>NZ_JARPMK010000002.1:0-1750787 GCF_030263855.1 Pseudomonas sp. ChxA
AAAGCATGGGTGCTGACATTGAGCGCGGCCAACACCTGACCGGAAGCGTCGTACACCGGCACGGCGATGGAGCGCAGGCCCTGTTCCAGCTCCTGGTCGACGATGCACCAGCCTTGTTGACGCACTTGTTGCAGGCATTCGAACAAGGCTTCGGGCGTGGTCAGGGTGCGGCTGGTCTTGGTTTGCAGGTCGGCGTGGTCGAGATAGTCCTTGAGCGAGGCATCGTCCAGCGCCGCCAGGAGGATGCGTCCCATCGATGTGCAATACGCCGGCAAACGCCCGCCCACCGACAGGTCCACCGAAATCAGGCGCTGGGTGGTGGCCGAGCGGGCGATATAAAGGATGTCGTCGCCTTCCAGGGTCGCCATGTTGCAGGCTTCGTGCAATTGCTCGCTCATGCGGTCCAGGTACGGCTGGGCCGATACGGCCAATGGCGTGGAGGACAAATAGGCATGCCCCAGGGTCAGAACCTTGGGCAGCAGTGAATAGGTGCGCCCATCGGTGGTGGCATAACCGAGTTTGATCAAGGTATGCAGGCAACGGCGCACCGCGGCACGCGGGATTTCGGTGCGATGGCTGATCTGGGCGATGGTCAGGTGGCGCTTGCGCTCCTGAAATGCCTGCACCACGGCCAGGCCGCGCGCCAGGGAGGTCATGAAGTCCGGATCACCGGTAAACGCCTGGATACGCTTGGCCGGTGAAGCCACGATCGGCGGCGCCACTGATGCGAAGGAGTTGCGCAATTGATCGTTCATTTCAAGGGTCCTTTCTCTTGTTTTCAACCGCTGGGAGGGTTGGCCGCCATTACAAGCCGCGCCGGCCGGGATGCACAAGGTGGCGCCCGTAACATTGGGCGATTATCGGACGACCATGCGATTATCGCAATTCTGCCAGTGGAACCCGACAGCCGGGCGGACCACTACAGTAACGCGCGGAACGCGCGAATGACTCACACCGTCATGTAACAAAAGTCTCACACGAAGTTGACGCTTTTTAACTTAATGCTGATAGTTTTATCCAAATGCGCCGCTATAATGCAGCTTGTGCAGAGGTCAGCCCGATTTCATTATCATCGGGAGTGGAGCTCACCAGGCGATGCGCGCTGCATGCATCACCGGTCACACATACCTGTTTATAAGATTTGGCCTTTGGCTCTTTTTCAAACTTGAATGGTTATACCGTTCAATTTTAAACCACCCGAGGACGACTTTCAGGCATGCCGCTGCACAGTCAATACACTCAACTTAATTAGGTAACACTGTGACGAAAGACGAACTGCGCGCGGAACTTGAGCGCCAGGAACAACGTTACAAGGACGTTTACGGCGGGGAAGTCACCACCTACGCCGCGCAACCTGAGCCGGAGCGCAAACCATGGCGCAAACGCGCCAGCTTGCTGGATCAGGCATTTGCCCAGGAAATCCAAAAGATTGAACAGGAACTCAAAACCGAAGAGCCATAAGCCCTTCACTCTGAGCTTCCAGGGTCTTGCTGTCTCTGCCGGCTCACCGCCGGCGGAGGGCACCTCGCATTGACTCACCATTGGTCAGCGCCCTACTGCTGCCAGCGAAATTTCATACAAATGTTTCAGACATGACGTTTGCATGACAAATCCGTGTCTTTTCGGCCCCATACTTTATAAATCAAAGACTTGCCAAAGCCCCGAAAACCCTGGGATGCACCGCTTTGCCGGGTGCTTTTTCAGTGAAGATTGTTACCGATGAGCAGCTAATGCATCGATTACTGAGGTTTTCTGGCATAATCGCGCCCCCTTACGACCGGGTCAGAAAACCTTCATGATCGATTTATTCAGCGGACTGGATGCTTGGGTTCTAGTGAGCCTGTTGCTCGCCCTGGCCTTTGTCCTCGCCTTCGAGTTCATCAATGGCTTTCATGACACCGCTAACGCGGTGGCCACAGTCATCTACACCAAAGCCATGCCGCCGCACCTGGCCGTGTTCTTCTCCGGGGTGTTCAACTTCCTCGGCGTGTTGCTCGGTGGTGTCGGCGTCGCCTACGCCATCGTGCACTTGCTGCCGGTGGAGTTGCTGATCAATGTGAACACCGGCCATGGCCTGGCAATGGTCTTCTCTTTATTGGCAGCGGCGATCACCTGGAACCTGGGCACCTGGTACTTCGGTATCCCGGCCTCCAGCTCCCATACCTTGATCGGTTCGATCCTCGGTGTCGGCCTGGCCAATGCCCTGATCAACGACATCCCCCTGGCTGACGGTGTGAACTGGCAGAAAGCCATCGATATCGGTGCTTCCCTGGTGTTCTCGCCGATGGCCGGTTTCCTGGTCGCAGCCTTGGTGCTGATCGGCCTGAAATGGTGGCGCCCACTGTCGAAAATGCACAAGACCCCGGACCAGCGCCGCAAGCTTGACGACAAGAAGCACCCACCGTTCTGGAACCGTCTGGTACTGGTGATCTCGGCCATGGCCGTGAGCTTCGTGCACGGCTCCAACGATGGCCAGAAAGGCATCGGCCTGATCATGCTGGTGCTCATCGGTATCGTACCGGCGCAGTTCGTACTCGACCTGGGCAGCACCACCTACCAGATTGAACGTACTCGCGATGCCACCGTGCATTTGAGCCAGTTCTACCAGCGCAACAACGCCACCCTCGGTGAGTTCCTGGCACTGGGCAAAAGCGTGAAGGACGACCTGCCGGGCAAGTTCCAGTGCAACCCGCAGCAGACCGAGCCGACTATCAATGCATTGATGGAAACCCTGAAAGGCGTTTCCGACTACCACTCGCTGACTGCCGAGCACCGCATTGAAGTGCGCCGCTACCTGCTGTGCCTGGACGACACCGCGAAGAAAGTCGGCAAGCTGCCGGGCCTGGAAGCGCGTGAGAAGTCCGACCTGGACAAGCTGCGTAAAGACTTGACCGCCACCACCGAGTACGCCCCGTTCTGGGTGATCCTCGCCGTCGCGCTGGCCCTGGGCCTGGGCACCATGGTGGGCTGGAAGCGTGTAGTACTGACCATCGGTGAGAAAATCGGCAAGCAGGGCATGACCTATGCCCAAGGCATGTCGGCGCAGATCACCACGGCGAGCATGATTGGCCTGGCCAACATCTTCAGCCTTCCGGTGTCGACTACCCACGTATTGTCGTCCGGTGTGGCCGGCACCATGGTCGCCAACAAAAGTGGCCTGCAAGGTGGCACGGTCAAGACCATCCTGATGGCCTGGGTGTTGACCTTGCCGGCAACCGTGGGCCTGTCGGCCGGGTTGTTCTGGCTGGCGTCCAAGGCGTTGGGTAGCTGATAGGCTGCGGCTGAAAAAGAAGGCGCGATCCTGATGAGGATCGCGCCTTTTTTTATCCCCAGATCGTTCCCACGCTCCGCGTGGGAATGCATCGGGTGACGCTCAGCGTCACAACTACAGGCGCGGGACGCAGAGCGTCCTCGGCGGCACTCCCACGCGGAGCGTGGGAACGATCACATACTAAATAAAGCCCAAAAAAAAGGGCGACCGAAGTCGCCCAAAATGCCTTGCGTGCTCATGTAACCCAGAAGAACTTACGGTTCTTTACGCTTATTAGCGTCCTTCCAGATAAAAATCCCAAACCCTACAAAAAACAGCACCATGAGGCTGACAGTCAGCACCCCGGCAAATACCACATTATCGAAAAACATGACCGGCCTCCTGCTCGTGCCCTGTTGCGATAGGGCTAAGTTAATGGAGAAGGCGGATTGGAAAATTGACGGGGATCAATGTCGCCCGCAACGGGGCGTAAAGAAGGGCAATAACTGACCTGCATCAATGGATGCAGGTTGTTTCAACGTTTTTTCGGTTTGTTCTTCGACTTCTTCTTGGTTTTGCCTAAAGGCATCGCTTGTTCAAATGCCTGGCGCACTTCGTTCAGGCGCTTGTCATTCAGGTCATGCACACGCTTGGCGCGTTCGGCATTCAGGTCAATCAGCTTGTCGTCATCACTCATGGCTTGGCATACGTCGTGGCGGGAATAGGCTAATAATGCGGCCTCCTCTGCCCGACGGCAAATCAGCGGGCGACAAAATGCAGGCCATCACCCAAAATCGGCGCACACACCCAACCCCGGAGACGCACTCAGGTGGCACTGCACAAGGACCTTCCACCCCTGCTGGCCCTGCGTGCCTTCGAGGCCGTGGCGCGCAACTTGAGTTTTATCAAGGCAGCAAAGGAGCTGTCAGTGACCCAGAGCGCTTTGAGCCATCAGGTCCATAAACTTGAAGAACACCTTGGCAAACCGCTGTTTATCCGACGCACCCGTGCGATTGATCTGACCGCCGACGGCCAACACTACTACGACGAAATCCGCCCGGCGCTCGACATGATCGCCGCCGCCACCCGCGCGCAAAAAGCCGCCCCCACGACCACGGTACTGCGGGTGGGCCTGCTGGCCTCCTTCGCCACGCTGTGGCTGGCCCCGCGCCTGGCAGGGTTTCTCAATCGTTATCCGCATATCCAAGTGGAGCTGCTGCCGGCGATTCAATTGGCAAACGTTGCTGCCGCCGAGGTCGACCTGGCCATCCGCTATGGCAAGGGCGACTGGCCCGATGTGCAGGCCACGCGCTTGATGGCGGAAGTCATCTCACCGGTGTGCAGCCCGGCCTTCAAGGCCAGCCAGTTGCATAATGGCGCGTTGTTGATGGCCACCTCGCACCGTCCATTCGAGTGGACGGATTGGTCGGCGCACTATCAGGTCAACCTCGACCAACACCCCCGCGTGATGCTGCACGATTACAACATCGTGGTCGAAGCCGCCGTGGCTGGCCAAGGCATCGCCATGGGCCGTCACCGCCTGATAGAGCGCAAGCTCAAGGACGGCAGCCTGGTGGAAGCTTTTGACTGGCCGCCCTATCACAGTGAAATCGGTTACTGGCTGATCGTGCCTCAAGGCCCTGCGAGCCAAGCGGTCGAATGCTTCAGTCAATGGTTGCAGGACACCTGCGCTGACGTATGAGCTATTTCGATACGTCGAGTGAGATCTATGCGTTTGTCGCCCATTGCTACAACAAACATGCTCAAACCTCTTAACTCCAGAGGTTCCAACATGAGCGACTCCATCCGCCAACGCGTACAAGCCCTTGGCCTGACGCTGCCAACTCCCAGCCAACCCGCAGCCAATTACATCAACCACGTCACCAGCCAGAACCAGCTGTTTATCTCCGGGCAAATTCCCATGCTCGACGGTAAACCTGCCTACATTGGCAGGTTGGGCGAATCCCTCAGCGATGAAGAAGGTGCCCAGGCAGCAGAGCTGGCGGCGTTGGGCTTGCTCGGCCAGTTAAGCGCTGCCGTCGGTGATGACCTGTCGCGTGTAGTGCGCATTCTCCGCTTGGGTGTGTTCATCGCCAGCAGCGGCGATTTCACGCGCCAGAGCGTGGTTGCCAACGGCGCCTCCAATCTGGTGGTCAATGCCCTGGGCGACAAAGGCCGGCACGTGCGCACCGCCGTTGGCGTTTCGAGCCTGCCCGCTGGCGTCGCCGTGGAGGTGGACGCAATTTTCGAGCTGCTGTCGTGAGCCCGCTGCAGGTCCAGCATCTGCGTGACGATACACCCGGCTGCCAATCGGGCCTCGTGCACTTCAACCATGCCGGCGCCTCGCTGCCGAGCCAAGCCACCCTCGACGCCATCATCGACCAGTTGCAACGCGAAGCCCGCGATGGCCCGATGGAGGCCGGCGAACATGGCGCGATCCTGGTGGAAAAAGCCCGGCGCGCAGCCGCGCAATTGCTCAATGCGCCCGCCTCCTCGATTGCCTTCGCCAGCAGCGGCTCAACCGCCTGGAGCCTGGCGTTCCAGGCCCTGGGGCCGTGGCAGCCGGGCGATCGCATCCTGGTCGGGCGCCATGAATGGGGCGGCAACTTGGCGAGTATGCAGTTGGCCGTGCAAGCGGGTGCCCGAGTGGAGGTCATTCCCTGCGATGCCACCGGCGCAGTGTGCCCATTGGCGCTGGAGGCGATGATTGATGCCAACGTCAAGCTGATCGACCTGACCTGGCTGCCGGCCAACGGCGGCCTGATCAACCCTGCCCAGGCCATCGGCGGAGTGGCCAGGCGCCACGCAATCCCCTACTTCATCGACGCCGGCCAAGCCGTCGGCCAGTTGCCGGTGGATGTGCAGGCGTTGCACTGCGACGTACTCAAGTCAGCCGGGCGCAAACACCTGCGCGGGCCGCGTGGCACGGCGCTGCTATATGTGCGAGCGGACTTTCTGCAACGCCTGAACCCGGCCCAGCGCGACGTGTTCTCGGCGCCCTGGACTGCTGAAGGGTTCGACCTGCGTAGCGATGCCCGCCGCTTTGAAACCAGTGAAGTGTCCTACGCCTTATTGGCGGGCTTGGGCAATGCGCTGCAGGAAATTAACCGACTGGGCGTGGAGCAGACGTGGGCAAGGGTCTTGCAGCTCAGCGGACAAATCCGCGACGCGCTGCGTCAGATTCCGGGCGTTTCCCTGCACGATCTGGGCACGCTTCACTCAGGACTGATCGCCTTTAACCTCGCCGGCTGGGAGGCGTTTGAACTCAAGCGCAGGCTGGGATTAAAGCGCATCAACATCGGCGCCAATGGTGTGGCCTACACGCCTCTGGATATGCAGGCGCGGGGGCTTACAAGCATTGCGCGGGTGTCTGTCAGCCCGCTCAACACCGAGCACGACATCGAGTTGCTGATCGCCGCGCTGCGCGAGTTGCGCGATTAAACCTCGACGTCCACCCACAAACCCTGGCGCGGCGCGTCTTCGATCAGCGGCGCCACCGGCACCGTGTTGTCGGCGTTGAGTTCATCGCCGGGGATCGCCAGATGCGCCTCGGGGTCTTCATCCGCTTCGCGCCGGCGTTTGTGCTGTTCTTGCTGACGACGTTGTTCTTCGCGCAGTAAAAAAGTCGACTGCTCGGCATCGCCCTTTTTCAGATCGATGGTGCTTTCGTTGGAACCGGCCTGCACGGGCACCACGGGCGGGATATCCGGCTTCTGGCGCACCGGATCAAGCTGTGACGTAACCGGCACAACACTCAGGGGCAGTATGGGTGGCAGCATGGTTTTTAGTCTCCTATTCAGCAGACTGTCGGCTGCGGGAGGGGCGACTTGAGCGTCAAGCCCCCAACTTGTGAACCAATCGTCATCTATCCGACGAACATATCGCCCTTTTTCTTGCCGCTTGTAGCTTAAAGCTTGAAGCTGCACCTATTCCTTTTGGTCTGGAAGCCGTGTTCCGTTAGAATAGTCGGCTTTTTCACGGCGGGAGTCAGGCAGCATGGCGCAGCAGTATCAACCGGGGCAACGCTGGATTAGTGACAGCGAAGCAGAGCTGGGGTTAGGCACCGTTCTGGCACAGGACGGGCGCTTGTTGACCGTGCTCTATCCGGCCACTGGCGACACTCGTCAGTATGCGCTACGGAATGCGCCCCTCACTCGTGTGAGGTTTTCGCCGGGTGACAGCATCACCCATTTCGAAGGCTGGAAAATGACCGTACAGGAAGTCGACGACGTCGATGGCCTGCTGGTCTACCACGGCCTCAATGGGCAGAACGAGCAGGTCACCCTGCCGGAAACCCAACTGTCGAACTTCATCCAGTTCCGCCTGGCCAGCGACCGTCTGTTCGCCGGGCAGATCGACCCGCTGGCCTGGTTCTCGCTGCGCTATCACACGCTGGAACACACCAGCCGTCAGTTGCAATCCTCGCTATGGGGCCTGGGCGGCGTGCGTGCGCAACCTATTGCTCACCAACTGCACATCGCCCGCGAAGTCGCTGACCGTATCGCGCCACGGGTATTGCTGGCCGACGAAGTGGGCCTGGGCAAGACCATCGAAGCGGGCCTGGTGATCCATCGCCAACTGCTGTCGGGTCGCGCCAACCGCGTGCTGATCCTGGTACCGGAAAACCTGCAACACCAGTGGCTGGTGGAGATGCGCCGCCGTTTTAACCTGCAGGTTGCGCTGTTCGACGAAGAACGTTTTATCGAAAGCGATGCCACCAACCCATTCGAAGACACCCAGCTGGCGTTGGTAGCCCTGGAATGGCTGGTGGACGACGAGAAGGCTCAGGACGCGCTGTTCGCCGCCGGCTGGGACCTGCTGGTAGTCGACGAAGCCCACCACTTGGTGTGGCATGAAGAAAAAGCCAGCCCGGAATACGCGCTGGTCGAGCAACTGGCCGAAGTGATCCCAGGCGTGTTGCTGCTCACCGCCACCCCGGAACAACTGGGCCAGGACAGCCACTTCGCGCGCCTGCGCCTGTTGGACCCGAACCGCTTCCACGACCTGCACGCCTTCCGCGCCGAAAGCGAGAACTATCGCCCGGTAGCCGAAGCCGTGCAGGAGTTGCTGGACAAGGGCCGCCTGTCGCCAAAAGCGCACAAAACCATCCAGGGTTTCCTCGGCGACGAAGGTGAAGCACTGCTGAGCGCCGTCAACGATGGCGACACCGAAGCCAGCGCACGCCTGGTGCGTGAGCTGCTCGACCGCCACGGCACCGGCCGCGTGCTGTTCCGTAACACCCGCGCCGCCGTGCAGGGTTTCCCGGAGCGCAAGCTGCACGCTTACCCGCTGCCGAACCCGGACGAATACCTCGAACTGCCGCTGGGCGAACACGCCGAGCTGTACCCGGAAGTCAGCTTCCAGTCGCAGCCGGATGTTGAAGAAGAAAACCGCTGGTGGCGCTTCGACCCACGGGTCGAGTGGCTGATCGACCAGCTGAAAATGCTCAAGCGCACCAAAGTGTTGGTGATCTGCGCCCACGCCGAAACCGCCATGGACCTGGAAGACGCCCTGCGCGTGCGCTCCGGCATCCCGGCCACGGTGTTCCACGAGGGCATGAACATCCTCGAGCGTGACCGCGCCGCTGCCTACTTCGCAGACGAAGAGTTCGGCGCCCAGGTGCTGATCTGCTCGGAAATCGGCAGTGAAGGCCGCAACTTCCAGTTCTCCCACCACTTGGTGCTGTTCGACCTGCCGTCCCACCCCGACCTGCTGGAACAGCGGATCGGCCGTCTGGACCGAATCGGCCAGAAGCATGTGATCGAACTGCACGTGCCGTACCTGGAAACCAGCCCGCAAGAGCGCCTGTTCCAGTGGTACCACGAAGCGCTGAACGCGTTCCTCAACACCTGCCCGACCGGCAACGCCTTGCAGCATCAGTTCGGCCCGCGCCTGCTGCCGCTGCTGGAAAACGCCGACGACGGCGAGTGGCAAGCCTTGATCGATGAAGCCCGTGCCGAGCGCGAGCGTCTGGAACAGGAGCTGCACACTGGTCGCGACCGCTTGCTGGAGCTCAACTCCGGCGGCGCGGGTGAAGGCGATGCGCTGGTGGAAGACATTCTTGAGCAAGACGACCAGTTCGCCCTGCCGATCTACATGGAAACCCTGTTCGACGCCTTCGGTATCGACAGCGAAGACCATTCGGAAAACGCACTGATCCTCAAGCCCAGCGAAAAAATGCTCGACGCCAGCTTCCCCTTGGGCGACGACGAAGGTGTGACCATCACCTACGACCGTAACCAGGCGCTGTCGCGCGAAGACATGCAGTTCATCACCTGGGAACACCCGATGGTGCAAGGCGGCATGGACCTGGTGCTGTCCGGCTCGATGGGCAACACCGCCGTGGCGCTGATCAAGAACAAGGCGCTCAAGCCGGGCACCGTGTTGCTGGAACTGCTCTACGTCAGCGAAGTGGTTGCACCGCGCTCGCTGCAACTGGGCCGTTACCTGCCGCCGGCAGCGCTGCGCTGCCTGCTGGATGCCAATGGCAATGACCTGTCCGGTCGTGTGTCGTTTGAAACGTTGAACGACCAGCTGGAAAGCGTGCCACGCGCCAGTGCCAACAAGTTCGTGCAGGCCCAGCGCGATCAGCTCACGCCGCGCATCAATGCTGGCGAAGAAAAGATCACCCCGCGTCACGCCGAGCGTGTGGCCGAGGCCAAACGCCGTCTGGCAGCCGACACCGACGAAGAACTGGCGCGCCTGACCGCGTTGCAAGCGGTCAACCCGACCGTGCGCGACAGCGAGCTGGTGGCCCTGCGCAACCAGCGCGAGCAAGGCCTGGCCATGCTCGACAAGGCGGCGCTGCGGTTGGAAGCGATTCGGGTGTTGGTGGCGGGTTGATCGGCATTTGAGTTAAAAAAAGGCCCGCGCAATGCGGGCCTTTGATCGTTCCCACGCTGATCGTTCCCACGCTCTGCGTGGGAATGCAGCCACAGACGCTCCGCGTTCCAAAGCATGACGCAGAGCGTCACAGGATGCATTCCCACGCGGAGCGTGGGAACGATCACCCGTGGGAGCTTGGCGTCACCACGATCAAGCTACAGCGGCAGCAGCAGGCACCTCTACCGCCCCCAACCCATCCTTCATCTTCTTGGCATCGCGCACAAAACTGCGCGAGGCCTGGAACAGAAACAGCATGGTCAAAAACAGCGCCACCGGAATCAGGTACATCGCGTCGTGCAACCCCACCGCTTTATACGCCTCGGTCATCTGCGCAGCCCCATCGGCGTACATCGCCGAATGGGCAAAATGGTCGGACAGGCCGCCCACCACCACCGGCCCCATGCCACCGCCGAGCAAGTACAAGCCGGCAAAAAACAGCGCCATCGCCGTGGCGCGCAAGCGCGGCTCAACCACGTCTTGAATGGCCGTGTACACGCAGGTGTAGAAGTTATAGGCGAACAACCAGCCCACACTGAACAGCGCCACAAACACGCCAATCTCAATGCGCCCCGCATGCAAGGCCCAGGCAGTGGTGATGGTCGAGATAATCAAACTGCATGCAGCAAACAGCAGCCGGCCGTTGGCGATCCGCTGATGGATCTTGTCGGCAATCCAGCCGCCCAGGGTCAGGCCCACCAGCCCGGTGATGCCGACGATCACGCCGGTGGCCACCGCGGCGTCCTGCAACGGCATCAGGAAATAACGCTGCAACATCGGCACCAGGAATGAGTTGCACGCATAGGTGGCGAAGTTAAAGCACAACCCGGCCAGCACCAGCCACAGAAAGGTCGGCACCGCCAGGACACGACGAATCGGGCGGTCTACACGCTCCTGGGAGACCTGCACGGTTTCCGCCGCGCCGCGCTTGGGTTCCTTGATATAGAACATGAAGATCGCGAGGATCAGCCCCGGCACGGCGGCGATAAAGAACGGTGCGCGCCAGCTGTCGAACGCCTTGACCATCGCGCCAATGGTGAAGAACGCCAGCAGCAGGCCCAACGGCAGGCCCAGCATGAAAATGCCCATGGCGCGGGCGCGGCGGTGCGCGGGAAACAGGTCGCCGATCAGCGAATTGGCCGCCGGCGCATAGCTGGCTTCACCGATGCCGATGCCCATGCGCACCAGCAGAAAGGTCCAGAAGCTGCCGACCATGCCGTTAACCGCCGTCAGCCCGCTCCAGGCAAACAGGCCCCAACCCATCAGCTTGCTACGTGAACCGGTATCGGCCAAGCGCCCGAGCGGCAGGCCGGCGATGGCGTAGACGATGGTGAAGGCGGTGCCGATGATGCCGAGCTGGAAGTCGCTCAAGTGCCATTCCATGCGGATTGGCTCGATGATGATGGCGGGAATGGTGCGGTCGAAAAAATTGAACAGGTTGGCGAGGAACAGCAGGAACAGAATGCGCCAGGCATTCGCCGCTTGGGTCGAGTTCTGCATGGGTCCGTCTCTTTTATTGTTATGAGAGCTGCGATGCCCGATGCATCCTGCCCGGTACCTGCAACATAATCAGGCCAGGCACACTTGTCTGTAATGATTCGTAAAGCTGATAGGGCATGATTTCACCCGCAACCACGGGACTTTCCCTACGAAAATATAAGTTCTCGCCCCCCTTCCCAACCGCCATGGCACGGATAGAATGGCGAGCCTTCCGTAACACCCACATCCTACTTTTCTTATCGATGACGCCCATGTCCGAAGCCAGTCCGTGTCTGAGTTGCGGTGCCTGCTGTTCACACTTTCGTGTGTCTTTCTTCTGGGGCGAGTGCGCCTCATCGGGCGGCACGGTGCCCGATGACTTGGTGGTGCAGATCAACCCCACACGCGTGGCGATGATTGGTACTGACCAGAAACCCGCCAGGTGTTGCAGCCTTGAGGGTGAGGTCGGCAAGGGCACCCGTTGCACCATCTATGAACAACGCTCGAGCCCCTGCCGGGAGTTCGACGCGTCGTGGAGCCAGGGCGAACACAACGTCGATTGCGATACCGCACGCGCCGCCTTTGGCCTGCCGCCGCTAGAGGCACCTTTTGAACTGGAGCTGCCGATCAGCGCTTAGCATCAAACGCTATGGCGGGCATGCCAAAATGGTTGAGAGCAAAGTGCCATTATCCCTGGCAAATCCCGCGAGGCTTCTATACTCGACTTCATAGGTCATCGCCGTAGGCTGTGACGTGACGCTATGACGGGGCTTGCTATGGAATGGCTGGGTCTGCATTTTTTTACCGACCTGCCAGAGAACGGGCATTTATTACTCAATTGCAGTCATAACCCGTTCCTGGTGCTACTGGCGTATCTGGTTGCTTGCGCAGCCGGCTTCGGCACGCTGGACATGGCTGAGCGCGTCGGCCATGTCGAAGACCCTACCGCCCGCCGGCATTGGCGCTGGCTGGGAGCGGGTTGCCTGGCGGGTGGCATCTGGTCGACCCACTTCATCAGCATGCTGGCCTTCCAGGCGCCTATCGCCATTCATTATGAATTGATCATGACGTTCGCCTCGCTGGTGATCGCCTTGATCGCTTCGCTGTTCGCCATGCAAACCCTCAGTCATACCCACCTGCGCTTCCATCAATACCTGCTGGCATCGGTATGGATGGGCCTGGGTATCGCGTTGATGCATTACGTCGGCATGTCGGCCATGCGCTCCCAGGCCGATGTGTACTTCGCAACCGACTTGTTCCTGGCCTCGGTGGCGATTGCCATCGGCGCCAGCCTGGCCGCGCTGTTGCTGTCGAGCTACCTGCGCACCGGCTCCGGCGTGTTTCATCAGTTGCTCAAATACGCCGCCAGCCTGGTGCTGGGCGCCGGCATCCTGAGCATGCACTTCACCGGCATGGCCGCCATGCAAATGCTGGTGCCGGCCGGCGCTGACCTCGCATTACCCCTGGATAACAACCCGATTCAACTGGGCCTGTCGGTGGCCGTGATCACCTTGCTGGTGATCGGCAGCAGCGTCAGCGCTGCCCTCGCCGACAAAAAACTGCAGCACAAGGAGCGCGACCTGCGCCGGGTCAATGCCTTGCTCAGTGAGCTGGACCAAGCCCGCGCCTCACTGCAACAAGTGGCGCACTTCGATGCGCTGACCAGCCTGCTCAACCGTCGTGGCTTCAATCAGATCTTTGCAGAAAAAGTCGCCGAAAAAACCGCCAGTAACGGCATGATGGCGGTGATCTTCCTCGATATCGACCACTTCAAGCGCATCAATGACAGCCTCGGCCACGATGCCGGCGACCAACTGCTCACCGTGCTGGCCGGACATATCAAGGGCTCGGTACGCAGCCATGAAGATGTGGTCGCGCGGTTTGGCGGCGATGAGTTCTGCATCCTGATCAACATTCACCATCGCGACGAAGCGCGGCACCTGGCCCAGCGCATCATGCAAAAAATGAAAGAGCCGATCGAACTGGCCGGGCGGCGCATGGTGATGACCACCAGCATTGGCATCAGCCTGTTCCCCGATGACGGGCTAACCTGCGAAGAGTTGCTTAAAACCGCTGACCTGGCGCTGTACCAGTCCAAGGACGCGGGGCGCAACAGCCTGAACTTCTTCAGCTCCAACCTTAAAACCCGCGCCTTCCTTGAGCTGCAACTGGAAGAGGAGTTGCGCGCCGCGCTGCGCGGCCGCAACGAATTGGTGCTGTTCTACCAACCGATCTTCGACATGAAACTGGGCAAGGTTACCCGCTTGGAGGCGCTGGTGCGCTGGCAGCATCCACAACATGGGTTGTTGGCGCCGGACCGGTTTATCGGTATCGCCGAAAACAACGGATTGATTGCCGAACTCGACCACTGGGTATTGCGTCAGGCCTGTCACGATTTGAGCCTGTTGTCTGATCGCGGTTACACCGAGCTGACCATGGCCGTGAACTGCTCGGCCTTGAACCTGGCCCGTGACGAACTGGCCGATGAGATCGAGGCCGCCCTGCGTTTTGCCGGGATCACCGCCAGCCGCCTGGAACTGGAAGTCACTGAAAACGCGCTGATGGGCAATATCAGCAGCACCCTGGCGCTGTTGCGCCAGATCCGCGCCTTGGGCGTTTCGCTGGCCATTGATGATTTCGGCACCGGGTATTCATCCCTCGCCTACCTCAAGCGCCTGCCGCTCAATACCCTGAAGATCGACCGGTCGTTTATCCAGGACATCCCCAAGTCCACCGCCGATGTCGAGATCGTGCAGGCGATCATCGGCATGGCCCACACCCTGCATTTGCAGGTGGTCACCGAAGGTGTGGAAACCCAGGCGCAATTTGAACTGCTGCTCAAGCACGGCTGCGACTATATACAGGGGTACCTGCTGAGCCCGGCGGTGCCATTGAGCGATGTGGTGGGTGTGATCCAGGGCATCCAGATGCGTAACCCGCTCTACCCGTTCAGCGTCGAGGGCAATAAAGACGCCCTCACGCCTAAAGATACAGCCGCAGGCCGTATCGGGCCGCCGTCCATTGTCAGGCCAATTCGCTGACGCCGAAATTTTGGCATTTAGCCATCATCCGCCTAAAGAACGCCGACGAACGGCCGATTCATCAGAGTCCGGCGCCGATTCCCTTTGAAAACCAAAGGTTAAACCCGCGCGTCCCGGACTCAGACGCACTGTAAAGTCGCGAACTCTCATTCAGTGATGGCGCCTGGATTTTTTGGGCCGTCCGTCCAGGTACATGGCGCCCAATGACTTCCAAAAATAATGCTGTCTCCGAGATTAGCGACGTATTGCCGACCGCTCCTGCCGAGAAACCCTCAAGCACCAAGTCATTGAGCAGCGCCCGACCGCTGTCTACCCAGCAATACCTGTACTTCACCGAAACCAATACCGACCGCATCCTCGATAACCTCGACGGCCTGCGCGACATGGTGTTCCCGCGCCCGCCCCAATCCGAAGGCGACGCTGAAACGCGCAGCGAGCAGGAATTCCCCTCGGTGTGCCTGATCGGCCTGGGCCGCTGCGGTTCGAACATCGCGCTGGACGTGGCGGAGTTGGTGTACAACGCGCGCAAGTTCTACCTCAATGAATTCAGCACCGAAGATAAATCGACAGACAAGGGCTACAGCCCCGCCCAATGGATCCGCAACAACCTGCGCCTGGGCGGCGGCAAGGCCACCAAGCCGGTGTTCCTGGTGGAACCGTTGGTGATGCTGGGCGACCTGGACAAGGACATTGCCGGGCGCATCCGCTTCTCGCGCAAGGGTGAAAAAAGCGGCTTCCTGCGCGACTACAGCAAGATGAAGATCATGGATCTCTCGGAGGTCCACGCAGGTGGCGCTGGTAACGCGCCGATCCTCGGCCAGTACTTGGCCAAGATCATCCTCAACAAAGACACCCAGCGTTTTTCCAGCCCCGACTGGAAGATGATTCACTCGTACCTGATCGATTCCTGCGGTATCAAGGCCAACCAGTCGCGCCTGTATTTTTCGATCTTCAGCGCCGGCGGCGGTACGGGTTCGGGCATGGCCTCGGAGTTCGGCCTGGCCCAGCAACATTCGTACATGAACAAGACCTTCGACACCAAGCCCGCCGACGAGCACGACAGCAAAAGCGGCCATGCCTTTGTGTTCGAGCCAATCTTCACCAGCGGCATTTGCGTGCTGCCGAATATCTCTGACCACCGCAGCGAAATGTCCGAGGCGCTGCACATCAACGCCGGACGGTTGCTGTGCAAATACCTGTCGGAAGAGTGGGATTTTTCATACAACTTCGACAACGAAGACAGCAGCGAAGCCAGTGTAAAAGGCCGTATTCGGCCGTGGAACGCGATGATGCTGATCTCCAACGACATCATGCGTTATGCCGAAGAGAGCGATGACGGCAATATCCAGAACATTGACGTCAATGCCATGGAAAAACACGCCAACCAGTACATCTCCCAACAGATCTTCAACATCCTCACCGCCCAGGCGGTGACCACCGATTACGACCAGAACTACTTCCGGCGCGCCGGCATCGATATCGGCGAAACCATCCGCCTGGACGCCAACGACCTGTTCATGAGCCTGGCCGGGCCGGTGGCAATTGCCTACGCCGAATCGGTGGTGCCAGAAACCCCGGCGCCCTCGGGCGACAAGTTCAAGGTGTTCGATAAAGAGCCGCAGCGCCTGAATATCGACGACCTGTTTTTCCGCTCCATCGACCTGCCGCACTTCAATAAGGTCACCCAGGCCATCGAAGGCATCAGCCTGTTGCCGATCGAGTCCAAGCGTTACAAGGCGTCCCTGGAGCAATACAAGAACTCCGGCTATGACGCGGCGGCGCTGCATGACCTGCACTTTTTCAAGAACTGCTCGTCGGTGGTCTCGATTGTGTCGTTGCCCAAGGATTACAAGCTGTCCTACATGGACCTCAACCGGCTCAAGACCCACCTCAACAGCCTGTTTCCCAATACCACGCTCAAGCGTTATGCGCTGGTCATCGGCGCCTCGGCCAACTTGTCGCTGACCACACTGATCGCCAAGAGCCCGTGCCTGTCGGATGATTTTTTGACCTTGATCGTGGCGTTTATCAAGCGCTGCTTTGCGCGTAACCCGTACCGGTTTGACGAGACACTGGACAACTCGATACTGGACTTCATCATCCATGAGGACTTCGATGAAAACCGCATCGATGAGCTGCTCAATGAGTTTGAAAACCCGGCGAAGATTCTCGATACCAACTGGTACGCGATCAAGCCGATGTATGAGAAGAAGTACCGCGAATTGATCAACGACAAGGACAAGTTTGTGTCGATCAACGATATTCGCCTGTCACGGGATTGCGTGAAGAAGGCGATCAAGTACTTGCGCGAGATTTACCGCCACCGGATCGGCAAGACCAAGGTAATTTCGTTGAATAACCATACCGGCAAGACCGCCTAGACCGAGTCGCCTTCATCGCAGGCAAGCCAGCTCCCACACTTGGAATGCATTTCAAATGTGGGAGCTGGCTTGCCTGCGATGAAGGCTGGCATAACGACAAAAATCCGGGGCTTTGCCACACCCGGAAACAATTCCCCCGATGTTCCGCCCGCTTTAAAACTGTTCCCGTGACGCTTACGTCACCGTCACCTGTGACCTTTCTCTACGGCAAGATGCCATCACGGCGCCAGCGGTTACTCCGCTACACACTTGCCCGACGAAAAAATACGCACCTTTATAGCGCAGGCCTTTCTTGCGCTGCCCGTTCCTGGATCAGAATCCACGGCGAAACCACCACCGCCCACAGGCTTGGATCGCGCTCAACCAGGTCCAATGCCCGCGTCGCAGACACTTCGCCAAGGCTCCCTGCGGCCAGCCACCCAGCGACTTTGTCGCGGTTATCCGTGGCCATTCCTTCGGCCGCTTCGATCAAATCCAGGCCGGCGTCGACCCACAATAGGGCACCCTTGGCAAAGAACGGTTCAAGCTCCTTCCAGGAAATTTCGGCGGTTTCACCGAGCAGCTTGGCATAGAGGGTGCTAGGTTCTTGCGTCATGGGAATTCACCTGAATAAAAAATCGGCGCAATCATAGCGTCAGGCGTCAGGCAGAAAAACCCAGTTGCAAATGAGGCACCGAACGAAAGTGTCAGGAAAGCCAAGGATTGCCTGAAACTCTGGCATCAGCCCGCCGCAATTCTGTCTTTTTCTTTCATTAAAGCGACATACCCAAGGTTTGCCCCCAGCAGCCAGCTTTTCAAGCGATGAACCGGCGCTCTACACTGTACCGGTACAGTTGCCAGGGCAATGCCGGGGGGATATCCGCGATATCTGATCCGGTTCTGCAGCTCACAAGGCCGCTAGAACTATAAAAAATACAACAGTAAGAGTGGAGCACTATGAATAAGGCTACTAAGCAGATTTCCAAACTGTTTGCCGCTATGGTCCTGGCTGGGGTTGCCGGCCATTCGTTCGCAGCCGACACCATCAAGATCGGTATCGCTGGCCCTAAGACAGGTCCAGTGACGCAATACGGCGACATGCAATTCATGGGTGCCAAGCAGGCAATCGCTGACATCAACGCCAAGGGCGGTGTCGACGGCAAAATGCTTGAAGCGAAAGAATACGACGATGCGTGCGATCCAAAACAAGCCGTTGCCGTAGCCAACAAAGTGGTCAACGACGGCGTCAAGTTCGTAGTCGGTCACCTCTGCTCCAGCTCCACTCAGCCAGCGTCCGATATCTATGAAGACGAAGGCGTGATCATGATCACCCCGGCTGCCACCAGCCCGGAAATCACTTCCCGTGGCTACAAGCTGGTGTTCCGCACCATCGGCCTGGACAGTGCTCAAGGCCCAGCGGCCGGCAACTACATCGCCGACCACGTGAAGCCAAAAGTCGTCGCTGTTATCCACGACAAACAGCAGTACGGTGAAGGCATCGCCACCGCCGTTAAACAGACCCTCGAGAAAAAAGGCGTGAAAGTCGCCCTGTTCGAAGGCATCAACGCTGGCGACAAAGACTTCGGCTCGCTGATCCAGAAGCTCAAGCAAGCCAACGTCGACTTCGTCTACTACGGCGGCTACCACCCAGAGCTGGGCCTGATCCTGCGCCAGGCCAAGGAAAAAGGCGTGAACGCCAAGTTCATGGGCCCAGAAGGTGTGGGTAACGACTCCATCTCGCAAATCGCCCAGGGCGCTTCCGAAGGCCTGCTGGTCACCCTGCCGAAATCCTTCGACACCGACCCGGCCAACAAGGCCATCGTTGAAGAGTTCACCAAGAACAAGCAGGACCCAACCGGTCCGTTCGTGTTCCCAGCGTACTCGGCCGTTGAAGTGATCGCCGGCGGTATCGCTGCCGCGAAAAGCGAAGACACCGCCAAAGTGGCTGCTGCCATCCACGCCGGCACCTTCAAAACCCCAACCGGCGATCTGAGCTTCGACGCCAAGGGCGACCTGAAGGACTTCAAATTCGTGGTCTACGAATGGCACTTCGGTAAACCAAAAACCGAAGTTTCCCCTCAGTAAGCCAGGCGTTACTGGTCCAACAAGCCCACTGTGAGAGCAGTGGGCTTTGTTTTACGAGGTTTATGGGCCTGTCACCCGCGATCCGGGCGCTGGCTCACCTGAAAATCTTAAAACCGTCACCAGCGGTTCGCTGGCAAACGCTTCGTGCAACCTGATCATAGAGCAGGGCACCGAGCCGGAAATGACTCCACCAGTGAAATGCGTATCGGGTTTTTAGGAGCGCTGTAATGCCTGAGATCTATCATTTTTTCCAAACGCTGGTTAACGGGATGACCGTTGGCAGCACCTATGCCTTGATAGCCATTGGCTACACAATGGTTTACGGCATCATTGGAATGATCAACTTCGCCCATGGCGAGGTGTACATGATTGGTTCCTACGTGGCCTTCATCGCCCTTGCCGGGCTGGCCATGCTGGGTATCCACTCCCTGCCGCTGTTGATGACCGCCGCGTTCCTGGCGTCGATCGTCGTGACCAGTGCCTATGGCTACAGTATCGAACGCGTCGCTTACCGCCCCTTGCGTGGCAGCAACCGCTTGATCCCGCTGATTTCCGCCATCGGCATGTCGATTTTCCTGCAGAACACCGTATTGCTGTCCCAGGACTCCAAGGACAAGTCCATTCCCAACCTGATCCCGGGGAGCTTCTCCTTCGGCCCAGGTGGCGCACAAGAAGTGCTGATTTCTTACATGCAGGTGCTGGTTTTCGTCGTCACCCTGGTGGCGATGCTCGGCCTGACCCTGTTCATTTCCCGCTCCCGTCTGGGGCGCGCCTGCCGGGCCTGCGCCGAAGACATCAAGATGGCCAACCTGTTGGGCATCAACACCAACAACATCATCGCCCTGACCTTCGTGATCGGTGCTGCATTGGCGGCCGTTGCGGCGGTGCTGCTGAGCATGCAGTACGGCGTGATCAACCCCAACGCCGGTTTCCTGGTAGGGCTCAAGGCCTTTACCGCGGCGGTCTTGGGCGGCATCGGCAGTATTCCGGGCGCGATGCTCGGCGGGCTGGTGCTGGGTGTGGCTGAAGCCTTTGGCGCCGACGTGTTCGGCGACCAGTACAAGGACGTCGTAGCGTTCGGCCTGTTGGTTCTGGTGCTGTTGTTCCGTCCGACCGGCATTTTGGGCCGTCCGGAGGTTGAGAAAGTATGAGCAGATATCTTAAATCGGCGTTTTTCAGCGCCTTGCTGGTCTGGGCGGTGGCCTTTCCGGTACTCGGCCTCAAGCTGAGCATTGTCGGGATCAACCTGGAAGTGCATGGCACCGGTCCCGTGACCCTGACCATCATCGCCCTGTGCTCGGTGCTGATGTTCCTGCGCGTGCTGTTCACCCAGCAGGTCGGTGCGTTGCTCAAGGGCAACCGTGGCCCGTTGGTGTCGCCCAAGGTCAGCCAATTCCTGACCCTGCCGCGTACCCAGCGCTACATCATCATCGGCCTGGTCGTGGCCGCGCTTATTTGGCCGTTCTTCGGCTCGCGCGGCGCCGTCGACATTGCCACCCTGATCCTGATCTACGTGTTGCTGGGCCTGGGCCTGAACATCGTAGTGGGCCTGGCCGGTCTGCTCGACCTCGGTTATGTGGGTTTCTATGCCGTGGGTGCCTACACCTACGCGCTGCTCTCGCACTACCTGGGCTGGGGCTTCTGGATCTGCCTGCCACTGGCTGGCATGGCGGCGGCCACGTTCGGCTTCCTGCTGGGCTTTCCGGTGCTGCGCCTGCGCGGTGACTATCTGGCGATCGTGACCCTGGGCTTCGGTGAAATCATCCGACTGTTCCTGCGTAACCTCACCGATATCACCGGCGGCCCCAACGGCATCAGCAGCATCCCCAAGCCGACGTTCTTCGGGCTGTCGTTCGACCGCACCGCAGCCGAAGGCATGCAGACCTTCCACGAATACTTCGGGATCGACTACAACCCGGTGAGTAAAGTGGTGTTCCTGTACCTGGTGGCGTTGTTGCTGGCATTGGCGGCACTGTTCGTGATCAACCGCCTGCTGCGCATGCCGATCGGTCGTGCGTGGGAAGCATTGCGCGAAGATGAAATCGCCTGCCGTGCGCTGGGCATGAACCCGACCGTCATCAAACTCTCGGCATTCACCCTCGGGGCAACCTTCGCCGGTTTTGCCGGCAGCTTCTTCGCCGCGCGCCAAGGCTTGGTGACTCCGGAGTCGTTCACCTTTATCGAGTCGGCGATCATTCTCGCCATCGTGGTACTGGGTGGCATGGGCTCGCAGCTGGGCGTGATCCTGGCGGCGATCGTGATGATCCTGCTGCCGGAAATGATGCGTGAGTTCAGCGAATACCGCATGTTGATGTTCGGCGCCATGATGGTGCTGATGATGATCTGGCGTCCTCAAGGTCTGCTGCCGATGCAACGCCCACACATGGAGCTGCGCAAATGAGCCGCGAGATCCTGAAAGTCGACAATTTGAGCATGCGCTTCGGCGGTTTGCTCGCGGTCAACGGCGTGGCCCTGACCGTCAAAGAGAAACAGGTTGTGGCGCTGATCGGCCCGAACGGCGCCGGCAAGACCACGGTGTTCAACTGCCTCACCGGCTTCTACAAGCCGAGCGGTGGCAGCATCCTGCTGGATGGCCAACCCATCCAGGGCTTGGCCGGTCACGAGATCGCCCGCAAGGGCGTGGTGCGTACCTTCCAGAACGTGCGCTTGTTCAAGGACATGACGGCGGTCGAAAACCTGCTGATCGCCCAGCACCGGCACTTGAACACCAACTTCTTTGCTGGCCTGTTCAAGACCCCGGCGTTCCGCAAGAGCGAGCGCGAGGCCATGGAATACGCGGCGTACTGGCTGGACAAGGTCAACCTCACCGAGTTTGCCAACCGCCCCGCCGGTACCCTGGCTTACGGCCAACAACGCCGACTGGAAATCGCTCGCTGCATGATGACCCGCCCGCGGATCCTGATGCTCGACGAACCGGCCGCCGGCCTGAACCCCAAGGAAACCGAAGACCTCAAGGCGCTGATCACAGTGCTGCGTGAGGAAAACAACGCCACGGTGCTGTTGATCGAACACGATATGAAACTGGTCATGAGCATTTCCGACCACATCGTGGTGATCAACCAGGGCACGCCATTGGCCAACGGTACGCCGGAGCAGATCCGCGACAACCCGGAAGTGATCAAAGCCTATTTGGGGGAAGCGTAAAATGCTGCAATTCGAAAACGTTTCCACTTTCTACGGCAAGATCCAGGCGCTGCACAGCGTCAACGTGGAAGTGCGCCAAGGTGAAATCGTCACGCTGATCGGCGCCAACGGTGCCGGCAAATCGACCTTGCTGATGACCCTGTGCGGTTCACCGCAGGCCCACAGCGGCAGCATCCGCTACATGGGTGAAGAACTGGTAGGCCAGGCCTCCTCCGAGATCATGCGCAAGAGCATTGCCGTGGTGCCCGAAGGCCGCCGTGTGTTCTCGCGCCTGACCGTGGAAGAGAACCTGGCCATGGGCGGGTTCTTTACCGACAAGGGCGACTACCAAGAGCAAATGGACAAGGTGCTGCACCTGTTCCCAAGGCTCAAGGAACGCTTCAGCCAGCGCGGCGGCACCATGTCCGGCGGCGAGCAGCAAATGCTCGCCATCGGCCGGGCGCTGATGAGCAAGCCCAAGCTGTTGCTGCTCGACGAGCCGTCACTGGGCCTGGCACCGATCATCATCCAACAGATCTTCGATATCATCGAACAACTGCGCAAGGACGGTGTGACGGTGTTCCTGGTGGAGCAGAACGCCAACCAGGCGCTGAAAATCGCCGACCGCGCCTACGTGCTGGAAAACGGCCGGGTGGTGATGCAGGGCACCGGCGAGCAGTTGCTCACGGATCCGAAAGTGCGTGAAGCGTACCTGGGCGGTTAACACAAGGTTTCTGCAGGAACCAATCTGAAAATGTGGGAGCGGGCTTGTGTGGGAGCTGGCTTGCCTGCGATAGCATCACTGCGGTGTGACTGACACACCGAGGTGCTTGCATCGCGGGCAAGCCCGACTCCCACACAAGCCCGCTCCCACATTTGCTTTGTATGAGCCTTAAATTTCGCTTTATTTGAAATTATTTTCGCCTGCCTTGTAACGAAATCCGTCCCTCTACCTCTAGTGGAGTAAGCAGGCAAACATGCTTGCCACCTCAACCTCACTGCTGGAGTTACACCATGACTACTAAATCCCGTTCGCTGTCCGCCGCTACCCTCGTTCTGGCCCTGGGTTCGGCCCTGAGCTTTTCCGCCCTGACCAACATGGCCCACGCTGACGAAGCAAAAATGGACAAATGCTTTGGTGTCGCCGAAGCCGGCAAGAACGATTGCGCTGCAGGCGCCGGTACTACCTGCGCCGGTACCTCGAAAGTCAAAGACCAGGCCAACGCCTGGAAACTGGTCCCAGCCGGCACTTGCGGCAAGACCCCAAGCGCCACCTCGCCGACCGGTTTTGGCCAGGAAGCTGCCTTCACCGCCAAGTCCTGAACCCCTGCAAAACCTGAGTACTGATGATGACGCTTTTACCCCAGCACACGGTCTCACCGGCTCAGGTGCCCGGCCTCCCTTACCGGGCCGGGCTGGGGCTGAAGAACGAGCACTTTCTTGAAGTGCTCGAGACCTCGCCCGATATCGGTTTTTTTGAAGTGCACGCCGAAAACTACATGGTCGCCGGCGGCCCGTTTCATCACTACCTGGGCTTGATACGCGAACAGTACCCACTGTCATTGCATGGCGTGGGTCTGTCCATCGGCGGCGAAGGCCCGCTTAATCGTGAGCACCTGGCACGGTTGGCCACGCTGATCGAACGCTATCAACCCCACTCTTTTTCCGAACACCTGGCCTGGTCCAGCCACGGCCCGGTGTTCCTCAATGACTTGCTGCCGCTGGCCTACGACGCCGCGACCCTGCACCGGGTGTGCGAGCATATCGATCAGGTACAAAGCACCCTCAAGCGGCCGATGCTGCTGGAGAACCCCTCGACGTACCTGCAATTTCAACGCTCGACCCTGGACGAGACGGACTTCATCAGCGAGATCATCCGGCGCACCGGTTGCGGGCTGTTACTGGACGTCAACAACGTCTATGTGTCGTGCATCAATCATCAGCGCGACCCACTGGCCTACCTCCATGCACTGCCGTTGAAGGCCGTCGGTGAGATTCATCTGGCCGGTTTTGCCGAAGACACCGACAGCCTGGGCGACCGCCTGCTGATTGATGACCATGGCGCGCCCATCGATAACGCGGTGTGGCAGCTCTATGAACACGTACTCAAGCACACCGGCCCGGTGGCCACGCTGATCGAGCGGGACAACCAGGTGCCCGCCTTCAGCGTGTTGCACGCCGAAGCCCAACACGCCGACTGGCATTTGTCACAGGCGAAGGTATTGAAGCTATGAGCGATCAAGCTGCATTTGCCGGCGCCTTGCTCGATTCCGACCAAGCCTGCCCCGATGGGTTGTTCAGCAGCAACGGCGCCGACCCGGCCAGCCGTTTCGCGGTGTATCGAAACAATGTCCACAGCTCGCTGATCAACGCGCTCGCCGCCGCTTACCCGGTGACGCTGCAATTGGTGGGTGATGAGTTTTTCCGCGCGATGGCCAGCCTATACGTGCAAGCCAGCCCGCCCGACAGCCCGCTGATCAGCGAGTACGGCAGCACGTTTGCCGCGTTCATCCAGGCGTTCGAGCCGGCAGCGAGCGTGCCTTACCTGGCGGACGTCGCACGCCTGGAACGCTTGCGGGTACGTGCTTATCACGCCGCAGACAGCCAGCCACTGAACCAACAGGCCATCCTTGAACAACTGCAAGGTCCCATCGACCTGGGGCAACTACGCCTGCACCTGCATCCATCCCTGGCCACCTTGCATTCACCCTACGCCGTGGTTGCGGTATGGGCCGCGCACCAGACCGAAGGCGCCATCGCCACCTTGAACCCTTGGTACGCCCAAAGTGCACTGGTGTTGCGCCAGGGCCTGGCGGTCAAGGTCTTCGCCATCGACAGCGGTTCGGTGGCGTTTATCAACAGCCTTATTCAGGGATCAGGCCTGGAAATGGCAGTAGAGCAGGCGCTTGAAGCGTCGGCCGAATTCGACCTCAACCACTGCCTGACGCTGCTGATCAGCCACGACGCCATCACTCATTTGCACACAGAACAAAAGGAATCGCCATGAACACTTCGCTTACTTGCCTGGTAAAACGGGCCATCGCTCTGTTCGAAAAAATCCCCTACAGCCTGATCGCCTTTCTCGCACGGTTTTCCATCGCGGCGGTGTTCTGGAAGTCCGGCCAGACCAAAGTCGAAGGTTTTGCCATTGATATCATCAACGGCACCTTCCAATTGGGCGAACCCAAGCTGGCGGCTTCGACCCTGCCGCTGTTTCGCAGCGAGTACCACGTGCCCTTGTTGTCGCCGGAAGTGGCCGCGCACATGGCGGCATTTGCCGAGCACTTTTTCCCGGTGTTGATCCTGGTGGGTTTTGCCACGCGCTTCTCGGCCCTGGCACTGATCGGCATGACCTTGACCATTCAGCTGTTCGTCTACCCGGAAGCCTACCCGACCCACGGCACCTGGATCGCGTTGCTGCTGCTGTTGGTCGCCAAAGGCCCAGGCTGCCTGTCGATCGATCACCTGATCGCGCGCCGCTACCGCTGAAGGCGATCCAGGGCTTCGCCGCTGCGTCTGAACCAGTCCACCAAGTAGTCGGCTAATACTTGGGTTCGGCGCGGCAGGCCACCTTGATAAGGATGCACCAGGTACATCGGCATGCTGCGCGTTTGGTAATCACGCAGTAGCCAGCGCAAGCGCCCGTCGGCCAGTTCCGCCGGTAACACGTAGGACGGCAGACGGGCGATGCCGGCGCCCACCAGGGCGGCTTTTTTCAACAGGTTGTAGTGGTTGGAAGCGAAGGTACCGCTGACCCGTACCCGCAGCAGTTCATGTTGCTGGTGATACAGCCATTCTTCGCGCCCGCTGTAGTGGCTGTTAAGCAGGCAGGTGTGCGTAGCCAGATCCGCAGGCGTCAGCGGTTCGCCATGCTGCTCCAGATAGGCCGGGCTGGCGCAGGTCATCTCATGCCAGGCCAGCAGTGGCTTGGCCACCAGCCGCTCGTTGTCCATCGCCCCCATGCGCACGCCCAAATCGAAGCCATCGCGCGCCAGGTCGCGGTAGCTGTTGTTCAGTTCAAGTTCGATCTGCACCTGCGGGTATTGCTGGGTGAACTCCAGCAGCAAGCCATCAAAGAAAGTTTCTCCCAGCGACACCGGCACGGTCATACGCACCGGCCCAGCCAAATCGTCCTTGAGCCGCGCCAACGCCTGACGGGCGCGCTCCACCTGGGCCACCAGCGCCTGAGCCTGGGGCAACAACGCCGCGCCAGCGGCGGTCAAGCTGAGTTTGCGCGTGGTGCGGTGCAATAAC
The DNA here is from genome assembly GCF_030263855.1 of Pseudomonas sp. ChxA. Lineage (NCBI taxonomy): Bacteria > Pseudomonadati > Pseudomonadota > Gammaproteobacteria > Pseudomonadales > Pseudomonadaceae > Pseudomonas > Pseudomonas sp. ChxA. The sequence goes on from NZ_JARPMK010000002.1 coordinate 26,496, forward strand.
ACCACTGAAAACTGCGCTTCCAATTGGCTGATGCGCTTGGACAATTGGCCCTTGCTGCAGCCCAATTGCTCCGCCGCCAGGGTAAAACTGCCCGCCTCGATCAGTACGGCAAAAGCCGCCAGGTCATCCATTTCGCTCATGGATTGTTTCCAATTGAAAACCAAAAGTTGCCTATTAGCACGTTTATCCGCTTAAAAAGCCACCCTAGACTGAAACCTCACTTAATCCCCTGGAGGAACAGCACGATGAAAATCCTATTGATTGGTGCCAGCGGCACGGTCGGCTCAGCGGTCAAGGCGGAACTGGCGCAGCGTCACGAGGTGATCAGCATTGGCCGTAGCGGCGGCGACTTCCAGGTGGATATCAGCGACAGCGCGTCGATCCGCACACTATTCGAACAGACCGGCAAGTTCGACGCGTTGGTTTGCGCGGCCGGCAGTGTGAATTTCGTGGCATTGGGTGATATGAGCGAAGCCGACTTTGAACTGGGCCTGCGTGACAAGCTGATGGGCCAGGTCAACCTGCTGCTGATCGGCCGCGAATACGCCAACGACGGTGCTTCGTTCACCTTCACCAGCGGCATTCTCAACCGCGATCCGATCCGCACCGGCGCCTCTGCCGCATTGGTCAACGGCGCATTGGATGCCTTCGTCAAGGCGGCGGCGATCGAACTGCCACGCGGCTTGCGCATCAACTCGGTGAGCCCGACCGTCCTGCTCGAAGCCATGGGCAGCTACGCCCCGTACTTCCGCGGCTACAAACCGGCTCCGGGCGCAGATGTGGCGCTGGCCTACGCGAAAAGTGTCGAGGGCTTGCAGACCGGTCAGACCTTCATCGTTGGCTGAAATCTTGCGTCTGTCAGAATCGCCTGAACCCGGCGAACGGGCTTGTGGTGCGGTGCGAGCCTGCGTAACGTGGCGGCACTTGTTTGGAGACCCGATAATGCGCGCCGCCCGTACCCTTGCTTTATTTGCCCTGCTGTCCCTGTTCACCGCTTGCCAGATGTTCGAGAACGAGCCGGCCAAACCGTCTACCGTCGGAATGACCCGCATGCAGGGTGAACTGACGGCAGTGGGCGGCAAACTGTTGTTCCAGCCGTGCGGCGACAAACGCAACTACGTGGTCAACGACACCGGCGGCACCAGCGTGCTGCAGGAGGCCGCGTCGCTGGCCGGTCAGCAAGGGGTGCTGTTTGCCGATTTGCGTGGCAAGTTTTCCGGGGTTGCCAGCGGCACCCAGGGTTCGGTCGACCTGCAACAACTGTATCGCGTAGAGCGCTCGACCTCGGCCTGCAACGACCCCGATTTCAAACGCATGATTCTGCGGGCCAATGGCCATAAACCGGCCTGGGCGATGAACGTCACCGGCAAAGGCATGGTGCTGGAGCGCGAAGGCCAGCCGCCACTGGCAGTACCTTTTGTTGAAGAGCAACTGGGTGACGGCCGTTTCAACCTGATGACCGAAGCCAATAACCAGCACATCGAACTGTGGGTAGCTCCACAGCGCTGCATCGATGCCGTCAGCGGCAGCTTGCAGCACATGACCGCCGAGTTGCGGGTCAATGGTCAGGTCCAGCGCGGTTGTGCGTCATTCGGCGGCTCGCGGGACGACTGATTCGGCCCAGGGGCTGTTTTAACATGACGGGAAACAGCCTTTGGGGCTTATAATCGCCGGTTTGCAAAACAGCCGGCATCGAAGCCCGCCGCCTACCGGATACCGTCATGTTACGAATCACCGAACTCAAGCTGCCCATCGACCATCCCGAAGAAGACCTGCGGCCTGCCATCGTGCAGCGCCTGGGCATCGCCAGTGATGACCTGCTCGATTTCACCCTGTTCAAACGCAGCTACGACGCGCGCAAGAAATCGTCGGAGCTGTGCTTTATCTACACCATCGATCTGAACGTAAAGGGTGAAGGCGCCCTGTTGCTCAAGTTCGCCGATGACCGCAACATCAACCCGGCACCGGACGTCAGCTACAAAGTGGTAGGCCAGGCGCCGCAAGGCCTGGTTGAACGGCCGATCGTGGTGGGTTTTGGCCCCTGCGGCATTTTCGCCGGGCTGTTGCTTGCGCAGATGGGCTTCAAGCCGATCATCCTCGAACGCGGCAAGGAAGTGCGCCAACGCACTAAAGACACCTGGGGCCTGTGGCGCAAAAACGTGCTCAACCCCGAGTCCAATGTGCAATTTGGCGAAGGCGGTGCCGGGACCTTTTCCGACGGCAAACTCTACAGCCAGATCAAGGACCCGAAGTTCCACGGTCGTAAAGTGCTGCACGAGTTCGTCAAGGCTGGCGCGCCGGAAGAAATCCTCTACGTCAGCAAGCCGCACATCGGCACCTTCCGCCTCACCGGCGTGGTGGAAAACATGCGCGAGCAGATCATCGCCCTCGGCGGTGAAGTGCGTTTTGAGCAGCGCGTCACTGATGTGCTGATCGAAGACGGCCAGTTGCACGGCGTGGTCGTCGACGGTGGCGAGCAGATCCTCTCCAAGCACGTGATCCTGGCCCTGGGCCACAGCGCCCGCGACACCTTCCGCATGCTGCACGGCCGCGGCGTGTACATGGAAGCCAAGCCGTTCTCGGTGGGTTTCCGTATCGAACACCCGCAATCACTGATCGACGCAGCGCGCCTGGGCAAATACGCCGGGCACCCGAAACTGGGCGCCGCCGACTACAAACTGGTACACCACGCCAAGAACGGCCGTTCGGTCTACAGCTTCTGCATGTGCCCGGGCGGCACCGTGGTGGCGGCGACTTCCGAGCCGAACCGCGTGGTCACCAATGGCATGAGCCAATACTCGCGGAACGAGCGCAACGCCAACTCCGGCATCGTGGTTGGCATCACGCCTGAGGTGGATTACCCGGGTGGCCCGCTGGCCGGTATCGAATTGCAGGAGCGCCTGGAGTCCCACGCCTACATCCTCGGCGGCAGCAACTACGAGGCACCGGCGCAACTGGTGGGCGACTTCATTGCTGGTAAGCCGTCCACCGCCATTGGCAGTGTGGAACCGTCGTACAAACCGGGTGTGGCTCTGGGTGATTTGGCCCTGGCCTTGCCGGACTTCGCCATCGAGGCGATTCGTGAAGCGCTGCCTGCGTTCGAGAAGCAGATCAAAGGCTACTCGCTGCACGATGCGGTGCTGACCGGTATCGAGACCCGCACTTCGTCGCCGCTGCGCATCACCCGTAACGAATCGATGCAGAGCCTGAACGTGAAAGGCTTGTTCCCGGCCGGTGAAGGCGCCGGTTACGCCGGTGGCATCCTGTCGGCGGGCGTTGACGGAATTCGGATTGCCGAGGCGCTGGCGCGGGATATGCTGGGTATTGAGGCTTAAGCACTTCTTACAGCCAACCCGGATCAAATGTGGGAGCTGGCTTGCAGTGGCAAGCCAGCTCCCACATTGGTTTATGGGGTGTGTCAGATATTGGCGCGCAGGACGCTGGCAGGCAACGGCTCGCCCTTCTCTACACTGGCCGCCACGGCTGCAATCAAGCCGCTGAGTTCATAGCCCTGCTGCGCCAACCACGCCTGATCGTAGTATGTGTTCGCATACCGCTCGCCCCCATCACACAAGATCGCCACGATCGACCCCGACTCCCCCGCCGCCTTCATCTGCAGCGCCGCGACCAAAGCACCGATCAGGTTAGTCCCGCTGGAACCGCCCACCCGCCGCCCCAACCGCTCGGCCAGGTAATGCATGGCCGCCAATGACAGCGCATCCGGCACCTTGACCATCGCATCAATCACCTTGGGCAAAAACGACGCCTCGACCCGTGGCCGGCCAATCCCTTCGATGCGTGAACCGCACTCCAGACGCAAGCTGGCGTCGCCCGTCTGGTAGTAGTCAAAAAACACCGAACGCTCGGCATCGGCACACAGCACGCGGGTGCAATGCTGGCGATAACGCACGTAGCGGCCCAGGGTCGCCGTGGTACCACCGGTGCCGGGGCTGGAAATCAACCAGCTCGGCTCCGGGTAATGCTCAAAACGCATCTGCTGGAAAATCGACTCAGCGATGTTGTTGTTGGCCCGCCAGTCCGTCGCGCGCTCGGCGTAGGTGAACTGGTCCATGAAGTGACCGCCACTTTCCTTCGCCAAGCGTTCGGACTCGGCGTAGATCTGCGTCGGGTCCTTTACCAGATGGCTCTTGCCACCATAGAAGGCAATCTGGTCGATCTTCGCCTGGGAGGTGGTGGCCGGCATCACCGCGATAAAAGGCAGGCCAAGCAAGCGCGCAAAATACGCCTCCGACACCGCAGTAGAGCCACTGGACGCTTCGATCACCGGCGCACCCGGCTTGAGCCAGCCATTACACAGCGCATACAGAAACAGCGAACGCGCCAGCCGATGTTTGAGGCTGCCGGTGGGGTGGCTGGACTCATCCTTGAAGTACAACTCGATACCCGGCAACCCCGGCAATGGCAGAGGGATGAGGTGCGTGTCGGCGCTGCGCTGGAAGTCCGCTTCAATGATGCGGATGGCTTCGCGAGCCCAGGTACGGTGGTCGTTCATGAGGTGAGTCTCTAAGGGTTTCAGTCCCGATTTTAGGGGGTTTCCTACACTCCACACAGATACAGCGACGACTCAATTAGACACACAATTGCTAGGCTTAGGCGCAACGTCGATCTGGTCCGCTGCTTATAACAAATAAGAATATAACTTTTGTTTTAACAACTAACAGTACGGGTTAGGGTACCCACCTATTGAACCTTATTGGAGAGCATCCCTTGCCTCTGCGTAGCACTTTTACCCGTTTCTTCCAGCTGGAAGCCGCCAGTGGTCTGTTATTGATCGCCGCTGCCGCTTTGGCGCTGATCATCAATAACTCGCCGTTGGCGCACCTCTACGGCGCCTTCCTCGACACCCCTGTGGTGGCGCAGGTCGGCGCGCTGCAAATCGCCAAGCCAGCGCTGCTGTGGATCAACGATGGCCTGATGGCGCTGTTCTTCCTCCTGATCGGCCTGGAGGTCAAACGCGAACTGCTCGACGGCCACCTGTCCAAGCCATCGCAAGTGGTATTGCCGGGCGCGGCCGCGATTGGCGGCATGGTGGTGCCGGCCTTGATCTACTGGGCCCTGAACAAGGACAACCCCGCCGCACTCGCCGGCTGGGCAATCCCGATGGCCACCGATATCGCCTTCGCACTCGGCGTCCTGGCCCTGCTCGGCAAACGTGTGCCGGTGTCACTCAAGCTGTTCCTGATGACCCTGGCCATCATTGATGACCTGGGCGCTATCATCGTCATCGCGGTGTTCTACTCCGCCGAACTGTCGAATGCAGCCTTGGCGGGCGCGGCCACGTGCCTGGTCGCCTTGATCGCGATGAACCGCCTGGGCGTGGTCAAACTCGGCCCGTACATGATCATCGGCTTGATCCTGTGGGTCTGCGTGCTCAAGAGTGGCGTGCACGCCACCCTGGCCGGGGTGACCTTGGCGTTCTGCATTCCACTGCGCACCAAAAATGCCGAACCCTCGCCACTGCTGACCCTGGAGCACGCCCTGCACCCGTGGGTGGCCTACGCTATCCTGCCGTTGTTCGCCTTCGCCAACGCTGGCGTGTCGCTGACCGGGGTCACCCTGGACAGCTTCACTCACCACGTGCCCATGGGCATCGCCGCCGGCCTGCTGATCGGCAAGACCATCGGTGTGTTCGGCCTGACTTGGCTGGCCATCAAGACCGGTATCGCCAGCCTGCCCAGCGGCGCCAACTGGGGCCAGGTGCTGGGTGTGGCGATCCTGTGCGGCATCGGCTTCACCATGAGCCTGTTTGTCGGCTCCCTGGCGTTTGTGCCGGGCGCCAGTGAGTTCGCGGGTGAGGACCGAATGGGCATCCTGACCGGGTCGATCCTGGCAGCCTGTATTGGCTATGCGGTCACAGCGCTGGCGAGTCGCAAGAAAGCCTGAGCGCTCTGAAAGCCCCAAAAAAAACCCCAACCGGTTACCCGGTTGGGGTTTTTCTTTTGCCGAAGATGACACTTTCGCGCAACGCCTAAAGACTTTGCCCAGGCCGCCGACTAAGGATTGTGGCGATTCGCCTGCCCCGCCTGGGGCATCCGCCCGACACAGCTCTTCAACGCGTTCCCAGCCCGAGCGAAAACCCATGTTCCTGAGAAATATAAGAATCGCGGCCAGAGCCTTCATCGGCTTCGCTGCTATTGCGTCGCTGAGTGTGTTTCTCGGCCTGTTTGCGCTCAAGCAGATCGGCGAAGTGCAGTCCCAGGCTGCCGACATCCAAAACAACTGGATGCAGCGCGTGAGGATTCTGGCCCTGGCCAATGCCTCGCTGGATCGTTTTCGCTTGGGGGAAATGGCGCACATCCTGTCCGCCAGCGACGCCGACATGCAGACGTACGAAGACAAATCCGCCGGTCGCCTGAAGAGCGTCAAGGAGCAACTGGCTCAATATGCAGCGCTGCTGCGCACGCCGGAGGAAAAATCGCGTCTGGAGGTGTTCAACCAAAGCCTGGAAGGGTACGCCAAGAACCACACCGAGATGCTCAAACGCTCGCGTTCAGGCGACAAGGCGGGTGCCCGTGACTTTCTCAACAGCATCCGAGAAAGCTATGAGCAGATGACCAAGAACTTCGATCAGTTGATCGACCTCGCCAACAAGGGCGCGGAACTTGCCGGCCAGACTTCCGTGGCCGCGTACCAGCATGCCGTGGGCGGTATCGCCATCGTTATCGTGCTGGTGAGTGGCGGCACGGTGCTGGTGGCCTGGCTGCTGACCCGCAGCATTACCGGCCCCATCATTGAGGCGGTACGGGTGGCTGAAACCATCGCCAAGGGCGATCTCACCCAGCCCATCAACCCAACCGGCAATGACGAAGCCACACGCCTGTTGCGGGCACAAGAGACCATGCGCAACAACCTGGTGCAGACACTGCGGCAAATAACCGGCTCGTCGAGCCAACTGGCAGCCGCGGCCGAGGAGCTGAACGCGGTCACCGCCGAAGGCAGCCGCGACCTGCAACAGCAACATGGCGAGATCGAGCAGGCCGCCACGGCCGTCACCGAGATGACCGCCGCCATTGAAGAGGTCGCCCGGAATGCCGCCACCACCTCCGACCTGTCCCAGGAGTCGCGCAGTATCGCCTTGAAAGGCCAGCAACGCATGCTCGAGGCGCTCACTTCTATCCAGGCCCTGACCCGTGGCGTGCAAGTCAGCTCCGACCAGGTAGGCGGCTTGGCCGAGCAGGCCAAAGGCATCGGCAAAGTACTCGACGTTATCCGCACCATTGCTGAGCAAACCAATTTGCTGGCATTGAACGCAGCCATCGAAGCGGCTCGCGCCGGTGATGCCGGCCGTGGTTTTGCCGTGGTCGCCGACGAAGTACGCGCCCTCGCCCATCGCACCGCGCAGTCGACCCAAGAAATCGAACAGATGATTGGCAGCATCCAGACCAACACCGCCAGCACCGTCAACACCATGCTCGACAGCAGCACCATGACCCAGCAAACCATTGGCCTGGCCGAACTGGCGCAGCAAGCGCTGGCGGATATTCTTGCCGCCAATGACGAGATCAACAACCGCAACCTGGTGATTACCACAGCGGCGGCGGAGCAAGCTGACGTTGCCCGGGCGGTGGATCGCAACTTGCTGAACATTCAACAGCTGTCGATTCAGTCCGCTGAAGGCTCGACTCAGACCACCGCCGCTTCGCAATCGCTTGCCAGCCTGGCGCATGAGTTGAATACGATGGTGAAGCACTTTCAGGTGTGAAGTGAGTGCGTGAATGCCTGCCCGGACACCGTACCTGTGGCGAGGGAGCTTGCTCCCGCTGGGTCGCGTAGCGGCCCCTGCTCTTTGCTTTAAAAGCATGGGACCGCTACGCAGTCCAACGGGAGCAAGCTCCCTCGCCACAGGCAATCTTAGACATGGTTTTGCAATCGCTTGCCAGCCTGGCGCATGAGTTGAATACGATGGTGAAGCACTTTCAGGTGTGAAGTAACCGCGTGAATACCTGCCCGGACACTGTACCTGTGGCGAGGGAGCTTGCTCCCGCTGGGTCGCGTAGCGGCCCCTGCTCTTTGCTTTAAAAGCTTGGGACTGCTACGCAGTCCAACGGGAGCAAGCTCCCTCGCCACAGGCAAACTTAGACATGGTTTACAACAAAAAACCCCAACCCGTCACCCCGTTGGGGTTTTGCAATCGCTTGCCAGCCTGGCGCATGAGTTGAATACGATGGTGAAGCACTTTTCAGGTGTGAAGTGAGTGCGTGAATGCCTGCCCGAACACTGTACCTGTGGCGAGGGAGCTTGCTCCCGCTGGGTCGCGTAGCGGCCCCTGCTCTTTGCTTTAAAAACATGGGACTGCTACGCAGTCCAACGGGAGCAAGCTCCCTCGCCACAGGCAAACTTAGCCATGGTTTTTTATCGCCTGCATTTTCTCAAAAAAACGCAGGCAATAAAAAACCCCAACCCGTCACCCGGTTGGGGTTTTGCGTTTCTACAACCAGCGCTTAGCGCGTTACACGGCTGGTGCCGTTAACCGTCATGATGCGCACGCGGTCGCCGATGCGGAAGACTTCGTTAGGGTCAACGGCCTGCACGTAGGCGCGCATGCTGCCGTCGTCTTCGCGAACGGTAACTTCAACACCCTGGGTACGGGTCAAGCCTTCTTCTGCAGCGGAACCCAGCAGGCCACCCGCAACCGCGCCGATTACGCCAGTGACGATACTGCCACGGCCACCGCCGATCGCGCTGCCGCCAACGCCGCCGACCACTGCACCGGCAACACCGCCGATTGGGGTCTTGGTGCCTTCGATTTTTACCGGTCGCAGGGATTCAATGGTGCCCATGCGCACGGTCTGTACACGACGCGCCTCGTCACGGGAGTACGAGTCGCCGGTCAGACTCGAGGCGCAGCCACCCAACAACAACGACAGGGTGGTAAAGCAGGCAACTAGTAAAACGGACTTACGCATAGCATCAACTCCAAAGGACAGGTATTCATTAGACGCCGCTGCTTGGCGCCTGTCACGGCAAGCACGCCAGAAAATTGCTTTCATTCAGCCTTAGTACAGACTGCCAGCACCAGAAAACTCGACGAACGGTAGCTCTGACTCTGGTCCCAAAATCATCTGGTAGCGCTCTTCATTGTAGACACGCACGCAAAAACGCCGAAGCCTCTGTGTAGAGACTTCGGCGTGATGATCAGCATTCAGATGGAATGACGAAAGGTGAAACTCAGGGCGCCAGACGCTCGCGCGTCCACTCGCCTGCTTGCAGGCGATAGTTCAGGCGGTCATGCAGGCGACTGGCGCGGCCTTGCCAGAACTCGATGCGCTCGGGCAGCAAACGATAGCCACCCCAGTGCTCCGGGCAGTCGGGTTGGGTGTCGCTGAAGCGCTGCTCGGTGGCCTTGAGCAAATCCTGCAGCTCTTCACGGTCGCGGATAACCCGGCTCTGCGGCGAAGCCCAGGCCCCAAGACGGCTGCCCAGCGGCCGGACCTGATAATAAGCATCCGACTCCTCAGGCGTGACTTTGACCACCCGCCCTTCGATGCGCACCTGGCGCTCCAGAGTCGGCCAGAAAAAGGTCATGGCCGCGAAAGGCCGTGCCGCGAGCTGTTCACCCTTGGCACTCTGATAGTTGGTAAAAAAGGTAAAACCCTGTGCATCCAAGCCCTTGAGCAGCAGGATGCGACAGTGCGGGCGACCGTCCTGGTCGACCGTGGCCAAGGTCATGGCATTGGCCTCCACCGGCGGCTGCTCGGTTTTCACCGCATCGCCAAACCATTGGTGGAACAACGCAAACGGCTCGCTTGGGGCCTGGGCCTCGCTCAAACCGTCCCGTGTGTAGTCACGGCGCATATCGGCCAGTGCCTGGGTCATGCGGCTTTATCCTTGTGTTTCAACGGATCAGTTTTTTGCCTGATCATTAGCGGGCGCGTCGGCCTTCGGTGCAGCTTTTTTCGCGGCTGGCTTGGCAGCGGCTTTTTTCGCAGCAGGCTTGGCGGCGGCTTTCTTGGCCGGGGCCTTTTTCGCCGGGGCAGCTTTTTTCGCCGCCGCAGCCGGTACAGGCGCTGGAGCAGTCTGTACCGCAACCATTTCAGCGACCGGTGGCTTGCCCGAGTTGTATTTGCTCAGCAGGGCCAACATAGTTGTACGCTGAGTGAACATGATTTCCATGCGACGGTTCAGCGCACGGCCCTGGGTGCTGTCGTTGGCGGCACGTGGCATAAGGTCGCCCATGCCACGCATCATCAGACGGTCCTGCTTCAAGCCGCTGAGGCTGAAAATCGAAGCGATGGACTGCGCGCGCTCGCGGGTCAACGCCTGGCTCACAGGCTCGGCACCGTTGGTGTCGACGTGGCCGAGTACCAGTACGGCAGTCTTCGGATCGCCTTCAACCGCCTTGGCAACGCGGGTGAACGGGCCCAAGGTGACTGGCAGCAGCATCGCCGGGCGTTTCGGGTTGTAGGAGCCATCTACGGGTGCGATCACAACCAGCACGTTCTCGCGACGCTCCAGTTGCAGGTTGCTGTCCTTAATGGCGGCACGCAGGCGCGGCTCATAGTCGTCCAGCCAGGCCTGGGTAATTTTCGGATCGGGCATCTGTACGTTGGTCACATCGACCTTGGCCAGTGGCTTTGGCTTGCTTTCGAACGGCCACCACCATTTGGTTTCGGTGTCGGTCTTGGCTACAGCAGGCGCGGCGTCCGGGGTTGCAGCAGGGGTTGCGGCCTTGAGGTCGGCTTTCAGGTCAGCCTTGGCATCCGCCGCCTTTTCGTCGGCGCTTTTGGCAGCGAATGGCCACCAGTTGAAGCCGGTGTCAGCCTTGGCTACCGGGGCCGGGGCTGGAGCAGCGGCGGCCGCTACCGGTGCGGCTGGCTTGGCGCCGGCGGCAGGCTTGGCATCCGGCTTGGCGTCGGTTTGGGTCACTGCGTCCTTGGTAGCAGCCTTGTCAGACCCAAATGACCACCAATGCCCACCTTCGGCATCATTTTGTGGAGTTTGCGCGCAACCAGTAATAGTGAGGCACAGCGCCAGTGCCAAGGACTTGTTCGATAACATGAGATATCCACAAAATGAGAAAAAACCGGAGGGTCTTGATGACCCGTTAAACAGACGCTTACAGAACATTAAAGTTACAAAATTTCGTTCAGCGCCTTCTTATAGTTGCCTTTGTAACAAAAAAATGTGAAACAGCAAGCTCTTTACAGACAATCGGCCAATATTCCGACCAACTTCTGTGCACGTGGGTCCATAAGTACGTAAGGCCCCAGTGTATTAGTCACGAAACCAAATGCTACATCATGCTCCGGGTCGGCAAACCCCACCGAGCCCCCAGCGCCAGGGTGCCCAAACGCACGCGGGCCGAGGCCAAAAGTCGCGTTGGGCAGTTGCGGTTGATCCAGCATGCAACCCAAACCAAAACGGGTTTGGGTCAATAAGGTTTTGTCTGGCCCGATACTGTGTTCGCGGGTCAATTGTTCGAGCATGTCGCTCTCGAGCAAACTACCGTCCAACAATCCGCTATAAAAACCTGCCAGGCTGCGCGCATTACCGTGACCATTTGCCGCTGGCTGCTGCATCCGCCGCCATTCAGGCTTATTAGTGCTGGTCAGAATAGACGGTGGATTGGCAAATGCACGCGTGGTCATGGCATTAGGTTCGCGCATCATTACTTGAAGTAACCGTTGCGCGGCTTCATCGCCCATATTGCCTTTGCTGCGCGCTATATGCGCAACCCGATAAAACTCTTCGTCCGCCAAACCGACATGGAAGTCCAGGCCCAATGGCCGCGCAACCCGCGCCACAATCGACTCACCCGGCCCACGCCCGTCGGCACGGCGCAGCAACTCGCCGACCAGCCAGCCGTAAGTGATGGCCTCATAGCCGTGCCCTTCGCCCGGCGTCCACCACGGGGCTTCGGCCGCCAGGGTGTCGACCATCAGTGGCCAGTCATACAGGGCTTCGGTCGGCAGCATCTGGCGAATCGCCGGCAGCCCGGCCTGGTGGCAGAGCAACTGGCGCAGCGTGATGGTTTCTTTACCCGCCGCTGCAAACTCGGGCCAGTAGTCGGCAACTGGCGCATCCAGTTTCAGCTTGCCTTCGGCAACCAGTTGCAGGGCCGTGACGGCGGTGAAGGTCTTGGTGCAAGAGAACAGGTTGACGATGGTGTCGCTATGCCAGGCCTCGGCACCGTCCTTGTCGGCGGTACCGGCCCACAGGTCGACAACGGTTTCGCCGCCGATCTGGATACACAGACCGGCACCACGCTCCTGCGGGTCATCGAACAACGCGGCAAAAGCTTCACGTACCGCTTCGAACTGGAGCTCGTAATGACCCTGAATCTGCACCTAAGCCGCCTTGGAAAACACCGTAAGAAGTGGCCGACATTGTTCCAGTCATTGTTGGTTTTGTGAACCCGTCAAAGATGAATCAATGGCCATTTCCAGAGTGTCCACCCGCATGCCCGGCGCCCTGCCCTGCACCTTTGCCTTCTTGCCCGGACTTGCCGCCTTCGTTCTCGCGAACCTTGCTGGCCGCCTTGGCTTTTTCGGCTTCCTTGCCCAACTGGTCGACCGCTGCCAAATTGCTTTTACGCACACTGTCGACAAAGCCCTGGAACGGCACATCGGTGATGCCCACCAGCCCGAAGTGGCCATTCTCACCATCCAGCAGACGCCCGGTGACCGGCTGGTCCAGGTACTGGAACCAATGCACGCCGACAATCGATGGCTCGGCCATGGCCTGCTTGAGGAAGTTGCTGTACGCCACGCCACGGTCTTCTTCACGGGCTAACTGCGTCACGCCGCCCCAGAACGGGCCACGGTCGGCCGAGCCGAAGTTGAATTCGGTGATCAGCACCGGCTTGTCCAATGCGCGCAGAGCGGCAAAGTCGTAACCATCCTGGGGCTTGAGGGTGTACATGTTGAAGCTCAGCACGTCGCAATACCGGGCGCAGGACGCCACGGCCTCTGGCGTGCTGACGGCGTACCGACCACCCAGCAGCAGCTGGTTGGGCGCATGCCATTTCAACGAATCGGAGAGGGTCTTGAAGTAGGCGTCAGCGAAGGTCTGCTGGAAATATTTGAAGTCGGCTTCGATTTCCGGGTGCTCAGGGCTCGGCATCGGCGGCTCGAAGCCTGGGTCTTCCATCAGCTCCCAACCCGCCAGGTGGATGCCCCAGGCTTTCGACAGGCCTTCTTCGTTACGGTACTTGTCGCGCAGTTGTTTGAGGAATGCGCGCTTGGCCGGTACGTCGGTGGTCATGCGCAGCGTGCCGTAGGCCAGGGCGTAACGGGATTTTGGATCATCGCCGGGGCCGGCCCAGGCCAGCTCGTTGTCGGCAAAATAGCCGATCAACCACGGGTCATCACGGTGATCGCGGGCGGCGATGGCCACGGCGCGTTCGGTGGCCATGGCAAAGCGCGGGTCGAACGGGTCGGGCATGCCGCCCCACCAGTCGGTGCCGGTGCTGATGCTGGCGTAGTCACCGACAATCGACAGCGGCAAGGTATAGGGCACGCGGTCCGCGCGGGCCAAACCCGCATCGCTCCAGTTGCCCACGGTGTTGAAGCCCCAGGCTTGCAGGCGGTCGAGGGTGTGGCTGACCCAACGCTTCTGGTCGAAACTTTCGCCGCCATAAGTACGCTGCAAGTTGGCGCCGTAGAAATCGTACCAACGCCCGACATTGAAGCCGCGGCCCTGATCGGCACCGTTGCCGCCTCGGTTGTCGCCACGGCCGTAATACTTATCGAACGGTTCACCGGCCTTGGGCAACGCAGCGAACATCCACTCGCGGCCGGCCACGTAGGTCTGGTTGTTGTCCGGTGCCACCGTGTTAACACCCAGCGAATAAAACGGATGGCCTTGCGGCGTCACCAGGTACCAGCGGCCGTCGCGCTTCTCGGTACGGAAAAAGCCACTGGCGTCGAACGCCGGGCCTTTGTTCCAGCCACCGTATGGGTCCAGGGCGGATTTATCACGCTCGGCCAGCCAGCCCTTGAGCTGTTGCTGCTCCTTGGCCGCTGCGGCTTTGAGTTGCTCGTCACTGCTGACCTTTTCCGGCCAGCGCGCACGGGTGGACTGGCCATAGGCGTCCACCAGTTCGCTGTAGGCCGCCTTCAGTACCGGCTCGCTGTCCTGCACGCCAAAACGCTCAAGCAAAATGCTTTGGGCGGCGTTGGGCTTAAGCATCGACAGCGTCACCGAGGCCACCTGGCTGCGGTCGATCTCGCCAGCACTGGCGGCCAGCAATACACGCTGGCCGTCCACGGTGATCGGCATGGGCGGGCCGGCCTTCATGCCCTGGCTGAGCGGCGAGTTGGCTTGCAACGGGATCAACAGGGTCTGGGCCGGGCCGGCCGGCAGGTCGATGCGGCTCACCAAGGTCTTGCCGTCAGTGCTCTGCACTTTGACATACAAGGTCAGCGCCCAATCCATGGCGCTTTGGATACGCAGGCTCATGGCACCGGATTGCGACCAATCCCACACGCCAGTCTGCGGGCTGAGCACCAGGCTTGGTTCGGCCGCCGGGTTGAAGGTGATGCGACGCAACACCTCGCCTTCGGGGGTTTGTTCGGCGTTGTATTGCGGCAGGCTGGCGTCCTGGGTCGCCACCTTGACCACATCGGCAGGCCGGACGAAGTTGAACAGCGTTTGTTGCCCGGCAGGCGCGGCCATCAAGGGCGCAGCGAACAACAAGGCAAAAAGAGCGGGCAGCGTGCGAATCATACGAACAAGGTTCTCCCAATCGGCCGATGACTGGCCTGATGACATAAAGCGTTGGCAGTGAGATAGACCACGAAGTGGGCGGATTCGCCCACGGTGGCTTATGAAATTTCGCGCCTGAATGGCGGCAAGGCATTGAGGATAGCTTTGCCATAGCGCTGCGTGACCAAGCGTCGGTCGAGCAAGGTGATGGTGCCGCGGTCTTCCTCGGTGCGCAGCAAGCGACCGCAGGCCTGGACCAGCTTCAAGGACGCATCCGGCACCGAGATTTCCATGAACGGGTTACCGCCCCGCGCTTCGATCCACTCAGCCAAGGCCGCCTCGACCGGATCATCCGGCACCGAGAACGGGATCTTGGCAATCACCACGTGCTCGCAATAGGCGCCGGGCAAGTCTACGCCTTCGGCAAAACTGGCCAGGCCGAACAACACGCTGGAATCGCCGCCATCGACCCGCGCCTTGTGCTTGTTGAGGGTTTCCTGCTTGGACAGGTTGCCTTGGATAAACACCTGTTTGCGCCAGTCGCGGTCAAGGCCGTCGAACACGTCCTGCATCTGTTTGCGCGACGAAAACAGCACCAGTGTGCCGCGTGAGCCTTCGACCAATTCGGGCAGGTCGCGGATGATCGCAGCGGTGTGTGCTGGCGCATCCCGTGGGTCGGCCTTGAGGTCCGGCACCCGCAGCACGCCGGCATCGGCGTGGTGGAAGGGGCTCGGCACCACGGCAGTCACGGCTTTTTTCGGCAGCCCGGCGCGCATGCGGAAGCGGTCGAAGGTACCCAGGGCCGTCAGCGTGGCCGAGGTCACCAGGCAGCCATAGGCGACGTTCCACAAATTACGGCGCAGCATTTCGGCAGCCAGGATGGGGCTGGCGTTAACCTCGATATCGAACAGCGCACCGCTTTCGGACAGGGTCAGCCAACGCGCCATCGGCGGGTTGTCTTCCGGGTCTTCGACGGTGAAGGCGGTCCACAGCTCCCAGTTGCCCTGGGAGCGCGACAGCAGGCTGCCGAACAGTGGGTACCACTCCTCGGCCTGGTTGCTGGCGATACCAATATTGACCTCGCCGTCCATGCCTTCCTTGAGTAAGTCGGTGAGGCGTGTGAACAGGTCGGTAAGGCGTGAAAAGCCCTTCTTCAACTCGATGCCCATTTCGCGCATATGCTCGGGGATCAATCCGCCGACAAAGCGGTGGCGCGGCCGCTCACGGCCCTCCACATCTTCACCGGGCTTGAAGTCGGCGACCTGCTCGCAGGCACTGAACATGAACTGCTGCTGGGTCTTGATCTCCCGCGCCAGCTCCGGCACCTGTTCGATCAGCTTGCCCAGGTCGCCGGGCAGCGGGTGCTGGGCCAGCAACTTGGTGAGGTTCTTGGCGGTGGTTTCCAGCCAATCGGCGGTGGAGCGCAGACGCGTGTAGTGGGCGAAGTGGCCGATGGCCTTGTCCGGCAGGTGGTGGCCTTCGTCGAATACGTAGAGGGTGTCGCGCGGGTCCGGCAATACCGCGCCGCCGCCCAGGGCCAGGTCAGCCAGTACCATGTCGTGGTTGGTGACGATCACGTCGACCTTGCCCATGCCTTCGCGGGCCTTGTAGAAGGCGCACTGGCCGAAGTTGGGGCAATGGCGGTTGGTGCACTGGCTGTGGTCGGTGGTAAGGCGTGCCCAGTCCGAGTCTTCCAGGGCGGTTGGCCAGCTGTCGCGGTCGCCGTCCCATTTGTTGCCGGCAAGTTTCTCGATCATGCTGGTAAACAGCTTCTGGCTGACTTCATCCACCTCGATCTTGAAGCCTTCTTCTTCGAACAACGAGGCAGTGGCGGTTTGCGCATGGCCTTCCTGCAGCAACACGTCGAGCTTGGACAGGCACATGTAGCGCCCACGCCCCTTGGCCAGGGCAAAGGTGAAGTTCAGGCCGCTGTTGCGCATCAGGTCGGGCAGGTCTTTGTAGACGATCTGCTCCTGCAGGGCGACGGTGGCGGTGGCGATCACCAGGCGCTTGCCCGCGGCCTTGGCGGTGGGGATCGCGGCCAGGCTGTAGGCCACGGTCTTGCCGGTGCCGGTGCCGGCCTCGACGGCCACAATCGCAGGGTCGCCACTGCGCCGCCCTTCGTCGTCGGTGTCGATATCCCCGAGGACCTTGGCCACTTCGGCGATCATCAGGCGTTGGCCGTAGCGCGGTTTCAAGCTCTTGGCTTCAAGAAAACGCGAATAGGCGCCCTGGATCGTGGTTTTGAGTTCAGTGCTGATCATGGATAGTCGGGCGCAAAAAACGCTGGATAAATTTTCAGTGGTTCGGATCGGCCGCTATCATACCCCGCTAATTAATCCCGCGCAGAACGGAGTACCACAATGACCGCGTTTAGCCTCGCTTACACCCTGCATGTATTGGCCGCCCTGGTTTGGGTCGGCGGTATGTTTTTCGCCTGGATGATCCTGCGCCCCGCCGCCATGGCGGCACTTGACGGCCCTGCCCGGCTCAAGCTGTGGGCAAATGTGTTTCAACGTTTTTTTGTGTGGGTCTGGGTCGCGGTGCTGATTTTGCCGATCAGCGGCATTGGCCTGTTGCAGCTGCGCTTCAGTGGTTTTGAGACCGCGCCGCGTTATGTGCAGGTGATGATGGGGCTGTATCTGGTGATGACGGCGCTGTTTATCCGCATTCAGGCACTGAAGTTCCCGGAACTGCGCACGGCGGTGGCGGCTGAGGATTGGCCGGCGGGCGCGGTTGCGCTGGGGCAGATCCGCAAATTGGTGGGGATTAATTTGATAGTGGGGTTGGTGGTGGTGGCGATTGCTTCGGCGCGGCCGATGTTCTGAGGTTGTCTTTCAGGGCCTCATCGCGGCATAGGTATCTAAACACCTATTGGCGTTTGTGGTGTTTTATCGTCGCCGTGGGGGGGGGATGTATATCCGTTGCTGCGGTAACGGCTGAGTATGGTTCCGCTCTTACAGCGGGTCACTTTTGGCAAACGCCCCAAAAGTAACCAAAAGGTCTGTGCCCCACCACTCGGCCCCTCGCTTAGGCTCGGTGTGCCCTCACTCCGGCTTGAATCCGTGGGCCGCCGCGATGGGCCATCCTTGGCCCAGCGCGGCTAACCCGGCGTCCTGCCGGGTTACCCACGGATTCAAGCCTGCGTTCGGCCATCGTGGTTAACGGGGCGTCTCAGATCAAGATCAAGATCTACAGCACGGCGGCCTGAAAGCCGACCTGAGTGGTTGAAGCAAGAGCCAGATCAAGTGCAAGGCAAAAGCCTATCTGAATACACTGAAGAACTGCTTTTCTGTGGGAGCTGGCTTGCCTGCGATGCAGACACCTTGGTGTATCAGGTACACCGAGTTGATGCCATCGCAGGCAAGCCAGCTCCCACATTAGACCGAGTAGGGCTTTGCTGTTGCTGTTGCTGTTGCTCTGGCTCTTACATCCTTTTCGCTGGCGAAGTCAGCGGTCTTTTGATCTGCGCTTTTGATCGTGATCTTGATCTGAAATCGCCCCGTTAAACACGATGGCCGGAATTCGACAGGGATTTGGGGGGTAAACCGGCAGGGATGCCGGTTTAGCCGCGCTGGGCCAAGGATGGCCCATCGCGGCGGCCCCCCAAATCACTGGCGGATTGCGGGCATGCCGAGCCATAGCGAGGCACCGAGTGTTGGGGCGAAGACTTTTTGGTTACTTTTGTGTCTTTACAAAAGTGACCCGCTGTAAGAGCGGAACCAATAGAAGCCGTTACCGCAGCAACGGATATGCCCCCGACCACCCTGCACCACCAAGACCGCCTCAATGTTAACGTTGTGTAAATACCCTTGCCCGCGATAGCGTCAGTTCAAGCGACTCACAACCGCTGAATGGTCACAGCCCCTGCAGGCCCTGCAGGCCCCGGTTGCCCTTCCAGCCCTGGCCGGCCTTTATCGCCGCCATCGGCACGGTACACCAGGCAACCTTTGGACTGCCCGCCTTTGCCCGGTTTGCCCGCCGTACCGGCCAAGCCACCCGGCCCGCCATCGACCCACACTTTGATCTGCTCAGCCGGGAAGCTTTGTGGCAGTTCAACCCGTACGGTCGCACCCGACGCGCCCGGCAGGCCGTCGCCGCCGTTATCGCCATTGGCGCCACGCCCGGCGGAACCCCAGGTGCAACCTGGGTCCACGCCGTTGGCGCCATCCAGGCCTGCATAACCTTGAGCACCGGCGCCGCCACGGGCATCCACCGACAGCTCATCGGCGGTCAGCGCGTTAATGCGCAGCACCAGGTCACGCCCGGCCTTGGCTGGTTTTTCGTGGGTTCCTGGGGCACCGCGTGAAGTGATCTGGCTGCCATGCTCCAGTTGCGCATTACGCACCTGCAATTGCAGCGCGGTATTGCCGGGGGCGATGGTGATGCGCGCCTCGCGGCCCAGATGCAACTCATCCACGGTCACTTGGCTGATGGTCGCCGGCACCAGCAACGTGCCGTAGTCCGCCACATCCAGGCGCTCCAGTTGCAACACGCTGGTGCTGCTGGGCAGGCGCATCAGCGAGTTGGTCTCAACACTGACGCTCTGCGCCAGGGCAACGGGGCTGACCAACAGGGCCAACAGAAAAACCTTATGCATGATTGGCCTCCTTGTTCGTTTCATTAACCGTTGCAGGCGCCGACAGGCCCCGCACATGGAACATCCCCACCAGCAGAATCTGCAAGCGGTCACGCCAAGGGTGGGCACGGTGTTTCAAGCTGCTGTTGAACAACAGCAATTCGAGCAGGTGGGTAAGTAACAACAGACTGCCGGCCAGGCTGACCAACAGGTGAAACGGATTGGTCAGCGGCCGGAACAGGTTGACCAGCACCACCACCCAGAACAACAACGTCAGAAACTTCCCCAGCCCCCAAAACACCTTCATCCCGCATGCCCCTGCCTATTATTCTTTGGGCGCACAGTAACGACTTCTGCAGGCGATTTGCCAGTGAAGGATGAAAAAACTTGCAAAGGGTCGCCGGCAATGCCCCTGCGGTGCCCGCAGGGGCAAGGGCTGTCAGCGGTTGATCTGGATTTCCACGCGACGGTTCAACGCACGCCCTTCAGCGGTTTTGTTATCGGCCACTGGGTGGCTTTCGCCGGCACCGGTCACCGAGACAAAGTTGCTGCGAGGCACACCGGAGCTGACCAGGTAATCCGTCACCGAGTGGGCGCGTTTTTCCGAGAGTTTCTGGTTGTAGGCATCTTTACCGACGCTGTCAGTATGCCCACTGACGCGCAGTTGCGCGCTTGGGGCTTCTTGTTTAAGGCGAGTGGCGATGGTGTCGAGCTTGGTTTTGTCCGCAGCCGTCAGCTTGGCGGAGTCAAACTGGAAGTGCACATCGCGAATCACGATGGTTTCTTCCTTGACCACCACCACTTCCTCAACCACGGCGGCCGGCGGCGCCGGTGGGCAACCATTGGCATCGACCTGCACGCCTTTGGGGGTGCCCGGGCACTTGTCGCGGCTGTCCGGCACACCGTCACCATCTTCGTCGCCGTCGCCATGCACCCAGCAATAGGCGCCGGCCATGCCGCCAATCAACAGCGCACCCGCGCCCGCGTAGGCCGAGCTTTCAGTGGCGCCAATCGCAGCGCCCGTCACACCACCGACTGCTGCACAGGTGGGCCAATCGGTTTTTTGCAACCCTGCGCAACCTGTCAATACTCCGGTTAGCAGAACCAAGGGTAGAGCTGTCCGCATGATGCTCAAGTGATTTCTCCTGAGGGTGTCGGCGGGGGCCGACAGGTGGAGTAAAGACCGCTCTTTTCATCTGCGCCAGTACGCCACACCCCCGGTTTCATTGAGGATCGCCGCATTTTTAGGACTTTTCGCTGCCGCCCGCTCTAGGCCCGCACGCTCAGCCGCGCTAGTCTCTAGGGTTCTGATGTGAGGATCTGTGATGACCGCTGGTATTTCTTCCCGTACTCCCCAGCAAGCCCTGGCCGCTTTGCTCGATTTACACCAGCCCAAACGCCTGTTGTTGTTGGGCGCCAGCCAGTTTCCAGCGCTGGAGGCGTTTCAGGCCGAGCACCCCGACACCGTCGTGGCCATCGCTGCGCCCGGGCCGTTGCCGGCTGAACTCGCGGCGCAGCGTTTTGACCTGGCGTTGGTGGTCGACTGCCTGGAGCACCTGTCAAAACCGCAAGGCCTGACCTTGCTCGGCGGCATTCGCAACCTTAATAGCAGCCGCATTGCGGTGCTGGTGGACCTGGGCGCCTGCGGCTGGAAAGACACCGACTTCTTCTCCCTGGCCCTGCAAGCCGGCGAGCGTTTCCAGCGCGACGAGCAGGTACTGACACTGTTTACCTATGATCTGCTTGACTACAAACAGGTGCCCGACTGGCTCAATGCCCGTTTCTGGGCCAACCCGGAAAATTTTGGAAAGTATTGGTGGTAACCCGATGAGTACATCCATTTGCCCCTGCGGCAGCGGCAACCTGCTGGATGCCTGCTGCGGCCACTATCACGCCGGCCACCCCGCGCCGTGCGCCACCGCGCTGATGCGCTCGCGCTACAGCGCCTATGTGCTGGGCCTGGTGGACTACCTGGTGGCCACTACCTTGCCCGCGCAGCAAGCCGGCCTCGATCGCAACGCGATCAGCGCCTGGAGCGCACAGAGCACCTGGCTGGGCCTGGAGGTGGAAGGTTCGGAAGTGCTCGGCGGCCAGCCGGAACATGCATTCGTGACCTTTACGGCGCGCTGGCATGACAGCACCGGCGAGCACAGCCACCGTGAGCAGTCTTCTTTCGTACAGAATGACGGGCACTGGTACTTCATCGACCCAACGGTTGAGGTGAAGACCGGGCGCAATGATGTATGTTTGTGCGGCAGTGGCCAAAAATTCAAGAAGTGCTGTTCCAGCTACCTCTAACCACCCACAGGGAAAACGCCATGCTTCGGATGTACAGCTTGATGGTGGCGTTGACCCTGAGTCTCAGCGGCTGCGCGTCGTGGTTTGCAGACGATGCACCTACACCCCACGTCGCCCTGGTGAAAGTCGAGGTGGTGCGGGCCAAGCTGCTGGAGCAGAAATTCAAACTGTGGTTTCGCGTGGATAACCGCGACGACGCCGACCTCACGGTGCGCGGCCTGATCTATAAGGTGCGCCTGGGTGGTTTTGTGCTCACCGAAGGCGAGTCCAATGAATGGCTGACCATACCGCCGCGAAGCCACGGTTTTTTTCGGGTGAAGGTGCGCACCAACCTCTGGCCGCAGATCCGTGACGTGGTGCAAATGCTCAAAAACCCGACTAAACCCGTGCCGTATCGCCTGGAAGGTGAGCTGAAAACCGGATTATTCATCGGTAATGACGTGCAGGTCGCTCACAATGGCGAGATAATCCCCGGCGATTTTATTCCGGAGCGACATCGATGACTCAGCAACCCCATGTCCATGGTCCTGACTGCAACCACGATCACGATCACCATGATCACGGCCATGATCACGACCACGGCCATGTCCACGGCCCGAACTGCGGCCACGCTCACCAGGAGCCGGTGCGCAACGCGTTGAAGGACGTGGGTCGTAACGATCCTTGCCCGTGCGGCAGTGAGAAGAAATTCAAGAAGTGCCACGGGGCCTGATGCACTGAATGCAGTCAGTGTGGGAGCTGGCTTGCCTGCGATAGCCATCTGACAGTTAACAATGTGTCAGCTGACCCACCGCCATCGCAGGCAAGCCAGCTCCCACATTCGCTCCGCATTTCAGATCAGAGCTTTCTCTGAAACTGCAGCACCACCTCCAATCCCCCACCCTCACGATTACTCAAACTCAACCGCCCCTCATGCGCCCGTGCAATCGTGTGTGCAATGCTCAGCCCTAGCCCGTAACCGCCCGTGTCGGCGTTGCGTGAGCCTTCGATGCGGTAAAACGGCTCCATCACTTGCTCCAACTGTTCCTGGGGGATCCCCGGGCCACGGTCACTGATGACGATTTTCAAACTGTCCGCCTGATCCTCCACCCGCACCACCACTTCCCGGCCATAACGCACCGCGTTTTCCAGCAGGTTCTGCACGCAACGCTTGAGGCTGCGCGCATAGCCCGGCAGCGGTTGCCGGGCGCGACCGACGATGGTCACGCTTTCGCCCACGTCTTCAAGGTCGGCCTGCAGGCTTTGCAGCAAGGCATTGATGTCGATGTTCTGCCGTGTCTCGTTGATTTCACCGCTGCTGACAAAATCCAGGGTGCTGGAGACCATGTGTTCCATTTCTTCCAGGTCGCTGCGAAAACGCTCCTTGGTGCGCGTGTCTTCGAGCATTTCGGTGCGCAGGCGCAGGCGTGTGATCGGCGAGCGCAGGTCGTGGGAAATCGCCGCCAGAAAGCGCGTGCGCTCGGCAATGTTGGCGATCAGCCGTTGCTGCATCGCATTAAACGCCTGGGCCGCGCGGCGCACTTCGGTGGGACCGTCCAACGCTAACGGCGGGCGCTGAATATCCCGGCCCAGGGCTTCGGCGGCCTTGGCCAAGGCATTGAGCGGGCGGATGGCCAGGCGCACCGCCACCAGCGCGATGATCACCAGCACCAGCACACGTAACAAATAGATGCGCATCACGTAGTCGAACAGCAAATCCAGCGGCGACGTACTGGTCCAGCCCTGCTCCTCACTGGCGTCCACCTGCAACCAGCGCCCATCGGGCAGGCGCAGGTCGATCAGGAACTGCCCGATGACCGGCTTGGAACTGAGCAGGGTCGAGAGACCGGCGCTTTGCCCCTCGCCATCGACCAGAGACAGGCGCAACAACATCAGGGTCTGGGAATAACCGGTTTTCTGCGACAGCACCTGCTTTATCAGCCGCTCGGTGGGCCGGTCACTGTCGGTCAACGTGCTCGGCGTGCTGCTGGCCTGATCGCTTAAGGTCAGCTGAAAGTGCGGCGTATTGAGCAGTTTGATCAACTGGTCGGCCTGTTGCGGGTCGCTGTGTACCAGGCGCACCACGTCAGCCAGGCGTGTGGCGATCAACCGCGCAGGAATCTCCAGCACCTGGCCATGCCGACGGTCGTACCAGATGCTGCTGGTCAGCGCCTGGGCCGCGAGCATGCCGCTGACCAGAATCAGCACCAGCCGCCCGAACAGCGAACGCGGCAGCAGTCTCACGACTCCAGCACCACATCATCGGCGGTCAGCATGTAACCCTCATTGCGCACGGTTTTGATCAGCCCCGCCGGCAGCTGCGAGCGCAGGCGGCTGACGCACACGTCGATGGAGCGGTCGAACGGCGTGCTGTCCTTGTCGAACACATGGTTGAGCAAAAAATCTCGACTCAATGGCCGGTTCGGGTGCTGCAACAGCAGGCGCAGCACGCGGTAATCCGAGTTGCCCAGGCTCACCACCACGCCCTCGGGCGTGAGCAATTGCCGCGCGCGCGTGTCGAGCTGCCAGCCGGCAAAATGAATACTCGGCGCCTCGTCCAGCCGCGCGCGGTCCGGAAAGCTCTGCACCCGGCGCAGCACCACCTTGATCCGCACCAGCAACTCACGCGGGTCGAACGGCTTGGGCAGGTAGTCGTCGGCGCCGATTTCGAGGCCGACGATGCGGTCGATCAACGAGCCTTTGGCGGTAAGCATTACCACCGGCGTGTTGGAGCTGACGCGCAGTTCGCGGCACAGGCTCAAGCCGTCTTCGCCGGGCAGCATCAGGTCAAGCACGATCAGGTCGATCACATTCAGCGCCAGGCGGCGGCGCATTTCCTTGCCGTCGGCGGCGGTGGACACTTGAAAACCCGCGTCGCTCAAGTAGTCGCAGAGCAACTGACGGATTTGCGGGTCATCATCAACGATCAGCAGGTGGTCAAGCTTGGCCATGGGCAGTCAATCCGAAAACTCAAAACGCAGGAGATAGCCGAAATTTCATCCAGCGATACACGCAAATGTAATGGAATGTTGTAGGAAACCATAATCACGCATCAGCGATACAAAGCCAGGGCATGGCAGGCGGAATCGCTCTTTAGACTACCGAACCTAAATGAGAGTAATTGTAATTTAGACTCGGATCATCACCTATGTCATTGCCCACGCCCCAACGTCACACGCTGCACACAACCCTGGCACCGATGTTCGGTTTCCTCGCCGCCGGCAGTGTTGCGCCGACCGCCTGGGCCGATGCGCCGGCCGCCACGCCGAATGATTCGGTGGTAAGCCTGCCGCAAATCAAGGTCGACGGCCAGGAAGCCACCTCCACGTTCAAAGTCGACCGCGTGACCTCGGCCAAAATCAGCCAGCCACTGCTCGACGCCCCGCAAAGCGTGACCATCGTGCCGCAGCAGGTGCTTAAGGAGCAGAACGCGCAGACCTTGCAGGAAGTGTTGCGCAACGTGCCCGGCATCACCTTCATGTCCGGCGAAGGCAACCTGGGCTGGGGCGATCTGTTTTCGATCCGCGGTTTCTCCTCCGAGCAGAGCCTGACCGTCGACGGCGTGCGCGATGCGGGCATGTCCACACGTACCGACACCTTCAACCTGCAACAGGCCGAAGTGTTCAAGGGCACCGGCTCGATCGAGTCGGGCGTTTCCGCCGTGGGCGGCAGCGTCAACCTGGTGAGTAAAGAAGCGCACTTGGGCGACGCCAACAAGGTGTCCGCCGGGATCGGCACCGACAGCTACCGTCGCCTCACCGCCGACCTCAATAAACAGCTGAACGACACCACCGCCGTGCGCATCAACCTGATGAAGCACTACAACCAAGTGGCCGACCGCGACGACGTGGACTACGACCGCTGGGGCATCGCCACCTCGTTCGGCTTCGGCCTGGGCACCGACACGCGCTTCTTCGTCGACACCTTTTACCAGAAAGACACCAACACCCCGGACGGCGGCGTGCCGATCCAGCGCGGCACCGACGGCCACCGCATGCCCGGCGTCAAACGCTCCAACTGGTACGGCGACTCCAGCCTTTATACGCAGGAGAACGAAACCACCTCGCTGACCGCTCGCTTCGAGCATGACTTTGACTGGAACGACGCCCACCTGCGCAACCAGACCCGTTGGGAACGCAGCGACAACTTTGCCGTACTGTCCCCGGCACGCTTCTTCGCCGCCGATGCAAGCGGTAAAAAAACCTGCACTGGCGCCCGCTGTGCGACCTTGGGCTACACCGGCGTAGGGCCAATCAGCCAAGTGCCCGGCAGCACGGTGAATGCCTACACCGACTACGTGAACAACAGCAACACCGGCTACGGCATCCTGCGGGGCAGCGACTTTGGCTTGTCCAAGCGCTACACCATCCTGGATAACCAGACCGATTTCAGCTTCACGTTCAACACCGGCAGCCTGCAGCACGCCGTGGTCAGTGGCCTGGAGTTCTATCACGAGACGTATGGCGGCCTGAAACGCAACGCCGAAGTGCCGGCCGGCGACATGTTCTTCAACATGAACGACCCCAGCCACAGCTTCACCAGCACCTACGTGACCAAAGGCGAAGGCGACCCGCGCTCAGTGATCGATAACGCCGGCATCTACGCGGGCGACACCGTCACCCTCAACGAGCAATGGCAAGTGCTCGGCTCGCTGCGCTACGACAACTGGCGCGCGCAAACCAGCCAGCGCGGCCAGGCCGACATCAGCAGCACCGACGGTGCGGTGAGTGGTCGCGTCGGCGCGGTGTACAAGCCATTGCCGAACGGCAGCATCTACGTGTCTTACAGCGAGGCGGCACAACCGTCGGCGCTGGGCGCGTCCACCAACAACCAGATCTACGGCGCGTCCACCACCAGCAACTACAGCCCGGCCAAATCGAAAACCTACGAGATCGGCACCAAGTGGGACATTGCCCACGACATGCTCAATGTCACGGCGGCGATCTTCCGCACCGAACTGGACAACGCCTGGGAATACCAGGACGGCGAATCCGCCCCGGTGCGCGCCCTGCCCGCCAAGCGTGTGGACGGCATCGAACTCGGCCTGCAAGGCAATATCACCCCGCGCTGGACCGCCTACACCGGCTTCTCGGCGCTCAAAAGCACGCAGACCAAAGGCATCAACAAGGGCGCCGAAGCCAAGAACGTTCCCGACCTGACCGCCAACCTGTGGACCACCTACGCCGTCACCGACGCCCTGAGCCTCAGCTACGGCGAGCAATACGTGGGCCGTCGCCGCTACAGCGACAACAAGTATGTCGGCGGTTTGAACAACAACAGCAGTTACGCCAACGGCCCGTCCGGTGTGTATGCGATCTACACCCGCGACCACGAAAAAGCCCCGGGTTACTGGCTGAGCAACCTGGCGGCGCAATACAAGGTGAACAAGGACACCACGGTCAACCTCAACCTCAACAACGTGTTTAACAAGTTCTATTACAGCCAGGTCGGCGCGTCCCTTGACGGCTTCCAGCTCTACGGCATCCCAGGTGCCGGTCGCACGCTTACCGCCAGTGTCGATTATGAATTCTGATTGCCCCTCACACGGAGTCCTTTGCATGTTCAAACCTCGTAACGTGATCAAGCTTGGCGTGCTGTGCGCCGCGCTGGTCCTCGGCCACGCCGAAACTGCCGCCGCCCATGAAGTCACCGACGTGTTGGGCCGCAAGGTCGACGTCAAAGACCACGTCAAACGGGTGGTACTCGGCGAAGGCCGCTTGATTTCGGCGTTTGCCTTGCTCGACAAGGACGCGCCGTTCCAACGCATCGTCGGCTGGCAGAATGATTTGAAGCTGCTGGACCAGCACACTTACAACGCCTATGTGGCGAAGTTTCCGACGGTCAAAGACATCCCGTTGATCGGGCAAGCGTCGGAGCAGAGTGTCAGCGCTGAGGAAATTCTCTCGCTGAAACCGGACCTGGCGGTGTTCAGCATTTCCGGCCACGGCCCGACCGAACACAGCGCGGTGGCAGACGTGCTGGCCAAAGCCGGCATCCCGGTGTTGTTCGTCGACTTTCGCATCAACCCGGTGCAGGGCACTCACACCAGCATGAACGCGCTGGGCCAGGCCTTGGGCCGTGAAGCCCAG
Organism: Pseudomonas sp. ChxA; assembly: GCF_030263855.1. Classification (NCBI taxonomy): domain Bacteria; kingdom Pseudomonadati; phylum Pseudomonadota; class Gammaproteobacteria; order Pseudomonadales; family Pseudomonadaceae; genus Pseudomonas; species Pseudomonas sp. ChxA. The sequence continues at coordinate 54,108 of NZ_JARPMK010000002.1, forward strand.
GCCAAGGCGTTCCTGGGTTTCTATGACCAGCACATCAAGGCCATCACCGACGCCGTTGCCACCTTGCCGGCCGGCCCGCGCCCGAGTGTGTTCCTAGAACTGTTGGCCGGTGCCTGGCAGGCGCCGGGGCACACCACCGGCAAAAGCGGCATGGGTGAAGTGATCAAGCTGGTCGGCGGGCGCAATATCGCCGCCGATGTGGTGCCGGGTGCGCTGGGGGATATCAGCGTTGAATACGCGCTCAAGGCCGACCCGGATGTGTACGTGGCCACCGGCAATCACAAACCAGGGTTGATTCTCGGCGCTGGCGTGAGCACCGATGAAGCCCGCGAGGCGTTTGATCGGGTACTGGCGCGGCCGGAGTTCGCCAACCTGCGTGCCATCCGCGAGGGCAATGCCCACGGCCTGTGGCATGACTTCTACAACTCGCCGTACAACCTGCTGGCGATTGAAGTATTGGCCAAATGGGTACACCCGCAACTGTTCGCCAAACTAGATCCGCAGGCCACCATGGAACAGATCAACCAGCAGTTCCTGGGGATGCCGTTGCAGGGTGCTTATTGGATTGACGCCACGGCCAAGTAACACCTGTCGACCTGCAGGAATGCAGGAATGCAGGAATGCAGTCAGTGTGGGAGCTGGCTTGCCTGCGATAGCAGTGTGTCAGTCACTGAATTAATCGACTGGCACACCGCAATCGCAGCGATGCGGCGACCCGACAAGCCAGCTCCCACATTTGAATTTTCGTTGTTTTCAACATTGTGTGAGCCCCATGACCACTCAAACTCTCGACCTTGCCAGTGCCACTCACGGCTATCGCCGCTTGCTGGCCCGGCGTGCCTGGCTGTTGGCGCTGCTCGGCTTCGCGCTGGTCTGCGCCATTCTGGTGGACCTGGCCAGCGGCCCGTCGGGCATGGGCCTGTTGGCGTTGCTCGACGGCATCCTGCATCCGTCGCACCTGAGCGCCACTGACCAGGTGATCATCTGGAACGTGCGCCTGCCCTACGCGCTGATGGCGGTGCTGGTGGGTTGCGCGCTGTCGCTGGCCGGGGCCGAGATGCAGGCGATCCTCAATAACCCGTTGGCCAGCCCGTTTACGTTGGGCGTGTCGTCGGCGGCGGCCTTGGGCGCGTCGTTGGTCATCGTGTTTCCGGTGACCACGCTGTGGGTGTCGGCCAATACCGCGATTTCCATCTCGGCGTTTATCTTTGCCGCCGCCTCGGTATTCTTGCTGCAAGCCATGTCACGCCTGCGCGGGGCGGGCGTGGAAAGCCTGGTGCTATTCGGCATCGCGCTGGTGTTCAGTTGCAACGCCGTGGTGGCCTTGCTGCAACTGGTGGCCACCGAAGACGTGTTGCAACAGCTAGTGTTCTGGACCTTGGGCAGCGTGACCCGTGCCAACTGGGACAAGCTCGGCATCCTCGCCTTTGTCGTTGCCGTGGTGCTGCCGTTTTCCTTCGCCGCCGCGCCGCGCCTGACCCTGCTGCGCATGGGCGAAGACCGCGCACAAAGCTTTGGCGTGGACGTGAAGCGCCTGCGTTTTTTTTCGTTGCTGCGTATCAGCCTGCTGTCGGCCACTGCCGTGGCGTTTGTCGGCACCATCGGTTTTATCGGCTTGGTGGGGCCGCATATCGCGCGGATTCTGGTGGGTGAAGACCAGCGTTTCCTGCTGCCCGCCAGTGCGTTGACCGGCGCGTTGCTGCTGGCGCTGTCGTCGATTGCCAGCAAACTGATCATGCCCGGCGTGATTGTGCCGGTGGGCATTGTCACCGCCTTGGTAGGCGTGCCGATTTTTGTGGTGTTGGTGTTCAAGCGTGGGAGGCAGTTATGAGTGCGGGGTTATCGGTACACAACGCCAATGTCAGCTACGGGCGCCGGCAGATTGTGCATGAGCTGAGCTTGCCGACCCTGCCCCACGGCAGCCTCACCGCCTTGATCGGCCCTAATGGCGCGGGTAAATCCACGCTGCTGCGGGCCATCGCCGGGCTGGAAAAGATGCAAGGCGTGGTAAGGCTGGGTGACCTTGACCTGTCAGCCATGTCGGTGGCCGAGCGTGCGCGACGCGTGACTTACATGCCGCAAAACCTGCCGCCGGGCCTGAGCCTCAGCGTGATGGAAAGCGTGATCGCCGCGCTGCGTGTGGCCAATGTGGACGGCATTCCGTTATCCAGCGAAGCCTGCCTGCGCGAAGCCTTCGAAGCATTGCAGCGTATCGGCATCGCGCATTTGGCCGATCAACTGCTGAGCACGTTATCGGGCGGCCAGCGCCAATTGGTCAGCCTCGCGCAGCTGATTGCGCGGCGCCCGCAAGTGATGCTGCTCGACGAACCCACCAGCGCGCTCGACCTCAATTACCAATTGAAAGTCATGGACTGCGTGCGCGCGCTGGTGCGCGAACACAACTTGATCGCCGTGGTGGTGCTGCATGACATCAACCTGGCTGCACGCTTCGCCGACCATATTGCCGTGCTGCGCCAGGGCCGGTTGTACGCCAGCGGCGTGGCGGATGAAGTGCTCGACCCGGCGTTGTTTGCCGAGGTCTATGGCGTACAGGTGCGCATTGAGCGGTGCTCGCAGCAGTCATTGCAGGTGTTGGTCGATGGTGCGGTGTGATTTGCTTCTAAGGTTAGACGTAAATGTTTGATTGAATTATTGCCCCTTGATCATCACCTATAGAGACAGGCATTCGCTCATTTGGAGAGCTTCATGATCGACCTGTACTACTGGACCACCCCCAACGGTCACAAAGTATCGCTGTTCCTGGAAGAAGCCGGCCTGCCCTACAAGGTGCACCCGATCAACATCGGCCAGGGCGACCAGTTCAAGCCGGACTTCCTGAAGATCGCTCCCAACAACCGCATCCCGGCCATCGTCGATCACAACCCGACCGACGGCGGCGCGCCGATTTCGCTGTTCGAATCCGGCGCGATCTTGCTGTACCTCGCGGAAAAAACCGGCCAATTCATTCCAAAAGACCTGCGCGGCCGTCAGGAAGTGCTGCAATGGCTGTTCTGGCAAATGGGCGGGCTGGGTCCGATGGCGGGTCAGAATCATCACTTCAGCCAGTTCGCACCGGAAAAGATTCCTTACGCGATCAAGCGTTACGTGGACGAAACCGCGCGCTTGTACGGCGTGTTGGACCGACGCCTGGCAGATCGCGCGTTCGTGGCGGGCGAGGACTACAGCATCGCCGACATGGCGATCTACCCATGGATTGTTTCCCACAAGTGGCAGAGCCAGCGTCTGGAAGACTTCCCGCACGTGCAGCGCTGGTTCAACAGCATCAAGGAACGGCCGGCGACGGTGCGGGCGTATGAACTGGTGCAGAAAGTGAATCCGCCAAAATCCTGATTCAAAGTCCTGCTCGGTCAAAATGTGGGAGCTGGCTTGCCTGCGATAGCATCACCTCGGTGTAACTGAGACACCGAGGCGTCAGCATCGCAGGCAAGCCAGCTCCCACATTGATCTCTACCGGTCTCAAGATCTCACGCTTAACCCAAACTCCTGCTTGCGTCGTTTCGCCGCGCTCACTAACGTAGCGCCTTTAATGACGCTACCCCCCGCAGGAGCTTTGCCATGGCCTCGCCAGCCCTCTCACACTTTATCCCCCGGTTCGGCGTTGCCGCGGCAGTGGCCAGTGCTTTAAGCCTGGCCGGTTGCCAGCTCCAGAGCACCCAGGACACCCTGCCGCCGGTGGCCGGTGTGCAACCGATCAAAGGCCTGGCACAGAATGTGTCGGTGCGCCGCAATGCCCAAGGCATGCCGCTGATCGAAAGCAACACCTTCCATGACGCGCTGTTCAGCCTCGGTTATGTACACGCCAGCGACCGCATCACGCAGATGGTCACTTTGCGCCTGTTGGCCCAGGGCCGCCTGGCGGAAATGTCCGGTCCGCAAGTGCTGGATGTCGACCGTTTCATGCGTGCGGTCAACCTGAAAAAAAGCGCCGGTGAGCTGTATAACGCTTCGTCGCCGCGCCTCAAGCGCTTCTTTGAGGTGTATGCCCGTGGCGTCAACGCCTACCTGTTCCGCTACCGCGACAAGCTGCCGCCGGACCTGGCCCAGACCGGCTACAAGCCCGAGTACTGGAAGCCGGAAGATTCGGCGCTGCTGTTCTGCCTGCTGAATTTCAGCGAGTCGAGCAACCTGCAGGAAGAACTCTCGTCACTGGTGCTGGCGCAGAAAGTCGGCGCCGACAAGCTCGCCTGGCTGACGCCGAGTGCGCCGGATGAGCCGATTCCGATGGACGAAGCCGACAAGCTCAAGGGCGTGAACCTTGGCCAGATCACCGGCCTTGCCGGGCTTGAAAGCATCGGCCAGCAGTTGAACAGCCTCAACGCACTGGCCGTCACCACCTCCAACAACTGGGCCATCGGCCCGCAACGCAGCCGCAGTGGCAAAAGCCTGCTGGCCAGCGACCTGGCAGCCCAGCCACAAGCGCCGTCGCCGTGGAACTACGTGCAGATCCGTGCGCCGAAATACCAGGCGGTCGGCGTCTCGATTGCCGGTTTGCCGACCCTGCTGTCCGGCTTCAACGGCAAAGTGGCGTGGAGCATGAGCGCGGTCAAAGGCGACACCCAGGACCTGTTCCTGGAGAAGGTCAAACGCCAAGGCAGCGCGTTGTACTACGAGAACAACGGTAAATGGCTACCGGCCGGCGTGCGTAACGAAACCTACTTCGCCAAGGGCCAGAGGCCAATTCGCGAAGTGGTGTACGAAACCCGCCACGGCGCCCTGCTCAACAGCAGCCAGGCACTCACCACCGGGTTCGGCCTGGCCCTGCAAACCGCCGACCTCAAGGACGACAAGAGCCTGGACGCGTTCTTCGACTTGTCCCGCGCCCAAAGCGCCGGCAAGGCCTCGGACGCGACCCGGGAGATCCGCGCCATCGCCCTCAACATGATCTTTGCCGACGCGAGCAGCATTGGCTGGCAAGTCACCGGCCGCTTCCCCAACCGCCGCGAAGGCGAAGGTCTGCTGCCCTCGCCGGGCTGGGACGCGCGCTTTGACTGGGACGGCTACGCCGACGCGATGCTGCACCCTTACGATCAAGACCCGACCCAAGGCTGGATCGGCACGGCCAACCAGCGCACCGCGCCACGCGGTTATGGCATGCAGTTGTCCAACTCCTGGGACGCCCCGGAGCGCAGCGAGCGCCTGGCGCAACTGGCCAACGCCGGCAAGCATGACAGCCGCAGCATGATCGCCATGCAGTACGACCAGACCACCACGTTCGCCGCCAAGCTCAAGACCATGTTCCAGGCGCCGGGCATGGCCCAGCCACTGAAACAGGCAATCGATGCGCTGCCGGCAGCCGAAGCCGTGAAGGCCCGCGAAGCGCTCAGTCGCTTGATGGCCTTTGACGGTCGCCTGGCACCGACCTCCGCCGACGCGGCGATCTATGAGCTGTTCCTGCAGGAAAGCACCAAACAGATCTTCCTCGACGAACTCGGTCCGGAAAACAGCGCCAGCTGGAAAGCCTTTGTCAGCAACGCCAACCTGTCCTATTCCGCCAACGCCGACCACTTACTGGGCCGCGAAGACAGCCCGTTCTGGGACGACGTGCGCACCGCGCAAAAAGAAGACAAACCGGCGATCCTCGCCCGCAGCCTTGCCGCCGCCATCACCGCTGGCGACAGCCAATTGGGTGGCGATCACAAGGCCTGGCAGTGGGGCAAACTGCACACCACCACCTGGAAAAACACCAATGGCCAGGTGATACGCGGCCCGTTTGCCAGTGGCGGCGACCACAATACCCTGAACCCGGCGCCCTACAGCTGGGGGCAGGATTTTGTCACCACCCAAGTGCCGGCGCTGCGCATGATCGTCGACTTCGGCCAAATCGAACCGATGATGGGTCAAGGTGGCATCGGCCAATCCGGCAACCCGGCGAGCCCCAATTATGCGAACGGCATCGATGCGTCGCTCAAGGCGCAATACCTGAGCTTCCCGATGCAGCCGCAGAACTTTGACAAGGTGTATGGGAAAACCCGCTTGACCCTCACACCCGGCAAGTGATGATCGTTCCCACGCTCTGCGTGGGAATGCATCCTGTGACGCTCCGCGTCACGCCATCAAACTGTGGGAGCTGGCTTGCCTGTGATAGCGGTTTGTCGGTGTACATATCCGTTGCAGCGGTAACGGCCTCTATTGGTTCCGCTCTTACAGCGGGTCACTTTTGCAAGGACCGGAATGCCGGCCCAGTCAAAAGTAACCAAAAGGTCCTCGCCCCACCACTCGGCACCTCGCTTAGGCTCGGTGTGCCCTCACTCCGGCTTGAATCCGTGGGCCGCCGCGATGGGCCATCCTTGGCCCAGCGCGGCTAACCCGGCGTCCTGCCGGGTTACCCACGGATTCAAGCCTGCGTTCGGCCATCGTGGTTAACGGGGCGTCTCAGATCAAAAGCAGATCAAGATCAAGATCTACAGCACGGCGGCCTGAAAGCCGACCTGAGTGGTTAGATCAAAAGCTAAAGCGGATTTACATACACTGAAGAGCTGCTTTTCTGTGGGAGCTGGCTTGCCTGCGATGCAGGCACCTCGGTGTATCAGGCACACCGAGTTGATGCCATCGCAGCGGTGCGACGACTCGACAAGCCAGCTCCCACCTTTGACCGAGTATGGCTCTGCTGTTGCTGTTGCTGTTGCTCTGGCCCTTACATCCTTTTCGATGACGAAGTCAGCGGTCTTTTGATCTGCGCTTTTGATCTTGATCTGAAATCGCCCCGTCAAACACGATGGCCGGAATCTGACAGGGATTTGGGGGGTAAACCGGCAGGGATGCCGGTTTAGCCGCGCTGGGCCAAGGATGGCCCATCGCGGCGGCCCCCCAAATCACTGGCGGATTGCGGGCATGCCGAGCCATAGCGAGGCACCGAGTGTTGGGGCGAAGACTTTTTGGTTACTTTTGTGTCTTTACAAAAGTGACCCGCTGTAAGAGCGGAACCAATAGAAGCCGTTACCGCAGCAACGGATATGCCCCCGCCCGCACGCTCGCCCATCCTCCTGGTCAGCCCGTTAAAATTGTGTAGATACCCATGCTGCGATGAAGCCGTGTCAGTCACTGATCAAGTGGCCGATGCACCGCCATCGCAGACACACCGGCACCCACATTTGATCGCCTGCATTTAGATAGAACTTCTCAAGTCCCACTCCCCTCATACCTGATAAGCCCATCGCACCCGGCACGCCCATGGACCTTGTCATCGCCCGCCCCGAAGGCCTCTATTGTACTGCGGGAGATTTCTACATCGACCCTTGGCGCCCGGTGGACCGCGCCGTCATCACCCACGCTCACGGCGACCATGCCCGCACCGGCAACCAGCATTACTTGGCCGCCGCTCCCGGCGAAGGCATCCTGCGTTCGCGACTGGGCCAGGACATCAACCTGCAAACCCTGGCCTACGGCGAAAAACTCGTCCATCACGGCGTCACCCTGAGTTTCCACCCCGCCGGGCATGTACTCGGTTCCGCCCAGGTGCGCCTGGAATACCAAGGCGAAGTCTGGGTAGCCTCCGGCGACTACAAAGTCGAACCCGACGGCACCTGTGCGCCCTTTGAGCCGGTGCGTTGCCACACCTTTATTACTGAATCCACCTTCGGCCTGCCGATTTACCGCTGGCAGCCCCAGGCGCAGATTTTTGCCGGCATCAATGACTGGTGGCAGGCCAATATCGCGGACGGCAAGGCCAGCGTGTTGTTCTGTTACTCCTTTGGCAAAGCCCAGCGCATCCTGCATGGCATCGACGCCAGCATCGGCCCGATCCTCAGCCATGGCGCGGTGGAACCGCTGAACCGCGTATACCGCGAGGCCGGCATCTATATCCCCGAAACCCTGTATGCCGGTGACTTCAAAAAGACTGACCCATTGCTGCGTCAGGCACTGATCATTGCGCCGCCGTCTGCCGGTGGCAGCAGTTGGATCAAGCGCTTCGACGACTACAGCGACGCTTTCGCCAGCGGCTGGATGCGCCTGCGTGGCACGCGACGGCGGCGCGGTGTGGACCGGGGCTTTGTGCTCTCGGACCACGCCGATTGGCCCGGATTGCTGTGGGCCATCGAACAGACCGGCGCCGAACGGGTGATGGTCACCCATGGCTCTGTCGGCGTTTTGGTACGTCATCTGCGCGAAAAGGGCCTGGATGCCCAAGGGTTCACCACCGAATACGGCGATGACGAAGAAGAGGCCACGGCATGAAAGCCTTCGCCGAGCTATACGCCAACCTCGACGCCACCACCTCCAGCAACGCCAAGCTGGCGGCGCTGCAAGCCTACTTTTGCCAGGCACCACCCGAGGATGCAGCCTGGGCGGTGTATTTCCTCTCCGGCGGCCGGCCTCGGCAATTGGTGCCGACCCGTTTACTGCGCGATATGGCCACCGCAGCGTCGGGCATAGAACCTTGGTTATTCGAAGAAAGTTACCAGTCGGTAGGCGACCTGGCCGAGACCATTTCCCTGTTGTTGCCCGAATCCTCCTACACCTCGGAGGACGGGCTGGCGGTGTGGCTGGAAGAAAAGTTGCTGCCGCTGCGGGGTCTGCCGCCGCTGGAATTGGCCGAGCGCCTGCCCGCGTTATGGGCGCAGCTCGATCAGCCGAGCCTGATGGTGTGCATCAAATTGATCACCGGCAGTTTTCGTGTCGGCGTGTCCAAACTGCTGGTGACCCGCGCCCTCGCCGCCATGGCCGAGCTGGACAGCAAACGTGTGGCACAACGGTTGGTGGGCTACACCGACCTGTCCAACCGGCCTACGGCCGAAGGCTACCTCAAGCTGATCGCCGCCGAATCGTCTGACGAGCATGCGCAACGTGGCGGGCAGCCATATCCGTTTTTTCTGGCCCATGGGCTGGCGCAACCGGTGGAGCAGTTCGACACTTTGCTCGGCGCGCCCGCCGACTGGCAGGTGGAATGGAAGTGGGATGGCATTCGCGCGCAACTGGTCAAGCGCGAAGGCCGCCTGTGGGTCTGGTCGCGCGGTGAAGAGTTGGTCACCGAGCGCTTCCCCGAACTGCACAGCTTGGTCAGCGGCCTGCCGGATGGCACGGTGATCGATGGCGAAATTGTCGTGTGGAAAGACGCAGTGCAACCCTTCGCCCTGCTGCAACAACGCATTGGCCGTAAAACCTTGAGCAAAAAAGTCCTTGAGGATGCACCGGTCGCGGTGCTGGCCTATGACCTGCTGGAGCACCAGGGCGACGACTGGCGCAACCACACCCAGGCCGAGCGCCGCGCCCAGCTTGAGCAGGTGATTGCGCAGTGCAACCAGCCCGTACTGTTGCCGTCACCGTTGCTGACGGGGGCGAGTTGGAATGATCTGGCTGAGCAACGCGAAGACTCGCGCCGCCTGGGCGTGGAAGGCATGATGCTAAAAGCCCGCGATGGCCTGTACGGCGTGGGCCGCACCAAGGACATGGGCATCTGGTGGAAATGGAAGGTCGACCCGTTCAGCGTTGATGCCGTATTGATCTACGCCCAGCGTGGCCATGGCCGGCGCGCCAGCCTGTACAGCGACTATACCTTCGCGGTGTGGGACGGCCCGCCCGGCACTGAGCGCACACTGGTGCCATTCGCCAAGGCGTATTCAGGGCTGACCGACGAAGAAATGCGCAAGGTCGACGCCATTGTGCGCAAGACCACGGTGGAGAAGTTCGGCCCGGTCAGTAGCGTGACGCCGAGCATGGTGTTTGAACTGGGGTTTGAGGGGATTGCGCTGTCCAAGCGCCATAAAAGCGGGATTGCGGTGCGGTTTCCCAGGATGTTGCGGTGGCGGCAGGATAAGACAGTGGAAGAAGCCGACAACCTCGGGACCTTGCAGGACTTGTTGACCTGACCCCTTACTGCCATGCCTTACTGCCATGACCCCTTACTGCCAAAGACTGCAGAACCCTGTGGGACCCGACAAGCCAGCTCCCACATTTTTGAATCCGGGCAAGATCCAAAATGGTGCATTGAATTTTCCATGCCCATTTTCGGGCATCTCCTACGCTGAGAACTCCCTTATCCCACCTTTTAAAACACTCATTCGGAACTATGGTGCAGAAATTGCTACTTGTGATCCGTCTGACACCGCTCAGTAACAGTCCTAATCGCGCCACAAGCGCTTATCTTGGTTTTTAGGGATTACATAATGAAAAAAGCATTGCTGACCCTTTCTGCACTGGCTCTGTGCATGGCTGCTGGTACCGCGCTGGCCAAGGAATACAAGGAATTGCGTTTTGGTGTCGATCCTTCCTACGCGCCATTCGAGTCCAAGGCGGCCGACGGCAGCCTGGTAGGCTTCGATATCGACCTGGGCAATGCGATCTGTGCCGAGCTGAAAGTGAAGTGCAAGTGGGTTGAAAGCGACTTCGACGGCATGATTCCAGGCCTGAACGCCAACAAGTTCGACGGCGTGATTTCCTCGATGACCGTGACCGAAGCCCGTGAAAAGGCGATCGATTTCTCCAGCGAGCTGTTCTCCGGCCCGACGTCCCTGGTGTTCAAAAAGGGCGCGAACTTCTCCACGCCTGAGTCCCTCAAGGGCAAAACCGTGGGTTACGAGCAAGGCACCATTCAGGAAGCCTACGCCAAGGCTGTGCTGGACAAAGCCGGTGTGACCACCAAGGCCTACGCCAACCAGGACCAGGTGTATGCCGACCTGACCTCGGGCCGCCTGGACGCTTCCGTGCAGGACATGCTGCAAGCCGAACTGGGCTTTTTGAAGTCGCCGGCCGGCGCTGACTACGAAGTCAGCAAGGCCATCGACGACCCACTGCTGCCATCCAAAACTGCGGTCGGTATCAAAAAAGGTAACAAAGACCTCAAGGCCTTGCTCGATAAAGGTATCAAAGCGTTACACGATGATGGCACCTACGCCACCATCCAGAAGAAACACTTCGGCGACCTGAACCTCTACAGCGGTAAATAACACCCCGGCGCCCACCGGTTTGCGGTGGGCGCTTTTTTATCGCCATTAGGTCCTGAATTCATGTTTGAAGATCTTTTGCAAACCCTGGGGCTGGGTGCCTTCAGTCTGAAGGGGTTCGGCCCGCTGTTGCTGCAAGGTACGTGGATGACCGTGAAACTGTCGGTCGCCTCCCTGGCCGTCAGCGTCCTGCTGGGCCTGCTCGGCGCCAGCGCCAAACTGTCCAGCGTCAGCCTGATCCGCATCCCCGCCCAGCTCTACACCACCTTGATTCGCGGCGTGCCCGACCTGGTGCTGATGCTGCTGATTTTCTACAGCCTGCAAATCTGGCTGACCGGCTTTACCGACTTTATGGAATGGGACTACATCGAGATCGACCCATTCAGCGCCGGGGTCATCACCCTGGGCTTCATCTATGGTGCCTACTTCACCGAGACGTTTCGCGGCGCGATCCTCGCCGTCCCGCGTGGGCAGTTGGAAGCGGCGACCGCCTACGGGCTCACGCGCGGGCAGCGGTTTCGCTTCGTGACCTTCCCGCAGATGATGCGCTTTGCCTTGCCGGGCATTAACAACAACTGGTGCGTGATGCTCAAAGCCACGGCGCTGGTGTCGATCATCGGCCTGGCAGACCTGGTGAAGGCCGCCCAGGATGCGGGCAAGAGCACCTATCAACTGTTTTACTTCCTGGTACTCGCCGCGTTGATCTACCTGCTGATCACCAGCGCGTCCAACGTCGTCCTGCGCTGGCTTGAGCGCCGCTACTCCGCTGGGTCCCGGGAGGCCGTGCGATGATCGAACTTATCCAGCAATACTGGCGGCCTTTCCTTTATAGCGACGGCCAGCACATCACCGGGCTGGCGATGACCATGTGGCTGCTCAGCGCCGCGCTGGTGATCGGCTTTCTGGTCTCGATCCCGTTGTCCATCGCCCGCGTCTCGCGCAAACGCTCCATACGCTGGCCGGTGCAGTTCTACACCTACCTGTTTCGTGGCACGCCGCTGTATATCCAACTGCTGATTTGCTACACCGGCATCTACAGCATCGCCGCCGTGCGCGCGCAGCCGGTGCTGGATGCGTTCTTTCGCGATGCGATGAACTGCACCATTCTGGCCTTCGCCCTTAACACCTGCGCGTACACCACGGAGATTTTCGCCGGTGCGATTCGCAGCATGGCCCACGGCGAAGTCGAAGCGGCCAAGGCTTACGGCCTGAGCGGTTGGAAGCTGTATGCCTACGTGATCATGCCCTCGGCCCTACGCCGCTCGCTGCCCTACTACAGCAACGAAGTGATCCTGATGCTGCACTCGACCACCGTGGCGTTTACCGCGACGGTGCCGGACATTCTCAAGGTAGCGCGGGACGCCAACTCGGCCACCTACATGACCTTTCAATCATTCGGCATCGCCGCGCTGATCTACCTGACCGTGACCTTCGCGCTGGTCGGGCTGTTTCGTCTGGCGGAACGTCGCTGGCTGGCCTTTCTCGGGCCGAGCCACTAAGGAGTCATCATGCGTCATCAGGTACATGATCTGATCGCGCCGGTGCCCGGCACGGCGCGGCAGGTTCACAGTTTCCACTTCGGCCCGGAACAGGCTGAGGGCAAGATCTATATCCAGTCATCACTGCATGCTGATGAGCTACCGGGCATGCTGGTGGCCTGGCACTTGAAGCTGCGCCTGGCGGAGCTGGCGGCGGCCGGGCGCCTGCGCAGTGAGATCGTGCTGGTACCCATCGCCAATCCGGTGGGGCTTGAGCAGGTGTTGATGGACATTCCATTGGGCCGCTACGAGCTGGAAAGCGGGCAGAACTTCAATCGCCTGTTTGTCGATCTCAGTGAGGAAGTCGGCAATCAGGTCGAGGAGTTGCTGGGGGATGATCCCACCCATAACGTCGAATTGATTCGCGACGCCCTGAGCCTGGCCCTCGCGGCGCAAACGCCTGCTACCCAGCTGCAATCCCAGCGCCTGGTGCTGCAAAGTCTGGCCTGCGATGCCGACCTGGTGCTGGACCTGCATTGCGACTTCGAAGCCGTGGCGCACCTGTACACCACGCCCGAGGCCTGGCCGCAGGTGGAACCGCTGGCGCGCTATATCGGCTCGGAGGCCAACTTGTTGGCGACCGACTCCGGCGGGCAGTCGTTCGACGAATGTTTCACCCTGGTGTGGTGGCAGTTGCAACAGCGTTTCGGTGAGCGCTTCCCGATCCCGATGGGCAGTTTTTCGGTGACCGTCGAACTGCGCGGCCAGGGCGACGTCAACCACGGCCTCGCGGCGCTGGATTGCCAGGCGATCATCGATTACCTGACTCACTTCGGTGCCATTACCGGTGACGCGCCGCCCCTGCCCGAGCTGCCTTACCCGGCCACGCCGCTGGCGGGCGTGGAACCGGTGGCCACGCCCGTCGGCGGCTTGCTGGTATTCAGCGCCCTGCCCGGTGAATACCTGGAAGCCGGGCAACTGATCGCCGACATCATCGACCCCATTACTGACCGCGTAACGCCTGTGTACTGCAAACATGCCGGCCTGCTTTACGCCCGTTCGCTGCGGCGCATGGCCACTGCCGGCATGGTGATCAGCCATGTTGCAGGCACGCAAGCCTACCGCAGCGGCTACCTACTTTCGCCTTGAGGATGCACGCCCCATGTACAAATTGACCGTTGAAGGCCTGCATAAAAGCTATGGCGACAATGAAGTGCTCAAAGGTGTTTCGCTCAAGGCCAAGACCGGTGATGTGATCAGCCTGATCGGCGCCAGTGGCTCGGGCAAAAGTACCTTTTTGCGCTGCATCAACTTTCTGGAAACCCCTAACGACGGCGCCATGACCCTCGATGGTCAGCAGATCCGCATGGTCAGCGACCGCCACGGCATGCGCGTGGCCGACGATGCCGAACTGCAACGCCTGCGCACGCGGCTGGCGATGGTGTTCCAGCACTTCAACCTGTGGAGCCATATGAGCGTGCTGGAAAACATCACCATGGCGCCGCGCCGGGTGCTGGGTTGCAGCAAGAAGGACGCCGAAGACCGTGCCCGTCGCTACCTGGATAAGGTCGGGTTGCCGGCGCGTGTGGCCGATCAATACCCGGCGTTCCTTTCCGGTGGCCAACAGCAACGGGTGGCCATCGCCCGCGCCCTGGCCATGGAGCCGGAGGTGATGCTGTTTGACGAACCCACCTCGGCCCTCGACCCGGAACTGGTCGGTGAAGTGTTGAAAGTGATCCAGGGCCTGGCTGAGGAAGGCCGCACCATGATCATGGTCACCCACGAGATGAGCTTTGCGCGCAAGGTGTCGAACCAGGTGCTGTTCCTGCACAAGGGCCTGGTGGAAGAGCAAGGCACCCCCGAGGATGTGTTGGGCAACCCGAAGAGCGAGCGCCTGCAGCAATTTCTGAGCGGTAACTTGAAGTAAACCTTTGCGACGCCTGGAGGGTCTCTGACATAGAGCCTCCAGAGCGTCAGCCGCCGAATGGCAAAACCCCTCGACTTCGCCAAAAAATGGTTTGCCGCCAAAGGCTGGAAACCGTTCGCCTTTCAAAAAGCCGTGTGGACCGCGGTTAAAGACGGCCAGTCAGGCCTGCTGCACGCCAGCACCGGCGCGGGTAAAACCTATGCGCTGTGGTTTGCCGCCCTCAACCGCTTCGCCGTCACTCGCCCGCCTGTCACCGGTAAACGCAAAGCGCCCGCTGAGCCATTGACGGTGCTGTGGATCACACCGATGCGCGCCTTGGCCGCCGACACTGCGCGCGCCCTGCAAGCACCGCTTGAGACGCTGCAGATTCCCTGGAGCGTCGGCCTGCGTACCGGCGACACCAGCAGCAGCGAACGCGCGCGCCAGACCCGACGTCAGCCTACCGCGCTGGTGACCACCCCGGAAAGCCTGACGCTGATGCTCGCGCGCGCCGACAGCGAGACCAGCCTGGCGCACCTGCGCATGGTGATCGTGGATGAGTGGCATGAACTGATCGGCAACAAGCGTGGCGTCCAACTGCAACTGGCGTTGGCGCGCTTGCGGCGTTGGCATCCGGACCTGATGGTGTGGGGGATTTCCGCGACCTTGGGCAATCAGTCCCATGCCCTTGAGGTTCTGGTCCCACAAGGCGGTGGGATCAATGTGCAGGGGCAAACGGCAAAAGAGCTGAAGGTCGACACCTTATTGCCGCCGACCACCGAGCGATTTCCCTGGGCCGGGCATATCGGTTTGAAAATGTTGCCGCAGGTGGTGGCCGAGGTGGACGCCAGCAGCAGTTGCCTGGTGTTTACCAATACGCGCGCACAGTCGGAGATTTGGTACCAGGCGTTGCTGGAGGCGCGCCCGGACTGGGCCGGCGTGATTGCCCTGCACCATGGCTCGCTGTCGCGTGAAACCCGCGACTGGGTGGAGCGGGCCTTGAAAGACGGCCAGCTCAAGGCCGTCGTGTGTACCTCGAGCCTGGACCTGGGTGTGGATTTCCTGCCGGTGGAGCGGGTGCTGCAAATCGGCTCGGCCAAAGGCGTGGCGCGCCTGATGCAACGCGCCGGGCGCTCTGGTCACGCGCCAGGCAGGCCATCACGGGTGACGTTGGTGCCGACCCATAGCCTGGAATTGGTGGAAGCCGCCGCTGCCCAGGACGCGATAACGCAGCGGCGCATCGAGGCTCGCGAATCGCCCTACAAGCCTTTGGATGTGCTCGTACAACACCTGGTGAGCATGGCCCTGGGCGGTGGTTTTACCCCGGATGCACTGTTGACGGAGGTGCGTGATGCCTGGGCTTATCGTGACCTTACTGACGCCGACTGGGCCTGGGCGCTGGGGTTTGTGCGCCATGGCGGCCTGTCGTTGACGGCCTATCCGGATTACCGCCGAGTGGAGCCCGATGAGCATGGCGTGTGGCGCGTGCCGGATGCACGCCTGGCGCGACGCCATCGCATGAGCGTGGGCACTATTGTCAGCGACGCGAGTATCCAGTTGAAATTCTGGAGCAAGGGCGGCGGCGGCAAGACGCTGGGCAGCGTCGAGGAAGGCTTTATCGCCCGGCTCAAACCCGGTGACGGCTTTCTGTTCGCCGGGCGGCTATTGGAGTTGGTGCGAGTGGAGAACATGACGGCGTATGTACGCCGCAGCACCGCTAAAAAGGCCGCCGTGCCGCGTTGGAATGGTGGGCGCATGCCGCTTTCCAATGAGTTGGCCCAGGCGGTGGTCGAGCGTTTCGACGCCGCGGCGCACGGGCACTTCGATGGCCCCGAAATGCGTGCGGTGCAACCGCTGCTGCAGACTCAGTTGCGTTGGTCTGGCCTGCCGACACGTGCGCATTTGCTGGCTGAAACCCTGAAATCGCGCGAAGGCTGGCACCTGTTTCTCTACCCGTTCGCCGGGCGCCAGGTGCATCTGGGGCTGGCGAGCTTGCTGGCGTGGCGGGTCAGCCAAGGCCAGCCGGTGACCTTTTCGATTGCGGTGAATGATTACGGGCTGGAACTGCTGAGCGCTACGCCGGTGGACTGGCCGGTTGTGTTGAATCAAGCGCTGCTGAGCCCGACGAACTTACTGCTGGACGTGGCGGCCAGCTTGAATGCCGGTGAGCTGGCGCTGCGGCGCTTTCGCGAAATCGCACGCATCGCCGGGCTGGTGTTTGCCGGTTACCCCGGCGCGCCGAAAAGCACGCGGCAAGTGCAAGCTTCCAGTGGTTTATTCTTCGAGGTGTTCAAGCAATACGATCCGCAGAACCTTTTGCTGACCCAGGCCGGGGAAGAAGTCCTGCGTGATGAGTTGGATATTCGTCGGTTGGAAGAGACTTTGCGTCATCTGACGGCGCTGAAACTGGACCTGCATGTGATCGAACGGCCGACGCCGCTGGCGTTTCCACTGCTGGTTGAGCGAATGCGCGAGAGCATGAGTTCGGAGAAGCTGTCCGAGCGTATCGCACGCATGGTCAAGGACCTGGAAAAAGTCGCGGATAACGGGAAACGCTGATGCATCATTTGCTGACGCTCGAGGGTGAGGCGTTGTGGCTGCTGGCGGAAAAGGCGATTTACTGGCCCGCCCGTCAGTGCCTGTTGATCGCCGATGCACATTTCGGCAAGGCCTCGGCGTATCGCAGCCTCGGGCAGCCGGTGCCGCAGGGCACCACTAGCGAAAACCTGCAGCGCCTGGACCGCCTGTTGTCGGCCCAGCCGTGCGCGCAGGTGATCTTTCTCGGCGACTTCCTGCACGGCCCGGGCTCACACGCCAGCGGCACCCTCAGCGCCTTGAGAGCCTGGCGCGAGCGCAATCACGCACTGAAACTGACCTTGATTCGCGGCAATCACGATAAACGCGCTGGCGACCCGCCTGCCGACTTGAGGATTGAAGTGGTGGCCGAGCCGCTATTGATGGGGCCGTTCGCGTTGCAGCATGAGCCGGATGCCCACCCCAGCCATCATGTACTGGCCGGGCATGTGCACCCGGTGTACCGGTTACGCGGCAAAGGTCGGCAGAGTTTGCGGCTGCCGTGCTTTCAGATCGGCACGAGGATCAGCTTGCTGCCGGCGTTCGGGGCTTTTACCGGCGGTTACTCCGTAGAGAAAAGCGACGATCGGCGAGTATTTGTGATCGGCGATCAGGACGTATGGCCGGTGTGCTGAACGTACACGGCCTGATAACGAGTCGCCAGTGTGTAGATGTACCCGGTCGAACTGTGGGAGCTGGCTTGCCTGCGATGGTTATAGGCATCTACACAAATATTGGCGTCTGGGGTGGGGGAGTACATGTCCGTTGCTGCGGTCACGGCTGAGTAGGGTTCCGCTCTTACAGCCATCCCTTTCAAGGTCCGTGTTTAAAATCCGTTTAAAACCATGTTCAAGTTTGTTTATTCGACTTGGCAGCCTTAAGTACCCGAGCTGTTGAGAAATGTTTCTGCGCGGCCTTACCTTCCAGCCACTCCTTGGGTTTGGCGACTTTGGGACCGCGAGGGCTTTTCGCGACGGCCTTGGGGTTGATCAACCTCGCCAGGGCCAACAGCCGTTCTGCCAGCCCCTGCGAGGTTTTTTCAAGAGGGAAATTTTCCGCAGGCAATGCGATCTGCATTCCCTGATAATCACTGCGAACATGCACCGCCAAATGGAAAATCGAAACTTCCCAACCCTCTGGCTGCGTTTCTCGGTGCGCCTGCTCAACGCTACGCTTGAGAACCGACAAAACGTTGTAAGCCAGCACCGCCGAGGCAAAGCCCAGTAGAGCTGCTTTGGGACTGCCAAGGCTTTTAATTTCACTTTCCAGCGCCGACTCAAGGCGTTGGAACATCCCTTCAATATTCCAGCGACGACGATATAAATCAGCTATTTGGCAAGCACTGACAGTGTCTGGCAGGTTGCTCCAAAACCACATTACCAAATCACCTGAGTCATTCGCCGTTTGCAGGCTCAACTCAACACGCCGCCAGCGGCGACCACCTTTTACCTCGATGATTTGTTCGCGAACGGCTCCGCTGTCGACGGTTCCTGACTCCTGCCAATCACCTTCTTGCATAAGGCGTGGATGCTTGCTGTGTTGACGAACGATGAACGAAGCCCCGGTGTCTTCGCAGGCTTGCAGGACGGGCAAGGTGCAATAGAGGCGATCAGCCATCCACAGCTGGCCCTTGCTTGCACGGGTCAGCAGCGGCAGAACACTGACTCGCTCGCTGGCGTAGGCGTCTTCCCACGGTTGAAGATCAACGACCAAGTCCAAATCAGGGTCGTAGACCACCACAGAAAACCCCGGACGAGCCGCACCTCGCTCAGTGCGCAAAGGGCCAAGACGCTTTTGCGTGGCTGGCAGGTGATTGCCATCGACAATGCGCAATTGCCAACCGGGCAGAGTCGATGAGTGGCCGAGCGTTTTATTGTGGGCTCTAAACGCTCTGCGCTGCCTGAAATCAGGGCTCGAAGCAACTCGGGTTCGGTTCGTTTGATCTTGTCATAGACTGCGGCGAGGCTGACTGAAAGCCCCTCCATTTTGCGAGCTGCTGCATGTAAGGATGGCCGCAAGCCCAATGAAACCAGGGACATCAGCTCAACAACGGTTGAAAACAAAAGCTCACGTGAATACTGACGTTGGCGGTATTCATCGAACACCTTGTCGACCCACTCAGCAGCTACCGCCTGCTCCAGTACCAGCTTCGTCATGACACTGGCCGGCGCTTGTTTTTCAAACCGCTCTAGAACCTTTTCCCACATCGTTTCGTCATCCTGACTAAAGTATTTGAGGATATTTTAAACCAAGACCTTGAAAGGCATGGCTCTTACAGCGGGTCACTTTTGGCAAACGCCCGGAATGCCGGCCCAGCCAAAAGTAACCAAAAGGTCTGTGCCCCACCACTCGGCACCTCGCTAAGGCTCGGTGTGCCCTCACTCCGGCCATCGTGGTTAACGGGGCGCCTCAGATCAAAAGCAGATCAAGATCAAAATCTACAGCACGGCGGCCTGAAAGCCGACCTGAGTGGTTAGATCAAAAGCTAAAGCGGATTTGCATACGCCGAAGAGCTGCTTTTCTGTGGGAGCTGGCTTGCCTGCGATGCAGGCACCTCGGTGTATCAGGCACACCGAGTTGATGCCATCGCAGGCAAGCCAGCTCCCACCTTTGACCGAGTATGGCTCTGCTGTTGCTGTTGCTGTTGCTGTTGCTATTGCTCTGGCCCTTACATCCTTTTCGCTGGCGAAGTCAGCGGTCTTTTGATCTGCGCTTTTGATCTTGATCTGAAATCGCCCCGTTAAACACGATGGCCGCAATTCGACAGTGATTTGGGGGGTAAACCGGCAGGGATGCCGGTTTAGCCGCGCTGGGCCAAGGATGGCCCATCGCGGCGGCCCCCCAAATCACTGGCGGATTGCGGGCATGCCGAGCCTAAGCGAGGCACCGAGTGTTGGGGCGAAGACTTTTTGGTTACTTTTGTGTCTTTACAAAAGTGACCCGCTGTAAAAGCGGAACCCTGCTCAGCCGTGACCGCAGCAACGGATATGTACCCCGACCAATCAGCCTCAAGGCCACCTCAACGTTAACCTTGTATAGATACCCATGCTGCAATGCGGCCATCTCGGTGCATCAATGGTAGTGAGGTGATGCCATCGCAGCGGTGCGACGACTCAACAAGCCAGCACCCACAGGAACTCACGCCTAGGCGTCGACTGCCACGCCGCTCCGCTGGTCTTCTGAGCACTTTAAATCAGGCGACAGGCGCGGGAGGCGGCTCATCGGGAAGGACTGGCTCACCGGGCTCGGTGGGCTGCTGCGGCCAATCTTCGTCAGGTTGACCAGGGATGCCGCCCGCATACGCTGGGTCGGCCATCAGGGACCAGGCCAGAACACCAATCTGGTTGGGTTCAAGCCGGGCGAGTTCGGCGCTGATTCGCGGGTCGATCTTCATAAAGTACTCCTCAAGCGTGGCTCGGCGCGTTTTGCACGCGCCGAGGCAGTACACCCAATAGAGTCACTTCACGCAGACTAATTCCCTTTGCGTGTAAGACCTTTCGATCAAGCGCGTGGGAGAGTGACGCCGCGCTGGCCCTGATACTTGCCGGCGCGGTCTTTATAGGACACTTCACAGGCTTCGTCGGACTGCAGGAACAGCATCTGCGCCACGCCTTCGTTGGCGTAGATCTTGGCCGGCAAAGTGGTGGTGTTGGAGAACTCCAGGGTCACGTGGCCTTCCCACTCAGGCTCAAGTGGCGTCACGTTAACGATGATGCCGCAGCGCGCGTAGGTGCTTTTACCCAGGCAGATGGTCAGCACGTCACGGGGAATCCGGAAGAATTCCACGGTGCGCGCCAGGGCAAAGGAGTTTGGCGGAATGATGCACACGTCGCTCTTGACGTCGACGAAGCTCTTTTCGTCGAAGTTTTTCGGGTCGACGATCGCCGAGTTGATGTTGGTGAACACCTTGAATTCATCGGCGCAGCGCACGTCGTAGCCGTAGCTGGAAACACCGTAGGAAATCACGGGGGCCGCGCCTTCGCCACGGATCTGGCGCTCAACGAAGGGTTCGATCATGCCGTGTTCTTGCGCCATGCGGCGAATCCACTTGTCCGATTTGATGCTCATGGCGGGTGTCCTGAATAGCGAGGTGGAAAAATTCTGTTGGGCATCTTACCGGGGCCGGCTCTGGGGTTCAAAGGGCGCGGGGGATTTGTTGATGAATGTGCCGCCGTCCATAAGCGGCAGCCAGCGGGGCCGGGACCGACGTTGCTGTGCCCGGTGACTGTAAATACCACCGCCAGTCACGAAAATAGAGAAACCTTCGGAAATACCATTGGCACGTCCCGGAAAAAGGGTTAAGGTGGCGCCACTGTGCTGCTTGTGTCACTGAGAATCTCTACACGATATGTTGAATTTCGATCCAACCATCTCCAAGAATTTTTCCTGCTCTTTGCACTCAGTCTCGGCCAGGGCTTTTCCTGAGTCGCAGTTAACTTTGTCCAAGGAGATACACCATGTCTAATCGCCAAACTGGTACCGTTAAGTGGTTCAACGATGAAAAAGGCTTCGGCTTCATCACTCCACAATCCGGTGACGACCTGTTCGTTCACTTCAAAGCTATCCAATCCGACGGCTTCAAAAGCCTGAAAGAAGGCCAACAGGTTTCTTTCATCGCTACCCGCGGTCAGAAAGGCATGCAAGCTGAAGAAGTTCAAGTTATCTAACTTGTACTGACTTAGTCGAAAAAACCCCGCCCTTAAAAGCGGGGTTTTTTTATGCCTGATCTGATCGTCTGATCGTTCCCACGCTCTGCGTGGGAATGCAGCCCGGGACGCTCCGCGCCCCCCAGCGTGACGCGGAGCGTCACAAGAGGCATTCCCACGCAGAGCGTGGGAACGATCAGGTCGGGCAAAAAAATGTGGGAGCAGGCTTTATGTAGGAACTGGCTTGCCAGCATCCACATAAAGTCTGCTCCCACATTTTGTTCAGCGTCGCTTATTGGAACAACGACTCACTCGACAAGCCGTTCTTCTCGAGGATCTCACGCAAGCGCTTGAGGCCCTCTACCTGGATTTGCCGCACCCGCTCACGGGTCAGGCCGATCTCCAGGCCTACATCCTCCAGGGTGCTGCTCTCATGGCCGCGCAGGCCGAAGCGGCGAATCACCACCTCACGCTGCTTGTCCGTGAGCTCCGACAACCACTGGTCAATGCTTTGGGAAAGATCATCGTCCTGCAACAGCTCACAAGGATCTGTCGGGCGATCATCCGTCAGGGTGTCCAGCAGGGTTTTATCCGAATCCGGACCCAGCGAGACATCGACCGAAGATACTCGCTCATTCAAGCCGAGCATGCGCTTAACCTCTCCCACTGGCTTTTCCAGCAGGTTGGCGATTTCTTCAGGCGAGGGTTCATGATCGAGTTTTTGTGTCAGCTCACGCGCTGCCCGCAGGTAGACGTTGAGCTCCTTGACCACATGGATCGGCAACCGGATCGTGCGGGTCTGATTCATGATCGCCCGTTCGATGGTCTGACGAATCCACCAGGTAGCATAGGTAGAGAAGCGGAAGCCCCGCTCAGGGTCGAACTTCTCCACTGCCCGGATCAAGCCCAGGTTGCCCTCCTCAATCAAGTCCAACAGCGACAGACCACGATTGACGTAGCGGCGGGCGATTTTCACCACCAGTCGCAGGTTGCTTTCAATCATGCGCTTGCGCCCAGCCGGATCGCCCTTTTGCGACAAACGCGCAAAATGGACTTCCTCTTCGGGAGTCAGCAAAGGGGAAAAGCCGATTTCATTGAGATACAGCTGCGTGGCGTCGAGCGCCCGCGTGTAGTCAATGTACTTGTGTTGCTTCAACGCGGTGGAGTTCTTGGATTTGGTGCGAACTGAAGGAGTTGGAGACCCTTCATCATTCGACATCGATTCCTTTTCGGTGAGTATCTCCATTTCAAGGAGAACCTCATCGTCGATGTCAAACTCCGGCGCTTCTTTACTGAGAGCCATTGTTATAGTCCTTTGGTGAGTTCGACCTCAAGCTCAAGCGACGCCTCTATCCTTGGCAACGCTGGAGCCTGTTCCTTCTACGTGAGGGAACAGGCTGTGCAACACATCAACGACGGGGTAGGAATTGCAGCGGATCTACAGGTTTCCCTTGGCGGCGAATCTCAAAGTGCAGTTTCACCCGGTCTGTACCAGTTGACCCCATTTCGGCAATTGTCTGTCCGACTTTGACCTGCTGCCCCTCCCGAACCAACAGCCTGCGGTTATGACCGTAGGCACTGACGTAGGTATCGCTGTGTTTGATGATGACCAGCTCGCCGTAGCCCCGTAAACCACTCCCGGCGTAAACCACTGTCCCATCAGACGCAGCTAAAACAGGCTGTCCCAAATCCCCGGCGATATCAATGCCTTTATTCAAACTACCGTTTGAAGAGAATTTTCCAATCAACACCCCGTTTGAAGGCCATCCCCAACCGGTCGGAGCCGGCCCGGCAGGTGGCAACGGCGTGGCTGCCGGTTTGCTCGCAACCGTAGGCGCGGCGGTGCCTGCAGGCCGGGTGATGATCGTGGTTTTGCTTGAAGACGAGGCCGAAGAACCGGATTTTGTCACAACTGCCGTAGGCGCCGAACCGGTTCGCCCATCGAAACGGATGGTTTGCCCCGGATGTATCGTATATGGCACAGGAATATTGTTACGAGCTGCGAGCGCCTTGTAATCCCAGCCGTAACGGAAGGCGATCGAGAACATCGTGTCCCCCTTTCGCACGACATATTGCCCGGTGGTGACCGTCGGTTTTTGCGGCACGGTGCTGGCACCGTTTCGGTCGACAACCCGAGCGCCACTGGACGGAGAGCTTGAGCAACCCACCAATAAGGAACTCAAGACAAGGCCAAGCACCAGTCGCTGAAAACTTGTTTTACTCATACGCTGCGCAAGACCTGTGAGACTCACCCGCCGCTCCCTTTGTGCTGGCCGAACATGAATGCCTGTATCAGGCTTGAAATATGTCGCAAGTATAACTGGGCATTGGCTTTTTACCGGCACACGACTGAAACGAAAAATTCATCATGTTTAAACCCGGCTTCCAATCATGTTGACTCAACTAGCCCCGCCGTAAGACACATCCCCCTCAACAGAATTCACTGTTTGCGAAGAAATGATCAGGCCAGCGGGCCATTGAGCAGCGGAACGAAGCGCACGGCACCCAGTACATGCCGGGAAAAACCTTCGTCCTCACGGATAATGAGCATCAATTGTTGCACTTCGCCAGAGCCCACCGGGATGACCAGGCGCCCGCCAGGGGCGAGCTGATCGAGTAACGCCTGGGGCACATCGGTGGCGACGGCCGTGACGATGATGCCGTTATACGGCGCCAGCGCCGGCCAGCCTTCCCAACCGTCGCCCCAACGGAACACCACGTTGCGCAGGTTGAGCTCTACCAGGCGTTCCTTGGCGCGGTCCTGCAGGACCTTGATGCGCTCCACCGAGAACACCCGCTCCACCAGCTGCGAGAGTACGGCGGTCTGGTAACCCGAACCGGTGCCGATCTCCAGCACCTTATCCAACGGCCCCGCCGCCAGCAGCAGCTCGCTCATGCGCGCAACCATATAAGGCTGCGAGATGGTCTGGTTATGGCCGATTGGCAACGCCGTGTCTTCGTAGGCACGATGCGCCAGCGCCTCATCCACGAACAGGTGCCGAGGCGTGCGCCGGATGACTTCCAGCACTTGGGCGTTGGACAGGCCTTCTTCATACAGACGCTGGATCAAACGCTCGCGGGTACGCTGGGAGGTCATCCCGATACCACGACGCAACAGGTCGTCTTGTTCACGCGCCATTAACGCAGCCCCTCAAGCCAGCCATCCAGACTACTGAAGGCATCACTGAAGGTGCGATCGAGCTGCAACGGGGTAATCGAAACATAGCCTTGCATCACCGCATGAAAGTCGGTGCCGGGGCCGCCGTCTTCGGCATCGCCGGCGGCAGCAATCCAGTAACCTTCCTTGCCACGCGGGTCGACCACCTTCAACGGCGCTGCCGCACGGGCGCGATGGCCCAGGCGGGTCAGCTGAATGCCGCGGATATGGTCGAGGGGCAAATTGGGAATATTGACGTTGAGCACCGTGCGCGGAGGCAAGTCCAGTGAGCCGTGGGCTTCCACCAGCTTGCGGGCGAAATACGCCGCCGTCGCCAGGTTATCCAGTTGCCGTGAGGCAAACGAAAAAGCGAACGAGGTGCGCCCCAGGAAACGCCCTTCAAGGGCCGCTGCCACCGTACCGGAATACAGCACATCATCGCCCAGGTTGGCGCCGAGGTTGATGCCCGACACCACCAGATCCGGCTCCTGGTCCAACAAGCTGTTGATTGCCAGGTGCACGCAGTCGGTGGGGGTGCCGTTCACACTGATAAAGCCATTGGCCAGAACCTGCGGGTGCAGCGGACGGTCGAGCGTCAGCGAACTGCTGGCGCCGCTCTTGTCCTGGTCCGGGGCAACCACCACGCACTCGGCGTAATCCTGCAGCGCAGCATAAAGCGCGGCAAGGCCGGGTGCGGTGGCACCGTCATCGTTTGATATCAGAATACGCATGGGTTGTCCGTCGGCCCCACCGGCACCAGATCAACAAGCTCGCGCACCAACACAGTGGCGAAGCATCCGGCCGGCAGGACGAATTCCAATTGCAGAATGTCAGGACCGGGATAATGCCACGTCAACCCGCCAATGGGCAGTCGCAGAATGCGACGTTCCTGGCTCATGCCGGCTTTCACCAGCCAATCGCGCAGCTCTGGCTCGCTGGCGGCAATGCTTTGCTCAAGCGTGTGGGTCGCGCCGCTGGCCGGTGAATCGCCCTCGCCCCACTGTGGGCCGGTGGGGTGCAGGTCCAGAATCGCCAGGCGCGGGTCGCTGCATTCAGCCTCACCCGCGGGAAAAAAACTGCGACTGTCGGTAAACGCCAGCAGGTCACCGACCTGGGCACGCTGCCAGGAACCGTCCGCGACCCGCGCCGCCAAAACCTTGTTAAACAGAAAGCTGCGCGCGGTCGACAGCAGCCGCGAACGCACATTGCGCTGCTCCGGCAACGCCTTGCGCGCCGCCCAATCGCGGGCATCCACGACGTTGCCTCCGTTATGCCCGAAACGCTGGGCACCGAAGTAGTTCGGGATGCCGTGCTGGGCGATCAATTGCAAGCGCGCGTTGATGGCGGCGGTGTCTGCCGCCAACTGCGTCAGGCGCAGGGTAAAGCCGTTGGCCGAATGCGCGCCGCGTTGCAGCTTGCGCTTGTGGCGGCCCATTTTGAGGATCTTGAGGGTGTCGTTTTCGGCACCGCTCATGTCCGGGTCGGCCTTGCCTGGCAGTTGCACGCTGAACCACTGACGCGTCAACGCCTGACGGTCCTTGAGCCCGGCGTAGCTGACGGTGCGCAACGGCACGCCGGCAGCCTTGGCGATACGGCGTGCGGCCTCTTCGGTATTGAGGCCGCGCTTTTCGACCCACAGCCACAGGTGCTCACCGTCGCCGCTGAGCGGGATATCCAGCACTTCGTCGACCTGGAAATCTTCAGCCGTCGCTTTCAACACCGCGCTGCCCAAGGCCTCGCCATAGGCACGCGGGCCTAGCAATTGCAGATCATTCATGCGCGCAGCAACAAGGCGACGGAGTGCACCGCGATGCCCTCTTCCCGGCCAGTAAACCCAAGCTTTTCGGTGGTGGTGGCTTTCACGTTGACTTGATCCAATTCAATTTGCAGGTCGGCGGCAATCAACGCGCGCATCGACTCGATGTGGGGCGCCATTTTCGGCGCCTGGGCCACGATGGTGTTGTCGACGTTGCCGACCTTCCAGCCCTTGGCGTGGATCAGGCCGACCACATGGCGCAGCAAGACACGGCTGTCCGCGCCCTTGAAGGTCGGGTCGGTGTCTGGAAAGTGCTTGCCGATATCGCCCAACGCGGCCGCGCCGAGCAAGGCATCGCTCAAGGCATGCAGCACTACGTCGCCGTCGGAATGAGCCAGCAACCCATGGTGGTGTGCGATGCGCACGCCGCCCAGAGTGATGAAATCGCCTTCAGCGAAACGGTGCACATCATAGCCGTGGCCAATACGCATAAAAAAACGCCCCGATTTAATTCAGGGCGTGATTCTACCTACTTTTGCCTAACATTAACCGAGCAAAGCACGACCATGATGTCGCAAATGGTCTTCGATGAAGCTGGCGATAAAGAAGTAGCTGTGGTCATAACCCGGCTGCAGGCGCAGTTCCAGCGGATGGTTGGCGGCCTTGGCCGCTTGCTGCAACGCCTCAGGCTTAAGCTGCACGGCAAGGAAATCGTCGCGATCGCCCTGGTCCACCAGCAACGGCAGTTTTTCCGAGGCTTCACTGATCAGCACGCAAGCATCCCACTCGCGCCATTTGGAGCGTTCTTCGCCCAGGTAACGGGAGAAGGCTTTCTGGCCCCACGGGCAATCCATCGGGTTGTTGATCGGCGAAAACGCCGACACCGATTGGTAACGCCCCGGGTTGCGCAAGGCACACACCAGCGCACCGTGACCGCCCATGGAGTGGCCACTGATGCCGCGCTTGTCCGAAGCCGGGAAATGCGCTTCAACCAACGCAGGCAATTCCTGCACGACATAGTCATGCATCCGATAGTGCTTGGCCCAGGGTTCCTGCGTGGCATTCAGGTAGAAGCCGGCGCCCAGGCCAAAATCCCAGGCGTTGTCCGGGTCGCCCGGCACACCCGGCCCACGCGGGCTGGTGTCTGGCGCGACGATGATCAACCCAAGCTCGGCGGCCATGCGCTGGGCGCCGGCTTTTTGCATGAAGTTCTCATCCGTGCAGGTAAGCCCCGACAACCAGTACAGCACTGGCAACTTGCCGCCCTGCTCCGCTTGCGGCGGTAGGTAGACGGCGAAAGTCATGTCGCAACCGAGCACATCGGAATGGTGCTTGTAGCGTTTATGCCAGCCGCCAAAGCTCTTCTGGCACGACAGGTTTTCCAGGTTCATGGCCGACCTCAAAAGTGGATGACAGTACGAATGCTCTTGCCTTCATGCATCAAGTCAAACGCTTTGTTGATGTCTTCCAGGCCCATGGTATGGGTGATGAAGGTGTCCAGCGGGATCTCGCCGGTCTGGGCCATTTCCACATAGCTTGGCAATTCGGTGCGGCCGCGCACGCCGCCGAACGCCGACCCGCGCCAGACGCGACCGGTGACCAGCTGGAATGGACGCGTAGCGATTTCCTGGCCCGCACCGGCCACACCGATGATCACCGACTCGCCCCAGCCTTTGTGGCAGCACTCAAGCGCGGCGCGCATCAGCTGTACGTTGCCGATGCACTCGAAGGAGAAGTCCACGCCGCCGTCGGTGAGGTCGACGATCACGTCCTGGATTGGGCGATCGTAGTCTTTCGGATTGATGCAGTCGGTGGCGCCCAGTTGCTTGGCGATTTCAAACTTGGCCGGGTTGATGTCGATGGCAATGATACGACCAGCCTTGGCCTTGACCGCGCCAATGACGGCCGACAGGCCGATACCGCCGAGGCCGAAGATGGCCACGGTGTCGCCCGGCTTGACCTTGGCGGTGTTAATCACCGCACCGATGCCGGTGGTGACGCCGCAACCCAACAGGCAGACTTTCTCCAGGGGCGCTTCTTTAGGAATCTTGGCCACGGAGATTTCCGGCAACACGGTGTACTCGGAGAAGGTCGAGGTGCCCATGTAGTGGAAAATCGGCTGACCCTTGTAGGAGAAACGCGTGGTGCCATCGGGCATCAGGCCTTTGCCCTGAGTGGAGCGGATGGCCTGGCACAGGTTGGTCTTGCCCGACAGGCAGAATTTGCACTTGCCGCATTCCGGGGTGTACAGCGGGATCACATGGTCGCCGACGGCCACCGAGGTCACGCCCTCACCGATCGCCTCAACCACCGCACCGCCCTCGTGGCCCAGGATCGACGGGAAGATGCCCTCCGGGTCGGCGCCCGACAAGGTGTAGGCGTCGGTATGGCACACGCCGGACGCAACCACACGCAACAGCACCTCGCCGGCCTTGGGCATGGCGACATCCACTTCAACGATCTCAAGGGGCTTTTTAGCTTCAAAGGCTACGGCGGCGCGGGACTTGATCATCCGGGTTTCTCCAGGGAGTTAAAAACTGAGGCGGTGAGTGTAATACATGGCTTATTGATGAATAATCCAGGCGAAAGCAAAACATTATTGCTGTATGGGGATAATCAACATGCTGGAAAACCGCTGGGAAGGCATTGATGAGTTCGTCGCGGTGGCCGAATGCAGCCAGTTCACCGCAGCGGCCGAGCGGCTGGGCGTATCTTCATCGCATATCAGCCGGCAGGTGGCGCGCCTGGAAGAACGGCTGCAAACGCGCTTGCTGTATCGCAGCACGCGCAAGGTGACGCTCACCGAAGCCGGTCAGACCTTCCTGCAACATTGCCAGCGTTTACAAGATGGTCGTGAAGAAGCGTTGCGCGCGGTGGGCGACCTCACCAGCGAGCCTAAGGGTATGTTGCGCATGACCTGCGCGGTGGCCTATGGCGAGCGATTTATCGTGCCGTTGGTCACGCGGTTCATGGGGCTGTATCCGCAATTGCGTGTGGATATCGAATTGAGTAATCGCCAGTTGGACCTGGTGCACGAGGGGCTGGACCTGGCGATTCGCCTGGGGCGCTTGCAAGACTCACGCATGGTTGCCAGCCGCCTGGCACCTCGGCGCATGTACCTGTGCGCGTCGCCGTCCTACTTGGCGCGGTATGGTCGGCCACATAGTTTGTCGGAGTTGAGTCGGCATAACTGCCTGATCGGCAGCTCGGATATCTGGCAACTGGCTCAGGATGGGCGGGAATTTTCCCAGCGGGTGCAGGGAAACTGGCGCTGCAACAGTGGGCAGGCGGTATTGGATGCGGCGCTGCAAGGGGTTGGGTTGTGTCAGTTGCCGGATTATTACGTGCTGGAGCATCTGCACAGTGGCGCGCTGGTGTCGTTGCTGGAGGCGCATCAGCCGCCGAATACGGCGGTGTGGGCGCTGTATCCGCAGCAGCGGCATTTATCGCCGAAGGTCAGGAAGCTGGTGGACTTTTTGAAGGCTGGGTTGGCTGAAAGGCCGGAGTACTGTGGCTGATTATTCGGCGCCTGTACCGGCCTCATCGCGGGCAAGCCCGGCTCCCACAGGGGAATGCATTTCAAAGGTGGGAGCTGGCTTGCCTGCGATGAAGTCGACACGGTTTAACTGACTACCTGCGGTTAGCCCACCGTAACCTGAGCCATTCAAGATCCTCTGGCCGGGTCACCTTGATGTTGTCGGCACGCCCCTCGATCAAGCGCGGCGCTTGACCGGACCATTCCATGGCCGAGGCTTCATCAGTGATCACCGCATCGGCCACCAGGCTATCGGCCAAGGCGCGGTGCAAGGCGCCTAGGCGAAACATCTGCGGCGTATACGCCTGCCAGATCAGGCTGCGGTCGACGGTTTCAACCACACGGCCATGTTTGTCGACGCGCTTGAGGGTGTCGCGCGCCGGCACGGCCAGTAGGCCGCCAACGGGATCATCCGCCAGTTCCGCCAAGAGTTTATCGAGGTCATCCCGGCTCAGGTTCGGCCGCGCCGCATCATGCACCAGCACCCAGTCATCATCACTGGCGCCCAGGGCATTGAGTTGCAGCAGCGCATTGAGCACCGAACCCGAGCGCTCGTCGCCGCCGTCCGCACGCACGATGCGCGGGTCGTTGGCACACGGCAGGTTTGGCCAATAGGGATCATCGACAGCAAGACTGACCACCAGCCCCTTGAGGCCTGGATGGTCAAGAAAACAGCCAAGGCTGTGTTCCAGAATAGTGCGCCCGCCCAGTTGCAAGTACTGCTTGGGACGGTCCGCGGCCATACGGGCACCCACGCCCGCGGCAGGAATCACGGCCCAGAAGGCCGGTACAGACTGACTCATTGGGCCAACTGGTAGAGGGTTTCGCCCTCCTTGACCATGCCCAACTCATGGCGAGCCCGTTCTTCAACGGTCTCGGTGCCTTTTTTCAGCTCGAGCACTTCAGCATCGAGGACGCGGTTGCGCTCCAGCAGGATTTCGTTTTCGGCGTGCTGGTCGGCAATTTGCTGGGTCAGCTCTTTCACCTGCGCAAAGCTGCCATTACCGACCCATAGACGGTATTGCAGGCCAGCCAGCAATAAAAGCAAGACGAGGAACAACCAATTGGGACTGCGCATCGAAATCCGGGTATCCAGTAAAAAAAGACAGCCATGCAAAACTTTTTACAGCAACTGATAGCACGAAGCCTGGAATAACCAGGCTTGTGCTTGATAGCCATCAGATTAGCGCCGAAATACACACTGTCGTGATTTTTCCGACGCTACCTGTCGACTTTTTACCATGCCTTACATCAAGTAGCGATCAACCGCGAAACTCGCTGCGACCGTTGTACTTGGCTTTACCCGCCAGTTGCTCTTCGATACGCAGCAATTGGTTGTACTTGGAAACGCGGTCGGAACGGCACAGCGAACCGGTCTTGATCTGGCCCGCCGAGGTGCCCACAGCCAGGTCGGCAATGGTCGAATCTTCGGTTTCGCCGGAGCGGTGCGAGATCACCGCAGTGTAGCCCGCAGCCTTGGCCATCTGGATGGCTTCCAGGGTTTCGGTCAGGGTGCCGATCTGGTTGAACTTGATCAGGATCGAGTTGGCGATCTTTTTGTCGATGCCTTCTTTGAGGATCTTGGTGTTGGTGACGAACAAGTCGTCGCCCACCAGCTGGATTTTCTCGCCGATCTTGTCGGTGAGGACTTTCCAGCCGTCCCAGTCGGACTCGTCCAGGCCGTCTTCGATCGAGATGATCGGGTAGCGCTCGGTCAAGCCTTTGAGGTAGTCAGCAAAACCTTCCGACGTGAACACGTGGCCTTCGCCGGACAGGTTGTACTTGCCGTCTTCGTAGAATTCGCTGGCAGCGCAGTCCAGGGCCAGGGTCACGTCGGTGCCCAGCTTGTAGCCAGCGTTGGCCACCGCTTCGGAGATGACTTTGAGTGCATCTTCGTTGGACGCCAGGTTCGGTGCAAAACCACCTTCGTCACCGACCGCAGTGCTCAGGCCACGGGCCTTCAGCACAGCCTTGAGGTGATGGAAAATCTCGGTGCCCATGCGCAGGCCTTCAGAGAAGGTCTTGGCGCCAACCGGCTGCACCATGAATTCCTGGATGTCGACGTTGTTATCGGCGTGCTCGCCACCGTTGATGATGTTCATCATCGGGACCGGCATCGAGTAAACACCCGGGGTGCCGTTCAGATTGGCGATGTGCGCGTACAACGGCAGATCCTGGTCCTGTGCAGCAGCCTTGGCAGCGGCCAGGGACACGGCGAGGATGGCGTTGGCGCCCAGGCTGCCTTTGTTGTCGGTGCCGTCGAGCTTGATCATCGCGTGGTCCAGGGCTTTCTGGTCCAGCGGGTCTTTGCCCAGCAACAGGTCACGGATCGGGCCGTTGATGTTGGCTACAGCTTTGAGTACACCTTTGCCCAAATAACGGCTTTTGTCGCCATCACGCAGTTCCAGCGCTTCGCGCGAACCGGTAGATGCACCGGACGGCGCGCAAGCGCTGCCGATGATGCCGTTATCGAGAAGCACGTCGGCTTCGACGGTGGGGTTGCCACGGGAGTCGAGAACTTCACGACCTTTGATGTCGACGATTTTTGCCATTGTTGTAAACACTCCAAAGTTGACGAAAACGACGCAGCTGTAGGAAATCTTTTGACCGACCGCAAGGGTGGAACAACAGGGCAGGCTTGCAGGCGACAAGGCTCAGGCCCGCAGGCCTGAGCGTTTAGCGTGGGATACTTTACCGGAGAAACGCGGCTTACGCGGTTTCTACCGTCGGAAAACTCTTGACCAGTTCGTCCAACTGCTTCAACTGGGCCAAAAACGGCTCCAGCTTGTCCAGGCGCAGGGCGCAAGGGCCGTCGCACTTGGCGTTGTCCGGGTCCGGGTGGGCTTCCAGGAACAGCCCCGCCAGCGACTGGCTGATGCCCGCCTTGGCCAGGTCGAGCACCTGGGCACGTCGCCCACCTGCGGAATCGGCGCGACCACCGGGCATTTGCAGCGCGTGGGTCACGTCGAAGAACACCGGGTATTCGAACTGTTTCATGATGCCGAAACCGAGCATGTCCACCACGAGGTTGTTGTAGCCGAAGCTCGAACCGCGCTCGCAGAGGATCAACTGGTCGTTACCCGCTTCCACGCACTTGTTCAGGATGTGTTTCATTTCCTGGGGCGCGAGGAACTGGGCTTTCTTGATATTGATCACAGCGCCGGTCTTGGCCATCGCCACGACCAGATCGGTCTGGCGCGACAGGAAGGCCGGCAACTGGATGATGTCGCACACCTCGGCGACCACGGCAGCCTGTTCAGGCTCGTGGACGTCGGTGATGATCGGCACGCCGAAGGCTTGCTTGATGTCCTGGAAGATCCGCATGCCTTCTTCAAGACCCGGGCCACGATAGGAGGTCACGGACGAGCGGTTGGCCTTGTCGAAACTGGCCTTGAACACGTAAGGGATACCGAGTTTCTCGGTCACTTTTACGTACTCTTCACAGACCTGCATCGCCATGTCGCGGCTTTCCAGCACGTTCATGCCGCCGAACAGCACCATGGGCTTGTCGTTGGCAATCTCGATGTCGCCTACGCGAATGATCTTCTGGGCCATCAGGTTCACGCCTTCTTCTGATGTTGCGTCAGTGCTGCTTTAACGAAACCGCTGAACAACGGGTGACCGTCGCGCGGCGTCGAGGTGAACTCAGGGTGGAACTGGCAGGCCACGAACCACGGATGATCCGGCGCCTCGACCACTTCAACCAGCTTGCCATCACCGGAGCGACCGGAGATTTTCAGGCCGGCCTCTTTGATCTGCGGCAGCAGGTTGTTGTTCACTTCGTAGCGGTGACGGTGACGCTCAACGATCACTTCCTTGCCGTAGCAGTCGTGAACCAGCGAACCCGGCTCCAGCAGGCAGTCCTGTGCGCCAAGGCGCATGGTGCCGCCCAGGTCGGAGGTTTCGGTACGGGTTTCAACGGCGCCGGTGGCGTCTTCCCACTCGGTGATCAGGCCTACGACCGGGTGGCCGCTGGTGTGATCGAACTCGGTGGAGTTGGCGTCTTTCCAGCCCAGCACGTTACGAGCGAACTCGATAACGGCCACTTGCATGCCCAGGCAGATACCCAGGTACGGCACTTTGTTTTCACGGGCGTATTGAACGGCAGTGATCTTGCCTTCCACGCCACGCAGGCCGAAACCGCCAGGTACGAGGATCGCGTCAACACCTTCAAGCAGCGCAGTGCCCTGGTTCTCGATGTCTTCGGAATCGATGTAGCGCAGGTTGACCTTGGTACGGTTGCTGATACCGGCGTGGCTCATCGCTTCGATCAGCGACTTGTACGCATCCAGCAGTTCCATGTACTTGCCGACCATGGCGATGGTGACTTCGTGCTCAGGGTTGAGCTTGGCGTCGACTACCGCTTCCCACTCGGAGAGGTCGGCGCTGCCGCACTGCAGGCCGAAGCGCTCGACCACAAAATCATCCAGGCCTTGCGCATGCAGGATGCCCGGGATCTTGTAGATGGTGTCGGCGTCTTCCAGGCCAATCACCGCACGTTCTTCAACGTTGGTGAATTGCGCGATCTTGCGGCGCGAGGAGATGTCGATCGGGTGATCGGAGCGGCAGATCAGTACGTCCGGCTGCAGGCCGATGGAACGCAGTTCCTTGACGGAATGCTGGGTCGGCTTGGTTTTGGTCTCGCCGGCGGTGGCGATGTACGGCACCAGGGTAAGGTGCATCAGCATCGCGCGCTTGGCGCCGATTTCGAAACGCAGCTGACGGATGGCTTCGAGGAACGGTTGGGATTCGATGTCACCCACGGTGCCACCAATCTCGACCATTGCCACGTCGGCATCGCCTGCACCCTTGATGATGCGGCGCTTGATTTCGTCGGTAATGTGCGGGATCACCTGGATGGTTGCACCCAGGTAGTCACCACGGCGCTCTTTGCGCAGCACGTGCTCGTAGACACGGCCGGTGGTGAAGTTGTTGTTCTGGGTCATGGTCGTGCGGATGAACCGCTCGTAGTGGCCCAGGTCCAGGTCGGTTTCGGCGCCGTCGTGGGTGACGAACACTTCACCGTGCTGGAACGGGCTCATGGTGCCCGGGTCAACGTTGATGTACGGGTCCAGCTTGAGCATGGTGACCTTAAGTCCCCGCGCCTCCAGGATGGCCGCCAATGAAGCGGAGGCAATGCCTTTCCCCAATGAAGAAACAACACCGCCCGTGACGAATATGTAGCGCGTCATGAAAAACCCTAGAAGTCTGCGTTAAAGCGGTCCGAGCCGCCGGGGAAAGCGAAGGAAGGCCGAAGCCCCCGATCACCTGCATTAATCACAGTGCACCTTTCAAAAAAACCGCCGCGTGGTGACAGACCAGCAATGAAACACCGGTACGTTGATCGCTACACATTTTTTGGAATCGCCCAGCAAAGACTGCTTGGTAATCGGCAACTGCTGCGATTCAGCTGAATCCACAGAAGTTGTATCAAGAAGGGAGCGTAGTCTACCGGAAAGCCTCTATCAGCTCAAACCTTGATCGCACGTCTGTGGCATCCAATGTAATTGCGACTTGCCAGTCGAACAGGTCCACAGCCCCGCAAGGGTTGGGACAGCCAGCAATTGCTCGCCCTGATACAGCAGCGGCAATCTGCCACGCATGAAGCCTGGCAGGCCACTTTCATTCAGCAGGCGCTTCAGGTCACGCCGGCCTCGACCTGGCACATCAATGATTTCGCCGCCCTGACGGTAACGAATCACCAACGGGCCTGCGGGCGCCTCACCACTCAATCTCAGCTGACCATTACCGGGTAACTCTAGTGGGTTTTGCGGATGGGACCAGCTCACCGGCGTGTCGGAAAACTCTGAATAGGTGGAAGGCAGCCACCACACGCGCTCGCCGCTGCGGTGCAGCTGACCATCGGCCAGGCGCCACAGCGGTTGCGCATCGCCCTTGGCATCCCGCAAGGAATACCAACCGGCCCAGTGGTCGCTGTCGGGCAAACGCGTCAGCGGCGTCAGCCAGTGGCGCAGTGCGTTGCGTTGGCGGGCGTCTGAAAGTTCGCGCAAGGGAGCCAGGGCCAGTGACGGCAAGGCCAACCAGGGAAACGGCGAAGGCTGGTCGGCAGCTCGCAGGTCAATGCCGGCCAATTCGTCGAGCAGGCCCTGGGCTTCGCTCAAGTGCTCGGCAGTGCGGGCCAGGCTGGCGACGGCTTGGGGCCAGCGCTCGGTCAGCAGCGGAAAGACACGATTGCGCAGGTAATTGCGTGCAAACCGGGAATCAGCGTTGGAAGGGTCTTCGATCCACTGCAACTGATGCTGCTGCGCGTAGGCTTGCAGCTCGGCACGTGCGACATCCAGCAACGGCCGCACCAAGTGTCCCTCTGCCAATGGGCGATGCACCGGCATGGCCGCCAAGCCTCGCACCCCTGCGCCGCGCAACAGGCGAAACAGCAGGGTTTCGGCTTGGTCGTCACGATGCTGACCGGTGAGCATCACCTGCCCTGCCCCGGCCACCTCGGTAAACGCCCGATAGCGCGCCTCACGCGCAGCACGCTCAAGGCTGGCACCCGACTGGACTTGCACATGCACCACCCGCAAGGGCACGTTCAGTTCGTCACATACGGCTTGGCAATGACTTGGCCAGGCATCGGCGGCAGCTTGCAGGCCATGGTGGACATGGATTGCGTGCAGGGGTGGGAGTTCGTCAGTTTTAGCCAGAGTGGCCAGCAGGTGCAGCAGGACGGTGGAATCAAGCCCGCCAGAGAAGGCGATATGCCAGGCCGAGGCGTTGCGCCAAGGGGCCAGGGTTTGCAGGAGTTTGGCGGT
The DNA here is from genome assembly GCF_030263855.1 of Pseudomonas sp. ChxA. Taxonomy (NCBI): domain Bacteria; kingdom Pseudomonadati; phylum Pseudomonadota; class Gammaproteobacteria; order Pseudomonadales; family Pseudomonadaceae; genus Pseudomonas; species Pseudomonas sp. ChxA. Next base: position 90,831 of record NZ_JARPMK010000002.1, read on the forward strand.
CAGGGTGGGCTTCATAGCAAAGTACGCCATCAATTTGGATGCGATAACCCAGCATACACAAAGCAAATGTGGGAGCTGCCTTGTGTGGGCGCCGGGCTTGCCCGCGATGCAGACAACTCGGTTTATCTGTTACACCGAGTTGATGCTATCGCAGGCAAGCCAGCTCCCACACAAGCCAGCTCCCACATAGGGTACTGCGTTGACTTAGAGGCCGTAGCTCATCAGGCGCTCATAACGGCGCTTGAGCAGCGCTTCGTTGTCCAGCTTCTTGAGCATCGCCAGTTGCGAACCCAGCTCTGTGCGGATAGTCGCAGCAGCGGCAGCAGGGTCGCGGTGGGCGCCGCCCAATGGCTCGGCGATAACCTTATCAACAATGCCCAGGCCTTTGAGGCGATCGGCGGTGATGCCCATGGCTTCGGCAGCGTCCGGCGCTTTTTCGGCGGTTTTCCACAGGATCGAGGCGCAACCTTCCGGCGAAATCACCGCGTAGGTCGAATATTGCAGCATGTTCAGTTGGTCGCAGACGCCAATGGCAAGCGCACCGCCGGAGCCACCTTCACCAATCACGGTGGCGATGATCGGGGTTTTCAGGCGGGACATGACGCGCAGGTTCCAGGCGATCGCTTCGCTCTGGTTGCGCTCTTCAGCGTCGATACCCGGGTAGGCACCCGGAGTGTCGATGAAGGTCAGGATCGGCATTTTGAAGCGCTCGGCCATTTCCATCAGGCGGCACGCCTTACGGTAGCCTTCCGGGCGCGGCATACCGAAGTTACGGCGCACCTTTTCACGCACTTCACGGCCTTTCTGGTGACCGATCACCATCACTGGCTGGTCGTCCAGGCGAGCGATGCCGCCCACGATGGCCGCGTCGTCAGAGAAGTGGCGATCGCCATGCAACTCATCGAACTCGGTGAAGATGTGCTGAATGTAGTCCAGGGTATACGGACGGCGCGGGTGGCGAGCCAGGCGCGCGATCTGCCAGCTGGTCAGCTTGCCGAAAATGTCTTCGGTGAGCGTGCTGCTCTTGTCTTGCAGGCGAGCGATCTCATCGCCGATATTCAGCGAATTGTCATTGCCGACCAGGCGCAGTTCTTCAATCTTGGCTTGCAGGTCAGCGATCGGCTGTTCGAAATCAAGAAAATTCGGGTTCATAAGCGTCCGTCTTGGGTCGACGGCCAGGGAGTGCCTGGCCAGCCGGTTGTCTATTCGCGCCCTACCTTAAGGGAGAGGCGCGTTTAGGTCGAGATTAAATGTTCAGCCGAGATCAGACTTATCTGACCGTCAGCGGTATTGGAGGAAGACGTTGTCTCGCCCGAACTGGTCACGCAAAGCTTGAATCAAGCCATCAGCGGGATCAATTCGCCACGTCTCACCAAACTGCAACATCGCCTTGGCGTCATTGCCGGTGTACTCCATGGTCACCGGGCACGCGCCGCGGTGACGTTTGAGCAAGTCACCCAACCAGCGTAGCTGATCGCCTTTAAGGGCTTCGGTCTTGACCTTCAAGCGCAGGCTTTCGGCCAGGTTGGTTCGCGCATCTTCCATGCTCATCACCCGCTTGATCCGCAGGCGCAGGCCGCCGGAGAAGTCATCGTTGCTGACCTCGCCTTCCACCACCACCATCGCATCGGTCTGCAGCAGCGACTGCGCGGAGTGGAACGCATCGGCAAACAGCGACGCCTCGATACGGCCCGAGCGGTCATCGAGGGTGATAAAGCCCATCTTGTCGCCCTTCTTATTTTTCATCACGCGCAGGGCGATGATCATGCCGGCGACGGTCTGGGTGTCACGCGCCGGTTTCAGGTCGATGATGCGCTGACGGGCGAAACGGCGTATTTCACCTTCGTACTCGTCAATCGGGTGACCGGTCAGGTAAAGGCCCAGGGTGTCTTTTTCACCTTTGAGACGCTCCTTGAGGGTCAGCTCCTTGGCCTTGCGATGGTTGGCATAAACGTCGGCATCTTCCTCGACAAACAACCCGCCAAACAGGTCGGCGTGGCCACTGTCGTGGGTGCGGGCGGTCTGCTCGGCGGCCTTGATCGCTTCTTCCATGGCGGTGAGCAGTACCGCACGGTTGCGGTCGATATTCGCCTGGTAAGCCTTCGGCTCATCATGGAAATACGGGCCGAGACGATCAAGCGCGCCACTGCGGATCAAACCATCGAGGGTGCGCTTGTTGATGCGTTTGAGGTCAACCCGTGCGCAGAAGTCGAACAGATCCTCGAACGGCCCATGCTGACGCGCTTCGGTGATTGCCTCTACCGGGCCCTCGCCCACGCCCTTGATGGCGCCCAGGCCATAGATGATGCGGCCTTCGTCGTTCACCGTGAACTTGAACTCCGAGGCGTTCACGTCCGGCGCGTCGAGGCGCAGCTTCATGGTGCGCACTTCCTCGATCAAGGTCACGACCTTGTCGGTGTTGTGCATATCCGCAGAGAGTACCGCCGCCATAAACGGCGCCGGGTAGTGGGCTTTCAGCCAGGCGGTCTGGTACGACACCAGGCCGTAGGCGGCGGAGTGGGATTTGTTGAAGCCGTAACCGGCAAACTTCTCTACCAGGTCGAAAATGTTACCGGCCAGGTCCGCGTCGATATTGTTGGAGGCGCAACCTTCAATGAAACCGCCGCGCTGCTTGGCCATTTCTTCGGGCTTTTTCTTACCCATGGCCCGACGCAGCATGTCCGCACCACCGAGGGTGTAACCGGCCATTACCTGGGCGATCTGCATCACCTGTTCTTGATACAGGATGATGCCGTAGGTAGGCGCCAGTACCGGTTTTAGGCCTTCATACTGATAATCGGAGTGCGGGTACGCCAGTTCGGCGCGGCCGTGCTTACGGTTGATAAAGTCGTCCACCATGCCCGATTGCAGCGGGCCAGGACGGAACAGAGCCACCAGTGCGATCAAGTCTTCCAGGCAGTCGGGCTTGAGCTTTTTGATCAGCTCTTTCATGCCGCGCGACTCAAGCTGGAACACCGCCGTGGTTTCGGCTTTTTGCAGCAGCTGGTAGGTAGGTTTGTCGTCCAGCGGGATAAACGCGATATCCAGCGGTGCTTCGTCGACCTTGGCGCGCTCGCGGTTGATGGTCTTGAGCGCCCAGTCGATGATCGTCAGGGTTCGCAGGCCCAGGAAGTCGAACTTCACCAAGCCGGCTGCCTCCACGTCATCCTTGTCGAACTGGGTGACCAGGCCATCGCCTTCTTCGTCGCAATAAATCGGCGAAAAGTCGGTGAGTTTGGTCGGCGCAATCACCACACCACCGGCGTGTTTACCGACGTTACGCACCACCCCTTCGAGTTTGCGCGCCATGTCCCAGATTTCGGCGGCTTCTTCATCGACCTTGATGAAGTCGCGCAGGATTTCTTCCTGCTCATACGCTTTCTCAAGGGTCATGCCGACTTCAAACGGGATCATCTTCGACAAGCGATCCGCCAGGCCGTAGGACTTGCCTTGCACCCGCGCCACGTCGCGGATTACAGCCTTGGCCGCCATCGAACCGAAGGTGATGATCTGGCTCACGGCGTTGCGGCCGTATTTTTCGGCCACGTATTCGATCACGCGGTCGCGACCGTCCATGCAGAAGTCGACGTCGAAGTCGGGCATGGAAACCCGTTCCGGGTTCAGGAACCGTTCGAACAGCAGGTCGTATTCCAGCGGGTCAAGGTCGGTGATCTTCTGCACATAAGCCACCAGCGAACCGGCACCCGAACCACGGCCTGGGCCTACCGGCACGCCGTTGCTCTTAGCCCACTGGATAAAGTCCATTACGATCAGGAAGTAACCGGGGAACCCCATCTGGATAATGATATCCAGCTCGAAATTCAGCCGGTCGACGTAGACCTGGCGCTTGGCGTCGTAGTCTTCAGTGGTGTCCTTGGGCAGCAGAACACTCAAACGCTCTTCCAGGCCGTCGAACGACACCTTGCGAAAGTACTCATCGATGGTCATGCCATCGGGAATCGGGAAGTTGGGCAAAAAGTGCTTGCCCAGCTTCACTTCGATATTGCAGCGCTTGGCGATTTCGACCGAGTTTTCCAGCGCCTCAGGCAAGTCGCTGAACAGCTCGGCCATTTCATCGGCGCTTTTGAGGTATTGCTCTTCGCTGTAGTTCTTGGAGCGGCGCGGGTCATCCAGTGCGCGGCCTTCGCCGATGCACACGCGGGTTTCGTGGGCTTCGAAATCTTCTTTCTTGATAAAGCGCACATCGTTGGTCGCAACCAGCGGCGCGCCCAGCTTGTCGGCCAGGGCCACGGCGGCATGCAGGTGCTCTTCATCGTTAGGGCGGTTGGTGCGCTGGACTTCCAGGTAGAAGCGGTCAGGAAACACGTCCATCCATTCGCGGGCCAACACTTCGGCTTCCTGGGGGTTGCCGCCCAGCAGTGCGATACCAATCTCACCTTCTTTGGCAGCCGAGAGCATAATCACGCCCTCGCTCGCTTCAGCCACCCACTCACGCTCAATGATGATCGAGCCGTTGCGCTGGCCGTCGATAAAGCCGCGCGAGATCAGTTCGGTGAGGTTGCGATAACCCACGCCATTCATCGCCAGCAGGCTGATGCGGCTCAGGGGGTTATCCGGGTCTTTGTTCGACAGCCACAGGTCGGCGCCGCAAATCGGCTTGATGCCGGCACCCATGGCGTTCTTGTAAAACTTGACCAGGGAACACATGTTGTTCTGGTCGGTAACCGCCACCGCAGGCATGTTCATGCCCACCAGGGTTTTGACCAGCGGTTTGATCCGTACCAGACCGTCGACCAGGGAGTATTCAGTGTGCAGGCGCAGGTGAACGAATGAAGCCGGCATAGTGATCCTGTCTAAGAACTTAGAAACAACAAGGCCCGGGATTGTACCGGGCCTTGAGCAAAACATCAGCCTCGCGACTAAACCTCGCTGACGCTCTCGCGCGCCTCGTAAGCCTGGCGGACCGGGGCAAACGAGCGACGGTGGATCGGGGTCGGACCCAGGCGAGCCAGGGCTTCCAGATGAACGGGCGTCGGGTAGCCTTTATGACCACCGATGCCATAGCCCGGATAGATCAATTCGAACGCCGCCATTTCGCGGTCACGGCTGACTTTGGCCAGGATCGAGGCGGCGGCAATCGCCGGAACCTTGCTATCACCCTTGACCACGGCTTCTGAAGGCATCGCCAGTTTGGGGCAGCGGTTGCCGTCGATCATCGCCATTTTCGGTGTGATGTGCAGCCCTTCGACGGCGCGCTGCATGGCCAGCATGGTGGCGTGAAGAATGTTCAACTCATCGATTTCTTCGACTTCAGCTCGGGCGATGTGCCAGCTCAGGGCTTTCTCGCAGATTTCGTCGTAGAGCTTTTCACGGCGTGCTTCGGTGAGTTTTTTCGAGTCATTGAGGCCGAGGATCGGGCGGTTTGGGTCGAGGATCACCGCCGCCGTTACCACCGCGCCGCACAACGGGCCGCGCCCTACTTCGTCAACACCGGCGACCAGTGCGTCGGCGTGTGCGACCAGACTGAAATCCAGGCCCATTTGCGTGGTCATAAAGCGTCCTGTTTTTGCCCGATCAGGGTCAATACGGCATCGGCCGCCTGGTTCGATGCATCACGGCGCAGGGTGCGGTGGATGTCGTCAAAACCACGCGTCTGCTCTTCACCGCCGTCGATCAAGGGTAGTAAGGTTTGCGCCAGGGCTTCAGGCGTTGCATCGTCCTGCAACAACTCCGGCACCAGCAGGCGTTGGGCCAGCAGGTTAGGCAAGGAGATGTAAGGGCTCTTGACCATACGCTTGAGAATCCAGAAGGTCAGCGGCGCCAGGCGATAAGCCACCACCATCGGGCGTTTGTACAGCAGCGCCTCCAGGGTCGCGGTGCCCGAGGCAATCAGTACCGCATCACAGGCGGCAAGTGCCAGGTGCGACTGGCCGTCGAGCAAGGTCAACGGCAGCGTGCGGCCTTCGAGCAACGTCTCGATTTGCGCACGCCGTTGCGGGCTGGCGCAAGGCAATACAAAACGCACGCCTGGCTTCAAGGCTTGAAGGCGTTCGGCAGCCTCGAAAAACACACTGGCCAGACGCCCGACTTCGCCGCCACGACTGCCCGGCATCAATGCCACCAGCGGGCCGTCGGGCAAGCCCAGTTCGGCGCGCGCGGCGGCGCGATCAGCTTGCAGTGGGATAGTGTCGGCCAAGGTATGCCCGACAAACCGCACCGGCACGCCCTTCTCTTCGTAGAACCTGGCCTCGAACGGCAGCAAGGTCAGCATCAAGTCGCAGCCTTCGCGGATCTTCAGCACGCGCTTTTGCCGCCACGCCCATACGGACGGGCTGACGTAATGCACGGTCTTGATTCCGGCCTGACGCAACTTGAGCTCGATATTGAGGGTGAAGTCCGGCGCATCGATGCCGATAAAGACGTCGGGCTTTTCGTCGATCAGGGTTTGAATCAGCAGCTTGCGACGCGCCAACAACTCACGCAGTCGGCCCAGCACTTCCACCAGCCCCATGACCGACAGGCGCTCCATGGGAAAGTAGGAGGTCAGACCTTCGGCCTGCATGAGCGGGCCACCTACGCCAATAAACTCCACCGCTGGATGCTGGGCCTTGAGCGCGCGCATCAGGCCTGCGCCGAGAATATCGCCGGAAGCCTCACCGGCCACCAGCGCAATACGCAGATTAGCCATGATCAGCGGGTGATGCCGCGCGTCGATGCCTGGATAGAGTCGCGGAACACCGCGACTTCCGGGAACAACGCTGCCGGTTCGGCCAGTTCAGTCAGGGCCTGCTCAACCGTCAGCCCCTGACGGTAAACCGTTTTGTAGGCGCGGCGCAGGGCGTGAATTGCGTCTTCGCTGAAACCGCGGCGGCGCATACCTTCGAAATTCATGCTGCGGGCTTCGGCCGGGTTGCCGAACACCGTGACAAATGCAGGGACATCCTTGCCGATCGCAGTGCCCATGCCGGAAAAGCTGTGGGCGCCGATATGGCAATACTGATGGACCAGGGTGAAGCCTGACAGGATCGCCCAGTCATCAACGTGCACATGGCCGGCCAGCGCGGTGTTGTTGACCAGGATGCAATGGTTGCCGATCACACTGTCATGGCCGATATGCGCATAGGCCATGATCAGATTGTGATCACCCAGCGTGGTTTCGGCACGATCCTGCACAGTGCCACGGTGAATGGTCACACCTTCACGGATAATGTTGTGATCACCGATTACCAGGCGTGTTTCTTCACCCTTGTACTTCATGTCCGGGGTGTCTTCGCCCACCGAGGAAAACTGGTAGATGCGATTGTGTTTGCCAATGCGGGTCGGACCTTTGAGGATCACGTGTGGCCCGATGACAGTCCCCTCGCCGATTTCAACACCTGCGCCGACGATCGACCAAGGGCCGACCTCAACGTCGGCGGCCAGAACGGCCGACGGATCGATGATTGCGCGAGGGTCAATCAAACTCATAGTTTGCGTTCCGCACAGATGATCTCAGCGGAGCACACCGGCTTGCCATCCACCGAGGCCTGGCATTCGAACTTCCAGATCTGGCGCTTGCAGCTGATGAACTTGGCTTCCAGGATCAACTGGTCACCCGGGGTGACCGGGTTGCGAAAGCGCAGTTTGTCGGAGCCCACGAAATAGTAAAGCGTGCCATCGGCAGGCTTGAGGTCGAGCATTTTGAAACCAAGGATACCGGCAGCCTGGGCCATCGCCTCGATGATCAGCACGCCCGGCATAATGGGATGCGCGGGGAAGTGACCATTAAAGAACGGTTCGTTGATGCTGACATTCTTGTAGGCACGAATGCGCTTTTCCTCGACATTGAGGTCCACTACACGGTCCACCAGCAGGAACGGGTAACGGTGAGGCAGGTATTCGCGAATCTCGTTGATGTCCATCATTTCGGGGGGAAGCCTGTAATAAAGATTGGGGGCGGGCGAACTAAACGCACGCCCCGCTAGCAAATCAAGGAGGCAGTCTAGCGGCTGTGCACACTTGATATGGAAATGGTATCAGCCTTCTGATGAAGCATTACCGCCAGGGGTCACGTCCTCGACACGCTTTTCGACCTGCTTGAGGCGTCGGGCCATGTCGTCGATCTTGCGCAAACGTGCCGCACTTTTGCGCCATTCAGCCGCCGGCTGCATGGCCGTACCGGAAGAGTAGGCACCCGGCTCGGTAATCGAGTGGGTCACCATGGTCATGCCGGTGATGAAGACGTTGTCGCAAACTTCGATATGCCCCACCAGCCCAACGCCACCGGCCAGCATGCAATGCTTGCCGATCTTGGTACTGCCGGAGATGCCCACGCACGCCGCCATGGCGGTGTGATCGCCAATCTGCACGTTGTGGGCGATCTGGATCTGGTTGTCGAGTTTCACGCCGTTACCGAGCACGGTATCGGCCAAGGCCCCGCGATCCACAGCGGTGTTGACACCGATTTCCACGTCATCGCCGATCAATACGCCGCCGACCTGGGCAATTTTGTGCCAGATACCTTTGGCGTTGGCAAAACCAAACCCTTCGCCACCGATCACGGCCCCCGACTGAATGACCACCCGCTCACCAATACGCACATCGTGGTAAAGGGTAACGCGAGGCGCCAGCCAACCACCGGCACCGATTTCGCAGCGCGCACCGATAAAGCAATGCGCCCCCACCGTGACGCCGGCAGCAATGCGCGCACCACTCTCGATCACCGCAAACGCGCCAATGCTGGCCGCAGGGTCAACCTGGGCATCATCGGCAATCACGGCGGACGGGTGAATACCAGCCGCCGCCTTGGGTTTGGGATCGAACAGGTGCGACGCCCGGGCATACGCCAGGTAAGGGTCGGCAACCACCAGCGCATCCCCGGTAAACCCTTCGGCGTCAGCAGCCTTCAGCAATACAGCTGCGGCTTGGCTGTCGACCAGGTATTTACGGTATTGGGGATTTGCGAGGAAGCTCAACTGAGCTGGGCCAGCCTCCTGCAAGGTGGCTAGCCCAGTAATTTCTTTCTCCTTGGAGCCACGCAAGGTGGCCCCCAGGAACTCGGCCAACTCGCCGAGCTTGATAGTCGCGGTCATGGCTTACTTCAGCTGGTTCATGCGCTCGATCACCTGGCGGGTGATGTCGTATTGAGGCTTGACGTCAATCACGGCGCCACGTTCGAACACCAGGTCAAAGGCACCTTTCTTGATGACTTCTTCCACGGCGCTGTCGAGCTTAGGCTTGAGCTGCTTGAGCATTTCACGGTCAGCAACGGCTTTGGCTTCGTTCAGTTCCTTGGACTGGAACTGGTAGTCGCGGGCCTTTTGCTTGAATTCAAGTTCCAGGCGCTCACGTTCGCCTTGCTGCATTTTGTCGCCACCGGCTACCAGACGATCCTGGATACCCTTGGCACTGCTTTCCAGGGTCTTGAGTTTGGTCAGTTGCGGACCGAACTTCTTCTCGGCATCCACGGCGTAACGCTTGGCCGCGTCGGATTCCAGCAGGGCCATCTGATAGTTCAGGACGGCGATTTTCATTTCGGCGAAGGCCGGGGTGGTTACCAGCACGGTGGCCAGCAGAACCAATTGAGTCAACTTACGCACGATGTACTCCTACAGAATCCGTTGTCGTTATCTTGGGTCAGACGCTTAGAACGTCTGGCCGAGGGAGAATTGGAAAATCTGGGTTTCAGCGTTATCCGGTTTCTTGATCGGCATGGCCAGAGCAAAGCTCAATGGGCCAAGCGCAGTCACCCACGTCACGCCAACACCTACGGAGCTGGCGAGGTTGCTCAGGCTGACGTCGTTGCACTCAGTCTGGGACTTCACGCCACTTGGGTTGGTGATCTGTTCGCACTTGGAGTCGAACACGTTACCCACGTCCCAGAAGACCGAAGTACGCAGCGAACGCTGATCCTTGACGAATGGCAGCGGGAACAGAATCTCCGCACCACCCTGGATCAAAATGTTACCACCGAAAGGCAGCGGGTCATTGTTCGAGTCAACGCTGGTGCCCTGGTTACCGGTTACCAATTGACCACGGCTCGGGGTACCACGTGGACCCAAGGTGCTGTCCTTGAAACCACGAACCGAGTTGAAACCACCTGCATAGTAGTTCTCATAGAACGGCAGACCGTTGGTCGAACCATAACCATCGCCATAACCCAGCTCAGTGTGCAGGCGCATGGTGTAGTTATCGCTCAGCGGCTGGAACAACTGGCCACGGTAGTCGAGCTTGAAGAACGACAGGTCGCTGCCTGGCGTAGTGGCTTCCAAAGTCAGGCTCTGGGAGTGGCCACGGGTCGCCAGCACACCTTTGTTCAGGGTCGATTCCGACCAACCGGCCGAAGCCTTGAAGTTCAGGAACTGGTCGCCTTCTTTGCGCACGAAGTTGAAGATTTCGTCGGTGGTGTACACACCGGTCTTGATCTTGTCCTGTTGCGCGGTGAAGCCGAAGGTCAGACGCGAGGTCTCACTGATCGGGTAACCGATGTTGACACCGGCGCCCAGGCTGTCGATCGCATAGCTTGCAACGTCAACGTCGAGGTCTTTGTAGTCGGTGGTGCGGTAGAAGGCGTTGTAGCCCAGGCTCACACCGTCAGCTGTCCAGTAGGGGTCGACATAACCGAAGTTATAGCGGCTCTGGTATTCGCTTCGGGTCAGGCCGATGGAGACCTTGTTACCGGTACCGAGGAAGTTGTTCTGGGTGATCGAACCACCGAGGATCAGGCCGGCACTCTGTGCAAAACCGACGCTGGCAGTGATCGAACCCGACGCTTGTTCTTCAACGGCGTAGTTCACGTCAACCTGGTCGTCCACACCCGGTACGGCTGGGGTTTCGACGTTGACTTCTTTAAAGAAGCCCAGGCGCTCAAGACGGGTCTTGGACTGGTCGATCAGGTAAGTCGACGCCCAGCCACCTTCCATCTGGCGCATCTCACGGCGCAGCACTTCGTCCGCAGACTTGGTGTTGCCACGGAAGTTGATGCGGTTCACGTAGGCACGCTTGCCAGGGTCGACAACGAAGGTGATGTCCACGGTGTGGTCTTCGTCGTGCGGGGTCGGCACGCCGTTGACGTTGGCGAAGGTATAGCCTTCGTTACCCAGGCGACGGGTGATCAGTTCGGACGTGGTAGTCATCAGCTTGCGCGAGAACACCTGGTCTTTCTGCACCAGCAACAGCGACTTCACCTGGTCTTCAGGGACTTTCAGGTCACCGCTGAGCTTGACGTCACGCACGGTGTATTTCTCACCTTCGTTGACGTTGACGGTGATGTAGACGTGTTTCTTGTCCGGGGTGATAGACACCTGGGTCGAAGCGATATCCATGTTGATATAGCCACGGTCCAGATAGTAGGAACGCAGACGTTCCAGGTCACCGGAGAGTTTTTCACGGGCGTACTTGTCATCGTTCTTGAAGAACGACAGCCAGTTGGTGGTCTTGAGTTCGAACAGATCGATCAGGTCATCATCAGCAAACTTGGTGTTACCCACCACGTTGATGTGCTGGATGGCCGCCACGGTGCCTTCGTTGATCTTGACCTTGAGGCCAACACGGTTACGAGGCTGCGGGATCACTTCGGTTTCCACGGACGCGGAATAGCGACCCTGGGCAACGTACTGACGTTGCAGTTCGTTACGCACACCCTCGAGGGTGGCGCGCTGGAAGATCTCGCCTTCGGCCAGGCCGGATTGCTTGAGACCCTTCATCAAGTCTTCAGTGGAGATCGCCTTGTTACCCTCGATCTCGATACTGGCGACGGAAGGTCGCTCAACGACAGTGATGACCAGGACGTTACCTTCGCGACCCAGTTGGATATCTTGAAAGAACCCGGTTTTGAACAGCGCACGAGTGGATTCCACCAGGCGACGATCATCCGCCTGTTCCCCGACGTTCAACGGCAAGGCACCAAAGACGCTACCGGCGGAAACCCGCTGGAGGCCGTTGACGCGAATATCGGAGATAGTGAAGGACTCGGCGTGAACTTCGGCGATCATCAATACGGTGAGAACCGCAGTTAGCAGCAGACGTTTCATGAAGTCCTTTCTTATTCCAACTGGCAATAAACAAACTGCCGCAAAATGCGGCAGATTCGCAATTCAGCGAAGCGTTACAGTCGTCCCAGATCGTTGACCAGAGCTAACAACATCACTCCGACCACCAAACTGATACCGATCTGTATCCCCCAACCCTGCACCCGATCCGACAAGGGGCGACCACGCACCCACTCGACCAGATAAAACAACAGATGCCCCCCATCCAATACTGGAATGGGCAACAAATTCAGAACTCCAAGGCTAATACTCAGATAAGCCAGGAAATTCAGGAAATCCGCGACACCCGACTGGGCAGAAGCGCCCGCCACTTTAGCAATGGTTATCGGTCCACTCAAGTTTTTTACCGAGAGCTCGCCGAACAACATTTTCTTGAGCGATTCGAGGGTCAGCACACTCATGGTCCAAGTGCGTTTTGCACCCTCGCCAATTGCCGCCAACGGCCCGAAGCTGACCTCCCGCACCATCGAAGGCGGCCAGTCGACACCTTTCACCCCGGCACCCAGGTAACCCCCGGCTGCCTTGGCTTCCCCGCGTACCGCCAGGGTCACAGGGACGTCGATTTGAGCACCATCGCGCTCAACTTTCAGCACAATTTTGGTATCAGGACGTACACGCACCAGGTCGACCACTTGCTGCCAGTCGCCCAGCGCCTGGCCATCAAGGGCCAACAAGCGGTCGCCGGTTTTCAGACCTGCGGCTTGCGCCGGGCCTTTCGGGTCCAGCTCGGCCAGCACCGGCGGCAAGGCCGGGCGCCACGGTCGAATCCCCAGCGACTTGATCGGGTCAGGCTCATCCGCGCCCTTGAGCCAGTGATCAAGGGCCAGGGCGCGAGGCGTCTCGGCGGTGGAATCCTGTTCGCGCACCACGACATTAATGGTGCCGCTCTCACCCATGCGGCGTACCAGTTGTAAATTGACCGCGCCCCACCCTGTGGTCGGCTCGCCATCAATGGAAACAATTTCCTGCCCTGCGACCAGGCCGGCCTTGGCCGCCATGCTGTCGGCTTCGACCGCGCCGATGACGGGGCGCACCTGCTGGCTGCCCATCATGGCCAAGACCCAGAAGAACACCATCGCTAATAGGAAGTTGGCGATCGGACCGGCAGCCACAATGGCGATGCGCTGACGAACGGTCTTGCGATTGAAGGACTGATCCAACTGATCGGCCGGCACTTCGCCTTCGCGCTCGTCGAGCATCTTGACGTAGCCGCCCAACGGAATGGCCGCAATCACGAATTCAGTGCCGCGCCGATCGTGCCAACGCAGCAATGGCATGCCGAAACCGACGGAAAAGCGCAGTACCTTGACGCCGCAACGACGCGCCACCCAAAAGTGGCCGAATTCGTGGAAGGTAACCAACACACCCAGAGCAACCAGGGTGCCGACAATCATGTAGAGCGCACTCATCTAATTTCTCCGCATTCCAATCCAGTGCCTGAAGGCTCAAACCTGCCCAAAGACTAACGCGCGTTGCGGTTCAACCATTGCTCGGCCAGCGTGCGGGCCTTTGCGTCGGCCTCGAACACTGCACCTAAATCATCCACTGCCACAACGGGCTCAAGGCTCAAAACTTCCTCGATGATACTCGGGATCTGCGGGAAGCGAATACGCCCGTCCAGAAACGCCGCCACAGCCACCTCGTTAGCCGCATTGAGCATCGCCGGTGCGCTATTGCCCGCCTCTGCCGCTTGCCGCGCCAAACGCAGACACGGGAAGCGTTGCTCGTCCGGCGCCTCGAAGTCCAGGCGCGCAACGGCGAACAGGTCCAATGGCGCGACACCCGAGTCAATTCGCTCCGGCCAGGCCAGGGCATTGGCGATCGGCGTGCGCATGTCCGGGTTACCCAGCTGCGCCAACACCGAACCGTCCACGTAGTCGACCAAGGAATGAATCACACTTTGTGGGTGGATCACCACTTCAACCTGATCGGGCCGAGCGTCGAACAACCAGCACGCCTCGATCAACTCCAGGCCTTTGTTCATCATGCTCGCCGAGTCCACGGAAATCTTGCGCCCCATGGACCAGTTCGGATGTGCACAGGCCTGATCAGGCGACACATGCTCCAAATCGGCCAATGGAGTTTGCCGGAACGGGCCACCAGATGCCGTAAGAAGAATCCGCCGTACACCCACCTGGCTCAAGCCACGGGCAAAATCACCGGGCATGCACTGGAAGATTGCGTTGTGCTCGCTGTCGAGTGGCAACAACACTGCGCCGCTCTTGCGTACCGCCTGCATAAAGAGCGTGCCGGACATGACCAGCGCCTCTTTATTGGCCAGCAGGATCTTCTTGCCTGCATCCACTGCTGCCAGCGTCGGGCGCAAACCCGCTGCACCGACTATGGCCGCCACCACGGTGTCCACCTCGGCATCGGCCGACACCTGGCACAGCCCTTCCTCACCCACCAGCACCTGCGTAGCCAGCCCTGCAGCCTGCAACTGTTGCTGCAAGCCATGTGCTGCCGCCACTTCAGGCACCACGGCAAAGCGCGGCGTGTGGCGCACGCAAAGGGCCAGCAACTCGCTCAAGCGGGTGAAGCCGGTCAAGGCAAACACTTGGTAACGATCAGGATGGCGAGCGATCACATCCAGGGTGCTCAGCCCGACCGAGCCGGTTGCACCCAGCACGGTCACCTGTTGCAAGCGGCTCACGAAGCCGTCATCCACAGCAGCACGGCAAAGATCGGGATGGCAGCGGTAAGGCTGTCGATACGGTCCAGCACGCCGCCATGACCCGGCAGCAGGTTGCTGCTGTCCTTGATCCCGGCCTGGCGCTTGAACATGCTTTCAGTCAGGTCGCCCACCACCGAGATGAACACCACGACTGCCGTGCCCAGCAGGGCCAGGAGTATTTCCTTCACCGACCAGTCGCGCACAACACCCACCACCAGCGTGATCAGCAAGGTCAACGCCAGACCGCCGTAGACGCCTTCCCAGCTCTTGCCGGGGCTGACAGCCGGCGCCAGCTTCCGCTTGCCGAAGGCACGACCAGAGAAGTAGGCGCCAATGTCGGCGCCCCACACCAAGACCATCACCGCCATGATCAGCCAGTTGCCCATCGGTGCATTCTTGATTTCCACCAGGCCTTGCCAGGCCGGCAGCAAAATCAGCAAGCCAATCACCAGTTTGCTGGCAACACTGGACCAATGGCCGCTGGTACGCGGAAAGGTCAGCACCAGGAAGGTCGCGAGCGCCCACCACAGCACCGCAGCGCCCAACACCCAAGGCACCACGATGCTCGACAGGGTATGCATCAGAAACAGCAACAGCGCCACGACGGCGGCGTAGACCACACGTGGCAATTGCGCATTAAAGCCCGCCAGACGCGCCCACTCCCAGGCACCCAGGGTCACGACCACGCCAATAAACAGCGCAAAGCCGGAACCGTCGAGCAGGAAAAACCCACACAAGGCTATCGGCAGCAGGATCAGTGCGGTGATGATTCGTTGTTTAAGCATTTAAACCCGGGCTCCAGCTTCGATCTGCTCGCTCGTTTTACCGAAGCGGCGCTGACGGGAAGCGAAATCGGCCAGTGCATTACGCATGGCATCGTGTTTGAAGTCCGGCCAGAACAGGTCGGAGAAGTACAGTTCGGTGTAGGCCAGCTGCCACAACAGGAAATTGCTGATGCGGTGCTCGCCACCGGTGCGGATGCACAGGTCCGGCAACGGCAGATCGCCGGTCACCAGGCAGGTTTGCAACAATTCGGGCGTGATGTCGTCCGGCCGCAGGTGCCCGGCCTGTACTTCGCGGGCAAGGCGCTGCGCGGCCTGGGCGATATCCCACTGGCCGCCATAGTTGGCCGCGATCTGCAGTACAAAACGGTTGCTGCCGGCGGTGATGGCTTCAGCTTCGCGCATGGCCGCCTGCAATTCCGGGTGAAACCGCGAGCGGTCACCGATGATACGCAGGCTGATGTTGTTGTCGTTAAGGCGCTTGGCCTCACGACGCAAAGCCTTGAAGAACAGGTCCATCAAGGCGCTGACTTCTTCGGCCGGCCGTTGCCAGTTCTCACTGGAGAAGGCAAACAAGGTCAACACTTCGACCTTGGCCTCGGCACACACCTCAATCACGGCGCGCACTGCATCGACACCCGCTTTATGCCCGGCAACACCCGGCATAAAGCGTTTCTTCGCCCAGCGATTATTCCCATCCATGATGATCGCGACATGGCGCGGCACCACAGAGGGCACAGTCTGCTTGGTCTTTTCCATGAAGGCGTCCTGACCCCTTATACGGCCATCAGGTCCTTTTCTTTCTCTTCCGTGGCCTTGGTGATCTGGGCCTCGGCATCTTTGGTCAGCTTGTCGATATCGGCAACGGCGCGACGCTCTTCGTCTTCGCTGATTTCTTTGTCCTTGACCAGTTTCTTCAGGTCGCCCAGCGCATCACGGCGGATATTACGCACTGCAACCCGCGCATCTTCAGCCGCGCTGCGCGCCTGCTTGGTGAAGCCCTTGCGGGTTTCTTCGGTCAGGGCCGGCATGGAGATCAGCAGCAACTCACCCAGGTTGGTCGGGTTGAGGTTCAAGCCAGCGCTCTGGATGGCTTTGTCGACAGCGCCGAGCATGTTGCGCTCAAAAGCCACGACCTGCAGGGTGCGCGAGTCTTTTACGGTGATGTTGGCCACCTGGGTGATGGAGGTATCTGTGCCGTAGTACGGCACCATCACGCTACCCAGAATGCTTGGGTGAGCCTTACCGGTACGAATCTGACCAAACGCGTGGTTCAGAGACTCCAGGGATTTGTGCATACGCTCTTGAGCGTCTTTCTTGATTTCGTTGATCATTGTTGGCCTTCCTCGATCAGAGTCCCTTCCGCGCCGCCGTGTACGATATTCAGCAGGGCACCGGGCTTGTTCATGTTAAATACGCGCAGCGGCATCTTGTGGTCGCGGCACAGGCAAATAGCCGTCAGGTCCATCACACCCAGCTTGCGATCCAGCACTTCATCGTAGGTCAGATGATCGAACTTCTCGGCATGCGGGTCTTTGAATGGGTCGGCAGTGTAGACGCCATCCACCTTGGTGGCCTTGAGCACCACGTCGGCATCGATTTCGATGGCACGCAGGCAGGCAGCCGAGTCCGTGGTGAAGAACGGGTTGCCGGTACCGGCAGCAAAGATCACGACTTCTTTGGCGTTCAGGTGGCGCATGGCTTTGCGGCGATCATAGTGATCAGTCACGCCAACCATGGAAATAGCCGACATCACGATGGCCGAGATATTGGCGCGCTCCAGGGCGTCGCGCATAGCCAGGGCGTTCATCACAGTGGCCAGCATGCCCATGTGGTCGCCAGTGACACGATCCATACCGGCAGCACTCAGTGCCGCGCCACGGAACAGGTTACCACCGCCAATTACCAGGCCGACTTGTACGCCGATGCCGACCAGTTGGCCAACTTCGAGCGCCATGCGGTCGAGTACCTTGGGATCGATCCCGAACTCTTCCGAGCCCATCAGGGCCTCGCCGCTGAGCTTGAGTAGAATGCGTTTATAGCGAGCCTGATAACCACTGCCCTGCTGAGCCATTGCGAATCTCTCCTGCGGCGTATTTTTTAAAAATTCTTGGCGAGCCGTTTACGGCTTGCGTTCACTCTAGCTGGACGCTATCACAGCGCCATCGGAACACGGCTTTGTAAGCCAGTTCCGACAGGAAGCCAAATAAAATTGGCCTTCCCATTTGAAAAGAGGCTGCGCGCGTGAGCGGGCAGCCTCTTTCGGCGACAGTTGAAAACTGTCTTATTGCTTGGCGGCAGCCAGCTGGGCAGCAACTTCTTCAGCGAAGTTGTCGACCGGCTTCTCGATGCCCTCGCCTACTTTGTAGTAGGTGAAGGAAACGATTTCAGCACCGGCTTTCTTAGCCAGTTCGCCAACCTTGATTTCAGGGTTCTTGACGAACGCCTGCTCAACCAGGCTCGCTTCAGCCAGGAACTTGCTGATACGGCCTTTGATCATGTTTTCAACGATGTTTTCCGGCTTGCCGGCGATCTTGTCAGCGTTGAGGCTCAGGAACACGGCTTTTTCGCGTTCGATTGCGTCAGCGGAGACTTCCGATGGCAGCAGGAATTCAGGGTTGCTGGCCGCTACGTGCATAGCGATGTCTTTTGCCAGCTCAACGTCGCCGCCTTTCAGGGCAACCACAACGCCGATTTTGTTACCGTGCAGGTAACCGCCAACCACATCACCTTCGATGCGAGCCAGGCGACGGATGTTGACGTTTTCGCCAACCTTGCCGACCAGTACCAGGCGATCAGCTTCTTGAGCTTCGATCAACGGCTCAACAGTAGTCAGCTTGTCGTCGAATGCTTTCTTGACGCTGGCAGCAACGAATGCTTTGAAGTCGTCTTGCAGAGCCAGGAAGTCGGTCTGGGAGTTCACTTCCAGCAGAACGGCAGCCTTGCCGTCTTCAACCAGAGCGATAGCGCCTTCAGCAGCAACGTTGCCTGCTTTTTTGGCGGCCTTGATGGCGCCGGAAGCACGCATGTCGTCGATGGCTTTTTCGATGTCGCCGCCAGCCTTGGTCAAGGCCTTTTTGCAATCCATCATGCCTTCGCCGGTACGCTCACGCAGTTCTTTAACCAACGCTGCAGTAATCTCTGCCATTTCAAAATCCTCTTGGATAGGTTTTCAACCATTCCACCCGATCAAACGGGCGATCAATTCTTCCCGAATCACCCTTGTAGGCCGCTGCACGTTACAGAAGTTGTAGCTGCGCTGCCGACAAATGGTTTTCGAGGTGGCAAAAAGGGGGCCAAGCCCCCTTTTTGCTTACTGAGTCAACGCCAGGGCGCTAATTACTCAGCGGCAGCTACCGGAGCTTCTTCAACGAACTGCTCGGTACCACCAGCAACGTGGTTGCGACCACGGATTACAGCGTCAGCCATCGAACCCATGTACAGCTGGATAGCGCGGATTGCGTCATCATTGCCTGGGATGATGTAGTCAACGCCTTCCGGGCTGCTGTTGGTATCGACTACGCCGATAACCGGGATGCCCAGCTTGTTGGCTTCGGTGATCGCGATGCGCTCGTGATCAACGTCGATAACGAACAGTGCGTCAGGCAGACCGCCCATGTCCTTGATACCACCCAGGGAACGATCGAGCTTTTCCAGGTCGCGAGTGCGCATCAGCGCCTCTTTCTTGGTCAGCTTGGCGAAAGTACCGTCTTCGGCTTGCACTTCAAGGTCACGCAGACGCTTGATGGAAGCACGGATGGTTTTGAAGTTGGTCAGCATGCCGCCCAACCAGCGGTGATCGACGTACGGCGAACCGCAACGTGCTGCTTCTTCAGCAACGATCTTGCCAGCGGAGCGCTTGGTGCCGACGAACAGGATCTTGTTTTTGCCCTGGGCCAGACGCTCTACGAAAGTCAGAGCTTCGTTGAACATTGGCAGGGTTTTTTCAAGGTTGATAATGTGGATCTTGTTACGCGCGCCGAAAATGTATTTACCCATTTTCGGGTTCCAGTAACGGGTCTGGTGACCGAAGTGCACACCGGCCTTCAGCATATCGCGCATGTTGACTTGGGACATGATAGTTCCTTAATAAGTCGGGTTTGGCCTCCACGTATCCCAATGACCAACCAGCGGCTTCAAGCCTCCGGCACCCAGGTCATCGTGTCGACACGTGTGTGGATTTAAGCTTCGCGGGGCATCCCCGGAAAGCGGCGCATTTTATACCACACGAAGGACAAAAACGAAACCCGCAATCACATTTGCCGTGCTCCGCTTTTGCGTAACCCTTTGAATAGAGCCAATATGCCCCCACCTTGATAGACAGAAGCGATCATCAGAGGCTCATGATTTGCCGCCCACGTCTGTTAGAATCAGGTTTTTTGGGGCTTGTGCGAACTCTGCAACCTTTTGTCGCACGCCCGTAAACCGTATTGATTTCAGCGCGTCGCGCTAGAGAGAGCCTGTATGACCGTTAACTTGAAAACCGCCGAAGACATCGCAGGCATGCGCGTTGCCGGCAAACTGGCTGCCGACGTGCTGGAAATGATTGCCGAACACGTCAAACCCGGCGTCACCACCGAAGCCCTGGACCGCATTTGCCACGACTATATAGTCGACGTGCAGAAGGCCATCCCTGCCCCGCTCAACTACAAGGGCTTCCCCAAGTCGATTTGCACCTCGATCAACCACGTGGTCTGCCACGGAATTCCGGGCGACAAACCGTTGAAGGACGGCGACACCCTGAACATCGACGTCACTGTGATCAAGGATGGCTACCACGGCGACACCAGCCGCATGTTCCACGTCGGCACCGTTCCGGTCTGGGCTGAGCGCCTGTCCCAGGTCACCCAGGAATGCATGTATAAGGCTATCGAAATCGTCAAGCCCGGCTGCCGCCTGGGCGACATCGGTGAAGTGATCCAGAAGCACGCAGAAAAGAACGGCTTCTCGGTAGTCCGTGAATTCTGTGGCCACGGCATCGGCAAGGTGTTCCACGAAGAGCCGCAGATCCTGCACTACGGCCGCGCCGGCACCGGCATGGAGCTCAAGGCGGGCATGACCTTCACCATCGAGCCGATGATCAACCAGGGCAAGGCCGACACCAAGGTGCTGGGCGACGGCTGGACCGCCATCACCAAGGACCGCAAGCTCTCGGCTCAGTGGGAACACACCCTGCTGGTCACCGAGACCGGCTACGAGATCTTCACCCTGCGCGCAGACGACACGATTCCTCGCGTTTCGGCATGAGGGTTGCCTCGGTTTTCCAGCGACACCGTTGTGACTGACTCCATAGACAGATAGGAAAGCCGATCGATGCCCCAGGTGGACCCCGAACTCTTCGACCGCGGCCAGTTCCAGGCCGAACTGGCGCTGAAGGCAAGCCCCATCGCCGCCTTCAAGAAGGCTATCCGCCAGGCCCGCGAGGTGCTTGATGAGCGCTTTCGCAGCGGCCGCGACATTCGTCGGCTGATCGAAGATCGCGCCTGGTTCGTCGACAACCTCCTGCAAAAGGCCTGGGAGCAGTTCAGCTGGAGTGAAGACGCCGACATCGCCCTGGTGGCGGTCGGCGGCTACGGTCGCGGCGAGTTGCACCCCTACTCCGACATCGACCTGCTGATCCTGCTGGACAGCGCCGATCATGAGATCTTTCGCGATTCCATCGAGCGTTTTCTGACGCTGTTGTGGGACATCGGCCTGGAAGTCGGTCAGAGCGTGCGCTCTGTGGACGAGTGCGCCGAGGAGGCACGTGCCGACCTCACCGTGATCACCAACCTGATGGAAAGCCGCACCATCGCCGGCCCCGAACGCCTGCGCCAGCGCATGCTGGAGGTCACCAGCACCGCGCATATGTGGCCGAGCAAGGAGTTCTTCCTGGCCAAGCGTGCCGAGCAAAAAGCCCGCCACCACAAGTACAACGACACCGAATACAACCTTGAGCCCAACGTCAAAGGTTCACCGGGCGGGCTGCGCGATATCCAGACCATCCTGTGGGTTGCCCGTCGCCAATACGGCACCCTCAACCTGCGCGCCCTGGCAGGCGAGGGCTTTCTGGTCGAAAGCGAAAATGCCCTGTTGGCCTCGTCCCAGGAGTTTCTGTGGAAAGTGCGCTACGCCCTGCACATGCTCGCCGGGCGCTCCGAAGACCGCCTGCTGTTCGACCACCAGCGTTCCATTGCCACACTGCTGGGCTTTGAAGGCGAAGACGCAAAAACCAGCATCGAAAGCTTCATGCAGCAGTATTACCGCGTGGTCATGAGCATTGCCCAACTCAGCGACCTGATCATCCAGCACTTCGAAGAAGTGATTCTGGCGCCGGAAGACGAAGCCCCGCCGCAGCCGATCAACTCGCGCTTCCAACTGCACGACGGCTATATCGAGGCGCGCAACGACAATGTGTTCCGGCGCACGCCGTTCGCCATGCTGGAAATCTTCGTGCTGATGGCCCAGCAGCCGGAAATCAAAGGCGTACGCGCCGACACTATCCGTCTGCTGCGCGAAAACCGTCACCTGATCGACGATGACTTTCGCAACGACATCCGCAATACCAGCCTGTTTATCGAATTGTTCAAGTGCAAGATCGGCATCCACCGCAACCTGCGGCGCATGAATCGTTACGGCATCCTCGGCCGCTACCTGCCGGAGTTCGGCTTTATTGTCGGGCAGATGCAGCACGACCTGTTCCACATCTATACCGTCGACGCCCACACACTCAATTTGATCAAACACCTGCGTAAGTTGCAGTACACCCAGGTGTCAGAGAAATTCCCGCTGGCCAGCAAGCTCATGGCCAAGCTACCCAAGCCCGAGCTGATCTACCTGGCCGGCCTGTACCATGACATCGGCAAAGGCCGGCATGGCGACCACTCCGAAGTCGGCGCGGTTGATGCCGAAGCCTTCTGCCAGCGCCACCAACTGCCGCTGTGGGACAGCCGCCTGATCGTATGGCTGGTGCAGAACCACCTGGTGATGTCGACCACCGCCCAGCGCAAGGACCTGTCCGACCCGCAGGTGATTCACGACTTTGCCGGAATCGTCGGCGATGAAACTCGCCTCGATTACCTCTACGTGCTGACCGTCTCCGACATCAACGCCACCAACCCGACGCTGTGGAATTCCTGGCGCGCCAGCCTGTTGCGCCAGCTCTACACCGAGACCAAGCGCGCGCTGCGCCGTGGCCTGGAAAACCCGGTAGACCGCGAGGAGCAGATCCGCCGCACCCAAAGCGCGGCCCTGGATATCCTCGTGCGCGGTGGCAACGACCCGGATGACGTCGAGCAGCTGTGGTCGCAACTGGGCGATGATTACTTCCTGCGCCACACCGCCGGCGACGTGGCCTGGCACAGTGACGCAATCCTGCAACAGCCGGCCGACGGCGGCCCACTGGTGCTGATCAAGGAAACCACCCAGCGCGAGTTCGAGGGCGGCACGCAGATCTTCATCTACGCGCCCGACCAGCACGACTTCTTCGCCGTGACCGTGGCCGCCATGGACCAGCTCAACCTGAACATCCATGACGCGCGGGTTATCACCTCCAGCAGCCAGTTCACCCTCGACACCTATATTGTGCTCGACACCGATGGTGACTCGATCGGCGACAACCCGGCACGCGTGAAAAAGATTCGCGAAGGCCTTACCGAGGCTCTGCGCAACCCGGACGACTACCCGACCATTATCCAGCGTCGGGTACCGCGCCAGCTCAAACACTTTGCCTTTGCGCCTCAGGTGACCATTTCCAATGACGCCCAGCGCCCGGTGACGGTGCTGGAACTCAGCGCACCGGACCGCCCAGGCTTGCTGGCGCGCATCGGCGGGATCTTCCTGGAGTTCGACCTGTCGTTGCAAAACGCCAAGATTGCGACCCTGGGGGAGCGCGTGGAAGACGTGTTTTTCATTACCGACGCCGACAACCAGCCGCTGTCCGACCCGCAGCTGTGCCTGCGTTTGCAGGAAGCAATCGTGCAGCAATTGAGCGTGAGCCAGGAACCGGGCGTCGAGCTGACCAGACTGACCATTTGATTTTTAACATTGTGGACACGATTCATGTGGGAGCTGGCTTGCCTGCGATGCAGACACCTTGGTCTATCAGGCAGACCACAGTGATGCCATCGCAGGCAAGCCAGCTCCCACAGAGTGCGTGCTGACCGTAAGAGGCTTACATGAACAACGCCCTGAACCAGCTGCAGCCCTACCCGTTCGAGAAACTGCGCGCCCTGCTCGGCAGCGTCGCACCGAACCCGGACAAACGCCCGATCGCGCTGTCCATCGGCGAGCCGAAACACAAATCCCCAGCCTTCGTAGCCAAGGCCCTGGCGGACAACCTCGACCAGATGGCGGTGTACCCGAGCACCCTGGGCATCCCGGCCCTGCGTGAGGCCATCGGCGCCTGGTGCGAGCGGCGCTTTAACGTACCCAAAGGCTGGCTGGACCCGGCGCGCAACATTTTGCCGGTCAACGGCACCCGCGAGGCACTGTTTGCCTTCACCCAAACCGTGGTCAACCGCGCTGACGATGCACTGGTGGTCAGCCCGAACCCGTTCTACCAGATCTACGAAGGCGCTGCGTTCCTGGCCGGGGCCAAGCCGTATTACCTGCCGTGTCTGGACAGTAACGGTTTCAACCCGGATTTCGATGCGGTAACGCCAGACATCTGGAAACGCTGCCAGATCCTGTTCCTGTGCTCACCCGGCAACCCGACCGGCGCGTTGATCCCGGTCGACACCCTGAAAAAACTCATCGCCCTGGCCGACGAATATGACTTCGTGATCGCTGCCGACGAGTGCTACAGCGAGCTGTACTTCGACGAGCAGACCCCGCCGCCGGGCTTGCTCAGCGCCTGTGTGGAGCTGGGCCGCCAGGACTTCAAACGTTGCGTGGTGTTCCACAGCCTGTCCAAACGCTCCAACCTGCCAGGCCTGCGCTCGGGCTTCGTAGCCGGCGACGCCGATATCCTCAAGGCCTTTCTGCTGTACCGCACCTACCACGGCTGCGCGATGCCGGTGCAAACCCAGCTGGCCAGCATTGCGGCCTGGCAGGATGAAGCTCACGTGCTGGCCAACCGTGACCTGTACCGCGAGAAGTTCGACGCCGTGCTGGCGATCCTCAAGCCGGTGCTGGACGTACAAAGCCCGGATGGCGGCTTCTACTTGTGGCCGAATGTGAAGGGAGACGACGCCGCCTTCTGCCGCGACTTGTTCGTGGAAGAACACGTGACCGTCGTGCCGGGCTCATACCTGTCCCGCGAAGTCGACGGTTTCAACCCTGGTGCCGGTCGCGTACGCCTGGCGCTGGTGGCCCCGTTGGCGGAGTGTGTGGAAGCGGCGGAGCGGATTCGGGACTTTATCCAGCGCCGACAGTAATCCTGTCCAAACCCGCACTGTGCAATGCAGTGCGGGCGCTTGACTACGGAACCAACACTCCCTGGCACGCCACTACTGGGCATATTCCCACAGAGTAGAGAGCATGCATCTGACGACTCAATATCCAGGTAACTTATCAACCGGCCAGTCACCTGTGCTGCACAGTGAGCCCCCTGCCTCTGCATCCACCATCCGAGACAAAAGAGGACTCGCAGATACCAGCAAACGTTGGCCCGATGGCGTTGTCACCGTTGCGTTGGACCTGAGAGACAAAAAAAGTACCGCACTGGTCTTGGATGCGATCCGGGAATGGGCTCATAACACCCCGGCCCTTCAGTTTCGGGTAGTCAGCGGCAGAGAGGGCGACATTCGAATTTCTGATGACGAAGGCTACAAAGGGAACTGGTCGAAGATCGGCACCGACGCGAAAACCGTACCGACGAGCGAACCTACGATGCATTTGGAGAGGACCGACGACTCGACAGCATTCCGAGCGACGGCGCTGCATGAGTTCGGCCATGCCTTGGGGCTGTTACATGAACACCAAAACCCTGAGCATGAGATCAACTGGGACGAGGATGCTGTTTACGACGCTTATGCCAGTGAGCTTTTTCCAGAGGAACTTGTTTATAGCCAGATCCTGGAACTGCCTGCCGGCGGTCATTTACTGGTAACCGCCTACGACAGTAAGTCCATCATGCATTACGAATTCCCTGATTACGTAACGAGTGACGGAAAGGGGGTAGGTGCCAACAAACGGGTTTCAGAAGGTGATAAGGCAATCGCAAGGAAGCTATACGGCTCACTGTCCAACTGATTGCATCTGCGTGCCGGCCTACTGCATCACACCCAGATTCGCCTCACTCATATCCAGATCTGCCAACACTTCGCGTAATACGTCATCACCCATCTGGTGATGACGGCTCAAACTGAGCTAAGGGGCCAGCGCAACGCGGACGCTGTGCTGACTTACAGATGAGGTGATGTGTGCACTCACCACTGCGCAATGGAACTGCCTTCTCAAAAAAGACCACCTAATGCGCGGAGTTTTACATTGAATGGATGCTATTGCTCACAGAATCCAGAGATGACCTGATGATTAATAAGCTCACCCTGACTCCCACCGCCTACACTCAACCCGCGCCCGCTGATACTCAAATAGAACCACCCGCGACCATCAGGCGTACACGCGGCATCGCCAGCACCCGGTATTTATGGAAGCAGAACTCAACACTTAATATCTCACTGTTCGACATGCCGGAAAAAGCCAAAGACTATGTGAAGAAAAATATTCTCCTATGGCAACCGTATACCAACCTTAAGTTCAACTTCATTACCAGCAATGATGGCGACATCAGAATCTCCGGCACCAAAAAAGAATCAACGAGCCACTCCGTCGTAGGCACGCTGGCAACAAGAGTCCCAAAAGACCAGCCTACAATGCACATAGACCTGCTTCAAACCGCTGATATGCTCAACCATGCAATACGGCACGAGTTCGGGCACGCACTGGGCCTGGAGCATGAACATGATCACCCGGATCATCCGGTGCACTGGGACAGGACAAAGCTGGACAAGGAAGCTGAAAGAATTGGGCTTTCAAAGGCCGAAGAAGAATTCGACTTTCTAACTGTCTTAGATCCCAGCACCACCACCCGCTCAGCGTATGACCCGCAATCAATCATGCACTACAGAGTCCCAGCATGGTTTACGACGGATGGCGTTGACGTTCCCTTTAACGAGGAAATATCTGAAGGTGATAAAAAATTCATGGCCCTCCTTTATCCGCCCGCTCCCGAATCGACAACCCCCTCATCGAATTGACGACTCGAACAAGTGACCCCGCGCGAATTTTGGATCGCCTTTACGCCGCTAACCACCACTGCGCTTACGCCTAGAAATCGGTAAGTAGCCGCGATTGAGTCGCGCTGCGGCGCGGCTCATTTCAAGGTTCCTAAATTCGCCTCACTCATGTCCAGGTCCGCCAATACCTCGCGTAATACGTCATCACCAATCTGGTGATGACGGCTCAAACTGTACAATTCCAAACGCTGCGCGCGCAGGGCCTTGAGGCGTAACTTGCGTTCAAGCAGGTCCATCTGATGCGCCAGCGCCTGGGCTTCGGCCGAGTCGTTAAACACCTCCAGTTGATGACGATATTCCGACATCAGGCGCGCCTTGAGCTCAGCGGCCAGCGCGGCTTGGGCGGCGTCCTGGGTTTCGCTCTCTGCAGGTTCTTCAGCTTCAAGGGCATGGATGGCAGCCACGGCGGTCTTTTTCCACGCCTCGCGCACTTCGTTATGGCGCTTTTCATCCGGGCTCTGCTCGATGCCACGCAGCAGCAATGGCAACGCGATACAGGCGGCGACCAGCGACAACAGGATCACACCGGCAGCGATGAAAATCAGCAGGTCGCGCTCCGGGAAATCCTGGCCCGGCGCCAGCAGTAAGGGCACCGACATCACACCCGCCAGGGTGACAGCACCGCGCACGCCGCCAACAGTCAACAGCCAGCAGGAACGGGCAGTCGGTACTAAAGTCAGCTCACTTTTCCCACGCAGCCTTCTAAGCAGGCCCGACAAACGCCAGATGCTTTGCACCCAGATAAAGCGCAGCACCACCAGCACCAGGAAGATCGCAACCACATCCAGGCAGCGATACAGCAGCGTTGGCCACAGCGTCGGCTCGTGGCTGACCACAGCCTTGATGATGTCCGGCAGTTGCAGGCCTAACAGCAGGAAAATCAGGCCATTAAACGCAAACTCCAGCAACGACCAGACACTGCGGTTGAGCAAGCGCGTACTGGTCTGGCGCGGCAGCAGGTCCAACCAGCTTTGCATCATGCCCGCCGCCACCGCCGACAGAATCCCCGATGCGCCCAGGCGCTCGGCCAGCACATAGGCTGCGAACGGCAACAGCAACATAAACACCACATGGGTCGCAGGGTCGTCCCAGCCACGGGCAATCATCCAGGCGCGTAAACGGCCGACCAACCAGCTCAGCGCCACGCCTACCGCGAGGCCGCCCACCGCCACCAACACAAAAGTCAGGCTGGCATCCGCCAGGGAAAATACGCCAGTCAACGCGGCCGCCAGGGCGAACTTAAAGGTCACCAGGCCCGACGCGTCATTCATCAGCGCCTCACCTTGAAGCATATGCATCAAAGGTTTTGGCAGGCGATTTTGGGAAATGGCCGACACCGCCACGGCGTCAGTCGGGGACAATACGGCCGCCAAGGCGAAAGCCACCGGCAACGGGATCGTGGGCAATATCCAATGAATGAAGTAACCGGCACCGACCACGGTAAACAACACCAGCCCCACCGCCAGCGTCAGGATGGGCCCACGCAGGCGCCACAATTCGCGCTTGGGCATGCGCCAGCCATCGGAGAACAGCAACGGCGGCAGGAACAGAAACAGGAACAGCTCCGGGTCCAGCGCTACGTGCAGGCCCAGCGTCGGCCAGGCCAGCAAGGCGCCGGCGGCGATCTGCACCAAGGGCAATGGCAGGGGAATAATGCGCCCGACAAGGCGCGAAACGCTGACCAGCATCAGCAGGATAAGAACGGTGTAGGCGGTTTGCATAACGCGGGTTTCCCGGACAATCGACTTGCTATGACACCGATCTGGCAACAACGGGCCGTTGAAGTGCCATATTAAACGGCTATGTTAGCCGCTTGGCTGCGCCACGGCTTTTGCACATAAGTCGCACTGAAGCATCGGCAAGTATGACGAGCGGCACCCAAACCCGCTGGTCGTGGCATAATCCGTGACCTTTAACTTTCATACGTCCAAAGGGGGGCAATTCCTTGACCGCTTCAAGCAAAACCTTGCACCTTTTCGGCATCAAAGCCTGCGACACCATGAAAAAGGCGCGCACCTGGCTCGATGAGCACGCTGTGAGCTATGAGTTCCACGACTACAAAACGGCCGGTATCGACCGCGAACACTTGACCCAATGGTGCAATGAGCACGGTTGGCAGGTGGTTTTGAACCGTGCGGGCACCACCTTTCGCAAACTCGAAGACGAACG
This sequence comes from Pseudomonas sp. ChxA, assembly GCF_030263855.1. NCBI lineage: Bacteria > Pseudomonadati > Pseudomonadota > Gammaproteobacteria > Pseudomonadales > Pseudomonadaceae > Pseudomonas > Pseudomonas sp. ChxA. The sequence continues at coordinate 119,665 of NZ_JARPMK010000002.1, forward strand.
CAAAGCCGATCTCGATCAGTCGAAAGCCATTGAATTGATGCTCGCACAACCCTCGATGATCAAGCGCCCGGTGCTCGATCTCGGAGACAGAACCCTGATTGGCTTCAAGCCAGAAAGTTATTCGGCGGCCCTCAAGTAGGCCAGCCTTCCATTTTTGTAGAGGTAACAGCATGTCCAATTCCCTGTTCAGCCTGGGCTTCGGCGTCGGCACTCAGAACCGCCAAGGTGCTTGGCTGGAAGTGTTTTACGCACAACCGCTGCTCAACCCGTCGGCCGAGATCGTGGCCGCCATCGCGCCGATCCTCGGTTACTCCGAAGGCAACCAGGCCATTACCTTCACCGTGAGCCAGGCGCTGCAACTGGCTGACGCGCTCAAAGGTGTCGACACGGCCCAGGCCGCGTTGCTCAGCCGCCTGGCTGAAAGCCACACGCCGCTGGTCGCCACCCTGTTGGCCGAAGACGCCGCGCTGACCTCCACGCCTGAGGCCTACCTCAAGCTGCACCTGCTGTCCCATCGCCTGGTCAAGCCCCACGGCCTGAGCCTGGTTGGTGTGTTCCCACAGTTGCCGAACGTGGCGTGGACCAGCCAGGGCGCAATCGACATCAACGAATTGGCCGAGCGCCAACTGGAAGCACGCCTGCGTGGCGATCTGCTGGAAGTGTTCTCGGTGGACAAGTTTCCGAAAATGACTGACTACGTAGTGCCAACCGGTGTGCGTATCGCTGATGCCGCGCGTATCCGCCTGGGTGCCTACGTGGGCGAAGGCACCACCGTGATGCACGAAGGTTTCGTCAATTTCAACGGCGGCACCGAAGGCCCGGGCATGATCGAAGGCCGTGTATCGGCAGGTGTATTCGTCGGCAAGGGTTCGGACCTGGGTGGCGGCTGCTCCACCATGGGCACCCTGTCGGGCGGCGGCAACATCGTGATCAAGGTCGGCGAAGAGTGCCTGATCGGCGCCAACGCCGGTATCGGTATCCCGCTGGGCGACCGCAATACCGTGGAATCGGGCCTGTACGTGACTGCCGGCACCAAGGTTGCCCTGCTCGACGAGCACAACCAACTGGTCAAAGTGGTCAAGGCGCGCGAACTGGCCGGCCAGCCGGACCTGCTGTTCCGCCGCAATTCCCAGACCGGTGCCGTGGAGTGCAAAACCCACAAATCGGCGATCGAACTGAACGAAGCGCTGCACGCTCACAACTAAGCAGCCACTCGATGCCACTAGCGGGCCGCACCTTCGGGTTGCGGCTCGCTCATACGAGTTTTGATGACCATGCTTGTGCCCTCTCCCTGGCGCGCCGATTTCCCGGCCATCGCCACCCTGCAACGGCAAGACCAGGCCTACCTGGACAACGCCGCCACCACGCAAAAACCTCTAGCCTTGTTGGACGCCATCAGCCATTACTACGCCAATGGCGCAGCCAATGTGCACCGTGCCCAGCATTTGCCGGGTGCCCACGCGACCCAGGCGTTTGAAGACAGTCGCAGCAAGGTCGCGCAGTGGTTGAACGCAGGTGATAACGGGCAGATCGTATTTACCCACGGCGCAACGTCTGCGCTGAACCTCTTGGCCTATGGCCTGGAGCACTTATTCAATGCGGGCGATGAGATTGTCATCAGCGCCCTGGAACACCACGCCAACCTGCTGCCCTGGCAGCAACTGGCCAAGCGTCGCGCGCTGACGCTGGTGGTATTGCCCCTTGGCGATGATGGCGTGATTGACCTGCAAGCCGCCGCCGAACTGATCAGCCCGCGTACGCGCTTGCTGGCAGTGAGCCAGCTGTCCAACGTGCTCGGCGCCTGGCAACCCTTGCAAGCCTTGCTGCCAATGGCCAAGGCTCACGGCGCCTTGACCGTGGTCGATGGCGCCCAAGGCATTGTCCATGGCCGCCACGACGTACAGGCGCTGGGTTGCGACTTCTACGTGTTTTCCAGCCATAAGCTCTACGGCCCGGACGGCGTCGGCGTGCTGTATGGCCGCAACGAAGCGCTGCATCACCTGCTCCACTGGCAGTTCGGCGGCGAGATGGTGCAGCAGGCCGAGTATCAAAGTGCAAGCTTTCGCCCTGCCCCCTTGGGTTTCGAAGCCGGCACGCCGCCGATTGCGAGTGTGATCGGCCTGGGCGCCACGCTGGATTACCTGAATTCGCTGGACCAACCGGCCGTGGTCGCCCATGAAGCAGCCCTGCATGACTACCTGCTGCGTGGCCTGAAAGCACGCAATGGCGTGCGCGTACTCGGCTCGCCCCAGGTGGCACTCGCCAGTTTCGTGGTGGATGGCGTGCATAACGCCGACCTGGCTCACCTGCTCACCGAGCAAGGCATTGCCGTGCGGGCCGGGCACCACTGTGCAATGCCGTTGCTCAAGGCCATGCACTTGTCGGGGGCGATCCGTGTGTCCCTGGCGCTGTACAACGACTCCGATGACCTGGAACGCTTCTTTGAAGCGCTGGACCAGGCACTGGATATGCTGCGATGAGCTTGCCTGTGGATGCCATCAGCGCGCTTGAGTCGTTTCAGGCAGTAGGCAGTTGGGAACAGCGCGCCCGCATGCTGATGCAATGGGGCGAGCGGTTGCCGGCGTTGGCGGATGACGAGAAGGTCGAGGCCAACCTGGTACAGGGCTGTGAAAGCCTGGTGTGGTTGGTCGCCCGCTTACAGGGCGGCCATTGGCAGTTTGCCGCGAGCAGTGATGCGCGAATGATCCGAGGGTTGGTGGCGTTGCTGCTGGCACGAGTCAATGGGTTGTCGGCAAGTGAGTTGCAGGCGGTTGACTTGCCGGACTGGTTCAATCAACTGGGGCTTTCGCGCCAGCTGTCCCCATCGCGCAGCAATGGTCTTAATGCCGTCTTGCAGCGCATGCGCGAATTAAGCCGTACACAACACTAAATGTGGGGCTTGTGTGGGAGCTGGCTTGCCTGCGATGCAGGCGCCTCGGTCTATCAGTCAGACCGCGGTGAGGCTATCGCAGGCAACCCAGCTCCCACATTAGCCAGCTTCCACCGGTTAAGCGTGTGCTCGGCAGTGAGATTCAGTCAGGCTTGATTCGCTCCGACGGCCTGCGCACCCCGGCCACAATCTTGTCCACCGCCTTGGTCGCCGCCACCATGCCGAACGTGGCCGTGACCATCATCACCGCGCCAAACCCGCCCGCACAGTCCAGCTTCACGCCATCACCGACAAAACTCTTCTGCAAACAGATGCTGCCGTCGGGCTTGGGATAGCGCAGTTGCTCGGTAGAGAACACACACGGCACGCTGTAATGGCGGGTCACGGTGCGCGAAAAGCCGTAGTCGCGGCGTAGCGTGGAGCGCACTTTCGAGGCCAGTGGGTCGTTGAAGGTGCGGTTCAGGTCGCAGACCTGGATCAACGTCGGGTCGATCTGCCCGCCGGCGCCGCCGGTGGTGATGATCTGGATCTTACGGCGCTTGCACCAGGCAATCAGCGCCGCCTTGGCGTTGACCGCATCGATGCAGTCGATCACGCAATCGATGTTCGGGGTGATGTATTCGGCCATGGTGTCACGGGTTACGAAGTCCGCCACCGCGTGCACCGTGCAGTCCGGGTTGATGCCGCGCAGGCGCTCTGCCATGACCTCGACCTTGGGCTTGCCGACGGTGCTGTCCAAGGCGTGCAACTGACGGTTGCTGTTGCTGACGCAGACATCGTCCAGGTCAAACAGCGAGATTTCACCCACGCCGCATCGGGCCATGGCTTCCGCTGCCCAGGAACCCACGCCGCCGACGCCGACGATCGCCACATGGGCCGCTTTCAAGCGTTCCAGGCCTTCAATGCCATACAAGCGGGCGACGCCTGCAAACCGCGGATCTTCTGTGCTCATGACCATTACCCCAAAAACCGGCGCGCATTATGGACTACATGGCGACAAGATCGAAGCTACAAGCTACAAGTAAAGAACTTAGAGGGTCTTTCGCTGACTAACGTCCGGCTTTTCTCTGTCTGCTGTACGCTCAGTTAAAGGCCGGTGTAGGATGCGCGCCGTTCGGCGTAGGCCGGCACCTCTTTTCGTTCCACACCCTTTGGAACCCGAAATAGCCATGTCATCGCGTAAATTTGGACTCAACCTGGTGGTAGTGCTGGCAATTGCCGCGCTGTTTACCGGCTTCTGGGCGCTGATCAACCGCCCGGTCACCACCCCTAACTGGCCTGAACAGATCTCCGGGTTCTCCTACTCGCCGTTCCAACAAGGCCAGTTCCCGCAGAAAGACCAGTACCCCACCGACGAACAGATGCGCCAGGACCTGGCGATCATGAGCAAGCTGACGGACAACATCCGTACTTACTCGGTCGACGGCACCCTGGGCGATATCCCCAAACTTGCCGAGGAGTTCGGCCTGCGTGTGACCCTGGGGATCTGGATCAGCCCGGACCTGGAACGCAACGAGCGTGAAATCCAGCGCGCCATCGAGATCGCCAACACCTCGCGCAGCGTTGTGCGCGTGGTGGTCGGTAACGAGGCGTTGTTCCGTGAGGAAATCACTCCAGAGGCGCTGATCGTGCTGCTGGACCGAGTGCGCGCCGCCGTGAAAGTACCGGTGACGACCTCCGAGCAATGGCATATCTGGGAAAAGAACCCGCAACTGGCCAAGCACGTCGACTTGATCGCCGCGCACATCCTGCCGTTCTGGGAGTTCATCCCGATGGACAAGGCCGGCCAGTACGTACTGGACCGTGCCCGGGACCTGAAAAAGCTGTTCCCGAAAAAACCGCTGCTGCTCTCGGAAGTGGGCTGGCCGAGCAACGGCCGTATGCGCGGTGGCAATGAAACTTCGCCGGCAGACCAGGCGATTTACCTGCGCACGCTGGTCAACAAGCTCAACCGCCAGGGTTACAACTACTTCGTGATCGAGGCCTTCGACCAGCCGTGGAAAGTCAGCGACGAAGGCTCGGCGGGCGCTTATTGGGGCGTGTACAACGCCGCACGCCAGCAGAAATTCAACTTTGAAGGACCGGTCGTCGCGATCCCGCAATGGCGCGTGCTGGCCATCGGCTCGGTGGTGCTGGCGCTGCTGTCGCTGACCCTGCTGATGATCGACGGCTCGGCCCTGCGCCAGCGTGGTCGCACCTTCCTGACCTTTATCGCGTTCCTTTGCGGTTCGGTATTGGTGTGGATCGGCTACGACTACAGCCAGCAATACAGCACCTGGTTCAGTGTGACGGTTGGCATCTTGCTGGCCCTTGGCGCGTTGGGCGTGTTTATCGTATTGCTCACCGAAGCCCACGAACTGGCGGAAGCAGTGTGGACCCACAAGCGCCGGCGTGAATTCCTGCCGGTGGAAGGTGACTCGCACTACCGGCCGAAAGTCTCGATCCATGTGCCGTGCTACAACGAGCCGCCAGAGATGGTCAAACAGACCCTCGACGCCCTGGCCGCCCTCGATTACCCGGACTTCGAAGTTCTGATCATCGACAACAACACCAAAGACCCAGCCGTCTGGGAGCCGGTGCGTGACTACTGCGAAACCCTCGGCCCGCGCTTCAAGTTCTTCCACGTATCGCCCCTGGCCGGTTTCAAGGGCGGCGCGCTGAACTACCTGATCCCGCACACCGCCAAGGATGCCGAAGTGATCGCGGTGATCGACTCCGACTACTGCGTGTCGCCCAACTGGCTCAAGCACATGGTGCCGCACTTCGCCGACCCGAAAATCGCCGTGGTGCAGTCGCCGCAGGATTACCGCGACCAGAACGAAAGCACCTTCAAGAAGCTCTGCTACGCCGAATACAAAGGCTTCTTCCATATCGGCATGGTCACCCGTAACGACCGTGACGCGATCATCCAGCACGGCACCATGACCATGACCCGCCGCTCGGTGCTCGAAGAACTCGGTTGGGCCGACTGGTGCATCTGCGAAGACGCCGAACTCGGCCTGCGGGTATTCGAGAAAGGCCTGTCGGCGGCGTATTACCACGATAGCTACGGCAAGGGCTTGATGCCGGATACCTTTATCGACTTCAAGAAGCAGCGTTTCCGCTGGGCCTACGGTGCGATCCAGATCATCAAGCGCCACACCGCCAGCCTGTTGCGCGGCAAGGGCACTGAGCTGACCCGTGGCCAGCGTTACCACTTCCTCGCGGGCTGGTTGCCGTGGGTGGCAGATGGCATGAACATCTTCTTCACCGTCGGCGCCCTGTTGTGGTCGGCGGCGATGATCATCGTGCCCACCCGTGTCGACCCGCCGCTGTTGATTTTCGCGATCCCGCCGTTGGCGTTGTTTGTGTTCAAGGTCGGCAAGATCATCTTCCTTTACCGCCGTGCGGTAGGTGTGAACCTCAAAGACGCGTTCTGCGCGGCGCTGGCCGGGTTGGCGTTGTCGCACACCATCGCCAAGGCGGTGCTGTATGGCTTCTTCACCACCAGTATTCCGTTCTTTCGCACACCGAAAAACGCCGATAACCACGGCTTCTGGGTGGCGATTTCCGAAGCCCGCGAAGAGATGTTCATCATGTTGCTGTTGTGGGGCGCCGCACTGGGGATTTATCTGGTGCAAGGCCTGCCGAGCAATGACATACGCTTCTGGGTGGTGATGCTGCTGGTGCAATCGCTGCCGTATGTGGCGGCGCTGATCATGGCGTTCCTGTCGTCGCTGCCAAAACCTGCACCTAAGGTTGAGCCGGCAACCGCTGAGTAAAAACGTGCGCAATGCACTAAACGGCGGCCTCTGGCCGCCGTTTTGCTATAAGATAACGGCCGTTTTGCGAGACTTGGCCAGGCCCTGCTTTCTGTGGGAGCTGGCTTGCCTGCGATAGCAGCGCCGCGGTGTAGCTGCCAGACCGAGGCGTCTGTATCGCAGGCAAGCCAGCTCCCACATTAGATTTGCGCCGATTCAGGTTCTGTATTCCACATTCGCCCTGCGCCCATTACACGCTTCCCGGAGTTTTCCCATGACGGCCCATGCCGACCTTTCGCCGACCCTTCAACTTGCCATCGACTTGATCCGTCGCCCCTCGGTGACGCCGATTGATGCCGACTGCCAGAAGCTGATGATGCAGCGCCTGGGCGACGCAGGTTTTGCACTTGAGCCGATGCGTATCGAAGATGTGGATAACTTCTGGGCGACCCATGGCAAGCACGAAGGCCCGGTACTGTGCTTTGCCGGCCACACCGACGTGGTGCCGACCGGCCCGGTGCAGGCCTGGCAGAACGACCCGTTCGATGCGTTGATCGACGAACACGGCATGCTTTGCGGGCGCGGCGCGGCGGACATGAAAGGCAGCCTGGCGGCAATGCTGGTGGCCTCGGAACGTTTTGTGGCCGACTACCCGGACCACAAGGGCTCGGTGGCTTTTCTGATCACCAGCGATGAAGAAGGCCCGGCGCACCACGGCACCAAAGCAGTGATCGAGCGCCTGGCGGCACGCAAGGAACGTCTGGACTGGTGCATCGTCGGCGAACCGTCAAGCACCACGCTGGTAGGCGACGTAGTCAAAAACGGCCGTCGCGGTTCCCTCGGTGCCACCCTGACTGTGCGCGGCGTGCAAGGCCATGTGGCCTATCCGCACCTGGCAAAAAACCCGATCCACCTGGCGGCCCCGGCGTTGGCGGAACTCGCTGCAGAGCATTGGGACGACGGCAACACCTTCTTCCCGCCGACCAGCTTCCAGATCTCCAACCTCAATTCCGGCACCGGCGCCACCAACGTGATCCCCGGCGACCTGACGGCAGTGTTCAACTTCCGCTTCTCCACCGAGTCCACCGTCGAAGGCCTGCAACAGCGGGTTGCGGCGATTCTGGATAAACACGGCCTGGACTGGCACGTTGAATGGGCCTTGTCTGGCCTGCCGTTCCTCACCGAGCCGGGCGCGTTGCTGGATGCTGTCTCGGCCAGCATCAAGGCGATTACCGGCCGCGAGACCAAGGCGTCCACCAGCGGCGGCACGTCCGACGGGCGCTTCATTGCCACCCTCGGCACTCAGGTGGTGGAGCTGGGCCCGGTCAACGCGACGATTCATCAGGTCAACGAACGCATTCTGGCCAGCGACCTCGATGTGCTGACCGAAATCTACTACCAAACCCTGATCAAGTTGCTCGCCTGATGCTCGCTTGCCCCCTTTGCAGCGCACCGCTCAACGCGGTGGATAATGGCGTGGCGTGCCCGGCCGGGCACCGTTTCGACCGTGCGCGCCAGGGCTACCTGAACCTGTTGCCGGTGCAGCACAAGAACAGCCGCGACCCAGGCGACAACCTCGCCATGGTCGAGGCACGCCGCGACTTTCTCAACGCCGGGCACTACGCACCGGTGGCCAAGCGCCTGGCCGAACTGGCCGCCGAGCGCGCGCCGCAGCGCTGGGTGGACATCGGGTGTGGCGAGGGTTACTACACCGCACAAATCGCCGACGCCCTGCCCCACGCTGACGGCTATGCGCTGGATATCTCCAAGGAAGCGGTGAAACGCGCGTGCAAACGCAACCCGGCGCTGACCTGGTTGATCGCCAGCATGGCCCGCGTGCCGTTGGCGTCGGGCAGTTGCCAGTTTCTCGCCAGCGTGTTCAGCCCTTTGGACTGGGAAGAGGCCAAGCGCCTGCTCAGCCCTGGCGGCGGCTTGATGAAAGTCGGCCCGACCGCCGGCCACCTGATGGAACTGCGCGAACGCCTGTACGACGAAGTGCGTGAATACACCGACGACAAGCATTTGGCTTTGGTGCCGCAAGGCATGAGCCTGGCGCACAGTGAAACGCTGGAGTTCACCCTGAGCCTGATCAAGCCCCAGGACCGCGCCAACCTGCTGGCGATGACGCCCCATGGCTGGCGCGCGAGTGCCGAGCGCCGTACTGAAGTGATCGAGGCCGCCGAGCCGCTGCGGGTCACCGTGTCGATGCGCTACGATTATTTCGTGCTTCAATAACCGACTTTTAAGTATCCGCGAATGGATTTTCGAATCCCGCAACGAGGAACATCCATGCGCCAACCTGATATCGAGATTTACCTGAAAGACGCCGACGTCGACTACAAGGCCATTGCCGCCTGGCTGGGTGCCGCCCTGGGCCCATGCACCGACTGGGTCCAGAAAGGCCAGACCTACAAGTGCCAGGCCGGCACTGTGCCGGTTACCTGGCTGCCAAAAGCCGTGGGCAAGTGGAACAGCCTGTACCTGGAAAGCGACCAGACACCGTGGGACGACGACATCGCCTGCGCCCGCGCCGCCTTTGCCGCGCTGAACGTCGAAGTGCGCTGCGCGCCGGGTACCTGGGTTGAGGAAGAAGGCGAGGAAAGCGCTGATACCTGGATTCGCATCAGCGCGGACGGTGAAGAGCAGATCACCTGGAAAACGGCATAATCCAAACCTGAAAACCCAATCAATGTGGGAGCTGGCTTGCCTGCGATAGCATCACCGCGGTCTGACCGATAGACCGAGGTGTCTGCATCGCAGGCAAGCCAGCTCCCACAGTTGATTGGGTTGGCAGGACAAGGGTGTTACAGACCCACCACATCCTCCGCCTGCAAGCCCTTCTCGCCGGTCACCACGGCGTATTCCACCTGCTGACCCTCGGCCAATGAACGGTGGCCGTCACCGCGAATGGCGCGGTAGTGCACAAACACATCCTTGCCGTCTTCACGCTGGATAAAGCCATAGCCCTTTGCATCGTTGAACCACTTCACACTGCCGGTTTCACGCGTTGCCATCTGTCTTACTCCCACATGCATTTTTATTGTTGAGTCGCTCGCATTGAACTGCCGAGTATAAGACAGGCTCAAAAACGATCAACTCAAGTTTACATCGCTGCTTTTTTGCCGATTTTCGGCGAATACGGCACACTACCCGCCCGAGCACCTGCTCGGTTTTTTCCACTTGAAGCAGCACGCCTATGACCCGCTCCCCGTTCCGCCGTCTGGTGTTTGGCACCTTGCGCCGACTGTTGTACCTCTGGGTTCGCTCGGAGACGATCAACCAGTCGTCCCTAACCCTTAACCTGGACCGCAGCCGGCCGGTGTTTTACGTCCTGCAATCGCCCTCACTCACCGAATTGGCGGTGGTCGATAAGGAATGCACCAAGGCCGGCCTGCCGCGCCCGGTGCTGCCGGTATCGGTGGGCTCGTTGATCGAACCCGCCGCGTTCTTTTACCTCACGCCCGAACCCGACTGGCTCGGTCGCCAGGACAAGCGCGGCGCGCCGCCAACCTTGACGCGCCTGGTCAACACCCTGACCGAGCACGCCGAAGAGAATGCACAAATCATTCCGGTCAGCGTGTTCTGGGGGCAGTCGCCCGAAAGCGAGTCCAGCCCGTGGAAACTGCTGTTTGCCGACAGCTGGGCGGTCACCGGGCGTCTGCGTCGGCTGCTGAGCATTTTGATCCTGGGTCGCAAGACCCGCGTGCAATTCTCCGCGCCTATCAACCTGCGTGAATTGATCGAGCACAATAAAGGTCACGAACGCACCGTGCGCATGGCCCAGCGCATCCTGCGTGTGCACTTTCGTAACCTGAAGACTGCGGTCATCGGCCCTGACCTGTCTCACCGCCGCAATCTGGTCAAAGGTCTGGTCAACATGCCGCTGGTGCGCCAGGCCATCGCCGATGAAGCCGAACGCGAAAAAATCACCCCGGAAAAAGCCAAGGCCCAGGCCCTGCGCTACGGCAACGAAATCGCTTCGGACTACACCTATACCGCGATCCGCTTTCTGGAAGTGGTGTTGAGCTGGTTCTGGAACAAGATCTACGACGGCATCAAAGTCAACAATATCGAAGGTGTGCAAAAGGTCGCCCAAGGCTACGAGGTGATCTACGTGCCTTGCCACCGCAGCCATATCGACTACCTGCTGCTGTCCTACCTGCTGTTCAAAAACGGCCTGACTCCGCCGCACATTGCCGCCGGCATCAACCTGAACATGCCGGTGATCGGCAGCCTGCTGCGCCGTGGCGGTGCGTTTTTCATGCGCCGCACCTTCAAGGGCAACCCGCTGTACACGTCGGTGTTCAACGAATACCTGCACACCCTGTTCACCAAGGGCTTCCCGGTGGAGTATTTCGTCGAAGGCGGTCGCTCGCGCACCGGACGCATGCTGCAGCCGAAAACCGGGATGCTGGCGATCACCCTGCGCAGCTTTTTGCGTTCCTCGCGCATGCCGATCGTGTTCGTGCCGGTGTATATCGGCTATGAGCGCGTGCTCGAAGGCCGTACTTACCTGGGCGAGTTGCGCGGGGCGAGCAAGAAGAAAGAATCGATCTTCGATATTTTCAAAGTGGTCGGCGCGCTCAAGCAGCGCTTTGGCCAGGTCGCGGTCAACTTCGGTGAGCCGATCAAGCTGGCCGAGTTCCTCGATGCCGAGCAGCCGGATTGGCGCGCCCAGGAACTGGGCCCGAACTTTAAACCGGCGTGGCTCAATGAAACCACCAACCGCCTCGGCGAACAGGTGGCACGCCACCTCAACGAAGCCGCAGCGGTCAACCCGGTAAACCTGGTGGCCCTGGCGTTGCTGTCCACCACCCGTCTGGCCCTGGATGAACAGGCCATGGCCCGCCAGTTGGACCTGTACCTGGCACTGCTACGCCGTGTGCCCTACTCGCCGCACACCACCTTGCCGGAAGGCGATGGGCTGGCGCTGATCAAGCACGTCAAGGACATGAACCTGCTCTCGGAGCAGAGTGACGCCCTGGGCAAAATTGTGTATCTGGATGAGCAGAACGCCGTCCTGATGACCTATTACCGCAACAATGTGCTGCATATTTTTGCCCTGCCGGCGCTGCTGGCGAGTTTTTTCCAGAGCAGCTCACGCATGAGCCGCGAACAGATCCTGCGCTACACCCGCGCGCTCTACCCGTACTTGCAGTCGGAGTTGTTTATTCGCTGGTCGCTGGACGAATTGGACGCGGTCGTCGACCAATGGCTGGAAGCCTTCGTCGAGCAAGGCCTGCTGCGTTTTGAAAACGCTGTCTACCTGCGCCCGGCCCCGAGCTCGCGGCACTTTGTGCTGCTGACGCTGTTGTCCAAGAGCATCGCCCAGACCTTACAACGCTTTTACATGGCGATCTCGCTGCTGCTCAACAGCGGCCAGAACAGCATCAGCGCCGAAGAACTGGAAGACCTGTGCACGATCATGGCCCAACGCCTGTCGATCCTGCATGGCCTGAATGCGCCGGAATTCTTCGACAAGAGCCTTTTCCGACATTTTATCCAGACATTGCTGGAGCAAGATGTGCTGCGCCGCGACGAAGCCGGCAAGCTGAGTTACCACGACCTGCTCGGCGAACTGGCGGAGGGCGCGGCCAAGCGCGTGTTGCCTGCCGACATTCGCCTGTCGATTCGCCAGGTGGCCTTGCACCGCGTCGACGGTGCAGCTGAAGCGCCTGTGGAACCGGCAGAAAGCCGCTAGATTGACTGAGGCGCCGGGCTGCTTCCGGCGCCGTTGAAAAGGAGCTGTACCATGAAAAAGATCATCCTCCTGGGCCTTACTGCCCTGCTCGGAGCCTGCCAATCCATGACTCCAGCCTCCAAGGCCAGCCTCGACGGCGAAGTGTTCTACCTGCAACGCATCGCGTTGCCGCCCGCTGCTACCTTGAGTGTCAGCCTGCAGGATGTGTCGCTGATGGACGCCCCAGCGGTGACCCTCGCCGAACAGAAAGGCCCGGTCAAAGGCCAGGTGCCGCTGCCGTTTCACTTGAGCTACGACCCAGCCCAAATCAAGCCAGGCCACACTTATTCGGTGAGTGCGCGCATCGAGCTGGACGGCAAGCTACTGTTTATTACCACCGAACGCCACGCGGTGCAGCTCGACGGCAAGGACGCACAACCGCTGCGCCTGCGCGTTGATGCTGTCGCACACTGACATTCTCTAGAACATACGCCCGAACATAAGGAAGCACTCATGCTCCGTAACTCTCTTCGCCTCACTGCCCTGTGCGCCGGTCTGTTACTCGGTGCCAACGCCATGGCCCTGGACCTTGGCAGCCTGTCCCAGGGCGACGCCAGCGGCGGCCTCAAGGACGCCCTGACCCAAGGCGCACAGATCGCCGTGAAACAACTGGGCGTGCCCGGTGGTTTCAGCAACAACCCCGAAGTGAAGATCGGCCTGCCAGGCAAACTGGGCAAAGTCGCCGACAAGCTGAAGATGTTTGGCATGGGTGACCAGGTCACGCAGCTGGAAACCAGCATGAACAAGGCCGCCGAAACGGCCGTGACCCAGGCGCAACCGATCCTGGTCAATGCGGTAAAAAACATGAGCGTGACTGACGCCAAGGGCATTCTCAGCGGCGGCCAGGACTCGGCGACGCAGTACCTGAATAAAAGCAGCCGCGAGCAGATTCGCGCCAAGTTCCTGCCGATCGTCAAGGCCGCTACCGACAAGGTTGGGGTTGCTCAGCAGTACAACGCCCTGGCCGGCAAGGCGGCAGCATTTGGCGCAGTGGATGCCAAAAGTGCCAACGTTGAAAACTACGTGACCGAACAGGCGCTGGACGGCTTGTTCAAGATGATCGCGCAGCAGGAAGAAACCATTCGCAAAAACCCGGCGGCCGCGGCCACCAGCCTGGCCAAGAAGGTGTTCGGCGCGCTGTAAGCCCTTCAAACACGCTGGAGCCACTGCGCCAAGGCCGCTTGCCACGGGCCTTGGCGCAGTTGTTTCAGACCAAGCCTGTTAACGACTCAGCGTGTAAAGCGGATAGGTAGGCCTGTAGGGTGAAGGCTGCTCGCCAATCGTGGGTTGCTGTGGGTACGGTTTGCCATGATTCGCCTGGTGTGGGTGGGGATGGCCCCCGTGTGGCCGGGCTGTATGAGGACGGTGGTGGTGGTGATCGTTTGATGCGTGTCCCGATCTATACCCATTTCCGACAGTGTTGCGCGGTATGTTATTGCCCAGAAGTGCCCCGAGAAACGCACCTTTGAAAGCAGCAATCGCATCAAAAAAAGCCATGTAAAACTCCATAAACTCGTTGAAAAAGGTCGGACTGCCGATTGGGCTCGATCCAAACCTGTGCCTGTCCATCAGGCAATTCTGAGTGGAGCAAAAAAGACAAACGTTCCAAAGGCGCATACGCCTGTTTGCATCAGCATGTGAATCAATGAATCACCGCCCCAGCCAATCGCCCCATCATGATCGCGGCAAAACAATCGGAATGATCATGGGTCTTCCCGCCGACAGCGCTACTACGTCAGCGTGAATGACCAGGCGACCGTCGCTAGCATCAAAATCGCGAAGCTTACGTTAAGCCGTCGACTCCAAACGGGATGGATGAACAACTTGCGCATCCGGCTGCCCGCAAAAAGCCATAAAAAATCGAATACCACGCAAACCAATAAGCAAATAAGTGCCTTTGTGCCCTGCTCCCAGGCCGGCGTCGTGCCCAAGGTAAAACTGCCCAGTAACGCTGCGAACGCGGCATACGGCTTGATATTCGCAACCCCCAGCACAAAACCTTCGCCCCAGCCCGGCGTGACCACGTCTTGCTGATCCTGAATGGGCGGTGCCGTACCAATGCGGTAAGCCAACCAAAAAACATAAACAATGGAGATGACCGTCAGCGCCACCGCCAACCCAGGAAAGCTGTGCAAAACCACATACAGCCCCGAGGCTACCAACGCCATGGCAATCACTAAACCCAGGGTGATCCCGACAAAAAACTCAAACGAGCGTTGCATGCCATAGGCCGCGCCGCTGGCTGCCAGCGCCAGGGTGGCGGGGCCGGGGCTGGCAAGTAAGGCGATAGCTGCGAGGGTAAAGGTGAACGTCGCCTGGTAAATATTCAGCGTGACATCGAGCATGTGAAGTGCCTCGGACGCATTATTCAAAACTTAATGAAACTGCACTGCCTTAACGTTGCAACTCGACGTCAGGACCACTTACAAGTACTACGCACTGCAGCACCCTTGCACTTCCACACCCCTCTCAATAAAACTTATAGCACGTTAAAAAAACTCACTTAAATACAGACACTTCGCTTTAACCGACGGTAACGCTTGAACACGCCTTTACTGCGCACACTTAAGAATAAAATAGAGGGTAGACTTTTAAAAATCCATTCTTTTTTCAGGGATCTGTGGTATGTAAGATTTTCACGCTATTTCATCAATGTTCGTAAGGTCCATCTAATGAAAAGGCTTACAAAAAACGATCAGACACTCGATGCAATTGATCGCGCGCTGCTGGTCGCCCTGCATCAGAATGCCCGTGCATCTATTCGTGCGCTCGGCCGGCAGGTGGGATTGTCCGCTCCTGGTTGCAGCGAGCGTCTCAGACGCCTGGAAGTGGCAGGGGTTATAAGCGGGTTCAGCGTAGAGTTGGACGCGCAGGCGCTGGGGTTTGCGCTGCAGGCACTGGTGCGGGTAAAACCACTGACGGGAAATTTTCAAACAGTGGAGCAGCTACTCTCAGACATGCCTGAATGTGTTGTCTGCTACAAGATCACCGGGGAAGACAGTTTCGTCTGCCATCTGTACACACACTCCGTCAGCCACCTTGATCAGACATTGCAACAAATAACGCCGTTGGCTGACACCCATACCTCTATTATAAAAACCGTCGAGAAGAAACTGCCCCTATTCTAAATAAACAAGTGGGAGGCATTCAGGCTTAAACAGCAGTTATCGAATTTCAGGCTGTTCCCACACCCGTCAACACTATCGACATGCCTTCACGCCTCCCGTTATGAACTAGTGCGCCTCCTTCTTAATGCGAAACCATGCCGCATACAGGGCTGGCAAAAACAATAACGTCAACGCCGTCGCCACAATCAGACCGCCCATGATTGCCACAGCCATAGGCCCGAAGAACACGCTGCGCGACAGCGGAATCATCGCCAATACCGCCGCAAGTGCCGTCAGCACAATCGGGCGAAAGCGTCGCACGGTAGCTTCGATGATCGCCTGCCAGGGCGCGAGCCCGGCCTTGATGTCTTGTTCAATCTGGTCCACCAGGATCACCGAGTTACGCATGATCATGCCCGACAGCGCGATGGTGCCGAGCATGGCAACAAAGCCGAAGGGCTGGCGGAACACCAGCAGGAACAAGGTCACGCCGATCAAGCCCAGCGGCGCCGTCAGAAACACCATCGCAGTGCGTGAGAAACTGCGCAGTTGCAGCATCAGCAAGGTCAGTACCACCACGATAAACAGCGGCACACCGGCCTTGACCGAGTTTTGGCCGCGGGCCGAATCCTCGACGGTGCCGCCCACTTCGAGCAGGTAACCGTCGGGCAATTCGGCGCGCACACCTTCCAGGGTCGGCAGGATCTGCTGGACCAAGGTCGCCGGCTGCTCCTTGCCGTAGATGTCGGCACGCACGGTCACCGTCGGCAGGCGATTGCGGTGCCAGATGATCCCCTCTTCGAAGCCATATTCGAGGGTCGCAATCTGCGACAGCGCTACGCTTTTGCCGTTGTCGGTCGGCACCGCCAGGCTCGGCAGCAGCGACAACTCGGTACGTTCATGCACGGTGCCGCGCAGCAGGATCTCGATCAACTCATTGTCCTCGCGGTACTGGCTGACGCTGGAACCGGTCAAGGAACTTTGCAGGAACTTCGACAGGTTAGCGGTGCTGACGCCCAGCGCACGGGCGCGGTCCTGGTCGATATTCAGGTAGACGATCTTGCTCGGTTCCTCCCAGTCCAGGTGCACGTTGACCACGTGGGTATTTTCGCGAACCTTGGCCGCGACCTTGCGCGCCAGGGCACGGACTTCTTCGATGTGCTCGCCGGTGACCCGAAACTGCACCGGGTAGCCCACGGGCGGGCCGTTTTCCAGGCGCGTGACGCGTGAACGCAGGTCGGGGAATTGCTCGTTAAGGGTCTCGATCAGCCAGGTGCGCAGGTTCTCGCGTTCCTCGATGGTTTTGGCCAATACCACAAACTGCGCAAAGCTGGCGGCCGGCAGTTGCTGGTCCAGCGGCAGGTAGAAACGCGGCGAACCGGTGCCCACATAGGCCACATAGTTGTCGATGCCGGCATGTTCCTTGAGCAAGGCTTCCAGACGTTTGACCTGGTCGGCGGTATTGCTCAGCGAAGCACCTTCAGCCAGTTTCAGGTCGACCATCAGCTCCAGGCGACCGGAGGCCGGAAAGAACTGCTGAGGTACAAAACGGAACAGCGCCACCGAGCCGATAAACAACAACAAGGTCAACACGATCACGGTTTTGCGCCGACGCACACACCATTCGACCAAGCGTCTTACACGTTGATAGAACGGCGTGCCGTAGGGATCAGGCCCATCGGTGCCGTGTTTGGCCGCATGAATCTTCGCCAGGTCCGGCAGGAGCTTTTCCCCCAGGTACGGCACAAACACCACCGCCGCAACCCACGAGGCCAGCAGGGCAATGGTCACCACTTGGAAAATCGAACGGGTGTATTCACCGGTACTCGATTGCGCGGTGGCAATCGGCAGGAAACCTGCGGCGGTGATCAATGTGCCGGTGAGCATCGGGAACGCGGTGCTGGTCCAGGCAAAACTCGCGGCCTTGAGCCGGTCGTAGCCCTGCTCCATTTTGATCGCCATCATTTCCACGGCGATGATCGCATCGTCCACCAACAAGCCCAGGGCCAACACCAAGGCACCGAGGGAGATTTTGTGCAGGCCGATGCCCAGGTAATACATGGTCGCAAAGGTCATCGCCAGTACTAGCGGAATCGCCAGGGCGACCACCATGCCGGTGCGTACACCAAGGGAGAAGAAGCTCACCAGCAGCACGATGGCCAAGGCTTCAGCGAGTACCTGGACGAATTCACCGACGCTGGTTTTCACCGCCGCCGGTTGGTCCGAGACCTTGCGCAGTTCCATGCCTGCCGGAAGGTTCTTCTGCAGGCGTGCGAATTCGCCTTCAAGGGCCTTGCCCAGTACCAGAATGTCGCCGCCGTCACGCATCGCCACGGCCAGGCCGATGGCGTCCGCGCCCATATAGCGCATGCGCGGCGCCGGTGGGTCGTTGAAGCCGCGATGGATTTGCGCCACGTCACCGATGCGAAAGGTGCGGTCACCGACGCGGATCGGGAAGTTACGGATCTCATCGACTGTTTTGAAGTTACCCGAGACGCGCAGTTGTACGCGTTCCGTCGGGGTTTCAAAGAAACCAGCGGTGGAGACGGCATTCTGCTCCTGCAGTGCCTGCTGCACCGCCGCCAATGGCAGGCCGAGGGTGGCGAGCTTGAGGTTGGACAACTCGATCCAGATCTTCTCGTCCTGCAGGCCCAGTAACTCGACCTTGCCCACATCCGGCACGCGTTGCAGTTGAATCTGGATGCGGTCGGCGTAGTCCTTGAGCACCGCGTAGTCAAAACCGTCACCGGTCAGGGCGTAGATATTGCCGAAGGTGGTGCCGAATTCATCGTTGAAAAACGGCCCCTGGATATCCGGCGGCAAGGTCTGGCGAATATCGCTGATCTTCTTGCGCACCTGGTACCACAGCTCCGGGATTTGTGCCGAGTGCATCGAATCGCGGGCCATGAAGGTGACCTGAGATTCACCGGGCCGTGAGAACGAGACAATGCGCTCGTACTCGCCCGTCTCCATCAGCTTCTTCTCGATACGTTCGGTGACTTGGCGCGAAACTTCCTGGGCCGTGGCGCCCGGCCAGTTGGTCTTGATGACCATGGCCTTGAAGGTAAACGGCGGATCTTCACTTTGCCCCAACTTGGTGTAGGACAACGTGCCGACCACTGCCAGCAGGATCATCAGGAACAGTACGATCTGGCGATTACGCAACGCCCATTCGGAAAGATTGAAACCCATCGGGGACTACTCCTTGGCCGCCAGATTCACAACGCGGTTGGAGCGATCCACCGGGCGCACTTGCTGGCCCTCATGGAGCACATGCACACCCGCTGCGATCACCCAATCGCTGGGGGCCAAGCCTTCGAGCACCGGCACGGTTTTCTCGCCAAAGGCGCCGATGCGCACCGGCGTTCGTTTGAGCGTGTTGTCCGGCTGTACCCGCCAGACGTAGGACGCACCGTTTTCTGCGCTAAGGGCCGACAGCGGCACCGACAGTGGAACGACGCCATCGGCCTGGATGAAGACGCGGGCACTCTGGCCCAGCTCGGCAGGGACTTTGCCGCCGGTGAAGGCGACACGTGCGGCGAAGGTGCGAGATTTTGGGTCAGCGGCGGGTGAAAGTTCACGGATGCGCCCGGCGAAACGCTGGTCGGGTTGGCTCCACAACTCCACCGACACCGGCTGGCCGATCTTGAAGCGGCCAAAGCCTTGCTCGGGCAGGCTGATCAACACTTCGCGCTCGCCATCGGTGGCCAGGGTAAACACCGTTTGGCCGGCGGACACCACTTGGCCAACTTCCACCGCACGCTTGGCGACCACGCCGTCCTGGGGCGCACGCAGCACGGCATAGCCGGCCTGGTTGCTCGACACGTCGAACTCGGCTTTGATCTGCTTAAGGCGCGCTTCACCGGATCGGTAGAGGTTTTCGGAATTGTCGTACTGCGAGCGGCTGACCATCTGACGGTCCATCAGGGTTTTGTAGCGGTCGCGTTCGGCGCGCACCAGGCTCAGGTTGGCTTCAGCGGCGGCGACTTGGGCGCGGGTGGCCTCCAGTTGCAGGCGCACGTCCTGTGGGTCGAGCTCTGCCAATGGCTGGTTGGCCTTGACCCGCTCACCCTCCTCCACCAAGCGTTTACTGACTTTGCCGCCGATCCGAAAGGCCAGGTCCGGCTCATAACGGGCGCGTACTTCCCCCGGAAAACTGTCCATCGCCAACGCCGAAGGCTGCGGTTGCACCACCATGGCCGGGCGGATGGTGGTTTGGGCCGCTTCTTCATGGCCGCAGGCGGCCAACAGGAAGATCAGGCTGACAGGCAACGCAAGGGGCAGGAAAGTACTGCGCATGCTGAAGGACCTTTCGCAAATGAAGCTAGGAATAATTATACTGGCCGGTATGTTATTAATACCAAACTCACCAGTCCAGTATTAAAGGTGAAAATGTCCGACAATCGTGTAAACACCAATAGCCCCGGGCGTCCCAAGGACATGGCAAAACGCCAGGCAATTCTCGAAGCAGCCAAAACCCTGTTCTTGAGCAATGGCTACGCCAGCACCAGCATGGATGCCGTGGCCCTTGAGGCCGGCGTGTCAAAACTGACGGTCTACAGCCACTTCACGGATAAAGAGACCTTGTTCACCGCCGCCGTCGTGGCCACGTGCGAGGAACAGTTGCCGGTGATGTATTTCGAGTTGCCCGCAGGCATGCCGGTACACACCGTACTGCTGAACATCGCGCGCGGCTTTCATCGGCTGATCAACAGCGAAGAATCGGTGAACCTGCACCGCCTGATGATGACCACCGGCAATCAGGACGTGAAACTCTCGCAGATCTTCTTTGAAGCCGGCCCGATGCGCATGCTGCAAGGCATGGAGCGGTTGCTCAGCCGTATCGACCAGAGCGGCGCCTTGAGCATCGACAAACCGTTCACGGCGGCCGAGCACTTCTTTTGCCTGCTCAAGGGCACGGCGAATTTCTGCTTGTTGTATGGGTGTGGCGGGCAATTGAGCGAAGAAGCTGCCGAAGCGCATGTGCAGGAAGTGGTGGGGTTGTTTATGCGGGCGTATCGGCCTTGAGGGCTTGAGTTGCCTGCGATGGCGGTGTTTCGGTGTACATATCCGTTGCTGCGGTCACGGCTGAGTAGGGTTCCGCCCTTACGGCGGGTCACTTTTGGCAAACGCCCCAAAAGTAACCAAAAGGTCTGTGCCCCACCACTCGGCACCTCGCTTAGGCTCGGTGTGCCCTCACTCCGGCTTGAATCCGTGGGCCGCCGCGATGGGCCATCCTTGGCCCAGCGCGGCTAACCCGGCGTCCTGCCGGGTTACCCACGGATTCAAGCCTGCGTTCGGCCAGCGTGGTTAACGGGGCGCCTCAGATCAAAAGCAGATCAAGATCTACAGCACGGCGGCCTGAAAGCCGACCTGAGTGGTTAGATCAAAAGCGAAAAGCGGACTTGCATACACTGAAGAGCTGCTTTTCTGTGGGAGCTGGCTTGCCTGCGATGCAGACACCTCGGTACATCAGGCACACAGAGTTGATGCCATCGCAGCGGTGCGACGATTCGACAAGCCAGCTCCCACCTTTGACCGAGTATGGCGCTGCTGTTGCTGTTGCTCCGGCCCTTACATCCTTTTCGATGACGAAGTCAGCGGTCTTTTGATCTGCGCTTTTGATCTTGATCTGAAATCGCCCCGTTAAACACGATGGCCGGAATCTGACAGTGATTTGGGGGGTAAACCGGCAGGACGCCGGTTTAGCCGCGCTGGGCCAAGGATGGCCCATCGCGGCGGCCCCCCAAATCACTGGCGGATTGCGGGCATGCCGAGCCATAGCGAGGCACCGAGTGTTGGGGCGAGGACCTTTTGGTTACTTTTGACTGGGCCGGCATTCCGGTCCTTGCAAAAGTGACCCGCCGTAAGAGCGGAACCCTACTCAGCCGTTACCGCAGCAACGGATATGCCCCCGCCCGACCGCTACCCATGCTGCGATGAAGCCCGAAAGAGCAACAATGATTCAGGGTTTGAGCGCTTTCTTCGGATAGATGTCATACCGGCTGGACTTGCCATCCAACGCATGGCTCGGTTTCGGCCCGTCAATGCACGGCGCCTTACGCGGGCGCTTGACCACCACGCGGTGGCTGGCCAGGGCCAAGGCGGCAGCGAGTAAGGCCGGTGCGTCCGGATCATCGCCCACCAATGGGCGGAACAGGCGCATTTCCTTCTTCACCAGCGCCGTTTTCTCACGGTGCGGGAACATCGGGTCCAGGTAGATCACCTGCGGCGGTTCGCCCTCCCAGTTGCGCATCACCTCGATCGAGTTACCCTTGAGCAACTGCATGCGCGCCACAATCGGCGCCACTTCAAAGTCATCTGCGCCGCGGGCCAGGCCGTCTTCGAGCAAGGCACCGATCAGCGGTTGCCGCTCGATCAAGCTCATCTCGCAGCCCAGGCTGGCGAGTACGAACGCGTCCTTGCCCAAGCCTGCCGTGGCGTCGAGCACCCGTGGGCGCACGCCCTGGGCCACGCCGACCGCCTTGGCGATCATCTGCCCGCTGCCACCGCCGTATAAACGCCGATGCGCCGCGCCGCCTTCGACAAAATCCACGCGTACCGGCCCCGGCGCGTCAGGCCCGAGCTGCTGCAATTGCAGGCCGTGTTCCCCGACTTGCAGGGAAAAGTCCGCCTCATCCAGTTGCAAAGGCAGGCCAAGCTGCGCAGCCCAGTGCTCGGCACGGGCCTTGAAACCGTCGGCCAAAGCCTCGACCCGAATGCGGCTGGCCGCTGGTTGTTCGCTCATCAATCGCTACGCTCAAAAATATTAAGGATCGGCAAACAACGGCCGATAAAAACAACAGTCAGGTATTTTGCCAGAGCTGAGCGTCGACCGAGAAAAATGTCAGACATTCTTCCCCTAACCATCGGTGTACTGCCGACCCACAACCACTACGGCCTGCGCAATACTCAAGCGCTGGCCGGGGTGAGCCATGTGTGGCAGGACTTCTTCGCCCGTGCGCTGGCCGAGCAGCTTGGCGATACGCCAGGCGCGTTGGCGGCCAAAGCCCCGGCACCGAAGGACCCGGCGGTAGAACCCAGCGAAGGCGCCGACCTGTTGTCGCAGATCCTCACCCAGCGTGAGTGCGATGTACAAGACACCGAGATCGCCCCGCCAGAGCCGCTGTTCCTGCCCATCGCCGAATTTGAAACCGAGTTGCTGCCGCCGCCTGCCACGCCGTTTCCGGCAGAAGAAATCATTGCCCAGCAGCGCCAGCAAAACTTCGACAGCGGCTGGGTCCGCCCGCTTGTGCTCAACGCCGGCAACCCGCCGCCTGAGCCTGGCCCGGCGCCGCAACCCCAGCCGCTGCACCTGCCGATTGCCGAATTCGAACTGGACCTGCTGCCACCGCCTGCCACGCCATACCCAGCGGAAGAGCTGGTGGCGCAACAGAAGGCGCTGGACTTCGATTACCACTGGGCGCGCCCGCTGATTCTCAACAACCTGCGCCTGGCAGCCTGATTCAGTCTTTGAAAAAACCGTTGGCCTGGCTGAACGGCATCTTGCGTTCAGTGAAGGTAAAAGTGCCCAACTCATACACTTCCTGCGCCGCCCGATAGAATTCGCCATACGCCGCCAGGGCCATGGCCGAGCCGACACTGATGCGGCGCACGCCCATCTCGCTCAACTGCGCCACGCTCAGGTTCAAGCCACCGGACATCAGCACATTCACAGGTTTAGGCGCCACCGCCTTGACCACTGCGAGCACTTCTTCGGCACTGCGCAAAGCGGGGGCGTAGAGCACGTCCGCACCGGCTTCGGCGTAGGCTTGCAGGCGGCGAATGGTGTCAGGCAAATCCAGGCGACCATGCAGGAGGTTTTCTGCACGGGCGGTGAGCGTAAAGGCAAATGGCAAGCTGCGGGCAGCGGCGACGGCGGCTTCCACGCGCTCCACCGACAGGTCAAACGGATAGATCGGGTCGACCGCAATGCCCGTGGCGTCTTCGATAGAGCCACCCACAATGCCGCTGGCCGCGGCGCGCAAGATTGTCTGGGCGCAACCTTCGGGGGTGTCGCTGAAGCCGTTTTCCAGATCAGCCGCTACCGGCAACGCAGTCGCCTGCACAATCGCCGAGGCATTGGCCAAGGTGTCTTCAAGCGATAATGCGCCTTCCGCATCCGGTCGCCCGAGGCTGAACGCATAGCCCGCACTGGTCGTGGCCAACGCTTCGAAACCCAGGCTGGCGAGCATGATGGCGGAGCCGGCGTCCCACGGGTTGGGCATCACGAACGCGCGGTCACGCTCATGCAAGGCCTTGAAGGTTTCGGCGCGAAGGGTTTGGGCATCCATGGCTGACTCCTGTCGGAAAAAGGAGCCCTAGAGTAACCCCAGTTGCTCCGCTGCGGGTTCCCGATGCAAGGTTGGCAGCGCTGGCAACCCCGGCAAACGCAGCATCAACTGTTGGTGAAAGCGCAGCGCCAGTTGCGCGGCAAGGCGGTTGTCCGAGGTGTGCAGGAACACATAAGGCGTACGCCCCTCTTCGATCCAGCCAGCAATTTTTTCCACCCATGGGATCAGGAACGGATCATTGGCTTCCAATTCCGGATGGCCGATAAAGCGCACCTGGGGAAACAGCGTCAGCGCCGCCGGCCGTGTTGGCACCTTGGGCTTTTTCGATTGGGCGTGCAGCACAGCGGCCGACGTTGAAGTGCAACTGAACAGAGCACGCGGATCGAGGCAAATACGCTCGACGCCACGGTCGCGCAACAGGCGGTTGAGCCTGCGCTCGGCATCACCCTTGGCGAAGAACTCCGGGTGGCGCACTTCCACGGCCAGCGGGCGCTCCAGGCCGTCAATAAAACCCGCCAGTTCGCCCAGGCGTTGCGGTGAAAAGCTCGCCGACAATTGCAACCACAGTGGCGAAACCCGTTCACCCAAAGGGCTCAGCAAGCCGACAAAGCTTTCTGCTGCCGGCAATTGCTCGCGCAAGTCGCCGCCGTGGCTGATGTCTCCCGGGAATTTGGCGGTGAAGCGAAAATCCTCAGGCATGATTTCAGCCCAGCGCTGCACCGTGGCGGCCGAGGGGCGGGCATAAAAGGTGGTATTGCCTTCGACAGCGTTGAAGACTTGGGAATACAAAGCGAGGTAGTCGCTGGAACGGGCGTCGGCCGGGTACAGGTACTCGCGCCAGGCGTTTTCACTCCAGGACGGGCAGCCGATGTAGTAAGGCAGGCGCATCAGATGTGGATGTCGAGACCCAGCACTTCCATATCCCATTCGACAAAGCCGGCGGTGGTCAGGTAGCTGGCCAGGGCGGTGGCGACGCTTTTGCTCATGGAACGGGGGAAGACCATGTCTTGCTGACGGGCCGGAAGGCCACTGATGCGCGCAGCGCCAGAACCTTGGGCACCGGCTTGCGACTCGGACTGAACCTCGATGAAGTCCGGCGAATCTTCAACGGACTCGTCTACCGTGACGTTCGCCTTACGCGGCTTACGCTTGAGTGGGTAGGACTGTGAGGAAAAGCCGTCTATACGCATGCATGCAGACTCGGTATCAATGATGGCAATTTAGCGGCACTTTCCGTAGCGCGCAAATGCTCTGGTGATAACTAGAACACATAATTTGTAAAAGGTTTACAAACCGGGGCAAATTCTGACGATTGGGGATTTTTGCCGGTGCGCTGCACTTACTGTGGCGAGGGAGCTTGCTCCCGTTGGACTGCGCAGCAGTCCCGATCTATTAACAGCGGGGCCGCTTCGCGGCCCGACGGGAGCAAGCTCCCTCGCCACACTTAAAGGCCGCGCTCAGCCTTGGTTTGCGCAACTTTATCGCGCAGGTAAACCGGTGCAGCCTGGTCGGCCGGAATCGCTTCGCCGCGCTCAAAAGCGAAACGTGCGAGGGTCAGCAAATCTTCGGCATGCGGCAACATTGTTGCATCTTGGCCAGCCAGCTTTACGTCGATGCGCTCACCGTAACCCCAGCCAGTGCCTGCACCGAACCACTCGCCGCTGGCATCAGCAGGCAACACCGACGATTCCGGAGGCTGTACGGCTTCCACGCCCACCAGACGCATTTCGCCAGCGGTTTCGCGGTAGCAGCCCCAATACACTTCATCCATGCGCGCATCAATCGCCGCCGCCACCTGCGTGGCACCGTGTTCACGCAATGCACGCTGGGCCAATACCGCAAGGTTGGACACCGGCAACACCGGGCGCTCCAGCGCAAAGGCCAGGCCTTGCACCACACCAATGGCAATACGCACGCCGGTAAAGGCGCCTGGGCCACGGCCAAAAGCAATCGCATCCACGGCTGAGAGCGTGGTGCCCGCCTCTTCCAGCAGTTGCTTGATCATCGGCAACAGCTTCTGCGCATGCAGACGCGGGATCACCTCGTAGTGGCTCGTGACCTTGCCATCATGCAGCAAGGCGACGGAGCAAGCTTCAGTCGCGGTGTCCAGGGCCAGCAGGGTGCTCATCGGTGTAGGTGTCCAAGTCGAAAAAAAGTGCGCCAGTATAAACAACAACGGCCCGCAAGCGGGCCGTTGTACGCAAAGCCGATCAAAGGATCAGCTCAGTGCTTGCAACACCTTGGCGGTGATGGCTTCTACCGAACCCACGCCAGGGATGTGGCTGTACTTCGGCTTGCCTTGGGCAGCCGAAAGCTTCTGGTAGAAATCCACCAGCGGTTTGGTCTGCGAATGGTAGACCGACAGGCGATGGCGCACGGTTTCTTCGGTGTCGTCCTTACGCTGTACCAGGTCTTCGCCGGTCACATCGTCCTTGCCTTCAACCTTTGGCGGGTTGTAGACGATATGGTACACGCGGCCCGAGCCTTCGTGAACGCGACGGCCCGCAATACGCTGAACGATTTCTTCATCCTCAACTGCGATTTCAACCACAGCGTCCAGCTCAACGCCGGCTTTCACCAAGGCTTCCGCCTGGGGAATGGTGCGTGGGAAACCGTCGAACAGGAAACCGTTCTTGCAGTCTTCCTGGCTGATGCGTTCCTTGACCAGGTTGATGATCAGGTCATCGGAGACCAGGCCGCCGCTGTCCATCACGCTCTTGGCGATCAGGCCCAGCTCGCTACCGGCCTTGACGGCGGCACGCAGCATGTCGCCGGTGGAGATTTGTGGAATGCCGAATTTTTCAGTGATGAACTTTGCCTGAGTACCTTTACCGGCCCCGGGAGCTCCCAGCAGAATGACGCGCATCGATGTGCTCCTCAATTTTTTATAGAGATGACGCTCGGATTCGCCGCGTGGGGCCAATCTCGTAAAAATGTGGGTCCTGGCCGATCAAACGGCCAAAGGCTGATCAAGATACACAGCGGGCTCTATCCATACAAGCCGCCAAAAGTCGCAAGAACCGCGCCCGGCATGCAGGCATAGGTAGGGTGTGCCTGAGTGCAACCCAGCCTCATAAACGCCGACCGCCCGTTTCCGGGCGGCCGTCGTTGTTTATCTGCAAGCCATTGAGAACACGCAGAAAACCTCAGCCAGTGTTGCGCAAACCGGCGGCAATACCGGCCACAGACACCAGCAGCGCCTGTTCCAGAGGGCTGTCCTGCGCCGCCTCCTGTTGACGCGAACGTGCCAGCAACTCGGCCTGCAACAGGTGCAGCGGGTCGAGGTAAGTGTTGCGCAAGCGAATAAACTCAAGCGTGTCGGGGCTATGGGCCAGCAGTTGCGACTGGCCGGTCAGGCCAAGCACCACGTCGCACGCCTGCGACAATAGGTCGCGTAAGTGCGCACCCAATGGCAGCAGGTCCGGCTGCACCAAACGCTCGTCATACAGCCGCGCGATGTCGGCATCGGCTTTGGCCAGTACCATCTCGAGCATATCGATGCGAGTGCGGAAGAACGGCCATTGCTCGCGCATCTGCCCCAACAGCTCGCCTTCGCCACGCTCCAGTGCCTTGCTTAATGCCGCTTCCCAACCAAGCCAGGCGGGCAGCATCAGGCGGGTTTGGGTCCAGCCGAAGATCCATGGAATCGCGCGCAAGCTCTCGATACCACCCGCACGACGCTTGGCCGGGCGACTGCCCAATGGCAAGCGGCCCAGTTCCTGCTCGGGCGTGGACTGGCGGAAGTATTCGACGAACTGCGGATTTTCCCGCACCACGGCGCGGTAAGCACTGACACCATCTGCCGCCAATTCATCCATCAGGTGGCGCCAGGCCGGCTCAGGTGGCGGCGGTGGCAGCAACGTGGCTTCCAGCACGGCAGCCAGATAAAGGTTGAGGTTCTGCTCGGCAATGTCCGGCAGGCCGAACTTGAAGCGGATCATCTCGCCTTGTTCGGTCGTACGGAAACGCCCCGCCACCGAGCCTGGCGGCTGCGAAAGGATCGCCGCATGCGCCGGGCCGCCGCCACGGCCAACGGTGCCGCCACGACCGTGGAACAACAGCAACTCCACTTGTTGTTCGCGGCAGATATCCACCAGCCGTTCCTGCGCCCGGTACTGTGCCCAGGCCGCAGCCGTGGTACCGGCGTCCTTGGCCGAGTCCGAATAGCCGATCATCACTTCCTGCGGGCCTTGCAAGCGCGCGCGATAGCCCGGCAATTGCAGCAGGCGTTCCATCACCGGCCCGGCGTTATCCAGGTCGGCCAGGGTTTCAAACAGTGGCACTACGCGCATCGGCCGTTGCACGCCCGACTCTTTAAGCAGCAGTTGCACGGCCAGCACGTCCGAGGCAGCACCCGCCATGGAGATCACGTAAGAACCGAGTGATGCAGCCGGTGCGGCAGCGATTTCCTTGCAGGTGTTCAACACTTCGGCGGTGTCTGCCGACGGTTTGAAATAACCCGGCAGCAGCGGCCGGCGATTGGTCAGCTCTTTGCTCAGAAAGCTGATGCGCGCTTCTTCGTCCCAGTCTTCATAACGGCCCAGGCCCAGGTAATCGGTGATTTCGGTCATGGCCGCCGAGTGGCGGCTGGAATCCTGACGTACGTCCAGGCGCACCAGGAACAAGCCGAAGGTCACGGCGCGGCGCAGGCAATCGAGCAACGGGCCATCGGCGATCACGCCCATGCCGCACTCATGCAGCGACTGGTAGCACAGCTCCAGCGGGTCGAGCAGGTCGCGGTTGTTTTGCAGCACTTCGGCCGGCGCCGGTGTGCTGGCCGTGAGCGAGGTATGCGCCCATTGGCGCGTGGCGCGCAGGCGTTCGCGCAGTTGCTTGAGCAAGGCACGGTAAGGTTCGACGCTATCCCCGACCTTAGCCTGCAACGCAGGGCTGGCCTGCTGCATCGACAGCTCGGAGGCCAGGTGATCGACATCGCGCAGATACAAGTCCGCCGCCATCCAGCGTGCCAGCAGCAACACCTCGCGGGTGACCGGCGCGGTGACATTCGGGTTGCCGTCACGGTCGCCGCCCATCCACGACGCAAAGCGAATCGGCGCAGCCTCAAGTGGCAAGCGCAGGCCGGTGGCGGCGTGCAAGGCTTGGTCGGCCTTGCGCAAATAATTGGGAATGGCATGCCACAGCGAATGCTCGATCACCGCAAAGCCCCATTTGGCTTCGTCTACTGGTGTGGGCCGGATGCGGCGAATCTCTTCGGTGTGCCAGGCTTCGGCGATCAGCCGCTGCAAGCGCTGGCGAATCTGCTCGCGCTCGGCGCTGGTGAGGTCGCGGTGATCCTGCAACGCCAGTTGTGCGGCAATCGCATCGTATTTCTGGATCAAGGTGCGGCGCGCCACTTCGGTCGGGTGGGCGGTGAGCACCAACTCAATCTCCAGGCGCGCCAACTGACGGGCCAGCGACTCATTGCTGTGACCTTCGCTTTGCAGGCGCGCCAGCAACTCCGGTAACACGCGAGACTCGAAGGGCGCCGGTTGTGATTCATCGCGCCGATGAATCAACTGGTACTGCTCGGCGATATTGGCCAGGTTGAGAAACTGATTAAAGGCCCGTGCCACGGGCAGCAGTTGGTCTTCCTGTAACTGATTGAGACTGGTGCTCAGCTCATCGCCGGCACCCCGCCTGTCAGCCTTGGCACCTTTGCGGATCTGCTCGATCTTGTCGAGAAAAGCATCGCCGTACTGCTCTCGAATGGTGTTGCCCAGCAGCTCACCCAGCAGGTGAACATCCTCACGCAAGCGTGCATCGATATCACTCATCAGCCAATCTCCAGCCAGAAATCCGGGACGCGCAGGCCTTCCAGAGTGCCGCCCGCGTCAGTTTCTGACAAGACACTTTAAACCTTGCGACTTGCAGCTAGTCTCAACAGTGAGTCGCCGCGTTACCCACGCAGGCGACTGGACACCCATCACCGCCTGCCATCGCGGGCTTATTGAGGTTGCCATGAAAATTCGAGAACTGGCCCAGCATTGGGAAGAGAACGCCAAGGGTCGCCTGACCAAAACCGAGTACGCGATCCATTTGGACGTCGAGTCCGCTGCGCGGTTGGCCGCTATCGCCGAGATGTACCCCAAGCGCAGCACCGAAGAATTGCTCGGCGAACTGATCGGCGCGGCCCTTGAAGAGCTGGAAGCGAGCTTCCCGTACATCAAGGGCCAGCATGTGATCGCCACCGATGAAGAGGGTGACCCACTGTACGAGGACGTCGGCCCGACGCCGCGCTTTCTGACTCTGTCACGTCGCTATCTGCATGATTTGTCAGCCAGCGCCGACAAACAGCAGCATTGATAAACATTCGATAACCCCGATTTAACCCCGGTATTCCGGGCCTCACAGAGGCTCGGCGTACCTCTGCGCAACGCAAAAGTTCAAACTTTTAAACGCTGACCAAACAGTCAGATATTTTTTTAGGCAAATCGCCATCTCCGCTGAACTTTTGAAAAAAGCCTCCGGTCACAGCCAGTAAGCCATCACTTGGAACGGCCGTTTGAAAGGGCATTTGGTGCTTTACCGCCGGGCCTGCAACCGCCAACCAATGAAGTGGATTTTGATTTTTTCAGGAGTTATCCAATGGAGTTGAAGACGATGAAGACCAGCACTGCCAAATCCTCGTTTAACCATCTGCGCGGGCTGAAATTGGCCGCGCTGGCAATCGGCACCAGCTTCGTACTGGCGGGCTGCGCCGGCAACCCGCCGACCGAGCAATACGCCGTGACCCAGTCTGCCGTAAACAGCGCAGTCAGCGCCGGTGGCACCGAGTACGCAGCGGTAGAAATGAAGTCGGCGCAGGACAAGCTCAAAGCTGCTGAACTGGCCATGCACGACAAGAACTACGACAAGGCGCGCCAACTGGCTGAACAAGCCGAGTGGGATGCCCGTGTCGCAGAGCGCAAGGCCCAGGCTGCCAAGGCTGACCAGGCTGTGAAGGATTCCCAGAAAGCTGTGCAGGAACTGCGTCAGGAAGGCATGCGCCCGGCTGTTATCAAACAGCAATAAGCCGCCGCCACTGATTGCATTGCACCCGATATCGAATTGAAAGGACGACACGACTATGCGTAAACAATTGATGATCCCTGCCCTGCTGGCGATGAGCGTTGCTCTGGCGGCCTGCTCCACCCCGCCGAACCAGAACCTGGAAAACGCACGGACCAACTTCTCGGCCCTGCAAGCCAACCCGCAAGCCACCAAGATAGCGGCGCTGGAAACCAAGGACGCCAGCGACTGGCTGGACAAGGCTGACAAAGCCTATCGCGACAAGGAAGACGAGAAGAAAGTCGACCAGTTGGCTTACCTGACCAACCAGCGCGTTGAAGTGGCCAAAGACACCATCTCGCTACGTGAATCCGAAGCCAAGCTGAAAAATGCGGGTGACGAACGCGCCAAAGCGCTGCTGCAAGCCCGTGATGCGCAGATCAAGCAACTGCAAGACAGCTTGAACGCCAAGCAGACTGATCGCGGCACCCTGGTGACCTTCGGTGACGTGCTGTTCGCCACCAACAAGTCCGACCTGAAATCCAGCGGCCTGGTGAACATCACCAAGCTGGCGCAGTTCCTGCGTGATAACCCGGACCGTAAAGTGATCGTCGAAGGCTACACCGACAGCACCGGTTCGGACTCGTACAACCAGAGCCTGTCCGAGCGTCGTGCGGCTTCGGTACAACGCGCACTGGCTCAACAAGGCGTGGATATCTCGCGCATCGTGACCCAGGGTTACGGCAAGGAATACCCGGTTGCCGACAACGGCAGCGTTTCGGGCCGTGCCATGAACCGCCGCGTTGAAGTGACCATCTCCAACGACAACCAACCGGTCAAGCCACGCTCTTCCGTTGCTAACTGATTGATTGACGCTGTATAAAAAAACCCACCTTATGGTGGGTTTTTTTCTATCAGGCCTCGATTTTTCGGCCGGTATCCTCAGCCGGCATCATGGCCTCCATGCCTTGACGCCCGCCCATCAGCTTCTCAAGCATGTCTTGACCCATTTGGCCTTCACCACCAGAGCCTTCAGAACCGCCGCCGCCACCGCCGCCTTGGGCGCCGCCTGCCGCCTTCGAGAGCATATCCATAAGCATCTTCATCGGGTCTGGTTTGTCTTTCCCACCCTTCTCAGCGCCCTTATCAGCGCATTGCTCGCCTTGAGCGCCACCCTGTTCCAAACTTTCCTGGCCCCTGGCCATGCCCAACATTTTACCGATAGCACCAATGTCCATCATCACGCTCCAAAGTCCGTCATTCGTAAGTTAATCATCAGCAACACTGACGACTCATTCAGTGGCTTCTTACGCGATTCGGTTCCAGATATTTCCGCGATGCGCAGTTAAGATAAAAGCAGGCTACTCCTGCAGTTGCGGTGTTTCCTGGCCCATGCAACGCACGGCTTGTTTCTTGTTGTTCACCAGCACACCGCTCAAGCCTTTCTGTTCGGTATCAAACATCACCAACACCCCATCAATGCATTGCGCCACTTGCGCGGCCGGGGTCAGCGAGACCTTGTAGTCCTCGCCCGGCACGGTCTTGAGCATTGTGAAGTCGCTGAGCAACAACGCATCTTCCGGCTTGGCGAAGTGCAGGTAGCCATAGAACCATAGGCAACCGACGGTGCCGATGATGGTGCCGATGCCGGTGAGGATCAGCGGGATCATGTTGCGTTCTTCGCTCATTGCGGGCTCTCTGATGAATCAACTTTAGGAATAGGGTAATTCGGGATCTCGCCCAGGCGGCGCAGGCCGTTGAAGTGCTGCGGGTCGTCCAGATAGCGCAGCATCACGGTTTGCCAGGTCTTGTCGGCAAAGGTCTGCACATGGCCGCCACGGGTCAACTGCAATACCCTCGGTGGCGGCGCAGCCTGGTACAGGCGAATGCCGTTGGCCACCGGCACAATCGGGTCATCCAGGCTGTGGAACAACAGCTTGGGCACGCCGGTAAGTTGGGGCATGGCATTGATCGCACTGTCGGCGTCGGGCACCAGCCACGACAGCGGCACCTGAAACGGCCATGTTAACCAGGAGGTGCTGAGGGCAAATTGTCCTACGTCACGATAACTGGCGGGCACGCCGTCAAGAACCAGAGCCTTGAGCTGGGCTTGACGCTGCGGGTGTGCCGCCAAGTAATGCACCGCCAGCGCACCGCCCAGGCTCTGGCCCAACACGATCAGCGGTTGGCCTTGGGTTTCAGGGGCCTTGTCGATCCAGCCGAATGCAGCATCGATGTCCTGATACACCGCCGGCAGTGACGGCTTGCCTTCAGACAGGCCATAACCGCGATAGTCCAGCAGCAGCACTTGATAGCCCTGCTCCGGCAACCACCAACTGCCGCCCAGGTGCCAGGCCAGGTTGCCGCCATTGCCGTGCAGGTGCAGCACCGTGCCTTTGAGCGGTACACCGGGTTTGGCCGGCAGCCACCAGGCATGGAGTTTCACCCCGTCGGCGGTGGTAAGGGTAACGTCGCGGTATTGCAGGTGGGCTTTTTCCGGCGTGAACGGCAGGCCGGGTTCGGGGTAGAACAGCAGTGAACTGCAGCCGTTTAAAGTGAGTAGCAGGCAAAGAATGCCGAGGATTCTCATCCGTTGAAGCCTCGCTGATAGGTTGTACTCATTTCTCAAGAACCAATGAGATCAAATGTGGGAGCTGGTTTGCCTGCGATAGCGGTCTTTCAGTTAAAACAGCGGTGACTGATACACCGCTATCGCAGGCAAGCCAGCTCCCACCTGTTTGATTCGGTTGTGTCAGGGAAATCTCTAAAGGATATTCGAGTAATCCGCCTCGATCCGGTCCAGGCTCAGGTGGTTGAGGAAGTTGGAGAAGCACATCCACGCCGCCAGCGCGTTCATGTCGCGAAACTGCTCAGGCAGGTACTTGGGCGGCACCACCAGGCCTTCGTCGACCAGTTGGCGCAAGGTGCGCATGTCTTCCAGGGTGGTCTTGCCGCAGAACAGCAGCGGCACTTGTTCCAGCTTGCCTTTGCGCACCGCCAGCTGGATGTAGTTGTAGACCATGATAAAGCCCTTGAGGTAGGACAAATCCTTGGTAAACGGCAAACCCGTCGGCGTCGAACCACGGAACACGCGGCTGGCATTGCCGTAGCTTTCAGCCATCTCAAAGCCTTGCTCGCGGAAGAACTCGAATACCTGCAGGAAGTCGGCGCCCTCCTCGACCATATGGATGGCGCGGGTGCGGTTGGTCAGTTTGCGCAGGCGACTGGGGTAGGAGGCAAAGGTGATGATCTCCATCAGAATCGCCAGGCCTTCCTGCGTCACCGTTGACGAGGGCGGCCCTTTGGACAGGAACGTGCAGATCGGCTGGTTCTGGCCATTGAGCGTGGTGCCGACGTGCACCAGGCCTTCATGCACTTCCAGCGCGCGCACATCACGCTCGTTGAACATCGCGTCGGCGCGGATCTTGATGTAGTCGGCGCCGGCCGCCGCATCGGCGACGATACCGTCGGACTCGAACACGCGAATGGTCTCTTCGGCCTCACCGAACACCTTGTTCAAACGGGTTTGCAGCAAGGCCACCGCATGCTTGGCCGTGAGCGTCTTGGCTTCGTCCTTGAGGTCGCCACGGCCGTCGATCTGGTTCAGGTAGTCGGACATCATCAGGCCCAAGTCGGCCAGCGTCGGGTCACCGGCGTGAAACGCGTCCGAGGCGGCGCCGTAGAGTTCCTGGGAAATCAGGCCGAAATCCTCGGTGCCGCGCGCTTCGAGCATGCGCACCACCATGCGGTACTCGCGGCACATGCGGCGCATGATCTGCCCCACCGGGCTGAACTGGCCGAGACGGCGGGTGATGTCGCGCTCGATGTTCTGGAACTCCAGCTTCACCGCGCTGGAGTCGAACGACAACGGCCGGCCCAGGTAGTATTCGCGGTCCACGGCCGGCATGGCCTTGCCCTTGGCCTTGAGAAAGCCCTGGCGAATGTTCTCGTCCCACTTCACGGCGTCGAGGACGCGAATCGGTGTTTGCGCCAGCACAATGCGATCGGACAAGGTGCGTATCGTCTGCTGGTAATCGTCCACCCGGTGCTTCCTCTTTAAACGTTATTTGCCCGCGCGCTGGTAGCGCACGGCTTCAACGAACACATCGGCATTGGCCGGGTCATCCAGGTAGGCAAACACCTGGTCCATGGGGCTGTCGACCCGCACGCCGGCACCTTCGACGGTATCCACCGTGCTGCCGTGCAAGGCGTTCTGACCTATGGCCTGATGGATCTGCTCAAGGTCGAGGTTGTAGACCACCAATTCACGCTGTTTGTCGCCCTCACCTTCAAAGTCGAACCCGGCCAGGAAGTAATTGCCACCGAATGCCGCCGGTAACGGCGCCGACAAATACCAGCGATTGCCATGGCGCGACACCGTAAACAGGTACTCATCGCGCTGGCCCGGTTTGGCTTTAGGGTAGCTCACGGCCTTGTAATGCTGCTGATCGACACGGGTGATCTGCAGATTCAACGGTTCGCCCCAGGCGTTTTTACTCGACCAGTGGCCGAGCAAGGCGTCTGGCGCGGCTTCACGGGCCGGCAGCGGGTCCTTGAAGGTGACCAGGCAACCGCTGAGCAGCAGGAACGACATAGCGATTGCAATGACACGCCAGGCTTTCATCGAATACCCCATCAAATGTGGGAGCTGGCTCCCACATAAAGCAGATTGCGCACGGGGCTAGACCGAGGCCAACACCAAATGCATGTAACGCTTGAGAATCTCAAGCATCTCGTCACCCGTCAGAGGCTCAGGGCCGCCAAGCAGGCCCTGATATTCCATCCGACCGATTATCGCCGTCAACACTCTGGCATCCTGCTGCGGCTCGCGGGAACCCAATACCTGAAAAAACTGCCCGGTGCCCTGCAACAGAATCTGCTGGTGCGAGCGCACCAGTTCAGCCAGGCGCGGGTTGAGCAAGGCTTCCTGGCGAAAGGCCTGTTCGGCCATCAAGTGTTCGCGGCGGTTGGTCAGTTGGCGCATCACGTAGTCGGCGGTCAGCCGTGCAATGTCATCGGCCAGTTGTGAGCGTGACTGCGGGCTGCCATCGCCGTAGGCGACCATCTCGCGCAGCAGGCCTTCATTGCGCACCCACAGCTTGCCCATGAAGGCAGCGCTGCGCTCCACGTATTGGGCGAAGGTATCGGTGAGCAGGTCATCGATGTCCTTGAAGTAGTAGGTGGTGGCCGACAACGGCACGCCGGCCTCTGCTGCTACCGCGCGATGGCGCACACCGCGTACACCATCACGCACGACGATGCGCATGGCCGCATCGAGAATGTCTTGCCGACGTTGCTCGCTGCCTCGGCGGCTGGCCTTGCGGCCTTGGTACTGGACACTTTCAGCCACGGCAGCAGCAATGCCGGCGGCGCCTTCTTGAGCCATTACGCGGTTCACGACAGATCTTCCTTTAAGGGGCGCCGTTCTGTTGACGGCTGAATTCGCCACACAAAAAAGCCGCCTTATAAAAGGCGGCTTCGGATTTCGCTACGGTTACGCTTGTGGCCGCATGTGCGGGAACAAGATCACATCGCGGATCGACGGCGAGTTGGTCAACAACATCACCAACCGGTCGATGCCGATACCTTCACCGGCGGTTGGCGGCATGCCGTATTCCAGGGCGCGAACGAAGTCGGCGTCGTAGTGCATCGCCTCGTCGTCGCCAGCGTCCTTATCGGCCACCTGGGCCATGAAGCGCTCGGCCTGGTCTTCCGCGTCGTTAAGCTCGGAGTAGGCGTTGGCGATTTCGCGGCCGCCGATGAACAGCTCGAAGCGGTCGGTGACATTCGGGTTGTCATCGTTGCGACGGGCCAGCGGCGACACTTCAAACGGGTACTGGGTAATGAAGTGCGGCTGTTCCAGCTTGTGCTCCACCAGTTCTTCGAAAATCATCACCTGCAATTTGCCCAGGCCTTCGAAGCCCAGCACCTTGGCGCCGGCTTTCTTGGCGATGGCGCGGGCCTTGTCGAGGTCGGTCAGGTCGTCAGCGGTCAACTCAGGGTTGTACTTGAGGATAGAGTCGAACACCGACAGACGCACGAACGGCTCGCCGAAGTGGAACACCTTGTCGCCGTACGGCACGTCGGTGCTGCCCAGCACCAGCTGCGCCAGCTCGCGGAACAGTTCTTCGGTGAGGTCCATGTTGTCTTCGTAGTCGGCGTAAGCCTGGTAGAACTCCAACATGGTGAATTCCGGGTTGTGACGGGTCGAGACACCTTCGTTACGGAAGTTGCGGTTGATCTCGAACACCTTCTCGAAGCCGCCAACCACCAGGCGCTTGAGGTACAGCTCCGGCGCGATACGCAGGAACATTTCCAGGTCCAGCGCGTTGTGGTGGGTTTCGAACGGCTTGGCTGCGGCACCACCAGGGATGGTTTGCAGCATCGGCGTTTCCACTTCCAGGAAGTCACGCGCCATCAGGAAGCTGCGGATGTGCGCAATCACTTGCGAACGCACGCGGAAGGTCTGGCGCACGTCCTCGTTGACGATCAGGTCGACGTAGCGCTGGCGATAGCGCTGCTCGGTGTCGGTCAGGCCGTGGTGCTTGTCCGGCAGCGGGCGCAGCGACTTGGTCAGCAGGCGCACACTGGTCATTTCAACGTACAGGTCGCCCTTGCCGGAACGCGCCAGGGTGCCTTCGGCGGCAATGATGTCGCCCATGTCCCAGGTTTTCACCGAGGCCAGGGTTTCTTCAGGCAGGGTTTTACGGTTGACGTACACCTGAATGCGCCCGGTCATGTCCTGGATCACCATGAACGAGCCACGGTTGAGCATGATGCGACCCGCTACCTTGACCGGGATTGCAGCCTCTGCCAGCTCTTCCTTGGTCTTATCCGCGTACTGTTTCTGCAGGGCATCGCAGTAGTTGTCACGGCGGAAGTCGTTCGGGAAGGCATTGCCCTTGGCGCGCTCGGCAGCAAGCTTTTCCTTGCGCAGGGCGATCAGGGAGTTTTCTTCCTGTTGCAGGGCTTGCGGGTCGAGTTGTTGGTCGCTCATGTCTTTTGAAATTCCATCACAGGTTCGTTGCCCCCACCGGTGGCAGGGGACTTAAGGTCTTGGCTGACGGTTTACAGCCCCGATTTCAAGCTGGCTTCCAGGTATTCGTCGATATCGCCGTCGAGCACCTTGTCGCAGTCGCTGCGTTCGATGTTAGTGCGCAGATCCTTGATCCGCGACGCATCCAACACATACGAACGGATCTGGTGGCCCCAGCCGATATCCGACTTGGTGTCTTCCAGCGCCTGGGACGCCGCGTTGCGCTTCTGCATTTCCTGCTCGTACAACTTGGCCCGCAGCATTTTCATGGCGGTGTCCTTGTTGGCGTGCTGGGAACGTTCGTTCTGGCAGCTGACCACGGTGTTGGTCGGTACGTGGGTAATACGTACGGCCGAGTCGGTGGTGTTTACGTGCTGACCACCGGCACCGGAGGAGCGGTAGGTGTCGATGCGCAGGTCGGCCGGGTTGATCTCGATTTCTACTTTGTCGTCGATCTCTGGCGAGACGAAAACCGCGGAGAACGACGTATGGCGGCGGTTACCGGAGTCGAACGGACTCTTGCGCACCAGGCGATGCACGCCGATTTCGGTGCGCAACCAGCCAAAGGCGTATTCGCCCTTGATGTGCACGGTCGCACCCTTGATGCCAGCGACTTCACCGGCGGACAGTTCCATGATGGTGGCGTCGAAACCGCGTTTATCCGCCCAGCGCAGGTACATGCGCAGCAGGATGTTGGCCCAGTCCTGGGCCTCGGTGCCGCC
Source organism: Pseudomonas sp. ChxA (assembly GCF_030263855.1). Taxonomy (NCBI): domain Bacteria; kingdom Pseudomonadati; phylum Pseudomonadota; class Gammaproteobacteria; order Pseudomonadales; family Pseudomonadaceae; genus Pseudomonas; species Pseudomonas sp. ChxA. The sequence continues at coordinate 158,181 of NZ_JARPMK010000002.1, forward strand.
GGAGCCGGCCTGGATGTCCAGGTAGGCGTTGTTCGGGTCCATTTCGTGGCTGAACATGCGGCGGAATTCAAGCTTGGCGAGGTTTTCCTCGAGACGGGCCAGTTCGGCGACAACATCGCCCACTGCGCCTTCGTCGTTTTCTTCGACGGCCATGTCCAGCAGGTCGCGGCAATCGCCCAGACCGGTGTTCAACTCGTCGAGGGTGTCGACGATCTGCGCCAGCGCAGCACGCTCGCGGCCCAGTTCCTGGGCGTATTCAGGTTTGTTCCAGACAGCCGGATCTTCAAGCTCGCGATTGACTTCGGTCAGACGCTCATGCTTTTGATCGTAGTCAAAGATACCCCCGAATAGTTTCGGAGCGCTCGGACAGGTCCTTGATGGTGTTAAGGATCGGGTTGATTTCCATGGCGGGCAGCACTCGTTGGCGAACTTTTGAAAGCCGACGAGTATAACGACAAACCGGCGCTAACGGCAGCCCGCTTGGCGAAAAGGCGGGTTTGTTGACGATCTCCAGAACGATTGAGATCAAATGTGGGAGCTGGCTTGCCTGCAATGTGCATGGGTATCTACACCACGTTAACGGGGTGACCAGTAGGGCGTGCGGGCGGGCGGGGGCATATCCGTTGCTGCGGTAACGGCGGCCTAGGGTTCCGCTCTTACAGCGGCTCACTTTTGGAAAGACCCAAAAGTAAGCAAAAGGTCTTCGCCCCAACACTCGGTGCCTCGCTTAGGCTCGGCATGCCCGCAATCCGCCAGTGATTTGGGGGGCCGCCGCGATGGGCCATCCTTGGCCCAGCGCGGCTAAACCGGCATCCCTGCCGGTTTACCCCCCAAATCCCTGTCGAATTCCGGCCATCGTGTTTGACGGGGCGATTTCAGATCAAGATCAAAAGCGCAGATCAAAAGACCGCTGACTTCGTCATCGAAAAGGATGTAAGGGCAACAGCAACAGCAACAGCAACAGCAACAGCAACAGCAACAGCAACAGCAACAGCAACAGCAACAGCAACAGCAACAGCAACAGCAACAGCAACAGCAACAGCAAAACCATACTCGGTCAAAGGTGGGAGCTGGCTTGCCTGCGATGGCATCAACTCGGTGTGCCTGATGTACCGAGGTGTCTGCATCGCAGGCAAGCCAGCTCCCACAGAAAAGCAGTTCTTCAGTGTATTCAGATAGGTTTTTGCTTCGCACTTGATCTGGCTCTTGCTTCAACCACTCAGGTCGGCTTTCAGGCCGCCGTGCTGTAGATCTTGATCTTGATCTGCTTTTGATCTGAGGCGCCCCGTTAACCACGATGGCCGAACGCAGGCTTGAATCCGTGGGTAACCCGGCAGGACGCCGGGTTAGCCGCGCTGGGCCAAGGATGGCCCATCGCGGCGGCCCACGGATTCAAGCCGGAGTGAGGGCACACCGAGCCTAAGCGAGGGGCCGAGTGGTGGGGCACAGACCTTTTGGTTACTTTTGGGGCGTTTGCCAAAAGTGACCCGCTGTAAGAGCGGAACCAATAGAAGCCATAACCGCAGCAACGGATATGTACACCGACAAACCGCCACAGCAGTCAACCCAGCTCCCACAAGGGTCCGGCGGTGTTTCGCTTACTCGATCCCCACCTGATTACGCCCGTTATGCTTGGCCGTATACAGCCCCTTGTCCGCCGCCATGATCAGCTGCCGACAATCCGTGCCCTGCACCGGCGTCATGGTCGACAGGCCAATACTGATCGTCAGGCTCGACCCTTCTGCCGGCGCGATGTGCGGGATCTTCAGCCCGGCAACCGCCATGCGCAGCTTCTCGGCCACCAGGCGCGCACCGCCAGGCGAGGTATTCGGTAGCACCAGCGCAAACTCTTCACCGCCGTACCGCGCCGGCAAGTCCGAAGGTCGGCTGCTGGCCTCACGGATGCTGGCGGCGACTTTGCGCAGTGCTTCATCACCTTCAACGTGGCCAAAGCTGTCGTTGTAGGTCTTGAAGAAGTCCACGTCGATCATCAACAACGACAGCTGGGTCTGGTCACGCATGGCACGGCGCCATTCCAGCTCCAGGTATTCGTCAAAGTGACGGCGGTTGGACAGCCCGGTGAGGCCATCGGAGTTCATCAACCGTTGCAGCACCAAATTGGTGTCCAGCAACTGTTGCTGGCTCACGCGCAGCGCGCGATACGCCGCATCACGCTGCAACAGCGTCATATACGAGCGTGAGTGATAGCGAATGCGTGCCACCAGCTCGATGTTATCCGGCAGCTTGACCAAGTAATCATTGGCCCCGGCCGAAAACGCCGCGCTCTTGATCAGCGGGTCTTCCTTGGTCGAAAGCACGATAATCGGGATATTTGCCGTGGCCGGGTGGTTGCGGTATTCGCGCACCAGTGTCAGGCCATCAAGACCGGGCATCACCAAGTCTTGCAGGATCACCGTCGGCTTGATGCGGATCGCCTGGGCAATCGCCTGATGCGGGTCGGCGCAAAAGTGAAAGTCGATGTTTTCTTCGTGGGCCAGGCCACGTCGCACAGCTTCGCCGATCATGGCCTGGTCGTCGACCAGCAACACCATGGCAGCGTTCTCGTCGGTCTTGATGTCGTCGATCTGTAAATCATTCATGTGCAGTCACCTGAATTACTGTCCTGCAAGCCGGCACCGCGAGAGGTCTTGATCATTTTGCAAATACCTCCAGCAATCGGGGCGCAATTCTGTCCAGTGGGCGAATTTCAACAGCAGCATCAATGGCCGCCGCCGCTTTGGGCATGCCATACACCGCACAGCTCTGCTGATCCTGGGCGATGGTCAAATATCCTTGTTCACGCAGTATCTTGAGGCCCTGGGCCCCGTCGCGCCCCATACCGGTCAGCAGTACACCGACGGCATCCCCATTCCAGTGGCTGGCGACGCTCTCGAAAAACACGTCGATGGACGGCCGGTAAATCTCGTTCACAGGCTCCGCGGTATAGGCTAGCGTGCCATTTTTCAACAAGCGAATGTGGTGATTGGTACCGGCCAGCAGCACCACGCCGCTTTGTGGCGGCTCGCCCTCTCGTGCCAGGCGCACCGGCAGGCCGGAGGCGCTGCTCAGCCATTCGGCCATGCCGGCGGCGAACACCTGGTCCACATGCTGCACCAGCACAATGGCGGCGGGAAAATCGCGGGGCAAGCCCTTGAGCAGGATTTCCAGGGCGGCCGGGCCGCCCGCCGACGACCCAATCGCCACCAGGCTCTGACGTTTGCCGGTGGTGCGCGCCGGCGCGGTTTCGGCGCGTACGCGGCTGCCACGCTGGCCGATCAGCCAGCCAATATTGAGGATTTTGCGCAGCAACGGCGCCGCCGCGTCCTTGGGGTTGCCCACGCCCAGCGCCGGGGTGTCCACCACATCCAGGGCACCATGGCCCATGGCTTCGAACACGCGGCTCATGTTGGCCTGGCGGTCGACGGTGACCAGCAAAATCGCGCACGGAGTCTCGGCCATGATCTGCCGCGTGGCCTCCACGCCGTCCATTACCGGCATGATCAAGTCCATCAGGATCAGGTCCGGGGTCAGTTCGGCGCAGCGCTGTACGGCTTCCAGGCCATTATTGGCCACCCACACAACCTCGTGCGCGGGCTCGAAACTCAAGGCACGGCGCAACGCCTCTACCGCCAGGGGCATGTCATTGACGATCGCAATCCTCATGCCCGGGCGCCTCCAATCAGCTCCATCACGGCATCCAGCAAGGCGTCGTCATGGAAACTGGCTTTAGCTAGATAATAGTCGGCGCCGGCATCCAGTCCACGGCGTCGGTCCTCTTCGCGATCCTTGTACGACACCACCATCACCGGCAACGATTGCAGGCGACTATCACGGCGCAAGAGTGTGACCAATTCGATCCCGTCCATACGAGGCATATCAATGTCAGTGATCAGCAGGTCGAAGTCTTCGGAGCGCAGTGCGTTCCAGCCATCCATGCCATCGACCGCGACCGCCACTTCATAACCACGATTAAGTAACAATTTGCGTTGCAACTCACGCACGGTGAGCGAGTCATCCACCACCAGCACGCGCTTGCGCGGCGCTTCGGTAGCCTGCTGACTGCGCCGCGCGATCCGTTCCAGGCGCCCGGTGTTGAGCAATTTGTCCACTGAACGCAGCATGTCTTCGACGTCGACGATCAACACCACCGAGCCGTCATCGAGCAAAGCACCGGCGGAAATGTCCTGGACCTTGCCCAAGCGGTCATCCAGCGGCAATACCACCAGGGTGCGCTCGCCGATAAAACGCTCGACCGCAATGCCATACACCGCATCGCGTTCGCGGATGACCACCACCTTCAAGGTTTCGTCATTGCTCTGCCCCGGCGGGCGTTGCAACAACTGGCTGGCGGCCACCAGGCCGACATGCCGGCCTTCGTGCCAGAAATGCTGGCGGCCTTCCAGTTGCACGATGTCCTCCGGCGCCAGGTCGCACATGCGTTCGATGTGCGCCAGCGGGAAGGCATAGGCTTCCTCGCCGACCTCCACCACCAGGCTGCGTACCACCGACAGGGTCAACGGCACTTCCAGATGGAAGCGACTGCCCTGCCCCGCCGTCTGCTCCAGCACCACGGCGCCACGCAGTTGGCGGACCATGTGCTGCACCGCATCCAGGCCGACGCCGCGCCCGGACACCTCGGTGACCTTGTCGCGCAGGCTGAAACCCGGCAGGAACAGGAACGTCAGCAGCTCTTCTTCACTCAAGCGCAGTGCGGTTTCCAGCGGTGACAAGTGCCGGTCGACAATGGTGCCGCGCAGGCGCTCCAGGTCGACGCCGTTACCGTCGTCGCTTAACTCCAGCACCAGCAAACCCGCCTGGTGGGAGGCGCGCAGGCGGATCAAGCCTTCAGCGGGCTTGCCCGCCAACACCCGCTGTTCGGGCATTTCGATGCCGTGGTCGACGGCATTGCGCAATAGATGCGTGAGCGGCGCTTCGAGTTTTTCCAGCACGTCGCGGTCGACCTGGGTCTTTTCACCCTCGATCTCCAGGCGCACCTGCTTGCCGAGGCTGCGGCCAAGGTCGCGCACCATACGCACCTGGCCGGCGAGCACATCGGCAAACGGGCGCATGCGGCAGGCCAGCGCGGTGTCATAAAGCACTTGGGCACGCTGCCCGGCCTGCCAGCCGAACTCATCCAGTTCGGCGGTTTTTACCGCCAGCAACGCCTGGGCTTCACTCAACAGGCGGCGCGTGTCGGCCAGGGCTTCCTGGGCTTCGAGGCTCAAGTCCATGGCCTTGAGTTGGCCATCCAGCGTGTCCAGGGCCCGCGCGCTGTTGCTTTGAATGCGCTTGAGGCGCTGCATGCTCACCAGGTAAGGCTTGAGCCGCTGGGTCTCCACCAAGGATTTACTCGACAGGTCGAGCAGGCTGTTCAAGCGCTCGGCGGTAACCCGCAGCACGCGCTCGCCGCCTTCGGTCATGCGTTTGTTCTGGCGCGGCAGGTCAGGGCTGACAGGCGGCGCGGGCTCAGGCTCCGGCGGCAATGGGTCAATCAACGGTGCAGGCGCAGGTTCCGGAGCGGCGGCGGCGGCCGGTGCGGCTTGGATGATCGGCTGCGACGGATCCAGCAGGCGTTCCATCAGCGCCACATACCCTTCGATATCCGCCGGGCCTACGTTATTGCCCGGCGTGGCGATGCGCATCAGCAGGTCGGTGCCTTGCAGCAAGGCGTCAATATGCTCGGGTTGCAGGTACAGGCGGCTTTCCTGGGCGCTGACCAGGCAATCCTCCATCACGTGGGCCACGCTGACGCCGGCGTCCACGCCGACAATTCGCGCCGCGCCCTTGAGCGAGTGCGCGGCGCGCATGCACGCCTCAAGCTGGTCGGCCTGGGTCGGGTTGCGCTCCAGGGCCAGCAGGCCCGCGCTCAATACCTGGGTCTGCGCATCGGCTTCCAGGCTGAACAGTTCCAGCAGCGAGGCATCACGCATCTGGTCGGGGGTCATGTGAGGCTCCGGGTCACGGCGGACAACAATTGCGCCTCGTCCAGCCAACGCAGGCTGCGGCCTTTCCACTGCAACACGCCCTGGGTGAAGCGCGCACTGGCCTGGGTGCCTGAGGCTGACGCGGCCTTCAAAGCGCGCTCATCGATGGCATGGATACCATCGACTTCATCCACCGGCACCACCACCGGGCCGTCCTGGGCGGCAATAATCAACATGCGCGGCATCACCCGCGCGCCGCTTGCGCCGGTGCTGGCAGGGTCCAGCCCGAGCAGTTCCACGAGTGACAGGCACGCCACCAGCGCGCCGCGCACATTCGCAACGCCCAGTAATGCGCGGGAACGCTGGTGCGGCAACGAGTGAATCGGCTGCAGCGGGGCCACCTCCACCAGGCATCGGGTGGCAATGCCCAGCCACTCTTCACCCAGACGGAACATCAGAATCGAACGGGTGACGATGTCTTCGTCAGCTTCCGCGGGTGCATACGCTTGCCGGTCGTCCTGCTGCAACGCATAACGGTCGAGCAGCCGCGTGGCGGCGGCGGAATACACCGAGCAGTTGCGACAGTGGATATGTTCGGCGAGCAACGGGCAGGACTTGTCGCCATGGATGCCGATACGGTTCCAGCAGTCGTCGATGGCTTGGGTGTCGGCCAGGGTCAGGTCCAGGCCTGCGGTGTCGAGCGCATCAAGGTTATTCATCGTTTGGACTCACTGTCTGCACGCTCGCTACGCGCGGCCCGCGCCTGCAAGCGGCGCGCGCCCGCACTGTCGCCCTGGGACTCGAGCAAAGCGGCCAGGTGCATCAAGGCCTGCGGGTGCTGCGGTTCCAGGTACAAGGCTTTGCGGTAATAACCCTGGGCTTCCAGGGCGCTGCCGGCGACGTCGCTGAGCAACCCCAGCCAGTAAAACACCTGGGCGGCCGGCGGGTGGTTACTCAAATACTGTTCACACGCGGCGCGGGCCTCGGCACTTTTGCCTTCGTTGGCCAGCGTCGCGATGCGGCTGAGCAAATCGCCCGCATCGCTGTGCGGCGCCTTGATCGGCACCACTTGGGCGCTCACCGTGCTGAACGGGCGCGGCTTGGCAGGGATGGGGGCTGCGCTGCGCTGGGGGATGGGCAGCGGCACAAACACCGGTTCAGGCTTGACCGGCTCGGCGTGCCGGCTGAATGCAAAGGATTGCGGCACGCCAATCGAGCGCATGCCATGGCGCCCCAGCAGGCTGCCTTCGGCGGGGCCGATAAACAGCACGCCATCCACGTGGGTCAGGCTCTTGAGCACATCGAACACTTGCTTCTGGGTGGGCTGGTCGAAGTAGATCAGCAGGTTGCGGCAGAACACAAAATCGTAGGTGGGCTCATTCGCCAGCAATGCCGGGTCGAGCAAATTGCCGACGTGCAGGCGCACTTGTTCGCGCACCCGCTCGGCGATGTGGAAGCCATCGGGCTGTTCGCTGAAGTGACGCTCGCGAAACTCGATATCGCCGCCGCGAAAGGAATTCTTGCCATACACGCCACGCTTGGCGCGCTCCACCGACAGCGGACTGACGTCCAGCCCCAGCACCTTGAACTGGTGCGGCGCCAGCCCGGCATCGAGCAAGGCCATGGCAATCGAATAAGGCTCTTCGCCCGTGGAACACGGCAGGCTGAGAATGCGCAGGGCACGCATCTGCTTGATCGCCGCCAAGCGCTCCTTGGCCAAACGCGCCAAGGTGGCAAAGGACTCGGGATAGCGGAAAAACCAGGTCTCGGGGACGATCACCGCTTCGATCAGCGCCTGCTGCTCATCATGCGAGCTCTGCAAATGCTGCCAGTAATCCTGTGCCGTCTGCGCCTGCACGGCCTGGCTGCGCTGGCGCACCGCACGCTCGATGATCGCCTCGCCCACCGAGGCGACGTCCAGGCCAATGCGGTCCTTCAAAAAGGCAAAGAAGCGTGGGTCGTTGCTCATAGGCTCAACTCGCTGGCAAACAGCAAGGCGCGTACGTCATCGGTGAGCAGGTCGGCGACGCCGATCCATTGCATCAAGCCCAAGGCATCTTCACGCACCGGCCCCAGGTACGGCGCCGCGCGGTTATCCAGGCCATAAGGCTGGAACTCGGCCGGGTCGCAACGCAGGGTGTCGGTGGCCTGCTCCAGAATCAGCCCCAGCCAGCGCGCCTCGAGCCAAGGTTGCGGCTGGTAATTGACCAGCACCAGTCGCGTGCTGGTGCGGGCCTGGGCCGGTTTGCCGAAGGTCAACGCACACAGGTCGATGACCGGCACCAGTGCCCCCCGGTGGGCAAAGACACCGGCCACCCACAGCGGTGCATGCGCGATGGGTTTGAGCGGCAGGCGCGGCAACACTTCAGCCACTTCCGTGGCCTTGAGGGCATAACGTTCGCCACCGATGTGGAACACCAGGAACAACGCCTTTTTCGCTGCCGGGACGGCGCCGCGTTTAGCCGCGAGGTCGCTCATCAGACTTTGAAACGCGATACGCCGCTGCGCAGGCCGACCGCGACCTGGCTCAGCTCATCAATGGCAAAACTGGCCTGGCGCAGGGATTCCACGGTCTGGCTGCTGGCATCGCCCAGTTGCACCAGTGCGTGATTGATCTGCTCGGCGCCGGTGGCCTGGGCCTGCATGCCTTCGTTGACCATCAACACCCGCGGCGCCAGGGCCTGTACCTGATGGATGATCTGCGACAGCTGTTCGCCCACTTGCTGTACTTCGAACATGCCGCGGCGCACTTCTTCGGAGAACTTGTCCATGCCCATCACGCCTGCCGACACCGCCGACTGGATCTCGCGCACCATCTGCTCGATGTCGTAGGTGGCCACGGCGGTCTGGTCGGCCAGACGGCGCACTTCGGTGGCCACCACGGCAAATCCGCGCCCGTATTCACCGGCCTTCTCGGCTTCGATGGCGGCGTTGAGCGACAGCAAGTTGGTCTGGTCGGCCACTTTGACGATGGTCACCACCACTTGGTTGATGTTGCCGGCCTTCTCATTGAGGATCGCCAGCTTGGCGTTCACAAGGTCGGCGGCGCCCATCACCGAGTGCATGGTTTCTTCCATGCGCGCCAGGCCTTGCTGGCCGGAGCCGGCAGCGACCGACGCCTGGTCGGCGGCGGTGGACACTTCAGTCATGGTGCGCACCAGGTCTTTGGACGTGGCGGCAATTTCCCGCGATGTCGCGCCGATCTCGGTGGTGGTGGCCGCTGTTTCGGTGGCCGTGGCCTGTTGTTGCTTGGAGGTGGCGGCGATCTCGGTGACCGAGGTCGTCACCTGCACCGACGAGCGCTGGGCCTGGGAAACCAGGGCGGTCAGCTCGGTCATCATGTCGTTGAAGCCGGTTTCGACAGCGTTGAATTCGTCCTTGCGCTCCAGGTTCAGGCGCTTGCTCAGGTCACCCGTGCGCATGGTTTCGAGGATTTCGACGATGCGATTCATCGGCGCCATGATCGCGCGCATCAGCAGCAGGCCGCACAGGCCCGCTGCGAGAATGGCCACGGCCAACGACACGAACATGCTGACTTTGGCGGCGGCCACCGCGTCATCGATGGCGGCGGTGGCGTTATCGGCGACCTGTTTGTTCTCATTGATAATGTCATTGAGCTTCATGCGGCCTGCGGTCCAGGCGGGCGTGAGTTGCTCGTCGAACAGCTTTTGCGCCTCAACACCGTTGTTAGCCTGATGGGCGTCCAGTACCAGGGCAAGAATCTTGTTGTAGTTCTGGTGGAGCTTTTCGAAGGTGTCGAACTCAGTGCGATCCTGATCAATATTGATCGTGCTCGCGTAACTGGCCATGTGCTGTTCCAAACGTGCCTCAAACGACTTGTAGTCCTGTTTGTCGGCTTCCGAGATGCCCTGATTTCGGTGGGCACCGACCAATTCCTGGGTTTGCAGGTAGCTGTCGACCCAGGCACTGCGGATCATCGAACTGAAAAACACCCCAGGTACGGCGTCATCCCGGACCGAGTTTTCGCTGACTTCAATCTTCAGCAGCCGCGAATACGAGACCACGACCATCAGCAGCATGATCGCGATAATTACCGCAAAGCTCGCCAAAATCCGTTGGCGCAAGGTCCAGTTCTTCACAGTAATTCCTCGAAGGGCCGATCAAATGCCGAGGAGTATAGCTGAGCGGGTGCCTGCATTTATCAACAGGTTTTGATGTAGCGCTCACAGAATGCAAAAACACTGTGCAGGTGACGCAGAGCGTCACGGGCTGCGCGCCCACGCAGAGCGTGGGAGCGATCATTCATGCGGTCAGAGCGTGGCTTGGCGTACCTGTTTTTCCAGCTCGGCCTTTAAGCCAGGCTCCAGTTTGAGTTGGCGCGCCAACTCGTCGAGGTAGGCTTTTTCCATGAAGTTTTCTTCGTCCACCAGCATCACGCTGGCGATGTACATCTCGGCGGCCATTTCCGGCGTGCTCGCTGCGCGTGCCACATCGGCGGGGTCCAGAGGCTTGTTCAGCTCGGCGTGCAGCCAGCTTTGCAGTTCGCGGTCGTTATCGAGCTTGGTGAACTCGCCCTCGATCAAAGCCCGCTCGCGTTCGTCTACATGCCCGTCGGCTTTAGCGGCGGCGACCAGCGCCTTGAGAATGCCCTGGCTGTGTAGCTCGACCTGAGCCGGTGGCAGACGGTCGATGGTTTGCGGCTCACCTTGGGGGGCGCCGGCCTGTTGCGCCTGCCAATTACCGTAAGCTTTGTAGGCGATTACACCGAGTGCTGCGAGCCCGCCATAGGTGAGCGCCTTGCCGCCGAACTTGCGCGCCTTTTTATTTCCCAGCAACAGGCCCATCGCCCCCGCCGCCAGGGCGCCGCCGCCCGCACCGCCGAGCAAACTGCCAAGCCCACCGCCGCCGAGCAAGCCACCGAGGGCACTTTTGTCGTCCGATTTGCGTTGCCCGCCTGCTTTGTTTTGCAACATGTCCTGGCCGGATTTGAGCAACTGATCGAGCAATCCACGGGTATTCATGCGTAGCCTCCAGACACTTGGGTTCGTAGGACCAATAGGCTCCCAGCGTAAAACTAAGTGCCAAAAAGCCACGATCTAGAGTGCTTCCAGATGTAACGCCGGCAGTGCGTATTTGAAACGTCTTGTTTCATATGCAGCGCCATCACCCCGCCATCAATCAATTTTCCTTCTGCATCGAACCGCTTAAGCTATCCGGCGTCTGTTTATTGTCCGTTGCGTTTGGTCGAAGGCATGTCCGAACCGTTATTTCTTATCCGTTACGTGCCAGGAACGGCGCGGGATTTGCTCACGACAGGTTGTCTCTATGCACCGCAGGAATTTGCTCAAAGCGTCCATGGCCATTGCGGCTTACACCGGTTTGTCGGCCAGTGGCCTGTTGGCCGCGCAGGCCTGGGCCGGGAACCGTGCCGCCGATGGCAAGGCCGTGGCGTTCGACTTCGAAACGCTCAAGGCCCAGGCCAAGCAGCTCGCCGCCAACGCGTATAAAGACACCAAACAGGTGCTGCCACCGACGCTGGCAACCATGACCCCGCAGAATTTCAATGCCATCGGCTACGACGGCAACCATTCGCTGTGGAAGGAACTCAACGGCCAGCTCGACGTGCAATTCTTCCACGTCGGCATGGGCTTCAAGACGCCAGTACGCATGCACAGCGTCGCCCCCAAGACCCGCGAAGCCCGCGAGGTGCATTTCCGCCCGTCGCTGTTCAACTATGCCAAGACCACGGTGGACACCAAACAGCTCACCGGCGACCTGGGTTTCTCCGGCTTCAAGCTGTTCAAGGCGCCGGAACTCGACCGCCATGATGTGCTGTCGTTTCTCGGCGCCAGCTACTTCCGTGCGGTAGACGCAACCGGCCAGTACGGCCTCTCCGCACGCGGCCTGGCGATTGATACCTACGCGAAAAAACGCGAGGAATTCCCCGACTTCACGCAGTTCTGGTTCGAAACTCCGAGCAAGGACGCCACGCGTTTTGTGGTCTACGCCCTGCTCGACTCGCCAAGCGCCACCGGCGCCTATCGCTTTGACATCGACTGCCAGGCCAGCCAGGTGGTCATGGCCATCGACGCGCACATCAATGCGCGCACCGCCATCGAGCAACTGGGCATCGCGCCGATGACCAGCATGTTCAGTTGCGGTACCCATGAACGCCGGATGTGCGACACCATCCACCCGCAAATCCACGACTCGGACCGCCTGGCCATGTGGCGTGGCAACGGCGAGTGGATCTGCCGCCCGCTGAACAACCCGGCCAAGCTGCAATTCAACGCCTTTGCCGACACCGACCCGAAAGGTTTCGGCCTGGTACAGACCGACCATGAGTTCGCCAGCTACCAGGACACCGTGGACTGGTACAGCAAGCGCCCAAGCCTGTGGGTGGAACCCACCACCGCCTGGGGCGAAGGCTCGATCGACCTGCTGGAAATTCCCACCACCGGCGAAACCCTGGACAACATCGTGGCCTTCTGGACCCCGAAAAAGCCCGTGGCCGCAGGCGAGTCACTCAACTATGGCTACAAGCTGTACTGGAGCGCGCTACCGCCGGTGAGCACACCGCTGGCGCAAGTGGATGCCACCCGTTCCGGCATGGGCGGTTTTACCGAAGGCTGGGCACCGGGCGAGCATTACCCCGAAGTGTGGGCGCGCCGCTTTGCCGTGGATTTCAAGGGCGGTGGCCTGAATCGCCTGCCGTCCGGCACTGGGATCGAGCCGGTGGTGACCTGCTCCCACGGTGAAGTCAAAGACTTCAGTGTGCTGGTGCTGGACAACATCAAGGGCTATCGCATTCTGTTCGATTGGTACCCGACCAGCGACAGTGTGGAGCCAGTTGAACTGCGGCTGTTTATCCGCACCCAGGACCGCACCTTGAGTGAGACCTGGCTGTATCAGTACTTCCCGCCGGCACCGGACCAGCGTAAGTACAGCTGATACGCGCCAACAGATCGCTCCCACGCTCCCGCGTGGGAGCGCATCCCGTGGTGATAGCAGGACGGGAGCGTCCTGGGCTGCATTCCCACGCAGAGCGTGGGAACGAGCTTATGCCGTTAAAACCGCGACACGCTCTTCATTGCGCCGATCAAATAGCGCATCGCCACCTGATCGTTTTCGGTCAGGGCGCGATATTGCGCCAGCAACTCCACCTCATCCGAACTCAACCTTCGCCCTCGCAAGGACATCCGGCGACTCCAAAAAGACGCCACCGCACCCACTACGCCATAGGATTTGGTCATGGACCGTTACTCCTGATATCAGTCAAATACTCCTGGTGCCCATTCCCAATGCTCGCGAAGCGCAATGGCTTCGAGGACAAACAGCCTGACTCCCTGGGCCAGAAATCACACTTACCCTAAGCGTAGAAACAATCTCGCCACGTGTGGGATTTTTTTAGAGTATTAACTTAAAAAATTACTTCGGTAACAAATACCTACAACCCTTTCGCACGCAGCGGCCGGTAAAGGTGGATATCGTGAGGCTCTCGCGCATACAGCTGCGGATCAGGCTCTCGCAGCAGGCAACAGCCTTGGCGCAGATAAAAATCCACGGTGTTCTGCGATTCGGTGGCCGAGACATACAAGGCATCCACCCCTACCCGCCGGCCCTGCTCGCACGCCAGCGCGAACAACCGCCCGCCCAGCCCCAGGCCACGCGCCTCAAGGCTCACGTGCAGGAACTTCAACTGCCGCATCGACATGCCCTGGTTATGCAAGGTGTGACTGTCCACCACCACGGCCGCCACCAGCGCAGGCCCGTCGAACACGCCCCATAACCAGCCTCCCCGCTTAAGGCAAGCGAGCGACGCCACGGCGTCCTGCTGCGCCTCACCCTCGGGCCAGCCGCGCATATCGTGATGATCGGCGTACAGCGCCAGCTCGCCGGCTTCCACGCGATAGCAGTGGTGAATCACCTCAGTACGGTCGATGCTTGCCAGCAACGGGATATCGCTCTCGGTTAATGCTCGTTCAACCCACATGACGGCCTCCTGCTTTTAGCCACTCAGGATCAGGCATGCGTTAAACGCGGGCAACAAAAAACCCACCGAGTCAGGTGGGTTTATTGCAGGCAGACGCGGGTTCAATCCCTCAGGTCAGACTCATGAATCGGCTGATCACGGTGAGTCGCCCGCTGGTACTGCGCGGGCCAGATGGCTTTGCGCCCACCCAGGTCATCGTCGGCATGCAGCGGCCAGTAAGGATCACGCAACAGCTCACGGGCGAGGAAGATGATGTCGGCCTGGCAGGTGCGCAGGATGTGTTCCGCCTGGGCCGGTTCAGTAATCATGCCCACCGTGCCGGTGGCGATACCGGATTCTTTGCGTACGCGCTCGGCAAACCGCGTTTGATAACCCGGGCCGGTGGGAATCTCGGCGTTGGCGGCGGTGCCACCGGAAGACACGTCGATCAGGTCCACGCCCAGGTCTTTGAGGCGGCGCGCCAGCTCCACGGTTTCATCGGGGTTCCAGCCATCTTCGACCCAATCGGTGGCCGACACCCGCACAAATAGCGGCAGCTCTTGGGGCCAGACGGCGCGCACCGCCGTGGTGACTTCGAGCACCAGGCGGATGCGGTTTTCAAACGAGCCGCCGTAGTGGTCCTGACGCTGGTTGCTGATCGGTGAGAGGAATTGATGCAACAGGTAACCGTGGGCGGCGTGGATTTCCACCACTTCGAAACCGGCAGTCAGCGCGCGTTTGGCGGCGGCGACAAAGTCGGCAATCACCTGCTGGATCTGCCCTTCATCGAGTGGCTTGGGTTGCGTGTGATTCGGGTCAAAGGCAATCGGCGAGGGGCCCACCGGCACCCAGCCGCCCTCCTCCGGCTTGACGCTGCCGTGCTTGCCGATCCACGGCCGGTGGGTGCTGGCCTTGCGCCCGGCATGCGCCAGCTGAATACCCGCCACCGCGCCTTGGGCGGCAATAAAACGGGTGATGCGTTGCAACGGTTCGATCTGCGCGTCGTTCCACAAGCCCAGGTCCTGGGCGGTGATGCGGGCATCGGCGGTGACGGCGGTGGCTTCGGTAAAAATCAGCCCGGCGCCACCGACGGCGCGGCTGCCCAGGTGCACCAGATGCCAGTCATTGGCCAAGCCATCGTCGGACGAGTATTGGCACATCGGCGAGACGGCGATGCGGTTAAGAAGGGTCAATTGACGGAGGGTGTAGGGTTCGAGCAGCTGACTCATGGCGCACCTCTTCTGGGTTCTGTGGGCACTATTCAAACAGTGCTTAGAGCCTAGTCGACAACGCTGGATTGCACAGGGTTCAGAAAGGAAAGCGGGAGCCGCGTGACGGCTCCCGTGTTGCAAAAGATTACATCTCGACCTGGGTGCCCAGCTCGATCACCCGGTTTACCGGGAGTTTGAAGAAGCGCAGGTTGCCGTTGGCGTTTTTCAACATGAACGCAAACAGCGCTTCGCGCCAGCGCGCCATGCCTTTGATTCGCGAGGCGATCACGGTTTCGCGGCTGAGGAAGTAGGTAGTGCGCATCGGGCTGAAGTCCAGCTCGTCCAGATGGCACAGCTTCAGGGCTTCGGGCACGTCCGGTTCATCCGCAAACCCGAAATGCAGGATGACCCGGAAGAAGCCTTCGCCGTAGGCATCGACCTCGAAACGCCGCGTGACCGGCACGCGGGGAATGTCCTCGTAGACCACCGTCAACAGCACCACCTGCTCGTGCAACACCTGGTTATGCAGCAGGTTGTGCAACAGCGCGTGGGGCACGGCGTCGGGCCGCGCGGTGAGGAACACCGCCGTGCCCTGCACGCGGTGGGGCGGCTGCACGCGGATGCTGCTGATAAAGATCGGCAACGGCAGGCCGCCTTCGTCGAGGCGCTCGACCAGCAGCTGTTTGCCGCGCTTCCAGGTGGTCATCAGCACGAACAGCACAATCCCCGCGAGCACCGGGAAGGCGCCGCCCTGGATGATCTTCGGCACGTTGGCGGCAAAGTACAGGCCGTCGACCAACAGGCAGCAGACCAGCACCGGCACCGCCAGGATCGGTGGCCACTTCCACAGCAGCAGCATCACTGCCGACACCAGGATGGTGGTCATCAGCATGGTCCCGGTCACCGCCACGCCATAGGCCGAGGCCAGTGCGTTGGAGGACTCGAAGCCAATCACCAGCAGGATCACGCCGACCATCAGCGACCAGTTCACCGCGCCGATGTAAATCTGACCCTGCTCCGCGCTGGAGGTGTGCTGAATGTGCATGCGTGGGATGTAACCCAGCTGGATCGCCTGGCGCGTCAACGAGAACGCGCCGGAAATCACCGCCTGGGAGGCAATCACCGTGGCCAGGGTGGACAACACCACCAGCGGGATCAGCGCCCAGCTCGGCGCCAGCAGGTAGAACGGGTTGCGCGCGGCTTCCGGGTCGCCAAGCAGCATGGCGCCCTGGCCGAAATAATTGAGCACCAGCGCCGGCAACACCAGGATGAACCAGGCGCGGGCAATGGGTTTGCGCCCGAAGTGGCCCATGTCGGCGTACAGCGCCTCGGCGCCGGTCAGTGCCAGCACCACGGCGCCAAGAATCGCCACGCCAATGCCTGGGTGAGCCTCAAAGAACCGCACGGCCCACATCGGGTTCATCGCGCTGAGCACTTCAGGGTGCAAGGTGATGCCGTAGATCCCAAGGCCGCCGAGCACCAGAAACCAAGTGACCATCACCGGCCCGAACAGCTTGCCGATGCGGTCGGTGCCGTGTTTCTGGATCAGGAACAGCGCCACCAGCACCACCAGGGCAATCGGCACGACCCATTTGTCCAGGCCATCGAACGCCAACTCCAGACCTTCAATGGCCGACAACACCGAAATCGCCGGGGTGATCATGCTATCGCCGTAGAACAGCGCCGCACCGCACAGGCCGCACACCACCAAAAAACTGCGCAGGCGCTTGCGCGTGCCTGCCGCCCGCCGTGCCAGTGCCGTCAGCGCCATGATGCCGCCCTCGCCCTGGTTGTCGGCGCGCAGCACGAACAGCATGTATTTGATCGATACAACCCAGATCAGCGACCAGAAAATCAGCGCCAGGATACCCAGCACGCCATCATGGTTGACCTGCACGCCGTAACCACCGGTAAACACTTCTTTAAGGGTATAGAGCGGGCTGGTACCGATATCGCCGTAAACCACCCCGACCGCCGCCACCAGCATGCCAATCGGCTTTGCGTTGGAATGCTCGGCACCTGCCGCCTGACTATTTGCCTGACCCATCAACCACTCCTGCCCTTTGACCTGAGGTCTTTTATAAACAACGCGCCTAAGCTGACCCTAGCATGCGCTGTTTTACTTCTCGTAACAGACGTTTTATTGACCCCGGGGTTTCACCCGTGCGCAACGGCGCGAAGCATAGCGCAAAGGTTGATGATTAGTTGACGACTGACTGAGCACTCACGCGCCCTGCTCGACGTCGAGAAAGACGCCGAGTCAAAGGACGCTCTACAAACCTGTAGCTCATGTACCCAACAGCAATCACCACCGGCAGGGATATCGCCCAGAACACCACAGAGGCCATAAGCCCACCTTCAGCACTGCCAAAGGCCACCCAGAGTCGACCGCACACGCTCAGCGTAAGGATATGCGACAGATACAGTGAGTAGGACATGTCACCCAATGACGTGAGAACGCCGGGCACCCGCCATTGAGACTTGAACTCCTGGAGCGCCAAGGCCAGTAACAATAAGGTGTAGCCACCGCCCACGATCAGTGCGCGTTGCAGAGAGATGGACTGGATGACATCCGACCCATCGACAGTTCCCGTTAACAGCGCATAAGCCAGCAGGCCCACACCAACCAGGCCGACCAGAGCGCCAGGCAAGCGCCACTGGAATGCCCCACCGACCACCTTCAAATACAGCAGGCCGGCCAGCGCGCCGAAGATGAACTCAATGGAAAATTCGTGCTTGATTACCCGTAGATAGGGGTTGGCCGGGCTCGTATACAGCACCGAGGCAGCAAGGATGGCGCAAAGCCATGCAACGAATACCAACGGCATCCACCGTCGTGGCAGCAGCAAAATGAGCGCGAACACCAGGTAAAACCAGACTTCGTGGATCAACGACCAGGCAACCATGACCAGTGGCAGATTAGCGTCCGGCAACAACAGGAACGAACTCAGCAGACTGACTTCGCCCGCCTGGGAGCTGTTGACCATGCCGGGCTTGAGCAGGAACACCAGCATCACCGCGAAAAAATACACCCAATACACCGGATAGATGCGTAAGAAGCGGCCTTTAAGGAAACCGAGCACTTCACCCCGCGCACCGAACTTATTGGCCGACGCCAGCACCATGACGAAGCCGCTGATAACAAAGAACAAATCCACACCGGTTTGCCCAAACACGAACATGTCCGGTAGCCAGGTAGCGCCAGCAACGTACTTTGCATTGATAAAAAGTGAGTGAAAGGCAATGACTGCGAGCGCAGCCAGACCCCTGGCCGCCTGCAATGCGGAAATTTTGTGCACGGGATTAGGTCCTTGACGTAAGTACTATTGAGCGCGCGCATAGTGAGAGCAGCACTAATCGTTTGCAAGCTACGCAGTGGCAGCCAGGATCGCGCGGGCGCTCCATCAGGTAAGCGCGCTCGACGACTTCGAGCCTCAGGCCATTAAAGACTTTGAAAACCGACACTGTTCGGATAGCCTCTTTTCGCCCTGCACTTGCAGCATTAAAACGTAAAAATCCACCGTACTGAGGACCGTCATGCACAAAATTTTTAACGGAAACCATATGACATGCGGAGCACTGCGTGATTAATCGCGACAACTCATTTGATGCAATAAGGCACCTCGCGGCACTGGCGGTATTGGTCAGTCACCATTACGCCCTCGCGGGTCTGCAAGAACCTATTGTGCAAGGCTATACCTCGTTAGGCGCGATTGCAGTACTGGCCTTCTTTGCCATTTCCGGTTTCCTGATTACTCAAAGCTTTTTAAACACACCTCGTTTTTCACATTACATGGCGAAACGAATAGCGCGAATTTTCCCTGCTTTAATCGCCTGTGCCTTTGTCATGGTTTACATCTTTGGCACGGCGTTCAGCCATAAAGGCGGCTTTAATTTTGCGTTCAGCCTGGAAGCATTAACCGACTTTTTGAAGGTGTCGGCTTTTGGTCGCGCAGACATAGGTGACATTACCAGCGGCTTTATATTCAAGGACTCGTTTAACGGTAGCTTGTGGACGCTAAAAATTGAATTCGGCTTCTATATCGCGCTCGCATTGGCGCTGATGGTTTTACGTAAAGCGGCCGTGCCGTTGATTATGACGATGGCTTTTTGTATAACGACCTATCTTTGCACCCAGTCGACACACCCACTGGCGCCGAAGCTTTTAGTGTACTCCACCGTCGGAATTGCTTTCTTTGTAGGTGCTTCGTTACATTTTTATCGGCATGTGTTCAGCAGCTCGAAAGCAAAGATAATGACTGGCGTACTGTCGGCGGCACTTATTCTGGTCTCGCTAAATACCCCATTTGTTATGGTGCTTGCGAGCATCGGCGTCAGTCTTTTGGTCTTGTCAGTAGGGACGCTTTACAAAGATCGAATTATTAAATCTCGATTTGATATTTCCTATGGGATGTATCTTTATGCATTCCCTGTGCAACAGCTCATGATTAACACCACCGACCTGGGTTTTTACGCTTCAATGCTGGCGACCCTTGTAGTGGTCGTTATGCTTGCCACACTGTCGTGGCTGTTGATTGAAAAGCCGGCGTTAAATTACGTGCACAGAAATTCCCTTAGCCGAGTCCGCGCACAAGCCGACGTGGCACAGGTTCAGCGGTAGCGAGTGGGCCAGGATTGCAACCAGATCCTGGCAAAACACCCACTGCGGGCGACTGACAACCATGCCGCACTCGTCGCATTTCCCTGCATAAAGCTGGTCAATCGCGCTGCCCGTCGATAGAATTGCGCACTTTTTGATCAGAGGCGCACCAAGCGCCCGTCTACCGCCGTGTCGTGCCCGACTGGCGGCGTCATTCAATACCGAGGTTAGACATGTCCACCACCATCGCAAAAGCCAACCCCAAGGTCGGCTTTGTATCCCTGGGTTGCCCGAAGGCTCTGGTCGACTCCGAGCGCATCCTTACGCAACTGCGTATGGAAGGCTATGACGTTGTGTCCACCTACCAGGACGCCGACGTGGTGGTGGTCAATACCTGCGGCTTCATCGACTCGGCCAAGGCTGAGTCTCTGGAAGTGATCGGCGAAGCCATCAAGGAAAACGGCAAGGTCATCGTCACCGGCTGCATGGGCGTGGAAGAAGGCAATATCCGCAACGTGCACCCAAGCGTGCTGGCCGTGACCGGCCCGCAGCAGTACGAGCAGGTGGTCAATGCCGTACACCAAGTGGTGCCGCCGCGCCAGGACCACAACCCGCTGATCGACCTGGTGCCGCCGCAAGGCATCAAGCTGACGCCGCGCCACTATGCGTACCTGAAGATTTCCGAAGGCTGCAACCACAGCTGCAGCTTCTGCATCATCCCGTCGATGCGCGGCAAGCTCGTCAGCCGCCCGGTGGGTGATGTACTCGACGAGGCCCAGCGCCTGGTCAAATCCGGCGTTAAAGAGCTGTTGGTGATCTCCCAGGACACCAGCGCCTATGGCGTCGACGTGAAATACCGCACCGGTTTCTGGAACGGCGCGCCGGTGAAAACCCGCATGACCGAACTGTGCGAAGCCTTGAGCAGCCTGGGCGTGTGGGTGCGCCTGCACTACGTTTACCCGTACCCGCACGTCGACGAGCTGATCCCATTGATGGCCGCCGGCAAGATCCTGCCGTACCTGGACATCCCGTTCCAGCACGCCAGCCCCAAAGTTCTCAAGGCCATGAAACGCCCGGCCTTCGAAGACAAGACCCTGGCGCGCATCAAGAACTGGCGCGAGATCTGCCCGGAGCTGATCATCCGTTCGACCTTTATCGTCGGCTTCCCAGGCGAAACCGAAGAAGACTTCCAGTACCTGCTGGACTGGCTGACCGAAGCGCAGCTGGACCGCGTGGGTTGCTTCCAGTACTCGCCGGTCGAAGGCGCTCCAGCCAACCTGCTGGATGCGGCCATTGTGCCGGACGACGTCAAGCAGGAGCGTTGGGAGCGTTTCATGGCGCACCAGCAGGCCATCAGCTCGGCGCGCCTGCAACTGCGCATCGGCAAGGAAATCGAAGTGCTGATCGACGAAGTCGACGAGCAAGGCGCAGTGGGCCGTTGCTTCTTCGACGCGCCGGAAATCGACGGTAACGTGTTTATCGACGATGCCAGCGGCTTGAAGCCGGGTGACAAGGTCTGGTGTACCGTGACGGATGCCGACGAGTACGACCTGTGGGCTGAAAAGCGCGACTGATAAGACTCCGATCGTTCCCAAAAGCGGACGCAGAGCGTCCAGCGAGGCATTCCCACGCAGAGCGTGGGAACGATCTGTGTAAAAATTGAAAAAGCCTCGTGTCTGAACAAGATGCGGGGCTTTTTTAGGTCTATCGTTTGCCCATCAGCGCCGATCATCGGCAAGGGGCAGCGGGCATGCGTCAGCATTCGGTTATCCACACACCTAAAACCAGCGACTACGCGCAATTGGCGCAAATTTGGGAAGACTCCGTGCGAGCGACCCACGACTTCCTGCCGGACAGCTACATCGTAGTGCTCAAGGAACTGGTGCTGACGCGCTACCTGGACGCGGTAATGCTGATTTGCACCAAGGACGCGCGCCAGCACATCACCGGGTTTGCCGGGGTGGCAGCGGGCAAGGTCGAGATGCTGTTTATCGACCCGCACTACCGTGGCCAGGGCTTGGGGCGGCAATTGCTGCGGTACGCGATCGAGCACCTGAATGCCGATGCGCTGGACGTCAATGAGCAAAACCCGCAGGCCCTGGGGTTTTACTTCAAGCAGGGTTTCGAGGTGATCGGACGGGCGGAGCATGATGGCCTTGGCCAGCCCTACCCGCTGCTGCACATGCGCTTGCGCCAACAGCAACTGCGCAGTGGCTGACTGAACACCGAACAAGTGTGGGAGTCGGTTTGTGTGGGAGCTGGCTTGCCTGCGATGGCATCACCTCGATCCCAAATGCACGACCGAGGTGTCTGCATCGCGGGCAAGCCCGACTCCCACACAAGCCCGCGTCCACAAAAAGCCACTGTGCTGAAATGGGTCCGGGATTAACCGGCGCCACACAGGTACAATAGCCGCCCCCTTTTGCTACGGCCCTCGTCATGACTGACCCCATACGCCTTTCCAAACGCCTTATCGAACTGGTCGGTTGCTCCCGTCGGGAGGCTGAGCTGTTTATCGAAGGCGGCTGGGTCTCGGTGGACGGTGAAGTGATCGACGAGCCGCAATTCAAAGTCACCACCCAAAAGGTCGAGCTGGACCCAGAGGCTAAAGCCACTGTGCCGGAACCGGTGACTATCTTGCTACACGCCCCGGTGGGTGTGGATGTTGAAACGGCGATGGCCTCGATCAGCGCCGAAACCCTGTCCGAAGAGCACCGTTTCAGCAAGCGCCCGCTCAAGGGTCACTTCCTGCGCCTGACCGCCAGCGCCGACCTGCAGGCCAAGGCCAGCGGCCTGCTGGTGTTCACCCAGGACTGGAAGATTCTGCGCAAGCTGACCGCCGATGCCGCCAAGATCGAGCAGGAATACGTGGTCGAGGTCGAAGGCGACATGGTTGCCCACGGCCTGAACCGCCTGAACCACGGCCTGACCTACAAAGGCAAAGAGCTGCCGGCCGTCAAAGCCAGCTGGCAGAACGAAAACCGTCTGCGGTTTGCCCTGAAAAACCCGCAACCGGGCGTGATCGCCCTGTTTTGCGAAGCGGTCGGCCTGAAAGTCATCGCCATCCGCCGCATCCGCATCGGTGGCGTGTCCATCGGCAAGGTGCCGGTCGGCCAATGGCGTTACCTGTCCGGCAAAGAGAAGTTCTAAGCCGCTCCCCTTTTCTCGGCACCGGCAACTTTGCGCGGTGCCCTCAGTTGAATACCAGGATTGCCCACCATGATTCACAACGACGTATTGCGCAGCGTGCGCTACATGCTCGACATCAGCGACAACAAGATGGTCGAGATCATCAAGCTCGGCGGCATGGACGTCACCAAGGAAGACCTGCTGACCTACCTCAAGAAAGACGAGGAAGAAGGTTTTGTGTTCTGCCCGGACGACGTCATGGCGCACTTCCTTGATGGCCTGGTGATCTTCAAGCGTGGCAAGGACGAAAGCCGTCCGCCGCAGCCGATCGAAACCCCGGTGACCAACAACATCATCCTCAAGAAGCTGCGCGTGGCCTTCGAACTCAAGGAAGACGACATGCACGCCATCCTCAAGGCCGCTGAGTTCCCGGTGTCCAAGCCTGAGCTGAGCGCGCTGTTCCGTAAGTTCGGCCACACCAACTACCGCACCTGTGGCGACCAGTTGCTGCGCAACTTCCTCAAGGGCCTGACCCTGCGCGTCAGAGCTTAAGAACAGCGACGAGCCTCAAGCTGCAAGTTAGAAGCTTGTGGCTTGCAGCTTGTAACTTGAGGCATCAGTAATGACCTACCACGTCTCGCCCGTCGGCTTCGTGCGCTCCTGCTTCAAGGAGAAGTTCGCCATCCCGCGTCAGCCGCAGTTGGCCCCGGCCGCCCGCGGCGTGCTGGAGCTGGTGGCGCCGTTCGACCAGGGCGAGGCGGTGCAGGGCCTGGAACAGGTCAGCCATGTGTGGCTGCTGTTTCTGTTCCACCAGGCCCTGGAAGACAAGCCGCGCCTCAAGGTGCGGCCGCCGCGCCTGGGCGGCAACACGTCCATGGGCGTGTTCGCCACCCGCGCGACGCACCGCCCCAACGGCATTGGCCAGTCGGTGGTGAAGCTGGATAAGGTCGAGCCGGGCCGCTTGTGGGTTTCCGGGATCGATTTGCTCGACGGCACGCCGGTGCTGGATATCAAGCCGTACGTGCCGTACGCGGACATCATTGACACCGCCACCAATGATATTGCCAGCAGCGCGCCGCAGTTGATTCCCGTGCAGTGGCTGAAGGCCGCCCTGTTGCAGGCGCAAGGCCATGCGCAGCGCCTTGATGAGCCGCTGGTGGCATTGATCGAGCAGTGTTTGGCCCAGGACCCACGGCCGGCGTATCAGACGCCAGGGCCTGAGCGTGAATACGGCGCGCAATTCTGGGATGTGGATGTGCGCTGGCACTATCCCGAGGCGGGCCTGATTTGTGTGCTGGAAGTGGTTCCAGCCAAGTAAACGCCGAAACAACTGTGGGAGCCGCTCATGTGGGAGCTGGCTTGCCTGCGATGCAGACACCTCGGTCGTTCAGTTGAACTGAGGTGATGCTTTCGCAGGCAAGCCAGCTCCCACATAAGCCGGCTCCCACAGTTTTTTTGAGCAGTGTTTACTTCTCGACGAACGCACGCTCGATCAAGTAATCACCCGGCTCACGCATACGTGGCGAAACTTTAAGGCCGAAGCTGTTCAGCACTTCGCTGGTCTCGTCCAACATGCTTGGGCTGCCGCACAGCATGGCGCGGTCGTCCTCGGGGTTGATCGGTGGCAGGCCGATGTCGCTGAACAGCTTGCCGCTGCGCATCAGGTCGGTCAGGCGGCCTTCGTTTTCGAACGGCTCGCGGGTCACGGTCGGGTAGTAGATCAACTTGTCACGCAACGCCTCACCGAAGAATTCGTTCTGCGGCAGGTGCTCGGTGATGAATTCGCGGTAAGCGACTTCGTTGACGTAACGCACGCCGTGGCACAGGATCACTTTTTCGAAGCGCTCGTAGGTTTCCGGGTCCTGGATCACGCTCATGAACGGCGCCAGACCGGTACCGGTGCTGAGCAGGTACAGATGTTTGCCCGGCTTCAAATCGTCAAGCACCAGGGTGCCTGTCGGCTTTTTGCTGATGATGATCTCGTCGCCTTCCTTCAAGTGCTGCAATTGGGAAGTCAGCGGGCCATCGGGCACCTTGATGCTGAAGAACTCCAGATGCTCTTCCCAGTTCGGGCTGGCAATGGAGTACGCGCGCATGAGTGGGCGGCCGTTGGGCTGTTGCAGGCCGATCATCACGAACTGACCGTTCTCGAAGCGCAGGCCCGGATCGCGGGTGCACTTGAAGCTGAACAGCGTGTCGTTCCAGTGATGAACACTGAGGACACGTTCGTGGTTCATGTTGCTCATGTACGGGGAACTCCTGGAAATGGTTCTGCGCCAAAGATGAGATGCGCAATTGCACAGCATTCTAATGGCGGCGACAATATCTGTTAACTGGATTATTAAGATAAGGGTTATCGGTTATATCGATATGCGATTTACTCTACGTCAACTGCAAGTCTTCGTCGCCGTCGCCCAGCAGGAAAGCGTCTCACGCGCTGCTGGCCTTCTGGCCTTATCTCAATCCGCCGCCAGCACCTCAATCACCGAGCTGGAGCGTCAATCCAGCTGCCAATTATTCGACCGCGCGGGCAAACGCCTGAGCCTCAACGCCCTCGGCCATCAGCTATTGCCCCAGGCCGTGGCCCTGCTGGACCAGGCCAAGGAGATCGAAGACCTGCTCAACGGCAAGTCCGGCTTTGGCTCCCTGGCGGTCGGCGCCACCCTGACCATCGGCAATTACCTGGCCACGCTGCTGATCGGCAGCTTCATGCAGCAGCACCCCGAGAGCCAAGTGAAGCTGCATGTGCAGAATACTGCCAATATCGTGCACCAAGTGGCGCATTACGAAATTGACCTGGGTCTAATCGAGGGCGACTGCAGCCACCCGGACATCGAGGTACAAACCTGGGTCGAGGATGAGTTGGTGGTGTTCTGTGCGCCGCAGCATCACTTGGCCAAGCGCGGTGTGGCGACCATGGAAGAGTTGACCCATGAAGCGTGGATCCTGCGCGAACAAGGCTCTGGCACGCGTCTGACCTTTGACCAAGCCATGCGCCATCACCGCAGCGCGCTGAATATCCGCCTGGAGTTGGAGCACACCGAAGCGATCAAACGTGCAGTGGAGTCTGGGTTGGGGATTGGCTGTATTTCCCGGCTGGCGCTGCGCGATGCGTTCCGTCGTGGCAGCTTGGTACCGGTGGAAACCCCGGACCTGGACCTGGCCCGGCAGTTCTACTTCATCTGGCATAAACAGAAGTACCAGACCTCGGCGATGCGCGAGTTCCTGGAACTGTGCCGCGCGTTCACCGCCGGAGTTCAGCGCAGCGACGAGATCGTGCTGCCGAACATTGCCTGAGGCTTAGATCAGGATCACGGCCCACACCAGGGTGATCATGGTCAGCGCCACAAATTGCGCGGCGCTGCCCATGTCCTTGGCGTTTTTCGACAGTGGGTGGCGGTCGAGGGAAATCCGGTCGATAGCCGCTTCCACCGCCGAGTTGAGCAACTCAACGATCAAGGCCAGCAGGCAGACTGCGATGAGCAAGGCGCGCTCGACTCGACTGACGTGCAGGAAGAAACTCAGCGGGATCAGGATCACGTTCAGCAACACCAACTGACGGAAAGCCGCTTCGCCGGTGAAAGCTGCGCGCAGGCCATCCAGGGAATAGCCCCCTGCGTTGAAGATACGTTTGATACCGGTTTGACCCTTGAAAGGCGACATAGATGTAGGCAACTGAACCAAAGAAGTGGGGAAACTAGATCACGCAAAGTCAAAAAAGCGTGAATCGGGTACAGCTTAATGCTGCGAAATTGACTCAAGTTGTTGCAAGAGCAGCGCCGCCTGAGTGCGTGTGCGCACGCCGAGCTTGCGGAAAATCGCCGTCACGTGGGCCTTGATGGTCGCTTCCGACACACTCAGCTCGTACGCAATCTGCTTGTTCAACAAGCCTTCGCACACCATGGTCAGCACTCGGAACTGCTGCGGCGTCAGGCTGGCAAGGCCATCACGGGCGGCCTTGGCTTCGTCGGACACGTTGATTTCTTCAAACGCTTGCGGCGGCCAGGACACATCACCATCGAGCACCTTGCGCACAGCGTTCTGGATGTCTTCCATGGCGCTGGACTTGGGAATGAAGCCGCTGGCGCCGAACTCCTTGGAGCGCACCACGACATCGGCGTCTTCCTGGGCCGAGACCATCACCACCGGAATTTGCGGGTATTGCCCGCGCAACAGCACCAGCCCCGAGAAACCATAGGCACCGGGCATGTTCAGGTCGAGCAGCACCAGGTCCCAGTCGGATTTTTCGTTAAGGCGGGCTTCCAGTTCGGCAATGCTGGCGACTTCGACCAGGTTCACGTCGGGGCCAAGGCCCAAGGTGACGGCCTGATGCAGCGCACTGCGAAACAGCGGATGGTCATCGGCTATCAGGATTTCGTATGTGGCCATTGATTAAATGATCCTGTTTTTTATGGGAACCCTGATGGGTTCAGGGTTCGCCAGTACACAAGGCGCGGCCAGGCAGCCATCGCCACAGGGCGCGTTCAACGTCAAAAACACTGGAAACGACGCTGAAAAAACACGGTTACGCCCCAATCGGCGCCCAGCATGCCCAGCGTAGCCTGGGGGGTCAAGCACTACGCCCATGGGCATTTTAGCCGGTTGCGGGTTTACGGTGCCATCATGCAAACGTCGTCTGGTTATACCCCAGGGATATAGGGCGCGAGCCGCGTGTGCACGCTGTCCGACAGGTCCACCGGCAATTGGAATTTAGCGGCCAGGTAATGTGTGCTGAATACATCAAGGTAGGCGTCCAGTACTTCGCTGGCCACTGGGTCGTCGGCCAACTCCAGACACAATGCCGCAACCTCGGCGGTACAGAAATGATCATCGCGCTTGGACCGGCGCAGTTTGTAGCGCGACAGCTGTTCGGGCGCCAGACTCAACACCGGCAAGTGCGCGAGATAAGGGCTTTTGCGGAACATCTTGCGCGCTTCGCTCCAGGTGCCGTCCAGCAGGATGAACAACGGGCGCTTGCCGTCTTGCACCTTGACCTCGCTGCACACCCGCTCAGGTGCAACGAATTCGCCCGGAAACACGATATAAGGCTGCCATTGCGGGTCGGCCAACAGGGCCAGCAACTCGGGGTCCACTTCTGTGCGCGACCAGGCGAACGCGGTGGTGTCGTCGATGACGTCGGCGATCAGCCAACCGGTGTTGCTGGGTTTCATCGGTTCCACGTCATGCATCAGCAGGCACATGGCGGAGCGGGCCTGCACCGTTGGGCGCCAGGCGCACAGGCAGTACTCGGGAATGACCCGGCAACCGGGGCAACGTTCGGCCCGCGAGCCACGGTTGAGAAACGGGCGGACGGCGCGCGCCAGGCGCTGGGTACGCAAGCGGGAGACGGCGTGGCTCATCGGGTACACCGCGAGCAGGGGTCAATCGACACAGGCAAAACTCGAAGAAGGCTTAAGTGGCCGCAGTTTACCAGCGATACGCCTGGCTGTAGTGGCAAGCGCTCCCCTATAATTGCGCGCCACTGAACGCACAGCGCAGTGGCTGGTCTATGCACCAGTAACCGAATCAGGAGAGTTTCATGCTGCGTTCCATGCTGCGCCTTGTTGCCCCATCCGTCGCCCTCGCGCTGGTCCTGCCCATGGGCGCCCACGCGGCGTCGCTGCTCGAGGCCCAAATGAACAGGAAGCTGCAGAGCGTCGCGGCCGAGAGCAACAAGGACCTGCCCCGGGAAATCGATGACAAGACCCTGGAAGTTGCCTACACCGTGGAAGGCATGCAACTGATCGATCACCTCAGTGTGCAACCTGATCGTGCCGAACAGATGCGCGCCAACCAAAAGGCTGTGTATTTCCAGCTGGGTCAAAGTGTGTGCCTGAACCCAGGCTACCGCGAGCTGATGGCCAAGGGCGCCGTGATGCGTTACGAAATCACCGAGAACAAGACCAACCGCCCAGTAGCGTCGGTCAAGTTTGTGGAAGCCGATTGCCCGGCACCGGCCAAGAAGAAAAAGTAAACCGCCGTTCAATTATCGTGCGCTACTGTCCAGTGGCGCACACATCCCCCGCTGCATTTGCCTGGCAACGACTAAACTGCGTGATGAGTGACCAATAAGCGGTTGCCAGCCATGGGTTTTTCGGCTCATGATCAAACCATCCCGGCAGCCCATCTACAGCGTTTTCCACGCCGTTCTGTAACATTTTCAGGGCAAAAGAGGGTTGCCGTCCTGCTACTTGCAGTGCAAAGGTTTCTAAATCACAAGGAACATACAGAGCCCGTTTTGCCGCCTGGCGAACACCGTGCAACGTCTAGGGCGTGCAGCGACACATGCAGTGTCGTGGCCGCGGACGAATCTCTCGCCGATGGCCCAGGTTCTGTGAAGAAGGAGAAGTTGAATGCCTTACGAACCGAATGACCGCCTGCTCCGTCATTTTGAAGCAAACGGCGCTGACCTCACGCAGCAGGTCGACGCACAACTCCAGTTGGTCGCTCCCAATAGCCCGAATATCCCCCTTTATCGCGATATGATCCTCACCGTGCTGCGCATGGCGCAGGACGACCGCAACCGCTGGAACGCCAAGATCACCTTGCAGGCGATCCGCGAGTTGGAGAACGCCTTCCGCGTACTGGAACAGTTCAAGGGCCGCCGCAAGGTGACCGTGTTCGGCTCGGCACGCACGCCGGTCGAAAGCCCCTTGTACGCCTTGGCCCGGGAAGTCGGCGCACTGCTGGCACAATCGGACCTGATGGTGATCACCGGCGGTGGCGGCGGTATCATGGCTGCCGCCCACGAAGGCGCTGGCCTGCAGCACAGCCTGGGTTTCAACATCACCCTGCCATTTGAACAGCACGCCAACCCGACCATTGATGGCACCGACAACCTGCTGTCTTTCCACTTCTTTTTTACTCGCAAGTTGTTCTTCGTCAAGGAAGCCGACGCGCTGGTGCTGTGCCCAGGCGGTTTCGGCACCCTGGATGAAGCGCTGGAAGTGCTGACCCTGATCCAGACCGGCAAGAGCCCGCTGGTGCCGGTGGTGCTGCTGGATGCCCCAGGCGGTGGTTTCTGGCAAGGCGCGCTGGACTTCATTCGCAGCCAGTTAGAAGCCAATCGCTATATCCTGCCCACCGACCTCAAGCTGATCCGCCTGGTCTACAGCGCTGAAGAGGCAGTGGCGGAGATCAACCAATTTTATGCCAACTTCCACTCTACGCGTTGGTTGAAGCGTGAGTTTGTGGTGCGTATGAACCACCGGCTTAGTGAGCGGGCCTTGGCCCATTTGCAGACAGAGTTCGCCAGCCTGCGCCTGAGTGGTGAGTTTCAACAGCTTGCTTACACAGGCGAGGAGCACGATGAGCCCAGGTTCAGCCATTTGACCCGTCTGGTGTTCAACTTCAATGGCCGTGATCAGGGCCGCCTGCGGGAGTTGGTGGACTACATCAATTTGCCGGAGAACTGGGCCCAGGCTCAAGGGAAGACACAGCAGCGGGCTGCGCCGGAGCCGGCGTGATTTTTTGAGGCAAAAAAAAAGGCCCACTACTGTCGTAGTGGGCCTTTTGTTTTATCGGGATTTGGCATCCCGGCAACCAACATATTCCAATGTGGGAGCTGGCTTACCTGCGATTGCGGTTTGCCAGCTAGCTTATAGGTGGCTTACCCACTGCCATCGCAGGCAAGCCAGCTCCCACATTTAGATTTTTACCACCCTGAAGACTTAATCATCCATGTCTCGACCGCTGAGTAGCCGGCTGATCATTTCCATCGAAAACCCACGATAACTCAAGAAGCGGCCTTGCTTTGCACGCTCTCTGGCATCAATCGGCAGATGGCCGGCAAACTTGCGACGCCAGGTATCTTCCAACTGCGACTGCCAACTGATACCGCACTCACGCAGGGCGAGGTCGATATCAGCGCGCTGCAGACCACGCTGGCTCAGTTCTTCACGAATTCGCGCTGGGCCGTAGCCGGAGCGCGCACGGTAGGAGACAAAGCTTTCAAGGTAACGGGCTTCGGAAAGCAGCCCCTCTTCCGTCAAACGGTCCAGGGCTGTTTCGATCATCTCGGGCTCTGCACCGCGCTGACGCAGTTTACGCGTCAGCTCGACTCGACCATGCTCGCGGCGAGCGAGCAGGTCCATCGCGGTGCGCCGAACGGCGACGAGTGTATCCAGTACCACAGTCATCGTTTGCTTCAGATATCAGTGTCGGCTTCTTCTACTTCTTCAACCGGCTCGCGGTTGGCGGCAGCTTTCACGTCTGGCGCTGCGGTCAGCAGCTTGTCGCGAATCTGCTTCTCAAGCGTGGCAGCGATATCCGGATTGTCCGCCAGGAACTTGGCCGAGTTGGCTTTACCCTGACCGATCTTGCTGCCGTTGTAGGCGTACCAGGCACCGGACTTCTCGACGAAACCGTGCAGTACGCCCAGGTCGATCATCTCGCCGTTCAGGTAGATACCCTTGCCGTAGAGAATCTGGAACTCAGCCTGACGGAATGGAGGAGCCACTTTGTTCTTCACGACTTTAACGCGGGTTTCGCTACCAACAACCTCGTCACCTTCCTTCACCGCGCCGGTACGGCGGATGTCCAGACGGACCGAAGCGTAGAACTTCAGCGCGTTACCACCGGTAGTGGTTTCCGGGCTGCCGAACATTACGCCGATCTTCATACGGATCTGGTTGATGAAGATCACCAGGCAGTTGGCGTTCTTGATGTTACCGGTAATTTTACGCAGCGCCTGGGACATCAGACGGGCTTGCAGGCCCACGTGCATGTCGCCCATTTCGCCTTCGATTTCAGCTTTCGGTACCAAGGCAGCCACGGAGTCGACCACGATCACGTCGATGGCGTTGGAGCGCACCAACATGTCGGTGATTTCCAGGGCTTGCTCACCGGTGTCCGGTTGGGAAACCAGCAGGTCGTCAACATTGACGCCCAGTTTGCCGGCGTATTCCGGGTCCAGGGCATGTTCGGCGTCGACGAACGCACAGGTGGCGCCCATTTTTTGCGCCTGGGCAATCACCGACAGGGTCAGGGTGGTTTTACCGGAAGATTCAGGACCGTAGATTTCAACGATACGGCCTTTTGGCAGGCCGCCAATGCCGAGTGCGATGTCCAGACCCAGAGAGCCAGTGGAAATAGCCGGGATCGCCTGACGGTCGTGATCGCCCATACGCATTACGGCACCCTTGCCGAATTGACGTTCGATCTGACCCAGGGCCGCAGCCAAGGCTTTCTTCTTGTTGTCGTCCATTAAAGTCCTCACGTAATCAATAAGGCCTGACGGCCAACACCTGTATAAGTAGACAGTATTGTTCCACAAAGATCCAGGATCGCCTACCCCTGATTTTCGATTTCTGCTGCAGTTCGTCGCAACAAGCCCTCCAGCGCGGCCTTTACCGTTTGTCGGCGGACCTCATCGCGGTTGCCGGGGAAGTGCGCCAGCTCAGCCGTCACCTCATCGCCCACCCCAAACGCCAGCCATACAGTGCCCACCGGTTTGTCCGGCGAACCGCCATCCGGCCCCGCGACACCGCTGACCGCCACGGCAAAGCGCGACAGGCTTTTTTCCTGCGCACCGCGCACCATCGCCTCCACCACTTCCTGGCTGACGGCGCCGACCTTGGGGAACAACGCCTCCGGCACGCCCAACTGGCGGGTCTTCTGCCGATTGGAGTAAGTGACATACCCGGCCTCAAACCACGCCGAACTGCCCGGTATGCGCGTGATGGCTTCGGCGATACCGCCACCGGTACACGACTCGGCAGTGGTGACGTGAGCATTGAGCACCTGCAAACGGCGACCCAGTTCAGCGGCCAGTTGAGTGATTTCCTTCACGGTCGTCTCCAGGAATGGGCGGGGGTTTGCCTACCCTACAGGAGCCTATCGGCCATGCAAGTTGCAGAGTGCATCAAGACGCTAACGGCCGACGACGCGCACGCTACCTCAGGAAACGCCCAACACCGCCTTCGCCCGCGCCCACAGTTGCAAACGCTCGTCCAGCCCGTTCAGCCCGCCATTGATGCGTCGGGTAATAGTGGTGAACTGGTCTTTATCGGCGAGTTCGTTCAAACCATTGCTCTGCCAGAACCATGCGGCAGACTCACATGCCCATTGCGGCTGCTCCAGCAATTGCGGTTGCTGCAACAGGCGCTCGTCGCCGAATAACGCTTGGCTGCAGGCCAGGTAATTGCGCCGCCCCGTGATCTGGATAAGCCCCCTGCCCCGGTACTTCTGACCATCGCCGTCGGCCTCGGGGGTGTTGCCCAAACGCGCGGCCAGGGTGCCGGTGTCGTATTTACTCAGGTATTGATCGCTGCCCAGTTCTCGCACATAGAGCAACTGGCCGGATTCGTGGCCGACTTGAGCAAGAAATGCGGCCATGCGCTCAGGTGTGATGATTTGGTGGTGTGACATGGCCGCGTTTAACGCAGAAATGAAAACGCCGGCTTTAAGCCGTGAGCGTGGTAAGACTTTAACTAACTGTTGCTCGGACAGGACCATGTTGCCCTCCTCGGCGCTTCGAAATGAAGATCGAGCTTTGAATGCCGCACGCACTCAGGCGTATTTTTCATTCAGTGCATACAAGATCGCGCAGGTTTCGCAATCCAGCACGCCATCATGGTTTTCAGGCCGAAAGTGCAGTTGAAAAGCCCGTACCAGCGCACTGAAAAAACCATCAGAAGTGGGCGTTTCAATGCCATAGCCATAGCGGGAAAATGCCTGAACCACTTGCTCACGCTCAGGCATTTCGCCACTGAATTGCTGGAGGTATTTGTCTTTGACTGAATCCTCGTACCAGGCGCCAATACCTGCCTGCGCAAGGTCTTTCCAGGGAAGCTTGGGGCCCGGGTCTGATTTGCGACCGACTGCAATATCGGAATGGCCTACCACATTTTTCGGCGACATGTCCGGGTAACGTTGCAGGATGTTCCTCGCCAATTGCTTGAGGGCTCTGATTTGCGAAGCCTGGTAGTCAGGGAACGTGAAAACGCCGTCGACATCCGTGGCCTGGTTAACAATCTCGATACCGATAGAGGTGTCGTTCAACCCTGAACGACCGGCCCACTGGCTGACACCTGCGTGCCACGCACGGTCCTCTTCCGCCACCAGACTGAAAATCTTCTGCCCCTTGAAGCCCGCCGCAATGTAGCTCGGATCGGTTGGATCCGGGATCAGATAATGCGCACTTGCAGCCCCGGTAGTCAGCGATTTGACCGAGCCAGAAAAGTCCAACGCGGTGTAGTGCAACACCAGGAAACGTACACGTTTGCCGTAAGGTTTAAGCGTGCGATAAGTGTTGTAGTCAATCGTAAACATAGAGCCTCCCTCTTTCCTATCCATCCTTTAGCTAATACGCAGCACGCACGCTTTGAATTAACCGCACGCGAATGCTGCGACCTGGCGCTCTCAGAGACGATGAAGTGAAGTTGTTGACCTGCTGGTATTCAGGCCCAGTGCAATGCCGTGGGCCCGAACTAAAGCAACGCATCAGCGCTTAGAACTCGTAACCGATCGTCCCGATTTGGGTTGGGTATGGCTTGGTGTTGTTGGTCATTGGGTCAGCGTTGTTCGGGTAGTAAACCTTTCGAGCCAGGAGCGATGGCGTGTAGCCAAACCGAGCCCACACATGACGCGCCTGGGTAATGGTCAAGCGACCGCTTGGTTGAAGACTCAACACAGCATCTGGATTACCGCCTGTATGCGTATGCCAGATTGCAGCGCCACTGGCGTTGTAAATCACCAAGTTGCCATCATTCTGCATTACGCAAGAAGTACCGCCCTTGCCCTGCGTGTAGCTTGCCCAGACAGTTGAGCTGTTAGGGCCGTATGTGTAATCACCTATCGAGTCGAATGATTTATCGCGGAGGATTCCGCTTTCATGTCGCTCAAAGGCGATTGCTCGAGGCTCGCGGGCTTCACATGATTCAACGTCCCGCATCGGGAACATTTGATCTGGAGCTCTGTAAACCCACCCGTGCGGGCGAGAAGTCTTTTGCAGTTACCGCATCTGAATTCTGTCAACATCTGCAAATTCCTTTTGCTGAATTACCCTTTCCGTGGGCAATAAAAAACCCGACACAATCGCCGGGTTTGTTAGCTGAATTTACTCAGTGGTCAGGATGCTCGCTCGCTACTGAATCAGCGGCGTCCACATCCGACATATCCTCTTCGAGAGGTGCATCGTCGTCAGGCGGCAGCGGGATCTTGTCCTCATCACGCCTTGGGTCATGCCCTGTCTCGTTATCAGTGCCGCGTGTGACTTCCTGCTGA
The DNA here is from genome assembly GCF_030263855.1 of Pseudomonas sp. ChxA. Taxonomy (NCBI): domain Bacteria; kingdom Pseudomonadati; phylum Pseudomonadota; class Gammaproteobacteria; order Pseudomonadales; family Pseudomonadaceae; genus Pseudomonas; species Pseudomonas sp. ChxA. The sequence goes on from NZ_JARPMK010000002.1 coordinate 193,203, forward strand.
GAAATGTTGCCTGGCGCATTCTTATCGATGTCCATGCTGACTCTCCGTTTTTATGCTCGGGATATCCGCGCTTGAACATGGGAGGCTGGCAGGTCATGGTCAGTGCCAATCAATGGACGAACGGCTTAAGGCAAACGTCCCCGTTCAATGGCGAGGCCTGGAATTAACGATTGATAGGTCCGAAGGTGAGCCCTTTCAGGAACCAGCGCTGCTCTGGTGTAATCGAGTCGGCCTGTTTTGCATTTTCGATTTCGGTTGCACCGATCTGCGCGTAGTAGGCGCATGCGATGCCGTCGACCACCACAAATAGCTTCGCCTCTTCGAGACTTCTGAGCAGCATGCTGAACCTCCAGACACGAAAAGCCCCAGCGAATGCTGAGGCCCTGAATAGGTCCCTCATCAGCGTGACAAGTCAGAGGCTCTGAGGGCTTGGGGAAAATTAGGCAATAAAAAGCCCAGCGCGACGGCTGGGCTCTATTACGCAAGGAGATAGAAGATCATGGAGTCCAGTAAGCAATCTTGCCGCCTGCACCAACAGCTATAAAATTGCCGTTGCCGTAGGCGACGCTCCGGATATCGGTTCCTGCGAAAGTGTTGGCTTGCTGAACCCAGCCGATCCCATCCTCGGAAACGGCTGTCTTGCCGCCGTCGCCGACAGCTACATACTTGCCATTACCGTAAGCAATGTCGCGGATGATGGTTCCACCGAAACTGGTATCTCCAACAGCAGTCCAGGTAAGCCCATCGGATGAATATGCCATCTTGCCATCCGCACCAACGATAAACATTTTCCCGTTGCAAAGCTTCATGGAAAGGATGGTGCTAGTGCCGAAGGTGCTGGTTCTGGTCGCGAAAGATTGCGAATCACCCGTCGCCATCTTCACAGCGCTAAGCAGCTTCCCATTCGATCCCGCAACCAACACAAAAACGCCAATGACGTTGACGCAGTGCACAGTCTCGCCAGAAGTGAAGGTCGTAGTGCGCTCCACCTGGCCTGACCAATCGCCATAACGGGAAAAGACTTTACCGTTAGACCCAACCAGTATCCAGGTCGCGTCGCTGCCGGAAATTGGCTGATAATACACAATGCCTTGCAAGTCTCCGGACACGCGAACAGTTGCCGTAATGTTTGTCCAAGCCCTTTCAGGGCGTGCTGTGCTGCCGTAGACCACATTGCCGGATTGAGAAAGGGCTTGAAGCTGTGTCCCAAGACCGTTCCAGTACAGATCGTTGAGGACCTTTCCGCTATCAGAGGTGACGACGTCCTTAAGCTTGGTCCACGCTGTACCAGTCGCGCCTCCGCTGACAAGCTGAGTGGTTGTGGGAAGACCGTTGCCACCAGCCGCATAAAACTTGCCGTCCCCAAAAACCACGCGCCTAAGCATGCCGGTGTTATCCACCGGTTGCACTTGCGTCCAAAGATCTTGCAAGGTTTGAGACGCCGAATTTGCGTTTTCCATTTTAAACTCCGTTACTGAGCTGAATTAAGTTCAGGCCTCTGAATTGGGCGTATGGCGCTCATGGGCGATGGCTCGAGGCGCATGGCCTTCACATGGTTCAACGTCCCGCAACGGGAACATTTGATCTGGAGTTCTGTAACCTCACCTATTCGAGCAAGGAGTTTTTTGCAGTTTCCGCATCGAAGCTCTTTCAAAATAAGTTCCTCCAACATCAGTGAACTGCTGCTGCGAATGACTTACCTGTTCACGCCGACAACCCATTCGCCGTGATCGAACTGCGATACCCCGTCGCCGGATCGCCAACATGCACCACCTGTTTCATCGACCACTGGCCCTGCATATACGAAGGCCAGGTTTCATCCAGCAACAACACGCCTTCGGCAGCCAACAAAGGGTTGCCAGGGCAATCGATCAGCAGTTTCAAACCTTCGCGTCCCACACGTCGCAGTTCGCCTTCAGCCACGGCACGCGCCTCGGCTTGGTTCTGGCAGCGCTGGCGCAAGGTTTTGAACGGGGCCACCCCCACCTCGACTACCTGCTGTTTGCCACCTGCGGCATCCCACCAGGTCACGCGGCTGCCCATGTATTTGGAGCGGGACGTTTCGTCGAGTTTGGCGGTGATGAAGGCTTGATCACCGGGGCGATTGTCCTGGGTCACGGACAGCTTCACCTGCGGTAATAGTTGCCCGGACAGCGATTTGACCTGCCCCGCTTCGGCCAGCACATACAGCTCGTTGATTGGTTTGGTGACCGCGCTGTAGCGCTTGGCAAGGCGGGTGATAAACGCCATGTCGCTTTCATTGGACTGGTCGATATGGGCAATCGCAATGCCTTCCAGCGCAGGAGCCACACGCGGTGAAAAACCGTGACGACTGACCAGTTGGCGAAACAGTGCGCCCAGCGTGGTTGGCCCGTAACTGGCCGACCGTCGCTGACGATAACCGCTGGCGTCGAGCATGCTGAAAGGTGCGGCTGTCGCAACGATCATCAAGCGCATGGGAAACAGCACGGGCGTGCGCTGGGTGATCACGAACTCGCCTTTTTCTACCAGCCCCGATTCCTGGTAACCCACGCGTAAACCGATCTTGCCGCTCAGGCTGGGCAAACCTTCCAGCCCCTCGATATTGAGGGTCAACTCCAGTCGGTCAGACTCGATACCTGCAGCGTCGGTATGGCTCCAATGCATCAGGCGTTGATTAAGCAGCGCGGCATTAGCGCCATAAAACTCCACGATCGGCGTAAATCCCTGTGCCATGTTGCCTCCTTAATCCCACGCCAGAACCGGCCGCACAGCAGCTGGCCGCGTTTGTATTTCCGGCACGATGACCCACACGCCGGCGGGCAGTACCGGCCCGTATTCGGCAAGCTCGGGGTTCAGACGCCAAAGGGTTTCTTCCGCCGCGTCATCGCAACGGCCCAATTCGCGGTAGAGCAACAGGTTGACCGAATCACCGGCAATACTTCGCACTCTACGCATTGACGAATTCCTCCAGTTCCATAGTCCAGGCCATGACCATGGCAGTGCCGTCATCGATCACGTTGCTCTGGGTTTCCATTACCGAATTGATCCGCCACAGGCCCCAGTTACGGCCGATGCCATCGACCAGCGGCAAGGGTGCACGCGCATTTTGCAGGGCGCGCAACTCGTCCAGGCGCTGCATGCCGATGGCGTACATCGCTGTGCCGGTGAACGTGAGCTTCTCCAGCTTCTGGCCGCTTTGCCGCGACTGGGGTTTGCTGGCAATAATCGCCAGGTCACTCCAGCCGCCATCAGTGGTACGCACCAGCCCGGAATAGGCAAAGCCACGGGACAGGCCAAAAATAAAGTCGCCAAGGACCATTTGTTGTTGCATCAATCACCTCCTGGTGGATCGGCCAGCGCCGCGTTGCGCCGAATGCCAAGGGTGTCGGTGACCATCGGCATGCACTGAAATTGCAGGGCCTGGATCACCTGGTTGACGACTTGCTGGGCATCGGCGGGGTTCACGCCGGTAATCTGAATGCTCGGCGCGAGGGTGACTTGCACATTGTCGGTACGTGCGGCGTTGAGCTCTTTGCTCACTGCACCGGGTGCAGGCAGTCGGTCGGTTGAGCCGAACAACTTGTCACCCAGCCAGGTGCCCGCTTCACTGCCAAGCAAACCACCAATGGCGCCGCCGACAGCGGTGCCGACACCGGGGAAAATCAACGTGCCAATGGCCGCGCCGGCCGAGGCTCCTGCCCAGGCGCCACCCGCAGTGGTGAGGCCTGCACCGACGGCTTTGGCGTCGCCGTTACGTACGCCCTGCACCACGTCCATAGCAGTGTCGACATACCTCATCGGGCCGAGGCGGCGGGCGGCGGCGGACTCCAGCTTGCTCACCGCGCCTGACAGGCCGGAGGCCGGCAGCTTCAGCGCGTGAGGCAGCGCCTCAGTTGAGCGCTCATGGCTGAAGGTCTGTGTGTTTGGCAGAGCTGTCATAAGCCCATCAGAAGGCAGAGGGACAAGCCCTCGCTCCAAGGCCGCCATCAGCCCCGGCCCTCTGCCAGCAGCCGGTTGACGGTAATCAGCGCCCTGCTTTCGACTAATTGCCTGGACCTCGCGCAGTTGCATCCCCTGAGTAGGGCCACCGGCGTGAAAACCATTCGACTGCGCAGGGAAAAAGGACTTGGCAAAGCGCTCGGACACACCGCGCAGCGTTGCCATCACGCCGCCGCTTTTTGTAGATGCAAGCCTGGTAGCAGCTGGCTTGGCCACGGAAACCTGTTTCTTCTGCGAACCTTGCTTGTTCTGCGCGCGCTGCGTCTTCTTATTCTGCGATTTTGGCGGTTGGGTATTCTTCTTCCTGGCAGAAGAACGTCTACGGCTGACGCGGCGGCTACTGGGTGAGGCTTGAACTGCAGCAGCACAGCAGCAGGACTTATCCTTTTTAAAGCCATCACTCTTGAATAGCTTGCCGGCGACTCCAGGCAACTTGCCAAGCGTTACGTCAACCAAGTTACCCGTTACCCGGGTTTTGATCGTCTCTCCCAAGCCCGAAAAAAAGCCAGTAATGACGGGGGAAATAACCGGCAAAACGACCACCTCAGCCATTTTTACAGCGGTGACAGCTGTGGGCGACTCACCCGCTATGGTGTTGGCGCGGTCCATCACACGGGTCTTGGCTTGCAGCCACCAGTCCTCCCCGAGCACCGGCGCGAGCTTCAGCGTGGTGGAGAGCCGCTCCTCACTCTTTGAGGACTCCTCTCGCAATTGAGTGGTGGTTTTTTCCGCGACGGCGGGTGCAGCAAACGATTGCTGAAAGGCTGCGACCGGATCGAGGCTCTTTACATCGCGCAACGTCATGGCGTCACGGACCAAGCTCCGATCTTGCGATGCGCTCGACCTAACCTCGGTGGTCGTCTTCTGCTCACTACGCTGATCGACTTTAGACGGTTCAACGTCCACCGCCCTCAGCCGCGACAAGGCGTCTTCCAGCGCGTCCACGCTGTTGCGCACTAACCCCAGGGACAGCGAGAGGCCATTGAGTTGCAAACCTGCATTGGTCAGCGCCAGACTCATCGCGGACAACGACGGCGCCTCTGCGAGACCACCAGAGACCAAAGGGCCTGGGCTGACAATCTCGCCCTCCTTTGCGCCGTCTGCGTTGCTAAAAATACCTTGGCCATCCTTGGCCATGGCATACGCGAGCGAATATGGATTGTGCATCCCGCTTACTCCTGTTTAACGCCAAGGCGAGTGATCGCGATGTCGTAGCGGCGCAATGCTTTGCCGGCGTCCCAGTCGAGAATTTCTGCTTCATTGACCGAGTAAATCAGCGGCACCACATCGAGGATTACTTCGATGTCGCGCTGCGAAAGAAGTCCGCCGGTTGATTTAAAAAATCGTCGATGCGCTCCTGCAGTTCCGTCCAGTCGGGCACGCTCAGGCCGGCGAGATCGGGGATCATCAAACCGGTGCAATGAGCGGTGATGAACTCGGCGCGTTCTTTGTTGGTGGCGAGTTTTTTCATCACCTTGGTGGCGCGCAGGGCGGGCATTTCCAGGGGCAGTTCGGTCAGGCTGCGACCGGCCGCGTCGAGGGCCAGCAACAGCTGAACAGGCTGGTCGTGGTTCGCTTCTTCAGGCTGATCCAGGAAGAACGACGTAGGGCGTGTCGACATGTCATGTACGTACTGAGCGATGCTCACGTAGTCCGGGCGCTTGAGCTGATCGAGCTCTTTTTCCGACAGGCCGGTGGCGAGTTTCGCCAGTTCAAAAAACTGGTCGTCCTCGTCATCACCGGCCCGGGCCAGCGCGTCTTTTTGCGCGGCGTAAAACAACGGCTTGAGTTGAACCTGCTGGATCGTCGCGCCAGTGTCGGCGGTGATCGGGGACAGCAGAATGTGCAGCGGTGGCATCCAGGCCATGGGGCAATTCCTTGTTAAGCATTTTTGAGGTTAAACACAGCCAATGTGGGAGCCGGGCTTGCCCGCGATGCAGGCGACTCGGTATGTCTGGTGCACCGAGGTGATGCCATCGCAGGCAAGCCAGCTCCCACATTGACCGTGCCCGCTTTGCCTTTAAGGCATCAGCACCGCGCGGCGTGCATCGCCGAGAATGTCGACGCCGTTGAGTACGAACTTCTGGGTGCGCACGTCGATGTCGATCACCGAAATACCATTTTCCAGACGGTTGTAGGTGCGGCAGGACAGAACGAGGGTGGTGGTGGCCTTCTCGCCCATTTTCAGCTTCGCCTCCTCCAGGGATTTGAGCTTGCCGCCGACCGTGTGGTAGGTGAAGTAGGTTTTGCCGTCCTGATCCTGGCCGGCTTCTCGCACGTTCAGCAAAATGTCGTCACCCAAGCGCACGCCCAGGGCCAACATGATTTCCGGGCCGGCACCTTGTAGCACCAGGGTTGCGCCGAGCACCTGGCCACTCTTGGCCATTTCTTCGGCGATGAAGCGCCCGCCGGACATGGGTTCCATGTCGAACTCGATCTTCGGCGGAGTGAACTCCTCCACCGTCGCGGACAACGGCAGGCCTTGAAGGGTGGCCGCAATGGCCTGTCTTACACGGTTGGTAAACATTAGAGAACGTCCTCCAGGAATTGCTCGATGATTTCATCGCGGGCATTGAGTTGATAAATCATGTGTTCGTTCGGCGCGTAGCGGCCGTAGTCGATGACGATGAACCAGGTGCCGTTCTTGTACTTCTCGACACTGTTCAATTCCGGGTGCAGGTACACACTGCCGCCGGGAATGGTTTCGTCGGCCACCAGGGTTTGCAGCCAGTCGTTGATGCGCTTGACCTCCTGGTCCATGAACGACTTGGTAAGGTTCTTGGCCATGGCTTTCTGGCCGGCCTTGACCAGCTTGCGGCTGATGGCATCTTCCAGGCCGACGTAGCTGATGAACTTGCCGGTGATGGAGCGGTTACCCAGCAGCGAAAAACCGCCAAGGACAGTGCGCGCGTAGTAGCTCACGCCGTAACGGTTGAGCAGGTCGCCTTCGGTAGAAGTGTCGAGGATGTTGTACTCGACCACACGGGAAACGTCCTCGGCGAACGTCACCTGATTGCCTGGGCTTTCCCATTGCTTGACCTTGGCCAGCGCGGCGATCGCCAGCGAAGATGGCGACAGGAACACGTTCTTCTTCGCCGCCTTGGAGTACACCGACGGCAGGTTGTGCACCAGCAGGCAACGGTCGAAACCGAGGTCGGCACCGCCCAGTTCGCCGCTGTAGGTCACTTGGTCAGCGACCGAGACGTCCTTGCCGTCCAGCACCACACGGGCCTTGATGCGCTTGCCAAAGGCAGCGAACTCACCCGCCACAGCCTTGGTGCCGGTGAAGCCTGGCGCGCCAATGATGGTCAGGTCTTCAGGGACGCTGGCCAGTGCAGCCAGGCCCAGCTTGCGGCCGGTGGTCGGCTCGTTGCCGCCGATCACGTTATTGAGGGTGTCGGCCGGGGTTGCGCCCTCCTCCACGATCACCACATAGACCGGCACCTTCACCACTTTGAGGATCTGGTACACCGCCTGAAACAGCGTGCCCGACTCGGCGCCGGTCGGGTCCAGCAGCGCTTGGGTGGTGAAGCTGTTGATGCGAAACGGCGCGTTTTTCGGAATCGACGCGTGGGCATTCGGCGCGGTGCCGACCAGGCCGATAACGTTGTCGCCCAGGCCACCCATGGCCTCGGGGGATTCAGTGGCATTCACGGTGATGCCGTTGTGCTCGAAGTTCAAAACCTCAGCCATGATTAGTCAGCCTTCTTGGGGGTGGAGTTGAGGACGCTGGTCAGTTCCAGGCGGCCAGCGGTGCGCAGGGCGGATGCTTCGACGTCGAGCAGTTCCAGCTCCTCGCCGGCGGTGGACCAGTGGCCACCTCCGGTGGGGAATGGGATGAGGACGGTGTAGGTTTGGCGGTTGGCCATGGGTAAGTTTCTCCAGACGCAAAAATGCCTTCTGAATTGGAAAATTCAGTGGGCGAAAAAAAACCGCTTTCGCGGTCGTGTCAGTCACTGGATTGGCGCTATAGGCCAATCGATTGAGGATGGGAAACCTGCCTGCTTGTCGAGGCGGTTCAGTTCGACTCGATACAGCCTCCAGGCTTGCAGCCGTGCCAACTCGTCATCGGTTGCCTTCCCCAACTCTTGTGCATCCAACAGCGGTGCGATGCGTATCGCCGCGACTTGCAGTAGCTCGTCTCGACGTTGCAGCGTTTCACTGCTAACCAGCAGTGCCATAACCTCAGCCGCATCGTCAGACGACAAACCGATATGCTGAAGACTCACTGCGTCTGGATTGACGTAGATCGAGCCCTTGTAAGTAACTGTTCTCACTTAAAAACTCCTTATGCAGAAATAGTTGTATTGACCTGCCTGGCGGTGTAGGAACCTGGCGCCAAAGTAAGCAGATTATCCAGCGTTGCCCCAGCGCCGAAACCAACAATAGACACGCTACTGATATCAACCATTTTAGGCACACCGACATTCACGATTGTGCTCTGTGTCCCACCTTTACTGATTGTCGTCTGCGCAAGGCTAAGTTGAATAAACCCGTAATACGTGCTGAACAGCGGCACGTCTTGAACAACGACTTCACACTTATGAAAGAAGAGTTTAAAACTCACACTCTCACCAAAACCACCGTCGCGAGTAAACAAACCTCCGTAATCGGGACCGTATTGCGTCACTCCATTAGCCAGCCCAGTTTCGATTCGGCAGTCCGTAAACTTGATAGACATCTCGGTGAAGGCAGAGAACCCACCACACACATAAGTATTGGAATCAGAAAAGCGCACCAATGCCCCGCGCACAATTGGTTTAGAGGCTTCCGTACCGTAGGGCACAAATAGAATCGACATATTATCAACGTTGGTGCCGCCCAGGCCCCGACCGACTTCATAAACCTTACCGCGTCGCAAAAAAATAGTCGCGGAGCCGCACAACATAACTCTGCTCACCGCCGCCGCAATAGTTTTAAGCGGCTTATCGGGAGTCAAACCACTATTAGTGTCCACACCGCTGGAAGAGTCGACATATAACGCCTTGTTAACCTCTGCTCGAACAGCAGCTGGAACCTGTTCAGTTGCCGCAGCGACGCGTTGATCTATCAATGAAATCTTTTTGTTGACCGTATCCGTCAACGCATTGCATGCCGACACCAAGCCGGCGATTACCGTTTCCAAACTCATCGTTTAAACTCCCTGTAAAATATCTATTTGGTTTCCATACTCATGACGCGAAACAAAATCCCCACATGCCTCGCCATGTTGTCAACGCTGGCTGCCGCCAGTTGAGCGAATTCTTCGGTCAATAAGACATTGAGGTTTTCACTGCCCACTACCACCGTCACACTGTCTGTTGGCAACGGCGAAATATCCAGCGTAAACTTTTGCAGCACCCGTGCCGCCGACGCTTTATAGGTCAGCAACTTCCCCGCCACGGAATACACCGCCAGCAGGGTCCCACTGGCGAGGTAAAAACCGAACTCGCCAATCTCATATTCACCGTCGCCATCAAACAGCGCGGCCATCCTGAGTTGGCGCTCGCCCAAGTCCTCGTAATCCACAATGGCGACACGCTGGCGCTCGTCGCGCAAGGCCACTTCGGTGCCGTCCGGGTTGTAGCGGCCAGTACCGGCGCCGATGTGGGTGATCTCGCCTTTCAAGCCTTGGTTCTTTGCCTGCAACACTTCATCCAAACCCTTGGAAGTGAAGCGCACCAGGCGCGTAATATCATCTGTCATGGCTGCGCCCTGAGGTCGTAGTCGTTAATGGTGTAGTGCTGGGCAACCCCAGCGCTGTTAAGCCGGGCAACCAGCGCAACGTCCGGCAGCGCTCCGTCCAGATACAACTCGCCGTCACTTAACGGCGCATGGAGCACTTGAGTGAGCGCAAGCCGCCCTCGTGTTTCATGCACGATGGTGATGGTCGCCTGGTCCCGCTCGCTCTTGGCCGCGTTGATACGGCGAATCAAACGATTGTGATCACCACTGGACCAACTGCGCCCGATGATCGCCTGCACGTCGAAGGTGTAGGGCATCGCCCTTGGTCGCTGCTGATACCAGGCGCTGATATTGGGCGTGAACCCCAGCGACTCCACCGCATAACTCAACGCCTTGGGCGTGCCTGCCTGACGCTGGATCTGCCAGGACAAGGCCACGGTAAGACGCTTTTCGGTTTCGCTGGCGTCGGCGTCCCATTCACTGACGCCGCGGTCGGCGGCCAGGTAAGGCAGGAATTCGCCAGGGGTTTGCAGTGGATTCATTAACGCAGGAAACGGCGGCATGACCCGGTCGAGCAATTGCCCGAATCCCACGTCCAGAGCCTTTTCCAACGGTGAGCTGTTGGCTGGCAACAAACTCGCTTTGTGCTCACTCATAGCGTGCGCACCTCCACCTCGACACCCGTGCAGTACGGGGCCTGGAAGGCGTTACTGATAATGGGTTCGAGCGGTTCAACGATCTGCAGTTGCGCAGCCCCTGCGCTATGGATCGCATAGTCGATCCAGCTGGGATCCACCCGCCCTTCCAGGCGATGACATAACTCTGCGTAGTCTTGCAGTAATTTCTGCGCCGCTACCTGAGTGAGCCCCGAGTCCGGACCGGCATTGATCTTCGCGACCACACGGATCTTGTAACGCAGAATTTGCGCAGCTTGCACGCTGACCAGATCCGTCTCCGGCCGCACATCCGGCCGTGCGAAATGGCGGCGAACACCGTCAAGCAAATCGGCGGATGGGCTGCCGTCGCCTTCGCGAGAGAGCACCGTGATCATCACTTCGCCAGGCGCGATTCGACGCCCGTTGCCGTCCTTGACCTGCGCCGCATAGCCGTCCGGATCAAAGGTGTAGCTGACCGTCACCACGCCCGGCGTCGCGCTTTGCACCTTCACCGACGGCCGTTCACCCAGGGTAAAAACCTCTCGCCGATACTGCATCCGCGAGCCTGCTGCCGGCGCGTGGGGCGCCAGGTAATAACGCAGGCGAGCGTCGTCGTTACTTTCCAGCGTCGGCGGCACCGGCGGAAACGCAGCCGGGTCGCCGGGGTCGAGCACTTGGCGTTCCAGGCCCATATCGGCCAGGCGTGCATCCAGGTTGCTGCCGGTGGCCCACCACGCGAGCATCTGCTTGATACGGGCATTGTATTTGCGTTCGTGGGTTTGCAGCCTTACACAAAAGGCTTCCAGGGCCAGGGTCAGCAACTCGCTTTCGTTGTCGAGGCTGACCTTGAGTTTGGCCGCGCTTTGCGGTGCTCGGGTGGCGACGTAGTCCACAACAAACGCCTTGAATTCGGCCAATAGCGGCTCGAACTCATCCACCGCAATGATGGCCGGTTCCGCCAGTTGGTTCTGGCCGGGGATCAGCATGCTCATGTCACGACCTCGAAGGTTTGTTGGCGGTTTTTCCAGGTGCCGGCGAAGCGCAACAACAAGCCGGCGCCTTGGCGGGTGGCGACGATGACCTGGGGTTGGAAATCGCCGATGCCGTTGTGGCTGTTGTAGAACGCCTGCGCGGCGTGGCTTTGGGCGAGTATCAGCAGGTCGTCGCCGAGGTTCTGGCCGAGCAATTGCGGGATCAGCGAGCCGTACAGCGGGCGTTTCTGCCGAGTGCCCACGGGGGTGGTCAGCGCTCGGGTGGCGCGCTGCACGAACTGCAGCCAGTCATCGACGGCTGCCCCGGTGTTTCGATCGATGCCGAGCATGGGATGTCCTTATCGAGGGCTGATGACGCGGCCTTGATGGTCCACCAGCGGGCCGCTGAAGTGCGCGCCGCCAGCGTCCAGTACCAGGCTGGTGCCGCCGATTTGCAGGGTGATGTTCTGAGCGCTCATGACCAAGCTGGCGGCGCCGACCTTGACGTCTACCTGTTCGCGCGAACCGCTGAACGTGGTGGGGCCGTTGACCCAATTGAAGGTGTGGCTGGCGTCGTCGTAGTCGCTTTGGGTACCGTCCTGATGGCGCCGCCGGGTCAATGTCGCAACGCTGGAGACTGGCGGAAATTGACTACTGTTAAGGCCGAACAAGGCCACCGACTGACCACCGCCTTCGCCGCCGCCGTAGTTGAGCAACAGGCATTGCTCGCCCACCGACGGGATGCGCGTTTCGGTTTGTGCGCCTGCGCTGGGGTTGAAAAAGCGGATGGCCGGCGTGAGCAAATCACCGTGGCTGACCTTGCAGGTATTGCTGGCGGCGTCGATCGACTGACACGTGCCGATCCGGCAAAAACTCTCGGCGCGTCGATACAGGTCTTCAAGTTGGGTTTCCATCTCTGCCAGGCGTTCGACAATCGGCCCCAGTTGCATGCGTAACAGCGCGTCGAACATGGGCTACTCCGCCAGTGGTTTGTATTGGTCGGGATCGTCGATGTTCGACACTTCCCAGGTGCGGGCAAACAGCGGCTGGCCGGTAGGATCTGTGAGTAACACCGGCCCGATGTAGACGGTCTGGGTGAAGGAAACAGTCCAGGTGTCGTAGTCCGTTTCTGCTGTTGTTGCAGCAACCGGAGCGGCGACGATATTTATCGGCAAATCACACTGGGCCAAGGGCAGGCCCCAACGGTTATCCAGCACCTGGTCCATCAGTTGGCTGGCCAGGTCGCAGGCATCAAATGGCAGCGCACCCGGCGCCACCATGGCCCGGAGCGAAATCGTCAGGGCGTGAGCCTTGCGCCCTTCACGAGAGCGAATGCCCGGCCCATTGCCTTCGACCGTGATCAACACGCCGGTTTTATCCAGGGCGCCCTGAAAATCCTGGTGATTGCCGACCTTCAAGGCCGGGAAGGCCGCATGCAGCGCCGCGCTAATGGCAAGGGGCAGTTGGGAGGGTTTTTCGATAAGGGTCATATTAAATAGCGTCCTTGCAACGGTTACTGCGGGTCTTGACCGGAGCCTTGGTTGACCCCGATGCGCTTGGCCGCCCAGCGTTCATAAAGGCCGATGGCGACATCGGCGCCGGCCATTGCGGTGAGGCAGCCAATGGCGCCGGCGGTCCAGATCGACATGCCGGCGGCGTAGCACAGCATCAAGGCTGAAACGCCGCAGACCATGCACGCGCCGGAGCGCAGGGCCAGGCGACGGATCAGCGACCAGCCACGTGCGCCCTCCTTGTCGGCGCGCCACATTTCACCGGATACACCGCCGATCACTGCCAATACGATGACCAGCCAGATAGGCATTTCCGCTAACGCTTGTTGTTCATTTGTCATGTCACGCCTCCTGGCTGAGCACTCAATAGTCCATTCTTCATTTACACATGCTTCGATAGGTCGGCATTCCAAAAAGCCCGGTTGCCCGGGCCTTTCAGTAATGATTTCCTCGAACGTTCGGCGCTACTGGCGCGGTACGGTTCTTTCCTCAATGTTTTTCCGACCACGATCCCTGTCTGCCGGATAACTGCTTCTGGTGCTTTACGCTGCACACCCGGGTCAGTTGCCAACCCTCTGAACCGTTAAGGCCGGTTCATCGCTGCCTGTTTTTTTTGAAGCGGTGTAACTAAAGAGCGTCGGCATCCTTGCCGGTGTTGCCTGGCATCCCTGCCATCGCTTCGATGGCGTCCTTGCCGATATTGCGTGGCGTCCTTGTCACTTTCCTTGGCAGCATCCTTGCCGCCTCCACCACCTTGTTGGCTGGCTTGAGATGGAGAATATGCATGTATGCATATACAGTCAATGCACAAATGCATTTATTTTTACTCAAGGAATGCATCAGTGCATTGAGACCCAGATGGGCCAGGGGTTTGCCGGTTTTTTAAGGTCGAAAAAAAGCCCGCACAGGGGCGGGCTTTGTCTTACGCATGAAGGTTAACGGGCGTACATGCCCCACCAGAACACATGGCCGAGGATGCTGATTTGCTCATCCTGGATATCCTGGAAGCTATAGTCCTCGTCCGGGTGCTCATCGCGATTGAAACTGCGCAGGCGAATCCCGGAAGGCAGGCGATAGAGCTGTTTCACCCGCAATTGGCCATTGTGATTGATGGCATACAAGTCGCCATCGACGATGTCACCAATGCCGCTCTTGCCCGCATTCACCCCGACCGTCGCGCCGTCGCGCAGCACCGGCAACATACTGTTGCCACGCACTGTCACGCATTTGGCCTGGTCAAACTGCACACCGTTGTGGCGAAGGCTGCGCTTGCCGAACCGCAGGCTGGCCTTCTCGCTTTCCTCGATGACGAATCTTCCTGATCCAGCAGCCAATTCAACCTCGCGCAAAAAGGGGATCGACACCTCGTCATCATTAACGGGCGTGTCGTCGTCCCACAGGCTTATATCCTTGAGTTCCGAATGCATCGGGTCGCGCCCGTCATCGCGCCCAGCGCCCAGCGCCGCGCGCCCGCGCAGGTGGTCGGTGCTGACGCGGAAGTACTCGGCGATACGCGAGATGTGCTTGTCCGACGGATCAACGATCTTGCCGCTGAGGATCCGCGAGAGTGTGGATTGAGGCACGCCAGTACGCCGGTGAAGCTCCGTGGGGGAGATCCGGTCGCGGTCCAGCAGCTCTCTTAAGACGGTTGAAACGTTGCGTTTTTGCATAACGGCGATAGTGCCGGGAGTTTTTGGGGTTGGCAAATGCTAAATTGCATATTTTATGCAATATCAAAAATTTTCCACCTCTGCCCGGCTGCATTCGGCCGCTGACAAGCCCTATGTAGGTTTCAAATAACGATAAAGTGTCTGACGACTGATATCAAAATCACGCGCCAATTTAGATTTGTTTTCTCCTGCGCTGGCTCGGCCAATTAAACTCACCACCTGATTGTCGGACAGTTTTTTCTTGCGACCGCCGTAGCACCCACGGACCTTTGCGGCAGCGATTCCGGTTGCCTGTTTTTCCCTCCTTGTGGCGCGTTCGAACGCTGCAATCCGCTCCATTACCGCAATGATGGTCTCCACAACCTCAAGACAGTCATGCCGGAAAATCAGGTTTTCGTTTAGAAACTCCAGCGTTACCTGTTTTTCCACCAGCCGCCGAATAAGACTACACAGTTGTTCGGTACTGGAAGTCAGCGAGGTCATGCTATCGACCACCACGGTATCCCCGCACTGCAGGTAGCGAATAAGCCTTTCCAGGCCAGCGCGATTCACCGCCTCGTCTGCTGCCTCATCGCAAAACACCGCGTCAAATACATCACGGCTGGGTATTTTCTCGATGCTATCGCAAGGCGCTTGCAGAGAGTGCCGGAAATATCTAATGCGATGCGATCTCATGGTGCCTCCTTGGCAATAGTTGTACAAAGTCCTTTTTATACTTGTACAAACTGTAACTAAATCACTAATTCCTTACACATCCGTAACACTGGACCCACCCAAAATACACAGTTGCAAAGACTTGAACTTGTCTTATCATTTCGAGGCCTGGATTAATCCTAACAAGTTTTTGACACAGCGTCGATTTTGCATTCAGTGGATTTACGCAACAGCGTTAAACACCTATTGCTTTACAGTTTCAAACAGTTGACGTGGCCGGCTTGACAAGGCTGGCAATTCCCTGACGCAAGCAGAGGATGAATGGATGAAAGTCTTGGAAAAAGCCGTTGAAGTTGATCGGCTAACTACCGATCAGGAAAAGATCGATACGGTCACCCGCAGCATTACCGAGCATGGTAATTACCTGCGCGAACGTTATCCTGTTTTGCAACACCAGAATGCGCTGGGCGCGAGTGTCATGGTGTTTTCGCTAGCGGGCATGGTTATCACAGGAGGTCTCTACATCAAGGGTTTTATACCCGCATGGCTGTGTATTTTTATCAATGCGCTACTGACTTCGTTTATTCATGAAATCGAGCACGACTTGATTCATCGTCTTTATTTCAGAAAAAAGCCACTGGCCCATAATGCCATGATGTTTTTTTGCTGGCTGGCCCGACCGGGCATGCCCAGTCCCTGGTTAAGACGCAGTCTGCACTTTCATCATCACAAGGAATCCGGAACTGCCTCAGATGTCGAGGCCTGGATAACGACCAGTGGTAGCCCGTGGGGAATACTGCGCTTATTGAAACTGATGGATGGTTTTATATTTGGTTTTCTCAACGCGATTTTTGCACCTGGATGGCGGCAAAAGGTAAAGTTGTTAGGCAAGATTATTCGGCTCAATACACCGTTTGGCCTGTTGTATTGGGGGTGCTGGTATGTGTTCCTTGGCTACCACGCAACTGTCTGGCTTGGCTCAATCCTGGGCCAGGAGGCTCACCCTTCCGCTGCAACGCTGGGGTTAATGGAGATAGTTAATAGCGCCATTGTTATTCTTATCGCACCCAATTTAATACGCCAGTTCTGCCTGTTCTTTATCAGTTCAAACATGCACTATTATGGCGATGTTGCCCCGCGCAATCCATTACAACAAACTCAAGTGATGAACCCCTGGTGGTTGTGGCCGTTTCAGTTGTTCTGTTTCAACTTTGGCAGCACGCACAGCATTCATCACTTTGTGGTCAGAGACCCGTTCTATCTTCGCCAGATGACGGCAGCCTATGCGCATAAAGTCATGGCGCAAGCCGGTGTCAGGTTCAATGACTTCGGCACCTACAAGCGCGCGAATCGTTATTCCACTAAGCACGCTCACACGCGGTCGCGGGGGTGAGTGCCATCGCGCTCGCACGTATCAAGGGCAGCACTACAACGACAAGGAGTCTGAAGTATGAAAGCACAAGGGATCTGTGCGCAGCAGTTCGCAGCGGTCAGGCAGGCCTTCGAGGACATTTTTGATGATCCGCAGGAACGTGGTGCAGGGCTATGCGTGCAAGTAGACGGAAAGCGCGTTATCGACTTATGGGCCGGTACGGCGGATCAGGAAGGCACCACGCCGTGGCGGCACGACACGCTGGCCAATACCTTTTGCGTGGTAAAACCCTACGTCGCGGTGGCCGTGCTGATGCTGGTTGAACAGGGCAAGCTGGAGTTGGATGCATCCGTGGCCCGCTACTGGCCAGAGTTCGCCCAAAACGGCAAAGCCAAGGTCACCTTGCGTCAGGTGATGAATCACACCGCGGGCCTTCCGGCACTGCGAGCCCCCGGCCATAACGCCATGATGTATGACTGGGAGCATATGGTGCGAGTCCTGGAGGCCGAGCCGCTTTGGTGGGAAGCGGGGACAGACCTGGGGTATGGCACCACGACGTTTGGCTGGATCCTGGGTGAGCTGATTCGCCGGGTGGACGGGCGTGATCCCTGTGTCTTTATCCATGAAGAGATTCTAGATCCCCACGCCCTCGACGTTCACCTAGGCGTGGACGCAAAAGACTTTCATCGCATTGCTCGTTTCGACAATGCCAGCGGACGAGTCGGTGACAGTTACTCGCAAGCGTTGCGCACGGTGCTCAAAAACGAGCCATCGCACATCGCGACACTCGCCTTCACCAACCCCGGAATGGTGCCCAGGCGAACCAGTGACCCACGCTGGTGGGCCTATCAGCAACCGGCGGTGTGCGGGCATGGCACAGCGCACGGTTTAGCCGGTTTTTACACGGCATTAATGGCCGGACACTTTATCGGTCGCGAACTGCTCAGTGAATTCACACGAGAGCACAGTCACGGCATGGATCGGGTCTGGATGCGCCCAATGCGTTATGGCTTGGGCTGCATGCTGGAACAGCAACGTGACCCAGCGGCTTCCCACGCAATGGGCCCGGGCACCTTTGGCCATATCGGGCTGGGTGGTCCGATAAGCTTCGCCGACCCCGAGAGGCGAGTGAGCTTTGGGTTTGTCACCACGACTTCGGGCAGTCATTCGATGATTGACCCTCGGCCTGGCCGGCTGTCATCACTGGTGTATGCAGCGCTTTAGGGATTTAACCATCAAGCAGGGTCGGTGCTACGAGGAACGCGCCGGCCCCCAAATGTTTGCCGTCCCACTCCGGAACCTCAGCGCCGATCACTCCACTCACTAGCTATCACCCACTTGGCGCTGAAATCACTCGTTATGTATCCCACCTCGAACTATCCAGCTCGCTATAACCAGGTTCCTGCACAGCCGCCAGCGATCACCGGCGCCCAACAACCTGCCACTGCTCCCGTGGTCAGTTTCCCGCAGTGGCTTTACCAGCAGTCAATCAGCAAGCGATCACTGGATGCCCTGGCACAAAAAGGCCAAGCGGGTACAACTGATGAGCAGGCGTTGGCACAGCTCTTCCAGAATAATTTAGGCAAAGGCCCCATCAGCCTGAAAACGCCGCCCACGTTGAATAGCCCGCACGCCGTTTACGAAGCGAATGTCATGGTGAATGGTGCCAAAGTGACTATTCGTGCCAGTTTCAGCGTGGATGCAAACCACGGGTTCGAATTGCACGCACTGGGCACTCATGATGGCCCCAGCGGGAAGTACGTGGGTATCAAACTTCCCACCGTGCCGCCTTTGCCGTCGCCCAACGCAATCGCGTCTTCCAGCCAAAGGCCGCAAGAGGCCAGGACCGGGCTCAATCAAGCATTGATCAATCAGAACCGTGGCCCGGCAGAACTTGATCATCGACAGAATGACGTGGGCGCGACTCAACGCGAATCAAGTTGGGCTGTCAAAACGCTGGAAAATATAAGCCCGGCGCAAACAAAGTTGTTTCTGCCGCATATCTTCAATTTGATCGCGACCACCCATAATTACAAACAGGCCTACGACACTCACTTACGTCAGACACCTGGCATGACTACGGCGACGCATGCCGCGCAGATGGCGAGATTCAGTCATGCAGATGCAGTAAAAAAGAATATTAATGAAGGGGTTAAACGACGAGAGCCCGCAACGGAACTGATAAAGCGCCTGCTGGATACGCTGGACTTCAAACAGATGCTCGACCTTACAGGGGCGCTGTTGGAACTCACCAATCCAGGACTGCACCATGCCATCCGTGAACAGCCTTTCTTTACCGATCGCGGGCGCACAATGCGGCGCCAAGACCAGGTTCGAGACAGCAGCCTGTTTAACCGCCATGCCGGTATTGCAGACGAATTGCATCGTCGTCCGTCAACGGAGAATTTCTTCAAGCAAGGAATCGTTCATGCCAAAGCTGACTTTATGAGAGCCCCCGAATCCTCGACGGCCAGGCAGTTCAGCAAAAGTGGCGTTCCTTTCATCGGCGGCGCTTCAGGCAGCATGCAATTTATTCTTCAGGCGCTGGAAATGCAGAAACCCCAAGCCCAGCGCACCCCAGTTGAACGGGCACAGGTTGAGACGCTTTTACTCACCCACACGGCAGTAATGGTTGCTGGCGGGCACCACAGTATTGTGGAAGCGCTGTTGCCAGGCCGCAAATTGGGCTACTTCAACGATCTACCCGACCCCTTGAAGGGGAAAAATGGTTACCGAGACTTTATGCAGGCATTCGACGCGCGCCTTGCAGCGCTGAACATGAACGGCGGAGTACGGTTGAGCACGAATTGAACAGAGCGGGCAACCGTTAAGCTGTGGTGAGGGCGCTTAGCTTCTTGCCACACTACCCTCGCCTCCGTCGCTGCCAATTCAGCTCCCTCCGATCACTTAAGAGAAGCACAAGCACCGCTAACCTGTGGCGAGGGAGCTTGCTCCCGCTGGGCTGCGAAGCGGCCCCTGCTCTTTGCTTCAAGAGCATGGGACTGCTGCGCAGTCCAACGGGAGCAAGCTCCCTCGCCACGGGTTTGGTGTTCATTCTTGAGAGTGTTGGCCATTGGGCGTTGCGCCATTTTAGGTTTTACCTGGCTGTTTGTGACCTGCGAACCCTCGACCTCGCGTGTTAACCTTGCCGCCATCGCAAAATTAGCAGGGCCAAGGGCCCCATCTTTGCCCCACTCCTTTTAACGAATTTGCTAACTATCTGATGAGTAAAAACACCTCCGATCTGTCTTCCCACACCCCGATGATGCAGCAGTACTGGCGCCTGAAAAACCAGCACCCTGATCAGTTGATGTTCTATCGCATGGGCGACTTCTACGAGATCTTCTACGAAGACTCGAAGAAGGCCGCCAAGCTGCTGGACATCACACTGACCGCGCGTGGGCAGTCGGCGGGGCAGTCGATTCCGATGTGTGGGATTCCTTACCATTCGTTGGAAGGCTACCTGGTCAAGCTGGTGAAGCTGGGCGAATCGGTGGTGATCTGTGAGCAGATCGGCGACCCGGCGACCAGCAAAGGGCCGGTGGAACGTCAGGTGGTGCGCATTATTACGCCGGGCACGGTGAGTGATGAGGCGTTGCTGGATGAGCGTCGTGACAACCTGATCGCAGCGGTGTTGGGCGATGAGCGTTTGTTTGGCCTGTCGGTGCTGGATATCACCAGTGGCAACTTCAGTGTGCTGGAGATCAAGGGCTGGGAGAACCTGCTGGCGGAGCTTGAGCGCATCAATCCGGTGGAGTTGTTGATTCCGGATGATTGGCCCAAGGATCTACCGGCGGAAAAACGCCGTGGGACCAAGCGGCGTGCGCCGTGGGATTTTGAGCGCGATACGGCGCTGAAAAGCCTGTGCCAGCAGTTCTCGGTGCAGGACCTTAAAGGCTTCGGCTGCGAGACCTTGACCCTGGCCATCGGCGCTGCCGGTTGCTTGCTCAGCTACGCGAAGGAAACCCAGCGCACCGCCCTGCCGCATTTGCGCAGCCTGCGCCATGAGCGCCTGGATGACACCGTGGTGCTCGATGGCGCCAGCCGTCGGAACCTGGAGCTGGACACCAACCTGGCCGGTGGCCGCGATAACACGCTGCAATCGGTGGTCGACCGTTGCCAGACGGCCATGGGCAGCCGCTTGCTGACCCGTTGGTTGAACCGCCCACTGCGCGACTTGACCGTGCTTCAAGCGCGCCAGACATCTATTACTTGCCTGCTGGATCGCTATCGCTTTGAGAACCTGCAGCCGCAGCTTAAAGAAATCGGCGATATCGAGCGCATCCTTGCGCGGATTGGCCTGCGCAATGCGCGGCCACGTGACTTGGCGCGCCTGCGCGATGCCTTGAGCGCGCTGCCGCAGTTGCAAGTGGCCATGACCGAGCTGGACACGCCGCACCTGCAACAACTCGCCGTAACGGCCGGCACTTACCCGGACCTTGCAGCGCTGCTGGAAAAAGCCATTATCGACAACCCGCCGGCGATCATCCGTGACGGCGGCGTGCTTAAAACCGGTTACGACAGCGAGCTGGACGAGCTGCAATCGCTGAGCGAAAACGCCGGGCAATTCCTGATTGATCTGGAGGCCCGCGAAAAAGCCCGCACCGGCCTGGCCAACTTGAAGGTCGGCTACAACCGCGTACACGGCTACTTTATTGAGTTGCCAAGCAAACAGGCCGAGTCGGCGCCGATTGACTATCAGCGCCGCCAAACCCTTAAAGGTGCCGAGCGTTTCATTACGCCGGAGCTTAAAGAGTTCGAAGACAAGGCCCTGTCGGCCAAGAGCCGTGCCCTGGCGCGCGAAAAGATGCTGTATGAAGCGTTGCTCGAAGATTTGATCAGCCGCTTGGCGCCGCTGCAAGACACCGCCGCCGCCCTGGCGGAACTGGATGTGCTGAGCAACCTGGCCGAGCGTGCGCTGAACCTTGACCTGAATTGCCCGCGTTTTGTCAGTGAGCCGTGCATGCGTATCGTGCAGGGCCGCCACCCGGTGGTGGAGCAGGTGTTGACCACGCCGTTTGTGGCCAACGACCTGTCGCTGGATGACGACACGCGCATGCTGGTGATCACCGGTCCCAACATGGGTGGTAAATCCACCTACATGCGCCAGACCGCCTTGATCGTGTTGCTGGCGCACATCGGTAGCTTTGTGCCGGCGGCCAGTTGCGAGTTGTCGCTGGTGGACCGCATCTTCACGCGGATCGGTTCCAGTGATGACCTCGCCGGTGGGCGTTCGACCTTTATGGTGGAAATGAGCGAAACCGCCAACATCCTGCACAACGCCACCGAACGCAGCCTGGTGTTGATGGACGAAGTGGGACGCGGCACCAGCACCTTCGATGGTCTGTCGCTGGCGTGGGCGGCGGCTGAGCGTTTGGCGCATTTGCGCGCCTATACGCTGTTCGCCACGCACTATTTCGAGCTGACGGTGTTGCCGGAAAGCGAGCCGCTGGTGGCCAACGTGCATCTCAATGCCACCGAGCACAACGAGCGCATCGTGTTCCTGCACCACGTGCTGCCGGGGCCGGCGAGCCAAAGTTACGGTTTGGCCGTGGCGCAGTTGGCGGGGGTTCCCGCGCAGGTCATCACCCGTGCCCGCGAACACTTGAGCCGCCTGGAAGAAACCGCCCTGCCCCATGAGATTCCTGTGGCAAGCCCGGCCAAAACCAGCAGCAAACCCAGCGCGCCGCACCAGAGTGATATGTTCGCCAGCCTGCCCCATCCGGTGCTGGATGAGCTGGCAAAGCTTGACCTGGACGGCTTGACGCCGCGCAAAGCGCTCGAAATGTTATATGCACTGCAAGTTCGGATATAACGCACGGGCTTGCAAGCTGGTAGACTCTCGCGCGGTTTGGGATGCTGCAGGTTATTAGCCTGGCCTGCAGGCTATCGCTCCCGAACCTCGCGAGCCCTGCCACAAAGGGTTTCGCTGCCGCCGCCTGAGGAGAGAATTAGAAATGACCTTCGTCGTTACCGACAACTGCATCAAGTGCAAGTACACCGACTGCGTCGAAGTGTGTCCGGTGGACTGCTTCTACGAAGGCCCGAACTTCCTGGTTATCCACCCGGATGAGTGCATTGACTGCGCCCTGTGTGAACCAGAATGCCCGGCCGTCGCTATTTTCTCCGAGGACGAAGTCCCGGCAGAGATGCAGGAATTTATTCAGTTGAACGTCGAGCTGGCGGAAGTCTGGCCAAATATCACTGAACGTAAAGATCCGATGCCTGACGCAGCGGAGTGGGATGGCAAGAAAGGTAAGATTGCAGACCTCGAGCGCTGAAAGCGCCGCCGCCCAATAAAAAAGGCCCCTTGCGGGCCTTTTTGCGTTTCTGGGTGGTCGGTTTCACTTTTCTGCAGGCAAAAAAAAGGGGCGGTATGACCCGCCCACATTTTTTCCCTAGTCCCTGTATTCCTTTTCATCATCCTGATGAATCGCATCCTGCGACGTTCCTTCAACCATCGTTCCTTGATGGCTGTGCCAATCCGTGGACACAGGGCTGATCTTAGAGAGTTCCGAGGGAAGTTCAATGGGATCCAAGTGATCGGCTGACAGACTTGAACGCCCATTCAAGTATAAATAATTGTTATTTTTCATAAGGATAGAAAATTCGTTCACCGTTTCGAGATGGACATGCCCGGTAAAAAAACCAAACACTTACGAAAAAGTAAGCAAATGCTTACACGTGCAATTGCGCAAACGCGTAATTGAGAACCGTTGACTGATCAACACGCATAAAAAAGCCCCGACAACGTCGAGGCTTTTTTCATTCAGACGACTCAGTCGTCGCTGACAGTGATGGTCGGCATCGCCGGTGCCGCCGCTTCCTGCAGGACGATCCGCGCGCCTACATGCCGGGCCAACTCCTGATACACCATAGCGATCGGTCCATCGGGCTCTGCAGCCACGGTGGGCTTGCCGCCGTCGGCCTGCTCACGAATTTCCATCGCCAGCGGCAACGACGCCAGCAATTCAACCCCGTATTGGGTCGCCAACTTCTCGCCGCCACCTTCACCAAACAAATGCTCGGCGTGGCCGCAGTTGGAGCAGATGTGTACCGCCATGTTTTCCACGACGCCCAGCACCGGGATGTTGACCTTGCGGAACATCTCCACGCCTTTTCTGGCATCCAGCAGCGCCAGGTCCTGAGGCGTGGTCACGATCACCGAACCGGCCACCGGCACCTTTTGCGCCAGGGTCAGCTGGATATCGCCGGTGCCTGGCGGCATGTCGATCACCAGGTAATCGAGGTCGCCCCAGGCGGTCTGGGTGACCAGTTGCAGCAAGGCGCCGGAGACCATCGGCCCGCGCCAGACCATCGGTGTGTTGTCGTCGGTGAGGAAGGCCATGGACATCACTTCCACGCCCAGGGACTCAATCGGCACAAACCACTTCTGGTCCTTGACCTTGGGCCGTGTGCCTTCGGCGATGCCGAACATCACGCCCTGGCTTGGGCCGTAGATATCGGCGTCGAGGATGCCCACGCGCGCCCCCTCTCGGGCCAGCGCCAGCGCCAGGTTCGCGGCGGTAGTGGATTTACCCACGCCGCCCTTGCCGGAGGCCACGGCGATAACATTCTTGACGTTGGCAAGGCCAGGGATCTGCGCCTGGGCCTTGTGCGCGGCGATCACGCACTCGATGTCGACCTTGGCCGAACGCACGCCCTCCAGGCCTTCGATGGCCATTTGCAGCATCTGCGCCCAGCCGCTCTTGAACAAACCGGCGGCGTAGCCCAGTTCCAACTGGACCGACACCTGGTCGCCCTGGACTTCAATGGCACGTACACAGCCGGCGCTGACCGGGTCCTGGTTCAAATAGGGGTCGGTGTACTGGCGAAGAACGGCTTCCACCGCTGCGCGATTGACGGCGCTCATGGGCTACTCCCGAAAAAAGACTGACTGAAACAGGCGGCTATCCTAACCGTTCCGGCCGCCCAACGGCATGCTTTCGAGCCTTGGGAAGATTCAGAAACAGCGCCACGGGGTGAAATATATTTCCCGGCGCTTTATAGTGGCCGACCTCCGTTTCATCAAGTAGCCGAGCCCCATGTCCGAGCCACGCAAGATCCTCGTCACCAGCGCCCTGCCCTATGCCAATGGTTCCATCCATCTTGGCCATATGCTTGAGTACATCCAGACCGATATGTGGGTGCGCTTCCAGAAGCATCGCGGCAACCAATGCATTTATGTCTGCGCGGACGACGCCCACGGTTCGGCCATCATGTTGCGCGCCGAGAAGGAAGGCATCACCCCGGAACAACTGATCGCCAATGTGCAGGCTGAACACAGCGCCGACTTTGCCGAGTTCCTGGTCGACTTCGACAACTTCCACTCGACCCACTCCGAAGAAAACCGCGAGCTGTCGAGCCAGATCTACCTGCGTTTGAAGGAAGCCGGGCACATCGACCAGCGTTCGGTGACCCAATATTTCGACCCGGAAAAGAAAATGTTCCTGGCCGACCGTTTCATCAAGGGCACCTGCCCTAAATGCGGCACCGAAGACCAGTACGGCGACAACTGCGAAAAATGTGGTGCAACCTACGCCCCGACTGACTTGAAGAACCCGAAGTCGGCAATCTCCGGCGCCACCCCGGTGCTCAAGGATTCCCAGCACTTCTTCTTCAAGCTCCCGGACTTCCAGCAGATGCTGCAAACCTGGACCCGCAGCGGCACCTTGCAGGACGCCGTGGCCAACAAACTCTCCGAATGGCTCGACAGCGGCCTGCAGCAGTGGGACATCTCCCGCGATGCGCCGTACTTCGGCTTCGAGATCCCGGGCGAGCCGGGCAAGTACTTCTATGTGTGGCTGGACGCGCCGATTGGCTACATGGCCAGCTTCAAGAACCTCTGCGACCGCACGCCTGCGCTGGACTTCGACGCGTTCTGGGCCAAGGACTCCACCGCCGAGCTGTACCACTTCATCGGCAAGGACATCGTCAATTTCCACGCGCTGTTCTGGCCGGCCATGCTCGAAGGTTCGGGCTATCGCAAGCCAACCGGTATCGCCGTACACGGCTACCTGACGGTCAATGGCCAGAAAATGTCCAAGTCCCGTGGCACCTTTATCAAGGCGCGCACTTACCTGGACCACCTGTCGCCGGAATACCTGCGCTACTACTACGCCGCCAAGCTGGGCCGTGGTGTCGACGACCTGGACCTGAACCTGGAAGACTTCGTACAGAAGGTCAACTCGGACCTGGTCGGCAAAGTGGTCAACATCGCCAGCCGTTGCGCCGGGTTTATCCACAAGGGCAATGCCGGTTTACTGGTGGCTGAAAACGCCGCACCGGAACTGACCGAAGCCTTCCTGTCCGCCGCGCCAAGCATCGCCGACGCCTATGAAGCCCGTGACTTTGCCCGCGCCATGCGCGAGATCATGGGCCTGGCCGACCGCGCCAACGCCTGGATCGCCGACAAGGCGCCGTGGTCGCTGAACAAGCAGGAAGGCAAGCAAGCTGAAGTCCAGGCTATCTGTGCCACGGGCGTCAACCTGTTCCGTCAATTGGTGATTTTCCTCAAGCCGGTGCTGCCATTACTGGCCGCTGATGCCGAGGCATTCCTCAACGTCGCGCCGCTGACCTGGAACGACCACGCCACGCTGCTGAGCAACCATCAGTTGAATGAGTTCAAGCCGTTGATGACGCGTATTGACCCAGTGAAAGTCCAGGCCATGACCGACGCTTCGAAAGAAGATCTGGTCGCCAGCCAGACCGACACCGGTTCAGCTGCGCCCGCCGGTAACGGTGAGCTGGCCAAGGATCCGATCTCGGCAGAAATCGACTTCGACGCGTTTGCCGCCGTCGACCTGCGCGTTGCGCTGATCGTCAAGGCCGAGGCCGTAGAAGGTGCCGACAAGCTGCTGCGCCTGACCCTGGACCTGGGTGGCGAACAACGTAACGTGTTCTCCGGCATCAAGAGCGCCTACCCGGACCCGTCCAAGCTCGATGGTCGCCTGACCATGATGATCGCCAACCTCAAGCCACGCAAAATGAAGTTCGGTATTTCCGAAGGTATGGTGATGGCGGCCGGCCCTGGCGGCGAAGAGATCTACCTGTTGAGCCCGGACAGCGGTGCCAAGCCGGGTCAGCGTATCAAGTAAGCCTGCAAAGCCCGTCTGCGGTCAGCTGGCCTGGCGTGGCAGACGGGCTTTCTGTGGCAAACGGGATTTTTTGTGGCGAGCGGGCTTCTTGTGGCGAGCGGGCTTGCCCCGCGTTGGGCTGCGCAGCAGCCCCAATAAAGTCGCCGCACTATGCCTGTTAAACCGAGTGTCTGTACCAAGGGCCGCTCCGCGCCCCAACGCGGGGCAAGCCCGCTCGCCACAAAAAGCCCGCTCACCACAGAAATCCTACTCACCACAAAAAGCCCGCTCACCACAGAAGGTCTACTCACCACAAAAAGCCGCTCACCACAGAAAGCCCGCTCACCACAACAGGCTCACTAGCCACTCCAACAGGCCCTGTTTATTCAACCGGCATACCAATGATCACCCCATGAACTTGATTCAACGTATCGACGCGCTGCTGCCGCAGACCCAATGCGGCAAATGCGGGCATCCGGGTTGCAAGCCTTACGCCGAGGGTATCGCGCAAGGCGAGGCGATCAATAAGTGCCCGCCCGGAGGGCAGGAAACCATTGCTGGCCTGGCCCAACTGTTGCGCGTGCCGGTGTTGGAACTGGACACCCGTCGCGGCGAAGCCCCGGCCCAGGTCGCCTACATTCGCGAAGCCGAATGCATCGGCTGCACCAAATGCATCCAGGCGTGCCCGGTGGATGCGATTGTCGGCGCCGCCAAGTTGATGCACACCGTGATCATGGATGAGTGCACCGGCTGCGACCTGTGTGTTGCGCCCTGCCCTGTGGATTGCATTGAAATGCGTCCAGCGACCACTGTGCTGGCGATTGTCGGCGGCCTGGCAGCCAATGACCTGCAACACCACGAACGCGGCCTCAAGCGCGACCGCGCGCGGCGGCGCTTTGAGCAACGCAATGCGCGGCTGCAACGCGAGGAAGCGCATAAACTCGCCGAGCGCCTGGCGCGGGCTAAACGTTTGGCCCCACCGGTTGCCCCTGTGCAAGCCGATCACGCTCAGGCGGCCCGGGATACAGCGGTAAAAAAAGCCAAGATCACCGTTGCCATGAGCCGCGCCCAACTGCATAAGTCCCTCAAGGCATTTGGTCACCCGCCGACTTTTGAACAGCAGTCGCAGTTGATCGTGCTGCAGCAGCAGTTCGAAGCAGCGGAGCAGGCGCTGGCCGCACTGGAAGTACAGAGCACACCGACGCCAGCAAGGGCGCCGAGTAATAGCGCCGACCTCAAGCGCGCTAAAATCCAGCTGGCCATGCACCGCGCAGCATTGAAGAAAGCCCAGGATCTAAACGCCACCCCACAGCAACTGGCCGAGGCGCAAAGCAAACTCGATGACGCGCAACGCCAAGTGGATGCTCATAACAGCGCGTAACCCTGCCTTGTGTATTGCTACAATCGCGCTGATCGCCTGCAAGGAAACAACTGCCCCATGAACGCCGCAAAACGCCTGGAAATTTTCCGCAGGTTTCATGAAGACAATCCGGAACCCAAGACCGAGCTGGCCTATTCGTCGCCGTTCGAGTTGCTGATTGCGGTGATCCTGTCGGCACAATCCACGGACGTCGGCGTCAACAAGGCTACGGCCAAGCTCTACCCGGTTGCCAACACGCCAGCAGCCATTTATGCCTTGGGTGTGGAGGGTTTGTCGGAGTACATCAAGACGATCGGCCTGTACAACAGCAAGGCCAAGAATGTCATTGAGACCTGCCGCCTGTTGGTTGAGCTGCACGGCAGTGAAGTGCCACAAACCCACGAAGCCCTGGAAGCCCTTCCCGGCGTAGGCCGCAAAACCGCGAACGTGGTGCTCAATACCGCGTTCCGGCAACTGACCATGGCTGTGGACACGCATATTTTCCGCGTCAGCAACCGAACCGGCATCGCGCGTGGCAAGAATGTGGTCGAGGTAGAAAAGCAGTTGATGAAGTTTGTGCCCAAGCCCTATCTGCTCGACTCCCACCACTGGCTGATCCTGCACGGGCGCTATGTGTGCCAGGCCCGTAAGCCTCGCTGCGGGAGTTGCCGCATCGAAGACCTGTGCGAATACAAGGACAAAACCAGCGACGATTGAGGGTTCATTGGTTTTCTCGATCAGTCGATTGAAAAAATCTTTTTTACCCGTTCGTGGATTATCGTTATAAGGGGCGCCAACGGCAGTCTTAGCCTGGAGTTAACCTTATGAGCACTGGCAAAGAACAACTGGATGTAGAAGACGATCTCGTTGAAGTGACGGATGACGAAGGGGACGCCCCTGTGGCAGAGGTGGCCAAGACCAATTTGAGCAAACGCCGCACTATCGACAACCTGTTGGAAGAGCGACGCTTGCAAAAACAACTGGCCGATTACGACTTCGACCTCTGATCGATGCGCTGACAGCCGGAAGCCTCCTGACGGAGGCTTTTTTTTGCCGGTTATTCGGGCTTTGGTGCGCAACCGCACCCGTTTCTATACGAGGCCGTTGCGTTGGGCCAGTTCGATCAGGTCCACGAGGGAACGCGCATTGAGCTTGAGCAACAGCCGAGTCTTATAGGTGCTGACGGTTTTGTTGCTCAGGAACATGCCATCGGCAATTTCCTTGTTGGTTTTGCCTCGGGCCAGTTGCTGCAGCACCATCATCTCGCGACCCGACAAACGTTCAACCATATCCGCCTCGCTGGCATTGCCCATGGTCGAGCGTACCGAGTTGAGCGCCTGGTTGGGGAAATAGCTGTAGCCGGAGAGCACCGCCTTGATGGCGCTCAACAACTCGGTCAGGTCCTGCTGCTTGCACACGTAGCCCGCCGCCCCCGCCTGCATGCAGCGCATGGAGAAATGGCCAGGCGCCTGGGACGTCAGCACCAGCACCTTGACGGGTGTAGCCTGCTTGGTGGAGGCCAGCCTGCAAATGACTTCCAGGCCATCGAGCTTGGGTATTCCGATATCCAGTATGACAATGTCCGGCATATGTTCCCGTGCAAGTTGCAACGCATCGACGCCGTTATCAGTCTCGGCAACGACTTCATAACCATGACGTTCCATTAGCATGCGCACAGCAAGACGAATGACGGGATGATCATCCACGATCAGCACTTTATTCATGAGAAAGTCCAATTTCGCTGTTCGAATTATTTAGAGCAAGCACAATAGCCTAGTCGTTTCCTAGTTGGCATAGCGCTCCCCCCCAAGCAACAGCAAGCAGAGACCCAACCCACAACGATATAGGAATTAACCTACAAAAAAACACAAACTCTGGTGCGTCAGGTTTTATGGAACCCTTCAGAACTTTCCGGGGCCATACATATTTTGAGTGAAATATGCACCGCAGAATGGGTACGAGGTAAATGTACCGCACATGACTTTCAGGAAATACCCCTTGCTTGTCGCAGCAAGGCCAGCGAACAGCTGAAAAAAAATCAACTGATTCAGTTCCATTCAACATACCTATTTACATCCCTATTTCCTACAGAAGTTTCAGCGCCCTACATACTCGCTGTACTTAGGTAGTGAATTTTCCGTAAGACATAGTTCCTGTGCAGGTGTAAAAAATTCATTCAGTCGTACAGAAATAAACACATTGCCGCTGAAACGGCCGCGTTCAACTTCGATATTCAACAAAACTTAAACGACAGCGCATCGCTTAAACATCGGGCTGTATTTAAAGCGCCTGCCTTTATATACGGGCAAAAAAAATGGCCCCTGGAACAAGGGGCCATTTTTTACAACGAGGCAAGCACTCAGAACAGCTTGCGACCCTTGTTGGCAGCGATGCGCATACGCAGCGCGTTCAGCTTGATGAAGCCTGCCGCGTCCGCCTGGTTGTAGGCGCCGCCATCTTCTTCGAAGGTGGCGATGTTGGCGTCGAACAGCGACTCATCGGATTTGCGACCAGTAACGATCACGTTGCCCTTGTACAGCTTCAGGCGCACAACGCCGTTCACGTGGACCTGGGAGGCGTCGATCATCTGTTGCAGCATCAGACGCTCCGGGCTCCACCAGTAACCGGTGTAGATCAGGCTGGCGTACTTGGGCATCAGCTCGTCTTTGAGGTGAGCCACTTCACGGTCCAGGGTGATCGACTCAATGGCGCGGTGAGCGCGCAGCATGATGGTGCCGCCTGGGGTTTCGTAGCAACCACGGGACTTCATGCCCACGTAGCGGTTCTCGACGATGTCGAGACGGCCGATACCGTGTTCGCCACCGATACGGTTCAGGGTCGCCAGCACGGTGGCCGGGGTCATTTCGACGCCGTCCAGTGCAACGATGTCGCCGTTGCGGTAGGTCAGTTCCAGGTACTGGGCCTTGTCTGGAGCGTTCTCCGGGGAGACGGTCCATTTCCACATGTCTTCTTCGTGCTCGGTCCAGGTGTCTTCCAGCACGCCGCCTTCATAGGAGATGTGCAGCAAGTTGGCATCCATCGAGTACGGGGACTTCTTCTTGCCGTGACGCTCGATCGGGATTGCGTGCTTTTCAGCGTAATCCATCAGCTTTTCACGGGACAGCAGGTCCCATTCACGCCAAGGAGCAATCACTTTCACGCCTGGCTTGAGGGCGTAGGCGCCCAGTTCGAAACGCACCTGGTCGTTGCCCTTGCCGGTAGCACCATGGGAAATGGCGTCGGCGCCGGTTTCGTTGGCGATTTCGATCAGGCGTTTGGCGATCAGCGGACGCGCGATGGAAGTACCCAGCAGGTACTCGCCTTCGTAGACGGTGTTGGCGCGAAACATCGGGAAGACGAAATCGCGGACGAATTCTTCGCGCAGGTCGTCAATGTAGATCTCTTTCACGCCCATGGCTTGCGCCTTGGCACGTGCAGGTTCGACCTCTTCGCCCTGACCCAGGTCAGCGGTGAAGGTCACCACTTCACAGTTATAAGTATCCTGCAGCCACTTGAGGATCACCGAAGTGTCCAGGCCGCCGGAATACGCGAGAACGACCTTGTTTACGTCGGCCATGCCATCACTCCACGGGGTTGTACGGAAAGCCGTCGATTCTACCGACCAAAACCGTGAATTTACAGAGGCGCGACAGCAAATGAAGATAAAGCGACAGATTATGTCGAGTGGGCGACCGATGGTCGCACCTTATGACGTGTGTGCCGCACTGCTCGGGCCAGTGGCCTGGGGTGCCGGTTTTTCGGGGGCAGCCACGCGTTCGAGCTGAATATTCACGCGGCGATTGCGGGCGCGGTTGGCGGCATTGGTATTGGGCGCCAGTGGGTAGCTTTCACCGTGAAAACGCAGGGTGATCTGCGACTCCTGAATGCCATTGGCCTTGAAGTAGTCCATCACCGCCAGGGCACGACGACGCGAAACGTCACGGTTGGTCAGGCGGTTACCGCTGTTGTCGGAATGACCATTGAGCTCGACGTGATTAACCGTCGGGTCGGCTTTCATGAACGCGAGTATCACGTCCAGCTTCTTCTTGGCAGCGGCGTCCAACTCGATACCGCCACCGGGGAAGCCGACTTCAGTCTGTTTGACCTGATCGTAATTCATCGGCAACAGCTTGGTGGTGCACAGTTGATAGTCGTTGAAGGCCTTGTTGAATTTCACCGGCAACAGGCGGACCTCCGAGTAGCCGCCCTCACGCCCGTAATGCCGCACCGTCGGGCTACGCCCCTCCAGCAAACCCGTGAACAAACGCCCAGCCTGGGCCTGGGAGCTGTTGAACAGCACGTCGCCACTGCCAACACGCACGGCGCCCAGGTTGATATCACCACGGCCCGGCTGCCAGGGTGCAGCCGCCGCCAACAAGGTCGCCGAGCCCGCTCCGAGCGCGCCGCTATAGGCTTTCAGGCGAAATGTCGCCTGCTCGCCAGCCCGGCGCACGAACTCACCCGAGCCGAAATCGGTGATCGGCTGGGCCAGGCGGCACTCGAATTGGTCGCCTTCCACCTTCCACTCAATATTCTCCAGACGTGTCTGGAATGTGAGTGCCATCGCAGGCAGGCTGGCGAACACACTGAGCAGGGCTAGATAATGCTGGCGCACGGGAGGCTCCACTGGTTTCTACAACACTTCAAAGCGTCATACGTCGTTAAGGCATACCCAGGGATATCGGACACGTGCGGCAAAACTTGATAGCGAGTGCCTGCAAGAGTCTTTTCCGGTAGCATTCCCACCAGATTGACCCGCCTGGAATCCCCAATGTCCGACCGCCTGACCCTGCTGCGTCCCGACGACTGGCATATTCATCTTCGCGATGGTGCTGCGTTACCCCAAACCGTGGCCGATGTAGCGCGCACGTTTGGCCGCGCGATTATCATGCCTAACCTGGTACCTCCGGTGCGTAATGCCGAGCAAGCCGATGCCTATCGCCAGCGTATCCTCGCTGCACGACCGGCCGGCAGCCGCTTCGAACCGTTGATGGTGCTCTACCTCACCGACCGCACCGAGCCTGCCGAGATTCGCGAGGCCAAGGCCAGCGGTTTCGTATATGCCGCCAAGCTGTACCCGGCGGGCGCGACCACCAACTCCGACTCCGGCGTGACCAGTATCGACAAGATCCTGCCAGCGATCGAAGCCATGGCTGAAGTCGGCATGCCGCTGTTGATCCACGGTGAAGTCACCCGTGGCGACGTGGATGTGTTTGATCGTGAAAAGATCTTCATCGACGAGCATATGCGCCGCGTGGTCGAGCTGTTCCCGACCCTCAAGGTCGTGTTCGAACACATCACCACCGCCGACGCCGTGCAGTTCGTCAACGAGGCTTCAGCCAACGTCGGCGCAACCATCACCGCGCATCACCTGCTCTACAACCGCAACCACATGCTGGTGGGCGGGATTCGTCCGCACTTCTATTGCCTGCCGATCCTCAAGCGCAACACCCACCAGGTGGCCCTGCTGGACGCCGCTACCAGCGGTAGCCCGAAGTTCTTCCTCGGCACCGACTCGGCGCCCCACGCCCAGCACGCCAAAGAAGCTGCGTGCGGCTGTGCCGGTTGCTACACCGCGTATGCCGCCATCGAGCTGTATGCCGAAGCATTCGAGACGCGCAACGCCCTGGACAAGCTTGAAGCCTTCGCCAGCCTCAACGGCCCGCGTTTCTACGGCCTGCCGGCGAACACCGACCGCATTACCCTGGTTCGTGAAGACTGGACCGCCCCTGCCAGCCTGCCGTTTGGCGAGCTGACTGTTATCCCGCTGCGCGCCGGTGAAACACTGCGCTGGCGCCTGCTGGAGGAAAGCAAGTGAGTGAAGACCATTACGACGACGAACACGAGCACAGTGGTGGCGGTTCTCGCCACCCGATGGCCGAGCGGTTTCGCGGCTATCTGCCGGTTGTCATCGACGTAGAAACCGGTGGTTTCAACTGCGCCACCGACGCGTTGCTGGAAATCGCCGCGACCACCATCGGCATGGATGAACAGGGCTTTGTGTTCCCGGAACACACCCACTTCTTCCGTGTGGAGCCGTTTGAAGGCGCAAATATCGAAGCTGCCGCCCTGGAGTTCACCGGGATCAAGCTCGATCACCCACTGCGCATGGCCGTGAGTGAAGAAGCGGCGCTGACCGATATCTTCCGTGGTGTGCGCAAAGCGTTGAAGGCCAATGGCTGCAAACGCGCGATTCTGGTTGGCCACAACAGCAGTTTCGATCTGGGCTTCCTGAATGCTGCCGTGGCGCGGCTGGACATGAAGCGCAACCCGTTTCACCCGTTCTCCAGCTTCGACACCGCCACCCTCGCCGGTTTGGCGTATGGCCAGACGGTACTGGCGAAAGCCTGCCAGGCAGCCGGTATCGACTTTGACGGTCGTGAGGCCCACTCGGCCCGCTACGACACCGAGAAGACTGCCGAACTGTTCTGCGGCATCGTCAACCGCTGGAAACAGATGGGCGGCTGGGAAGACTTCGGCGACTGAGGCTTGTGGCGAGGGAGCTTGCTCCCGCTGGGCTGCGCAGCGGCCCCCAATAAAACCGCCGCGGTTGACCTGTTAAACCGCGGTGTCAGGATTTGGGGCCGCTTCGCAGCCCAGCGGGAGCAAGCTCCCTCGCCACAGAAGCTTGCTAGCCACAACAGGCTCGCTCGCCACAGAGTCAAAAATGCGGTGCATAAAAAACCGGCCCTCACGGGCCGGTTTTTTTGTACCTGAAACGAGGCTTACAGCTTGCCAGCGTTCTCGGTCAGGTAAGCCGCAACGCCTTCTGGCGAAGCGTTCATGCCTTTGTCGCCTTTTTTCCAGTTGGCAGGGCAGACTTCGCCGTGCTCTTCGTGGAATTGCAGGGCGTCGACCAGACGGATCAGTTCTTCCATGTTACGGCCCAGCGGCAGGTCGTTGATGATCTGCGAGCGTACAACGCCCTTGTCGTCGATCAGGAACGCGCCACGGAACGCCACGCCGCCTTCGGACTCAACGTCGTAGGCCTTGGCAATGTCGTGCTTCATGTCGGCAGCCATGGTGTATTTGACTTTGCCGATGCCGCCATCATTGATGGCAGTGTTGCGCCAGGCGTTGTGGGTGAAATGGGAGTCGATGGAAACGGCGACCACTTCAACGTTGCGCGCCTTGAAATCGTCCATGCGGTGGTCCAGAGCGATCAGCTCCGACGGGCATACGAAGGTGAAGTCCAGCGGGTAGAAGAACACCAGGCCGTATTTGCCTTTGATGGCCTCAGACAGTTTGAAGCTGTCTACGATTTCGCCATTGCCGAGGACGGCAGGTACGTCAAAATCCGGGGCTTGTTTGCCGACGAGTACGCTCATTGGGTATCTCCTGATGTAGGGGTGACGATTGAAGTAAAAGGACCGGCCCAAGTCTGGCGCAGTTAAGCGACAGCCCCGTGACGCAGTCACGCTTCGTGAAGACCGACCATCATACACTGAAAAAACCGTTCGTCAGCGCGTCGCAGGTACCTGGCAATAGCCTGCGAATCTACTTTGACAATCATTCTCGTTAACATTAAGATCCATCGCACTTAAGCCTTAAACCCGCGATGGTTCTCCCTTATGTATGTCTGCCTCTGCACTGGCGTCACCGACGGACAAATCCGCGAAGCAATCTACGAAGGTTGCTGCAGCTACAAGGAAGTACGTGAAACCACCGGCGTTGCCAGCCAGTGCGGCAAATGTGCTTGCCTCGCCAAGCAAGTGGTACGGGAAACCCTGACGCAGCTGCAAACAGCTCAGGCCGCGCTCCCCTACTCAGCAGAATTTACACACGCTTAAATAGGCGCGTTTTGAAGAACCGGACTTAGTGTCCGGTTTTTTTATGCCCGTAATTCAATTAGTTAGCGCCAAGACGCGGAACACAAACATTCTTATTCCGATTAATTTTCATTTATTATTCAATAACTTAGGTTTGACACTAAGGATTTCGCCGCTCAAACTCCGCCTTATACACAGCTATTACAGGGCAGGACCCCAGTCATGAAAGGCGACATCTCAGTCATCCAGCAACTCAACAAAATCCTTGCCAATGAACTGGTCGCGATCAATCAGTACTTTCTGCATGCGCGCATGTACGACGATTGGGGCCTGGAAAAGCTCGGCAAGCGTGAATACAAAGAATCGATCAAGGCCATGAAGGACGCAGACGCGCTGATCAAGCGCATCCTGTTCCTGGAAGGCCTGCCGAACGTACAGGACCTGGGCAAGCTGAACATCGGCGAGCACACCCAGGAAATGATCAGCAGCGACCTCAAGTTCGAGCAGAAGAGCCACAGCGACCTCAAGGCCGCCATTGCTCACTGCGAAACCAAAGGCGACTTCGGCAGCCGTGAGCTGCTCGAAGATATCCTCGAAGATCAGGAAGAGCATATCGACTGGCTGGAAACCCAGCTGGGCTTGATCGTTAAAGTCAGCCTGGAAAACTACCTGCAATCGCAGATGGGTGAATAAGCGCTGAAGATCGTTCCCACGTTCTGCGCGGGGAATATGCTTGAGCATGGTGACGCAGAGCGTCACAGGATGCATTACCACGCGGAGCGTGGGAACGATCACAAAAAAGCCCCGCTCTCTTTCGAGAAGCGGGGCTTTTTATTGCTGGCGCATTACGCGTCAGTCTTGGCTGCCGCGTTTACCGCTGCTTCTTTGATCAGCGCTTGCAACGAACCATCAGCAGCCATCTCAGTGATGATATCGCTACCGCCGACCAGCTCACCGGCTACCCACAGCTGTGGGAAAGTTGGCCAGTTGGCGTACTTCGGCAGGTTGGCGCGGATTTCCGGGTTTTGCAGGATATCCACGTAAGCGAATTTCTCGCCGCACGCCATGATGGCCTGGGAAGCCTTCGCGGAGAAACCGCACTGAGGAGCGTTCGGGGCGCCCTTCATGTAAAGCAGAATGGTGTTATTGGCAATCTGCTCTTTGATCGTTTCGATGATATCCATGGAACACCTCGGCTGGAACTTTGCGACTCACAGGTCGGCACGGTGGCGCATTGTAACGCAAAATTCCAGCGCAGTGCTCGGGCCTTATGCGGCGGCCACCTGCACCGGCACGCCGTTGAGCGCGGCGTTTCCAGACAATTCGTCCAATTGCCGCTCGTCGGTCAGGTCATTGGCGCTGGCCCCAGGCTGGCTGCTGGCGATGCTCATGCGCACGCCCGGCCGACCGTGCCCCCAGCCGTGAGGCAGGCTGACCACGCCGGGCATCATGTCCAGGCTG
Organism: Pseudomonas sp. ChxA; assembly: GCF_030263855.1. Taxonomy (NCBI): domain Bacteria; kingdom Pseudomonadati; phylum Pseudomonadota; class Gammaproteobacteria; order Pseudomonadales; family Pseudomonadaceae; genus Pseudomonas; species Pseudomonas sp. ChxA. The sequence continues at coordinate 230,348 of NZ_JARPMK010000002.1, forward strand.
GCCACTACTTCCACTTCGATATCGCCAATGCGCGAGCTGACGCGCACCCACTGCCCATCGCTCAATTGTCGGCTGGCAAGGTCGTCGGGATGCATGTGCAGTTGATGGCGCGGCTTGCCCTTCACCAGGCGGTGATAGTTATGCATCCAGGAATTGTTGCTGCGTACATGCCGACGGCCGATCAGTAACAGTTCATTGACCATTGGCACCGGCTGCGCCGCAAAGCGCGCCAGATCTGCCAGGATCACCGCAGGCGCCGCTTGCACGTGGCCATCGGCGGTTTTCAAGCGCGCGGCCAGGTTCGGCTTGAGCGGCCCCAGGTTCACGCCATGGGGATGATCGGCGAGCATGGCCACCGACAGTTTGTGCTCGGACGCATCGCCATAGACCCCGGCGCGCAAGCCAAAGTCGATCATCTGTGCCGGCGCCATGGTCGGTTTGAGCACGGCGCCAGTGTGCGCAGCGAAGGCCTTGGCCAAACCGACAAAGATCTCCCAATCATGCAACGCGCCGGCAGGCTTGGGCAGAATCGCGCGATTGAAGCGGGTGACGTTACGCACCGCAAACATATTGAACGTGGTGTCGTAGTGATCGTTTTCCAGCGCCGAAGTAGACGGCAAGATCAGGTCGGCATAACGCGTGGTTTCGTTGATATACAGGTCGACGCTGACCATGAACTCCAAGCCGTCCAGGGCCTTCTCCAGTTGGCGACCGTTAGGCGTGGACAGCACCGGGTTTCCGGCCACCGTCACCAGGGCGCGGATCTGCCCTTCACCTTCGGTGAGCATTTCTTCGGCCAGGGCCGATACGGGCAACTCGCCACCGTACTCAGGACGCCCGGACACCCGGCTTTGCCAGCGATTGAAGTGCCCACCGCCAGTGGAGGCCACCAGGTCCACTGCCGGCGTGGTGCACAGGGCGCCACCGACACGGTCGAGGTTGCCCGTGACCAGGTTGATCAATTGCACCAGCCAATGGCACAGCGTGCCGAATGCCTGAGTCGATACGCCCATGCGCCCGTAGCACACGGCCTTGTCCGCCGCGGCGAAGTCCCGCGCCAACTGGCGGATCTGCTCGGCAGGCACCGCACACTGGCGGCTCATGGCTTCAGCGGTAAACCCGGCAATCGCCTGGCGCACATCCTCCAGGCCGGCAATCGGCAAATGGCTGTCGCGGGTCAGGTTTTCGCTGAACAAGGTATTGAGCAGCCCGAACAGCAACGCGGCGTCGCCACCGGGCCGCACGAACACATGTTGATCGGCAATCGCCGCCGTCTCGCTGCGCCGTGGGTCAACCACCACCACTTTGCCGCCACGGGCCTGGATGGCCTTGAGGCGTTTCTCCACATCGGGCACGGTCATGATGCTGCCGTTGGACGCCAACGGGTTGCCGCCCAGGATCAGCATGAAGTCGGTGTCGTCGATATCCGGAATCGGCAGCAACAAGCCATGGCCGTACATCAGGTGGCTGGTGAGGTGATGGGGTAACTGGTCCACCGAGGTCGCGGAAAACCGATTTCGCGTCTTCAGCAAGCCAAGGAAGTAGTTGCTGTGGGTCATCAACCCATAGTTATGCACGCTGGGGTTACCCTGATACACCGCCACCGCATTCTGCCCGTGTCGTGCCTGGATGCCCGCCAGACGTTCGGCTACCAGCGCAAAGGCTTCATCCCACGGGATCGGCTGCCAGTCGCTGCCCACGCGCAGCATGGGCTGGTGCAAGCGGTCCGGGTCGTTCTGGATATCCTGCAGCGCCACGGCCTTGGGGCAGATGTGTCCGCGACTGAACGTATCCAGCGGGTCGCCCTTGATGGAAGTGATCGCCAGGCTGCCGTCTTCCGCCTGGGTAGTTTCCAGGGTCAGGCCGCAGATGGCTTCACACAGATGGCAGGCACGGTGGTGGAGAGTCTTGGTCATGGCCAGTCTCTTTATTGGGCTTTGGCCCAACTATGGCCCGTCACTTGGATGCGCACCAGCAACGTTCGCCGCGTGAATCAAAGGGCATAGGCCAGACCGTGAGCAAATGTTTCAAAACTTGCTACAGCACCTCTGAAACCGACGCAGCCTGGCCCGAGCCCGCCCCCACACATTGCAAAAGGTCTCGGCGCCAGTGTACAAATGGGTCGCTGCTGTCAGAAATCAGTCTTCAAAAGCGCGCAGGCGCCCCTCTTGAACACCCTTAATAACCGTAGCCCTATTGGTAAGACGCGACATTTAATTATAAGATCGCGCCTTCCCCTATTTCGTCGCCCCGTGCGGCTTTCGCCGCAGGTCTCGCCCGTTGTCACAATAAACAAGGCTTTGAGTATCTGCGGTCTGTTGCAAAAAGGTAGTTAATGATGAGCGCAAGGCACTTTCTCTCCCTGATGGATTGCACGCCCGAAGAGCTGGTCAGCGTGATCCGTCGAGGCATTGAGCTTAAAGACCTGCGTAACCGCGGCGTACTGTTCGAGCCTTTGAAAAACCGCGTGCTCGGGATGATTTTCGAGAAGTCGTCGACCCGCACCCGCGTGTCGTTCGAAGCCGGCATGATCCAGCTGGGTGGCCAAGCCATCTTCCTGTCCTCGCGTGACACTCAACTGGGCCGTGGCGAGCCGATCGCCGACGCTGCCCGCGTGATGTCGCGCATGCTCGATGCGGTGATGATCCGTACCTTTGCCCACAGCACCGTGACCGAATTTTCCGCCAACTCGCGCGTACCGGTGATCAACGGCCTGTCCGATGATCTGCACCCGTGCCAGTTGCTGGCCGACATGCAAACCTTCCTTGAGCACCGTGGCTCGATCCAGGGCAAGACCGTGGCCTGGATCGGCGACGGCAACAACATGTGCAACAGCTATATAGAAGCGGCGATCCAGTTCGACTTCCAACTGCGCGTTGCCTGCCCCGAAGGCTACGAGCCGGATGCACGTTTCCTGGCCCAGGCCGGCGATCGCGTGACCGTGGTGCGTGACCCGCGTGACGCGGTCATCGGCGCGCATCTGGTGAGCACCGACGTCTGGACCTCCATGGGCCAGGAGGAAGAAACCGCCAAGCGCCTGGCGTTGTTCGCGCCGTTCCAGGTGACCCGTGCTCTGCTCGACCTGGCCGCGCCGGACGTGCTGTTCATGCACTGCCTGCCCGCGCACCGTGGCGAAGAGATCAGCCTGGACCTGCTCGACGATGAGCGCTCGGTGGCGTGGGACCAGGCCGAGAACCGCCTGCACGCGCAAAAGGCGCTGCTCGAATTCCTCGTCCCGCCGTCGTACCACCACGCATGAGCCAGCCATTACTGCTGAACCTGCGCAATCTGGCATGCGGCTATCAAGATCAACGGGTGGTGCAGAACCTCAACCTGCACCTCAATGCCGGCGACATCGGTTGCCTGCTGGGCTCCTCGGGTTGCGGCAAAACCACGACCCTGCGGGCGATTGCCGGGTTTGAGCCGGTGCACGAGGGCGAAATCAGCCTGGCCGGCGAAGTGATCTCCAGCGCCGGGTTCACCCTGGCGCCGGAGAAACGTCGCATCGGCATGGTGTTCCAGGACTACGCGCTGTTTCCGCATTTGAGCGTGGCCGACAACATCGCCTTCGGCATTCGCAAGCACCCGCAAAAAGATCGCGTGGTTGCCGAACTGCTGGAGCTGGTCAACCTGAAAAATCTCGGCAAGCGCTTCCCCCACGAGCTTTCCGGCGGCCAGCAACAACGCGTTGCCCTCGCCCGCGCGCTGGCGCCGGAACCGCAACTGTTGCTGCTCGACGAACCCTTCTCCAACCTCGATGGCGAACTGCGGCGCAAGCTCAGCCATGAGGTGCGCGACATTCTCAAGGCACGCGGCACCAGTGCGATTCTGGTCACCCATGATCAAGAAGAAGCTTTCGCTGTGAGTGATCAGGTGGGCGTATTCAAAGAAGGCCGTCTTGAGCAGTGGGACACGCCCTACAACCTCTACCACGAACCGCAGACGCCCTATGTCGCCAGCTTTATCGGCCAGGGTTACTTCATTCGTGGGCAATTGAGCTCACCGGAATCGGTCAGCACCGAACTGGGTGACTTGCGTGGCAACCGTGCCTACACCTGGCCAACCGGTGGCGCGGTGGATGTGTTGCTACGCCCGGATGACATCGTTTACGCACCGGACAGTGCGTTGAAGGCACGGATCGTCGGCAAGACCTTCCTTGGCGCTTCGACCTTGTACCGCCTGCAACTGCCAACCGGCGCACAGCTGGAGTCGATTTTCCCCAGCCATGCGGACCATCAGGTGGGTGCGCAGGTGGGGATTCGGGTGGCGGCGGAGCATCTGGTGTTGTTCCAAGCGTCCGGCAGTACCGCGGCGCAGATTCCTCAGGTCGAATCCGGCGTTCGCCGTTACAGCCCCGCTCACTGACCAACTGACGAAACCGGGTAAAAAATGTGGGAGCTGGCTTGCCTGCGATGGCATCACTGTGGTCCGTCTGATAGACCGAGGTGTCTGCATCGCAGGCAAGCCAGCTCCCACATTAGGTTTTTTAGTGCATTCAGACGTGAGTTTCAGCCCCGCCCAATCGGGGCGAACTTGGCTTGGGTATGCTCGGCCAGCACCGCTGCGGCCAGTTCCACTTCCAATCCCCTTCTGCCGGCGCTCACATGAATCGTCGCAAACTGTTGCGCGGTCTCATCGATAAATGTGCGCAAACGCTTCTTCTGCCCTAAAGGGCTGATGCCCCCCAACAGGTAGCCGGTAGAGCGTTGCGCTGCCGCCGGGTCGGCCATCTCGGCTTTTTTAACGCCGGCCGCATGGGCCAGGGCCTTAAGGTCCAGACTTCCGACGACCGGCACCACCGCCACCAACAGTTCGCCTTTCTCACTGCTGGCCAGCAAGGTCTTGAACACCTGCGCCGGGTCGAGCCCCAATTTTTCCGCGGCCTCCAGGCCATAGGACGCTGCCTTGGGGTCATGCTCGTAACTGTGTACGCGATGTTCGGCGCGAACTTTTTTCAACAGGTCCAGTGCGGGGGTCATGACTACTCCTGGCGCAGCAAAAAGATCGCCAATTCTAGGCCAAGCCCGCGCAAAACGCTCTAGTGCGCCCCTCCAGCCATGCGCACTTGCAGCCCTGCCCGTGATCATTCACCAGACCAATAGTTCGAAAATGACCAATGGTTCACTTTCGACCTTTGACAGCGGTCATTCTTGTCTATATTTTTTCGTTTCCGAATACTGTAGGAATAGCCCTGCGGTATTCCAGCGGGAAGCTGCAACCAGGATGGGGATCCTGGTTACGGTGAAAACTGCGCAACGGCTCGTTGAGGCTGTGCGCTAACAAGAACAACAATCGAGGTTTGCCATGACTACTGCTCTTCAACAGCCTTCACTTTCGAGCCAATGCATGGCCGAATTCCTGGGGACTGCGCTTCTGATCTTCTTCGGTACAGGATGTGTCGCTGCGCTCAAGGTCGCGGGTGCAAGCTTCGGGTTGTGGGAAATCAGTATCATCTGGGGGGTCGGCGTAAGCATGGCGATCTACCTGAGCGCCGGTATTTCCGGGGCGCACCTCAACCCGGCGGTGAGTATCGCCCTGTGCATCTTTGCCGATTTCGAAAAGCGCAAACTGCCCTTCTATATCCTCGCGCAAATCGCTGGCGCGTTCTGCTCGGCGGCGTTGGTTTACACGCTGTACAGCAACCTCTTTTTCGATTACGAACAAACTCACCATATGGTTCGCGGCTCCCAGGCCAGCCTGGAATTGGCGTCGGTGTTCTCCACCTACCCACATGCGCTGCTGAGCACGGCCCAGGCATTCCTGGTGGAAATGGTCATCACCGCCATCCTGATGGGCGTGATCATGGCCCTGACCGACGATAACAACGGCCTGCCCCGCGGCCCGTTGGCCCCGCTGTTGATCGGCCTGCTGATTGCAGTTATCGGCAGTGCCATGGGCCCGCTGACCGGCTTTGCGATGAACCCGGCGCGGGATTTCGGCCCCAAGCTGATGACCTTTTTCGCCGGCTGGGGTGAAATGGCCTTTACTGGCGGCCGCGATATCCCTTATTTCCTGGTACCGATTTTCGCGCCGATTGTCGGCGCCTGCCTCGGCGCTGCAGCGTATCGCGGGCTGATTGCCCGCCACCTGCCGAGCGCCGCACCTGCTATAGCTGAAGAAACACCTGACACGGCTGTCAACGGCAAGACTCGTATTTCCTGAAAGCGCCGGCCTGGTCCCCTGCCCTTCGCGGCCCAGGCTGATTTCTGACTTCCTTATTTCGTCCAAGGCAATTGACATGACCGACATTCAGAATAAGAACTACATCATTGCCCTCGATCAGGGCACCACCAGTTCGCGGGCGATCATCTTCGATCGTGACGCCAACGTGGTCTGCACCGCCCAGCGTGAATTCGCTCAGCATTACCCGCAAGCCGGTTGGGTCGAACATGACCCGATGGAAATCTTCGCTACTCAGAGCGCGGTGATGGTCGAGGCCCTGGCACAAGCCGGCCTGCACCATGACCAGGTCGCCGCCATCGGTATCACTAACCAGCGTGAAACCACCGTGGTCTGGGACAAGATCACCGGCCGCCCGATCTACAACGCGATCGTGTGGCAGTGCCGCCGCAGCACCGAGATCTGCCAGCAGCTCAAGCGCGATGGCCACGAGCAATACATCAGCGACACCACCGGTCTGGTCACCGACCCGTACTTCTCCGGCACCAAGCTCAAGTGGATCCTCGACAACGTTGAAGGCAGCCGTGAGCGTGCGCGTAATGGCGAGCTGCTGTTCGGCACCGTCGACAGCTGGCTGATCTGGAAATTTACCGGCGGCAAGACCCACGTCACCGACTACACCAACGCCTCGCGCACCATGCTCTTCAACATCCATACCCTGGAGTGGGATGCGAAGATGCTGGAGATTCTTGACGTGCCGCGCGAAATGCTGCCGGAAGTTAAGTCCTCCTCGGAAATCTACGGCCGTACCAAAAGCGGCATCGCCATCGGCGGGATTGCCGGTGACCAGCAAGCGGCACTGTTCGGCCAGATGTGCGTAGAAGCCGGCCAGGCCAAGAACACATACGGCACCGGTTGCTTCCTGCTGATGAACACTGGCGACAAAGCCGTGAAGTCCAAGCACGGCATGCTCACCACCATCGCCTGCGGCCCACGTGGTGAAGTGGCTTACGCCCTCGAAGGCGCAGTCTTCAACGGTGGTTCCACCGTGCAATGGCTGCGTGACGAGCTGAAAATCATCGCCGACGCCACCGACACCGAATACTTCGCCGGCAAGGTCAAGGACAGCAACGGCGTGTATCTGGTGCCAGCCTTTACCGGCCTGGGCGCTCCGTACTGGGACCCGTATGCCCGTGGCGCACTGTTCGGCCTGACCCGTGGCGTGCGCGTGGACCACATTATTCGTGCCGCCCTGGAGTCGATTGCCTACCAGACCCGCGACGTGCTGGACGCCATGCAACAGGATTCGGGCGAACGCCTCAAAGCCCTGCGTGTGGACGGCGGTGCGGTGGCCAACAACTTCCTGATGCAGTTCCAGGCCGACATCCTCGGCACCCAGGTCGAGCGCCCGCAAATGCGCGAGACCACGGCACTTGGCGCCGCGTACCTGGCAGGCCTGGCCTGCGGTTTCTGGGGCAGCCTGGACGAACTGCGTGGCAAGGCCGTGATCGAGCGCGAATTCGAACCACAGCTTGATGAAGCCGCCAAAGAGAAGCTCTACGCCGGTTGGCAAAAAGCAGTCAGCCGCACCCGCGACTGGGAACCGCACGAAGGCGCTGAATAAGCCAACCGCCGGACCCATATCGGGTTGTAACTGGCGGGGAGTCGATTGCTGCGGCATCATGGGCCACTTTTGTATGGCAGCCCAAAGGACGCCCCATGAATCTGCCTCCCCGCCAACAACAAATCCTCGAACTGGTGCGCGAACGCGGCTACGTCAGTATCGAGGAGATGGCGCAGCTATTCGTTGTCACCCCACAAACCATCCGCCGCGATATCAACCAGCTGGCGGACGCCAATCTGCTACGCCGCTACCACGGCGGCGCGGCCTATGACTCCAGTGTCGAGAACACCGCGTACGCCATGCGTGCCGACCAGATGCGTGACGAAAAACAACGTATCGGCGAAGCCATTGCCGCGCAAATCCCTGATCACGCCTCGCTGTTTATCAATATCGGCACCACCACCGAATCCATCGCGCGTGCGCTGCTCAATCACAACCACCTGAAAATCATCACCAACAACCTCAACGTTGCGACCATGCTCAGTGCCAAGGACGACTTCGATGTGCTGTTGACCGGCGGCAATGTGCGCCGTGACGGCGGTGTGGTGGGCCAGGCAAGTGTCGACTTTATCAACCAGTTCAAGGTCGACTTTGCCTTGGTGGGCATCAGCGGCATTGATGAAGATGGCAGCTTGTTGGACTTTGATTATCAGGAAGTCAGGGTTTCCCAGGCGATCATCGCCAATGCGCGCCAGGTGATTCTGGCGGCGGACTCAAGCAAATTCGGGCGCAATGCCATGATTCGCTTGGGGCCGATCAGTCTGGTGGATTGCTTGGTGACTGATCAGCAGCCGGTGCCGGCGTTGGTGCAGTTGTTGAATCAGCACAAAGTTCGGCTGGAAGTGGTTTAGCGCCTGTAGCACCGCCATCGCGGGCAAGCCCGCTCCCACAGTTGACCGCATTTTCATGTTGGAACCCGGTCAACTGTGGGAGCCGGGCTTGCCCGCGATAGCGATAGATCCGACACCAAAACTCCCGAGCATGCCCTAGGCTCATGTTCACAATTCTTCCTTTCTCTGCCCTTCGATGAGTTTTTTCAATCGAAGTCGGGTGGCTGTGCGCGCGTTTATCAGCTACCATTTTCGCAAATGAACATTAATGTTCGAATTCCAAGACGAAAAAGATCGCGAGGCCAGCCGATGAACCCTTCCACCTTGCCTGCTCCACCGCTTGCTGAAGTCTATGACGTTGCCGTAATTGGCGGCGGGATCAATGGCGTCGGCATTGCAGCAGACGCAGCCGGGCGCGGTTTGTCGGTATTCCTTTGCGAAAAGGACGACTTGGCCAGCCACACCTCTTCGGCCAGCAGCAAGCTGATCCACGGCGGCCTGCGTTACCTCGAACATTACGAATTCCGCTTGGTGCGCGAGGCGCTGGCCGAACGTGAAGTGCTGCTGGCCAAGGCCCCGCACATCGTCAAACAGATGCGCTTTGTCTTGCCGCACCGTCCGCACCTGCGCCCGGCGTGGATGATTCGCGCGGGCCTGTTCCTGTACGACCACTTGGGCAAGCGCGAGAAACTCGCCGGTTCCAAGAGCCTCAAGTTCGGCCCCGACAGCCCGCTGAAAAGTGAGATCACCAAAGGCTTCGAATATTCCGATTGCTGGGTCGACGACGCCCGCCTCGTGGTACTCAATGCCATGGCCGCCCGTGAAAAAGGCGCGCATATCCACACCCAGACCCGTTGCATCAGCGCACATCGCAGCAACGGCATGTGGGAAATGAACATGGAGCGCGCCGATGGCAGCCTGTTTTCGATCCGCGCCCGCGCCTTGGTGAATGCCGCCGGCCCGTGGGTCGCCAAGTTCATCAAGGAAGACCTGAAGCTGGACTCGCCTTACGGCATCCGCCTGATTCAGGGCAGCCACCTGATCGTGCCGAAACTCTACGAAGGTGCGCACGCGCACATTCTGCAGAACGAAGACCAGCGCATCGTCTTCACTATTCCGTACCTGAACCACCTGACCATCATCGGCACCACCGACCGTGAGTACACCGGCGACCCGGCGAAGGTTGCGATTACCGAAGGTGAAACCGACTACATGCTCAACGTGGTCAACGCGCACTTCAAAAAGCAGCTGAGCCGCGAGGACATCGTGCACACCTACTCCGGCGTGCGCCCACTGTGCAACGACGAATCGGACAACCCGTCGGCCATTACGCGTGACTACACCCTGTCGCTGTCTGGCGGCAACGGTGAAGCGCCGATCCTGTCGGTGTTCGGTGGCAAGCTGACCACCTACCGCAAGCTGGCCGAGTCGGCGATGGCGCAACTGGCGCCGTTCTTCACGCAGATGCGCCCAAGCTGGACCGCCACGGCGAGCCTGCCGGGTGGCGAAAACATGACTACGCCAGAAGCCTTGGCCGAAGCGATTCGCGCCAAGTTTGACTGGGTGCCGAGCGAAATCGCACGCCGCTGGTCCACCACGTACGGCAGCCGTACCTGGCGCTTGCTCGAAGGTGTGCAATCGTTGGCTGACCTGGGCGAACACCTGGGTGGCGGCCTGTACACCCGCGAAGTCGATTACCTGTGCGCCGAAGAATGGGTAACGCAACCGCAGGACGTGCTGTGGCGCCGGACCAAGCTGGGCTTGTTCACCACACCGCAAGAGCAAGACAACGTACAGCGCTACCTGTCCAAGGTTGAGCAGAACCGCGCGAAGATTGAAGCAGCCTGATCGCAGGCAGTAACGAGAAGCCCCTGTACCGCGAGGTCCAGGGGCTTTTTTTATGTCGCGAGTGCCTGGCGCTGATAACGCAGGCCCATGTCTCGAATCGCGCTGGACGCCGAGCCCAGCAGCACCGGGTAAGCGGCCTGCAGAAACCCCGGCGTCGCCGTCGCCAGCGCACGCTCAAGCCATGCGCAGGCCTGGGCTTCATCGCCCTCCGCCACCAACTCTGCGGCGTGGTTATATTGCCCACGAAAATCCCCGGCCTGCGCCGCGCGCTGATACCACGCTTTGGCTAGACGCACATCCTTGGGCACCACCACACCTTCATGGTGGAAACGCCCCAGCAGGTTCATCGACTTGGCGTGCCCCTTGTCCGCCGCCTGCGCAAACAGCGCATAGGCCGCCCCCAGGTCACGCTCTACACCGCGCCCACCGGTGAGCAATTGCCCGTAGTTGTACAACCCCCAATCCAGGCCCAGGTCGGCGGCCTGTCGATAATGCTGCGCCGCATCCGCCAGATCGATGACGCAGCCCCAGCCGTTCTCCAGGCAACGCCCGATCATGTTGATCGCCATGGGGTGACGCTGGCGTGCGGCGATACGAAACCAGCTCAGCGCCAGCGCCTCATCCTTCTGCACGCCACGGCCGTCGAGCAACAACTGGGCCAGCGTCGCCTGCGCATCGGCATCGCCCAGTTGCGCGGCATGCATGACCCAACGTGCATAGGTGCGTGGGTTTTCACCGATATCCGCTGCGTCGCTTTGCATGGCTGCCCTACACCGCGATCCAGGACCGCAAAAGTTTCATGAATTATTTCGTTACAAACTATTACATTTGAGATCCTTTATCAATTACGATCGCCTCTCACTTTCACCCACACGAGAATAATCAATGGCTACCGGGATCAGTTCTGCCCCCCTTTCATCGCGACATTTGCTCGCGTCGGCAGTGGGTTTGGCAGTGGCTGCGCAGGGAGGATTCAGTTATGCAGCGGAGACTGCAGCAGATGACGGCACGGGCGTAATCCAGCTCGGCGCGACCAGTATCGAAGGTCAGGCGCCGAGCCAGAGCACTTACAACCCCGCCGCTCCCTCATCCCCCAAGTACACCGAGTTGCTGCGCGATACGCCGCAGACCATCACGGTGGTGCCCAAGGAAGTCATTCATGACCAGAACCTGCTGACCCTGCGCGATGTGCTCAGCACCGTGCCCGGCATCACCTTTGGGGCCGGCGAAGGCGGCAGCGGTTATGGCGACAGCATCAACCTGCGCGGCTTCTCGGCCAGCGGCGACATCTACGTCGACGGCGTGCGCGACAGCGCGCAATACAGCCGCACCGACCCGTTCAACCTCGAACAGGTCGAAGTGGTCAGCGGCGCAAGCTCGGTGTATTCGGGTTCCGGCGCAGTCGGCGGCACCATCAACCTGGTGACCAAGCAACCTGAGCTGCGCGATAAAACCACTATCAGCGCCGGTATCGGCACCGATAGCTACAAGCGCCTCACCCTGGACACCAACCAGCAACTCAACGACACCACCGCCTTCAGGTTGAACCTGATGGCCCATGGTAACGACGTGCCGGGCCGCGATTATGAAGATTACTCGCGCTGGGGCATCGCGCCCTCGATCGCTTTCGGCCTGGGCACGCCAACACGCGTCACCGTCAGTTATGAGCATCAGAAAGACGACAACACGCCGCAATACGGCATCCCTATCTACAACGGCAAACCGATGCCGGGCGTGGGCTGGAGCGATTACTACGGCTACCACAACATCAATGACCAGCAAATCACCTCGGACGCGTTCAGCCTGAAGCTCGAGCACGACTTCAACGACGCCGTATCGGTGCGCAACTTCACCCGCGTCGAGCGCGTGCGCCAAGACCTGCGCGCCTCCGGCCCCGAAGGCGCCCAGGCCGGCTGCCTGGCCACCGGCACCCAGATCACCGGCGCCCCGTGTACCGCAGGCCTCGCGCCGGGCTACTTCCAGCCAAGCGGTGGCTCGCTGGGTAACGAGCGCAACACCCAGAACAAAATGTTCACCAACCAGACTGACGTGACCAGCCACTTCAGCACCGGTTTCGTCGAGCACACGTTGGTGACCGGCATCGCCATCAGCCGCGAGGAATACGAGGCGGACACCGGCAAATGGCTGACCAACGCCAACGGCAGCACCATCGTGCCGCCACCGGTCAGCTTCAGTGACCCGAACTCGGAGTGGACCGGCCCGGTCAACTTCACCCGTGCGGCGCACATCGACGGTGCGCTTAACAACCGCGCCGCCTATGCCTTCGACACGCTCAAGCTCAACCCGCAATGGGAAATCAACGGTGGCCTGCGCTACGAGCACAACGCCGGCAGTTCGGTGACCAATGCCTACTCCAGCACCGGCGTGGAAACCCCTGGCGGGCGCTTCGGCCAAGCGGATGACCTGACGTCCTATCGCCTGGCGCTGGTGTACAAGCCGGCCGAAAACGGCAGCATCTACATCGCCTACGGCAATAGCAAGACGCCGTCCCAGGCCAGCGTCAACGGCAGTTGCTACACCCCGGCCAAGAACAACACGGCCGCCATCAACAACTGCAACGTCTCCCCGGAAACCGCGGTCAGCTATGAGATTGGTACCAAGTGGGACTTCTTCGACAACGCCCTGTCGATCACTGGCGCAGTTTTCCGTAATGACCGCACCAACTACAAAGTCGCCAGCAACGACCCAACCAACCTCAGCGGCACGCAATCGCTCGACGGCAAGGCACGTGCAGACGGCGTTGCGCTGGGCCTGAGCGGCGCGATCACGGACAAGTGGAAGGTCTTCGCCAACTACACCTACCTCGACACCCGCGTACTGCGCAGTGCCAGCGACTTTACCCTAGCAACCACCGGGTTCGACGCGCAGAAAGGCGAACCGCTGCCGTTCACGCCCAAACATGCAGCCAGCCTATGGACGGTTTACGACCTGCCGTATGACTTCCAAGTGGGCTACGGCATAACCGCGCAATCCAAGCAGTACCTGGTCAGCGCCGCCGGGGCACCGACTGCGCCTGGCTACGCGGTACAGCGCGCGATGCTCGGTTATAAGGTCAACAAACAGCTGAACCTGCAGTTGAACGTCAACAACCTGTTCGACAAGGAATACCTGACGCGCATCCGTAACAACGGTTGGGCAGTACCGGGTGACGGGCGTGCGGCGGTGGTGTCGGCGGACTACACCTTCTAAAGCGTACACCTTCCCCTGTGGGAGATGGCCTGCGATGGCGGTCTTTTGGTGGTGTACATATCCGTTGCTGCGGTGATGGCTTCTATTGGTTCCGCTCTTACAGCGGGTCACTTTTGCAAGGACGCAAAAGTAACCAAAAGGTCCTCGCCCCAACACTCGGTGCCTCGCTTAGGCTCGGCATGCCCGTAATCCGACAGTGATTTGGGGGGCCGCCGCGATGGGCCATCCTTGGCCCAGCGCGGCTAAACCGGCGTCCTGCCGGTTTACCCCCCAAATCACTGTCAGATTCCGGCCATCGTGTTTGACGGGGCGATTTCAGATCAAGATCAAGATCAAAAGCGCAGATCAAAAGACCGCTGACTTCGTCATCGAAAAGGATGTAAGGGCCAGAGCAACAGCAACAGCAACAGCAACAGCAACAGCAACAGCAACAGCAACAGCAACAGCAACAGCAACAGCAACAGCAACAGCAACAGCAGAGCCATACTCGGTCAAAGGTGGGAGCTGGCTTGCCTGCGAAGGCATCAACTCGGTGTGCCTGATGTACCGAGGTGTCTGCATCGCAGGCAAGCCAGCTCCCACAGAAAAGCAGATCCCAGGTGTATGCAAATCCGCTTCAGCTTTTGATCTAACCACTCAGGTCGGCTTTCAGGCCGCCGTGCTGTAGATCTTGATCTGCTTTTGATCTGAGGCGCCCCGTTAACCACGATGGCCGAACGCAGGCTTGAATCCGTGGGTAACCCGGCAGGACGCCGGGTTAGCCGCGCTGGGCCAAGGATGGCCCATCGCGGCGGCCCACGGATTCAAGCCGGAGTGCGGGCATGCCGAGCCTAGGCGAGGCACCGAGTGGTGGGGCACAGACCTTTTGGTTACTTTTGGGGCGTTTGCCAAAAGTGACCCGCTATAAGAGCGGAACCAATAGAAGCCATCACCGCAGCAACGGATATGTACTCCCCCCAGACGCCAATATTTGTATAGATGCCTATGACCATCACAGGCAAGCCAGCTCCCACAAAAGCCCTGCTCGGAATACCTTCCTGAGCATTCGGTTTTCCGAACACCACACCCCACCCCATTCGGTTTGCCGGACCAAAGCGCTACAAATCCCTCGTAACACAAAGTTAATCTCCTTATAAATCAATCAAATAACCTTTTATTTCCGGTATGGCACGACTCATGCTCTACACTCCCTGACGATTGCCTGAGGCGCCTTAGGAGCCGTCATGGGCATTCGCAGTACAAAGAGAGCCGCTTAGCAGGCTTCATAAAAAAAACAAATGTCGAGGAAGTATTGATGCGCATCGTTCCCCATATCCTGGGCGCAGCTATCGCTGCTGCTCTGATCAGCACTCCAGTTTTCGCCGCCGAACTCACCGGCACACTGAAGAAAATCAACGACTCCGGCACCATCACCCTCGCTCACCGCGACAGCTCCATTCCGTTTTCCTACATCGCGGATGGCTCGGGCAAACCCGTGGGCTACTCCCACGACGTTCAGTTGGCTGTGGTTGAAGCCCTGAAAAAAGACCTGAACAAACCCGACCTGAAGGCCAAGTACAACCTGGTGACTTCGCAGACTCGTATCCCGCTGATCCAGAACGGCACTGCGGACCTTGAGTGCGGCTCCACCACCAACAACGCCGAACGCGCCCAGCAAGTTGATTTCACCGTCAACATCTTCGAAATCGGCACCCGTCTGCTGGTCAAGAAGGACAAAGATGGCAAGCCAACCTACGCTGACTTTGCCGACCTGAAAGGCAAAAACGTCGTGACCACCGCCGGCACCACGTCCGAGCGCATCATCAAAGCGATGAATGCCGACAAGCAAATGGGCATGAACGTCATCTCCGCCAAAGACCACGGCGAATCCTTCCAGATGCTCGAAAGCGGCCGTGCCGTTGCGTTCATGATGGACGACGCCCTGCTGGCCGGCGAAGAAGCCAAGGCCAAGAAGCCGGACGATTGGGTCATCACCGGTACTCCTCAGTCCTTCGAAGCCTACGCGTGCATGGTGCGTAAAGACGACCCGGCCTTCAAGAAAGCCGTGGATGACGCCATCGTCGCCCTGTACAAATCTGGCGAGATCAACAAGATCTACAGCAAGTGGTTCGAGAGCCCGATCCCACCAAAAGGCCTGAACCTGAACTTCCCGATGAGCGAAAAGGTTAAGGAGCTGATCGCTAACCCAAGCGACAAGCCAGCCCCTGACGTAAAAATCTGATACCTGACTAAGCTTATGCCCTGGGGGAGCCACCGCTCCCTCAGGCGTCTGTTACTACCTGCTGGCTTCAATGTGGAACACTCGACCTGGCGGTTTTCGAGCCGATCGCGTGTGCCTGGCGTTCACCGTCAGGCGGGAAAGGATCTTCCCCAAGCGGGTGCTTGTACATCGATCGATCTCGAGGGGAGACCCTAATGAATTACAACTGGGACTGGGGCGTGTTTTTCAAGTCCACCGGCGTTGGCAGCGAGACTTATCTCGACTGGTACATCGCAGGTTTGGGCTGGACCATCGCCATCGCTGTCGTGGCATGGATTATCGCCTTGTTGCTTGGCTCCATTCTGGGGGTCATGCGCACCGTGCCAAACCGTATCGTGGCGGGCATCGCGACCTGCTACGTGGAACTGTTTCGTAACGTGCCGCTGCTGGTGCAGCTGTTTATCTGGTACTTCCTGGTGCCCGATATGCTGCCGCAGAACCTGCAGGACTGGTACAAACAAGACCTCAACCCGACCACCTCGGCCTACCTGAGCGTTGTCGTGTGCCTGGGCCTGTTCACCGCCGCCCGTGTGTGCGAACAAGTGCGTACCGGCATCCAGGCGCTGCCACGTGGCCAAGAAGCTGCGGCGCGCGCCATGGGCTTCAAGCTGCCGCAGATCTACTGGAACGTGCTGCTGCCCCAGGCCTACCGCATCATCATTCCGCCGCTTACCTCGGAATTCCTCAACGTGTTCAAGAACTCCTCCGTGGCGTCCTTGATCGGCTTGATGGAACTGCTGGCGCAAACCAAACAGACCGCCGAGTTTTCGGCCAACCTGTTTGAAGCCTTCACCCTGGCCACGTTGATCTACTTCACCTTGAACATGAGCCTGATGTTGCTGATGCGCGTGATCGAGAAGAAAGTCGCGGTGCCCGGCCTGATCTCCGTGGGGGGTAAATAATGGACTTCGATTTCAGCGGTATCATCCCCGCCATCCCGGGCCTGTGGAACGGCATGGTCATGACCTTGCAGTTGATGGTCATGGGCGTGGTCGGCGGCATCGCGTTGGGTACGGTCCTGGCGCTGATGCGCCTGTCGTCGAGCAAATTGCTGTCACGCCTGGCCGGCGCCTATGTGAACTACTTCCGCTCGATCCCGCTGCTGCTGGTGATCACCTGGTTCTACCTGGCGGTGCCGTTCGTGTTGCGCTGGATCACCGGCGAAGACACCCCGATCGGCGCGTTCACCTCCTGCGTCGTGGCCTTCATGATGTTCGAAGCCGCGTACTTCTGTGAAATCGTGCGGGCCGGCGTGCAGTCGATCCCCAAGGGCCAGATGGGCGCAGCCCAGGCGATGGGCATGACCTATGGCCAGACCATGCGTCTGATCATCCTGCCCCAGGCGTTCCGCAAGATGACCCCGTTGCTGCTGCAACAGTCGATCATCCTGTTCCAGGACACCTCGCTGGTCTACACCGTGGGCCTGGTGGACTTCCTCAACTCCGCCCGTTCCAACGGCGACATCATCGGCCGCTCCAATGAGTTCCTGATCTTCGCCGGTGTCGTCTACTTCATCATCAGCTTTTCCGCCTCGCTGCTGGTCAAGCGTCTGCAAAAAAGGTTTGCCGTATGATCTCTATCAAGAACATCAACAAGTGGTATGGCGACTTCCAGGTGCTGACCGATTGCAGCACTGAGGTCAAAAAAGGCGAAGTGATCGTGGTGTGCGGGCCATCGGGTTCGGGCAAATCCACCTTGATCAAGTGCGTCAACGCACTGGAACCGTTCCAGAAGGGCGACATCGTGGTCGACGGCACCTCCATCGCCGACCCGAAGACCAACCTGCCCAAACTGCGCTCGCGCGTGGGCATGGTGTTCCAGCACTTCGAACTGTTCCCGCACCTGACCATCACCGAAAATCTGACCATCGCGCAGATCAAGGTATTGGGCCGCAGCAAGGAAGAAGCCACCAAAAAAGGCCTGCAGCTGCTTGACCGTGTTGGCCTGTCGGCGCACGCCCACAAGCACCCGGGCCAGCTCTCCGGCGGCCAGCAACAACGTGTGGCCATCGCCCGCGCCCTGGCCATGGACCCGATCGTCATGCTGTTCGACGAACCGACCTCGGCGCTCGACCCGGAGATGGTCAACGAAGTGCTCGACGTGATGGTGCAACTGGCCCACGAAGGCATGACCATGATGTGCGTGACCCACGAAATGGGCTTCGCGCGCAAAGTGGCCGACCGCGTGATCTTCATGGACGCCGGCAAGATCATCGAAGACTGCCCGAAAGAGGAGTTCTTCGGCGACATCAGCGCCCGCTCCGAACGCGCGCAGCACTTCCTTGAGAAAATCCTGCAGCACTAAGTACGCTGAATACAGGCAGTGCTGACAGGCTTGTCTGTGGCGAGGGAGCTTGCTCCCGCTGGGCTGCGCAGCGGCCCCAAAAGCTGGGAGCGCTTCGCTCTCCAGCGGGAGCAAGCTCCCTCGCCACGATCAGCATTCCCAGGCAAAGATCCTTGTATTCACATTGGTAGCTGACCCAAGGCATCTGTGATGAAATGCGACCCCAACCAATTTCGCGCCGCACCGCCATCACTTGCCGTGAAACCTCGTCTGATTCGCCAACTGTTCCTGCCGCCGTTGATCATCGCCCTGATGATCGGCTTGGGTTACATCGGCTTCTGGGTCAGTGAGTACTATGGCATCCGCACCCTCAGCGACAACGGCGAACGCCAGCTGGAGCTGCATGCCCGCACCGTCGAAAGCGAGCTGAGCAAATACACCTACCTGCCCAGCCTGTTGGAGCTGGAGTCCAGCGTCTCCAAGCTGCTGGCCGACCCGAGCCAGGAAACCCGGCAAACGGTCAACGATTACCTCGAAGGCCTGAACCGACGTAGTCGCAGTCGGGCCATCTACGTGATGGACACCACCGGCCGCGTGCTGGCCACCAGTAACTGGCGCGATGCCGACAGTTACCAGGGTGAAGACCTGTCCTTCCGTGCCTATTTCCAAAATGCCGTACGCGGCCAGCCCGGCCGTTTCTATGGCATTGGCAGCACCAACGGCGAACCTGGTTACTACCTGGCCCACGGCCTCGAAGAGCACGGCAAGATCATCGGCGTGGCCGTGGTCAAAGTGCGCCTTGAAGCACTCGAAGAACGCTGGCAGCGCGCGCGTCTGGAAGCCTTTGTGAGCGACGAGAACGGCATCATCATTCTCTCCAGCGACCCGGCCCGGCGCCTCAAGGCCGTGCGCCCGCTGAGCGATGACACCAAGGAACGCCTGGCCCACAGCCTGCAATATTACTGGGCGACATTGAACGAGCTGGAGCCGTTGGCCCGCGAGCGTCTGAACGAAGGCACCGAGAAACTCACCTTTCCGGCCAACAGCGAAGTGGTGGCCGACGAGCGCGAAGTCAGCTACCTGGCCCAGACCCGCCCGCTCAGTGACACGCCGTGGAACTTCACCCTGCTGACCCCACTTAACGACCTGCGCCGCGCCGCGATCAATCAGGGGATTCTGGTGGCGGTGGCGTTTGGCCTGGTCGCGTTCCTGCTGATTGCCTGGAACGAGCGGCGTAAAGTCATCGCCACCCGCCTCGCTGCGCGCGAAGCCTTGCAGGAAGCCAACAGCCAGCTGGAACGCCGGATTGCCGAACGCACCGCCGACCTGCGCGCCAGTAACGAACGGCTCAAGGGCCAGATCCGCGAGCGCCGCCAGGCCGAAGAAACCCTGCGCCGCGCCCAGGATGAACTGGTGCAGGCCGGCAAGCTGGCGGCCATCGGCCAGATGTCGACCAGCATTGCCCATGAACTCAACCAGCCACTGGCGGCCTTGCGCACGCTGTCGGGTAACACCGTGCGCTTCCTGGAGCGTGGTGCCCTCGACACCGCCAGCGCCAACCTCAAGACCATCAACGAACTGATCGACCGCATGGGCCGCATCACCGCCAGCCTGCGCTCGTTTGCCCGGCGCGGTGATGACCAAGGCGAAGCCAACCTCGGCAAAGCCGTGGACGCCGCCTTCCAGGTACTGGGCGCCCGTCTGGACGGCCTGCCGTTGACCGTGCACCGTGACTTCTCCAGCGCGCAATTGCAGATCGACCAGACCCGCCTGGAGCAGATCCTGGTCAACCTGATCGGCAACGCGCTCGACGCCATGCAGGCGCAACCGGCGCCCGAACTGTGGCTGGACGGTCACAACAGCGAGGGCAAATACCGCCTGCTAGTGCGCGACAATGGCCACGGCATCGACCCCGAAGCGCGCAAACATTTATTCGAACCGTTCTTCACCACCAAACCCGGCGAACAAGGCCTGGGCCTGGGCCTGACCCTTTCCGCCAGCCTCGCGGCGGCCACCGGCGGCAACCTCGCCGTGGAGCACCCGGCCAGTGGTGGTACTGCCTTTGTCTTGTGTCTGCCGTTGGTGGGCACCCAAAAAGCTGAGTCGACATGATGAGTACCGATCCTAAAGACCTCACCGTTCTGATCGTCGAAGACGACCCCCATGTGCTGCTCGGCTGCCAGCAAGCCCTGGCGCTGGAAGACATTCACAGCGTGGGTGTGGGCAGTGCCGAGGAAGCGCTCAAGCGCATCGGCGAGAACTTTGCCGGCATTGTCATCAGCGATATTCGCCTGCCCGGCATCGACGGCCTGGAGCTGCTGACCCGCCTCAAGGCCCTGGATAAAAGCCTGCCGGTGGTGCTGATCACCGGCCATGGCGATATCTCGATGGCGGTCGGCGCCATGCGCAATGGCGCCTACGACTTCATGGAGAAACCCTTCTCCCCCGAACGCCTCGTCGACGTGGCGCGCCGCGCGCTTGAGCAACGTGGGCTGGCACGGGAAGTCTGGTCGCTGCGCCGCCAATTGGCCGAACGCGACTCGCTGGAAGGCCGCATCATCGGCCGCTCGCCCGCCATGCAGAACCTGCGCGAGCTGATCGCTAACGTGGCCGACACCTCGGCCAACGTGCTGATTGAAGGCGAAACCGGCACCGGCAAGGAACTGGTCGCGCGTTGCTTGCACGATTTCAGTCGACGCCACGACCATCAGTTCGTTGCCCTGAACTGCGGCGGCCTGCCGGAGAACCTGTTCGAAAGCGAAATATTCGGCCACGAAGCCAACGCCTTTACCGGCGCGGGCAAGCGGCGCATCGGCAAGATCGAACACGCCCATGAGGGCACGCTGTTCCTCGACGAAGTGGAAAGCATGCCGATCAACCTGCAGATCAAACTGCTGCGTGTGTTGCAGGAACGCACCTTGGAACGCCTGGGCTCGAACCAGAGCGTGGCGGTGGATTGCCGGGTGATTGCCGCGACCAAATCCGACCTCGACGAACTGAGCCGCGCCAGCCAATTCCGTAGCGACCTTTACTACCGCCTCAACGTCGTGACCCTGGAACTACCACCGCTACGCGAACGCCGTGAAGACATCCTGCAATTGTTCGAACACTTCCTGCAGCAGTCATCACTGCGTTTTGACCGCAGCGTACCGGAGTTGGACAACCAGACCGTGTCGACCCTGATGAGCCATGACTGGCCAGGCAACGTGCGTGAACTGCGCAACGTTGCCGAGCGTTTCGCCCTGGGCTTGCCGGCCTTCAAGAAAAGCGGCGCCGGCACCAGCAATCACGGCCTGGCCTTTACCGAAGCGGTGGAAGCCTTCGAGCGCAACCTGCTCAACGACGCCCTGCAACGCAGCGGCGGCAACCTCACCCAGGCCAGCCTGGAACTGGGAATGGCCAAGACCACGCTGTTCGACAAGGTCAAGAAATACGGGTTAAGCCACTGATGGACTTACTCTTGAAAGCCGCCCTGGGCGCGGCGGTGGTGCTGATCCTGGCGGCGCTGGCCAAGACCAGAAATTACTACATCGCAGGCCTGGTGCCGCTGTTTCCGACGTTCGCGCTGATCGCGCATTACATTGTCGGCAAAGGCCGTTCGTTGGACGACTTGAAGACCACGATCCTGTTTGGGATGTGGTCGATCATTCCGTATTTTGTGTATCTGGCGACGCTGTATGTGCTGGTC
Source organism: Pseudomonas sp. ChxA (assembly GCF_030263855.1). Classification (NCBI taxonomy): domain Bacteria; kingdom Pseudomonadati; phylum Pseudomonadota; class Gammaproteobacteria; order Pseudomonadales; family Pseudomonadaceae; genus Pseudomonas; species Pseudomonas sp. ChxA. The sequence continues at coordinate 252,211 of NZ_JARPMK010000002.1, forward strand.
GACCGCATGCGCCTTGAAGCGTCACTCGCCGTGGCGGCGGTGGCATGGCTGATGGCGGCGACGGTGTTGGTGAGCGTGTGGGTGCGCGTCCACGCCTGACACACCTCGGTTAAACCTGTGGGAGCTGGCTTGCCTGCGATGGCGGTATGTCTGTGCCAGATGAGTTGGCTGATACACCGCCATCGCAGGCAAGCCAGCTCCCACATTTGGTTTCATGGTGAGCCTGATAGATCAGCGGATGATCTTCTCGACCTGAATCCCGAGTTTCTTCAGCCGATACCAGAAGCTCCTCTCGGAAATCCCGATCTTCGCCGCGGCCGCAGCCTGCACGCCGTTGCTCTCGTTCAACGCGGCCATGATGTAGGTTTTCTCGACCTCAGCCAGCGCCGCATCCAGGTCGGCAGGCACGCCCGGTGTGTCACCGAGCAACGCCGTCACGCCGTCTTCGGCAGGCTTGGACGCAAACAGGTAAGCGGGCAGGTCAATGTCTTCGATCACCGGCGAAGCCGCCACGATGGTCGCCCGCTCCACGCAGTTTTGCAGCTCACGGATATTGCCCGGCCAGTGGTAAGCGGCCATCGCCTGCAACGCCTCGGGGCTGAAACCGGTGATGCGTTTGCCGGCAGTTGCGCTCAGGGTCTGGGCGAAGTGCCGGGCCAGGGGCACGATGTCTTCGGCGCGCTCGCGCAGGGCCGGCAATGGGATCGGGAATACATTGAGGCGGTAATACAGGTCTTCGCGAAACTCTTTATTGGCCACCGCATCCAGCAGGTTTTTGTTGGTGGCGGCGATCACGCGCACATCCACCTTGCGCTCGCGGGGGTCGCCCACCGGCTCGATCACGCGCTCCTGCAAGGCCCGCAGAATCTTGGCCTGCAACGCCAAAGGCATATCGCCCACCTCGTCCAGAAACAAAGTGCCCTGGTCGGCCTGCATAAAGCGCCCGACCCGGTCGGCCACGGCGCCGGTAAAGGCGCCTTTGCGATGACCGAACATCTCGCTTTCCAACAAGCCTTCGGGGATGGCCGCGCAGTTGACCGCCACGAAGGGCTTGTCGGCGCGGCTGCCATGTTTGTGAATCGCTCGCGCAACCATTTCCTTGCCGGTGCCGCTTTCGCCGGTCAGCAGGATGGTGGCGTTGCTGTCGCGTACCGAATCGACCGCGTGCAGCACTTGGCGAAACGCCGGGCTGTCGCCCACCAGGCTGTCGAACTGCGCATGGTGATCCAGCTCGGCGCGCAGGCGTGCGTTGTCGCGCATGATGTCGCGAAACTGCAAGGCCTTGGCCACGGTGATGTCCAGCTCGTCGATATCGAACGGTTTGGCAATGTAGTCATAGGCACCGTTGCGCATCGACTGCACAGCGTTTTTCACCGTGCTGTAGGCGGTCATCACGATCACCGGCAACTCCGGAAATCGCACTTTTATCTCGGCCAGCAACGCCGGCCCGTCCATGCCCGGCATGCGCCAGTCGCTGATCACCAGGTCGATGTCTTCCTGCTCCAGCACCTTGAGCGCGTGCAGGCCGTTGCCGGCGGTAAACACCTGAATGCCGTTCTGGCTCAAGGCCGATGACAGCAAGTCGCAGAGCTTGGGCTCGTCGTCGACTACCAATACGTTATGCGTCATGAACTTCCTCATCGTCGCCGTCGTCTTCGCCATGGGCCGGAATGTACAGGCTGAAGGTGGCGCCGGCATCTTTCTCACTGGCGCATTCAATGCTGCCGTCGTGACTTTCCATGATCGAATAGACTTTAGCCAGCCCCAGGCCCGTGCCGGAGGCCTTGGTGGTGACGAATGGTGTGAAGATGCGCTCGATCATATCGGCCGGAATGCCTTGGCCGGTGTCGGCGATGCTGATCACCGTATTGCCGTCCACACTGCGAATGCCCAAGGTCAGGCGCCCGCCTTCGGGCATCGCGTCGATGGCGTTGAGGATCAGGTTCAGGCACGCCTGCTTGAGTTGCTTGGCATCGGCGTAGATCGTCGCGCCGGGCGCCTGGTCATCGATGTGCGCATCGATGTTATGGGTGGCCAGCTCCGGGGTGCAAAAGCCGAGGATTTCTTCCACCACTGGGCGCGCCGCCTGCAACACACGCAGCGGCGGGTTGGGTTTGGCGAAATCCAGAAACTCGGTGATCAGGTCGTTGATGCGGCTGACTTCGCTGATCACGTATTCCAAGTGGCGCTTGTCGGTGTCCGGCAGGTCGACACGCCGGTGCAGCAGTTGGGTGGCGGTCTTGATGATGCCCAACGGGTTGCGAATCTCATGCGCCAGGCCCATGGCGACTTCGCCCAAAGCATGCAGCCGGTCGCGGCGGCGCAGTTGCGCTTCAAGGTGATGCAACTCGCCCAGGCGCTCGGTCATATGGTTGAAGGTGCTGCTCAGCTGCGCCAGCTCATCGCCGCCGGTGACCAATACACGGTGCTCGTAATTGCCCGAGATCACTGCGTCCACGCCTTGGGACAAATCGCGCAGCGGTTTGGTCAGGCGCCGTGACACCAAGACACCCGCGCCCAGCGACAACGCAGAACTGAGCAGGAAAATCAGCACGAACAGATTGCTCTGGTTCACCAGCCCCACCAGGCTGGTGTGGCGCAGCAGGCCGCTGAAGATCACACCCTGCAGGTCGCCGGCATCATTGAAGATCGGCCAGTACAAACCGCTGTAGTTATTGGTGAACTGCTCGCTCGGCTGCTTGGTGGCGCGCATGGCTGTTTCGACACTCTTCGGGATGCGCGAAGGGTGGTTTTCAAAACGCTGGGTCGAGAATATCTCGGAAAACCCTTGGGGGTTGGCCAGGTACAGGCGCAGGTCGAGGGAGTGCACATCGGCCACGCTGGTGAGGAAGCTGCTGTCCAGGTACGTGGCCACCAGCAGCAGGTAATCGACGCCTTCCTGGGTGGTTTCGAAGGTCGAGACCACCAGGCCCGTGGTCACACCGGCCACTTGCACGGTCTGCAGGACCGCGTTGCTGGTCAGGTTGATCTGCTTGACCACATCGTCGGCCGCGGTGCTGAACACCACTTTGTGGTCACTCACGCGAATCAGCGCGACCACATCGATATCGGTGGCGTCGGCGATGTCGGCGGTCAGGCGGTCATGCTTGGCCGCTTGCTTGCTCGACGGTGGCGCGGTGTAGCGCAGGAACAGTTTGGCCATGCGCGCGTTGTCATGCAGGATGTCGCCGATTTCGTCCTTGACGATCTTGGTCGACTCTTGCAACCAGATGCGCACGTTGCTGTCGAAAATCTGCGACAAGGTGGTCGCCGCCAGTTCGGCCGCGATCATGGTCGGGATAACGCTGACCAGCCAGAACGCCAGCACCAGCTTGCGCTGGACGCTCCAACGCGAAATGGCAAAGGGGCGGGCTTTCTGGCGGGTCTTGGTGATCATCAGGTTTCGCTTATCGCAGCAGCCATGGCAGGGTCGGAACGGTCCGGTCTTATGTACATTTTAACGAGTTTGAGCAGGCCGTTGAGCAGCCGGTTACGGTGACGGAAAAACATGCTGTTGCCCTGGAACTCGCACCCCAGGCGCAGCTTACTGGCATAGCCCTCCTGACCGCACTCATACACCGGGATCTTGTGTGCAATACAGTAGTCGACGTTGGTCAGCCAGTAGCGAAAGTACAAACTGTACTCACGGCTGAACTCACGGTCATGCCCGAAAAACTTGTCGATCAGCCGGTGCTGGTCCAACAGCACCAGGTTGAACGCCACCAGGCGCTCGTCCACCCAGTAAAGAGCACAGACCGCACGCCCTTGCAGCTGTTCAAGAATGCCGGTGAAATAACGCGCCGGCAGCCGTTCGAACTGCAAATCGGCGCGGCTGAGCGTGTCTTCGTACAGGCGCATCACCTCGGGCAACACGTCATCAATGGTGTGCCGCCATTCGACCCGTGGGCCTGGCGCGCGCAACTTGCGGCGCAAGTCTTTGCGGGTCGCCTTGCACAGCGAGCCCAAGTAGGCGTCCACCGAGCCGTAAGGCACCGTCAGCCAGCCGCTGGGTAAGCTTGGCATGCTCTGAAAGCCTGCCTGGCGGCAATTGTCTGCCCAGTCGAGGTCATTGGTCGGCACGTCTTTGACCGCCACCAGGCCAATCCCGAAGGTATTCGCATCCTGGCGTGCCGCCTCAAGCAAATGCCTGATCAACAGTGGGCGCTGCTCCTGGGGCACGTGGCTGGCGATACCCGCGTCGCAACGCTCGGCCACCGGCGAGCCGATAGCGTACAACTGCAAGCGCAAAACACCCGGCCACAGTCGCTCCAGGCGCTCGGTAAAGCGCTTGCCGGCGCCCGACACCGTGGTGTCGAGGCGATAATAAGTGATGAACGCGGCGGCAACGGCCACCAGCGTTTCATCGTCGTAGACGGCCAGGTAACGCCACTTGAAATCATCGATCGCGGCGTTTTCCACGGCAACGTAAAAATCCCAATCCTCCAGGGCTGCAGGAAAGCAGTCATTCCAGGCGCAACGCGGGATGGCCCGGATAGTCGAGAAGGCTTGGGCGGTAATCACGTCTAGTCCTTAGGCTGATGCCCGCTGTCGATAGTCCACGGGCGCCTGCACAGCCGGAGCGGCGTGTTGCTCGACAAATTCTGCGCTCAACTCGATCACCCGGCGGTATTGCAGGTCGACGGTGATCATGTGGTAGCAGTTATCCAGCAGAATCTTGGTCACCGGGCCGCCCAAGTGACGCTCGACATAATCAGCGTTCCAGCGGCTGGTGATGTCGTCCTCGATGGAGTGCAACACCAGCGCCGGCACCTTGACCTCGGGCATGCGCTTTTTGACCACGGCGTTCATACGGTGCAACTCACGCACCGTGATGCCCTCCATGGTCAGCAAGCCGGCCTCGCTGCTTTCGCCTTCCTTCATCTGACGCTCGACGATGGCCCGCAGGCGCTCGTTCTTGATGCCGTAAGGCGGCTTCTCTTCGAAACGGCAGATGTGCACGCCGAACGGGATCTTCATCAGCAACGGCGTCAAAAACGCCAGCTTGTGAATGCTCCAGCCGTCGTACTTCAAGGTGGTCGAATACATCAACAGCCCGGCCACTTGCCCTGGGTGTTCGGCGGCGACGTACATCGACATCACCGCGCCCATGGACAAGCCACCGACAAACACCTGCGCGTGGCGTTGCTTGACCTGCGCAAACGTCTTGCGCACCCCTTCGTACCAGTCCAGCCAGCCGGTGGCTTGCAGGTCGCTGTTATCGCCGCAGTGCCCCGCCAGCGTGGGCACGTACACCGTGCAGTTACCGGCCTTGGCCAGGCCTTTGGCGACCTGGCGCAATTCCGTCGGGGTGCCGGTCAGGCCGTGGATCAATAGGATCCCGACCGGACCTTCACCGAGAACGAAGCCGGCACCACCTTCACCGAGGTCGATCCCGATGGCGTTCACCGCGTGGTCGCCCGCACCAGCAGTTGCTCGAGGAGTTTCAGGCCCAGGTCGATTTCCGGGTAGCTGATTTCCAGGGACGGTGCCAGGGTGATCACGTTTTTGTAGTAGCCGCCCACGTCGAGGATCAGGCCGAGTTTCTGGCCATCCACGATCATGTCGCCCTTCATGCCTTCTTCGACCATGTAATCCAGGGTCGCCTTATCCGGCGTGAAGCCATCCGGGCCGCAGATTTCGCAGCGCAGGGCCAGGCCCAGGCCGTCGACGTCGCCGATGATAGGGAAACGTTTCTGCAAGTCTTGCAGGCCTTCCAGGAAGTATTTGCCCTTGGCCATGACCATCGCGCCGTAGTCGACTTCGCTGGTCATCTTGAACATTTCCAGGCCTACCGCCGTACCCAGTGGGTTGGAGGCGAAGGTGGAGTGGGTCGAACCTGGCGGGAAGACCTTCGGGTTGATCAGCTCTTCACGCGCCCAGATGCCGCCCAGTGGGTTGAGGCCGTTGGTCAGCGCCTTACCGAAGACGATCACGTCCGGCTGTACGTCGAAGTGTTCGATCGACCACAGTTTGCCGGTACGGTAGAAACCCATCTGGATTTCGTCGGACACCATCAGGATGCCGTGCTGATCCAGCACTTGCTTCAATTCGCGGTAGAAGTTCATCGGCGGGATTACGTAGCCGCCGGTGCCCTGGATCGGCTCGACGTAGAACGCTGCGTATTCGCACTGGTTGGTTTTCGGGTCCCAGACGCCGTTGTATTCAGTCTCGAACAAACGTGCGAACTGCTGCACGCAGTGGCTGCCGTACTCTTCTTTGGTCATGCCTTTAGGGCCGCGGAAGTGGTACGGGAACGGAATGAAGTTGGCGCGTTCACCAAAGTGGCCGTAGCGGCGACGGTAGCGGAAGCTGGAAGTGATCGACGACGCGCCGAGGGTGCGGCCGTGGTAGCCGCCTTCGAAGGCGAACATCAGGCTCTTGCCGTTGGAGGCGTTACGCACCACTTTCAACGAGTCTTCGATCGACTGCGAACCGCCGACGTTGAAGTGCACGCGACCATCGAGGCCGAATTTTTTCTTGGCATCGACTGCGATCATTTCCGACAGCTCGATCTTGCCTTTGTGCAAGTACTGGCTGGCGATTTGCGGCAGGGTATCGATCTGCTGTTTCAGCGCGTTGTTCAGGCGCGGGTTGGCGTAGCCGAAGTTAACGGCCGAGTACCACATTTGCAGGTCGAGGTAGGCCTGGTCTTCGGTGTCCCACACGTAGGAGCCTTCGCAACGGCTGAAAATACGCGGCGGCTCGATGTAGTGGACGGTGTCGCCGTAGGAGCAGTATTTGGCTTCTTTATCCAGAAGAATCTGGTCTTCGGCGGTAGCGATACGAATATCAGACATGGTGGAAGAGTTCCTGATTTTCAACAGAGAGGTCGGCGGTAAAGGCGCCGGAGTTAGCGGCGATGCCTTGTGGCAACGCGGCAAGCAATGCGGGCAATTCGGCAAAGGTGTCGAAGCGCGCATGGGCAATGTTGTTGGCTTCGCAGTACTTGGCGAGGCTGCCTTTGGCGAAGACGAAGTCGGCGGTGGAGGCCACGCACATGTCGGACTTGCCGTCGCCGATCACCAGCACACGCTTGTTGCGCGGCGTGGATTTGCATTTGCAGTTGCCGGAGGCGGCGCGGCAGGCGTCGCTGGAATACGGGAAGTCGATGCGCCAGCTGTTCTGGTCGACCTGGCGCAGGCGGTTGGCGAGGATCGGCAGCAAGGTCACGTAGTTGCGCGACAGGATGCGCGCGATGCCTTGCTCGATGCCGTCGCTGACCACTTCGATGGTCGCGCCCAGGCCCATGACGTGATCGACGAAGTCCGGGAAGTCCGGGTCGATTTCAACGCTGTCGAAGTACGCCAGCAGTTCAGCTGGGGTGGCCTTGATCAGCGCCAGTTGACGGCTCAGGCATTCGCGGGAACCGATATGCCCATCCAGCCATTCCTGTTCGATGGTTTCCCACTCGGGGCCGGCGAAGCGCTGGAGGACGTTGTCGATGACGTCGGTGGGGGTGATGGTCCCGTCGAAGTCGCACACGATATGCCACTGGATCATTGCGTTTACCTTGAGGAGTAGCGCTCTTTGCGCTTGTGCCAGGGGTATTGCAGAGACTGTGCCAACTGGCCAAAGCCCAGCGGGGCTGGGTTTTTTGGCGATATATAGGGGGATTTGTGTCGCAGGAGCTACAATTTTTGTAGCTTGCTACAAACAAGATGAGTGCTTGCGTCCGGGAGGCTCTTCGCGCGTGAATGCGCGCAAGTTCAGATAAGGAAACGCTCCATGTTCAAGGTTACTTCTGCTGTATTCGCCGGCTTGCTGGGGCTGTGGAGCTTTTCCAGCACGGTATTGGCCGAAGGCATTACCGGCGAAGTTGGCGCGGGCGTCAGCTACCAGCCCCATGACCCGACAGGCAGCCGCTACGAAACCCGGCCGATTCCCTACTTCGATCTGGACTGGGGCAATGTGAGCCTGGGCACCGACGATGGCCTGACCTGGAGCGCACTCAATACCAACGGTTTCACCGCCGGCCCGTATATCAATTACCTGCCGGGCCGTACCGCCGATCGCTCGCTGCGTGGCTTGCGTGATGTGCCGGACATGGCCGAAGTCGGAGGTTTTATCCAGTACGCACCGGCCGAGTTCTGGCGCGTGTACGCCCAGGTCGGCCAGGCCGTCGGCGGCCCACGTGATCAGAGTGGTGTGTTGGGCAAGGTCGGTGGCGAGCTGGGCTACCCACTGGGCGGCGGCATTATCGGCAGCACCGGCCTGATGGCGCATTTTGCCGATGCGCGCCAGACCCAGGCGTTTTTTGGCGTTGACGATAAAGAGTCAGCGGCGTCCGGCATCCGCGCCTATAACGCCAGCGCGGGCTTTCAGAACCTGACGCTGACCCAGAGTTTCGAGTTCCCACTGGCGAGCCATTGGTCACTGTTGACCAGCGCCAGTTGGACACACCTGGTGGGCTCGGCGGCCAACAGCACCATCGTCAAAGAAACCGGCAACGTGAACCAGGGCCAGGTGCAGACGGCGATCAGCTACAAGTTCGACTGACCCTGTGGGAGCTGGCTTGCCTGCGATAGCCTCACCGTGGCCTGACTGACAGACCGAAGCGCCTGCATCGCAGGCAAGCCAGCTCCCACACAAGCCAAGTGCCACAGGAAGATTCATCGGCGCTCAGGCTTTGGCTTCCTGGATGATCTGACGAATCGCGCCCACAAAGGCTTCAGCCGGCTGCCCACCGCTGACCGCGTACTGGTCGTTGAACACGATGGTGGGTACTGACGTCACACCGCGTGTAATCCACAACTCCTCTTGCTCACGGACTTCAGCAGCGTACTCGTCAGACGCCAGAATTTCAGCCGCACGCTGGATATCCAGCCCAACACTCTCGGCGATGATCGCCAGCGTCGCGTGGTCGGACGGGTTCTGGCCATCGCTGAAATACGCCTTGAACAGCGCTTCCTTGAGGTTGTACTGCAACCCTTCAAGCCCCGCCCAATGCAGCAGCCGGTGCGCATCGAAGGTGTTGTAGATGCGGCTCTGCCCGTCCGTGCGAAAGGCAAAGCCCAGCGCCGCGCCCATGTCGCGGATACGCTCACGGTTGGCCTGGGATTGCTCGGCAGTGGAGCCATACTTTTCGGTGATGTGCTCGACGATATTCTGCCCTTCGGCCGGCATCTTCGGGTTCAGCTCAAACGGCTGGAAATGAATCTCCGCCTGCACCTCGCTACCCAGTTGGTCGAGGGCTTCGGTCAGGCCGCGCAGGCCGATGATGCACCAGGGGCAAGACACGTCGCTGACGAAATCGATTTTCAGGGGAGTACTCATGGTGGCAACCTCGCTGGCATTAATGTGCGCCATAAAGGTTGCACCATACACCAACTTCACAGCACCTTCGAAGGCTCGCCTAGGTCGATCTGCGCCCAATGCGCGGCATCTTCGCGATGGGCTTTGAGATACGGCAACACAGCCGTCAACAGCGGCGCCTTGAAGGCTTCCTGGAAACGGTGGGCCATGCCCGGGATGAGCTTAAGCTGGCTGCCCTGGATATGCGCGGCCAGGTGTACGCCGTGCATTACCGGCAACAGCGGGTCGGCGGTGCCGTGCACCACCAGGGTCGGCACGCGCAATTGGTTAAGCAATGGCACGCGGCTCGGCTCGGCCAGAATCGCCATGATCTGACGCTTCACGCCGTCCGGGTTGAAGGCGCGGTCGTAGGACAGCGCGGCCTGATGCAGCAGCGCCTGGCGATCATCTTTCACGTTGGGGCTGCCCAGGGCTGCGAGCAAATCGGCTTGTTGCTCCAGCGCCACTTCACGGTTCGGCGCGCTGCGCCGCGACAGTAACTGCACCAACGCCGCGTTGGGCGCCGGCAGGCCTTCGGCGCCAGAACTGGTCATTACCAGCGTCAGGCTTTCGACCCGCTGCGGCGCCATGGCCGCCAGGTGCTGAGCGATCATGCCGCCCATGCTTGCGCCCAGCACGTGAAATTGCTGGATCTGCAGCGCGTCCATCAAGCCCAACGCATCGTCGGCCATATCGGTCAGCGTGTACGGCGCCGCCACCGGCAAACCGAGCTTGTAGCGCAGCACTTCAAACGTCAGGTTGGCGCTGGCGGGCGCCTGGCGCCAGGTGGACAAGCCAACGTCACGGTTGTCGTAGCGAATCACCCGAAAACCCTGTTCGCACAAGGCCACCACCACTTCATCCGGCCAGTGGATCAACTGCCCGCCCAGGCCCATGACCAGCAGCAACGCAGGGTCGGACGCACGGCCGATGCTCTGGTAGGCGATGCTCACCTGTTCCAGGTCGACCGTTTGAGTCGAGACATTGACATCACATCGAGACGCCGCAAAAGACGGCAGGCCGAACAATAGAGCGGCCAGTAAAAACCACACGCGCATGAAAAACACCGAAACGCAGAACCCCAGTAGAGCGCGAGTCTGATGAAGTTTGTTCAAGCGCGCTGCCACAGTTACGTGACAGTTTGATGAAGTGCGCCCAACGGTCATGGTCGACATGAACAGCAACATGAGACAAACTCACGCCATATATCTTCATCACAAATTATATTCATGGAGCGCCTGTGCTCGAAATCCGCCACCTCAAGACCTTGCATGCCCTGCGCGAAGCCGACAGCCTGGTCGAAGCCGCCGAACGCCTGCACTTGACCCAGTCCGCTCTGTCCCATCAGTTCAAGGAACTGGAAGAACGCCTGGGCATGCCATTGTTCGTGCGCAAGACCAAGCCGCTGCGCTTCACCAGCGCCGGCTTGCGCCTGTTGCAACTGGCCGATGCCACCCTGCCCTTACTGCGCGGCGCCGAGCGCGACATCGCGCGCCTGGCCGGTGGCACCGCTGGGCGTTTGCATATGGCGATCGAATGTCACAGCTGCTTCCAGTGGCTGATGCCGACCATCGACCAGTTCCGCGATGCCTGGCCGGAAGTCGAGCTGGACCTGGCCTCAGGCTTTGCCTTCGCGCCGCTGCCGGCCCTGGCCCGTGGCGACCTGGACCTGGTGGTGACCTCCGACCCGCTGGAATTGCCGGGCATCACTTATGTGCCGCTGTTTACCTACGAAGCCATGCTGGCCGTGGCCAACCAGCATGCGTTGGCGAACAAGTCGTACATTGTGCCGCAGGACCTGCTCAGCGAAACCCTGATCACCTACCCGGTGGAGCGCGACCGCCTGGACATTTTCACGCGGTTCCTGGAGCCCGCCGACGTGGAACCTGCCCAGGTGCGCACCTCGGAGCTGACGGTGATGATGATGCAACTGGTGGCCAGCGGCCGTGGCGTGTGCGGCATGCCGCATTGGGCGCTGCATGAATACAGCTCGCGTGGGTATGTGAAGGCCAAGCGTTTGGGCGAGAAAGGTTTGTTTGCGACGTTGTATGCGGGGATTCGTGCGGACATGCTGGACGCGCCGTATATGCGCGACTTCTTGCTGACGGCCAAGGACACGTCGTTTTCGACCTTGGATGGGGTCAGCGCCGTGCGTTAATCACGCACAAAGGTGAAAACAATCAGGACTCTAATGTGGGAGCTGGCTTGCCTGCGATTGCGGTGGATCAGTTGGGGCATTCATTGACTGATGCACCGCGGTCGAAGCATAGGTATCTACACAAATATTGGCGTATTGGGTGTATATCCGTTGCTGCGGTAACGGCTGCTTAGGGTTCCGCCCTTACGGCGGGTCACTTTTGGCAAACGCCCCAAAAGTAACCAAAAGGTCTGTGCCCCACCACTTGGCACCTCGCTTAGGCTCGGTGTGCCCTCACTCCGGCTTGAATCCGTGGGCCGCCGCGATGGGCCATCCTTGGCCCAGCGCGGCTAACCCGGCGTCCTGCCGGGTTACCCACGGATTCAAGCCTGCGTTCGGCCATCGTGGTTAACGGGGCGCCTCAGATCAAAAGCAGATCAAGATCAAGATCTACAGCACGGCGGCCTGAAAGCCGACCTGAGTGGTTGAATCAAAAGCCAGATCAAGTGCGAAGCAAAAACCTATCTGAATACACTGAAGAACTGCTTTTCTGTGGGAGCTGGCTTGCCTGCGATGCAGACACCTCGGTGTATCAGGTACACCGAGTTGATGCTATCGCAGGCAAGCCAGCTCCCACCTTTGACCGAGGATGGCTTTGCTGTTGCTGTTGCTGTTGCTGTTGCTGTTGCTGTTGCTCTGGCCCTTACATCCTTTTCGCTGGCGAAGTCAGCGGTCTTTTGATCTGCGCTTTTGATCGTGATCTTGATCTGAAATCGCCCCGTTAAACACGATGGCCGCAATTCGACAGTGATTTGGGGGGTAAACCGGCAGGGATGCCGGTTTAGCCGCGCTGGGCCAAGGATGGCCCATCGCGGCGGCCCCCCAAATCGCTGTCGGATTGCGGGCATGCCGAGCCTAAGCGAGGCACCGAGTGTTGGGGCGAAGACTTTTTGGTTACTTTTGTGTCTTTACAAAAGTGACCCGCTGTAAGAGCGGAACCATAGGCAGCCGTTACCGCAGCAACGGATATGTACACCACCAAAAGCCGCCATCGCAGGCAAGCCAGCTCCCACACAGAACTATGGCTCCCCTATGGAATTTCAGTCGCCCTTGAGTTCACGCCACATGTGGATCTTGTCGAAGTACTCGATCCCCACCCGCACCGCCAACGGTTCCAGGCCGTACTGAATAAAACCGCAGCGCTGGTACAACGCGAAGGCGGCGTCGTTGCCGGCGGTGACGGTCAGTTGGATCAGTTAAACGCCGGGCTGGCGTCGCGCGGCATCGAGTGCCGCCTCCACCAACTGATGGCCCAGGCCCTTGCGCTGATAAGCCTCAGTCACGTACATGCCGAACAGCGTCACTTTGTGCCGGGCCTTTTCCCGAGGTTCGAAGGCCAGGCCGACAATGCCGGCCAAGACGCCCCCTTCAAAGGCGCCAAGCAAGTAATCCAGTGGGCTCTCAATGCGCTTTTCCCACCAGTTCAACGGCATCCGCGCGCGCTCCGCCACACTCGAGGTAAACGCCTGGGGATAGGCGCCATAAGCCTCCAGCATCAACGCCCGATAAGCCTCGGCGTCATTCACCCCCAGCTTGCGAATCAGCATGCAGTGAGCGACTTTCGGTAAAACGGCAGGATCAAATCGCGGGTCAACGGCGCCAAGTGCAAACCACCCTCACCGGCCGGGTCGATCCAGCGCACTTCTTCAATCTCGGCCGCGGGCGTCACCGGCACGTCGATGTGTACTCGGAACAGCTCGGCTTGCACGGTAAAACCCGGCTCGTTGGCGGCAGGCGCCGAAAATTTGCCCAAGTACACTGCATCACTCGGGGAGATACGCAGGTTAAGTTCCTCGTACAGCTCACGGGCCAGCGCCTCGACGGGTTGCTCACCGGCATCGATCTTGCCGCCGGGCTGCATGAAGGCCTGGGTGCCACGTTTGCGCACCAGCAGGGTTTGGCCGTCGCTGCCGATCAGGAGGGCGGCGGCGATGCGGATAACGGATGGCATTCGAGATCTTCCTTGGATGCAAAGAGCACAAGGATCACATGAGCCACAGGCACGCCGCAATCCAATGTGGGAGCTGGCTTGCCAGCTCCCACAGTTTTAAGCGTGTTCAGCCCAGGATGACTGCGTCTTCCTTGATAAACACACTGTACCGCGCGCCTTCCATGGTCTCGAACGCAATCAACTTGTCCACCAACGGCAGGTTCAGCACCTTGCCGGCATTGAGCAGCAACATGCCGTTGTCGGCATTGAGGTTGCGCGCCAGCACCATGCCCTCTGCCAGCTCGCGGGTGCCCAACACTTTCACGTTGGGGTCGCCCAGGGTCACGTCATTGAGGTAAGTGGCGCAGACCAGTACAAAGTCCTCAACCATCACCGGGTCATACAACCTTCCGGCGTATTTGCGGATGTACAGCAGCGCTTCGTCGCTGTTCATCTGGCGCTCGAGGATCAGGCCTTTTTGCAGCTCGATAAAGTCCACTGCGAGTTTAAGCAGGCGTGAACCGGCGGGAATCGCTTCGCCCTTGAGATGGTCGGGAAACCCGCTGCCATCCCAGCGCTCCTGGTGATGACGAATCAGCCGCGCCGCATCTTTCATCGGTTCCAGGGTCATCAGCAACGATTCACTTTGGGTCGCGTAGGCACGGTAGCGCTCACGGTCGCTGCTGTGCAGCAGGTCCGAGGGCGAGGCCATCATACTGTCGCTCCAGCTCAACTTGCCGATGTTGTAGAGCGCGGCGGCCATGGTCAGGTCACGGTTGCTCGCTTCATCCACGCCGTGGGCAACACACCAAGTGCGCACCAGTTCGATGATCTGCCGGTTGGTTTGCTTGGCGCGCGGCAGGCGCAAGTTGGCCAGCAGCGAGAACACTTCGGTGCCGGTGGCGTAGCTGTGTTTGAGTTCCTCGTAGGCAAGGTCAAGCATATCGGCGGTTTGCTGCAGCTCGCTGGTGCGCGCAACCACGCGCTTTTCCAAGCTGGCGTTGAGTTGCTTGAGTTCATCGTTCTGCTGCTGGATCAGCTGTTCCAGGCGCCCGCGTTCACGCTCGGAATGCTGGTGAGCCAAGGACTGGCGCAGGGCCAACAGCAATTCCTCATCGTTCCAGGGTTTGCTCAGGTAACGGTAGATCTGGCCTTCGTTGATGGCTTTGATGATCAGCGTCAGGTCGGTCTCGCCGGTCAGCAGGATGCGCACGGTGTGTGGATAGTGTTGGTGGATATGCGCCAGCAGCGAGGCGCCGTCCATGTCCGGCAGGCGTGCGGCGCTCATCACCAGGTCGATCGGTTGGCTGGCGAGAAGCGCCAGGGCGTCGGCGGCGCAGGTGGCGCTGTGCAGTTCGAACGGTTCCAGGCGCAGCAACTGCATGAGGCTGTGCAATACGTCCGGGTGGGCGTCAATCAACAGCACTACGGGGCGGTCGGCATCGTTGAAAGTAACGGACTCTCCCATGGGACACCTCGGATCGTCGGTGTGCGGTCCTTATGGTCTGGGTCTGCCTTCCTGGCGTTTACCGAGTAGTTTAGTCGGTTTCTCGGAAAAGTGATGGCGTTACGATATCAGCGCAAAAAAAAGCCGCTCCAGAAACGGCAGCGGCCTTCGAGGTGAAACACAAACGCATCACGCCTCGGCTTTTTTCGGGCTCGACCCAAACGAAGCGAAACGCTTGTTGAACCCGGCAATCCGGCCTTCGACCTGGGTCTTGCGCTGCTGGCCGGTGTAGATCGGGTGCGAGGCGCTGGACACGTCCAGCGGGATGTACGGGTAAGTGTTGCCGTCGCTGTGTGTATGGGTGCGATCGCTGTCGGCGGTAGAGCCGATCAGGAAGAACACATCGGCGGCGGTGTCGTGGAACAGCACGGTGCGGTAGTCGGGGTGAATTCCAGCTTTCATAAGGCCTCCGGGGCGTCTGGGTGCGATTCAAGTGTTATACAGTAACACAAATCATGCGCCCAAACGAGAACCGATTGCAATAAGAATAGGCCGACTGCTTCTATGCCGCTTCCTGGAAGTCCATTTCCGGTGGTTGCTTCGAGAAACCGCGCGTGAGGAAACCCAGGTACACCAAGCCAATCGCCAACCACACCACGCCCAGGTAAATCGCCAAGTGATCAAGGCTGACCATCAGCCACAGGTCCGCCAACAGGCCGATGGTCGGGAATACCAGGAACAGGATCAGCTCACGCACACCGCGCTGTTTGGCGCCGATCCAGTAGTGAAAGATCACCGACAGGTTCACCAGGCTGAACGCCAGGAATGCACCGAAGTTGATGAATGAGGTGGAGGTGGTCACATCGAGTTTCAACGCCAGCAAGGCCACCACCGCACACAGCAGGATGCTGTTGACCGGCGTGCCGAAGCGCGCATGCAAGGTGCCGAAGAATGACTTGGGCAACACGCCGTCGCGGCCCATCGCAAACAACAGCCGCGAACCGCTGGCCTGGGCCGACAGCCCCGAGGCGAACTGGCCAACGATCAGGCCGATCAGGAAGATCGACACAAACAGGTCGCCGCCCACGTTGCGGGCAATCTCGTAGGCCGCCGAATCCACATCGGCGAATTCGAACGACGGGTGAGCGATCTGCACAAAGTACGAGACACCGACGAAGATCAGGCCGCCGATCAGGGTGATCAACATGATCGCCCGTGGGATGGTGCGGCGTGGGTCGCGGGTTTCTTCGGTGAGGGTGCTGACCGCGTCAAAGCCCAGGAACGAATAGCAGGCGATGGCCGCGCCGCTCATGATCAGCGGCATGTGCATCTGGCCGTTGAAGAAAGGGGCGATGGTCCATAGCGGCTTGCTCGCGTCACCACCGATGTAGTGGATGCACAGCGCGACAAACGCGATCAGCACCAGAAATTGCACCAGCATCAGCAGCGCGTTGATGCCATTGGCGAGCTTCAGGCCGATGATATTGATTGCCGTGGTGATACCGATAAAGGCCAGCACCCACACCCACTGCGGCACCGCCGGGAACGCCGAATGCAGGTACGCAGCGCCAATCAGCCAGATGGCCATGGGCAGGAACAGGTAGTCGAGCAACACCGCCCAACCGGCGATAAAGCCCAGCTTGGGGCTGATGGCCTTGCGCACATAGCTGTAGGCGGAACCGGCCACCGGGAATGCCGAGGCCATGCGTCCATAACTCATGGCGGTAAAGAACATCGCCACCAGGGCCGCCAGGTACGCGGCCGGGACCATACCGCCGGTGGATTGCGCGAGGATGCCGAAGGTGCCGAGCACAATGATCGGCGTCATATAGGCGATGCCAAACAGCACCACCGACCCTAACGACAGGGTGCGTTGCAAACGAGCCATGAGCGATTCTCCGCTGATTTATTAGATTTATGGCAGAACTGAAGTCGGTGAAGCGCAAACTATTTTTATGATTGATGCTGCTGTTGTGGCGAGGGAGCTTGCTCCCGCTGGGCTGCGCAGCGGCCCCAAAATCTTAGGGCCGCTACGCGCCCCAGCGGGAGCAAGCTCCCTCGCCACAAGGGGCCAGTCTTAAGCTTGGGGGATCAGCAATTCGCGCGTCCCATCGCTGCGCTCAATCACCTCGCCGGGCAATTTCAAGCGCTGGTCATCCAGGTAGCGGTAGTCCTTGCGAGCCGCCACCAATTGGTCGAGATCCAGCTCGACGGTGAATTGCCCTTCCTCACGCCCCGCTTCAAACAGCAAAGTGCCGATCGGGTCCACCAGGGCGCTGCCACCGGCGAACAACAGGTCGCCGTCGCCCTCTTCGACCCGGTTGACCATCAGCGCAAACGCCTGGTTCTCCTGGGCGCGGGCCATGATCGCGGTGCGGTGCGTAGGGCCGTAAGGGTCCATGTTGCCGTTGGTGACGATCAGCAGTTCGGCGCCCAACTGCGCCAGGGCGCGAGCGGTTTCCGGGAACTCGATGTCGTAGCAAATCAGCAGGCCGACGCGCACGCCGTTCCACAGGCAGGTGGCGTAACGATCGCCAGCGGTGAACACGCCGCGATCCGAAGCCCACAGGTGCGTCTTGCGATAACGCAGGGCGACGCCGTCGGGCGTAATCAGCAAGGTGGTGTTATAGAATTGGCCAGCATCGTGCTCGGCCATGCCGATGACCACGGCGATATTGCGCGCACGGGCCGCCTGGATAACCGCTTGAACGGTTGGGCCATCCACCGGTTCGGCAATAGCGGCGACGGTCTCGGACGACGGGAAGCCCATCAGGTGGGTTTCCGGGAAGACGATCAGTTGCGTGTCGGCGGCGCATGCAGCAATGGCCGCCAAGGCGCGCTCAAGGTTGTAAGCTGTACCGTTATCGCGGCCTGCCAATTGGGCAAATTCGACCTTCATGGGTATTCCTTGTTCTTTATCTGTGCCGCAGTATGCGCAGCCAACACCGGCCAGGGAATTACGCGGCCGAGGTAACCCGATAGGGGTAGATTGATGAGCATGACGCTGCAAGACATCGCCTGGCACCGTTCGGTGGGGCAAATGATAGACGCCCTGGACCAGCCCAATTTCTGGACCCAACTGGTGCGGCTGTTGGACCAATACGTGCCGTCCGACAGTTGGGTGGCCTTGTTGTTCAGCAGTGAGCACCGCCCGCTGGTGTTCGCCGAATGCCCAGGCGCCGACGGTACGCCGGACCATCTGTTCCAGGACTACCTCAACGGCCTGTACCTGCTCGACCCGTTCTACATCGCCAGCCGCGAACACGCGCGCACCGGCCTGTTGCGCCTGGCGGAAGTGGCGCCGGAGCATTTCGAGCTTACCGAGTACTACCAGCGTTACTTTCGCCTGAACGTGGTGGCCGATGAAATCCAGTTCAATTGCCACCTGCCGGACGGGCGCACCCTGTGCCTGTCGCTGGGTTCGAAACAGCGTTTTGACCCACAGCAAATTGCCCTGCTGTCACTGATCCAGCCGTGGGTGGTGAGCCTGCTGCGCCAGCGCCTGCCCCATGAACTGAACCAGGTGAGCGCGCCGCAACCGCCGATTCAAAATGATGACTGGGGCGCACAACTCACTGCGCGCGAGCTGGATGTAGGCCGCTTGATGCTCAGCGGTTGCTCCAGCAAGGAAATCGCCCGTAAGCTGGAAATCTCTGTTGAAACCGTGAAAGTCCATAAGAAACACATGTACAGCAAGCTAGGGATCAAATCCCAGTCGGAGCTGTTCTCGATCTTTCTTCAGGCGCAAAACGCCTAGCCGATGAGTCCGAACCCAAGGAAACCCGTATGAGCCTGTCGTTATTAAGCCGTTACGCCTTCTTTGCCGTGTGCGTTATTTTCACCCTCGCCAGCCTACCTTTTATCGAACATGAGTGGCTGTGGCCCATCACCCTGGTCACCGGCGTCCTCAGCCTGATCGGCCTTTTCGACCTGCTGCAAAGCCCGCACGCGGTGCGCCGCAACTACCCGATCCTGGGCAATATCCGTTACTTGGTGGAAGCCATCCGCCCGGAGATCCGCCAATACCTGCTCGAATCCGACAGCGACGCCCTGCCCTTTTCCCGGGCACAGCGTTCTTTGGTTTACTCACGCGCCAAGAACGAATCCGCCGACAAGCCTTTCGGCACTCTGATTGACGTGTACCAGTCGGGCTTTGAGTTCATCGGCCACTCCATGCGCCCGGCGCCGCTCAGCGATCCCAGCGCCTTTCGCGTGATGGTCGGCGGCCCGCAGTGCACGCAACCCTACTCGGCCTCGGTATTCAACATCTCGGCCATGAGCTTCGGCTCGTTGAGCGCCAATGCGATTCGCGCGTTGAACCAAGGCGCCAAGCTCGGCAACTTTGCCCATGACACCGGCGAAGGCAGCATCAGCCCTTACCACCGTGAAAACGGCGGCGACCTGACCTGGGAACTGGGCAGCGGCTACTTCGGCTGCCGCACCAGCGATGGCCGTTTCGACCCGGAACGTTTTGCCGTGCAGGCGCAGAACCCGCAAGTGCGCATGATCGAAATCAAGATGAGCCAGGGTGCCAAGCCCGGCCACGGCGGGATTCTGCCCAAGCACAAAGTCACCCAGGAAATTGCTGAGACGCGCGGCATCATGATGGGCGAGGACTGCATCTCGCCGTCGCGCCACAGTGCGTTTTCCACGCCCATCGAGATGATGCAGTTCATCGCGCAACTGCGTGAACTGTCCGGCGGCAAACCGGTGGGCTTCAAGTTCTGCCTGGGCCACCCGTGGGAGTTCATGGGCATCGCCAAGGCCATGCTCGAAACCGGCATCCTTCCGGACTTTATCGTGGTCGACGGCAAGGAAGGCGGCACCGGCGCCGCGCCGGTGGAATTCACCGACCATATCGGCGTGCCGCTGCGTGAAGGCCTGCTGTTTGTGCACAACACCCTGGTGGGCCTGAACCTGCGCGACAAGATCAAGCTGGGCGCCAGCGGCAAGATCGTCAGCGCCTTCGATATCGCCAGCGTGCTGGCTATCGGCGCCGACTGGGCCAACTCGGCACGCGGCTTTATGTTCGCCATCGGCTGCATCCAGTCGCAAAGCTGCCACACCAACAAATGCCCGACTGGCGTGGCTACACAAGACCCGCTGCGCCAGCGTGCGCTGGTGGTGCCCGACAAAGCCCAGCGCGTGTTCAACTTCCACCGCAACACGCTGCACGCCTTGGCGGAAATGCTCGCCGCTGCCGGCCTGGATCATCCGTCGCAGTTGTCGGCCAAGCATTTGGTACGGCGCATGTCGGCGACCGAGATCAAACTGTTCTCGCAGCTGCATGTGTTCCTCAAGCCTGGCGAGTTGCTCACCGGCGAGGTGAACGGCGAGTTCTATTCGCGCATGTGGCAGATGGCGCGGGCCGATAGTTTTGAGCCACATGAAGTCGCCGCTGCGTAAGGGACGCCTGCCATGTTGAAAGTCATCGCTGAAGATTTTATCCAGCCTGAACACTTGGACACCGTGCGCCCTTGGTACACCGAACTGGTGGAGAAAACCCGCCTGGAACCACTGTGCATCGCCTACGACCTGTTTATCGATCAAAAAGACCCAGGGCACTTTATCTTTATCGAGCAGTGGCCCGACCAGGCGGCGCTGGACACGCATTGCCAGACGGAACACTTCACCCGGCTGGTGCCGAAAATCAACGAGTACCAGGCCAAACCCTGCCGTGTCTTGCTGATGGACGCGTTCTGAAAACACCCACTCCCTGCTGAACCGGACCACCGACGGCATCGTTGAAACAAGGAGCTTCACATGCCGTTACTCGACTTCAGCGCCATTGCCGCGCAACTGCCCGACAGTTGGAAATCCACGCGACTGGGCCAGGTTGGCCCAGCGCGGATCAAGGTGTTGCGTATGGATGAGCAGCCTTATGAAGAGGAAACCCATGCCTACAATGAGGGGTTATTGGTAGTCAGCGGCCAGTTGTGCCTGAGCATCGGCACCGAGCAAATACACGTTGCTGCCGGCCAGATGTACCTGGTAGAAGCCGGCACTCCTCATGCTGTAAGCCCCGGTAGCTGCGGCACCTTGGTCGTCATCGATGTCTAGAGACATTCAGTAATACCCAGCCTTTGCAATTGCTTACAAATACCGCCAACCTGCGCCCGCCCGACGTGCGGCGTGTGACAACACGCGCATTCGCCTGTCATGACTTAAACCCCTGTTCAAGAGCCCGCTGCCATGCTGAACGGACGCGACCCGCGCATCGATTTTTTTCGGGGCCTGGCGTTGATCTTTATCTTCTGGGATCACGTCCCCCACAACCCACTCGGCCAGATCACCCTGCGTAATTTCGGTTTCAGCGACGCCGCTGAAGTGTTTGTATTCCTTGCCGGTTACGCCTCAGTGCTGGCCTACAGCAAGGTCTTGCAACGCGAAGGCTACTGGATGGCCTGCCTGAAGATCCTGCGGCGCACCTGGGTGCTTTACGTGGTGCATATCTTCTTGCTGGCGATGCTGATGGGCATCGTGTTCTTCGCCAACAGCCATGTGGAAACCCGCGACCTGGTGCAGGAGATGGGCCTGACGCACTTTGTCACCCAACCACAGCAAGCCTTGGTGGATGAACTGCTGCTGCGCTTCAAGCCCAACCTGATGGACCCGTTGCCCTTGTATATCGTGCTGCTGGCCTGCCTGCCGCTGGTGTTGCCGTGGCTCTTGCGCAAAACCTTGTGGGTGGTCGCGGTGTCGATGGCGGTGTACCTGCTGGCGCCACACCTGGGTTGGAACCTGGCCGCGATTGCCGACGGGGTGTGGTACTTCAACCCGGTGACCTGGCAGTTCCTGTTCGTGCTGGGTGGCGCGGCGGCGATTCATGGGCAACAACCCCGCGCGCAGGATAAGCGGCCACTGCTGCGGCAGCCGTTGTTCATGACGGCCGCGACCTACGCATTGATGGCCGGCGTGATCACGATCGGCTGGCGCTGGCCCGATGTGCATGACGCATTGATGCCGCACGCGCTCAGCGAACTGTTGTACCCGATCAGCAAGACCGACCTGTCGCCGGTGCGTCTGCTGCATTTCCTGGCCTTGGCCTATGTCACCGCCAAACTGTTGCCGGGGCGTGCCTGGACGCAAAACTGGCTGGCACAGCAGACCTGCCGGATGGGCCGCTTTTCGCTGGAAGTGTTCTGCCTTGGCGTGTTGTTGGCGCCATTGGCGGACATGGTCAACGCCATGGCCGGTGATGCCTTTGCCATGCAGATTTTTACCGCGCTCGTGGGCGTTGCCTTGATGGCGATGCTGGGCGCCTGGCTGGAGTTCAATAAACGGCTGGACCAATCGACACGCATGGCCACCGCCTGAAAACAAAAAGCCCCGATCAAGGGGCTTTTTGTTGTGCGCCAGGCCGTCAGGCTACGGAGCGTGCCGCCGCATTGGTCGGCTGCAACTTGAACACGTAATACAACACCGTCAGCAGCACCAGGAACGCAGGCCCCACATACAGCGCCACACGCGTATCCGGGAAGTACGCCATCAGGCCCACCACCAGCACCAGGAACGCCAGCGCCAGGTAGGAACTGACCGGGTACAGCCACATGCGGTACTTGAGGGCCGCCGCTTCGGCCGGGCTCAGGCCTTTGCGGAATTTGAGCTGGGCCAGCAGGATCATCAGCCAGGTCCAGATCGCGCCGAAGGTGGCGATGGAGGTCACCCACACAAACACCTGGTCAGGCACCAGGTAGTTGAGCAACACGCCCAGCAACAAGGCGAAGATCGACAGCAGCAGCGCCTTGCGCGGTACGCCATTGCTGGAGGTGGTGCCGAAAGTCGCCGGCGCCTGTCCGTTCTGCGCCAGGCTGTAGAGCATGCGCCCGGTGCTGAAGATGCCGCCGTTGCAGGACGACAGCGCGGCGGTGATCACCACGAAATTGATGATGCCTGCAGCGGTCTTGATGCCCAAACGTTCAAACGTCATCACGAACGGGCTGCCCTGGGTGCCGATTTCATTCCACGGGTAGATCGACAGGATCACGAACAACGCGCCGACGTAGAACAGCAGGATGCGCCAGAACACCGAGCCGATGGCGCTGGGAATAGTCTTCTGCGGGTTGCGTGCTTCACCGGCAGTGAGGCCGATCATCTCGACGCCCAGATAGGCGAACATCACCATCTGCAAGGACATCAACACGCCCTGCACGCCGTTGGGCATGAAGCCGCCGTGAGCCCACAGGTTGGAAATACCCAAGGCCACACCGTCGTTACCGAAGCCAAACGCAATGATGCCGACGCCGCCGATCACCATGGCAATAATCGTGACGATCTTGATCAGCGCAAACCAGAACTCGAACTCACCAAAGGCCTTGACGGCGATCAGGTTGATCGTGCCCATGCTGATCAGCGCCGCCAAGGCCCAAATCCAGCGGGGCGTGTCGGGGAACCAGACGCCCATGTACACCGCCACGGCGGTGATTTCCGCCACGCAGGTTACCAGCCACAGGAACCAATAATTCCACCCCGTGAGAAAGCCCGCCAACGGGCCGAGGTAATCCTGGGCATAACGGCTGAACGAGCCGGCTACCGGGTTATGCACGGCCATCTCACCGAGGGCCCGCATGATCACCAGAATGGCCAGGCCACCGATGATGTACGAGAGCATGATTGCCGGGCCGGCCATCTCGATGGCCTTGGCCGAGCCGAGAAACAGGCCGACACCGATGCAAGCGCCGAGCGCCATCAAACGGATATGCCGTTCACCCAGTTCACGTTTGAGCGGGCCGCCTTGGGCGGTCTCGCCAGGGGGCAGTGGTTTGCCGACAGGCATAGGGAAACAACCTCATTTTGTTATTGGATTGTCCGTCGAGTTTCCAGGAGGCAGGCCGGTAAGCCTGCGCCCTTGTCGAAACCGGGGCCGCCTCATGGACGGGCCCTTCTTGCCGGGCAAGATCAGCGGGGCGTGCAGTATAAAAAGCCGGGAGCAGGGTCTTTCACTATAAAAACCATACAATTCAGTGAAAGACTCGGCCAAAAAGCCACTTTACAGGAGCATCTTACCTGCGTTGAGCGACAAAACGTCGCAACCCACCCTGCATTCACACGCCCTCAAAGAAGATTCCGACAACCCAATCACAATTCCCTCACAGCGATCGCCCAGCGACTAAGCTTCAGGCAAGTCCGATCAATCTGCGTGCAGGATCAATCGACTATGGGCGCACTGTGGCAAACCGAATCGACCAAGGCTGCGAAATTACAAGGCAGTTCGGACCCAGCGCCTTTACCCAAAAATAAACCCAGGCCCCACCCCATGCGGCGCCTGTTCTGGCTGATTGTGTTGATGGTGCTGGTTGCCCTGGGGTTCGCCGCCGCCAAAGAGATACGCACATCCGCCCTGCAAGCCCGGCAACTGAGCCGCCTGGCCCACAACCTCACCTACCGGCTTGAACCCGGCCCCAGCCAGGCAATGGTTTACCCAGGCGCCGGCCCGTTCGACCGCCGCTTGGGCTACAGCGACCTCGGCACCTTTTTGCCGCGCCTGCTCAAGCGTGGTTATGTGATTGAGTCCCAGGTGCAGTTTTCGCCAGCGCTGATGAGCTACGCCGGCCACGGTCTCTTCGTGCCTTACCCGGAGAAAATCCAGGCCGGCCTTTCGATCACCGACTGTCGCGCCTTGCCCCTGTACCAGTTCGAATATCCGCAGCAGCTGTACTCAAGTTTTGCCGCCATCCCGCCGCTGGTGGTCAATAGCCTGTTGTTCATCGAAAACCGTGACATGCTCGACCCCGCCCAGCCGCAGGCCAACCCGGCGGTGGACTGGCCGCGCTTTGCCATGGCGGCCTGGTCGCAAGTCGCGAAGGTATTGCACCTGCCCGGTCAGAGTGCCGGCGGCAGTACCCTGGCCACTCAGCTGGAAAAATACCGGCATTCGCCCGACGGCCTGACCTTGTCCGGCAGTGAAAAATTGCGCCAGATGCTGTCCGCAGGAGTGCGCGCCTACCAGACTGGGCCAGACACCCGCGTGGCACGCCAGAACATCGTGCGCGACTACCTCAACAGCGTGCCGCTGTCCGCCGTGCCGGGGCATGGCGAAGTGCATGGCATGGCCGAGGGTTTGCGCGTGTGGTACGGCGCTGACTTCAAACAGGTGAACCAGGCCTTGAGCGGCAGCGAAAATGATGCCGGCCATGTGCCGCAACGTGGCCTGGCTTTGCGCCAGGTGCTGTCGCTGATGATCGCCCAGCGCCGGCCGTCTCACTACCTGGCCAACGGGCGCGAGGAACTGGCGCAACTCACCGACAGCCACCTGCGCCTGCTGGCGCAAAACGCCGTGATCGACCCGCCGTTGCTCAAGGCTGCCCTGGCATCCCATGTCACTTACCGTGACTGGCAGCAACAGCCGACCGTGCAGCCCATCGACACTAACAAGGGCATCAGCGTTGCCCGCAGCCGCCTCGCTGCTCTGCTCGACCGCCCGCTGTACGACCTCGACCGCCTGGACCTGGCGGCCACCAGCACCTTGCAGGCTGAGCTGCAAAGCCAGGCCACCGACTACCTCAAGCAACTGGCCGACCCCGCCTTCGCCGGCAAAATGGGCCTGCTCGGCGAGCGCCTGCTCACACCGGCCAGCACGCCCCAGGTGCGCTACAGCTTCACCCTGTTCGAACTGACCCCGGATGGCTCGCGGGTGCGCGTGCAAACCGACAACACCGACCAGCCCTTCGACATCAACGAGGGCAGCAAGCTGGAACTGGGTTCCACCGCCAAGCTGCGGGTGCTCACCACCTACCTGCAAATCATCAGCGAGCTGCATGCTCGCTACGCCGCGCAAACACCCGCTGTGCTGAAAAAAACCGAGATCGCCGAGCAGGACCGCATCAGCCGTTGGGCGGTCGATTACCTGATCCAGAACCCCGAAAAATCCCTGGCCAACATGCTCGATGCGGCCCTCGACCGGACCTACTCGGCCAACCCCAACGAAGACTTTTTTACCGGCGGCGGCATGCACCACTTCCACAATTTCCGTAACCAGGACAATGGCCGCAGCCCATCACTGCGAGACGCCTTGCGCGAGTCGATCAACCTGCCGTTTATCCGGCTGATGCGCGACCTGGAGCGCTATGTCACCTACGCAGGCCCCAACAACAGTGCGCAATTGCTCAAGGATGATGACGACCCGCGGCGCCAGGAATACCTGGCCCAATTCGCCGACCGTGAGGGCACCACCTTCCTGCTCAAGTTCTGGAAGAAGTACCAGAAAAAAGACACCCAGGCGCGCCTGGAAACCTTCCTCGATGGGCTGCACCCCACGGCGATCCGCATGGCGGCCGTGCACCGCTACCTGTTCCCCGAGGCTGATCAAGACACCTTCGACCGCTTTGTCCGCTCACATCTGATCAGCGCTAAAACGACCGACAAGCTCACCGACGAACGCCTGCAACGCCTGTACACCGACTACGGCCCCGGCCGCTATGATCTGCCCGATCAGGGCTATATCGCCAAGGTCCACCCGCTGGACCTGTGGCTGCTCGGTTACCTGCTCAACCACCCTGACGCGACCTTCAGCGAAGTGGTCAAGGCCAGCCAATTCGAACGCCAGGAGGTGTACAGCTGGCTGTTCAAGAGCCGCCATCAAAGTGCGCGTGACAGCCGCATCCGCACCATGCTGGAGGTCGAGGCGTTCCTGGATATTCACCAGCGCTGGCAGGCGGTGGGCTACCCGTTCGACCACTTGGTGCCGTCGCTGGCCACCGCGATTGGCAGCTCGGGCGATCGTCCCGCCGCGCTCGCCGAACTGATGGGCATCATCCTCAACGACGGCGTGCGCGGCAAAGTGCTGCGCATCGACAGCCTGCGCTTTGGCGCCGACACGCCTTACGAAACCCGCGTGGTCAACACCCCCGATACGGGTAAACGGGTAATGCCGTCCGAGGTCGCTACCGCGCTGCGCGGCGCGTTATCACAAGTGGTGGATGCGGGCACGGCCAAACGTGTTTCCGGCAGCTTCGTACAGGCCGACGGCACGCCGATGGCCATGGGGGGCAAGACCGGTACCGGCGACAACCGCATCGAAGCGATGGGCGCCGGTGGCCGGGTGATCAGTTCCAAAGCGATCAACCGCACCGCCACGTTCGTGTTCTACATCGGCGAGCGCTACTTTGGCACCCTCACCGCCTTTGTGCCAGGCAGTTCGGCGCAAAACTTCAAGTTCACCTCGGCGCTGCCGGTGCAGGTGCTCAAAGGCATGGCACCGATCTTGACGCCTTACCTGCAAGGCGGCAGTCAGAGCGCATGTCAGCCCTGATCATGACCGTTGGTCGTTTCGGGCTACCGTCAATTTAAGATATATCTTAAGTTGTATCTTAAGTTATATCTTGACGTGACGGAGAGCCTGCAGATGCGACACGAATATCGCAGCGAGTTTGAAAAACGCGGCGGCCGCGGCCCACGGGTATTCGCCCCTGGCGACCTGAAGTTGCTGCTGCCGGCCTTGATCGCCGAACAGCCGTGCCACGGCTACGACCTGATCCGCCAGATCGAAAGCCTCTTCGACGGCGCCTACAGCCCCAGCCCCGGCGTGATCTACCCCACCCTGACCTTTCTCGAAGAGAGCGAGTTGATCAGCGGCGACGCCGAGAATGGAAAAAAACGCTACACAATCACCGACGCCGGTCGTCTCTTCTTAAGCGAGCAAGCCGTTGCCCTAGAAGGCGTGCGCATGCGCATTGATGTCAGCAAGCGCTCGCTGCGTGGCCACGACCGCCCACCGGAAATCCACGAGGCGGTGCATAACCTGCGCCACGCCTTGCACTCGCACCACGGGCGCTGGAGCCCGGAAGAAATCGTTCGTGTCGCGGCGCTGCTCAACGGCACCGCTCAAGCCATTGCCGACGGGAAAGACCAATGAATACTCAAGCTATCCATCGCGTTACCCACGAAATCAAACGCCGCCGCCTGCAAGTGCTGCGGGTGGTAGACATCACCCCACGCATGCGCCGCGTCACTTTGGGCGGGCCGGAACTGGCCGGTTTTATCAGCCTGGGCAGTGACGACCACATCAAGCTGCTGTTCCCCCAGAACGCCGCCGAACAGGCCGCACTGGAAAGCCCCACGTTCAACATCAAGGGCGACGGCCCGCAACCGGCCATGCGCGACTACACGCCACGGCGCTTCGACCTGAGCATCGGCGAGCTGGATATCGACTTCGTGCTGCACGGCGATGGCCCTGCCTCCACCTGGGCCGATCAGGTGCAAGTCGGCCAGCACCTGTACATCGGCGGGCCGCGCGGCTCGATGATCGTGCCGGATATCTTCGACAGCTACTTGCTGATCGGGGATGAAACCGCGATCCCGGCCATCGCCCGTCGCCTGGAAGAATTGCCGGCCGGGCGCAAGGTGCTGGCGGTGATTGAAATCGCCAATGCGGCGGAACAGCAACCACTGAACAGTGCCGCCGATGTGCAGGTGGTTTGGGTGGTGCGCGGCCAGGACGACCTGCTGGAGACGGTGCGCAACCTGACCCTGCCGAGCGGCTCGCTGTACAGCTTTGTCGCGACGGAAACCAAGCTGTCACGCCAGGTGCGCCGCGTGTTGCTGGACACGCACCAGGTCAATGAGGCGTTCCTCAAGGCCGTGGGATACTGGCGTGCCGAGGACAGCGAAGAAGAATAAAGCCCTCAAGTCCACTGAAGATCCAATGTGGGAGCTGGCTTGCCTGCGATGGCGGTGGGTCAGTTGGACAATTTGTTTCTGATGCACCGCCATCGCAGGCAAGCCAGCTCCCACATTTTTACGCTGCCCGTTTAAGAACTTTGTCCAACCCCACCATCGCCAACGCAATCCCAACAAACCCCGCCAAAATCCCCCCGGCATTCACAAACACCTGTGGATAACCGAGGCTGTCCACATCGATGAACGGGTACTGATACTGCCCCAACAAATGCCCGCGCAGCAGCACATAGCCGAAGTACACCAGCGGGTAAATCACCCAACCGCCAATGTGCTTGAAGCGCAACGCGCCCTTGGGCACACAACGCCACCAATAGATCACGAACAGCACCGGCAACACGTCGTGCAACAACTCGTCGGCAATAAATTGAAAG
This sequence comes from Pseudomonas sp. ChxA, assembly GCF_030263855.1. Classification (NCBI taxonomy): domain Bacteria; kingdom Pseudomonadati; phylum Pseudomonadota; class Gammaproteobacteria; order Pseudomonadales; family Pseudomonadaceae; genus Pseudomonas; species Pseudomonas sp. ChxA. The sequence continues at coordinate 281,124 of NZ_JARPMK010000002.1, forward strand.
CCGGTGGGGCTCCACAAATGCCGGAGCAACAGGTTGTAGGCCAGGCTCACCACGACGATGCTCGTAGCAATAGCGCTGCTGACGGTAGGCGCCAGGAAGAAGCGCTTTGCCGCCGACTCGCGATTGACCAGTGCATAGCTCAACACCACGACCACCAGGGTGTTGGTCAGCACGGTGAAGAAACTGAAAAAGTTGATCAGCCCGCCCAACAGGCTCGCGCCGGCCTCCCAGCGCGAATAGAAAATCAGGTATTGCTGAATCGCCAGCCCTGTCCAGCCAGCCAGCGCAGCTGTGGCCACATACCGCTTCATGGCCTCAATCCAGCGGGCGTTTGGTACGCATCAGCTTGACGTACAAGCCTTCGACTTTCTCCCGCGCCCACGGCGTTTTGCGCAGGAAGGTCAGGCTCGACTTGATGCTCGGGTCGCTCTTGAAACAGCGCACATCGATGCGTTCGGCCAGCCCGCTCCATTCGTAGTGCTCCACCAACGTGGTGAGGACGTGCTGCAGGGTCACGCCGTGAAGTGGGTCGTTGCTTGTCGCGGTCATGCCAGGCCTTTTGCAAAAAGAGGAAATACAGCCGCGCACCTTAGCCGACGGGGCGTAGAGGTGGAAGCACTGCATTGAATATAGCCCCTGGAAAAAAGTTCCCCTTTTCAGGCAAAAAAGAGATGTTATATTGTAACGATAATTATCAAGCCCGATACCGTTTTAAGCCTTCTCTTTTCTGTGCCGTTTGACCAAGGAATGTTTGATGTCTCTCTCTTCTCTGTGGCGCTTGACCCCGCTCGCCGCCGCCCTGTTGATCTGCTCCGAAGCCCACGCCCTTGAGCTGCAACCGCAAGTCATTACCGGCAACCCGTTGGGCAGCGCACAACTCGCCTCGCCCACCACGGTACTCGAAGGCGACGACCTGACCCTGCAACAAAAAGGCAGCCTCGGTGAAACCCTGAACAAGCAGCCGGGCGTGTCGTCGTCGTACTTCGGCCCAGGCGCCAGCCGCCCGATCATTCGTGGCCAGGACGGCGACCGTATTCGCATCCTGCGCAACGGCGTGGGCGCGCTGGATGCCTCGTCGCTGTCCTATGACCACGCCGTGCCGCTGGACCCGATCAACGTCGACCGCATCGAAATCGTGCGTGGCCCGGCTGCACTGCTGTACGGCGGCAGCGCCATCGGCGGCGTGGTCAACACCTTCGACAACCGCATTCCCACCGAGGCCATCGAAGGCATCCACGGTGCCGGTGAACTGCGTTACGGCGGCGCCGACACCACCCGCAGCAGCGCGGGCAAACTGGAAGCCGGCAACGGCACCTTCGCCTTGCACCTGGACGCGAATGCGCGGCAATTCAACGACCTCAAAATCCCCGGCCAGGCCCGCAGCCGCCATGCCCCAGAGACCGAAGACGGCCCCGGCAAAAGTGGCCGACTGGGCAACAGCGACGGGCGCCAGGATGGCGGCGCGGTCGGCGGTTCCTATACCTGGGACGACGGTTATGCCGGGCTGTCCTACAGCAACTACGACAGCAACTACGGTTCACCCGCCGAGCAAGACGTGCGCATTCGCATGAAGCAGGATCACTACGCCTTTGCGTCCGAGATCCGCAACCTGCAGGGCCCGTTCACCTCGGTAAAACTCGACGCGGGCTACACCGATTACGAACACCGTGAAATCGAAGGCGGCGAAACCGGTACGATCTTCAAGAACAAAGGCTATGAAGCCCGCGTTGAAGCGCGCCACCAGCCGCTCGGCCCGTTCGATGGCGTGGTCGGCGCCCAAGTGACGCGCAATGAGTTCTCGGCTCTGGGCGAAGAAGCCTTTGTGCCGCAGACCGACACCAACGCCGGCGCGCTGTTTATTCTCGAAGAAATGCAGGCCACCGAGCGCCTCAAGCTCAGCCTTGGCGGGCGTGTGGAACACACCAACGTCGACCCGAATGCCAAAGGCAATGCACGCTTTGCCGGTGCCGATAAATCCAATGACTTTACCGCCGGCAGCCTGTCGTCCGGCGCGGTGTACAGCCTTACGCCGGTCTGGTCGCTGGCCGCGACACTGGGCTACACCGAGCGCGCGCCAACCTTCTACGAGCTGTATGCCAACGGCGCCCACGTCGCCACCGGCACTTACGAGTTGGGTGATGCCAACCTGAAGAAAGAGAAAGCCGTGTCCAGCGACCTGGCACTGCGCTTTGACAACGGCACGCACAAGGGCAGTTTCGGCGTGTTCTACAGCCGCTTCTCCAACTACATCGGCTTACTGGGCACTGGGCGCACGCTGAACGATGAAGGTGAAGAAGACGCGGGCGGTATCCCGGAATACAAATATTCCGGCGTGCGCGCACGTTTCGCCGGTTTCGAAGCCCAGGATCACTGGAAGCTGGGCGAAGGCGCCTACGGCAAGTTCGCCCTCGAGCTGTCGGGCGATTACACCCGCGCCACCAACCTGGACACTGGCGAAGCGTTGCCACGTATTGCGCCTCTGCGCCTGAACAGCGGCTTGCTGTGGGAACTGGACCGCTGGCAGGCGCGGATCGACGTGGAACACGCTGCGGGTCAAGGGCGTGTGCCGGATAACGAAAGCGGCACCGACGGCTACACCACCTTGGGCGCCAGCGCCGGTTATCACTTCAATGTGGGTGGCAGCCAATGGCTGGCGTTTGTCAATGGCGAAAACCTCACCAACCAGACCGTGCGCTATGCCAGCTCGATCCTGCGCGATATCGCCCCGGCCCCTGGGCGCAGCGTGCAGTTCGGCGTGCGCACCACCTTCTAGAAAGCAGCGCAACTCCTCTGTTTGAGCCGGCTTCTGTGGGAGCTGGCTTGCCTGCGATAGCAGCACAGCGGTTTCACTGGGGTGCCGAGGTGACGCTATCGCTATCGCACAACGTTAATGTTGAGGCGGTCTTGGGGCTGGGTGGTCGGGGTGCATATCCGTTGCTGCGGTAACGGCGGCCTATGGTTCCGCTCTTACAGCGGGTCACTTTTGCAAGGACGCAAAAGTAACCAAAAAGTCCTCGCCCCAACACTCGGTGCCTCGCTTAGGCTCGGCATGCCCGCAATCCGACAGCGATTTGGGGGGCCGCCGCGATGGGCCATCCTTGGCCCAGCGCGGCTAAACCGGCATCCCTGCCGGTTTACCCCCCAAATCCCTGTCGAATTGCGGCCATCGTGTTTGACGGGGCGATTTCAGATCAAGGTCACGATCAAAAGCGCAGATCAAAAGACCGCTGACTTCGTCATCGAAAAGGATGTAAGGGCCGGAACAACAGCAACAGCAACAGCAACAGCAACAGCAACAGCAACAGCAACAGCAACAGCAACAGCAACAGCAACAGCAACAGCAACAGCAACAGCAACAGCAACAGCAACAGCAACAGCAACAGCAACAGCAAAGCCATACTCGGTCAAAGGTGGGAGCTGGCTTGCCTGCGATGGCATCAACTCTGTGTGCCTGATACACCAAGGTGTCTGCATCGCAGGCAAGCCAGCTCCCACAGAAAAGCAGCTCTTCAGTGTATTCAGATAGGCTTTTGCTTCGCACTTGATCTGGCTTTTGCTTCAACCACTCAGGTCGGCTTTCAGGCCGCCGTGCTGTAGATCTTGATCTTGATCTGCTTTTGATTTTGATCTGAGGCGCCCCGTTAACCACGATGGCCGAACGCAGGCTTGAATCCGTGGGTAACCCGGCAGGACGCCGGGTTAGCCGCGCTGGGCCAAGGATGGCCCATCGCGGCGGCCCACGGATTCAAGCCGGAGTGAGGGCACACCGAGCCTAAGCGAGGGGCCGAGTGGTGGGGCACAGACCTTTTGGTTACTTTTGGGGCGTTTGCCAAAAGTGACCCGCCGTAAGGGCGGAACCCTAAGTAGCCGTTACCGCAGCAACGGATATGTACTCCCCCCAAACCCCAATATTTGTATAGATGCCTATGACGATCACAGGCAAACCAGCTCCCACAAAAGCCAGCCTCTACAGCCATTATGGCAGCGACGTTCTGTCACTGTTACCAGATCTGAAATGATGCATCTCACCAATTACCCTTTCTCAAAACGAGAAGGCGCTTTATCCTTGCCGCAACAAACTGAAACGTTTCACGCCTGCGGTCGATCCCATCTTGCCGAATATTCCCTGCCTAAAAGACAGCGCTGTCTTAAACCGACCCGCGCGTGGGATTCAATCGCCCGCCTGTGGATAACCGACTTATCCCCAGAAAAAACCCAATTTAACGCTGAACCAAGCCCGCGCCGAATCGTCATCTACAGTGAAGCACGGGGTTACATAATTCCAACGTCACGGAGAAACACACTATGAGCACTGATGGTGCTTCAAGCCCAAGCCGCCTGCTGCCCAGGCTGCTAGGCGTCTTGCTGCTGATCATGGGGCTGGCCTTGCTGGCTGGCGGCGTCAAGCTGAGCATGCTCGGCGGGTCGCTGTACTACCTGCTGGCCGGTATCGGCATCGCCCTCACCGGCGTGTTGCTGCTGGCCACCCGCCGCGCAGCGCTGGGCCTGTACGCACTGGTGCTGTTCGCCAGTACCGTGTGGGCACTGTGGGAAGTCGGCCTGGACTGGTGGCAATTGGTGCCGCGCCTGGCACTGCTGTTCGCCTTGGGCATCGTCTTGCTGCTGCCGTGGTTTCGCCGTCCGTTGCTGCGCGGCCAACCCGCGCCGCTGGGCACTGGCGCGCTGAGCGTAGCCGTGGTGCTGGCGGGCGCTGCCGCCCTGGCCAGCCAATTCACCAACCCGGGCGAGATGGTCAAGACCGGCCAACTGGACCGCGACGCGGCGCCAGGCATGGCCAGCGCCGCACCGGCCCAGGCCGATGGCGACTGGAACTCCTATGGCCGCTCGGCCTTCGGTGATCGTTACTCGCCACTGGCGCAGATCACCCCGGAAAACGCCCACAAGCTGGTGCCGGCGTGGACCTTCCGTACCGGTGATATCCCTGGCCCAGGCGATCCCGGTGAAACCACCGCAGAAAACACCCCGCTGAAAGTCAACGGCATGCTCTACGTGTGCACGCCGCACAGCCAGGTGATTGCCCTGGACCCGGACACCGGCAAGGAAATCTGGCGTTTCGACCCGAAGATCAGCACCGAAGGTGCCGCGAACTTCAAGGGTTGGGCGCACATGACCTGCCGTGGCGTGTCGTATCACGATGACGCGGTGTACGCTTCCGAACAAAGCCCGACCGGCACCGCCAGCACTGCACCCGTCAGCGCCGTGTGCCCGAAACGCATTTTCGTACCGACTGCCGACACCCGTCTGATCGCCCTGAACGCCGACACCGGCAAGATGTGCGAAGACTTCGGTGACAAAGGCCAGGTCGACCTGCGTGCCAACATCGGCAGCTTCGCCCCAGGCGGTTACTACTCCACCTCGCCACCGGCCGTGACCAAGAACCTGGTCGTGATCGGCGGTCACGTGACCGACAACGTCTCCACCGACGAGCCTAGCGGCGTCATCCGCGCGTTCGACGTACACACCGGCAAGCTGGTGTGGAACTGGGACAGCGGCAACCCGGACGACACCACCCCGTTGGCCGAGGGCAAGACCTACACCCGCAACTCGCCGAACATGTGGTCCATGTTCAGCGTCGATGAAAAACTCGGCATGCTCTACCTGCCGATGGGCAACCAGATGCCTGACCAATACGGCGGCGACCGTACCGAAGACTCGGAAAAATACAGCGCCGGCCTGACCGCTCTGGATATCGACAGCGGCCACGTGAAGTGGACCTTCCAGTTCACTCACCATGACCTGTGGGACATGGACGTGGGCGGCCAGCCTTCGCTGATCGATATCAAGACCGCTGACGGCGTCAAGCAAGCGGTAATGGCTTCGACCAAGCAAGGCAGCATCTACGTGCTGGACCGCAGCAACGGCAAGCCGGTGGTGCCGATCAACGAAATCCCTGTGCCGCAAGGCGCAGTGGCCGGTGATCACACTTCGCCGACTCAACCGAAGTCCGACCTGAACTTCATGCCGCCGCCGTTGAAAGAACGCGACATGTGGGGCGTGACCCCGTTCGACCAAATGCTGTGCCGGATTGATTTCAAATCCATGCGCTACGACGGTCCGTTCACCCCGCCATCGCTGCAAGGTTCGATCGTTTACCCAGGCAACTTCGGCGTGTTCGACTGGGGCGGCATTTCCGTCGACCCGGTTCGCCAGATTGCTTTCGTGAACCCGAGCTACATGGCGTTCAAATCGAAACTGATCCCGGCGGCCGACATTGCCAAGCAAGGCCCACGCGTCAGCGAAACCGAAGGTGTGCAGCCGAACAAAGGCGCGCCGTATGGCGTGATCCTCGAAGCACTGCTGTCGCCTCTGGGCCTGCCGTGCCAGGCGCCGGCGTGGGGTTACGTGGCGGCGGTCGATCTGACCAACCACCAGACCATCTGGATGCACAAGAACGGCACCGTGCGCGACAGCTCGCCGGTTCCAATCCCGCTGACCATGGGCGTGCCTAGCCTGGGCGGTACGTTCACCACCGCTGGCGGCGTCGCATTCCTCAGCGGCACCCTCGACCAGTACCTGCGTGCCTATGACGTGAAAAACGGCAAGCAACTGTGGGAAGGCCGCCTGCCTGCAGGCGCGCAGACCACGCCGATGACCTACACCGGCAAGGACGGCAAGCAATACGTGCTGGTCATGGCCGGCGGTCACGGCTCGCTGGGCACCAAGCAGGGTGACTATGTGATGGCGTTCAAACTGCCGGATTAAGCTGAAGCGGCGGTAAAACAAAGGCGGCTACCTGATGGGTAGCCGCCTTTTTTATGCCCTATGAGGATCCAATGTGGGAGCTCGAATGCGATCTTTCAGTTAATGCATCAGGTGACTGACACACCGTATTCGCAGGCAAGCCAGCTCCCACAGGAATGTCTGGAGATCAAGGTTTACAACACGACTCTTTCGCGCCGCATCCACATCTCAAACGCCATGGCATTCAGTGGTCGACTGATCAAGTACCCCTGCGCCGTGTCGCACTTCCACTGCCTGAGCAACTTCAGACTGGGCTCGAATTCCACGCCCTCCGCCACTACCTTGAGTCCCAGGTTGTGGCTCATTTCAATGGTCGAACGCACGATCACGCCGTCGCCACTGGCGCTGTCGAGGTTGCGGATAAACGACTGGTCGATCTTCAATTCCTGCACCGGCAAACGCTGCAATTGGGCCAGCGATGAATAGCCCGTGCCGAAGTCATCCACCGACAGGCTGATGCCGCAGCCACGCAGTTGCTCCAGCACCACGAGGGCCTGTTGCGGGTTATGCATGATCGCGCTTTCGGTGATCTCGAAAATCAGTTGCTCGGCCGAGACCTTGTACTGCATCAACAAGGCGGTGACGCGGATGGCCAAGTCATCATCCGCTAAATCATCCACCGAGATATTCACCGAGAGTTGCAGGTGCAAACCCCGTTGCGCCCACTCGGCCATTTGCCGGATCGCCTCCTCTATCGCCCACAAAGTCAGGCTGCCCATGCTGCCAGTGCGCTCGGCCAGCGGAATGAATTCGGTGGGCGACACCTGCCCAAGGGTCGGATGCTGCCAGCGCAACAAGGCTTCCGCCTGGCGCACATGGCCGTGCTTGAGGTCCAGTTTAGGCTGATAACACAGGAATAATTCACCCTCGACCACCGCCCGGCGCAAGTCGCGAATCAAGGTGATCTGGCGCTGGTGCGCCAAGTCACGGTCCTGTTGATAGATCTGCAAATGCCCAGGCAGGCTCGCCGCATCATGCCGGGCAATGGCCGCGCGGCTGATCAACTCTTCGACCTGCTGGCCGTCGGTGGGGTACGCGGCGATGCCGATGCTGACCTCATGGCGCACCTCATCATTGCCGATGCGCTGGGGTTCGGTGAGCAGCCCGTAAAGGCGGTCGGCGCGGGCCACGGCGCGGTCGATCTCGGTGTTCTCCAGCAACAGCAGAAACTCACTGCCGGCGATGCGCGCCGCGGTGTCGCTGGCCAACAGGCTCATGGACAAACACCGGCTGGCTTCACGCAGCATTTCTTCGACGCCCTGAGGGCCAAACCCTTCGTTGATCACCCGGTAGTTTTCGATCCCCACGTACAGCAACACCACCGGCCGCCGCGCACTGATCGCACTGCCCAGGCGCTCCATGGCCAGGGCGCGGTTGGGCAAGCCGGTGAGCGGATCATGCAAGGCGTTATGCGCCAGTTGCCGCTCGCGCACAGCGATACCGCTTTGCATGGCGTTGAAGGCGCGGGCCAGCAAGCCGAATTCGTCGTGGCTGCGCACCCGCACCGGCGTGCGGTAGTCACCGGCACCAATGCGTTCAGCAGCCTCGACCAAGGCATTGAGCGGGCGCGATACACGCCGCGCCAAAAACAATGCGGCCACCAGCGACACCAGCAGCACCGCCAGGGCAATTCCGAGGAACTGCCGGTCCAGCGGCGCAAAGGATTCCAGCGCATGGTCCAGCGGGCTTTGCAGCAACACGCGCACTTGATCGCCATCGCCAGTGTTGGCCAGCGGCAGCACCTGGCTCAGTGCACGTTGCCCGTGAAACACATTGATCTGCGCTTCAGGGTTGGGGTGGCTGTCGCGCATCAGGCTGATGACGGTGTCTTGATAGGCCTCAGGCTGAGTGCTGAACAACTGGCCGACGCGGCCGTCCTGCTCACTGAGGAACGACACTTCAAGGTTGCTCATGGAGCGCAATTCATTGGCGAACAGCTTGTCCATGGGAAAACCCATGACCACGCGGGCGATGGGCTGCGGGTCGAGTACTTCATCCTGCACCAGCAAATACGGCTGCCCGTCCATAGCGACGATGAGCATTTGCTGGCCACTACGCCGCGCATGACGCAGGGCCTGTGCATAAGGAAACACCGCGCCCTGTACCAACACCGGCAAGGTGCTGACCATCACCTTGCCATCCAGGCCGAGGACAAACACCTCGGTGGAGTGGATACCGGTGCCATGCCGGCGCAATGCGGTCAGGATCGAATCGGCTTTGGCGTCGATCACCGCTTGTTTGAAAGGACCGTCCACGGTCAGCCAGTCCAATCCATATTGCAGGCGGCGCCCGCGCAGGTCCAACAGGCGTTCAAAGACTTGGATGCCGGTGTCGAGCTGAACCTGAGCCTGGTTTTCCACGGCGCGAGTGGTGGCGGCCTTGACCGCAAAGTATGTGGCCGCCACCACCACCAGCAACAACAGCGCCAGCACCCCGGCGATGCGGGTCTGGAACGTGTGGCGCCACTGCATGGCCGAACCCTGCGGCCGCGTTCGCCTCTCTGTGCCACTGGGTCCCTTGGTCATACGCATCCCTGACGAGGCTGATCTGGCGTCAAAAAAACATCCATTTAAATTGAATAATTGGTTTTAGCAGATTAGCTGGGAGTTGGGATAAGTACACCCAATTGGGACGGGGACTTTTATGTCATTTTATTGGCGGAACAGCCGCATCAAGCGTGGAATGCGGAGCGTCCGGGGTTGCATTCCCACGCGGTGCGTGGGAACGATCGGCTTAAACGCTGCGCGCGCGCATAAAGTCGCCCCAACGCCGCACCAGGTAGTTGTGCTCATCCATCACCAAGTTCCACACCGCGATGTGCCCCATGCGTTGCTCGTAGGAGCCGCCATCGCGCACGTCACCGATGTCGATCAACGGCAACCCATCACTGCCCAGTAACTCCTCGCGGGCCGGCAGGCCGGCGTACCAGTAATCCCATTCGGCGCTGCTCAAATGGTCGCGGGTGCGCGCCGGGTTGCCGATGTAGTAACCCTGGCGTGCCATCACCGCACCCGGCCAACCCGACAGCCACCAATTGAGATAGGCATACGCCGCATCCAACACCGGGCCTTGGGCATGGCGCGACAATGACAAGCCGCCGAACCAGGCGCGATAGCCTTCACGCGGCACCGCCAACCGGTACTTCACACCCGCACGGTGCAGGCGCATCAAGGTCGGCGACCACAGGCTCTGGATATCGATACTCGGGCTGAGCATCAGCTGCGCGGCTTCTTCATCATCGGACCAGAACGCGGCGAAGTGCCCTTCCTTCTGCTTGCGCACCAGGATGTCGGCCAGCACATCGATCTCTTCGATGCTCATGTTGCCGATGTCCTTGAACTGCGCCAGCCCTGCGCCCTGCACGGCCAACGCCGCATCCAGCGCGCCAATCGCCGCGTCACTTTGCAACGCAGTACGCGCGCGCCAGGCCGGGTCGAGCAGCCAGCCCCAGCTTTCATTGCCGTGGCTGAAGCCGTCGGGCAAACGCTCGGGGCGGTAGGCAAAACTATCGGCGTTGTGGGTCAGCGGCAGCATGCTGATGCGCTCGGTCACCGTGCTGCACAGGCTGCCGTCGTGCTGCACGAACAGGCGCTCACTGGGCACGCTGCCGCTGCCCAGGCGGTCGCTGGCCGACAGCCGGCCGCGCTTGGGCAGGTCATTGATTTCATGCCACAACGCAATACGCCGCGTGTCGATGGGCTGGATCGCCCGCGCCGGCCACACGAAGTCAACGTTGTGAAACCACTGGTCGTACAGGTCGTAACTTTCGGGTTGCATCACCGCAATGCGCTGGGCCTGCGCCACATCGTGCACCTGGTAAACCAAGCGAATACCCAGCTCTTGTTCGGCACGCACACGCAGGCATTCCAGCAAGGTCACGGAAGTACCAAGGACACGCAGTGTGATCATGCCGCAAACCGCCGAGAGAACACCTCAAAGGAGCGTCGTAACAGCGCCGGGTCGAGGCCACGCAGGATAAACACCAGGCGTGACTGGCGGTCGGTGCCGGGCCATGCAGGCAAATGCACCGGGGCATGCAGGCAATGCTGCACGCCATGAATAACGATAGGGGCCGAGCTGGCGTTCACGTTAAGCAGTCCTTTGACGCGAAGGATTCGTTCGCCGTGGCATCTTAACAGCATCGACAACCACACCCCGAAGCCCACCCAATCGAGTGGCTGCTCAAAGGTCAGGCAGCAGACCTGGGCAGCTCCGTGGCTCGCCGTGGTGGTGCGGTGCAGTTGCCAGCGGCTGACTTCAACCGCGGGCTCGGCGCTGCGTAACCCCTCACCGAGCAGCAACTGGTCGCCGCTGTGGATCTCATGAGTATTGAGGATTGGAGTGCCAGCGTTAAGCGCCTGTAAATGCGTGCGCAGTGAATCGCTGTCGCCAGCCAGATCAGTCTTGCTCAGCAGCAGCCTGTCTGCCGCCGCCACCTGGGCCAACCATTCAGGGTGCAAGCGCTCCTGTAGCTCGGCGTGGCTGGCATCGACCAAGGTGATCACCAGGCCAATGTGAAAACGCCCACGCAGTTGCACATCGTTATTCAGGGTGGCAAGGATCGGCGCCGGGTCGGCCAGGCCAGTGGTTTCCAGGATCACGCGTTTGAAGGCCGGGATCTCACCGCGCTCACGGCGTTGCAACAGGCCGAGCAGCGCGTCTTTCAACTCGCCGCGAATCGAGCAGCACACGCAGCCGCTGGGCAGCAACACGGTGTCTGGCGCGACCTCTTCCACCAACAGATGGTCGATGCCGATATCGCCGAATTCATTGATCAACAGGGCTGTGTCACCGAGGCTTTCGCCTTGCAGCAAACGCTTGAGCAAGGTGGTTTTGCCACTGCCGAGGAAGCCGGTGATGACATTAAGGGCGATGCTCATGACGACTCCAGATGATCGAGCAATCGTGGGTCAAGCGGGTCCAACGGGCGACCTAGCATGGTCTCCGCCGCCTGCCAGAGTTGATCCAGGCCACTCGCCAGCGCCTGTTTGCCGGTAGCGCCCAACAACAGGTAGGACGCACCCTGGAAGTCTTCGACCTTGAGCCGGAACACCGCCAGCACCTGATTGATCGCCGCAATCCGGCGCAGGCGCTCGCGGCGCCTGGGCAGCTCATCGCCCAAGGGGTCGCTCCAGTGCAGGTCTTCACCGAGCAAGCCGCAGAGTCCGCACATGCTTACACCTCACTCATGGCATGACATCGCCGGAGTTCGGGCCGAGCGTCTGGCCGACAAACAGGTTGCCACCCGGCTCGCTGGCGAGCAGTACGGCAGTCGGCGCCACTTCATCGGCCAGGCCAAAGCGGCCCAAGGGCAACTCGGCGGCTTTGGCGCGCTTCCAGTCTGCGCTGATGCCGCCCACCAACGGCGTCTCGATCGGGCCGGGGGCGATGGCGTTGACCAGCACGTTGTCTTTGGCCACTTCCAGCGCCAGGGATTTGGTGAAGCCGATCACTCCAGCCTTGGCCGCGGCATAGTGGGTCAACTCGGCACCGCCCTTGATGCCCAGTTGCGAGGCCACATTGATGATGCGGCCCCAACGCTGCGCCAGCATGTGCGGCAAGGCGCGCTGACTGGCGACAAACACACTGGTGAGGTCGACGCGCAGCATGTCGTTCCACATCTCGATGGAGAGGTCGACGCAGCGTGCCTGGGTGAGCATGCCGGCATTGTTGACCAGAATATCGATGCCGCCAAAGTGCTCGACGCAGCTGTCGACACTGGCCTGGGCGCCTTCAACGCTGCCGACATCGGCCAGGCACTCGACCACCTCGGCGCCAAGGTTGCGGCAAGTGATAGCAGTTTCGGCGAGGCTGGCGGCGTTGCGGTCGGCCAGCAGCAAGCGCGCGCCTTCGGCGGCGTAGGCACGGGCGATGGCGGCACCGATGCCGCTGCCTGCGCCGGTGATTACGGCACGACGGTTGTTCAATTGAGACATTCACAAATCTCCTAAGGCAAACACGGTCTCCTGTGGGAGCTGGCTTGCCTGCGATAGCGGTGGATCAGTCGATACATGTGTTGCTGACCCACCGCTATCGCAGGCAAGCCAGCTCCCACATGTTTAGATCGAGTACAGTCAGTCGGGCCAGCGCACGGTTAAACCACCGTCGATGACGATGCTTTGGCCAGTCAAATAGCTCGACGCCTCACTGGTCAAAAACTGCACCAGCGACGCCACCTCATCCGCCCGCCCTACCCGGCCCAACGGAATCGCCCGGGCGGCCTTGGCCAAGCCTTCCGGCCCCAAAGAATTCTTCGCATCCAACGACTGCGGCGTCTCGATCAACCCCGGAATCACCGCATTGCAGCGAATCCCCAGTGCCGCCAACTCCACCGCCAGCGAACGGCACAAGCCCGGCACACCGGCTTTTGCGGCTGCGTAATGGCTGTGTTCCTGCCAGCCATACACACCGCCGGCAATCGATGAAATCGCCACCAGCGCGCCGCCCTCTTTCATGTGCCGGCTGGCAGCGCGGAAGGTGCGCATCACCCCCGTCAGGTCGACATTGAGCATCTCGTCCCACAGTTCATCGGTCATCTCCAGCAACGGCGCGCGACGCAGCAAACCGGCGTTGGCCACGGCGTAATCGAGGCGGCCGAAGTGCTGCACGGCGGCCTCGGCCAGGGCGTCGACCGAGGCACTATTGCCCACGTCCAGCGGCAACATCAGGCATTCGCCGCCGGCGTCTTTCACCAGGGCCACGGTGGTATGCGGGTCATGCGGATCGGCCGGGAAATACCCGCCAACCACCGCCACGCCGCTGCGCGCATACGCCACGGCAAGGGCTTGGCCGATGCCGCTGGCGGCACCGGTAATCAAGGCGACTTTACGGCTCATCTAACACTCCTTACTGAACGGTTTCCGGGCGCACATGGCGTGCGGCAAACATCAGCGCACCGGACAAGAAGCACGGCAGCGCGCCGAACCACAGCGCGGCGGTCTGCCAGTCACTGCCGGCGGACAACACCTGGGTGGCGCCAAACCCTGCGACCACTGCACCAATCGGCCCCATGGCATGGATGATCGCGCCGCCGGTGGCACGGATGCTGGTCGGGAAACTCTCGCTGATAAAGAACAACGCCGCCGAGTACGGCCCGATCAGGAAGAACAGTCCCAGGCTGTACAGCCCGACCACCATCGGCATATTGCTCGGGCCAAACAGCATCCCGGCAAACGCCAGGCCGCCGAGCATCCAGCCCAGGCTGATAACGTTACGGCGGCCGATCTTGTCGCCCATCCAGCCGTGGGTCAGGTAACCGCAGTAGCCCACCAGGTTGGAGAGCACGAGGATGATCAGCGAATTCTCGAACGAAATATGGTGCACGCTGACGATCACCGAGGTGCCGAGCACGCTGAACACCTGGATGGCCGCCCAGTTGAGCAACAGCGCGGCGCCGATCACCAGCGTGGCGCGCCGGGCCGGGCCACGGAAGGCGGCTTTAAGGCCAGCCTTGCTGTGTTCGTCGTAGTCGACGCCGTAAGTCACGGCGACGTTTTGCGCTTCTTTTACCGCACCACTTTTACGCAGCTCACTGATGCGCTGATGGATCTGGAACTGCGGGCTCTCCTTGAGCTTGCGCGCCATGATCGCGATCACGACGGCCGGGATCGCTGCAAAGATGAAACACCCCTGCCAGCCGATAATCGGCAGCAACAGCGCGGTCAACCCGGCCGCGATCAACGCGCCCACCGGCCAGCCGCCCTGCACCAGGCTGTAGATAAACCCACGGCGCTTGGTCAGTCGTGGGTCTTGCGAGGCACCGTACAACTCGCTCAGGTACGTGGCGTTGACGGTTTCCTCGGCATATCCAAGCCCGCCCAGCGAACGAATCAGAATCAGCGGCGACTTGCCCCACGCACCGCCAATCGCGGTAAGTGCCGAGCACAGCGCGGAACCTGCCACGGTAAAAATAATGCCTTTGCGCCGGCCCAACTTGTCCACAACCGGGCCAATCGCAAAGGCAACCACCGCCGTGCCCACCGCTACCCACGTTGCGATTTCAGCTTGCTCCACTTCACCCCAGCCAAAGTGCCGGCCGATCTCCGGCAGCAAGGTGCCGAACAGGATGAAGTCATACACCGCAAACACCCAGGCGAAAAACGCGATCCAGGTAGCAAAGCGCACCTCCTGGGACGTCAGTTGCCGGGGTTTCCAGCCAGTCAGGTCAAGCTTGTTGTAGATGGACATAAATCGCGCCTCGCAGGGTTGGGGGCAAATGCCGACTAGCTAAGGTGGAACCTGAACCTGTGGCGAGGGAGCTTGCTCCCGCTGGGGCCCGAAGGGGCCCTAAAAAATGGGACTGCTCCGCAGTCCAGCGGGAGCAGGCTCCCTCGCCACAGGTAACGGATGACTCAGATCAGGTACGCGGTTGGCGGCGGATAAAGTCGTCGGCGATTTCGTCGAAGGTGACGAAGCGCACGCCGGCATGGCTCTGGATGTGTTCGATCAGGCGCTCGAGCATCAACAGCACTTGCGGGCGACCGGACACGTCGGGGTGGATGGTCATGGTGAACACCGCGTGTTCGTGTTCGCGGTAGACCCAGTCGAACTGGTCGCGCCACATTTCTTCCAGGTGACGCGGGTTGACGAAGCCGTGGCTGTTGGGGGCTTTTTTGATGAACATCATTGGCGGCAGGTCGTCGAGGTACCAGTTGGCCGGAATTTCCACCAGGTCGGTTTCTTCGCCGCGCACCAAAGGTTTCATCCAGGTGTCCGGGTGCTGGCTGTAATCGATCTTGGTCCAGCTGTCGCCCTTGCGCACGTAGTACGGGTGGAAGTCGTTGTGCATCAGGCTGTGGTCGTACTTGATGCCTTTTTTCAGCAGCAGCTCGTTGGTGACCTTGCTGAACTCCCACCATGGCGCGACATAACCGGTCGGCCGCTTGCCGGTGACCTGGGTGATCAATTCGATCGACTTATCGAGGACGATTTCTTCCTGCTCGGCGGTCATCGCAATCGGGTTTTCGTGGCTGTAGCCGTGCACGCCGATTTCGTGGCCGGCGTCGGCCACCGCCTTCATCTGCTCGGGGAAGGTTTCCATCGAGTGGCCGGGGATAAACCAAGTGGTGCGCAGGCCGTAGCGCTCGAACAGTTTGAGCAGGCGCGGCGCGCCAATTTCACCCGCGAACAGGCCGCGGGAGATGTCGTCCGGCGAGTCTTCACCGCCGTAGGAGCCGAGCCAGCCGGCGACGGCGTCTACGTCGACGCCAAATGCACAGAGAATGTCTTTAGCCATGGTGTGTCTCCTTAAAAATTCAGGGTGTTTTCGACCGACAGCGCGGCCCTGAGCAGGCGTGCGTCTTCGCCGCTCGGAGCGCTGAGCAGCAGGCCGGTGGGTAAACCCAGGGCATCACGGCCGCTGGGCAGGCTGACGCCAGGCATGTCGAGCAAACTGCCGGGCATGGTCAGGCGCAGGGTGGCGAGGTTGGTTTTGACGAACAGCTCGTCATCGGCTTGCAGCGGTGCCAGCGCCGGGGCGACATGGGCGACCGTCGGGGTAATTAGAAATGCACCGTCGAGCTCATCCACCAGTTGCAGTTGCAAGCGGCGACGCGCGTCGATCAGGTGCAGCAATTGGCTGGCGGGCAATTCACGCGCGGCCTCCAGGCGGCGACGTACACGCGGGTCGAGTTGCTCGGCATCGCGACTGTCCAACAGGTTTTCGTGCAAGGCGAAGGCCTCGAATGAGCCGAGCCAGCCGTCCTGCTTGATCAGGTTGAGGGTGGCCTGGAAGGTGGCTGATGCGCGCACCTCGATCAACGCGCCGGCAGCCTTGAGCTGGTCCACCGCGCGCAGCAGGTTATTGCGCACGGCGGGTTCGATGTCTTCCAACGTGCCCTGCTCCAGGACGAAGTGCTGGCCCTTGAGGCTGCGGGCGACGTGCTGTTGCGTGCGGCCGTTGAGCAGGTCGTCGATGGCCAGCGCATCGCGCACGCTGCGGGTCAGCGGGCCGAGGCTGTCGAGGGTGTGCGCCAGCGGGAATACGCCGTCGCGGCTGTAGCGCCGACAGCTGCTGCGATAGCCCACCACACCATTAAGCGCTGCGGGAATGCGGATCGAGCCGGCGGTGTCGGTGCCCATGGCGATGGGCACAATCCCAGCCGCCACCGCAACCGCCGAGCCCGACGACGAGCCGCCGGGGATACGCGGTTGATCACTGCCTGTGGGGTTATGGGGCGTGCCGAAATGCGGGTTCAGGCCCAGGCCGGAATACGCCAGTTCGCTGAGGTTGGTCTTGCCGATGCTGACCATCCCAGCGCGGCATAACAGCCCGACACTGGGCGCATCGATCAGGGCCGGCGCAGCGTTGCGGCGATAGGCGGCGCCTGCGGTGGTGACGCTGCCCGCCACGTCGAACAGATCTTTCCAGGCCAGTGGCACGCCGTCGAACACGCTCAAAGGCTGGCCGGCACGCCAGCGCGCGGCGGCCGCCTCGGCCTCACGGCGTGCGCGCGCGGCGGTCAGGGAAATAAACACACTGGGCGCCGTGCTCGCGTGGGCGAGTGCCTGTTCCAGCGCCTGCACCGGATCGTTGCGACCGCTGGCGAACGCTTGGGCCATTGAGGTGGCGTCTGACATCAAGATGACCCTCACAAAACGTACATATTAATAAAATGTACATTTTACAAAGGCAGATTTCGTGCCAGTCTCTTTAAGGCTGTTGTTGTGCTCATAAGGTTTATCGCCAACAACGGCGGGATAGATGGTTTTAGGGTATGCGAAATAAAGCCACGCGAGTGATGAGGCTATCGGAAATTGAAATAATGTATCTTTTATTAATAAATACATTTTGGTGCAAAAAGTAACGTTTTCTCCTTGCCGGCCCCAAAAAAGTGCCACCGCTGTGGCGCAGAGTGACAGGCGCATCTATGAGAGAATCCCCGGCCACTTTCCTACACGCCAAAGAGAACACGATGAAAGCAGTGTCCGCCTCGGCCTCCCGTTACGCGATGATTCACCAGCTGTTGCGTGATGCGATCGTTAACGGCACTGCGCGCCACGGGTTGGTGTTGCTGGAAGCGCCGCTGGCGGAACTGTTCGGCACCAGCCGCGTTCCAGTCCGCAAGGCTTTGGACCTGCTGCATGACGAGGGCCTGATTTGCCGCTTCAATGGCCGGGGCTATTTGATAAACCCCAAAGGCCTGGCCATGGAGCCGCTGCGCTTGCCCCTGAGCCATGCGCACCTGGGCCTTAATGGCGACGCTGAGTTGGTGGATACGCGGCCGCTGGGTGAGCGGATCGTCGAGGAAATCGGCGCGGCGCTGTCCACGTGCATTGCTTTTGGTCATTACCGGCTCGACGAGCAAGCCGCCGCCGACCACTACAGCGTCAGCCGCGCCGTGGTGCGTGAAGCGCTGATGCGCCTGCGCGACCGTGGCCTGGTGGAAAAAGAACCCTATTCCCAGTGGCTGGCCGGGCCGTTGACCGCGCGGGAAGTCACCGAAGACTACGAACTGCGCGCCTGCCTGGAACCCGAAGCGTTGCGCCAGAGCGCGCCAAACCTGGACCGCGAGATGCTCGAAGCGATGTTGCAACGCGTGCTGGACGCCGAGCAAAGCCCGCACTGCAGCCTGGAAGCCATCGAGCAGATCGAAGAAGACTTGCACCAGCGCTGCCTGGCCGGCCTGCAAAACCGCAAGATCGCCGCGCTGATCCGCCAGGGCCAGAGCCCGATGATCATCAGCCGTATTTTTTACCGTTTGCTGGGGATCGGTGCAGATCCTGCCATGCTCGCCGAACATCGCTTGATTCTGGAGTTGTTGCTGCATGGGGCATTTGATGCGGCCGCGCTGAATTTGCGTGAGCACTTGCAGCGGGCGCGGCAGCGGATGTTGCAGCGCCTTAAGGTGCTGTCGGTGTTACCAGAACAGCCGCTGCCGGCCTACCTGCACAAAATCAGCTGACGCCACTTGGTCTGAAATGTGGGAGCTGGCTTGTCTGCGATGGCGGGCTTTTGGTGGTGTACATATCCGTTGCTGCGGTAACGGCTGCTATTGGTTCCGCTCTTACAGCGGGTCACTTTTGTAAAGACACAAAAGTAACCAAAAAGTCTTCGCCCCAACACTCGGTGCCTCGCTATGGCTCGGCATGCCCGCAATCCGCCAGTGATTTGGGGGGCCGCCGCGATGGGCCATCCTTGGCCCAGCGCGGCTAAACCGGCATCCCTGCCGGTTTACCCCCCAAATCCCTGTCGAATTGCGGCCATCGTGTTTGACGGGGCGATTTCAGATCAAGATCAAAAGCGCAGATCAAAAGACCGCTGACTTCGTCATCGAAAAGGATGTAAGGGCCAGAGCAACAGCAACAGCAACAGCAACAGCAACAGCAACAGCAACAGCAACAGCAACAGCAAAGCAACAGCAGAGCCATACTCGGCAACTGTGGGAGCTGGCTTGCCTGCGATGGCATCAACTCGGTGTGCCTGATGTACCGAGGTGTCTGCATCGCAGGCAAGCCAGCTCCCACAGAAAAGCAGTTCTTCAGTGTATTCAGATAGGTTTTTGCTTCGCACTTGATCTGGCTCTTGCTTCAACCACTCAGGTCGGCTTTCAGGCCGCCGTGCTGTAGATCTTGATCTTGATCTGCTTTTGATCTCAGACGCCCCGTTAACCACGATGGCCGAACGCAGGCTTGAATCCGTGGGTAACCCGGCAGGACGCCGGGTTAGCCGCGCTGGGCCAAGGATGGCCCATCGCGGCGGCCCACGGATTCAAGCCGGAGCGAGGCACCGAGTGGTGGGGCACAGACCTTTTGGTTACTTTTGGGGCGTTTGCCAAAAGTGACCCGCTGTAAGAGCGGAACCAATAGAAGCCGTTACCGCAGCAACGGATATGTACTCCGACAAACCGCCACAGCAGGCAAGCCAACTCCCACAGGGTTCAGCGATTGCCGGCGGAAATTTCATGCAATATGTTGCTATCTCACGCCCCCCATTGAAACCACCGCCACCCCGCCCCATCTAACCTGCATACTTCCTTATGCAGGTGCCCCATGAGCGACCAGCAAGAATTCCCGGACATCGACCTGAACGATTACGCCGACCCCGAAAACGCTGAACACGAAACCTCGTCCAACACTGGCCTGGCCCTGCCGGGGCAAAACCTGCCGGACAAGGTCTATATCATCCCGATCCACAACCGGCCGTTCTTCCCGGCGCAGGTATTGCCGGTCATCGTCAACGAAGAGCCGTGGGCCGAAACCCTGGAGCTGGTGAGCAAATCCGACCACCACTCGCTCGCGCTGTTTTTCATGGACACGCCACCCGAAGACCCGCGCCACTTCGACACGTCCAGCCTGCCGCTGTACGGCACGCTGGTGAAGGTGCACCACGCCAGCCGCGAAAACGGCAAGCTGCAGTTCGTCGCCCAGGGCCTGACCCGCGTACGCATCAAGACATGGCTAAAGCACCATCGCCCGCCATACCTGGTGGAAGTCGAATACCCGCACCAGCCCACCGAGCCGACCGATGAGGTCAAGGCCTACGGCATGGCGTTGATCAACGCGATCAAAGAACTGCTGCCGCTCAACCCGCTGTACAGCGAAGAGCTGAAGAACTACCTCAACCGCTTCAGCCCCAACGACCCGTCGCCGCTCACCGACTTCGCCGCCGCGCTCACCTCGGCCACCGGTAACGAGTTGCAGGAAGTGCTGGACTGCGTACCCATGCTCAAGCGCATGGAAAAAGTGCTGCCGATGCTGCGCAAGGAAGTTGAAGTTGCGCGCCTGCAAAAAGAGATTTCCGCCGAGGTGAACCGCAAGATCGGTGAGCATCAGCGCGAGTTCTTCCTCAAGGAACAACTCAAGGTCATCCAGCAAGAGCTGGGCTTGACCAAGGACGACCGCAGCGCCGACGTCGAACAGTTCGAACAGCGGCTGGTGGGCAAAGTGTTGCCGACCCAGGCGCAAAAGCGCATCAGCGAAGAAATGAACAAACTGTCGATCCTGGAAACCGGTTCGCCGGAATACGCGGTCACGCGCAACTACTTGGACTGGGCCACTTCCGTGCCGTGGGGCGTGTATGGCGAGGACAAACTCGACCTCAAACACGCACGCAAGGTGCTGGATAAGCACCATGCGGGCCTTGACGATATCAAGAGCCGCATCCTCGAGTTCCTCGCGGTGGGTGCCTATAAAGGCGAAGTAGCCGGTTCCATCGTGCTGCTGGTCGGCCCGCCGGGCGTGGGCAAAACCAGTGTGGGTAAATCCATCGCCGAGTCCCTGGGGCGGCCGTTCTACCGCTTCAGCGTCGGCGGCATGCGCGACGAAGCCGAGATCAAGGGCCATCGCCGCACCTACATCGGCGCCCTGCCGGGCAAGTTGGTGCAGGCGCTTAAAGATGTGGAAGTGATGAACCCGGTGATCATGCTCGACGAGATCGACAAGATGGGCCAGAGCTTCCAGGGCGACCCAGCATCTGCGTTGCTGGAAACCCTGGACCCTGAGCAGAACGTCGAATTCCTCGATCACTACCTGGACCTGCGCCTGGACCTGTCCAAAGTGCTGTTCGTGTGTACCGCCAACACCCTGGACTCGATCCCCGGCCCGTTGCTGGACCGTATGGAAGTGATTCGCCTGTCGGGCTATATCACCGAAGAAAAAGTCGCCATCGCCAAGCGTCACCTGTGGCCCAAGCAGCTGGAAAAAGCCGGCGTGGCGAAAACCAGCCTGACCATCAGCGACGGCGCCCTGCGTGCGTTGATCGACGGTTATGCGCGAGAAGCCGGTGTGCGCCAGTTGGAGAAACAGCTGGGCAAACTGGTGCGCAAGGCCGTGGTCAAGTTGCTGGATGAGCCGAACTCGGTGATCAAGATCGGCAACAAGGACCTGGAAAGCTCATTGGGCATGCCGGTGTTCCGCAACGAGCAAGTGCTGTCCGGCACCGGTGTGATCACTGGCCTGGCCTGGACCAGCATGGGCGGCGCGACCTTGCCGATTGAGGCGACGCGCATCCACACACTCAATCGCGGCTTCAAACTCACCGGGCAATTGGGCGAAGTGATGAAAGAGTCCGCCGAGATCGCCTACAGCTACATCAGCTCGAATCTGAAGTCGTTTGGCGGCGATCCGAAGTTCTTCGATGAAGCGTTCGTGCACCTGCACGTGCCGGAAGGTGCGACACCCAAAGACGGCCCGAGCGCGGGTGTGACCATGGCCAGTGCGTTGCTGTCGCTGGCGCGCAACCAGCCGCCGAAAAAAGGCGTGGCCATGACCGGCGAACTGACCTTGACCGGGCATGTGCTGCCGATTGGCGGGGTACGCGAGAAGGTGATTGCGGCGCGGCGCCAGAAGATTCATGAGCTGATTTTGCCAGAGCCGAACCGTGGCAGCTTTGAGGAGTTGCCCGAGTACCTGAAGGAAGGCATGACGGTGCACTTTGCCAAGCGCTTTGCGGATGTGGCGAAGGTGCTCTTCTAAAAATTCACTCCAACCCTGTGGCGAGGGAGCTTGCTCCCGCTGGAATGCGCAGCAGTCCCAAAAAAGCCGGGGCCGCTTCGCGGCCCAGCGGGAGCAAGCTCCCTCGCCACAAAGGTTTCTACCACTTTCTGCTTGTCACACCTTGTCTCATCTTCGGTTATGCTCGCCCTTCGTCGTGAATGAACGGAGCCCCCATGACCGCTGCCCGCCTGTTTCTCCCCTTGAGCCTTGCCCTGCTGGCCGCATGCGCCAGTGCCCCCAAGCAAAACGTCAGCGTGGATAACCAGAGCGCCTGCCCGCTCCAGCTTAAAACCGGACAAAACCTGATCCTCACCCTGCCGAGCAACCCCACCACCGGCTACCGCTGGGCGATCCAGGATTCTGCCGGCGGCGTGTTGCGCGCATTGAGCCCGGAGGTCTACAGCAGCAGCGAATCCGGTGTGATCGGGGGCGGCGGCCAGTCGACCTGGCGCTTCCAGGCCTTCGCAGCCGGCCAAGGCCGTTTGCGGCTTACGTCCCAGCAACCGTGGGAGCCGGAAGCTGAACCGGCCGAAACCTTCGACTGCGCCATTACGGTGAACTGATATGCCATGGCTGATTCTTGCGCTGATGGGCGCCGGCACCTTTATCTATGGCCTGACCACCCACGCAACCCTGTTGTGCCTGCTGGTCAAACCGCTGCCGGTGCTGGCACTGCTGGGCTGGCTGCATGATGCGCCGCCCACCGACTATCGACGCTGGATCAGCCTGGGGCTGATTTTTTCCCTGGTCGGTGATGTGCTGCTTGCTTGGCCGGGCGATCTGTTTATCTTTGGCCTCGGCGCGTTCCTGTTTGCGCATCTCGCGTATTTGAAAGCCTATTTCAGCGATTGCCGCCGCCTGGCGGTGTTGCCCTTGGTATTGGCGCTGGCGGTCGGCGCGATTTTGTTGAGCATCCTGATTTCCCACGGCCTGGGCGATTTGCTGGTCCCGGTGGTGGTCTACGCGCTGGTGATCAGTGCCATGCTCTGGCGCGCATTGGCGCGGCTGGGCAGTGAGGTGCCGAGACGCTCGGCCTGGCTTGCAGCAGCGGGGGCGGTGTCGTTTGTGTTTTCCGACACGCTGATCGGCATCAATCGGTTTGTGCTGGCTTTCGATGCGGCGCCGTATTTGCTGATCATCACCTACTGGCTCGGCCAGTGGGGCATCACGGCCTCGGCTTTCCATCAGACAACCCGCGCACACGAGGGCCAACTTGGCTAAAATGCCGGCCTTTCCCCCCTCGTCGCCGGAACAACCGTGAGCAAAGAACCCGATCGCCTATTCGCCCAGCCCCTGCCCCAGGTGCCGGACTTCGCCTTTAACGAGGACGTGGTGCGGGTGTTCCCGGACATGATCAAGCGCTCGGTGCCGGGTTACCCGACCATCGTCGAGAACCTCGGCGTGCTCGCGGCGCAATTTGCCCAGCCGGGCAGCGTGCTCTACGACCTCGGTTCGTCCCTTGGCGCAGTGACCCAAGCCTTGCGTCGCCATGTGCGCACCGACGGCTGCCGAGTGATTGCGGTGGATAACTCCGCAGCGATGGTCGAGCGTTGCCGCGAATACCTCAACGGCCAGGACTCGATGTTCCAGGAGTTGCTGCCGGTTGAGGTGATTGAGGGCGACATTCTCGCGCTGCAATTCCAGCCCGCTTCGGTGGTGGCGTTGAACTTCACCCTGCAATTTATCGCGCCTGACCAACGCCTGGCGTTGCTCGGGCGCATCCGCCAGGCGCTGCTGCCAGGCGGTGCGTTGATCCTCTCGGAAAAGCTGCGGTTCAACGATCCCGAAGAACACGCGCTGCTCACCGACCTGCATATCGCGTTCAAACGCGCCAACGGCTACAGCGAACTGGAAATTGCCCAGAAGCGCAGCGCCATCGAAAACGTCATGAAGCCCGACAGCCTCGAAGAACACCGCGAACGCCTGCTGGCGGCTGGGTTCTCGAAAGTCGTGCCGTGGTTCCAGTGTCTTAACTTTGCCTCGTTGATTGCCTTGCCATGATTGATTTGTCCCCCCTCGCCCGCCACTTGGTCGGCACTCCTCTGGCCGTGTGGGCCCAGGGCCTGCAAGCGCAGCTCGACAGCAAAATGGAAAAGGGTCACGGCGACCTGGAGCGCTGGCAAAGTGCGCTGGACGCACTGCCGCAGATCCAGCCCAGCGAAGTCGATTTGCTCAATGGCCTGACGCTGGATACCGCTTGCGACGACGCCACCCGCGCACAAATGCACACTGCGTTGATGGGCCTGAGCCCGTGGCGCAAAGGCCCGTTCAACCTGTTCGGCGTGCACGTGGACACCGAATGGCGTTCGGACTGGAAGTGGTCGCGGGTGGCGCCGCACCTGGATTTGAAGGGCAAGCGAATCCTCGATGTGGGCTGCGGCAACGGCTACTACATGTGGCGCATGCTCGGCGCGGGCGCCGACAGCGTGATTGGCGTGGACCCGAACTGGCTGTTTTTCTGCCAATTCCAGGCGGTGCAGCGCTACTTGTCCGAGCCAAAGGCCTGGCACTTGCCGTTCCCGTTTGAGGACCTGCCGTCGAACCTGGAGGGCTTCGATACGGTGTTTTCCATGGGCGTGTTCTATCACCGCCGCTCGCCGATCGAGCATCTGCTGGCGCTCAAGGACACACTGGTCAAAGGTGGCGAGTTGGTGCTGGAAACCTTGGTCGTGGACGGCGATCAGCAGCAAGTGCTGGTGCCGGAAGACCGCTACGCGCAAATGCGCAACGTGTGGTTCCTGCCGTCGGTGCCGGCACTGATGCTGTGGCTGCGCCGCGCGGGTTTCAGTGAGGTGCGTTGTGTGGATGTAAGCGTGACCACGGTTGAAGAACAACGCGGCACCGAGTGGATGAAGTATCAGTCGCTGAGTGATTTCCTGGACCCGGATGATCACAGCAAGACCATCGAAGGGCTGCCGGCGCCGATGCGGGCGGTGATTATCGCCAAGAAATAAACACTGATTTCCCTGACTAAATGGGGATCGAAATGTGGGAGCTGGCTTGCCTGCGATGGCGGCCAGCCCGACAACTCATCAGTGACTGATGCACCGCTATCGCAGGCAAGCCAGCTCCCACATTGGCTCCTCGGTGTTCTTTAGAGTGTGGGCTTGGCTCTGCGGGCCTTGAAGAATTCACTCAGTACCGTGCCGCATTCCTCGGCCAACACCCCACCTTCATACAGCACCCGATGGTTGAGAAAGCCCTGGGTAAAAAACTGCCCCTGGCTTTGCACAATCCCGGCCTTCGGCTCCAGCGCGCCGTACACCACCCGCGCGATGCGCGAATGCACAATCAAACCAGCGCACATGCTGCACGGTTCCAGCGTCACGTACAGCGTGCTGCCCACCAGGCGGTAGTTGCTGATCGCCTGCGCGGCGGCGCGGATGGCGACCATTTCGGCATGGGCGCTGGGGTCGTTGCCGCTGATCGGGCAGTTAAAACCACGGCCGATGATTTCACCGTCCTGCACCAGCACCGCGCCCACAGGCACTTCGCCCAGCGCGGCGCCTTGGGCGGCAAGGGCCAGGGCTTCGCGCATGAAGTGCTGGTCACGGCTGCGGTCGATGATCGCAGCGGGGCGAATCTGGCGCATCACGCCACCTCGATAGCGGCCATCAGGCCGGTTTCCATATGGTCTATCACGTGGCAGTGAAACATCCACACGCCTGGGTTATCGGCCACCAACGCCACGCGCGCACGCTCGTTTTTGCCCAGCAGGTAGGTGTCGGTGAAATACGGGATCACCTTGTGGCGGTTCGAGGCGATCACCTTGAAGCTCATGCCATGCAGGTGGATCGGGTGCTGGTACTGGGTCATGTTCTTCAATTCGAAAATGTAGCTCTTGCCCTTCTCAAGCTTGGCAATCGGGCGGTCGGCGCAGGTCTTGTCGGTGATGTCCCAGGCCTTGCCGTTGATCTGCCACAGGCTCGGCGGTTTGCCGTCATCCACCGACACGCTGCCGACCCACTCGAAATTGAAGTTGAGTTTCTCGGCATTGGCCAGGTCCGGCTCGGCAATTGGGTTGGCGGGCAGAGCTGGCGGCCACTCGCTCGACGCGTCGGTAGTGGCCACTGAACGGAAAGTGCCCAGGCGCACCGGGCCGTTACGGATCGACAGTTCTTCACCCGCCGGCGGTGCCTTGATCGCCAGGCAGATACGCATGCCTGGCCCCAGCCAATATTCCTTGCCCAACGGGCGCGGTTCGATGGGGTTGCCGTCCAGTGCATAGATCTGCGCTTCAACGTCGGGGATATTGAGGCGATACGTCAGGGTGTTGTCGAGGTTGAGCAAGCGCACGCGGGTGATCTGCCCGGCAGGCAGGTCAATCACCGCCTGGGGCACGCCATTGATGGTCGACAACCGCCCGGCCGTGCCACCACGCGCCGCTTCACGGGGCACGCTGAAGGCGACAAACGCGCCCTCTTCATCCACGTGCCAGCTTTTCAGGCTCAAGGTGCGTTCGTGTTTGAAACCGGTGGGTTCACGCTCTTCGACAATCAGCGGGCCGACCAAGCCACGGCCGAGTTCTTCGCTGCTGTTCACGTGCGGGTGATACCAGTAGCTGCCAGCGTCAGGCACGCGGAATTTGTAGTCGAAGTATTCGCCGGGCAGTACCGGCAGTTGTGAAACGTAGGGCACGCCATCCATTTCCAGCGGCAGGCGAATGCCGTGCCAGTGGATGGTGGTGGCGACCGGCAGGTGGTTGATAAAACGTACCCGCAGCCACTCGCCCTGACGCACCCGCAACTCGGTGCCTGGCGCCGAGGGGCCAAATGCCCAGGCTTCGGTCTTGTGGCCGGGCACCAGCTCCACGTCCAACGGTGCGGCGATCAGCTCATAATCGTGGCCCGCGTTGGCCTCGGCGACTTTCCCCAGCCAGTAGCGATAGCCGCCACCGGCACCGACGCCCACGACGGCCAGGCCTGCCAGGCCACCCAGGATTTGTCGACGGGAAAAGGATCGGGACACAACAACCTCACGTATCGGCCGCAGGCCAGAGGCCCGCAAAGGGCAGATACGATACACCTGCATTGGCTAAACAGTAAGGCTTCGCATTGCCGCATGGCGAAAACGCCGATGAAGACTCTGAAGGTTTCCTGTGGGAGCTGGCTTGTGTGGGAGCTGGCTTGCCTGCGATAGCATCACCTCGGTAAAACTGAAAAACCGAGGCGCCTGCATCGCGGGCAAGCCCGGCTCCCACACAAGCCAGCTCCCACACAAGCCCGCTCCACAGGAGATTTCCAGTGTCTGATCAGTGCTTGGCAGCCGCCAGAATCAGGGCTTTCATTTCGGCGACCGCGCCTTTGAAACCGACGAACAGCGCATGCGCGACCAGCGCATGGCCGATGTTCAGTTCGTTGATGCCCTTGATAGCGGCCACGGCTTCAACGTTGTGGTAGTGCAGGCCGTGGCCGGCGTTGACGATCAGGCCTTCGTTGAGGCCGCACTTGACGCCGTCGATGATGCGCTGCAGTTCCTCAGCCACTTCGGTGGGCGTGGTGGCATCGGCGTAACGACCGGTGTGCAGTTCGATAGCCGGCGCGCCGACGCGACGCGAGGCTTCGATCTGGCGCTCGTCGGCGTCGATGAACAGCGACACTTCGCTGCCGATCTTCGACAGGCGCTCCACTGCAGCCTTGATCCGCGCTTCCTGGCCGGCCACGTCGAGGCCGCCTTCGGTGGTCAGCTCCTGGCGGGTTTCCGGCACCAGGCAGATATGCGCCGGGCGGATGCGCTCGGCGAACGCCATCATTTCTTCGGTGACGCCCATCTCGAAGTTCATGCGGGTTTGCAGCACATCCTTGAGCACCAGTACATCACGCTCCTGGATGTGGCGGCGATCTTCGCGCAGGTGCACGGTAATACCGTCGGCGCCCGCTTCTTCGGCGTCCAGCGCGGCCTTGACCGGGTCGGGGTAACGGGTGCCCCGGGCCTGGCGCAGGGTGGCGACGTGGTCGATGTTGACGCCAAGAAGAATGCGATTGCTGGTGGTCACGGAAGCGCTCCTGAAAAGGGAAAGAAACGCTGCACAGCATACACGGGCTTGTCAGGGCTTTCGAAACAACTCGCGACTGACCAGCGGGCGCCCGCCCAAATGCACGGCCAGCGCCTGGCGCATCAAGCGTTTGGCGGCGGACAAGGCGCCAGGGGCGCTCCAGTCGGCCTCGCTCATGGCCAACAGCTCGGTGCCCTGGAACAGGCCCGGTTGCAGCAGGTACACGCGCTCAAGGCCAGCGTCGACTTGCAGGCGGTACATACCGTCGGCGGCGATGGGGTCGCCGTGCAGGTCATTGCTCAGTTCGAAGCCGTAGCCCAAGTCATCGAGCAGCCGCCATTCGAAGGCGCGCAGCAGTGGTTCCAGCGGGCGACCTTCGGCCAGGGCCACAAGCGTGGCGGCATAGTGATCGAAGACTGCGGGGTGCGGGTCTTCGGCGGGCAGCAGGCGGATCAGCAGCTCGTTAAGGTAAAGCCCGCTGAACAGCGCTTCGCCATTGAGCCAGGCCGAGGTGCCGACGCTTTCCAGGCGGCCAACGTTTTTCAGCTCACCCTTGCCACGAAACTCCACGTCCAGCGCCACAAACGGCCGTGCCAGCGTACCCGCCTTGCCCCGCGCACTGCGCAACACCGCGCGCAAGCGGCCTTGGGGCGTGAGGAAATCCACCAAAGCGCTGGTCTCGCGGTAGGCGCGGCTGTGCAGGACGTAGGCGAGTTGGCTGGGAGGTGGGGATTGGGACATGAGACGGGGAATCTCTAAAAAAGGAGAGCGCTTTTGTGGCGAGGGAGCTTGCTCCCGCTGGGCTGCGAAGCAGCCCCTATACCAGCCATCGAGTTATAGCTGAAAAAACTCGCCGGCCTTGTTGGGGCCGCTTCGCGGCCCAGCGGGAGCAAGCTCCCTCGCCACAACACGCCCGTCCGCCATCAGGCGAAGGGTTACAGGTCGCCGTAGCCCAGAGAGCGCAGCGCGCGCTCATCGTCGGACCAACCACCTTTAACCTTCACCCACAGGTTAAGCATGATCTTGGAATCAAACAGCAATTCCATGTCCTTGCGCGCTTCGGTACCGATGCGCTTGATGCGCTCGCCCTTGTCGCCAATGATGATTTTCTTCTGGCCGTCACGTTCAACGAGGATCAACGCGTGGATATGCAGGGTTTTGCCCTGCTGCTTGAACTCTTCGATTTCGACAGTGATCTGGTACGGCAGCTCGGCGCCCATCTGGCGCATGATTTTTTCGCGTACCAGTTCGGCGGCCAGGAAGCGGCTGCTGCGGTCGGTGATCTGGTCTTCCGGGAAGAAGTGCTCGTTCTCCGGCAGGTGCTCGGCGATCACGCGTTCCAGGGCGTCCAGATTGTGGCCGTGCTGGGCCGAAATCGGCATGATCTGGGCGTTCGGCAGTTGTTCCTGCAGCCAGCTCAGGTGTGGCATCAGCTCGGCTTTGTCTTCGATGCGGTCGGTCTTGTTCAGCGCGACGATCAACGGGCCAGTGACGTACTGCACGCGCTCCAGAACCATCTGGTCTTCGTCGGTCCACTTGGTGCGGTCGACCACGAAGATCACCACGTCGACGTCTTTCAACGCCGCCGAAGCGGTCTTGTTCATGTAGCGGTTCAACGCCTTCTCGCCACCTTTGTGCATGCCCGGGGTGTCGACATACACCGCTTGCACGGTGCCTTCGGTCTTGATGCCCAGCATGTTGTGGCGGGTGGTCTGCGGCTTGCGCGAGGTGATCGCCAGCTTCTGGCCGAGGATGTGGTTCAGCAGCGTGGACTTGCCCACGTTCGGGCGGCCGACGATGGCAACATAGCCACAGCGTGTTGCGGTTGAATCAGTCATGGCCATTCTCCACGCCCAGGGCAATCAGTGCTGCAGCGGCCGCTACCTGTTCGGCAATACGACGGCTCACACCCTGACCTCGGCTTTTTTCATTCAATAAGGTGATTTCACATTCCACGAAAAACACGCGGCAATGGGGTTCACCCTGGATATCCACCACTTCGTAGCGTGGCAGTTCGCAACCACGCGACTGCAGGTATTCCTGCAGGCGGGTCTTGGGATCTTTGTTAGTGTCGACCAGCGTCAGGCTCTCGATCTCCGAAGCCAGCCAGGCGACTACGCGCTCCTTGGCGGTCTCCATGCCAGCATCGAGGTAGATCGCACCGATCAACGCTTCGAGGGCGTCGGCCAGGATCGACTCGCGGCGGAAACCACCGCTTTTCAGCTCACCCGAACCCAAGCGCAGGTACTCGCCCAGGCCGAAACCACGGGCCAGCACAGCCAGGGTCTCGCCTTTGACCAGGCGTGCACGCAGACGTGACAGCTGACCTTCGCGCGCTTGCGGGAAACGCTCGAACAGCGCCTCACCGGCGGCAAAGTTAAGGATGGCATCACCGAGGAATTCCAGGCGCTCGTTATTGCGCCCTGCAAAGCTGCGGTGTGTGAGGGCAAGGACCATCAATTCCTGGTCCTTGAAGGTGTAGCCGAGCTGGCGCTCGAGACGGCTTAGAGAAACGCTCACGGTTTACCCATATCTGTTTGGTGGCACCGGCGGCCATCGACGATTGACGCAGTGTTCAAATTCAAATCCTGATTGGTACAGCAAGGGGTTGGGCCAATGATTGTCCCAACCCCAGAAAAGCATTCGGCGCTGTGTTCACAGCGCCGCCTGTATTACTTGATCAGCCCGACCCGCGAGAAGTTCGGCAGGTGGCTGAGCTTGGGTTCCGGCCAGCTCATCCAGACCGCAAAGGCCTTGCCGACAATGTTCTCGTCGGGAACCATGCCCAGCAGGTCCTTGGGAATATTAGGGTCATCCCAATACCGGCTGTCGTTGGAGTTGTCACGGTTGTCGCCCATCATGAAGTAGTGCCCGGCCGGCACTTTCCATTCGGTGTCGGGCGGCGAGCGGTAGCGGCTCATTTCCTTGCGGATCTGGTGCTCTACTGCGCCGAGTTTTTCCTGATACAGCTCAGCGCTGCCCAGGGTATTCGGCTCGGTGCCGATCAACTTCTCGGCTACCGACTCACCATTGACGAACAGGCGCTTGTCGCTGGTGTAGCGAATCACGTCGCCCGGCAGGCCCACGACACGCTTGATGTAGTTGACGTTCGGGTCGCTTGGGTAGCGGAACACCATCACATCGCCGCGCTGCGGGTCACCGACCGGGATGACTTTCTTGTCGAGCACTGGCAGGCGGATCCCGTAGGAAAACTTGTTCACCAGGATAAAGTCGCCAACGTCCAGGGTAGGTTTCATCGAACCCGAAGGGATCTGAAACGGCTCCACCAGGAACGAGCGCAGCACCAGCACGATGAACAACACCGGGAAGAACGACTTGCCGTATTCAACCAGCAAAGGCTCTTTGTTCAGTTTCTCGATCGCCACCGCATCGGGCTGGCTGACGCTGCCCTGATACGAGGCGATAGCCGCCCGCCGACGCGGGGCGAAGAACACCAGATCGAGCAACGCCAGGAGACCGCAAACGGCAACGGCGATGACCAGCAACAGCGGGAAATTTAGTGACATAGGACCTAACTATCCAACCTGAGCACTGCAAGGAAGGCTTCTTGTGGAATTTCCACGTTGCCCACTTGCTTCATGCGTTTTTTACCGGCCTTTTGCTTCTCAAGCAGCTTGCGCTTACGGCTTACGTCACCGCCGTAGCATTTGGCCAGTACGTTCTTTCTGAGTGCCTTGACGGAGGTCCGTGCAATGATCTGCCCGCCAATGGCGGCCTGGATCGCGACGTCGAACATCTGGCGCGGAATCAGTTCTTTCATCTTTTCGGTCAACTGGCGACCTTTGTAGTGCGCGTTGTCCTTGTGCACGATCAGTGCCAGTGCATCCACCTTGTCGCCGTTGATCAGCACATCCAGTTTCACCAGATTAGCCGATTGGTAACGGTCGAAATGGTAATCCAGCGAAGCATAGCCGCGACTGGTGGATTTGAGACGGTCGAAGAAGTCCAAAACCACTTCGTTCATCGGCAAATCGTAGGTCACTTGCACCTGGGTACCGAGGAACAACATGTCGTGCTGCACGCCACGTTTTTCGATACACAGGGTAATCACGTTGCCCAAGTGCTCTTGCGGAACCAGGATATTGGCCCGCACGATCGGCTCGCGCATGTCTTCGATAGTGGACAGATCCGGAAGCTTGGACGGGTTGTCTACGTAAATCGTTTCACCGGTTTTCAGCGCCAGCTCAAAAATAACCGTTGGCGCCGTGGTGATCAGGTCCAGGTCGTATTCGCGCTCCAGGCGCTCCTGGATGATCTCCATGTGCAGCATGCCCAGGAACCCGCAACGGAAGCCGAAGCCCAGGGCGTCGGAGCTTTCCGGGGTGTACTGCAACGACGAGTCGTTGAGGGTGAGCTTTTGCAGCGCTTCGCGGAAATCTTCGAAGTCGTCGGAGCTGACCGGGAACAGGCCGGCGTAAACCTGCGGCTGGATGCGTTTGAAGCCCGGCAGCACGTCGACGTCAGGGGTGGAGCTCAAGGTCAGGGTGTCACCGACCGGTGCACCGTGAATGTCCTTGATACCGGCGATGATGAAGCCTACTTCACCGGCTTTGAGGTCGGTGGTAGCAGTGTGTTTCGGGTTGAAAACACCGACGCTGTCCACCAGGTGGATCTTGCCGGTGGATTTGACCAGGATCTTGTCGCCCTT
Source organism: Pseudomonas sp. ChxA (assembly GCF_030263855.1). NCBI lineage: Bacteria > Pseudomonadati > Pseudomonadota > Gammaproteobacteria > Pseudomonadales > Pseudomonadaceae > Pseudomonas > Pseudomonas sp. ChxA. Next base: position 313,985 of record NZ_JARPMK010000002.1, read on the forward strand.
CTTCACACGGCCGTGGCGCACACGTACCAGGGAAACAACGCCCAGGTAGTTGTCGAACCAGGAGTCGATGATCAACGCTTGCAGCGGATCTTCGTAGTTGCCGGTAGGCGCAGGAATGGTCTTGACCAGGCGCTCGAGCACCTCGTCAACGCCCAGGCCGGTCTTGGCGCTGCACTCGACGGCGTCGGTGGCGTCAATGCCGATGATTTTTTCGATTTCTTCTTTAACGCGGTCTGGATCGGCCTGCGGCAAATCGATCTTGTTCAGTACCGGCATGACCTCAAGGCCCTGCTCGATCGCGGTATAGCAGTTGGCTACCGACTGGGCTTCAACGCCCTGGCCGGCATCGACCACCAGCAAGGCGCCTTCACAGGCGGCCAGCGAGCGGCTGACTTCGTAGGTGAAGTCAACGTGGCCGGGGGTGTCAATGAAGTTCAGCTGGTACTTGATACCGTCTTTTGCGGTGTAGTACAGGGTAACGCTGTGGGCCTTGATGGTGATGCCGCGCTCGCGCTCGAGGTCCATGGAGTCCAGGACCTGGGCTTCCATTTCACGCTCGGCAAGGCCGCCGCACATCTGGATGAATCGATCGGCCAGCGTCGACTTACCATGGTCAATGTGGGCGATGATGGAGAAATTGCGGATATGACTCAAATCACTCACGGATCAACACTCAAAAAGGCTGCAGGCAGATTGCCCGCTGAAAAATAGCCGGGAATTGTACCTGATGCTCGGGCCGGGCGTCATCTTTGCTGACCAGAACAAAAATGCCCCGCTCATAGGAGCGGGGCATTTTTTGTGCATAAGCGCGGTATCAACCGGCCCGGCGCAACAGCCAGAACCCGGCCACGGCGCAGATAGCCGTCGGTACCAGCACCGCAAACAGCGGCGAGAAACCGAATACCAGGCTCGACGGCCCAAGCAGGTCCTGGGCGATGCGGAAGGTAAAGCCCACCAGCACGCCGGTAAACACCCGCTGGCCGAGTGTTACCGAACGCAGCGGACCGAAGATGAACGAAATAGCCATCAGCACCAGCGCGGCGGTGACCAACGGTTGCAACACCTTGACCCAAAATGCCAGCCAGTAACGGCCGTTGTTCAGGCCCTGATCCTTGAGGTAGTGGATATAACTCCACAAACCGGAGATCGGCAGGCTTTCCGGGATCATGACCACGGTATTGAGCAGTTCCGGCTTCAGGGCAATGTCCCACTGTTCAGACGGCACATTGATCACTTCGGTGTAGGCCTTGATGCCCTGCCCCACATTACGGAAATACGTCGTGGTGACGTCGTACAGCTCCCATTTGCCCTCGTCGTACTGCGCGCGCTTGGAGAAACTGGAGGTCAGCATATGCCGCTCTTTGTCGAACGTATAACGCGTCACGCCCACCAACAAACCGCCCGGCTGCACGGCGTTGATGTGGATAAACTCATCACCCTGGCGGTGCCACAGGCCATGCCTGGCGCTCTGCGCATCCCCCGAACCCTGGGCCAGGGCGCGATTGGCCTGGGCCGTGGCTTCGGTCGGTGGCGCTACGTACTCGCCGATCAACACACTGCACGCCATCAGCAACAGCATGGGTTTCATGACGGCCCAGACGATCCGGCCGATGGAAACGCCCGCCGCTCGCATGATGGTCAGCTCACTGCTGCTGGCCAGGCTACCCAGGCCGATCAGGCAGCCGATGAGAGCCGCCATCGGCATCATGTCGTAGAGACGACGCGGTGCAGTCAGCGCCACGTAGCTCAATACGTTGGTGACGGTATAGGTGTCGGTGACGCTGCCTACTTCATCAATAAAGGCAAACAGGCAAGCCAGGCCAAGGATGATGCCCAATACCGCCAGGATGGCGATCAGTACGCTGCTACCAATGTAGCGGTCGAGCTTAGCCACGAGCCAACTCCTTCAGGCCACGACGGCTCTTCATTTTCAAACGGATAGGTTCCCAATAGAGCAGCCCCAGGCCGATCACCAGGAAGATCCCATGCACCCACCACAGGCCCAGGGTTGGCGACAACTTGCCCTTCTCCAGGGAGCCACGGGCGGAAATCAGGATGGTCAGGTAGGCCATGTACAAAAGGATCGCCGGCAATAGCTTGAGGAAGCGGCCCTGGCGCGGGTTGACGCGCGACAGCGGCACGGCCATCAAGGTCACGATAAACACCAGCAACGGCAGCGAGATTCGCCATTGCAGCTCGGCCACGGAGCGCAACTCGGGATTGCCGATCAGCGATAGCGTCGGCAGTGCGTCACGGTCGGTGACCTCTTCACTGATGTCCGGTTTGGCCAGCATTACGCCATAAGTGTCGTATTTGACCGCCCGATATTCCGCCAGCCCAGGGCTGCCGTCGTAGCGATAGCCATTTTCGAGGATCAGGTAGCGGTTGCCGTCAGCACGTATTTCCTGGCGCCCGCTGTTGGCTACAAGAATCGAAATACCCCGGTCTTTCTGGTTCAGCCCGAGGTTTTTCTGCGAGATGAACACGCCGCCCAGGTTAGAGCGGTCGTCGGTCATGGTTTCCGTATAGGTCACCCGCGTGCCGTCGTTGAGCGCCTGGAAGCGGCCGGGCTCCAGGGTATCGAACTCGGTCATCGCATCCTGCTTGTTCAGCAGCAGTTGGAACTGCATGGCCCCCTGGGGCGCCAGGCTCATGCTCAACCAGGCCACCACCAGGGCAACGCCAGTGGCCGGCACCATGGTCATGGCCAGCAGGCGCTGCTGGCTCATGCCGGTGGCCGAAAGCACGGTCATTTCACTTTCAAGGTAAAGCCGGCCATAGGCCAACAGGATGCCGAGAAACAGGCCAAGCGGCAGGATCAGCTGCAAAAAACCCGGCAGGCGAAAGCCCATGATCAGGAACAACGAGCCTGGATCCAGGGCGCCCGAGGCCGCCTGGGCGAGGAATTTGACGAAACGACCACTCATGGTGATGACCAGCAATACCGCACTCACGGCACTCAGGGTCAACAGGACTTCGCGGGACAGATAACGGAAGACGATCAAACCAGACACTCCAGGGTTGTCAGGCTAAGGCGGCCAAACAAGCAAGCATACCGAGTCGGCCCGCATGCACGGGCCGGCTAAAAAGATTGCGCATTATCCTGTGATTATCCGCGCCTGTCACGGTGCTTGCTCATGCGCGTGCACAAAGCGTGCTGCAAGGGTTGTCAGGCTGCTCTGGCGAGGTTCAAACTGCGGCCTTTGTCGCGGGCGGTTTACAAAGCTGCCGAGCATCAAAGCCTGCGTACAGACGCCAGGCTCACAGACCTTAAATAAGGGACCCGAAAATGGAATTGGTTGTAAAAAGCGTTAGCCCCGAAACGTTGAAAACCGCCACCCTCGTGGTCGCCGTCGGCGAAGGGCGCAAGCTCGGCGTCGCCGCCAAGCAACTGGACGAACTGAGCGGCGGCGCCATCAGCGCGGTCCTCAAGCGTGGCGACCTGGCCGGCAAAGTCGGTCAAAGCCTGCTGCTGCAAAGCCTGCCCAACCTTAAAGCCGACCGCGTATTGCTGGTGGGCGTGGGCAAGGACGCCGAACTGGGCGACCGCCCGTTCCGCAAGATCATCAGCGGTATCCTCGCCACCCTTAAAAGCCTGGGCGGTACCGATGCGGCACTGGCCCTCGATGAAATCGTAGTAAAAGGTCGCGACAGCTACGGCAAGACCCGCCTGCTGGCCGAAAGCCTGGTGGACGGCGGTTACGTCTTCGACCAGTTCAAGAGCCAGAAGGCCGAGCCGCGCGCCATCAAGAAAATCACCCTGCTGACCATCAAGGCCGCCCAGGCTGAAGTCGAGCGCGCCGTCACCCACGCCACTGCCATCGCCAACGGCATGTCGTTTACCCGCGACCTGGGCAACCTGCCGCCGAACATCTGCCATCCCACCTACCTGGGCGAACAAGCCAAGGCGCTGGGCAAGGAGTTCAAGGGCCTGAAGGTTGAAGTGCTGGATGAGAAGAAGATCAAGGAACTGGGCATGGGCTCGTTCTATGCCGTGGGCCAAGGCAGCGACCAGCCGCCACGCCTGATCGTGATGCAATACAACGGCGGTAAGAAGTCCGAGAAGCCTTACGCGCTGGTCGGCAAAGGCATCACCTTCGACACCGGCGGCATCAGCCTCAAGCCGGGTGCCGGCATGGACGAAATGAAGTACGACATGGGCGGCGCCGCCAGCGTGTTCGGCACACTGCGTGCCGTGCTGGAACTCAAGCTGCCGATCAACCTGGTGTGCATCCTGGCTTGCGCCGAGAACATGCCGAGCGGTGGTGCTGCACGCCCGGGCGACATCGTCACGACCATGAGCGGCCAGACCGTCGAGATCCTCAACACCGACGCCGAAGGCCGTCTGGTGCTGTGCGACGCCCTCACCTACGCCGAACGCTTCAAGCCACAGGCCGTGATCGACATTGCCACCCTGACCGGTGCCTGCGTGGTCGCCCTGGGCGCTCACACCTCGGGTCTGCTGGGTAACAACGACGAGTTGATCGAGCAACTGCTCAGCGCCGGCAAGGCTGCCGACGACCGCGCCTGGCAACTGCCGCTGTTCGACGAGTACCAGGAACAACTGGACAGCCCGTTCGCCGACATCGCCAACATTGGCGGCCCTAAAGCCGGCACCATCACCGCTGCCTGCTTCCTGTCGCGCTTCGCCAAGAACTTCAACTGGGCGCACCTGGACATCGCCGGTACGGCCTGGACCAGCGGCGGCAAGGACAAGGGCGCCAGTGGCCGTCCGGTTCCTCTGTTGACCCAGTACCTGCTGGATCGCGCCAAAGCCTGAAACTGAAGATTCCGGGGTGGCCTGCATGGCGCCCCGGTCTCAGGAACCGCAATGACCCAAGTCGACTTCTATATATTGCCCAGCGCCGATCCCTCTGCGCGCCTGGACTTTGCCTGCAAACTCACCGAAAAAGCCTGGCGCATGGGCCACCGCATCTACCTGCATTGCAGCGATGCCGCTCAGCGTGAAGACCTCGACGCCCGCCTGTGGCGCTTCAAGGGCGAAAGCTTCGTGCCCCACGGCCCTGCCGAGTCCGAACCCGAAGGCCTGATTGTGCTGGGTTTGGGCGACAGCTGCGGCGATCATCATGACTTGCTGGTTAACCTGGACCTGAAAGTACCGGCCTTTGCCAAAGCTTTTGCCCGCGTGGCGGAAGTGGTGGTCGAAGACCCGGCAATTCGTCAGGCCGCGCGGGAGAGTTTCCGTTTCTACCGCGAACAGGGCTATCCTCTGCAAGATCACCGGCTACAACGACTCTGAGCACACGATGGACACTCCAAACCCGATAAAAAAAGACGACCACTTGCTGGACGACCTGGAGTCGATCCGTCAATTGCTCGGTGATGATGAATTGCAACCGCCGCTGCTGACCGAATCGGTCGAGGGTGAGGTACAGATTCCGCTGTTGTTCGACATGGTCGGTGGCAAGCCTGCCGCACCTGAACCTGTCACACCGGCCCCCGCTGCCGAACCGGCACCTGTCGCAGAAAAAGCCCCCGACGCTTTGTTGCTGCACCTGGACAACGAACTGCGTGCCGCTGCGCAATTGATCATGCAGGATGTGATCGACGACTTTGCCCCGCATATCGAAGCCGAGATCAAACGGCGGATGGATGCGCGGATGGAGCGGCTATTAAGCCAATACCAGTCCTGAGCCTTACTTAGATCCCTGTGGGAGCTGGCTTGCCTGCTCCCACACTTGCTCAACATACATCTCTAGCCCGTCTTCGCCTCGCCCTGCGCCTTATCCCCCGTTATACTTGTCGGCTTTCCTGAATTAATGCCAACTAGGGTCCCGCCGCGCATGGATAAGACCTACCAGCCGCACGCCATTGAAACTTCCTGGTACAACACCTGGGAGTCCGAGAATTATTTCGCCCCACAAGGTGCCGGCGAGTCCTACACCATCATGATTCCGCCACCGAACGTCACTGGCAGCCTGCACATGGGCCATGGCTTCAACAATGCGATCATGGATGCGTTGATCCGTTTCCGCCGCATGCAGGGCCGTAATACCCTGTGGCAACCGGGCACCGACCACGCCGGTATCGCCACACAGATGCTGGTGGAACGCCAGCTCGAAGCCACCGGCCAAAACCGTCACGACCTGGGTCGCGAAAAATTCCTGGAGAAGATCTGGGAATGGAAGGATCAATCCGGCGGCAATATCAGCCGTCAGATCCGTCGCCTGGGTTCGTCTGTGGACTGGAGCCGCGAGCGCTTCACCATGGACGATGGCCTGTCGGAATCGGTGAAAGAAGCCTTCGTGCGCCTGCACGAAGACGGCCTGATCTACCGCGGCAAGCGCCTAGTCAACTGGGACACCAAGTTGCACACGGCAATTTCCGACCTCGAAGTGGAAAACCACGACGAGAAAGGTTTCCTGTGGAACCTCAAGTACCCGCTGGCCGATGGCGCCAAGACCGCTGACGGCAACGACTACCTGATCGTCGCCACCACGCGTCCGGAAACCATGCTCGGCGACGCCGCCGTGGCGGTTAACCCGAACGATGAACGCTACCAGGCGCTAATCGGCAAGTTTGTCGAGCTGCCATTGGTTGGCCGTCGTATCCCGATCATCGCGGACGACTACTGCGACCCTGAATTCGGCACCGGCTGCGTGAAAATCACTCCGGCCCACGATTTCAACGACTATGAAGTCGGCAAGCGCCACAACCTGCCGTTGCTGAACATCTTCGACAAGAACGCCGCCGTACTGCCGGCCTGCCAGGTGTTCAACCTGGACGGCACGCTGAACGAGAGCATCGACGGCAAGATCCCGGCGGAATACGCCGGCCTCGACCGCTTTGAAGCACGCAAGCAGATCGTGGCGGCCTTTGACGCTGCCGGTCTGCTGGTGAGCGTTGACGACCACGGCCTGAAAGTGCCGAAGGGCGACCGTTCCGGCACCATCATCGAGCCATGGCTGACCGACCAGTGGTACGTCTCCACCAAACCGTTGGCCGAGCCTGCGATTGCTGCCGTGGAAGACGGCCGCATCCAGTTCGTGCCTAAACAGTATGAAAACATGTACTTCTCATGGATGCGTGACATCCAGGATTGGTGCATCAGCCGTCAACTGTGGTGGGGCCACCGCATCCCGGCCTGGTACGACGAGTCGGGCAAGGTGTATGTAGGCCGCGACGAAGCCGAAGTGCGTGCCAAGCACAACCTCGGCGCGGACATCGCCCTGCAGCAGGACAACGACGTACTGGACACCTGGTTCAGCTCGGGCCTGTGGACCTTCTCGACCCTGGGCTGGCCACAGCAGACTGAGTTCCTGAAAAAATTCCACTCCACCGACGTGCTGGTTACCGGCTTCGACATCATTTTCTTCTGGGTTGCCCGGATGATCATGCTCACCATGCACTTGGTGAAGAACGAAGACGGTACGCCGCAGGTGCCGTTCAAGACCGTGTACGTGCATGGCCTGGTGCGGGATGGCCAGGGCCAGAAGATGTCCAAGTCCAAGGGCAACGTCCTCGACCCGCTGGACATCATCGACGGCATCGACCTGGAAACTCTGGTGCAGAAACGCACCTCGGGCCTGATGCAGCCGAAACTGGCGAAGAAGATCGAGAAGCAGACCCGCGACGAGTTCGCCGATGGCATTGCCAGCTACGGCACCGATGCCCTGCGTTTCACCTTCTGCTCGCTGGCGTCCACCGGCCGCGACATCAAGTTCGACATGGGCCGCGTCGAAGGCTATCGCAACTTCTGCAACAAGATCTGGAACGCCGCTCGTTACGTGCTGGATAAAGGCGAAGACTGCGGCCAGAACGGCGAAGCAGTCGAACTGAGCCTGGCCGATCGCTGGATCATCTCGCAGCTGCAACGCACCGAAGCCGAAGTGACCCGCCAGCTCGACCAGTTCCGCTTCGACCTGGCCGCCCAGGCTTTGTACGAGTTCATCTGGAACCAGTATTGCGACTGGTACCTGGAACTGTCCAAGCCCGTGCTGTGGGACGAAAACTCGCCGATCGAGCGCCAGCGCGGCACCCGTCGCACCCTGGTGCGCGTACTCGAAGTGGCACTGCGCCTGGCGCACCCGTTCATGCCGTTCATCACCGAAGAGATCTGGCAGCGCATCGCGCCGCTGGCCGGTATCGAAGGCAAGACCATCATGCTGCAACCTTGGCCGGTGGCCAATGAAGCGCGCATTGATGAGGCCGCCGAAAGCGATATCGAATGGCTCAAGACCCTGATGATGGGCACGCGTAACATCCGTGCCGAGATGAACATCGGGCCGGGCAAGCCGTTGGCGGTGTTTGTGAAGAACGCCAGCAGCGAAGATCAGCGTCGCCTCACTGAGAACGACGCACTGCTCAAGAAGCTGGCGAAGCTGGAGTCAATCACTGTTTTGGCGGCTGGCGAAGATGCGCCTTTGTCGGCGACTGCATTGGTCGGCGACATGGAAGTGCTGGTGCCGATGGCCGGCCTGATCGACAAGGGCGCGGAACTGGCCCGTCTCGACAAGGAAATCGCACGCCTGCAAGGCGAAGTGCAGCGAGTGGGCGGCAAGCTGTCCAACGCGGCGTTCGTCGACAAGGCGCCGGCCGAAGTGATCGAGAAAGAACGCGCCAAGTTGGCCGAAGCGGAACAGGCTTTGGGCAAGCTGGCCGAGCAACATGCGCGGATCTCCAGTCTGTAAGCTGTAAGCCGGAAACCGTGTAAAAAAAGAGACCTTCGGGTCTCTTTTTTTTGGGCGCTTTTTGATCAATATGGCAACTATCAACTTGCCACGAGCGAGCGGCAGCTGGAGGGGTGTAGACTTATTTCGATACAGGCGGAACAATTACCTGGCCTGTACCCGGATCGCCCGGCTTCCCATTCTGTTGGACCTCCCTGGAAACCCATGTCCCCGAGGTAAAAATAAACTCGACATTTGAGTTCGCTGGAAGAATCAGCGGAGAAGCAAGGTTCGTGTTCTGGACGTTAATCTCAGTCGCCCTTGAACTACTTCTATTTTGGATCTGGAGTCTTTTACCCTCTCTAAGTGAAGACGCATTTTTCCCAATGGTGAGCGAATCTTCAAAGTCTTTATCATCGACCCTAAACACAGATGAGCCTGCTGGCTCTACAACAATGGTCCCGGGGGGTTGACCAACCTGCTTATTATCCATAGGGGACTCCCTGTCCGCCCACGCATTCATCGCCAGCAACATCGCCCCAACTAACATTACAGAAAAGTACTTATTCATAGTGTTATCACCTTAAGTAGATTGAGGCCAACCTGTGTATTTCAATAAAAAACTAACACACTGAAAAACCAGCAATCTACTGTCAGAAATAACAGGTCAGCTAATCATTAAAGAATAACCCATCAGGTTATAATTCCGATTACACGCGCATTCTAGTTTCTCCCCCAAAGCTAGATATTCCTGTTTTCAGTCAAGAATGTGTGACAATGCCCACCACTTTGAGCCAACACCAGAATCAACATGACCGCCCCCAGCACACCCAAACCACCGCGCAAGAAGCCTAAAACCGCAGCCCCGGCCAAGCCCGTCGCGCCGCGCAAAGAGGCTACCTTGCACCCGCGCAACCGCCACACAGGCCGTTACGACTTCCCGGCGCTGATCAAGACCACGCCGGAACTGGCGAAATTCGTGATCCTCAACCCGTATGGCAAAGAGAGTATCGACTTCGCCAGCCCGGACGCGGTGCGGGTGTTCAACCGGGCACTGCTCAAATCGTTCTACGGCATCCAGCATTGGGATATTCCACAGGATTACCTGTGCCCGCCGGTGCCAGGGCGTGCCGACTACGTGCACTTCCTCGCCGACCTGCTGGCCAACGTCAACGACGGCAAGATTCCGCGCGGCTCTATCGTCAAGGTGCTGGACATCGGCATGGGCGCCAATTGCGTCTACCCGCTGATCGGCTATATGGAATACCGCTGGAATTTCCTCGGCTCCGAGGTCGACCCTATCGCCGTGGCCGCCGCCAAGGCTATCGTGCAGTCCAATGACCTGAGCAAGGTCATCCAGTTGCGCCAGCAACCCAACCCCAAGCAGATCCTGCTGGGCTTGCTGGAGCCGGGTGAGCGCTTTGACCTGACCATGTGCAACCCGCCCTTCCACGCGTCCATGGACGAAGCCACCAAGGGCAGCGAGCGTAAATGGCGCGCCCTGGGCAAGGCAGACCCTAAGCGCAAGTTGCCGGTCTTGAACTTCGGCGGCCAGTCGGCGGAATTGTGGTGTGAAGGCGGCGAAGCACGCTTTGTGACGCAACTGATCGCCGAGAGCGCGCATTTTGCTCACAAGGTGCTGTGGTTCAGCACACTGGTGTCAAAAGCGTCGAACTTGCCCGCGATCGAGACTGCCTTGAAAAAAGCCGGCGTGCTGGAAAGCCAGGTGGTGGAGATGTCCCAGGGCCAGAAGCAAAGCCGTTTTGTGGCATGGACCTTCCAAACCAAGAATGAGCAGCAGATCTGGCGCCAGCGCTGGGTTCGCGACTGAATAATTGTGGTGAGGGAGCTTGCTCCAGCTGGACCGGGCTGGTGCTCTAGTGCGAAGCGCTTCCAGGATTTTGGGGCCGCTGCGCAGCCCAGCGGGAGCAAGCTCCCTCGCCACAGAAGCCAGCTACCACAGTAAATAGCAGGCAACAAAAAACCGTGCCCGGATCGCTCCGAGGCACGGTTTTTTTTGCTGCGTCTTACTTGTTAACAGCGTCGGTCAGGGCTTTGGCCACAACCAGCTTGATAACTTTCTTGGCAGCGATTTCGATGGCAGCGCCAGTCGAAGGGTTACGGCCAGTACGGGCTGGACGCTCGGTCACTTTCAGTTTGCCAACGCCTGGCAGAGTGATTTCGCCGCCGTTTTCCAGCTGATCAGCAACAACTTGGCTCAGTTGGTCCAGCAGAGCACGCACGGTAGTTTTCGGTGCGTCTACTGCTTCAGCCAGGTCAGCGATCAGTTGGTCTTTAGTAATAGCCATTGTGGTGTTCCTTCCCTATCAAATTCATATGGATTGCAGAGTGCAGTGTCAGCCGTCGAGCCCGACCGTCATGGCCTGGCACCCCCGGCCATAACCACGGAGATCGGGGTTATAGATGCTTGAAACGGGGATTGGTTCGACCTGACAGATGCTGAATGCACGCTTAACGCCGAGACTTGGCGTAAGACGGGGCAAAACTAGCACAGAGACGGGGAAATATCCGCCTCAACATACCCATTTGGTCAGCTTTATCGCTCTAAACCGTGAAAAAAAGGCATATGGACCGTCGGAGGCCACCCAAAACCGCCTTGCAGGCGCGTCTTGGCCAATGGGTGCGGTACACTGGGCGACTTTTTGGGGAGGCCCACCGCTCCCCTTCAACCAGCCGAGAAGCCTATGCCGATCCGTCATTGCATTGTTCACCTGATCGACAAAAAACCCGACGGCACACCTGCAGTTCTGCATGCCCGCGATTCGGAGCTGTCCGAATCAGCCGCCATCGAGAACATGCTGGCCGACCTCAACGAGAGCTACAACGCCAAACAAGGCAAGGCATGGGGTTTCTTCCATGCCGAGTCCGGCGCGCACCCGTTCAGCGGCTGGTTGAAGGAGTATTTCGACGGTGGCCAGGATTTCACCACCTTCAGCCGCACGGCGGTCGAGCACCTGCAAAAGCTGATGGAGGAGTCCAACCTCTCCACCGGTGGCCACGTGCTGTTTGCCCACTATCAACAAGGCATGACCGATTACCTGGCCATCGCCCTGCTGCACCATAGCGAAGGCGTGGCGGTGACCGATGAGCTGGACGTGACCCCGTCGCGCCACCTGGACCTGGGCCAACTGCACCTGGCGGCGCGTATCAACGTCTCCGAGTGGCAGAACAACAAGCAGTCCAAGCAATACATCTCGTTTATCAAAGGCAAGAACGGCAAGAAGGTCTCGGAATACTTCCGCGACTTTATCGGCTGCCAGGAAGGCGTCGACGGCCCGGGCGAGACCCGCACCTTGCTCAAGGCGTTCAGCGACTTTGTTGAAAGCGAAGACCTGCCGGACGAATCCGCCCGCGAAAAAACCAAAACCCTGGTGGACTACGCCAGCAGCCAGGCCAAGCTCGGCGAGCCGATGGGCCTTGAAGAGCTGTCGGGCCTGATCGATGAAGATCGGCCAAAAGCGTTCTACGACCACATCCGCAACAAGGACTACGGCCTGTCGCCGGAAATTCCGGCCGACAAACGCACGCTCAACCAGTTCCGCCGCTTTACCGGCCGCGCCGAAGGCTTGTCCATCAGCTTTGAGGCGCACCTGCTGGGCGACAAGATCGAATACGACGAAGCGGCCGGCACCCTGATCATCAAGGGCCTGCCAACCCAACTGACCGACCAGCTCAAGCGCCGTAACTGATGCTGGGCGGGGTGTTCAAGAAAGTCCTGTTGGTATTGCTGGTGGTGGTGGTGATTCAACACTGGGGCAAGATCGAGCGGCTGTTCAACCCCTCGCAGGTGGTTTCGGAGCAGGTACGCGCCTCGGCGCGCGTGGTGCTCTACTCCACCGAGTGGTGCGGCTACTGCAAGCAGATCCGGCGCTTTCTGGACCAGAAAGGTGTGCCGTACCAGGCGTTCGATATCGAGAAGGATGCCCAGGCGCGCAAGGTGTATGAGGCGCTGGGCGGCGGCGGGATTCCGTTTGTGGAGGTGAATGGCACGCTCATTCGCGACTACAACCCGGATGCGATCATGGCTGCTTTGAAATAACCCCACCGTAGCGGCATCCCGCTTGTGTGGGGGCTGGTTTGTAGGAGAGCTGGCTTTTGTGGGAGCTGGCTTGCCTGCGATAGCATCAGCGCGCAGTAACTGACAGACCGAGTTGCCTGCATCGCAGGCAAGCCAGCTCCCACAAAAAGCCAGCTCCCACATAAGCGAGCTCCCACATTCAATTCTGCTGCGCCTTTAGAAGTTGGCTTCCAGCGACACCATCGCCGTACGCTCCTCACCGACGTTGTAATACGCCGTACTCGGCGCCAGGCCGTTTACCGGCGCCGAGTTGAACGACACGGTGCGTGCCGAGCTCAGGTATTCCTTGTCGAAGACGTTAAGCATCGACAGCCGCAAGGTCGCAGACTTGATCACCTTTTTGTCCACCGGCAAATAGATACCGGCATTCAGGTCCACCACCGTGCGCCCGGAGATTTTTTCGTCGTTGGTCAAATCGCCGTAGAAACTGCCGACGTATTTGCCCGCAACGTTGCCGTAGAAACGCGAGTCGTCGTAGCCAAACACCAGGTTGAACATGTTTTCCGGCACGTTGGCCAGTTGCTTGCCGGCGGTAGGCAATAACACGTTCTTGCTGAGCAGATTGTCTTTCTGTTCAGACTGGGTGTAGGTGTAGGACGCGTAGTAGTTGAAGTGATGCGGCAACAGCCCGCTCCACTCCAGCTCCAGGCCTTTGTTGTCGACCTTACCGACGTTGATCACCGCGTAGTCGCCGTTGAGGTCGGTGGTCGACAACTGGCGGTCTTTGAAGCTGATGTAGAACAGCGTCGCGCTCAGCGCCACATCGTCTTCGGTGAAGCGCCAGCCCAGTTCCTGGTTCCAACTTAATTCAGGCTTTAGGCTTACGGAGTCGCCCTTGTTGTAGAGCACGTAGTTCGGCGGAGTGCGCATGTTGCGGGTGACGTTGTAGAACGCCTGGTTGCTCTCGTCGACCTGGTACTTGGCGCTGAAGCTCGGCAGAAACTGGTGGTAACGGGTGTTACGTTTTTCCGGTTTGTCGTAGAGGCTGCCCAGGTTGTTGCCGTCACGCTCGACGTACTGGTAGGCCACACCGCCGACAAAACTCAGGTCTGGCGTGGCTTGCCAGCTGTCCTGCACCCAGAGCTTTTGCGACGGTGTGATGGTGTAGTAATGACGGCCTTGAACCGTCGCGCCGTTCTTGTCGACCACCTGGCCACCACCGTTGTAGTCGCCCCACACATCATCGGGTGCGCCTTCGCCGTTGATGCCGATAAACGGCTGGGTCTGGCGCTGGCGTGCGCGTTCATACCAGTAGCCGTAGTCCAGGCTGTGTTCTTCGTTGATGTCCCACTTCATTTTGGCGGTGACGCCCGGGCGCCAGGTTTCGGTCCACGAAGGGCGGTAGTAGTTGAGCGATTTGAGGTTGCTCAGGTCGTAGTTGCCGGCCTTGTCGGATTTCGGCCCCAGGTTCGACGCGGTCTGGCCGCTGAAGCTGCCGCCGTTGGCCCAGTAGTAATACGGCGTGACCGTCAGCGCCAGGTTGTCCTGCAGCTGCCAGCGCTGAGTGAGCGTGGCGTTAACGCTTTCGAACGGGTTGCGGTTGAGCTTGTAGGACGACGACAGCAAACCCGACTTGTACACCGGGGTTTCCGAGTAATCCTTGCGCCGCCCGTCGGTGTCGAACTGCGACTTGCTCAAGGAGTTGTAGTTGTAGTTTTCCTGGTTGTTGTACTTGATCGTGGCCAGCGTGGAGTTGCCGCTGCCGTCTTCAAACAGGCTGCTCCACTCTACCTTGTCGCTGCGCAGCGTGCCTTTGCCGCGCCACTTGTCGCCTTCCAGGTGCGAGGCCGAGACCCAGGTCTTGAGGCCGCCGAAATCGCCGGTATTGACCCGCACGAAGGTCTTGCGCAAGTCGTTGGCGCCGACGATCTGCTTGGCAAACACCCCAGCTTCTTTAGTCGGCCGAATAGTGATCATGCCGATGTTGCCGCCGCTGGAACCGATGTGCGGGCCGTCAGCTTCAGAAGAGCCTTGGGTGGCAAACACTTCCGCGAGGTTTTCCGGGTCGCCCAATTGGTTGGAGTAGACGCTGTAGTTGCCCGAATCGTTGATCGGCACACCGTCGACGGAAACCCCGATCTGGTCGGAGTTCATGCCGCGCATGGTGAAGTTGGTGCCGCTGGTGCCACTGGCGTCATCACTGGAAACGTTGATGCCCGGTGTGTATTTGAGCTTGTCGATGGCGTTGGCGGTCGACGACATCTGGTCCATGGCTTCCTTGGTCACCGTCGAGCGCGCCTTGGCACTTTCTTCGCGGATCATGTGGCCGTTGCCCAGGGTCTGTTTGCCGGCGATGTCCACCGAGCCGACGTCCTGCGTGGTGTCTGCCAAAACCAATGGCGCAAAGCTTCCTAGGCCCGATGCAAAAAGCAGGGCAGAGAGTGTGTTGATCTTCACAAGTAGATCCCTTACGTGCATCTATCTGTTGTTATGGAGGGCGGTACCGGCTGTCAGAACCGGGTGAACGGCGACGCCAGTCTTCCTGACCACCTGCTCAGGAATCCGAGGATGATCCTTGGCGCGTGTAACGGTTTGGTGACAGGTTTTGGCAATTAGGATGAAGGTTAAGTGAAGGATCTACAGGCAGCGTGATACCTGGCGTGTAACTGCCGGCAGGAAATGATCGCGAGGAAAATAGTTGTAAAAGAAGCTGGCCTGCAAACCGTTCGTGTCTAGCGCAACACAATCATGCGGCCTAAAACCGTGTGCTGTTCAAACCCCAGCACCGCCTGCAGGGCATTCAAAACCGCCACTGGGTCGTTGCTCGGGAAACTGCCACTGACACGCTTGGCGCCCATCTCGTCGTTCAGCAACAGAATGCGCCCCGGATAATAACGGCTCAGGTCCTTGACCACATCGGCCAACGGCGCCTTGTAGTAATTGAGCCAACCGTCACGCCAAGCCAGGCGTGATTCGCTGTCGACCGCGTGCATCGCTTCGGCCACACCGTCGGCGTAAGCCACCTGTTGGCCTGCCGTCAGCACCTGCTGCTGGCCTTGCCTGGACGGTGTCACGCCAACCCGGCCGGACAACACCGTCACCTGCGCGCCGGCCGGTTGCAGGCGCACTTCGAACTGTGTGCCCAACACCCGCGCTTCGCCACTGCCGGCCTCGACCACAAAGGACTGGCCGGTGTGGGTCACGCTGAAAAATCCGGCACCGCGACGCAGCTGGATATGCCGCTCACCGTGGCTGAAATCCACGGCAATGGCGCTGTCGGCATCCAGGGTCACTTGGGACTGGTCGGCCAGGGTCACGGTCTTGACCTCACCCGGCGCGGTCACGTAATCGGCGCCGAAGTCATCCACCCAGCGCGACGGCTGCCACCCGGCGCCCATCGACACCATCACCAGCAGGCAAGCGGCCATGGCCAAGGCGCCGGACCAGCGCAGGGTGCGCGAACGTTTCGAGGTGTTCATCGCATTGAGGTAGCCCTGCAGGGCCAGGGCGTCTTCGTCCGCCAGTGTGCGCGCCGGTACTTCGCTCAGCTCCCACAGCACCTGGGCCTGGGAATAGGCCTCGACGTGGGCAGGATCGGCCCGCAACCAGCGACTGAAAGTGGCCTGGTCGCCACTGCTGGGCTGGTCGTGCAACAGGCTCAGCCAGTCGAGTGCGGCCTGTTCCTGGGCGGGCGTGGGGGTTACGTTCACGGTGCTTTCCCTGGCGTGCGTGGGGGCAATGGTTCGCGAAGGCTGGCCTTGCAGGCTTCGAGGGCACGCATCATATGTTTTTCCACGGCGCTTTGGGACAACCCCATGGCCTTGGCGATTTCTGCGTACTTGCGGCCATGGATGCGGTTAAGCAGGAAAATCTGCCGGGTGCGCTCCGGCAGACTGCGCAAGGCAGCTTCGACATGGCGCAGGTCATTGCCCGCTTCGAGCGCTGCCTGTGGTTCGCAGCCCTGGTTGCCCTGTTGTTCCGGCAACCAGCCTTCGTTGCTGCGCACGCGGGCGCCTTCGCTGCGCAAATGGTCGATGGCAATGTTGCCGGCACAGCGCAGCAGGTAAGTGCTGAGCTCTTCGACCTGCACCAACGGGCGGCGCCAGAAGCGCAGGAATAAATCCTGTACCAAATCAGCCGCCGTGGCACGGCAGCCCACACGGCGGCTGACCAGGGCTTCCATTTGCGAACGCTGGGACAAAAACACCTGCAAAAAATGCGCACGCCCACCTGCCGCATCGGTGTGCGGGCGGTCTTGGGATTCGGGTGGCGTGCTGATCATCATCACAGGCTCAGAATAAGGCGAAGGCCGCAACAGGGCTGGCCAGCAGGCCCACGCCCGCCAGGGTCAAGGCCAGCCTTGGCCGATACGGCAACAGCAATACCAGCAGCAGCGCGCTGAGCATCAACACCGCGCACCACTCCACCAACCCTTGGGCCCAACCTGAAGCGGCGACGGCGGGCCAGATCGACACGGCCAGCAACAACCAACCGGCCATGCGCAGGCTTGAGCGCCGCGCGGGCGATGGCTTGCTGTGCAGTAACTCGCCGTGATGGCGGTCGGTGGCCAGGCACAACGCGGTAAACCCGGCGTAGCACATCAACAGGGCGAGCAGCATTCAGTGCGCCTCCTGCTTGAGCGCCATTGCCCGCACGCGTTCGGCCTTGGGTTGCGTGCGGTGCTGCATCTTCCACGCCGCCCAGGTGAGGAACAGGCCACTGGCCAGGCAGGTCAGGTCGAAGCCGGCCATGGCCCAGTCACCCTTGGCCAATGACGTACCCAAGTGCTGCGAGGTGGTCAGTGCGTTGAGCAGAGGGATCGCCACAAACAGCAGCGCAGCGAAGCTCAGTTGCTCAACCCAAGCCTGACGACCACGGCGCAATACGGCGTGCAGCAGGCTCAGGCCCCAGGCGATAAAGAAGGTTTGTATTTCCCAGTCGGAACGCTCGGCGAAGCTGACCGGCAACAGGCGGTTGGCCCAGAAAAACGCCGCGATGGCGATCATCAAGCCAGACATGCTGGCGATGTTGAGCACTTCCACCAGCCGCAGTTCAAACGGCATAACCCCGGTTTTAGCGTGCTTGAGCTGGCGCTTGCCCAGCCAGATCACCAGGCCGGTGCCGATCATCGCCGTACCCGCCAGGCCGCAGATAAAGTACAGCCAGCGCAGCACCGGGCCAGCGAAATGGCCCATGTGCAGGCCATAGAAACTGCCGCCAATCGCCGCCGGCAGCGATTGCTCGCCACTGACCCGCAGCAACTCGCCGGTGCTGCCGTTGAATGACACGCTACTGCCAAAATCATGCACCACACGGTCGGAGCCGGCACGCACCACATTGACCGACGCGTTCACATCGCCAGGGTTGTTGACCACCAAACGGCCCACATGCCCACCGGCCCATTGCGTGCGCGCCTGCTCGTACATGGGCCATAACGGCAGCAACTTGCCCGGTTGGCCGAGCGCCGGCGCATTGTTGGTATTGGGGAACACTTCGTTAAAGAACGCGCGGCTGTCGTTGCCATACGAGGCGATGATCGGCGCGGGCATCACCATGTTCATGAAGATCACCAGGCTGCTGTAGGTGATCATCAAGTGAAACGGCAGCACCAGCACGCCCACTGCGTTATGCCCGTCGAGCCACGAACGCTGGCCCTTGCGCGGGCGGAAGGTGAAGAAGTCCTTGAAGATTTTCTTGTGAGTGATGATCCCGGTGATCAGCGCGACGAACATCACCATCGCGGCGATGGTCGACAGCCAGCGGCCCCATGGGTAAGGCATTTGCAGCTGGAAGTGGAAGCGGTAGAAGAAATCGCCGCCCATGCTTTCGCGGGCCTGGACCGGTTGAGCGCTGACAGGATCAAGGACTTTCTGGATGAAGTTGCCGCGTTTGCCGGGGTCGACTTGATCTTGCCACATCACCGACAGGCCAGGGTCACGGCTGTTGGGCAGGGTAATAAACCAGCGCGCGGCGTTGGGCGCCTGTTGCTGCAGATAGGTTTGCGCAGCGGCAAGGCTGCGCGCTTCGTCCAAGGGATACGCCTGCACTTCGGGCTGCATCCAATGGGTAATTTCATCCTTGAAATACGCCAGGGTGCCGGTCAGAAAAATCGCAAACAGCAGCCAGCCGAAGATCAGGCCGGCCCAGGTGTGCAACCAGGCCATCGCCTGGCGAAAACCCTCTTTCATGTGCGTGCCATCCAAAAACCCACGCCCGCCAGGGTGGCAAACAATGCGCTGGGCAGCATCACGCCAAACCAGGCGCGCGATGCTGTACGGCAGGCGAAGCACCAGATAACGGCCAGCAGATAGAACACAAACGAACTCATCATCCCGGTGATCACCGCATCGGCGCGCGAGGTGGGCATCCACAGCGCCATACACACGGCGGCCAGGGACGCCATCAGATAGCCGCCGACCACGGCAGCCAGCGCGCGCGAAGTGACGGCGAGGCGGTAGGTGACGGGCAGTGAGGGTTTGCTTTTCATGCGGGAGACGCCAGATTCATCAGCCCGCAATATTAATGATAAATATTCTCATAAGCAAAAGAGAACGGATGAATCACCTGCCCGCATGGATTGCCGAATACGTATCACGCCCCTTACAATGCGAACAATTCTTGTTCTCTAAAGTACATTGATACTTTCGGAGTGAACGCGTTGCAGCCGTCCAACACCGTCGAAGTCCTGTACCACGACCATCACCTCTGGCTCACCGGCTGGTTGCGACGCAAGCTCGGCTGCCCGCAAAGCGCGGCGGACCTGGCGCAAGACACCTTTATCCGCGTGCTCACCGCCCGCGAAACGCCCACGCTGATCGAGCCACGCGCCTTCCTCACCACCATAGCCAAGCGTGTGCTGTTCAACTTCTACCGCCGCCAGGACCTGGAACGCGCTTACCTCGACGCCCTCGCGCAGATGCCCGAACACGTAGCGCCCTCAGAAGAAGACCGCGCCATCATCCTGCAAACGCTGGTGGAACTGGATCAACTGCTCGACGGCCTGCCCGTGCAGGTCAAGCGCGCCTTCCTGCTGGCCCAGCTCGACGGCCTGACCTATGCACAAATCGGCGCCGAACTGGGCATCTCCATCGCCACGGTCAAGCGTCACCTGAATAAAGCAGCGATGCGCTGCTACTTCGCCCTATGAACTTTTCCACGCAAGTGGCCGAACAGGCCGTGCACTGGCTGATGGAAATGCAGCAAGGCGCGCTTAACCCGCGCCAGCAAGCGGCGTGGCAGCACTGGCTGAATGCCCACAGTGAACATCAGCGCGCGTGGGACCACATCCAACGCGTCAACCAGCGCCTGCGCGGCATGCCCTCGCCTCTGGCTCATGCAGCGCTGAACGCGCCGCAATCGAGCAGCCGACGCCAAGCGCTGAAGCTGTTGCTGATTCTCGGTGCGGGTTCGGCCGCTGCCTGGGGCCTGCGCCAGCAGCATATTTTGCCGCCCTTGACCGCCGACTACCGTAGCCCCGTCGGCCAACGGCGCAAGGTGCAATTGGCCGATGGCAGCCAGTTGCAGCTCAATACCGGCAGTGCAGTGGATGTGCATTTTGATCGGCAGCAGCGCCTGATCCGCGTGCTTGAAGGCGAGATATTGCTGACGGCACGCGCAGGCGATACGCCGCTGCGCGTACTCACCGGCCAGGGTTTGCTCAGCAGCCAGGCGGCCCGGCTGAACGTGCGCCAGTTCAACGACCATACCCAACTGGCGGTGTTTGACGGCCATGTCGAAGTGATGCCCAACAGCTACAGCGGCTTGCCGCTGACGGTCGAGGCCGCGCGCCAAGTCAATTTCACCCGCAAAGGCTGGGACACACCGCGCCAGACCGATGCCAATAGCGGCGCCTGGGCCGACGGCATGCTGGTGGCGGCGCATATGCGCCTGGAAGATTTCCTCGCTGAGCTTGGCCGTTATCGCCGGGGCCAGCTCAACTGCGACCCGCAAGTGGCCAACCTGCTGTTGTCCGGCAGTTATCCATTGGACGACAGCGAACGCATTCTCGACCTGCTGGAAGTCAGCCTGCCGGTCAAAGTGCGGCGTTTTACCCGCTACTGGGTGACCGTTCAGGCCCGCGCCTGAAAAATTATTTTCAATAACAGTGAGCCGTTTTCCACACCTCGCGTGACAGAGAAGGAAAGCCACCTTGATCCTTCCTTCTCAGGACCGCACGTCATGCCCCAGCAGCCGACCCTTCTCGCCCGCACCATGCGCCAACTGTTACTCGGCGCCAGCCTCAGTTTCACCGTACTGCCTCAGGTAATGGCGGCCGAGGCCAAGCCGTATCACATCGCACCGGCATCGCTGGAAGCCGCGCTGAATCAATTTGGTCGCGAAGCTGGCGTGCTGATTTCGTTCGGTTCGCAAGTCACGGCCGGCATGCAAAGCCGCGGTTTGTCGGGCAATTACAGCGCCGACGAAGGCCTGCAAAAACTGCTCGAAGGCACCGGCCTGCAAGCCCGCGCCGAGGGCGACAAGGCCTATAGCCTGCAACCGGCCAGTGCGCCTGCGACCGTGGAGCTGCAAACCTCCAGCGTGGTCGGCGACTGGCTGGGTGACGCAGCGCAAACCAATGTGTTCGAGCACCCCGGCGCCCGTGACGTGATCCGCCGCGAAGAATTCGAACGCCAAGGCGCCACCCAGGCCCGCGATGTGCTCAACCGCATCCCCGGCGTCAACGCCCCGGAAAACAACGGCACCGGCAGCCATGACATGGCGCTGAACTTTGGTATTCGTGGCCTCAACCCACGCCTGGCCTCGCGCTCCACCGTGCTGATGGATGGCATTCCGGTGCCGTTCGCGCCCTATGGCCAGCCGCAGTTGTCTTTCGCGCCGATCAGCATGGGCAACATGGATGCAGTAGACGTGGTTCGCGGTGGCGGTGCCGTGCGCTACGGCCCGCAGAACGTGGGCGGCATCGTCAACTTCGTGACCCGCGCAATCCCCGATGCGCCAACCGTCAAAGGCGGCTTGCAGACCGAGACCAGCCCGTCCTCCAGCCATGACGGTTTCAAGACCACCGGCAACCTGCTGGCTGGCGGCACTGCCGACAACGGCCTGGGTGGCGCAATCCTGTACTCCGGCACCCGTGGCGGCGACTGGCGCGAAAACAGCAATACGCGCATCGACGACCTGATCCTCAAGGGCAAATACCAGTTGGATGACGCCAACAGCTTCAACGCCATGGCGCAGTACTACGAGGGCCAGGCCGATATGCCCGGCGGCTTGAACGTAAAGGACTACAAGGCGGACCCGTACCAGTCCACCCGCCCCTATGACAAATTCTGGGGCCGCCGCACGATGTTCAACGCCGGTTACCGTTACCAAGAAGACCGCCGCGAATTCACCGCCAACACCTTCTTCACCACCACCTTGCGTAATGGCTACCTGGACCAGGGCAGCTTCCTGTCGCTGTCCCCCCGCGAATACTGGGTGCGCGGCCTGGAAACACGCTTCGCCCAAGGCTTCGATCTCGGCCCTACCAGCCATGAAGTGGGCGTTGGTTACCGCTATATCAGCGAAGCCGGCCATGAGATGCGCTACCGCACGCCGATCAGCGCCAACCAGCAACTGCCCAATACCAACAGCCGCAACGACCGCGACACGCGTGGCGCCACCGAAGCCAATGCGTTCTTCATCGATGACCGCATTGATATCGGCAAGTGGACCATCACCCCGGGCGTGTGCTACGAGATGATCGAGTCCCAGCAGACCAACAACCTGAGCAACGTCAAATACAAGGGCGACTACAACACCGCGCTGCCGGCGTTGAACGTGCTCTACCACCTCACCGAAGACTGGAATCTCTACGCCAACACCGAAGGTTCGTTCGGCAGCGTGCAGTACAGCCAGATGCCTAACCGCGTGAGCAGCGGCGAGGTGAAACCGGAAAAAGCCCGCACCTGGGAACTCGGCACGCGCTACGACAACGGCAGCCTGCGTGCGGAAATCGGCGCGTTCCTGATCAACTTCGACAACCAGTACGACAGCAACCAGACCAACGATACGGTGATCGCCCGTGGCGAAACGCGCCACCAGGGCATCGAGTCGAGCATCAACTACGCCCTCGACGGCTTGAGCCCGGCGCTCGCGGGCTTTGACGTGTACGCCACCTACGCCTATGTGGACGCAACTATCCGCGAAGACGGCCCGAACAAAGGCAACCGCGTGCCCTTCTCGTCCAAGCACAAAGGCACGCTGGGCGTGGGTTACACCGAAGGCCGCTGGAAACTCAATGTGGACAGCAGCTACCAGAGCAGCCAGTTCGCCGACAACGCCAACACCCAGGCCGAAACCGCCGATGGCGCCAACGGGCGTATCCCCGGTTACATGCTGTTCAGCAGCCGCGCGGCGTATGACTTCGGCCCGCAACTGCAAGACTTGAATGTGGCGGTCGGTGTGAAAAACATCTTCAACAAGCAGTACTTCACGCGCTCGTTCGACGACAACAACAAGGGCAAATATGTGGGCGAGCCGCGCACGGTGTACGTGCAAACCTCCATCGCGTTCTAACTGCCTGCCAGGCAACTCGGCGTGCCGGCCACCAAGGCGTCGATGGCGCAGCGCGTCTTGGCCGGCATGTGTGCGGCCGTCGGCCAGATCACGTGGATCGGCGCCGGCTGGTCGCGGTGGCTCGGCAGTACCGCTTCCAGCTGCCCGCGCAGCACGTAGTGTGCAATCAACCAACTCGGCAACCAGGCCAGGCCCACGCCCGCAATCGCGGCATCGGCCACAGCCTGGAGGTCGTCGAGCATCAACAGCGAAGGCACACCGGGGCGCTGCGAGGTATTGCAACGGTAGGCAATGCCTCGGTGTGCGGCTAGGTCATCGATAGATTCGATAGGCCCGACACGCTGCAAATAGGCCGGCGAAGCAGCCAGGCCAACCGATTGTTCGCCCAAGCGACGCGCACTCAGGCGGTCGGTGTCCGGCAACGGACCAATCCGCACGGCCACGTCGAAGCCTTCCTGTGCGAGATCGATCAACCGGTCAGAGAACGAAATCTCGAGCTCCAACGCCGGGTAACGGTCCATCAAGCCCCACAACGCCGGCGCCGCATAATGATGGCCGAAAGCCAAAGGCAAGCTCGCCCTTAAACGCCCGCGCGGCTGTTGCCGGCCGCTCTCCAGCACCGATTCGGCAGCCTCCAGCTCTGCCAATGCACGCACACAATGTTCGTAATACGCCTGCCCATCCTCGGTCAGCCGCTGGCGACGGGTAGAACGCTGCAACAGGCGGGTGCCCAAGCGGGCTTCCAGGCGCGCCAGCCCTTTGCCCACGGCGGAGCGCGTGAGGTTCAGCCGTTCGGCGGCCTCGGTCAGGTTGCCGCTCTCGACGATTTGCAAAAACAGTTCAACGCCATCAAAACGCGGAGTGGCCATGAGCTTATTGTCGCCTCTTTATCCCTTATTAAAGGAAAACTTATCACGAATAAAGAATTCAGTTCCCGCGAGAATAGCGCTCTCACCTAAACGAAAGGACTATCCCATGCCACCCGCCGCCGCCGTATCGGCCGTCAGTGCCCCGCGCACTGCCAGAGATGGCCTAGCGCTCACCGCCGTGTGCCTTGTGGCACTGATGTTCGGCCTGGAGATCTCCAGCGTGCCGGTCATTCTGCCAACCCTGGAACAGCAACTGGGCAGCGGTTTCCAGGATGCGCAATGGATCATGAACGCCTACACCCTGGCCTGCACCAGCGTTTTGATGGCGGCGGGTACGTTGGCCGACCGCTTTGGACGGCGGCGCATGCTGGTGCTGTGTTTGTGGCTGTTTGGATTGGCTTCACTGGCCTGCGGGCTGGCCAATGATGCCGCCACCTTGATCGCGGCGCGCTTCGTTCAGGGCGTGGGCGCCGGGGCGATGATGATCTGTCAGTTTGCGATTCTGTCGCACCAGTTTCGTGAACCCGCTGCTCGGGCACGCGCCTTTGCGATATGGGGCGTAATCGCGGGCGTGGGCCTGGGCTTCGGGCCGATGGTCGGCGCGTTGATTCTGGCGGTCGCGGACTGGCGCTGGGTGTTCCTGGTGCATGTGCCGCTCACACTGCTGACCTTGGTGCTGCTGCGCATCAGCGTGCAGGAATCCCGCGACCCGGCGGGCCATCGGCTGGATATCGCCGGCATGCTGACCTTGACGCTGACGGTGTTCGCCTTGGTGTACTTCATTACTCAGGGCAGCGAAAACGGCTTCGGCACCCCGGCGATGCTTGGCTGGGCCGCTTTGTCGCTGGTCGGGCTGCTGCTGTTCATCTTTGTTGAGCGGCGCAGCGCCCACCCGATGTTCGATTTTTCAGTGTTCCGCCTCCAGCGCTTCAATGGCGCGCTGATGGGTTCGATTGGCATGAACTTCAGTTTCTGGCCCTTCATGATCTACCTGCCGCTCTACTTCCAGGCGGGCCTGGGTTACGACACGCTGACCACCGGCGCGGCCTTGCTGGCCTATACGCTGCCGACCTTGCTGGTGCCGCCGCTGGCGGAACGCCTGGCCCTGCGCTACGGCGCCGAACGTATTATCCCGCTGGGCCTGGGTTTAATGGGTGCAGGGTTTATCAGCATGGCGGCGGTCAATGCCGCGCAGCAGCCGAGTATCGTATGGGTACTGTTCAGTTGTGTGTTAGCGGGCGTGGGACTGGCGCTGACCAACTCACCGACCACCAACACCACCACCGGCGCCGTGTCGGCTGACCGCGCGGGCATGGCTTCGGGTATCGACCTCAGCGCGCGGTTGATCACCCTGGCGCTCAATATCGCGCTGATGGGGTTGGTGCTACTGCTCGGCATAGGCCATCACCTCTCCAGTCTGCTGCCTGCCACTACGGCGCTGGATTGGCCCGCCATCAGCCAGAGTATTGCGGCCGGCAAGCTGGACGCGCTGGTGCTGGCGCCTGCAGATGCCCAGGCCGCACTGCGCCACGGCGCCGGCTGGGCCATGCTGTTTGCGGGCGTGGGTGCGTGTGGGCTGGCGAGCTTGAGCCGGTACTTCTTCCAGCAGCGGCGCTGAACGAAAACGGGCCTGCGTATGCAGGCCCGTTTTATTGGGGTTGAAAAAACACTCAGCTATCAGCTGTTAAGCGCAGCCTGTTCGTTTTCCAGAAATTCCTCTTCCAGCTCGGCCTCGTCGGCCTTGGTATCAGGCAGGCTCTGCCCTGCGGCGCGTGGTTTGCCGCGCAATTTTCCGTACAGATGTTCCAGCGCATGCTCAAGCTTGGTGGCCGCGCCATCGATCGCCTGTTCCAGCGTATCGGCCTTGTGCAGGACCGACAGTGGTTGATGGCCCTTTGGCCGTGCTTCCAGACGGCAACTCAGATCGTGGGGGCCGGGCTTATCGCCGTTCTCATCCTTCAGGTAGACCTCAACACGGGTCAGGTCTTCTTCATAACGTTCGAGCGTGCTCTCAATGGTAGTTCGTACCCACTCCTCCAGTCGGATGCTGCTTTCAATATGGTTATCGCTATTGACTTGGATTTGCATAGTTCTTCCCTTATTTCAGCTAGCTCGCGAGAGGTCACAACTGCGACACCGGGGCGGTGAAACCATGACCTCTTGATTACACAATTGAGCACTGCGCAGAACATTTCAACCCCTTTGCAAAGATAAATCCCACATTACAAATTAACCCTGACGACGAGCAAAAACGCTGGTAGGGTGGGGAGTTAGTTACATCTTCTTACGCCACAGCGAACCTCATAATTGCCCCTCTCCCAACGGGTGCAATCCGCGAAAAATCCCCGCTTCCTCTACCAGCCAGTCATGCACCGCACGCACGCCCGGATGGCTCAACGCGCCCGGCGCATACAGCAGCACATAACGTTTATGGTTGGGCACGGCCAGGCCGAAAGGCACGATCAAGGTGCCGCGCTCGAGTTCATCGTTAAGCAAGGTACGCCGTGCAATCGCTACGCCCATACCGGCGATGGCGGCCTCGATGGTCAAGTGGTTGCGGTTGAAGGTGTGGCCGCGTCGCACGTCGGCGGCGTGGTAGCCGATAGCATTCAGGTAGAACTCCCACTCGGCGTATTCATAACTCCCACGCCAGGCGGTGATGTCGTGCAACAGCGGGAAATGCACCAGGTCCGCAGGGCCATGCAGCGGTGGCCTTCCGCGCAGCAGGCTCGGCGCGCACACCGGAAAGATCTGTTCATCGAGCAGGGCTGTGGATAACAGGCCGGGGTAGCTGCCGTCGTTCAAGTCGATGGCCAGGTCGAAGTCGCCCTCGTGCAGGGCGATGCTGCTGTCTTCGGCGACCATGCGCAGTTGGATATCCGGGAAGCGCTGCTGCAAACGCGGCAAACGCGGGGTCAGCCACTTGCCGAGAAACGAGGGGATCGAGCGCAAGCGCAAGGTGCCGCTGATCATCCCCGCGTCCAGCCGCTGCAATTCCGCATCGATGCTGCCGTAGGCCTCGCCTACGGTCGCCGCCAGCCTTTGCCCTTCGGCACTCAGCTCCACGCCACGGGCGCGCCGATGAAACAGCCGAAAGCCCAAGCGCTCTTCCAACTGACGGATTTGCTGGCTCACCGCCCCCGGCGTGATGTGCAGTTCTTCGGCGCAGCGGGTGAACGACAAATGCCGCGCGGCGCAGGAAAACACGTGCAACCAGACATACGTCTGGCCATGAAGGGGGCGAGTCATAGCGTTTAGTCCTGCTAAAGGGTGTCTTAGGATAATTCGTTGGTCAGTGCCGACCCAGAGGCTCAGTATCGCGCCAATTCCGCCTGCTCTACAAAACATGGCAGCGATTTCTACTCCATTGCTTGTAAGGCTTTAGCATGGCTATCAGTGTTTTCGATCTATTCAAAGTGGGCATCGGCCCATCCAGCTCCCATACCGTCGGCCCGATGCGCGCAGCGGCGACCTTCGCCCAAGCCCTGACCGACCAGCAATTACTGGCCGATACGCGACGTATCGAAGTGCGCCTGTACGGCTCGCTGTCCGCCACTGGCGTGGGCCATGCCACCGACCGCGCCACCGTGATGGGGCTGATGGGCGAATGGCCAGACAAGGTCGACCCCACCTCGATCAATGCGCGTATTCAGCAATTGCGCGAATCCGGCCGATTGCTGCTCGCAGGCTCGCAGGACATTGCCTTCAACTGGCATACCGACCTCCTGCTGCTCGACGAAAGCCTGCCCTACCACCCCAACGCCATGTCCCTGCACGCCTATGGCGAAAACGGCCTGCTGAGCGAACAAACCTATTACTCGGTAGGCGGCGGTTTCATCATCGAAGCGGCCGAAGCCGCCTCGGGCATCGCGCCTACCAGCGACGTTGAATTGCCCTACGACTTTTCCAGCGCCGTCGAACTGCTGGCCTTGTGCAACAAGCACGGCCTGCGGGTTTCCGAGCTGATGATGGCCAATGAACGCGCGTGGCGCAGTGACGAAGAAATCCGCAGCGGCCTGCTGCATATCTGGTCGGTGATGCGCGAGTGCGTGGAGCAAGGCTTGCGCGATGAAGGCATCTTGCCAGGCGGCCTCGACGTGCCACGCCGTGCGGCGAAATTGCATCGCAGCCTGCTGGAAATCGGCAAACCCAATGTGATCACCTCCACTTTGTCGGCGATGGAATGGGTCAACCTGTTCGCCCTCGCCGTCAACGAAGAAAACGCCGCCGGCGGGCGCATGGTCACCGCGCCCACCAATGGCGCGGCGGGGATCATCCCGGCCGTGCTGCATTACTACATGAAGTTCAACGCCGATGCGTCGGATGACGATGTGGTCAATTTCTTCCTGGCAGCCGCTGCCGTGGGCATTCTCTGCAAGAAGAACGCTTCGATCTCCGGTGCCGAAGTCGGCTGCCAGGGCGAAGTCGGCTCGGCCTGCGCCATGGCCGCTGCCGGCTTGGCCGACATCCTCGGCGCCACACCGGAGCAATTGGAAAACGCTGCCGAAATCGGCCTGGAACACAACCTCGGCCTGACCTGCGACCCGGTCGGCGGCCTGGTACAAGTGCCGTGCATCGAGCGCAACGCCATCGCGGCGGTCAAGGCCATCAACGCCACGCAAATGGCCCTGCGCGGTGACGGCAAACACTTTATTTCCCTGGACCGGGTCATCCGCACCATGCGCGATACCGGCGCCGATATGCATGACAAATACAAAGAAACTTCACGGGGCGGCCTGGCGGTCAGCTGGGTGGAGTGCTGATCGGAGCACTGCTACCCGCCCCCTACGTGAGCCCGCGCAAAAATAATAACGAGGCAATATCGATGACTGATGTACGTACACCTGCCGCTGAAAACCCTGCTGTTGCTGTAGATAACGTTTTAGAAAACACCGTCACCACCGGCTGGACCAAACACGACACCACCTGGATGCTCGGCCTCTACGGCACCGCCATTGGTGCTGGCACCTTGTTCCTGCCGATCAACGCCGGCGTTGGCGGTTTCTGGCCACTGATCGTGCTGGCATTGCTGGCCTTCCCGATGACCTTCTTCGCTCACCGTGGGCTGACGCGCTTTGTGCTGTCGGGCAAATCCGGTGATATCACCGAAGTGGTCGAAGAACACTTCGGCGTGGGCGCGGGCAAGTTAATTACGCTGCTGTACTTTTTCGCGATTTTCCCGATCCTGCTGGTGTACAGCGTGGCGCTGACCAACACCCTCAGCAGCTTCATGGAACACCAACTGCACATGGCCCCGCCGCCTCGGGCGATTCTGTCGCTGGTGCTGATCCTCGGCCTGATGGTCATTGTGCGCTGCGGCCAGGGCGTGATCGTCAAAGCCATGAGCGTGCTGGTGTACCCTTTCGTCGCCGCCTTGCTGTTGCTGGCCGTAAGCCTGGTCCCCAACTGGAACGGCGCGTTCTTCGCTTCCGCCAGCGAAGGCATGCCGTTGCCGCTGTTCTTCAAGACCCTGTGGCTGGCGATCCCGGTGATGGTGTTCTCCTTCAACCATTCGCCGATCATTTCCGCCTTTGCCGTTGACCAGAAGCGCGTCTACGGCCCACACGCCGAACGCAAAAGCAGCGGCATCCTCGCCACCGCCCACGGCATGATGGTGCTGACGGTGATGTTCTTCTGCTTCAGCTGCGTGCTGGCCCTGTCGCCGGCTGACCTGGCGGCTGCCAAGGCGCAGAACATTTCGATCCTGTCGTACTTGGCCAACCACTTCCAGACGCCAGTGATTGCTTACGCCGCGCCGTTGATCGCGCTGGTGGCCATCACCAAGTCCTTTCTCGGCCACTACATCGGCGCCAGCGAAGGCTTCCAGGGGTTGATCGTCAAATCCCTGCGTGGGCGCAACCGCTCGATGTCATCCAAGGGGCTGGAGCGCTGCACCGCGCTGTTCATGGTGCTGACCTGCTGGGCTGTGGCGACCTTCAACCCAAGTATCCTCGGCATGATCGAAACCCTGGGCGGGCCGATCATTGCGTGCCTGCTGTTCCTGATGCCGATGTACGCGATCCGCCGTGTGCCCTCTCTGCGCCAGTATTCGGGCCAGGTGTCGAATGTGTTTGTGGTGCTGATCGGGCTGATTGCGCTGTCTGCGATCGTTTTTTCGGTTTTGCCCTGAAATCGAACACAACCCACACCCCCTGTGGGAGCGGGCTTGCCCGCGATAACGGTCTGTCAGTCAGAAATTATTTAGCTGATACACCGCAATCGCGGGCAAGCCCGCTCCCACACCGGTATTGCAGCGTCTGGTAGAGCGCTATACGGCACGCCCTTTGCTGTACAGCTAACGAGGCAAACGGACCTTGTGAAACCTCAGCGACGGAGTGGCCGGTGGTCAGGCAATGCGAACTAAACCAGACACCGGTCGTCAATGACTGCATGTTCTTATCAGGCGGTAACGCACCATGGACAATCCTTTTCAGATCATCACTGACACCTTCACGCCCACCTACCGCGTCAACCTGAGCATCCAACGGCTCGATGGCAGCATCATGCTCACCCTCTCGGATGAGACGGGCGTGGTCGCCAAACGCATGATCAGCGCCGAACAACGCAACGACCCGCAACGTCTCAAGCGCTTAGTGCAGAGCATTCAATTCGGCATCGCCATCGAACAGGGCCACAGCGCCATGGAGATTTTGGCGGTGATGACGGACGGCGACAGCCACAAATTATTGCAGCCACCGCCCGCCCGCACCCTGCCCTTCAGCGTCGGGCTTTAAAGCTCGCCTTTCTCGGTTTCCAGGCTCGCCTCGCCCTTGCGACGCGGGCCTTCGACCTTCACCGACGGGAACGCCGACGAGGCGTAGCGCACCACCAGGATTGAGAACGCCAGCAACAGAATGCCGCCGCACAGGTAGATGATGCCGATGTCCGGCGGGTTGTGGTGCGACACGTTGGAGATCAGCAGGCGCGTCAGCGCGGTGATCGCCACGTAGATCAGGAAGCGCACGGGCATGTGGTTGGTCTTGAAATAAATCCCGACCATTGCGCCCAATTCCAGGTAGATGAACAGCAGCAAGATGTCATCGATCTTGATGTGCCCCGTCTCCAGCATCCCCAAAAACTCCATCACCGCCGCCCAGGCGGTCACCGCACCAATGGCAAACAGCGCCAGGTAGTGGAACGTCTCGACGAACAGATTGCCCAGCGACTCGGCCAGCCCGTGGACTTGTTGACGCAGCTTTTCGGCCCAGTTGATTTTCACGATGATGCTTCCTTAGGTCGACTCGACCGGATAATGCGGGGTGGACGTGACGGTTGTTCTGCATGCAGAAAAAAGGCCAGCGGCAGGAAAGTGAGAAGATAGCTGCAGGTTATGAGGCACACGGCCGAGCTATAGATCGTTCCCACGCTCTGCGTGGGAATGCATCCGGTGACGCTGCGCGTCACACGAGCACCTTCGTCGACAGCGGGACGCAGAGCGTCCCAGGCGGCATTCCCACGCAAAGCGTGGGAACGATCGCACGCCAAACCTGTATTTACCGGCTACATTAAAAAACTGCTACCCAAAACCCGTGGTTTGGCTTACCCTTTTAGCTGTATATAAATACAGTAGTCGCAAAAGACAACTATCGTGAAGGCATGTGAGGTGGTGAATGGCCGTCGAAGTGGTATACCGCAGCAGCCGAGATCTGGAGCGTTTGTTCATGGATAAAGCCGAAGCTGATCGTCATGACAAGATGCTTGAACTCGCTGAGTTGCTGGCAGAAGTGTTGCAAAAAGCCGTGCCGTCCCTGAGCGAGCAGCAGGTGGAGGAAGCCGGGATCTACATGGCGAAAAATCGCGATGTCTTTGCCAAGGCGTTCAAGAGCCAGCCGGATGCGTTGTCCGAGTTGCTGAACTCGGTAGACGAGTAAATGCCCGAATTGAACAGGCCCTGAATCATTGATTCAGGGCCTTTTTAATGCCTGGGCTACTTGTAGAGCAGGCGTTCGGCCAGCTCGTCCGCTACCCGTGCGGGGGAGCGTTTTTCGGCTTGGGCGTGGGCGAATATTTCGGTGAGGCGCGTGCCGATGTTCGACAGGTGCGCGGTGATGGCGGGCAACTCGGTGCCGGCGTGTTTGAGGGCAACGTAGATCAGGCCGCCGGAGTTGATCACGTAGTCCGGAGCGTAAAGAATGCCGCGCCCTTCCAGTTGGTCGGCAATGTCCAAGGTGGTCAATTGCGCGCTGGCGGAGCCGGCCACGGCGGCGCAGCGCAGTTGGCCGACCGTGTGACGGTTGAACACCGCACCCACACCGCAGGGCGCCAGGATGTCACAGGGTGTGCTGAGCAAGGCATCGTTGGCGATAGGGTGTGCGCCCAACTGTTCCATGGCCAGTTGCACCTTGCCGTGGTCGATGTCGCTGACCAACAGCTCGGCGCCCGCCGCGTGCAGTTGTTCGGCCAGGGCAAAACCGACGTTGCCCAGGCCCTGGATCGCGACGCGCAGGCCTTCGAGGTTGTCACTGCCCAGGCGCGCCATGGCGGTGGTGCGGATACCGGTGAACACGCCCATGGCGGCATGCGGCGCCGGGTCGCCGGCGGCTGTAGTGCTGGTAACGAAGCGAGTGTGTTGGGCGATGCAGTCCATATCGGCGACAGATGTACCGCTGTCGATCGAGGTGACAAAACGGCCGTCGAGTTTTTCGATGCAGCGACCAAACGCTTCAAACAACGCCGCGCGGCTTTCCACGTGCACGGGGCGGATAATCACCGCCGTACCACCGCCCACCGGCAAGCCGGCCAGGGCAGCTTTGTAGCTCATGCCTTGGGCCAGGCGCGCAGCATCGGCTACGGCACTTTCATCGTCGGGGTAAGCAAGATAACGGCAACCGCCCAAGGCAGGGCCGAGGCGGCTGTTGTGGATGGCGATGACGGCCTTCAACCCGGTGACCGGGTCGACGCTCAGGTGCAGCGATTCAAGGCGGGTGCTGTGCATAAGCGCAAACATCGTCAGGCTCCCGAATCACTTCTGGTAGAGGCCCCAGTATAGGCTTGCGGTAGAAAACTGCTGAATCACGCTGGAATAAGCCGCCAGGTTTCGTAGGCATCACGACATAAGCACGCAGGACATTTCTTAAGTTACTGGACGAAAATTCACAGCAAGGCTAAAACGTGGGCATACGCCGGAGAATGCAATGAATCCCCGCAAAGCCTTTTTCGCCTGCCTGGACCGCTCACCGCCTGCGCTGTTTGAAGCCGCGCTGTGGATAGCGGCTGAACATGATCCGAGCGTGCAACCCCTGCTGATCCTGCAAGACCTGACCTTGCTGCAACAACAGGTCAGCGTCGGCATGCCCATGCTGCCGGCGGATGAACTCGGCCAGCCGCTGCTGCGGCGTATGAATGACCTGGGGTTTGCCCAGGATGATTCGACGCCACTACGCCCCGCCGCCGCGCTGCTCGACAAGGTGCTGCAGCGCAAACGCGGCCAACCCTTGGCCATGGGCCTGATCGCGCTGGAGATGGCGCGGCGCCTGGAAATCCCCATGGTGGGCGTTAACTTCCCCGGCCATTTCCTGCTGCGGGTGCCCGGCGCCGACCACCTCTTGGACCCCTGCGGCGGCCGGCGCCTGTACCCCAACGACTGCCGCGAGTTGCTGCATCGCCAGTACGGGCCAA
This sequence comes from Pseudomonas sp. ChxA, assembly GCF_030263855.1. Taxonomy (NCBI): domain Bacteria; kingdom Pseudomonadati; phylum Pseudomonadota; class Gammaproteobacteria; order Pseudomonadales; family Pseudomonadaceae; genus Pseudomonas; species Pseudomonas sp. ChxA. The sequence continues at coordinate 347,656 of NZ_JARPMK010000002.1, forward strand.
ACCTCAAGTTGCAGGCCGAGCACCTGCACACCGCCGAACCGCGCGCGATCCTGCAACGGCTGTCACGTAACCTGCGCCAACTGCACTTGGCCAATGACCACCCGCTATCGGCCCTGATCGATGCCGAGCGCGTGCTGGAATTGGGTAACGCCAGCGCTGCGGATTACCTGGCACGGGCCAGCCTTTACCAGCGCCTGGACTGCCCGAGCGCCGAGCGCTTTGACCTGGAACATGCCCTGCTGCTCAGCGAAGACCCGATCCAGCGCCTGCGCCTGACCGAGCGGCTGGGGCATTTGCCGCCCAACACTGTGGTGCATTGAACTACTTATTTTTGGCATGCAGAAATTTTTGTGGCGAGCGGGCTTGCCCCGCGTTGGGCTGCGTAGCAGCCCCAATACAGTCACCGCATTTCTCCAGACACACCGCAGTGGCAGGTTTTGGGGCCGCTTCGCAGCCCAACGCGGGGCAAGCCCGCTCGCCACAACAAGCCAGCTCCCACATTTGATCTGCGTTGAATCAATGATTGGCGGGTGCCTTGAGAATATCGCTGTGCAACGGGCCCTGCGGCGCGTTGGAGCCAGGCGAGCGCACTTGAATGATCAGCAGCGCCGCAATCACCGCCGGAATCGCGCAGAAGAAGAAAATCTGCTCAACCGGAATATGCATCGCCAGCAACATGCTGCCAAACAACGGTCCCAGGATTGAACCGAAGCGCCCCACACCCAACGCCCAGCCGGTGCCGGTGGCACGCACATGTGCCGGATAGAAGTTGCTGGCGAAGGCGTTGAGGGTCAGTTGCCCACCAATGATGCAGAACCCGGCCGCGAACACACAGGCAACCAGATAACGCGGGTTGTCATGGTTCAGCCCGAGCAAAATCGTGCACACCGCAGCCGCCGCCAACACGCCGGACAACAACCGCACTTTGCTTTTAAGGCGGTCGGCAAACCAGGCCATGCCGATGGCGCCCAAGGTGCCGGCGAACAGGAACATTGAGGTCACAAAGTTTGCTTGTTTCAACGCCAGGCCGCTTTCCAGCAGCAGCGTCGGCAGCCAGCTGATCATGAAATACAGCAGGATCAGGCTGACAAAAAAAGTTGCCCAAATCAGCACGGTCGGACGCGCATAGCCGTTGCGAAACAGCTCCAGCACCGTGAGTTTGTTGCCCTGCACTTGAAGGTTGTCTGCTTCACTCGCCAGCGGCGGCTGCCAGTCGGGCAGCATGCGCGCCGTGACCTTTTGCAGCCGCGTATACGGTGGCGCATCACGTAACAGGCGTGGCAACGATTCCGGCAACAGCCACACCAGGAAGGGGAACAACAGCAACGGCGTCACCCCGCCCGCCAGGAAGACCGCCTGCCAGCCGTAGCCTTCGATAAACCCCGCTGCCACAAACCCACCCGCCGCACCGCCAAACGAGAAGCCGCAGGCGGCCAGTGTCACCATCAAGGTGCGCATGCGTGGGGGGGAATATTCCGACATCAGTGCCATGGCGCTGGGCATCGCGCCGCCCATGCCAATGCCGCAGATAAACCGCGCGGCCATCAGGGTGGTCAGCGAGTTGGCGAACACCATCAGCACGGTGAGGCTCGCGTAGATCAGCACGCAGGCCAGCAGGATACGGCGCACGCCGAAGCGGTCGGCCAGCGGCGTTACCAGCAATGAGCCCAAGGTCAGGCCCAACAGGTTGGCGCTGAATACCGGGCCGAACGCGGCTTTTTCCAGCCCCCAATCCTTGGCCAATGCCGGCACTACGTAACCCAGCACCTGGGCGTCATAGCCGTCGGTTACCAGCAGCAGCGCCAGCAACAGCAGAATCAACCACTGGTAGCGCGACACCGGACGGACGTCGAGTGCCGCGCGAAAGCTAGCAATCTGATTGTGCATCGCAAGTTACCTGTTTTTTTATAAGGATGACGCGGATCAAACTGTGGGAGCTGGCTTGCCTGCGATGACGGTGTGTCAGCCAGCGAATGATCAACTGATAGACCGCTATCGCAGGCAAGCCAGCTCCCACATTGATTTAGGGGGTGTCGGGTTGGTTGGCCGGATGTGCTTGCACAAACGCCGGATGCTGCGCCGCCAGCGCCGCCACACGTCCAATGCGCGGGTACGCGCCCAACGGCACCTTGAAGCGCTCAGCCGCGTACAACTGCGGGATCAGAAACGCATCGGCGATCCCCGGCTGCTCACCAAAACAAAAGCCTTCATCGCCAATCAACTGCTCCACCGCGCCCAGGCCCTGGCTGATCCAATGTCCGACCCACTCGAGCACTTGCGCCTCGTCATGCCCCCATTTGCGCAGCAGGTTTTGCGTGCTGGAGTTGTGCAGCGGATGGATATCGCAGCCGATGATCGACGCCACAGCGCGCTCATGGGCGCGGGTCGCCAAGTCCTTGGAGAGCAGCGGCGCCTGTGGATAACGCTCTTCCAGGTACTCGATGATTGCCGGTGATTGAATCAACAGCTCGCCATCCTCGGTACGCAGCGCCGGTACACGGCCCTGCGGGTTAATCGCCAGGTATGCGGGCTGGCGATTCGCACCACCCGGCGGCACCAGCAGGTTCACCGGCACGGCGGTAACGTCCAGCCCCTTGAGCGCCAGGGCGATACGCACCCGGTATGACGAAGTAGAACGGTAGTAGGTATAGAGTTGCATCGCCGTGCCCTCTTAGCGTGCTGCGATCACGGTGCCACGGCATTCGCCGAAACCGATGGAGGCAAAACCTTCACGGCTGCAACGGGCGCGCAGGATGATTTCGTCGCCATCTTCAAGGAACTTGCGCACCTCGCCGGAGGCCAGTTCGATCGGCTTTTTACCGCCTTCGGTGATCTCCAGCAGGCTGCCGAATTGCCCCGGCTGCGGCCCGGACAACGTGCCCGAACCAAACAGGTCACCAGCCTGCAACTGGCAGCCGTTGACGCTGTGGTGCGCAACCATCTGCGCTACGGTCCAGTACATATGCTGGGTGTTGCTCAGGGTCAGGCGGTGTTCCGGCAGGTTTTGCTCGCGCATCACGGCGGTGGTCAGCAGCACTTCCAGCTCGATGTCGAAACCGCCAGCGGCCTGGTCACGCGTGTCCAGCAGGTACGGCAGCGGCTGCGGGTCATCTTCAGGGCGCGCCGGTTGGGCTTTGCGAAACGGCTCCAGGGCTTCGGCGGTGACCACCCACGGCGAGACGCTGGTGATGAAGCTTTTCGACAGGAACGGGCCAAGCGGCTGGTACTCCCAAGCCTGGATGTCTCGCGCCGACCAGTCGTTTAGCAGGCAGAAACCGGCGATATGCTCGGCGGCGTCGCCAATGGCAATCGAGTCACCCATGGCATTGCCTTGGCCGATCCAGATGCCCAGTTCCAACTCATAATCCAGGCGCGCGCACGGGCCAAAGGTTGGCTCGGTCTGGCCGGCCGGCAGCGTCTGGCCGTTAGGCCGACGTACGTCCGTGCCCGACGGGCGAATGGTCGAGGCGCGGCCGTGATAGCCAATCGGCACGTACTTGTAGTTGGGCAGCAACGGGTTGTCGGGACGGAACAGTTTTCCGACGTTTTGCGCGTGTTCGATGCCCACATAAAAGTCGGTGTAATCACTGATTTTTGCTGGCAGATGCATCTGGCAATCAGCCGCGCGGTGCAGCACCTGCGCCTCACGGGTTTGCAGCTTGCTGCCTTCGGCGAGCAGCTCCAGCAGGCGCTCACGCAAGGCTACGCGCGGGCCACGGCCGAGTTCGAAAAAGGCGTTCAGTTGGCCACCGGCAGTGGCTTCAACGGCACGCCGTGCTTCACCTTCGAACTCATCCAGCGCGGCGTGCAGGTCGAGAATCGAATCGCCAATCGCCACGCCACTGCGCGGCGCCGAGCCATTGATGCTGAACACGCCCAGCGGCAGGTTCTGCAAGGGGAAATCGCGGTGGCCGTTGGCGGAGGCTACCCAGCTGCGGGTAAAGGTTGGCTGAGTCATCGGTTATCTCCGGTTCGGGTTGAAGGTGGCGGGCAGCGAAGCCCAGCACGCGTCGTAGGAAGGTTGCAGTTGTGGGCACTCAAGGGCGAACTGCGTAGGGCGCAGCACCTGGCTGGTCTCGAACATGAAGGCCATGGTGTTATCGATCTTGTGCGGCGCCAGGTCCGCGTTGATGGCTTTGGTGCAGGTCTCGCCGTCCGGGCCGTGGGCGCTCATGCAGCTGTGCAGCGACGCGCCACCGGGCAGGAAGCCTTCGGCCTTGGCATCGTAGGCGCCCTGGATCAGGCCCATGTATTCGTTCATCAGGTTGCGGTGGAACCACGGCGGACGGAAGGTGTTCTCGGCCACCATCCAGCGCGGCGGGAAGATCACGAAGTCGAGGTTGGCCAGGCCGTGCACGCTGGTGGGCGAGGTCAATACGGTGAAAATCGACGGGTCCGGGTGATCGAAACTCACCGTGCCGATGGTGTTGAAGCGGCGCAGGTCGTATTTGTACGGCACGTTATTGCCGTGCCAGGCGACCACGTTCAACGGCGAATGGTCCAGCTCGCAGGCCCACAGTTCGCCGAGGAATTTCTGTACCAGAGTTGTAGGCTTTTTACTGTCTTCGTAGTGGGCAACCGGTGTAAGAAAATCACGCGGGTTAGCCAGGCCGTTGCTGCCGATAGGCCCAAGGTCTGGCAGGCGCAGTGGCGCGCCGTGGTTTTCCGCAACATAGCCGCGTGCCTGGGCATCCAGCAGTTCAATGCGAAACTTCAGGCCACGGGGCAGCACCACGATTTCCAGCGGCTCGACGTCCAGCACACCCAGCTCGGTGGCGATGCGCAGGCGGCCTTGCTCGGGGACGATCAGCAGTTCGCCGTCGGCATTGAAAAACACCCGTTCCATCGAACGGTTGGCGCGGTAGTTGTAGATGCTGATGCCTGGGGGTTTTTCCGACCCGGAGTTGGCGACCATGCCGACCAGGCCGTCGACAAAGTCGGTCGGTTCACTCGGAATATCCAACGGGTTCCAGCGCAGCCGATTCGGCGTCACCGCGCCCAACGGCCCACCGGCCAATTGCCGTTCCAGCTTGATAAACGCCGGGTGGTTGGCCGACGGCTGAATGCGGTACAGCCAGGTGCGGCGGGCTTCGCTGCGCAGCATGGTAAAGGCGGTGCCGGAAAACAGCTCGGTGTACAGGCCGTAGGGGGCTTTTTGCGGGGAGTTCTGGCCGACGGGCAGCGCGCCAGGCAGGGCTTCACTGGCGAATTCATTGCCGAAGCCCGACAGGTATTCGAGGTTCATGGATCATCCTCTGTGCGGAAGTTGTTTTTATCGTAATCCAGTTACGCATAACGTAATTTGATCACTATCGACCGTCAAGCTATAAAGACGCCCATTCATCTCTCGGATTCTCGCCCTTCCATGGAAAAGCCCCGCGACACCGGTAAACAGAAAGTCCGCTCGGCCGAAGTGGGCACCGATATCCTCAAGGCGCTGGCCGAACTGTCCCCGGCTACTTCGCTGTCGCGCCTGGCCGAACACGTGCAAATGCCGGCGAGCAAGGTCCACCGCTATTTGCAGGCACTGATCGCCTCTGGCTTTGCCGAACAGAACACCGCCACCAACCATTACGGCCTGGGCCGCGAAGCATTGCGCGTAGGTTTGGCGGCACTGGGCAGCATGGATGTGTTGAAAGTCGGTGCGATGCCGTTGGCAGAGCTGCGCGATGAATTGAATGAAACCTGCTTTTTGGCGGTGTGGGGCAACCAGGGCGCGACCGTGGTGCAGATCGAACCGGCGGTGCGCGCCGTCACTGTGGTGACGCAGTTGGGTTCGGTGCTGCCGCTGCTCAGTTCGTCCACCGGGCTGGTGTTCAGCGCTTACCTGCCCTCGCGGGAAACCGTGGAATTGCGCGAACGCGAGATTCAGGCCGGAATTGCCCATGCCCTGGCGGACGACGAGGCTTACGCCAGCGCCTGTGAACAGATTCGCAGCCGAGGCCTGCACTTTGTGCATGGCTTGCTGATGCCCGGCGTCGATGCGTTGTCGGCGCCGGTGTTCAATGCGGTCGGGCACGTGGCGGCGGTGATGACCGTGGTCGGCCCCACCTCACTGTTCCATGCCGATGAAGATGGCCCGGCGGCGCAGCGGTTACTGGCGGCGACCCGGGCCGTGAGTTGGCGCATGGGCTATCAGCCCTGAATCACTCGTCCCAGCGTGACAGAGCCAGCACCACGCGGTTTTCCACGGCTTTGACCTGCGCGCCGCCCACCACGTAATTGTTGCTCAGCATCGAGAACACCAGCTTGCGCCCTTTGGTATCGGTGATGTAACCGCTCAAGGACGACACGCCGCCCATGGAACCGGTCTTGGCATGCAGGTTGTTCTCGGCCGGGGTGCCGCGCAGGCGATAACGCAGGCTGCCGCCGGTCATGCGGTCGGTGTTGCCGGCAATCGGCAGCGCGTTGTACCAGGCGTTGAACCACGGTTGTTTGCTCGCGGCCAGCAGCAGGTCGGTGAGGTTTTGCGACGACACCAGATTACGTCGCGACAGCCCCGAGCCGTCGACCTGGCTCAACGTCGCCGTATCCAGCCCCTGGCGCTTGAGAAACCCGGCCACCGCCACTGCACCCGCTGCCGCCGTGCCGCTGTTGGCGGTCTGGCGGCCCATGGCCTTGAGCAAGGCTTCGGACATGTTGTTGTTCGAGAGCTTGAGCAGCGGCGTAATCAATTCCTGCAACGGCGCCGATTTGTGCTCGGCCATCACCGTCACCGCAGCCGGGCTGGCAGCGCCCATCAATCGACGGCCCTGCACGGTAATTCCTTGCTGCGCCAGTGCTTGCTCGAACAGGTTGGCCACCAGTTGCGTTGGCTCCCAGACACTTACCAGTTGCTCGCTCTGACGCCCAGGCGCCACGGCGCCGCTGAGCTGCAGCAGGTTGGTGCCATGGCGGCGGTTGATCCCGTAGCTGTTGCCCGGTCCACTGACAGCGCGGTTGCTCAGTTGCAGGTAGTTGGTCGGCGGGAAGATATCGACACTCACTGGCTGCCCGGCCCGCGTCGGCGCCTTGGCGGTGACCAGCACGCTACCGGCATCGAAATCGGAATTGGGTGACACGGTCAACGCCGAAATCTGCGCGCCGTAGTAGGTGGTTTCGTCGTCGTGAGACCAGTCGACGCCCAGCCGCTCGGCGTCAAACCAGGTGTCGTCGAACACCAGGTCGCCCTGCACCTGTCGTACACCCTGGCTGGCCAGTTGCGCCGCCAACGCCTGGTAATCGGCGAACTGCATGGTCGGGTCACCCAGCCCACGCAAGTACAGGTTGCCGGTCAGGCGGTCGCCCTGGCGAATGCCATTGCTCAGCAGTTGCGTAGAGAACCGGTATTGCGGCCCGAGCACGTCCATGGCCGCAGCCGTGGTCAGCAATTTTAGGTTGGAAGCCGGCACCAGCCGAGTGCGCGGGTTGTGCTGATACAGCGTGGCGCCACTGTTGGCGTCCCGCACCATCAGCGAGACCGAGGCACCGTGCAGCGCCGGATCGGCCAGCAACTGGTCGAGGCTGTGCCCGGTGGCCGTCTTGGAAGGCGTGGCGCAACCGCCCAGTAACAAACTCAAGCCCACCAGCATCGCGCTGGTGTGTATCCATCGACCCAACTGCATCAGTACCGTTTTCCCGCAAAGTATTCAGTGGCGGCAACGCTACCAGTTCAATGCCGTTGTGGCGAGCGGGCTGCTGTGGGATCGGGCCCGTTGTGGGAGCGGGGCTGTTGTGGCGAGGGAGCTTGCTCCCGTTGGACTGCGTAGCAGTCCCATGCTCTTAAAGCAAAGAGCGGGGCTGCTTCGCAACCCAGCGGGAGCAAGCTCCCTCGCCACAAGAGGTCGCTGGTCTTAGAACTGTAGGGTGCTGGAGACCGACACCTGCCGCGCATCGCCGATGGACACAAACTGCGTGTTCACTGACGAGGTGTAGTAGGTGCGATCGAACAGGTTCTTCACGTTGAGCTGGAACTTGACCTTCTGCCCGTCGATTTTGGTGTCATAGCTGGCAAACGCATCGGCCACGGTGTAGCTCGGCAGTTCGAAGCTGTTGGCCGCGTCCCCGGCCCGCTCGCCCACGTAACGGGCACCGGCGCCCACACGCAGTTGGTCGCCGCCGAGAATGCTGCCGAAGTCATACACGGCCGACAACGACGCGGTGTTTTTCGCCACGTTTTGCAGGCGGTTGCCTTTGAGCGTGGGGTCTTCAGTCACCTCGGCATCGGTGTAGGCGTAACTGCCGATCAGGCTCCAGTTGTCGGTCAACTGGCCGCTGGCGTCCAGCTCCAGGCCACGGGAACGCACCTTGCCGGCCACGCTGTAGACCGCCGCCAAACCGTCGCCGACCTGCACCAGTACGTTGCGTTTTTCGATATTGAACAGCGCAGCGCTGGCGGTGATGCGCCCCGGTATGTCGAGTTTGGTGCCCAGCTCCCAGGCCTTGGACTGCTCCGGTTCCAGGCTGCCGTCCAGCACGCTTTTGTTGGCCAACGGCGCGATGGTGGAGTTGGGCTTGAACGACTCGGTGTAGCTGCCGTAGAACGACAATTGATCGGTGTAGCGATACACCAGGCCGGCACGCGGCACCCACTTCTGGCCGTTGCCATCGGTGTTGGCGGTGAACGGCACGCCTTTGCCCGCGTATTGGTCGTACATCTGGTAGCGCGCACCGCCGACCAGAATCCACTGGTCATTGAGGTGGATGGCGTCCTGGAAGAACAGCGAATCGCTGCGCAGCAGGTCGGTCTGGTTGCTGTCTGGCGCGCTGACGGTGGTGCCCGCGACTTCGTTGCCGTACACCGGGTTGTTGTAGTTGAACGGGCCACGCGGCGCCTGGCGAATCAGGTCGGCACGGTAGATCTTGCGGTACTCGTCATCCAGCCCGAACACCAGGTCGTGCTGCATGCCGCCGACATTGACCTTGCCTTCCAGGCTGGTGGTGGCAAAGCGGTCGGTGGTCAGCGCACCTTGGGTGCCGTCCATGCTGCGGGTCAGGGTACCGTTGGTGTTGACCTTGACTACGCGCACCTGGCTGGCGTCGTAGGTCTCGCGGTTCCAGCTGTAACCGAAGTGGGCTTTCCAGTCGTCGTTCAAGTCATGGTCGACTTCCAGGCGATACAGGTCGGAACGGCCTTCCATATTATTGAACGGCTCATCCAGCCGACGGGTCGCAGGGATGCTCAACGGGTGGTTGGTCTTGGGGTCGATGGCAGTGCCACGGTCGAACGGCGAAAGAAACTCGCGGTGCTCATAGGCGAACACCACTTTGGTGGTGTCGCCGTACCAGGCCAGGGACGGCGCCACCAATGTCTCGCGATGGGTGCCGAAGTTGCGCCAGTAATCTTCGTCTTCATGGTCGACGATCAGCCGATAGGCCAGGCCGCTGTCACCAATCGGGCCGGTGGTGTCGAGGTTGCCGCCACTGCCGTTCTTGCCGTCACCGAAGCTCGAGCCGCGTGCTGTCAGGGAAGTGGACTGTACCAGTTCGGGCTTTTTGCTGACGATATTGACCACGCCACCCGGATCTTGAATGCCGTACAACAACGACGACGGGCCTTTGAGCACTTCAACACGCTCGGCCGTGGAGTTCAGCGCGCGGCCCTGCACCACGGGCATGCCATCCTGCATGATCGAGCCGTTACGGTTGTCACCAAAACCGCGCAACATCACTGCGTCCTGGGTGCTGCCCAGGGTATTGGCCTGGGTGATACCGCTGATATTGCCCAGGGCGTCGTCCAGGTTGCGCGGCTGTTGGTCGCGCAGCACTTGGGCGGGCACGACGTTGACGGTTTGCGGGGTTTCCAGCAGCAGGCCATGGGAGCGCATCACCGAGCTGGTGGGCGGCGGCTGGTAGCTGGTGGTGTCCTGGGCTTGGCTTGCGCCGCTGATAGTGGTGGCGCCCAGGTTGACGGCGCCGTCGGTGGGCACAGGTTCCAGGGCCAGGGTGCGGGCATCGATCTGGCGGAAGGTAAAGCCTGAGTTGCCGAGCAGGCGTTGCAGGGCCTGGGTGGCACTCATCTGCCCACTGACCGCCGGCGCGCTGAGGCCATAGGGTGCTTCATCGGTGTAGATCACACTGATGCCGGTGACCCGGCTGAAATCGCTCAGCGCCTGGGGCAGCGGTTTGGCTGCCAGGGCAAAAGTGAACTGGGCGCTTTGTTGCTCCTGCGCCTGCGCAATCGCCAGGGGCAGCAACGCCAGCCCCGACACCGCCAAGACCGAGGCTCCCAGCCACTGTTTTACCCAACCGCCCGCCGTCGATTTCATGCTGTGAGAACCCGTGTAGAAAACGCTGTTAATGCGAATAGATCGCAGTTTCAAGCACTACACGAATGGGCGGGCGATTTACCTCACCTTTGTTTGCAAATATTTTTATTTATTGCGCCTGAATGCGAAACCCCATGCGCGGGAAGTGCACATGCACGGTGCCCGCCCGTTCGTCGGTACGGCGCAGGATCAGCTCTTCACGGCCAGCAAACAGCAGCTCACCGGCAACTGGATCAACCCCGTAATCAATGGCCGCAATCGTTACCGACTGGCCCGCCTTGAAACCATTCAAGTCCTCGAACTCGTCATCCGGCAATGCCGCAGGCGTGGCATTACGGGCGATCGCCAATGCCTGCTCCGCCGTCATCTGACTCGCGCTGCCGTGACCAAAACCCAGCACACGCGCCAGCCAAGCCAAGACGGCCGGATAAGCATCCACCAATGGAGCGGTCACAGGAGTGGCTTTGAGGAACCACATCGGGTGGGCCAAGGCAAAGTCGGCAATCGACGGTTCACCGAACAGAAAGTCTCCCGGCGCGTGCTGCAGCTGGAACTCCAGACGCGCCATGATCGCCGGCCATTGGTGCTTGGCCAGCTCAGCAGGGAGCTTGCTGGCCGTGCCGCCACTGAACAACGCGGCACGGTCAGCGATAAACGCTTTGATCGCTTCCGGCGGCAATTTGCCAAAGCGCACCGCCACTGACTCCGGCTGGAATACCAGGCTGACGGCATGGGCGAACACAACGCTGTCGGCCCAGGTGGCGAACGTCTGCGTGATCATTTCCTGGCCCAACGGGAACAGCGCCGGCGAGGACGTTTCCTGTTCAAGGCGACGGGCGATCAGGGCAGTGTCGCAATAGATATCGGCGCCGACTTGCAGTACCGGGGTTTTCCGGTAGCCGCCGGTCAAGGCTGTCAAGTCGGGTTTGGGCATGACGGGTGATATGTGTACGGAGTGCCAGGACAACCCCTTGAAACCCAGCAGCAGCCGAGCCTTTTCTGCAAAGGGTGAGGTCGGGTAGTGGTGCAGGATCAACTCAGACATGCCAGGCTCCGCTCGATGGATGAGCCGCCAGCATAGCCTGCAAAACCGTGCGTGGGGACGATGGGAACCCATCAGTCAAATCAATGAGCCACTCGCCGCCAGGCATTCCTTGGCGCTCTTCTTGAGCTTTTTGATCAACCGCTCCTGGCGCAACGCCTCGCCCTTGCTCGCACACTGTTCGGTATACACCAGCGCCACGGCGGGGCTGGACAGAAAGAACCGTGCGCCCTTGCCACTCTGGTGAGAAGCAAACCGGCGCACCGGGTCATTGCTGATGCCGCAATACAGCGAGCCATTGGCGGCACGCACCAGGTAGACGAACCAGGGTTTGGGTTCAGGAAGATCGGTCACAGGTCATTTCGGCAAACCAGAGGAGCGCCAATCTTATCAACGACCGGCCTGAAATGCCTTCAAGCCTTTAAGCGCCTGGGCGCGCACGGCGTTTTTCAACGCGGGCGACCAGCCCAGCAGCAGACCTTTCACACCCAGGGCCTGACGCGACCAACGCCACAGGTCGAAATGGTCATGGTGCTCGCAGATCTTGCCATCGCGAAACACAAAGCGCGCGCCGATATCGTTGACCACTGTGTTGCCGGTGGCGCTGAACAAATACGTGGCCACCCAGTGCGCACTGCCGGTGGTTTCGTCACTGCGCACGTGGTCGAACGTGAGGGAAAAATCTTTGGCTCGCGTAGTGAGCATGCGCCACATGTCCCCGGCGTCACGGCCACGCAATTGGCCGAACGCCGGGTCGCTGAACACTACGTCGTCGGTGTAGCACGCGGCCATGGCTTCGGCGTCCAGGCGTTGGAAGGCGCTGTAGAACTCGGTGATCAGGGCGTTATGGGCATCACTCATGGGCAGGTTTCGCACGGTAGTCAGGGATGCTGAACGATAGTCCGCGCTGCACGGGAATGCCATGGCTATTCGCCACGGGAATGAGTGATGCCCAAGGGGTCAGATGTAGATGACTTCCATTGTTGCGCTGCCGTCTATCAGTATTTCCTCTGTAACAGGCAGGTCCTTTTTTAACCCAAGGGATGTGTCAATCAGCACCTGTACCGCGAAGGTCGTCATTGGCAACGGCGTCACGTCTGCGCTACTTGCGTCCTTGATGGTGCGCAGCCAGCCTTGCTGCCAAACCGCATTGTAGGCATCGAGCCAAGGCCCCGCCGGCCTCACGGCTTCGATCGAGCTTCCCGGTACGCCGTCGGCGGTAGCATTGGCCATTTTAAGTTGGTACCACCCAATCTTTACATCGCCACTCGCCATGCCCAAACCAAAACGGGAAAACCCGGGGTCGCCCGAATATTGAGGAATGGCAGTACCCACACGGTTATCCGTAATCTTGACCGCCATCAACATCGGCGCATTACAGTTAACCTCCAGTTGAACAATTGCCTGTGGCAATACCATATAGCCCTGATCAGGAAATTCCTGAATCGAGATTTTCCCGTAATCCACCACGCCATTATTGGACAAGGTCGGCGTACACGCAGACGGTGTAATAATACCGGTGACCGCTAAATCGACGCTGGACGCGGCCATTACATTGGAAACACCCGCCAGCAGAAACGCGGCGGTAACAAGTGCACGGGACGGTTGCATATCAATGCTCACTTTCGGTCGTTCATCAAGCAGATAATCCGACGCGCACAGGCGCGCCGCCAATCTGTGACTTCGACTCAATTAATTAGATTATAAAGAGTGCGCCCCACCACCACAGTGACCGGAGCACCGCCACAAATTAGAAGATTAATAGCTCAAACAAAATACAAGTAATACGAAACCCCGCCGGTGCATTCTTAGTTCATAGCCGTTCGATAACTTTAACCTTCTAAGGCACCATGCCCGCCGCACGCGCATACGCGAACAAATCCACATCCGTGGAAATACACAGCCGGCTCATCGCGCTACTTTTCTGCTTACTGATCGTGGAAATACTGCGATTGACCTGTGCCGCAATCTCGCTGACCGTCATGCCGCTGGCCAACATGCGCACCACCTCGCGCTCCTTGCCGGACAATTGCGGCTCCTGGGACTGATCCCCTGTGCCAGCCTCCACCATTTGCACCCGCAAAGATTCACTGGCAAAGGTCTGGCCCGCGCAAACGGCCTTGATCGCCAAGGGCAACTCCTTGGCCGACGCACTTTTAGCCACCACTGCCTTGGCACCATGAGCGAAAGAGGCACGCAAGGTGGCAACGCTGGCGAACATGGTCACCAGAATCACTGGCAAATGCGGGTACTGGCGGTTCAACAGGCTCAACAAGCCGTAGCCATCAGCCTGCTGACCGCCCGGCATGGCGAAATCCGTGATGATCACGTCGCACGGCGTCGTACTTAACACGCCAAGCAACTGATCGGGGCCGTCGGCCTCGCCGACCACTTTGCACCTGCCATGCGCCTCAATCACGACTTTCTGCCCGATACGAACAATAGGGTGATCGTCAGCAATAATTACTCGAAGCATAAGTACCCACGAATGATGGCAACTTGAATCCGCGCAAAATACCCCCGCCAGCGCTCATCAACAACCGCTAACAAGGAGCTGTTTGCAGCCGAGCCCAATGTTCAGTAGTTCACATTTTTTTGCCTACAAAACAATAGGAAATCGCCTACAGCCAAAACGAGATTGCCGGATTGCAAATATTGTCTGCAAACAGTTGCCTTCAGACATTGGCCAGGTACTCGAGATAGACGACCAACCGCGCCAGGAACAACTCCAATTGCGTCTTCTGCGCAGCAACGCCCTCGGATTGGACCTGCTCGATCAGTCTCACGGCACCCGACTCAAGGCCCGTACCGCCCAAAAACACCAGGCTGCCAACCAAACGATGCAGACGCTCAGCGGTCAGTGAGGCGTTCAATGTCGCGCACGCATGGCGCAATACACGTTGGTCTTCCCACGCTTCGACCAACAGGGTTTCCAGCAACTGGTTGACAACCCCGTCACTGCCAAACGTGGCGAGCAAGGTGGCACGGGTGGGCCAGCTCGCAGACGGCGCAGCAGCCTCCTGCCCCCTTGGCCCGTTATCGACGCCCGGCAGCCAGCGCGCCAGCACGGCGTGCAGCTGTTCCAAGGTTAATGGCTTGAGCAGCCAGGCATCCATGCCCGCATCGCGGCACCGCTGTGGGCTGTCGTTTTGCAGGTTCGCGGTGAGGGCAATGATCGGCACTCGCCTCAGCCCGTTATCGAACTCATGCAGTCGAATGGCGCGGGCCATGCTGTAACCGTCGATAAAAGGCATCTGGCAATCGCTGATCACCATGTCGAAGGGCCGACTGACAAAGGCCACCAACCCGAGATAGCCGTCGGCGGCCAATTCGTATCCCAACCCCAGTTTTTGCAGCAACCAACCCAGTAACAGTCGGTAGGCTGAGTGGTCCTCCACCACCAGTACATTCAACTGCTGCCAGTGAAGCGCGGGGGCAGCAGGTTGCTTCGGTGTGCGGTTCGCTCCTGCGCTTGAACCTACCAGCGACCTCATCAGTACCTCTTTCGTGACTATTGATCCGGCAGCAATCCGCGGCACTGGTGCAATAGCCATTGAGGCCTAACATGCAGCAATGGTCGAAACACTCTTGCGAATGCTATCGGCCAAAAACAAATAACCTTTTGAGTTAATTAAAGCCCATACAACAACTACGAAAAGCACCCGCGCATCCGCTTCTCCAACTCGATCTTGTTTGCGCCAGGCCAATGTCGTAATAGTTGTATTTCCCCCCTGCCCCCGCCTGGCTAAATTGTGCCCACCCCAAAAGAGGGACGGCTTGCCACTCCCTGGCAACGACCAAATAAACAACGAGACCGCTGCTCGGCCGTCCACCCGCACGGGATCGGAGGTGCCCCTGCACGCCTCTCTATCTGCCAGCTTGCAATGGAACAATTAAAATGAAGGCCCCTGTATCCCTGTTAAGCAGCGCCCTGCTGCTCGCCATGCTTTCACCGGCGTTTGCCGCCAGCAGCGTCGACCTGAGCGTCAAAGGGTTGATCACACCCAGCGCCTGTACCCCGACCCTCAGCCAGGGCGGCGTTGCCGACTATGGAAAGCTCGCGGCCAGAGACCTGCAAGAAAACCAACCTACGCCCTTGCCGAGCACCACGCTGCAACTGAACGTGAGCTGTGAAGCCGCCACGCTGTTTGCATTCAACGGCGTCGATAACCGCCCGGGTTCGTCCACCAGTATCGACGGCTCAGCCTATGGCCTGGGGTTCATCAATGATACGCAGCGGCTTGGCAGCTTCATGATCATTCTCACCAACTATCTGGCAGACAGCCTGCCGGTGACCAAGCTGGTATCGAGGAACAACGGCGCCAGTTGGATGGAGAACAGTGAGGACGCTATTTGGCTGCCCGGCTGGCTCGCCGCCTTCGGCAACAATTCAAGTGGCACTTGGGCACCCATCGCAATCACGACACTGAACAGCGACCTGAGGATCCACCCCTACATCGCTCCCTCCAGTGACCTGACCCTGACCCAGGAACAGCCGATCGACGGCTCAGCCACCCTGGAATTGCGCTACCTGTAAGCCACCGACTTGACTGCTGTGCTCACGAGGCCCCTGCTCCCATGAAAAGATTCACGCCCACCGCCCTAACCCTTCTGCTAGCCGCCTGTGCCCCCGGCGTATTTGCTGCCAGCAGCACCGACTTGAGCGTTACCGGGGTTATCACCCCCAGCGCCTGCTCACCCAGCTTTTCGAGCGGCGGAGTCATTGACCACGGAAAAATAGCGGCCAAGGATTTGAACCCGGACCGCTGGAATGTACTTGAAAATCGCACGCTGCAACTGGCGATCAACTGCGATGCGCCAACCCTGCTGGCCCTGCGAAGCATCGATAACCAGAGCAGTAGCTCCTACGACCCAGCGAACAGTTATGGCTTGGGAATGGTCAGCGGCAAAAAATTGGGCGATTACGTGCTGGTATTCAGCAACCCAATCGCCGACGGCGCGGCAATCTCCGTGCTTGAGTCTCGTGATAACGGCATCACTTGGCGGGAAAATTACCCGTCAGACATCTGGCCAGTCTCTTACCTCGCCTCGTTTGGCGACCAATCCACCGGCAGTTGGGCGCCCACCCCAATCAAGCAGGTCACGGCAGACATCCGCATCGAAACCATGATCGCCCCCACCGCCGGGATGGACCTGACCAATGAGACCCCCATCAACGGCTCCGCCACCGTTGAAGTGAGATACCTGTAAACCACCGCTCACCCACAGGATGTGACCCATGGCTAGATCCCTTACCACCCTCGCCGCAGCATTGATGCTGACCGGTGCCGGCCCTGTATGGGCCGCCAGCGACACGGACTTGAGCGTCAGCGGCATTATCACGCCGGCCTCGTGTACGCCCACCTTGTCCGACGGCGGCGTCGTCGACCACGGCAAGCTGACCGCCAGGGACTTGAACCCGGACAAACCCACCAGCCTGCAAGTGGGCGAAATGAGCCTGCAGGTGCAGTGTGAGGGGCCGACGTTTTTCACGCTGAGCACCGTGGACAGTCGCGCCGGCAGCGCTGCGCTTAACCCGGCGCACCACGGGCTGGGCATGGTCAACGATGACCAGAAACTCGGCAACGTGGCATTCGGGCTGTTCGACCCACTGGCCGACAACGTGCCGGCGCAGGCCATTTTGTCACGTGATGGCGGCGCCACTTGGTCCCCTTCTGCCTACCTGGGCCACTCCGCCTTGACCTCATTCGCCCCGCCGAGCGGCCCCTACGCGCCGATGGCGCTGCAAACCTTGAGCGCTCGCCTGCGAGCGTTCACCACGATTGTGCCCGCCAGCGACCTGACGTTGCTCGACGAGGTGCCAATCGACGGCCTGGCCGTGATGCAACTCAAGTACTGGTAAGCCCTTCTTCTCGTATCCCCATTCAGGAGCCACACCATGAACAGCGCCTTTAAATCCCTTACTGCCGCCGCACTGCTGCTTGGCAGTGCCAATGTGTTTGCCGCATCCAGCGTCGACCTGACGGTCAAGGGCCTGATTACCCCGAGCGCCTGCACGCCGGCACTGTCCGGCGGCGGGACAATCGACTACGGCAAGATTTCAGCTAAGGATCTGAACGCCGATCAGTCTACCGATTTGCCCATGCAAACCCTGCAATTCACCGTCACCTGTGACGCCGCAACCCTGGTAGCCATGGAAGCCAAAGACAACCGCGAAGGGTCTGATTCGAACAACGATTCCATGGAGTTTGGCCTGGGCCTGATCAACGGCACGGAGAAACTCGGTGGCATGCAGCTAAGACTGGTGAGTTCGGTTGCCGATGGTGTACCGGTCAGCACTGTCGGTTCCTACGACGATGGGAAAACCTGGGGCTACGAACTCGCTCTGATGCGCGGCAACCTTATCGCACCAGCCGTGGCTGGCGTTAATGCGCCGATCCCGGTCCAGGCATGGAACGCGGACCTGAGGGTGCAGCCCTTTATTGCCAAAACCAGCGGGCTGACCCTCACCAACGAAGTCGCCATCGACGGCTCGGTGACCCTCACCGTGCGCTACTTGTAATTGCATCCGACTTGAGCAAAGGCAGGCCTTCGCGCCTGCCCTTGTCAGGCACACAACCGATGAATACCAGGTAACCGGTCTCCCCATGACGCACACTTCTTCACGCCTTCTTGCCATGCTTTACCTGCTCGGCGCCAGCTCGCTGACGCTGGCGGCGTCCAGCACTGAACTGAACGTCACTGGCCTGGTCACCCCCAGTGCCTGCACCACGACGTTGTCGGCCAGCGGCATTGTCGATCACGGCAGAGTGCCCGCTCGCAGCCTGAACCAGTACGAGTTCACCTCCCTGCCGACTCAAGAACTGGACCTGAACGTGAGCTGCAACGAATCAGTGCTGTTCGTACTGGTGGGTGTGGACAACCGCGCCAACTCATCCCTCGGGCCAGGGTTTTATTACGGGCTGGGCACCAATACCCATGTACCCACCGAGCGGTTGGGCACCGTTTCCCTGGCCTTTCGCGAAGCCATGGGTGATGGCCAGCGCGTACTGGTGCTGGCTTCCAGCAACAAAGGGGAGACCTGGTTCCCCGAATCCAATGCGTTCCCGAACAACTACATGGGGTTCGCTCATCCAGGGACGCTGGTGCCGGAGCCTCATCGCTTGGTGAATGCCACCCTGCAAATCAACACGTCCATCAACGCTGCGGCCTATTTGACGCTCGATCAGGAAGTGCCGCTGGACGGTTCCATCGTGCTTGACCTGAGGTATTTGTGACCATGACTGCGCAGCCCTTTTTCACCCGTGCCTTCACCTTCACCCGCATCACCGGTATCTACCTCGGTGCGTTGATACTGGCGATCGGAGTTCCTGAGTGGGTACTGGCCGATGGCATGGTGCCCGACACCTCGGTGGTGATCGTCAACGAAGCTGACGGCGAAGCCTCGGTGACCGTGACCAACACTGACGACAAGCTGGCGCTGCTGCACGTGACCCTTGAGGACATTCCCGAAGACGCGGCAACCCTGTTGTTTGTAACCCCGCCGTTGGCCAGGGTTGAACCGGGCAAGAGCCAGCTCATTCGTTTCATCCTGCAATCGCCTGAACCCTTGACCACCCAACGCTTGAAACGGGTGATCTTCGAAGGCATGCCCCAAGGCCGCGCGACGGCTCAGGCCGGGCACGCACAGGTGGGCGTGACGGTGCGCCAGAACCTGCCGGTGATCCTGCACCCCAAGGGCCTGGCGCCCAATCGTACGCCCTGGACCGGGTTGGAGTGGCGCTTGAAACGCGACCAATTGAGTGTGCACAACCCGAGCCCTTATGTGGTGCGCCTGGCTCAGGAACTGCAACTGCTGCCCGGTAGCGGTTCGGCCTTGTTGCCGCGCACCTATGTGCTGCCGGGTGAAACCCTGAACGTGGCGGTTACCGGCACAGGCGCCGGGGCAAACCGCGTGAAACTGCAACCGGCCACGGTGTACGGCTTTGCCGTGGCGCCTTACGAAGCATCGATCACCCTGTAAAAACCATCACCCTATAAAAAAGAGTGGCTTGCCAAAGCCACCCAACACTGAGTACCACCCTGTGAGCACAGCAATAACTGATCGCGACGGCAGAGCCGTGCCCGACGTTTCACCCTACCGGGCACGCAGAATACTGACCAGCCTGGCGCTGACCCTGGGCGGCGCACTGCCGTGCACGGCCACGCTGGCGAGCGAGCCTCTAATCGCAGATTCCTTCGACGCCCAGACGCTCTCCAGACGCGGCATCGACCCCGAACTGGCCAAGCTACTGCTGCAAGCCCCACGTTTTGCGGCAGGCCGACACGCCGTCAACCTCAGCGTCAACGGCCAGCGCCGTGGCCGGGTAGACGTGGAATTCGACCGCCAGGGCAGCTTGTGTTTCAGCCGTGCCCTGCTGGACGCCGGCAACCTGAACGTGCCCGATGACGATGGGACCACGACCTGCCATCGTTTTATCGAACGCTACCCGCAAACCGTGATCGAGCAAGACCCGGCGGGCCTGGGCCTGAGCCTGGTGGTGTCAACCGATGCGCTGCGTCCCGCCCAGCAGGATATTTCCGGCTACCAGACCGGCGGCAAAGCCTTGTTGCTCAACTACGACTTGACCGGCCTCTACAACGAGTTCGGCGACACCACCAGCCGCTTCGGTTCAGCCAACACCGAAGTCGGCTTCAACGCCGGCGACTGGATCGTGCGCAGCCGGCAGGTCAAGACCTGGCAAGACAGCCGCTCGCGCACGACCCACCTGGACGCTTACGCCCAACGCACCTTCGCCGAGCAACAGGCTGTGCTGCAAGCCGGGCAAATCAGCCTCTACAACCCAGTGCTGGCCGGCACACAAATTACCGGCGCCCAGGTGCTGACCGAAACCGCGCTGCAAGACCAGAACCAAGGCGCGACCATCACCGGTATAGCCAACAGCCCGGCCCAGGTGGAAATCCGTCAGAACGGCGCGTTGATCCACTCCACCGTGGTACCAGCCGGGCCGTTTGCCCTCAGCGATGTACGCCGCTTGAACAGCCGCTCGGATGTAGAAGTCACCGTCAAGGAAACCACTGGCGAAGAACGCCGCTTTACCGTACCCGCCGCCATGCTCGGCCTCGGCCTGCCGGCGCCGGGCTATTCGGTGGCGGCCGGGCGCGTGCGGCAAATCGGCGACAGCGATGGCCGCGAACCCTGGGTGGTCAGCGCGGGCTGGAGTGGCCCATTGCACCCACAAGTCAGCGTCAGCGCCGGCGCACTGATGGCGGATGCCTACCGCTCAGCAGGCGCAAGCCTGGGATGGCTGCCCTGGATAGACAGCCAACTGCAGTTTTCCGCGCAGGCGGCACAAGCCAGCCCCAAGCGCGAGGGCACAGAACGCGGCATACAAACCGACCTGTCCTGGTCCCAGCGCTTGAGCGACAGTTGGTCGGTAAGCACCGCGGGTTCCTGGCGTTCCCAGGGCTACCGCGACCTTGAGGATTCAACCTACGTCGGCAATAGCGATGATCAACAGCGTACGCGCTACCGCGATCAGCAAAGCTTGACCGCCTCCTGGACACACCCGGCATTGGGTGCATTCAGCACGGGCGTGTCGCGCACGGCGTCGTACAACGGTGAAAGCAGCAGCCGCGCGCTGGCGTCCTGGGGCACCAGTTTTGGCCGGGTGTCGGTGTCGGCCAGTGCCGAGTGGCAGGTGGGCGGGCGCCAGCAGAACGACGACAGCATTTACCTGAATATCAGTGTGCCCCTGGGTGAAAGCCGCCGCGGTCGTGCCTGGGTGCGTAACACCGGTGGCGAGCATCGCCTCGGCATGGGTGTGAGTGAGCAACTCAACGATCAACTGAGCTACCGAGTCGGCGTGGAACGCGACAGCCGCGACCGCGAAGTGGAGTCGTCGCTCGGCGTGTCGGCGCTGCCGTGGTACAGCCAGCTGGACTTCAATTACACCCGCAGCGACGACGAGCGCGCCAGCTATCAAGGCGGCGCACGTGGTGGCGTGGTGTTGCATGAGGACGGCGTGACCTTCTCGCCGTACCCGGTGCGCGACACCTTTGCGCTGGTGTCGGTGGGTGAAATGGCGGGGGTCAAGGTCAGCACCCCAAGCGGCCCGGTATGGACCGATTGGCAGGGCCAGGCAGTGGTGTCGCAACTCAGCGCCTACGGCCGCAGCCCGGTGGAAGTGCAACCGCGCTCGCTGCCGCGCAACGCCGATATCCACAACGGCCTGGCCGTGATCGCCGCCGGGCGCGGTGCGGTCGACAAGGTGCAATTCGGTGTAGCCCTCACCCGTCGGGCGTTGCTCAACGTGACCACCGACAACGGCCAGCCATTGCCTCGAGGCGCAACGGTGAGCACCGTCGATGGCGAGTTCATCACCTTGGTGCAGGAAGGCAGCCAGGTGTTCCTGCCCGATGTGCTCGAACAGCGCGCCCTGTGGGTCAAGCCAGCCGGGCAGCCACGTTGCCGCCTGAGCTTTGAACTGCCGAAAAACGCCGATCCCGATGTGTATTTTGAAACCGCACCGGCCCGGTGCAGCCAGCCATGAGGAGTTTCACCATGGGCCAGAAATACCTGTTGTGCCTCTTGGGTGTTGTGCTGCTGAACAGCACAGCCTGGGGCGCCGAAGAATGCCAGCTGAACCTGAGCCAGACGCAGTTGGACTTCGGCCTGATGAACCGCGCCGTGGCGTTGGCCCCGGCGCCCGAGCGGCTGTTGGGCGAACGACGTTTGAGCCTGACGCTGAATTGCCCGCAGCCCATCGACATGAGCGTGTTTTATCGCGGGCTGGGCGCGGGGCAGGAGCGCTTTCGTTTCACCGAAAGGGGCAGCTATGGCCTGCGCGTCAGCGGTGCAGTGCTGGACGGCCAAGCAGTGGAGTTGGGTTTGATTGCAGGCCAGGGACAACCGCCGTCCGCCGTCAGCAGCCAACTTTCCTGGCAACCCGGCCACGGGATCGTGCCGATGCGCGCAGGCGTCGCGTTGGCCGGGCGCAGCCTGTCTTTACAAATCGATGCCAGCGCCTGGGCCAGCGAGGACGCCGCAAAAGTGCGCGATGCCGTGACCTGGGACGCCGCCGGGTTGTTCGACGCCCTGGCCGCCGGGCGCTCGCGAGAACTGCGCCTGCAAGCGCACTTTGCCCCGGCCGCCTGTACGCCCACGCTGTCCAACGGTGGCCATGTGGAGCTGGGCAAGCTGTCGGTCAGCGACTTGAACCTGGATAAAGACACCGTCCTGACGCCACGCGCTTTGTCTCTGAGTGTGACCTGCGATGGGCCAACCGCCTTCGCCGTGCGCATGCAAGACAACCGCGAGGGCTCGGCCACTGGCATCAGCGCTGGCAACACCTATGGACTGGGCCTGGACAACCGCCAACAGAAAATCGGCCGCTATCGCCTGTTGTTCGACCCGGCGCACATCACTGCCGACAGTTTCGCCCAGGTCTTCCACACCGACTCCGCCACCGGCGGGCTGCCTTGGAGCAGCGCCAGCAGCGGCGTCGTTGCGGTCGACGCCAATCGCTACCTCGGTTTCAGCGCGACGTCCGGCAGCACCAGCGGCCCAGGCGCCATTCAGAACCTTAACGCCACACTGAACCTGGAAGCGGTTATCGCGCCGCTGGGTTCGTTGGACTTAAGCAGCGAGGTGCGCCTGGATGGTTCGGGCACCCTCGAAATTCACTACTTGTAGGTGCACAGCATGAAAAAGCTACTGATTTCTACGCTCACCTTTGCCTCGCTGGCCAGCCTGCCCGCAGCCCAGGCCGCCTCCACCGCCGAGCTGACGGTCGGCGGGCTGATCACCCCCATGGCCTGTACTCCGGTGCTGTCCGCCGGTGGGCTGATCGACTTTGGCAAGATCTCCCAGAAGGACCTCAACCAGGCCACGGGTACGCGCTTGCCACTGAAGTCGCTGACCCTGACTGTCAGTTGCAACGCTCCCGGCCGCTTCGCGCTGCGTATGCGCGACAACCGCGACGGCACCGCCCACGTCAACAGCGAGATCTTTTACGGGTTAGGGCTGGACAGTGCGGGCAACAAGCTGGGGGTGTATTCGGTGAATTTTGACCCCACCCAGACCGTGGCCGATGCCTTGCCAGTGGTCTACGGCACCGAATCCACCACCGGCGGTATGGCCTGGCGCACCTCCAACAGTAACGCCATCGACATCGGTTCCCGGAGCCTGCTGGGCTTTACCGAGGTGGTGGGCAGCACTGCCGGGCCGTCGGCGATACAGACCCTGACCAGCACCCTGACCCTGGAAGCCGTCATCAACGCCAAGCAGAACCTGGACCTGAGTGTGGAGACACCCATGGATGGTTCCGCCACGCTTGAAGTGGTCTACCTGTAACCACACTTTCCCCTCACCACATGAGCCGTCCATGACCAAGTTTATCAACCCACTGATCGCCACCCTGATGCTGACGGGCGCAGGCCAAGTGCTTGCCGCGTCCAGCATCGACCTGAACGTCACGGGCCTGATCACCCCAAGCGCCTGCAACCCCAGCCTGTCCAATGGCGGCCTGTATGATGTGGGCAAAATTGCCGCCAAGGACTTGAACACCGACCAGCCGACCCCATTGCCGGTGCATAACCTGCAACTGGCGATTACCTGCGAGGCGCCGACACTGCTGGCGCTGGAACCCAGGGATAACCGGCCTGGTTCCGCCTATGGTGATGGGCAGACAACCCGTTTCGGCCTGGGGCTGATTGATGCCGATAAAAAGCTCGGCTATCTCCAATTGCATCTGGCGTCGATCTTGGCCGATGGCGCGCAAATGTATCCCATCGCTTCGGCCGACTCCTCGACCTGGGCGCCGACAAGCCTACTGTCGCACGCCTTCTTCACGTCGTTCAGCGCCGACCCTACGGCGCTGAACCCGGCGCCGATCCAACGGTTGACCGCGCAGGTACGCATCTCGCCCACCATCGCCCCGGCTAACACGCTGCCATTGGCTGACGAAGCCGCCATCGACGGCTCCGTGACGCTGACCATGAAGTACCTGTGACCATCGAGTACTTGCAGAGCTAGACTTTTTCGCTGCTGACACCCACATACAGGGCACGCCCGGCGCCCAGGCCGGCGATGATCGCGCCCAGGCCGATCAGCGCGAAGATCCAGCCCGTCGCGCCCCAGCCGCCCGTCCAGTCATGTACCAGGCCGACGGCAAACGGGCCCATGGAGGCCAGGGTGTAACCGATGCCTTGGGCCATGCTCGACAGGTTCGCGGCCACATGGGAATCACGCGAACGCAGCACGATCAACGTCAGTGCCAGGCTGAAGGTGCCGCCCTGCCCCAGGCCCAGCAGAATCGCCCAGCCCCACAACCCATCGAGCGGTGCATACAGGCAACCGAACAGGCCGCCGAGGGTCAGCAGCATCACCACGACAATGGCCAGGCGCTGGTCTTTGCCACGGGTGGCCAGCCACGGTGCGGCGAGCGAACTGGCCAACTGAACGATCACCGAGCCGGACAACACCAGCCCGGCCTGCGTCGCCGTGAGGCCTCGGCCGATCAGAATGGAGGGCAACCAACCGAACACGATATAGGCCAGGGATGACTGCAGGCCCATGTACAAGGTTACCTGCCACGCCAGCGGGTCACGCAGCAAACCTTTCACGCGATAGGCAGCCTGGTGGGCACCGTGCTTTTGCCCGACTTGCGGTAACCAGAACAAGGCTGCCACCAGCGCAGGCAGAATCCAGAAACCCAGGCCGATGCTCCAGCTGTCGCCAAAATACTTGCTCAGCGGCACTGTCGCGCCGGCAGCCAATGCGGCTCCCAGGCACAGCGCCATGGTGTATACGCCGGTCATGGTGCCGGCCTGCTTGGCGAAGTCGCGTTTGACGATACCTGGCAGCAACACGCCGATGATGCCGATACTCGCACCGGCAATCAGGCTGCCGGCGAACAGGCCGACCTCACCGAATGAACTGCGCAGAATGATCCCGGCTGCCAGTGTCAGCAAGATCCCCAGCACCACCCGCTCGGCGCCAAACCGTCGCGCCAGAATCGGCGCCATGGGTGCGAACAGCCCCAGGCACAGCACCGGCAAGGTGGTCAGCAAACCCGCTTTAGCGGCCGACAAGCCCAGGCTGCCGGAGACTTCAGCCAGCAGCGGCGACATGCTCGACAGTGCCGGGCGCAAGTTCAGTGCCACCAGAATCAGGCCCAGCAATAACAGCCACGGCCGCGCGACAACCGGCGGGGTGTGCTGCACCACATCGTCATCGGCTTCGGCGTCGATCAACAGCTCTTCGAGTTCAGTCGTACGTTTGGCTTCAAGGTTCATTGATCAACTGCCGGCAGAGGGATTTGGCGCGGTCCGCGTCCTGGCGTTCGACGGCTTCGAGCAGGGCTGTATGCAGATCGAAAACGGCCTGGCGACGCGGTGAGATGTTCAACGTCTGGCGTAGTTGGGCGCCGACGATGCTGGAGAAATACTGGTACAGCTCGCTCAGGGCCGGGTTACGCGCCGCATCCACCAAACGTGTGTGGAACACCAAGTCGGCGCTGATATAGGCCTCCAAGTCACCGTGGTATAGCTCGGCGCTGACCTTAAGCGCTTCACGCAGCCCTTTGAGGTCTTCCTCGGTACGGCGCAGCGCCGCCAGGCCGATGGCCTCCACTTCGAGAATCTGCCGCGT
This sequence comes from Pseudomonas sp. ChxA, assembly GCF_030263855.1. NCBI lineage: Bacteria > Pseudomonadati > Pseudomonadota > Gammaproteobacteria > Pseudomonadales > Pseudomonadaceae > Pseudomonas > Pseudomonas sp. ChxA. Next base: position 373,559 of record NZ_JARPMK010000002.1, read on the forward strand.
CTCCTGCGCTTGCTCGAGCGTGCAGTGGGACAACGCGCGCATCGTGCCCAGTGGGTCGGTCATCGAGCGCAGGTAACTGCCATCGCCCTGGCGGATTTCAATCAAACCCGAGAACGCCAACACGCGCATGGCCTCACGCATGGTATTGCGGCTGATGCCCAGTTCGGCGGATAGCTCAGGCTCGGTGGGCAGGCGCTCACCGATGGCCCATTTGCCTTCGGCAATACGCCAGCGCAGTTGCTCCAACGCTTGATCGACCAGGGAGCGTTTGATCAGTGGGGCGATATCTGTCATGGGTTTTGCACTTTCGTCCAATCATAGGATGAATTTTCCCACAGCCTATTCGGACTTGCCTACAAAGGCAACGCACTAGTGTCCCGAGGCAGCAAACGGAGCAGTATTTTCGATTGGTAATATTACCCTTTTAGGGTAATTATTGGACTCAGGTGTCTTATGGAAAAGTACACACCTCATTACGATCTGGCGGTGATCAAGGCGGATGTCAGGCGACTGGGTGCAAAGACATTAACCCGTGCAGCCAAGGAGGCGGGAAAGAATCTCGACCTCGACATCAGCGAGATGCAAGCGGTCGTTTTCAAACTACAAAACAGGATGTTGTACAAGTCGATGACCACCTATGCGGATCACCGCGTGTGGCAGGACGTCTACCACATCCATTCACACGGTCTGGAGATTTACATCAAGGTCACTTACTGCTCCGGCAGCAACCCACCGGTGATCTCCTTCAAAGGGATGAACTTATGAAAACCCAACATTGCTTTATCTGCGGCGCACCCGACGCCATGGTGCGCTTTGAGGGCCGCAGTGAGACCCTGCGCATCAAAGGCCTGGAGCGACGTATTGATGATCTTTCAGGCTGGGAGTGCCAACTGTGCGAGGACGGCATGTATGACCCTGACGGCTCCGAGCGCCATGCCAAAGCAGGTGATGAGTTGCTTCACGCCGCCCGGCGGATGGTCGGTGCCGAACTCAAGCGTATCCGCCGCAAACTGCAGCTCACGCAAAAAGAAACCGTGGAACGGCTGTCCGGTGGCGGGCACAACGCATTTTCACGCTACGAACGCGGCGAAATAACGCCACCCAAACCGTTGATGGTGCTGATGCGCCTGTTGGACCGTTACCCACACTTGCTCGCCGACGCCAAAGAACTGGCCGAAGGCGCAGACCTGCGCAACGCCTTCACCTGCACCGTCAACCACGAAAAACAAGAAGCACTCAAGGCCTCCTGAACAGGCAAAAATAAACCCGGCACCAGGCCGGGTTTATTGTTTCAAGCTTCGATCAATGCAAAATCTGGCTCAAGAACAACTTGGTCCGATCATTCTGCGGGTTGTCGAAGAAGTCATTCGGCGCCGCCTGCTCCACGATCTCGCCCTTGTCCATGAAGATCACGCGGTTGGCCACGGTGCGCGCAAAGCCCATTTCGTGGGTAACGCACAACATGGTCATGCCGTCTTCGGCCAGGCCGATCATGGTGTCCAACACCTCTTTGACCATTTCCGGGTCGAGTGCCGAGGTCGGCTCGTCGAACAGCATGATTTTAGGCTTCATGCACAAGGCACGGGCGATCGCCACACGCTGTTGCTGACCGCCGGACAATTGCCCCGGAAACTTGTGCGCCTGTTCTGGAATACGCACGCGCTCCAGGTAGTGCATGGCAATTTCTTCGGCCTTACGCTTGGGCATCTTGCGCACCCACATCGGCGCCAGCGTGCAGTTCTGCAGGATGGTCAGGTGCGGGAACAGGTTGAAGTGCTGAAACACCATGCCGACTTCACGGCGGATCGCTTCGATCTGCTTGAGGTCGTTGGTCAGCTCCACGCCATCGACCACAATGCGGCCCTGCTGGTGCTCTTCCAGGCGGTTGAGGCAGCGGATGGTGGTGGACTTGCCCGAACCCGACGGGCCGCACAGCACGATACGCTCGCCCTGCTTGACGTTGAGGTTGATGTCTTTCAACACGTGGAACTGGCCGTACCACTTGTTGACGCCCTGCATCTGGATAATGCCTTCAGGGCTCACAGGCTGTTTGATTGCTTCGCTCATAACAACAACTCCTAACGCTTGTGGCCAGTGTCGAGCTTGTGTTCCAAATGAATGGAATAGCGCGACATACCAAAACAGAAAATCCAGAACACCAGGGCGGCGAACACGTAGCCTTCAGTGGCCATGCCCAACCATTTAGGGTCGGCAGCGGCTTGCTTGACGCTGTTGAGCAGGTCGAACAGGCCGATGATGATCACCAGGCTGGTGTCCTTGAACAGCGCGATAAACGTGTTGACGATGCCGGGGATTACCAGCTTCAGGGCTTGCGGCAGAATCACCAGGCCCATGCTGCGCCAGTAACCCAGGCCCATCGCCGCGGCCGCTTCGTACTGACCTTTGGGAATTGCCTGCAAGCCACCGCGCACCACTTCAGCCACGTAGGCCGACTGGAACAGGATCACACCGATCAATGCACGCAGCAGCTTGTCGATGCCCATGCCTTCGGGCAGGAACAGCGGCAGCATCACCGAGGACATAAACAGCACGGTGATCAACGGCACGCCGCGCCAGAACTCGATGAAGGTCACGCAGACCACCCGAATCGCCGGCATGTTCGAGCGTCGCCCCAGCGCCAGCACAATGCCCAATGGCAAGGCGCCAGCGATACCGACGGTGGCGATCACCAGGGTCAGCATCAAGCCGCCCCATTGGCTGGTAGCCACGTTGGTCAGGCCCAGAACCCCACCGTGCAGCAGGCAGTAGGCGATGATCGGGTACAGCACCAGGAAACCCAGGCCATAGACCGCCTTGCGTTGAAACCGCGAGATGAACAACGGCGCCACGCCAACGATAGCCAGCCACACGGTCAGGTCCACGCGCCAGCGCAAGTCGCCGGGGTAGTAGCCATACATGAACTGCCCGAAGCGCTGTTGGATAAACACCCAGCAAGCGCCCTCTTTGGTGCAATCGGCGCGCGTGGTCCCGACCCAGTTGGCGTCAAGGATGGCCCAGTGCAGGATGGGCGGCACGATCAGGTAAATCAGGTAGAACGCCAACAGCGTCAGCAAGGTGTTGAGCCAGCTGGAAAACAGGTTGGCGCGCATCCAGGCCATCGGTCCGAAGACTTTGTTCGGCGGCGGCATATCGGGTTTGAAAGTATGCGAACTCATGTGCGTTTCCTCACCGCTCGATCAGCGCAATGCGCTTGTTGTACCAGTTCATCAGCAGGGAAATGCTGATGCTGATCGCCAGGTACACGCTCATGGTGATGGCAATGACTTCGATGGCCTGGCCGGTCTGGTTGAGCACCGTGCCGGCAAACAGCGAAACCATTTCCGGGTAACCGATACCCGCGGCCAACGACGAGTTTTTCGCCAGGTTCAGGTATTGGCTGGTCAGCGGCGGAATGATCACCCGTAGGGCTTGCGGGATGATGACCTTGCGCAGCGTTGGCCCAGGGCGCAGGCCCAGGGAACGTGCGGCTTCGGTCTGGCCGTGGCTGACGGACTTGATGCCAGAGCGAACGATCTCGGCAATAAACGCCGCCGTGTACACAGTCAGCGCCAGGGTCAGCGCCAGCAGTTCAGGGATCAGTACCCAGCCGCCGACAAAGTTGAAGCCTTGCAGCTTGGGCATTTCCCAGTGCAGCGGTGCGCCGAAAACCAAGGCACACAATGCCGGGATCGCAATGAGCAGCGCCAGGCCCGCCCAGAACTTGTGGAACGGTACGCCGGTGGCCTCAAAGCGCTTGTTGGCCCAGCGTGCCATCAGCACGATTGCCAGAATGGCAACCACCACACTGACCACAAATGGCCAGAACCCATCGGCAGCAATCGCCGCCGGCATGTTCAAGCCACGGCTGCTGACGAAGAAAGTGTCACCGAAATTATGGCTGTTGCGCGGCCCCGGCATGGTCAGGAATACCGCGAAGTACCAGAACAGGATTTGCAGCAGCGGCGGAATGTTGCGGAACACTTCCACATACACCGTCGCCAGCTTGTTGATCATCCAGTTGGGCGACAAGCGCGCCACGCCAATGATGAAGCCCAGGATGGTCGCCAGGACCACACCGATCACAGTCACCAGCAAAGTGTTAAGCAGCCCGATTACAAAGACGCGGGCATAGCTGTCCGATTCGGTGTAGTCGATCAGATGCTGAGCGATGCCGAAGCCGGCACTGCGCTCAAGAAAGTCGAAACCCGAGGTGATACCCCGGTGTTGCAGGTTGGTCTGGGTGTTATTGAACAAGTACCAGCCCAGCGCGACCACCGCCACAATCGTGATGATCTGGAAGAGCCACGCACGCACTTTGGGATCGCTGAAGCTGAGCTTCTGCTTGGGTGCGCCGATTTGATTTTGCATGAAGTGCCCCGGAAAGAATGGAACAGAACATCACCCGGTGGTTGGCCCACCGGGTGATAGAACCATCAGCGATCAGCGCACAGGTGGTGCGTATTGAATGCCACCGTTAGTCCACAGTGCGTTCAGGCCACGGTCGATTTCCAGTGGGGTGCTCTTGCCCAGGTTGCGCTCGAACACTTCACCGTAGTTACCGACCTGCTTGACGATCTGTACAACCCAATCTTTTTTCACTTTCAGGTCTTTGCCGTATTCGCCGTCAGAACCGAGCAGACGAGCAACGTCCGGGTTCTTGGTGGACTTGGCTTCAGCTTCAACGTTTTTCGAGGTGATGCCGGCTTCTTCAGCGTTGAGCATGGCGTAGCCAACCCAGCGCACGATGGCCAGCCACTCGTCGTCGCCGTTACGCACGACTGGGCCCAGTGGTTCTTTGGAGATGGTTTCCGGCAGAACTACGTAGTCCTTCGGCGAAGCCAGTTTGCTGCGCTGTGCGTAGAGCTGGGATTTGTCCGAGGTCAGCACGTCGCAACGACCGGATTCCAGCGACTTGGCGCTTTCATCGGAGGTGTCGAAGGTGATCGGGGTGTACTTGAGGTTGTTGGCGCGGAAGTAGTCGGAAACGTTCAGCTCAGTGGTGGTACCGGCCTGGATGCAGATGGTTGCACCGTCCAGTTCCTTGGCGCTTTTAACGCCCAGCTTGTTGTTCACCAGGAAGCCAACACCGTCGTAGTAGGTGATGAAGCCTGGGAATTTCAGGCCCATGCCCGCATCGCGCGAACTGGTCATGGTGGTGTTGCGCGACAGTACGTCGACTTCGCCGGACTGCAGCGCGGTGAAACGCTCCTTGGCGTTCAACTGGCTGAATTTGACCTTGGTTGCGTCACCGAACACGGCAGCGGCCACAGCGCGGCAAACGTCAGCGTCGATCCCGAGGATCTTGCCGCTGGCATCCGGCACCGAGAAACCCGGCAAGCCATCACTCACGCCACATTGCACAAAGCCTTTCTTCTGCACGGCGTCCAGGGTGGCGCCAGCTTGGGCAAAACCACTGACACCCAATACAGCGGCCGCGGAAACGATGGCCAGGGTGGATTTCAATACCTTCATTCAAACCTCCAGTTGCTCTTGTTGTGTCGGAGCTAGAACCCCAGCGCACCCTTATGAGGCGATATCGACCCGTGTTGGCTTTTTTTGGGGTCAAGCGGCATGAGGTTTTCGCGGTAATTCCAGTTGCTATCCCACAAGCGGCAGTCACTGATAGTGTTACCGTCACAAGATAGTTCTGACATCGACCTACACATAGCAAGGCGCGTACCAGAGTGGTGGCTGAGCCGTTTCAGCCCATGGTCAATAGCAAAACATTCAACGTTGCGACATTCTCTTAACAGATCAACCCGTCGCGCACCGTTCCGACGCACCCAATCGGAGCGCACGCACATATATGGAGCAGATATGACCGAACCCTTGATTCTTCAGCCCGCCAAGCCCGCAGACGCCTGCGTTATCTGGTTGCATGGCCTGGGTGCCGATCGCTACGATTTTTTGCCGGTGGCCGAAGCGTTGCAGGAAAGCCTGCTGAGCACCCGCTTCGTTTTGCCCCAGGCACCGACACGCCCGGTAACCATTAATGGCGGTTACGAGATGCCGAGTTGGTACGACATCAAGGCGATGAGCCCGGCCCGATCGATCAGCCTGGAAGAGTTGGAAGAATCTTCCAGCATGGTCACCGACTTGATCGAAGCGCAGAAGAGAACCGGAATAGACGCTTCGCGAATTTTCCTCGCGGGTTTTTCCCAAGGCGGCGCCGTGGTTTTCCATACCGCGTTCCTTAAATGGCAGGGACCGCTGGGTGGCGTGATCGCCCTCTCGACTTATGCTCCGACCTTCGGCGATGAGCTGGAGTTGTCCGCCAGCCAGCAGCGCATTCCAACGCTGTGCCTGCACGGCCAATACGACGACGTGGTGCAGAACGCCATGGGCCGCAGCGCCTACGAGCACTTGAACAGCCGTGGTGTCACCGTGACATGGCAGGAATACCCAATGGGTCACGAAGTGTTACCCGAAGAGATTCGCGATATCGGCGCCTGGCTGGCCGCTCGCCTGGGCTGACACCCCCGTTTATGTAGCCGTATGACAGACGCACTACGCCGCGCCCGTTTCTTGCATTACACTGGCCGGCGTACATTCCTTAACCAATTAATGAGATCACCGTGCTCAAAGCACTTAAGAAGATGTTCGGCAAAAGCGAGGCGGAGCCGCTCGCGCCAGTTCCCAGTGCTCCTGTGCCCTCCTCCGGCAGCCGCAATGACGGCCAACAGCCCGGCCGGACCGCACCTGCCGCACAGCCGCAGAAGCCAAAGGTGACCCCGCCCGAACAGGCCCAACCTGTCGAGGCAACCCCCGCGCCGGCGCCGAAAGCGCCCCGTCGTGAACGTGCACCGAAGCCGCCCGTGACCCCGTGGAAACTCGAAGACTTCGTGGTTGAACCCCAGGAAGGCAAGACCCGCTTCCATGACTTCAAACTGGCCCCGGAACTGATGCATGCCATCCAGGACCTGGGCTTCCCGTACTGCACGCCGATCCAGGCGCAGGTGCTGGGCTTCACCCTCGCCGGCAAAGACGCCATTGGCCGCGCGCAGACCGGTACCGGCAAGACCGCCGCGTTCCTGATCTCGATCATCACCCAGTTGCTGCAAACGCCGCCGCCCAAAGAACGCTACATGGGTGAGCCGCGCGCACTGATCATCGCCCCGACCCGCGAGCTGGTGGTGCAGATCGCCAAGGACGCCGCCGACCTGACCAAGTACACCGGCCTCAACGTCATGACGTTTGTGGGTGGCATGGACTTCGACAAACAGCTCAAGCACCTCGAAGCGCGTCACTGCGACATCCTGGTGGCCACGCCGGGCCGCTTGCTCGACTTCAACCAGCGCGGCGACGTGCATTTGGACATGGTTGAAGTGATGGTGCTGGACGAAGCCGACCGCATGCTCGACATGGGCTTTATCCCGCAAGTACGCCAGATCATTCGCCAGACCCCGCCGAAAAACGAGCGCCAGACCCTGCTGTTCTCCGCGACCTTCACCGAAGACGTGATGAACCTCGCCAAGCAGTGGACCACCGACCCGTCCATCGTCGAAATCGAAGCGCTGAACGTTGCCAGCGAAAACGTTGAGCAACACATCTATGCCGTGGCCGGGGCCGACAAGTACAAGCTGCTTTACAACCTGATCAATGACAACGGTTGGGAGCGCGTGATGGTGTTCGCCAACCGCAAGGACGAAGTGCGCCGCATCGAAGAACGCCTGGTGCGTGATGGCGTCAACGCCGCGCAACTGTCTGGCGATGTGCCGCAGCACAAGCGTATCAAGACCCTGGAAGGTTTCCGCGAAGGCAAGATCCGCGTGCTGGTGGCCACCGACGTGGCCGGGCGCGGCATTCACATCGACGGCATCAGCCACGTGATCAACTTCACGTTGCCGGAAGTGCCGGACGACTACGTGCACCGCATTGGCCGTACTGGCCGTGCCGGGGCGGCGGGTGTGTCGATCAGTTTTGCGGGCGAGGATGATTCGTATCAGTTGCCGTCGATCGAGACGTTGCTGGGGCGCAAGATCAGCTGCGAGACGCCGCCGACGCACCTGCTGCGGGCTGTAGAGCGCAAACGCCCTTAAAATGTGGGAGCGGGCTTGCTCGCGAATGCGGTGAATCAGTCAGTACATCTTTAACTGACAGACCGCATTCGCGAGCAAGCCCGCTCCCACATTTGGATCTCTATCGATCTTTAGCAGGTGTTTACTTCCAGCGATCCGCCGCCGCGTGATCACTGCCGCGCCCTTCCACCCAGCGTGGCCCCTCGGGTGTGTTCTCTTTCTTCCAGAACGGCGCCCGCGTCTTCAAGTAATCCATCACAAACGCACAGGCATCGAACGCCGCCTGGCGATGGGCGCTGGCCGCCGCGACAAACACGATAGGCTCGCCCGGCTCCAGCGCGCCAATGCGGTGCAGCACTTCAAGCTTGAGCAACGGCCAGCGCTGCTCGGCCTCCACGGTGATCTTGGCCAGGGCTTTTTCGGTCATGCCGGGGTAGTGTTCAAGAAACATCCCGGACACATCGCGGCCCTCATTGAAGTCGCGTACATAGCCGACAAAACTCACCACCGCGCCCACGCCGACATTGGCGGCGTGCATGGCGTTGACCTCTGCGCCGGGGTCAAATGCCTCGGCCTGTACGCGAATGGCCATGCTCAGCCTCCGGTCACGGGCGGGAAAAACGCCACTTCGTCACCGGCTTGCACCGGCTCGTCGAGGCCGCACAGCTCCTCGTTACGCGCACACATCAGGCTGCTCTCGTTGAGCACCGCAAACTCAGGGTCTGCCGCCAAGGCCAGGCGCACCGCATCGACGGTAGCGAACTCGCCCTCCATCTCCAGCGAGTCAAAGCCTGTCGCTTCGGCGTAACGCGCAAAAAACAATACGTTGATGCTCATGCCTGGTCCGCCTTGAAATGCCCGCTTTTGCCGCCAAGCTTTTCCAGCAGGCGAATACTTTCGATGGTCATGCCACGGTCCACGGCTTTGCACATGTCGTAGATCGTCAGCGCGGCGACACTGGCGGCGGTCAGCGCTTCCATCTCTACGCCAGTCTGGCCGCTGAGTTTGCAGCGCGCGAGGATATGCACAGCGTCCACACCGTCGGCGCGCAGTTCAACCTTGACGCCGGTCAGCATCAGCGGATGGCACAGCGGGATCAGGTCACTGGTTTTTTTCGCCGCCTGGATCCCGGCGATGCGGGCCACGGCAAACACGTCGCCCTTGGGGTGAGCGCCGTCGACAATCATTTTCAGGGTTTCGGGCAGCATGCGCACCCGCGCTTCGGCCACCGCTTCACGAAACGTCACGGCTTTGTCAGTGACGTCGACCATGTGGGCGCGACCTTGGGAATCGAGATGAGTCAGCACAGGGATACTCCTGATCAGGAGCGGCAATTGTAAACCTGTGAGTCAATTTTGCGCAGGGCTGTTTATCCTTGAAGAAGAACATCTGTGGCGAGGGAGCTTGCTCCCGCTGGGCCGGGCTGGCGCTCCAGTGCGAAGCAGCCCCTGCTCTTTGCTTTAAGAGCATGGGACTGCTTCGCAGTCCAGCGGGAGCAAGCTCCCTCGCCACAGGGTATCGGCCGTTAGAACCGGAAGGTAAAGCCGGCGTTGATCCCGTTGTTGTTACCCCGGTTGGAGAGCAAACCGCTGTAGTTCAACGACACCAGTGTGTCCTTGGTCAGGGCCATTTCCGCACTGGCCTTGATCACCGCGCCATCGCGGGCCACAGGCACGCTGTTGACCGCAAACGCGTTGTCGCTGCCGGCAAACTTCAGCGAGGCGTCGCGATCGGTGTCACCAAACTGATGCTCCCAGCCCAACTCTCCGCGCAACGTCACCGCCGAGGTCGCGCTGACCGGCAGTTGGGTATGTGCGCGCAGGCCCAAGGTGGAAAGCGTCGCGTCCTGGCTTTGCTTGCTGGCATGCAAGGCTGCGGCGCCGCCTTTTTCCTTGAACGAATCGCTCTGGTAGTTCAGGTAGGTCAGGTTGGCGAAGGGTTCGAACTGGTTCCATTGGGTGTAACCGATCTCGGCAAACACTTGGTCGGTGCGCGCGTTGTAGTCAGCTTTGTCGTAATCCGACTGGTTGGCGTAAGCCACGCGGCGCGAGCTGTCGATACGGTGCCAGGTGGTGGCGCCGCCCATGCGCAGGGCGATCGTGTCGAAGCGTTTGCCGCCGTAGATCGACAGGTGATAGTTGTCGCTGTCTGCCGATGCCGACTCGCCATTGAGATGGCTCTGGGTGTAGCCGGTGGCGGCACCCACGCGCCAGCCGTCGCCGACTTCGGTGTCGAGGCCCAGCAGCACGCCACTGGTGGACGAGGAGTAGCCGCTGGCGTTGTTGTCACCGCTGACGTTATTGCGACCGCCCAGTAGCTGTACCCAGCCGCCGTTGTCGTGAGTGTCGATCTGCGCGCTGGAATCCAGCGCCTGCGCCTGTTGCAGACGGCCGTTGACCGCTTCACGAATGTAACGGCTGTCGGCCATTTGCGCTGCGGCCACGTCCGAGTGCAGTTGCCCCGAGAGTTGCTTGAATGCAGCCTGCGCCTGCGCCGCCGAGTCTGAGGCCAGCAGGCTTTCATACACCGGGCTGCCCGCGCCCAAGGCTTCGGCCGCCGTCGCTACGGCGCGTTCGTTGCGGGTTTGCGCAATGCTGGCAAAGGTCGTCTGGTTACGCGCCACCGCCAGGCTCAGTTGGTTCGGCTGATAGCTCAACTGCGTGCCGATAAACAGGTAGTTGGGCGTGATCGCTGCAAACTGGCCGTTGATGCCCTGGCTGGCCGTCAAGATGTTGAACTGCTGGCCCACCAGGCTGCGGGCCTCAGTGGCAGACAGCAGGTTCGGGCTGTTTTCCAGGGACACGGTCACCACACCACCGTTGAGGGTGGCGACACCGCTGCTCTGGATTTGATCGCTTCGCCCGTTCGGGCCGACTTCCACGGCATACACCGAGCCAGGGTTGAAGGTCACGTCGCCGGTGTGCAGCGTGCCGATCGAATGGCCCGGTGCCACGCGCCCGCCGGTGTTTACGGTCAAGGCGCCCACCGTGCCGTTACCGGCCAGTGTGCCGCCCAACGTGGTCATCACGCCGTTATCTGCATTGCGGGTGCCCACCGCACTGCCATCCACGGTCACGGCGGAGGTCAACGAGCCGTCTACCGACAGCTTGCCGCCGCGTACCCAGGTGCTGCCCGAATAGGTGTTCTGGCCTTCGAGCACCAGTTCGCCGTCGCCGGACTTGGCCAGGCTGCCGACGTAGGTCGTGCCGGTGAGCAGATCCTTGCCGCGTGCCAGCGTCGCCTGCTCCCGGGCGTGGCCGATTTCATATTCAAACTGGTCATCGTCAGAGGCATTGGCGGGCAAACCGTTGACCCAGCCTTTCTGTTGCTTGGTGGCGGCCCAGGTGGCTTGTTCGGCGGTGTCTTCTACACGGCGGGCACGGATGGCCTCATCGGAAATCGGGTTGGCCCAGATATCACGCGTGCCACCTGGCAAGGCCACCGCCACCGAACCGAGGAACTGCCCCGGCCCTTGCATGGCTTTTTGCAGGTTGGGCAAGCCCCAACCGCTGACTACGCCCGGCACTTGCGGCGTGCCCGGCGCGGCGTCGTGCACCGGCTGCAGGTTGTCGTAGGTGCGGCCACCGGTGAGGTCGCCCACAGGCGTATCGGGACCGTCCGGCGCTTGCAGGCTGGAGGTGGTCAACAATACATCCCGGGCCTGGCTGGCAGTCATGTAAGGGAAGCGTTGAATCACCAGGGCCAAGGCACCGGAGACGCTCGGCGCAGCGGCAGAGGTGCCGTTGGCGTTAGGGATGATTTCCCCTTCAGGCCCGGTAGACGGAATGCCGGAAACGCCCATCACACACCACCACTTCGACGTGCCGCAGCGGTTATAGACCTGGGCACTGGTCTCGTCGTAGCCGGTGATCGAGAGGAATTTGCTCTCGATATCAGGCTTGAAAAACGGCAGGTTGGCGTTGGTGTCCGGGTTGGCACCGTGGCTGTCGTTGCCGGCCGAGATAATCTGGATGAAGGTGTTTTGCCGCGCGGCGTCAGCCATCGCGTCCATCCAGGTCTTTTGCCCGGCGTGAGCCTTGTCCCAGAACGGGCGATAGGCAGCGGTCATGTCGCGCAAGTTATCGGCTGCGCTGTCGCCTACGTTGCCGAAGTGGTTTTCTACGTCATTGCGCGAATTCTGGCCCCAGCTCTGGTTGACGATCGAGACGTTCTTCGCCGCCAGCGCGTTGTAGCTGGCCATGAAAGCGTTGTAGTCCAAGTCGTTGGAGCCCTGGAAACGGTTGTCGTCAGTGCCTCCGGTATTGGCGACAAAGATATTCGCGTCAAACGCAATGCCATGCATGCCGGTGCCGTTGCGGCTGGCGCCCAGTACACCGGACATCTCGGTGCCGTGGCCGTCATTGATCTTCGGGTCGTACTCGCCGGAAATACTGAAGTGCTCGCCCTTCTGGAACTCGCCGTCCGGCGTGTCATGAATGTAACGCGGGTGGGTGGCGTAGTACTCGCCGGTGGAGGTCACGGCCTGCACACGGTCCTGGCCCTGGGCATTCTTGCCCTGGAACTCAAAGTGTTCAGTGAGGATGCCCGAGTCAAGCACGCCGACGTTTACGCCCTTGCCGGTCATGCCCAAGGCATAGGCGTAGTACGCGTTGGTGCGATCCAGGCCGGAGTTGACCTGGGCTTCGGGGGTTTTCCAGGTCTGCGCGTTGGCGCTCCAGTCACGGGTGGCGCCAGCCCAGGATTGGCCGGCATTCAGTTGCGCGTTGAGGTTGCTGCTCACACCCGGCTCTACATAGGTGTAGGGCTTGGCCGCCGGCAGGTTGGCGATAATGGCCTTGGAGAAGTCGAGAATATTGGTGGTATAGCGCCCGCTGTTGCTGAACAGCCGGCTGCGGTAGTAATCCAGGCGTGAGGCGTAGTCCAGCGGCCGTTTGGTATCGCCGAGCATGGCGCCGATGGTGAGGTTTTCCGGTTGCAGTTCGTAGTTTTGCTTGAGAGCCGAATCGAACTTGCCGGACTGTGCGGCAAAGTCCTTGGCGGCCAGGTCGACGATATCGGCGTAGGCAAACCGCAGGTTTTTATACACATCGGTGTTGGGGTCAAAGGAGGCAACGGCTTTCCTGAAGGCCGACTCCAGCACTGGCGACGTGTAGGGGTTGGCGTCATCCGCCCAGGCCATGGAACCCTGGCCCAGCCACAGGGCCAAGCCGAGTGCGATGGGTGTAAGGGGTATCGATTTGGAGTCTGTAGCGCGCTTGCGTTTTTGCGACAAAGTGAAGCCATTACCTGCTGCGTCCATTTTCCTTTCCCTTTGGATATGTGCTTCGTCAATGAGCGATGTATCGGGCTTTTTGTAATAGGCAGGATCACGCGGAAGACCAACGCCGGGTCCTCAATTAATCATCGAATCCAAGCGGTCTTGTTCCGACGGGTTACGCAGTTTTCTTATAGTTTTCGGCGATAAAAAATGTAACAAAATAATTACAAAGGCGACAAGCACCCAGGACGCATTAACGAAGACAAATGTCGCCCACAGCAAAAACCCCGAATTTCGCGAGAAATTCGGGGTTTTTTGTGGCATTTAGCCACTAACTACAGCATGGGCGATTACAGGTGGGATTCGGCGTACTCGGCCAGAATCGAACGTGGTACCCCTTGCAGCGCGATATGTACGCCGTTCGGGAAGTCTTTGAAGCGTTCCGTCAGGTAGGTCAGCCCGGAGCTGGTCGCGGACAGGTAAGGGGTGTCGATCTGTGCCAGGTTGCCCAGGCACACCACTTTGGAACCGGCGCCGGCACGGGTGATGATGGTTTTCATCTGGTGCGGTGTGAGGTTCTGGCATTCATCGATCAGAATCAGGCTTTGCTGGAAGCTGCGACCTCGGATGTAGTTGAGGGATTTGAACTGCAACGGCACTTTGCTGAGGATGTAATCGACGCTGCCATGGGTGTTTTCGTCATCCATGTGCAAGGCTTCGAGGTTGTCGGTGATCGCCCCCAGCCACGGCTCCATTTTTTCCGCTTCGGTGCCGGGCAGAAAGCCGATCTCCTGGTCCAGGCCCTGCACGCTGCGGGTAGCAATGATGCGGCGATAACGCTTGGTCACCATGGTCTGCTCGATGGCGGCCGCCAGGGCGAGGATGGTTTTCCCCGAGCCTGCGGCGCCGGTCAGGTTGACCAGGTGAATGTCCGGGTCGAGCAGCGCATACAGCGCCAGGCTCTGGTAGATATCACGCGGTTTCAGGCCCCAGGCTTCCTGGTGCAACAGGGGTTCCTGATGCAGGTCGAGGATCAGCAACTTGTCGACCTGGATCTCTTTGATCCAGCCCACAAACCCCTGCTCGTCGATGATGAATTCGTTGATGTGAACGGCCGGCAGGTTGTCGATCAGCTGTACCTGATGCCAGGTGCGGCCATGGTCCTGACGGGTTTCGACCTTGCTGACCAAGTCCCAGAAGGAGCCGGTCACGGTGTGATAACCCCGCGACAGCATCGACACGTCGTCGACAAGTTGGTCGGTACTGTAGTCCTCGGCAGCGATCCCACACGCTCGTGCCTTGAGGCGCATATTGATGTCTTTGGTCACCAGCACCAGGCGCAGGTCCTTGTCGCGCGCGTGCAGGTCGATCAATTGGTTGATGATTTTGTTGTCGTTGAGGTTTTCCGGCAGCAGGCTGTTGGGCTCGCTGCGCTTGCTCATCAGAATCGACAGCAAGCCCTTCGGCCCGCTTTTGCCACGCTGGATCGGCACGCCGACCTCAACGTCCTCGGGCGAGGCTTCACCCAGGGTTTTGTCGATCAGGCGGATCGCCTGGCGGCATTCGGCGGCCACGCTGTGGTGCCCGCTTTTGAGTTTGTCGAGCTCCTCAAGCACGATCATCGGGATGGCGACGTGGTGTTCTTCGAAGTTAAGCAGTGCGTTTGGATCGTGGATCAATACGTTGGTATCAAGCACATAAAGGATTGGCTGGTCGGAAGAAGGGTTACGTCCATGATCATCCATACTCGGTCACCTTTGTGGGAGCCATTCGACGCAATACCTGGGCGGTGCTGCGCCTCGATTCGACCACCGACTGCACCTGAGTGACGTCAAGTGCAGTGCCCACATGAGGAGTCTTGGAAGACGCCACCTGTGTTGCAGGGTTCGGCGATCTGACTTCGTAATACCGCAAAACCCATGACAGGAAAAAGCACTTTGACGCTTTTTTGAAGTTTATTTTTCAGGATGACGAATAGCACTAGCCGAGTGCCAGTGACCCCGTTAAAGTCGGAAGTCGGCCTGCATCGAAATGTCGCACAAAATCACCCCTGAAATCCCCCATCCCCAACAGGGCCGGGCACTTCAGCGAAACGCCTCCCGGCAGTCCTGCCAACCCAAGCCACTTTGCCCGGTTGCCTGCAATAACATCGGCAATGCTACCCGCGCCTTGTCCTGGGTGTCGTGAAACACAATCACGCCTTTGCGCCACAGCAACATCAGCGTCAGCACCCGTTGCGCCGACTCATCGGCCTTGAGTTTGCCCGGTTCGTCCTGGGAGTCGATGTCCCACAACGCCACCTGCAACCCCTGAGATTGGAAAAAGCCCTGGCTGTCGGCACGGCGCTGGCCATAGGGCGGGCGAAACAGCGGCACATAGTTTTCCGGCATCAGGTTCTGCACCAGCGCAGCGCTGCGCGTAATCGAGCTTTGCCACTCGACCCAATGGCTATGGGAGCGGTATTGCCAACCCTGGGTGCCTACGCACTGGCCTTGGTACAACGCCTGCACGTCACTGGCGGAACTGCGCTCCACACGGGTTTGCAGGCTGCTGCCGAGCGCAAAGAACATAGCGTTCATCTTCTGCTTGCGCAGGTAATCAGTGAGCCAGTCGGTATTACCGCTGACCGGCGCGGGGCCGCCGTCGAAGGTCAGCAGGAACAGGCGGTCGTTGAACTCATCGCCATTGCGTTCGTGGTCACCAAAGCGCAGAACCTCGCTGCTGATCTGCGGGAACAGCGCGGCTTTGCGCAACAGTTCGTCCAGGTAACGCTCATGGAAGTTATGGCTAGGCCCGGCCCAGCCTATATAGAAGGAGTTATCGCTGACCTGAAACTTGCCGGCCTGCTCGCGCAGGTCGTCCATGTTTTCCACCAGGTAACAGAACGAGGCGTCCTCTTCGCAGCTTTGCTGGGCGGCCGTGTAGTTTTCCAGCAAGCGCTGCCAGAGCTGGCGACGCAGGTCGTCGATGGCGGCCAGGTTGATGATCTTCAGGCCAAGACGTTGTTTGAGGGCGGTCTCATCCTGGTTTTCGCTGGCCAGCAGGCTATGGGAGAACATCAGGATTTCGGCGCGTGAGGCGACATCGAACAGTGCCGGGCTGCTGAGCTTTTCCGGCCAGGTGCCACGGTCCAGGCTGGCGACATCCACCGGCGCGGCGTTGGCGTTCAGGCACAGTAAGCAGGCTGACAATAAAAGTGCTAGGCGCACGCAGGGTCTCCCTCTCCAGAGTTACCGCCCATCATAGCGGATCGTGCCTATCGCCATCATAGGTGGAGTCAAACCACTCAACCCCCTAGAATCCCTGCCACGATTACAGGAGCCAACTTCATGCTGATGGTGATTTCCCCCGCCAAAACCCTCGACTTCGAGTCAAAGCCGGTCACCCCACGCTTCACCCAGCCGCAATACCTCGATCACTCCCAGGAGCTGATCGAACAATTGCGCGAACTGAGCCCGGCGCAAATCAGCGAGTTGATGCACGTCTCCGACAAAATCGGCGGCCTCAACGCCGCCCGCTTCGGCAGTTGGACCCCGGCCTTCACGCCGGCCAACGCCAAGCAGGCGCTGTTGGCGTTCAAGGGCGACGTCTATACCGGCCTGAATGCCGAAACCTTCAGCGATGCCGACTTCAGTTACGCCCAGGACCACCTGCGCATGCTCTCGGGCCTCTACGGCCTGCTGCGCCCGCTGGACCTGATGATGCCGTACCGCCTGGAGATGGGCACCAAACTGCCCAACGCCCGTGGCAAAGACCTCTACACGTTCTGGGGCACGCGCATCAGCGAATGGTTGAATGAAGCACTGGCCGAACAAGGCGACGACGTACTGCTCAACCTGGCCTCCAACGAGTACTTCTCGGCGGTCAAGCGCACGGCCCTGAACGCACGGATTATCAACACCGAGTTCAAGGACCTGAAGAACGGCCAGTACAAGATCATCAGCTTCTACGCCAAAAAGGCGCGGGGCATGATGAGCCGTTTTGTGATTGAAGAACGCATCAACGACCCAGCCAAGCTGAAGCAGTTTGATGTGCAGGGTTATCGCTTCAATGCCGAGCAGTCCAAGCCGGATAATTTGGTGTTCCTGCGCGATCACGCACCGCAATAGCGCCCTGATACGTCCTCACCAACGCTAAAGATCCAATGTGGGAGCGGGCTTGCTCGCGAATGCGGTTTGTCAGTAACAGATACTCTGACTGATACACCGCGATCGCAGGCAAGCCAGCTCTTATCAAACAAAAAATAACTCATTGTTTTTGCTCTTAAAAATTAAGCCGCTTCAATCAGCTGCAACCCCAACTTTCGCGCCTTGCGTTCCAGGGCGCGCAGTTGTCGGTCTCGGCTACGTTCTTCAAATTCCTCCATTCCCTTCTCAACATAAGGCTGACCTTTGGTCAGCATCGCGTAGATCAGCCGTGCCAGTTGATGAGCTGTCGCCTTGATGGCACAACAGGTGTCCATCCGGGTCAGGCGCGCTCGGTGGCTGGCACCGATAAAACTTTTATCGTTGCGTGCAATAGAGGCAGCTTGCTTCAGCGCTTGCGCAGCTCGATTAATCACTTTCACCGTCTTTCCAGGAAGGGGTTTTCCTCCCGAAATTCTCGTCGGCGGTGCAAGGCCTAGCCACGAACAGAAGTGCTGCGAAGTCGGAAAGCGTGATAAATCCGCCCCCAATTCACTGGCCAAAACCAACGCCGTGTCGATTCCGATGGTTGGGATTGCGGTCAAATCCACGCCCATGACCTTGTTCAGCGCGCGATGCAAAATCAGTTGCTGCTCATTTGAGCGGTGTGGGTTGCGCAGTGTTTTGCTGGGCGGAACAACATCCGCCTGAAGAACGGGTAGTCGCTCCAGTGCCTGCGCAATGGCTTGATCACACTCGCCAATCTGTTTTTCCAGAAAATCATAAGCTGCCAACTCCTGACTCAGCGCATGCAAATGCTCGGCTCGCCAATTACCGCGCAAGCTGCGGGCGACAGTGGCCTGGTCTGCTTTGACGCGCTTGTCTCTGAGCATGGCGAGTACTTCGGGGTCCCGTTCGCCTTTAACGATTGCTCGCAAAATGCTCATGCCCGTCACCCCGGCAATGTTGCTGATGACCTGAGCCAGCTGGATGTTCATTTGGACCAGCGCCTTTTGCATCCGATTAAGCGCTTTGGCTTGGTCACGCACCTTATTGCCACGCTGACGGACCAGTGAGCGCAGTGAGCACACTTCGTCCGAGGGCCGAAAAGCGCCTCTCAACAGGCCGTGCGTCATGAGCTGAAGAATCCACTGGCAATCCAGTACATCGGACTTTCGTCCGGTAATTTGTCGAGTCGCGCGGGAGTTAACGAGATAGACCTCAAAACCTCGTCTATCCAGTATCTCGAAAAGTGGGATCCAATAAACGCCGGTCGCCTCCATCGCCACCATCTTGACGCCCATGGACTCAAACCAATCGGCCATGGCGTGCAAATCGTCGGTGAAGGTTGAAAACCTTTTAACCGGGTCATCGCATTTCGTCGGATCAACGGCAGCCAAATGTTCACCGCCGCCAACATCAACGGCAGCGCAGTCAGGGTGAATAACTTCAAACCGTTTTTGGTTCTTGCGCGTCATGACAATTCCTCGCAGGATTGAATGACGCGGGCGGGGTACACGGTGGCGAGCGGATTCACTCTCTTATACGTGGTCACAGCTAGCTGTGCCGACAATGACTCCACGCCGATACCGTGCAGGCCACTCTCCCACTCGGGTGCTGTCACACCAGTGCTGGTTACGGCCTTTGCCCCGCCCGCGTTCTTCAACCTTACGATGAACCAGTTTGATGCGCGACAGCGCTACATCGAAGAGGTGGCGGGGCCTCCCACATTTTTGTCTGCATTCCATGCCATAAAAGCCATTTATTTGGCGCCAATAAACCATCAAGCAAATTCCTAACGAATCTTTCACTCGACATTCGTCATTTTTTTTCGTAGTGGCACCACTTTTTTCGAACACTAGTGGCACAAAACTATCCCCGCTCTTCAACTCCCCATAACCACTCGCCCAAATAGCAAGTGCTATCAATATAGTACCAGTGCCATCTTTTCTAATATTTCAAGAAATTTCCGGAAACAGGATGAGCGGCCAGGAACTTCACCCTAAAGCACCGCTCATACCACCGGTAACGAAATTCTCTGTTGCTGTAAGAGATGACTTACATGACCAACCCACGGAAGTAGCAAAGTTGTCATAATTCAACTTTGACTCAGGAGTCATATCACTAATTGATTAATTGATAGCGGCGACAAGGATGAATTGCCACGCACTATAAGGCCAAGGCCGAGCTTCCCCTAATGGGTCAGTGAGACAACCCAAGGCACTGATATTTAAAGGCTATCAGCCTCTATCATAGCCCTGCGGCACTGACGCCAGGCCCTTCTCCCAGGAAGGCCGGCTGCATTTCAGGGCAAGCCTCAATAACAAGGCCACGTTGCGCACATCTTGAGTGCACTTATTAGTCACTCGTCATTAAACATGCCTGCACGCGGTAAGTCGGCGTCTATTCGCCCAACTTTCGTGGCATCAGTGACGCTTGCAAACATGAACTCCAGCCATCTAATGGCCTGTATTAAACAACGAGGTAATTGCGATGCGCATCAGCATATTTGGTTTGGGTTACGTTGGCGCAGTCTGTGCCGGTTGCCTGTCTGCCCGTGGCCACGAAGTGGTCGGTGTAGACATCTCCAAGGATAAGATCGACCTGATCAACGCGGGTAAATCGCCGATCGTTGAACCGGGTCTGGGCGAACTGTTGAGCCAAGGCATCGCAAACGGTCGACTGCGTGGCACCACCAACTTCGCCGACGCCATCCGCGACACCGACCTGTCGATGATTTGCGTGGGCACGCCGAGCAAGAAGAACGGCGACCTGGAGCTCAACTACATCGAAGCGGTATGCCGCGAGATCGGTTTTGTCCTGCGTGACAAAACCACCCGTCACACCATCGTGGTGCGCAGCACCGTATTGCCGGGCACCGTGGCCAATGTGGTGATCCCAATCCTGGAAGACTGCTCGGGCAAAAAAGCCGGTGTCGACTTCGGTGTTGCAGTGAACCCTGAGTTCCTGCGTGAATCCACTGCCATCGCCGACTACGACCTGCCGCCGATGACCGTCATCGGTGAGTTCGACAAAGCCTCCGGCGATGTCCTGCAATCGCTGTACGAAGAACTCGACGCTCCGATCATCCGCAAGGACATCGCCGTCGCCGAGATGATCAAGTACACCTGCAACGTGTGGCACGCCACCAAGGTCACCTTCGCCAACGAGATCGGCAACATTGCCAAGGCCGTCGGCGTCGATGGTCGCGAAGTGATGGAAGTGGTGTGCCAGGACAAGACGCTCAACCTGTCCCAGTACTACATGCGCCCAGGCTTTGCGTTCGGCGGTTCGTGCCTGCCCAAAGACGTGCGCGCCCTCACCTACCGCGCCAGCTCGCTGGACGTGGAAGCGCCGTTGCTCAACTCGCTGATGCGCAGCAACGAATCCCAGGTGCAGAACGCCTTCGATATCGTCGCCGGCCACGACAAACGCAAAGTTGCCCTGCTGGGCCTGAGCTTCAAGGCCGGCACCGACGACCTGCGCGAAAGCCCGCTGGTGGAACTCGCGGAAATGCTGATCGGCAAGGGCTTTGACCTGAGCATCTACGACAGCAACGTCGAGTACGCCCGTGTCCACGGCGCGAACAAGGACTACATCGAAGGCAAGATCCCGCATGTGTCGTCGCTGCTCAATTCCGACTTCGACGACGTGATCAACAACTCCGACGTGATCATCCTCGGCAACCGTGACGAGAAATTCCGTGCCCTGGCGCACAACGCACCTCACGGCAAACAGGTGATCGACTTGGTGGGCTTCATGTCCCAGGCCACCAGTGTCAGTGGCCGTACCGAAGGCATTTGCTGGTAACAGCGACGGCAAGTTTCGGGTTGCACGTGTCTTTATCCCCAGCGCGTGCAGCCTGAAGCCTCCTTCCCTTCCGGATGACGCTTATGTCCAAGTTAAAACATGTATTACTGCAATCGGCCGGTTGGCTGTTCTTCCTCAGCCTGCTGATGGGTCTCGCCCTGCTGTTGCCGGCGAGTACGTTCGACTCGCAGTCGAAGAATTTTATTTTCCTGATTGGCGCCGTCGGTATCTGGCGCTACTCGATGGGTGCTACGCATTTCTTTCGCGGCATGCTGTTCCTGTACGTGGTCTACCCGCACTTGCGCCGCAAGGTGCGCAAGCTGGGCAAGGCCGCCGACCCGTCCCATGTGTTCCTGATGGTCACCAGTTTTCGTATCGACGCGCTGACCACCGCGCAGGTCTACAGCTCGGTGATTCGCGAAGCTATCGAATGCGGTTTCCCCACCACCGTGGTGTGCTCGCTGGTGGAAATGTCCGATGAGCTGCTGGTGAAAAGCCTGTGGGAGCGCATGAACCCACCGGAACGCGTGAAGCTCGACTTCGTGCGCATCGCCGGCACCGGCAAACGCGATGGCCTGGCCTTTGGTTTCCGCGCTATCTCGCGCCACTTGCCGGACGACCGCGCCGTGGTGGCCGTGATCGATGGCGACACCGTGCTCGCCGAAGGTGTAGTGCGCAAGACCGTGCCGTGGTTCCAGCTGTTCGGCAATGTCGGTGGCCTGACCACCAACGAATTTTGTGAAGTACGCGGCGGCTACATCATGAGCGAGTGGCACAAGCTGCGCTTCGCCCAGCGCCACATCAACATGTGTTCCATGGCCCTGTCCAAGCGCGTGCTGACCATGACCGGGCGTATGTCCGTATTCCGTGCCAGCGTGGTTACCGACCCGGGCTTTATCGCCGACGTGGAAAGCGACTCGCTGCAACACTGGCGCCTGGGCCGCTTCAAGTTTTTGACCGGCGATGACAAGTCCAGCTGGTTCAGCCTGATGCGCTTGGGCTACGACACCTTCTACGTGCCGGACGCCGCGATCAATACGGTGGAACACCCGCCAGAAAAAAGCTTTATCAAGGCCAGCCGCAAGCTGATGTTCCGCTGGTACGGCAACAACCTGCGCCAGAACTCCCGCGCGCTCGGCCTCGGCGTTCGCCGCCTGGGCCTGTTCACCAGCGTGGTGCTGTTCGACCAGCGCGTGTCGATGTGGACCTCCTTGCTCGGCCTGACCGTGGCGATCATCGCCACGTTCAAATACGGCGGCGCGTTCATCCTCGCGTACCTGCTGTGGATCGGCATCACCCGCCTGATTCTGACCCTGTTGCTATCGTGCTCCGGCCACAAGATCGGCCCGGCTTACCCGGTGATTCTCTATTACAACCAGATCATGGGCGCGCTGGTGAAGATCTACGTGTTCTTCCGCCTTGATCAACAGTCCTGGACCCGCCAGGACACCAAACTGACCCGCGATTTGGCCAGCTTTCAACGTTGGTTCAACACCTGGTCGTCTCGGACCATGACCTTCTCCGCCGGCAGCATTTTCGTCGCCGTGTTGCTGATGATGGTCTGACCCAGCCAAGCCTGAATTAACTAGGAAATCGAACATATGAACAGCCCAGTAAACGCCAACGTTGTCCACGAATCCGAAGCCCAGCGCCAACATGCCCGGGTCAAAATCCCGGCCAAGCTGCGGTTCTTCAACACCGACCGCACCCAGACCGAAGCACGGGTGATCGACCTGTCCGCCGGTGGCCTGGCGTTCACCGCAACCCAGCCGCTGACCGTCGGTGAAGTGCACAAGGGCCGCTTGCAGTTCGTGATCGATAACCTCGGTTTGGCGATGGACGTGGAGTTGCAAATTCGCTCCTACGACCGCCAGAGCGGCCGCACCGGTTGCCAGTTCCAGAACCTAGACGCCCAGGATATTTCCACCTTGCGTCACCTGATCACTTCGCACCTGTCCGGCGACATCGTGACCATGGGCGACGTGCTGGCCACGCTGCAACGCGACAACTTCACCAAGGCACGCAAGGTCAAGGACGGCGGCAGCGGCATGAGCGCTTTCGGTCGCCTGCGCGCCGTGGTGTTCAGCGCCGGGATCTTCATTGTCGGCCTCGCCGCGTTCGGTTTTGTGTTCAAGTCGGTCTATGGCATGTACTTCGTCAGCCACGCCCAGGCCGGCCTCGTCAGTGTGCCCGGCATGAACGTGACCATGCCGCGCGACGGCACCGTGCAAAGCCTGCTCAAAGGTGACGCGGTAGCGGCCAAAGGCGCGCCATTGGCGACGTTCAGCACCAGCATGCTCGATGTGCTCAAGGGCCATCTGGACGAAGACCAACTGCAACCGGCCAAGGTTGAAGAGCTGTTCGGCAAGCAAATGACCGGCACCCTCACCTCGCCGTGCGATTGCGTGGTCGCCCAGCAATTGGTCGCCGACGGCCAGTACGCCAGCAAAGGCGATGTGATCTTCCAACTGGTGCCACGCGGCAGCCAGGCCAATGTGGAAGCGCGCTTTACCTATCGCCAGTTCGGTGACGTACGCCCAGGTACACAGGTGAGCTTTCAGGTCGCCGACGAAGAACAGCTGCGCACCGGCACCATCGTCAGCAGCACCAGCCTGAACAGCGCCGACCTGTCTTCCGACATTCGCGTGCAGATCAAGCCGGATGCGCCGCTGGACAGCACCTACGCAGGCCGCCCGGTGGAAGTCACCAGCGACCGTGGCCCTTCGCTGAACTGGCTGATCGATAAAGCCATGGCTCACGGTCTGTAAGCGGAGGACATGCCTGTGATGACTCTCTCAAATACACCGCTGCCCCTGTGGGAATGCTCTTCTGTGGGAGCCGGGCTTGCCCGCGATGGCGGCGGCGAATCCACCACTGCCATCGCAGGCAAGCCAGCTCCCACACAGAGCAGATTTCACTCAGCCTCTGCATTCTGCGCACTGGCATTGGCGGTCTCTCTGGCCGGTTGCGCCGGCCTGCCCGACCAACGCCTGGCCAACGAAGCGTTGAAGCGCGGCGACACGGTCACCGCCCAACAGAACTACCAGCAGTTGGCAGACCTCGGTTACAGCGAAGCCCAAGTCGGCCTCGCCGACATCCAGGTCACCACCCGCGATCCCGAGCAGATCCGCCAGGCCGAAGCCACTTACCGCGCCGCCGCCGACACCTCGCCGCGTGCCCAGGCCCGTCTGGGCCGCCTGCTGGTGGCCAAGCCCGGCGCTACCGAAGCCGAACAACACGAAGCCGAAGGCCTGTTGAAAAAGGCCTTTGCCAATGGCGAAGGCAACACCCTGATCCCGCTGGCGATGCTGTACCTGCAATACCCGCACAGCTTCCCTAACGTGAACGCCCAGCAACAGATCAGCAAATGGCAGGCAGCCGGTTACCCGGAAGCGGGTCTGGCCCAAGTGCTGCTGTATCGCACCCAGGGCACCTACGACCAGCATCTGGATGATGTAGAGCGCATCTGCAAGGCGGCGCTGAACACCACCGATATCTGCTACGTCGAACTGGCCACGGTCTACCAGAAAAAAGCCGAGCCGGAAAAACAAGCCGAGTTGCTCAAGCAGCTGGAAGCAGGCTACGCCCGTGGCACCGTCACCGCCCAGCGCGTCGACAGCGTAGCCCGCGTATTGGGTGACGCGACCCTCGGCCAGCCGGATGAAAAAACCGCCCAGGCCCTGCTGGAAAAAATCGCCCCTGGCTACCCGGCCTCCTGGGTCAGCCTGGCGCAACTGCTCTACGACTTCCCCGAACTGGGCGACGTCGACCAGATGATGAAGTACCTGGACAACGGCCGCGCCGCCGACCAACCGCGCGCCGAGCTGTTGCTGGGCAAGCTCTACTACGAAGGCAAGTGGGTGCCGGCAGACGCCAAGGCTGCCGAAGCGCATTTCGAAAAAGCCGTGGGCCGTGAAGTCGCCGCCGATTACTACCTCGGCCAGATCTATCGCCGTGGCTACCTGGGCAAGGTCTACTCGCAAAAAGCCCTCGACCACTTGCTGACCGCTGCACGCAACGGCCAGAACAGCGCCGACTTCGCCATCGCGCAATTGTTTTCCCAGGGCAAGGGCACCAAGCCCGACCCATTGAACGCCTATGTCTTCAGCCAATTGGCCAAAGCCCAGGACACGCCAGAGGCCAATGACCTGGCCACGCAGCTCGAAGCCCCGCTCACACCTGAGCAACGCGCCGAAGGCCAACGCCTGGTGCAACAGGAGCTGGCCGCACGCGGCACCCTGGCCCAGAGCACGCTGCAACTGCACGCCCTGCAAGAAGAAGACGGCGAGGAATCCCTATGAAGCTCAACCCATTCGTCAAGGCCGGTATCGGCCTGACCTTCGCCCTGCTGTGGTCGTGCCCGACCCTGGCCGCGCTGACCGAAGCCAAGAACTTCGGCCTGGAAGTCAAAGCCACCGCACAGTCCGAAGATGACCGCGACCTTGGCACGCAAAAAGGCGGTGACGTCAACGGCATCGGCCTCGATCTGCGCCCGTGGGTCTACGGCGAAAGCGGCGCGTGGAGCGCCTACGCCATGGGCCAGGCCGTGACCTCCAGCGACATCATCGAGACCGACACCCTGCAACAATCGGCCGATGACACTACCGAACAATCGAGCAACGATGACCGCAAGGCCAAGAAGAACTACCTGGCCCTGCGCGAGTTCTGGGTCGGCTACAGCGGTTTTACGCCCTACCCCGGCGAGATTCTCAAGTTCGGTCGCCAGCGCCTGCGCAATGACGACGGCCAATGGCGCGACACCAATATCGAAGCGCTGAACTGGACCTTCGATACCACCCTGCTCAAGGCCAATGTCGGCGTCGCCGAACGCTTCAGCGAATACCGCACCGACCTCAAGGAACTGTCGCCCAAGGACAAGGACCGCCAGCACCTCTACGCCGACGCCGCCTACCAGTGGACCCCAGGCCAGTGGATCGGCTTGCGCGCCCACCACACTCATGACAACGGTAAGCTCGACTACCCGGAACCGGGCGTGGCGACCGACTCGTTGGACAAGCGCGAAAACGGCGACCTGACCTGGCTCGGCATCGAAGCCAACAGCGACGCCTATAACTGGCGCAACACCAACACGGTTAACTACTGGGCCAGCGTCACCGGCATGAAAGGCAACCGCGACACGGTCAACGCCCTCAACGCCGACGGCACCCGCCCAACCCAGGCCAAGCGCAGCGACGACGTGAATGGCTGGGCCACTGACATCGGCGTGCGCCTGCGCCTCGACCCGCAGTGGCAGGTCGGTGCGGCCTATTCCCGTGCCAGCGCCGAGTACGAGCAGAACGGCTTGCAAAGCAACCGTTCGAACTGGACCGGCACCCAGTCACGCGTGCATCGCTTTGGCGAAGCGTTTCGCGGCGAGATGAACAACATGCAGTCCATGAGCCTGTTCGGTTCCTGGCAGCTGCGCGAGGACTACGACGCCAGCCTGGTCTATCACAAGTTCTGGCGCGTGGACGGCAACAAGCCGGTGGGCAGCAACGGCATCGATGCGGTGCAGAACAACACCGACGACGTGACCGGCGCGATCCTGTCCAGCACCTCGTTACCGCTGGAGGACGGCAAAAAAGACCTGGGTCAGGAGATGGACCTGGTGGTCACCAAGTACTTCAAAAAGGGCCTGTTGCCGGCGGCCCTCAGCCAGTCAATCGACGAACCCTCGGCCCTTGTGCGTTTCCGTGCGGGCGTGTTCAAACCGGGTGATGCCTATGGCAGCCAGGTCGACTCGTACATGCACCGCGCGTTTGTCGACGTGATCTGGAAATTCTGATGGGAGCCTGCGCAATGAATGCTCAAAGCCTACTCGTCGCGGCAATGCTGATGGCCAGCGCCACAGCCTTTGCCGATACGGCAGCCAAGGCGCCGACCATCGCCAAGGAACTGCAACAGGCCAAGACCTACACCATTTCCAGCCCGCCCACCGCGCCGCTGGAACTGCCCAAACCTGCGCTGCCGGACCTGACTGGCTACACCGCTGCGGCGATGGAAAAGAAGATCGTGCGCAGCAAACCAGGCAAAGTCAGCATCCGCCGCATGATGCAAGAAGACGCGCTCAAGGACTTTATCGGCGGCGATAACAAGATGGCCGAATGGGTGGTGCGCCAGCACGGCATTCCCCAGGCGATCTTTGTCGACGACGGCTACCTGAACCTCAAGGACCTGCTTGGCAAAGTGCCCAAGCAGTACCTCAGCGAAACCTCGCCGGGTGTGTTTCTGGCCAAGCTGCCGATTGTGGTCGGGCGCAAAGGCATCCTCGACATCGACAAGAAGACTCAGGAGCTGCGCCTGTCACAGCAAGCGGGCTCGTTCCTGATCAACGACGGCCAGCTGTTTGTACGTGACACCAAAATCACCGGCTGGGACGAAAAGGCCAACGGCCCGGCGCTGTTCAAGTCGCCCAAGGAATTTCGCCCGTTCCTGCTGGCCTGGGGCGGCACCGAAACCTATATCTCCAAGACCAAGATGGCCAGCTTTGGCTACGCCAACAGTAAGTCTTACGGCGTGAGTATTTCCCAGTACACGCCGAACATGGCCAAGGTGCTCAAGCGTGCGGAACCGACCGGCTGGATCATCGATTCCGAGTTCTCCGACATGTGGTACGGCTTCTACTGCTACGAGACCACCGGCTTTGTGATCAAGGGCAACACCTACAAAGACAACATCGTCTACGGCATCGACCCGCACGACCGTTCCCACGGTCTGATCATTGCCGACAACACCGTCTACGGCACCCAGAAAAAGCACGGGATCATTATTTCCCGTGAGGTCAACGACAGCTTCATCTTCAACAACCGCAGCTACGACAACAAGCTCTCGGGCCTGGTGATCGACCGTAACAGCGTCAACAACCTGATCGCCGACAACGAGATCTACCGCAACCACACCGACGGCATCACCCTCTATGAGAGCGGCGACAACCTGTTGTGGGGCAACAAGGTCATCGCCAACCGTCGCCACGGCATCCGCGTGCGTAACAGCGTGAACATTCGCCTGTACGAGAACTCCGCCATGGCCAACGGGCTGACCGGCGTGTACGGGCACATCAAGGATTTGACCGACACCGACCGCGACATCGCCCTCGACCCGTTTGACGCGAAAGTCTCGCTGATCGTGGTCGGCGGCGAGCTGGCCGGCAATGGCAGCGGGCCGCTGTCGATTGATTCGCCGTTGAGCATTGAGCTGTACCGCGTGTCGATGCTGGCGCCGACCAAATCCAGCGGCATCAGCTTTGCCGGTGTGCTGGGCGATCGCCAGGAAGAGATTCTCGACCTGCTGGTGCGCCAGCAGAAAGCCGTGCTGATCGACCCTGTCGAACGCCAGACCGAAATGCAGGACTGAGGATGACCCTTATGCACCCACACATGATCAAACTGCTGAGCCTCTCGGGTCTGACCCTCGGCCTGCTGGCGGCCAGCCAGGGCGTGCGCGCCGACGAAATCAAGGCACCGACCTTTACCGCCGAACCGTGCTGCAGCCTGTGCCCGGCCGCCCATGACGCAAAGAACTACACCACGCGCTACCAGCAGAACTTCACCACCCTGGTGCAAGCCCAGGGCGACTGGCTGTTCCGTACCCAGGAAGATTTGCGCACCGAATTCGACACCAGCCCCGCCGGCTACAAACGCATGCAGCAACTGCACGATGCGTTCAAGGCCAAGGGCGTGGAACTGGTGGTGGTCTATCAGCCGACCCGAGGCCTGGTGAACCGCAACAAGCTTAACCCTGAAGAGAAAGCAAAGTTCGATTTCGACAAGGCGCTGGGCAATTACAAAACCATGCTCGGCCGTTTCGCCAAGATGGGTTATGTGGTGCCGGACCTGTCGCCGTTGACCAACGAGCAACTGCCGGACGAACTGCCGGCCCACGATTTCTACTTCCGTGGTGACCAGCACTGGACCCCATACGGCGCCCAGCGCACGGCAAAAATCGTCGGCGCCAAAGTGCGTGCCATGCCCGAGTTTGCCGATATTCCCAAGCGCGAATTCGAAACCAAACGCTCCGGGCGCATGGGCAAGACCGGCACTCTGCACAACATGGCCGGGCAACTGTGCGGCACCAGCTACGCGATCCAATACATGGACCAGTTCACCACCGAGCCTAAAGGCGAAGCCGGTGACGGCGACCTGTTCGGCGATTCGGGCAACCCGCAGATCACCCTGGTGGGCACCAGCCACAGTGGCAAGAACTACAACTTCGCCGGCTTCCTGGAGCAGGAAATCGGTGCCGACATCCTTAACGTCGCCTTCCCCGGCGGCGGTCTGGAAGGCTCGATGATCCAGTACCTGGGCAGCGACGAGTTCCAGAAGACGCCGCCGAAAATCCTTATCTGGGAGTTCTCGCCGTTGTACCGCCTCGACCAGGAAACCATCTACCGCCAGATGATGGCGCTGCTCGACAACGGCTGCGAAGGCAAGCCTGCGCAAATGAGCGCCAGCACCACGCTCAAACCCGGCAAGAACGAGTTGATGGTCAACAGCTCGAACAAGGACCTGCGCAACGCCAACCATCAGGTCGATATCCGCTTCGCCGACCCGTCGGTGAAAACCCTGCAAGCCACCCTCTGGTACATGAACGGGCGCCACGAGGACATCAAGATCGAGAAACCCGAAACATCCGATACAGACGGGCGTTTCGCCTTTGAACTGCGCACCGATGAAGACTGGGCCTCGCAGAACTTGCTGGCCGTGGAAGTGCAAGGCCCCGAAGCGGGCACTGCCGCGCAGAAAGTCGAAGCGAAAATTTGCACACGCAACGTGTTCCCGGCGAGTGGTCAACAGACCGCCCAGCTTGGGAAGTGAGGTTACTTATGCAGAAATTATTGATTCCAACGCTGCTGGGCCTGGCGATGTTCGCAGGTACAGTCAACGCCGCCGCGCCACTGCGCCCACCCCAGGGCTATTTCGCCCCGGTGGAAGCATTCAAGACCGGCGACTTCAAGAATGACTGCGACGCCATGCCGGCGCCGTACACCGGCTCGCTGCAATTTCGCAGCAAGTACGAAGGCTCGGACAAGGCCCGCGCCACCCTGAATGTGCAATCGGAAAAAGCCTTCCGCGACAGCACCGCCGACATCACCAAGCTGGAAAAAGACACCAGCAAACGCGTGATGCAGTTTATGCGCGACGGCCGCCCTGAGCAGCTGGAATGCACACTCAACTGGCTTACGAGCTGGGCCAAGGCGGATGCGTTGATGTCCAAGGACTTCAACCACACCGGCAAGTCCATGCGCAAATGGGCGCTGGGCAGCATGGCGTCGGCCTATGTACGTCTGAAGTTCTCCGACTCGCACCCGCTGGCCAACCATCAGCAGGAATCGCAGTTGATCGAAGCCTGGTTCAACAAGCTGGCGGATCAAGTCGTCAGCGACTGGGACAACCTGCCGTTGGATAAAACCAACAACCACTCCTACTGGGCCGCGTGGTCGGTGATGGCAACGTCCATAGCCACCAACCGTCGAGACCTGTTTGATTGGGCGGTAAAGGAATACAAGGTCGGCGCCAACCAGGTGGATGCCCAGGGCTTTTTGCCCAACGAACTGAAGCGTCAGCAACGCGCCTTGGCGTACCACAACTACGCGCTGCCGCCGCTGTCGATGATCGCCAGCTTTGCGCTGGTCAACGGTGTGGACCTGCGCCAGGAAAATAACGGCGCGCTCAAACGCCTGGGCGACAAGGTGCTGGCCGGGGTTAAAGACCCGGACATCTTCGAGCAGAAGAACGGCAAAGAACAGGACATGAAGGACTTGAAACAGGACATGAAATTCGCCTGGCTTGAGCCCTTCTGCACGCTCTACACCTGCGCGCCGGAGGTGGTCGAGCGCAAGCACGGGATGCAGCCGTTCAAGACCTTCCGCCTCGGTGGTGACCTGACCAAGGTCTACGACCCGTCGCATGAAAAAGGCAACAAAGGTTCCTGATGGTTGGACTCGGTCCAAGTGTGGGAGCTGGCTTGCCTGCGATAGCGGTCTGACATTCAACATTGATGTCGACTGACACAAAGCAATCGCAGGCAAGCCAGCTCCCACAATTAACCAGGTTCCTTCAGTGAAATTGCAATACAGCCCTCCCCCAAATTGGGTGGGGGGTTTGGGGGGGCCGTTGGCCCTTGACTGTTGGTTAAACATGGAGAGATCGGGATGGTTTTCTCGTCCAATGTGTTCCTGTTTTTGTTCTTGCCGATCTTTCTCGGCTTGTACTACTTGAGCGGGCAACGCTATCGCAATCTGCTGCTGCTGATTGCCAGCTACGTGTTCTACGCCTGGTGGCGAGTGGACTTCCTGGCACTGTTCGCCGCCGTGACACTGTGGAATTACTGGATCGGCCTCAAGGTCGGTGCGGCTGGTGTGCGCACCAAACCGGCCCAGCGCTGGCTGTTGCTCGGCGTGGCCATCGACCTGTGCATCCTCGGCTACTTCAAATACGCCAACTTCGGCGTCGACAGCATCAATGTGATGATGAAGTCGGCGGGCCTGGAGCCGTTTATCCTCACCCACGTGCTGTTGCCGATTGGTATCTCGTTCTACATCTTCGAGTCCATCAGCTACATCATCGACGTGTACCGTGGCGACACCCCGGCCACGCGCAACCTCATCGACTTTGCAGCGTTCGTGGCGATCTTTCCGCACCTGATTGCCGGCCCGGTGTTGCGCTTTCGCGACCTGGCCGACCAGTTCAACAACCGCACCCACACCCTCGACAAGTTCTCCGAGGGCTGCACGCGGTTTATGCAGGGGTTCATCAA
The DNA here is from genome assembly GCF_030263855.1 of Pseudomonas sp. ChxA. Lineage (NCBI taxonomy): Bacteria > Pseudomonadati > Pseudomonadota > Gammaproteobacteria > Pseudomonadales > Pseudomonadaceae > Pseudomonas > Pseudomonas sp. ChxA. The sequence goes on from NZ_JARPMK010000002.1 coordinate 405,484, forward strand.
GAAAGTCTTCATCGCCGACACCCTGGCCGTGGTGGCCGACCACTGCTTCGCCCTGCAAAACCCCACCACGGGCGACGCCTGGCTCGGCGCGCTGGCTTACACCGCGCAGCTGTACTTCGACTTCTCCGGCTACAGCGACATGGCCATCGGCCTGGGCTTGATGATGGGTTTCCGCTTCATGGAAAACTTCAAGCAGCCCTACATCAGCCAGTCGATCACCGAATTCTGGCGGCGCTGGCACATCAGCCTGTCGACCTGGCTGCGTGACTACCTGTACATCACCCTGGGCGGCAACCGTAAGGGCACGCTGATCACCTACCGCAACCTGTTCCTGACCATGCTGCTCGGCGGCCTCTGGCACGGTGCGAACATCACCTACATCGTGTGGGGCGCCTGGCACGGCATGTGGCTGGCGATTGAAAAAGCCATCGGCCTGAATACCGCGCCACGCAGTTTCAATCTGCTGCGCTGGGCCTTCACCTTCCTGCTGGTAGTCATGGGCTGGGTGATCTTCCGCGCCGAAAACCTGCACGTCGCCGTGCGCATGTACGGCGCAATGTTCAGCTTTGGCGAGTGGTCGCTGTCGGAGCTCAACCGCGCGAGCCTCACTGGCCTGCAAGTGGCGACGCTGGTGGTGGCCTATGCAACATTGGCGTTCTTTGGCCTGCGCGACTTCTATAACAATCGCCCTGCCGAAAAAGCCAAACCCGCCGACCCAAGCCTGATCAAGGCAGTACCAGGCGACAACCCAGGCAGCATCCACCAGCCCGGCTTCAGCGTGGGCCAGGACGCCGCCGTGCAACCGGCCTACTGGACCGCTGACTGGCCGCGCTACGCCATGCGCGCCACCGTGCTGCTGCTGTTCGTGGCGTCGATTCTGAAACTGTCGGCGCAGAGTTTCTCGCCGTTCCTTTACTTCCAATTTTGAGGGAGCCGACCATGACCCGTTCATTTCGCGTCCTCTATATCACGCTGTTCCTGCTGGTGCTGCTGGCCCTGGGCGCCTGGTCGACGCGCAGCTTCTTCGGCTTCAGCACCAACGCCGACGCCACCGTGCTCAACGGCCGCTGGACCAAGGCCGTCGAGACGCACTACGACGATGAGTTCCCGATCAAGCGCCTGGGCACCAACCTCTGGGCGGCGCTGGACTACAAGCTGTTCAATGAGGGCCGCCCCGGTGTGGTACTGGGTCGCGACCATTGGTTGTACAGCGACGAGGAATTCAACCCCATCGTCAACGAAGACCAGAACCTGCAAGGCAACTACGCGCTGGTCGAAGGCGTGCGCCAAAAGCTCAAGGCCCAGGGCATCCAACTGGTGATGGCGATTGTGCCGGCCAAGGTGCGCCTGTACCCGGAACACGTGGGTGAAGTGAAACCGGCGAGCATCCACGCCAATCTGTATGAGGACTTCCACGCCCGTGTGGCGGCCGACAAGATCATCGCGCCAGACCTGCTTGGCCCGCTGCAACAGGCCAAGCTCGGCGGTACGCAAGTGTTCCTGCGCACCGATACCCACTGGACTCCGGACGGCGCTGAAATTGCCGCCAAGCAATTGGCCAAGACCATTGCCGACAAGACGCCGTTGAGCGGCGAGCCGCAGCGTTTTGTCACTGAAGCCGAGAAGACCGAACCGCACAAAGGCGACCTGCGCCTGTTCCTACCGCTGGACCCGCTGTTCGAAAACCTGATGCCACCTAAAGAGCCGCTGCAAAAACGCGTCACGCACCTGGCGGAAAACAAAGGCGACGACGCGCTGTTTGCCGACAGCGAAACCCCAGTGGCACTGGTGGGCACCAGCTACAGCGCCAACCCCAACTGGAACTTCGTCGGCGCACTCAAGCAGGCCTTGCACAGTGACGTCATCAACTACTCCGAAGACGGCCACGGCCCGATCCTGCCGATGCTCAGCTACCTGAAAAGCGATGACTTCAAGAACAGCCCGCCACAGGTGCTGATCTGGGAGTTTCCGGAACGTTATCTACCCGTCAACAACGAAATCGGTGATGCCGACCCGCAGTGGGTTGCGCAGCTTAAACAAGCCGGTTCGCGCCAACAGAACATGGCAATCAACACCTTCAAAAAATCCGAGACGCCCGATCGGGCGCAAAACTGAAAGAGAGGTAACTCATATGACTTTCACTACAACTCCTCGTCGTCTCGCCAAGACCCTGGCCATTGCAGCCGGCTTGAGCTTTGTATCAATGTCCGCCTTCGCCGGCGGCGACGCCGCGCTGTACGGCCCGACTGCACCGAAAGGCTCCAGCTTCGTGCGGATCTACAACGCGTCGAACCAGGAAGTCAGCGCTACCGTCGGCGCGACCAATTTGAGCGATGTTGCGCCGCTGGCCAGCAGTGACTTCAGCTTCATGCCGGGCGGCGACTACAGCGCCAAGGTCGGCAGCCAGACCGTACCGGTCAAACTTGCTGCAGATCACTACTACACCCTGGTTAACAGCGGCAGCGGCCAGCCGCAACTGATCGAAGAGCCACCGTTCAAGAACAAGCAAAAATCCTTGGTGCGTGTGCAGAACCTCAGCGACAAGGCCCTGACCCTGAAGACCGCCGACGGCAAGACCGACGTGGTCAAGTCGGTGGCTGCCAAGGGCCGTGGCGAGCGTGAGATCAACCCGGTGAAAGTGAGCCTGGCGTTGTACGACGGTGACAAGAAAGTCGGCGATGTGAAGCCGGTGGCTTTGGAACGTGGTGAAGCGGCGGTGCTGTACGTGACCGGCTCGGGTTCGAGCATTTCGCCAGTGTGGGTCAAGCGCCCCGTGTCGACCCGCTGATTAATTTCTCGAATTGACCCACTCCCCTTGTGGAAACAGGGCCCTGTGGGAGCCGGGCTTGCCCGCGATGGCGGTGGTGAATCCAACACCGCTATCGCAGGCAAGCCAGCTCCCACACAAGCCCAGTTCCAACAAGGGCCCTGGAGTCAATTCGGGCCGAGATAAAAACAAGAGTGAAACGACAAACCTTCGTAGCTCTGACCCAATCGATTCAAGGAGAAACACCCATGATCCCAGTAATCCTTTCCGGTGGTAGCGGCTCACGTCTTTGGCCGCTTTCCCGCAAACAGTTCCCCAAGCAATTCCTGGCCCTGACCGGCGAGCACACGCTGTTCCAGCAAACCCTGGAGCGCCTGGTGTTCGAAGGCATGGACGCGCCGATCGTGGTCTGCAACAAGGACCACCGTTTTATCGTCAACGAGCAGCTGAGTACGCGTAACCTGGAGTGCCAGCGCATCCTGATGGAACCCTTTGGCCGCAACACCGCGCCGGCCGTGGCCCTGACCGCGATGATGCTGGTCAACGAAGGCCGCGACGAGTTGATGCTGGTGCTGCCCGCCGACCACGTGATCGACGATCAGAAAGCCCTGCAACGCGCCCTGGCCCTGGCAACCGTAGCGGCTGAGCGTGGCGAGATGGTGCTGTTCGGCGTCCCGGCAACCCGCCCGGAAACCGGTTATGGCTACATCAAGTCCAGCAACGATTCGCTGCTGCCCGAAGGCGTCAGCCGCGTGCAACAGTTCGTGGAAAAACCCGATGAAAAACGCGCCGTCGAGTTCGTCAAAAGCGGCGGTTACTTCTGGAACAGCGGCATGTTCCTGTTCCGCGCCAGCCGCTTCCTCGAAGAGCTGAAAAAACACGACCCGGACATCTACGACACCTGTGTGCTGACCCTGGAACGCAGCGAGCAAGATGCCGACACCGTGACCTTCGACGAAGCTACCTTCGCCTGCTGCCCGGACAACTCCATCGACTACGCCGTGATGGAAAAAACCCAACGCGCCTGCGTGGTGCCGCTGAGTGCCGGTTGGAGTGACGTGGGTTGCTGGGCCTCGTTGTGGGCGGTCAACGACAAAGACGTCAACGGCAACGTCAGCAAAGGCGACGTGGTGATCCAGGACAGCCGCAACTGCATGATCCACGGCAACGGCAAGCTGGTCTCTGTGATCGGCCTGGACAATATCGTGGTGGTGGAAACCAAGGACGCGATGATGATTGCCCACAAGGACAAGGTCCAGGGCGTCAAGCAGATGGTCAGCACCCTCAACGACCAGGGCCGCAGCGAAACCCAGAACCACTGTGAAGTCTACCGCCCGTGGGGCTCCTACGACTCGGTGGACATGGGCGGGCGCTTCCAGGTCAAGCACATCTCGGTCAAGCCGGGCGCGTGCCTGTCGCTGCAGATGCACCACCACCGCGCCGAACACTGGATCGTGGTGAGCGGCACGGCTGAAGTCACCTGTGACGAGAACGTGTTCCTGCTCTGCGAGAACCAGTCCACCTACATCCCGATCGCCTCGGTGCACCGCCTGCGTAACCCGGGCAAGATCCCGTTGGAAATTATCGAAGTGCAATCGGGCAGCTACCTGGGCGAGGACGATATCGAACGCTTCGAAGATATCTACGGTCGCTCGACGCCGGTCGAACGTGGCGTGTCGGTGAAAACTATCGCGCAGTAACAGGGTCGTACAAGAAGCCCTCATCCAGCCCGTTGCGTCCCCTATCCGCAGCGGGTTGGGTGGGGGCTTTTTGTTTGCTTTTGCAGTGACCGTAAGAGCCTCTGCGCGGGCAAGCCCCCACGCTCGACCCTGTTCCTGAAGAGGCACGTGGAAAAAAAGTGGGGCCCGGCGCGCCGAGTCGGTTTGCGCGCCGCACGCCCATTAAAGCTTCTGCGTAAAGGGCGTCTCGCCGTAAGAAATGATGCGATCGGTCAGCTCCGAATCGACTCTGTATTTCAAGGGAATGGCGAAACTCGTATCGACATAAAAAATATGCGGGTTATCGGTTTTCATGATCTTCAAACCCGAGGTATTGACCTCATAGAAATGCGTCATCTTATCCAATGCATTGCCAAATCGACGGCGTCCGAAAATGGTCCTGGAAATATCTGCGGTAGCCTTGTCATCCGGCGCCAGGTCCGTGAAGTAATGCCTGCCTTGGCCTCTGGGCAACGGTTTACCGGCCACGTCATGTACCGAAGACTGCAGATGCCAATCTTTACCGATGGATTGGAAGGCCTTTTCCCCGGTGTAGTGATAAAACTTGTTTACGCCTTTTACGGGCACGTCCAACTGTGCTTTTTCACCCGCAAAGGCCTCGATAGTCCTGGGGCGCTTGGGGGCCGATGGCCCGGCAGAGGCTCCCGCTGCCGTGGATGAAGAGGAAGCTGAGCTGCCTTGCCCGGCAGGGCGCCTTTGTGCCTGGGACCGGATGATATCGATACCCGTCGAGCCCGGCGCCACGCCATCATGCCGTACGCCTCCCAGCAGGCGGTTCAATCGCCATTCGCCCTGGCCTGCCGGCTCCAGGAACATCACCGTTTTTTTGGAGACAGAATCAATGACGCGCACGTGCCCGCCCGCGACTTTGTAGACCCGGCTGATTTCAAAGGCCTTAGGGGTGCCGGTGCCATCGGTGAAACGCACATAGTGCTGATCGCCGATTTGATACGTGCCGTCTCCTTTTATGTGGTGGCCATCAAATAGGCTGTCAGGGTGCGAGTGGGCGCTGAAATCGGGCAGCGGGCGGTGGGTGCCTACGGTATCCGCGGCCGCGTTCGATACCTTGGCATAAGCACTCAACTGGTGGGTTTGCTCATGTAATACCTGCTTCAACTCCTTGTAACTACTTTTCAATACCGACTTGCCGGCCTTTGCCAGCCCCTCTGCAAGGTCTGCCACGCCATCGCCAGGGTTAGCGCCAGCAACAACCGCACGCAAAATACTATCGGAGGCCTTGAACACTCGCGTGCCAAGCTTTTCACCCAACTTGCTCAAGGCTTTGCCCGCCTGCCCGACGCCTTTGGCAAATGGCACGATGAAGCCGAAAATATCCAGTGCAAAACCCGCAATTGCCGCGCCGGTATTACCTTTGACGGCGTTTTCGATCGCGTTCTTGAACGGAATCAGCCCTGCCGCAAAATCAAGCGCGGCCTTGATATCTGCCTCTTCCTCTTCCACCTTGGTCACGCCCCTGGCACCTGCCTGCATGGCCTCACGGTCATGCAGCAGGTGGCCGGCCACCACGCCGGCAATCGCGTCGAACCGGGCATCCATCGTCGCAGTCGTGTCTCGCCCTGGTCGCGGCTCTGGTAGGTAAGGCGCGTTGATTTTCTCGGTCAGAAGCCCTGGCGAAACCTTGCCGTGCTGAGGCAAAGTACCGTTTTCGTAAGCGTCGAAATCAACCGCAACATTGACGCCCCTGGCTTGGGTCGTGGCGTAGGTTTGCGCGTTGGCCACCCGGGGTGGGGGATTTGGCAGATACCGGGGCAGGTCGTCGCGACGGCGGATGGTTCCCAGCAGCGGGAACGTTTCGTAGTAAACATAACGCAGGTTTGTAGGGTCCCGGTCACTGCCGTTCTTGTCGATTTTGCTCTCGACCCGCATCAACAATCCGAAACGCCCTTTGGAGGCTTTCGCTTCGGCCGGCGACTCCGTACCCTCAGCCTCAGCGACACTGGCTTTGCGCAACGAAAAAAACTCGACCTTGCCCGACGCGATGGTTTGCCGGTCTTCCAACGGCAGCTGCGACAACTGATGCTTGGTGGCGGTCGTCACACCTTCTTTCAGGTTATTGAAGTAGCTGTCAAAACTGCTGTTGAACGCCTGGTTGATGTCAGGCAGCGCCGCAAGCCCCACCAGACGGTTGCCTAGCTCAAAATGGTAGCGATCCTTTCTGGGTATGCGATCTGTTTTACCTGCCGCGTAAATCTCCTCTATCGAGTGGGGCTCGCTCTCGCTGGCGTCGATATTGGTGATCGTGATGTTGCGCCGATCAAATGGGTCCTTGGCGCCATAGGCCTTTTGCAGTTCCTTGCGCGCCATGTCGAGCCGGTTCGGCATGGGCGCACTCAGCTGTTCGTGGGCCTTAGCCAACGCATTGAGCTGCACGTTAAAGGCCTCGCGCAGATCGGCCACCTCCTGTGGCGTATAGGCATCATCGGCTTTTGCCACAATTTTGCCCTGAGCAATGCCCCACTGAATCAATGCATTGGCTTGAGTCTTGGCCACGACCACGGCTTCGGCGTGCGTGACAGGGTTTTGTTCGGCCAAGCGGGTGAATGTTTCAAAATCGGTATGGGTGGCTATTCCCGGCGACCAATACTCTTGCGCCTGCACCACCGCGGACAACCTGGTAAAAGCCGCTGATTTGACCACTACGTTGCTGAGGATGCCATCGACGACAAACGCCGGTTCAGCCCCCGCCAGCAGCAATCGGGCAGCGGCCGGTATCATCGCATCCGGCACCTTGCCCTGGCCCTGCAGATGCTTTTCAAAGCGCGACACCACCACCGAAGGATGCACATCCCGGTTGGCCGGCTGATAAAGGTCATAACCGGCCACCACGCCGCGCTGCTTGCCGGCCTGCGGATCCAGCTCCAGCACCATTGCTGCCATGACCCAATCAATAGCCTTAGGGGACAGCGGCGGCTCACTGTCATTTAATGCCGTTTCCAGCGTGTTGCCCAACCCTCTGACATCTGCACTGCCCATCATGTATTCGAGGACTTGCGCAGCGTTCATGCCCTGGATCGACGCACCATGCTTCTCATGAAAAGTACTGAAAATGCCTTTGCCGGGCGAAACCTGGGCCAATTCGGCCGTCGCCATTTCCCTGAGTTTCGTGCGTTTCTCACCGTCAAATTTGCCTGACTGGGACAACAGTCCCCAGTAATTTCCATGCTCAACGGGCTCGGGCAACGGCTCCTTGCACACAGCAATGAGGTTAGCCAATTGCCCGGAATCTTCGGACACCAGCATTTGGTTTTCCCGCAAAAACCACGCCACCGACACCTGCTCACCCAGCGCAATGCCGTAAGCGCGGCCAAATGTTGAAAACGCATGGGCAGGGAACTGCTTGCTTTGCAGCAACGCGGCAACATCCTGGCTTGGGTCCTGGGCGATAGCCGCCTGGACCTCCTCCAACGCCCTGATCAGGCAAAAACTGTTGTGTATGTTCCCGCCCAGCTCTTGGCGCTCTCTGAGCGTCATCTCAACCCGCGTCGGTTCGCCGCCGGCAGACGGGCTTGGCAATTGGAGGCTATGGCGCATGCGCGGCGAGCCGCGCGTGCCAGACGCCGAAGCGGGTTCAGCCAGATCATTGGCCACCGCAGGTTGTTCGGGCGGCAAAACGGCTGGTGTCGTAAACGACGCAGGCGTCTGCACAATGGATGGACCGGGGAGGTTATTGATCATTGGCGTCATCTCACACAAAAAGGACCGTAATCGGACTTGCCGGGTTATTCATTACTAAGGACTCAGCAGTTGGTGAGTGTCGATTTGTGCAAAAAACGCGATAACAAAGTTATTTGGAGATATGTCCCATAAACAGTCCAATACCCCGTCACGGCCATCCGATAGTCAATCCAACCTCGCCGCGGGTAGGACTCAACGTGGCGTGTCGGTGAAAACTATCGCGCAGTAAAACAGTCGTAAAAAGAAGCCCTCACCCAGCCCATTGCGTCCCCTATCCGCAGTGGATTGGGCGGGGGCTGATCGTTCCCACGCAGAGCGTCGGAACGATCGACAAAGCACCCCGCCGGCATTGACCCCTGCCCCCATCCTGCCTATCCTCGCGCCTGTCACGACTCATTCGTGATGAGGTTTGACGGCCTCCGATACTCATAGGACCAAGCACAGCGTTATGGCGACTGTGCGTGGGGCGCTTTCGAGCGCGCCGGGTTCCTATGACCGGTCCGTCAACCTGCGTACAGTTGCCACCCATTCGTTTGACGGCGAAGCGTGGCAGCTCCGATTTTCATAGGAGTTTCACCATGTCCAAACAAACCACCCGCCCCACCCCCTTCGGCCCCAGCGACCGCAGTGAAGCCCCCCTTTTTTGCGTACAACCCGGCATTCCCATCGAACATGCACTGGAACATGCCAGCTATGTTTTAGGCACCGCGCGCGTGCTCACCTTGGCAGCTCAAGACCTGTGCACCGAACACCAGAGCTATCTGAACTGGGCCAGCCTGCAATTGGCTGAAACAGGACTGGCTTTAGTTGAGGCTTCCATCGAGGGCTTGCAGGCAGACTCTTCTACTCAGTAAGTAAGTCTTCGCAGGCAAGCCAGCTCCCACAGGGGAATGCTTTCCAACTGTGGGAGCTGGCTTGCCTGCGATGGCGCCCGACCAATCAACACTTATCTCAAGCTACCCAATCCCACCTACGCTTAAGTTAGGATGCTGGTTCCCTATTCGAGGTGGTCTCCATGTTCTTCGGCGTACTACTGATCATCACCTGGCTGATCCTGCTGTTGCGCTACCCCGCCAAGGCTCTACCGGTATCGCTGGCCGCCGCCGTCGGCCTGGGCTTTGTGGCGATCTGGGTGGTGTGGCTGGACAGCCGCGAAGCCTCGCAACTGGCACGCCTGGAACTGCGCATCAGCTACGCGCCGCAGGAATGCCCGGCCGACCGCCCGTTGAAACTGGTGCTGATCAACGGCAACGACGTGCCGCTCACCGAATTGCGCTGGCGCCTCGCAGCCTATGCACCGGGCGACACGGTGAACCTGGCCGATAACGTTTATGCTGCCCCGCGCTATCGCGGCCCCGGCGAATTACAGGCCGGCGCCACCTGGGACGACTGTTTACCCACGCCGCCGCTGCGCCCCGGCTACCGACCGCAAACCCTGGAATTTCGCGCCGAGCACCTGCAAGGCAGTTTCTCGGACTGACAAAGGATTGATCCATGCCCAACGTACTCATCACCGGTTGTTCCAGTGGCATTGGCCGCGCCCTCGCTGACGCCTTCAAATCCGCCGGCTTCAACGTGTGGGCCAGCGCCCGCCGCGAAGCAGACGTCGCCAGCCTCGCGGCTGCTGGCTTCAATGCCGTGCTACTGGACGTCAACGACAGCGCGGCCTTGCAGCGCCTGGCCGAACAACTCGATGAACTGGATGTGTTGATCAACAATGCCGGCTACGGCGCCATGGGCCCGCTGCTCGACGGCGGCACCGAAGCCATGCAGCGCCAGTTCGAGACCAATGTATTTTCCATCGTCGGCGTTACCCAGGCGCTGTTTCCCGCGCTGCGGCGCAGTAAAGGTTTGGTGGTGAATATCGGCAGCGTTTCGGGTGTGCTGGTCACGCCGTTTGCCGGTGCGTACTGCGCCTCGAAAGCCGCGGTGCATGCCTTGAGCGATGCCTTGCGCATGGAACTGGCACCCTTTGCTATTCGGGTGCTGGAAGTGCAGCCGGGAGCCATCAACACAAGCTTCGCGAAAAACGCCGGCGCCCAGGCCGAACTGCTGATCAACGAAAAATCGCCATGGTGGCCGTTACGCGACGGTATTCGTGCACGCTCCCAGGCCTCGCAGGGCAACCCGACTTCGGCCGAGCAGTTTGCAGCTCAAGTGCTTAAGGCTGTGCAACAACCAACACCGCCACGGATGTTGCGTGCGGGCAATGGCAGCCGAGCGCTGCCGTTGATGGCGGCGTTGTTGCCAAAAGGATTGCTGGAGAAAGTGCTGAAGAAGCGCTTTGGACTCTCGGGCTCACTCTAACCCTTCATAAAATCAATAAACGCCCGCACCTTCAGCGGTAAATGCCGCGTATCCGGGTACATGGCGTAAATGCCTTGCGGGGCAAAGCGATGATCCGCCAGTAAGCGCACCAACCGCCCCGCGTCCAGATCGCCCTGCACCAGCCATTGCGGCAGCACCGCCACACCATGCCCACGCACGGCGAAAGCCTGGAGTACAGATGCGCTGTCGGCCACCAGCGCAGCAGGGCCGGAACGGTATTGATGCTCGCCGCCGGCCGGGTCGGTCAGGTTCAGCTCCGTCAAGCGGCCATGGCCTAGCTTGGGCACGCGTTCCAACGCATCCAGGGTTTGCACCTCGGCAAACTCAGGCGCAGCTACGGCAAACACCTCAAAGGTCGACAGCTGCACTGCCCGGTGATTGGAGTCGAGCAGTCGCCCCAGCCGAATCGCCACGTCAAAGCGCTCGGAGATCAAATCGGCATGGGTTGAGGATGTGGATAAGTGAATGTTCAAGTCCGGGTGCAGGCGCCGAAATGCCTCTACCGCCGGGGCGACGACTGCCAGCGCGTATTCCACCGTGGTGGTGATGCGTAAGGTGCCTTTGAGCTGCGCATGTTCAGAGCGAGCTTCTTCCACCGCCAGCCGGGCTTCTTCGAGCATGCGCGTGCAACGCAGGTAAAAACGTTCGCCGGCATCCGTCAGCGCCAACTGGCGGGTGTTGCGGGTCAACAGGGTCACGCCCAGTTCTGCCTCAAGGCGCTTGAGGTTGAAACTGACCACAGCGCGGGTCTGACCCAACCGATCGGCGGCGGCAGTGAGCGAGCCAGCCTCGACCACGGCTTTGAAGGTGTCGAATCGGTCCAGGCTGACCATAAGCCTCACGTTCCTTTGTCAAAATAATTTTGACAAACTAACAGGCAAACCGACGTATCCCAAACCCTGCATCACGCCTACCCTGCCCGCTTCACTCGCAGGATCGCGTTTATGACCTACCGCTCGAAAGTCGCCTGGATCTTTCTACTGGGCTTTGCCCTGGACCTGGTGAACATGTTTGTCGCCACCGTCGCCTACCCGGATATCGCCCTGGAACTGCACGCCTCGGTCACGCAATTGGCCTGGGTCAGCAACGCCTACATGCTCGGGTTGACCGTGATCATTCCGTTGAGCGTGTGGCTGGCGGCGATCATGGGTGAACGAACGCTGATTGCGGCGAGCCTGCTGCTGTTCGCGGGTGCTTCAATGATGGTTGGCCAGGCGGGTTCCATCGAAACACTGATTGGCTGGCGGGCGCTGCAAGGTTTGGGCGGTGGCTTGCTGATTCCCGTGGGCCAGGCCATGGCTTACCGGCACTATCCAGCGGCAGAACGCAGCCAATTAACAGCCAGAGTGATGTCGGTAGCGCTGCTGGTACCGGCACTGTCACCGGCTTTGGGCGGGATGATCGTCGACAGCGTGTCCTGGCGCTGGATCTTCTACGCCAACCTGCCGCTGGCGTTGACCACCCTATTGCTGGCACTGCTGTGGATAAAACCTGATGCCCCTGTAACGGTGCGCCCGGCCCTGGATGTGGGGAGTATCTTCAGGCAAATCCGCAGCCCGATGCTGCGCGTGGCGATGCTGGTCTACCTGTGCATCCCTGGCGTATTTATTGGCACCAGCCTGATTGCCATTCTCTATCTGCGCGGCCTCGGTTATGACGCCACACAGACCGGTGCGCTGATGCTGCCGTGGGCAGTGGCATCGGCGCTGGCGATTTACCTGAGTAAAAAACTGTTCAACCGCTGCGGTCCAAAACCGCTGCTGCTGACAGGCATGGCTCTGCAATGCCTGGGCATCTTGTTATTGAACCAACCAACGTGGGTGATTCCCGCGTACGCGTTGATGGGCCTGGGCGGCAGTCTGTGCAGCAGCACCGCGCAAACCCTGGCGTTTCTCGACATTGGCAGCGAACGCATGGGCCACGCCAGCGCCCTGTGGAACATCAACCGGCAAGTGAGTTTTTGCCTCGGCGCAGCGCTACTCAGCGCGCTGTTGTCGGCCTTGGATTCCTTCGCCACAACCTTCACGATAGCCGCAGCCCTGACACTGCTGCCCCTTTTCGCGGTGCTGCGCCTGGATGCTTCCAGAGTACGGACACTGCTTCACCCAGCCAGCGAGCCACAACAATGATTGATTACAGCGATTTTTTTGAAGAAGTGCTCCAGACCCACGTCGAGATCGAACAATGGTTTGCCGGGGTTGCGCCGCAAGGCACGTTGCAGAACTTGCTCGCGCGGTTTTCGCCTGAGTTCAGCATGGTGGCGCCTGCCACTGGCGCACGGGTCAATGCGGCCGGAGTGAATGCGCTGTTCACCCGCCTGGGTGGCATGCGCCCAGGGCTGAAGATCACCCTGAGCGAGATGACCGGGATCGACCGGAATGCGCGCGGCGCCACGGTGACATACCGTGAACATCAGGTGGATGACAGCGGCACTCAGACTGATCGACGCGCAACCGTGGTGTTCGAGAAGCAGGCGAGTGGCGCGCTGTTGTGGCGGCATTTGCATGAGACTTTTATAGCGTCACAAAGTAATTAACTGGCTGGTTCCTACAAAAAACCGCGAACCGCCTGACAGCTTTAAAAGGCACGACTCCTCAGGCTCTTTCACCTCTGTTTGCTCAAAGGTGAAAGGATGCCAAGCGATTTCCTGAGAAGCGGTGTACCGGATGCGCACACCACGACTCGCCAGCAACTGATCAGTCTGCTTGACCTGCCCAGGCTTTATCGAACCATTGACGCCGACCCGGCCATTGTCGGGGCCGGGGTGGTGCATATCGGCAGCGATTATCAGGTGACGGTGCTTCGAGAGTTCGTGCAGCTGTGCAGTATCAACCCCAAGCGCGTGATTTTGCGGGAAGTGGCTGGGCGGACGATGACGGCCAATGAGTATGCCGAGCTGGCGGCGAGTTCGCCGCGAGAATCGCAGCTATTGAGGGAAGCCGTGGGAATGACCCTGGCATGCGGAGGGGCTGTGATTGGGTTTATCGTTGCCAAGGCAGGCATCGCGTCAGCCCCTCTAAGCGCCGGTTCGAGTCTTGCTGTGACCTACATAGCTTATACCGCCGCAGCCGCCAGTGCTTTGCAATGCGGCAACGGTATATGGCGAACCTACAAAGAACTCACCAACCCTGCTGAGAACACGTATTACGACAGTCTGAGTTGGTATCAGGCAATGACCGTCGCCCTGGACGGCATTTCACTGGTGGGTGCGGGCAGCACGACCTTCGCCACGGTAAAGACCGTCATAACCATCAAAAATACAACAGGCCGCGACGTGACCGACATCTTGAGGCGTATGAGCCGCCAGGAACGCGCAAAGCTCACGAATGAAGTGCTGCGCCTGCAAAACCCTCGTCACCCTCGCGAAATAATTCGGTTAAAGCAGTTAGCCGGAACACTCCCCAAACGCTTCAACAATGTCCAACTACGCCAGGACGTACTTATTCAATTAGCTGATCAAGTGGGTGCCGCGCTGGCCGTTACAGGCAGCGGTCTGTCCGGCAATATCAACTCTGTCGCTATCGGTATCTATGAGGCGTTTAGCAACCATGAACACTGACATTGTGAGTAAGCAGGGCCCCCAAACTTTACGTTATTACACCCGACGCTTTGCATTCACGGTGGGCATGGCAGTATCCATGAGCCTGGTCAGTATTTCCGGCAACTTGTCACATAGCCTGTTGTACTACGCTCGTATAAATTACTTGCCAAGCGAATATGCCGTGGTGGCGGCTCTGGCCATGCTGCTGGTCTTGTGTATTGGCATGACCCTGGTGGCGGCGGGGTCTCGTTTTGGTTTCGCGTTACTGGTAGGTGTTGCGTCGTTGAACGCTTTGCTTGCGGCCGACTACCTGGGAAACCACCGAGTGACGATGTTTGCAGTGTTTCCTTTATTGCAATCACTGTTAGGGCTTTTTCTCCTCCACACAAAAAACCATCGCCGCTACGTCAGCATATTGCGTGTAAAACGCCGACGTAAACTCAGCACCACAACCGCCGCTCTCTAGCCGCCTATACACAGAGGTGTGACGCGCAGTGATGGCGACACTTGCATGAAATTTTTATAACGCCATAAAGTAATTAATTAGCCAGCTCCTACAAAAAAACGCGAACCGCCTGACATCTTTACAAGGCACGACCTCTCAGGCTCTTTCACCTCTGTTTGCTCATAGGTGAAAGGATGCCAAGCGATTTCCTGAGAAGCGGTGTACCGGATGCGCACACCACGACTCGCCAGCAACTGATCAGTCTGCTTGACCTGCCCAGGCTCTATCGAACCATTGACGCCGACCCGGCCATTGTCGGGGCCGGGGTGGTGCATATCGGCAGCGATTATCAGGTGACGGTGCTTCGAGAGTTCGTGCAGCTGTGCAGTATCAACCCCAAGCGCGTGATTTTGCGGGAAGTGGCTGGTCGGACGATGACGGCCGATGAGTATGCCGAGCTGGCGGCGAGTTCACCGCGAGAGTCGCAGCTATGGAGGGAGGCATCGGGGGTGGCCAGCGCCTGCGCAGGGGCTGTTATTGGCATCCTCGTTGCCAAGGTTGGAATCGCAATAGCACCTTTTAGCGCAGGCACAAGTCTTGCGTTGTCCTACATTGCCTATGCGGGATCAGCTGCCAGTGGTGTGCAATGTCTGAACGGTTTATGGCGAACTTATAATGAGTTTTCCAACCCTGCCGTGAATGATTATTACGACTCCTTGAATTGGTATCAAACGATGACCGCCGCCTTAGACGGCATCTCACTGGTGGGTGCGGGAACAACTACCTTTGCCATGGTAAAAACAGTAACGGCTATCAAGCGTTCGACAGGGCGAAATATGTCAGACATCTTGAGGCATATGAGCCGACAGGAACGCGTGAAATTAACAACTGAAGTACTGTTGTTAAAAAACCCGCGCCGTCCACTGGACATACTTCGTCTGCAGCAGTTGTCTGGACAAATCCCCAAACGCTTCAGCAATCCCCAGTTACGTCTAGGTATCCTCACTCAAATCAAAGATCAAGTTGGAGCAATTCTAGCCGTTGGGGGCAGCACACTGTCCGGAAACATTAACCAAGTGGTCATTGCATTGTATGAGGAGTTCTAAATTCATGTCTCATAACGTCGATCCCTTGCGAGAGTATCGAATGTGGCGGCGTTATGCGTACAGATTTCTACCTTCATTCGGCGGTGCCCTACTGCTTTGCTTGAACAGCATCGCCGGCAACATGGCCCATGGCCTTGCGTCTTACGCAAAAATTCATCACCTACCCACTGAGTATGCTTTCGTAACCGGCGCGACACTCTGTTTGATTTTTTTCATAGGTCAAACACTGTTGTGTGAAGGATCCCTGCACGCCCAGCGAGTCCTCGTATTCGTGGCGATCGTGAATATTCTTCTAGCGACAGGCTACTTGGCTAACCACTCACCAACATTACTCAACCTACTGCCGCTATTCTCCGCGCTGCTTTACATCCTGACGCTCAACTCAAAAAACCATCGCCGCTACGTCAGCATATTGCGTGTAAAACGCCGACGTAAACTCAGAACCAACACCGCCGCTCTCTAGCCGCCGGCACTGAGTGATGGCATGACCACGACGGTGCAGGTGATGCCAGCTGCCAACAACACACCCTCCGGCACCTCATCAATATGAATCCGCACCGGCACCCGCTGGGCCAGGCGCACCCAGTTGAAAGTAGGGTTCACATCCGCTATCAGCTCACGGCTCTCGGGGTTGTCACGGTCGTAGATACCCCGCGAGATGCTTTCCACGTGGCCCTTTAACGTCTCGCCGCTCATCAGTTGCATATCGGCTTTGTCGCCGACTTTGACGTGCGGCAGCTTGGTCTCCTCGAAGAAGCCGTAGACCCAGAACGAGTTCATATCCACCACGGCCATTTTGGCCTCGCCAATGCCCGCGTAGTCGCCGCGATGCACATTGAGGTTGGTGACATAGCCGTCCACTGCCGCCACCACTTGTGTGCGTTTCAAATTCAGCTCGGCGGCTTCCAGTTGCGCCAGCGCGTGCTGGTAATCGGCCAGGGCCGAGTCGGCGATGTTGCTGGCGTCGTCGCGGTTTTCCTTGGAGATCACCAAGGCGTCGAGGTCGGCGCGGCGATGGGCGTTGACCTTGCGCATCTCCCAGGTGGCTTTGCGTGAAGCCACCAGCGACTGCGCCTGCTTGACCGCAATGCGGTAGTGCTCAGGGTCGATCTGCATGAGCAGGTCGCCCTTCTTCACCAACTGGTTATCACGCACCGGCACGTCGACTACTTCACCCGTGACGTCAGCCGCCACATTGATAATGTCGGCGCGCACGCGGCCGTCGCGGGTCCATGGCGTTTGCATGTAATGCACCCACAGCGTGCGGCCAATCCAGATCGCCAAAGCCAGTACCAGCAAGGTCGCGAGCAGGCTGAAAAACTTTTTCATCGGGGCATTCTCAACGGTAGACGCTCAGCGCCAAGGCGCCGAACAGGCAAACGAACAGGCTCAGGCGCAACAACGCCGGGTGCCAGAAAAAACGGTACAGGTCGAACCCGGCCAGGAAGCGGTCCAGCGCCCAGGCCAGTACGGCCGCAATCAAAAACATCAGGGTCATGGTCGGCATGTACAGGCCATGGAAGGCGATTTCACGGGGCATGCGGGGCTCCTTTCAGGGCCGCCAGTGGCGATTGCGGGTCGAGCAACGAGGTGCGGATAAAGTGCAGGTAGCTCTTCACCCGACGCAGGGCCGAGGTGTCAAAATGCGGGGCGAAGGGTTCGTCGGTGGCCTGTACGCGGCTGATCGCGTGGTCGACAGCCACCAGGCCGCGCTCCAGGTTGCTGCTGCTGGGCTGCAGGAACAGCCGTACCAGCGAGCGGCCCATCACGCGGATCGCCTGGCGCCACGGCTGGGATTCGGCATACGCCGGGTGCACCGGCAAAATCGCCTGTTCCTTGCGCAGCTCGATGATCGCGTGGCCGACTTCCAGCACGACGAACATCCAGCGCAGCAGGTCGCGCTGCACGTGCGGTTGGCCGACGGCGAGGCCATAGGCCTGGTGCAACAGGTCGCGGGTGCGGCTTTCAAAACTCGAGGCGAGGCCCTTGAGTTTGCCGCTGATCGCGTAGACCACTTGCTCGCGCAGGTCCTGCTCCAAACGGCGCCACAACCAACGGCTGTTGGGCGGCAGGATGATCGCGCCCGCCGCCGCGCACACCAGCATGCCGATGATCATGGCGATGTAGTCGTTGATAAAGGTGTAGGGGTTGTAGACCGTGAGGTTGTCCGGCACCGAGCCGGTGCTGAAAAAGATCAACAGGCCCACACCGACCCCGGCGTATTGCGGGCGTGAGGCCAGGAACGAGCCGAAGATGATCACCGGCGCGAGCATGACGCACAGCAGCGGGAAGCCGTCGATCCAGGGGAACACGAAGAACATTTCGACAAAGCCAACCAGTGCGCCGATCAAGGTGCCGCAGGCCATTTGAAAGGCCATGCGCTTGGGGTTGGGCGTGGCGGCGGACAGGCCGACGGTGGCGGCGGCAATCAGCGTCATGGTTGCGCCGCTGGGCCAGGCGGTGGCCACCCAGTAGCTGCCGAGCACAATGAGGATGAACGCCGCACGAATCCCCGAAGCCGCGCAGGCCAGCCAGTTGGTCTTGGGGATAAAGGTCTCGTTCCACTGTTCGCGCTCATGGCTGTGGTCGGCCAGGGAAGCGTGGGTCAGCGCGTAGTTGTGCAAGTCATCGACAAAGCGATAAAGCAGCTCATAGGCGGTATGAAAATCCAGCTGTTCGGCTTCGCTTGGGTTGGCTTCCTGAAAGCTTGCCCGCAGGACACGCACCGTGGCGGGAAGCTGGTCTTTGTAGGCGCTGAGTTGGTTGGCCAGCCGTGCGGCGTCGGGGCTGGTCAGCGCCCGGCCGGAGAAGCCGTCGAGCACTTCGGCAAGGTCCTGCAGGCCGGGCTTGATCGCCGCAACCACGTGATCGGCCGCATCGGCACGCAGCCGTTCGAGCAACTGGTGCAGGGCGTTGAAGCGCGTGGTGATGCTCATGAATTCGCTGTTGAGGCGGCTGAGCCGACCATTGCGTCGACGCATGTGCGGGTCTTCAAACACGGTGACGCTGCGCAGCCCTTCCAAGCCCACCGCTTCAGCGATAAAACGCACGTTGCTGGCCTCGAAACCTTCGCGCTGGCTGCGCCCGCGCAGGCCATCGGTGACGAACAGCGCAAATACGCCAAAGCGTTGATACAAGGCGTTGCGCATCGCCGCGCTGGAGGTTTGCGGCAGGATCGCGGCGCTGACCACGGTGGAGCAGATAATCCCCAGGGAGATTTCCAGCACACGCCATACCGCTGCCATAAATGCGCCGTCCGGATTCGCCAACGCCGGTAAACCAACCATCGCCGCCGTATAACCGGCCAGCACAAAACCATAGGCGCGAAAGTTGCGATTACGCGTCGCACCCGCCGTGCAGAGGCCCACCCAGATCGCCAGCGCACCCAGGAACAACTCGGTGTTCTGCGCAAACAAGGCAATCAACAACACCATCACCGCCGAGCCCGCCAACGTGCCGAGGAAGCGATAAAAGCTTTTGGCAAACACCTGGCCGCTCTGCGGTTGCATCACGATAAATACGGTGATCATCGCCGTGCGCGGTTGCGGCAACTCCAGGCGCATGGCCAGCCACAACGTGAGGAACGCGGCGATCAGCACCTTGAAGATATACACCCAGGTCACGCCATCGCTGCGTGCCCAGTCGAAAAAACCACGGCGCCACTCAAGGGAGTGCAACCAGCGCAGCGGTGCGGGCAAGGGAGTCATTGCAATCTACTCAGTGATCAAACACGGCGAGCGCCGCCGGGGTTTTACCTGGGCGCGTCTTAGTCTCTTGCGGCACGTCGTTACCGGCGCCGAGCCCGCCACCCAGTGCCGTGACCAATTCAGCATGCGCACTCAGCCGCGCGGCCTGCACTTGTTGCTCAACCTGTTGCTGGCGGAACAGCAGGGTCTGGGCGTTGAGCACATTGAGGTAATCGGTGAGGCCGCGCTGGTAGGCGATCATGGCGATGTCGTAGGTTTTCTGCGCCGAAGCCACCGACTGCGCGGCAAAGGTGGCTTGCTTGTCCATGGATTCGCGACGGATCAACTGGTCGCTGATGCCCTTGAGCGCGTTGACCAGCGTCTGGTTGTACTTGGCCACGGCGATGTCATAACCGGCGCTGGCTTCGCCCAATTGCCCACGCAAACGACCGCCGTCGAAGATCGGCAAGCTGATCGCCGGGCCGACGGTGTAGTTGAATTTCTGCCCGCTGAGAAACCCCAGCATCGTACCGCCGGTGGCCACATAGCCCAGGCTGCCGACCAGATCGACGTTGGGATAAAACCCGGCATGCGCCACGTCAATGCCGCGTGCCTGGGCGGCGACCTGCCAGCGGCTGGCGACCACATCCGGGCGTTGGCCGAGCAATTGCGCGGGCAGGCTCGAGGGCAGCTTCAGCGGCGCAGCCAAGGACAAACTCGGGCGTTGCAGTTGCGCGCCTGCGCCTGGGCCTTTACCGGCCAATGCCGCGAGCTGGTTGCGGCTCAGGGCGATTTCTTCGTCGAGGGCGTCGAGTTGGCGATGGGTTTCCGGCAGCGGCGTTTCGGCCTGGCTCACGTCGAAATGTGTGCCGATCCCGGCGTTCAGGCGTTTGTTGGCCAGGTCCAGAATCTGCTGTTGCTGGGCCAGGGTGGCGGCGACGATATCGCGGTTAGCGAAGTGCAACGACAGCTGGATATAGGCGCGCACCACATTGTTCTGCAATTCGAGCTGGGCCTGACGCGCTTCGGCGGCGCTCATATGCGCCAGGTCGACGGCGCGTTCGCTGGCATTGCTTTCGCGGCCCCACAGGTCGAGGGCGTAGCTCAGGCCCAGGGACGAGGTGTTGTCCCAGGTATTGGCACCGCTGAGCTCGCCCGGCCCGTAGAACTGATCTTTCGGCCAGCTGTGGCGCTTGAGGGTGGTGTCACTGTTGATCTGCAACGACTCGGCCGCCTCGGCAATCCCGGCCATGGCCCGCGCTTCCCGCACCCGCGCGGCGGCCATGGCCATGCTCGGGCTGTTTTGCGTGGCGAGGTCGACCCAGCGGTTGAGCTGCGCGTCGCCGTAGGCTTGCCACCATTGTGTGGTGGGCCAATGGGCGTCCTGCGCGGCGCTCTGGATGGCGGCGTCGGTGGCCAGGGTATTGGCGTTGAGGGCCTGGCCTTGGGGGGCGATTCCTCCGGTTCCGATGCAGCCGCTGATTGCTAACGATAAGGCCAAAACACTGAGAGCCTTCAGCTCTCTGCTGATGCGACGCGGCACGGCGAACGAATTCCTGAGGTGGTGAGGCGGGGAAGGTGGCGCAATTCTAGGGGGCGCCATGGGGAACGATAAGCTGGCATTCCTGTGAATCTTTGTTACCGTTCAGGCGATAATCCGTTGGTAGGGATCACTGGACGGCGTAACTTTCTGTCACAATTTGCTATCTCCCTTGAGAACACTCCATGGACACTTTGCAAAATATGCGCGCCTTCAGTTGCGTGGCCGAGGCCGGCAGCTTCACCGCCGCCGCCGTGCAACTGGACACCACCACCGCCAACGTCTCGCGCGCGGTCTCCAACCTTGAGGCCCATCTGCAAACCCGCTTGCTCAACCGCACCACTCGCCGCATCGCGCTGACCGAGGCCGGCAAGCGCTACTTACTGCGTTGCGAGCAAATCCTTGCCTACGTCGAGGAAGCCGAGGCGGAAGCCAGCGACGCTCACGCACGCCCCGCCGGGCAGCTGAAAGTGCACACCATGACCGGTATCGGCCAGCATTTCGTGATTGATGCGATTGCTCGTTACCGGCGTACCCACCCCGACGTGACCTTCGACCTGACCCTGGCCAACCGCGTGCCGGACTTGCTCGACGAGGGTTATGACGTGTCCATCGTGCTGGCCAGCGAGCTGCCGGATTCGGGCTTTGTGTCCCAGCGCCTGGGCATTACCTACAGCATCGCGTGTGCCTCGCCGGATTACGTCAAGGCCAAAGGCTGCGCGCAACGGCCACAGGACTTGCTCAACCACGCCTGCCTGCGCCTGGTGAGCCCGGTGATCCAGCTGGACAAATGGACCTTCAACGGCCCCGAAGGCCAGGAAAGCGTAGCGATCAATACATCGCCGTTCCTGGTCAACTCGGCCGATGCAATGAAAACCGCGATCACCAGCGGCATGGGCGTCGGCCTGCTGCCGGTGTATGCGGCTATTGAGGGTTTGCGCAACGGCACGCTGGTGCGGGTGATGCCCAATTACCGCTCGCAGGAGCTGAACCTGTACGCCATCTACCCGTCGCGCCAGTACCTGGATGCGAAGATCAAGACCTGGGTGGAATACCTGCGCGGTTCGTTGCCGGAGATTCTGGCGGCGCATCAGGCGGAGTTGGTGGCGTATGAGTTGAGCGGCAGCCTCGGCGGCACACGCCTGGCGAACTGACTTTGGAATACGGCCCCACAAACACCATCCATTTACTGTGGGAACTGGCTTGCCTGCCATAGCATCGCCTCGGTACTGCTGATACACCGAAGCGCCAGCATCGCAGGCAAGCCAGCTCCCACATTTTGAGCGGAGTTTTGCAATGAAAAAGACTGTCCTCGCCTTCAGCCGCGTCACCCCGGAAATGATCGAACGCCTGCAACAGGACTTCGAGGTGATCGCGCCGAACCCCAAGCTGGGTGACATCAATGCTCAATTCAACGAAGCCCTGCCCCACGCCCACGGTTTGATCGGCGTAGGCCGCAAGCTGGGCCGTGCGCAGCTGGAAGGCGCGAGCAAACTCGAAGTGGTGTCCAGCGTGTCGGTCGGCTACGACAACTACGACGTGCCGTACTTCAACGAGCGCGGAATCATGCTCACCAATACCCCGGACGTGCTCACCGAAAGCACCGCCGACCTGGCCTTCGCGCTGCTGATGAGCAGTGCGCGCCGCGTGGCCGAGCTGGATGCCTGGACCAAGGCCGGCCAGTGGAAAGCCAGCGTTGGCGCGCCGCTGTTCGGCTGCGATGTACACGGCAAGACCCTTGGCATCGTCGGCATGGGCAATATCGGCGCAGCCGTCGCGCGGCGCGGGCGTCTGGGCTTCAATATGCCGATTGTGTACAGCGGCAACAGCCGCAAGACCCAGCTGGAGCAGGAGTTGGGCGCGCAGTTTCGCAGCCTGGACCAGTTGCTGGCCGAGGCGGATTTTGTCTGCCTGGTGGTGCCGTTGAGCGACAAGACCCGCCACTTGATCAGCACGCGCGAATTGGGGCTGATGAAGCCCAGCGCGATCCTGATCAATATTTCCCGTGGGCCTGTGGTGGATGAACCGGCGCTGATTGAAGCGCTGCAAACCCAAAAAATCCGTGGCGCCGGGCTGGATGTGTATGAACAAGAGCCACTGGCCGAATCGCCGCTGTTCCAACTGAGCAATGCCGTGACCCTGCCGCATATTGGCTCGGCCACGCATGAAACCCGTGAAGCCATGGCCAATCGCGCTCTGGACAACCTGCGCAGCGCCTTGCTGGGGCAGCGCCCGCAGGATCTGGTCAACCCACAAGTCTGGAAGGGCTGATCCCACCACGGCAGGAACGAACTATTGTGGCGAGCGAGCTTGCTCGCGCTGGAGTGCGCAGCGCTCCCAGGCTTTTGGGGCCGCTGCGCTGCCCAGCGGGAGCAAGCTCCCTCGCCACAAGCGTCCACCCTACAGTTTCCAGGGTCTGAGTCGATAACCCTCTATAGATCGTCATCCCTGATCCACAGAAGGTTTTTATGTCCACCACCAAAGCCCGCGCAGATTCACTCTCGCTTCTGCTCTTTACCTTGCGCAGCGGCAAGCTGATGGCCATCAACCTGCTCAAAGTCAGTGAAATCATCCCCTGCCCGCCGCTGACCAAGCTGCCGGAGTCGCACCCTCACGTCAAAGGCATCGCCACCCTGCGCGGTGCCTCGCTGTCGGTGATCGACTTGAGCCGCGCCCTTGGCGAAATGCCGCTGCAAGACCCGAACGGTGGCTGCCTGATCGTCACCGACGTCAGCCGTTCCAAGCAGGGCCTGCATGTGCAGGCAGTGAGCAAGATCGTGCACTGCCTGACCACCGACATCCGCCCGCCACCCTATGGCTCCGGCGGCAATCGCTCGTTTATCACCGGCGTGACCCAGGTCGAAGGCGGCCTGGTGCAGGTGCTGGACATCGAAAAGGTCATCCACGGCATTGCCCCGGCACCGATTGAAGCGGCGCCGACCGACTTGACCATGGAAGAAGCCGAAGTACTCGGCAATGCGCGAATCCTGGTGGTGGACGACAGCCAGGTGGCGCTGCAGCAATCGGTACACACCCTGCGCAACCTCGGCCTGACGTGCCACACCGCGCGCAGTGCCAAGGAAGCCATTGATGTGCTGCTGGAGCTGCAAGGCACGGGCGAGCAGATCAATGTGGTGGTGTCGGACATCGAGATGTCCGAAATGGACGGTTACGCCCTCACCCGCACCCTGCGCGAAACCCCGGACTTCCAGGAGCTTTACGTGCTGCTGCACACCTCGTTGGACAGCGCGATGAACAGCGAAAAAGCCCGCCTGGCGGGTGCCGACGCGGTGCTCACCAAGTTCTCGTCGCCCGAGCTGACCAAATGCCTGGTGGTTGCCGCGCACACTGTGGCGCAAAAGGGTCTGTAAGCGGTGGCGGAATATTTTCAACTGCTGCGCCGTGACCTTACCGCCAGCCTGCCTGCACCGCTGTGGCCGGCCAATACCCGGCTGGATCATTACCGCGATGAGCTGGCCCCAGCCATCCATGCCGTATTGCGCATGACCCAGGAACAGGGCGGCGGCCGTGTCGCCAGCCTGGAAGAATGGCGTCGGCAGTTCATCACCGACGCAGAATTCGACCCCACGCTATGCCTGGTAGCCAGTAACGCAGACGGCATTCTTGGCGTGGCCCAGTGCTGGACCAGCGCGTTTATCAAGAACCTCTCGATCCATCCCTGCGCCCAAGGCCAAGGGCTGGGGCGTGCCTTGTTGCTGCACACCTTCCACGTGTTCAAGCAACGCGGCGAGCCCTATGTGGACCTGAAGGTACTGGAAAGCAACCAACGCGCCCGACAGTTGTACGAAAGTGCCGGCATGGTGTTTGTGCTGCGCGACCAGGTGCCCAAAGACTGACAGGCACTGGCGCATAACTTGCTTCCACTGAGCCTGAACAGTGAATAGAGGCAAAAACCCGTCACCGTTCAAGAGTGCCCTCTGACCTTGCCTGGTGACAGATCCTCCATGAACACTCACTTTTCCTGCGTGGGTTGCGGCAAATGCTGCAGCGACCATCATGTTCCTCTGACCCTCGAAGAAGCCCGCAGTTGGGCGGCTGACGGCGGTAATGTCATCGTGCTGGTGGAAGGTTTTCTCGGCAGCGGCCTGGGCTTGCCGGTGCAACAACGCGAGCATGCCGAACGCCGTTCAGTGGTAGTGCCGAGCGGCAATACCGAGGCGTTTGTGGCAATCACCTTTGCCGCCTACAACGCCGGGCGTTGCCGGAATCTTGACGAAGACAACCGGTGTGGCATCTATGAGCGTCGCCCCTTGGTGTGTCGCATCTACCCGATGGAAATCAACCCGCACATTCCCTTGAACCCCGCTGCCAAGGAATGCCCGCCGGAGTCCTGGGAACAGGGGCCGGCGCTGATCGTCGGCGGTGAGTTGATGGATGCAGAGCTGGCTGAGCTGATCCGCCGCTCACGCCAGGCCGACCGTGACGATGTACAGACCAAGGAGGCCGTGTGCGCCTTGCTGGGTATTCGTACCACGGCGCTCAAGGGCGATGGGTTTACCGCGTATTTGCCGGATATGGGCGCGTTTGCCCAGGCGATCGAATTGGCGGCGGGCCAGCCAACCATGGCCAGTGAGTGGGTCTTTCATGTCTCCGGAATGGACATCGCCGAACAACTGCTGGATGCCGGCGCCCAGATCGCAACCCAGGTGCCGGCCAACTACGCGTTTATTTCGTTGCAGGCCTCCTAGACCGGCAACGTCAGAGGCTGGCCAGGCACTCGATTTCTATCCGCGCATTGTTCAACAGTTTGCCCGCCGCAAAGGTTGTGCGGGCAGGCAGACGGTCGGCGGGGAAGTAGCTGGCATAGACGGTGTTCATCGCTGAAAAGTCTTTGATATCGGCAAGAATCACCGTGCACTTGGCCACTCTGTCCATTCCCAACCCCTTGCCCTTCAGCGTGCTACGCAGGGTTTCCAGAGCCTGGGCAGTTTCTGTGCGAATGCCTCCGCGCACCAGTTTGCCGTTTTTATCGAGCCCTAGCAGCCCTGAGAGGTAGAGCGTTTTGCCTACTTGCACGGTTTGTGAAAATGGCAAGCCACCCTCGGCCGGCGTGTAAATCATCTTGGCCGGTTCAGTGCTTCCGGCGGCGGGCGCCAGATAAGGCTGAGTGATCGCCAGGTACTTGCCGTTGTCTTTCAAGCGCTGCAGGGCCTTGTTCAGCGCTGCTGTCAGATCAGGCGTGGCCTTGCGAGTGGCGATGGCGACACCGCCACCGAGCATCTCATCAACCACCGTTGGCCCGGCGAAGGCAAACGCTGCGCCCTGGGGGGTGTTCAGCAGCGCTTCGTTGATTTCGATGGTGTTCTGCAAGGTCGCATCAAGTTCACCCGCCAACAAGCTGGTGATCAACTCACCATTGAGGTTGAAGCTGCGCACCGTCACGCCTTGAGGAGCCCAGCGTGCCCTGGCGAAGGCTTCACGGCTGGTGCCTGCCAAAACGCCGACACGCTTGCCTTTGAGCGAGCTGGGATTGGGCAGCAGGTCAGAGCCGCTGCGGGCTACCAAGCGGCTTTCGAGGGGATAGAGAATGTCTGTAAAGTCGATTATTTCACGCCGCGCCGGTGTGGGCGTCATCGGCATGATTGCATCGAAACGGTTGGCTTGCAGCGCCGTAATATTGGTTGCATAAGGCTGATCAACCCATACACAGCGCGCATTGAGTTCCGCGCAAAGCGCGTTGCCCAACTCGATATCCAGCCCCACAAGCTCGCCTTGTGCATTGCGGTATTCAAAGGGTTTTACATCCGCCTCAACCCCAAAACGTATCTCCTTCCATGGGTTTTCGGGTGACGGCGCGACAGCACATCCGCTCCCGGCCAACGTAATCAGAGCAAGCGCTAGTATTCGTCCTACCGTAGTCATAAACCTGTCCTGTGCAAATAGTGGCGTGCGGCGCTCAGGGCTCAATCATGGTTTGCGACCCTGACGCGCAAGACGTTCTAACAAGCACTAACCGGTCTATCACTACGACACGCCTGTTTGTTGAGTAGGAATAATCCCAAACTCATAGTAGCCGAATCTTTTCCGCTAACGCCGTCGACCCCGGAACGCCTGCGCCAACTGGCGAGTCTGCGCAAACGCGGCCGATGGTATATCCGGATGGCGCAGCAGGTTATGCGGCACCCTCAGCAGTTCTTTACGGCGATAGCCGCACGATTGGAAGAGTCGGCAGTGCCCGCACAATTAATTGCCCATCATTGATTGGAGGGCGGCTCATCCAATTGATAAGGCGCCAGAATCCGCTGGTATTCACCGTTGTGCATCAGCTGTTCAAGGGCATGATTGAGGTCGTTGCGCAAGCTGGAATCAAACTTGCGCACGGCAATGGCAATGCCGTTGCCCAACAGTTCGCCGGACAAGGCCGGCCCCATGAAGTCGAAATCCTGGCCATCCGGGGTGTCGAGCAGCGCCCTGCGAATCTCCACAGTGCCTTGCAGCGTCGCATCGATGCTGCCGGCCACCAGGCTGCGGGCCAGTTCGTCATTGAGCCAGAAACTCTTGATGATGACGCCCGCCGGTGCCCACTGCGACCGCGCAAAGGCTTCGCGGTTGCTGCCCAGCAGGACACCGACGCGCTTACCCTTGAGCGAGCGTGGGTCGGGTAACAAACCGGAGTCTTTGTGGGCCACCAGACGCGTGGTAAAGGGGTAGAGGCTATCGGTGAACCCCACCCACCGGCGGCGCCCCGAGGTGGCGGCCATGCCCATGATTGCGTCGAACTGCCGGGCTTCAAGGGCCGGGAAATTTTCCACAAACACCTGATCGACCCAGGTACAGCGCACATTCAACTGTGTACACAGGGCATTGCCCAAGTCGATGTTCAAGCCCACCAGTTGACCTTGCGGGCTACGACTCTGAAAGGGCGGGAACTGCGCGGCAACGGCGAAGCGGATTTCGCGCCGGGGTTGATCATCGTCGGCCACGGCGTCGATCGACAGCAATAGGGCAAGTGCTGCACACAGGGGTATCAGAGCCACGGGAAACATCCTTTTCCAGAAAGACCAGCCTTGGCCACCCGCCCGATCTGAACGGTCGGGATGGAATCAAGGCTGTGCAAGCTTTCTAGAAACGGTCGTGGGTCTTCAATCAGAAATATCAGCAGGGGTTGTAGGCCACGACTGATAAAACGCTTGTCGTTCTATTCTCAGCGTTTACCCATCGAGCGGCGAGTGCCCGGCGGCGCCATGCCTGGCGACTTGGTGTGGCCGTTCTTGGCGCCATTCTTGTACCAAGGCTGGGCGGCATTTTTGGCCCCGGCCAGTTCACCCGGTTTGAACGGAAACTTGAACGCCGGGATCTCGGCTTTTTCAACGCTTTGAGCGTCGGCCGGATCGACGAGGTCGGCCGCTTCAACAGGGGGTTGTGTCGGGGAAGTCATGGAAGCTCCGGGGCGTACATAAAATGAGGCAGTGGCCGACTTGCGGGCCACGCTGGCGCGCAGTATACCTGCGCGCCTCTGATCTTTAACCACCGCCGTTACGAATGGTCGGACTTTACTGACAGCGCTGTCAGTTAGCAGTCACCGTGCTGACCGGGTTGGCGGGCTATAAAGAACGATCACTCTCCCAACCCTTTGCCCCGGCGCCCCACCCCATGCACATTCAACGAAAAACCGCCCTGATCGTGGGTGCCCTGGTGGTCGTGGCAATTGCAGCCTGGGCCTTCAACCGACCGGCCAAAACCAAACTGGCGGTGTCCACTGCCATCCCGGTGCGGGTGGTGAGCGTCACACAGCAGGACATTCCTCGATTTGTCAGCGGTATCGGCTCGGTGCTGTCATTGCACAGCGTGGTAATCCGCCCGCAAATCGACGGCATCCTCACCAAGCTGCTGGTCAAGGAAGGCCAACTGGTCAAGGCCGGTGACCTGCTGGCGACCATCGACGACCGCTCGATCCGCGCCAGCCTCGACCAGGCCAAGGCACAACTGGGCGAAAGCCAGGCACAACTGCAAGTGGCGTTGGTGAACCTCAAACGCTACAAAGAGCTGAGCGTCGACGACGGCGTGTCCAAGCAGACCTATGACCAGCAACAAGCGCTGGTCAACCAGCTCAAGGCCACGGCGCAAGGTAATCAGGCTGCGATTGATTCGGCCCAGGTACAGCTTTCCTACACTCAGATTCGCTCGCCGGTCACCGGCCGTGTCGGGATTCGCACCGTGGATGAAGGCAACTTCCTGCGTATGAGTGATACCCAAGGCTTGTTCTCGGTGACGCAAATCGATCCGATCGCCGTGGAGTTCTCGCTGCCGCAACAAATGCTGCCAACCCTGCAAGGCTTGATCGCCGCGCCTACCCAAGCCAGCGTCGATGCCTACATGGGCGCCGACACCGACGGCCAGACCGGCGACCTGCTCGGTGAAGGCCACCTGAGCCTGATCGACAACCAGATCAGCTCCACCACCGGCACCCTGCGCGCCAAGGCTGAATTCAACAACGCTTCGCAGCGCCTGTGGCCGGGGCAACTGGTGACGATCAAGATCCAGACCGCCCTCGACAAAAATGCGCTGGTGGTGCCGCCGACCGTGGTGCAACGTGGGCTCGACGCGCATTTTGTGTACCGCGTCAACGGTGACAAGGTTGAGATCGTGCCGGTGCAGGTGGCGTATCAGGACAGCGACGTGAACATCATCAAAGGCGTGCAAGCCGGTGATGTGCTGGTCAGCGATGGCCAGTCGCGGCTCAAGGCCGGTGCGCAGATCGAAGTGCTCAAAGAGCCACCGCAAGTGATCCAGACCGCCCAAGCCAAGGTGCAACCATGAGCGGCAGCCGTTCGCCGTCCGCCTGGTGCGTCGACCACCCGGTTGCCACCCTGCTGCTGACCTTTGCCCTGGTGCTGTTGGGGCTGATTGCCTTCCCGCGCCTGGCCGTGGCGCCGCTGCCGGAAGCGGAATTCCCGACCATCCAGGTCAGCGCCACCTTGCCCGGCGCCAGCCCGGACACCATGGCCTCATCCGTGGCCACGCCTTTGGAGGTGCAATTCAGCGCCATCCCCGGCATGACCCAGATGACCTCCAGCAGCGCCTTGGGCTCAAGCCTGCTGACCCTGCAGTTCACCCTGAACAAAAGCATCGACACCGCCGCGCAGGAAGTGCAGGCGGCGATCAACACCGCCTCCGGCAAACTGCCCAGTGACATGCCGAGCCTGCCGACCTGGAAGAAGGTCAACCCGGCGGACAGCCCGGTGCTGATCCTCAGCGTCAGTTCCGACAGCATGCCCAGCACCGAGTTGAGCGACTATGTAGAAACCCTGCTGGCGCGCCAGATCAGCCAGATTGACGGCGTCGGCCAGATCAACATCACCGGCCAGCAACGCCCGGCGATTCGCGTACAAGCTTCACCGGACAAACTCGCGGCCATCGGCCTGACCCTCGCCGACGTGCGCCTGGCGATCCAGCAGTCAAGCCTGAACCTGGCCAAAGGTGCGATTTACGGCGAGAACAGCGTGTCGACGTTATCGACCAATGACCAGCTGTTTCACCCGGAGGAATACGGCCAACTGATCGTTTCCTACAAGAACGGCGCGCCGGTGCAACTGCGTGACATTGCCAAAGTCGTCAACGGTTCGGAAAACGCCTACGTACAGGCCTGGTCCGGTGATACGCCCGGGGTCAACCTGGTGATTTCGCGCCAGCCCGGCGCCAACATTGTCGAGACCGTGGACCGCATTCAAGCCGAGCTGCCGCGCCTGGAAGGCATGCTGCCGGCCTCGGTGCAGGTCAGCGTGTTGACCGACCGCACCAAGACCATCCGCGCGTCCTTGCATGAAGTGGAAGTGACGCTGCTGATCGCTATCTTGCTGGTGGTGGCGGTGATGGCGCTGTTCCTGCGCCAATTGTCAGCCACGCTGATTGTGTCCAGCGTGCTCGGCGTGTCGCTGATCGCCAGCTTCGCGCTGATGTATGTGCTCGGCTTCAGCTTGAACAACCTCACGCTGGTGGCGATCGTGATCGCGGTAGGCTTTGTGGTCGACGATGCCATCGTGGTGGTGGAGAACATTCACCGTCACCTGGAGGCGGGCCTGGATAAACGCGAGGCGGCGATCAAGGGCTCCGGCGAGATCGGTTTTACCGTGGTGTCCATCAGCTTCTCGCTGGTGGCGGCGTTTATTCCGCTGCTATTCATGGGCGGCGTGGTCGGGCGGCTGTTCAAGGAGTTTGCGCTGACGGCCACCTCGACCATCCTGATTTCGGTGGTGGTTTCGCTGACATTGGCGCCGACATTGGCCGCGCTGTTCATGCGCGCGCCGACTCATCATGCCCATGACAAACCGGGTTTCAGCGAGCGCCTGCTCGCCGGCTACGCGCGCAACCTGCGCCGCGCGCTGGCGCATCAACGCAGCATGGCGGCGATCTTCATGGTGACCCTGGCGTTGGCCGTGGTCGGCTACGTGTTTATCCCCAAGGGGTTCTTCCCGGTGCAAGACACCGGCTTTGTACTCGGCACCAGCGAGGCGGCGGCCGACGTGTCGTACCCGGACATGGTCGCCAAGCACAAGGCCCTGGCCGAGATCGTCAAGGACGACCCGGCAGTCGAAGCGTTTTCCCACTCGGTGGGCGTGACCGGCAGCAACCAGACCATCGCCAACGGGCGTTTCTGGATCGCCTTGAAGGACCGCGGTGATCGCGATGTGTCCGCCAGCCAGTTCATCGACCGCATCCGCCCCAAACTGGCCAAGGTGCCAGGCATCGTCTTGTACCTGCGCGCCGGCCAGGACATCAACTTGAGTTCCGGCCCAAGCCGCGCCCAGTATCAATATGTGCTCAAGAGCAACGACGGCCCGACGCTCAATACCTGGACCCAACGCCTGACCGAAAAACTGCGCGCCAACCCGGCCTTTCGCGACCTTTCCAACGACCTGCAACTGGGCGGCAGCATCACCCATATCAGCATCGATCGGCAGGCGGCGGCACGCTTTGGCCTCACCGCCACAGATGTCGACCAGGCGCTGTATGACGCGTTCGGCCAGCGCCAGATCAACGAATTCCAGACCGAGATCAACCAGTACCAAGTGGTGCTGGAACTCGATACTCAACAGCGCGGCAAGGCCGAAAGCCTGAACTACTTTTACCTGCGCTCACCGTTGACCAACGAGATGGTGCCGCTGTCGGCACTGGCCAAGGTCGACCCGCCCAGCGTGGGGCCGTTGTCCATCAGCCATGACGGCATGTTCCCGGCGGCCAACCTGTCGTTCAACCTGGCACCCGGCGTGGCATTGGGCGATGCGGTGATCATGCTCAACCAGGCCAAGAACGAGATCGGAATGCCGACCACCATGATCGGCACCTTCCAGGGTGCCGCCCAGGCGTTCCAGAGTTCGCTGGCCAGCCAACCGTGGCTGATCCTGGCGGCGCTGGTGGCGGTCTATATTATTCTGGGTGTGCTGTATGAGAGCTTCGTACACCCGCTGACCATCATCTCCACCTTGCCGTCGGCGGGCTTGGGCGCGTTGATCATGCTGTGGCTGCTGGGCCAGGATTTTTCGATCATGGCCTTGATCGGGCTGGTGCTGCTGATCGGTATCGTCAAGAAAAACGGCATCCTGATGATCGACTTTGCCCTGGAGGCCCAGCGCGTGCGCGGGCTGCCACCTGAAGAGGCGATTTATGAAGCCTGCGTCACACGGTTCCGGCCGATCATCATGACCACCCTCGCCGCCCTGCTCGGCGCAGTGCCGTTGATGCTGGGTTCCGGGCCAGGCGCGGAATTGCGCCAGCCGCTGGGGATCGCGGTAGTCGGCGGCTTGTTGGTGAGCCAGGCGCTGACGCTGTTCACCACACCGGTCATATACTTGTACCTTGAGAAGTTTTTCCACAGGCCCAAACCAGCGCCGGCGCTGGCGACCACACACTAAAGGCGGGGTCATGCGCGTCCTGATTATTGAAGATGAAGAAAAAACCGCAGACTACTTGCACCGTGGTCTGACCGAACAAGGCTACACCGTGGATGTGGCCCGCGAAGGCGTCGAGGGTTTGCACCTGGCGCTGGAGAACGATTACGCGGTAATCGTGCTCGACGTGATGCTGCCCGGCCTCGACGGCTTTGGTGTGTTGCGCGCACTGCGGGCACGCAAGCAGACGCCGGTGATCATGCTCACCGCCCGCGAGCGTGTGGAAGACCGCATTCGCGGCCTGCGTGAAGGCGCCGATGATTATCTGGGCAAACCGTTTTCGTTCCTCGAACTGGTGGCGCGCCTGCAAGCGCTGACCCGCCGCAGCGGCGGGCATGAGCCGGTGCAAGTCACCGTGGCCGACCTGTGGATCGACCTGATCAGCCGCAAGGCCAGCCGCAACGGCCTGCGCCTGGACCTGACCGCCAAGGAGTTCTCATTGCTCAGCGTGCTGGCGCGGCGCCAGGGTGAAATCCTGTCCAAGACCGCGATTGCGGAAATGGTCTGGGACATCAATTTCGACAGCGACGCGAATGTGGTGGAAGTGGCGATCAAGCGTCTGCGCGCCAAGCTCGACGGGCCGTTCGAACACAAGTTGCTGCACACCATTCGTGGCATGGGGTATGTGCTGGAGAGCAGAAGTGTCGGCTAACTCCATCGCCCTGCGCCTGAGCGGCATGTTCACCCTGGTGGCGCTGCTGATCTTCGTGTTGATCGGCGGCGCGCTGTACCAGCAAGTGGATCGCGGCCTGGGCCTGTTGCCGGGCGCCGAACTGGATGCGCGCTACAGCGTGCTGGAATCCTCGGTGAACCGCTTTGGCACACCGGACCACTGGGCAAAAATCACCGCCAAGTTGAAGTTGCTCGGCGAAGAAGACCCACGTATCCGCTTTTGGGTGGTGAGCAGCGACCCGAGCTACGAATACGGCAACCCCGACGCGCAGATCCGCGCATTCGCTCAAGGGCCGACCGGCAAACGCGACTTGCGCCTGCCTGGGCATGAATACCCGTTCAAGGTGTTGCTCAGCCAGTTCGCGGCCAAGGATCAACGCCCGCCGCTACGTTTTATGATCGCCATCGACACCGAGAACTTCCGCGCCACTCAGCACCATCTGTTGATGGCCTTGATCGGCCTGGCCTGTGTCGGCGTGGCGCTGGCGGCGCTGTTGGGCTTTTGGGTCTCGCGTATCGGCCTCAAGCCGCTAGGCAAGCTCTCGGATGAAGCGCAAAAACTCGCACCGCCCAAACTCTCCGGGCGCCTGCAGTTGTCGCCCTTGCCGCCGGAGCTGAGCCAGTTCGTCAACTCGTTCAACTCCACGCTGGATCGGGTCGAACAGGCATATTCGCGCCTGGAGTCGTTCAATGCCGACGTGGCCCATGAACTGCGCTCGCCGCTGACCAACCTGATCGGCCAGACCCAAGTGGCACTCACCCGTGGTCGTTCGGCCGAGCATTACTTCGAGGTGCTGCAATCGAACCTCGAAGAGTTGGAACGCCTGCGCTCGATCATCAATGACATGCTGTTCCTGGCCAGCGCCGACCAAGGCAGCAAGGCCACCAAACTGATCGAAAGCTCCCTGGCCGATGAAGTCGCCACCACCCTCGACTACCTGGACTTCATCCTCGAAGACGCCCAAGTCAACGTGCGCGTGCGCGGCGATGCCATGGTGCACATCGAAAAAGCCCACCTGCGCCGCGCGCTGATCAATTTGCTGAGCAATGCGGTGCAGCACACTGCGCCGGGGCAGATCATCGAAGTGAGCATTGAGGTGCAGGAGCAGTGGGTGGCGATCGGAGTGACCAACCCCGGCGACGAGATCGCCCGTGAACATTTGCCACGCTTGTTTGAACGCTTCTACCGGGTGGACGCGTCGCGCAGTAACAGCGGCGCAAATCACGGGCTGGGGCTGGCGATCGTCAAGGCGATTGCATTGATGCACGGCGGTGATGTGTTTGTGCGCAGTGAGGGCGGTGGCAATACTTTTGGCATTACCCTGCCGGTCTAACTCACCCTCAGCCTAATCACAATTCAAGACACAAGCGGGCTTGTGTGGGAGCTGGCTTGCCTGCGATGCAGACACCTCGGTACATCTGCAACACCGCAGCGATGCTATCGCAGGCAAGCCAGCTCCCACACAAGCCATATCCCACATAAGCCATATCCCACATAAGCCAGCTACTACATAAGCCAGCTACCACACTGGATCTCCAGCGTCCTGACTGTTGCGGTTTGGGCAACAGTCATTATCTTGTTACACTCTATATCGCACCGCTCACCTGCGTTACTTTGACGCACCGATGAGCGCGACGGCAAGGCAGCTTCCCGCTCACCCGAATTTCCCTCGACTTATTTCCAGGGCTCTACACTGGGAATCTGTTTAAAGCCGCTGACTTCAGCGGCTTTTTTTTGCCGTAAAAAAAGGCCAGGCACACCCCCACGACATTGGCCGTTTTCGATTGACCAAAGGAGCTACACCGGTGAAGAACTCGCTGACGTTCACCCCGTTATTCCTCGCGATTGCAGCAACGATCGTCCCCTTTGCCCACGCGGCAGACTCGACCCCCGCTGACGGTTTTGTCGAAGGCTCTAGCCTCAAAATCAACACCCGCAACTACTACATGAACCGCGACCGCCGCGACATTCACACCGATGACAGCAAAGAATGGGGCCAGGGTTTCATCGGCACATTTGAATCCGGCTATACCCAGGGCACCATCGGCTTTGGCCTGGACCTCAATGCCATGCTCGGCCTCAAGCTCGATGGCGGCGGCGGCACTGACGGCTCCAGCATCCTGCCTTACGGCAGCGGCAACGGCAAAGCGCCCGGCTCGTTCTCTACCGCAGGCGGCACCTTGAAAATGCGCGCCTTCGACACCGAACTCAAAGCTGGCGACCTGTTTCTCAACAACCCGGTGATCGCTGGCGGCATGACCCGCATGTTGCCGCAGACTTTTCGTGGCGTGAGCCTGGCCAACCACAGCGTCGACGGCTGGATGTTCGAAGGCGGCCAAGCCAGCTTTACCAAGCTCTATAACCAGAGCGGTCACCGGCGTATCGGCACCAGCTACGGTACGTTGCCCGCCAACGCCGACAGCCAGCATCTGAACTGGGCCGGCGTGTCCTTCAGCGGCATCCCGGGCCTGACCAGCAACCTGTACGCTGCCGAACTCAAGGACGTGTGGCACCAGTATTACTACGACCTGGACTACACCTACGCACTGAACGATTTGGTCAGCCTCAACCCGGGCCTGCACTACTACCACACCCAGGACACCGGCCAGTCGTTGCTCGGCAGCATCGACAACAACACCTACAGCCTGCATTTCACCGTGGGCGTGGGCAACCACAGCGTCACTGCCGCGTACCAGCGGGTCAACGGCAACACGCCGTTCGACTACATCACCCAGGGCGACAGCGTGTACCTGGACAACTCCCAGCAATACTCCGACTTCAACGGCCCCAACGAGCGCTCGTGGAAGCTCAAGTACGCCTACGACTTTGCAGGCCTCGGCGTGCCTGGGCTGACGTCCGCCGTGTCCTATATCAGCGGCAAGACCGACCTGACCAAGGTCGACCCCAACAGCCGTGGCTACAGCGCCTGGTACAGCGCCGACGGCAAAGACGCCAAGCACTGGGAACGTGACATCGACGTGAAGTACGTGGTGCAAGGCGGCAAAGCCAAGGACTTGGCCGTGCGCCTGCAGTGGGCAACCAACCGCGGTGGCAACGGCTACTCGGCGGTGGACCGGGATGTGGATGAATACCGTGTGATCGTGGATTACCCGATTAACGTGTTCTGAGCAAAATCTGCCTGACGATAAATAGCTAATGTGGGAGCGGGCTTGTGTGGGAGCTGGCTTGTGTGGGAGCTGGCTTGCCTGCGATAGCATCGCTGCGGTGTTGCAGATGTACCGAGGTGCCTGCATCGCGGGCAAGCCAGCTCCCACACCAAACCTGCGTTTGCCTACTACGCTATTGGCATCCTCGAAGCGGAAGTACGCCCGATGAGCCCAAGTCTCTACCGACCCACCCGTCGCCCGGAACGCTTGCTGATCCTGGGCAGTTGCCTCACGGTCTTCCTGATCGTGGCGATCGTCACCGCGCTGCTGATTCGTGAACACGCCAATACCTTGCAGGCCGCCAAGCGCACCGCCAATAACATCACTCAACTGATCGACGCCGACGTGCTGCGCAATGTCGAACTCTATGACATGGCTCTCAAGGGCCTGATCGCCGCCACCGAACGCAGCGACCTACAGGGTGTGTCCGCCAATATCCGCCACCTGGTGCTGTTCGATCGCTCTGCCGCTGCCCCCTTCAAGGGCGACATTCTGTTGCTGGACCCCAGTGGTGAAGTGATCGCCGACTCCTCGCTGCTCACACCCAAGACCGGCAACTTCGCCGATCGCGATTATTTTCAGGTACACCGCAAAAACCCCGACCTGGGGCTGTATATCAGCCGCCCATTCCTGGCCCGTTGCGTGTGTGATGACCAGTGGCGCATCGCATTCAGCCGTCGCGTGTCATCGCCGGACGGGCGCTTCCTAGGCGTGGCGGTGGCCTCGATGCGCCTGTCGTACTTCCAACAGCTGTTCAGCAGCCTGAACATCGGCGGCAACGGCACCATCAACCTGATCAACCACCAAGGCATCCTGCTGGCGCAACAACCGCTGCTGGAAGTGGACATGATCGACAAGGACTTGAGCCAACGCCCCAATGTCGCGCGCATGCTGCGTGAACGCGATGGCAGCTTTCGTGGCGTCTCCAGCGTCGACAACCAGCCACGGCTTTATAGTTTTTCGAATGTGGGCACCTTGCCGTTAATTGTCGCGGTGGCGTTGTCCAGCGATGAGGTCTTTGCCCCATGGCGGCGTGCAGCGTGGCTGGTCAGCATGGCCACGGGCGTGTTGTGCATCGGCCTGTTGTGGCTGACCTGGATGCTGAGCAAGGAGCTGCGCCGCCGCCACCGCGCCGAGCAAGTGCTGTCAGAACTGGCAGCCACCGACGCCCTCACCGGCCTCGCCAACCGCCGCACTCTGGACCAGCGCCTGCGCCTGGAATGGGACCGCGCACAACGCTCGACCGAGCCGCTGAGCCTGCTGATGATCGACGTGGACCACTTCAAGGCCTTCAACGACTTGCATGGCCATCACGGCGGCGATGAGGCATTGCGCGCGGTTGCCCAAGTGATCGAAGACAACATCCGCCGCCCGGCTGACCTGGCGGCGCGCTACGGTGGCGAAGAGTTTGCGGTGGTGCTGCCACATACCGACGCCAAAGGCGCCTGGTTGATTGCCGAACACATCCGCAGCAGTGTCGAGCATTTGCCACGAGTGGCCGCTGCCGAAGAGCCTATTACAGTGAGTATCGGCATGAGCACCTGGCAAAAACGCAGCCGCATGTCCCTTGAGGATTTGCTGCTCAATGCCGATCAGGCGCTGTATGAGGCCAAGCACACCGGGCGCAATCGGATTGTGGAGGCTGCGGCCCGCTAGGTGATCGTTCCCACGCTCCGCGTGGGAATGCCTCTTCTGACGCTCTGCGTCTGGCTTCGGGACGCGGAGCGTCCAGGGCTGTATTCCCACGCGGAGCGTGGGAACGATCGGCGCGGAGCGTGGGAACGATCGGAACGATCGGCATAAAAAAAGGCCACCCGAAGGTGGCCTTTCAAAACTAAAGAAAGAGAGTTGTTACTTACACCGCCGCAACGGGACGCATGTAAGAGATCGGTGCGGTGCTGGCATCTTCGAAGGTCACGACTTCCCAAGCGTCTGTCTGCTCAATCAACTTGCGCAGCAGCTGGTTGTTAAGGGCGTGGCCCGACTTGAAGCCTTTGAACTCGCCTATCAGGCTATTGCCCAGCAGGTAGAGGTCACCGATTGCATCGAGGATCTTGTGCTTCACGAATTCGTCTTCATAGCGAAGGCCGTCTTCGTTCAGTACACCATCCGCGTCGACCACAATGGCGTTTTCAACGCTGCCGCCGAGTGCGAGGTTGTGCTTGCGCAGGTACTCGATGTCACTCATGAAACCAAAGGTACGGGCGCGGCTGACTTCTTTTACGAACGAAGTGCTGGAAAAATCCACGCTTGCACTTTGGGTGCGGTCACGGAATACCGGGTGATCGAAATCGATCTCAAAGCTCACCTTAAAGCCTTCGAACGGGACGAAGGTGGCGCGCTTGTCGCCGTCTTCTACTGTCACTTCCCGCAGAATGCGAATGAACTTCTTGGCTGCGTCCTGTTCTTCCAGGCCGGCAGATTGAATCAAGAATACGAAGGGTCCAGCGCTGCCATCCATGATGGGGACTTCGGACGCGGAGAGCTCGACGTAGGCGTTATCGATGCCCAGGCCAGCCATGGCCGAGAGCAAGTGCTCCACCGTGTCCACTTTGACGTCACCGTTGACCAACGTGGTCGACATCGTGGTTTCGCCAACATTTTCCGCGCGAGCAGGAATCTGCACCACAGGGTCCAGGTCGGCACGAACAAACACGATGCCGGTGTCGACAGGTGCGGGCTTGAGGGTCAGGTATACCTTCTCCCCGGAGTGCAGACCTACACCTGTGGCACGGATAATATTCTTCAGGGTGCGTTGTTTAATCATGGCTTGGACCGCTTCAGCGCAAATTGCGAACTGGTATCAACAAAGGCTGGCGATAATAACAGACCAGACCTTTGCTGAACACCAATCACCTTCATAGCCCTGATACATTCCATTAATCGGCCTGACGACGCAAGAATGCCGGGATGTCCAGATAGTCCAGATCATCTTGCGGATTCAGGCTACGGGACGCCGCAGCACCGGCCTGAGCCTGGTTGCGCATCACGGTCGGACGGTCCAGGTCACGATAGTTCACAGACGGCAGTTCCTGGCGCGCAGGCGCTGGAGCGGCAGCTTGCTGGCTGGCGTGGCTGTTGTGGCTGGTATGAACGGTATTGTCGATGACCTTCACAGGCTTCTCGATTTTTGCGCCCAGGCCGGTAGCAACCACGGTCACGTGCAGTTCATCGCGCATGTCCGGATCAATAACGGTACCGACCTTGACCATCGCGTGCTCGGAAGCGAAGGCTTCGATGATGCTACCCACGTCGGAGTACTCACCCAGGGACAGGTCAGGGCCGGCGGTGATGTTCACCAGGATGCCGCGTGCACCTTGCAGGTTCACGTCTTCGAGCAATGGGTTGCGGATCGCCGCTTCAGTGGCTTCGCGTGCACGGTTCGGACCGCTGGCGCAGCCAGTGCCCATCATCGCCATGCCCATTTCGCTCATCACGGTACGCACGTCGGCAAAGTCGACGTTGATCATGCCTGGACGCTTGATGATGTCGGAGATACCGCGAACGGCACCGGCCAGTACATCGTCAGCCTTGGCGAAAGCCGACAGCAGGCTGGCGTCCTTGCCCAGGATGGTCAGCAGCTTCTCGTTGGGAATGGTGATCAACGAGTCGACGCTTTCAGACAGCAGACGGATACCTTCGTCGGCGATCTGCATACGCTTGCGACCTTCGAACGGGAACGGGCGCGTCACGACAGCAACGGTCAGAATCCCCATTTCCTTGGCCACTTCGGCAATGATCGGAGCAGCACCGGTACCGGTACCGCCGCCCATGCCGGTGGTGATGAACACCATGTTGGTGCCTTGCAGCACTTCAGCAATACGCTCGCGGTCTTCCAGCGCGGCTTGACGGCCGACTTCCGGGTTGGCGCCAGCGCCGAGGCCCTTGGTCACGGCTGTGCCCAATTGCAGGATGGTCCGCGCGCCGATGCTTTTCAGCGCTTGGGCATCAGTGTTGGCGCAGATGAATTCAACGCCTTCAATGTTGCTCTTGACCATGTGATTGACAGCGTTGCCGCCGCCACCGCCAACACCGATTACTTTGATAACCGGGCTTGCGGGGATGTTGTCTACGAGTTCGAACATGTTCCCTCTCCTTTCGTTTTCTCTAGTTTTTTCGCCTACTACTTACTGCGGTGTTGCGGTAAATCTTTAGAAATTGCCTTTTACCCAAGCCTGTAACCGCTCGAACAACGGCGCTTTGGCTTCATCGTCGCCGCCACGGTAGCTGTCACGGATGCTCGGGCCCGACAGGGAAATGCCGTCGGTCTGCTTTTGCAGCCCGTACAACAGCAAGCCCACACCGGTGGAATAAATCGGGTTGCGCACCACGTCGCCCAGGCCTTTGACGCCATGGGGCACGCCCAGGCGCACCGGCATATGGAAGATTTCCTCGGCCAGTTCGACCGCGCCTTCCATCTTCGAGGTGCCACCGGTCAGCACGATGCCGGCCGGGATCAAATCTTCGTAACCGCTGCGGCGCAGTTCAGCCTGGATCAGGGTGAACAGCTCGTCGTAGCGTGGTTCGACCACTTCGGCCAGGGCCTGGCGCGACAGCTCGCGCGGTGGACGGTCGCCCACGCTTGGCACCTTGATGGTTTCACCGGCACCGGCCAGTTTGGCCAGGGCACAGGCGTAGCGAATCTTGATTTCTTCGGCGTACTGGGTCGGTGTACGCAGCGCCATGGCGATGTCGTTGGTGACCTGGTCGCCGGCAATCGGGATCACGGCGGTGTGACGGATCGCACCCTCGGTGAAGATCGCGATGTCGGTGGTGCCGCCGCCGATGTCGACCAGGCACACGCCCAGCTCTTTTTCGTCGTCGGTGAGTACCGAGTAGGCCGAAGCCAACTGCTCGAGAATGATGTCGTCGATTTCCAGGCCGCAGCGGCGCACGCATTTTTCAATGTTCTGTGCAGCGTTGACGGCGCAGGTCACCACATGGACCTTGGCTTCCAGGCGCACGCCCGACATGCCCAGCGGCTCACGTACGCCTTCCTGGTTGTCGATCACGTAGTCCTGCGGCAGGGTGTGCAGCACGCGCTGGTCAGCCGGGATCGCCACGGCCTGGGCGGCGTCGAGTACGCGCTCAAGGTCGGCCGAGCTGACTTCACGGTCGCGGATCGCCACGATGCCGTGGGAGTTCAGGCTGCGGATATGGTTGCCGGCCACGCCGACGAACGCCGAGTGAATCCGGCAACCGGCCATCAGCTGCGCTTCTTCAATGGCGCGCTGGATCGACTGCACGGTGGACTCGATGTTCACCACCACGCCCTTCTTCAGGCCCCGGGACGGATGCGTGCCGATACCGACGATTTCGATCACACCGTCTTCCCCGACCTCGCCGACCAGCGCCACCACTTTGGAGGTGCCGATATCGAGACCGACGATCATTTTTCCGCTTTGCACGTTTGCCATGGGTCCTGCCTCTTCTTAATTCTTCGCGACAGCGGGTTTGGCTGTCGTCGGCGCAGCTGGTTCACGCCAGCCGACGGCCAGGCCGTTGGCGTAACGCAGGTCGACGCTCGCAATGTTCGTAATCTGTTCTTTCAAGGTCTTGTCGTAGATGGCAATAAAGCGGCGCATCTTTTCCACCAAGCGGTCGCGTCCCAGCAACAACTCGATGCCCGGGCCGGAACTGCCTGCCCCGGTCGTCAAAAACCAGCTGCCCCGCTCACGCAATTCCAGGCGTGCGATGGAGAAACCCAATGGCCGCAGCATCTGGCTCAGCGCCTGGTACTGCTGCATCACTTGTTGCTGCGCCCGCTGCGGCCCGAACAGCTGCGGCAGGTGCTCATAGTTGGCTACTTCACGCGGCGCAAACGCCTGGCCCTGGTTGTTCAACAGCGCGCCATCGCCCCAACGGGCCACGGGCAGTTGTTCTTCCAGGCGGATCGTCACCTGGTCCGGCCATACACGGCGGACTTCGGCGTGAGCGATCCACGGCATCTGTTCCAGCTCTGCGCGCATACCGGCCAGGTCGATGGTAAAAAAGCTCGCCGCCAGGTACGGGCCGATGCGCTGCTGTACCGCTTGCTGGCTGATGTAGCTCAAGTCGCCCTGCACGCTGATTTTGGTGATCGGCCGGTCGGCATACGGCAACAGGCGTTGTGCGCCCTCGTAAGTGCCGAAGCCCAACGCCACCAGCAACACCGGCCAGAACAGCGCTTTGAGAAAACCAAAGTTGGCTTTCGGCAGGCGCGCCGACATCGGCTCTTTAGCCACCATTCGGCTGGCACCTCGGGGCACCGGCTTGCGGCTGGGCACTGGAGGTTGCTGATGACGAAGCGATGCGCCGTTCATGGGGTTAGCCTCTTGGCTCAATGCTTGCGGCCAGGATCGCCAGCACTAACTGCTGGAAGTCCAGACCGGCGGCACGGGCTGCCATAGGTACCAGGCTGTGATCGGTCATGCCCGGAGCGGTGTTGACTTCAAGGAACCAGAAATTCCCTTGGTCATCCTGCATCACGTCTGCCCGCGCCCAACCGGCGATACCCAGTGCCTCACAGGCTTTCGCCGTGAGGTCCATCAATTCCTGTTCCTTGGTTGCGTCGAGGCCACACGGGATCCGGTACTGAGTATCGGAAGCCACGTACTTGGCGTCGTAGTCGTAAAAGGTGTGGGGCGTGCCCAATGCGATAGGCGGCAATACCTGGCCACGCAGGGTGGCGATGGTGTACTCGGGACCTTGGATCCACTGTTCCACCAACACTTGCGAATCATAGGTACTTGCCGCTTTCCATGCGTCGATCAATTCGGCGGCCGAGTTCACTTTGGCCATGCCGATACTG
Organism: Pseudomonas sp. ChxA; assembly: GCF_030263855.1. Lineage (NCBI taxonomy): Bacteria > Pseudomonadati > Pseudomonadota > Gammaproteobacteria > Pseudomonadales > Pseudomonadaceae > Pseudomonas > Pseudomonas sp. ChxA. The sequence continues at coordinate 448,871 of NZ_JARPMK010000002.1, forward strand.
GAGCCTTCATGGGCAGGTTTGACGATCAAAGGCAGGCCCAGTTCCTTGGCTGCAGAAATACAATCGTCTTCGCTGCACAGCACGCTGTGACGCGGGGTTGGAATACCCAGGCTGTGCCACACCTGCTTGGTGCGCAACTTGTCCATGGCCAGTGCCGACGCGAGGATGCCGCTGCCGGTATAAGGAATGCCCAGGCACTCCAGCAAGCCCTGCATGCTGCCGTCTTCACCGCCACGGCCGTGCAGGATGATGAAGGCACGGTCGATCTTCTCGGCTTGCAAGCGGGCGAGGAAGTCATCGCCCACATCGATGCCGAATGCATTTACGCCGGCGCTTTGCAGCGCTTCGAGCACGGCATTGCCGGACTTGAGCGAGACTTCGCGCTCAGCGCTTTTACCGCCGAACAACACGGCCACGCGGCCGAAGTCGGCGGGCGTGATGGTCGAGAACAGGGAGGCGTAGTCAGTGATCATTTCGACCTCCCCTTTGCCGCCGCAAACAGCGGGCTGGCGAGCAGCTTGGGCGCAAGGCCACCGATATCACCGGCGCCCTGGCACAGCAGAATGTCACCGGCACGCAGCAGCGGTTTGACGATCGGCGCCAGGTCCACACCGCGCTCGATGTAGATCGGGTCCAACTGGCCACGCTGACGGATGCTGTTGCACAGCTTGCGGCTGTCGGCGCCCGGAATCGGCTCTTCACCGGCCGGGTAAACTTCCATCAGCAGCAGCACGTTGGCATCGGCCAATACATTCACGAAGTCGTCGTACAGGTCGCGGGTGCGGCTGTAGCGGTGCGGCTGGTAAACCATCACCAGACGGCGCTCCGGCCAGCCACCACGCACGGCTTTGATCACCGCGGCCACTTCGGTCGGGTGGTGACCGTAGTCGTCCACCAGCATCACGTCGCCGCCGTCTACCGGCAGTTGGCCGTAGACCTGGAAGCGCCGACCCACACCAGCAAAGCGCGACAGGCCTTCGACGATGGCTTCATCGCTGACGCCCTCATCGGAAGCAATGCAGATGGTCGCCAGCGAGTTGAGCACGTTGTGGTTGCCCGGCATGTTCACCGACACGTCCAACGGCTCGCGGTCAGGGCGCAGCACGGTGAAGAAGGTTTGCATGCCTTCCTGGCGCACATTGATCGCGCGCACGTCGGCGTCTTCGCTGAAGCCGTAGGTGACGGTTGGGCGTTTGACCGATGGCAGGATTTCACGCACCACCGGATCGTCCAGGCACACCACCGCCAAACCGTAGAACGGCAGGTTGTGCAGGAATTCGACGAAGGTTTTCTTCAACTTGTTGAAGTCACCGTCGTAGGTGGCCATGTGGTCTTCGTCGATGTTGGTAACCACAGCGACCAGCGGTTGCAGGTGCAGGAAGCTCGCATCACTTTCATCGGCTTCGGCGATCAGGTAACGGCTGGTGCCGAGCTGGGCATTGGTGCCGGCTGCATTCAGGCGGCCACCAATCACGAAGGTCGGGTCCAGGCCACCGGCGGCGAACACCGAGGCAATCAGGCTGGTGGTGGTGGTTTTGCCGTGCGTACCGGCCACGGCGATGCCGTGGCGATAGCGCATCAACTCGGCCAGCATCTCGGCACGTGGCACCACTGGAATACGGCGCTCAAGGGCGGTGGCCACTTCCGGGTTGGAGGTGTTCACGGCGCTGGACACTACCAGCACGTCAGCCTCGGCGGCGTTCTCGGCGCGGTGGCCGATAAAGATCTGTGCGCCGAAGGTTTTCAGGCGATCGGTCACCGGCGACTCTTTCAAGTCCGAGCCGGACACCTGATAACCCAGGTTCAGCAGTACTTCGGCAATCCCGCACATACCCACACCGCCGATGCCGACGAAGTGGATACGACGGATGCGGCGCATTTCCGGCTGCGGCATGGCTTTCTGATTCTCAACCATGGGCCACCTCCAGGCAGATATCGACCACGGTGCGGGTTGCGTCAGGTTTGGCCAGGCGGCTTGCGGTGCTCGCCATGCTGTTGAGTCGTTCCGGTTGCATCAAAACCTCGGTCAGGCGTGCGGCCAAATCGGCGGCGCCAGTCGTTCTTTGCGGCAGCAGGAAGGCAGCGCCCTCCCCGGCCAAATATTCGGCGTTGCGGGTCTGGTGATCGTCGATGGCGTGGGGCAAAGGCACCAGCAAGGACGGCAGACCGGCGGCGGCCAGTTCACTGACGGTCAGCGCACCAGCGCGACAGACCACCAGGTCGGCCCAGCCATAGGCATGGGCCATGTCTTTGATAAAAGGCTGTACGTTCGCCTCGACACCGGCCTCGCGATAGCGGGTAGCGGTGATTTCATCGTGGTTTTTACCGGCCTGGTGGAACACCTCGGGACGCAGGTCCACGGGCAGCAGCGCCAAGGCTTCGGGCAGCAATTTATTCAGCGGCTCGGCACCCAGGCTTCCGCCCAGGATCAGCAAGTGCGGCTTGCGCCCTTCCAGGGCCTGGCGAGCAATGGCCATGAACAGTTCGGTGCGCACCGGGTTACCGGTAGTGCGCAATTTGTCCGAAGCGCCGAAGGTCTTCGGGAACGCCTCGCACACGCGGCTGGCCAACGGCACCAGCAGGCGGTTGGCCGTACCGGCAACGGCATTCTGTTCGTGCACGATCACCGGCACGCCAGCGAGCTTGGCGGCAACACCGCCTGGGCCGGTCACATAACCACCGAAACCGAGCACGCACACCGGCTGCAATTCACGGATGACTTTGCGCGCTTGCCACACGGCTTTGAGCAACACAAACGGTGCCTTGAGCAGGGACAATTTGCCCTTGCCGCGCAAGCCGGTGACGTTGATCAAATGCAGCGGCAAACCGGCATTCGGTACCAATTCATTTTCGATGCCGCGCGGCGTACCGAGCCAATGCACGGTGTAGCCACGGTTCTGGAATTCACGCGCACACGCCAAGGCCGGGAACACATGGCCCCCGGTGCCGCCCGCCATGATCAGCACGTTAGCGCCCATGGTTCGGCTCCTCGGCAAAATCGCTCTCGCTGAATTCCATCTCTTCGCTGCCCAGGTGGGTGCGACTCTCCCACTCGATGCGCAGCAGCAAGCCCAGGCACACGCAGCAGATAACCAACGAGCTGCCGCCGTAGCTGAGAAACGGCAGGGTCAAACCCTTGGTCGGCAAGCGACCGATGTTTACCCCGATGTTGATCAGCACCTGACCAATCCACAAAAACGCCAAGCCGTAGGCGACATAAGCTGCGAAAAACTGCTTGGCTTTCTCGGCCCAAAGACCGATGTAAAGCGCCCGTACGCAGACGAACATGAACAGTGCAACGGTGCACAGGGAACCCACGGCACCGAGTTCTTCGGCCAGCACGGAGAACACGAAGTCGGTATGCGCTTCCGGCAGGTAAAACTGCTTCTGCACGCTATTGCCCAGCCCAACACCCAGCCATCCGCCACGACCAAAGGCGATCAGCGCCTGGGTCAACTGGTAGCCGGAGCCGAACTGATCGGACCAGGGGTCGGTAAAGGTAATCAGGCGCGCCATACGGTACGGTTGTGCTTCCACCAGCAGGTAAACCGCGACCACCGCCAGCACCACCATCATGGCGAACCGGAACAAGCCCACACCGCCGAGAAACAGCATCGCCGCCGCCGCCCCCATCATAACGACGGTGGCACCGAAGTCGGGTTCCATCAGCAGCAGGCCAGCCATCGGCAGCAGCACGATGAACGGCTTGAAGAAGCCCATCCAGCTTTCGCGCACTTCTTTTTGGCGACGCACCAGGTAACCGGCGAGGTAGATCACCACGAACACCTTGGCGATTTCCGACGGCTGCACGTTAAACGCGCCGAAGCCGATCCAGCGCATCGAACCGTTCACCTCGCGGCCGATGCCGGGCAGGATCACCATGATCAGCAAACCAAACGCGCCGATCAGCATCAGCCAACCCAGGCGCTGCCAGGTGGCGATGGGGATCATCATGGTGACGATGCAGGCGCCGAGGCCAATCACCAGGTACACCAAGTGACGGATCATCATGTACAGGGTGTTGCCCGACTGCACGGCGGCGACTTCCGAGGATGCCGAGGTAATCATGACCAACCCCAGGCCCAGCAGCGCCAGGCAGCCGGCGAGCATTGGGAAGTCGAGGTCGACGCCACGGCCCGTGATGATCGGCGATGGGTACGGCTTGATAATATTTCGGAAATTCATGCCAAGGCCTCCACGGCGCGAGCGAACAGCTGGCCACGCTCTTCGTAGTTCTTGAACATGTCGAAACTGGCGCACGCCGGCGACAGCAACACCGCATCGCCCGGCTGGGCCAGGGCTTTGCATTGGGCAATAGCATCGTCCAGCGAGGTGGCGCGTACCTGCGGTACAGCGTCGCCCAGCGCGGCGGCGATCAAGTCCGAGTCACGGCCGATCAGCACGACGGCGCGGCAATGTGCAGCTACCGGACCTTTAAGGTCTTTAAAGTCGGCACCCTTGCCGTCGCCACCGGCGATCAGCACGAGCTTGCCGTCGATATCAGCGCCGAGCCCTTCGATGGCGGCCAGTGCGGCGCCCACGTTGGTGGCCTTGGAATCGTTGTAGTAGCTCACGCCATTGAGGTCGCGTACCCACTGGCAGCGATGCTCCAGGCCAGCAAAAGTGCGCAGGCTCGACAACATTGCATCAAATGGCAGGCCGACGGCGTGACCCAACGCCAAGGCCGCCAGGGCATTGGATTGGTTGTGCGCGCCACGGATTTTCAGCTCACGCACCGGCATCAGGTTCTGGAATTCGAAGGCCAGGTATTTCTCGCCGTTCTCTTCGCGAATCCCGAAGGCTTTGAAATCAGGTTTGCCCAGGCCAAAGGTCCAGCAGGGCATGCCTTCGCCCATCAGCGGACGGCTCAGGGCATCCTGGCGGTTGACCACAAATTGCCTGGCACCGCGGAAAATCCGGTGCTTGGCCAAGTGGTACGCCGGCAGGCCGCTGTAGCGGTCCATGTGGTCTTCACTCACGTTCAACACGGTGGCGACTTCAGCCCCCAGGTCGTGGGTGGTTTCGAGCTGGAAGCTCGACAGTTCCATCACGTACAACTCGTTGTCGTCGCTGAGCAGGTCCAGCGCTGGCGTGCCGAGGTTACCGCCCACGGCCACGCGTTTGCCGGCCGCAGCTGCCATCTCGCCGACCAGGGTGGTCACGGTGCTTTTTGCGTTGGAGCCACTGATGGCCACGATCGGCGCTTTCGCGTTACGCGCGAACAGGTCGATGTCGCCGGACAGCTTCACGCCACGTGCCGCAGCGGCTTGCAGGGCCGGTGTCGCCAAGGCCAGGCCGGGGCTCACGTAAAGCTCATCGGCACGGCACAGAAACTCGACATCCAGCTCGCCACAACGCACTTCCACGTGCGGGTAGTCACGGCGCAGCGTGACCAGCTCCGGTGGATTTTCCCGCGTGTCGGCCACGGCAAACGACGTGCCCCGGTTCGCCAGGAAGCGAACCAGGGACATGCCGCTCTTGCCGAGGCCGACAACGATGCGGAAGTGGTCTGAAGCGATCAGGGACACTCGTTTCTACCTCAGTTTCAGGGTGGCAAGGCCGACCAGTACCAGAATCACGGTGATAATCCAGAAACGGACAATCACGCGTGGCTCGGGCCAGCCCTTGAGTTCAAAGTGGTGATGAATCGGCGCCATGCGGAACACACGACGCCCGGTCAATTTGAAGGAAGCCACCTGGATGACCACCGACAGGGTTTCCATCACGAACACACCGCCCATGATGAACAACACGATTTCCTGGCGGACGATCACCGCGATGGTGCCCAAGGCTGCGCCCAGCGCCAGCGCGCCGACGTCGCCCATAAAGACTTGTGCCGGGTAGGTGTTGAACCACAGGAAGCCGAGGCCTGCACCGATCAGCGCGCCGCAGAACACAATCAATTCACCCGCGCCCGGCACATACGGGATCAGCAGGTATTCAGCGAATTTCACGTTACCCGACAGGTAGCAGAAGATGCCGAGCGCACCGCCCACCATCACCGTCGGCATGATCGCCAGACCGTCGAGACCGTCAGTCAGGTTCACCGCGTTGCTGGAGCCGACGATCACGAAGTAGGTCAGCACCACAAAGCCAACGCCCAGTGGAATGCTGGCGTCCTTGAGCATCGGAATGATCAAGGTGGTTTCCACGGCGCTTGGCGCGGTCATGTAAAGGAAGATCGCGGCACCAAGGCCAAACACTGACTGCCAGAAGTACTTCCAGCGGCTTGGCAGCCCCTTGGAGTTTTTCTCGATCACTTTGCGGTAGTCGTCGACCCAGCCGATCGCGCCGAACAACAGGGTCACCAGCAGCACTGTCCACACGTAGCGGTTGTGCAGGTCAGCCCACAGCAAGGTGCTGATGCCGATGGAAGACAGGATCAGCGCGCCGCCCATGGTCGGGGTGCCGGATTTGGACAGGTGCGACTGCGGGCCGTCATTACGAACCGATTGACCAATTTGCAGGTTCTGCAGGGTGCGGATCATCCACGGCCCCAGGAACAGCGACAAAGACAGCGCAGTCAGCACACCCAGGATCCCGCGCAGGGTCAGGTACTGAAAGACCGCGAAGCCTTTGTGGAACTGTTGCAGATACTCAGCCAGCAGCAGCAGCATTAATGTTTCTCCGTACTTGAGCCACACAAGGCCGCGACGACGTTTTCCATCACCGCGCTGCGCGATCCCTTGATCAAAATGGTTGTTTGTTTGTCGTGTTCAGCCGCCACCAACACCTGGATCAGCTCGGCCTGGGTAGCGAAATGCCGCGCACCGAGGCCGAAGGCGTCGACGGCGTGGGCCATATTCGGGCCGACGGCATAGAGCGCGTCGACTTTGCCACTCGCGTAGGCACCGACTTCGCGGTGGGACTGCTCGGCCCAGTCGCCCAGTTCAGCGATATCGCCGAGCACCAGCACCTTGCGCCCAGCGAAGCTTTTGAGCAGGTCGATAGCGGCGCAGACCGAGGACTGGTTGGCGTTGTAGGTATCATCAATCACACGCATGCCGTTGGTCGCCAGTTGCGCCACGGTGCGACCCTTGACGGGCTGTACCGCGCCCAAGCCGGTGGCGATACCGAACAGCGACACACCCAACGCCGATGCGGCAGCGGCGGCGGCCAAGGCATTGGCGACGTTATGGTTGCCCAGCAGGTTCAGTTGCACGTGCTCGCTGCCTTGCGGTGTGTGCAAGGTAAAGGACGGGCAGCCACGGGCATCGACGGTGATGTCGGCAGCGTGGAAATCAGCGGCCGCGTTGAGCACGGCAAACGTCAGCACCTTGCGCCCGGCAGCGCGTACACGCCAAGTCTCGAAGGCCTTGTCGTCGAGGTTCAATACAGCCGTGCCCGAGGCATCCAGGCCTTCCAGGATTTCGCCCTTGGCCTCGACGATTTTTTCCGGGCCACCGAACTCGCCGACGTGGGCGGTGCCGGCATTGTTGATGATTGCAACGTGGGGCTTGGTCAGCGCCACGGTGTAAGCGATTTCGCCGACGCGCGAAGCGCCCAGTTCGATCACCGCCGCCGTGTGTTCCGGGGCCAGTTCGAGCAGGGTCAGCGGCGCACCGAAATCATTGTTCAGGTTGCCACGGGTGGCGAGTACCGGCCCGCGCGTGCGCAACACGCCAGCGAGCAGTTCCTTGACCGTGGTTTTACCGCTGGAGCCGGTGATGGCGGCAACCGGCTTATCAAATGCGGCGCGGTTCAGCGCGCCCAACTGACCAAGGGCCAGGCGGGTATCGGCGACCAGCAACTGCGGCAAAGTGGAGTCCGCCACTTCTCGCTGCACCAAGGCACCTACGGCACCTTTGGCGGCGACTTCGTTCAGGTAGTCGTGCCCGTCGAAACGCGGGCCCGCCAGTGCAACAAACAGCTGCCCCGGCTGGATGTTGCGACTGTCGATACTGACGCCGTCGAAGCGGCAATCGCTCGACACTACACGGGCCGACAAGGCCTGGGTCAGCTCGCTGAACTTCATCGCCTTAAGCATGGGCGACCTCCCAGGCAGTCAGGGCGTGATCAGCCTCGACCAGATCGGAGAAGGCATGGCGTTTGCCGTTGATTTCCTGGTAGTCCTCATGACCTTTACCGGCCAGCACCACCACGTCGTCAGCACTGGCGCTGGCGATCAGTTGGGCTATGGCGGCGCCGCGACCAGCAACAAAGGTGACCTTGGAGGCGTCTTTAAAGCCGACACGGATGTCGTCGAAAATCTGGCGCGGGTCTTCGCTGCGCGGGTTGTCGTCGGTGACGAGCACGCCATCGGCCAGGCGCTCGACGATCTCCGCCATCAGCGGGCGCTTGCCACGATCACGGTCACCGCCGCAGCCGAACAGGCAGAGCAATTTGCCCTTGGCATGGGGGCGCAGGGCTTCGAGGACTTTTTCCAGCGCGTCCGGGGTGTGGGCGTAATCGACCACCACCAGCGGCTGTGAGCCGCCCCCCAAACGCTGCATGCGACCGGCCGGGCCTTCGAGCTTGGGCAGTACCCGCAGGATTTCGTCCAGGGCGTAATCCAGGCCCAGTAATGCGCCAACAGCCGCCAGCACGTTGCTCAGGTTGAAACGCCCGAGCAAGGTGCTGCGCAAGTGGTGTTCGCCCTGGGGCGTGACCAGCGTAGCGAGCACGCCTTCGTCATTAAATTGGGCTTCGCGGCAATACAGATACGCGCTGGAGTCTTCCAGGCTGTAAGTGATCAGGCGCGCTTCGCTGTCTTCGGCGGCCAGTTGGCGTCCGAATGCGTCATCCAGGTTGACCACCCGGCACTTCAGGTCATTCCAGGCAAACAGCTTGGCCTTGGCGGCGGCGTACGCCTCCATGGTGCCGTGGTAGTCGAGGTGATCGCGGGACAGGTTGGTCATCACCGCCACGTCAAACGCCAAGGCCGTCACGCGGCCCTGGTCGAGGCCGTGGGATGAGACTTCCATGGCAACCGCCTTGGCTCCGGCCTTTTTCAGGTCGGCCAGGGTCGCTTGCACGGCGATCGGGTTCGGCGTGGTGTGCAGGCCGCTTTGCAGCGCGCCGTAAAAACCGGTGCCCAGGGTGCCGACTATGCCGCAATGCTGGCCCAGCAGGTCGAGTGCCTGCGCGACCAACTGGGTCACGCTGGTCTTGCCGTTGGTGCCGGTCACGCCGATCAGGTTCAACTGACGGCTCGGGTCGCCATAAAAACGCCCGGCGATATCCGACAGTTGCGCAGCCAGTGACTTGACCGGAATCAACGGCACATCGGTGATCGGCAGCACGGTGGCGCCTTCGACTTCATAGGCGACAGCGGCCGCGCCACGTTGCAGGGCATCAGCGATGTGCGCACGGCCATCGAGCTTGCCACCAGGCACCGCCAGGAACAGGTCACCGGCGCGTACATTACGGCTGTCCAGGCTCAGTTCACGAATCAGCAGATCGCGTCCGGCGTGGGCAAAAATCTTGTTCAGGCTCAGAGACATCAGCCGCGCCCTCCATTGGCTTTGACAGCTGCGGCCGGTGGTCCGGCGTTCGCTTGTTGAGTCGGCGGCAGGTTGTCCGGCGTGATGTTCATCAGGCGCAGGGTGCCGGACATCACTTTGCTGAACACCGGCGCCGATACCAGGCCACCGAAGTAGCCGGCTTTGCTGGGTTCATCAATCACTACGACGATGGCGTAGCGCGGGTCGCTCATCGGGCCGAAGCCGGCGAACAGCGAGCGGTAAGAGTTTTCGGCGTAGCCCTTGGTGCCCACCGCCGTCTTACGCGCAGTACCGGACTTGCCTGCCACGTGGTACGCCGGCACCTGGGCACGGAATACGCCACGCGGTGCTTCGATCACTTGTTGCAGCATGCCCTGCATGGTCTTGGCGACGTTTTCAGGGATAACTTGAGTGGCCGGCGGCGCGGCATCCAAGTGGATCAGGCTCAGTGGAACCATCCGGCCATTATTGGCCAATACAGAGAAAGCGTGAGCCAATTGGATCGCGGTCACCGACAGGCCATAGCCGTAGGAAAGCGTGGCGGTTTCAGCCTTTTTCCAGTCACGATAATTCGGCAGGTTGCCGACGCGCTCGCCCGGGAAGTCCAGGCCCGTAGGCTGGCCCAAACCGATTTTTTGCGCGAGCTGGTAGATGGCTTCACCACCGATATCGAAGGCGACCTTACTCATGCCCACGTTACTGGAGTTGATCAGGATACCTGTCAAATCCAGCACCGGACCTTCGCTGCGCGACACGTCACGAATGGTGTATTTACCCAACTGCAAGGTGCCTGGGTAAACCTCGACTTTGTCGCTGGGTTTCCAGCGCCCGGTTTCCAGGGCGGCACTCATGGAGACGGCCTTCATGGTCGAACCCGGCTCGAACACGTCGATCATTGCGCGGTTACGCATCATCGCTGGCTGCAGGTTGCGACGGTTGTTCGGGTTGTAGGTCGGCTGGTTGACCATGGCGAGGATCTCGCCGGTCTTGACGTCCATGATCACCAGGCTGCCGGCCTTGGCGCCGTTCTCGATGATCGCGTTACGCAGCTCGCGGTTGGCCAGGTACTGCAGGCGCAGGTCAATCGACAACGCCAAGGGCTTACCGGCCTTGGCGTTTTTGGTCACTTGGACATCTTTGATCAGTCTGCCGCGCCGATCCTTGATGACCTGCCGTTTGCCGGGCACCCCGGCCAGCCATTCGTCGTAGGCCAACTCCACACCTTCACGGCCGTGGTCATCGATGTCGGTAAAGCCAACCATATGCGCAGTGGTTTCACCCGCCGGGTAGAAACGACGAAACTCCTCGATGCCATAGACACCGGGGACTTTAAGGTCGAGCACTTGCTGGCCCTGCTCAGGCGTCAGCCCACGCACCAGATAGATGAATTCCTTGTTGGCCTGGGCTTCCAGACGCTCGCTCAAGGCTTTAGGGTCCTGGCCCAGCGCGGCAGCCAGCTCAGGCCATTTGTCCTTAGCGGTTTGCAGCTCCTTGGCATTGGCCCACAGGGTGGTCACCGGCGTACTCACGGCCAGAGGCTCGCCGTTACGGTCGGTGATCAGGCCGCGGTGCGCAGGAATCGGGATATGCCGCAGGCTACGGGCATTACCCTCGCCGATCAGGAAGTCGCGGTCGATCACTTGCAGGTCGATAATCCGCCATGCAATCGCGCCAGCCATCAAAGCCAAGATGCCGAGCATCAGGCGAAAGCGCCACGGGTAAAGTGCACCTTCAAGTTTCATCATGGCGCCACCATCCGCACTTCGGCCGCACCAGGAATGTGCATTTTCAGCTGTTCGGTGGCCAGCACTTCGATGCGGCTATGGGCCGTCCAGGTGCTTTGCTCAAGGATCAACCGGCCCCATTCCGCCTGCGCTTTATCACGCACGCTCAATTCCCCGTACAGGGTGTTGAGCAATTGGCGGTTGTAGTGGGCGCTGTAAGACACCGCAATCGCGGACACCAGCACGCCGATAAACAGCAGCAACATAAAGAAGCTGCCGCCCGGGAGGGGCTTGGCGAAAAGCTTGCTCACCGCAGCTTCTCCGCGACGCGCATGACGGCGCTACGGGAACGTGGGTTGGCCTTGAGTTCGGCTTCGGAAGCGAACTGCGCTTTGCCATGGATTTTGATTTTCGGCACAAAGGCTTCGAAACGCACCGGCAGGTTGCGCGGCAGGTTGTCGGACTCGCCCTTGACCAGACGCCGCATGAACAGTTTGACGATGCGGTCTTCCAGGGAGTGGAAGCTGATCACCACCAGGCGACCGCCCACTTCCAGGGCGTCCAGAGCGGCTTCGAGGCCGGCTTCCAGATCACCCAATTCGTTATTGACGTGAATACGCAGGCCTTGGAACGCGCGGGTTGCCGGGTTCTTGCCCTTTTCCCACGCAGGGTTGGCGACTTTAAGCACTTCGGCCAGGTCGGCGGTGCGCTCGAACGGCTGGATTTCACGGCGCTCAACCACGGCACGAGCCATGCGGCCGGCGAAGCGTTCTTCACCGTATTCCTTGAACACGCGGGTGATTTCTTCATGGGGCGCAGTGGCGATGAACTGCGCAGCGCTGATGCCACGGGTCGGGTCCATGCGCATGTCGAGCGGGCCGTCGTTCATGAAACTGAAGCCGCGCTCGGGGTCGTCAAGCTGTGGCGAGGACACGCCCAGATCGAGCAAAACCCCAGCCACCTTGCCTGCCATGCCGCGCTCGGCGACTTCGGCACCCAGCTCGGCAAAGCTGCGCTGCACAACGACAAAGCGGCCGTCTTCGGCCGCTAGCGCTTGCCCGGTGGCAATCGCTTGAGGGTCTTTGTCGAACCCGAGGAGTTTACCGTCGGAGCCGAGCTGGCTGAGTATCAACCGGCTATGTCCGCCCCTGCCGAAGGTGCCATCCACATAGCAGCCATCCGCGCGTACGGCGAGAGCCTCAACGGCTTCGTCAAGCAGTACGGTGATGTGGTTAAAGCCGCTATCAATAGTCACAGGATCAAATCACGCAGTTCATCAGGCATAGCGCCCGGTTGTTGAATAGCAGCCAGGTCTGCTGCAGAAACAGCATCCCAGGCATCTTCGTCCCACAATTGGAACTTGTTCAGTTGGCCCACCAGCATTGCGCGCTTATCCAGCTTGGCGTACTCGCGCAAGCGCGGCGGCACCAGGAAACGACCACTGCCATCGAGTTCAAGGTCGACGGCATTACCAATCAGCAGACGCTGCAGGCGGCGGTTTTCTTCACGCAATGAAGGCAGAGCGCGCAACTTGGTTTCGATCAACTCCCACTCATCGAGGGGGTAAACACACAAACAAGGGTCAACGGCGTCAATCGTGATGATTAACTGGCCTGAACTTCGCGAAATGAGCTCGTCACGATACCGGCTCGGCATGGCGAGACGGCCTTTTGCATCGAGACTGATAGCGTTAGCTCCGCGAAACACAGATGCGTTTCTCCAAATTTTAGCGTTTTACGTTCAAAAAACCCACTTTGTGCCACTTTCCGCCACTTGCGCACACTATAGGAATGCGCCCACCACACCGTCAAGGCGCGGATTCAAGGAAAAGCCTTACAGAACGGAGATTTAGGAACGTAAAAGGAGGAGAAACGCGAGTTCAGCGATGTTTTTGACTCAACAACCGCAAATAGCTCATGGAGCTATGGCTTAAAGTTAAAGTGATTTATTAAGAGTAAGATTTTTTTGGTATTACGAAGATGCATCTGCCAATGATTTGGCAGGGAGGGATTCTTGCGTTACTACCAGGTTTCTGTACGAGATTCGGACAGAAGGAAAAAAGGTGGAGAGTCGATCTGTAAGCCGGGTTCTGTCTTGAACAGTCATTCGTCTACGATGGCCATCACTGGACATCTTTAGCAACCTACCCGGTCCCAGCGCGGGCCACGCCTTGGGACCCTATTTGGTCTTGCTCCAAGTGGGGTTTACCTAGCCACGAACTGTTGCCAGACGTGCGGTGCGCTCTTACCGCACCTTTTCACCCTTACCGGCACCGAAGTGCTTAGGCGGTTATTTTCTGTGGCACTTTCCGTAGGCTCACGCCTCCCAGGCATTACCTGGCACTTCGCCCTATGGAGCCCGGACTTTCCTCCCCCCCCTAATTTTCATAGAGGGCAGCGACTGTCCAATCGACTCTCCGCCGCGCAGGTTAACGGCACGGCGGCTTCAGGACAAGTATTAAAAGTGCAGCAATGCCATCACGTTCAGACGGAAGACCGGTTTAACCCCGGAACTATTCGGCCTTCTGCTTATCCAGCGCAACTTGATACAACACATTCTTGCGCAAGCCGGTAATTTCAGCCGCCAGGGCTGCCGCACGCTTAAGCGGCATTTCCTTAAGCAGCAGATCGAGGATGCGCATCGCCTCGCTGCCCACCGCATCTTCATTTTCCGGCGCGGTCCAGCCAGCCACTAGCACCACACACTCACCGCGCTGCTGGTTACTGTCGCCCTCGACGAACGCCCGCAGCTCTTCCAGCGGCAAGCCCTTGAGGGTTTCGAAGGTCTTGGTCAGCTCCCGAGCCAACAGCGCCAGACGCTCACCGCCGAACACCAACTCCATGTCTTGCAGGCATTCCAGGATGCGGTGCGGTGCTTCGTAAAAGATCAAGGTGCGCGGCTCTTCCTTTAAGGCTTGCAGGCGCGCACGGCGCCCAACCGCCTTGGCGGGCAGGAAACCTTCAAAGATAAAACGGTCCGACGGCAAGCCGGCAGCCGATAATGCCGCAATCAGCGCGCACGCTCCCGGAACTGGCACTACATTGATACCAGCGGCACGCGCCTGGCGAACCAGGTGGTAGCCAGGATCGGAAATCAACGGGGTACCGGCATCCGAGATCAACGCCACATCGTCGCCCGCCAGCAAGCGCGTGATGAAACGGCTGCCTTCCTCGCGCTCGTTATGCTCATGGCACGCAGCTAATGGCGTGCTGATACCAAAATGCTGCATCAAACGCTGGGAGTGCCGCGTGTCTTCCGCCGCGACCAATTTTACGTCGCGCAACACTTTCAGCGCCCGAGCACTGATGTCGTCCAGGTTGCCAATGGGCGTCGCCACGACAAAAAGCGAGCCTGCAGTGGAATTCAAAGGACCTGGAGCAGTCAAAACGCACACCTCGATGGTTAGGAAAAGTCGCATTGTAGCGCGTAGGCGCCTCGATAATATGCCCTCGGGTTCGGCCATCGATGCCGGCTCGTAACATTTACACGACCTAAATCGATGGTTTCACGCCAGTAACATCGCGCCTGGGCCAGTGCTTGGGTACAATTCCACGCTAATTTGATCGGTATCAGGAACACTTACATGATCGCTTGCCTGCGGCTGCTCTCCGCCCTCTGCCTCGCTGCCTTACTGGCCGCGTGCGCCAGCTCGCCCTCGTCCAGCCTTGGCGACCTCCCTCGGACCCCGGATGCCAGTATCGAGCAACTGCTCGAACAGGCCACCAACGCCAGTACGCCAGAAAAGGCCGCGATGTTGCGCCTGAGTGCGGCAGACCTGGCCTACCACCAGAACAACCCTGGCCGCTCGGCGCAGATTCTTGCGCAGGTGCCCCTGGATGTCCTGAAGCCGGCCGCACAAGTGTTTGCCAGCACCCTGTCCGCGGAACTGGCCATGGCGCGCAACCAGCCCAAAGCTGCGCTGGCTGCCCTGAACCACCCCAGCCTGCAAAGCCTGAAGGAACTGCCGACTGACCAGCAGGTGCGCACCGGCACCGTGCATGCCCGCGCCTATGAAGCCGATGGCCAGACCCTGGCTGCCGCGCGTGAGCGAGTTGCCATGGCCCCCCTGCTGACGGGTGATGCCGCCAAGAACAACCACGAAGCCATCTGGGCGCTGGTCGCCGCGCTGCCTGCTGAGCAACTGCAAGCCAGCGGCAACCCGACCCTCGACGGCTGGATCACCCTGGCCCAGGCGATCAAGGGCGCCGGTACCCTGGAACAACAGCAAGCCGCCATTGATACCTGGCGCGCGCAGAACCCAGGCCACCCGGCGGCAGTCGACCTGCCGACCCCACTGACCAAGCTCAAGGAGCTGGCCAGCCAGCCATTGACCAAAATCGCGTTGCTGCTGCCGCAGGAAGGCCCTTTGGCGGCGGTCGGCAAGGCACTGCGTGAAGGCTTCATGGCCGCGCACTTCCAGGCCGAACAAGCCGGGCAGAAACCCCCGGTCATCGAGTTCTATGACAGCTCGCGCCTGACCTCCCTCGACGACTTCTACGCCAAGGCCCAGGCCGCCGGCGTGCAACTGGTGGTCGGCCCGCTGGAGAAACCGCTGGTCAAGCAGCTCGCTTCCCGCGGGCAATTGCCGATCACCACCCTGGGCCTCAACTACAGCGAACTTAACGAAAACCCGCCGCAACTGTTCCAGTTCGGCCTGGCCGCTGAAGACGAAGCCCGCGAAGTCTCGCGCCGCGCCCGTGCCGACGGCCTGCACCGCGCCGCCGCCATGGTGCCGCGTGGCGAATGGGGCGAGCGTGTCTATAAAGCCTTCCGTCAGGACTGGGAAGCCAATGGCGGCACCGTGGTGGGTGTCGAGTACGTCGATCAGCCGGTTGCCCTCGCCCAGCAGATTGCCGACCTGTTCCAACTGCGTAAAAGCGAAGGCCGCGCCAAGAGCCTGCAAAGCACGGTCGGCACCGACGTCGCCGCGCAACCTTCGCGCCGCCAGGACATCGAGTTCATCTTCCTGGCTGTGACCCCGCAACTGGCCCAGCAGATCAAACCGACCCTGAACTTCCAGTACGCCGGTGATGTGCCTGTGTATGCGACGTCCCATGTGTTCAGCGCCAGCGGCGACAAAAACCAGTACCTGGACATGACCAACGTGATGTTCTGCGAAACCCCATGGCTGCTTAACACCACCGACCCGCTGCGCAACCAGGTTGCCGCGCAATGGCCACAGGCCAATGGCAGCCTTGGCCGCCTGTATGCGATGGGTGTGGATGCCTACCGCCTGGCGCCGCGCCTGGGCCAACTCAAGGCACTGCCGGACACCCGCGTTGACGGCCTGTCGGGCAACCTGGGCATCGGCGCCTACCAGCGTGTCGACCGCCAGATGCCATGGGCGAAGTTCGTCGGTGGCGAGATTCAACGCCTGCCGGACACCCCGCGCTGATGCCCGAGCGGTCCAGCGCACAAAGCGGCAAGGACGCCGAACTGCAAGCTCTCCATTACCTGCAACAACAAGGTCTGCGCCTTCTGGCGCAGAACTGGTTATGTAAACGCGGTGAGCTTGATCTGGTCATGCTTGACGGCGATACAGTAGTATTCGTCGAAGTCCGCTACAGAAAACACGCACAATGGGGTGGCGCGCTCGCCAGTATCGACGGGCGCAAGCGTCAGAAGCTGATACTCGCCGCGCAGTTTTTCCTGCAAAAAGAGCATCGCTGGGCTGACAGCCCCTGCCGTTTCGATGTGGTTGCCATGGAAAGCACACCGGCAGGCCCAGCTGATTTGAACTGGCTCAAGAATGCCTTCGACAGCTGATTCCCCGGATATCTTCACCACACACTTTTGCTCTTTGCTTTGCGGGCTGCACATTTCTGTGCCGAACAGCCGCGCTACTTAAGGTCACACAGATGGACATGCAATCCCGAATTCGCCAGCTTTTCCAGGCCAGTATCGACACCAAGCAACAGGCGATGGACGTACTTGCACCGCACATCGAGCAAGCCAGTCAGGTCATGGTCAATGCCTTGCTCAACGAGGGCAAAATGCTTTCGTGCGGCAACGGCGGTTCGGCCGGTGATGCCCAGCACTTTTCCTCCGAGCTGCTCAACCGCTTCGAGCGCGAGCGCCCGAGCCTGCCGGCCATCGCCCTGACCACCGATTCGTCGACGATCACCTCGATCGCCAACGACTACAGTTACAACGAAATCTTCTCCAAGCAGATCCGCGCCCTGGGCCAACCCGGCGATGTGTTGCTGGCGATTTCCACCAGCGGCAACTCGGCGAACATTATTCAAGCGATCCAGGCCGCACATGACCGCGAAATGATTGTCGTAGCCTTGACCGGGCGCGACGGCGGCGGCATGGCCTCGCTGTTATTGCCTGAGGACGTGGAGATCCGTGTCCCAGCCAACGTCACTGCACGCATTCAAGAAGTCCACCTGCTGGCGATCCACTGCCTGTGCGATCTGATCGACAGCCAACTGTTCGGGAGTGAAGAATGACCGTTAACCGCCTCAGCCTTTTGGCCATTACGCTGTGCCTCGCCATCAGCGGCTGCAGCACGGCAATCACTGCGACACGTGACACACCCATTCAGGATGACCGGGGCACACGCACTTTCGGCAGCACCATCGACGACTCGCTGATCGAAACCAAGGTCAAGGTCAACGTCGCCAAGGCCGCTACCGACCTGGGCAACGGTGCCTCGCGCATTGTGGTCACCAGCTTCAACGGCGTGGTGCTGCTGGCCGGGCAGACGCCGCGAGCTGATCTCAAGGCCCAGGCCGAACAAGCCGCCTCGACGGTTCAGCGGGTCAAGAAGGTCCACAACGAGCTGCAGGTCATGGACCCGATCACGCTGCTGGCCATCAGCAACGATGCGTTGCTGACCACCAAGATCAAGGCGCAGATGCTCACCGACAGCGGTGTACCCGGCTCGCGCATCAAGATCGTCACCGATAATGGCATCGTCTACATGATGGGCCTGCTGACCCAGGCGGAAGCCACCCGTGCGGCCAACCTGGTCCAGGGTGTGTCCGGTGTGCAGAAGATCGTGAAGGTGTTCGAATACATCGACTGATGTAATCGCCAGCCACAAAAAAGGGCGCCGTGCATTGACTGCACGGCGCCCTTTTTAATGCCCAGGGTTTACTGGTACTGCTGGTACGGGTTGCCCTGGAACTGGTTGTTCTGCTGCGGCGCCTGTTGTTGCTGCTGCTGTTGACCAGGCTGGCCGTATTGCTGGCCAGGGATCGGGCCGAGGTTGACCTCAACGCGACGGTTCTGGGCACGGCCATTCACGTCGGCGTTGCTGGCAATCGGGTTATCCGGGCCGGCGCCACGGGCACTCAGGTTGGTCGGGCTCACGCCTTGAGAGGTCAGGTAGTTGGCCACGCTCTGGGCACGACGCTGGGACAGGTCCATGTTCAACTGGCGGCTACCCGTGCTGTCGGTGTAGCCGACGATCTGGATGGTGTTCTGGTTGAACTGCTTGAGGGAGTTGGCCAGGTTATTGAGCGGCTGGTAAAAACTGCTGGCAATGGCGTCGGAGTTGGTCGCGAAGGTGATGTTGCCCGGCATGATCAACTTGATCTGGTCGCCTTGGCGCTGCACCTCAACACCGGTGTTGGCCATGCTTTCACGCAGTTTCTTTTCCTGCTGGTCGGCGTAGTAGCCATAACCGGCGGCGCCCAGGCCTGCAATGGCACCACCGATCAGTGCGCCCTTGCCACGGTTGTTATGGTCAATGGCAGCACCCGCCAGCGCACCGGCCAAAGCACCCAGGCCGCCGTATTTGGCGGTTTTGCTGATGCCCCCTTCGGAACCATTGCTGGCCTGTCCCTGGCTGCCGTCATAAGGATTGGGTGAAGCGCAGCCGGACAACAGGGCTACGGCGGTGGCAACAACAAGAAGACGACGCGGAGTAAACATGAAGGGAGCTCCTACTTTTGCATTCTGTGGTGCAAAGGACATTGGCAATGGGCCTGTGCCGAGTTTGGATCGCGACAAACGGTAAAAATTCCGTGGCCACTTTCCCACCTGTAACAAAACATTGAACAGTATCCCCGCTAGATAAACCGTAGCAGGCCAAGTCTGAACGCGACCTGCCAAGACGATTCTTTCTGAAGAACAGCCTCGCCCGCGCAAATATTCCCTCCGCGCCTGTTACGCCCGCACGAACGGGTTCTCGCGCATCTCATCGCCCAAGCAGGTATCCGGGCCGTGCCCCGTAACCACCGTCGCGCCCTCGTCCAAGGTGTACAAACGCTGCTTGATCGAACGCACGATAGTCGCCTGGTCGCCACCCCACAGGTCGGTACGTCCCACGCCGCGCTTGAACAAGGTGTCGCCGGCGATCAGCAACTTGGCATCGGCAAACCAGAAGCTCATCGAACCCGGCGTGTGCCCCGGCGTATGCAACGCAACCCCGCAGCCACAGGCCAACTCCTCGTCGTCCTCCAGCCAGCGATCCGGCGACGGTACCGGTGTGTAGGGCACGCGAAACATCTGGCATTGCATTTCCAGGTTATCCCAAAGAAATTGATCTTCTTTGTGCAAGTGCAGCGTGGCGCCGGTCTTCTCTTTGAGCTGGCCGGACGCCAGGAAGTGATCCAAGTGGGCGTGGGTATGGATAATGCTCACCACCTTGAGGCCCAGCGCATCCAGACGCGCCAGGATCAGTTCGTGATTGCCGCCCGGGTCGACCACAATGGCTTTTTTGCTGATCGGGTCGCCGATGATGGTGCAGTTGCACTGCAAAGGGCCGACGGGGAAGGTTTCGCGGATCAGCGCGGGTTTTTCGATATTCATGGGCGTTCCTGCAAGCTCTATGGCACATTCCAGACGCAGTATGGTGGAGCTTGCCCCGGAATCGAAGGGCATCAGCTGCTAAGCTACTCGAGCGCCATGGAACCCGCACCGCAGCGTCGCGTTTGGAGCAAGGCTTATGGCCAATCAACGGATCATCTGTGAACACTGCGATTGCGTGTACGACAAGGTCACGCTCGCCAAACATCAAAAAGCCCTGTGCACCCGTTGCGCAGGCGTGTTGCAGCGCTACAACGGGTTGTCGGTGCAACAGCGCCTCGCGCTTACCATCACCGCAGCGGTGTTGTGGACCTTTGCCAATTTCTATCCGGTGATGAGCATCAGCCTGCAAGGCCTTAAAAACAGCGCGACCTTGTGGGACTCGGTGGTGGCGCTGAGCCTGGGGCCGATCACCTTTATTGCGCTGGTGGCGGCGATCTCGATCATCATCGCTCCGGTGTTTCAACTGCTATTGCTGTTGTGGGTGCTGAGTTTCGCCTTGACCGGCAAGCGCTCGCCAGCGTTCAAAGTGTGCATGCGCTGGCTTGAAGCGCTGCGGCCATGGAGCATGCTCGAAGTCTGCCTGTTGGGCGCGATGGTCGCGGTGTTCAAGTTGGCCGGCATGCTCGACGTGATCCCCGGCACCGGCCTGTTTGCCCTCGCCGCCCTCGCCTTGCTGCTGATTCGCATCGCCGGGCGTGATGTACGCGACTTGTGGGACGCCGTATGAACTCACCACCGACCGCGCGCGAACTCAACCTGTGCCTGTGCCACACCTGCGGCCAGCCGTGCGACATGCGCGACGAACCCAGCGAGTGCGAGCGCTGCGGCGCGCCGCTGCATCGGCGCAAACTCCATTCGCTGACCCGCACCTGGGCCTACATGCTCACGGCACTGGCATTTTATATCCCGGCGAATTTACTGCCGGTGATGAACACCACCATGCTCGGTTCCGGCGCAGACAGCACCATCATGAGCGGCGTGCTGGAGTTCTGGCAGCATGGCGCCTGGGACATTGCCCTGATCATTTTCATTGCCAGCATTGCGGTCCCGGGCATCAAGTTTGTCTCGCTGACACTGCTGCTGGTCACCGTGCAGCGCAACAGCCAGTGGGCGCGCAAAGAGCGCTCGAAGCTGTTTCGGTTCGTCGAACTGATCGGCTACTGGTCCATGCTCGACGTAATTGTGGTCGCGCTGGTGGCCGCGTTGGTGAAGTTCCAGGCGCTGGGCACCATCGAGCCGCGCCTGGGTATTTTGTTTTTTGGCCTTGTGGTGGTGTTTACCATGCTCGCGGCCATGAGTTTCGACCCGCGCCTGATCTGGGAAAACCCACACAACGAGGAGATCTCGGATGAGTTCACACAACACTGACACGCCTGCCGGCTCACCGGCGATCAAGACGCGGCGCTTCAGCGTTTCGCTGGTGTGGATCGTGCCGATTGTGGCAGTGCTGGTGGGCATCTCGCTGGTGGTACACAACGTGCTGCAACAGGGGCCGGTGATCGTCCTCAACTTCAAGACCGGCAACGGCCTGGTCGCGAATAAAACCGAGGTCAAATACCGCAACGTGGTGATCGGCCAAGTCTCGGATGTGGCCTTGAGCGATGACCAGAAAAGCGTCAACGCCACCATCAAGTTGGCCAAGCAGGCGGAAAGCTTCACCCGTGAAGACTCCAAATTCTGGGTGGTGCGCCCGCGCATCGGCGCCGGGGGCGTGTCCGGCATCGATACCTTGCTGTCCGGTGACTATATCGGCGCCGATATCGGCCAATCCGACACCCGCGCCAAACAGTTCAAAGGCCTGGAAAACCCGCCACCCATTACCTATGGCGAACCGGGCAAACGTTTCACGTTGCATACCCAGGGCCTCGGCTCACTGGATATCGGCTCGCCGGTGTACTACCGCAAGATCCCGGTGGGCCAGGTCGTGGCCTATGAGCTGGATGACGATGGCAAGGGCGTGAAGATCGAGGTCTTCGTGCATGCGCCCAATGATGTGTACGTCACCGAAAATACCCGCTTCTGGAATGCCAGCGGCATCGACCTGAGCGTCGGCGCGAATGGTTTCGCTCTGAAAACCGAGTCCTTGTCATCGATGTTGGCCGGCGGCATCGCGTTCCAGGCGCCGCCCTACAGCCCCAACGACAAATCGGCCAGCGAAGATCACACCTATGAGCTGTTCGACGACCAGCAAAGCGCCCTCGCCCCGCCCAACGGTCAAGGGCAATACATGGCCCTGCGTTTTGATCAGGCACTGCGCGGGCTCAAGGTCGGCGCGCCGGTGGAGTTCCTTGGGGTCGAGTTCGGCAAAGTGGTGTCGATCAACCTGGACTTCGATGCCAAGAAACGCAGTTTCCCGATCAACGTCGGCATCGTGATTTACCCGCAGTTGCTCGGCGAAGCCAACACCAAGCTGCTCAAGGCTACCAACCATGACCCCAACGATGAAGCGGGCGGCGTGCGCCTGATCGGCACCTTTATCGAAAACGGCCTGCGCGCTCAGGCCCGCAGCGGCAACTTGCTGACCGGCCAGCTGTACATCGCCCTGGATTTCTTCCCGAAAGCCGACAAAGTCGTGTTTGACCCGAACCTGCGCCCGGTCAACATTCCGACCATCCCCGGCAACCTTGAACAATTGCAGGAGAAACTCGAAGGTATCGTCAACAAGGTCAACCAACTGCCGATCGAGCGCATCGCCGGCAACCTCGACGGCAGCCTGGTCGAGCTGCGCAAAAGCCTTGCCCAGTTCAACGCCAAGACCCTGCCCGGCGTGCAGACCACCCTGGGCGACGTGAGCAAGACCTTGCAGTCGGCCAACTCAACCCTGGCCGAAGACTCACCGCAGCGTGAACAACTGACCCAGACCCTGGATGAACTGGCGCGCATGTCGCGCTCTTTGCGTGAGCTGTCGGACTACCTGGGCCGGCATCCGGAATCGCTGATTCGCGGTCGCCCTGACAGCGCCGCGCCAACAGACCTGCAAGGGCCACCGCGCAAATGACCATTGGAGCCGCCATGACCTTCCCCTTGAAACTCACCTTGGTCGCCGCGCTGGCGCTGCTCGCGGCGTGTCGCAGTGAGCCGATTGCGTTCCACACGCTTACCCCGGCGCACTGGAATAACAGCACACAAGCACAGGCCAGCGATATCCGCATTGAAAGCATCAGCGTGCCGCCTCAGGTCGACCGCGCGCAGATCGTGATTCGCCAGGGCGACAGTGGTGTGGCGATCCTTGAAACCCAATGGTGGGCCGCTACCCTGGCGGATGAACTGAAAAGCGCGCTGGTGGACCAACTGGCCAACAGTCACTCCCGGCAGCGCCTGTCGTTGCGCCTTGAAGTGCAGCGATTTGACTCGGTGCCGGGCCAATACGCACTGCTCGATGTGCGCTGGCGCCTGCGGCCCGCAAGCGGCGCAGATGCCGCACCGCTGACCTGCCGCACCACCTTGCAGACACCCGCAGGCCCGAGTATTGACGACTTGGTAGCGGCGCATCAGAACAACCTCAAGCGCTTCGCCGCGCTGGTCAGCAAAACCGCCGACACGTCGCTGAAAGCCTGCCCGACTGCGCCGTAGCGAGACAGTCAGACCAGTGTGGGAGCTGGCTTGCCTGCGATAGCATCACCTCAGTTTGACTGGTAGACCGAGGTGCCTGCATCGCAGGCAAGCCAGCTCCCACATAAGCCAGCTCTCACACATATCAGCTCCCACGGGAAAGTTGCCGCATTATCAGGCCAGCAGCCCCATCGACTTGGCCCGTGCCACTGCTTGAGTCCGGCGCTCTACACCCAGCTTGCTGTTGATATGGCTGGCGTGGGTTTTCACGGTGTGCAGGGAAATAAACAACTGATTGCTGATTTCCTGGTTGGAACACCCTTGGGCAATCAACTTCAGCACCGCCAGTTCACGTGCGCTCAAGGTTTCATGATTCGGTGATGCCTCAACGATCGCAGCCACCGGCAACAGCGCCAACAAACTCTGGTTCAGCAAACCATGAGCCTCCCGGCCAAGCTGTTCACGCATCCAATCCGGATAACTCTCCAGCAACCGCTGAAAGGGTTGCAACGCCCCACCGGCGCCCGCCTCAAGGGCGCGGGCCAATACTTGCCGGGCTTGGTCTTGCTGCCCGCACTCCAGCAGCAACTGCGCCTGCTGGGTCAGGGCCATCAGGGCAATCATTTGCCGCCCACTGTTGTGCGCCTGCTGCGCCAGCTCCTCGAGGCGTTGCAACGCGGAGGCCGGCTGATGACGGGTGGCGTCCAACGCAGCCTGTTGCAGCCCGATATGTTGCGGCAAGTGCGGGTGGAACTCCGGCGCGGCGGCGGCGTGTTCACCGTTGTAGGTTTGCCCCAGCCGGGTCAACCAGGCCTCGGCCAAGTCAGTGCGGCCTTGAGCCAGCCACAGCTCGCATTTGATCAGGGTGATCATTGCCAAGTAGTAGATCGGCGGCACATCCCAGATGTGCATCAAGCGCTCAGCTTCGGCAAGCTCGGCAAACGCCGTGGGAAAATCCCCCCGGCGCCCTTCAAAGCTGGCAATCACACAATGCCCGATCAGCACGCTGATATCCCGGCAAGCACGGGCTTCGTTCAGACCCGCGCGTAAACGGACAAGGCCGGCCTCGGGCTGATAGCGCACCAGCAATAAGTAGCCCTCGTAAAGCGACAACCGCGCGCGCACCGCGTACAGCCGCTGCGGCGCCAAGCCGTGCAGGCGTTGCAGGCCCTGACGCACTTCGTCCAGGGATCGCAGGATTTCGCCGCGCGCCTGCAGCACCCGCGCGCGATCGTAATGGGCCAACGCCTCGAACAGCGGGTTACCGACGCGCTGCGCCAGCTCCAGGGATTCGCGATTCAGGCCACGGGCACGCCACAAGTCGGCATCGACGATGGCCAGGTTGGACAAGGTCGACAGGCACATCAGGCGCTGGCCATAACGTTTTTGCGGCAAGCTTTCCAACGCCTCGCTGCAGTAGCGCAGGGTCGACTCACGATCGCCTCGGCCACGGGCGATAATCCCGCTCAGCGCCAACCATTGGGCCAGCATCGACTTTTGCGCAGTGGCCGATGGCGCCGGCAGGAAGCGGCTGAGGTAACCGGAGAGTTCTTCGGCCGCATCCAGTTGGCAGGCCAGGCCCAATGCCCAGCTGTAGAGCACGATCAAACGCGGCGTGCTGATCAGCAGGCTGTCGGGCAAGTCCATCTTCCAGCGCAGCAGCATGCCGACATTCTGCTCGGCCAGCAGTTGCTCCTCCGACAGGTTCTGCACCAGGTTCGCCGCCACATCCAGATGGCCGGCGCGCAATGCCTGCTCCACTGCTTCATCGATCAAGCCCTGGGTGTTGAACCAGCGGCAGGCACGCAGGTGCAGGCTGGCAATCGGCACGGTGGAACTGCTCGCACGTCGAGTACGCAACAGGTCGGAAAACAGATGGTGATAGCGATACCAGTGGCCCTGCTCATCGAGCGGCACCAGAAACACTTGGTGGGCCTGCAAATAACCGAGGATGTGCGCGCTGTCGTGGGCTTCGCGCACGGCGTCGCACAAATCGCTGCAAAAACGATCCTGCGGGGCGGTGTCGTAAAGGAAGGCTTGCACCTCTGCCGGCAGGCAATCAATGACTTCTTCGAGCAGATAGTCGCGGATCAGCCCTTCGCCACCGTGCAAATGTTGCGGCAACGCGGCTTCATTGCCAGCTTCGGAGAGGGCCAGCAGCCAGAAGCGCAGGCCAGCCACCCAGCCCTCGCTGCGACGGATCAGGTTGTCCAGGGCTTCGCCGCGCAACGAGCTGCTGTGCCTGTCGAGTACGGCCAGCGATTCGTCGTGGGTCAGGCGCAGGTCTTGTTCGTGCAGCTCCAGCAGGTGGCGCGAGAGTCGCAGCCGCGCCAGGTGCCAGTCCGGGCGCTGGCGGCTGGTGACCAAAACCAGCAGCCCATCGGGTAAATGATTGAGGAAAAATTGCAGGCAGCGGTCCAGCACCGGGCCCTGGGCCAGATGGTAGTCATCCAGCACCAGCAGCAAGGGCGCGCGCGTGGACAGGTGCAGCGTCAGCTCGTCGAGCAAGCCGTCGAGCCATTCTTCAAAGGCAAAGGGTTGGTGACGCTGACGCATTTTCAGCAAACCCAGGGATTGGGCGCCGAGTTGCGGGAAATATTGCTGCAAGCCGTCGAGCAAGCGCTCAAGGAAACGGCCGGGGTCGTTATCTCGCGGGCTCAGGCCCAGCCACAGGCTTTGCCAATGCGCCGGCAGGCTCTGACAAAACTCCACCGCCAACGAACTTTTGCCGAACCCGGCCGGGGCACTCACCAGCAACAGTCGCCCTGCAAGACCCGCGCTCAAGCGTTCGCACAGGCGCGGGCGCAGCACATAGCCATCAGGCAAAGGCGGCCTGTAGAAACGCGCTTCCAGGGTCGGAATCACCGCGCTTGCAGGGCCTTGGATTCGGGACAGATCAGTCATCGCCGGGCTCTTGTAGAAGGCTGTTGTCGGCATTGCAGATGTCCGCAGACTAGCGGTAAAAGCGGCGGGTTTGTAGATCTTTGCGACATTTGCCTGAAAAAGAACTGCGACAAAAAATATCCCCGCATAAAAAAGCCCCGAACCAGTCGGGGCTTAACGCTGAGGATGCGGCCTCAGTTAAAGCAGCTTAGCGAACCCCATCCTGGCGCAGGGCCGCCGGGGAGAAGTCTGCGGTGGAGGCGGTGAAACCGAAGTCATACGCCTGCTTCTCTTCGTTCTTCATGCCCAGGGCCAGGTAGCGGCCGGACTGCAGGTCGTAGAGGGTTTCGATGGCGTACCACGGCACTTGCTTGTCGTAGTAGTTCTCGGCATGGGCTTCGGCGACGCGCCACAGTTGGCCGCGACCGTCGTAGTGGTCGATAACCGCTGCTTGCCAGGTGTCTTCGTCGATGAAGAAGTCACGCTTGGCATAGATGTGACGCTGGCCTTCCTTCAGGGTCGCAACCACGTGCCAGACGCGGCGCAGCTCGTAGCGGGCCAGGTCCTGGTTGATGTGGCCGGCCTTGATGATGTCGGCATATTTGAGCTTCGGATCGTCGATCTTGTAGCTGTTGGAGGCGATGTAGATTTCTTTCTTGCCTTCAAGCTTCCAGTCGTAGCGGTCCGGTGCGCCGTTGTACATGTCGAGGTTGTCGGAGGTACGCAGGCCATCGGCAGCGGTACCCGGCCCGTCATAGGACACTTGCGGCGCCCGGCGCACACGGCGCTGGCCGGCGTTGTAGACCCACGCCGAACGCGGCTCTTTAACCTGGTCCAGGGTTTCGTGCACCAGCAGCACACCACCGGCCAGACGCGCCGGTGCGGTGACTTGCTGCTTGAAGTAGAACAGCACGTTGCCGGGGTTTTTCGGATCGTAGTCCTTCATCTTGTCGCGGAACACGAACTGATCGCGGAAGTACACCAGGCTGAACGAGCCGTTGGTTTGCGGCGTGGCCTGGGTTACCAGGCGGGTCACGCTGCCACCGCGATAGCGGGTGATGTGGTTCCAGATAACTTCCACGCCGCTTTTCGGAATCGGGAACGGAACCGCGGTTTCGAAGTTTTCCAGGCCGTTGCCGCCAGACACCAGGTTGGTGCTGGTGGCGTTCTTCTTGATCGAGGCAAACACCTCGGCCGGCACGGTAGCGCCGCGATGGGTCGGGTAGACCGGCATCTTGAAGGTGTCCGGGTAGCGCTTGAACATCGCGTACTGCCCCGGCGCCAGCTTGTCTTTGTACTGCTCGACGTTCTGCGCGGTGATAGTGAACTGCGGCTGTTCGCTGGCATACGGGTTGGCCAGGAAGCCACGGGCATCAACGGCGCCGGCATTGGTAGGCAGCGGCGACCATTTAGGAATGGTGCCGGCCGCGTTACCGGCCATTTCGGCGCCCATCGGCGTCAGGGTCGTGCCCAACTTGGCGGCTTCATCCGCCGAGACTGCCGCCATGACGTTGCTCGCCAGGATCGACAGCCCAAGCACACCCACGTGCAACAGACTTTTAGTTATTTTCATGTTCTGGTTCTTCCTGAAAACAGACTGCTTAAAGAGGTTGTGCTTAGAAGTTCACGCCGGCGCTCAGCGCGATGAAGTCACGGTCATCCACGGTGGTGAACTTGCCACCAAAGAAGTTGGTGTAATTCAGGCTGACGGTGTAGGTGTTCTGGTACTCGGCATCCACACCCAGGCTGACGGCCTTGCGACCTTCTTCAAAGTTGCCTCCAGGGCCAGGCGAATAGCCTTTGACGTCATGGGACCAGGCCACGTTGGGCTTGAGGTTTACACCGGCAAACACATCCGGGTATTCCCAGATGGCCCGGGCGCGATAACCCCAGGACGTGGCGGTGGTGTAGCCGTCGTTGTTGCAGTTGGTGTTCAGGCCGGACGCATTCGGCAGGCCTGCGCCGTTGGCTGTCGAATTGTTAAGCGCATTGCAGAAGCCGCCAGGCAGCGTGCCAGGGCCGAAGACCGGATCACGGCCATAACGTGCCTGGTTTTTGCTCTCGAGGCCGCCCACATGAGTCACGCCGATTTCGCCCACGGTGGTCAGGCGAGTAGCGCCCATGACTTGGTCGAAGAAGTGCGTGAAGGTGGTCTGGAACTGGGTCACTTCCTTACGGTTGTAGCCATGCAGGTCCTGGCCCGGTGTGCCCTTGAGCACCGATGCATTGCCAAAGCCCGGAATCGGCGTGACGCCCGCGTACAGGATATCGGTGGTGCTCAGTTGTACCGGCGCGTTTGGCCGGTAGCTCAGTTCACCACTCCAGGCAGTGCCGGTAGGCAGCGTGGTGGAGAAGCTCAAGCCGTAGAGGCGGATATCTTCCGGGTACTCAACGAAGTACTGGGAGCTGCCTGCCACGATCAATGGACGCAAGGCCGCCAGCGGCCCCAGCGGACGGGTGTAGGCCGAGTTTGGCGCGCCGGTGGCGCTGAAGATCGGCGCACGGCTGTGGTAGTTCATGAAGTACGCACCGAACTCCGTGTCCAGTGGCTCGAAGTTGTAGTGCATGGCCACGCCGAACTGGCCGCTGTCGCGTGCATCACGGTCACCGCCGCGACGTACCAGCACACCTTCGTTGTTTACATCCACGCCCAGGGCATTAAGGGTCGGCAAGGCCGCGCCAGGGATGGTGGAGCGCTTGTTCAGCACCCGAAGGTTATTGCTGCAACCATCCGAGATGACGTCCGGCTGGGAGAAGAATGTACCGCAGTTATCGGTGACGGTCTGGTCCCATTCCAGCTGATAAAACGCTTCGGCCGAGAGGTTATCGGTCAGGGTCTGCGACACGTAGAACATGTTGACCGGAATCAAGCCTTCCTTGATTTCGGCGCCCGGACGACGGAACGCGGACACGTCGATCGGGTTGATGGAGTTGATACCGCCACCAATGAAGGTACTTTCACCCCAGCTCACTACCTGCTTGCCAAACCGCACGTTACCCGGCTGATCGGCGATGGTGTAGTTGTGGTAGATGAAGGCATCGAGGATCTGCCCGCCGGAAGACTTGGCGCCCTCTTTGCGGTTGTTGTTGCTGACGTTCTTGAAGTCCAGGTCTTCGTTTTGCAGCGCGAAGTCATACCAGTACTTGCCACGCACGAAGATGCCGGTGTCGCCGTATTTCAACTCAAGGTCATGGATACCCTTGAAGATCTTCGAGAAGGAATCGCCCTTGTCGAAGTTCAAGTGGCCGTCATCGGAGGTCTGCGACAGCCCTCTGCCACCGTTGTTGGCACCGATCAGGTCTTTATTGCGACCGGCAGTCGACCAGCTCGCCCCCACCGACAGGGATGAGTCGAAGCTGCCTTCGATTTCACCGATGTTGAAACTGACGCCGAATGCAGGCCCGGCGAGCGTAGAAGCGAGACTGACGGCCAGGGGCAGTCTTGCCCGGCGCCAGAACTGGTTTACTGAGGTCATCGACGCTACTCCATGTGCATTATTGTTATGGCAGTGAGTTCTTTCTTCTGGATGCATGTAACGGCCGGAATACAACGATTCCAATGCCGAACGGCAACCGGGCCCCCATGGCCCGCAGCGCAACATCCGTGAAAAACTCTGAGATGGACTATAGCCAGCAGGGGGTAGCGCTTGATCCCTCTAAAGTGTGATTTGCATCACCAACCTGTCTGCCACAACCCTTTCGCCACGCCGACAACGGTCGGCGTGGGAAGGATGGCTGAAAATCCTGAAATCACAAGTGAAGCCGCGAGTTAGAGCATTGCCGCGCCCGAACGGGCGCGGCGAAGGGGGTCAGAGCGTGGACAGGAACGTGCTGTTGTTGGCCTGCCACTCGATAATGTCAACGCGGATACGTTTTTTGTCGAGTTTGCCGACACTGGTCTTGGGAATTTCAGTAACAACGGCGATCTGGCTTGGGATCGCCCACTTGCTCAAGTGGCCCAACTCCACGAACGGCTTGAGGTGCTCCTTGAGCTCGCGGGCACCTATCACATGGCCATCACGCACCACCAGCAACGCAAACGGGCGCTCGCCCCACTGTGGGTCGGCGATGCCCACCACCGCTACTTCGCGTACCGCCGGGTGACGGCTGACCAGATCTTCGAGGGCCAATGACGAAATCCACTCGCCGCCGGTCTTGATCACGTCCTTGATGCGGTCGCGAATATCGATCACGCCAAACGCGTCCAGGGTGGCCACGTCACCGGTGTGCATCCAGCCGCCCTCCCACAGCTCGGCGCCCTTTTGCGGCTCGTTGAAATAACCTTCGCTGAGCCACGGCGCACGCAGCACCAGTTCGCCCTGAGACTCGCCGTCGGCAGGCAAGAAGTTGCCGTCGCCGTCGACAATCGCCGCTTCCACCAACGGCCCGGGCACGCCGGCCTTGATGCGGTAGGTGGTGCGCTCGTCCTCGGTACCCGCCATCAACTCTTCGTTGAGGTGAGCGCAGGACACCAGCGGCCCGGTTTCGGACATGCCATACGCGGCCGTCAGCTGAATGCCCCGCGCCTTGGACGCTTCATACAACGTGCGGTTAAGCGCGCTGCCGCCGATGACGATTTTCCAGCCGCCAAAATCCACGTCCTGGGCGGCCTTTGCGTTGAGCACCATTTGCAGGATGGTCGGCACACAGTGGGAGAAGGTGACCTTTTCTTTGCGCCACAACTCCACCAGGTATTCCGGGTCGTAACGGCCAGGGTAAACCTGCTTCAAACCGAGCATGGTCGCCACATACGGCAGGCCCCAGGCATGCACGTGGAACATCGGCGTAATCGGCATGTACACGTCGTTGGTGCCCAGCAGGCGCACGCTGTCGACACTGCCCATGATGGTCGCCACGCCCATGGTGTGCAGCACCAATTGGCGATGGGTGAAGTACACGCCTTTGGGGTTGCCGGTGGTGCCGGTGGTGTAGAAGGTGGTGGCGACGGAGTTTTCGTCGAAGTCCTGGAAGTCGTACTTGGGGCTGGCGGCCGCCAGCAAGGTTTCGTACTCGCCGACCAGGTTGGGCAAATCGGCAGTCTTGGCGTCGGCGTCGGTGAGCAGCAGGGTCTTGTCGACGGTGGTCAGATGCCCGGCAATCGCCTGGTAGAGCCCCACGAACTCGCTGTTGACCAGCACAAAGCGGTCCTCGGCGTGGTTCATGGTGTAGAGAATCTGTTCCGGCGACAGGCGCACGTTGATGGTGTGGATCACCGCGCCGATCATCGGGATAGCGAACATGCACTCCAGGTAACGGTGGCTGTCCCAGTCCATTACGGCCACGGTGTCCCCGGCCTTGACCCCGGCCTCGGTGAGCACATTGGCCAGGCGCGCGACCCGCTCGATCAGGGTTGGGTAGGTGTAGCGCAGCTTGTCGCGGTAGATGATTTCCCGGGTCTTCTCGTAACGCGCCCCGGACATCAACAGGCGTTTGATCAACAGCGGGTATTGGTAAGCGCCTTCGGCGGGCGGGATAACACGGGTCTGCAACATACGAATCCCTTATCTGACTGCACGGTCTTGGCTAAGACCTGCACTGTAGAGCGCTAATGTTTCAGCCAAATCAGCCAAAGGAATGATTTGCAGCGGCCAATGAATGCTAGCTTTGCGCCATTACTGGAGCCTTATAGCGATTCCCTGTGGGAGCTGGCTTGCCTGCGATAGCGTCGCCTCGGTGCAACTGATACATCGAGGCGCCTGCATCGCGGGCAAGCCCGGCTCCCACAGGGACCGTGTGTTACCCGTGTGGCGTTATTTCATGCTGGTAAACGCCAACTTCACACCAATGGCAATCAGCACCGCGCCCATGGTCCGATCAAACCAATGGCCCATCCGCGCAAACCCGGCGCGTACGCGCTGCTGGCTGAACAGCATGGCCACCAGGCAAAACCACAACGCCGTCGCCACCGCCAGGTACACACCGTAACCGGCCTGGATCGCCAGCGGCGTGTGCGGGTTGATCACCACAGTGAACAGCGACAGGAAGAACAGCGTGGCCTTCGGGTTCAAGCCATTGGTGACAAAACCTGCGGTAAACGCCCCGCGTGGGGTGCGCTCGCCCACTTCGCGGTGCAACTCGCCCTCGGCCGGCGGCTTTGCCGGTTGCGCGCGCAGGGCCTTGAAGCCGATGTACAGCAGGTACGCAGCGGCGGCCCACTTCAGCGCGTTGAACAGCACAATGGACTGCGACACGATCAAGCCGATGCCCAGCAGCGAGTAACCCACGTGCAGGAAAATCGCCGAGCCCACGCCCAGCGCAGTCCAGGTGCCGGCGCGACGGCCATGGGTAACACTTTCGCGCACCACCACGGCGAAATCCGGGCCGGGGCTGGCCACCGCCAACAAGTGAATCAGGGCTACGGTCAAAAACTCGGCGACGTACATGTTCACTCCATTAAGTAACTGATTATTTCATCTGATAGGCTCGGCAGATTACGCCTTCGAACCTCGTCGCAAAAGGTACAGTTGAGAATGAACAATCGCCGCGCCGTCTTCCTTGATCACCCGTCCCTGGACCTGGGCGACCTCGACCTCAGCGAGCTGCGCAACAGCTTCAGTGACCTTGAGCTGTTCACCGACACCTCGCCACAGAATGTGCTTGAACGTGTACACGGCGCCCAGGTGGTGATCAGTAACAAGATCGCCCTTAACGCGCAAACCCTGGCGGCCTGCCCCGAGCTCAAGCTGATCCTGGTGTCGGCCACCGGCACCAACAACATCGACCTCGACGCCGCCCGCGCGCACGGCATTACCGTGAGCAATTGCCACGGCTACGGCACGCCTTCGGTGGCGCAGCACACGATCATGCTGCTGCTCAACCTGGCGACGCGTCTGAAGGACTATCAACAGGATGTGGCGGCCGGCAAATGGCAACAGGCCAAGCAGTTCTGCCTGCTGGACTACCCGATTGTCGAGCTGGAAGGCAAAACCCTCGGCCTGCTCGGCCATGGTGAACTGGGTGGCGCGGTGGCACGCCTGGCCGAAGCCTTCGGCATGCGCGTGGTGCTCGGCGCCATTCCCGGGCGCCCTGCCCGCGCCGACCGCGTGCCGCTGGATGAGTTGCTCGCACAGGTCGACGCGCTGACCTTGCACTGCCCGCTCAATGAACACACGCGCGACTTCATCGGTGCCCGCGAACTGGCGTTGCTCAAACCGGGCGCGTTTATCGTCAACACCGCGCGCGGCGGTTTGATCAACGAACAGGCGCTGGCGGATGCCTTGCGTAGCGGCCATTTGGGCGGCGCGGCCACCGACGTGCTGAGCGTGGAACCACCCGTGAATGGCAACCCGCTGCTGGCCGGCGACATTCCTCGTTTGATCGTCACACCCCACAATGCCTGGGGCAGTCGCGAAGCGCGCCAGCGTATCGTCGGCCAACTGGCTGAAAACGCCCAAGGCTTTTTCAGCGGCGCCCCGCTGCGTGTCGTCAGTTGATAAACTGCGCCCCTTTTCAAGGAGCAGACTATGGATCCGCGCAGTGAAGTACTGCTTCGTCAGGCCGAACTTTTTCAAGGCAACCTGCTGCTGGTAGGTTTGCCCGCCGACGACTTGCTCGGCCGCCTGCCCAATGCCCACGGCTGGAGTTGGCACGCCGGCGATCAGGCGGCACTGGATGCGCGCTTCCCCGAGCGCAGCCAGTTCGGCGTGAACGTGCCCGAACGCGGATTTGATGCGGCGGTGATTTTCCTTCCAAAATCCAAAGACCTCACCGACTACCTGCTCAACGCCGTGGCCGCACGCTTGCCCGGTGCCGAGCTGTTTCTGGTTGGGGAGAAAAAGGGCGGCATCGAAAGTGCCGCCAAGCAGATGATCCCGTTCGGCAAGCCGCGCAAGCTCGACAACGCGCGGCATTGCCAACTGTGGCAAGTCACCGTGGCCACTGCCCCACAAGCGGTCGAGCTGGAAAGCCTGGCGCAAGTCTTCGAAGTGCCACTGGCCGAAGGGCCGCTTAAGGTGGTGAGCCTGCCCGGCGTGTTCAGCCACGGCCGCCTGGATCGCGGCACCGAGCTGCTGTTGGAGCATCTGGACAAGCTGCCAAGCGGGCATTTGCTCGACTTTGGTTGCGGCGCCGGCGTGCTTGGGGCGGCGGTCAAACGCCGCTACCCGCATAACAGCGTGACGATGCTCGACGTGGACGCCTTCGCCGCCGCCAGCAGCCGCCTGACCCTCGCAGCCAACGGCCTGCAAGCCGAGGTGTTGACCGGTGATGGCATCGACGCCGCGCCGATGGGTTTGAACGCGATTTTGAGCAACCCGCCGTTCCATGTAGGCGTGCACACGGATTATTTCGCCACGGAGAACTTGCTGCGAAAAGCAGCGAAACACCTGGCAAAAGGCGGCGAACTTCGACTGGTTGCCAACAGCTTCCTCAAGTATCAACCGCTGATCGAAGAGCACCTGGGCGTGTGTGCGATCAAGGCTGAAGGCAATGGTTTTCGCATTTACCGTGCCAAACGCGGCTAATGGCGATTTGAAAAAGAACGCTTGCCGAATGGATTTTGCCTAGGCAGAATCCGCTCCGTCCTAGGGGAGTAGTCTCCCACGAGCGCCATGCTCGTCCGGCATACGTCAACATACTTGGTCAACAGACCATGGCGTATGCGACCCAGGAGTCCGCACAGACGGACCGGGGTTTGACAAGACCTATGACACGCACACCTTACCCGGGGCGGGAAGGCTGTACGTGTCATAGCCGTGTCGACCCGCCCCTGGAAACTTACCTGATGCTGGATTCATTACTCGTACCTACCGCAATCGTTGCCTTGGCCGAAATCGGCGACAAGACGCAACTGCTCGCGCTCATCCTTGCCGCACGCTTTCGCAAACCCTGGCCGATTATCGCCGGCATTGTCGCCGCGACCCTGGCCAACCATGCGGCCGCCGGTGCCGTGGGGGCCTGGTTCGGCAGTTTCTTCTCGGATGCGGTGTTGCACTGGATCCTCGCAGCGAGCTTCTGTGCCACGGCGCTGTGGACCCTGGTGCCGGACAAACTCGACGATGACGAAGCCAGTACCACGCGCAAGTTCGGGCCGTTCCTGACCACGCTGATTGCGTTCTTCCTCGCCGAAATCGGTGACAAGACCCAGATCGCCACGGTGATGCTGGCGGCGCAGTACCCGGAGTTGTGGCTGGTGATTATCGGCACCACGCTGGGCATGCTGATTGCCAACGTGCCGGTGGTATTGGCGGGCAATTTTGCCGCGGAAAAACTGCCGCTGACCTTGATTCGTCGACTGGCGGCCACGGCGTTTTTCATCCTGGCAGTGGTGGCGGTGTACAAGGCCATGCAAAGCAGCGGCTGGATCTAAACCCGATGTAAACCTGTGGGAGCTGGCTTGCCTGCGATGGCATCACCTCGGTACACCTTACAAACCGAGTCGCCTGCATCGCGGGCAAGCCCGGCTCCCACACTGGACCGCGTTAACTCAGGATTTTTTGGCCTGTTGGTAAAGCGGCATCACCTTCGGAATCGCCGCCTGCAACGAAGCGATTCGGCTGTCGGACGCCGGGTGAGTGCTCATGAACTCCGGTGGCGCGCCTTCAGAAGCCTTGGCCATCTTGTTCCACAAGGTGATCGCGGCATTCGGGTTGTAACCGGCGCGGGCCGAAAGCTCCAGGCCGATCAGGTCGGCTTCGTTTTCATTGGCACGGCTGTTAGGCAACGTCATACCGTAGTTGGCCACGGTATCGGCCAATGCCAGGCTGTCCTGGCCCAGACCGAACAACGCACCAGCGCCCTGCTTGGCCATCTGGATGCCATACGCCTTGGACATGGCCTCACGCCCGTGTTCACGCAAGGCGTGGGCAATTTCATGCCCCATAACGGCAGCCAGTTCGTCGTCGGTGAGCTTGAGCTTGTCGATCAACCCGCTGTACACGAAGATCTTGCCGCCAGGCCCACAGTTGGCGTTCATCTCATCGCTTTTGATCAGATTGACTTCCCACTTCCACTGCGCCGCGTCCGGGCGGAAGGTCGGCGCCTGGGCGATCAGGCGGTTGGCGATGGCCTGCACGCGCTTGGCGTTGGCGCTGGTCTTGTCGAGCATGCCCTTGCCACTCGCCTCGCCCAGCGTCTGCTGGTAGGACTGGGCATACATCTGGTCGACTTCCTGGCTCGACAGCATGCTGAACATGTACTGCTTGCGCTCCACGCCCACGGCGCCGCCGCTGGTGGTGTTAACCGACTGGCAACCTGCCAGCAGCATCGCTGCACTGAGTACGCTTACTGCCAATGACTTTTTCATGATGCTCTCCCTGAAAACCTGGCGCGTATCGTAGGCGGTCATTTGTATCAACGCCAGATACACACGACGTGTAACCGCTAACTTTCAGATACATCCCACACACCCACAGCGGCGGCGAACAGCCCGTTTGCGACATCTCGCACTATTTTGCCCGCCAAGCCTTAAGCCTCCAGAGCCGATGGCCGATACAACAAGGCAGCCCACCTGCCCTGCGCCTGGAGCCTCCATGAAATTCAAATCGATTCAGTTTTCTGTCGCCGCATTGACCGGGGCCATCGTGCTGAGTGTGGTTGCAGTGCTGGTGCTCTATGCAGTGTTCGCCGGTGCCCGCACCCAGGAACTGGTGCAGGAGCGAACCCAAACGCAATTTGAGCAGATCATCGAGCAGCGCCTCACCGCTCTGGCGCAAACCCAGGCCACGCTGATTCAGCGCGAACTGGAGGCACCACTGGTGACCGCCAAAGGCCTGGCCACCGCCAATGCGCTGCTGGCGATGAAAGACGCCAAGGGCGAACCCGCGCTGCAGGTCGGCCGTGAGCAGTTGATCAACCTGTTGCATGAAACCGTGGTGCGCAACCCGAAAATCCTCGGCGCCTACATTGGCTGGGAACCCAATGCCATCGACCATAACGACGCTGCCTACGTAAATACCGCGATTGTCGGTATGGCCGCCGACGGCCGTTTCCTGCCGTGGTGGTACCGCAATGCCGATGGCAGCCTGGGCCTGGATAAACTCGCCGACGTCAACGACCAGAACATCCTGTCCACCGGCGTGCGCGCCAGTGAGTACTACCTGTGCTCCAAAGAGAGCAAGAAGCCCTGCGCCATCGACCCGGCGCCTTATAAAGTCGGCAACGCGATGGTGATGCTCGCCTCGTTTATCGAACCCATCATGGTCGACGGGGCGTTTCAGGGCATCGTCGGTGCCGACCTGTCGGTGAACTTCATCCAGGACATGCTCACCCGCGCCGACCAGAACCTGTACAACGGCGCGGGCGAACTGGCGCTGATCTCCAGTAACGGTCGCCTGGTGGCCTACACCAAAGACGCCAGCAAGCTCGGCGAAAAAGCCAGCGACCTGCTCGACAGCAACGAACTGGCCAACCTGGGCCAGTTGAAAGTCGGCGAAGTGCGCTACGACATCGACAAGCAACACGGGCATATCGAGCTGTTCCTGCCCTTCAACATCGGCCAGGCCGAAGCGCGCTGGACGCTGATGCTGCAGTTGCCGTTGAGCGCGGTGATGGCCGACTCGCAAAAGCTGCAAAGCGACCTGCAAGCCCAACGCAAGACTGACACCTTCGGCATGGCCATGGTCGGCCTGTTAATCGCCGGTATCGGTTTGCTGGTGATCTGGCTGGTGGGCCATGGCATTGCCCGCCCGCTCAAGCAAATGGTGGCGATGCTCAACGATATCGCCCAGGGCGAAGGCGACCTTACCCGCCGCCTCACCAGTGATCGCGCCGATGAGCTGGGCGCGATTGCCAACGGCTTCAATACCTTCCTGATCAAGTTGCAGGGCATGATCACTCAGGTCGTGAGTTCGGTGCAGAAGGTCAGCGACTCATCGGAACACACCGCCGACATCGCGATTCGTACCAACCAGGGCGTGCATAAACAGATGGTCGAGATCGACCAGGTGGCCACCGCCGTGCACGAAATGACCGCTACCGCGCAAGACGTGGCGCGTAACGCCACCCAGGCCGCGCAAGCCGCCAACCATGCCGACCAGGCCGCCAGCCAAGGCATGCGCATTGTGCGCGATACCTCCACCTCCATCGGCGCGCTGGCCGAAGAAATCGGCAAGGCCGTCGGCGTGGTGCAAACCCTTGCCAAGGACAGCGAGAACATCAACGCGATCCTCACGGCGATTCGCGGGATTGCCGAGCAGACCAACCTGCTGGCGCTCAACGCCGCCATCGAAGCGGCCCGCGCCGGTGAACAAGGCAGAGGTTTCGCCGTGGTCGCGGATGAAGTGCGCAACCTGGCGCAAAAAACCCAGAAAGCCACCGAAGAAATCCAGACCATGATTCAGCAGTTGCAACAAGGCACGCGGGATGTGGTGCGGGTGATGGAGGACAGCCAGCACCGCACCGACGAAAGTGTGCAGCACGCAGCGAAAGCGGCCGAAGCGCTGGAGACGATTACCCAGGCGGTGTCGGTGATCAACGACATGAACACGCAGATTGCCAGCGCGGCCGAGGAGCAGAGCGCGGTGGCCGAGGACATCAATCGCAATGTGATCAATATCGGCCAGGTGGCCAATGAGGTGGCGGGTGGTGCGGATGAGTCCAGTGCAGCGAGTGCGGATTTGACCAAGTTGGCGGAGCAGCAGCGGCGGTTGATCAATCAGTTCAAGGTCTGAGACCGCTATCGCAGCGATGCGGCGACCCGACAAGCCAGCTCCCACATTTTGATTTGTGAACACCGTCAAATGTGGGAGCTGGCTTGCCTGCGATGAGGCCAGCAAAGCCAACCTCAACCCGGAGTCAGGCACTCCGGCCCATTCAACTTGGGATCATTGACCATATTCGCCAGCACCCGCTCGCGCAACGCCGCAGGCTCGCTGGCCAACAAGCCCTGCAAAACGTGCAGCGGCGTCTCAGGATTCAGCCATGCCTCCTGCCCCGCCGCATCCAGAATCAACGGCCGCCGCTGACTCTGCGCGGCTTGGGTCACCACCGCGGTACTCAGCCACACCTGCTCCTGCACCGGATACGCTTCCCAAATCGCCGCAAAAAACAGCGTCGAGCCTTCACCCGGCGTCAGCCAGTAGGGGCGCTTGCGCTGGGTGCCACGCCATTCGTAAAAACCATTGGCCGGCAGCAAGCATCGGCGCCGGCGCAAGGCTTCGCGAAACATCGGTTGTTCGGCCAGGGTTTCGGCGCGGGCATGGGCAGGCGTGCGCGAAAGGTCGGTGAGCCACGGTGGCGTGAGGCCCCAGCGCGCACGTGCCAGGGTGCGCTGGCCTTCGCTCAGGCGCTGGATCAGCACCGAATCATTCGGGGAAATATTCCACTGGGCCTGCTGGTCGGCCGGGAAGCCCGGCAAGGCAGCAAAGGAAGGGTTCCAGCGAAACAGGGCATAACGTCCACACATGGGGCAACACGACTCTTGGGGTAAACCGACCGACAGCCTAACAGACCAACACGTCAGGGAAGCTGTCGGGTTCATCGCCGGGCATGGGTTGCGCGCCGTTATAGGCCGTTATCAATTCACGGGCGTAGGCGGCCTGGTCGTTGTCCACTTCCAGGCCCAGCAGGCCGAAGATCGGCAATTCGCCAGTGCCTCCGAGCAAATGGCGCCCCACCAGGTGCGCCTCGATGCCTTCGCTGGCGAGCATCTGTTGCAGCAGCTCGCCTTCCATCAGGTTTTCCGGTTCGTAGATTCGCTGCATTGCGTGTACCTGTTACTCGTTCTCGCTGCGCACGTTCAGCATCCATTCGTCATCGTGCACTTGCAGGTCGAAAATAATCGGCCGGCAACATACCGGACAGTCTTCAATGTATGACTGATCGCCGCCGGAAAGGTCCAGAACCGCCTCAGCCGGTTCACCACAATAAGGACAATCGTACGACTCGGTTTCCAGCATCGCGGTCTCCCAGGTGACTTGTGCGTATAATCGCCGGTCTATTTACAGGGCTATTCACGGCAGCGCCACTATTGCGGCCGCACCCTGATGTTTCCTTTACTTACCCTAGCCGTTTCTAACAAGAGAGCATGATGGGCGAATTCGATACCATCCGACCTTACAACGACAGCGAAGTCCCGGCCGTGCTGGCGCGTCTGTTCAGTGACAAGGCCTTTCTGGACATCCTGACCCACTTCCGCTTCCCGCGCTTTGCCGGCGCCCTGGGCTGGCTGCTCAAGCCGATGATCGCCCGCAAACTGCGCCGTGAATTTGCCGGCGTCACCACCGTGGCCACGCTGCAGGACAAAGTCGAGTATTACGTCGATCACACCATTGATCGCGCGACCGACGGCGTGACCTATACCGGTGTCGAGCAGCTCAAATCCGGCACAGCCTACCTGTTTCTGGCCAACCACCGCGATATCGTGATGGACCCGGCCTTCGTCAACTATGCCGTGTACCACGCCGGCCTGCCGACACCACGTATCGCCATCGGCGACAACCTGCTGCAAAAGCCGTTTGTCAGCGACCTGATGCGCCTGAACAAGAGCTTCATCGTGCACCGCTCGATCACCGGGCGAAAGGAGAAGATGGCCGCGTATAACCTGCTGTCAGCCTATATCAACCATTCGATCCGCAACGACTGCCAGTCGATCTGGATCGCCCAGGCCGAAGGCCGGGCGAAGGATGGCGATGATCGCACCGAATCGGCGATCCTCAAGATGTTCCACGTCAGCCGCAAAGACGAGCCGTTTGCCGAGGTGATCCAGTCATTGAACCTGACGCCGGTGTCGATCAGCTATGAATACGACCCATGCGACAGCGCCAAGGCCCGCGAGCTGTACATCCGCGCCACCACCGGCACCTACACCAAGGCGCCGGGCGAAGACGATGTGAGCATTGCGCTGGGCATTACCGGCTACAAGGGCCGCGTTCACGTGAACTTCGCACCGCCGATTACCGAGCGTTTTGAAGACACCAAGCTGCTGGCCGTGGAAATGGACCGGCAGATTCTCGGCGGTTAT
The DNA here is from genome assembly GCF_030263855.1 of Pseudomonas sp. ChxA. NCBI lineage: Bacteria > Pseudomonadati > Pseudomonadota > Gammaproteobacteria > Pseudomonadales > Pseudomonadaceae > Pseudomonas > Pseudomonas sp. ChxA. The sequence continues at coordinate 490,132 of NZ_JARPMK010000002.1, forward strand.
CGCCTGTTCCCGGTGCACTACCTGGCGTATGCGCAGTGGAGCGACGCCGACCCGCAATTGCAGGTGCCGACGGCAGCCGAGGTGTTCCCGGCCGATGAGTTGGCCAAGGCCAAAGCGGAGTGGGAACGGCGTTTGAATGAATGCCCGGTGGAACACCGACCGTTTTTGGTGGTGCAGTATGCGACGCCGGTGAGGAATCAATACCGGGTCAAAGCCGGAATTCCCCTCTAAACACCACCAAGGTGTGGGGCATCTGTGGCGAGGGAGCTTGCTCCCGCTGGACCGGGCTGGCGCTCCAGTGCGTAGCGCTCCCATCTTTTTGGGGCCGCTTCGCTGCCCAGCGGGAGCAAGCTCCCTCGCCACAACAAGCCAGCTCCCACATTTTGGTTTTGCGGTGGTTTTAGAGGTGCGTACTGAGCCAGGAGACGGCCAGCGCCAGGGCGAGGCAGGCAAACCCGACGCGGTAAGCCAGGCGATGCGACCGTTCGGTTCGCACATCCAGAAACAACATCGGTTGGTCGATTGCCCGGTCTTCGCTTTGGGCGGTCAGATCGGCCAGCGCTCGCTGCTCGCGCAGGCGGGTAATGAACAGCAGCGCTGCACCCGGGCAGGCCACCAATAAAGCCACAGCATTGATCAGCAGTGCGGGCAGCGCCATCGCAAACCTCGGTAGACGAGTGTCTTGGTATCTATTCAGATACAAACCTGAATGATATTGGCCTCCTGCCGCTGAAACGTTCCGTCCCCCATGTACGGTTAATGTATCCAGTAATTTACAGCGTCACCTGAACGTCACCTTAACAAGCCACTCTGTTGCCCTTCGACGCTTAGGAGCTTGTCATGCTGCACGCACAAAACCAGGATCGGCTGTACCTGATCGCCCAGAACGATGAACAGGAAGCGCTGGTCGGCGGCCTTGCGTTCAACGTTCAGGACCGTCACTGGCTGGTGTATTGCGCCCTCGGCGGGCACCAGCATGCCGACCTGCCGGAGCTGGACCTGCTCACTGGCGTGAGTGTGCTGGACTTTTATGTCGAAACGGCTGCATGAAGGCTGCAGGCATAAAAAAACCGGGCTCATTGCTGAGCCCGGTGATCGTTCCCACGCGCTGCGTGGTAACGGCGATCGGGGCGCTCCGCGCCCGCCTGACAGTTACTGCGAGCTGAGAAGCGAACCGATGCTTGGGTCTTTGAACAAGCGCGTCAGGGCATCACTCAACACGTCGCTGACCAGCTTGGTGTTGGTTTCCTGGTTCGGCGACATACCGAAGCGCTGGTTCAGGGACGCACCGTAGCGGCCACTGTAGCGGCGTGTACCGGCACTGACGTCGGACTTGAAGGTTGCGCCGATGGAGGCTTCCGTCACATACAGGCCTTCTTTGGGCGACTGGTACTTCAGCTCAGCCAGGGTGATGGTCAACTGCGGCGCGCCCGGCGAGTTAGCCGGGGTGAAGCCCAGCAGGCGCACGGCGGCTTCAGCCTGGGCTTGCAGCTTGGGCAGCACGTCCTGGCCTTGTACCGAAATCAGCGCAGTCTCAGGGTACAGGCCACCACGGGAACCCAGGGTGGGCGAAGGACGACCATCTACCACGCGCACCGACACCGGCTGGCCATGGCCGACAGGCGCCAGTTGCGCCGTGACTTTAGGTTGCGGGCTGAGTTGTTGCGGGCTGTTGGCGCAGCCAACCAGGGTCAAACTGGTCACAGTGATCAAACCGAACAACAGGCGTTGCAACATACTCATTTCTCCAGGACTGGGTGCAAACAGGCCGCCAGTATAACGGCGCATGCGTGCCACTCACCAGCCATCCTGAACGGCAGCTGAAGGCGGGTTCAAATTACAATTTCGCGTAATTTCGTCACTCCACTGTCATGGCACACTGGCAACCTTCAAGCATGTAACGTAACAGGTACAAAGCCATGCGCCTTCTTAAATCATTGTTCATGTCCCACCCCCGTCATCGCCACTACGCACGGCTGGATGCCAATGGCCATTGCGTGGCGTTCAAGCAGTGCAGCCTGCCACCCGTGGGCGACGGCTGGGTGGAGGTCTCGGAACCCCATCTGGGCTGGATGCACCGCCCACTGCCGATGAGCGCTCGAATCAGCCCGCAGGTTGTCCACACGCACTCGCGGCACGCACTGGCTTCCTGAACGCCCTAATAAAAGTCATAAAACACGCCCATTTCCCTGGCGTTCTTCGCTACAATCTCCCCCCGATTATAAGGACGTCTCCTGATCGGGCCTCGCAGCATCGTTAATGCCTCGGTATTAACCCCCCAATCGCCCACAGAGAGCCGCCCACACAGATCGAGTGAAGCTGGCGCGCTTGCTGTTTTCTTTGCAAACCACCTCTCTTTACCGAATCTGCCAGAGCTGCCATTGCGCTCGGCCACTTGAGTTGTTTGCCCGTCTTGCCGCGTGTCGGCGGGGGTTTACGGGCCAGGTGCCAGGCTGGGGCAGCCCTTTTTTGAGGTTCACGTCTTCAAAAGAGCGTGAAAAAACGGGTTTTCACAACTTCACAAGAGTGTGGCGAGCAAATGAATAGTTTGGCGTTTGTACAAGCACCATCAGCGTCTGGAACAGCCCAACCACACAGGACCGAGTACTCCTCAAACACCGGAGCTTGAGCCTGTCCGCTACGGATTGACTGCACGAATCGCACGCTTTGACCATAAGTCGAATTGCCACAGGCGCCCATGAATGCGTTCATAGGCAGATTAGCCCGGCAGGAAGCGTGTGCTGAAGTTGCAAAGAATTGCGAAACGGACATGGCGATCCTGGCCATGGGTAACCTGGGGCAACACGTGAACCGCCCCGTCACTCCTGGCAGCCATGCCGTCAATTTGGTGCTGCAGATTTTGGAGACGCGTTAAATGGCGCATAACGAAGCAGTCGACGTAGTACTGGTAGGGGCCGGCATCATGAGTGCCACCCTGGCCGTATTGCTCAAAGAGCTCGACCCCGGCCTCAAGCTGGAAGTCGTTGAGCTGATGGATTCGGGTGCCGCGGAGAGTTCCAACCCGTGGAACAACGCCGGCACCGGCCACGCCGGGCTGTGTGAGCTGAACTACACGCCGCAGGCCGGCGACGGCTCCATCGACATCAAGAAAGCCGTGCACATCAATACCCAGTTCGAGGTGTCGAAGCAGTTCTGGGCGTACCTGACCAAAAAGGGCACCTTTGGCTCGTCCAAGTCCTTTATCAGCCCGGTGCCGCACCTGAGCTTCGTGCAAGGCGACAAAGGCGTGTCGTTCCTCAAGAAGCGCTTTGAAACCCTCAGCCAGCATCACGCGTTTTCGGACATGCATTACACCGAAGACCGCAATGAGATGGCCGAGTGGATGCCGCTGATGATGCCGGGCCGCCCGCTCGACGAAAAAATCGCAGCCACCCGCGTGATGAACGGCACCGACGTCAATTTCGGCGCCCTGACCAATCAACTGCTGTCGCACCTGACCAGCGCACCGGATGCCCAGGTCAAGTACAGCAAGCGTGTTACCGGCCTCAAGCGCAATGGCGCAGGCTGGACCGTGAGCATCAAGGACGTCAACAGCGGCAACAGCCGCGAAGTCGAGGCCAAGTTCGTGTTCCTCGGCGCCGGTGGCGCAGCCCTGCCGCTGCTGCAAGCTTCGGGCATCGAAGAGAGCAAAGGCTTTGGTGGCTTCCCGGTCAGTGGCCAGTGGCTGCGTTGCGACAACCCGGAAGTGGTCAAGCACCACCAGGCCAAGGTCTACAGCCAGGCCGCCGTGGGCTCGCCGCCGATGTCGGTGCCGCACTTGGACACCCGCGTGGTCGACGGCAAGAAATCCCTGCTGTTCGGGCCATACGCCGGCTTTACCACCAAGTTCCTCAAGCACGGCTCGTTCCTCGACCTGCCGCTGTCGGTTCGCGCCGGTAATATCGGCCCGATGCTGGCGGTCGCTCGCGACAACATGGACCTGACCAAGTACCTGGTCAGCGAAGTGATGCAGTCCATGGAGCAGCGCCTGGAATCCCTGCGCCGCTTCTACCCGGAAGCCAAAGCCGAAGACTGGCGCCTGGAAGTGGCCGGCCAACGGGTGCAGATCATCAAGAAAGACCCGAAAAAAGGTGGCGTGCTGCAATTTGGCACCGAGCTGGTCGCGGCCAAAGACGGCTCGCTGGCCGCCCTGTTGGGCGCGTCCCCAGGCGCTTCGGTGACGGTTTCGATCATGCTGGAACTGATCGAGCGTTGCTTCCCGGCCAAGGCTGCCGGTGAGTGGGCCGCCAAGCTGCACGAGATCTTCCCGGCCCGGGAAAAAGTGCTGGAGACGGATGCTGAGCTGTATCGCAAGATCAATGCGCAGAACAACATCAGCCTGGAACTGGTTGAGCAAAGCAACGAGGCAGAAAGCTTCGCTTGAGGTCTTGACGCGGAGCGTCAGTGGAGGCATTCCCACGCAGAGCGTGGGAACGATCAAACGCCCCTCGGGGCGTTTTTTTGTGGCCGGAATAATCAGCCGCGAGCGTTTTCGATCAGCTCGATGTACTCAGGTGCGTTGCGCTGGTCCTTGATCAGCTCGACGAAGGTCTGGCCATGCTCGTCCTTGCCGTCCAGGTCCAGGCCTGCTTCCTTGAAAAAGCCCAGGAAGCGCTCGAAGTCGTCGATACGCAGGCCACGGTAGGCCTTGATCAGCTTGTGCAGGGACGGTGAAGTCGCGTCAACCGGCTCAAAATCCAGGAACAACTTGATCTGGTCGTCGCCGATCTCGTCACCAATCACCTGTTTCTTATCTTTACGCATTACCGACTCCAGCCTGCAGACATTTACACGGGAGAGGAAGTCTACCTGCCAGACACCGACTTCGAAAACAACCAAACACACATGTGGGAGCTGGCTTGCCTGCGATGGCGGCGCATCAGTGACCGTTGGGCCAACTGAACCGCCGCCATCGCAGGCAAGCCAACTCCCACATTGACTGCATTCGGCTTAATTACTTTGCGCGAACGGCACCGGTATGCAGGTCCGCCCAGATATGCCCATTGGCATAACTGAGGAACTGCACATACACCGTGTCATTGCGCAGAAGGTCGACAATCACGCGGTACTGGGCCACCGGATAGGACAGCGTGAGCGTTTTGCTGGCGTCATCGAACACCGGCTTTTTCAGGCTTTTGCTTTCGGCGTCAAAATTGAGCACCACCTGGGCGATGGTTGCGCCTTTGTTCAAGGGTTTGCCCTTGAGGCGGATCATCAACGGCGAGGTCACCGGGATGGGTTGTTGCGTCGACTGCCGCTGATTTCCCACCACCACCGCATATTCGGTGATTTGCAGCAGTTGCTGCTGGTCGGGCGTTTCGGCGCGCAGGGTCAGGTCATCGGGCGGCAGGAACTGGCTGTGCATCGGCGCGGGCGCGGCAGCCAGTGGCAAACTGAGAGTCAACGCCAGGGCGGCGCAGGTGCGTGTCAACAGGCTCATGGGCCGCTCCGTAGAGGATGGCCGAGCACTGTAGCTCAATCGAACTGGGCGAGCATCCAGCGTTGGTATTCGGCCACGCCGGCCTCGCCTTCGCGCGGCGCCCAGTCGGGTGACTCGCCCTCGCCTATCGGTCGATACGGCCCGGCCTTGCATTCAAACATCACGCTGTCGGGCTCGAGCACCACCAGGCCATGAAACACGCCTGGCGGCAGATCGACGCCTGCGCACTCGCCGCCCGCCTGCAAAATGCGCTTGGCAATCACCTCACCGGTGTCGCTGAACACCAGTACGCCGAGGCTGCCCTTGAGCACCAACAGGGTTTCCGCCTTGTCGGCGCTCAGGTGTCGATGCGGCGGCACATAGGTGTCAGGTTGCAGGCCTACGGCCAGGCGATGGCAAGGTTCTTCCATCTGATGGAAGTTGTGATGGTGCCGGCCACGGGGGCTGGCGGCCGCTTTCTCGGCCAATTCAGCGAACAATGTCTGATCAAGAAAGCGCGCCATGGCTTACATCCCTTTAACCGCGTAGATGCCATTGGCGTTACGCCAGTAGCCTTTGTAGTCCATGCCGTAGCCGAAAATATAACGATCGATGCACGGCAGGCCGACGTAATCGGCTTTGAGGTCCGGGCGGGCTTTGCGGTCGTGGTCTTTGTCGATCAGCACCGCGGTGTGCACTTTGCGCGCACCGGCGTGTTTGCAGAAGTCGATGATCGCGCCCAGGGTGTGACCTTCATCGAGGATGTCGTCGATGATCAGCACGTCGCGGTCGATGAACGACACTTCCGGCTTGGCTTTCCAGAACAGGTCGCCGCCGCTGGTCTCGTTGCGATAACGGGTGGCGTGCAGGTAGGAGGCTTCCAGCGGGAATTGCAGATGAGTCAGCAATTTGCCGGCGAAAATCAGGCCGCCGTTCATCACGCAGAAGACCACCGGGTTGGTGTCGGCCATTTCGCGGCTGATGTGTGCGCCGACCTTGGCGATCGCTTCTTCGACTTGCGCTTCGGTGTACAGGCAGTCAGCCTCGCGCATGATTTGACGGATATGCTCGAGATCAGCGGACATGGCGCTCTCCAAGGGGGTGCTGTGGCAAGAAAAGCGGGCAAAGGTACGCATGTGAGGCGCAACGATCAAGCCTTAATGGACTAACGTACTAGATGTCTATAGGACAACACCCTCGGATAGATTAATCTAGGCCGGTTTTTTTGCCCGCCGCCGGAGCCTTTCCCATGCCCACTCGCGAGATCCGCCACCCGCTGATCCGACACAAACTCGGCCTTATGCGCCGTGCCGACATTAGCACGAAGAATTTCCGTGAGCTTGCTCAGGAAGTCGGAGCGCTGCTGACTTATGAAGCGACCAAGGATTTGCCGCTGGAAACCTACGAGATCCCCGGTTGGGCCGGTCCCGTACAAGTGGAGAAAATCGCCGGTAAGAAAATCACCGTAGTGCCTATCCTGCGCGCCGGTATCGGCATGCTCGAAGGCGTGCTCAGCCTGATCCCGGGCGCCAAAGTCAGCGCCGTGGGCGTGGCCCGCAATGAAGAAACCTTGCAGGCGCACACCTACCTGGAAAAACTCGTCCCGGAAATCAACGAGCGCCTGGCAATGATCATCGACCCGATGCTCGCCACCGGCAGCTCCATGGTTGCCACCATCGACCTGCTGAAAAAAGCCGGCTGCAAAGACATCCGCGCCATGGTGCTGGTGGCCGCGCCCGAAGGCATCGCTGCCGTCGAAAAGGCTCACCCGGACGTGCAGATCTACACCGCCTCCATCGACGAGCGCTTGAACGAACATGGCTACATCATCCCAGGCCTGGGCGATGCCGGTGACAAGATCTTCGGCACCAAGCAGAAGGACGCGTAAGCATGCAGGATGAATTCAACGACCCGCTTTGGCGCCAGATCCTGTCTGGCGCACAGATGCTTTTTGTAGCATTTGGCGCGCTGGTGTTGATGCCGCTGATCACAGGTCTTGATCCAAACGTCGCACTGTTCACCGCAGGCCTGGGCACATTGCTGTTCCAGGTGGTGACAGGGCGGCAGGTGCCGGTATTCCTGGCATCGAGCTTTGCGTTTATCACCCCGATCATTCTCGCCAAGGGCCAGTTCGGCCTTGCGGCGACCATGGGCGGGGTGATGGCGGCCGGTTTCGTTTATACCTTTTTGGGCCTGGCCGTGAAGGTCAAAGGCACTGGGTTCATCGACCGCTTGCTGCCGCCAGTGGTGATTGGCCCGGTGATCATTTCCATCGGCCTGGCCATGGCGCCGATTGCCGCCAATATGGCGATGGGCAAAGCCGGTGATGGCAGTGAACTGATCCACTACCAGACAGCAATGCTGATTTCGATGCCGGCGCTGCTGACCACCCTGATCGTGGCGGTATTCGGCAAAGGCATTTTCCGCTTGGTGCCGATTATCTCCGGCGTACTGGTCGGCTTTGCCATGTCGTTCTACTTTCGTGTGGTCGACACGGCGAAGATCGCCGCCGCGCCGTGGTTCGCCCTGCCCCACTTCACCGCGCCGGAGTTCAACTGGCAGGCCATCCTGTTTATCGTCCCGGTGGCCCTGGCCCCGGCGATCGAACATATCGGCGGTGTGATTGCGGTAGGCAGCGTGACCGGTCGCGATTACCTGAAAAAGCCCGGCCTGCACCGCACCTTGCTGGGTGACGGGATTGCCACCACCGCTGCCGGCCTGTTCGGTGGCCCGCCAAATACCACTTACGCCGAAGTGACGGGCGCAGTGATGCTGACCAAGAACTACAACCCGAAAATCATGACCTGGGCGGCGGTGTTTGCCATCAGCCTGGCGTTTATCGGCAAGTTCGGCGCGCTGCTGCAAAGCATCCCGGTACCGGTGATGGGCGGGATTCTGTGCCTGCTGTTCGGCTCAATTGCGGCGGTGGGCATGAACACGCTGATCCGCCACAAGATCGACCTGGGCGAGGCGCGCAATCTGGTGATTGTGTCGGTGACCCTGGTATTCGGGATTGGCGGTGTACTGGTCGGCACCGGCACCGGCCCGGATGACTTTGGCCTCAAGGGCATCGCCCTGTGTGCGGTGGTAGCGATTGGTTTGAACCTGCTGCTGCCGGGCAATGATGGCTGGAAGAACAAGAAGCCGGATGAGCCGTTGATCTAACTGGCCCAGCGTAAAATAAGTGTGGGAGCTGGCTTGCCTGCGATAACGGTGTAACAGTCGACATATCCGTCGTTTGATACACCGCTATCGCAGGCAAGCCAGCTCCCACATTTTTTGCTCTTCAGTGTGGCTTAAAGCTCACCGAGGCCATCGATCAGCGCCTGGTTCTGCTCTGGCGTACCGATGCTGATCCGCAGGAACTGGGCAATCCGCTCCTGCTTGAAGTGCCGCACAATCACCCCTTGCTCACGCAGCTTTGCGGCCAAACCGGCAGCGTCGTGCCGTGGGTGACGCGCGAAGATGAAGTTGGCTGCTGACGGCAACACTTCAAAGCCCTTGCCCTCCAACTGCGCAACCACCGTGTTGCGGCTGTCGATCACCCACTGGCAAGTCTTCTCGAAATGCTCACGGTCCTCAAAAGCCGCCGCCGCCCCGACAATCGCCAGGCGATCCAGCGGGTAGGAGTTGAAGCTGTTCTTGACCCGCTCCAGCGCCTCGATCAGGTCCGGGTGGCCCACGGCCAGGCCCACACGCAAACCGGCCAGTGAGCGCGATTTGGACAGGGTCTGGGTCACCAGCAGGTTCGGGTAACGATCCACCAGGCTGATGGCGGTTTCGCCGCCGAAGTCGATATAGGCCTCATCCACCACCACCACTGAATCCGGGCTGGCCTTGAGGATCTGCTCCACCGCGTCCAGTGCCAGTACGCAGCCGGTCGGTGCGTTCGGGTTGGGGAAGATGATCCCGCCATTGGGCTTGGCGTAGTCGGCTACGCGAATCTGGAATTGCTCGTCCAATGGCACCGGGGCGGACTTGATGCCATACAGGCCGCAGTACACCGGGTAGAAGCTGTAGCTGATGTCCGGGAACAGCAGCGGCAAGTCGTGTTGGAACAGGCCGTGGAAGATGTGCGCCAGCACTTCGTCGGAACCGTTGCCGAGGAACACCTTGCTGGCATCGATCGCGTAATACTTGGCCACCGCCTGCTTGAGCAGGTCGCTGTTGGGGTCCGGGTACAAACGCAGGTTGTCATTCAACTCGGCCTGCATCGCCGCCAGCGCCTTGGGCGAAGGCCCGTAGGGGTTTTCATTGGTGTTGAGCTTGACCAGTTTGGTCAGCTTCGGTTGTTCACCAGGTACGTAAGGCACGAGGTCCTTGACGAAGGGGCTCCAGAATTTGCTCATGCCTTATTTCCCCTCTTCAAGGATGCGATATTCGGCGCTGCGTGCGTGGGCACTCAGCGATTCACCACGAGCCAGCACCGAGGCAGTCTTGCCCAGTTCGGAGGCGCCTTGTGGCGAGCAGAAGATAATCGACGAACGCTTCTGGAAGTCATACACCCCCAGCGGCGACGAGAAACGCGCGGTGCCGGACGTCGGCAGCACGTGGTTGGGGCCCGCGCAGTAGTCGCCCAGGGCTTCACTGGTGTGACGCCCCATGAAGATCGCACCAGCGTGGCGGATCGACGGCAGCCACGCTTGTGGGTCGGCTACGGACAATTCCAAGTGCTCCGGCGCAATGCGGTTGGCCACTTCGATGGCTTGCTCCATGTCGCGCACCAGAATCAATGCACCACGGCCATTGATCGACTTCTCGATGATCTCGGCGCGCTCCATGGTCGGCAGCAGCTTGTTGATGCTGGCAGCAACCTTGTCGAGGAACTCGGCGTCGGGGCTGACCAAAATTGCCTGGGCGTCCTCGTCGTGTTCGGCCTGGGAGAACAGGTCCATGGCGATCCAGTCCGGGTCGGTCTGGCCATCACACACCACGAGAATTTCCGAAGGGCCGGCGATCATGTCGATGCCGACCTGGCCAAACACGTGGCGCTTGGCGGTGGCGACATAGATGTTGCCAGGGCCAACCACCTTGTCGACCTTCGGCACGCTTTCGGTGCCGTAGGCCAAGGCCGCAACGGCTTGCGCGCCACCAATGGTGAACACGCGGTCAACACCGGCGATGCAGGCAGCGGCCAGCACCAGCTCGTTGATTTCACCACGGGGCGTCGGCACCACCATGACCACTTCGGTCACGCCTGCCACTTTGGCCGGGATGGCGTTCATCAACACCGATGACGGATACGAAGCCTTACCGCCCGGCACGTACAGACCGGCGCGGTCGAGTGGCGTGACCTTTTGGCCAAGCACAGTGCCGTCGGCTTCGGTATAGCTCCAGGAGTCCTGTTTCTGTTTTTCGTGGTAGCTGCGTACACGTGCCGCCGCAATTTCCAGGGCTTCTCGCTGAGGCGCGGTGATACGCGTCAGGGCCAGTTCCAGGCGTTCACGGGGCAGGATGAGGTCCGACATGGACGCCACGTCAAGGCCATCGAACTGGCGGGTGAAGTCCACCAGCGCCGCATCACCGCGCTCGCGCACGGCCTTGATGATGTCCAGCACTCGCTGGTTGACCGAGTCGTCGGACACGCTTTCCCAGCTCAGCAGATGATCCAGATGATGGGCGAAATCCGGGTCGGCAGCGTTGAGTCGGGCAATTGCAGTGGACGTGGTCATAGCGAGGGCCTCATAGGAATGGCAAAAATACTCAAGCGCCGAAAGTTAGCAGTCGATCCGCTTGGGCACCTGAGAATTCTGGCTATGAGGCGGATAGACGGGCGCGACCTAAGGCCGCGCGGGTGAGTCAACCGCGGTGTCGAGACTCCACTGCCTTGCGCAGGGTGTCGATCAACGCCTGGATACGGGCGTGTTGCATCTTCATCGAAGCCTTGTTGACGATCAGGCGAGAGCTGATGTCGGCAATGAAATCCTGGGGTTCGAGGCCGTTGGCACGCAGGGTGTTGCCGGTGTCGACCACGTCGATGATTTTGTCGGCCAGGCCGATCAGCGGCGCCAGCTCCATCGAGCCGTAGAGCTTGATGATGTCGACCTGACGGCCTTGCTCGGCATAGTAGCGCTTGGCGACGTTGACGAACTTGGTGGCCACGCGCAGGCGGCCTTTAGGCTCGACGTCACCGACACGGCCGGCGGTCATCAGCTTGCACAGGGCAATACGCAGGTCCAACGGCTCGTACAGGCCCTGGCCACCGTATTCCATCAGCACGTCTTTACCGGCAACACCGAGGTCGGCGGCGCCATGTTCAACGTAGGTTGGCACGTCGGTAGCCCGCACGATCAACAGGCGCACATCGTCCTGGGTCGTGGGGATGATCAGCTTGCGGCTCTTGTCCGGATTCTCGGTCGGCACGATGCCCGCTTCAGCCAGAAGCGGCAAAGTGTCGTCAAGGATGCGGCCCTTGGACAGTGCGATGGTCAACATGGGAAACGTCAGTCCTTCATCAGGCTATTGCTGCCCGGTCGCAAACGGCGCCAGACACAGATCGAGGCCATTACAGCCTCGATTTGAAACAAATTCAGCTAACAGCAAACACAGACCTGTGGCGAGGGAGCTTGCTCCCGCTGGACTGCGCAGCAGTCCCGTTGTTGGGGGCCGCTTCACGGCCCAGCGGGAGCAAGCTCCCTCGCCACAGGTGACGGTGTTTACAATTCCAGGAGCTAGCCCGGTACGCGGCGGATTTTAGCGCCGAGCATCTGCAGTTTTTCTTCGATGCACTCGTAACCACGGTCGATGTGGTAGATGCGGTCGATCAGGGTGTCGCCGTCTGCGCACAACGCCGAAATCACCAGGCTGGCCGAGGCACGCAGGTCGGTTGCCATGACTGGCGCGCCCTTGAGCTTATCGATGCCGGTAACGATGGCAGTGTTGCCTTCGACCTGGATCTTGGCGCCCATGCGGTGCAGTTCATACACGTGCATGAAGCGGTTTTCGAAGATGGTCTCGATCACTGCGCCAGTGCCTTCGGCAATCGCGTTCAAGGAAATGAACTGCGCCTGCATGTCGGTCGGGAACGCCGGATAAGGAGCCGTACGCACGTTCACGGCTTTTGGCCGCTTGCCGTGCATGTTCAGCTCGATCCAGTCTTCACCGGTAGTGATTTCAGCACCGGCTTCCTTGAGTTTTTCCAGCACGGCTTCCAGGATGGTCGGATCGGTGTCCTTGACCTTGACGCGGCCACCGGTAACGGCAGCGGCAACCAGGTAGGTGCCGGTCTCGATACGGTCCGGCATCACTTTGTAGGTGGCCGAGTGCAGACGCTTCACACCGTCGATAGTGATGGTGTCAGTGCCGGCGCCGGTGATGTTGGCACCCATGGCGATCAGGAAGTTGGCCAGGTCGACCACTTCAGGTTCGCGCGCAGCGTTTTGCAGCACACTGCGACCGTTCGCCAGGGCGGCAGCCATCATGATGTTCTCGGTACCGGTAACACTGACGGTATCAAAGAAGAAGTTGGCACCGCGCAAACCGCCTTCCGGCGCCTTGGCCTTGATGTAGCCGCCTTCGACGTCGATGACCGCGCCCATGGCTTCAAGGCCACGGATGTGCAGGTCGACAGGGCGCGAACCAATGGCGCAACCGCCAGGCAGTGCTACTTCAGCTTCGCCGAAACGGGCAACCATCGGGCCCAGCACCAGGATCGAGGCACGCATGGTTTTCACCAGTTCGTACGGAGCGATCAGGGTCTTGATGGTGCGCGGGTCGATTTCGACAGACAGCTTCTCGTCGATCACCGGCTCGATGCCCATGCGACCGAACAGCTCGATCATGGTGGTGATGTCGTGCAGGTGCGGCAAGTTGGCCACGGTTACCGGGCCATCACACAGCAGGGTCGCTGCCAGGATCGGCAAGGCGGAGTTTTTTGCACCGGAAATGCGGATCTCGCCATCAAGGCGGGCACCACCGGTAATAATCAATTTATCCATAAGAATCTCGACGCCTTGGGGGCTCAGGTACGCTCGGCCCAGGCCGCGCGGCTGAAAAATTTCATAGTGACCGCATGGATGCTGCCATCGGTAATCCACGGGCTCAAATGGTCATAGACCTGCCGCTGACGCTTGACCGGGCTCAATGCCACCAGTTCATCGCTAATCACGTTCAGCTGGAAATTGCAGCCTTCGCCTTCAACTTCTACGATCGTTTCCGGCAGCTTTCCTTCAAGGAAGCTTTTAACTTCTAGGGCCTGCATGCTCAACCTCTATCGGCGCCCAGTGCGCACGGGTCGCACATCATACAAAAAAGCCCCGCGCCTGCGAACCCCGCATAGCAGGACTCTGACGGGGGGCTTCTTTAATAATGTGTATTAAGGGTGCGCCAACAGCTCGGCAATACCGGAAACCTGAGCGATTTCACGCATGTCTTCGGGCAGTGAGCGGATGCTGACCGGCTTTTTGACCGCTTGCGCATCACGCATGAAGCACAGCAACAACGACAGACCAACGCTGCTGGACTTGGTAACCGCCGAGCAATCAAGCACCAGCGCTGGCGCATTACTGCCGTTGATCAGCGCCTGGCCCTGCTTGCGCAGCTCAGGCCCGGTGCGGTAGTCCAGCACGCCGCTGAGGAACAACTCGCCGGCGTCGCCAAGACGAACAGCCGACTCGGTCATTGCGCAGGCTTCCCGGCTTGTTTGTCGGTTTCTTCCTTGGCCTTGGCGACTTCACCGGCCCAACCATTGATGGTTTTGTCCAGGTTATTGCCATTACGCTGCATCGCATCAGCAAACTGATCGCGGAACAGCTTGCCAATGTTGATGCCATTGATGATCACGTTGCGCAGTTTCCACTCGCCGTTGACCTTCTCCAGCGTGTACTGAACCGGGTAAACCGCGCCGTTGTTGCCTTTGACGGTCATGTTGACGCTGGTGCGGTCACCCGACTCATCCCCGGCAGGAGCAACGGTAATGCCTTGGTTGTTGTACTCAAGCAGGGCATTGCCATAGAACTGGAACAGGCCCTTCTTGAAGTTTTCCTGGAAGGTCTGCATCTGCGCAGGCGTGGCCTTGCGCGAATACTTGACCGTCATGATGCTGCGGGAAATGCCTTCGGCATCGACCACAGGCCCCACGATGGTATTGAGCGCGTCGTAAAACTTGGTTGGGTCTTGCTTGTACTGCTCTTTGTTAGCAGTCAGGTCAGCCAACATCTTGTTGGTCGTGTCCTGCACCAGATCGTGCGCAGAACCCGCCGCATTGGCCATCAGCGGCAGTGCTGCCAGCAGCACCAGCAGGCCACGTCGCAAGGTAGAGATCATGAACAGATTCCTCATTTGGCGTCTTTATTGACCGTATTGAGCAGGAATTTACCGATCAAGTCTTCAAGCACCAACGACGACTGTGTGTCGTGGATTGTCGAACCATCCTTGAGCAGGGCTGTTTCCCCACCCACGCTGACGCCGATGTACTTTTCGCCCAGCAGCCCAGCAGTGAGGATAGATGCAGTAGAGTCAGTCGGCAGATTATCTACCTTCTTGTCGACTTGCATGGTCACCCGGCCAGTGAAGCTGTCGCGATCCAGATCGATTGCCGTGACCTTGCCGATGGTTACACCGGCCATGGTCACTTTAGCTCTGACCGTCAAACCGGCGATATTGTCGAAGTACGCGTAAAGTTTATAAGTATCGGCGGTGGGGCTGGCCGAAAGGCCACTGACCCGCAGGGCCAGCAACAGTAAAGCCAGGATGCCAGCCAGCAAGAAAAGGCCGACACCGATTTCCACAGTGCGGTTTTGCATCAGAAATCTCCAAACATCAAGGCGGTCAAAATGAAGTCAAGGCCCAGTACCGCCAGCGAGGCGTACACAACGGTCTTGGTGGTGGCGCGACTGATCCCTTCTGAAGTGGGCTCACAGTCATAGCCTTGGAATACGGCGATCCAGGTCACTACAAAGGCGAAAACGATGCTTTTGATGATGCCATTGAGCACGTCGCCGCTGAAGGTCACGCTGTTTTGCATGTTGCCCCAGTACGAGCCGTCATAGACGCCCAACCAGTCAACCGCCACCCACGAACCACCCCAGATGCCCACCACGCTGAAAATCATCGCCAGCAGCGGCAGGGATATGAAGCCGGCCCACAGGCGCGGGGCAACAATATATTTGAGCGGGTCCACGCCGATCATTTCCAGGCTGGACAACTGCTCGGTGGACTTCATGTTGCCGATTTCGGCGGTCAATGCAGAACCCGCGCGCCCGGCGAACAGCAAGGCAGTGACCACCGGCCCCAGTTCACGCAGCAGCGTCAGCGCAACCATCTGCCCTACCGCTTGCTCCGAACCGTAGCTGGAGAGGATATTGAACCCCTGCAACGCCAGCACCATGCCGATGAATATCCCGGACACCACGATGATGACCAGGGACATCACGCCCACCGAATGCAGCTGCCTCAACAACAGACCAAAACCGCCGCCAATGCCGCCACGCCCGAGCAGTGCGTGAAACAGGAAAATTGTCGAACGCCCCAGGACCTCGACCAAGTCGATGCCGGAGCGGCCGAAAAGGCGAACCTTCTCGAGTAAAGATGTCTTGCGCATCAGCGCTTCCCCAGAAGATCTGAGCGGTAGTCCGCTGCCGGAAAATGAAAAGGCACCGGGCCATCGGGATCGCCGGTCATGAATTGGCGAATGCGCGGGTTATCAGCGTTCATCAGTTCTTCAGGCGTACCCTGCCCCAGCACCTGGCCATCGCCGACCACATAAAGGTAGTCAGCAATGCTCGCGGTTTCGGCCAGGTCGTGGGAGACCACGATGCTGGTGATCCCCAGTGCATCGTTGAGCAAGCGGATCAGGCGCACCAGCACGCCCATGGCGATAGGGTCCTGGCCTACGAACGGCTCGTCATACATGAGGATCTGCGGATCGAGAGCAATAGCCCGCGCCAGCGCAACACGACGCTTCATGCCACCGGACAACTCGTCGGGCATCAGGTCGATGGCACCGCGCAGGCCAACGGCTTGCAGCTTGAGCAGCACAATGTCACGAATCATTTCATCGGACAGCTGGGTATGCACCCGCAGCGGAAACGCTACGTTTTCGAAAACGTCGAGGTCGGTGAACAGGGCACCGCTCTGGAACAACACGCCCATATGCTTGCGCGCATCGAACAGATCGCTGCGCGACAGCGTCGGCAGGTTCTGGCCGTTGACCCACACTTCACCGGCGCTGGGCCGCAATTGCATGCCCATCAGGCGCAACAGAGTGGTCTTGCCGCAACCGGAAGGCCCCATGATGCCCGTGACTTTACCGCGGGGAATGCGAATATCGACGTTATTGAAGATGCTGCGCGAACCGCGCTTGAAGGTAAGACCCTTCAGCTCGACCGCGTAGGCGTTATCGGCACTCATCTAATCTCCTTGGGATGCAGCCTTTCACTCAGACACCATGCTTGCGACTTTCGTTTGCAACAGATGCACAAAAGTTAGCGGCATGGGTTGGGCCGACCGAACTGGCGGCGAACTATATCACTGCTGGTACAGAGCCCCCAAGGCCGGAACTGCCCTTGTTCAGATTCGGGACAGGGAAAACACGTGACTGAGCATAAATCCCAGGCACCTGCAGAATAACTAGCGTGAGGGATTTGATCATTACCGCTATAATCGCCGACTTTTCGTCAGGCTATACGATTTCAGACATGAGCCAATCCAGCGACCTTATTCAATCCGCACAACGCACCATCCGCCTCGAGCTTGAAGCCGTAGAAGGTTTACTGGCCCATATCGACGCAGATTTCGTGCGCGCCTGCGAGATGATTCTGGCCAGCACGGGCCGCGTTGTGGTGGTCGGCATGGGCAAATCCGGCCACGTCGGCAACAAGATCGCCGCCACGCTGGCCAGCACCGGGACCACGGCGTTCTTCGTGCACCCGGCCGAAGCCAGCCATGGTGACATGGGCATGATCACCAAGGATGACATTATCCTGGCGCTGTCGAACTCCGGCACCACCAACGAAATCGTGACCTTGCTGCCCTTGATCAAGCGCCTGGGCATCAAGATGATCAGCCTCACGGGTAACCCGGAATCCACGCTGGCCAAGGCTGCCGAAGTCAATTTGAACGTGCATGTGGCCCACGAAGCCTGCCCACTCAACCTGGCACCGACCTCTTCCACCACCGCCGCCCTGGTCATGGGCGACGCCCTGGCCGTGGCGTTGCTGGAAGCCCGTGGTTTTACCGCAGAAGACTTCGCGTTTTCACACCCGGGCGGCGCGCTGGGTCGTCGCCTGCTGCTCAAAGTGGAAAACGTCATGCACTCGGGCGATGAACTGCCCCACGTGCAACGCGGCACCCTGCTCAAAGATGCGCTGATGGAAATGACCCGCAAGGGCCTGGGCATGACCGTGATCCTGGAAGCCGACGGGCGCCTGGCCGGAGTCTTCACCGACGGCGACCTGCGCCGCACCCTGGACCGCACCATCGATATCCACACTGCGACCATTGACGCGGTGATGACGCCCCACGGCAAGACCGCCCGCCCCGAGATGCTTGCAGCCGAAGCGCTGAAGATCATGGAAGACCATAAGATTGGCGCGCTGGTGGTGGTCAATAATGACGACCGCCCGATCGGCGCCCTGAACATGCACGACTTGTTGCGTGCGGGAGTGATGTAAATGACCGGCGACCTGCTGCAACGCGGTAAAAACATCAAACTGGCGATTTTTGACGTCGACGGTGTGCTGACCGATGGCCGTCTGTACTTCCTCGAAGATGGCAGCGAATTCAAGACTTTCAACACCCTCGACGGCCAGGGCATCAAAATGTTGATGGCCGCCGGTGTGCAAACGGCGATTATCAGTGGTCGAAAGACACCGGTTGTGGAACGCCGCGCACAAAACCTGGGGATTCCTCACCTGTATCAAGGCCGTGAGGATAAACTGGTGGTTCTGGACGAGCTTCTTGGCCAACTCAACCTAAGCTATGAGCAGGTTGCGTACCTGGGTGATGATCTGCCTGACCTGCCGGTCATTCGCCGAGTCGGCCTGGGCATGGCCGTCGCCAATGCGGCGGCATTTGTTCGTGAACACGCCCATGGCATCACTGCCGCACGTGGCGGCGAAGGTGCCGCCCGCGAGTTCTGCGAATTGATCCTGCGTGCCCAGGGCAGTCTTGAAGCGGCCCACGCCGCCTACTTATAGAGCGTTTTATGCTGAGCAAAAAGATTCGCAACTTCCTGTTATTCGGGGTCATCGCCGCGCTGTTCCTGGCGGTGGGCTACTGGAATATCAGCCCGGAGCGCTTTCTCGACAAGCCTGTAGCACAGGTTGACGAGAGCCTGATCGACAATTTCGCCACCAATGCCTATACGGTGCAGTTCATGCCTGACGGCAAGGTCCAATACGAGATGACCTCCGACAAGGTGGAGCACGTCAAAGCCTCCGACGTCAGCCTGCTGACCAACCCGGACCTGAACCTGTTCCGCGGCACCGACTTTCCGTGGCACGTCACCAGCAAACGTGGCGAGGTTAACGCGGACGGCACCCAGGTTGAGTTGATCGACTCGGTACGCGTTGCGCGCACCGATGAACAGAAGCGTGACACCATCATCACCAGCAGTCGCATGACCGTTTTCCCACAACAGCAATATGCGCAGACCGAGCAAGACGTTAGAATTGACGGCGCTGGCGGTGTATCGACTGGCAAGGGAATGAAAGCGTATTTGAAAGAAAGCAGGATACACCTGCTATCGAACGTAAGAGGACAGTATGAGGCTCGTTAAAACCCTCCCTATTTTGCTCGGTCTGGGCGCAGCACTGGGAAGCGTGAGCGCCTGGGCTCTGCCGAACGATAGCCAGCAACCGATCCATATCTCGGCTGACGATGCGCAGTTGGATGATAAACAAGGCGTCGCGACCTACACCGGTGGCGTGATCATCACCCAAGGCTCGATGAAGATTACCGGCAACACGGTAACGCTGACTCGCACCCCGGCTGGCGACATCGACGTGGTGACTTCGGTGGGCAACCTGGCTTACTTCGAACAGAAGCAGGCGGCGGCTGACCCAGCACCGATGAAGGGCTACGGCAAGACCATCCAGTATCACGCCCAGCAGAACCGCATTATCCTGATTGACCAGGCACGGGTTGTCAGTACTGACGGCAATACCACCGAAGGTGAAAAAATCACCTACGACACCGTCAAGCAGATCGCTACCGCCGGTCGCGCCAATGGCACAAAAATCGGCACACCGAAGCCGCGCATCGACATGGTTATCCAGCCGAAGCAGAAAGACGCTGCCGCCCCTGCGCCAAAACCCGCTGCGAAGAAGACGAACTGATGGCAACCCTGAAAGCCCAGCATCTGGCCAAAGCTTATAAAAGCCGTCAGGTCGTACGCGACGTCAGCCTGTCGATCGACAGCGGCCAGATCGTCGGCTTGCTCGGCCCCAACGGCGCCGGCAAGACCACCTGCTTCTATATGATTGTTGGCCTGGTCCAGGCGGATCAGGGCCGTGTATTGATTGACGACCTGGACGTAAGCCACCAGCCCATGCACGGTCGTGCACGCGCAGGTATCGGCTATCTTCCCCAGGAAGCATCGATCTTCCGCAAACTGTCGGTGTCCGACAACATCATGGCGATCCTCGAGACCCGCAAGGAACTCGACCGTGACGGCCGTCGCAAAGAGCTGGAAAGCCTGTTGCAGGAGTTCCATATCAACCACATTCGCGACAACCTCGGCATGAGCTTGTCCGGTGGTGAGCGTCGCCGCGTGGAAATCGCCCGCGCACTGGCTACCGCGCCGAAGTTCATCCTGCTGGACGAACCTTTTGCCGGTGTCGACCCGATCTCGGTCGGCGATATCAAGCAGATCATCCATCACCTCAAGGCCAAGGGCATCGGTGTATTGATCACCGACCACAACGTGCGTGAGACCCTCGATATCTGCGAGACCGCCTATATCGTCAACGATGGGCAACTGATTGCAGAAGGTGACTCCGCGACTATCCTGGCCAATGAACTGGTGAAGGAAGTGTACCTGGGTCACGAGTTCCGCCTGTAATCACGGTGGTATCAGGCCGTTGCCCGGGGCGCGCGCAAGTCAATAAAAACCTCAGTTTTTTTATTGTTACCGCGCTCTAGGCAAAGCCCCTGATATCAGGCATATAATTTGCTTATGTTTGGCGCTCACGCGCCCTGTCGTGGATGGCGCATTGCGCCGGCGAATAAGGTGTTAAGCCCCTGCCATGAAACCATCGCTAGTCCTGAGAATGGGCCAGCAGCTGACGATGACACCGCAGCTGCAACAGGCCATCCGCCTGCTCCAATTGTCGACCCTGGACCTGCAACAGGAAATCCAGGAGGCCCTGGAGTCCAATCCGATGCTCGAACGCCAGGAAGAAGGCGACGACTTCGATAATGCAGACCCGCTGGCCGATAACATCGAGCAAAAACCCAACGCCGACGTGCAGGAACCTTCCTATCAGGAAACCGCCCCTACGGTGGATAACCTTGAGGAAGGCGAATGGAACGAACGCATTCCCAACGAGCTTCCCGTCGACACCGCCTGGGAAGACGTGTACCAGACCAGCGCCAGCAGCCTGCCCAGCAATGACGACGACGAGTGGGACTTCACCACCCGCACGTCCGCAGGTGAAAGCCTGCAGAGCCATTTGCTGTGGCAACTGAACCTGGCGCCGATGTCCGACACCGATCGCCTGATCGCCGTAACCCTGATCGACTGCATCAACAACCAGGGCTACCTGGACGAGACGCTCGACGAGATTCTGGAAGCGTTCGACCCGGAACTGGACATCGAGCTGGACGAAATCGAAGCCGTCCTGCATCGCATCCAACAGTTCGAGCCTGCCGGCATTGGCGCTCGCACCTTGAGCGAATGCTTGTTGCTGCAACTGCGCCAACTACCGGCCAAGACCCCTTGGCTCGCCGAAGCCCAGCGCCTGGTCACCGACTACATCGACTTGCTGGGCAGCCGCGACTACAGCCAATTGATGCGCCGCATGAAGCTCAAGGAAGACGACCTGCGCCAGGTCATCGAGCTGGTGCAGAGCCTCAACCCGCGTCCGGGCTCGCAGATCGAGTCCAGCGAAGCCGAATATGTCGTGCCCGACGTGATCGTGCGCAAAGACAACGAACGCTGGCTCGTGGAGTTGAACCAGGAATCGGTGCCACGCCTGCGGGTCAACCCACAATATGCAGGCTTTGTACGCCGCGCCGACACCAGCGCCGACAACACCTTCATGCGCAACCAATTGCAGGAAGCGCGCTGGTTCATCAAGAGCCTGCAAAGCCGTAACGAAACCCTGATGAAAGTGGCCACCCAGATCGTCGAGCACCAGCGCGGCTTCCTGGAATATGGCGATGAGGCGATGAAGCCACTGGTTCTGCATGACATTGCCGAAGCGGTAGGTATGCATGAATCGACGATTTCACGGGTGACCACGCAGAAATTCATGCATACCCCACGGGGTATTTATGAACTGAAATACTTTTTCTCCAGCCACGTCAGCACCTCCGAAGGCGGCGAATGCTCGTCCACGGCGATCCGCGCGATCATCAAAAAACTGGTTGCGGCGGAAAATCAGAAAAAGCCATTGAGTGACAGTAAGATCGCTGGTTTACTGGAGGCACAAGGCATTCAGGTCGCCCGTCGAACCGTCGCCAAGTACCGCGAGTCCCTCGGGATCGCGCCTTCCAGCGAGCGTAAGCGTTTGATGTGACGGGCGGGCCATAGCGTTCCAGTGGTGGGTATTCCTACCCACCGCTTTATGCACTGGCAACGAAGGAGAAGCTGTATGCAAGTCAACATCAGTGGACAACATGTGGAAGTCACCCCACCACTTCGCGACTATGTCGTGCAGAAGCTGAAGAAGCTTGAGGGCCATTTTGACAAGATCACCAACGCGGAGGTCATCATGAAGGTCGACAAGCTTCAGCAGAAAATTGAAGCGACCCTCCAGATTCCAGGTGGTGAAGTGCAGGCCAAGGCCGAGCATGAAGACATGTATGCATCGATCGACTTGCTCACCGACAAGCTTGACCGCCAACTCTTAAAGCATAAGGAAAAGAATCTGCACCTGATGCAAGGTACAGGTCGTTAACTCTCCCCCATGATCCAACTTGAAACCATCCTGACCCCCGGCCGTTCCCTCGTGAACGCGCCGGGCGGCAGTAAGAAGAAAGCCCTCGAACACATCGCCAACCTGATCAGCCGTGAAGTGCCTGAGCTGGATGAGCAAGTCGTGTTCAAGGCCCTGATTGACCGTGAAAAACTGGGCTCCACCGGTTTTGGCAACGGCATCGCCATTCCTCACTGCCGCCTTGAAGGCTGCACGTCTCCCGTCAGTGCGCTATTGCACCTGCAGGAGAAAATCGATTTCGACGCCATCGACGGCGCCCCGGTTGACCTGCTGTTCGTACTGCTGGTCCCGCAAGCCGCCACCGATGCGCACCTGGAACTGCTTCGGCAGATAGCCAGCATGCTCGACCGCAAGGACGTACGCGACAAACTGCGCAGCGCCAGCAGCAACGAGGCGCTTTATCAGGTTGTACTCGATGAGCAAAGCGGGCAGTAACCATGCGTTTGATCATCGTCAGCGGCCGCTCAGGCTCGGGTAAAAGCACCGCCCTCAACGTCCTTGAGGACAACGGTTTCTACTGCATCGACAACCTGCCGGCAGGCCTGCTGCCGGAATTGGCCGAACGCGCCCTGATCCACACTGAACTGGCGCAGCCACTGGTGGCCGTCTCGATCGACGCCCGCAACCTGCCCAGCCACCTTGAGCGCTTCCCCCAGCTGCTTGAGGAAGTTCGCGCCAAGCATATTCATTGCGATGTGCTGTACCTGGATGCCGACGAGGAGACGCTGCTCAAGCGCTTCTCCGAAACCCGTCGACGCCACCCCCTCAGCAGCCCGCATCGCTCCCTGGCCGAAGCCATCGAGGACGAGACCACGCTGCTGGGGCCGATCATTGACCTCGCTGACCTCAAGATCAACACCACCGGCTTGAACCTGTATCAGTTGCGCGATGCGATCAAGCTGCGCCTGCTGAACCAGCCGGAACCCGGCACGGCCTTTCTGGTTGAGTCGTTTGGGTTCAAGCGTGGGATGCCGGTGGATGCCGACCTGGTGTTCGACGTGCGCTGCCTGCCCAACCCTTACTGGAAACCTGAACTGCGTGATCAGTCTGGCTTGGACCAGCCGGTGGTCGAGTACCTGGCTGCGCAACCGGATGTCGAGGAAATGTTCCAGGACATCTCCAGCTACCTGCTCAAATGGTTACCGCGCTTTGCCGCAAGTAATCGGGCTTATGTCACCATTGCCATCGGCTGCACCGGCGGCCACCATCGCTCCGTCTACCTGACCGAACGCTTGGGCCAGGTGCTGCAACAAACCCTCAAGAACGTCCAGGTTCGCCACCGCGACCTTAGCTGAAAGGAACACCCCCGCGATGCCCGCTCTGGAAATTGAAATCATCAACAAGCTGGGCCTGCACGCCCGCGCCTCGGCTAAATTCGTTGGGGTTGCTGGGCAGTTCCCGTGCCAGATCCGCGCCGGGCGCACACCAGAGTCGATGGTCGACGGCAAAAGCATCATGGCCATGATGATGCTGGCTGCGGGCAAGGGCACCAAGATTCACTTGAAGACGGAAGGCGAACAAGAGCAGGAAGCGATGGACGCCCTGGTTAAGTTGATCAATAACTACTTTGACGAGGGTGAGTAAACCCACCCTTTGAGACAGGTGTGAGGCTGCAATGGCCTCACCCTAATGCAGTATCCATCACCATCATCAAGCAAAACCCGATGCACAGCCCCAGGCTGGCAAGCTTTTCATGACCATTGCGGCGCGATTCCGGGATCACTTCGTGAGTCACCACCAACAACATCGCCCCCGCCGCCAGCGCGAGCCCCAGCGGCAATAGAACCTCAGCCAGGCTCACCAACCACGCACACAGCACGGCAAACACCGGCTCGACCAAGCCTGACGCGGCGCCGATCAAGAACGCCTTGACCCGCGACATGCCCGCCCCAGCCAGCACCAGTGCAATCACCAAACCTTCCGGCACATCCTGCAAGGCAATGCCCATGGCCAGGCTGTCGGCGTCCGGCATGCCGCCACCGGCGGAAACGCCCACCGCCATGCCTTCCGGAATGTTGTGGGCAATGATGGCGAAGACAAACAGCCAGATACGCGGCGCAATCACCGGTTTATCCGGCGTGCCCACCAGCATTTCCGGGCTCGCGCCGGAAACCTTGCGGTCCACCAGGTACAACCCGAATGCGCCGAACATAATGCCGAAGCTGATCAACCCACTGGCACCCCAAGGCGAAAGCCCCAGGCCTTCAGCGGCCGTAATACCGGGCACGATCAGCGAAAACGCTGTCGCCGCCAGCATTACCCCGGCACCAAAGCCCAGCAATGTATCGCTCAGCGCTACCGGCATGCGGCGTATGACCAGCACGGGCACCGCGCCCAGTGCCGTGCCGAGCGCGCAGATAGCGCCGCCCTGCAAGGCGCGCAGGATACGCGGCTCAAGGTTTAGCCAGGCCAGCCCATGGGCCACCAGCAATGCAGTCCCTGCCAACAGCAACAGCGAGCCAAACGCATAACGAAACATTCGCCCGCTGCTGATCGCCAGTGTTTCAGTGCCCATAGTCGGCCTTAGATCTTGTTATAGGTTGAATATCAGGCCAGGGCGGCCTGGTAGCGTGCGGCGACTTCCGGCCAGTTGATCACGCTATAAAAGGCGTTGATGTATTCCGGGCGACGGTTCTGATACAGCAGGTAATAGGCGTGCTCCCACACGTCCAGGCCCAGTATTGGCGTGTTGCCGCTCATCAACGGGCTGTCCTGATTGCCACTGCTTTCCACCACCAGCGTCTTTTGCGGGGTGACGCTCAGCCAGGCCCAGCCACTGCCGAAGCGGGTCAAGGCGGCCTTGGTGAAGGCCTCTTTGAAACTGTCGAAGCCACCCAGTTGCTCGTCGATGGCTTTGCCCAGTGCGCCTTCAGGCTTGCCGCCGCCTTTTGGCGACATCACTGCCCAGAACAGCGAGTGGTTAGCGTGACCACCCCCTTGGTTGATCACGGCAGCACGCAGCTTTTCCGGCAGTTGCTGCACGCTGGACACCAACTTTTCTACCGGCCAGCCCGCAAACTCCGTGCCTTCGACCGCAGCATTCAGGTTATTGATGTAGGTCTGGTGGTGCTTGGTGTAGTGAATCTCCATGGTTTGCGCGTCGATATGCGGCTCCAGGGCATCGTAGGCGTAAGGCAAGGCAGGCAAGGTGTAGGTCATATCAATGTGCTCCGTAGTGTGGAGTGATCGGTTGCGCCGCAGTACCGCCCAGCAGGCGATGGGTACGCGGGTATTCGCCGTGATCGCTGATGAAATTCAACAGTTCGACATAGGTCTTGCTGCTCTGACGCAGCGCCGCCTCGCGCAATTGCGGGCTCAGACGCGGGTCCTGCATGGTCTGCAACAGCCGTTGGTGAATGGCGCACAGGTATTCCGCGCTTTCCTCCGGCTGGTTGAGGCGCAGGTGCAGGTCCGCCAGGTTGTGATGGGAAATGACGCAAGCCGCCACTGCTTCGTCGGCATCCGCCCAACGCTCGAATAACACTTGCGCCAGGGCCAGGGCTTGCAAATAGGCCTCACGAGCATCGACCAACTCGCCCGCCATAAAGCAGCGATTGGCCCGTTCGATCGTGCGTTTCCAGTGCTCCATGGTGAGCCTCCAAAGCAGGGTCGGTGATTACACGCCGCCGGCTGTGAGCTTTTCCGGGTCCAGCAGGATCTCCAGTTGACTACGTGGCAAGTCGGTGTGCTCGAGGGCGACATCGATCACCGGGCGGCCTTGCTGATAGGCCTTCTTGGCGATTTCAGCGGCCTTTTGGTAACCAATGATCGGGTTGAGTGCGGTGACCAGGATCGGATTGCGCGACAGCGCTTCCTTAAGCTTGGCTTCGTTGACCTTGAAGCTGGCGATGGCCTTGTCGGCCAGCAGGTGGCTGGAGTTGGCCAGCAGTTCGAGGCTGCTGAGCAGGTTCTGGGCGATGATCGGCAGCATCACGTTCAACTCGAAGTTGCCGGACTGCCCTGCGACCGTGATCACCGTGTCATTGCCGATGACCTGGGCGGCAACCATGGCGGTGGCCTCCGGAATCACTGGGTTGACCTTGCCCGGCATGATCGAGGAGCCTGGCTGCAAGCCTTCCAATTCGATTTCACCCAAGCCTGCGAGCGGGCCGGAGTTCATCCAGCGCAGGTCGTTGGCGATTTTCATCAGCGATACCGCGGTGGCTTTCAACTGGCCGGAAACGGCAACGGCGGTGTCCTGGGAGCCAATCAACGCGAACAGGTTTTTGCCCGGGGTGAATTTCACCCCGGTCAGGCTGCTTAACTGCTGACTGAAACGTGCTGCAAATTCCGGGTGTGCATTGATGCCGGTGCCAACCGCCGTGCCACCCTGTGCCAGCGCCTGCAAGCTCGGCAGCAAATCCTGCAAATGGCCGATATTGGCCTTGAGCTGTTGCGCCCAGCCATTAAGCACCTGGCTCATGCGCACCGGCATGGCGTCCATCAGGTGCGTGCGGCCGGTCTTGATGAACGGGTGGACTTCTTCGGCCTTTTGCTCGATGACCTGTACCAAATGCAGCAAGGCCGGCAGCGTTTGCTCATGCAGCACCAACGCCGCGCTGACGTGGATGGTGGTCGGAATGATGTCGTTGCTGCTCTGGCCGCAGTTCACGTGGTCATTGGGGTTGACCGGCTCGCCCAGCAAACGGCTGGCCAGGGTCGCAATCACTTCGTTCGCGTTCATGTTCGAGCTGGTGCCGGAGCCGGTCTGGAAAATATCCACCGGGAAGTGCGGCATGAAGTCGCCTTCGAGCAAGCCTTGGGCTGCATCGACGATGGCCTTGCCCTGCCCTTCGCTGATTTGCTTGAGGTCGACGTTGACCTTGGCGGCGGCGGCCTTGGCCAGGATAAGGGCGCGAATGAATTGCGCCGGCATACGTTGATGACTGATCGGGAAATTGTTCACCGCGCGCTGGGTCTGCGCGCCATACAAGGCCTCGGCAGGCACTTGCAGCTCGCCCATGCTGTCGCGTTCGATACGGGTGTTACTCATCGTTAGATCCTTGCACCAGGTCAGAAACAGAAAGGGAAGGCAGCAATTCGCAGGTCGCCAATTGCCAGGCAAAGGTCTGCCAGCGCTTGAGGCGGCAGGCACAGTGGGAAAGTTTTTCCAGGTCGCGCAGTGGGCGCCAGGCCTGGTCCAGGCACACGGATCGCCAATGCCAGGGCAAGGCGATGTCGCTGGCGGTGTCGATCAAAAGGCGGAATGACGTTTCGGCGATCGTCCACGGATGGGTCGCGGTGCAGCACGCCAGGTATCGTCCCTCATTGAGGTAATGTTCGATCAGGCGCGGTTCATTGGGATCGAGACCGCAGCGAATCTGACGACTCATCCAACGCCAACTTTCCAGGTACGGATCCTCACGCAGGACAGAACTCATGATCCACGCTCACTCGGTAATGATATTTATTATTAAATGATATTGAGAATCAAAACAAGAGTAGCAAATCGCAGCCACAAAAAAAGGCACGCCATCTCGAGGATGGCGTGCCTTTTTTTAAAGCGTCGCGCGGTTAACTGCCGGCGACGGTCATGCGCTCAATCAGCACCGACCCGGTGCGAATATTGCTGCGCAGCTCCAGGTCATTACCCACCGCGACAATCTGCTTGAACATATCGCGCATGTTGCCGGCGATGGTCACTTCCTGGACAGCGAACTGAATCTCGCCATTTTCTACCCAGAAACCCGCCGCGCCGCGCGAGTAATCACCGGTCACCATATTCAGGCCACTGCCCATCAGCTCGGTGACCAGCAGACCGCGACCCATACGACGCAACAGCGCCGCCTGATCCTCGTCGCCGTGGGTGACGAACAGGTTGTGCACGCCACCGGCATTCGCCGTACTTGGCAGGCCGAGCTTGCGACCGGCGTAAGTGCCCAGTACGTAAGACACCAACTCGCCGTTCTCGACGAACGGTTTGGCATAGGTGGCCAGGCCATCACCATCGAATGCGGAACTGCCCATGGCACGCATCAAGTGCGGGCGCTCATCGATGGTCAGCCATTCAGGAAACAGCTTCTGGCCAATCGCGCCCTCAAGGAACGAGGATTTTCGGTACAGGTTGCCGCCCGAAATCGCGCCCAGGAAACTGCCGAACAAACCACCAGCCAGCTCAGCCGAAAACAGCACCGGCACTTCGCATGTCGGAACCGGGCGCGCGCCCAGGCGGCTGGCGGCACGTTGTGCGGCGCGCTGGCCGATGCCGACAGGATCGGCCAGTAATTCGCCCTGGCGGCTCACGTCGTACCAGTAATCGCGCTGCATCTGGCCATTGGCTTCGGCGATCATCACGCAGCTCAAGCTATGGCGAGTGGAGGCATAACCACCGATAAAACCATGGCTGTTACCGTAGACACGGCAGCCTTGATGAGTGCTCAACGTGGTGCCATCAGCGTTCTTGATGCGGGCATCGGCATCGAACGCCGCCGCTTCGCAGATCAGCGCCTTTTCGATCGCCTGCTCGGGTGTGATGTCCCAGGCATGGAATAGATCGAAGTCTTTCAAGTCCTTGGCCATCAGCGCTTTGTCGGCCAGGCCCGAGCTTTCGTCCTCAGAGGTGTGCTTGGCAATCGCCAGCGCCGCTGCGACGGTTTCACGTATCGCTTCCGGCCCACTGGCGGAAGTACTGGCCGAGCCTTTGCGCTGCCCGGCATACAACGTGATACCAAAACCCTGGTCGCGATTGAACTCGACGGTTTCCACTTCACGCTGGCGCACCGACGTCGACAGCCCCTGTTCCAGCGACACGGCTACTTCACAGGCGCTGGCCCCCTGGCGCTTGGCCTCGGCAAGGATCTGCTCGACTTGTTCCTGCAGTGCCGGTAACGCTTGCGGACCGACGCTTTGGGCTGCACTCATGGTTTTCTCCACTCAAATTCTGCTTTCGGTTAAGGCCATCGAGCGACCGGGCCGGACAAGCGGCCCCCGACTGGTTATCATGGCGGCGTTTCTTTGCGGACTGCCACCATGGTTGATTCTTACGACGACTCCCTCGATGGGGAGAAAAGCAAAACCCAGGTCAAACGCGAGCTGCATGCGCTGGTTGACCTCGGCGAGCGCCTTACAACGCTCAAGAGAGACTTGATTGCCAAATTGCCACTGACCGACGAAATGCGCCGGGCGCTTGCGGATGCTCCCAAGCACACCGCGAATATCGCGCGTAAACGGCACATCATGTTTATCGGCAAGCTGATGCGCGATCAGGACACTGATGCCATTCTGGCCTTGCTCGATCAAACCGATGCCTCCACTCGCCAGTACAACGAACGCTTCCATAACCTGGAGCGCTGGCGTGACCGCCTGATCTCGGGCGATGACGCGGTGCTGGAGAAATTCGTGCTGGACTACCCGGACGCGGACCGCCAGCAACTGCGCTCCCTGATCCGTCAGGCCCAGCACGAGCAGGCGCATAACAAGGCGCCGGCCACCAGCCGTAAAATCTTCAAATACATCCGTGAGCTGGACGAGACTCAACGCGGCCTGCGTTGATCCTCTTCCCCGGGTGGCGGTCTTCGCCACCCGAAGCTTCGGCCATTACGACCCCGTGCCACCCACGGTGATCGCATCGATTTTCAAGGTTGGCTGACCGACGCCGACCGGCACCGACTGCCCATCCTTACCGCAGGTGCCCACGCCGCTGTCCAGCGACAGGTCATTACCGACCATCGACACCTTGCTCATGGCTTCCGGCCCATTGCCAATCAACGTCGCCCCTTTGACCGGCGCGGTAATCTTGCCGTCCTCGATCAGGTACGCTTCGCTGGTGGAGAACACAAACTTGCCGCTGGTGATATCGACCTGGCCGCCGCCGAGGTTGGCGCAGTAGATCCCGCGTTTTACCGAGGCAATGATTTCTGCAGGGTCGCTTTCGCCACCGAGCATGTAGGTGTTGGTCATGCGCGGCATCGGCAGATGCGCGTACGATTCGCGCCGGCCGTTGCCGGTACGTGCTACCCCCATCAAGCGGGCGTTGAGCTTGTCTTGCATGTAGCCCTTGAGCACGCCGTTTTCAATCAGCGTGGTGCATTCGGTCGGCGTGCCTTCGTCGTCGACACTCAGCGAGCCACGCCGGCCGGCCAGGGTGCCGTCATCGACGATGGTGCAGAGCTTGGACGCAACCATCTCGCCCATGCGCCCGCTGTAGGCCGAACTGCCTTTGCGGTTGAAGTCACCTTCCAGGCCATGGCCAACGGCTTCGTGCAGCAGCACACCGGACCAGCCCGAGCCCAACACCACCGGCAAAGTACCGGCCGGCGCTGGAATGGCTTCCAGGTTGACCAGCGCCTGACGCAGCGCTTCACGGGCATAACCCATGGCGCGGTCGTCAGTGAGGAAATAACGGTAGTCGGTACGCCCGCCACCGCCATGGCCACCGCGCTCGCGGCGACCGTTCTGTTCAACAATGACACTCACGTTGAAACGCACCAGTGGCCGTACATCCGCCGCCAGCCCGCCGTCCGTGGACGCCACCAGAATGCGCTCCCACACCCCGGCCATGCTCACCGTCACCTGCTGAATACGCGGGTCGAGTGCACGAGTGGCGGCGTCGATACGCTTGAGCAAATCAACCTTTTCCGCGCGGCTGATCACTTCCAGCGGGTTATCCGGCGCGTATAACTGGGCTACATCCTGAGTGCTGAAGGCCTGCACGGTGCCGTTCTGGCCAGCGCGGGAAATCGAGCGCGCCGCACGTGCCGCCAGGCCCAAGGCCTCAAGGGTGATGGCGTTGCTGTAGGCAAAACCGGTCTTTTCACCGGATTGCGCGCGCACGCCTACGCCTTGGTCAAGGTTGAAACTGCCTTCCTTGACGATGCCGTCTTCGAGGGCCCACGACTCGGAAATCTGGCCCTGGAAATACAGGTCGGCCGCGTCGATGCCCGGCCCGGCCAGATCACCGAGCACGGTTTGCAAACTTTCGATGGTCACTCCACCGGGTGCCAGGAGGTGTTCACTGACTGAGGACAACAACTCGCTCATAGGTTTGGCCTTAAATTCATCGTTCTGAAGCAGGCCGCTGCGCGCCCTGCGAGAAAAAGCGCCGATGATTGACCACCGGCATGCGCGCCCGTATCGACGCCTGTTCACTGCTATCGCGTTCGGCCAACAACACCGCTTCGCCCTGATCCTGTTGTGTCAGCACACGCCCCCAAGGGTCGACAATAGCTGCATGGCCAAAGGTTTCCCGTGGCCCCGGGTGTACACCGCCTTGAGCGGCGGCCAATAAGTAGCATTGGGTTTCGATGGCCCGTGCTCGAATCAACACATCCCAATGTGCAGCGCCGGTCACCGCCGTAAAGGCCGAAGGCGCGGTAATCAATTGCGCCCCCGCTGCACGCAGTTCGCTGTACAGCTCGGGAAACCGCAGGTCGTAGCACACCGTCAGGCCCAAGCGCCCCACCGGCGTGTCCGCCACCACCACATTGCTGCCGAAAGCATAGTCGTCGGATTCACGATAACGCCCCCTGGCATCTGCAACATCAACATCAAACAGGTGCAATTTGTCGTAACGGGCAACGATTTCGCCCTGATCATCGATCAATAGCGAGCAAGCGTTGGACTTGGCGTGCGGTTGGTCTTTGGGCGGCAACGGCAAAGTGCCGGCCACTATCCATAAGGTGAGGTCGCGGGCGGCCTGTTTCAACCATGGCAGGATCGGGCCTTCGCCCAAGGCTTCGGCGCGACCGATATCGGCCACATCGCGGCGCCCCATGGCCGCGAAATTCTCCGGCAGTACCGCAAGCTTTGCACCGCCCGCTGCCGCCTGCTCCAGCAAGCGCCGGGCCTGGGCCAGGTTGGCCAGCACATCGCTCTGGCTGACCATTTGAATTACCGCAAAGGACATGGGCCGACACTCCGTAATAGGCATGCGGCCATGCTACTCCACAGGCTCTCAGTTTGGCTTTTCAAATGGCTTGTCGAAGGTGATTTTTGGATCCTTCCACGGGCCTTGCACCTTGTATTGCACGCTGGCGAAACGCGAAACACGGTCACCGATCAGCTTGTCGATCAGGAACAACGCACCACCAATGGCCGGCGCGCCGACAATCAGCGCGGCAATCGGCAGGTTGTTGGTGACCGGCAACGTGACCAGCAGCTTGGCGTCGACACGGTCAGCCACCAGGTCCAGGGTGCCATTGAGCTCCAGGTTGGTGGAAGGGCCGGTCATGGTGATGGGCTCACGGGTGACGAACACCCCATCACTGGCGGCCAGCAAGCCTTTGACCCGGTCATAACTCAAGCCTTTACCGAGCAGGTCCGAGAAGTCCAGGCGCAACCGGCGACCGATGGAATTGAAGTTGAGCAAACCAAACACCCGCAGGGCCTGGGCGCCACCTTCCACCTCCACGAACTGGCCTTTGCGGAACGATGCATCGAGGCTGCCGGAGAATCGCTTGGGGCCCACCCACGCCGGCGAACCCGGCCAACGGCCATCCACATCCAGGTGGAAGTCTTCGCTGGTCACCGTCGGCGCAAAGCCCCAGCCCTTGAGCACGTCGGCGATGTTCTTGCCGTCCAGGCGGCCCTTGTACCAACTGCTGCTGGCCCCTGGCGCGCCTTCCCAACCACCGGCGCCATTAAGCTGCATGCCCTTGAGGCCGAGGTTGAGGTTGTTGAAGGCCAGGCCTTTGGCTGTCGGGCGGATCTTCAGCGACCAGGCGCCCACCAGATCGGGGCCCTGGAACAGCTGATTGATCGCGATATCCAGCGCAGGGATGTCCTTGGGGTCGATATCCGCCAACGGGTCCGGTGCGTTTTCGTCGGCCTGCACGGTCGGGTCCACCGCCGGCAGTTTCACGTATTGCAGGTTGATCGCAATTGGCGCGCCCTTGGCGTCCGGCAGGTTTACCGTGCCCTTGACCTGCTGGCTGTCGAGCTGCAAGCCCCAGGCAGTTGGTTTGCGATCCAGCTGCAGGTTGGCCTGATCAAGCTGGGTGCCAAACCCGGTCAGCTTGCCCACTTTAAAGTCGGCGCCACTGAGCAATTGCTTGGCGCTGCCGCCTGGGTCGTTACCCGCGTAGCGGTTAGCGAGTTTTTTCCACGGATCGATGTCCAGCTCCGACAACACACCGCGAATGCGCAAGCCTTTGGCGGCCGGTAGCACGGCATCGCCATCGCCCAGGAACAACTCCCCGCGCCCGTCGTTGAATTTGTCCGGCGGTGAGGCAAAGGTGAAACTCGCCAGCTCGCCATAATCGAACCAGTAACGCCGCTCCGGGCCTTGCAAGGTCATGCGGAACACGCTGTCACGGCCCTGGCTGGCGGGCATGCCGAAGGGCGCCGGCAAATCTACCGCCACGCCTTTCATAGTGGAGCTGACCATCAGTTGGCTGTCGGCACCGTCCAGTGTGAGCTGCAGTTGGTACGGAATATCACCGGACACCGGCAACGGCTGGCTGATTTTTAACCAATCGGTCAAGCGCTTGACCGTGACCTGGCCCTTGGCGGTAACGCGGGTACTGATGTTGCCCGGCTTGCCATCGGCAACAATTTGCGCGGTGATTGGCCGATCGAATGCCTGGGCCGAGATGTTCTGGCCACTCAAGCCCTTACTGCTATCGAAGCGGAAGTCGCCCTTGAGCTGTGTCAGGTCCAAGGTCGGCTCCGCCAATTGCAGACGGGCTTTATCGGTCTTGAAGTCCACCACGATCTTGGGCTCGGTGCCTTTGACCAGCGGAATGTCCAGGTCCAGATTGCCTTGCAGGTCGCCATCGCCCTTCCAGCCGGCAAAGGTCGAGCCCGTGCCTATTGGCGCGTCCTGAAGGATCTTCAAACCATCGCCCAGGCCGCCCGCAAACCCGCCAGTGATCAGCAGGTGGCTGTCTTTACCCGCCGGTGCGTGGGGAATATTGACGTACACGTCCTTGACCTTGGTATCGAGCAATTGGCCCTTGCTGGCCAGGATGCGCACGCCGCTCTCCTCGACAAACACTTCGCCATTGACCTTGCTCACATGCGGCCAACCCGGCTGGAAGGCCAGTTCGGCGTCATGCACCTTGAAGAACAGGCTGATGTTGCGCGCAGCGGGCAGCGCGTCATGGTTGAGCGAGCCTTGGTACTGGAAGAACCCTTGGTCCACTGCGCCCTTGAGAATTGCGGTACGCAGCCATTCATCCAGGGACGGGCTCAACACGGCCGGCAAATACTTGGGCGTGAAACGGCCATCGCCGTCGACCATACCGACCCGCAGGTCCATGTAGTCTTCCTGGGCATGGTCAAAATGCAGGCGAATCAAGAAGTCGGCAGCCACTTTGCCCTCTTCGCCCAGTACCTTGATGTACGGGGCAATCAGGGTGAAGCCTTCTTTATCCAGCTTCCATGTCAGGCGCGCGTTGGCCTGGATGTACTGCCAGGGCTTGGCGAAGATCGGGTACAGGTGCAGGGAAAAATCCTTGCTGTCCATACGCAACTCGCCCTGGCCCAAATCGCCACTGATGCTCCCGGATACATTCCGTGCGGCTGGCGCACCGAAGTACGCGTCAAAACCGATGCGCTCAAGGTTGGCGGCGAAGCTGACTTTTTTGTCGGTGGTGTCCTGCGGACGAAAATCCACCAACACATTGCGTAGCACCCCCGTGGCCTTCAGGTGCTCGATGGTCTTGGCAAAACCTTCCGGCAACGGCGCCAAGGCATTTAACAGCGGCGTGATAGGGGTCAGGTCAAGACGGTCAGCCTGAAGCTTCCAGGTTTCCTGGTCTTTGTCGGTCGCCAAGCTTTGTTGCAATTGCAGGTGTGATTCCCAGCGGGTATCGCCGATGTTCATCGCCAGCGAATCGAGCAACACCTTAAGGCCACTGTCACTGCGTTGCAGGTAGGCGGTCAGGGCGAGGTTTTCGATATGCACAGGTTTGCGGTCGGCGTAACTGCCTTTTACTTGCGGTGAGTTGAGACGTACCACGGCACTTTGCACAGTACCCTTGGCCCAATCGAGCCAGAACTCGCCACCGGCTTTGAACTGAGTGAGTTTCCATTGCGGGGTCAGCCTGGCGGGAATCCATTTGGCCCAGTCACTTTGGGGCAGGCTCAGGTAGGCTTCGACTTCACCCTCTTTCCACGCACTGGCGCGAATACGGCTGCGCAGGCTCAGGGCCAGGGGCTGGCCATCCGGCAGGGTGAGGCGCGCATCCAGGCGTTGGCGGGTGTTGCCGGTGTGCAGGCTCAGGCCCACATAAGTCAGGGTCAACGGCGCCTGGTCGAACGGCTGCAACGTCACCTGGCTGTCGAGCAACGACACGCGCTTGACCATCTGCATGCGTGTGAGCAACTGCTGTGGGTCCAGCGGCTGGTCGTCCTGCACCGGCAAACCTTGCAGCGCCCAGTGGCCGTCCTGGTCTTCCTTGACACTCAACTGCAGGCCGCTGACTTCGAGGTGGGCGATACGCACTTCGCGGGCCATCAGACTGGCCCAGATATCCGGCACCACTTCGACCTGATCCAGGCGCAAGGCGCTGTTGCCCTCGCCGACCATCACGTCGTGAGCCATTAATATCGGCGCGAAACCGCTCCAGCGTCCTTCGAGGCTGCCGATTTGCAGGGGCATCTCCACCGCGGCTTGCGCCTTGGCTTCGACTTCGGCGCGGTACTCCGCCACCAATGGGACCAACTCACGACCCAGGCTCACGTACACCGCCGCCAATACCAGCAGCAAGGCGCACAGGCCCAGGCCCCAACGGGTCAAGGCGGCAAAAAAGCGTGTCAGACGCTCCATGTCAGGCGACCCTCAAGGCAGTTAGCGGACGGCAGATCAATGCCTGCCGGTCTCGAATAAAGAAAGCGATTGGGGATCAGAGCAGCACCACGTCGTATTGTTCCTGGGAATACATGGTTTCGACCTGGAAACGAATGGTGCGCCCGATAAAACCCTCCAGCTCAGCGACGTTACCGGACTCTTCATCCAGCAATCGGTCGACTACTTTCTGGTTGGCAAGCACTCTATAGCCTTCGGCCTGGTAGGCACGTGCCTCCCGTAAGATTTCGCGGAAAATCTCGTAGCAAACCGTTTCCGGGGTCTTCAGTTTGCCGCGTCCCTGGCAACTGCTGCACGGTTCGCACAGCACTTGTTCAAGGCTTTCGCGGGTGCGTTTGCGGGTCATCTGCACCAGGCCAAGCTCGGTGATGCCGATAATATTGGTCTTGGCGTGGTCGCGCTCCAGTTGCTTCTCCAAGGTGCGCAGCACTTGGCGCTGGTGCTCTTCGTCTTCCATGTCGATGAAGTCGATAATGATGATGCCGCCCAGGTTGCGCAGTCGCAGCTGGCGAGCAATGGCGGTGGCCGCTTCGAGGTTGGTCTTGAAGATGGTTTCTTCGAGGTTACGATGGCCCACGAACGCGCCGGTATTGACGTCGATGGTGGTCATGGCTTCGGCCGGATCGACCACCAGATAGCCGCCGGACTTGAGCGGCACTTTGCGCTCCAGGGCCTTCTGGATCTCATCCTCGACACCATACAGGTCGAAAATCGGCCGCTCACCAGGGTAATGCTCTAAACGGTCGGCAATTTCCGGCATCAGCTCGGCGACAAATTGCGTGGTGCGCTGAAAAGTTTCCCGCGAATCGATGCGAATTTTCTCGATCTTCGGGCTGACCAGGTCACGCAAGGTCCGCAACGCCAGACCGAGGTCTTCATAGATGACGCTCGGCGCACCAATGGTTTTGATCTGTGCGCCGATCTGGTCCCACAGCCTGCGCAGGTAGCGGATGTCCATGAGGATTTCATCAGCACCGGCGCCTTCTGCCGCGGTACGCAAAATAAACCCGCCGGCTTCCTTGATGCCTTCGGCCGCTACGCAGTCGCTGACCACCTTTTTCAGGCGCTCGCGCTCGGCTTCGTCTTCGATCTTGAGGGAAATACCCACATGCGCGGTACGCGGCATGTACACCAGATAGCGCGAAGGAATCGACAGTTGCGTGGTCAGCCGCGCGCCTTTGGAACCGATGGGGTCCTTGGTGACTTGTACCACCAGGCTCTGCCCTTCGTGCACCAGGGCGCTGATGCTTTCCACCGCAGGGCCTTCACGCAGGGAGATTTCCGAGGCGTGGATAAACGCGGCACGGTCCAGGCCGATGTCGACGAAAGCCGCCTGCATGCCCGGCAATACGCGCACCACTTTGCCTTTATAGATATTGCCGACGATCCCGCGCTTCTGGGTGCGCTCGACGTGCACTTCTTGCAGAACACCGTTTTCTACCACCGCCACGCGCGATTCCATCGGCGTGATATTGATCAGAATCTCTTCACTCATGGCTGGGTCTCGTTCAGGCGTTTTCACAATAGTGACCGATCGCTTAAGGCTGGGCGCTGGAAGACGGCGTTCAGCGCGCGGTAAGGTTTTGCCAACAGGGTATGCCGAATTGGCCGAGCAGTTGCGCGGTTTCGCACACCGGCAGGCCGACCACAGCGGAATAGCTGCCATTGAGCCCGGCGACAAACACCGAACCCAGCCCCTGGATAGCATAGCCGCCCGCCTTGTCCGCAGGTTCGCCACTGTGCCAGTAGGTTGTAGCTTCCTCGACAGAAATAGCGCGAAAACCTACACGGCTGCTGACACAGCGGGTTTCGCAGCGCTGGCCGTCGGTGAGGGCAATGGCGGTGAGCACTTCATGCTCACGACCGGAAAGCGCCATCAGCATCGCCAAGGCATCGGCCTGGTCCACGGGTTTGCCCAGGATCTGGCCATCCACGATCACGGCCGTATCGGCACCCAACACACAGGCACCCGAGGAACGTGCAAGCGCAGCAAAACCCGCCGTGGCCTTGCCGCGCGCAAGGCGCTCGACGTAGGCAACGGCGGGTTCATTGGTAAGAGGGGTTTCATCAATGGCGGCGCTGACCACGGTGAAAGGCACACCGATCTGGGTCAGCAGTTCACGCCGCCTCGGTGAGCCCGAGGCCAGGTAAAGCGAATTCATTGCAGACTCTCCCTGTAGGGTTCGATAACCAGGCAGAGCCTCGCAATCCATTCAATTGATTTTATAGCGACGACGTAACCCACGCAGACCGAAACTGACCCAAGGCCACAGCAGCGCGCTGACCAACGCCGGCAACACCAGCGCCAAGGTTGGTTGGCGGTTGCCGGTCAAGGCACTGAGCCACAACTGTACCAACTGCGCCAGGCCGAAGATCACCAGGATCACCAGGCATTGTTGCCACATCGGGAACATGCGCAAACGCTGCTGCAACGACAGCACCAAAAAGGTAATCAGCGTGAGGATCAATGCGTTCTGACCCAGCAAGGTGCCATACAGCACGTCTTCCGCCAAGCCCAGGCACATCGCCGTGACCATCCCGACTTTATGCGGCAGGGTCAGCGACCAGAAAGCCAGTAGCAACGCCAGCCAGAGCGGTCGCAGAATCTCCATGAATTGCGGCAGCGGCGAAACGCTGAGCAGCAAACCGATGGCGAAGGTCAGCCAGACGATCCAGCCATTACGCGAATGAGTACCGGCCATTATTCCTCCCTCTGCCGCGTGGTTGCCGGGGCTGCGGTCGCTGGCCGAGCGGCCGGCGTGGCGGCGGGCGTTGACGCAGGCGGTTTGGCTGCGGCGGGTTTAGCCGGGCGGGCGTTGTGGGCCGCCGGTTTGACGGGCGTTGCCACTGGCGCTGCTGGCGCTGCTGGCGTTGCCACCGGAGCCGGCGGCCCCACGAAAGCAGGCTTGGGCACCGTGGCTGGAACGATTGGCGCTGTACCGTTCTGCTTGTCTTCCGCTTCCTGGGCTTGAGCGGCGTCGTTGGCGCGCTCTTCCGGGGTGCGGTTGTCGCTGAATACCAGCAACAGGTAGCGGCTGCGGTTCAAGGCGGCGGTCGGCACGGCGCGTACGATCGCGAACGGCTGGCCGGAATCGTGGATCACTTCCTTGACCGTCGCCACCGGGTAACCCGCCGGGAAGCGCTGACCCAAACCGGAGCTGACCAGCAGGTCGCCTTCCTTGATATCGGCGGTATCGGCAACATGACGCAACTCCAGACGCTCCGGGTTACCGGTGCCGCTGGCAATCGCGCGCAGGCCGTTACGGTTGACCTGTAC
The DNA here is from genome assembly GCF_030263855.1 of Pseudomonas sp. ChxA. NCBI lineage: Bacteria > Pseudomonadati > Pseudomonadota > Gammaproteobacteria > Pseudomonadales > Pseudomonadaceae > Pseudomonas > Pseudomonas sp. ChxA. The sequence continues at coordinate 529,674 of NZ_JARPMK010000002.1, forward strand.
CGGAATGCTGTGGGTGGTGTCCGTCAGCAACAATACCCGCGATGTGTAGGGCATAAGCTCGACCACCTGGCCCATCAGGCCACGGGCATCAAGCACCGGCTGGCCCAGCACGACACCGTCGCGCTCACCCTTGTTGATGATGATGCGGTGGGTAAAGGGGTTGGGGTCCATGCCGATCAACTCGGCCACTTCGACCTTCTCGTTGACCAATGCCGAAGAATTGAGCAACTCGCGCAGCCGAACGTTCTGCTCGGTGAGGGCCGCCAGCTTTTGCATGCGTCCCTGCAACAGCAGATTTTCAGTCTTGAGTTTTTCGTTCTCGGCGACCAGTTCAGTGCGGCTGCCGAATTGGCTGGCCACGCCCTGGTAGAGACGTTGCGGCAGGTCGGTGATCCAGTAAGTCTGCATCAACACCAGCGACATCTGGCTGCGCACGGGCTTGAGCAGTGCAAAGCGGGCATCGACCACCATCAGCGCGACCGAAAGCACGACCAGCACCAATAAGCGCACGCCCAATGAGGGGCCTTTGGCGAAAAGCGGTTTAATAAGCCGCTCCTCCCAGGCAAATGTTCTCTTTATTCATACGGCATCAAACCGGCCTGGATGCAGATTGAAGAAGATAAACGCCAACAGGCAGCACTGCAAAGTGCTGCCTGCGAGCGAAGCATGGCGCAACCAACGATCTTATTCGCTGGAGAGCAGGTCCATGGTGTGTTTATCCATCATTTCCAGTGCACGACCACCGCCACGGGCAACGCAGGTCAACGGGTCTTCGGCGACGATCACCGGCAGGCCGGTTTCCTGGGCCAGCAGCTTGTCGAGGTCGCGCAGCAAGGCGCCACCACCGGTCAGCACCAGGCCACGCTCGGCGATATCGGAAGCCAGTTCCGGCGGCGATTGCTCCAGGGCGCTTTTCACAGCCTGAACGATGGTGGCCAGAGACTCTTGCAGAGCTTCCAGCACTTCATTGGAGTTCAGGGTGAAGGCACGTGGAACGCCTTCGGCCAGGTTGCGACCACGAACATCCACTTCGCGAACTTCGCCGCCTGGGTAAGCGGTGCCGATTTCCTGCTTGATGCGCTCAGCGGTAGATTCGCCGATCAGGCTGCCGTAGTTACGACGCACATACGTGATGATCGCTTCGTCGAAACGGTCGCCGCCGACACGCACGGATTCGGCATACACCACACCGTTCAGGGAAATCAGGGCGATCTCGGTAGTACCACCACCGATATCCACCACCATCGAACCGCGCGCTTCCTCAACCGGCAGGCCGGCGCCGATTGCGGCAGCCATAGGCTCTTCGATCAGGAACACTTCGCGGGCACCGGCGCCAAGGGCCGATTCACGGATGGCACGACGCTCCACCTGGGTGGACTTGCACGGAACGCAGATCAGCACACGAGGGCTGGGCTGCAGAAAACTGTTTTCGTGAACTTTGTTGATGAAGTACTGCAGCATCTTTTCGCAGACGCTGAAGTCGGCGATCACGCCGTCTTTCATCGGACGAATGGCAGCAATATTGCCTGGTGTACGGCCGAGCATGCGCTTGGCCTCGGTGCCTACGGCAACGACACTTTTCTGATTACCATGGGTCCGAATGGCCACAACCGATGGCTCATTCAGAACGATACCGCGCTCGCGCACGTAAATAAGGGTGTTGGCAGTGCCCAGGTCAATGGAAAGATCGCTGGAAAACATGCCACGCAGTTTCTTGAACATGGGGAAAGGACCCTAGGCAACGCGTGGGTAAAAAAGTGCGGCAAACTCTAACAACGACAGGGATTTTGGGCAAGGCGCCAATGTGCTAAATTGGCCGACTTTCTGTGCACCAACCCCCACAATCGCGGCCTTATGACCGTAGAAATGCGGTAGTGTTCCGACAATCTAACACACGGATGCCCTCCGTTCTGTTTTCCACTGGAGAAACCCATGGCGCTTGAACGCTCCGACGTGGAAAAAATCGCGCATCTGGCCTCGCTTGGCCTGAATGACGCCGATCTTCCACAGACCACCGCAGCCCTGAACAGCATTCTCGGGCTGGTCGACCAAATGCAGGCCGTGAATACTGACGGCATCGAGCCCCTGGCTCACCCGCTGGAAGCCAGCCAGCGCCTGCGCGCAGACGTTGTGACCGAGCGAAATAATCGCGAGGCCTACCAGTCCATCGCGCCAGCGGTCGAAAACGGCCTGTACCTGGTTCCGAAAGTCATCGACTAAAGGGAAAGAGCCTTTCATGCATCACATGACTCTGGCCGAGATCGCCCGCGGTCTCGCCGACAAAAAGTTTTCTTCCGAAGAGCTGACCCAGACCCTGCTGGCGCGTATCGCCGCGCTGGACCCCAAGGTCAACAGCTTTATCAGCCTCACCGAGGAGCTGGCCCTGAGCCAGGCCAAGGCCGCCGACGTACGTCGCGCCAACGGTGAAAACGGCGCACTGCTGGGCGCCCCGATCGCCCACAAAGACCTGTTCTGCACCCAGGGCATTCGCACCAGCTGCGGCTCGAAGATGCTCGACAACTTTAAAGCGCCCTACGACGCCACTGTGGTGTCCAAGCTGGCTGCCGCCGGGGCCGTGACCCTGGGCAAGACCAATATGGACGAATTCGCCATGGGTTCGGCCAACGAGTCGAGCTACTACGGCGCGGTCAAAAACCCGTGGAACCTGGAACACGTACCCGGCGGTTCCTCCGGCGGCTCGGCTGCTGCTGTTGCCGCGCGTTTCCTGCCGGCGGCCACGGCCACCGACACCGGCGGCTCGATCCGCCAGCCTGCGGCTTTCACTAACCTCACTGGTTTGAAGCCGACCTACGGTCGCGTTTCCCGCTGGGGCATGATCGCCTACGCCTCCAGCCTCGATCAGGGCGGCCCACTGGCACGCACTGCGGAAGACTGCGCAATATTGTTACAAGGTATGGCCGGGTTCGATAAACAGGACTCAACCAGCATCGATGAGCCAGTGCCGGACTACAGCGCCAGCCTTAATACCTCGCTTAAAGGCCTGCGTATCGGCGTGCCGAAAGAGTATTTCAGCGCCGGTCTCGACCCGCGTATCGCCGAACTGGTGCACAACAGCATCAAAGAGCTGGAAAAGCTCGGCGCCGTGATCAAGCAAATCAGCCTGCCGAACAACCAGCACGCGATTCCTGCGTACTACGTGATCGCGCCGGCAGAAGCCTCCTCGAACCTGTCGCGTTTCGACGGCGTGCGTTTCGGCTATCGCTGCGAAAACCCGAAAGACCTTACCGACCTGTACAAACGCTCCCGTGGCGAAGGCTTCGGCGCCGAAGTACAACGCCGGATCATGGTCGGTGCCTACGCGCTGTCCGCCGGTTACTACGACGCGTACTACCTCAAGGCGCAAAAAATCCGCCGCCTGATCAAGAACGACTTCATGGCGGCCTTTGAAGAAGTCGACGTGATCCTCGGCCCGACCACGCCAAACCCGGCCTGGAAGATCGGCGCCAAGACCGGCGACCCGATCGCCGAGTACCTGGAAGACCTCTACACCATCACCGCCAACCTCGCAGGCTTGCCGGGCTTGTCCATGCCCGCAGGTTTCGTCGATGGCCTGCCGGTCGGCGTGCAATTGCTCGCCCCGTATTTCCAGGAAGGCCGCCTGCTCAATGTGGCGCACCAGTACCAGTTGAACACCGACTGGCACACTCGCACCCCTACCGGCTTCTGAGGAGAACACTATGCAATGGGAAGTTGTGATCGGGCTGGAGATACATACCCAGCTCGCCACCCAATCGAAGATTTTCTCCGGTAGCGCCACCACATTCGGTTCCGAGCCGAACACCCAGGCCAGCCTGGTTGACCTGGGCATGCCCGGCGTACTGCCGGTGCTGAACGAGGAAGCGGTGCGCATGGCGGTGATGTTCGGCCTGGCGATTGACGCCGAAATCGGCCAGCACAACGTGTTTGCGCGCAAAAACTACTTCTACCCGGATCTGCCCAAAGGCTACCAGATCAGCCAGATGGAATTGCCGATCGTCGGCAAGGGCTACCTGGACATCCCGCTGGAAGACGGCACCATCAAACGTGTCGGCGTGACCCGTGCGCACCTGGAAGAAGATGCCGGCAAGAGCCTGCATGAAGAATTCAACGGTGCCACCGGCATCGACCTGAATCGTGCCGGCACACCGCTGCTGGAGATCGTTTCTGAGCCGGACATGCGCAGCGCCAAGGAAGCCGTGGCCTACGTCAAGACCATCCACGCGCTGGTGCGTTACCTGGGTATCTGCGACGGCAACATGGCCGAAGGCTCGCTGCGTTGCGACTGCAACGTGTCGGTGCGGCCAAAAGGCCAGGCCGAGTACGGCACACGCTGCGAGATCAAGAACGTCAACTCGTTCCGCTTCATCGAGAAGGCGATCAACACCGAAGTGCGTCGCCAGATCGAATTAATCGAAGACGGCGGCAAGGTGATTCAGCAAACGCGCCTGTACGACCCGAACAAAGACGAAACCCGCGCCATGCGCAGCAAAGAGGAAGCCAACGACTACCGTTACTTCCCCGACCCGGACCTGCTGCCGGTGATCATCGAGGACTCGTTCCTTAATGACGTGCGTGCCACCCTGCCGGAATTGCCGCCGCAAAAACGCGAGCGTTTCCAGGAACAGTTCGGCCTGTCGGTCTACGATGCCAGCGTATTGGCCTCCAGCCGTGAGCAAGCCAACTACTTCGAAAAAGTCGTGAGCATTGCCGGCGACGCCAAGCTGGCGGCCAACTGGGTAATGGTTGAACTGGGCAGCCTGTTGAACAAACAGGGCCTGGAGATCGACGAAGCCCCGGTGACCGCCGAGCAGTTGGGCGGCATGCTGCTGCGCATCAAGGACAACACCATCTCCGGCAAAATTGCCAAGACCGTGTTTGAAGCGATGGCCGCAGGCGAAGGCAGCGCCGACGACATCATCGAGAAGCGTGGCCTCAAGCAAGTCACCGACAGCGGCGCTATTTCGGCCGTACTCGATGAGATGCTCGCCGCCAATGCCGAGCAGGTTGAACAATACCGTGCGGCAGACGAAGCCAAACGCGGCAAGATGTTCGGCTTCTTTGTCGGCCAGGCGATGAAAGCCTCCAAAGGCAAAGCCAACCCGCAACAGGTGAACGAACTGCTCAAAAGCAAGCTCGAAGGCTGACAGCGGTGAACGGTCGGAGTGGGATTCCATAAACACTTCGGCCTCATGTGGGAGCTGGCTTGCCTGCGATAGCATCACCTCGGTGCAACTGAAATACCGAGGTGCCTGCATCGCAGGCAAGCCAGCTCCCACATTCAAATTGGGGGTTTGCTCAACATGAAGCGTCTACTCGGCCTCCTGGCCCTGTTCTCTCTGCTGGCCGGTTGCGCCAGCGGCCTCATCGACCCCAACGGCTACGACGAAACCGGCACCGCCTCCTATTACGGCGCCAAGCACCATGGCAATAGAACCGCCAGCGGTGAACCCTTCAACCAAAACGCCCTGACCGCCGCCCATCGGCGCCTGCCCTTCGGCACACGGGTCAAGGTGACCAATCTCGACAACAACAGATCCGTCGTGCTGCGCGTCAATGATCGTGGCCCGCACACCCGTGGCCGCCTGATCGATGTTTCCCGCAAAGCCGCTGAGCAACTCGGTATGCTGGGCAGCGGCACCGCACGGGTTCGCGTGCAAGCGCTGAGCAACTGACAGGAGCCTTGGCCATTTCCGCACTCACCGCCCTCTCACCCTTCAGCCTGCTCGAATTGGTCAGCGGCTTACTGCTGCTGATTCTCGGCGCCGAAATCCTGGTGCGCGCCGCCGTGCGCCTGGCGGCCAGCCTCAAGGTGCGGCCGCTGATCATCGGTTTGAGCATCGTCGCCTTCGGCAGCAGCGCGCCGCAGATGACCGTCAGCCTGCAAGCCACCCTGGCGGGCAATACCGACATCGCCGTGGGCAGCGTGATCGGCAGCAGCATTTTCAACATCCTCGTGACCCTGGGCCTGTCTGCGCTGATCATTCCACTGCGGGTATCGCGGCAACTGGTGCGCCTGGACATTCCGGTGATGATTTGCGCCGCGCTGCTGGTGTTTACCCTCTCGGCCAATGAAGAGCTGACCCCCGCCGACGGGCTGGTACTGCTCGCGGCGCTGGTGGCCTACCTGGGTGTGTTGCATTACCAGACCCGCCACTCCCGGCGCCCGCGCACGCTGGACACTGTGGCCAGGGCGCCGTGGTTGAGCAGCGTGTTGCTGATGCTCGGCGGGCTGCTGATTCTGGTGCTGGCCGGGCATCTGCTGCTGGGCGCGGCGGTGGACGTGGCGAGTGATCTGGGCCTGTCGGAACGCATCGTTGGCCTGACCTTGATCGGCGTCGGCACTTCGTTGCCGTGCCTGGCCACTTCGCTGATTGCCGCCGTGCGCGGCGAGCGCGAGATTGCCGTAGGCAATGTGATCGGCAGCAGCCTGTTCAACCTGCTCGGCGTACTGGGGTTTACCGCGTTGGTGGCGCCGTCACCGCTGTCGGTATCGCCTAACGCCCTCGATTTTGACTTGCCGGTGATGCTCGCCGTGGTGGTGCTGTGCCTGCCGGTGTTCTACACCGGTTACCGGGTCACCCGCGCCGAAGGCCTGGTATTGCTGGGCCTGTACCTGGTGTACGCACTGCACGTGGTGTCGTTCACGTTCGGCATGCCCTTGGCTACCCGGCTGGAAAAACTGATGCTGTATTACGTCCTGCCGGCGCTGATGGCGTTTCTGCTACTCAGCACGCTGCGAGCCTGGCGCCGCCAACACAAGAGGGAAGCGCAATGACCGATCAGAAAAAGCCCGGAGTTGAGATGCGTCGCCAGGTGATGGGCGACGTGTTCGTCGATCGCGCACTGGGCAACGCCACCGAGTTCACCCAGCCGCTGCAGGACTTTGTCAACGAACATGCCTGGGGCAGCGTGTGGAATCGCGAGGGTCTGCCCTTGAAGACCCGCAGCCTGATCACCCTGGCAGCCCTGACCGCACTCAAGTGCCCGCAGGAACTCAAGGGCCATGTGCGCGGCGCACTGAACAATGGCTGCACGGTGGAAGAGATTCGCGAAGCGCTGCTGCATTGCGCGGTGTATGCGGGTGTGCCGGCGGCGATTGATGCGTTTCGGGCGGCGCAGGAAGTGATTGAGGCGTATCAGGCAGATAAGCAGTGACAGTTAGATAGTCATCGCAGCGATGCGGCGATCCGACAAGCCAGCTCCCACATTTGAACTGTGAATACATTCAAATGTGGGAGCTGGCTTGCCTGCGATTGGCCCTAAGACACACCACAAAGCTTAGATCCAACCACCCGCCTGCAACACAAAAATCCCGATATTGGTGGTCACCGCCGCCATCAACGTAGTAATCACAATAATCGCCGCCGCCAACTCATGGTTGCCCTCTGCCGCCCTGGCCATGACAAAACTCGCGGCCGCCGTCGGCGCGCCGAAATACAGAAACAAAATCCCCAATTCCGGCCCGCGAAAGCCAAGCAGCCACGCGCCCAGCGTCGCGAATAGCGGCAGGCCGATCATCTTCACCAGGCTGGCACTCAAGGCCATGCTCCCGCTTTTGCGCAAGGCCGCCAATGACAAGGTGCCGCCAATGCAGATCAATGCCAGCGGCAAGGTCATGTCCGCCAGGTACTGCCCGGACGACTCCAGCCATCCCGGCAAGCCGATCTTGAAGATCGCGAACGGCGCGGCGACGATCACGCTGATAATCAGCGGGTTGGCTATCACGCTTTTGAAGATGCTCCACGGGTCGGACTTGATCACCGGGCTGTACACCGCCAGCACGATGGTCGACAGCGTGTTGTAGAACAGAATCACCAGCGCCGCGAGAATGGCGCCAAGGGAGATGCCGTAGTCGCCGTACATGCTGGCCGCCAGCGCCAGGCCGATCACGCCGTTGTTACCGCGAAACGCGCCTTGGGCATAAATGCCACGGTCTTCACGCGGGCAACGAAAGATCGCCCAGCCCCAGGCCACGGCAAAGCTCAGCAGCGTGGCGACAGCAAAGTAGATCAGCAAACCGGGCTTGAGCGCCGAATGCAGGTCGGCGTGGAGGATGCCGAGAAACAGCAGCGCCGGCATGGTGACGTTGAACACCAGGGACGATGCAACGTGGATGAAGTTGTCGTTGATCCAGTTGATGCGCTTGAGCAGCACCCCCAGAAACAGCATGGCAAACACCGGCGCGGTGATGGTCAGGGTGGTGAGGAAGATAGCCAGCATGCCGGGGAGAACCTTGGTGGGTGTCGTCAGTTGGCTAATGATAAGCCATGCAGCCCGGTTCGTCTGGGCAACCCCGAGCAAATGTGGGAGCTGGCTTGCCTGCGATGGCGCAGTGTCAGTCGATATATTCGTTTCTGATACACCGCCATCGCAGGCAAGCCAGCTCCCACAGGTTTCGACTCGGTCTCAGGTGATAGGTGCAGGGTTGAACAGGGTGATGTCGTTATGCAGCTTATGCCGCTCCGCCCACGTCTGTTTCTTGCCGCTGGCCACATCCAGGTAGAAGTGGAACAGCTCCCAGCCCAGCTCCTCGATGCTCGCACGCCCGGTGGCAATGCGCCCGGCGTCGATATCGATCAAGTCCGGCCAGCGCTGCGCCAATTCCGTGCGCGTCGACACCTTGACCACCGGCGCCATCGCCAGCCCATACGGCGTGCCGCGCCCGGTGGTGAACACATGCAGGTTCATCCCGGCCGCCAGTTGCAGGGTGCCACAGACAAAGTCGCTGGCCGGCGTGGCGCAAAAGATCAGGCCCTTGCCCTTGAACCGCTCACCTGGGCCAAGCACCCCATTGATCGCGCTGCTGCCGGATTTGACGATGGAGCCCAGGGACTTCTCGACAATGTTCGACAACCCGCCCTTTTTGTTACCCGGCGTGGTGTTGGCGCTGCGATCCGCCTCGCCCTTGGCCAGGTAACGGTCATACCAGTCCATTTCCCTGACCAGTTCCTGGGCGACTTCCTTGCTCTCGGCGCGCGACGTCAGCAGGTAGATGGCATCGCGTACTTCGGTGACTTCGGAAAACATCACCGTCGCTCCGGCCCGCAACAGCAAATCCGAGGCATAGCCCAACGCCGGGTTGGCGGTGATGCCGGAAAACGCGTCACTGCCGCCGCATTGCATGCCCAGGATCAATTCCGACGCGGGCACAGTTTCGCGGCGACGCTGGTCAAGTTTCTTCAAGCGGGTTTCGGCCAGCGCCATGATCTGTTCGATCATTTCGGTAAACCCGTGGCTGGAGTCCTGCAAACGGTACAGCCAAGGCTCACTAAGGTCGACGGAACTGTCGTTGTCGTGCATCACCTGCCCGGCCTGCAACTTCTCGCAGCCCAGGCTGATCACCAGCGCTTCGCCGCCCAGGTTCGGGTTGCGTGCCAGGTTGCGCACGGTGCGAATCGGAATATAGGCATCGGTCGCAGTGATGGCCACACCACAGCCGTAGCTGTGGGTCAGCGCCACCACGTCATCAACGTGCGGGTACTTGGGCAGCAACTCGTCCTTGATGCGCTTGACCGCATGGTCCAGCACACCAGTGACGCATTGCACCGTGGTGGTGATGCCGAGAATATTGCGCGTGCCGACGGTGCCGTCAGCATTGCGGTAGCCCTCAAACGTGAAGCCTTCCAACGGCGCCTGGGTGGCAGGCACCTCGGTCGACAGCGGCAAGCTGTCCAGCGGCGGCGCAGTGGGCATGCGCAACTGGTCTTCCTGCACCCAACTGCCGCGCGGAATCGGCGCCAGCGCGTAACCGATGGTCTGCCCGTAGCGAATAATCTCACCGCCTTCGGGGATATCTTCCAGGGTCACCTTGTGGCTCTGCGGGATGAAATCCACGGTGACCAGGCCGTCCGGAAATTCGGTGCCGGCCGGCACGCCCTGGTCGTTCACCACGATCACCACATTGTCGCGCGCGTGCAAACGGATCGAGCGCGGCGAGTCGGCATGTTCAATCAACTGCATTACATCGCCCCTCAGGAGTGCACTTGGGTAAGGTTAGTCAGTTCCGGGCCTTTGCTCGGCGGCTCTTTGAGCACCACGCGCTTGATCGGGCCGACGATCACCAAGTAGCTGAACACCGCCAGCAGCGCGTTGGCGCCAACGAACACCAACGCCCATTTGAACGAGCCGGTGGTGGCGATGATGTAACCAATCACAATCGGCGTGCTGATGGACGCCAGGTTGCCAAACATATTGAACAAGCCGCCACTGAGCCCGGCGATTTGTTTCGGTGAAGTGTCTGACACCACCGCCCAACCCAGTGCGCCAACGCCTTTGCCGAAGAAGGCCAGGGCCATGAAGCCGACCACCATCCATTCAACGTCAACGTAGTTACACGCGATGATGCTGCTGGAGACCAACAAGCCGGCAATGATCGGAGCCTTGCGCGCGAAAGTCAGCGAATGGCCTTTGCGCAGCAGGTAGTCGGAAATCACGCCGCCGAGTACGCCGCCGATAAAGCCGCAGATGGCCGGCAACGAGGCGATGAAGCCCGCCTTGAGAATGGTCATGCCGCGCTCTTGAACCAGGTACACCGGGAACCAGGTCAGGAAAAAATAGGTGATGCCATTGATGCAGTACTGGCCCAGGTACACGCCGAGCATCATGCGATTGGTGAGCAGTTGGCGGATGTAATCCCACTTCGGCCCGTCGGTTTTCTGGCCTTTGGTTTTGTCCTGATCCATGTCGACCATCGCACCATTGGCCGCGATGTGGTTGAACTCGGCTTCGTTGATCATCGGATGCTGGCGCGGGCTGTGGATAAGTTTGAGCCAGATCAGCGAGAACAGGATGCCGATGCCACCCATCACGATAAACACGTGCTGCCAGCCGAAGGTGTAGACGATCCAGCCCATCAGCGGTGCAAACAGCACCGTGGCGAAGTACTGCGCCGAGTTGAAGATCGCCGACGCTGTGCCGCGTTCAGCCGTAGGAAACCACGCCGCCACAATACGGGCGTTTCCGGGAAACGAAGGCGCCTCAGCCAGGCCCACCAAGAAGCGCAGCATAAACAGCGCCACAATCGCGGTGGAGACCCCGAATTCACCGACATAGCCTTGCAACACGGTGAACAGCGACCAGGTGAAAATGCTCAGCGCATAGATTTTTTTCGAGCCGAACCGGTCCAGCAGCCAGCCACCGGGAATTTGCCCGGCCACGTAGGCCCAACCGAATGCAGAGAAGATATAACCGAGGGTGACCGCGTCAATGCCGAGGTCTTTTTGCAGGCTGGAGCCGGCGATGGCGATAGTGGCTCGGTCGGCATAATTGATCGTGGTCACCAGGAACAGCATGAGCAGGATCAAATAGCGGACGTGAGTCGGCTTGGTCGCTTGCATGAAGAAGTACTCCCACTAATTATTTTTTTTGCGGGTAATCATTTCTGTTTTAAGTGCAGGAGCCGCTTTGTGTGGGAGCTGGCTTGCCTGCGATGCAGGCACCACGGTGTGTCAGTTACACCTTGGTGATGCAATCGCAGGCAAGCCAGCTCCCACATAAGCCGCTGCCTACCGGGCCATTTCCTACGACCCGATGTAGCTGGTTTTCACCACTGTGTAGAACTCTTGCGCATAGCGACCTTGCTCACGCGAGCCGTAGGACGAGCCCTTACGGCCACCGAACGGCACGTGATAATCCACGCCAGCGGTCGGCAGGTTGACCATCACCATCCCGGCCTGGGAGTGGCGCTTGAAGTGGTTGGCGTACTTGAGCGAGGTGGTGGCAATGCCCGCCGACAGGCCGAACTCGGTGTCATTGGCCATGGCCAGTGCCGCCTCGTAATCGGCGACGCGCACCACGTTGGCCACCGGGCCGAAGATCTCTTCACGGCTGATACGCATGGCGGCTTCGCTGTCGGCAAACAGCGTCGGCGCCAGGTAGTAACCTTCGGTGTCACAAGTCACCAGGCCGCCGCCGCTGACCAGCCGCGCGCCCTCGCTCTGGCCGATGTCGATGTACTTCAAGTCCTGGTCCAACTGGGCCTGGGAAACCACCGGGCCAATGTCAGTGCCGCTTTTGAGCGCGTGGCCGACTTTGATCGACTTCATGCGCTCGGCCATGGCCGCGACGAACTGGTCGTGGATACCGGCAGTGACGATCAAACGGCTGGACGCCGTGCAACGTTGGCCGGTGGAGTAGAACGCGCTCTGTACCGACAGCTCGACGGCCTGCTTGAGATCGGCGTCATCGAGGATGATCTGCGGGTTTTTACCGCCCATTTCCAACTGCACTTTGGCCTGGCGCGACACACAGCTGACGGCGATCTGGCGACCCACGCCAACCGAGCCGGTAAAGCTGATGCCGTCGACTTTAGGGCTGTTGACCAGCACATCGCCAACCACACGGCCGCTGCCCATCACCAGGTTGAACACACCGGCCGGGAAACCGGCGCGGGAGATGATTTCGGCCAAGGCCCAGGCGCAACCCGGCACCAATTCGGCCGGTTTGATCACCACGCAGTTGCCGTAAGCCAGGGCTGGGGCGATTTTCCACGCGGGGATAGCAATCGGGAAGTTCCACGGCGTGATCAGGCCGACTACACCGAGGGCTTCGCGGGTGACTTCCACATTCACGCCCGGGCGTACCGAAGGCACGTAATCGCCAGACAGACGCAGGCACTCGCCGGCGAAGAATTTGAAGATGTTACCGGCACGGGTCACTTCGCCGATGGCTTCTGGCAGGGTCTTGCCCTCTTCACGGGCCAGCAAGGTGCCGAGTTCTTCGCGGCGGGCAAGGATTTCGCTGCCAACTTTATCCAGTGCGTCGTGGCGCGCCTGGATGCCGGACGTCGACCAGGCCGGGAACGCGGCGCGGGCGGCATCGATCGCAGCGTTGACTTGGGCTACATCGGCCTTGGCGTATTCGCCAATGACATCGGACAACTCCGACGGGTTGATGTTGTTGCAGTAGTCGGCACCGGCCACCCACTCGCCGTTGATGTAGTTTTCAAAACGTTTGGCTTGGGACACACATTCTCTCCTGACGCAAAAGGCCGCTGATTGCTCAGCGGCCTTGTGGATAAGTTACTGCGGACCTTGCTTGTCGATCAGCGCGGCCAGGGCTTCGTATTCTTCCGGCAGCAGGTCGGTCAGCGGCGTGCGCACCGGACCTGCGTCGTAGCCAACAATTTTGGCGCCGGCCTTGACGATGCTCACCGCGTAACCGGCTTTACGGTTGCGGATGTCGAGGTAAGGCAGGAAGAAGTTGTCGATGATCTTGGCAACAGTGGCGTGATCGTCCTCGGCAATCGCGTGGTAGAAGTCCATCGCGGTTTTCGGGATGAAGTTGAACACTGCCGAGGAGTACACCGGCACGCCCAGGGCCTTGTAGGCAGCGGCGTAAACCTCTGCAGTCGGCAGGCCTCCGAGGTAGCTGAAACGGTCGCCGAGACGGCGGCGGATCGACACCATCAGTTCGATATCGCCCAGGCCATCTTTGTAACCGATCAGGTTCGGGCAGCGTTCGGCCAGACGTTCGAGCAAAGGCGCGGTCAGGCGGCAAACGTTGCGGTTGTAGACCACTACGCCGATTTTGACCGACTTGCACACGGCCTCAACGTGGGCGGCGACGCCGTCCTGGCTGGCTTCGGTCAGGTAGTGCGGCAACAGCAGCAGGCCTTTGGCGCCAAGACGCTCGGCTTCCTGCGCATATTCGATGGCCTGACGGGTCGAACCGCCGACACCGGCCAGAATCGGCACGCTGGTGGCGCACGTATCAACAGCAGTCTTCACCACTTGGGAATATTCGCTGGCGGCCAGGGAGAAAAACTCACCGGTGCCGCCGGCGGCGAACAAGGCAGTGGCGCCGTAAGGGGCCAGCCATTCCAGACGCTTGATGTAGCCCGCCTGGTGGAAGTCACCCTGGGCATTGAAATCGGTTACCGGAAAAGACAGCAGACCGTGGGAGAGGATGGACTTCAGTTCTTGTGGATTCATTATTCGAACACCCTGGATGAAGACTTTCTGTCGAAAGGTTGTTGTTGGTTTTGATGATGTCGTACGTCATCGTACAACTATAAAAAGATTCGTCAACTGCAATTCATCGGGCTTCATCCCTAGAGAAGTGTTTAAACGCGGCTTCTTGACGTAGGAAATTATTCATCTATGCTCCGAATAACTGTATATACATACAGTTATTACGGAAGATTCCTACGACATAGCAAGGAGCTAACATGTCAGGTCTTGAACTCGCAGCACCCGAAAAAACCCCACCCACCCTACGTTTTGAAGGCGGTGAACACACGGCCATCGGCGATGACACCCTGCTGCGTTTCGTCAAGGACGCCCCGGCGATTCCTGCGCGGCAAGTTGAACTGCACCTGCCCAACGGCCTGGCGCTGACCTACGGCCAAGTGATCGCCCTGGGCGGCGACTTCTATGGCATTCCCGGCCAAGCCATCAGCGACGGCGCCTCCCCGGCCGAGCGTGTGCAACGCTTTATCGCCGCCTTCAACTCGCTGGCGGTGCTACCGGCCTCGCGCGAAGAAGCCGGGAAAATCCTTGCAGTCATGCAAAAGGAGATCAACGCGGTCAACCAGGCAATCCGCGACGGCAAACAACCCCATGAAGCCTATGATGCGCTGGGTGATACGTTGTCCGAGGAATGGAACCGCATCACCGGCGGCGGCAGCGCGGTTTCGGCGCTGATTCCACTGGGGCGCTACTTGAAGCTGGCCGCAGACAACGCCGACCACTTTGGCGAATGGGCGCTGTCGGCATACCTGGCCGGCCATACGGCGGCACTGCAACAGGCGGTCATCGCGCACCAGACCGGCACCGACCAGGCGCTGGAACTGGCGTATGCGATGAACAGCTTTGCCGATCATTTTTTGACAGATCTGTTTTCTGCCGGCCACCTGCGCGTGCCGCGCAAGCAATTGGCGGCGGTGGTCACACCTGGAGAGCTGGGCTCGCTGATCAGCCGCTTCATGCACGACGAAGACAGCAAATTCGGGCTCAAGGTACGCAATGCCAAGGGTGATCAGTGGCACGCTTATGGGGACAAGCGCTACTTCGATACGGTCGACGCGGACAATCGGGCCATGGTCAAACGTGCGGTGCAGGCCTCGGCCGATGAGATCTTCGAGACCTTTATCAGCGGTATCGCGCCCTCTGCGGCCAGCTTCAAGGCGCCGTTGTATGTGCCGGACCTGAATGCTGCGCAGAACCCGGCGAACAATTTTTCGCCGCTGTTCAAGATGGAGGGTGACAAGGTGCTGCGCCGCAAGGACGTGAATGACCTGAACGACAAGCACTGGACCAATGATTGGTGGGGTTGGAGCACTTACCTGCTGCTCAAGGACTACAAGCCCAACCAACCGGCCTGACACTGATCGTACCAACCGACCTGCCACTGATCGTTCCCACGCTCTGCGTGGGAATACATCCTGTGACGCTCTGCGTCACCTTGCACGGGGCTTGAGATACTCGCGCACATCGGGACGCGGAGCGTCCAGGGCGGCATTCCCACGCAGAGTGAACTGACCCCACAAAGTTGGACGTTTACCCATCTATGCCTGAGCGGCCTGAGTTCTGTATTCAACAGGACTCAGGCCGTTTAGCTTCAGTCTGATACGCGAGTGATTGTAATACTGGATGTACTCGTCGATGCCAGCGTGAAGCTCATCAAGGTCGTTAAATTTATTCAGATAAAAAAACTCTGACTTCAGTGTGCCGAAAAAACTCTCCATGGCCGCATTGTCGTAGCAGTTACCCTTGCGCGACATGCTCGGCGTCACGGAGCTTTTTTTGAGAGCCTGCAGGTAAATGGGCATTCGATACTGCCAGCCCTGGTCTGAGTGCAAAACCGGTTTTTCATGCGGCTGAAGTCGCTTGAATGCACCTTTGAGCATCTTCCCGACCATATCGAACAGCGGCCTTCTGGCAACCTCATAGGAAATGATTTCGCCGTTGTACAGATCCAAAACGGGCGACAGATAAAGCTTCTGGCCTCCAACTTTGAACTCTGTAACGTCGGTTACCCACTTTTGATTGGGTGACGGAGCTTCGAACTCACGCCTCAAAAGATTTGCCGCTACCTTGCCTACCTCACCCTTGTAGGCTCGGTATTTCTTCACGCGCACCAAGCTCTTGAGCTGAAGCTGCGCCATCAGTCGCTGAACCGTCTTGTGATTGACGAGATGACCAGCGCTTCGTACCGCAGCCGTTATCCGGCGGTAGCCATACCGGCCCTTATGCTCATCGAACGTCGAACGAATCTTGTCTTTCAGCTCAGCGTGCTTATCAGCCGCTTGCAGCGCCTTTTGCTGATAGTAAAAGGTGCTGCGTGCCAAACCGGCGAACTTCAGCAGGCTTTCGAGAGAGTGCCGCGGCCTCAGTCCTATTACGATTCGCGCTTTTTCTGCTGCGCTACTCGTTTCTTCTCCTGAACCAAGGCATCGAGCTTTTTTAGGTAGTCGTTTTCCATCCGCAACTGCTTTACCTCGGCAAGCAAATCATCGCGTGAGCGCGACTCATCATCGGGTGAGTCGGGTTGAACAGGAGGAATGGTGGTTGGCATTTTTTTCGGACGTCCGGCTCTATTAGGCTGCTTGGTAAGGGCATCAAAACCGCCCTCATCATAGCGGCGCTCCCAGAGGCCGATGATGCCGAACCTGCGGATGTCGAACAAGGCCGCCGTCTGCCGATAGGACAGCTGTTCCTTACGCATACGTTTCAAAACAGACAGTTTGAAGTCGTTGCTATAGCGCTGCAGCTTTTTCTGTTTCAGCCCGGCAGCGCCATGCACCTGATAGGCCGCAACCCACTGGCGAAGGGATGAAAAATCCACATTGTGACGGTGTGCCACATCCCTCAAACCCGCGCTACCGGAACAGTAGTCCTGCACTGCTGCCAGTTTTACTTGCTCTGTGTACTTACCCATGACACCCCCAAAGGTTGTGTCCAACCTTTGGGGGTCAGTTCAGAGCGTGGGAACGATCAACTCCAGGCCAAGGAGATCAAAATGCGGGAGCTGGCTTGCCTGCGATAGCGGTGCGTGCACACAGTATCAGTTGCCTGACACTCAGCCATCGCAGGCAAGCCAGCTCCCACACTAGAGCGTGTTTGGCGGTTAACCGCGCTGCGCTATGATCGTTCCCACGCTCTGCGTGGGAATACATCCCGTGACGCTCTGCGTCACCTTGCACGGGGCTTGAGATACTCGCGCACATCGGGACGCGGAGCGTCCAGGGCGGCATTCCCACGCAGAGCGTGGGAACGATCAACTCGAGGCCAAGGAGATCAAAATGTGGGAGCTGGCTTGCCTGCGATAGCGGTGCGTGCACACAGTATCAGTTGCCTGACACTCAGCCATCGCAGGCAAGCCAGCTCCCACACTAGAGCGTGTTTGGCGGTTAACCGCGCCGCGCTATGATTGTTCCCACGCTCTGCGTGGGAATACATCCCGTGACGCTCTGCGTCACCTTGCACGGGACTTGAGATACTCGCGCACATCGGGACGCGGAGCGTCCAGGGCGGCATTCCCACGCGGAGCGTGGGAACGATCAACTCCAGGCCAAGGAGATCAAAATGTGGGAGCTGGCTTGCCTGCGATAGCGGTGCGTGCACACAGTATCAGTTGCCTGACACTCAGCCATCGCAGGCAAGCCAGCTCCCACACTAGAGCGTGTTTGGCGGTTAACCGCGCTGCGCTATGATCGTTCCCACGCTCTGCGTGGGAATACATCCCGTGACGCTCTGCGTCACCTTGCACGGGGCTTGAGATACTCGCGCACATCGGGACGCGGAGCGTCCAGGGCGGCATTCCCACGCGGAGCGTGGGAACGATCAAACTCGAGGCCAAGGAGATCAAAATGTGGGAGCTAGCTTGCCTGCGATAGCGGTGCGTGCACACAGTATCAGTTGCCTGACACTCAGCCATCGCAGGCAAGCCAGCTCCCACATTAGAGCGTGTTTGGCGGTTAACCGCGCTGCGCCTCTGCCTCTTCATGGGCATGGCGCAGCCGTTCACGGCTGTTGGTCAAATGCAGGCGCATGGCCGCGCGGGCCGCATCCGAATCCTGGCGGGCAATTGCCTCATAAATCTCTTCGTGTTCGCGGCTCAGGCGGCCCATGTAGTGCTGCTGATCATCATGGGCCAGGCGCGCCGAATTCAGCCGGGTACGCGGAATGATGCTGGTGCCCAGGTGGGTCATGATGTCGGTGAAGTAGCGGTTGCCGGTGGACAGTGCGATTTCCAGGTGGAACGCAAAATCTGACGCCACCGCATCGCCGGCGTGGGCCGCGCTTTCATTCAGCGCATCGAGCGCCGCGCGCATGGCCGCCAGTTGTTCGTCGCTGCGGCGCAACGCAGCAAGGCCAGCCGACTCCACTTCCAGGCTGATACGCAACTCCAGAATCGCCAGCACATCCCGCAGCGTTACCACTGTGGCCGGGTCGATCCGGAAACCGCTCGGGCTGGGCGTGTCCAACACAAAGGTGCCGATGCCGTGGCGGGTTTCCACTTGGCCCGCCGCCTGCAAGCGCGAGATGGCCTCACGCACCACGGTGCGGCTGACCCCATGGGCTTCCATGATGGCCGACTCGGTGGGCAACTTGTCGCCACGTTTAAGCTGGCCGTCGCGGATCTGCTCGGACAACACCGTGACCAATTCCTGGGCAAGGCTGCGGCGCTTGCGGGGAAGACGAGGGGCGGCGTTGGCGTTTTCCATGACGAATGATCTTTCTCGGCGAACTTGAGCCCGCATCATAGCCCATGGCGGTTGTACGATCACCGTTCTGACACGACTTTCATCCATATCCTTTACGCAAAAAAATGCCCCGGCACAGGCCGAGGCATTTTTAGCGCTCACCCAAGGGTGAACACCGCTTACTTCACCACTTTCAGGCTCGGCCGACCGCTTGGACGCGGCGGTTCGGAGTCCGGTGGCGGTACATCATCACCGTCTTCGCCTTCGATCGTTTCGTCATCCTCGAAAGGCGACTCCAGATCAAACACCATGCCCTGGCCATTTTCCCGGGCATAGATCCCGAGGATGGCACCAATCGGCACGAACAGCGTATGCGGCACGCCGCCAAAACGCCCTTCGAAGCTGACGGCTTCATTGTCCATGTGCAGGTGGCGCACAGCACTTGGCGAAACGTTCAGTACGATCTGCCCGTCACTGGCAAAACCCTGCGGCACGTCAACCTTGGGAAATTCAGAGTTGACCAGCATGTGCGGGGTGCAATCGTTGTCCACAATCCACTCATAGAGCGCGCGGACCAAATAAGGTCGACTGGAGTTCATCAGCGGCTCCTTAAGCCTTAGCGCATGTCGCGTTCGACACCAGACAGACTCGCCTGGAAAGCCTCACGCGCGAACTGGCGCTCCATGTAATCAAGCAACGGCTTGGCCGGCCGTGGCAGTTCAATGCCCAGAATCGGCAAGCGCCAGAGTATGGGTAATAGGCAGCAATCCACCAAGCTTTGTTCCTCACTGAGGAAAAAAGGCTTGTCGGCGAACAGCGGCGAAACGCCGGTCAGGCTCTCGCGCAATTCCTTGCGCGCTTGCACACGAACGGCTTCTTTACTGCGTGTATCCAGGATCACATCCACCAGCCCGCACCAGTCACGCTGGATCCGATGGATCAGCAGGCGGCTGTTGGCACGCGCCACCGGATACACCGGCAGCAAAGGCGGATGCGGGTAACGCTCATCCAGGTATTCCATCACCACGGTTGACTCCCACAACGCCAGGTCACGATCGACCAGGGTGGGCAAGCTGCCGTAAGGGTTCACTTCGATCAGTTTCGGCGGATGACGACCTGCCTCCACACTGATGATCTCGGCGCTGACACCCTTCTCTGCGAGCACGATGCGTACTCGGTGGGAATAGTGGTCGGCGGGGTCGGAGTAACAGGCCAACCGATTGGTCACGCCCATGGCGGTCCTCCTCGCTTGTTGAAATTATGGAAAGCTCAAAAACGAGCGCGCCCAGAGAGCATCCCTGTAGTGCCTGGTTCAACCAGACCGCTACGTATTCAGAGATGCCGCTGGGCGCGCAAGATTAACAGCAATTGCTTACGGTTGGATCAATGCACATCCTTCCAGTATTCACGTTTGAGCAGATAGGCGAATACGAAGAAGAAGGCCAGGTACAGCAACACATAGGTACCGATGCGCTGATGCTGCAATTTGACCGGGTTGGCCGAGTAGGCCAGGAAGGTCACCAGATTCTTGACCTTCTCGTCGAACTGCTCTTCATTCAGCGTACCGGTCTTGGGCACGATGGTCAGCTGATCGCACGCTTCGTGTGTCAGAGGCGTGCCGGTCAGCGGATCATATTGCTTCTTGCCGTCTTCAACGACCTGAACCTGCTTGCATCCTACCACTTGGCGACCCTGCAGGCCGACCAGAACGTTAGGCATACCGACGTTCGGGAAGACTTTGTTGTTAACGCCGTAAGGGCGCGCCGGGTCTTCGTAGAAGGACTTGAGGTAGCCATACAGCCAGTCGGTACCGCGCACGCGCGCCACCAGGGTCAGGTCGGGCGGCGCAGCGCCGAACCAGGCCTTGGCATCTGCCGGCTGCATGCCGATGCTCATGTGGTCGCCGATCTTGGCCCCCGTGAACACGGCGTGGCTGAGCATCACCTCATGGGGAATGCCCAGGTCATCGGCAACCCGCTCGTAACGCTGGAACTTGGCGCTGTGACAGCCCATGCAGTAGTTGGTGAACGTGCGCAGGCCATCTTGCATGGCGGCCTTGTCGGACACGTCGATATCGACTTTTTCCAGCTCCGCGCCGTGCTCGGCAGCGAAGGACAGTAGCGGCAGCGCCGCAAGGATCAAAGCAACGAATAACTTTTTCATCAGCCAGTCACCCTTTCCGGAACCGGTTTGGTCTTCTCGAGCCGGGTGTAGAACGGCATCAGAATGAAGTAGGCGAAGTACAGGAATGTGCAGACCTGCGACAGCAGCGTGCGCTCAGGGGTCGGTGCCAATACGCCCAGCACGCCCAGGATCACGAATGCAATGCAGAACACCCACAGCCAGATCTTGCTCAGCCAGCCTTTGTAGCGCATTGACTTGACCGGGCTGCGGTCGAGCCATGGCAGTACAAACAGCAGCGCAATCGACGCGCCCATGGCCATTACGCCCATGAGCTTGTCGGGGATAGCACGCAAGATCGCGTAGAACGGCGTGAAGTACCAGACCGGCGCAATGTGCTCAGGCGTCTTGAAGGCGTTGGCCTGTTCGAAGTTAGGCTTCTCGAGGAAATAACCGCCCATCTCCGGGAAAAAGAACACGATCGAGCAGAAGATGAACAGGAAGACCACCACGCCGACAATGTCTTTGACGGTGTAGTACGGGTGGAACGGAATGCCATCCAGCGGGATGCCGTTTTCGTCTTTATGCTTCTTGATGTCGACGCCATCGGGGTTGTTGGAACCCACTTCGTGCAGCGCCAGGATGTGCAGCACTACCAGGCCCAGAATCACGATAGGCAATGCAACGACATGCAACGCAAAGAAGCGGTTCAAGGTGATGCCGGAGATCAGGTAGTCACCGCGAATCCACTGGGTCAGGTCGTTGCCGATCACCGGGATCGCACCAAACAGCGAGATGATCACCTGGGCGCCCCAGTACGACATCTGGCCCCACGGCAGCAGGTAGCCCATGAAGGCCTCGGCCATCAGCGCCAGGTAGATCAGCATGCCAAAGACCCACACCAGCTCGCGTGGCTTCTGGTACGAACCGTAGAGCAGACCACGGAACATGTGCATATACACGACGATGAAGAACGCTGACGCGCCGGTGGAGTGCAACAGACGCAGGATCGAGCCGTACTCGACGTCACGCATGATGTACTCGACGGAGGCGAACGCCTCTTCCGCCGACGGCGTGTAGCTCATCGTCAGCCACACACCGGTAACGATCTGGTTGACCAGCACCAGCAAGGCCAGCGAGCCGAAGAAGTAGAAGAAGTTGAAGTTTTTTGGCGCGTAATATTTGCTGAGATGGTCTTCCCACATTTTAGTGGCGGGGAAGCGCGCATCCACCCAATCCATGAACTTGCTCATCAGGCTTTCTCCCCCTCGTCGACGCCAATGACAATGACACTGTCAGTCTCGTAGTGATGTGGCGGCACTGGCAGGTTCAGTGGTGCGGGTTGTGACTTGTAGACGCGACCGGCGAGGTCGTAGTGGGAGCCGTGGCAAGGGCAGAAGTAGCCACCGACCCAATCCTTGCCAAGGTCGGCAGGAGCAACTTCCGGGCGGAAGGTAGGCGAGCAACCCAAGTGGGTGCAGATACCGATCAGCAGCAGGATCTCTGGCTTGATCGAACGGATTTCCTTATCGACGTAGGCGGGCTGGTCGGAGTTCTTCGAGTCGGGGTCAGACAGCTGACCTTCGATTTTCTTCAGATTCCCCAGGATTTCCTCAGTACGACGAACGATGAAGACCGGCTGACCGCGCCACTCAGCAATCATCTGCTGGCCTGGGTCGATCTTGCTGACATTCACCTTCACCGGTGCACCTGCGGCTTTCGCCTTGGCACTGGGAAACCATGACCCCACGAACGGGACCGCAGCCCCCACCGCTCCTGCAGCACCCACCACGGATGTGGCTGCTACCAAGAAGCGACGCCGGCCTGCATTCACGCCGTCATTGCTCATTCAGTCCTCTCCCATCAGCTTTTTGGCCTGTTAAATCAGGCGTCTACTAAGTGTTGAATCTTTACTTATAAAAATTTTGTCGGATGGTAATGAAAAGCCCCACGTATGACAAGGGAATTGCCCTGGGCTCAGCCTCCAGGCCTTGTAGTATAGGGGGTCTACGGATGTGGCAAGTTGTCACGGCGAAATTTATGCATAAATCGCAGGCAATAAAAAACGCCCAGCTCCGTGAGGAGTTGGGCGTTTTTGTGGAACGTAAAGCGAATTAACGCTTCGAGTACTGCGGACGCTTACGCGCTTTACGCAGACCGACTTTCTTACGTTCAACTTCACGAGCATCGCGAGTTACGAAGCCAGCTTTGCGCAGAGCGCCACGCAGGGTTTCGTCGTACTGCATCAGAGCGCGAGTGATACCGTGGCGGATTGCGCCAGCTTGACCACTTACACCGCCACCGATAACGGTGACGTAGATGTCGAACTTTTCAACAGTCTCGGTCAGTTCCAGCGGCTGACGAACTACCATGCGGGCAGTTTCGCGACCGAAGAAGTTTTCCAGAGTGCGGTTGTTGATCGAGATGTTACCAGTACCCGGACGCAGGAAAACGCGAGCGGTAGCGGTTTTGCGACGGCCAGTGCCGTAATTTTGAGTCGCCGACATAATGAACTATTCCGTTAAAACTTCAGTTCTTGGGGCTGCTGAGCAGCATGAGGGTGTACAGCGCCCGCATAGACTTTCAGCTTGCGAAACATATCGCGACCCAGTGGGCCCTTAGGCAGCATACCTTTGACCGCGATTTCGATCGGGGCTTCAGGCTTCTTGGAGATCAGGCCTTCGAAGTTCGAAGACTTGATACCGCCTGGGAAACCGGAGTGACGGTAGTACATTTTGTCTTGCGCTTTGTTGCCGGTAACACGTACCTGCTCGGCGTTGATGATGACAATGTAGTCACCGGTGTCAACGTGAGGGGTGTACTCAGGCTTGTGCTTGCCACGCAGACGGCTGGCGACTTCAGTGGCCAGACGACCCAGGGTCTGACCAGCGGCGTCGACGACAAACCAGTCGCGCTGAACTGTTTCCGGTTTTGCAGTAAAAGTTGTCATTCTTTAATAGCCTCAGGGGCCGCCCTGTAAATTAGACGGCGGATCTTACTGAATAGTGCGTACTTTGACAAGTCAAAGGCAGCCGGATACAGACGCTATCGGGGGCTCGGGTCGGCGCGTCCGTTCAACGGCAAGATTCTTCGGCAGGCGGCGCATCACTTCCACTGCAGAAAGAGGTGGGCAATTATGCAGATTGCGAAAAAAAATTCAACCTGCTTTTATGATTGTTTTCCCCGAAGGAGTACCCGATGGATTATCGACAGCTGGGCCGCACCGATCTGAACGTAAGCGCGATCGCCTTGGGCACCATGACTTGGGGTGAGCAGAACACCGAGGCAGAGGCCTTCGCGCAGATCGAACGGGCCAAGGCCGCGGGGATCAACTTCCTCGACACCGCCGAAATGTACCCGGTGCCGCCCAAGGCCGACACCTATGCCACCACCGAGCGCTACATCGGTAATTACTTCAAGAGCCGTGGCGACCGTGCCGACTGGATCCTCGCCAGCAAGATCGCCGGCCCCGGCAATACCATCGACTACATTCGCGACGGCCACCTGCGCCACAACCGCAAGCACATCGTCGACGCCCTGGATGCCAGCCTCAAGCGCCTGCAAACCGACTGGATCGACCTCTACCAGCTGCACTGGCCGGAGCGCAGCACCAACTTCTTTGGCCAACTGAGCTACAAGCACAAGGACGAAGACAACCTGACCCCGCTGGAAGAAACCCTCGAAGCGCTGGACGAACAGGTCAAGGCCGGCAAGATCCGCCATATCGGCCTGTCCAACGAAACCCCGTGGGGCACCATGAAATTCCTGGCCCTGGCCGAAGCCCGAGGCTGGACCCGCGCCGTATCGATCCAGAACCCCTACAACCTGCTCAACCGCAGCTTTGAGGTGGGTTTGGCGGAAGTGGCTATTCGTGAGCAATGCGGCTTGCTGGCCTATTCACCGCTGGCCTTCGGCATGCTCAGCGGCAAATACGAAAATGGCGCACGCCCGGCCAAGGCGCGCCTCACCGAGTACAGCCGTTTCAGCCGCTACTTCAACCCGCAGTCGGAAGCCGCGTGCAGCCGTTATGTGGCCCTGGCACGGGAACATGGCCTGGACCCGGCGCAGATGGCGCTGGCGTTTGTGACACAGCAGCCGTTTGTGACCAGCAATATTATTGGCGCCACGAGCCTGGAGCAACTGGACAGCAACATTGCCAGTGCTGACCTGAAACTGTCCAAGGAAGTGCTGGACGGGATTGAAGCGATTCAGAAGGATCATCCGAACCCTGCGCCTTGATTGATCTTTAGATAGCTATCGCAGACAAGCCAGCTCCCACATTTGACTGTGTTCACAGTTCAAAGTGTGGGAGCTGGCTTGCCTGCGATGGGGCCCTGAGCAGCACCACAAAACCATCAAAGCGCCCGCGCAATAATCTCCTTCATGATCTCATTGGTCCCCGCATAAATGCGCTGCACCCGCGCATCCGCCCAAGCCCGTGCAATCGGGTATTCCCACATAAAGCCGTAGCCGCCGTGCAACTGCACGCACTCGTCGAGCACCTTGCATTGCAGGTCCGTGGCCCAGTACTTGGCCATCGCGGCGGTGGGCACGTCGAGCTTGCCTTCCAGGTGCAGCGCCATGCATTTGTCGACAAACACGCGGCCGATCTGAATCTCGGTGGCCATCTCCGCCAGCTTGAACCGAGTGTTCTGAAAGTCGGCAATCGCCTTGCCGAACGCCTTGCGCTCGCGGGTGTACTCCAGGGTCCACGCCAGCGCGGCTTCGGCGGATGACAGCGCGCCAATCGCCACCGTCAGGCGCTCCTGAGGCAGCTCCTGCATCAAGTAGGCAAAGCCCATGCCCGCCTGGCCCAGCAGGTTTTCCTTGGGCACGCGTACATCCTGAAAGAACAGCTCCGAGGTGTCCTGGGCCTTCATACCCACCTTCTCCAGGCGCTTGCCCTTGTCGAAGCCTGGCGTATCAGCTTCTACCAGAAACAGGCTGGTGCCCTTGGCGCCAGCCTTGGGGTCGGTCTTGGCTACCACGATCACCAACTCGGCGAGGTAGCCATTGGTGATAAACGTTTTGGAGCCGTTGATCACATACTCGTCGCCGTCCAACACGGCGGTGGTCTTCACACCTTGCAGGTCAGAACCGGCACCCGGCTCGGTCATGGCGATGGCCGTCACCATCTCGCCGGAGATCAATTTGGGCAGGTACTTTTGCTTCAGCGCCTCACTGCCGTAATGCAGGATATAGGGCGCGACGATGTCCGAATGCAGGGAAAAGCCAATGCCGGTAAGGCCCAGGCGGCTGATCTCTTCGATCACTACTGCACTGTACAAAAAGTCCGCGCCCAGCCCGCCGTATTCTTCCGGCAGATGGGAGCACAGCATCCCCGCCTCCCCCGCCTTGCTCCACAGGTTACGGTCGATATAACCCTGCTTTTCCCACTGCCCATGGAACGGCGCGGCGTGTTTTTCAAGGAAGGTGCGCACGCTCTCGCGGAAGAGTTCGTGCTCCGAGCTGAACAAGGTTCTGGGGATCATGGGTCACCTGTGTGGATTGTCGGACAAAGACCAGACCACAGAGCCTATGCCGCGAAGGCGTCACAGGACACTGGACACATGCGACAAAAAATAAGACGATCCAGCCGTCTGGTGACCACTTTCCCCTATAAGAATAAATGAAATTATGTCTAACCAAATCTCCACGCCGTTGCGGCGCGTCAGCATTTTGGCCATTGATCGGGTATTCGCTTCCACCCTCATGCAAGCCAAGGATTTCTTCCACCTCGCCAGCCTGCGTTACGGCAAGCAGCAAGGCCTGGGCCTTACCCCGGCATTCGAGACGCGCCTGGTCAGCCCCGACGGGCAGTCGGTACGCAGCTTCAGCGATGTGATCATGCCGGTGGACGGCGGCCTGGAAAACGCCGACATCATTGTGTTGCCGGCCTTCTGGGATGACTTCGAAGCCCTGTGCAGCCGCTACCCGCAAGTGCTGCCGTGGTTGCGCGAACAACATGCGCGCGGCGCGGTGCTGTGCGGCGAAGCCACTGGGGTGTTCTGGCTGGCCGAAGCCGGGCTGCTCGATGGCAAGGAGGCGACCACTTACTGGCGCTTCTTCAACGCCTTCAGCGAGCGTTTCCCCAAGGTGCAGCTCAACCAGGACAAGCACCTCACCGACGCCGACAACCTGTACTGCGCCGGCGGCACTACCTCAGCGTGCGACCTTTACATCTACCTGATCGAACGCTTCTGCGGCGCCAACATCGCCCAGGCCGTGGCCCGCGACATCCTTTACGAAGTGCAGCGTAACTACGCGCCAGGGCGCATCGGTTTTGGTGGGCAGAAGCTGCACCAGGACGTGATCATCCTGCAGATCCAGCACTGGCTGGAAGAGCACTTTGCCGACAAGTTCCGCTTCGAAGACGTCGCTCGGGAACACGGCATGAGCATCCGTAACTTCATGCGGCGGTTCCAGACTGCGACCGGTGACAAGCCGCTGCACTACCTGCAAAGGCTGCGCATCGAGACGGCCAAAGGCCTGCTCTCGGGCAGCCGCAAGAGCATCAAGACCATCAGTTATGAGGTGGGTTACGACGATGCAAGCTTCTTTGCGCGGCTGTTCCGGCAACACACCGAGCTGTCGCCGAACCAGTATCGCCAACAGTTCCAGCAAGCCGCCTGACCCCGGTTGTACACAGTCCCATGTGGGAGCTGGCTTGCCTGCGATGGCGGTGTATCAGTGCATACATCTGCTGCTGACCCACCGCCATCGCGGGCAAGCCCGGCTCCCACATCTGATCTCCAATGCTTTGAAGATCACCCATAAATAAAGGCCCGCATCACTGCTGGCCGCATAACCCCTGGCGAACACAAACCAATGTGGGAGCTGGCTTGCCTGCGATAGCGGTGTATCAGTGCATACATCGGCTGCTGACCCACCGCCATCGCGGGCAAGCCCGGCTCCCACAGTTGATCTCCGTTGCTTTGAAGATCACCCATAAAAAAGGTCCGCATCACTGCAGGCCGCATAACCCCTGGCGAACACAAACCAATGTGGTAGCTGGCTTGCCTGCGATGGCGGTGTATCAGTGCATACATCGGCTGCTGACCCACCGCCATCGCGGGCAAGCCCGGCTCCCACATTTGATCTCCATTGTTCTGAAGATCACCCATAAAAAAGGCCCGCATCACTGCAGGCCGCATAACCCCAGGCGAACACAAACCAATGTGGGAGCTGGCTTGCCTGCGATGGCGGTGGATCAGTGCATACATCGGCTGCTGACCCACCGCCATCGCGGGCAAGCCCGGCTCCCACAGTTGATCTTCGTTGCTTTGAAGATCACCCATAAAAAAGGCCTGCATCACTGCAGGCCGCATAACCCCAGGCGAACACAAACCAAGGTGGGAGCTGGCTTGCCTGCGATAGCGGTGGATCAGTGCATATATCGGCTGCTGACCCACCGCCATCGCGGGCAAGTCCGGCTCCCACAGTTGATCTCCATTGTTCTGGAGAACACCCATAAAAAAGGCCCGCATCACTGCAGGCCGCATAACCCCTGGCGAACACAAACCAAGGTGGGAGCTGGCTTGCCTGCGATGGCGGTGTATCAGTGCATACATCGGCTGCTGACCCACCGCCATCGCGGGCAAGCCCGGCTCCCACAGTTGATCTCCATTGTTCTGGAGAACACCCATAAAAAAGGCCTGCATCACTGCTGGCCGCATAACCCCTGGCGAACACAAACCAATGTGGGAGCTGGCTTGCCTGCGATGGCGGTGTATCAGTGCATACATCTGCTGCTGACCCACCGCCATCGCGGGCAAGCCCGGCTCCCACAGGTGATCTCCATTGCTTTGAAGATCACCCATAAAAAAGGCCCGCATCACTGCAGGCCGCATAACCCCTGGCGAACACAAACCAAGGTGGGAGCTGGCTTGCCTGCGATGGCGGTGTATCAGTGCATACATCTGCTGCTGACCCACCGCCATCGCGGGCAAGCCCGGCTCCCACAGGTGATCTCCATTGCTTTGAAGATCACCCATAAAAAAGGCCCGCATCACTGCAGGCCTTTTTCATTTCAAGCACGTCGCTTACGGCTTGTGCCCGCGCGACAGGAACTCGTGGGACTGCATTTCGAGCAAGCGGCTCAGGGTGCGCTGGAATTCGAAGTTCAAGCGACCACCCGTGTAGAGGTCCTTGAGCTCGACTTCCGCCGAGATGATCAGCTTGACGTTGCGGTCATAGAACTCGTCGACCATGTTGATAAACCGCCGCGCGATGTCATCGGTGGTAACGCTCATCTGCTCCACGCCGCTCAAGATCACCGCGTGGAAGATCTTGCCCAACTCGATGTAGTCATTCTGGCTACGCGGGCCGTCGCACAGCTGGCGGAACTCGAACCAGGCCACGTCATCGCAGGTACGCAGGGCGATGATTTCGCGGTTCTCGATCATCAGCTTGTCGTTTTCCACCGCTTGGGTGCATTCCGGCGTCAGCGCGCGGAAGCTCTTTTTCAGGCTTTCATGCGCCGCTTCGTTCAGCGGGAAGTGGAATAACTCGGCCTGCTCAAGGTGACGCAAACGGTAATCGACGCCGCTGTCGACGTTGACGATGTCGGTGTTCTGCTTGATCAGCGCGATGGCCGGCAGAAAGCGCGCACGTTGCAGGCCGTCCTTGTACAAGCCGTCGGGCACGATGTTCGAGGTGGCGACCAGGGTCACGCCGTTCTTGAACAGCTCTTCCATCAGGGTGCCGAGGATCATGGCGTCGGTGATGTCGGAGACGAAGAATTCATCGAAGCAGATGACCCGCGCTTCGTCGGAGAAGCGCTTGGCGATGATGGTCAGCGGGTTTTTCTCGCCCGGCAGCGTCTTCATCTCTTCGTGCACACGCTTCATGAAGCGGTGGAAGTGCGTACGCACCTTTTCCTTAAAGGGCAGTGCTTCAAAGAAGGTGTCGACCAGGTAGGTCTTGCCGCGGCCCACGCCACCCCAGAAGTACAGGCCTTTGACCGGCGTGTGGTCTTTCTTGCCAAACAGCTTGCTGAACATCCCTGGCTTGTTGTGCGAGGCCGCGACCAAGTCGTCGTACAGGCGCTGCAAATGACGCACCGCGTTTTCCTGGGCCGCGTCATGGAAGAATTCAGGGCGTTTCAGATCAGCTTGATATCGTTCTAGGGGCGTCATAATTTCGTTAGCAAGGCAACAAAAACGGGCCGTCACTGTAACGACGGCCCTGGATAATGGCAATCAACCCTTGGTCGGGTTAATCCTCGATGGGGGTCAACGCAACGCGCAGGGCGGCGATGGCTGCATCGCGCGACGTTTCGTCGGCAAATTCGGCGCTGTCGGCCACGGCCGCACCGTCCAGCCATACGCTGAAGCCTGTGGCCCCAGTGCGCACATCCAGCGCGTCGCCGCTTTGCAGTTGCTTGGTCACAGCACCCGCCGCCTTGCCGTCGGCAAAGTTGCGCGACAACAGCAATTGCTCGCCATCGGCCGACAGCAGGCGGAAGCGGAAGCTGCCGTCGTCTTCACGGAAGCTCACGAAGCGCGCAGCTTTCGCGGCTTTCTTCTTCGCCGCCACCGGCGCGGCGGCCTGGTTGACGAACGAGCGCAGGCCCACCGCTTCACGCAGCTCGGCAAGGAACGGCGCGGCCACGGCGCGGGCTTTCTTGGCGCCGATCAGCAGCAGGTCTTCCATGTCCGAGGGGCGCGACATCAACTGGTGGTAACGCTCACGCGGCTCGCCAAGCTGACTGTCGAGCAGTTGGAACAGGCGGTTCTTCGCTTCGCCCCAGCCCAGGCCTTGCAGCAGCTCGGCGCGGAACTCTTCTTCCTGAGCCTTGCTGGCAAACGCCTGGAACAAGGTGAACAGATGCGAATTGTCCGGGTCTTTGGCTTCGCCAGGCGCGCGCGAATCGGTGACGATCCGCGAGATCGCCTCCTTCATCTCCTTGGCGCTGGTGAACAACGGGATGGTGTTGTCGTAGCTCTTGGACATCTTGCGGCCATCCAGGCCCGGCAAGGTGGCGACGCTTTCTTCGATCAACGCCTCGGGCATGGTGAAGAATTCTTTACCGTTGCCGAACAGGTGGTTGAAGCGCTGGCCAATGTCGCGGGCCATTTCCACGTGCTGGATCTGGTCACGGCCCACCGGAACCTTGTGCGCGTTGAACATCAGGATGTCCGCCGCCATCAGCACCGGGTAGCTGTACAGGCCCATGCTGATGCCCGCGTCCAGGTCTTCGCCGGCTTCGACGTTCTTGTCCACCGAGGCTTTGTAGGCGTGGGCGCGGTTGAGCAGGCCCTTGGCGGCAACACAGGTCAGCAGCCAGGTCAGCTCGGGAATTTCCGGGATGTCGGACTGGCGATAGAAAGTCACCCGGTTCACATCCAGGCCACCGGCCAGCCAGGTCGCGGCGATTTCCATACGCGAGCGCTGGATGCGCTGCGGGTCATCGCACTTGATCAGGGCGTGGTAGTCGGCCAGGAAGTAGAAGGAATCGGCATTCGCGTCTTGGCTGGCGAGGATAGCCGGGCGGATCGCACCGGCGTAGTTGCCCAGGTGCGGCGTGCCGGTGGTGGTGATGCCGGTGAGGATACGGGTACGAGTCGTCATGGGTAATCGCTTATCAGACTGCTATCAATTCGAGAGGCGCGGCAGCACCAGATCCTTTAGATCGGTGAGCTTGCCATGAAAAAAGTGTCCGCATTCTGCCACTTTCAGCAGCTCATGGGGGCGTTTGAGGGCCGCAGACCAGTCATAGACCAGTTGTGGGTCGACCACTTCATCGGTTTCCGGCTGGATCAGGGTCAATGGGCAGTCTTGGGGCAGCACGTCGCTATCACGCAGGCGCATCACCGCAGCGGCGACCATGAACAGGTGCGACAGCTTTTCGCCCTTGGCTTCCAGGCGGCCACCGAGACTGGCGGCGACGTAGCCGCCGAATGAGAAACCGAGCAAGGTGATCGGCAGGTCGGGGTGTTTTTCCCTCAGCCAGGTAGCAGCCGCTTCGGCATCATCCACTTCACCGGCGGCCATGTCGTGCGTGCCAGCACTTGCGCCGACGCCACGGTAATTGAAACGTAAAGTAATCAAACCAGCATCGCGGGCAGTGCGCTGCAGGGTCGAAACGACTTTATTGAGCATGGTCCCGCCTTGCACCGGGTTAGGGTGGCAGATCAGCGCCAGGCCGCGTGGCTCGGGGTGATCCAGGTACAAGGCTTCCAATTGGCCTACCGGGCCAGCGATCAAAACGGGGGTTTCACGCATGAGCAAGGAATGAACTCCGTGACCTCTCAAAGGGTCGACTCGTCTAGCTAAAAGTCTGTGCATGGCATCATTGCGAGCTTAATCGCGGTATACAGCGCAGGTCCGAGCCGTTAACGTAAAGCAAAGCCGTTTATAGAGGAAGGACTCGTGGAACACTCGCTCTTAGTTTGGTTGTTGCCGACTCTTGCCCTGGTTGCCGGTGTCGCCATTGGATTCCTGGTTGCCCGCTTGCTGCCGAATGCCGCGCCTAACCGCACGCAGCGTCAGCTGGATGACATTCAGGAACGTTTTGAAAGTTATCAGAACGAGGTTGTTACCCACTTCAACAGCACCGCGACCCTGGTCAAGAAGCTCACCCAGAGCTACCAGGAAGTACAGGATCATCTCGCCGATGGCGCCAACCGCCTCGCCCTCGACGACATCACCCGCCAGCGCCTGCTGGCCGCGTTGCATTCCGATGCACCGCAAGCCCCACGGGAGCGCTTGACGCCACCGCGGGAAAACCAGGAGCCACCCCGGGACTACGCGCCAAAAACGCCGAACGCCCCAGGCATGCTGGATGAGCATTACGGTTTGAAGAAGTAAGTTTTTTTCAAACACTAAAAAGCCCGGTTGATCGATGATCAGCCGGGCTTTTTTGTGGGCCTCAATCAAGCAGGCTACACCGGTCAACTGTGGGAGCTGGCTTGCCTGCGATAGCGGTGTATCAGCAAAGCTTCCATTGCCTGACAC
Organism: Pseudomonas sp. ChxA; assembly: GCF_030263855.1. NCBI lineage: Bacteria > Pseudomonadati > Pseudomonadota > Gammaproteobacteria > Pseudomonadales > Pseudomonadaceae > Pseudomonas > Pseudomonas sp. ChxA. The sequence continues at coordinate 562,399 of NZ_JARPMK010000002.1, forward strand.
ACCGCCATCGCGGGCAAGCCCGACTCCCACATTGACCGCGTAAGACCTTAAGCCGGTTGTTGCTCCTGCAACAGCCCACCTTCGATCCGCACATGCCGCCCATGGAAGCGCTTGAGGCTGCTGCGATGGCCGACGCTGACGATACTCAGCCCCGGCAGTTCATCGATCAACGCCTGATACAAGCTCGCTTCATCCTCCTCATCCATGGCCGAGGTGGCTTCGTCCATGTACATCCACTGCGGCGCGAACAGCAAGGCGCGGGCGAAGGCCAGGCGTTGCTGCTCACCGGGCGAGAGCATGCGTTGCCAATGGTTGGCCTCATCCAGACGGCTGACCAGATGCGGCAAACGGCAGGTTTCCAGGACCTGTGCATAACGTTCGGCCGGGTAAGCGCTGTCGTCTTGTGGATAACTCAACACGGCCTTCAGGCTGCCAATCGGCAAGTAAGGCTTTTGCGGCAGGAACAGATAACGCGCCGTCGGCAGCCGAATACTGCCGTGGCCCGCAGGCCACAAGTTGCCCATGGCACGCAGCAGCGTACTTTTGCCGCTACCGGAACGCCCACTGAGCATCACGCGCTGGCCAGGCTCTACGGTCATGTCCGCGTCGGTAAGCAGGTGGCGGCCGTCGGCCAGGTCCATGCCCAGGTCTTTCACCACCAGTTGCTCGCCTTGCGGGCGCACATCAATGGCCGGAGCACGCTGCTCGTTTTCGCTCATGGCCTGATGGAAACTCAGCAAACGGTCACTGGTCGCGCGCCAGCTGGCGAGGTCGGAGTAAGCGGTGATAAACCAGCTGAAGTTGCCCTGCACATTGCCGAACGCCGAGTTGATTTGCATCAGCTCGCCCAGTTCGATCTTGCCGGAGAAATAGCGCGGTGCCGCCACGATAAACGCAAAAACGATGGCGATCTGCTCATAACCAGCGGTGAAGAAGGTCAGGCGCTTGGACACTTTCATGATGTCCCAATAGTTGTGCCAGACCTTGCCGAACCGCGCACTCAAACGCTGATTTTCGTTTGGCTCGCCATTGTACAAAGCAATGCTTTCGGCATTTTCCCGCACGCGAACCATGGAGAAACGCAAGTCTGCTTCGAAACGTTGCTGCTGGTTACTAAGGCCGATCAAACGACGGCCGATCAGGTGCGTCAGCCAACTGCCGACGGCGGCATACAGCAGCGCGCACCAGAACATGTAGCCGGGGATGGTGATACCAAAGACTTCGATGCTGCCCGACACACCCCACAGGATGATCGAGAACGACACCAGGCTGACGACGTTGCGCAGCAGCCCCAGACTCAAGCTCAACGTCGTCGACGTAAAGTTATTGAGGTCTTCGGAAATACGTTGGTCCGGGTTATCGGTATAACCGCCCTGTTCCAACTGGTAGTAGTTCTTGTGGCTAAGCCAGCGCGCGAAATACTTTTCGGTGAGCCAGGCACGCCAGCGAATCGTCAGCATCTGAGTCAGGTACAGGCGGTAGACCGCAGCAACAATCGCCACGGCGGCGAGCATGCAGAAATAGCCGATCAGTTGCCAAAAGGCGGCCGTGTCCTTCTTCTCCAAGGCGTTGTAGAAGTCCTTGTACCAATGGTTGATCCAGACGGAAAAGGCCACACTGAACAGCGACAGGGCAATCACTGCTGCCAGCAAGACCCAGGCCTTGCCCTTCTCTTCGCTGCGCCAGTAAGGCGCTATCAGCGCCCAGGTTCGGCGAAAAAAATGCCCACGCACCGCGTCGTTGACCGCGGAATACTCAGCGTTCTGATTCATCGTTCAGGCTCTGTAAGGAAATGTGACAGGCGTTTGAACCGATCATAGACGATCGGTTCAGGGCTCCGTGCAGCCTGAAGCGGATTGTTCAGACTTTGTTCAGCGCCGTAAAGGATGCATCACTAGCTTGATGCAGTACGCGCCGCGATACCTCGTGTTATTTCGCAAGAAAAAGCAGATGACATAGGCCATGGAACGTTGCCGACCGCCGCACCACACAGGAAACAGTCAATAAACATTCCTGTTCGAGGCTCCTCTATGCACATCGGAAACCGACGCATCAGCCCTAACCTGGCGTTGAATGAGCCAAAGCTGCCGCCCGAAAACGAGCGTGACCCAATCAACCCTGGTGTTCGCCAAAAGCGTGCGATCGACTCCCGCTCGCCTGCCTATCAAGAACTTGTGCCGCAAGTCAGGTTGCTTGACGGGTCGCCAGAGAACGGCTTCGAAACAGTCAGCGTCAATCCTGATCCAGACAAACGTATAGGGCTAGGTGAGAAAGTACCACCCCAGGCCAATCTGGGCCGCAACATCGACATTGAGCTGGCCACGCAAGAAATCACCGACTCGTTCAACAGTGTCGAACAAGAGGCTGCACAGTTCCTCAACAAAAAATTTGCAGAGTTCGCGAAAAAGGCAAAGACCCCGGCGGAAAAAGAACAGTGGGATATCGACCCTGATAACGCTTTTCTGGTGACGTTTGATTACAACACCACAGGCCAAAGGCCTTACCCCGCAAAAGTAATCCAAAGAATCTCGCTGACCCAGGCACTCATTCAAAATGCACAGGGCACCCCTTCAGGGCAAGGGTATGAAGTGCCCTTCTACGCGGGAGGGCCGGAAGTCATCGTCAAGCCTGATCTGGAAACACTCAAACCGGAGACGTTCGACCTTTCAAGTCGTTTCAATCCCTACCGGGAACAGGCCAACACCACCCATACTTTTCAAGGTATTTATAAAGAGTCCTCCGAAGAACCTGCACCGGTCTACAACGGTGGAAACCAGAGCTCGATCACGCCAGCCGAGTTCAAGAAACTGATTTGGAAGGCTGACTTTCAACAGCCTTATAAGGCGTTTCTGGATGACTTCTGGACCCGCCACCTGGGCAAATACCCCGTGATGGCCAAAGCCTCATTCATCCAATCCGCGATGGCCCAGCATCAAGAGGGCAGCCTGACCTCGCAAGGTCGCGAGTTGATCATGCGAGCGGCAGGAATGTCCGGTAATCAAGCGTCATGGCCGGACATCAAGTACGAAGACTTACAGAAGAATCCAGCCAATGATCCCACCATTGAAATGGGTTTAATCAAGCTTGGTAGCTATCAATCCACCGACCTTATGTACATAACGGATACCAAGAGCACACCTGCGCTGACCCTGCTTTACATATCCGGGAACTCTTCCCCTATACACAGCTTCAGCAGCCAGGCGGACATGAAGGAATGGATCGCAAAACAAATGGCTGACCCGGCTAAACGTGCGGCGATGGCTTTGCACTTTGCCTTGAAAGACAAACCCAACGGGTTCGCACGCGCGGGCCTGGACGAGACGCTGGCGGGCCTCGGTACCTGGCCTGAAAAACGTGAAACCCCAGGCGGTTTATTCAATTACGACCACAGGGCCTTCACCGGCTTCTGGGATCCGCAAGCGCACATCACCACAGAACCCTGCCACCTGCCGTTCGATGAAATCGCGAAACGTCAGAAAGATCGTTCCTATGCCGATGCCGATGTCCAGATAACCAGTGATGCAGACGAAACCAAAAAGGCCATTTTATCAGCGCTGAAAAAAACCGAAAAAATCGCCCTGTTTCTGGCTCCGCTGGCACTGGTGATGCCTGAAGTGGCATTGGCACTGGATGCCTTTTACCTGGCAGACGGCTTAGCCACCACGGTGATAGGCATTGACGACACAATGCACGGTAAAACCACTGGCACGGAGCGCATTGTATTCGGTGTGTTCAATGCCGCTACCGTCGTGATCCCGCAACTCGTCAAAGCGGGCAAGTCAGTAGAAGGCGTCGCCGACAACATCGAGTCCAATACGCTGCACGTCGATGATAAACCTGCACCAACCACCCCGGAGCCGTCGCATCTACAACCACAGGTCATGTCTCGACAGTTGCCCGACTTCAGCGCTCACGCCATGCCTGATAACTTCCTTGAGGGCCGCACCCTAAGAGGGGACGGCACCTATCAAGTGGGCGACCGGTTCTTTGTCCGTTACACGGATGGCACAGATATCAGCAGGGCATATGAAATCAGCCGGAACTATAAAATCGAGAATGGCTACGTTCGGGTCATTGATTCAGCCACTGGGAAAACAGCGATGTTCCTGGAGTCGGCGGGCAAGGGCGAATGGCGTTTAAACAAAATGAAGGGCGGAGGCAAGAAAACCATTAAGCCTGCGCCGCAGAAAAAACCACTTTCGGAAGACAATACTATTCCACCCGCCGCGACGGGTCAGTCACTGATCAATCATCAAGATTGGCAATCGATAGTGGATTCGGGCATGCACAACGGCCAACCGGTCTATATCCACTACACCGACAAGGCAGGAGCAGAAGCGATTGCTCGGGGCCAAGCCATCAATGATGCAGCGCGTGGCGCAACGCGCGAGGGTTCAAAGGGAGGCGTGTACGTCAATCCCCCGGGTCAGCAATTCAACAGCGAGAACGTCGAAGACCTGTTGTTTTTAGGTAACGAGCGTTATGTGGGCAGGGGTGACTACATGGTGATCTTCAGCACCGACCAAATTCCGGAGCAACTCGGCGCAATTACTGCCGGGAGCCCGTTCATCGAACTAAGGATGCCCAAGGACATCAAGCTGAAACCGTCGAACTTCCTGTACCTGGGCCCAAATAAGTTCCCCAACTATTTCGGTTGAAGCCCGCTTGAAACAGCGTTGGAATGACTGCAGGCACTGCTGAAATAACCGGATTTTCCGGGCATTTCAGCAGACTGGCCCGTCTACTCAGCGCCGTACCGGGCGTTTCTGCAACTTGCGTTGCAAGGTGCGACGGTGCATGCCCAACGCGCGGGCGGTTGCAGAGATATTGCCTTCGTGCTCGGTGAGCACACGCTGGATGTGTTCCCACTGCAGGCGGTCCACCGACATCGGGTTTTCCGGCACCAGCGTGTCGAGGTCGGCGTGCTCGGAGAGCAAGGCAGCCAGCACGTCGTCGGCGTCCGCCGGCTTGCACAGGTAGTTGCAGGCGCCGCGCTTGATGGCCTCGACGGCGGTGGCGATGCTGGAGTAACCGGTGAGGATCACCACGCGCATTTCCGGGTCGAGTTCCAGCAGCTTGGGCAACAGCACCAGGCCTGAGTCGCCGTCCATTTTCAGGTCGAGCGCGGCGTAGTCCGGCAGGTCGGCCTGGGCGATGGTCAGGCCTTCTTCAGCCGAGCCTGCGGTGCTTACGCGAAAGCCACGACGGCTCATTGCGCGCGCCATCACGCGGGTAAAGGTAGCGTCGTCATCTACCAGCAACAGGTGCGGCAGTTCTTCGCCTTCGACTTGGATCTCGTCACTCATCGATATCTCCTCGTGCGACACGGGGCAGGCGCAGCTCGGTGAGCGTGCCACCTTCCTCATGACTATAGAGCTTCACTGAGCCGCCCGCGCGGGTCACGCTGGCCTTGCTCAAAAACAGGCCGAGGCCGAAGCCTTTGCCCTTGGTGGTAAAAAAGGGTTTGCCAATCTGCTCGGCAATGGCCAGCGGCACGCCCGCGCCGTGGTCACGAATACTGATGGTGACGTTTTCGGCGTCCCAGTCCAGCTGTACACCCAGGCCTTCGGGGCAGGCGTCGGCGGCGTTGTTCAGCAGGTTGAGCAAGGCCTGGGTCAGGTCCGGCGGCGGCGCCATGCGCGGCACACTGCCCTGCCCTAATAGATGAAAGCGGTAACTGGCTTCGGGGCGCATCAGGTGCCAGCGGTTCAGGGCCTCGTCGAGCCACTGGGTCACGTCCTGCATCTCTACCGCCAGGCGGCGATTGGCTTCGGCGGCGCGCACCAGTTGCTGCAAGGTCTGCTTGCACTGCTTGACCTGTTCGCGCAGCACGCCGAGGTCTTCTTGCAACACCGGGTCGTGATGGTCCTGGGTCATTTCGTTAAGCAGCACGCTCATGGTCGCCAGCGGCGTGCCCAACTCGTGGGCGGCGCCGGCAGCCTGGGTGGCGACGGCGAGCAATTGCTGGTCGCGCAGGCCTTCTTCGCGGCGAATGGCGCGCAGTTCTTCCTGGCGGCGCAGCTCTTCGGCCATGCGTGCGGCAAAAAAGGTAATGACGGCGGCGGACAGGGCAAAGCTCAGCCACATCCCGTAGATCTGCAGGTTTTCGCGCGCGATGGGAAAGGTTTGCAGCGGATAGAACTGCGCCAGCAGCAAGGTATAGAGCGTCAGCGCAATTCCCGACAGCACCACCGAGTAGCGCCAGGGCAAGGTTACGGCGGCGATGGTCAGTGGCACCAGGTAATAAGAAACGAAAGGATTGGTGGAACCACCGGAGAAATACAGCAACACACTGTGGATAAACAAGTCGCAGGCCAACTGCAGCGCATACTCGAGTTCGGTCACCGGCCACGTGGTGCGCAAGCGGATGGCAGTGAACGCGCAAAGCACCGTGGAAAACGCCAGGGTTACACCCAATTGCAGCCAGGGCAGCGGCAGCAGGTCGAACCAATAGGCAAGCCCGACGGAGCCGGCCTGTGCGGCCAGTACCAGGGTGCGGATGAACGTCAGGCGCCAAAGGTTCTGGCGTGTGGCGGAAGTCAGTTTTACGGCGGCGAGCATGTGCTCTCCCGGTGAGCGCTGCAGGCGGATCGGCACGAGTATAAACGAAGCAGACCCGCCGGCACGGCGCGTGTGGCTCTTTGACGCAGGTCGAGGACATGACCGTTCGTCGGCACCGGGTCCACTTGTAGGTAATGTGTAAACCCGAAGAACCCGATGCCACCGTCTACAGTCATACCGAACACGAATCCCTCAAGGAGCTTCCATGTCTCGTTTCACTCGCAGTGCAGCTGTTATCACCCTCGGCGTCGCCACCCTTGCCAGCCTCCCCGCGTTGGCCGCCGAAGGGCTGAACTACAACCAGATTTCCCTGCGCGCCGAGGTCAGCCAGGAGGTTGCCCGCGACAAGATGATCGTCACGCTGTACACCGAGTCGCAAAATGCCGACCCGGCCAAACTCGCTGCCGAAATCACCAACACCATGAACAAGGCGCTAGGCGAAGCACGCGAAGTCAAAGGCGTGACCCTGCGCCAAGGCAGCCGCAACAGCTATCCAATTTACGACAGCAAGAACCAGAAGATCACCGGCTGGCGCGAGCGCGCTGAACTGCGCCTGGAAAGTGCCGACTTCCCGGCACTGTCCAAGCTCACCGGCGAGCTGTTGAACACCCTGAAAATGGAAAACATGGACTTCGCCATTGCCGACGCCACGCGCAAGTCCAGCGAAGATGCGTTGCTCAAGGATGCGGTCGCCGCGTTCAAGGCTCGTGCGCAGCTCGCAACTGATGCGTTGGGTGGCAAGGGTTACAAGATTGTGAACCTGAACTTCAACACCAACGGTTACCCGATGCCGTACGCGCGAAACGGCGGCATGATGATGAAAGCGGCCATGGCGGATTCGGCGCCGACCCCGGAAGTTGAAGCTGGCACCAGCCAGGTCAACATGAGTGCTGATGGGGTGATTGAAGTCCAGATGCAGTGACCTCTACCTGACAAGCCTGAACGGCGGTAACCTCGGTGACCGCCGTTTTCGTTTGGGCTGCCTCATAGAGCGGCCACTTCAGGGGTCTCCATGGAAAGAATCACCTTAAAACCGTTGCTCCTTGCCGCAGGCCTCCTGGCTTTTATGCCGATGGCTCAGGCGGCCAGCACCCTGGTCTACTGCTCCGAAGCCAGCCCCGCCGGTTTCGACCCCAGCCAGTACACCAGCGGCACCGACTTTGATGCCTCCGCCGAAACCGTGTTCAACCGCCTGACCCAGTTCAAGCGTGGCGGCACCGAGGTTGAGCCGGGCCTGGCGACGAGCTGGGATGTGTCCAAAGACGGCCTGACCTACACCTTCCATTTGCGTGATGGCGTCAAATTCCACACCACCGACTACTTCACGCCCACCCGCGACTTCAACGCGGACGACGTGCTGTTCACCTTCAATCGTTTGCTGGATGCCGACAGTCCATTTCGCAAGGCCTACCCGTCCGAGTCGCCGTACTTCACCGACATGGGGTTGAACACCACGATCAAAAGTGTCGAAAAACTCGACGAGCACACCGTGCAGTTCAACCTGAACAACGTCGACGCCTCGTTCGTGCAGAACCTGGCCATGAGCTTCGCCTCGGTGCAATCAGCCGAGTACGCCGCTCAATTGCTCAAAGAAGGCAAAGCCGAAGAGATCAACCAGAAGCCGGTGGGTACAGGCCCGTTTGTGTTTAAGCGCTACCAGAAAGACTCGCAGATTCGCTACGTGGCCAATAAACAATATTGGAAGCCCGAGGATGTGAAGCTCGACAACCTGGTGTTCGCCATCACCCCGGACGCGGCCGCACGCCTGCAAAAACTCAAGGCTGGCGAATGCCAGGTCAGCGGTTACCCGCGCCCGTCCGACATTGAGATAATGAAACAAGACCCCAATTTGCGCGTGCTGCAACAGGCCGGTTTCAATTTGGGCTTCCTGGCCTATAACGTGACCCATCCGCCGCTGGACCAGCTCAAAGTGCGCCAGGCGCTGGATATGGCCATCGATAAGCCGGCAATTATCAAGGCTGTTTACCAAAGCGCCGGACAATTGGCGCAGAACGCGCTGCCACCCGCGCAGTGGTCTTATGACCCCACGATCAAGGATGCGCCCTACGATCCGACCAAGGCCCGGGCGCTACTAAAAGAAGCAGGGGTTGCACCAGGTACCACCATCAATTTGTGGGCCATGACCGTACAGCGTGCCTCCAACCCCAACGCGCGCATGTCGGCACAAATGATCCAGCAGGATTGGGCAAAGGTCGGTATCAAAGCCAACATAATCAGCTACGAATGGGGCGAATACATCAAGCGCGCCAAAAATGGCGAGCATGACGCGATGATTTACGGCTGGACCGGTGACAACGGCGACCCCGATAACTGGCTCGGCGTGCTCTACAGTTGTGCCGCCGTCAAAGGCAGCAACTACGCCAAATGGTGTAACCCCGCATACGACAAGCTGGTGCAGCAAGCCAAGGTCAGCAGCGACCGCGAGCAACGCATCAAGTGGTATCAACAGGCGCAAAAAATACTTAAGGAACAAGTACCTATAACGCCTATTGCGAACTCGACGGTTTTCCAGCCACTGCGTAAGGAAGTGCAGGACTTCAAGATCAGCCCGTTTGGACTGACGCCGTTCTACGGTGTCAGTCTAGATAAGTAACAAGGGCGCCCCAACCGAGTGCGCCAGACGCCTCGGCTGGGCTTTTTTGGTGCGTGTAATGCACCGAAAAAACCCTCTATATATATGCATTTATGTACAAACTTTCATAAATGCGACATTCCTGTACGTTCGTACCACAGTTTTCCTCTTGCAACGGTTCAGCATCTTGCAATGGGTATGGCCCCTGCATAAGTATCCGCAGGCCGACTCACGAGGTCGCCCTCACCACCAAAAATGACAACAAATCATGAGGCCAACATGCTTAAACACGCAGTCCTTCCGTTACTTGTTAGCGCTGGCCTTATGGCCGCAGCTCCTTTCGCCCAAGCGGCGACTAACCTGGTGTTCTGCTCCGAAGGGAGCCCGGCCGGTTTCGACCCAGGCCAGTACACCACCGGAACAGACTTCGATGCCTCGGCCGAAACCATGTTCAACCGTCTGACCCAGTTCGAACGCGGCGGCACTGCTGTGATTCCTGGGCTGGCCACCAGCTGGGACGTTTCCCCGGATGGCCTGACGTACACCTTCCACCTGCGTGATGGCGTGAAGTTCCACACCACCTCGTACTTCAAGCCGACCCGTACCTTCAATGCCGACGACGTGCTGTTCACGTTCAACCGCATGATCAACAAGGACGACCCGTTCCGCAAAGCCTACCCCACCGAGTTCCCGTACTTCACGGACATGGGGATGGACACCAACATCAAGAACATCGAGAAAGTCGATGACCACACCGTCAAGTTCACCCTTGGCACTGTGGACGCCGCTTTCATCCAGAACCTGGCGATGAGCTTCGCTTCCATCCAGTCAGCCGAATACGCCGCCCAGCTGTTGAAGGAAGGCAAAGCTGCAGACATCAACCAGAAGCCAATCGGCACTGGCCCGTTCGTGTTCAAGAGCTACCAGAAAGACTCGAACATTCGCTACACCGGCAACAAGGACTACTGGAAGCCGGATGACGTGAAGATCGACAACCTGATCTTCGCCATCACCACCGACCCGTCGGTGCGTATCCAGAAGCTCAAGAAAAACGAATGCCAGATCACCCTGTTCCCACGTCCGGCCGACCTTAAGGCACTGGGCGAAGACAAGGACCTGAAACTGCCGCACCAGGCCGGTTTCAACCTGGGCTACATCGCTTACAACGTTATGCCGGTGCTCAAGGGCCAGACCGCCGCCAACCCACTGTCTGACCTGCGCGTACGTGAAGCGCTGGACATGTCGGTGAACAAGCAGCAGATCATCGACTCCGTGTACCAGGGCGCAGGCCAACTGGCCGTCAACGCCATGCCGCCGACCCAGTGGTCTTACGACACCACCATCAAAGATGCGAAGTTCGATCCAGCCAAAGCCAAGGAACTGCTCAAGGAAGCCGGCGTTAAAGAAGGCACCGAGATCACCCTGTGGGCCATGCCGGTTCAACGTCCGTACAACCCGAACGCCAAACTGATGGCCGAGATGCTGCAGAACGACTGGAAACAGATCGGCCTGAAGGTCAACATCGTCAGCTACGAGTGGGGCGAGTACATCAAGCGCTCCAAAGGCGGCGAGAACCAGGCCATGATCATTGGCTGGAGCGGCGACAATGGTGACCCGGACAACTGGCTGAACGTGCTGTTCGGCTGCGACTCGCTGGCCGGTAACAACTTCTCCAAATGGTGCGACAAGAAATTCGACGGCATCGTCAAAGAAGCCAAAGCCACATCGGATGTCGCCAAACGCACCGAGCTGTACAAGCAGGCGCAACATATCCTCAAAGATGCAGTCCCGATGACACCTATCGCGCACTCGACGGTGTATCAACCCATGCGCAACACCGTGCAGGACTTCAAGATCAGCCCGTTTGGCTTGAACTCCTTTTACGGCGTTAGCGTAAGCGGCAAGTAAGGCCCAGTAGCGGCGACGTTTCATAACGTCGCCGTTATTGCATCCGCCTAGACCATAGGAAACAGACCACATCCGCAACATTGCCGTCCTACAGCAATGAACTGCGACTTGTGCATCCATTGCCTACAAGGTCAGTCCGCTTTGGCGCATTTACTGCAGGCTCCGCGACCCATACCGTCGTAGGACAGCAGAAGCTCCAATATAGGAAAGGCACTTGCTGTATGTGGGATCAGTGATGTCTCCCAGGTCTGACGCCTGGGTGATCGCTCGCTGGTGACAACAACAAACAAGGATCGGGATCGTCATGCGCCATACCACTGTTCTATCCGCAATTTTTGGCACCAGCCTGCTGGCTGTGGCCACGATGGGCCAAGCCGCCGAAAAGAAGAGCCTGGTGTTCTGCTCTGAAGGCAGCCCGGCCGGGTTCGACACCGCGCAGTACACCACCGCCACCGACAACGACGCGGCGGAGCCTTTGTACAACCGCCTGGTTGAGTTCGAAAAAGGTGCGACTAACGTGGTGCCTGGGCTGGCAACCAAGTGGGATATTTCCGAAGACGGCCTGACTTACACCTTTCACCTGCGTGAAGGGGTGAAGTTCCACAGCAACAAGGAATTCAAGCCGACGCGCGACTTCAATGCCGACGATGTGCTGTTCACCTTCAACCGCATGCTTGACCCTGAATACCCGTTTCGCAAGGCCTACCCTACCGAGTTTCCGTACTTCAACGGGATGAGCCTGAACAAGAACATTGCCAAGGTCGAAAAGACCGGCCCCTACACCGTGGTGATGACCCTGAACACGGTTGACGCCGCGTTTGTGCAGAACATCGCCATGAGCTTTGCCTCGATCCTGTCGGCCGAGTACGCCGAACAATTGCTGAAAGAAGGCAAGCCCAGCGACATCAACCAGAAGCCGATCGGCACTGGCCCGTTTGTATTCCAGCGCTACCAGAAAGACTCGCAGATCCGCTATGTGGGCAACAAACAGTACTGGGATCCGAGCCGCGTCAAGCTGGACCAACTGATTTTTGCGATCAATACCGATGCATCGGTGCGCGTGCAGAAGCTCAAGGCTGGTGAGTGCCAGGTGACCCTGCATCCGCGTCCTGCCGATGTTGATGCGCTCAAGGCCGACCCGAACCTGCAACTGCTGACCAAGCCGGGGTTCAACCTCGGCTATATCGCCTACAACGTGCGCCACAAACCTTTCGACCAGCTCGAAGTGCGCCAGGCGCTGGACATGGCGGTGAACAAGCAGAGCATCCTCAATGCTGTGTACCAGGGCGCGGGCCAACTGGCGGTCAACGCCATGCCACCGACCCAGTGGTCCTACGACGACAGCATCAAGGACGCCGCCTACAACCCGGAAAAAGCCAAGCAACTGCTCAAGGCCGCCGGCGTTAAAGAAGGCACCGAGATCACCCTGTGGGCCATGCCCGTGCAGCGTCCCTATAACCCCAACGCCAAGCTGATGGCCGAGATGCTGCAAAGCGATTGGGCCAAGATCGGCCTCAAGGTCAAGATCGTCAGCTATGAATGGGGCGAATACATCAAACGCACCAAGAACGGTGAGCACGATATCAGCCTGATCGGCTGGACCGGTGACAACGGTGACCCGGACAACTGGCTGGGCACTCTATACAGCTGCGACGCCATCGGCGGGAACAACTACTCCATGTGGTGTGACCCGGCGTACGACAAGCTGATCAAGCAAGCCAAGGTCGTGACCGACCGTGAACAAAGGACTGTTCTGTACAAACAGGCGCAGCAATTGCTTAAACAGCAAGTGCCGATCACGCCCGTCGCCCACTCGACGGTCAACCAGCCGTTAAGCGCCAAAGTCGAAGGTTTCAAAGTCAGCCCCTTCGGTCGCAACGTGTTTTCGGGCGTCAGTATCAACCCATAAGAAAATAACCGGATGGTGGGGAGCCAAATTGGCTCTCCCGCAAACGTGCAGCCTTTTGTTGGGAATTATCCTACAGCAAACGTTTGCAACAGCTTGAGCGAGTTACACACCCAATAGCCGGTTCACCTAAAAAGACCGGCATTAAAAAGAGAACCAAAGGAGCTCCACCCATGAAACTGAGCAGCAAAGCGCTTCTGGCCCTGGCCATCAGCAGCATCACGGCAACCGCATTTGCGGAAACCCAGAGCCAGGACTTCGTTCCTACCACATTGGCCGGCACCAGCGCCCAAAGCGAGGCCAAGGGCTTTGTCGACGGCGCAAGCCTGGGCGGTACCACCCGTAACTGGTTCTCCAACGAACAGAAGTTCCGTGGCGGCAAGTTCACCTACCAGAAGCACGGCGAAGCGCGCACTGACGCTTACCGTACCAACTGGGTACAGGGCACTATCCTCAACCTGAGCTCGGGCTTTACCCAAGGCACCGTGGGCGTCGCTACCGAAGTCGCGGCCTACAACGCTATCGTGCTGGACAGCAGCAAGCGCGACATCAAGGGTGGTTCCAACCGTACCCTGGCCGACTCCGACGGTGATGCAGTCGACCAGTGGAGCAAACTGGGCCTGGCCAACGTCAAGTTCCGTGTTTCCAACACCACCTTGACCGCCGGTCGCCAGAACTTCAGCAGCGGCATCGTCGACACCATCGGCAACCGTGCGCTGCCATCGAGCTTTGAAGGTTTCGCGCTGAACAGCGAAGAATTCAGCAACCTGTCGTTCCAGGGCGCTTACTTCGACCGCGTGTCGCCACGTACCGAACAGAGCCTGTCGAAATTCCGCAGTGAATACGGCAATGGCCAGGAAGCGGATCACGTCTACACCGCCGGTGTGAACTACCAGCCGTTCAAGAGCCTGAAAACCAGCTTCTTCGGCGCTCAAGTCAAAGACTTCTGGAACCAGTACTACTTCGGCGCTACCCACGAACTGGGTGATGCTCAGACCCTGTCCCTGACCACCGGCCTGAACTACTACAAGACCGTGGACGAAGGCAAAAAGTTGATGGGCAAGATCGACAACGACACCTACTCGCTGTCGCTGGGCCTGACTCACCAGGCTCACAGCCTGACCTTCTCGTACCAGGAAGTTAACGGTAACGAGTACTTCGACTACCTGCACGAAACCAACGGCATCTACCTGGCCAACTCCCTGACGTCCGACTTTAACGGTCCGAACGAGAAATCGTTCCAGATCGCTTACGGCATCAACATGGCCGAATACGGCGTGCCGGGCCTGAAGTTCAACATCTACTCGGCTCGCGGCTGGGGCATCGACGGCACTCACTACACCGGCGACGGCGGCGTGAAAGGCTTCGCTTACAACGGCATCCAGTCCCAGGACGGCGAGAAACACCAGGAATACGGTGTAGGCACCTCGTACGCCATTCAGAGCGGCGCACTCAAGGCCACCACCATCCGTGGTACCTACGTGACTCACCGTGCCAGCGCCAACCAGGCTGACGGCAACATCCGTGAGTTCCGCCTGGTCACCACCATCCCGTTCAACATTCTTTAATTAGCACCAGGTAGACGGTGGGCTCATCACGAGCCCGCCGTCTACGCTTGTCTGGTTTAATCGATTGCAGAGGGCTCTGAATGAAAATGCTCCCGCTACAAGCTGCCATTGCCGCTGCGCTGTTGAGCGTTGCGATCGGCGTTTCAGCCAAACCGCTGGTGGTCTGCACCGAAGCCAGCCCGGAAGGTTTTGACCCGGTTCTGTACACCACCGCAGTAACCGCCGACGCCGCCGCTGAAACCATGTTCAACCGCCTGGTGGACTTCAAGCCCGGCACCACCGAAGTTGTACCGGCACTGGCCAAGGCCCTGCCCGAGATCAGCGCTGATGGCCTGACCTACACCTTCCACCTGCGTGACGATGTAAAGTTCCACACCACCGACTACTTCAAACCCACGCGCAACATGAACGCCGACGACGTGCTTTGGAGCTTTCAGCGCCAGCTGGACCCGAATCACCCTTGGCACAACAAGTCTCTCGTGGGCTACCCGTATTTCGAAAGCATGGGCTTCAAGGAACTGCTCAAGAGCGTAGAGAAGACCGACGATCACACCGTCGTCTTTACCCTGACCCGTCCTGAAGCACCGTTTTTGGCCGACCTGGCCATGGCGTTTTCCTCGATTCACTCCGCCGAATACGCCGACCAGTTACTCAAGTCCGGCAAGACCGATGACCTGAACGCCAAGCCTATCGGCACCGGCCCGTTCATCTTCACCCGTTACGCCAAAGACGCCCAGGTGCGTTTCAAGGCCAACCCGGACTACTTCCGTGGCAAGCCGCCGGCTGACCCGCTGATTTTGGCGATCACCACCGACAACAACGTGCGCTTGCAGAAGCTCAAGGCCAACGAGTGCCAGATCGCGCTGTATCCGAAACCGGATGACGTGCCGAGCATGAAGGCCGACCCGAACCTGAAGGTTGCGGAGCTGGCGGCGATGACCACCGCCTACACTGCGCTGAACACCACCCACAAGTACATGAGCGACGCGCGGGTGCGCCACGCGATCAACATCGCGTTCGACAAAAAAGGCTACAACGAATCCCTGTACGGCAAAGGCAACGCCATCGATGCCACCGGCCCGTACCCGCCAACCCTGCTGGGTTTCAGCGACAAGCTGAAAAACCCGCCACGTGACCTCGACAAGGCCCGCGCCCTGCTCAAGGAAGCCGGTGTACCGGAAGGCACCGAGTTCACCCTGTTCACCCGTAATGGCGGCGGCCCGACCAACCCGAACCCGATGCTCGGCGCCCAGCGCATGCAGGCGGATCTGGCGCAGATCGGCCTGAAGGTGAACATCAAGGTCATGGAATGGGGCGAGATGCTCAAACGCGCTAAAAATGGCGAGCACGACATGGTTTCCGCCGGTTGGGCAGGGGATAACGGGGACCCGGATAACTTCCTCACGCCAAACCTGAGTTGCGATGCAGCGAAAAACGGCGAAAACTACGCCCGCTGGTGTAACAAAGAGTTTCAGGACTTGATCGACAAAGCGCGCGCCATCGAGGAACCCTCGAAACGGGCCGCACTCTACGAACAAGCCATGGATGTCTTCGAAAAAGACCAACCGTGGATTCCCATGGCTTACCCGAAAATGTTCACCGCCATGCGCAAAAACGTCGAAGGCTTTACCCAAAGCCCTCTGACCACAAATAACTTCGCCACCACCCAGGTGAAGTAAATAAGAGAAGACGCTCGGCACCGTCGACATTGACGGTGCCGAACCTGCCTAACCGGCTGATTGAGGTACACAACAAGATGTTTAGTTTTATTGCCCGCCGATTGGGGTTATTGATCCCCACGTTTTTCGGCATCACGTTGCTCACGTTTGCGTTGATTCGCATGATCCCTGGCGACCCCGTCGAAGTCATGATGGGCGAACGACGAGTCGACCCCGAGATGCACGCACAGGCAATGGAACGCCTTGGCCTGAACAAGCCGCTCTATGCGCAATACTTTGATTACGTAGGCAAGCTCGCCCAAGGCGACCTCGGCGAATCGCTGCGCACACGCACCAGCGTGTGGACCGAATTCACCGCCCTCTTCCCCGCGACCCTGGAACTGTCCATGGCCGCCCTGTTGTTCGCCGGTATCCTGGGCCTGTTGGCCGGGGTGATCGCGGCACTTAAACGAGGATCCCTGTTCGACCATGGGGTGATGGGCATCTCCCTCGCGGGATATTCGATGCCGATCTTCTGGTGGGGCCTGATCCTGATCATGTTCTTCTCCGTAAGCCTGGGCTGGACCCCGGTTTCCGGGCGTATCGACCTGCTCTACGACATTGAGCCGCGCACCGGCTTCATGCTGATCGACACCCTGCTGGCTGACGAGCCGGACGCCTTCTTCGACGCCCTGCACCACCTGATCCTGCCGGCCATCGTGCTCGGCACCATCCCGCTGGCGGTGATTGCGCGGATGACCCGTTCGTCGATGCTTGAAGTGTTGCGCGAAGACTACATCCGCACCGCCAAGGCCAAAGGCCTGTCGCCGGCGCGCGTGGTATTCGTACACGGCCTGCGTAACGCGCTGATCCCGGTGCTTACCGTAGTCGGCCTGCAAGTCGGCACCCTGCTGGCCGGTGCGGTCCTGACCGAAACCATCTTCTCGTGGCCCGGCATCGGCAAATGGCTGATCGAAGCCATTGGCGCGCGGGACTACCCGGTGGTGCAAAACGGCATTTTGTTGATCGCCTGCCTGGTGATCCTGGTGAACTTCGTGGTGGATATCCTCTACGGCTTCGCCAACCCACGCATCCGTCACCAGCGCTGAGATCATGACCATGACCACACCTACTCAAGTGTCAGCAGTCGATCAAAGCCTGCTGTACCCGTCCCCGTACAAAGAATTCTGGCAAGCCTTCTCCAAGAACAAAGGCGCGGTTGCCGGCCTGTTGTTCATGTTGCTGGTGGTGTTTTGCGCGCTGTTTGCCCCGTGGGTAGCGCCGCACAACCCGAGCGAGCAATACCGCGACTTCCTGCTCACCCCGCCAGCCTGGCTGGAAGGTGGGCAGATGCAGTTCCTGCTCGGCACCGATGAACTGGGCCGTGACCTGCTCTCGCGTCTGATCCAGGGCTCGCGCCTGTCGTTGCTGATCGGCCTGTCCTCGGTGGTGATGTCGCTGATCCCGGGCATCCTCCTGGGTCTGTTCGCCGGGTTCTTCCCGCGCATGCTTGGCCCAACCATCATGCGCTTGATGGACATCATGCTGGCCCTGCCGTCGCTGCTGCTGGCCGTGGCCATCGTCGCGATCCTCGGCCCTGGCCTGATCAACACCGTGATTGCCATCGCTATCGTGTCGCTGCCGTCTTATGTGCGCTTGACCCGCGCTGCGGTGATGGGCGAACTGAACCGCGACTACGTGACCGCTGCCCGCCTCGCCGGCGCCGGCCTGCCACGCCTGATGTTCATCACCGTGCTGCCTAACTGCATGGCGCCGCTGATCGTACAGGCCACTTTGAGCTTCTCCTCGGCGATCCTTGATGCCGCGGCCCTGGGCTTCCTCGGCCTTGGCGTACAACCGCCAACCCCTGAGTGGGGCACCATGCTGGCTTCGGCCCGTGACTACATCGAACGCGCCTGGTGGGTGGTGAGCTTGCCTGGTTTGACCATTTTGCTCAGCGTGCTGGCAATCAACTTGATGGGTGACGGCCTGCGCGATGCGCTGGACCCGAAACTCAAGAACGCCGCCTGAGGAGATTCCCATGTCACTGTTAGAAATTAAGAATCTCAACGTGCGCTTCGGCGACAAGACCGCCGTTCCGGTGGTCGATGGCCTCGACATCTCGGTCGACAAAGGCGAAGTACTGGCGATCGTTGGCGAGTCGGGCTCGGGTAAATCCGTGACCATGATGGCGCTGATGGGCCTGATCGAACACCCCGGCATCGTCACCGCCGACGCGCTGAACTTTGACGGCAAGGACATGCTCAAGCTGAGCAACCGTCAGCGCCGCCAAATCGTCGGCAAAGACTTGGCGATGGTGTTCCAGGACCCGATGACCGCGCTGAACCCCAGCTACACCGTGGGTTTCCAGATCGAAGAAGTGCTGCGCCTGCACCTGAAAATGTCCGGCAAGCAAGCACGCAAGCGCGCTATCGAACTGCTCGAAAAAGTAGAGATCCCAGGCGCTGCCAGCCGTATGGATGCCTACCCGCACCAACTGTCCGGCGGTATGAGCCAGCGTGTGGCAATCGCCATGGCAATTGCCGGCGAGCCGAAACTGCTGATCGCCGATGAACCGACCACTGCATTGGACGTGACCATCCAGGCGCAGATCATGGAACTGCTGCTGGCCCTGCAAAAAGAGCAGAACATGGGCCTGGTGCTGATCACTCACGACCTCGCGGTCGTGGCTGAAACCGCCCAGCGCGTGTGCGTGATGTACGCAGGCCAAGCCGTGGAAGTCGGCCAGGTGCCGCAACTATTCGACATCCCGGCGCACCCGTACAGCGAAGCGTTGCTCAAGGCGATCCCCGAGCACAGCCTGGGCGCCACGCGCCTGGCCACGCTGCCGGGTATCGTGCCCGGTCGTTATGACCGCCCGCAGGGTTGCCTGCTGTCGCCACGCTGCCCGTATGTGCAGGAATCCTGCCGTGCCCAGCGCCCCGGCCTTGACCCGAAAAGCAACAGCCTCGCGCGCTGCTTCTACCCCTTGAACCAGGAGGTGGCGTAATGGCCGTCGTTCTTACCGCCCGCGACCTCACCCGTCACTACGAAGTGTCCCGTGGCCTGTTCAAGGGCCATGCACTGGTGCGCGCGCTTAATGGTGTGTCGTTTGAACTGGAAGCCGGCAAGACCCTCGCCGTGGTAGGTGAATCGGGTTGCGGCAAGTCAACCTTGGCTCGTGCGCTGACGCTGATCGAAGAACCGTCGTCCGGCTCCTTGAAAATCGCCGGCCAGGAAGTGGCCGGCGCCGACAAGGCCCAGCGCAAGCAATTGCGCAAAGACGTGCAGATGGTGTTCCAAAGCCCGTACGCCTCGCTGAACCCGCGCCAGAAGGTCGGTGACCAGCTCGGCGAGCCGCTGCTGATCAACACCAACCTGTCCGCCGCCGAACGCCGCGAAAAAGTGCAGGCGATGATGAAGCAAGTGGGCCTGCGCCCTGAGCATTATCAGCGTTACCCGCACATGTTCTCCGGCGGCCAGCGCCAGCGCATCGCCCTGGCTCGCGCCATGATGTTGCAGCCTAAAGTGCTGGTGGCGGATGAGCCGACCTCGGCGCTGGACGTGTCGATCCAGGCCCAGGTACTCAACCTGTTCATGGATTTGCAGCAGGAATTCAACACCGCCTACGTGTTCATCTCCCACAACCTGGCCGTGGTACAGCACGTCGCCGATGATGTGATGGTGATGTACCTCGGCCGCCCGGTGGAAGTCGGCCCCAAGGAAGACATCTACGCGCGCCCGCTGCACCCGTATACCCAGGCGCTGCTGTCGGCCACCCCGACCATCCACCCGGACCCGAACAAGCCGAAGATCAAGATCGTCGGCGAACTGCCCAACCCGCTGAACCCGCCGCCTGGCTGCGCGTTCCACAAGCGTTGCCCGTATGCCACGGCGCGCTGCAGCAGTGAAGAGCCGCAGTTGCGCGCTTTGGATAACCGGCAGGTGGCTTGCCACTACGCGGAGCAGTTTGTGGCGTGACGAGATCTCGATCGTTCCCACACTCTGCGTGGGAATGAGCGAACTGAGTTCTACAGCCCTTCCCATCAGGTTGCGCATCAGCCTGGCGGGAGGGGCTTTCTTTTTGGTGTATCACCGACGTTTTTCTACCACTCCCCCCGTTAGGTATTCAAAAGCAATCTAACGAACTGTGAGTTCTCACAGTAGGCAGCCAATCCTGTTTGCACTTTCATGGGTCCACACACTTTATCCAGCGGACGGGTAAGCGCTCATGACCACTTTCACAGTTTTTTTCTGCGGCACCGGCTCAACCAAATTCGATGACAGTAACGCCAACTACTGGAACGGCGAACTCATTTCCACCCTCGCGCAAAACACTTCAAGCCTCAGTAAAGAGTTTGCCGAATGGATCGTTATCGACGGGCCCGGCAGCGGCAACCTGCAAGCCGATGAAATGTTCACGGCGTCGGCGAACCATTTACAGCTAACGGGAACGGCCTTGGGTTCCGGCTGGGAGGAAAATGTGACTCACGCCCTCAACATCATGAAGGGCACCTTTACATGGCAGCGGATAAAACTGACCGAAGAGAATTACAACCAACTCCAGAAAGCAGGCGTGCCCATTGAAGAAGTCAAAGCCACGGGCAGCTGGTATTGGCGCACGTATGATTACGGCACCCGCAAAGTGACCCAACAGCAGTTGCAAGAGCAGATCATCAAGACCTTCCGAAAAGATGGCATCATTCCTACCCAAGTCAATCTGGTCGGTTGGAGCCGTGGCGGGATCAGTTGCCATATGTTGGCCAATGCCATGCGCAATGACAGCACCTTGAAGAATGTGCCCGTCAACATCTTTGCAGTTGACCCTGTTCCGGGGTTGTTGAACTTCCAGGACAGCCGGGTAAAGCTCGGCAGCAACGTCAAAGAGTATGTAGCCTTTTACGCAAGGGATGAGCGATCACTCGGCTTCGCGTGTGTTGTTCCTGAGTTTGATACAGCGACCAAGGTGCATATTTACCCATCGCCTGGCCGCCACGCGACCTTAGTGGGCAATGCTGCTGCGGATGGTAACCAAGGCGCGAAAGTCTATGCAGAACCCGGTCAGATCGTTCGTCACTTTGCAGAAACGTGCCTGACACGCTGGGGCGTTCGTTTGGAAAAGAAACTCAACCTGACCGCAGACCCGATAAATGAGCTTCTCACAAAGATGAAAAATGACCAGAGCGCTTATGTAACGATGCGTCGGACGGTTTACACCACACCGACTCAAATAGCAGGTGAGCGCAGCATTACCAAGGGCAGTAAAGAAATCAACTTCACGGCAGCAAGCAGTGCCAGCTATGCCCCAGCGCCTGGGCTTGCAACAGAACACATTCCCAACAACGACTATTTCAAAGACATCGGCTGAACTGCAGCCCTTCCCGCCAAATGACGCGCCGTTCAGCGGGAAGGGCTTTTTCAGAATGCCTTACGTATCGCTATCGCCTTCGGTGTCATCATCATCTGGCGGCGCTTGCTGGTCATCATCATCCTTGGAACCGCCCTGGTCTTCATCACCAGGCTCTGCCTCGCTCTTGGCCAACTGCAAACCACCCACCTGCGCCGTCTTCGCCGCCACATAGCCCGGCGCCTGGCTCTGCACGGCGGTACTCGCCCACGCAGATGAAGCGCCCAGCGATAACATCACCAACACTTTTAGCAACAGCACCAAACGCTGAAAGATACTCATGGTTGATTTCCGTCCAGTCAGTGAAACACGTACGCCAGCGTTCGACCGGCGCTTTGAATGAAGCTAGTTGCGTTCTTGGATTTATGCCAATCCGGCCTCACGTATCGCCGTCATCGTAGGTTTCGCTGTCCTCACCGTCATTGTAGGGGTTTTCTTGATCTTCCTTGGG
The DNA here is from genome assembly GCF_030263855.1 of Pseudomonas sp. ChxA. NCBI lineage: Bacteria > Pseudomonadati > Pseudomonadota > Gammaproteobacteria > Pseudomonadales > Pseudomonadaceae > Pseudomonas > Pseudomonas sp. ChxA. Next base: position 584,451 of record NZ_JARPMK010000002.1, read on the forward strand.
CGCGGGCTGAGCCTGGGGCTGCCAGCTGCCGGAGTTGACCTCCTTCTGCTTTTTCTTGGTGACCGGGCCGGTGTCTTTCCACTGTGGCGTGCCGGTATCCGCCAGCGCCGAGGTGCCTGCCAGCCCTAAAGCCGCCAGCAACATCAGCTGGACGGCACGTTGAGTTATACGCAAGGTCGCCTCCTGATCCGTCGGTAAGTAGGTGAAGTATTTGAATACGCTAGACCGGATGCGGGCTTCGCGCCAATGGCCGTGACAGATGAAGATCAACAGTGGAGCTGGCGTGGCTGCGATGGTTGTTAACCAGCCATTAATAGGTTTACCAACCGGCCAACATCATAAGTAAGCCAACAACCATTGCCCTCATCTGCATAAAGCGATAACAACTATGCAAAAACAATCTAAAAACCTGTTACTTCTGACAGTATCAGACATACTCCCTGAATGCTTTGATCTCGATGTCCTTATAAAAACTCACAGCGAGATACTTCCATGGCTATTTTCACAGTTTATTTTTGCGGTACTAGCTCCACGAAATATGACGACTCAAACGCTGTCTACTGGAACGGCGAAACCATCTCAACACTCGCAAATAATAATCTAGGCAGAGAGTTCTCGGACTGGATAGTCGTAGATGGACCCGGAAGCGGAAACTTACAAGCAGATGAATTATTCACCGAACCCGGGGGCCACTATAAAATGACTGGACAACTTTTTGGCTTGGGCTGGTATGCGAATGTGATACACGCTGTAAACATGATGAAAGGAGAGTTTGATTGGGAACGCCAAAAACTAACAGAGGAAAATTATAACCAGTTGAAAAATGCTGGAGTACCCATTGAGAACGTTGAAAAAAGTGGATCTTGGTTTTGGCGAAAATATGATTATGGATCACGCCATGTCACACAACAACAACTGCAAGCGCAAATTATCAAACAGCATCGTAAAGACGGAATCATCCCAACCCAAGTCAATTTAGTAGGGTGGAGTCGAGGAGGTGTCAGTTGCATAATGCTAGCCAATGCGATGTTAGCAGACAGCGCGTTGAAACACATACCTGTGAATATCTTTGCCATCGACCCAGTGCCAGGCCTCCTAAACTTTCAGAGAGAAAAAACCACATTAGGTAATAACGTGAAAAACTACACTGCCTTTTATGCAAGAGATGAGCGTTCATTCGGGTTTAATTGTGTAATCCCTAAAACCGACAGCTCGACCAACGTACATATTTATCCGATGGCGGGCCGACATGGCACTTTGGTAGGTAACGCCGCAGAAAATGGCAGCAAGGGTCCAAGAGTTTTTTTTGAGCCTGGGGAGATTGTTCGCCACTATGCAGAAAAATGCTTAACCAACTGGGGAGTTTCTTTGGATAAAAAACTCGGATTGACAAATGCGCAAATTGATCAGCGGCTATCTACCATCAAAGCCTCATACGATAGCTATACACAGATGCGGGACAAGGTCTATACGATATTCTCAGATATAAACGGTGAACGCGAAACATATCTCAACGGCGACAACAGCAATTTCACTGCGGCACACGGCACTCAATACACCCCAAACAAAGGCCTGTCAACAGGGCACATACTCACGAGCGACTACTTCAGCGACATCGTGTAAAACACCACGAGAAAACCACACTGTAAAAATGCCGAGGCCCATATTAGAAGCGATCATTAGTGGACTCGGCACTTTAAAAACTAAACACAACCTCCTCACGACACGGCCTAATAGGGTAACTAGCTAAGTACGGTCAGTAACTTATTCAAATCTTCCGCATTGCCTCGAGCAGCCCTCCACTGAAATGCTGCGGAATCAAGAGATTTTTCAATACGTTTTATCAGTGAAAATGATGTGACCTGAAGAGTCCTATCTTGAGCACTTTGCATGACATCCAATGTTAATGTCCACAACGTTCTTAGCTGCCCAACCCCTTTATCGGCAAGCTCCAAAGGTGTGTGCAAACGTTCTAGGGCGTCATGAAAAGCTGAAAAATGCTGTGTCAACACTGCACCGCTGCGCATCTTCAAAAGCAGCGCCCTTATCGTCTCCGCATTCGAAGACGATAACCCGCGTAGAATAGCCTCATAATCACTTTTGTAAAAATCAATCAGATCTGTGTTAGGAATCTTTCCATCCAAAATATACGACTGTGCGACCACGTCTGCAAAAGCAGACGTCACATTATGCATATGCCCCCTTACCGTCAGCCGATCATGCTCACTCATAGCGACGCGAGAAAGCTCTTGTTCCAGCTCATGCACGGTATCCAACGCGGTAATCCTACGCAACGCCGTCTGAATTGTGTTCATAAGTTCAGTTTTAAAGCTCAAAATCTCATCTCTTAGCTCGCCCCCTGTAATTTTCAAACTGGCAAGCTCTTCAACCATTTCGTTAATTGTTTTTTTGATGGAGGGCACAAGCGTAAGATCTTCATCGCCCAGTGGAATCGTTACTCCCTCCCAGTCCTTCTCCGGTAACGCAGTGAGTTTCTCCGAAGCATTAGAGTAGCCAGGCAAGGACGTTATTTGCCCAACGATGGCATCGCGGCCTGCTGTGAAATGATCTGAATAAGTAAAAACCTCTTGGCACAATGCTCGCATACTTACTTCGATACCTGTCCATTTTCCAGCATGATCCAAAACCGCATCAATAAGCTGATTCACACCCTGCTCGTCCAAGGCAGTGCTCAAACCGACCTGCCCCGACAGAGTAATGAACGCGGCCCCGCCTTTCATACGGTCATAGTCAGCTCGAAGCTGAGTAGCAAGGCTAATATATTCTTTTATCACTTCAATCTCTTTAGCCGTAATGATGGACGTGTATTTCGGCTGTTCGGCCATGATCGCTACCTCACGAATAGATAATTTTTAACGCAGCAATGTCAATCAGCACCGGTTATAGTCGCCAGTCGCAACACTGCCAACTGTCAAGATCAACAGTTGACAAAAAACCAAAGCATACAAATCCGGTTATAAACCTCATACATATAGCAAAAAAAACACAACCAGCCTCTCGTCATTCCAAATAAATATTATTACCTGTTATATTTCACAGTACCCGTGAGCTTTAAGTTGATATTTACTTACACCCAAGGCACTGAACAGATACCGTAGCGTTCTCACGCAGTGCTCTAACACTGTAAGTAAATGTCTAAGGAACGATACGTGATAGTTAACCAGAACCCGCGTTTCTTAGAAAAAACTATCACCGTGATCTAAAAAGGTTCTGTGCGGCCGTGTTAAAAATTAATATATCGCACACCTGAACGTTTCAAGGCCAATTAATACACACCTCAAAATGCCGCGAAGTTCAAAAAGTTTTAAGGCAAATAAATTTCGTTTATCGGCCGTGAGCAAGTATTGTCAAATCACTTTTTTTGAAGGAAGCCTATCATGAGCACTCAAATATACCTCCCTGTTCCAATCGTAACCAAGGACGATGTGCGGGTTATTTCTCGTTATGTCTCAACAGGAAAACTCCTCCCGTTGACAGCCGAAGGGGTGAAAAATCAAGTAAACAACGCTCCCGAAGCACTCGTAATCGAAATTGTGAACCACTATAAAACCATCAACGATCATGCTAATTCATGGGAAAAAACCCAAGACAGCATGATTAAAATCAGCTCTGTCCTCGTGGCTTTTTCCAAGGATATGCATGAGTACGGCGATGAAGCGGTTGACATCATTAAAAATATGGAAGGTTACAAATCACGAAAAATAAAAGACCTGTCAGAGGCCGAACTGGAAACACTTCCTTCGATTTCACTCGATGGGGATGATCAGGCCAAGCTCCCTAACCTTGAGCAGACAGTCAGATACATAAAAACCTCTATAAATGATAAAAAACAAAAAAGTATTATGGCGTTAACCAATCTGGATGACTTTAAAAATGTACTAAGCTACACCATAGAACCTTGGATTGGCCAAATGGTGCAAGTTTCAAACCCAGACGCACTGGACATGGAAATTTCCAATATACGCATCGAACTTACAAAACTCTCAAACGATATAAAACAAATAAATGTAAAGCCCTCGCAGATGCAAACTCTCTTTGAGTTTGCCAAGCTTATCAATCCCTTGCTGGCTTTATTGACGGAAGGTCAAAAAAAGGGACTCCCGCCGACGACCTCATCAAACGTCGCGAAGAAATCCTTGCCAAGATCGCAGGAGATAATCAGCTGAAGGGCGTACTCCATACACTCTATTTAAGTATGGGGTCTCTCTATGATGTAGTCGAACCGGCTATTAAGGCTGTCTCCCAGCTTCATTCTCACTGGGAAAACATCTTGGCTCTTATTGATGACGCGCTGAGCCAGTTCAAAAGCACCGCTAATTATGCTTACCTTGGCCTTTTCGTTAGAAAACTAGAAGTTATATTAAGAGATTGGCGCGAGATTGAAGATAACTCGAAAAGTTTGATGGACACATTTAGACTATAAATCCGCTAGCACTTAAGCCTCCTAGTTAACGCAAGGATAAATAACCATGAGCACTTATGAAATAACACTGAACCCGCCTAACTTAATGGCTCTGAAAAACAGTCGGGAGATAATTTACTATTATGCAAGAATAAAACTGAGCAACATCGACATAGAGGCACTACGCACCGACTTATTGGAGTTGGCGAAAAACCTCAGCCTGGTAGATCAGAACGCTAACGACGTTTTGATCAAGGCATCTGTCGCTCTGGAGACTAGGGATATCGAGAGTGCTTTGGAGGATCTTGATGAGTTGAGCGATGGCGCACTGAACGATTACAAGCGAGACTTGAGTAACACGCTTAACACCAAGAAAAAAACACTTACCGATTTGCGTAACGAGCTTTCCAACCCCACTTTCAACTTAAAACAAATGAGTTATGCCAATAATACTTACAGACTTCAAGAGTTAGGGAGTACAAGAGCAAACCTGCAAGCTATTTCTAAACAGGAGGGATCTGAAGATTACTACGATGTTATGTTAAAGCGAAAGCTAGAGCTAGACACCGCCATTGAAGCCTATGAGGGGGTGTCATTTTACGACAAGACACTACCACTGTTAAATCAAGTTGACAAAGTTGTAACAGCGGCCGAATCACCCGCAACATTCAAAAAAGAGATGATTAAAGAGGGCATACAGGCAGCGAAACACATTCTCAAATTGGTCGACAGTGAAGTCAAACATGAAAACATGGTAACCGCACGCATCGAGCTAATCAAACAAATCAATACAGTTGAAGCCCGCGCTGCAGAAATTGACAAGCAGCTCAAGTCAAACTTTCATGAATCTCAGCAAATAGCTGCCTTTGAAAAACTACGAGAGCCCAAGGCTGAGTATGTTGCTGAAGTCGAAAAAATCATCGAGTCTTTTAACACATTTATCTCAGTTGCTTTTGCCAGGACCGATACAAAGGAAATGGCTCAGGACTTCGTAAAATACGCCCCTACTTTAAAATCTTATGTCTCTCACCTCTCCCCGATGTGGCTGCGAGGTTAGCCTGCACCCGTTCAACCTACTGACGGCCGCTATCGGACCTGAGGGCGCCCTCCATTGGCGGTCTTAAGTATTTACTTTGGTGGGCCTGCCTGGCCTGATATTTCCGACCTGTACGACAGCGCTAAATTAACTAGTTTTCAAACATCAACAACGATGACGACGCACTTCGAAGCTCTTTGAAATGCAATGCGGCTACTATGCTGCAGGGTTATTGAAACAGAAAAAATTATAGCTTTCGAAAAGCTGCAAGAAGCCAAGACCCCGTATGTTACTGAAATCGAAAAAACCCTTGAATCATTCGATTCATTTACCAAAGTTATTTTTTCGGGATCGGACACAGTGCAAATTGCTAACCGCCTTGCAGACCAGGCTCCCGCCGTGAAGGCTTATGTCAATGTCTTTCACCTAAGTGGCCCGAGGCTAGACGCTTCTACAGTCCGCCCACGTCAGCAGGCTTCTGCTGCTGCCGCGGTGAATGCAGTCGTTCACTAACCATTCTTTAGACAGGCGTTATTTATCATGACAACAGTTTTCTTTAATAGCGACGGTGATATCACCGTTACCCACCCGGACCCCATCTCTGGAAAGGACGCAATAACCACGGGATCAAGGCCACATCTAATAACGGCGATCTCGACTCAGAGCGCCCACTTCATAAATAGAGATTTTTACGATTACTTTAGCTGGTACAGAAAATATTACCAATCTATCGATATAGCTGGAAATCTCATTATAAACGGCCCCGGTAGTGGCAACTTTTTAAGCGATGACATATTTACCCGGTCTTCTGGTGTATTCCAATGGCCACCCACGGAATTTGCTAAACGCTGGAGCAACAATATTTACAGGGCAATTGAATACATTAGAGATAATTCCCCCGGCACCGCTCTTTGGACACGTCACAAAGAACGCCCCCCCGAAGGAATTTCCGACGACACAATTTCAACGATAACGGACCTACCAAAAGATTGGCTCCTAAGAGAATTCATCATAGGGGAAACGGAACTTTTTAAATTTTCAACACACCAGCACACACAAATAAATCTAGTAGGCTGGGGTCGCGGCGGAGTCAGTTGTCACATGTTTGCAAATGCTATGAAAACTGACGGTTTATTACGTGGTATTCCGGTGAATATTCTGGCCATCGATCCAGTCGTCGGCCCCCTATCTTATGAACCTATTCAAACAACTTTGCCAGACAACGTCAGTGAGTATGTAGGGTTTTATGCTCGAGATGAACGCTCTGCCAGCCTGCCCTGCATTGTTCCCGATACGGCGCAAAACACACGTGTTCATATCTATCCCATCGCCGGCCGCCATACCACCTTGATAGGTAATCAAGCTAAAGACGGCGACAGTAGCCCCGGGACCTTCTCTGAACCCTCAAACTTGGTTTTTTACCTGGCAATGAAGTGCCTGAACCGCTGGGACCCAGACCTTTCAATCAAAGCAGCTAGTGGCTATCCCGATCTCAGTATGACTGGTGACTCTGTGCTCGCTAAGATAAAAGGCGAATACGATGACTATATCGCTATGCGAAATACGACTTACTCAAACCAACGTCAAGAAATTAAAAACGATCGTGAAATTTGGCTAAATGGGCAATTAACAAACTTCAAGTCTGCCCAAGGTGACCGTTTCACTCCCAACCAAGGGCTCGCCAAAGGACACATCGAAGACATGTCTTACTTCCAGGACATTACCTAAGCCCCCATCGCATGGCCTGCCCAGGCACCAAGAAGCAAAGGAGAACACAAATGAAAAAGAGTGTAAGCAGCCTGGCTGGCTACGTGAAAACGCCGTCCTCAGGCAAGACTGTAGTGTTCCAAAACTGGGCAACCTTTGATAAGAAGAGGTATCTACACAACTTTTGAAGGCCGCCAATTTCTCCTGTGGCGAGCAGGCTTGCCCTGCGTTGGGCTGCGAAGCAGCCCCAAAACCAGACGCCGAGTTCTTTCCGGAAAATTGCAGTGCCTTTACTGGGGCCATCGCAGGCAAGCCAGCTCCCACAGTTGAGCGGCGTTGCACCTACAAAAAAGGGCGAAGCCATGACAGCTTCGCCCTTTGATATTACGCGATGAGCGTTTCTGCCCCGAGCGTAGGAATATTCCGAAAATCTTAATGCTACAACCGAGTTTATTGCATCTGGCGAATACCCATCACTAAAGTCCTGACTCCACTAACTACTCTCGAGACACGTAAAGTGAAACCTCTTCTCGCCACCTGTGTGCTCTTCGCTGTCGTAGTAAACACCACCGCCTGCGGAGGCCTCTACAACAGCACCTACAATGACAACTGGGATTATTCCGACCGCAACAAAGACCAGCAACTTTCAAGGCAAGAATGGAGTTTATACATGGATGATCGTTACGTTAAAACAGCAACAGACCTGGGTTATTCGAATAAATCAGAATTTGACAGCGTTGCCTTCAAGGCTGCCGACAAGGACGATAACAGTTTTATCTCAAGGCCCGAATATGACCGCTTCGTGGTGGAGGCAACGACCCACAGTTATTTTCCAACTAAACGATAGTCAATTGAATGCTGGCCTGAGTGGTTTCAGTATCAGTTGCTGATACTCAACACGCCAAGCCGGGCCATACCTGTTGTATGGCCCGTCTCGTTGTTAGTGGTGCTCGCGGGTCGCCCGGAATTTCACATCCGGCCAACGCTCTTCCATCAACGCCAGGTTGACCCGCGTCGGCGCCAGGTAGGTCAGGTGACCACCACCGTCGATCGCCAGGTTCTCCACGGCCTTGTTAGAGAACTCTTCCAACTTCTTCTTATCGCTGCAATCGATCCAGCGCGCGGAGTACACGGTGATTGGCTCGTAGGAGCATTCAACCTTGTATTCCTCTTTCAAGCGGCTGGCGACCACATCGAACTGCAGCACACCGACGGCGCCGAGGATGATGTCGTTGCTGCGCTCGGGGAAGAACACCTGGGTGGCGCCCTCTTCGGCCAATTGCTGCAAGCCTTGGCGCAGTTGCTTGGACTTGAGCGGGTCACGCAGGCGTACGCGGCGGAACAGTTCCGGGGCGAAGTGCGGGATACCGGTAAAGCCCAGCGCTTCGCCTTCGGTGAAGGTGTCGCCGATCTGGATGGTGCCGTGGTTGTGCAGGCCGATAATGTCGCCGGCAAACGCTTCTTCCAGTTGCTCACGCTCGGAGGAGAAGAACGTCAGGGCGTCGCCGATGCGTACATCCTTGCCGGTGCGCACGTGGCGCATCTTCATGCCTTTTTCGTACTTGCCGGAGCAGATACGCATAAAGGCGATACGGTCGCGGTGTTTGGGGTCCATGTTCGCCTGGATCTTGAACACGAAGCCGGTGAATTTCTCTTCGACCGGCTCCACGGTGCGCTCGTTGGCAACCCGGGCCAGAGGCTTGGGTGCCCAATCCACCACGGCGTCGAGCACGTGGTCGACACCAAAGTTGCCCAGTGCAGTACCGAAGAACACCGGCGTCAGCTGGCCGTCGAGGAATTCCTGCTGGTTGAATTCGTGGCAGGCGCCCTGCACCAATTCCAGCTGATCGACAAAACGGTCGTACTCGTCACCCAGGTGGGCGCGGGCTTCGTCCGAGTCGAGTTTCTCGATGATCTTGGTTTCGGTACGTTCGTGACCGTGGCCGGCGGTGTAAACAATGATGTAGTCGTCAGCCAGGTGGTACACGCCCTTGAAGTCGCGGTAGCAGCCGATCGGCCAAGTGATCGGCGCGGCCTTGATCTTCAGGACCGCTTCGATTTCATCCAGCAACTCGATCGGGTCGCGAATGTCACGGTCGAGTTTGTTGATGAAGCTGACGATGGGCGTGTCACGCAGGCGGCACACGTCCATCAGCGCGATGGTCCGTGGCTCAACGCCCTTACCGCCGTCGAGGACCATCAAGGCCGAGTCCACCGCGGTCAGGGTGCGGTAGGTGTCTTCGGAGAAGTCTTCGTGGCCTGGGGTGTCGAGCAGGTTGACCATATGGTCGCGATACGGGAACTGCATGACCGACGTGGTAATGGAAATACCCCGTTGCTTTTCCATCTCCATCCAGTCGGATGTCGCATGGCGGTCGGATTTTCGGGATTTCACCGTGCCGGCCACAGCGATTGCCTTGCCCATCAGCAACAGCTTCTCGGTGATGGTGGTTTTACCGGCATCGGGGTGGGAAATAATGGCGAAAGTGCGGCGTTTCGCGACTTCGGCGGCCTGGTGGGTCATGGGAAATCGCCTGGCAGGTGAGTCAAAAAAGGGCGGCGAGTATAGCGCAAACCCCGGGCGCCGGACCACCGTTCACCCGATTGGGGGTGGCTAAATGCTGCCAAGTATGGAACCTTTTAAAAGGTAGAGACGTCCACTCCCCTGCTACCGCACTCGGAACAGGGGCTGAAAAATCAGCAAGTTAGCCTGACGAGGCTGCGCTCATGGCTCGATCGCATACTGCATTGCCGGTATCGGCGAGCTGCTTTTCGCGAACCTATTCGCCGACAGCCAGGAATGGCATTGCCGCCGGAGAATGTGTTCGCCGACAAAAGAAAAAAAGGAGTCCGCCTGTGGCTATTCGCTATGGCAAAGGGCTGATAGGAGGTGCGGTTGTCGTCGCACTCCTGGCCCTGCTGGTCCACTGGATCGGCATCAACACGATCGAGATGTACCGCGACGATTTGTTGTTTTACCTGCAAGCACACCTGATCCTCGTTCTAGTCTCCATGCTGGCCGCCCTTGTTGTGGGCATCCCCGCCGGTATCCTGCTCAGCCGACCGAACATGGTCGGGCGCGCAGAACGCTTCATGCAGATCTTCAACATCGGCAACACCGTCCCTCCCCTGGCCGTACTGGCCATCGCCCTCGGCGTCCTCGGCATCGGCAGCGGCCCGGCCATCTTCGCGTTGTTCCTCGCCTCGTTGCTGCCCATTGTGCGCAACACCTACGAAGGCCTCAAAAACGTTCAAGGCTCACTCAAAGAAGCCGCCACCGGCATCGGCATGACGCCGCGCCAGGTGCTGTTTCGGGTGGAACTGCCCAACGCCGTGCCGATCATCATCGGCGGTGTGCGCGTGGCCCTGGCGATCAACGTCGGCACCGCCCCGCTGGCGTTCCTGATTGGCGCCAACAGCCTGGGCAGCCTGATTTTCCCCGGCATCGCCCTGAACAATCAGCCGCAACTGCTGCTCGGCGCCGCGTGCACCGCGCTGTTGGCATTGCTGCTCGACGGTCTGGTGACCATGGCCAGCCGCCTCTGGCTGGAACGCGGGTTGCGTCCGTCTTAAGGCTTGGCAAAGGAAATCACATGAAAAAACTGACCTTGATATTGAGCTGCGTCCTGCTGTTTGCAGGGTTTGCGCAAGCCGCCGAAAAACCGGTAATTCGCATTGGCGCCCGGGTGTTCACCGAACAGACCCTGCTCGCCGAAATCACTTCCCAGTACCTGCGCACCAAGGGCTACGACACCCGCGTGACCGGCGGCCTGGGCAGTAACCTGGCGCGCAGTGCCCAGGAAAGCGGGCAGCTGGACATGCTCTGGGAATATACCGGCGTGTCGCTGGTGGCTTACAACCATGTCGACGAGAAACTCGACAGCGCACAAACCTACGCCCGCGTGAAAGAACTCGACGCGAAAAAAGGCCTGGTCTGGCTGTCGCCGTCAAAATTCAGCAACACCTACGCGTTGGCGCTGCCCGACAACGTGGCCAAGGAATTCCCGCAGATCAACAGCATCAGCGACCTGACCAGGGCCCTCGCCGAGGACAGCAAACAAAACCGCCTGGTGGCCCTGGATACCGAGTTCGCCAACCGTTCCGACGGCATGGGTGGCATGGTCAAGCTGTACGACATGAACCTCACCCGCAAAAACACCCGCCAGATGGACGCCGGCCTGGTCTACACCGCCCTGCGTAATGGCCAGGTGTTTGCCGGCTTGGTGTACACCACCGACGGTCGCCTGAACGCCTTCAAATTGAAGCTGCTGGAAGACGACAAGCATTACTTCCCGGACTACACCGCAGCACCGGTGGTGCGTCAGGCGTACCTCGACGCCCACCCGCAACTGGCCGACGACCTCAAGCCGCTGGCCGACCTGTTTGACGACGAAACCATGCGCCAGCTGAACGCGCGGGTCGACGTCGACCATGAAAGCCCGTCCGCTGTTGCCGCAGATTTCCTGCGCCAACACCCCATCAACTAAGAGGAGAAGACATGGAATTCCTGAACGCCTTTTCCCATCTTGATTGGGCCCAAGTCCTGCACCTGACCTGGCAGCACATTACCCTGGTCGGCATTGCCGTAATCCTGGCGATCGTCGTCGGCGTGCCCCTGGGCGTGCTGATGACCCGCTTCCCGACGCTCGCCGGCCCCTTGCAGGCCAGCGCCACGGTGTTGCTGACCGTGCCGTCCATCGCGCTGTTCGGCCTGCTGCTGCCGTTCTACTCCAAGTTCGGCCAGGGCCTGGGGCCGATGCCGGCGATTACGGCGGTGTTCCTCTACTCCCTGCTGCCGATCATGCGTAATACCTACCTGGCGCTGACCGGCGTCGAGCCGGGCATTCGCGAAGCCGCCAAAGGCATCGGCATGACCTTCGGCCAGCGCCTGCGCATGGTTGAACTGCCGATTGCCGTGCCGGTGATCCTCGCCGGTGTGCGCACCGCCGTGGTGATGAACATTGGCGTAATGACCATCGCCGCCACCATCGGCGCCGGTGGCCTGGGTGTACTTATTCTGGCTTCCATCAGCCGCAGCGACATGTCGATGCTGATTGTCGGCGCCGTGCTGGTCAGTCTCCTGGCCATCTTCGCTGACCTGCTTCTGCAATGGCTGCAACGCTCGCTGACTCCAAAAGGACTGCTCAAATGATCGAACTTCAAAACCTGACCAAGACTTTTCAAAGCAACGGCAAGACTGTCTCCGCCGTGAACGACGTAAGCCTGACCGTCAACGAAGGCGAAATTTGCGTATTCCTCGGCCCGTCGGGCTGCGGCAAGAGCACCACGCTGAAAATGATCAACCGCTTGATCAAGCCCACTTCGGGCAAGATTTTGATCAATGGCGAAGACACCACCGACCTCGACGAGGTGACCCTGCGTCGCAACATCGGCTATGTGATCCAGCAGATCGGCCTGTTCCCGAACATGACCATCGAAGAAAACATCGTGGTGGTGCCCAAGCTGCTGGGCTGGGACAAACAGAAATGCCATGACCGTGCCCGCGAATTGATGAGCATGATCAAGCTCGAACCCAAGCAGTACCTGCATCGCTACCCGCGTGAACTCTCGGGCGGCCAGCAACAGCGCATTGGCGTGATCCGTGCGCTGGCGGCCGATGCGCCGCTGCTGCTGATGGACGAGCCGTTCGGCGCGGTCGACCCGATCAACCGCGAGATGATCCAGAACGAGTTTTTCGAGATGCAACGGGCGCTGAACAAGACCGTGATCATGGTCAGCCACGACATCGATGAAGCTATCAAGCTGGGTGACAAAATTGCGATCTTCCGCGCCGGCAAGCTGCTACAGATCGACCACCCGGACACGCTGCTGGCGCACCCGGCTGACGAGTTCGTGAGCAACTTTGTCGGTCAGGACAGCACCCTCAAGCGCCTGCTCCTGGTAAAAGCCGAAGATGCCGCGGACAACGCCCCGTCAGTAAGCCCGGAAACCCCGGTGGCCGAAGCGCTGGAGTTGATGGACGAGACGGACCGCCGTTATGTGGTGGTCACCTGTGCCGAGAACAAGGCGCTGGGGTATGTACGACGTCGCGACCTGCACCGTCAGACCGGTACATGCGGCCAGTACTTGCGCGAGTTCAACGCCACGGCGGCGTATGACGAGCATTTGCGCATCCTGCTGTCGCGTATGTATGAGTTCAACCGTTCGTGGCTGCCGGTGATGGATGCGGAGCGGGTGTTCCTCGGTGAAGTGACGCAAGAGTCGATTGCCGAGTACCTGAGTTCCGGTAAGTCGCGTGGGGGCAAGACCAGTATCGTGTCGCCTGCCGAGACAGCACTGGCCTGATTAACTTCTGTGGCGAGGGAGCTTGCTCCCGCTGGGCTGCGCAGCAGCCCCAGAACAGACGACTCAATAGTTTCAGGTAAACGGGGTTGACTGATTTTGGGGCCGCTTCGCGCCCCAGCGGGAGCAAGCTCCCTCGCCACAAAAGCGCTCCAAATTCGCCTCAAATAACACGCCTGGGGGAACATCAATCCGTCACACCTGTCGGTTACATAAGTAGCTGCACGCGACCTCGCGACGAACGCGTGCAAAAACGCGACATTTTTAGTTGATCTATGGCCCCTCACGTCCTAAAGTTCGCGCCGAACGTCCATGCTGGAAACGATCCATCCGGCTCAAGTACTGACGACGAGACAGCAAGGCCAAGGGAAGCGGTTATTCCCATGGCCTTTTTGCTTTCGGCGACATGCCTTGGGAAGTAGGCGAACCAAAGTGGGGATACGGAGGACGTTCAGTTGCACCCATTGATTACTACAGTTTGCCCTTAGGAGTCCCCAGCATGTCGATCAACGTCGAAGATTATTTCGCGCGCGCCACTTTTGACAAAATGAAGGCGTTCGCCGACAAGCAAGAAACCCCGTTCGTGGTGATCGACACCGCGATGATCAGCCAGGCCTACGATGACCTGCGCGCCGGTTTCGAATTCGCCAAAGTCTATTACGCGGTCAAGGCCAACCCGGCCGTCGAGATCATCGACCTGTTGAAAGACAAGGGCTCGAGCTTCGACATCGCCTCGATCTACGAGCTGGATAAAGTGATGGACCGTGGCGTCAGCCCGGACCGTATCAGCTACGGCAACACCATCAAGAAATCCAAGGACATCCGCTACTTCTTTGATAAAGGCGTGCGCCTGTTCTCCACCGACTCCGAAGCCGACCTGCGCAACATCGCCAAGGCCGCGCCGGGTTCGAAAGTGTATGTGCGTATCCTCACCGAAGGCTCGACCACGGCCGACTGGCCTTTGTCGCGCAAATTCGGCTGCCAGACCGACATGGCCATGGACCTGCTGATCCTCGCCCGCGACCTGGGCCTGGTGCCTTACGGCATCTCCTTCCACGTCGGCTCGCAACAGCGCGATATCAGCGTGTGGGACGCGGCGATCGCCAAGGTCAAAGTGATCTTCGAACGCCTGAAAGAAGAAGACGGCATCCACCTCAAGCTGATCAACATGGGCGGCGGCTTCCCGGCCAACTACATCACCCGCACCAACAGCCTGGAAACCTACGCCGAAGAAATCATCCGCTTCCTCAAGGAAGATTTCGGCGACGACCTGCCGGAAATCATCCTGGAGCCGGGCCGTTCGTTGATCGCCAACGCCGGTATCCTGGTCAGCGAAGTGGTGCTGGTTGCACGTAAGTCGCGCACCGCCGTCGAGCGCTGGGTGTACACGGATGTGGGCAAATTCTCCGGCCTGATCGAAACCATGGACGAAGCCATCAAGTTCCCGATCTGGACCGAGAAGAAAGGCGAGATGGAAGAAGTGGTCATCGCCGGCCCAACCTGCGACAGCGCCGATATCATGTACGAAAACTACAAGTACGGCCTGCCGCTGAACCTGGCGATTGGTGATCGTATGTACTGGCTGTCGACTGGTGCGTACACCACCAGCTACAGCGCGGTTGAGTTCAACGGCTTTCCGCCGCTGAAGTCTTACTACGTGTAAGATCCGCGCACACAAAAAACCCATGACATGTCATGGGTTTTTTTATGGGATCTACGTTGATGATCATTTCCACGCAGAGCGTGGGGATGATCATAAGGTCGCGGCGCGCTCTTGATAGGCGTCGGCCATGGCGCGAATCTGTGGGTCGTTGGCCGCTGCCAGCGCCTCGTGCGCCGTGCGCAAAAACTTGAGGTTTCCGCCGGCCAGTGCCAGGCGCAACCAACCCAGCGCCTCCTCGATCTGGCCCCTATCAGCCAGCACCGCCGCATAGCTGAACTGCCCACGAAAATCCCCGCCTTCGGCTGAGCGTCGATACCACGCCACGGCCGCATCCAGATCCTGAGGGCAATACTGACCGTCTTCCAGATAACGCCCCAGCAGGTTCATCGACTTGGCATGGCCCTGCTCTGCGGCCAGCCGGTAAAACGCCAGCGCTTGCACTCGATCTTCAGCAACACCGCGGCCGGTCGCCAGCAAGTTGGCGTAGTTGTACTGCCCCCAATCCAATCCAGCTTCTGCCGCCAGACGATAGTCCCGCGCCGCCGCTGCTTCATCGACGGCGCAACCCCAACCATGCTCCAGGCAACGCCCGGCCATATTGCGCGCCATCCGATGCCCGCCATGGGCCGCGATCTGGAACCAGCGCAGCGCCAGCGCTTCATCGCGTGCAATGCCGCGCCCTTCCAGCAGGATTTGCCCGAGCAACGCTTGAGCGTCGATCACGCCTTCCTTCGCCGCCATGAGGATCGCCTGCGCAGCGCGCACCGGGGAGTCGTCGAGCATGCTTTGCAATTGCTCGACGTTGAGCACTTCTTCACGGCGCAATAAAAAGCCCATGCTTACACCTCAACCCAGCGGCGCAGCAGGTTGTGGTAGGTGCCGGTAAGCTGGATCAGCGCCGGGTGGTCGGGTACGTCACGGGTCAATTGCTGGATAGCGCCGTCCATCTCGAACAGCAACGTGCGCTGGCTGTCTTCGCGCACCAGGCTTTGGGTCCAGAAAAATGAGGCGTAGCGCGCACCACGGGTCACGGCGTTGACTTTGTGCAGGCTGGAGCCGGGGTACAGCACCATATCGCCCGCCGGCAGTTTTACCCGTTGCAGGCCAAAAGTGTCCTGAATCTCCAGTTCGCCGCCGTCGTATTCCTCCGGGTCGCTGAAGAACAGCGTGGACGACAGATCCGTGCGCACCCGCTCGTGACTGCCGCGCGCCTGGCGCACGGCATTGTCGATGTGAAAATCGAAACTGCCACCGGCCGTGTAGCAGTTGAGCAACGGCGGGAAGACTTTGTGCGGTAACGCCGCCGACATAAACAGCGGGTTATTCCACAAACGCTCCAGCATCGCCGCGCCGATTTCCTTGGCCAGCGGGTGGCCTTCGGGCAATTGCAGGTTGTGTTTGGCCTTGGCGGATTGGTGCCCGGCGGTGATTTTACCGTCGGCCCACTCAGTGTTTTCCAGGGCTTGGCGAATGCGCAGCACCTCCTCGCGAGAGAACAGGCCGGGAATATGCAGCAACATGAGGCAATACCTGAAAGCAGAGAGACACTAATGGTATTGATTCTTATCCGCTCTGTAAAACTCGGTTGACGAATGAGTTCGTAAAAACCGTAAGGCAAAAGTGTAAAGAATGTAAATTCAGTGCGAATAGTAATGTATCGCAATTGATAGAAAGTCTTGTTGATCCTATATTCCGCGGCCTCACCTCCTTGGGGAAAGGACTCGTTATGTCGCGCACTACGCTAAAAACACCTGCCAGTTCACCACGCATGCTGGCTTCGGCCATCGGCGTTGCACTCAGTGCCAGCTCTGCCGCCCAACTGGCGCAAGCGGCGGAAAGCACCGAACAAAAAGGCGAGCGCAACAGCATCTCCCTCGGCGCCACCAGCATTACCGGCCAGGAACAGGACAACACCTCCTACCAGGTCGAAAAAGCCTCGTCGCAAAAATACACCGCGCCGCTGGTAGACACCCCGCGCTCAGTCACCGTGGTGCCGCAGCAAGTATTGAAAGACACCGCTGCCACCTCGCTGCAGGATGCGCTGCGCACCGTACCGGGCATCACCTTTGGCGCCGGCGAAGGCGGCAACCCCCAGGGCGATCGCCCGTTCATCCGTGGCTTTGACGCCCAGGGCGACACCTACCTGGATGGCGTGCGCGACACTGGCGGCCAGAGCCGCGAGATTTTCGACATCGAATCGATCGAAGTCAGCAAAGGCCCCAACTCCTCGTTCGGCGGCCGTGGCTCGGCCGGTGGCAGCATCAACCTGGTGAGCAAGACGCCACAGGCGCGTGACTTCACCAACGGCGGCTTCACCTACGGCTCCGACCAGACCCGCCGCTACGTACTCGACGTGAATCGGCAGTTCCTCGACAACGCCGCGTTCCGTTTGAACCTGATGAGCCACGAACAGAATGTCGCCGGTCGCGATGTGATCAACTACGACCGTTGGGGCGTGGCGCCGTCGCTGACTTTCGGCCTGGGCACACCGACCCGCGTCAACTTCAGCTACTACCACCTGGAAAGCAACGACCTGCCGGACTCGGGCATTCCGTACGGCTACAGCTCGCCGACCGCCACTGCCCACGGGCATGACAAACCCACCGATGGCGGCGACAGCAATAACTTTTACGGTTTGAAAGACCGCGACTTCCGCAAGACCCGCGCCGACATCAGCACGTTCTCCATCGAGCACGACCTGAACGACAACATGACCCTGAAAAACACCCTGCGCCATGGCAGCACCGGCCAGGACTACGTACTCACGCAGCCAGATGACAGCCAGCGCAACGTCAGCCGTTTCGGCACGGTGTGGCGCCGCGCCAACACCCGCGTGTCGACCACCGACACCACCACCAACCAGACCGATCTGTTCGGCAACTTCCAACTGGCGGGCATGAAACACTCGTACTCCACCGGCCTGGAATTCACCGGTGAAGAAACCCGCGTCAGCGGCTACACCGTCAGCCCGAACAGCAACCCGACCTGCACCGTGGCCAAAGGCAGCCTGGGCGGCCAATGCACCTCGCTGAGCAACCCGACACCGGATGACGCCTGGACCGGCAGCGTGGCACGCAACTACATGGGCACCAACACCAAGGCCACCAGCCGCGCCGCCTATGTGTTCGACACCATCGAGCTGGACCCGAAATGGCTGCTGAACGTTGGTTTGCGCTACGACACCTTTGATACAGAGGCCAACACCAACGCAGTGCCGTCGTCCACGGTTGCAGCCCGCAGCAAGCTCAAAGACGACAGCCAATTCTTCAACTGGCAGGCGGGTCTGGTCTGGAAGCCGCTGGAAAACGGCAGCATCTACACCTCCTATGCCACCTCGGCGCAGCCGGTTGGCGGCCTGGTGGGTGAAGGGCAAGAAACCAATGGCTTCGTTACCGGCATCAACACCAGCGACCTGAAACCCGAAGAGACCGTCAACTACGAGTTGGGCACCAAGTGGGACCTGTTCCACAACCGCCTGTCGTTGACTGCAGCAGTGTTCCGTACCGAGAAGAAAAACACGCGAATCCTGGTGGACTCCAACACCTTCGAAAACGGCGGCGAATCCCGTGTCGATGGCCTGGAACTGTCGGCCAGCGGCAAGCTCACTGACCAATGGCAGGTGTTTGCCGGCTACAGCTACCTGAAAAGCGAACTGGTCGACCCAGGCAAGATCGGCAACCGTCAAAACGTAGTGTCGGCCGGCTCCAACAAAGGCAACCAAATGCCAAACACGCCGAAGAACACCTTCAGCTTGTGGACCACTTACGACATCACGCCAAAACTGACCATCGGCGGCGGCGCGTTCTATGTCGATCAGGTTTACGGTGACCCAGCCAACACCGTGTACGTACCGGCTTACACCCGTTACGACGCGATGGCCAGCTACAAGCTGACCAAGAACGTCGACCTGCAATTGAACGTGCAGAACCTGACCGACAAGACCTACTACGACAAGGCCTATGCGGCGCACTTCGCCAACCAGGCCGCCGGTCGTACAGCGCTGTTGACCACCAGTTTCCACTTCTAAACGCGGTCAACGTTCAGCTAAAGGCCCCACGCATCGGATGCGTGGGGCTTTTGCGTGTAAAACAGAATATTTCTCGTTAGCCCACGGCATAATGCGCGCCGTGACAACGACATCCAGATGAGCGAGGCGGTCCGACGTGTTGAAGAAAACCCTGTTCCAATTGCACTGGTTCTTCGGCATCACTGCCGGGCTGGTGCTGGCGTTGATGGGGATGACCGGGGCTACGGTCTCGTTTCAGGATGAAATCCTGCGGGCGCTGAATCCCACAGTCTTGAAGGTCGAAAAACGCCAAGCCGGCGTGCTGCCGCCTGCCGAACTGGTGCGCAAGCTTGAAGCCACCGAAGGCAAGACCGTATCGATGCTGTGGGTGGAAAGCGACAGCGGCAACGCCGCGCGCGTGTTCTTCACCGCCCCGCCGGGCGAACGGCGTGGCCAGATGCGCTACTTCGATCCCTACACCGGCGACTACATGGGTGACGCCGTCGGCCAGGATGTGTTCGGCTTTATATTGCAACTGCACCGCTTCCTCGCCATGGGCGAAACCGGGCGCAACATCACCGGCGCCTGCACCCTCATCCTGGTGTTCTTCTGCCTCTCGGGCCTGTACCTGCGCTGGCCGCGCCAAGTGGCAAGCTGGCGCGCCTGGCTGACACTGGACTGGCGCAAAAAAGGCCGCAGTTTCAACTGGGACCTGCACTCGGTGTTCGGCACCTGGTGCCTGCTGTTCTATCTGTTCTCGGCGCTCACGGGCCTGTATTGGTCCTACGACTGGTACAGCCAGGGCCTGAACAAACTGCTGTCCGACGCACCGCAAAACGAACGCCTGCGCAAACGTGGCCCGCCGCCCGAAGGCCCGGCGCCGGTGGCCAACTACGACGCGATCTGGAGCAGCATCTACGCCAACGCCGGCCCCGGCTTGAGTGCCTACAACATCCGCATGCCGGCCGTCGCCGGGCAGCCGGCCATCGTGTATTACCTGCTCAACTCATCGCCCCACGACCGCGCGCTGAACCAGATCAACCTGGACCCGGCCACCGGCGAGGTCAAATCCCACGACCAATACGCCAGCAAGACGCTGAAGTCCCAATTGCTCACCAGCATCTACGCACTGCACACCGGCAGCTACTTTGGTTGGACCGGGCGAATCATCCTCACCCTCAGCTCGCTGATGATGCCGCTGTTCTTTATCACCGGCTGGCTGCTGTACCTGGACCGTCGCCGCAAAAAACGCCAGGTGCGCGACGCCCGCAAAGGCCTCGGCGCCAACCACAGCGATGCACCGGCCTGGCTGATCGGCTTTGCCAGCCAGAGCGGTTTCGCCGAACAGTTGGCGTGGCAAACCGCCGGGCAATTGCAGGCCGCCGGCTTGCCGGTAAAGGTGCAGCCGCTGGGCAGCGTCAGCCAGGACGACTTGAGCCAATCGCAACATGCGCTGTTCGTGGTCAGCACCTTCGGCGACGGCGAAGCCCCGGACAGCGCCCGAGGTTTTGAGCGCAGCGTGCTGGGTCAGGACCTGTCGCTCAAAGGCTTGAACTACTCGGTGCTGGCCCTGGGTGATCGCCAATATGAACACTTCTGCGGCTTTGCCCGGCGCCTGCACTTCTGGCTGACCCACCAGGGCGGCACGCCGTTGTTCGCGCCAGTTGAAGTCGACAGCGGCGACAGCGAAGCGCTGCTGGTCTGGCAACAGCAACTGGGCCAACTCACCGGCCATGCACCGGCAGCGGCCTGGCAAGCGCCTCAGTTTGAAAACTGGACCCTCAGCCATCGCACCCTGCTCAACCGCGACAGCGCCGGCTCGGATGTCTACCTGCTGGGCCTCACACCACCTGCGCCGCAAAGCTGGCTGGCCGGTGACCTGGTGGAAGTGCTGCCGCGCAACTGCCCGTGGGCCATCGAGCACTTCCTCGCAGGCCTGGGCCTGGCCGGCAGCGACGGCGTACTGATCGACGGACTGGCGCAAACCCTTAACCAGGCACTGGCGACCCGCCAACTGCCGGACAACCGCACACACTTGGTGGGCCTGCACGCACAAGCGCTGGTCAACGCGCTGGTGCCCTTGGGCATGCGCGAATACTCCATCGCCTCGATCGCCAGCGACGGCGTGCTGGAGCTGATCGTTCGCCAGGAGCGCCACCCCGACGGCAGCCTCGGCCTGGGCTCCGGCTGGCTGACCGAACATGCCGCCATCGGCTCCAACATCAGCCTGCGCCTGCGCCGCAACAGTGGCTTCCACTTGCCCGAAGCGCCGGTGCCGCTGATCCTGCTGGGCAACGGCACCGGCCTGGCGGGCCTGCGCAGTTTGCTTAAAGCGCGCATTGCCGATGGCCAGCAGCGCAACTGGCTGCTGTTCGGCGAACGCAATATTGCCCACGACTACCTGTGCCAGGACGAGCTGCAAGGCTGGCTGGCCAGCGGTGACCTGGCCCTGCTGGACCTGGCGTTTTCCCGCGACCAGGCAGAGAAAATCTACGTACAGGACCGCCTGCGCGAGTCGGCAGATGTGCTGCGTCGATGGCTGGCCGAAGGCGCCGCGATTTATGTGTGCGGCAGCTTGCAAGGCATGGCCACGGGCGTGGATCAGGCACTGCACGACATTCTGGGCAGTGAAGCGGTGGAGCGCTTGATTGAGCAGGGCCGCTATCGTCGGGATGTGTACTGAGCCCTCATAAACACCGAGGCGCAAATGTGGGAGCTGGCTTGCCTGCGATGCAGGCACCTCGGTGTATCAGTGACACCAGGGTGATGCCATCGCAGGCAAGCCAGCTCCCACAGTTTTAAGTGCATTGCAGGTCAAGCGGGCTGCAGCTTTTGCTCGAACACCGAGACCCCATCCAAGTCACGCAAAATCACGGTCAACTCCGCCGTCTGCCCATCAATCTGCACTTCACCAAAAAACTGAAACCCGGCAAACGGCGAGGTGTTCTGCGCAGGCGGAGCCTTCTGGAACACCACCTCTGGCCCAAAGGTCTTATCCAGCTGATTAGGCCCGAAGCTCCCCGCATTCAGCGGCCCCGCCACAAACTCCCAGAACGGCTCGAAATCCTGGAACGCCGCGCGGTCCGGGTGGTAATGATGCGCTGCGCAGTAATGCACATCCGCCGTCAGCCACACATGGTTGCGCACCTGTTGCGCGCGCAAAAACCCTAACAGCTCGGCGATCTCCAACTCACGACCTTGGGCCGGGCCTGGGTCGCCGTTGGCGATGGCTTCCCAACGCGGCACGCCGGGGCTGACTTCGCCGTCGGGCACACCGAGGCCGATAGGCATGTCGGCAGCGACGACTTTCCACTGCGCCTGGGAGGCCTTGAGTTCGCGCTTGAGCCAGTCCAGTTGCTCACGGCCCATAAAGGGCTTTTCGCCGCCCAGGTTGTCGTCGTTAGGCCCGCGATAGCTGCGCATGTCCAACACGAACACATCCAGCAACGGCCCATAGCTGAGCTTGCGATAGATGCGCCCACCGCCATCGGCGCTCTGGCGGCGCATCGGTGAATACTCCAGCCAGGCCTGGCGTGCGCGGCCAACCAAGGTGTTGATATCCTTGGTCTGGTAACGCTCATCGAGCACCTTGCTCGGCGACCAGTTGTTGATCACCTCATGATCGTCCCACTGCCAGATTTGCGGCACTTCGGCATTGAAGCGGCGCACGTTTTCATCGAGCAGGTTGTAGCGGTAATTGCCGCGATATTCGTCGAGGGTTTCGGCGACTTTGCTCTTGGCTTCGGTGGTGATGTTGCGCCAGATACGCCCGTCTTCAACGGTCAGCTGGGCCGGCACCGGGCCGTCGGCGTAGATGGTGTCGCCACTGTGGATAAAAAAGTCCGGCAGGCGCAGGCGCATGGCTTCGTAAATGCGCATGCCGCCGATGTCCGGGTTGATACCGAAGCCCTGGCCGACAGTGTCGCCGCTCCATACAAAACGGATGTCGCGACGTTGCTGCGGCACACTGCGCAAGTGGCCGAACCACGGCTCGCTGGCGACGCCGGTCTGGGCGTCTTCAAAATGCACACGGTAGAAAATCGCCTGATCGACCGGCAGCCCGGTGAGTTCGACGCGGGCGGTAAAGTCGGTGCGGCTGTCGGCCAGGGGCGAGATAAATTTGCGCGGGTTGCTGAACACACTGCGGGTGTCCCACTCCACCACCATCTTTGCCGGGCGGTCGCTGCGGCTCCAGATCATCGCACGATCGCCCAGCAAGTCGCCGGACTGCACGCCGTCGGTGAGTTGCGGGCGGTCTTTGACCGAGGCGATCACTGCCGGCGCCAGGCCCGGCAGCAACAGCCCAGCGCCAACGGCTTGCATCACGCGGCGACGGCCGAGATCGAAGTGGCTCATGCAGGTGCCCTCTTGAGTATCAAAAGTGAAACTTAAACACGGGAGCATGAAGCGGATGTGACACCGACCGTAAGAACACAGGAGATCAAAAGTGGGAGCGGGCTTGCCTGCGATGGCTTTCTGTCAGTCACCCTTTCAGTGACTGATGCACCGCTATCGCAGCATAGGCATCTACACAAATATTGGCGTCTGGGGGGTTGGGCTGTTTTATCTTGGGGGCATATCCGTTATTTGGGTGATGGCTGAGTAGGGTTCCGCTCTTACAGCGGGTCACTTTTGGCAAACGCCCCAAAAGTAACCAAAAGGTCTGTGCCCCACCACTCGGCACCTCGCTTAGGCTCGGTGTGCCCTCACTCCGGCTTAAATCCGTGGGCCGCCGCGATGGGCCATCCTTGGCCCAGCGCGGCTAACCCGGCGTCCTGCCGGGTTACCCACGGATTCAAGCCTGCGTTCGGCCAGCGTGGTTAACGGGGCGTCTCAGATCAAAAGCAGATCAAGATCAAGATCTACAGCACGGCGGCCTGAAAGCCGACCTGAGTGGTTGAAGCAAAAGCCAGATCAAGTGCAAGGCAAAAGCCTATCTGAATACACTGAAGAACTGCTTTTCTGTGGGAGCTGGCTTGCCTGCGATGCAGACACCTCGGTACATCAGGCACACCGAGTTGATGCCATCGCAGGCAAGCCAGCTCCCACAGTTGACCGAGTATGGCTTTGCTGTTGCTGTTGCTGTTGCTGTTGCTCCGGCCCTTACATCCTTTTCGCTGGCGAAGTCAGCGGTCTTTTGATCTGCGTTTTTGATCGTGATCTTGATCTGAAATCGCCCCGTCAAACACGATGGCCGGAATCTGACAGTGATTTGGGGGGTAAACCGGCAGGACGCCGGTTTAGCCGCGCTGGGCCAAGGATGGCCCATCGCGGCGGCCCCCCAAATCGCTGTCGGATTGCGGGCATGCCGAGCCTAAGCGAGGCACCGAGTGTTGGGGCGAAGACTTTTTGGTTACTTTTGTGTCTTTACAAAAGTGACCCGCTGTAAGAGCGGAACCATAGGCGGCCGTGACCTAAATAACGGATATGTACACCACCAGAAGACCGCTATCGCAGACCAGCCCGCGCCCACATTTTAAACAGCGTCAGGCCTTGGCTGAGGTGACCGACAGCTCCACTGCCTCGGGTCGCTTGATCAGCGCATACACCAACCCGGTCACCAAGCTGCCCGCCACAATCGCCAGCAAATACAGGAGCGCATGGTTCATCGCATTCGGAATCACCAGCACAAACAAACCACCATGGGGCGCGGCGAGTTTGCAGCCGAAATACATCGACAGCGCGCCGGTCAACGCGCCACCGGCGATGCTGGCCGGGATCACTCGCAGCGGGTCTTTGGCCGCAAACGGGATAGCGCCTTCAGAGATAAAACACAGGCCCAGGATCATCGCGGCCTTGCCCGCCTCGCGCTCGGTCTGGGCGAACTTGCGCCGCGCCAGCAAGGTGGCGATGCCCATGCCGATCGGCGGCACCATGCCAGCGGCCATGGTTGCCGCCATCGGTGCACCGCTGGACGCGGCCAGCAGGCCGACCGAAAACGCATACGCCGCCTTGTTGATCGGCCCGCCCAAATCCACACACATCATGCCGCCCAACAAAATGCCGAGCAGCACCGCATTGGTGGTGCCCATGGTGCTGAGAAAATCCGTCAGCCCTGTGAGTAAACGCGCCACCGGCGGGCCGACCAGATAGATCATCGCCAGGCCCGTGAACAAGCTCGCCAGCAGCGGGATGATCAGGATCGGCTTGAGCGCCTCAAGGCTTTGCGGCAACCGCACCGCGCGGGTGATCAGCTTGACGCAGTAACCGGCAAGGAAACCGGCGAGGATGCCGCCGATAAACCCGGCGCCCAAGGTGCCCGCCAGCAAGCCGCCGATCATGCCCGGCGCCAGGCCCGGACGGTCGGCAATCGAGTAAGCGATGTAGCCTGCCAGCAACGGCACCATCAGCATAAAGGCTTGATCACCGACGGTTTTGAGTGCGGCGGCCAAGGTGCCTTTTTCTTCAAAAGCATGGATGCCGAACACAAATGACAAGGCGATCAACAGCCCGCCCGCCACCACCATCGGCAACATGAACGACACACCGGTGAGCAGGTGTTTGTACACGCCGGTTTTTTCTTTTTTGCCAACCGCACCGCTGCCGGCGTTTTCTACCGCGCCTTCAGCCAGTGCCTTGTTGAGGGTGGCCTCGGACTGCTTGAGGGCGATGCCGGTGCCACAGCGGTAAATCTTCTTGCCGGCGAAACGCTCGGTGGCGACTTCGATGTCCGCCGCCAGCAGCACCACGTCGGCATCGGCGATGGCCTGCGCGCTCAACGGCGTGCGCGCGCCCACCGAGCCCTGGGTCTCGACCTGCAAGTCATAGCCCAGGCGCTTGGCCGTTTGCTGCA
The DNA here is from genome assembly GCF_030263855.1 of Pseudomonas sp. ChxA. Lineage (NCBI taxonomy): Bacteria > Pseudomonadati > Pseudomonadota > Gammaproteobacteria > Pseudomonadales > Pseudomonadaceae > Pseudomonas > Pseudomonas sp. ChxA. The sequence goes on from NZ_JARPMK010000002.1 coordinate 610,382, forward strand.
AGGCTTCGGCAGCCATGAAGGTGTGGGCCACGCCGGTCGGGCAGGCCGTGATCGCGACGATGCGCGGGGCATTCTTCGCCGCCACCGGGGCTTGACTGGCGACGTACGCCTGGGCTTCTTCGGCGCCACGGCGCAGCACCGCGTCGACATCCGCCAGCGCCTGGGCCGGCGTGCTCTGGAATACACGCTTGCCGACAAACCGCTGCATATCCACCGGTGTGCTGCTGACCAGCAACACCCACTCGGCCGCGTCGATAGTCGCTTGGGACAAGGCCCGTTCCGGGCGCTGCACATCCACGACTTCGGTGCTGGTGCTCCAGCCTTGGCGCTGCGCGGCGGCGTCCAACAAGCGGGCGCACAGCACACTCGTGACCATGCCGTTCGGGCAGGCGGTAACAATGGCTAACTTCATCACAAACCCTCTTATTGTTCTGTCAGCGTGCGCACATGGACGCCGCTTTCGAGGCGCGCCAACTGCGCGTCATCGCTGATGCCGAAACCGATCTGCGTGACCGCCATGGCGGCAATTGCCGTGGCCCGGCGCAAGGTGGTTTCCGGTAGATCAAAACTGAGCAAGCCGTGCAGCATCCCGGCCAGCAACGAATCGCCCGCACCCACCGTGCTGGCGACGCTGACCTTGGGCGGCGTGGCATGCAGCGCGGTGCCCGGGCTGAACCAGTTCACACCGTCGGCGCCGTGGGAGACCACCACATGCTCCACGCCTTGAGCATGCAACCGCTCGGCGGCCTGCGCCTGCTGTGCGATGGAGTCGGTAGCGCAATCGAGGGCTTCGGCGAGTTCTTCGGTGTTGGGTTTGATCAACCACGGGCCGGCCTTGATGCCTGCGCGCAAGGCTTCGCCGCTGGTGTCGAGGGCGACTTTCAAACCAAGGTCTTTCAAGTGCACGAGCAAACTTTGAAACCACTGCGCGCTGACACCGCGCGGCAAACTGCCGGCGACTACCACGGCATCATGCCCCGGAGCGATCAGGGTCAATTGATTGAGCAAGGCCAGTTGTGCCTGCTCACTGACTTGCGGCCCCGGCGCATTGATGTCGGTCACCCGGCCATCCTGTTCAGCGATCTTGATATTGCTGCGGGTTTCGCCCGGCACGCGAATAAACGCATCGGCAAAGCCACGCCGTGCGATCAGCGCGTCAAACGCTTGCGGGTTGTCTTCCCCCAGAAAGCCACCGACGGTGACTTCATGCCCCAAGTCCGCCAGCACCTGGGCGACATTCACACCCTTGCCGGCAGCATGGGTCAGCAGGGTTTCGCTGCGGTTGACGGCACCCGGTTCCAGATGTGCCAGGCGGACTGTGAGGTCCAATGCCGGGTTCAACGTCAGGGTTAAAATCTTCGCCATTTACACGGCCTCCACTAGGGCTCGCACTTCGGCAGGCGAACCCACCAACAGCACTTTTTGCGCCAGGCCCTGGGCCTCGCTCAGACTGAATTCACGCACCCGCGCCTTCACTTCGGGAATGCTGCGGGCCGACACACTCAACTCATCCACACCCAGGCCTACCAGCACCGGCACCGCCAGCGGGTCCGCCGCCAGTTCGCCACACACGCCGACCCATTTGCCATGGGCATGCGCGGCGCGCACGGTGATGTCGATCAGTTGCAACACAGCCGGGTGCAGGCCATCGGCCTGGGCCGACAGGGTTGGGTGGCCACGGTCGATGGCCAGGGTGTACTGGGTGAGGTCGTTGGTGCCGACGCTGAAAAAGTCGACTTCCTTGGCGAGTACCGGCGCGAGCAAGGCGGCGGACGGTACTTCGATCATGATGCCCAGCTGCAGGTCGGCCACCGGGATTTCCAGGCGCAGGCGCTCGGTCATATCGCGGGCGGCCCGCCATTCATCGACGCTGCCGACCATGGGAAACATGATGCGCAGCGGGCGGTTGTCCGCCGAGCGCAACAGCGCACGCAATTGCGCTTCCATGATCTGCGGGCGTTGCAAGGTCAGGCGAATGCCGCGCACACCGAGGAAGGGGTTTTCTTCTTCGGCAATCGGCCAATACGGCAGCGGTTTGTCGCCGCCCACATCCAGGGTGCGCACCACCAGCGGGCGACCGCCAAGGCCGTCGAGCACGCGGCGGTATTCGGCCTCCTGGGTGGCTTCATCCGGTGCTTGCGGGTGGGCCATAAAAATCAATTCGGTGCGCAACAGCCCGATGCCTTCGGCGCCCTGCTCGACTGCCGCAGCAACGCCTGCGCTTTCGCCGATATTGGCGAACACCTCCACGGCATGGCCATCGCGCGTCAGCGCCGGTTCGTGGCGCTGCGCCGAGGCTGCTTGCAGGCGCTGTTCGCGGGTGTCGCGCTCGACCGTGGCGCGTTGCAGCGTGGCCGCGTCGGGGTCGACATGCAGGCGGCCGCGCTGGCCGTCGAGCAATAGCTGCGTGCCCGCAGCCAGCAGCAACACCGCCGCGCCGGCGCCGACCAACGCGGGGATGCCCAAGGCACGCGCAACGATGGCACTGTGGGCCGTGGCGCCGCCACGGGCGGTGAGGATGCCGGCGACGCGGGTTGGGTCCAGGCGTGCAACGTCGGATGGGCCGACTTCGTCCATCACCAGAATGTAAGGCTCGTTCGGCTCCTGGGCAGTTTCCAGGCCGCACAATTGCGCCAGCACCCGGCGGCCAATGTCGCGCAGGTCGGCGGCACGCTCGGCGAGCAAGGCATCCTGCAACGACTCTTGCTGTTTGGCCGCGGCTTCGATCACGCTCATCCATGCCGCTTCGGCGCTCTCGCCTTGCTTGAGGCGCGTGTCGACTTCGTCGGCCAACTCCGGGTCGTCGAGCATTTCCTGGTGGGTGATGAAAATCTCGCGGATCGCCTTGGATTGGCTGCGCTCGATCAAGCCCTGGATATCAGCGCGCACCTCGGTGAGCGCAGTGTGCAGGCGCTGGCGTTCAATCGCCGCAGACTCGCCGCGCAGCGGGTAATCGAAAACCTGTTGGGTCTGGATATGCGCCGGGCCGATGGCAATGCCAGGCGCGGCGGCGATGGCCTGGACCTGGCTGCCGGACACGGGCGCGCTGACCGCCGGTTCAATCTCAAGGATGGTGGGTTGGGCACTCACGGTCGGCAGCGGCTCGACTTCCTCACCGAGCCCTTGCTCCACCGCTGCCAACAGCGCGGGCAATGCATCACCGGCAATCGCAGGTTCGGCGACGAATTCCAGCACCTGGCCGCGACGGGCGCCGAGGCTCAGCAACTTACTCAGACTTTTTACCGACACCGCGCCGACCGGGCCATCCACGATGCGCACGCGGATATCGCCGTCGAAACTTTTCGCCAACTGCGCAAGGATCTTCGCCGGCCGTGCATGCAAACCATGGGCATTGGCCAGGGTAATGCGCGCACTCGGCCAGTCCGGTGGCAACTCGCCGCCAAGTACTTCAAGCACTGCACGGCTGCTGGTAGCGCGGCCCAATTCCTGGCCGCGCCCTTCAATCAACAAGGCGCACAGGCGTTCGAGCAAGGTTTGATGCGCCTCCCCCAGGCTGGCCAGGCAGAACAGGCCATTGAGGGGCTGGCCGAGGTAACGCATCGGTTTGTCCGGCGTCACGAACGCAAGGCCAGGGCGCTTCACCGTCTGCTCGCTGTGCAGCCACCACAGGCCATCGCCCAGCGGCAGCGCGTCGACTTGCTGCAACACGGCGGCGAAACCATTACTCACACAATCGGCCTGACGCAACAGGCGTGCGCCGCGCCAGACCAACTCTTCAAAATCGTCGGCCGACACGCCCAGGCTGATCATCTGCGCATCCAGTGCCAGCTCCTGTGGTGCGCCTTGCAGCAGTTTCAGCAAGGCTTCGGCGCTGCCGGCACGCCGCAACGCCTGGCCCAGGTCGGTTTCACCGAGGGCGCGGGTGAGCAGTTGCAGCAGGCGCAGGTGCTCATCGGATTTGGCCGCGATACCAATCGCCAGGTAGACGATCTGGCCATCGCCCCAATCCACCCCTTCGGGGAATTGCAGCAGGCGCACACCCGTGGAAAACACTTGGTCGCGGGTTTCCGGAGTGCCATGAGGGATGGCAATACCTTGGCCGAGAAAGGTCGAGCCTTGGGCTTCACGGGCTTGCAAGCCGCTCAGATAACCCTCGGCGACCAGGCCGTCGGCCACCAGTTTGTCCGCGAGCAGGTGCAAGGCAGCAGATTTATCCACGGCCACCTGGCCCATGGAAATCTGCTCTACAGTGAGCTCAAGCATGCCGTTCTCCTAGTTAGTGCACTGTGGGCACTAGGTATTGTTTTGAATAAATCAGCGCAGGCGCGTTCAAAAATAGCTGACTGAGTGGTCAATTGGCAGTAGTCACTCAGTGGCGAACATCGTAAAAATACGCTTGCTGAAACGTTTAATCTAGAATTTATGGCAGATTGTGCGCTAATTATGCAAGCTTGAAGGACCACTCGGCGCTTGAGCTCAGACAATAGTCGTGTGCAGGAATCGGTTACGATTGGACAAAATGTCGGGGCAAGCTCTAGAAAACAAGGAAATCCCGGTTTGAAACTCAGTGATATCGCACGTCTGGCCGGTGTGTCCGTCACCACCGCCAGCTATGTCATCAACGGCAAGGCCGAACAGCAACGCATCAGCAACGCCACCGTCGAGCGGGTGCGTGCCGTGGTCGAAGCGCATGGCTTTACGCCCAACCCTCAGGCCGCCGGGCTGCGCAGTCGGCACACGCGCACCTTGGGCTTTATCTTGCCCGACCTGGAAAACCCCAGTTACGCACGCATTGCCAAGCTGTTGGAACAAGGCGCGCGGGCGCGTGGTTACCAACTGCTGATCGCCAGCTCCGATGATGAAGCCGACAGCGAACGACAACTGCTGCAACTGTTTCGCGCGCGGCGCTGCGATGCACTGTTCGTGGCCAGTTGCTTGCCAGCCAGCGATGACAGCTACCGCGAGCTGCAAGCCAAGGGCTTGCCGGTGATTGCCATCGACCGGGTGATGGAACCCGGGCAGTTCTGCTCGGTGGTCAGCGACGACCGCCAGGCCTGTCAGCAACTCACCAGCAGCCTGTTGCAGCCGTTGCCCAAACAGATTGCGCTGATCGGTGCGCACCCGGAACTCAGCATCAGCCAGGAACGCGCCGCCGGTTTCCGTGAAGCCTTGCGCGACTTCAAGGGCGACGTGCTGATCGAACAGGGTGAAGCCTTCAGCCGTGACTGTGGCCGCCAGTTGATGGAAGAACTCCTGCAACGCCTGGGGCATTTGCCTGACGCGCTGGTGACTACTTCCTACGTGCTGCTGCAAGGTGTGTTCGATGCGTTGCATGACTTTCCGCTCAAATCCCGGCCGTTGCGCCTGGGCACGTTCGGCGATACCCAACTGCTCGACTTCCTGCCCTTACCGGTCAACGCCATGGCCCAGCAACATCAACTGATTGCCGACACCGCCCTGCGCCTGGCCCTGGCGGCCATCGAAGAAGAACAGTATGAGCCCGGCGTGCATGCCATCGGCCGGACCTTCAAGCAGCGCATTCACGAGGCTTGAGCGTGGAGCTGATCGACACCCACACCCACCTGGACTTCCCGGATTTCGACATGGATCGCCGGGAAGTCCTCGCCCACAGCCGCCAACTCGGCGTGCAGCGCATGGTGGTGCTGGGTGTGTATCAGCAGAACTGGCAGCGGCTGTGGGATCTGGTCCAGGACGATGACGGCTTATATGCCGCCTTCGGCTTGCACCCGGTGTACCTGGATGAGCATCGCCCCGCCGACCTGATCGAGTTGGGTGATTGGCTGACCCGTCTGCAGGGCCATCGGCAACTGTGCGCCGTCGGTGAGATCGGCCTGGATTACTTCCTCGAACAGCTGGACCGCGAACGTCAGCAAAGCCTGTTTGAAGCGCAATTGAAACTGGCCGTGGACTTCCAGCTCCCTGCCCTGCTGCACGTGCGCCGCAGCCACGCGGCAGTGATCGCTACCCTCAAGCGTATCCGCCTGCCGCGCGGCGGTATCATTCATGCGTTTGCCGGCAGCGTTGAGGAGGCCCGCGAATACATCAAGCTCGGTTTCAAACTGGGCCTGGGCGGCGCGGCCACGTGGCCCCAGGCGCTGCGCATGCACAAGGTGCTGACCCGGTTGCCGCTTGAGGCGCTGGTGCTGGAAACCGATTCGCCGGACATGGCACCCGCCATGTACCCCGGCCAGCGCAACAGCCCGCAACACCTGCCGGATATCTGCAACGCCTTGGCCGAACGCATGGGCATCAGCCCTTCAGTGCTGGCCGAAACGAGCACACGCAACGCGTGCGGGCTCTTCAACTGGTAGCCCATTGACCGCTTGCAGTTCCAAGGTCAGCCGCTGCCGGTGACGCACGTAACGCAGCATCAAAAAGTGGATCAACACCACCAGCAACGACACATTGAGCTGCCCGATCATGCTGAGCAGGCCCAGCCATTCGGCCACCATCGCCGCAATCAGCACCGCACTGGTCAGTACCATCATGCTCGGGTGCACCATGGCCCAGTGGTCCAAAGACTTGAACTGGCGCAGTTGCCTGGGGCAGTTCAGCGCCAGGACCCGTTGACAATACGGGCAAGCAAACGGCTCACCGATGGCAATGGCGTTCAATTGCCAAGGCTTGAGTTCGAAGGTGATGTCGCAATGGGCGCAGTGCCCTTTGATACCGATGATAGCCGTCATCGCTTTGCCTCCCGTCGCCCCTGAGTGGGTGAAACAAATTCTCACCCAATCACAGCCTCAAAACAGGCACAGCAAAAAATCAGGACAGGCACCACAAACCATCAAGCCTATTCCTACGCGCAGGTCTTACACACGAAACGCCCCAATCAATTGCTTCAGCTCAATGACCTGCAACGACAACTGCCGGCTGGCGGCTTCGGTCTGATGGGCCCCATGGGCCGCATGTTCGCCAGCTCGATTGATTTCGACGATGTTCTGGTCGATATCGTGCGCGACGGCGGTTTGCTGCTCAACGGCGGCGGCGATCTGCTGGTTCTGGTCGACGATCATGCCCACGGCGCCGAGGATATTTTCCAGCGCCTGCTGGACCTTTTCCGACTGAGCCACGGTGCCGTTTGCCATGGTATGGCTGCTGCCCATGGCCTTTACCGCCGCGCCTACGCCGCTGTGCAAACGGCTGATCATCTGTTCGATTTCTTCAGTGGAATGCTGAGTGCGTCGAGCCAGGGTGCGCACCTCATCGGCCACTACCGCAAAACCACGCCCTTGCTCACCGGCACGCGCCGCCTCGATCGCCGCATTGAGCGCCAGCAGGTTGGTTTGTTCGGCGATGCTTTTGATCACTTCCAGCACGCTGCTGATGGACTGGCTGTCGGCGGCCAATTGATTGATCACCCGCATCGATTCATCAATCTCAGATGCCAGGCGCGCAATGCTGCCCTGCTGGGATTGCACCAGGCCACGGCCAGTAACGGTTTCGTCGTTGACACTATGGGCGCTGTTGACCGCCGCCGCCGCGCTGCGCGCCACTTCCTGGGCCGTGGAAGACATCTGGTTCATCGCCGTCGCCACCTGTTCAATCTGGCTGCGCTGGCCGGACACCGCCTGATTGCTTTGCGAAGACACGGCCTGCACCTGCCCGGCTTGCAGCTCGACCTGGCTGACGGTGTGCCCCACACGTTCGATCAAGTCGTGGATCTTGGCCACAGTACCGTTGAACACTTGGCCCAGATCGCCCAGTTCATCGCGGCTGTGGGCCACAAACGTGACGGTCATGTCGCCGGCCGCCACTTTGTCCATCATCGCCCCCAGGCGACGCAAGGTGGTGCGGGTGGAGGCATAGAAGCCGGCATACAAATAGAAGATCAGCAGGAATACCGCCACCAGGGCACACACAAGTACCACCATATGCGTGCGGTTTTGCGCCAGGCGCTGCTGCAGTTGCTGCTCAAGGAACGTCAGGGTGGCGTCATTGAGCTGGTAGGTCTGGGCCATCCGTTGGCTGACATCGTCGTAGAACCCCTGCCAGGGTGCGTCGAGGGTTTGCGCCATGACGACCTGCTCTTCAAACAACTCGCTGCCTTGCTTGAGGCTGGCGCTGCTGGCCTGGGCCAAGCTGTCGAGCGCCGTGTGCGCGGCGGTGCTGGCGCCCAGCGCATCCTGCAGCTTCAGGGCGTACTCAGCCTGGAGTTTTTCCAACTGTTGCAACAGCTCGTCAAAGCGCGTGCTGGAGGATGAGTTGAGAAAGCCCTGGCCCAGGGAGTACGCGCCCATGGCTCGCCCCTCGCCCAGGGTTTGCGTGACTTGCGCGGTGACGCTGGTGAGCAGTTCACTGAGCTGGCGCAAATCACTCTGAGGGTCACGGCTCAAGCCGGACTGGCTGGCGATGATCTGGCTCAACATTTGTGCCTTGTTGAGAAGTTTGCCGATCAATGCGCTTTTGCTGAGCAGCGAGGTTTCCTGCTGCTGGGCCTTGAATGCGGCTATCAACTCGTCGCGCTTGCCCTCGAAGGCGCTGGCTTGCTCGGGGTCGGCGGTCATGGCGTTGAGGCTTTGCAGACGGCTCAACACACTCTGCTCCAAGGCGCTGATCTTGCCTTCAAGATCGCCAGCCTTGCCAGATTGCCCCAGCACCGCGTTGATTTGCACCTGATTGTTCAGGGTTTCCAGGTCGCGCCGCAGCGCCAGGCTGCTGCCGAGCAAATCGAGGCTTTGCAGTTCAATACGGGTGCCCTGGAATTGCGACCAGGAATCGCGCACCAGAAAATAGTTGGTCGCCAGCATCGGCAGCAGGAACAGCACGCTGATCAGGCTGAATTTCATGCCGAAACTCAGGCGATTCATCAAGGCGACAGCGGGATAGAGCAAGCGCTTCACAGGTGAACTCCCTTTCTTATTTTTATTGAGGCGCAGGGCGGCGGCAGATAGCCACTATTTGGCGCTCTGACTGTATAGCTCAATTTGAAAGGGAGTTTTGTAACGTAAGGTTAATGGCTTAAAAAATTACCACAGACCTAATGTGGGGATCCAGGCACCTTGGTGTATCAGGCATACCGAGTTGATGCCATCGCAGGCAAGCCAGCTCCCACATTTGACCGAGTAGAGTCTGAACTATGCAGTCTGCTGTTGCTGTTGCTGTTGCCCTGGCCCTTACATCCTTTTCGCTGGCGAAGTCAGCGGTCTTTTGATCTGCGCTTTTGATCTTGATCTGAAATCGCCCCGTCAAACACGATGGCCGGAATTCGACAGGGATTTGGGGGGTAAACCGGCAGGGATGCCGGTTTAGCCGCGCTGGGCCAAGGATGGCCCATCGCGGCGGCCCCCCAAATCACTGGCGGATTGCGGGCATGCCGAGCCTAAGCGAGGCACCGAGTGTTGGGGCGAAGACTTTTTGGTTACTTTTGTGTCTTTACAAAAGTGACCCGCCGTAAGGGCGGAACCCTAAGCAGCCGTTACCGCAGCAACGGATATGTACACCACCAAAAGCCGCCTTCGCAGGCAAGCCAGCTCCCACACTTTGACCGCATGCAGCCATCCTGTTGCGAGGAGCTAAGGCAACACCGTCCAGATCGCAAACCCCGCATACCACAACACAGCAGCCCGCAGCAGCAGTTCCCACAAACGATCCAAACTGTTGATGCCATCGGCCCCCACCACCGGCGGTGGAATTTCAGCCGCCACCAAGCCGACTTTTTCCATCAGTTGCGCGGCGCTGATATCCCAGCTCAACAGCTCATGCAGCATCACTCGGCTGACCGCGACAAAGTTACCCACCAGAGCAAAGCTGGCCGCCAGCAGACGCACCGGCAGCCAATCAAAGGCGTGACGCAATTGCCCCGCACGTTCAGCGACCAGCGGGTTCTGGCTGTTCTCGCTGGCCAATGCCAACAAGCGATAAGCCAGGGCCGCGACCGGACCAAGCAGGAAATACCAGAAAATCACCGCAAAAAAACTTTGGTAGGCCTGCCACAGCAAATGGCCTTGAACCCGCTCCAACAGTTGCTCGCCACTGTCGGCGGCCACCTTCAGGTCGCGCTCGGCCACATGCTCGGCAGCTTGCAGGTCACCACGCCGCCAGGCGTCGCGAAACGGCCCAAGCTCGCCCAGCAAGTCGCCGCGCCCCAGGCTGTAGATCACCACCAGCAAATGCACCGGCAGTGCCAACAGGCCATAAGCCACGGGTTCCAGCACCAACAGCAACAACCCCAGCAAGGCCACCGGCAACAACACCAGCAGTATCAGGATCAGCCAAGGCTGCTTGCCCATGCGCGGGCCCGACTCCAGCTTGGCCAGCTCGCGCAGCCATCCGCCGTCACGTTGCAACCGCCGACGCAGGGCCGAGAACTTCTCGATCCACACCGCCAGCACCAACACCAGGAAACTCATCGTGCGTGTCCTCCATCCTGCAGGGCGCTGCGAAAGCGCGTCCAATCAAAAGCCGGGCCCGGGTCGGTCTTGCGCGCCGGGGCGATATCACTGTGGCCACAAATACGCTGCGGGGTAATACCTGGGTAGGCCGCCAGCAGTTGCCGGGTCAGGTCGACCAGCGCCCCATATTGGGCATCGGTAAACGGTAGCTCGTCTGTGCCCTCCAGCTCGATCCCGAGGGAAAAGTCATTGCACACCTCGCGCCCCTCGAAACTCGACACTCCGGCATGCCAGGCACGGTCCAGACAGGAGACAAACTGTGTCACCGAGCCGTCTCGTTCAATCAGAAAATGCGCAGACACCCGTAGGCTGGCAATACTTTCAAAGTAGGGATGTTCCGTGACATCCAGCCGATTCTGGAAAAACTCATGCACCTTGCCGGTGGCAAACTGCCCAGGTGGCAGGCTGATGTTATGCACCACCAACAGTGAGATCTCGCCGGCGGGGCGCTCGTTGAAGTTGGGCGACGGGCAATGACGGATGCCCTGGCACCAACCGCTGGTGGGGTCCAACTGCATACGGGTTCCTTGAATGTGACGAGGTGTTACCAGTATGCCGCGTTCAGCCCTGCGGTTGCGATCACTTGCCGCGATTGAGTTGGCGCAGCGTGCCAATCACCGACGTCAGCGCGCGGTCGAACAGCAGCCCCTCATCAAGGCTGCACAGCGCGCCCTGCTTGAAGGCCATGGCCAATTGGCCGGCACTTTTCTCCAACGCTTTGAGCCCGGTGCGGCTGACAAAAATATAGCGGTTGGCCGGCGCCATGATGGCCTTCAGCTTGCAACGCAGCCGGCTGCCGTCGTCTTGCTGGAACTCAAACCAGTTGCCAATGCGCAGCTGCTGGACCTTGAGCAACTCGGGATCATCACTGGGCAGGCTCGGGATCACGTCAGGCACCTCGCTAATGAGTGATAACGGCTCGCGCACCTCGATCAGCGTATCCAGGCTCTGGCCTTCCAACGACTGCAGGTGCATGGCCTGCAAACGTACAAAAAACTCGCGGGTGCTGAAGGGGTCGAATGCTGCGCGGGTCAACCCATCACGCAAGGCTTTGAGCAGGCCGGGCAGTTGCTCGATCAAGTGTCGCCCGGCCTCGGTGTCCTTTTGCAGGCTGACGCTCCAGATCAATTCGTCCAGGGTGCGTACGGCAGCCTGCCATTGCACTGACTGTTCGCCCTGCTTGAGGCTGGCCAGCAACAGCACCTGGCTCCAGGCCTGCTGAACAAACTGCACCACGGTTTGCGGCAACACGCGGCCCACCAGGCGTCGATTGAGCACCTCGGCCACCCGCTGACGCGCGGCGTCTGTGCGCACACGGCCTTCTTCGGCCTCACAGGTGTGCTGTTCGAGCAGTTCGCTGCGCTGGCGCTCGTCGGCGGTAAAGGCGCTGAACTGCGCCAGTACCTGGGGAAAAATCGCCAGGTCTTCGACGAACTCATTCAACAGCCGTTGCACCACCTGCTCAGTGCGCAGGTACAGGCTGTCACGCGGGTAGTCATCGCGTGGGCTCCATGTCATGGCGGCGCTGGCGATTTCATTGAGCAGACGTCGCGCCGGGTGGCTGGCACGGCTGAAAAAACTCTTGTCCAGCACCGCCACTTTCAACAGCGGAATCTGCAAACGTGCGATCAAGGCCTTGAATACGTCAGGCACGCTGTGATCCGTAAGGATGAACTCGAACAACAGCGCGACCAGGTTGATCACATCCTCATCGGCGTCTTCCACCACACGGGATTTGCCGCTCTTGACGCTAACGCGGGTCAACAATTGCTCAAGCTGGTTACGCAGGTCGAAGTCGTCTTCGGCCTCGGGCTCCGGCACATATTGCTGCAGGTGGGAGAGCAGGCGCAGTAAATCGCGGGTGGCGATGGGCAGGGGTTCGGCGCACGCTTCCAGGGTGGGCGCGACGCTGCCACGCACGGCAGCGAGCAACTTCTGCAACGCGGCGAAGGCTTGCTGGCCGTTTTCATCCAAGGGCTGATCAACAGCCTGAACACTGCCTTCGCGCTGTTGCTCGCGAGCTTCACGCCCGCCTGGGCGGCGTGACGGCACGGCCTTGAGCTGCGGCAAAACGCCAGTAGCGACCAACAGTTGGTTGGCTTCGGCGTAGAGTTGGTCGGCGTCACTGAGCACATACTTTTCGAACAGCTTGAGCATGATCAGCTTGACGCGAATCTCCACCCCCAGGCTGCGCCCCGCACGCAGGAAGAACTCGCACAGCAGTGCCGGGCCAAGCGGGTTATCGCGCTCATCCAGGGGGTTGCCGAGCAACGTGCCCAGGCGCGCGGTCAATTGCCCCAGCGCCAGGCCATCGCGATGGCGCACCCGGCCGAGCATGGCTTCCAGCGCGACGGCTTTTTCCAGCGCATCGCGGGACGTGCCCGGCGCCGCCTCATAGGACACCACCGGCATCCACTGCAATTGAGCGCGTTCGGCCTGGCCGAGGTCGACAAACGCGGCGAACAATTGCTCCATGAACACGCGCTCGAAACTCTTGCGCTTGAGGCGCAGGTCACGCATGGCTTCGAAGAAAATATGATGGTCAACGTTGCTGCGGGCCTTGTCGGCCATTTCGAACAGGGTGTCGTCAGCGTTATCGAACAGCTCCTGCAAACCTTGTTGCAACTGCTGCGCAGCCTTGTCGCGAACTTGCAGCAACACCACCGGCAGGCGCGCGAGCGGCGATGGCGTGGCCTGTACCCGATTGATGGGCACCACCTTTCCGTCAATGTGCATCCTGGCCTCCTGAAACGGCGGTGTTGAATTGGCGAAAAATCGGCGACAGGCCCCATCGGGCTGCAAACAGCGATTATCTCCAGGACGTCAAAGCTATGACGCCAATTGCAAGGCGCGAGATTATCTTGCAAATGGGGGTTGTTGCGCCAGCGAACTCTGCCAATGCGCTGTAAATGAGTGGCGAGTATGGGTTCAGCGGCGCGCTGCCCCTATAATCGAGGCACTTTGTTTGTGGAGCCTGTTATGCCGAATCTCCGTCTTGCCGACCTCACCGCCGAAATCGAAGCCAACGTGCGCCGCGCACTGCAGGAAGACATCGGCAGCGGCGACATCACTGCGCAACTGATCCCGGCCGAACGGCTGGCCAAGGCCACCATCATTACCCGCGATGCAGCCGTTATCGCCGGCACCGCCTGGGTGGACGCGGTGTTCCGCCAACTCGACCCACGGGTTGCGGTGCATTGGCAGGTGGCCGACGGCGAGCGTGTCAGCCCCAATCAAGTGCTGTTCCACCTGGAAGGCCCGGCACGCTCACTGTTGAGCGGCGAACGCTGTGCGCTGAATTTTTTGCAGATGTTGTCGGGCGTCGCCACGCGCGCGCAGTACCTGGCGGACTTTGTCGCCAGCACCCAAGTCAAGCTGCTGGACACGCGTAAAACCCTGCCAGGCCTGCGCCTGGCGCAGAAGTACGCGGTAACGTGCGGCGGTTGCCACAACCATCGCATCGGTTTGTATGACGCGTTCCTGATCAAGGAAAACCATATCGCCGCGTGTGGAGGGATTGCCGAAGCGATTACCGCCGCCCACAAGATCGCACCGGGCAAGCCGGTGGAGATCGAAGTGGAAAGCCTGGAAGAGCTGCGCGAAGCACTGGCGGCGGGCGCCGATATCATCATGCTCGACGAGTTGAGCCTCAATGATATGCGCGAGGCTGTACGCCTGAATGCCGGCAAGGCCAAGCTGGAAGCGAGCGGCGGGATCAATGAAACCACCCTGCTGCCTATCGCGCAAACCGGGGTGGATTACATCTCCATCGGTGCGATGACCAAGGATGTGAAGGCGGTGGATTTGTCGATGCGACTGAGCATCTGAGCAACATCCAAGGAAAAGGAGCGAGGTTGCTCGCTCCTTTAATTTCGCGCTCAGATCGCGAGATTATTCATCCCGCAATACTCGTTCCAATCAACGCCAAGTACCTCGGCGGCCTCTTTGTGCAAGGCCAGGCGCGCCGCTTCGAACTCTTGCGGCGTTGAGGTGTACTTGAGGCTCAGTTCCCACGGCTGCAGGCCCTGGGCCTCGGCCTCATCCTCGAAGGCCCACTGGATCTGGTCCTTTTGATCATCGGCGCTCAGGTCCTTGATCTCGTCGAGCAGTTCCGGGGATTCCGCGACGTATTTTTTCAGGGCTGCTTCGTGCCGCTGTTCCTGGGTCATTTCTTGTGTGGTCATGTTGTTCTCTTAGATCATGGAATGGGGATGCATCTGGGTCATCAAGGTTGCGCAGATACAAAAGAGTGGGCACGAATGCCGCCTCGTCTGGCCTTCAGAACCATTCTGGGATCATCTGAAAACGTTGCCTTTGAAACAGTGCTGCCGTATGGAACGTGTGTTGCCTTTGTGCCCGAGACAGGAGTCGAACCTGCGACCTTCGCGTTACGAGTGCGCTGCTCTACCAACTGAGCTACACGGGCGGTGGGCTAAAGCTAGCACCGCATTGGGCAGGCAGCAACAAACTCGCTGACCGCCCGGCAGGCATTACGCCCCGTCGGCGCCGCAACCCTTGGCGACGTACTGCGCCTCGGCGGTGGTGGCACAGGCCCAACCCTGGGTGGCGCTGCGCGTCAAGGTGATGGTCTTGCCCAGTACCGGCGCAGGTGCATCGAGGATTTCGCAGGTAATGGAGCCGACGCCCGTGGCCACATCGCCGGCTACGGTAATCGTGCAGTTGGCAGTCGGGCTGCTGCCACCGATCAACGCCAAGGTCGGCACGGTGCCCTGGTTAAGGGTGTCTTCAAAACCAGCCTTCAACGCCGCAATTTCTGCCAGCCCCGCTGTGAACTTGGCCTTGGCCTGATGCTTGGTGTACATGGGCAGACCGATAGTGGCCAAAATGCCGATGATTGCCACGACGATCAACAACTCGATCAAGGTAAAGCCTTTCTGACGCATCACATTCACTCTCCAGAATAAAAACCTTATCAAGGCGCGTCCTGCGCCCCGCAGTGTGCAGCGGCGCCAGTGTACTCATCCGTGAGCGCCCAATTGTGGCTGAGACGCACATTCTGACATTTTATCGTGCGCCAACGAGCGGTCCGAATCCGTCATCTGACTAAGCTATAAATCTACGACGACCTGTGTGCGGACCTGTGCCATGAATGACGCTTCAACGATCTACGCCTGGGAAGGCACCAACCGCAAAGGCCGCCGGGTGTGCGGGCACACCACCGGCCATAACCTGGCACTGGTCAAGGCACAGCTGCGCCAGCAGGGGATTTACCCCGGCCGCGTGCGCAAAAAGGCTGCGCACCGGCCCTATTTTGCCGCGCCGATAAAACCCGCTGACATTGCGCTGTTCACGCGCCAATTGGCGACCCTGTTAAAGGCAGGCATTGCGCTGCTGCAGGCGTTCGACATCATCTGCGAAGGCTTCGAAAACCGGCAGATGCGCGTGCTGATAAAGGGTTTGAAGCAGGAGATTGCCGCCGGTAATAGCCTGGCAGCAGCGCTGCGCAAACAGCCGCGTCACTTTGATGACTTGTATTGCAACCTGATTGCCGCAGGCGAACAGGCAGGCGCCCTGGAAACATTGCTCGAGCGGGTGGCGATTCACCTGGAGAAAAGCCAGCAGCTCAAGGCGCGAATCAAAAAAGCCATGACCTACCCAATCGCCGTGATCGTCGTCGCCTGCCTGGTCAGCGCAGTTTTGCTTATTCACGTGGTGCCGCAGTTCCAGAACCTCTTCGCCGGGGTAAACGGCCAACTGCCGGGCTTTACCTTGCTAGTGATTGCGCTGTCCAACTTCCTGCAGTACGCCTGGTGGATGCTTGCCTTGGGGCTGGGTATGGCGATAGCTGCGCTGCGCCATGCCTATCGGGCTTACCCGGGGTTTCGTGACGGGCTGGATGTCGGTTTGTTGAGCGCGCCCCTGGCGGGCACACTGCTGAGGCGCTCAGCCATCGCCCGCTACGCCCGTACACTTTCAACCACCTTTGCCGCGGGCGTGCCATTGGTGCAGGCTCTGGACTCCGTGGCAGGCGCGGTTGGCAATGGGTTGTTCAGAAAGGCGATCGAACATATGCGGCACGATGTATCCACAGGTGTGCCGTTGAACCAGTCCATGGCGCACAGCGGGCTGTTCCCCGGAATGGCCATCCAGATGACGGCCATCGGTGAAGAGTCGGGCACCCTGGACCTCATGCTGGAAAAAGTCGCCAACCACTATGAAGCCGATGTGGAGAACCTGGTCGATAACCTCACCAGCCTGATGGAGCCACTGATCATGGTGGTGTTGGGGGGCATTGTCGGCGCATTGGTGATTGCGATGTACCTGCCGGTGTTCCAGTTGGGGTCGGCGTTTTGAGCCTGCTGCTGAGTGAACAACCCTGGGTCTTTGTCGGGATGGCGCTGGTGCTCGGCCTGATCGTCGGCAGCTTTCTCAACGTACTGGTGTGGCGCCTGCCGAAGATGCTCGTGCGCGAATGGCGCGCCCAGGCCCAGGAAGTACTCGGCCTGCCGGCCGACCCCGCCGGCCCTGCCTACAACCTGATGCATCCCAACTCGTGCTGTGCGCATTGCAGCCAACCGATTCGCCCCTGGGAAAATATCCCGGTACTCAGCTACCTGATGCTCAAGGGTCGCTGCGCCCACTGCAGCAAGCCTATCAGCGCCCGCTACCCCTTTACCGAACTGGCCTGTGCGCTGCTCTCGGCCACTGTCGCCTGGCATTTTGGCTTCGGCTGGCAAGCTGGCGCAGTGATGCTGCTGAGTTGGGGCCTGCTGGCGATGAGCCTGATCGACGTCGATCATCAACTGCTGCCGGATGTGCTGGTGTTGCCGCTGCTGTGGCTGGGGTTGATCCTCAATAGCGGCGACCTGTTGGCGACGCTGCCCGATGCGCTATGGGGCGCAGTCATAGGCTATGTGTGCCTGTGGAGCGTGTTCTGGGTGTTCAAAGTGGTCACCGGCAAGGACGGCATGGGTTATGGCGACTTCAAGCTACTGGCCCTGCTCGGTGCCTGGGGTGGTTGGCAGATTCTACCGATGACGCTGCTGATAGCGTCGCTGCTGGGCGTGTTCGCGGGCCTTATCCTGATGCGTTTGCGCAAGTCCCAGGCATCGGTGCCGATGCCATTTGGTCCGTGCCTGGCAATTGCCGGCTGGATTGCATTGCTCTGGGGTGGTCAAATAACCGACTTCTATTTGCAGTCTGTCGGTTTCAGATGACCACTTGTGTCGCAACACCCTGGATTCTAGGCCTCACCGGCGGCATCGGCAGCGGTAAAAGCGCGGCCGCCCAGCACTTTATCGACCTGGGCATTGACCTGGTCGATGCCGACCATGCCGCACGTTGGGTGGTCGAACCCGGCCGGCCAGCACTCGCACGCATTGCCGAGCATTTTGGTGCAGGCGTGTTGCAGCCGGACGGCCAGTTGGACCGCGCGGCCCTGCGCAAGTTGATCTTTGAAGTTCCCGAAGAACGTCGCTGGCTGGAAGCCCTGCTGCACCCGTTGATTGGCGAGGAAATTCGCAGCCATCTGGCGCGCGCCCAGTCGCCTTACGCGATCCTGGTCTCGCCGCTGCTGATCGAGTCCGGTCAGTACAGCATGACCCAGCGCATCCTGGTGATCGACGTGCCGCAATCACTGCAGATTCAGCGTACCCTGCAGCGCGACGGCATCAGCGAACAGCAGGTGCAGGCGATCCTCAAGGCTCAGTCCAGCCGTGAAGACCGTCTGAACCATGCCGATGACGTTCTGGTCAACGACAAGGACCTCGCCTGGCTGCACAGCGAGGTCGAGCGACTGCACCACTTTTACCTTACTTTGCGTGGAGGCCGATCATGAGCCAACCCTTGACCGTCGAGTGCCCAACCTGCGGCGCACCCGTAGAATGGAAAACAGACAACCTCAACCGGCCGTTCTGCTCGGACCGTTGCAAACTCATCGACCTCGGTGCCTGGGCTGCGGAAGAACACAAGATTCCGGTGAGCCCGGATGCCGAGGACGAACTGTTCTCTGAAGACCTGCCGCCGCGTCACTAAGGCCGCATAAATGCGTACTCCTGCTGGTCGTCGAGATTCTCTGCAAGGTATTGCAGCTCGTCGGCCAGGTCTTCAAAACTGCGCACACCCTTGCTCTGCTGCACCACCGCACTGAGCATGGCGCGCAGGGTAAGGCCTGGGTCAAAGCCGATTTCCTGTGCCGCATCCTGGCTTCTGCGCAACTCTTGCCGCGCCCATTCGTACACACTCATAGTCCGTGCCCCGCCCTGCTCAGTAAAATTTCGCAGAGCATGGGCCTGCACGGCCGCCTGGGGTTTGATCTGGATCAACGCCGCGAATCGTCATCCTTCCACGGTGCCGACAGGTAGCGCGTGCGGTTGAAGGTCTCCAGCCATTCCGGGCAGAACACCACCAGGGCGCTAATGACCATGCCGTTGATAAACGCCTCGGGGAAGATGATCAGCCACAGGTAACCGACAAAATCTTCCAGCCACTCGGGCATGGCAAAACGGCCGTCAAACCACAGCAGCCCCAACGCAGCCAGCAGGCACAGCAGTGCCGACAGCGCCGCGGCGAAAAAACCGGAACAGAAGATATACACAAAGGGGTTTCGCGGTTGCGCCCGCTCCACCAGTAGCGCGCAGGTCTCGGTGACCAGCACCGGCAAGCCGATCAGCAGCAAACCATTGACCCCGACCGCCGCCAGGTCCTGGCGCCCCAGCAGCACCAAACCCAATTGCGCGACCAACCCGCCGACGATAGCGAGGGGCCAATCCAGCAGCAGGGTCACGGCGGTCATGCCGATAAAGTGGTAAGACACACCGGTGTCGAAATCCCGCCGTACCAGCCAGAGCATAAACAGGGCAAACACGGTGCCGAACAACAAATGCTGGCGCCGCCGGTCGGCAAACAGCTCGACCCACGGCGCGCGCAGGATCGCCCACATGACCAACGGCGCGTACAACAGCCAGCCGATGATGAGCGTTTCCGGCGCCAACACTGCAGCGCTGATCACGAGCGTAATGCCTTTGCAGAAAACCTCACCACACACCTCGTCCATGCAGTTGCTGTTGAATGAGCAGTCTACACCGGCGTTTCAAAGCAAGACTTCCTGCGGTCATCAATTGGACGCTAAGCTGCCAATATGGATGACTCAGATTATTTGCGCCTGCTCACCGTAGCGGCCGAACAAGCCAATGCGTTCCTGTCCAATGCCCGCAAATGGGAGCGTGAGCGTTGGGTCTGCCAGCGCCTGCTGCAAGGCTTGAACGTGCCCTACCGTGCCGAAGAGTTTCACCCCGCCGGGCAAGAGCCGCCGGACGTGTTGTTTCGCGACGCGAGTTTCGAAGTATTTTTCGTGCTGGATGAAGGCCGGCGCCTGAACGACGAATGGCGCGATGAGTTGCTGCGCCGGCGCAGTGCGTTTTCCTTGAGCCAGTTGGTGCGGCGCGAAGCCAAACCACGGCGTATCCCGGCCCATGAGTTCTTGCTGCGCCTGGCGCCGACATTGCGCAAAAAGGCGCATAACTATAAAGAACGCGGCATGGACCTGGGCGAGCTGGACCTGATTGCCTTCACGAGCCTCAAGCGTGAAGTGCTGGACCTCAACAGCCATTTCCCACCACCTACCGAATACCTGCGCCAGGGCTGGCGCTCGCTGTCGTTGGTAGGCCCTACCTTTGCGCGCGTGCTGTTTGCTCACCCGGACGCACCGGACTTCTTGCGCAACAACCTGGGGCGCAGCATAGTATTCGACGTGGGCATCAGCCTGTGACGCGGGCACCGGCTACGCTTGTGGCGAGCCCGCCCACCTCCTGACTGTAACGTGGCGCCCTTTTGCAACGTCTACCTGACGAGGCCTTTATGACCAGCCGCCTGAACCCCGATGACCAACAGCATGTCGAAGAGTACCTGCAACTCTCCCAAAACCGAGTCGAGCGCAAGCCTTTCCGGCCGTGGCTGCTCCTGGGTGTGGTGCTGTTGGTGGTAATCGGGCTCGGCCTGCTGAGCCGCCTTTTGAGTTACCTGACGCTATGAGCTGCATCGCGCTCGCGAGGGTAACTGCTCCGATTTCTTTTAGCCTTGCGAGATATCCCCATGACCCATCGTATTATTATCGTCGGCGGCGGCGCCGGCGGCCTGGAGTTGGCTACCCGCCTGGGTAAGACTCTGGGCAAGCGCGGCACCGCCAGCATCACGCTGGTGGACGCCAACCTCACCCATATCTGGAAACCGCTGCTGCACGAAGTGGCCGCCGGTTCGCTGAACTCTTCGGAAGACGAGCTCAATTATGTCGCCCAGGCCAAATGGAACCACTTCGAGTTCCAACTGGGGCGCATGAGCGGGCTTGACCGTGAACAGAAGAAAATCCAACTGGCCGCGACCCTTGATGAAGAAGGCCGTGAGCTGGTGCCTGCGCGCGTGCTGGGTTATGACAGCCTGGTGATCGCGGTCGGCAGCACCACCAACGATTTCGGCACCGAGGGCGCGGCGCAGCACTGCCTGTTCCTCGACACCCGCAAACAGGCTGAGCGCTTCCATCAGCAGTTGCTCAACCACTATCTGCGCGCCCATGCGGGCCAGACCGATGTGGAAGAGAACATCAGCGTCGCCATCGTCGGCGCCGGTGCGACGGGCGTCGAGTTGGCTGCCGAGTTGCACAACGCCGCCCATGAACTGGCGGCCTATGGCCTGGACCGCATCAAACCGGAAAACATGCACATCACCCTGATCGAAGCCGGCCCACGGGTATTGCCCGCGCTGCCGGAGCGGATCGGCGGGCCTGTGCACAAAACCCTGGAGAAACTTGGGGTGACGGTACTGACCAACTCGGCGGTCAGCGAAGTGACCGCGGATGCGTTGATCACCAGCAGCGGCCAGGTCATTCCAGCGAGCCTCAAGGTCTGGGCTGCGGGTATCCGCGCACCGGCCTTCCTCAAGGACATTGACGGGTTGGAAACCAACCGCATCAATCAATTGCAGGTATTGCCGACGCTGCAAACCACCCGCGATGAAAACATCTTCGCCTTTGGCGACTGCGCCGCCTGCCCACAGCCGGGCACCGACCGCAATGTGCCGCCACGCGCCCAGGCCGCTCACCAGCAGGCTTCACTGTTGGCCAAGTCGCTGAAACTGCGGATCGAAGGCAAGGACCTGCCATCCTACAAGTACACCGACTACGGTTCGCTGATCTCGCTGTCGCGTTTTTCGGCGGTGGGTAACCTGATGGGCAACCTGACGGGCAGCGTGATGCTCGAAGGCTGGCTGGCGCGGATGTTCTACGTGTCGCTGTACCGCATGCACCAGATGGCGCTGTACGGGTTCTTCCGCACGGCAATGCTGATGCTGGGCAGCAAGATTGGGCGCGGGACTGAGCCGCGGCTCAAGCTCCATTAACAGCACAAACTAATGCGGGAGCGGGCTTGCCCGCGATGGCGATCGATCAGCACAAGATGCACAGGCTGATACACCGCTATCGCAGCGGTGCGACGATTCGACAAGCCAGCTCCCACATTTTTTTGCGTAATATTTAAGATTTTCGCGCACAAAAAAAATCCCCGTATCTTTCGATACGAGGATTTTTAATATGGTCGGGGTAAGGGGATTCGAACTCCTGACATCCTGCTCCCAAAGCAGGCGCGCTACCGGACTGCGCTATACCCCGGTAAAAAAAAGGCGACCTCTCAGTCGCCTTCTTCGATCAGGGCTTTTGGCCTCTGATCTTAAGATTCGATTCCAGCGTTAACTGGTCTCAAAAATGGTGGGTCGTGTGGGATTCGAACCTACGACCAATTGGTTAAAAGACAATTGGTTTTAGTGCTTCATAGCCCAGGATCGTGTTCGCTACACATAGCTGTTTCCGTGGCCTCGCAGCCTCTAATGAACCCACATTAGAGGCTCCAAACCATGAAAATCTCTGCGGTCGTTTCGACCAAAGGCGGCGTAGGCAAAACTACCATCGAGGCCAACCTCGGCGCTTTTTGTGCGGATGCAGGCCTGCGCGTGCTCATGATCGACCTAGATCCTGCACAGCCTTCGCTCTCCTCGTATTACCAATTGGTCGATGAAGCTCAAGGAGGCATCTACGACCTGCTGGCATTCAATATCACCGAATCAGCCAAGATCATATCCAGCACCACGATACCAAACCTGTCGCTTGTCATTTCCAACGACATCAACAACCAACTGAACAGCCTGATCCTGCAAGCACCTGACGGACGGTTGCGACTCGCCAACCTGATGCCGGGCTTCAAAGATCATTTCGACCTGGTACTGATTGACACCCAAGGCGCCAGGTCGGCAATGCTCGAAATGGTGGTCCTAGCCTCTGATTTGGTCATATCCCCACTTCCGCCCAATATGCTCGCTGCACGGGAGTTCAGCCGGGGATCCATGCAGATGCTGGACGGCCTGCGCGCCTATGGGCGCCTGGGCATGAAAATCCCTCCTGTGCGGATCGTCGTCAACAATCTCGACCAAACCACCGACGCGCAAATGATCGAGCAGTCGGTACGGGAAATTTTCCAGGACAATGACGAAATCAACGTTCTGGAATGCGTCGTCCCCTCCGCAGTGGTGTTTCGTAACAGTTCATCCCTGGGCGTCCCAGTACACCGCTTGGAATACAGACAGCCTTCCAACCGCATATCCCCTGCAGCCCTTGTCGTGATCCGCCAATTGGCCATTGAGCTTTTTCCAGAATGGCGTGACCGCTTCGAGGCCATGACCGAGGAAAAGGTAGCTAACTTGGTGAGGGAGGGTCGTTGAAATGGCGAAGCCCTCCATTACCGACGCCCGCAGTATTACTGCAAACCTCATCCTAGAGGTTGGCAAGTACTACAGCGCTCAGCAATTGCGCAGCTTGCAAGCCAAGCTCAGTGGAACCGCACGAGAAATCCGAGCCCTGACAAGCGGTTACCAATTACCCGGTCGGATTGGCGCTCAGTTGAGCGTTGACCAGCTTCAGCTTTTGCAGGACGCCGCGAAGCTTATCGAGTCAGTGAACTCGAACATTAAGCACGCGAAGGAAAAGCGCGGCCGCGACGAAAACCAAGCCAAACGCCGTCAGCAAAGTCGATATGCCGAAGCCAAACGCCTGGTAGCTGAAACATATTTAGAACCCTTTGCTCCTGAGCCAACGGCTTTGGACCCTCTTCTAGATATTCTTAAAACAGCGCTGACGCTTAATCGAGCAGACGTTTTCAGGAATGGTTATTCCCCTAGGGAGTTCAATCTCAGGCTCCGTGATTACCTGTCGCCTGCCAGAACTCGAAAGCTCATTGGCTGGACCAGCCCAAGTGCTTTTTGGATAAGCACGGTTCTCTCTCTTCGTAATGACGTTGTGCAAGCTGTTGAGCAAGAGATTGCTTACGACGATGGGTCAAGTGTTCAAGACCGCCTTGATGCCCTGAAACAGAAGGTTGCGGACTGCCTTGCCCGGACTCACCTCTCTGCTGATGAGGAAGAAACACTTCGCCTGTGGTCAGAGGCGCTCTCCCCCCGCCTCCAACAGGAAGGGGGTGAATGATGGACAAGCAAAAAGTCCTCAGCAAGGTCGCCAAACTCATGGCGCTGGCCAAGTCACAAGGCGCTGCCCCAAACGAAGTGGAAATTGCACTTCGTCAAGCTCGCCATTTGATGAATCAGTACAACTTGGAACACACCGAAGTCGCTGCCCATACAATCGAAGAATCCATTGTGGGTACCAAAACCCGTCGGGCACCGCAGGATTGGCTGCACAACCTGGCCTCAATCTGTTCCCAAGCCTTCGATTGCAGCCACTTGGCGTATTTCAATCCGCTACTTGGCTGGTCCTTCAAGTTCTTGGGGAAAGGTATTTCACCCGATCTGGCAGCTCACACCTATTCAACGCTGCATCACCAGCTTGTCGCAGCCCGACGAGCTCATGTTGCCCAGCAGAAGCGCTGCCAACTGAAAACCAAACGTCACCGCGGCCAACTGTTTGCCGAGGGCTGGCTCAATGCCGTCGCCTCTAAGGTGAACCAGTTTGCAGGTGGGATAGACGAAAACACTGCGCTGGAGATCCAAGCCTACCTGGAATGGCATCATCCAAAACTAACGCTAGCCATTATCAAGCCCATCGAAGCCAAAGGTCATGACACCCGCTCTTTGCAAGCGGGATGGGACCAGGGCAAGCATGCCAGGCTGCATCGTGGTGTCGGACAGCAGTCACAAGGAGCCCTTGGGCATGGAGGGAGCCAATGAGAACTCATTCGCTTTCACCTTTGGCCATGGCGGCGCTGGAACAAGCCAGATCCCAACTTGGGCTTGCCCCGGTTCACAAACACCATGTTTGGAGTGAGGCAGAAGAGCGCTCGCTCATTGCCCGCTATCCCAATGAACCGACTCAGGTCCTAGCCGCCGAATTGGGGCTCAGCGTCTATCAGGTCTATGCCAAAGCCAAACGGCTGGGCTTGAGCAAAAGCGCCGAGTTTCTTCGCAGTAGTCTCTGTGGCCGGCTTGACGGCAAGTTGGGCGCAGAATTCCGCTTTCCCAAGGGATCCGTCCCATGGAATAAGGGCCTTAAGGGGCTCCCCTCCTCTGGCCGTATGACTCAGACGCAGTTTAAGGCCGGCAATAAACCGGGGAACTGGCTGCCTATTGGCAGCCTGCGCACAACTCCTGACGGTTATCAGCAGAAGAAAATCACCGATACCGGTTACCCACCCGTTGACTGGAAAGCCGTGCATGTACTGCTTTGGGAGGAGCATCACGGACCAGTCCCTATAAACATGTGCGTGTGCTTCAAGGACGGCAACAAGGCCCATATAGCCCTGAATAACCTGGAGTTGCTGACGAGAGCAGAACGTATGCGTCGGAACACCATTCATCGGTATCCGGAAGAGCTGAAATCCGCAATACGCGCTATCGGCAAACTCAAACGCACCATCCGGGAGGTTGAACATGAAGAACAAGATTGAAGATCTACGTAATCACCTGTTCGTCGCGATCGAGAGCCTCCTGGACCCAGAAAGACCAATGGAAATCGAACGGGCCAAAGCGGTTGCCGAGGTTGCTCAGGTCATGATCAATTCAGCGAAGGTTGAAGTCGACATGGTCAAAGCCCTGGGGGCACGCAACGGGAGTGGTTTTCTTCAGATAGGCCAGGAGTCTGGGAAATGAATCACCTTGACCTCTCACCTCCCTACTCCGTAGAGGCTGAACAAGGTGTGTTAGGTGGGCTACTGCTCGACAACAACACCTGGGATCTCGTCGCAGACAAACTGGATGCCTCTGATTTTTTCCGACACGACCATCGGTTGCTGTTCCGGACAATGGCAAGCCTTGCTGACAAGTCCATTCCGTTCGACATCGTCACCGTCCACAACGCGTTGGAGGAGCCAGACGAAGCCGGAGGGCTGAGCTATCTGGGCGAGCTGGCCAAAAACACGCCGTCTGTAGCCAACATCGAGCATTACGCATCCATCGTGCGTAATCGCTCTCGGCTCAGACAGCTCATGTCCCTTGGATACCAATGCTCTCGCGAGGCGACAGACCCGTTGGCAAGTGCGGAGGATGTTCAAGAATCAATTGAACAGCAACTGTTCGCTCTGGGTGAAGGCAAGAGCGCAACGGAATTCGTCAATATCAACCAATGCCTGACGAACGTCGTCGAACAAATAGACGAACATTTCAACGGCAATATCACCGTGACCGGCCTGCCTTCAGGCCTGGAGGACCTGGACGAGCTGACGTCGGGTTTTCAAGAAGCCGACCTGATCATCCTCGGCGCGCGCCCGTCTATGGGGAAGACCTCTCTGGCCTTGAACTTCATAGATACGGCTCTGCAGGCAAAGCTTGATCGTACAGTTCAGGTTTTCAGCATGGAAATGCCGGCCAAAGCACTGATGTATCGATTGATGGGCATCCTAGGCCATATCGATCTGGGCAGGCTATTGAAGGGCAAGCTCGATGATGATGATTGGCCGAAGCTGACTGCAGCGGTTTCTCGTATTAATGGCTATGGAGAGCGGCTGGTCATCGACGACTCATCAGCGCTCACGCCTGCAGTAATCAGAGCTAAATCTCGTCGAGCAGCTCGTCGCTTCGGACACCCGAGCTTGATCCTGATCGATTACCTGCAGCTCATGCGCTGCCCAGGTCAGGAAAACAGGGCCAACGAGATCAGCGCTATATCCCAGTCCCTCAAGGCCCTAGCGAAAGAGATGAATTGCCCGGTGGTTGCGCTTTCCCAGCTCAACCGAGAACTGGAGCGACGGCCAAATAAGCGTCCGATCAACGCAGACCTGCGTGATAGCGGTGCGATTGAACAGGACGCGGACCTGATTATGTTCGTCTACCGGGACGAGGTGTACCACCCTCAGAGCGAACACAAAGGCATTGCAGAAATCATTCTCGGCAAGGCGCGTAACGGCCCAACTGGGACCGTACGAACAGCCTTCATCGCCAATCAGACCCGGTTTGCCAACCTCAGTCCCAACGCCGGCTGGCAAGGGGCTCAACTATGAAAAAGCACACCTCAGCGATGAATACTCTCGTACGCATCACTCACTGGTGCCTTCAATGCGATAGCCACCACCCGAAACATCAAGTGAGTGGCGCTCCAGCCTTACCCGGCGGTGAAGTGGACGAGCTTATTTGCCCTACTTGCAATAGCTATGACATCGAGGAGCTTCAGGAGGTGTCGGATGCACAGTAGCGCCGAGCTATTTCCTAGTATCCATGCCGGTGCCGTGTTCGAAGCCTCTGCTGTGGCTCATGCCCATAAATCTGGGATCAACCCGGTGGAGCTCGACGCATTAGCTCAAGCGATCGGCCGCCTTGCTCGTGACCACAGCACCGTGGTCCCAATGAGCATGCGTGAGGATCTGTTGGAGTTTGAGAAGCTCGGCTACGTCGAGCTGACCAACACGCCCAGCGCAACAATTACCGTTGAACTGCTCTGTGCGGGCGCCTTGCTATCCAGCTACTTCTGGTCGGTTTGGGTGCCCCGCTACCTCCAGTGCTGCTCGCTGAAAGTGGCCGTCATGTCTCACCTGCAACACCCCGCGGAAGTTCAGCACTGCAGCGTGGTGTTCCGCGTGCCTGGAGCACGTGAGGCTACGCGTCACTTTTTGCATGAGCTCGGTACCAAGTTTCCTGGCGATCAGGCTGAAATCATCGCGATCCAGACCGGTAACGTTCTGGCAGACAGGGATGCAGAGCTATGACCACCAATCTCCTACGCGGAAAAAGCGAGAGCCTTCGTGTACTCGTGAAGTTTGCTGAAGCGAATGGCTGGACGGTGTCTCGCACTCAAGGTGGCCATATCAAGTTCACGAAATCTGGCCTTGGATCGATTTACACCTCATCAACCGCAAGCGATTACCGCTCAGGCCTCAACGCCAAAGCCCGTATTCGTCGTGCTGATCGAGCTCAAACCCTACACTCGCAGGAGGCAATCTAATGCCTATCCGTCATTGCATCGTCCACCTGATCGACAAAAAACCCGATGGCACACCTGCTGTTCTCCAGGCACGCGATTCGGAGCTATCCGAATCGGTCGCCATCGAGAACATGCTTGCCGACCTCAACGAGAGCTATAACGCCAAACAAGGCAAGGCCTGGGGTTTCTTCCATGCCGAGTCCGGCGCGCACCCGTTTAGCGGCTGGTTAAAGCAGTACTTTGAAGGTGACCAGGACTTCACCGCCTTCAGCCACACGGCGGTCGAGCATCTGCAAAAGCTGATGGAAGAGTCCAACCTCTCCACCGGTGGCCACGTACTGTTTGCCCATTACCAGCAAGGCATGACCGACTACCTAACTGTCGCCCTGCTCCACCACAGTGAAGGCGTGGTGGTTACTGACGATCTGGACGTCACTCCTTCACGCCACCTGGACGTTGGCCAGTTGCACCTGGCAGCGCGTATCAACTTGTCCGAGTGGCAGAACAACAAGCAATCCAAGCAGTACATCTCGTACATCAAAGGCAAAAACGGTAAGAAGATCTCGGGGTATTTCAGCGACTTCATTGGCTGCATGGAAGGCGTCGACGGCCCGGGCGAAACCCGCGCCCTCCTCAAGGCGTTCAGCGACTTCGTTGAAAACGAAGACCTGCCAGACGAATCGGCCCGCGAGAAAACCAAGGCCCTGGTGGACTACGCCACCAGCCAGGCCAAGCTCGGTGAACCCATGGGCCTGGAGGAACTGTCAGGCTTGATCGATGAAGATCGCCCCAAGGCGTTCTACGACCATATCCGCAATAAGGACTACGGCCTGTCGCCGGAAATCCCCCTGGATAAACGCACTCTCAACCAATTCCGTCGGTTCACCGGCCGTGCCGAAGGCTTGTCCATCAGTTTTGAAGCGCATCTGCTAGGGGACAAGATCGAGTACGACGAGGCGTCCAATTCATTAGTCATCAAGGGGTTACCTACCCAACTCACTGATCAGTTGAAACGTCGCTGAACACACTTTCTACCCTAGGCATCGGAGCCCACCATGAGTAACAAACCACAGCGTCTGCATGAAGAAAAATTCGTTATTCGCCTGCCCGACGGGATGCGCGAACGCATCGCGTTGGAAGCACGTGAAAACGCCAGGTCGATGAACTCAGAAATTGTTTATCGGCTGGAGACAACTGCCGAACTTGAAGCTGCTCTGGATCGTGCTTTGAAAATCATTGACCAGCTTTTGGCGGCAAGCCCGGCTTATGAGCAGCCAGGAGCCAGAGTATGAAAGCGTCTTTGGCCCAAACCATGAAAGATAAGCTGTTGCTGCCGGCGTTTGAATCGAAGTCGCCGGTGGCAGCGCGAATGAGCGACCCCATCGTCGATACCCCCATGCTGTTGACTCTCGACGAAACGCTGCCGTATGACGAAAACCCAAGGACGACTCGTAACCCGAAGTACGATGAAATTAAAGAGTCGATACGAAATCGGGGACTCGATACGCCACCTCCCGTCACTCGTAAACCTGGGGAAGATAAGTACCGGATCCGCAACGGCGGCAACACTCGCCTGGCAATTTTAAACGAGTTGTATCGTGAGACCGGCGACGAGAAGTACTTCAAGTTTCACTGCCTATTTCGACCCTGGGACGCCGTTCGGGGCGAAATCATCTCGCTCACCGGCCACTTGGCTGAAAACGACCTCCAAGGCCAGCTCCTGTTCATTGAGCGGGCTATTGGGGTCGACAAAGCGAGAGCGCTGTATGAAACAGAGGCAGGGGAGTCTATCTCATTACGTGAGCTTTCACGGCGGCTGTCAGCGGATGGCTACCCGGTCTCCGCGTCTCACTTGAGTCGTATGCACGACACCATTCGGTACTTACTGCCAGCAATTCCAGGCGCGCTGTACTCTGGACTGGGAGTAGACAGAATCATAAAGCTTCTGTCTTTGCGCAAAACAGCTCTTCAGTGCTGGGATCGCAATTATCAAGAGCAGGAGCAGCACCTTGATTTCGATACGCTTTTCCAAGATGTACTGTCCCAGTTTGAGGGCGACGCTGAAGAATTTCTATTCCAGCGATTTCAGGACGAACTGATAGATCACCTTAAAAAGCCGCTGAACCTCGGCTACGAGCAAATACTGTTGGAAATCACTCAGAACCAGGACCAATTGCGCCGGTCTACGCCGGTTCTTGAGCTGCCACAGTACCCTGCATCGCAATTTGAGGGGGGGACTCAACTTAACGTTTCGAACAATGGCATTGAGGCTAATCAGAACCCTCTACAACTACCCCCTACTACTTCGGGGGGCAGCACACATAAGACGACGCCCTCCAAAGAGAGTCCTTCACCTCAAGGGGTGCAACAGCAACTGGCCCCAACTCCGCAGGAGCAAATGAGCCCACAAGAGCGCCAAGCACGTATCGATGGGCACGTTGCGAGCCCTGTGAAGACTTCTCCCAGAGTCGACAAGATGAAACGGGAGCTCGCTGCGCTTGACGGTGAGGTCTTGCCCGACTTCGCCTCCAATGCCTTGGTGGCCATCCCTGTTCAAGCTGGCGGACTCAATCCCATTTCTGACCTTTGGTACATCGAACGCGAAATAGACAATACCGCGACCCTGCGTCAGCACATCGCTCAATTGGCTCGCGAAATAGCCAGCTCGGTCAAAGCCCCAGGTCAATTTATCGATATCGATGGTGGCGTCGGGTTCAGCTACCGACACCCCGAAGCGGAAGTCGAAATTACTGCCACAGCCCAACATACCTTGACGCTGCTCCAGTCTTTGAGCGGCTCGATGGCCATCGTACTGAAAATGATTCAGCAGCAACCCAAGCTTCAAATCGACGCGTTGGCTGACTTTGAGTTCGCAGCCGGACTGGGCCAGATCTTACTGGGCCAGCCTCACACAAAAGATCAGCCCCCTGAAAGTGAATGCCGTCTCAGCGACGGCGCTCTAGTGAAGCTGTTCCGCATTATTCGTCTCGCAAGACGTTTGATTGACCTGGAAATCCAGTCAGTCGCCAACAACGGTCCGAATTCAGCCAGTTAACACACGGACTCTACAAGGGGGAGTCGTCATGTCCAAGACACCAATAAATGAAGCAATCCTGTCACAGGTGCTTCATCACATGCGTAATGGCCAACTTCGGCGCTGCATCGAAATGGGCCTGGAGCCAGAGATATTGGCTCAGCTCCAACAACCTTCAGTACTGAGCTTGCTGCTTAACACTCCCGTGTCTTGGTGCAACGTCACCATTGATGGGGACATGGTAAAAAAACTACTGTCAGGCGCGCAGCGTTCTGATGAAGAAGTGCGCATGATTGAACGTGCGCTGCGACTTGGCGCGACCACTCAAATGCTGCAACAGTTCTTCGGGCTGTCTCCGCAGGATGTGGCCCTTCAACGCCTAATGATCGGCGTGACGGCACGTCGTGGCCGTTGGCGCGAATTCAGTGAGGAGATGGACGCTCAGCTTTGGTACCGATGGACGCACCTAATGCAAGAGCATCAGGTAGAGCTTGGCGACAGTCTCGCGTTGCTGGACATCGCCATGTTGGTCGCCGAGGAACTCAATGCTCCACAGGATACTAGCCCAGATGAGACCCACGAAAACCTCAGCCTGGCCATCATCTGGCATCGCATTCAGTCCTGGATAAAGGAAGGGCTTTACCCTCCTGCAAACCCTGGCCTTCCGAGAAGGCTACAGCTTGTGTCTTCTCAACGACTTGCACAGCCTGCAGCGACATCGGTGGAAGGTGACTCTGTATTATGAGGTTGTCTCGGCTTCCCTTGTCGACGCTTTTAGACTCGGCCTCGGGTCACCTTGAAGCTCATTTGCTTCAGAAAAAAGAGTCGGCGCCTCCGGGGATTGAAGGGTCTTCCCCCTACTCCGGAATTATTTTCAGCGGGAACCCACACGAAACGGTTCCTCGCCGATTGCTTTTGGATGATCGCTTAACCCCGCTTGAAAGAAACACCTGGCAGGTATTTCGCCTACTGATCAATGACGACGGCCTTACGGCGTTCCCTACCTATGACCAACTGCGGCCATATTTGGGTATGCAACCCGGTAGGCCTGCCTCGCGTGAAACTGTATCAAAAGCATTAGTGACCTTACGTCTCACCCGTTGGCTTAGCCTGGGGCGACGGGTGCGCAATGATCTGAGTGGACAAGTGCAAGGCAACGTCTACCTGCTTCACGACGAACCGGTCACACCGGCCGAAGCTATAGAGTTCGACAAGGACTACTTGCAGCTACTCGCGCAGTCAATGCAGCACCAGACCAAGGTGATTCGCGAAGTGGCAGAAATTGCCTGGAAGGAATTTGCAGCTGATCCTGATGTTGGCCAACGCTTACCTAGCAGGCTGGACATCATCGAATCCCGCATGAATAGCCAGGCCTGGACCAAAGCGCAGGCTCCAGTCGTTCTTAAAGCGACTGAGTTCGGAATCCGAACTCAGCAAAATATAGCTCTATCTCCACTGAGTTCGGATACCGAACTCAGTGAAAAAGGCGAAGAGCGAATCGCTTTGGAGCAGAGTTCGGATGCCGAACTCAGCCGTAAATCACTGAGTTCGGACTTAGTTCGGCATCCGAACTCATATAGTACGTATACAGATACACACAAAGATGTTTGTAAAAGCTCTGTACATGTACCGCCCACACCAAACGACATCGCTGCCGATTTGCTCGGTGCACTGCATCGACTACCGGTCGAGCAAAAACAGAACGCGGTCCTGGCGCTGCAAAAGGTTCCAGCAGAGTTGAAAACCGCGCTCATCAAACAATGGGTCCACCGCTGTGACTCGGGAGGGGTCCGAAACCCGCTTGGATACTTAATGACGCTCGTCGGCATGGCCGTTCGCGGCGATTTCAACAGCCAATGGAACCCTGACGACAAGGCAAAAGCGAGCCCCGAGCGTCAAGACGCTTCAGCCCCGCCAGAGGGCGCAGAGCAGCCGACGAAGACGCTAACGCAGACGCGTAGCCCTGAGTCGATACAAACCGCAAAACACACACTCAGCGGAATGCTGCATCTGCTGAAGCCTAATCGGGGTACACATCCATGATGTCAGGTGGACAACCAGAATATCGTGGTAACGCGGCCCAGAGCGAAGCGGTCGTGACCGGAATCTGTGCCAGCTACACAGCAAGTGTTGCGGCCCGCAACACCCTGACAGGAACCGAAATACGCCGCGGCCGCCACGCAAGTGACTCGGCCCAAATCACTTGCCCAGGATCCGGCATTCGTGCCAGCGACACGGCAAGTGTTGTGGCCCACAACACCCTGACAGCATCCGGCACCGGAGGTGGCCGCCATATAAGTGGTGCGGCCCGCACCACCTTGGCAGGATCCGGCATCCGTGCCGGCGACATGGCAAGTGTTGTGGCCCACAACACCCTGACAGCATCCGGCACCGGAGGTGGCCGCCATATAAGTGGTGCGGCCCGCACCACCTTGGCAGGATCCGGCATCCGTGCCGGCGACACGGCAAGTGTTGTGGCCCACAACACCCTGACAGCATCCGGCACCGGAGGTGGCAGCCATATAAGTGGTGCGGCCCGCACCACCTTGGCAGGATCCGGCATCCGTGCCGGCGACATGGCAAGTGTTGTGGCCCACAACACCCTGACAGCATCCGGCACCGGAGGTGGCAGCCATATAAGTGGTGCGGCCCGCACCACCTTGGCAGGATCCGGCATCCGTGCCGGCGACATGGCAAGTGTTGTGGCCCACAACACCCTGACAGCATCCGGCACCGGAGGTGGCCGCCACGCAAGGGATTCGGTCCGCACCGGCGAGTTTCAGCTCTTCCTATATAGAAGCCTCAACAAATCCCCTTCCATCGGGCTACGTATTTAATGCTGCGTCTCCTATAGCCAAATTGCAGCATGGGTACGTCAATCCTCTTCCCAAGGAAACACTGCACCATGGCTGATAACTTCCGGCTCAACATCGGTTCACTGCGCAGCGATGTGAAGCTCACCCTTCACACTCACCACGCCGCTCGTATATGGATGGGGCGCCCTAAAAATGACCTCAAAGCCGGCATCATTGGTCTGTCAGGGTTCTGCACTGTCGTCAATCGAATGTCTCGAGGCGCCCAACAGGATGATCCCTACTCTGACTGGTGGATGATCCTCCTCGAGGAAAAGATCAACGATTCCAAGGAAGCGTTAAAGACCATCGAAGATCGCCTGGACACAGCCATGGCCTCTCTTCCACCGGCCATCAGCATTAGCGAAAACCTCTCGATCCAGCCTGTCAGCCTCCCGCTGTACATCTCCAATCCCCTGGGATTTCAGGCTGTGTACCTGCTGACGAACTACGACGAAATTGTCAGACGCATTCTGTTGGCCCAGCACGTTGGCCTTGTCGGGCGCCACGATATGGAAACCTGGATCGACGAAGGCGCAGCGGTACTGCGGAGACTGTTTGGTCTGGCCCAGATCTATAAGTACTCAGGCGCTGCCCGCGACGACTTCGCTGCAAACAATGCCAAGGCTGAAGCAGCCCGCAAAATGTACGAGCGGTACGGTGAGCTGCCACAAGACATCCTGGAAGGCACCCGCCGTTCGAATTTCGCGCCACCGATCATCCGCGGTCAGCAGCAAACCGAGACGGATGATCATCTCGATGACCCCGTTGAGGGTTAAAGAGCATGGGCCAGATTCCCTCCAATGATGGGTCGCTGCAACAGACCGCCTTCCGGCCACTGCAACAGGAAGCCTTTCAGCGACTGCAACAGGCTGCCTCACTAAAGGGCCTTTTAAAGCCTTTTAAAGGTAAGGGGGAGCTGACCCAATTTGCCGATCTTTGCCGAGCTCAAGAATCGGACTTAAAAGCTCTTGCCCAGGAAGTGCTGAGCCAGGCCCGCCGATATCCATTCACCCTAGTTCCAGTGCGGTTGACTGAGCAGAACACCCAAGCCGGCACCCAGTTTTTGAGATGGCAGCAGGTGACAGATCGGCGGATGGGCGTAGGGGTTTGGGCAGAAATGATGGGCTCACCCAGAACACCGGAATCCATGCTGCAGGATCTTTACGTGATGGAGCTGCAGCGCATCACCTTGAATATGCAAATGAGTTTGCTGCACTCGATCACCAAACAGGCCGCCGAGTGCGCAGAAAAAATGGGCCAGGCAGAGGCCGTGTATACCGCTCGCCTGCAGCAGCTCAACAACCCAACGCAACACCAATAACCTCGGAGAATACTCATGGGCACGCCCGTACAAGGCTGGGAAGGCAATATCGGTTCTGCACCGGAATTCAAAGAATTCCCCAACGGCAATAAAGACCCACGTCGACTCATGCGAGCCAACGTTTACTTCGACAATTCGATTCCGGATGGCAAAGGCGGCTACGAAGATCGTGGCGGTTTTTGGGCGAATGTGGAGTGGTGGCACAAGGACGCCGAGCATTATTCGCAACTGTTCCAGAAAGGTATGCGAGTGCTGGTTTCCGGTCGCGCCGTTATGGACCGTTGGAAGAACGACGATGGCGAATTCGAAGCTTTGAAAATCCAGGCCAGCCGGGTCGGCATGCTGCCACACCGCGTGACCATGGTGAATCTGGCGCCTTCGCAAAACCAGAATTCGCAACAGTCCAACAGACCCGAATCGCGGCCGCAGCCAGCTCCAGGCCCGGATGAATATCCAGATACCGATCCACCGCAATTCTGAAAACAGGGGCTTAATTTTTCGGCCCATTCGTGTAGCTGTCGGTGTTGGGGGAAACAGCTCATCGTTTCCCCCGACCTCATTAGAGAACCACTACAAATTAGGACGTGCCGATGGATGAAGTTTTGAGGGACCCAACAGGGTACGTTGTCATTGGCGCAGAGCACCCAGCTTTAGGCCGTGTTTACTGGGCTTACTTTGATGAAAGCGAGGTGAATGCTCCGGACTACTACGGGCTCACCCTGGACATAAACCGAGCATCATGGGCTCCAGTTGGGTGGCGAACGGGAGAGTATCTGATGGGGGGCCGTGGAGAGACAGACCTTGATACCTGGCAAGCCCGCCGATTTATCAACACCTTGCTCGATGAATACCGCTTAGATACTGAATACCGCGTCGACTTTGACGACGACGACGAAATGACTGAACACTTATACGGCAAGCTGGAACAACTACGTGTTCAAAGCGGACAATCCACTCAGGACTTCATCGCGTGGATCAGAGTTGCGAACTGGACGGACGAGCCAGCTTCGAATTGACATCAAACCGCCAATTGGTTGGCAAAAAATCGCGCCATTCGTTAACTTTCAGGTTGAGTCACACTTCCATTCGGCTATCTCAAGCACAGAAGTTTAAAACTTCCGTTTTTGATGCAAAAAAATGCGCTATTCGTGATGTTACTGTCTGATAGATCTGTTCTTCGGGGACCGATAGCCAATGGCGCAATCTCGAACTTCTTTGAAACCAGCAGATAGGCGGCAATTCAATAACCCCCATACTGCCGTTCAAATAGCCGGTGCTGACGCCGCCCGAAAAGGGCTACGGGTGTATGACTGCCCTTACCACCATCCTGCGATGCGCGCGTCGTGGCTAAAGGGCTTTGCCCAGGAACAGCAGCTGACGCTGGACCTCTAGCCGCTAAAAGCCTCCCGTTGTGCATTGACCATTTCCCATTGAAGCCTTACCTGCCATGACGTGACAGTCCCGCTCTGCATAATTGAGAAGGGGCACACCGTGAAGCTATTGATCATCGAGGCACCTGGGAAGCTGAAAAAGCTTCAGCCAATGATGAAGAAACTGCGCCCAGGCGAACACTGGTTGGTTGTCGCCAGTGGTGGGCACATACGTGACTTGCCCGCCAGAGGGCAGGACGACAGCATGATCACCACAGGCGTCCGCAAAAATTACACACCGGTGTACGAGATCCTGGATAAGAGCGCCAAGGCCGTGCGGACCATCAAGGCCGCAGCTAAACAGGCCGATGAAATCTACCTCGCAACCGATCCGGATCGCGAAGGTGAAAGCATCAGCTGGCACATCCAGCAGGTACTGGCGGTCAAATCCTACAAACGCATCACCTTCAATGAAATCACCCTGAAGCGTGTCGCAGAGGCTCTAGCCAATCCTCGCCAAATCGATTTGAACAGAGTCGCGTCACAAGAATGCCGGCGTGTACTTGATCGTTTGGTGGGTTACCTGGTGACTCAGGAGCTACGCCGACTGATGGGCAAGCCCACCTCTGCAGGCCGCGTGCAATCGCCTGCCGTATACCTGGTGGTTTTGCGCGAGCGCGAGATCCGCAACTTTCAGGTAATCAACCACTTCGGTGTGCGTCTGAACTTTGTGGATATGAATCAGGGCACCACCTGGTATGCAGACTGGCAACCGGTACCGGATTTCGCGAGCAAAGACTTTCCTTACGTTCAAGATGCCAACCTGGCCCGACTCGTCGCCGGCACACGTAATGTCGTCGTCGAGTCCTGTGAAGACCGCAAGGCCGAGCGCCACCCACCCGCGCCCTTCATCTCTTCCACCCTTCAACAAGCAGCCAGCAACGCCTTGAAATGGGACCCGGACAAGACCATGCAAGTCGCCCAGCGATTGTATGAACAAGGCGTGATCACCTACCACAGGACGGATAATCCCAACGTACCAGACGAGGCCATGGAGGATATTAGAACCGTAGCTAGATCTATCGGATTGAAGACCGTCGACGAGCGACGTACATTCAAGGCCGCCGAAGGCGCGCAGGAAGGCCACCCCGCTATTACCCCGACGCATTGGGCTGATACAAAAGCTGGTGAGAACGACGAGGAACTCGCCCTGTACAAGTTGATTTGGGTCCGGGCGCTGGCCAGCCAGATCGAAGCGGCGGTATTCGACGTGCGTGCTGTAAAACTGCTCGCGGTTGGCCCAAATGGTAAGGCTTTGCGATTCAATGCAACTGGTGAAACCCTTTTTCATCCTGGGTGGCGGAAACTGCTCAAGGGCGATGACACAGACGATGAGGAAGATGGAGCAGCGAGCAACCCAGTTCCTGCACTCACACCAAAACAGATCATCTCTGTGCACAACGGAGAACTGCTGAAGAAGAAAACTCAGCCGCCATCCCGCTACACCAAGGCCAGTCTAATCAAAGAAATGGAGCGCCGCGGTATTGGTCGTCCCAGCACGTTCGCCTCGATCTTGAAGAACATCACCAGCAAAGGAATGATTGAGGAAAAAAGCCGCAAGCTGGTACCGGCGCCGCTGGGGGAGGAAACAATCGCGAAGCTGGAAGGGTTCTACAGTTTCGTGGAGCTCGATTTTACGAGAGAGCTGGAGCGGGATTTGGACAAAGTCGCCCAGGGCCAAGACACCTATGGAGCTGTCGTTGCGCGTCTGCATAGACGCCTGGAAGAGGAACTGTCTCAGCAACGTGGAATGCCGAGTGTGCCGATGGCGTCCGCTCCACGCCCAGCCACAGCAGGTGGCGCTTTCAACTGTCCCAAGTGCAATCAACCCCTCGCAAGGCGACAAAAAAAAGGGGGCGGTGGCTATGACTTTTGGGGTTGCACAGGCTTCAAATCGAATGGATGCAAGGTGAGTTTTCCAAACTTGAATGGCAAACCAGATCTCAATAAACCCAGAGGGGTGTGACTTCTGCCATTGCCGATATAAATCACCGACAACGCCGTTACGCATTAACCCTAGAAGCCCACCATTCCTATACCTGACAGTCCTCTGCGAAATTGCAGAGGAGGTCATGGGTGAGCGTACAGAAGAGACAATCGGTGGTGGGGCTGCGCATCTTAGCGCCGAAGCTGGAGAAGTTCTCAGACCGGCAAATTGAAGTCGCCCAGACCTGGGCTTTACAATTTAACGTACCGCCCTCCCAGCTGACCTCCTTCATCGATACCTATCTGAGTTCCACTGTCCATACTCGTTGCTGGTGCGTAGCCCTGCCCTCTACAGATGATCAAACACGGCGGCTCCTGGCCAGAATCGGCGATCACCTCCAGTACTTCGATGGTCATCAGGTTAAGGCCTGCAAAATCTTCAGCAAGGACCGCGTGCATAAGAGAAAACCCACCGCAATGGTGGCCCAGCAGCTACTGCTCAGGTTTGAAAAACGCTGGTATGCAGACGTCCTACTGACCTCCTTCTGCAAGTCTGCTGGAGAGAGGGCGAAAGCCCTTTCGATTGAAGATCTAGGAAGCTTTAATCGCCGCGGCTTCGATTGGACGGCGAGCAACAATCGGTACTTCAATCCCCGCACCCGATTTTACCTGAAGCAGATTGGCAGCACGCTGAAGCAGTTTTGCCAGTGTCTGGACCAAGAGCTTTTATTCGCCATTCGTTCAGCGCAATGTCCCTCACCCAAGCTCTATAACTGGCTGGCTCAAGGTGACCGAAAACGCCGCCTTCAGGCCCTAAAAGCCCAGCCAGTACTGATTCCACTTCTGGTACTAGCAGATCAATGGCCGTGGCCGTGGGATGGGCAGCAGCAGGTATACATGAACTGCCCATGGGATGAACTTCAGGCGTGGCGCCCATACTGGAGTGAGGACCGTTATTTGATTTCCGCTGAAGAGTGCCTGGTAGGTCGCATAGCCGACGCGGGCCTCCCCCTTTCCGACACACTGGCTTGGCTGCTACAGGCGCCGCGCGCTGCAGTGCGCTACCTGGGTCAACAGCGGGTATTCGATACCGGCAGTGCATTGACCCGTATCAGCCGCGAGGGGCCACAAGGACCCTGGCATCGACTGCTGCTGGGAGCCTCACTGGGCAATCGCCGTCCTCTTAAAAAAGCGCACTGGATCACTCTCTTCGCGCTGCTGGATAAAATCCCGTATCAACTGCTGGATCAAACGCAGGACTGGAACAGGCTGCTGTCAGGGTGTCCAACTGATTGGTCGGACGACAATTGGTCCAAAATCGCCGACGACTTTCGAGACCTGAACGAGCTCTTTAACAACGTTGATGAGAGCGACGGACCAGCTTCTGGTGAAGCACTGCAGAAACTCAAAAGCTTCATTGCTACTGCTTCCTATCACCAGATCGCCAGCTTGGTGAATGGCTTTCACCTCGCGTTGATAGACATCCGTGAGGCTTTAGATGCAGTAGATCCACAAACAAGAACAGACTCTTTAACGCCCTGGAAGCCGCTGCTTTATTCAACCAGCACACCCCTCGTGAGTCCAAATGGGCTGCAAATTATCGAACTGAAGTGCCCCGCCGATCTTGATGCGGAACATCGAGCGCTGGGCCATTGCATTGATGGTTACGACTACAGTGCTTATCGGGGCATCTGCCGTCTTTTTTCGGTTCGCGAAAACGGGAAATCGTTGGCCTCTGCAGAAATCCAAATGGATGAAAGTGCCTGGGGCGAAACGTTAGCAAAATTGACTCCCAAACACCTGGTGACGATACAACTGAGAGGGCTCCGCAATCGCACACCTAAGTCGGGCTCCAGGGTTGACCGGGCCTATCAATGGTTTTGGGCAAAGATCAAATCGGGTGAGCTCGCCATTAACCTGGAATGGCCCGACCAAACACTATCCATGTCGCGCTATACAAATCGAAACCGGAAAAAAATGCATGCCCAGGCCTGTGCGGAATGGATCAACCAACGATTGAGCAGGACATGAGTCGTCCACGTCTGATGAACCGCCGGCAGGACCTGGTCGAAAAAGTCATTTTTGACGGCTATGACTTCGGGGTCTTAATGCAATACGTTGAGGGTGCGAACCGGCTGTTTCTCGAACGTAATGGTTTCTATATTCGGCGTGCCGAGCATCCTCAACATCGCTATTGGCGATTACCAAAAGGCAAGTTGCTGGATGACCTGGATGTGCTCTTCCACCGTTTGATGGAGTTGTCCGAGGACCGTTTCAATGAAAGTTGGGAGACGTTTTCACATAAAATCACAGCCGCACAAAACGACCCAGATCGGCAGGCATTCACGTGGGGGCTGACCTTTCGGATAGCTCCACTCGTTCAGGGCGGGATCCTGCTGTCAGGTGACTACCATCCTGGCGCGGTCGCCGTTTCAAGGCGCATGCACGGCGTGTTTCTCGGGCATTCCAAGTCCTGGCGCATTGACGCTGGTGCGGAAGTGGTGCGAAGCAACTTGATCCTGGAGCTTGGATTGTCGGAGGATCAGTTCGAAATCCTCGACACCGTGCAAGAGCTGCTGACCGACGGATCCGTTGTTCCAGCTGATGAAATCACCCGCATCAGTCTTGGTGGACCGCCACAAGAGCGCGCAGCAAAAGCGGCTGACGATAGCACCTCAACCGATGTGTATTTAGCCGCGGTGCCCTCAATCGAGCGCACCGGGTCCACTACCGAACAGATTAACCAGGCATTGGCTGGTTATTCTTTACTGGACCATCAACCGGCAGGCATCCGGCACTTGCTACAGCGCACAAGCGCCTTGCTTGCGGATGACATGGGGCTTGGTAAAACTCGCCAAGCAATCATTGCCGCTGCAATCCGAGCAGCTAATAGACCCATCTTGGTTATCACCCTGTCGACGTTGATCATCAACTGGCAACGCGAAATCCAGATGGTGTATCCCAAGGCCACTATCGGCCAACAGGTCTTTGATCCCTCTTCGCAATGGATTATCACCAACTACGAACGCCTTGGCGATTTTGTTCTGCATGCAGGACACTTTGAAGTGATGATCATCGACGAGGCGCACCGCCTGAAAGAGCCGACCGCCGCGTGGACACGTCACGGCTTCGACATTGCCGCCAAGATACCCAACCGTTACCTGCTGACGGGTACGCCAGTCCTCAACCGAGAATCTGAGCTGCACACGCTGCTACGGCTATCCGGCCACCCCGTTGGGAAACTGCCCTTGAAAGAATTCTGCGAACAGTTCGCCGGCAGTCAGGATTTCCGCATGAATCTGCGGGGCGCAATCGGCGATTGGATGCTCCGTCGACGCAAGGATGTCTTGCCCGGTCTCAAGGGCAAACAGCGCCAAACTTTACCCATCGAACTCACTGCTGAAGAGCGCAAGCAATACGATCAAATTCGGCTCGAAGACAGGCCTAGCCTCGCCAGGTTGGGATCACTGCGTCAGTTGCTTGAGCAGGTAAAGATTCGTGTCGTAATGGATCTGCTGTGCGAACTGGACGCGGAGGACAAAGTAATCTTGTTCTGTGAGTTCAAGGATACGGTAGGAACACTTCGCACTCGGTGCAAGCAAGCTGAGTACGGGTGCGTCACGGTTGTCGGCAGTGACTCTGTAGGCAAACGGCAGAAGGCGATCGATCAATTCCAAAGTGATCCAGAAACCCGCGTCTTTGCCGCCACTACCTCCGCTGCCGGCACCGGCAACAACCTCACTGCGGCCAACTATGTGATGTTCCTGGGCCTCCCCTGGACGCCTGGACTGCAGGACCAGGCTGAGGACAGGGCCTACCGCAATGGGCAATTGCGCATGGTCGTGGTGAAAATCCCGCTGGTGGAAAACACAATCGACCAGATGCTTTGGCAAATGCTGCAGGATAAGCGTCAGTTGGCAAGTGACCTCATTGAGCCCGACGCGGCCGGCAACGCGAGACAAGCATTGGCGACCAATTTGTAGATCTGCGGTATATCACTGCTTCTTAGTGGCTGAGACCTTGTAAACGTACTTGGAACCATTACTTTTGTTTTCTGGAATCTAATAGGCCTCCCCATCGGCAACAATAGTTTCGTTCGATATCTGCAAACTTCCGAAAGTGGCAAATCTATTTCGATTTTACCCACTTTGCTCGTATTCATTTCGAGGAGTCGAACATAATTGACTTTGTTACGTATTAGAATCTTCCCATCGCTCATAATGGCCGTCGAGACCCATTCAGAAGAGACTGATCTCACTGAAAGGCACGGACAGTTTTGGCGGACTCGTTGAATCCAGCGCGATACGCCAATATCCAACATCATGCCAAGCGCCATGCTTGAATCCTACTTCTGGATACGTACCGATGTGAGCGAAGCCTAGTGCTTCATGCAGCC
The DNA here is from genome assembly GCF_030263855.1 of Pseudomonas sp. ChxA. Classification (NCBI taxonomy): domain Bacteria; kingdom Pseudomonadati; phylum Pseudomonadota; class Gammaproteobacteria; order Pseudomonadales; family Pseudomonadaceae; genus Pseudomonas; species Pseudomonas sp. ChxA. Next base: position 653,082 of record NZ_JARPMK010000002.1, read on the forward strand.
CCACGCTGCCATCGTTTGGCAGCGCGATCCCGGCAAAGGCTGCGTGAAACCCTTGCCTTTTCAATGTCGGCAGCAACACGCCATACAGTGCCCGGCCGACCCCGCTACGGTGCGCTTCTGGCGATATATAAACGGTGACGTCGACCGACCAGCGATAGGCCTCACGAGCCCGGTGCTGACTGGCATATGCATAGCCGATGAGCTGGCCGTCTCGCTCCGCTACCAGATACGGGTAAGTCGGCAAAGTCGACCCAATCCGCTTGGCCATCTCTTCGACTGTGGGCGGCTCAAGCTCAAACGAAATCGCCGTATGCTCAACCATCGGTGCGTAAATTGCCTGGATGGCTTGAGCGTCCGAAATCTGCGCAATCCTTACTGTGGTGTTGCTCATCCTCTATCCCCTTGGTCGCTCAAATCGATCTTTGATTGACTCGTTTCGAGAGTGCTTCGGCGCTTTCCTTGCGCTCCGAATAGCGGTCTACCAAATACGTTTCCCGGCCCCGAACCATCAGCGTGAACTTCATCAGTTCCTCCATCACGTCCACAACACGGTCGTAGTAGGCGGATGGCTTCATACGCCCTGCGTCGTCGAACTCCAGAAAGGCTTTGGGTACTGACGACTGGTTTGGGATGGTGATCATCCGCATCCAGCGCCCGAGGATCCTAAGCTGGTTTACCGTGTTGAAGGACTGTGATCCACCGCAGACCTGCATGACGGCCAACGTCTTGCCCTGGCTGGGGCGGACAGCGCCCAACGTGAGAGGTATCCAGTCTATTTGGGCTTTGAATACAGCAGACATTGCACCGTGACGCTCTGGCGAACACCACACCTGTCCCTCTGACCACAGAACCAGATCCCGCAGCTCTTTAACCTTTGGATGGTCTTCCGGAGCGTCATCAGGGAGAGGCAGACCCGAGGGATCAAAGATGACGGTCTCGGCTCCCATTAGGGTCAGGATGCGCGCGGCCTCTTGGGTCAGCAGCCTGCTGAAAGAGCGCTCACGGGTTGAGCCATACAGCAACAAGATGCGTGGTTTGTGAGTCGGTTGCTCGTTGCCTTGCAGGCGATCCAGTGTGACGAAGTCGATTAGCGACTGATCCAGATTAGGTAGATCCAGGCTGCTTTCCGAGGAAAATTCGTCCATTACAGTTCACCTATTTGATCTAGCTCGCGCTTCAGTTCCTGCGGTGTGAGCGCCGAATGATCCAAGCTGAAGAATGCCTCGAAACGCTTTTTAATCTGGACGACGGTCGCGTCAAATGCGGCTTGGATGTCGCTGTCTGTGCCTTCTACATCGGAAGGGTCGGCGAGGCCCCAGTGGCTTTTGACAGCAGGCCCGAAATAGACCGGGCAGGGTTCGCCTCCAGCCTTATCACACACGGTGATCACCACATCCGGTGGTGAGTCCGAAAACACCTCTGAGCCTTTGCTGTAGAGATCTGTGGTGTCGATACCAAGCGCTTGCAACGTACTCACGGCGCGTGGATTCAGTTGTCCGCTTGGGAAGCTGCCCGAACTGACGGCGTTAAAACCGCTCGGGGCCAGGTGGTTGAACAACCCCTCCGAGAGAACGCTCCGGCAGCTGTTTGCCGTACACATAAATAGCACTTTCATGGGTTTCTCCTAGACAGGGATGCTCAGCCGCGACGCCAGTGCCACCAGCGTTACCAGCAAGATAGGGAGGGTGAGGATGCTGCCGACTTTGAAGTAGTAACCCCAGGTGATGCGGATATTTTTCTGCGCTAGCACATGCAGCCACAGCAACGTGGCCAGGCTTCCGATGGGCGTGATCTTGGGGCCAAGATCGCAACCGATGACGTTGGCGTAGATCATGGCCTCACGTACCAGTCCTGTAGCGTCGCTGCCCTGAATGGACAGAGCGCCGATAAGCACACTCGGCATGTTGTTCATGATCGAGGACAACAGCGCAGCGGTGATACCGGTGCCCAAGGTAGCGGCCCATAGGCCATGCTCGGCAAATATGTTCAGCAGCCCCGAGAGCGAGTCGGTTAGGCCAGCATTACGCAGGCCATAGACCACCAGATACATGCCCAGCGAAAACACGACAATTTGCCAGGGCGCGTCCTTGATGACCCTTCTCGTGGAGATGATTTGGCCTTTACCTGCGATGACCAGCAGGATCATTGCACACGCAGCAGCAACAGCGCTGATGGGGATACCTAACGGCTCCAGTGCGAACAGACCAACCAGCAGCAGGCCAAGTACCCACCAGCCAGCAATGAAGGTCGCCCGATCTCGAATCACCGACTCCGGGGCCTCAAGCTGATCCGCGTCGTACTGGGCGGGAATGTCCTTGCGATAGAACATCCAGAGCATGAACAGTGTCGCGGCCACGGCCACTAGGTTCACTGGCCACATGACAGAAGCGTATTCACCGAAACCCACGCCAAAAAAGTCTGCCGAAACGATGTTCACCAGGTTGGACACCACCATCGGCAGACTGGCGGTATCAGCGATGAAGCCTGCGGCCATCACGAATGCCAAGGTGGATGCCGGGCTGAAGCGAAGCGCCGTCAGCATCGCGATGACGATTGGGGTCAGAATCAGTGCGGCTCCATCATTGGCGAACAGTGCCGAAACGGCTGCACCGAGCAGGATCATCAGCGCAAACAGACGTCCGCCTTTGCCCCGACCCCAGCGAGCGACATGAAGCGCCGCCCATTTGAAGAATCCCGCTTCATCGAGCAACAAACTGATGATGATCACAGCAATGAAGGTCGCGGTAGCGTTCCAGACGATGTGCCACACAACCGGCACATCCCCTAGACTTACGGCGCCAGTCAGTAGTGCCAGAACGGCACCCGCTGCCGCGCTCCAGCCGACACCTAACCCCTTGGGTTGCCAGATAACAAAGACGAGCGTAACTACGAAAATCGATGCTGCGATGAGCATGAGTATGTTCCAGATCAGGATGTCAGCAGCAGGAGGCTTGGCGCACGGGTCTGTCTTCCATGGAAGCCAGCCGTCCTTGATGGTCGTTAACCCAGGACTGGTGTGCCTGCGTAGTGACGTTCAGAACATCCAGTGCCCACTGTTCAAGCTCGGGATGCAGCCGGTAGTAAACCCACTGACCCTGCCTCCGATCTGCGAGTAACCCGCAAGCACGCAGTTGGGCAAGATGCCTGGAGACCTTCGACTGGTTATCGTCCAGTGCCCAGATTAACTCGCACACGCACAACTCACCCTCAGCCGAAAGCATGAGCATGATCCGGGCGCGAGTTTCATCACCCAAGCACTTGAAGAATGTGTGTGGTGTAAGGCTCATAAGCAATCGCTCTGCATATGTGGATAATCGAATATGCAGATTTAACCACGTTCAGCCTGCTTGCACAAATGCCTGTGGCGGGAGTTAACGATGGGGATCAATGCTCACCGGTCGACCACAGGGTAACGACCAGGAGGGATTAACAATCGCCTCAGCACGCGGACGGAGATTTGATGTTCGAATGGATGTTCGCTGAACGCGATTTTGGATTCATTACTCTAGGCGTAATGGCAGGATAGCTGGTCAGGTCGAATGCAATTGAGTGGTCAGCGTGAATGCAAATGAATGCTCAGCGTGAATGGAAATGGGTGATCAGATACTAGGTAATTTTCCACCTCGGTCGCGTCATCTTTGTATAGCCTATAAATACCTATAGACGTAGTTTTCTATTTCCTACTGCGCAGCTGGTACCAGCCTGTCACCGTTCCCCTATCATTACAGGGGGCCTCTCGGCACATGATCAGGCACGTCACCACGCTCTCGCTTCTAGCGTTAATCGCCAGTTGCACGACCCAAACGGCGCAGACACCCAAGCCCGCTTTCGACAGCAGTCGCAATCCGGACATGTTGACGCCAGACCTCTATCCTGGCGGCGCCGTTCCTGAAAAAGAACCAGTAGTGCGCTATGGCCGCTACACCCTCGTCAGCACGCTGCCAGATTCTGGCCAACGTGACCTGATGGCTCAGATTATCGACATCAGCATTCCAGCCAACATGCACCCAAATGTGCATGAGGCCATGCAGTACGTGGTGGACCGTTCAGGTTATACGCTTTGCTCGGCAGACTCTGGCCACGTCAACATCCTTTACACCCGACCACTCCCAGCAGCCCAATATAAACTTGGCCCTATGACCCTGCGTAACACCCTGCAGGTGCTCGCAGGTCCGGCCTGGCAGGTGAAGGTCGACGAGGTCAACCGTCAGGTGTGCTACGTCCTGCGCCCTGGCTACCAGCTCCCGGACTCTCCACGTCCTGCATCAACTCAGATTGCTCAACTCAACACATCGACAGCTGCACAGCCTATCGCAGCGAAGAGCAATAACAATGATGCGGGCAGCCAAGTAGTAGTCGCCGCCGTTCCCCAAACAGCGCCTTTCACAACAACGGCATCAGCCGCTACCCCTGTGGCGAACGCTGCACCAGCCAAAACCGTGGCCCCTCCTACGGTGATTACCAAGGATGGCTCTACAAAACAAACGTCTGCCTTGCCGACTCAGAGTCCGGCCTCGACTTCGTCCAGCAACCCAGATGCCAAGGCCGCTTCAACTCCGAAACTGGTCACCGCGCCGTCCGCAGTTTCTGCAGCGCCAAAGCCGGTTGCGACGGACATTGCAGCGCCGAAGCCGCTGGCCCAGACATGGACGGCTTCAACTGGCTCAACCCTTCGTCAAACCGTCGAAGGCTGGGCTGAAAAAGCGGGCTGGAAACTGATGTGGCAGGTCGATGATTTGGATTACTCAATTGACGCTCCACTTCGATTTGAGGGCAGTTTCCAAGAAGCCATTGGGTCGATTTTCCCTCTCTACGACTCGGCTCCACGGTCCTTTCTGGTCGATGTGGTCGACAGTAACTCCTCACAGCGGCTGATTTTTATTACAGAGAGGAACAAATGATGACTGCTCGTCTCTGGATCAAAAGCACAGCCTTGTCACTTATCGTCGCACTGGTGAGTTCCTGTTCGCTGCAGCGTGTGAATGAATCGGCCAGCCGAGCTGAAAATGACGCTGCGACAGCCTCTCAATACAGCCGATTTCTGAGAAATCAGCAGCAAGAGTCCGCGCGCGCTACGGTGGTGTTCAGCGACAAACCATGGGTGTCCAAAAAACCGCTGGTCGCCAAGCGTGGTTTACCGCTGACCATGGATTGCGACATCACCTATCGCCCCTCATATAACGTTGGGATCGCTGAGATCGCGCAGTACATCACTAGTGAATGTGGTGTACCGGTCATCGTAGCCCCTGACGCAATCGACCCAAGTGTCCTTTCCAGTTCGACGCAGGGCAACTCAGGACCTGCAGTTCCACCTGGTTTGGGCTCTGCCGACAACCTGACCAACTTCATGCCCGCCGGCGTCATCGGCAATGTTCCGAGCAACGCCCGCTCAATGAATTCGATTGGGCTGACTGCACCCAACACATTCCCCATTAAGTACAGCGGCAAGCTGTCAGGGTTGTTGAATCAAGCGACCTCCCAGTTGGGCTTAGCGTGGAATTATTCCTCCGATGATCGAAGCGTGCATGTCACTTACTTCGACACCAAGACGTTCGACGTCTGGGCATTTGGTGATGACCAGGTCATTGAAAGCACAGTGAAGTCGGGCTTGCTGACCGCTACAGGCAGCGGGAGCAGTTCCGGTGGTGGTGGCGGCGGATCTTCGTCGACAGGTGCATCGGGTGAATCAGGCAGCAACCAGAGCACCACCGTTACCATCAAGACCTCGCTGATCGGAGACATTGAAAAAAACGTCAAGGCGATGCTGAGCCAACAGCCCCAAGGTCGGATGTTCCTCTCGCGTTCCACTGGCACCCTGACGGTAAGTGATCGACCAGAAGTACTCTCAAACGTTGCTAAATACCTGAATTCGATCAACAGCAGTATCACCCGTCAGGTGTTGTTCAACGTCAAAGTTTTCGAGGTAACTCTCACCGACACAGACCAGACCGGCCTGGACTGGACGGCTGTCTATACGTCCTTGAGCAACAAATGGGGCTTTTCGCTGAAGAATGCCACCACCGGCATAAGCACGGGCGCGGTGTCGGGCTCGTTGAGTATTTTGGACACGTCGAAGTCTCCTTGGGCTGGCTCCAACTTAATCATCAAAGCACTTTCCGAACAGGGCCGAATCTCGAACGTCCGCTCGCCGTCGGTCACCACGCTGAATCTGCAGCCGGCACCCATCCAGATCGGCAACGTAAAGAGCTATGTCGCATCAAGCTCGACAACCACTACGGCTTCCGTTGGATCGTCTACTTCGCTCACCCCCGCGACTATCACCAGCGGCTTCAACATGATGTTGCTCCCTCGAATCATCGACCAGGACAACATGTTGCTGATGATCACCCTGAGCATGAGTAGCAAACCGACCTTCACCACTTTTACGAGCAACGGCTCCAGTGTCCAGACAGCGGATTACGACACCAAGAATCTGTCGCCCAAGGTCAAATTGCGCAGCGGTCAAACCCTCGTACTGACTGGTTTTGAGGAGAACAGCGAAAACGCAACCAAGTCTGGCGTAGGGGATCCTGGATTCTTCGGTTTGGGCGGCAGCCGTGTCCGCACCACAGGGCACAGCGTACTCGTAGTGCTGATTACTCCTGTTGTTGATAGCGACACAGGCAGCCCCAGCGCGGTGATTTCACCTGCTGCCAACGAGCCTTGGGGCTCTTGCCCTACCCCACTGCTGCATTGCACAGGTTCCAAGGGGTAAGCCATGGTTGCGGAAACCTCAAAAAATGCACGCTCTGCTCGAGTCCAGGTACTCCAGTATCGTGGAAAATCATTTGTCACCGGTCTGCGCTGGCATCCGCTGGGTAGTGTCACCGGGCACATGAAGGAAGCGCGCCAGTACGGTCGTGAGCACCACCTCGACATTGTCGCCATTAGAAGAACACCAGCCATTATTCAGGCAGGTTTTGTAGCGCGCAGCGAGGAGGTCATCAAAGGGATGTACTCGCTCGCGGCCACCCTGGCTGGACAGCTGGGGGACTCATGGATCGCGGCCTGGAAAACTGAAAGCGAGATTGACTAATATGCCCTCGTTGCTGTGTATCAAGGTGGCGTGATCTCTGGCTGCGACATGATCGGCACTGGTGCTGAGGTCCGCCGCCGAGTCGCGCAACAACGCAGTCGTGGGATCAACTTCGACAACGAGTACCTGCCCCCAGAGTTCGATATGGGCGGTCAACCACTGGACGTGGCAGAGCTGCTTCAGCCGTCGCATCTAAAACGCGAGTACCGGCTACGGCCACTCGTCTTTGGGCTATCCAAACCAGAACTTGTACAGCTGGCGGTTCTTGGCGTGCTGATCGCTGCCGGCATCATCGGATGGGCTCAATGGCAGAACCATCAGGACCAGATAGCCAAAGAGGCGGCTTTCCAGGCTGAACAGCAACGCCTGGCAGAGTTGGCCAGACTGCAAAAAGAATCCGGTATGGAACAGACGCCCCAAGCGCTTGAACACCCTTGGGCCAAACGTCCATCTGTTGCAGATTTCCTGGAGGGTTGCAGCAACGTCATTTATCAGTTGCCTCTGTCCATTCAGGGATGGCAGTTCACGAGTGCCGTCTGCGACGGCGCACAGGTTTTGTCCTCCTATAAGCGCTCGGGCAATAGCACGGCCGACAAACTGATACAGGCGACGCAGGGCCACTTTTCTGATCGGCCGGCCTTCTTTGACGAGGGCAACTCGGCCACGTTGAAATTCGACATCTCTCTACCCGCAGCCGGTGATGAGCCTCTAAAAGACGCCATCGTGATGTTGGCGAACCTGTCGTCTTGGCTGCACAGCTTCACTCAAACCCCAGTGCTGAAAGAAGTGCCGGTCGTTGTGCCCATTCAACCAGCGATACCGGGCCAACCTGCGCCACCGCCGCCCCCACCGCCTCAATGGAAGCAATTCGAGCTGAGCTATGCCACTGGCATTACGCCGCTGGACTCATTATCCGGCGCACCCAGTCAGGGCTTACGGCTGCGCGAAATCACAACCAAATATGAGACCGGCCACCTTGTCTGGTCAGTAATAGGTGACCTATATGCGAAATAAAGCGCTGTGCTTTTTGTGCTCCATCCTTGCGTTAGGGGCACCATCGAGCTGGGCAGATGAGAACACCCTATCTGGGGTGAACGTCGGCGAGCTGGCCCAGATTCAAAGCCAGACGATCTTGTTGAATGCCAAAGCCGAGAAGGCCAAGGCCGAAAGATCGATCAAGGGCGAAGACCAAAGTGCGACGACGCAGCCGTCAACTGTGTTTTTTTCTCAAGGAAACCTCACACAGCCGGCTGCAGCCTCGGCGCACAGCAGTGATACACAGTCTGACTTGCCTGTCGTGAAAGCGGTATTCGGCTCAGCAAAACGGCTGCGTGCGACTCTGCTCTACAGCAGCGGATTTGAAGTAGACGCAGATGCCTCATCTCGGGAGTTACCCGGTGGCTATCGCATGGCCATCCTCTCCGTCGAAAACGTGACCCTCGAGCGTGGCGGTAAGCGCTACCCCCTCGGCTTTTCCAGTACGCCCCCGGCCAGCTTGAGCAACGTTAACAATTCAGCCCCCAGCATTACCCCATCAGCACCTATGCCGCCTGGGCTGATCCCTGGCCAACGTTGATTGAGAAGTTCGATGACGATCCTGACTGAAAAACCAGATGTCATAGAGCCTGACAGTGATGAGTCTGCTGCAGTCCTACTGACGTCGCACCAAATACTGCTGACGGCCCCTGGTGGACCGTTTGAGCTGAAACCCGAGCTGCGTCAACTATGTGCGTTGACCAGCGATGGGATTTTGTATGTGTCAGCCCAACACCAAACGGATGCCTATGTCATGGCATTCGAGGACCAGCTGGAACACGAAAATCACCACTTTGAGGTCAAGGTCTGCTCGATGAGCACAATCAAGGCACTCTACCGCGCCAATGATGATGCAAATGGTAAAGCACTATCGGCGACTGAGACGAAGCGCCAGGCCCAGGTGGTGCAGCTTTTAGGAGAAGCCCACCGGCGCAATGCCAGCGACGTCCACTTTGTCGTAGGTCACGATATCACTCGAATCTTCTTTCGCATCCACGGGCTCTTGTGGGAGGCAGAACAGCACCAGAGCCAGGTGGGCATGGAGCTCTGCTCGTCCCTCTACAACAGCATGTGCGATGTCGCGAAAGACCACTACCAGCCGCAGGTGAGCCAGGACGCCAGGGTAAAACGCGCCTATGTCGACCAACTCGGTTTGTTCGGTGCCCGAGTCGCCACTCGGCCGCTCGTAGATGGCCCTCTGATGGTTTTGCGTCTGCTGTATGACGACAAAACCAAAATGACGCTTAGTGATCTCGGTTTCCTGACGCAGCAAATTGATGCATTCAGCCGCATCCGCAGCTTGCCTTATGGGGTGAACCTGATCACTGGACCCACCGGTTCCGGCAAATCGAAGTCGCTGCAGGTAAACCTGAACCTCTTGCACGAAGAGTGCGGTGGAACAAAACACATTCTGACGATGGAAGATCCACCTGAATATCCACTTCTCGCCAATCAGTCACCGCTGGGCGCCGGTGAAACCTGGAATGACGGGATCACCAATTCCATGCGACTCGACCCTGACATTCTCATGTATGGGGAGATCCGGGACCTTGCATCAGCACAAGCGGCTTTCCGCGGCGGTATGACTGGTCACCTGGTGCTGACGACACTGCACACCAACAACGCTGTAGCAGCTCTTCAACGACTGATCGACATGGGTGTAGACCGACACCTGGTTACTGATCCTGCACTGATGACAAGCGTGGTCAATCAATCCCTCTTGCCCGTGCTGTGTTCCCACTGCCGCGTCCCCGCACGCGAGCATCTCGGGCAGCTCAACAGTGCGCTGGTGCAGCACTTGCGCGATTTGGAAGCGATTGATGAGACCTACCTCAAAGGACCGGGATGCCCGCATTGCAAAGGCTTGGGCATCACCGGTCGCACGGTGGTTGCGGAAACTTTGCTCACCGACCTTGAATTCATGCGCGTTTTCAATGGGCAGGGTGCAAGTGCGGCACGTCGCCACTGGGTCAAGGAAATGGGCGGTATTACCAAGACCGCACACACGATCATCAAACTGAAACAAGGATTAGTAGACCCCCGCCACGCCGAAATGACGGTGGGGCCGTTGGACTTTGACCGGCAAATCCTGGAGCTCGCTCATGCTGAGTGACGTCAGAGCGATGCTGAATCGTTGGGCAGAGACCTTCTATGCCAAGCAGTTTGGCAAAAACGAAAGAATCCAGTTCTACGAGAGCCTGATGGGCATCCTTGAGGATGGTGTGTCGCTTGAAGACGCACTGCACACGGTGGCCAGAGCATTCAGCGATAACGGGCAGAAGCTCCATCCAGTGTCCCTTGCCTGCAGGGATATCGCGCAATCGGTAAAAGGTGGGAAATCGCTGAGCATTTCCTGCGAAGGCTGGGTTCCCTATGACGAGAACTCTTTGATCGCTTCCGGGGAAGACACCGGCAACCTGGTGCAGGCATTTCGGGACTGCGTGAGGATCATCGAAGTACGTCAGCGGATCAGCAAACTCGTAGCGTCCGCCACCGTTTTCCCCTCCATGGTGTGGAGCGTCATGGCGGCGTTGCTGTATGTGATTGCAGTGTGGATGGTGCCCTCCATGACACGACGCTCCAACCCCGAGGCGTGGACCGGCGTGCCGGCCTTCCTCTATGCCCTATCGAATTTCGTGACCCACTACGGGCTAGTGACGCTGATAGCTGTAATCGTCTTTATCCTCATATCGATCATCACTCTACCCGTGTTTTGCGGCCTTCAGATTACGGCCGTCAGCCCTTCGTGGAAGCTGCAGTTGAACAAGCTGCTCCAGGTCCTGCGAGTCCGAGCAGAGAGGCTCCCGCCTTGGTCAGTCTACAAGGCGCTCCACGGATCGATCTTTCTGCTCAACATGGCTGTGATGCTGCGCTCCGGCATCAACCAACTAGATGCGCTGACCTCTCTTCAACGCAATGCCTCTCCATGGTTGAAAGAGCGCCTGAGCGCCATTCATTACGGAGTGAGCGCCGGCAAAAACTTCGGTACCGCATTGAAGCTTGCGGGTCATCAATTCCCAGACCCCATGGCGATGCATTTTCTGGAAGTGCTCGCCACCCGCAAAGGCTTCGCTGAGTCGATGGAACGGTTTTCCAACCGGTGGCTGGAGCAAACGCTTCAGCGCGTCGAAGCCATCGCCAAATCTCTTATCGGCATGTCCTCCATGGCCATGGGGGTCATGATGATTCTGGTAGTGGTCGGGATCTTCCAGTTGGCCGGCAATGTGACTGCAACGCTTTAAATCAAACCTAAATGAGGTACTGGAAATGCCAACAAACACTCAAAACAACCAACGCGGATTTCTCTCCCTGGACGGGATGTTCTGGTTGATGCTGATCGCGGTGGCACTTGGTTTCATCGTGTTCATGGGCTACAGAACGTTCGGCAGCTCGGACGTCACCATTGAACAGAGCAATCTCGGCACGTTGCTGAGCAATACCAAACGACTGAAAAGCACCACGGGCTACGCCACGGCAGGCACCAACTTGGCGCCTTCTTTGATCAACCTCGAGGCAACTGGCGGCATGAGCATCAACGGTAATGCCCTGTCCAACCGCTGGAACGGCGCAGTGACCGTAATGAGCAACGGCATGACCTTCACCATCACAGAATCCAACCTTCCGAAAAATGCCTGCATCACCCTTGCCTCGAACATGGCCAAGGACAAACAGACAACGACGGCGATCAATGGCGGCACTGCAATTGCCGGCGAAATCACTGCGGTGGCAGCTGCGACCAGCTGCTCCTCGGACGCCAATACCATCGCTTGGACTTCGTACTAAGGAACTCAGTGTGAGCGTGATCTCTGATGCTGAATTCGTCGACCTGTACCTCGGCGATGGATTTGCCGACGCCAAAGGTCTCCCTGGGCAGGCACGAAGGGTTGAAGCGCCCGCCGAATGGCGGGCAGACCTTGAGCGCTTACGGGCGCAGTGCGAGGAAAAGCACAAGGCAACCCAGGATCCAGAGTTCGCCCTAATTGAAGATGGCGTCGTCCTTCGTGTAACCCAGTTGCTGGATTTGAATGGCAAGCCTGTGTTTGTCGTAAGCAAATCCTCAGTCCAGATCCGTCCATTGGACATGCTGGGTCTGCCCGACTATCTGCAGGACGCGCTGATGAGCGACACGGTACGCGGCCTGATATTTATTTGTGGGGAAATGGGCACAGGGAAAACCTCAAGTGCTGCATCACTGGTGAAAGCACGTCTCGAGGCCTGGGGAGGCATTTGTGTGGCTGTAGAGGATCCTCCAGAACCATTTTTGAATGGCAGGCATGGGAGTGGGCGCTGCATTCAAGTTCCGGTCTCTCGCCGGATGGGGGGATACGAGGAAGCTTTGATCCTAGCGCTGCGCACAAGAGCCGATTTCCTGTTCGTGGGAGAAATTCGCGACAGCTCGACAGCAGCACAAGTAATTCAAGCCTCGATCAATGGCCATCTCATTATCAGCACAGGTCATGCCGGCAGCGTTACTCAAGGCATTGAACGTATATCAGCCCTGGCTCAGCCGTTACTCAATAACGCCCGAGAGCTGCTCTCCAAGGGGTTGGTGGCTGTTCTTCACCAGTCCTTATCAAGTGGCAACGAAGGAAGTCGTCGATTAACCCTGCAGAGCCTGCTTTTCACAGGCGATGACGGACCGGGCATCCGAGAGAAAGTCCATGCAGGAAAGATCACGATGCTCGATCACGACATCGCTCACCAATCATCAAGGAGTCTCTGGAATGACCAGTAGGATCAAGCAGCGGGGGTTCTTGAGCTTGGACATGGCGATCGGATTGGCCGTTTTCTCCGTTGTCGTCACTTTGGCGATCGCATGGCAAATCAAGCAGATGGATTCTCAGGACTATCGAATTGCGGCTGATCAACAGAGAACCATTTCAGAGGCATTGGCCAAATATCTGAAGGATAACTACAGCGTGGTGCTGGCCAACGCGGCAGCAACCGTACCGGTGCAAATAACCGTTCCGATGCTCGTCAACACCAACTACCTTCCTGCAGGTTATAGCCCCACTAACGCCTTTGGGCAGACCATTGTCGGCCTCGCCCGGAAACCCAACGCCAATCAACTGGAAGTGATTGTGGTTACTACAGGTGGGCAGACGATTCCTGAAATGGGTATTCGAACCATCGCTGAAAATCTCGGAGGACCTGGTGGGTTCATCTCTTCTGCCAATCCGAACATCGTCCAGGGCGTGCGGGGTGGATGGCAGGTAGCACTAAGTAACTATGCTATAGCTCCTGGCCCAGGACATACAGCTAGCGCACTTTTTCTTATGGATGGAGCGTTGGCTAATGACTATCTATATCGAAACGCAGTGCCCAATCATCCAGAATTCAACACGATGAATACTGATATCACGATGGGCAACCACAATATTAACAACGCAGGAAGTATCACAGCGTCAGGCAACATAACAGCTAACGCCGACATTACAGCTCGAAACGTTATCGCCACAGCCAATGTTAATGCCGCTACTGCAACCATTACCGGTGATACCAGCACAGGTGGTTGGTTCAGAACACGTGGTGACACAGGCTGGTACAGCGAAAAATGGGGAGGCGGAATTTATCAAAATAGCCCCAACTGGGTCCAAGTTTATAACGACAAAAACTTTTCAACCGGAGGTGAACTATGGGGTGGAAAGATAACCTCGACGGGCAAGATAACGGCCTATGATCGCATTCAGACAAATGAATATTTGTCCCTGGGAGGCATAGCTACCGAGGGGCAACAGTGCAGTGACCGAACCCTTCTTGCAAAAAGCGCCGCGGGAATAACGTTGTCCTGCGAACAAGGCTTATGGAAAAGACCAGGTGGGTGGGAATTCCAGCTGATCCAGGGCACCTGCCAGGCGCCTGCCAGAGGAAGTGTGACCTGCTCCCTTGGCGACACTACATGGAAGTCATGCTCTTTAACTGGCGCTTTTGGCATCGGGGATAGTGAGACTGGGTACATCTTCAGAAATGCAAGTGGATGGTTTCTCTCCACATCTCGACTTTCCTGGCCAGGTCTTTTCTATTGGAGCTGCTTCAAATAAAGCATCCATTTATAAAATTTCAAAAACGTTTTATAGTATGTTTATGGGGATTATTGCAGTGCAGACGCTTGAGAATAACGTTGAGTATAGTGCTGGAGAATTACAGACCTGGCTAAGCACCCGAAGCAGGATATGCTCAACTGTGCTATGGCGTCGCGCACTAGAAGAAAAAGAGGCATTCGAGGTCGGCGAGTTCACTTACAAGTTACAACCAACGGCCTCTGGTCGTTATTTAGTAAAAAAGATCGCCACTATGGAATTAATCAATCCACAACGCAAACCAATGAGCATCAAGCGAGCCGCAAAGTGGACTGTCATTGCGCTTGGCCTAGTAGGAATTTGCTTAACATTGATTATCCTCACGAAATAGTTTTGTTATTGACGCGTAGGTGGTAACAACCACCATTTTGTGGATGGAGCTCATATCATGACAATGCAATGGCTCGTTTTGATGATTGTGCTCATTGCCTCCAGCATTTTCATGGAGAACCAACATCAGGACCAACGTACATCCGACTACGCTACCCTCGACTCACTGGGTCGCGGCTTTCTGGTGTACCGATCTGCCGCTACCGAATATGCCCAGGCCAACCCGGGCTTCAGCGGAGTACCGAGCGATTCTGCGCTCAACCTACCTGGGTGGTTTGTGAAACCTGTGGGCGTAGGTTCTTACATCTCATCAGGAACGGCCTATACTTATTTTGATGGGGTTGCACCGTCAGGCTTGCCTTCTGTGCTGGTAGACCTGACAAAGACAACTACCGTTGGTTTAAAGCGTTCAGGAATGCTGATTTCACAGATAACTGGGGCGACCGGTATAGCAATTCCGTCCCCTGTTCCCGAAGGTGCGGTCGTCGCAGTCAATTAGTCTGAGTCGACCGACTTTGAAAGGCGCCGGGTTGCATAAGCTCCGGCCTATCAACATAATGATCACAACAACGTTTCCACCCCGTTGGCTACTGGCGGTCATCAGTAGCGCCCGGTGATGCGGCTTGCCTCATCACCAACCCCAAAGCACGCATAGCTCCGGGAAGGGCGTGCGGACCTGGTTCAGAGCTCTCCCTGTGTCTCCCTGTTCAAGCCAGACACGCAGCCGTCTAACTCGTGAATTGCGAGTTCAAAGGCACATAGGGCTCTGTTGAGGTTCGAAGCACCGTAGTCTAAGGGCCACACTGGTGTTGTGGCCCACACTTTTTAAAGCTCACACAATAGGTAGCCTGATCATCTTGCAAAGGATGATCAGGCTACCTATTGGTAGCTGCTTTTCCTTGCCGGTGGCCCGCCGGCGAAACGCAGGGCTCCCTTTGTGCGCGGATGCGTGCCTTATGCTAGCTGGCCTCAGCCACGATAATCGGCCAGGTGTTGGAAGTAAGACGTTCAGATCACAGCCCAGGGATCAACAACGCCTTCATCCCGCACAGGTGGTATTTTTTTCTGAAAGACGCTACTTACTACATCCGAGAGTGACTGTTGACCCAGCTACTCTCGGTAGCTTCTCCTGTCGACCTGAACCTTCTTTGCCCTCCGCGAAATATCCCTCTCCGCTTGACACATCACCATCCCCCCTTCGATGATATGGACGTGCTTTGCTGACGTCGTCAGCATCATGCCCAGGCAGTCAGGATCTTGAAGACTGCGACACGATGTTCGTGTCAGATCCGCCCAAGACCGCTGAGCTTCTGGTAGCGCGGTCGGTCGACAATCGTCGATGGAAGCACCTTATGCAACTCACCTCGCGGGGAATCACTTCCCCAACGGGGTCAGTGGGTTCTCCGCATTCAACCTGCAGGAGAATCACCATGTCCAAACTTGCTTATGGCTTCGGTTTCGCGCTTGGCACCATCACGCGACAGTTTCTGCGTGCGGTAAAGAAAACCAGCGCTGCGCCCACAGCTATCCATACCAAAGCAGCTCCGTTGCTTCCACCGCCCTGCGTACCTGAGCGTCTCGTACGTGAGATGGATCATGTACCGGCAATAACTCGTAAAGGTGTCGACCTGAACCTTTGGTACGCGGCTAACACTCGAGTGGTCGAAAAGCCAGCTCGGAAACCGCGTAAGAAGCCAGCTGCACGCTCGTTGGTGCCAGCAACTTGCTAAGTCTGCGTCCTTCGCCTCTGTAGGGAGCCTTCCCAAAGGGAAGGTTTCCTCAGAGTTTTCACGGTAGGGGCTTGACAAGCGACAATCGTATTTCCATGATCTGCACATGTATCGCTGACGTCGTCAGCAACATGCCCAAGTAGTCTGGATCCGCAAGACTACGATGCGGTTTTCTGCATTGATCCACTCCCAAGATCGCCATAGCTTCCGGTAGCGCGATCAGTCGACTTAGTCGATGGAAGCACCTTTCCCACCCATGACGGGCCTACCCCGTCAGGGCAGGCCTCTCACTTTTGGAGGTCTGATGAAAACTGAACTGGCTCTCTACCAGGCGTTGATTTCGATTAACGTCCCGGAACAGAAGGCAAATGCTGTTATTGAAGCTTTGGAGACCGACATGCTTTCACGTTTGGCTACCAAGGCAGATTTAACTGCTCTTGCTGCAGAGTTCAAATCTGAGATTTCACAGCTTGAAGTCAAGCTCACCATTCGCATGGGCGTCATGTTGTCTGCAGCTGTCGGTGTAATGATTGCTGCAATGAAGCTGATGCATTAAACAACCTTAAGCTCCACCCACCCTCGCGGGGAATACTTTCCCCCTAGGGCGAAGTGTTTCTCCGCTTTCTGTTATTTCGAAACTGGAGAATCACCATGAGCACTAATCAATCCAACGAAGCAAAATTCTTCGACCTTCACACCACTGGTATCGGTTATCTCAACCGTATCCGTGAAGTGAAACCTCGCGGCAAAGGTAAGCCATTCATGGCAGTTACCGTTGCGGCTCTGCGCGGCTCGATGGATGATGCCGAGTATTCCTATATCGACTGCAACGTGGTCGGCGCTGAAGCTGAAAAGCTGATTCGTCGCAGCCAAGCAGCCGTTGAAGCCGGAAAGAAGGTCCTTGTGAGCTTCCGCATCGGTGATATCTGGACCGACGCATTTACCTACGAGAAAGGCGATAAAAAAGGTCAACCTGGAGCAAGCCTCAAGGGACGCCTGTTGTTTATCGGCTGGATCAAGGTGGATGGCCAAACCGTCTATGAAGCAAAGCCTCGTGAAGTAGAACCAGTTGTTGAAGACGGCGAAGCGGAACCTGAAGCACAGCTCGCAAGCGAAGAAGCATCCGAGCCAGTAGCAGAGGAACAATCCAAGCCAACGCCCGCTAAACAGCAGCGTACGGCATCTTGATTCACTTTGTTGAAAGGCACCCTTCGGGTGCCTTCATTATTATCAAAGTCCGCAGGGAACACCTCCCTTCCGGGCACGGTGATTCTCGTCCGTTGGAGACTCACCTTTATGAACACGTTATTTACGCAATCTCTCGATATACGCGTTGCTTATGCAAAAGCGGAAATCTATGGCGACGAGATTACCCAATATGAGGCTGAGATCGAGGCTCATATTCTGGGTGCCGACGCGTACCGCGCCGGCCAGCCGATCGTACCCGAGCTGTTCAAAACCGTTCCTGCGCTCAGTCGAGCTTGGGGCGAAGGAGTGAACGCGGCCATTAATGGTGGCGGTTGGTCACGCTTTACTGAAGAAGACCAGCAGCAGCAGCTAATAACACCGGAACCATACATTGTGTCGGATTTTGCATACGGGAAACTTGCATTCGCCGAGTGCGGTATCGAGTACCCCCTCCAAATACTGAAGAGCGCTGCGGGCTATTACATTGGTACCGCTGATGAGTTTGAACCGGTATCAAGGGAGTCCGAAGAATACTACCGCAGCGAATATGCCGCGAAACAAGCTTTTGACCTCAACCTCTGGACACAACGCCACGTGTGCTGGTCCTGACATAACCAAAACATACCTAACCGGGAAACCACTTCCCGGACGGGCCGGGTGGTTTCTCACACCTGGAGATAAACATGCAAAGCACCACTAACCTCGTGTCGTCTGACCTGCTCAAGCTCCCGGTCGTTTTAACACCCCGGGCCTGGCAGGAAGCGGTGCATATTGAAAACCCTCAGGATGCAAGTGTTGTCAGTGAGCGACTGGGCGAAGTTGTCCTGGAGGCCTACCGAGAACTGCACTTGCAACCTGACAGCACACAGATCCATTTCGGCCTCTATCGTTTATTGCCTGCCGGCAATAGCACTGATCGAGTCTGGCTGGACCTAAAACTTGACCGTATAGAATCACCGCCAGGCGTTTTCTATCTGTACATCTCACTCAAGGAAGAAACTCATACTTCTTGCCCGTAATCCTTCGACAATCACAGCACTGCCCAAAGCCCGACACCTGTCGGGCTTTTTTCATTCGTAGCAGTGTGGAGCTGCCCATGATCAACATCCCCGGCCAACTGGCCATCCGTACCATCAGCGGCCGTAATGGCGAATTCAACGTCGGACGGCTTTCGACCTCTATCGGTGAGTTCGTGATCAAAGACGCACTCCTCGATCAGTACGATGAAGGCAAATACCGAGGCGACTTTCTGATAACGGAGATCCGTCCTTCGTATTACTCCACAGCAGGCCGCCTGATCGTTGAGATCCGTGCAAGGCTGGAAAGCATGAGCCTCGACGACGTCGACAATCTGACACCAGAAGACGCCGCCAGGCTCTCGCCAAACGAGCCTGACCCTATGGATGAAGAGTCTTCTTCCAACCTCTCCAAGCCTGTGCAGCGTAATAATCCGCCCGCCCTACCGGCCACCAATAAACAGGTATCAAAAGAGGATGCCCCGTTCGGGATGACCCCGACCGGCGCAACCAACGACCTCGAGGCAGATGCCGAGTTGTTCGGCACAATCTGGCCTCTAAGCTATACAGTCAGGCTGGACACAACTGTTGATCGTCAGCAACTACGCCAACAGTGCAGTCGGCTCTCGGAGCTCGGCTATTTACACAACTTCAAACTGCAGGTATGGAATATCTCCAATACCTAACGATGCCGGCGATACGCCAAGCCAATCGGCACATTCATGAGAGGCTCCCTCCTGGGCGCTCCTCGACTCAACAGGAGCAGCACATGAATCTAATCTTCAATAACCTGACCCAACAAATCCTTGAAAACATCGAAGATCAGCTCGCCAATAACGAGGTATCGACGAATGAGGAGCTTTGGGACTTCTTCGTAGAGGAGCTCGAAATGACGGCAGAACAAGCCGATGGCGCCGTTGCCCTTCGCCCCAAATACCTGGGGCAAATCTTTCTCACTGGGCACAGCCCACTATTTCAAAACGAGACGGTCTAGTTTGGCGCGGGGAGTCAGATCGATCTGGAGGGCATCACCATCAGGCTTTGTGTTAACGACAGAAAAGCCCTCCCAAAAAGGAAGAAAAGTATAATATCGCACATAAGAACGCCGGTTTGTTAGATGTGTTTGCTCGCACGAACATCATCAATCAAATCGGCGTTCTTGTTTCTGTGTTGCCCGGAATTCCTTGAAGGTAAGCGTCCGGTAAACACGCCTTCCTGACGCCAACGCCTTAATAGTTGAGATCGGTAGTAGACCACGCCGCACGCTTGCGACGCTTTAGCTGGCGCTGAGATTGAGCGGATGCTTGAACAACGTGACGTGGCCTAGGCCGCGATACAGGACAGGTTAGGAAATTCGCGGCCTCATCCAGACGCTGAGTTAGGCACGCGTCTGCAGTGCCCTGTTTACGTAAAGAGATGAGTTTAGCGACTAGATCAATTAGGCGAAATTCTAGCAAAGAATCCCGCCTAATCCGGTAGTCAGGCCGTCCTAGCGCGATTTGTGGCAACAATTTGCTCATCTGTAAACTGACTGCCGGGAACCATAAATTTTGCGATAAGTGCGTCTCGGTTTTGAGGTGCCCGTACCTTGTCTGCCGCCTCCAGCGCCATCTTCAGCTCCGGCAATGTTAGCTCGGTGCAGTAGGCTGGTGTTCCTGGTTGCTGACGCCACGAATCTTCAAGGCTACCAGCGGCAAGCGCGATAAAGCCCGTATCCTCAACGAGATCCTGCGCGACGGCCTCTGCATGAGTGTCATCCCCTGCTACATGTAAGCCAATGCGTGTCGAAGATCCAGTTGGTTGCCGATTGTCGGCAAGAGTCGCTGCAAGGACGGCGTTCCAAGCCTTAATGACCGGGCGGCTAAACTGCTCGCTTACCCAAACGTTCACGGGCTTGCCGTCGTCAACTTCTATGATTGCCCCGTCGCGTCCCGGATAGTAATTGGACGTGTCAATGACAACGACTTTCTCGGGGACATTCTTTAACGTCTGTTTGAGATCTGGATATTTTGGGAAGGGTATCGAGAGGATCACAACGCCTACCTCGGACACTGCCTCTTCCTTGGTCACAGCGTGTGCGCCGATTTCACTGACCAGGTTTTGAAGGCTTTCGGGGCCTTTCGAATTTGCCAGCTTAACTTCATGGCCGCACGCGACGAGCTTGCGGGCAAGGGTAGCCCCAATATTGCCGGCGCCGCTAACTCCGATTTTCACTTCAATAACCTCCTCACCCACAACCAATATTCAAGTTGCTACCTGGCTAGGTGTGCGAATGAATCAAGCGTGTCGCAAAGCCGCTGCGATCTGGGGTGAGCACGCATGTCGCTTGACTCAGGTAAATACGACTCTTCAAGAATGAAAGGTTACGCTGTCGGTAATCGGCACACGATGCCAGCGTCTAGCGGCATCCAAATTACCGCCATTCGCCCCTTTTGGGTCGGTAGCGACGACCACTTTCGACAATCGGTGTTAATGGTTAAGCCTCAGTCCGTTCCGCATCTCAACGGTGTCATCGACCTAACCCCTCACATCGAACGGCACTCTCGAGCTCCGTATCGCCGAGCATCATTTCAAAACCCGCGGTTTCTTCCTTACGAGATAGTTCAGTGATTAAGGAATCAGAATTTGCGATGAAAATATTGACCGCGGCCGGCGTTAAAAAACTAGGTAATTATGTTACTCAGCAGCGTTGCGAGGAGTTTGAGGTAATTTCGTGTCTGTGCTTAGCGACACCGCTACGTAGCGTAAATTTTTAGCTAGCCGTATTATTTTTGACGACGGATAACGAGATAGCTACAGCAGAATTACAATTCTGACACAATCCCAGCGGAACCTTCTTTTTTTGAGCCGTGTCAAAGTAGGCTGTTGACTAGCACCGTATCGCCGGCTAGAGGAGACGCAGGTCTGCAAAAAATCGCATACCAACAACATACTTTCATCCTAAACTACAATTAGTTTAAATGAGTTTTATTAGCCGTTCTGAAAGGTAGGATCCATATTTGTGTTTTTGTTTGTAGCGATGAGAATCTAGATTGAAGCCAACCACTACATTAGGCAAGGAGAAGCATGTGGGATCCAATCACGCTCATGGCGGTGCCGCTCTACGTGAAGGACACCAGAAAAAACTACTCATGGCGCTTGCCCTGACTGGTATTTTTATGATTGCGGAGGTTATCGGAGCATGCGTTACCGGCAGCCTAGCCCTGCTGTCTGATGCATCACATATGCTCACAGATACTGCTGCTCTGGCAATTTCACTGATTGCTCTCCAAATAGCCAAGCGGCCAGCGGACCAGAAACGGACTTTTGGATATGCTCGCATAGAGATCCTAGCCTCAACGTTCAATGCCTTATTACTCTTTATGGTCGCTGCCTACATTTTGTACGAGGCGTATCAGCGCTTGCTAGTACCGTCGGAGATTGCTACCGGTGCGATGATGTGGATCGCAATTGGGGGTCTTTTTGTGAACCTGATATCGATGCGTCTGCTCTCCTCTGCCAGCAGTGAAAGTC
This sequence comes from Pseudomonas sp. ChxA, assembly GCF_030263855.1. Taxonomy (NCBI): domain Bacteria; kingdom Pseudomonadati; phylum Pseudomonadota; class Gammaproteobacteria; order Pseudomonadales; family Pseudomonadaceae; genus Pseudomonas; species Pseudomonas sp. ChxA. Next base: position 675,010 of record NZ_JARPMK010000002.1, read on the forward strand.
TGAATCTCAAGGGAGCCTATCTTGAAGTCTGGAGCGACATGCTTGGTTCATTGGGCGTGATCATAGCGGCACTTGTCATCCGATTTACAGGTTGGAGCTGGGTCGATACGATTGTCGCCGTAGCAATCGGTATATGGGTGTTTCCACGTACTTGGCAGTTGTTGCGCGAAAGCTTGGGGGGTACTTATGGAAGGGGTACCCGACAATCTCAATATTGCGGAAATAGAGTCCCTGATACTTGGAGTAGATGGGGTCATGGAGGTCCATGATCTGCATGTTTGGGCTCTAAGTAGTGGCCGCAATATCCTGACGTCGCACGTAGTCGTGCGAGATTCATTAAATCGAGATGTTATTCTCGCATCAGTCATTGACGCGGTGAGTAAATCGTTCGAAATTCATCACTGCACGATTCAAATGGAGCAAGCAGCCTTTCATGATAATGCTCCGAAGCCTTCACACTAGTCGTTTTTTTGATGACGCTAATTGTTGTATTTGCAGGCAGAAGCCCTAAGAAAAATCGACTTAAGATGCGTTCCCCAAGACTATACGCGCTTTTAAATATGCATTACTGCCACCTCTAAATTTAACGACTAATCGAGTTGACCGGCGGCCAATATTAAAGGAGCCTTCAGGCAGATTCGCCTGCTACGCGCACTGAAGGCATCCGCCAGCTTTGGCCTTAAAAACCTTACCATTGACAGATTCTCGATTATTCCAAACAATCAATTTATCATAACTATCAATAATATTGCGCAAAAATTACAAATTTGCAAAGCTTACGCGCATTTAGCCAATTCGCGCTAGGATCAGTTATTATTGAGTTAATGTAATGCGCATGAAAATAAATAATGAAATTAAACACCAAGCACACAGCAGTACTACCAATCAGCGTATAACCACACTGGCGGCCGATTGGACTATTATTTTACTCACATCCTGAGATAAGTTATGCGCGTTCTAGTTGTGGAAGACGAAACCAAAAACGTAGAATACCTTCAGCAGGGCCTTTCTGAAAGCGGGTACATCGTAAATATAGCAAACAATGGTGTTGATGCCGCTCACTTATTCAATACTAATATTTATTCGTTTCTGCTTCTCGATGTGAACCTCCCTGACATCAATGGCTTGGACCTTTTGGAAGTCATTAGAGAAACCAGCCGGGTCCGCGTCATTATGCTGACTGCCTGGGGACGAACCAACGACAAGCTCAAGGGTTTGGACGGTGGCGCAGATGACTACCTCGTCAAGCCCTTCGAGTTTCCCGAGCTGCTTGCTCGCATGCGCTCGCTGCAAAGACGTGGCGACGAGCTTTTTGAGAAAAACGCGCTGAGAATTTCGGATGTAGAGCTCGACTCTGTGCGCCATCGGGTGTTCCGTGGATCTACACGCATAGACCTCAACACCAAGAAATTTGCTCTCCTGCACCTTCTCATTAGTCGAGCTGGCAAAGCACTTACACGCTCTCAGAGCATCTGGCTGATATGGGACATGAACTTTGACTGCGATAATAACGTTATTGACGTCTCTATCCGGCGATTACGCTCGAAGATCGATGATCCATTTGAGACCAAGCTCATACATAAACTTCGAGGCATAGGGTACGTTCTGGAGGAGCGCGCATGAGGCCGTTCAGTCTGGCTGTGAAGCTGGGATTCAAAGTCGGTTTGATGAGCGCAGCGCTGCTCCTCCTTTTCGCCACCTTTGGGTATGTGATGGTGAGCCAAGCTCTCGAGAGAAACTCCCGAATGGACCTCGAAGTGAAAATGGCGGGTATGACTCACAACCTATCCGCTATCACTAGTATCGCTGATGTCAATCCAGACGCGCACCAGCTAGTTGACTTGGTCATGGGGCACAATAATCTGTACGTCAGCATCTTTGAGTCAGGACAAACGCAAACTCCACTGCTCTCAATAGGTTCGAAGGCAGTCAACCTGGAAGTGCACAAGTTCAAGCCAACCGAGCAGGTTAAACAGCACGAGTGGCGTGACTCCACGGGTCGCCCGCTACTTAGCGCTTCGCGAGTAATGAATCTAGGCGATGGAACCGAAGTTAGTGTGTTCATGACCATGGACCAGTCAGCCAACCAAGCCCTGCTCGATGCATTGCTAACCTGGGCGCTGATGGTCTCGCCTCTTATTCTCTTGCTGATCTTGGCCATTGGATGGTGGACTGTGCGCAGAGGACTACTGCCTCTGACCAAGTTCTTGAGGATTGCCTCGAAAATTTCCACCGAGAGCCTTGATCATCGCCTACCAACGAAGGGGATGCCGGCAGAACTGAAGAAGCTCGGCGATGGAATCAATATCATGCTGATGCGTCTAGATGATGGGGTTCAGCAGCTATCGCAGTTCTCGGACGATCTTGCTCACGAACTGCGTGCACCTTTGTCCAATCTCATGGGTAAGGCTCAGGTTGCGCTGACCCGGGAAAGGTCTCTTCCTGAGTACCGAGAAGTCTTGGAGTCGTGCACGGAAGAGTTGGACCGCATGAGTCGAATGGTTTCCGACATGCTATTTCTAGCCCAGGTCAGCCACCCCGCGTCAATGGTAGAATTCGAAAATGTCTGTTTGCTCGACGAAATTCAGCGGGTCTGCGACCTCTTCAGCATTACGGCCGAAGAAGGCGAAATACAACTCCAGCTCACAGGAAATGGCGTGGTGCGTGGCAATCAGATAATGATTCAACGAGCCATCTCGAACCTTGTCTCGAACGCGATTCGCTACTGCCCAAGAGGCCGGACGGTTTACGTGAAAGTTCAACGCGGTGCTAACGGAACTACCTTGAGTGTTGGTAACCCGGGGCGCGGAATCGCCAAGGAACACCAGGTGCATTTGTTCGAGCGGTTCTACCGTGTAGACAAAAGCCGAGCACGAAATGAAGGTGGTACGGGTCTGGGCCTAGCTATAGTACAGTCAATTATGGGATTGCATCAGGGTTCTGCGAGCGTAGAAGTGACTGATCAGAATTTTACCTGGTTTCACCTCAACTTTCCCGACACCCAAATGAAGCAAACGCAAATGGGCGCAGCCTAGGTCCCGTATATGGAGGGGGCCGATTTTAGAAGAGCTCTCTTTTTTACTTGAAAGCTTTAATGCCTGAGGGCTGCCGTATTGTTTTGGTCTTTAGCTCGACGTCTAGAGGGGAAGGCAGCCCTACCCGAAAATATGGCGAGCAGCCACATATAACGCGACCTTATCGGCACGCCCCCCCCCCCCCCGCCTTAAACTCTTTCACGCCCCTCTGAGTGAACCACAGACGGAGTCAAAAAAATTCGACAGCCAGTTTGACTAACCGCCAACGGCGCCGCATTTGAGATGCCAGCTAATCTAGCCGTTAGCTTCGATGCGTAAACAAAAATATCCAATCGCTGCTACACAGTCTTTAGATCGTTTATGGCTAGCTTCCACTAGTGGCAAAAAATCCAAAAACATCAATGGCTTAGATATCACATTAAAGGTTATGAAAGAAAAATAGCCTGCTTCGGAGCTTTCACAAACACAAAATTTATACCGTTTCACCAAACGCATAAATTACGAAATTGTAATGATTCCCTCACCCTGCTGTTAGCTTCAAAATCCTAAACTATCAAACCACAAAGGCTGCTAGTTAAGCAGACCTAGTAAACATCGAGGGCACAATGAAATTCATAAAACTCCTCTCTATTGGTATCGTACTGACTGGATTTATGAGTTCCGCTTTTGCTGAAGACGGTTTCGAGCGAACCAAAAATTTCAAAGATAACTTCCGAGCCGAGCAAGCTCGTCTATGGGGTCCTGATGTATCGGAGAAAAGTAAGCAGAAAATTGCTCAAGAAAAACAGAAAGAACCTAAGGGCATTAGCAGCAAGTCGACAACTAAGAGACAGTAAAAAACAATTAACACGATCAAAGCCATCGACAAAAAGCCAGATTAATATCTGGCTTTTTAGCAACCTCTCCCTAATTGTACTTATTAAATAATTTTTCAGCATCAAAGATAAATCCTGAGATGGATTATTCACTTTAAACTGAAAAGCAGCTAGAAATTTAAATACTCTCTTCGCCGGGCTCTTACTTTCAACGGGAGCCAGTAGCACTATCTCCTAGAATATTTTCACCATCCTGTGCAGTGTCCTTCCAGCGGCATAGAAGCAGTTGGCTCGCGTTCGTTTCAGTGATTATTTTGCAACCAACGTCTACAGGTAGATCAGAATCGCTGTCGCGCAAACGCCTGGAAAGGTAGAACGATCTGTCGCGAGGCCACTTGTCAGGATCTTTGATGCTTTTGGACATTCCCCGGCTATAAAACTCCGACGAATACGAGCGGCGGCCAGGATAAATCAGGGGGCCCGATTGAGACGACTGCACATCCAGCCAGGCCTGCACTAAATCTCGCTGGTTCTGAGGACGATCCTCAAGCACACCGTTATAGATAATACCGGCGCCCGCGACTGGCAGCATCAGAGCGCTCGCTGCAGCAGCCCAAGCAGTCTTTCTGCCCACTTCGCTGATACATTCGGCAAGGAGTAGCGTCCATGCAGGCAGAGCAGGAAGAAGATAGGTCCAGAGAATGTTACCAGAGAAAGTAAAGAAAACAGGTGTCGCCAATGCCCAAAGCCAAAGGTATACATCGAAGCGCTGCATCGTCCCACGCCTGCTAATAACGAGGGGTAGAAAGAAAGTCCAAGGAAGCAACGCTAAGCCAAGCTGAATCCATATGGTGCCGTAGGGCTTGGCGTGAGCACTCCCGTAGAGATCCCCGGCCCAATCACTTACAACATATCGGCTCCAGTGCTCGCCGACAAAAAAATACTCAAGGAAACCCGGCGTCTTCATTTCGGCTGCAATGTACCAAGGCACTGATATACCTAACATGAGAGCAATCCCCGTTACCCAAGGAAGCCTCAATACCCGATTCCATTGCTTGTAGATGACGATCCAAAAAAATGCTGGCGCGCCCATCAGTACCAAGGTCAGTGGCCCTTTAGCAAGCAGGCCCAAGCCGAGAGCTAAGAACATAAGGTAGGCATCCCCTTTGCCTGCGCACTTCATCCAACGCCAGAAACCATAGCTGGCCAACAGGATCGAGAACGATAAAACGGGGTCAGTCAGCACAACACCACTGGACACCAAGCCCAGCGCCGTGCCGGAAAAGATGATGGCTGCCCAAATGCCCGCCTTGCGCGATACCTCCTGTGTCGCGAGCCTGATGATGATGAAGCAGCTTGCCAAGTGGAGAAACCAGGCTGGGAATCGAGCAGCAAACTCATTGGTGCCGAATACCGTCATGCTCGCCGCTTGGGTCCAGAAAGACAGCGGTGGCTTGCCCCAAAATGGAACTCCGTAATCGAACATCGGAGTCACCCAGTCACTCAGTTCAACCATCTTGCGTGCCATTTCAGCGTAGCGTGCTTCAGAGGTATCCATCAGGGGATATACGCCCAGCCCCAGGAGACGCAAAAGCAGAATCGAACTCAGGATGAACCACAATGTTCGCTCGCTTTTCAAATTCAGCATTTCTTACCCTCGAGTGAGGAAGCCGGAGGATGAATAGTCATGGGTCGCGCTTCATTATTACTATTTAGAAAATAAAGGGGGCGGCGTTTGACCTCCGCGAGCGTTACGCCTACGTACTCGCCCACCAGTGCAACACCCACGCACATGAATGAAGCAATTCCGACAAGCAGGTGATGGATGTCAAAGGAGCCTGCTACCAGTACTGCGAGCAGGTAGCAGATGCTGGAGACAAAGAAACTGAAGCTAATGAGACTGAATATACGAAGCGGCTTGCGGGAGAAGCTGAGAATACTTTCGATGGCTAGGTCCAGCAGGCTAGCGGCGTTCCACTTGGTATTGCCGGCATGACGGGAAGTGCGATTGTAGGGTAACTCAATGGTGCGAAAGCCTACCCAGCCGATCAAACCCTTAAGAATTCTGGAGCGTTCGTCCAGCGCTCTTAAGGCGGCCAATGGAGCAGGACCAATCAGACGGAAGTCACTGACATCCACCGGAAGATCAACTTTCTCCACCAGGCGCTGCATGATCCAGTAATAGCTACGTGCACTCGTGCGTTTTAGCCAGGAGTCGCCAGTTCGCAAGTCGCGTTGCATGTTCACAACGTCGTAACCCATCTGCCAATGATATACCATACTCGAGATGAGTTCAGGTGGATCCTGAAGGTCGACATCAATGAAGATCAATGCGCTACCGCGTGCATGGTCGATCCCTGCACTTAACGCAGCCTCTTTTCCGAAGTTCCGACTTAGGAACAGGCATCGTACATTTGATCCATCTTGATAGTGTCGAAGTAGGTCTGCAGTTTGATCGCTACTACCATCGTCGACATAGAGAATCTCGCACGAAACAGGCAGGCGCTTTACAACTCTGGTGATGCGCTTGTGAAATTCCGGAATGGTTTGCTCTTCTTGAAAGCAAGGAACCACTATTGTTAACAAGGGGTCAGCGCGTTCGGAAAGCCGATGTGATGTCCGCATGATTGAATGTCCAGAAACGATGCGCAGTGAATCCGAGCGCAGTTAGGGTTAAAGTCACTAAAATCTGAGAGACAAGCGGTGAGAGATTGAATTTAATCAGAACCCACATACCTACACCATTACCGATATTAGTTGCCAACGAGACAAGTACAAACCTGATAGGTTGAAGCTTATAAATTCCCGTCGCCACGAAACTGAGCCTTCTATTACCAATATAGCTAATAATAGCGCCTATCACGCCTCCGCCAACGCTGGCTAACACTGGATCAGTAACTCCATTTACAATAAGCAGGAGAAATACAAAATAGTGCCCCCCGGTTGCTACGAATCCAATGCCTAGATAACGAATAAGCAAAGCTATGATCGACATGCTTGTATTTTCCATCTACAAAGACTAAACAACCCGAAGTGAAAAAAAAGTGAACTGCATGTAATTTCAGAACTAAATGATGCAGCACCTCGACAATAGCTGTGCCACCCAACAAACACCAAAAAACCCTAATAATAAACTGAACAAATAACTCTAGCATGATCCAGAGATTACAATTCTGATAAGAGCATATACATGATGGCACTTTAGATCTTGGACAATTAAGCACTTTCTCAAAACATGAAAACCAGTAACGACACCAATAATTACACCAATTAAGTATCAACTTACCAACCAGTGATCCATTTTCTCACGAGCGCCCATCAGTTTAAACAAGAAGCAACCTGCTAAACGTACGTGTCGTCGAGCTAAGCCCATATATTCAGTGTTTATTTTTGGTTGGGTAGCAAGCTAGTACGACCCAGAACTTGCTGCCACACCATCGACTTTCGTTTTTCGTTCAAAGCCTGAGGACTCACCTAAAGCAATTATCCGGAGTTAAGTCTTTAAGTAAGCCTAAGCCCCGAGCCAATTATAAACTTTCCAATAAACACCCTTATCAAGCCGCACTTCGACTGAGTCAGTGCTCATGCTTTGCCTGGATGTCACAGAAATCAGTTTTTTTCAAAATTCGCTGCTTCTGAGTGCAAATTCGCCGGCCTAAATTTTTTAGCTGGACTTGACTTACTTTTGGGGAGGGGGGCAAGGACTGACAATCTTTGGTTAAAACATGTCAAGGACCATAGAAAACGCCAGGCATCGCCTGGCGTTTTTCTATGGCCTCTAAAAATCCTATCGATGCATTCAATTTTTGTTGTTGACACATTGGGAAAACAAAGAATAACGAATCGTATTAAGCTCACCCCGCGAGTCTTCGTAGGTCATCAACCGTTGATACACCTCGCAAGTACGGGGATCCTGGGACTGACGCACAAATTTTGCAACATCAATCTTCATTCCATACTTGTAGTCCTGAATCTCTGGTATTGGCTTATTATTTTTCGCCGCATAGCTAGCCACGGCGTTCTGATGTTCCTGAATATATTGCAACTGCTTCTTTTCGGAAAACGTAGTAGCTTGTGAAACTATAGGCAAAACAGCTAGGGCTGCCGCAATGATAAGCTTTTTCATAAGGTCCTCTCAATATCAATCTTATTGGGAGTAACCTTATCAACTCACAGGCATCACCGGCATGACGGTAAACTTACAATTTTGAAAGGTGACAACAATATCCAGAATGAAAAGCCCACAACGTTGCTGTGGGCTTCTGTTATGGGCTATCAGCTACCCGCTTCATCACCATCATCATCTTTGCGGTGTGCCCATTGATACAGAGCAGGAAGCACCAACAGAGTAAGCACGGTAGACGAAAGAATCCCGCCAATCACCACTGTCGCCAGTGGCCGCTGAACTTCAGCACCGGTACCTGTTGCGAGAGCCATCGGGATAAATCCGAGGGATGCGACTAGGGCTGTCATCAGAACGGGCCTTAACCGTGTCAACGCGCCTTCATCTACCGCTTGCCGGAGGGTACGTCCTTCCTCCCGCAGCCCGCGGATAAAAGAAATCATAACCAGGCCGTTTAGAACTGCCACACCGGACAGCGCAATGAAGCCAACTCCCGCCGAGATAGACAGCGGGATATCCCGCAACCACAGTGCAACTACACCGCCGGTGAGTGCGAATGGAATTCCGGTGAAGACCAGCATGCCATCCTTCAAGTTGTTGAACATCAGGAACAGCAGTGTCATGACCAGAAGCAATGCGACTGGAACAACGATCTGCAGACGCTTGGCTGCTGATTGCAACTGCTCAAACTGGCCACCCCAGGTAGTCCAGTAGCCTGCTGGGATCTGCACAGTAGCCAGCGACTTAGTCGCTTCTTCAACGAACGAGCCTAGGTCACGGCCTCGAACGTTTGCACTAACTACTACCAGCCGTTTCCCATTTTCGCGGCTGATCTGGTTCGGGCCCAACTGCAAGTCAAGATTAGCGACTTGGGACAGAGGAATGAACCCTATCTGATTAGCATCCTGAGCAACATTAGCAGGCACAGGAATCAGCAAGCTGGACATACCCGCTACGTCAGTGCGCACGGTCTCAGGCAGTCGCACCACCATATCGAACCGACGATCGCCCTCATACAATGTACCTGCCTGGCGGCCACCCACAGCAATAGCAATTGAGTTTTGCACATCCGCGATGTTCAAACCGTAGCGTGCTGCTTTTTCGCGGTCGATGTTGATGGTTAACACAGGAAGGCCGGAAGTCTGCTCAACCTTGACCTCCGATGAGCCCGGTACCGCTTTAAGCGATGCCGCGATTTTGTTGGCGGTGCTGTTGAGCGCGTCCATGTCATCGCCAAAAACTTTCACCGCAACGTCACTACGCACGCCCGAAATCAGCTCGTTGAAACGCAACTGGATCGGCTGGGACAACTCATAGTTGCTTCCCGGGACACCTGCTGCGGCTTTCTGCACCTCAGCGATCAGCTCATCACGAGGCTTATTGGGATTTGGCCACTGATCCTGAGGCTTAAGCATTATGTAGGCGTCAGAGGCGTTAGGCGGCATTGGATCAGATGCGATTTCTGCAGTACCCGAGCGTGCGAACATCCGCTCTACTTCTGGGACCTGCGCTATTACCGCTTTCTCCAGGCGCTGTTGCATCTCGACGGACTGAGTAAGGCTCGTTCCGGGCACTCGCATAGCCTGCATCGCAAAGTCGCCCTCACTAAGGCTGGGAATGAACTCGCTACCCATACGACTTGCAAGTATACCGCTAAGTACGACCAGAGCTACTGCAGCCGAGAACGCAATGTTCCGGTGCCCAAGAACCCATTGCAGTATCGGCTCATAGCGCTGTCGGGCGGTGCGCATTACCACGCCCTCCTCTTCCTTGACCTTGCCAGTGATGAACATGGCGATAGCAGCAGGAACAAAGGTTACGGAAAGAATCATTGCCCCCAGCAGCGCCATTACGACAGTGAATGCCATGGGGTGGAACATTTTTCCTTCGACGCCGGTTAGGGCGAAGATCGGCAGATACACTACCATGATGATCAACTGGCCAAATATCAGTGGCCGGCGAGCTTCACCTGCAGCGGCAAAGACTTCATGGAAGCGTTCTGCTTTGGTGAGTATGCGACCATGCTTGTGTTGCGCATGAGCCAGTCGGCGGATCGCGTTTTCTACTATAACCACGGCACCATCTACAATAATGCCAAAGTCGAGTGCTCCCAAACTCATTAGGTTTGCACTAACCTTGTTGTTGAACATACCTGTGAAGGTAAATAGCATGGACAGCGGGATCACCATTGCGGTGATCAGTGCTGCGCGGATGTTGCCGAGGAACAGGAAGAGAATAGCAATTACCAGAATCGCGCCTTCCACCAAGTTCTTCTTCACCGTCGCAATGGCTTTTTCAACCAAGTTGGTACGGTCATAAACGGTCACAGCAACCACGCCCTTCGGCAGGGTGCGGTTGATGTCGGTCAATTTGGTGGCCACAGCTTGGGACACTGTACGACTATTTTCACCAATCAGCATAAATACGGTACCGAGTACTACTTCGCGACCATTCTCAGTAGCAGCCCCCGTTCGCAGTTCTTTACCGATGCTGACTTCAGCAACGTTGCTGATGCGAATCGGCGTGCCATCTACACTGGTAATTACGATGTTGGCAATATCTTCGATATTGCTTACCTGACCCGGCGCACGAATGAGCAACTGCTCACCATTACGCTCGATGTAACCGGCGCCCACGTTGGCGTTGTTGCTTTCCAATGCAACTACCAGGTCATTAAGTGTCAGCTTGTAGGTAGCCAACCGCTTCGGGTCCGGCGCAATCAGAAACTGCTTGGCGAAGCCACCGATGGTGTTGATCTCGGCAACACCAGGGACGTTGCGCAGCTGCGGCTTGATAATCCAATCCTGGATCACTCGCAGGTCGGTGGGAGTGTAAGGAGTACCATCTTCTTTGAGTGCGCCATCTTCCGCTTCAACGGTCCACAGGAAGATTTCACCAAGCCCGGTGGATACAGGCCCCATGACGGCCTCGACCCCATCTGGCAACTGTTCCTTTGCAACCTGCAAACGCTCGTTAATGAGTTGGCGGGCAAAAAAGATGTCAGTACCGTCTTTGAAGATCACGGTGACCTGTGACAAGCCGGAGCGAGATAGGGATCGGGTTTGCTGAAGGCCCGGAAGACCGGCCATGGCCGTTTCAACTGGAAACGTGATCCGCTGTTCGGTTTCCAACGGCGAGTAACCAGGGGCGCCAGTGTTAATCTGCACCTGGACGTTTGTGATATCAGGCACCGCATCAATGGGCAGTTTTTGGTAGCTGTAGATACCTATACCGGCCATGATTAGAACTGCGATCATTACTACGATGCGCTGCTCAATGGCGAATCTGATGATACGTTCAAACATAAGAAATCATCCTGTAAATTCGCATCAGTGGCCATGCTCGGCAGACGCTTTGCCAAGCTCAGACTTGAGCGTGAAGCTGCCACTGGTTGCCACTTGGGCACCCGATTGGAGGCCTTCGGTTATTTCCACATAGCCACCGGCACGGCGACCTAGAGTTACCCTGCGAGTGTCGAAGCCCTCAGTGGTCCTCACGAAAACTGCAGTTTTTTCCTCGACGGTCTGCACCGCTGACTCTGGAACAGCTACAGCAACTTGATCAGTTTGTGACGTGACTGCGATGCTCACGAACAGCCCCGGTCGCCAGGCCCCATTGGGATTGGTCAGAGTGACACGGACGGGCGCTGCACGATTCTGCTCGCCCAAAAGGCTGCCTACGTAACCCACCTTGCCCTCGACCTCAGCCTTCATGTCAGGAGAAGAAACCTTTACCGAGCGGCCAGTCACGACCTTTCCGAGATCGCCAGGAGGAACCGCGAAAGTTGCCCACACCTGATTAAGATCGGACAGGATGAAAGCATTGGTTGCCTCGCTGACCACCTCACCGACGGTCAGGTGCTTTTCCACTACAACTGCGTCGAAAGGCGCACGCAGTTCATAGCGGTTACCGCCTGCAGAATTGACCGAAGCGCCGATTGCTCCGACCTTTTGCTTAGCGTTGGCCAGTGATATTTCAGCTTCTTGCAAAGCTTGTCGCGCCTGAAGGTAATCTTGCTCGGCGGAGATTTTGTCCTGCCACAACTGCTTCTCGCGGTCAAAAGTCAAGCGTGCCAACTCAACACGTCGCTGTGCAGCTTGTTGCTCACTGCGCATATCCGAGATCTGTTGACTGGCAATCACCGCAAGGACTTGGCCCTTCTTGACCGACTCGCCCAGGTTCGCCTGAACGCTTTCAACAACTCCAGGAACGCGAGGTACCACATGTGCGGTGTGGTCCTCATCAAACCGTATTTCGCCAGGAAAAGTCACAATAGTGCTAATCTCACGGGGAGCAGCTGCTTCCAGAACGACGCCCGCAGCCTCAATCTGCTCGGCGCTAAGCGTCATCTTGCCCTCTTCCTCATTGGCATTTTCGCTGTGGCCTTCCTCACCGTGACCTTCATCCCCCCCGTCTTTAGCAGGTGCTACAGCAGTTCTCTCATGGCCATCTTCAGTGCCATGTTCGGCCTTACTGACTGGAGGCTGCTCGGAACTGGAGTTCCAGGCGAAACTGCCAAATCCGAGGACTGCCACAGCGATTACCGCGAGCGCGATCTTGCGTTTGTTATCCATTGCTACTCCTGCTGATCTTAGGTACCGGCTTATTCAAAGACGCATACAAGGAAAATGCCTGGCCTGTTCAGCGCGTATTGGCAGTCAAGCCGACGTCGCCATACACCCTTTCCACTTGAGCACGCGCATTGGTCGCAGCCGCCAAAGAGTCGAGGTACTGGCCACGAGCAACTATCAAGGTGCGCTGAGCATCCAGCACTTCGATGAAACCGAATTTGCCCATCTCAAATCCACGAGTTGCGGTATCCACGGCCTGTTGAGCTGAAGGCAGGATCGTCTTGTCATAGGACTCGACCTCCTGCATGGCGGTAGCCCACTGATTCACTGCGGTTTGAGTTTCGGAACGTAGCCTGAGCTCAACAGCGTTTCGCTGGTCTCGGGCCTGATCTGCGCGGCGAGAAGCGGAAAGAATGTTGCCCTGATTGCGATCAAACAGCGGTAAAGGCATCGACAGCCCCACGACATTGACCCTCTCGCGAATAGAGCGGTCGTATTGGCTACCAACACTCACGGTGAGATTCGGGATGCGCTGCGCCTTTTCCGCGCCTAGTGAGGCATCGCTCTTATCTATTTGAGCAAGCGCTTGACGCATATCTGCGGTTTGATCGAGCTTCGCCAGTAATTCTGTAGCTTGCGGCGGCTTGCCGGGAGATAGGTCTGGCGAGTCAAGACGATCAAATGCAGTGACCGAACTGCCTATTAACTGGGCCAATTGCTGGTAAGCCGTTGACTTCAAGGTTTCAGCGCGCCTTACCTGTAACTTGGCTTCAGCCAGTTGCACCTGAGCGCGCGTGGCTTCCACCGGCGAGGACTTACCGGCACGCACCCGTCCATCGACGATGCGCAGACCGCGTTCGGTGAGCTCCAATGATTGTTTTGCCAGATTCAAGCCGGTCTGAGCTCTCAAAGCAGCGTAGTAAGATTGAACAACATCTGCACGAAGGCTATTGACTCGACGGTCCAGCTCTAACTGCGCGACGCTTTGACCGTAGGTTGCAACCTCGACACGAGCACGTCGCTTGCCACCCAACTCTAACGGCTGACTAAGCGCGACAGTCGTCGTGCTGGTATTACGACGGGTGTCTTCTACTTGATAAGAAATTTCAGGATTGGGGATGAGTCCAGCCTGCTTGCGCACTCCTTCAGAGATTCCGATCTCTTGACGTGCTGCTGCAAGATCGGGGTTAGCGTCTATTGCCGTCGAAAGCGCTTCAGCCAGACTGAGACTCTGGGCAAATGCGGCAGGCACCCACAATCCAGACAAGACCATACAGAACACAAAGACTTTCAAAGGAAAGATGGGGGTTTTAGATAAAGCAATGTGATTATACCAGGGCACTTTGATAGTCCTCATGCACAAACTTTGATAAAGCTTGGCGAGAACGCCTAAACAGCTGCCAAGCTCCTCTGGATCAGGTGATGGCACTCTAATCAGCGATCACTATCAGAGGGGTGGCTATAAAATTACAATTTCGTTAGAAACCCTGGGGGGATAGTCGAAATAGAAAGCTTTCAGGCGAAACGCAGGGATTTAGTGAAAAAGATTCTGGAAGCCCTGCAACGGTGGAAATACCTGATAACAGAATTGTAATCACCCCGTCACCGACTCGTTATCTTTGATCTGCAAATATGACCCAGGCGCTATTCTAAGTGCTCCACCGGGCCAAAACAACAGACTATACCCGCGTAGGTAAATCATAATAAAAACTGCCGTAATCAAAGGAGCATCGCATGAGACACAAAGTAACTTTGTATTTGGCTGCGGTTTCAGCTTTTTCTGGAAGCTATGCCCTCACGGCACAAGCGGAAGGTAAACCAGAAGGTTTTATTGAAGGTAGCAGCCTTACTGTTCTAAACCGCAACTTCTATTTCAATCGTGATAATCGTGATGCATCTGCGCCGACTTTCAACAGCGGCAAAGGCAATACCAACGGTTATTCCGAAGCTTGGGCACATGCGATAATCACTAAATTCAACTCTGGTTTTACGCAGGGCACTGTGGGCTTTGGTATAGATGCGTTTGCAATGATTGGCATCAAGCTTGATACTGGTGGCGGGCGCAACGGTGGCCGTAGCAGCTTTGACGTGCTGCCTGTTAACGGTGACGGCGAAGCACGTGATGAATACACTAAGGTGGGTGGAGCAGCGAAGTTTCGGCTGTTTGATACTGTCGTAAAGGTTGGAGATGTTTTCCCCGCAACACCCGTCGTGGCATCGGGAGATTCTCGCTTACTCCCTGAAAGTTTCCGCGGCGTGACGGTCGAAAATAGTAGCATTCAAGGCCTAACCTTGCAGGGTGGTCGACTGCATGCGATGAGCCAGCCTGGTTCCAGCAACTTGAACGATAACTTTGCCACATTTTATGCCGGCCCGGTCAACTCGCCTTGGATTGGGTACGGCGGCGGTGATTACCAAGTCAACGACAACATCACGGTGAGCCTTTACGCCAGCCAATTGAAGGATGTTTGGAATCAATACTATGCCGGTAGCAGCCTCACTTACCCACTCAGCGATGATTTGACGCTTATCGGCGGATTCAACTACTACAAAGCTGTAGATGAAGGCAAGAAGCGCCTGGGCGAATTCGACAACAATATATGGAGCGCCAAGCTCGGCGTCCGGTACGGTGCGCATACTCTTGCACTGTCTCATCAGCGAAACAATGGCGATGACGACTTCGACTACCTTCGTCAATCAGACTCAATCTTCGTTGACAACTCAATACAGTACAGCGACTTCAACTCACCGAAGGAACGCTCTTGGATGCTGCGCTACGACTTGAACATGACCAGCTACGGTATTCCGGGGCTATCGTTCATGACTCGTTATGCCAGAGGTTCTGGTGCAGACTATTCGAACGCCAATCAATTCTATATGCGCACTGATGGTAACGGCGATCCGCTCACGAATCAAAAACGTTGGGAGCGTGATATTGAAGTCAAATACGTCGTACAAACAGGTGCGGCGAAAGATCTTTCCTTGCGATTACGTCAAGCAAATACTCGTGCCACTGCATTCGAATCGGACTTGGATGAAGTACGCCTGATCGTTGAATATCCACTTTCGATACTGTGAGCCCTAAACAAGATCGATTTATTCATGTGACTCGCCTAAAACAAAAATAGCGAGCTTAAAGAATTCACCTTGAGTTGCTTAAATGCTCCTTTGGTAAAAGGTGAATATTTTGCGCCCCCCTGGGGCGCTTTTTTTTACCTAAAATTCGAGTAAATCTTCGAGTACGCGCACCGCGTCCCGATGGAGTTCATGACTGCACCAGTGACCGCCTTCTTCAGCATGAGAAAAATCGCCCTCATCTGCACGGAATAAAATGGCCATAATAAAAAAAACAACCCAACATTTCATAAGGTCAATTCAGCAGTAGAGAAATAACCCGCAACTGGTTGGTCCGAGCCACGATATAATATATCGCGATGTTATCAAGTGTATTGCTCACTGATTACAAGTACGTTATTTAGCCCCCACCCAAGTGGTTTTGAATTATCATTCCTGCCAATGATGACAGCGCATTCGCGTAGTTAAAACAGCTCAGTCATATCGAGACAAAATCCAATGCGAATTCTGGTAATTGAGGACGAAGTAAAAACTGCCGAATATGTGCGCCAAGGCCTTACGGAGAGCGGTTATATCGTGGATTGCGTACATACCGGATACGACGGGCTTTTTCTGGCCAAACAACATATGTACGAGTTAATCATCCTAGATATCAACCTGCCGGAGATGGATGGGTGGCAGGTACTTGAATTGTTGCGAAGAAACAATTGTCTTTGTAGAATTATGATGCTTACTGCTCGAAGTCGCTTGGTTGATAAAATCAGAGGACTAGAGAATGGTGCAGATGATTACCTAATTAAGCCTTTTGAATTCCCGGAACTGCTTGCTCGAGTTCGCGCACTGATGCGCAGGTCTGATAATCCAGCATCTGTTGAGATCATTCGCGTAGCCGATCTGGAGCTGGATCAAAGCCGTCATAGGGCGTTTAGAGACGGTCAGCGTATCGACTTAACAACGAAGGAATTCGCACTTCTGCACTATTTAATGAGAAATACGGGAATTGTCCTGAGTCGTACACAGATCATATCTCAGGTATGGGACATGAATTTCGACTGCGATACAAATGTTGTAGAAGTTTCAATTAGAAGATTAAGAGCCAAGATGGATGATCCTTTTGAAAACAAACTGATACATACACTCAGAGGCGTAGGATATGTTCTAGAAAAACGCTAGCGTGCTGTTCTTGAAGCAATCACATACGCTCCTGTGATTTCGCCGACTCACGGGCACTTCAGGTTTCATCCAAGTTTGTCTTTCACTTGGCGCTTCTGGCCTACCGCGTCGGATATACATTTCGGCGCGCAAAAAACTTGCTAATCGAAGCTTTCAACTCGCCTACCGGTCCAAAACCGTGGTGCGAAAAAACACCATACCCCCCCGAAACAGCGCTCGATAATGCTTATCCACAAGCTGGATTTCAGTGTCCAATGTATGTGGAAGCGTTCAGACCCGCTTTCACTTTAGGTATTTGTGAGTAACGTAGTTGCCGATGATAAAGTGTAGTTCAAGGAACGTGGATTTTTATCAGTTGATACTCTCATAATCTGGTGAGACGAACTACGTGACGGTGCCACGGCGCACATATCCATGTAGTTGCGTGTGGATATGATAAATCTACCGGGGCATGAAGCCTAAGCATGCCATGGAGTGGACAATACGGTCGTGACTTAAAGGTCGCATACTCTATGATCTCTGAAGGCGAGCAAGTGAATCACTCCGGCTCTCTAGATACCTTGCAAGCTCATTGCATAACGCTTTTAAACTCTACAGTGAAAGCTACATATTGAAACGATTACGGCGTTTTGCGTTGATGGTTGACGATATTCGACACCTCCCCTTGCCGTCGGGTTAAGCCGTCACACTTGCTCAATCGTCAGAACTTTTGCATTAGCTTGAGTATCGCCATAAGCGTCCGGGCATCACGCCTTGCGTGATTAAAAAGATTGCGGCAGCAACTGATCGATTTCACTCGCCCGCTGCGTCGGCAGCCGCGTGAGAGCATCCTTCAGATATGCATACGGATCATGACCATTCAGGCGCGCAGACTGGATCAGACTCATGATCGCTGCCGCACGTTTTCCGCTGCGTAAGGCCCCTGCAAAGAGCCAGTTCTTGCGCCCAAGGCCCTATGATCGGATCTGGTTCTCTGCCCAGTTATTGTCTATGGGTACAGCCCCGTCATCGAGGTAGCGCGACAGCGCTGCCCAGCGTTCGAGACTGTAATCGAGTGCTCTGCTGATGGCTGAGACTTCAGGCACGAGGTCACGCTAGGCAATCAACCTGGCGTGCAGCATATTCATCACCCGTACAGCTTTTTCTTGCCGTATTCGGAGTCGTAAATCCGGCCCCAGATCGCGACTTCGCTTTCAATTTCGTACAACAACTGGATATAACGCAGAGCTTGCTCCGCAAGCGTGCTTTTATTCTTAGCGTGCAGCTCAAAGAAATTACGTTGCGCATGAGCCATTCACCCGATCTCGGTCACGTCTAGTTCGAAGCTGGCTTTGTAACCGACACAATCATCGCAGACCAGCTTGTCCTTCCAGTCATTCAGGAAGTTGCGAGCGTGTTCTCCGGCGCGGCTAGGGCTGAAGTCGTGAACCACCGCTGCCGCGTCCGAGAACTGGCTGGTGGCATAGGACCAAATATAAGAACTGTGGGTTTTCTTAGTTCCCGGCATGAGCATTTGCACAGGTGTCTCATCGGCTTGAATAATCTGCTGCCCGAGAACCACGTCGCGCAGCGCATCAACCAGCGGCTGGAACTGAACCCCAGTCACGGCCATCTGGCCACCGTCGGTGAGGCTATGCACGCTAACTCCTCCTCTCTTTCTCTTCGTTAAGTAGCATCAGCCATGAATTCATTCAAAAAGACCGTTCAAGTCATTGCACTCGTTGCAACGCTAAATGCAGCCTCATTGTTACAGGCAGCGTAATCAATTGCCGTCTACAAAGCCCCTAACTGTGGCTGCTGGACCAGGTGGATCGCTTATCTGAAGGAGTGGTCGACTATATGGAAAACAACATTAGCGATATGAACGAGAAGCTCGGCGTACCCGTAAATCTGGCGTCGTGCCACACGGGAGTTGTAAGTGGGAAATTCGTCGAAGGCCATGTTCCGGTCACACAAATTGCTGAACTAAGTCGACGAGCCAATCTGGACGGAATAGCTGCCTTCGGTATGCCCGTGGGATCGCTCGGAATGGAGTCAGGTGACCGACGCAGCGCCTACCCGGTAATTGGGATGAGCAAGTCAAGGGGAGAGACGGTTTTACAGGATTTTCGGGCCCGCTAGTGGCTGAGGAACCGCTCTACTAAACTGGTTGAATACCGGATACCGGGTTTCGAAAAAGCTACAGCCGGCTGATCAAATCTTCCGGCTGGAGTCTGATTAGCGGATCGCTGTATCCAAGCAAATATTAGTCGAAAATTTCCCGTAAAAACGATTTCTTATGATAAACCTGCTCTTCCTGATGCCTCGACTGATTCTGATGGCCGTTCTGATATCCGTCCCGCCAACCACCACCGTGACCAGGCTGCGGCGCGGAGTGGCCGTGCTTAGTGCCGCGTTTGTTGTCATGGTGGCCAGAAGACGGCTGGGCATACACAGGTTCAGACGGAGGTGTACCTTGCAGCGACTGAGATACGCTCTGTGGAAGAAAACGAGCTTCTTGTTCTTCCTGCTGGCTACGCTCGATGATCTTGTCGAGTTCTCCCCGGTCAAGCCAAACACCTCGACATTGCGGGCAATAGTCGATTTCAACGTTTTGACGTTCCGACATTACCAACAGTACTTCTTTGCAAACTGGGCAGTGCATGGTTCTCTCCTCCAGCGAATGAGCTATATAAAACGCAGCAGCCATTTCACCGACGCAGCAGCCGCAAGCCATTGAATACGACGAGCAAGCTCGCCCCCATGTCGGCGAAAACGGCCATCCACAATGTCGCGAAACCAGAGAGAGCCAACGCCAAGAAGACAACTTTTATGCCCAGAGCCAAAATGATGTTTTGCTTTAGAACCGAGGCGGATCGGCGACTCAGGCTGATAAAGTACGCGATTTTTCGAGGGTCGTCGTCCATGATCGCAACGTCAGCTGTTTCGAGAGCTGTCGCTGTCCCTGCGGCTCCCATTGCGAAACCTATATCGGATTGCGCTAAGGCGGGGGCGTCATTAACGCCGTCACCAACCATCCCAACGGCGCCATATCTGCGTTTGAGTTCAGCGACTGCAGTCTGCTTGTCCTCTGGCATCAGATTTCCACGGGCATCCTCGATGCCCAATTGCTCAGCGATCGACCTCGCCGTCGCAGGATTATCCCCAGTCAGCATTACTGGAACCACGTTCAAAGCCTTCAAAGCAGCCACAGCTTCAACACTCTCCGGTCGGACTGTGTCTGCGACCGCGAATATCGCGGCGGGGCCGCTATTGCCGCATAGCACGATCACCGTTTTGCCAGTTTCCTCAAGCCGTGAAAGTCTGGCCTCCAGCTCCGAAGAACACACGCCCAACTCCTCAACCAAACGATGGTTGCCTAGATGCCAAAGATGACCGTCGATCGTGCCTTTCACGCCTCGGCCATTTAGCACACTGAAGTCACTGACAGGCAGAGCCACAGCGCCAGGCTGCTGCGATTTCCACCCATTGACCAATGCTTTCGCTACTGGGTGGGTACTTTGCTCATCAAGACTCGCAGCAATCAAAGTTGCCTTCTCGATAGACAAGTCACTGAATATATCTGAGTCAGTCAGAACTGGCTTGCCCTGAGTCAACGTGCCTGTTTTATCCAGAGCAACCACCTTCAGCAGGCGCCCGCTTTCCAGGTAGGCACCACCCTTGATCAAGATTCCATGCCGTGCGGCTGCGGCAAGACCACTCACAACAGTGACAGGCGTTGAGACGACCAAGGCACAAGGACACGCGATGACCAACAACACCAGGGCCTCATACAACCATTCACCCCACGTACCACCAAGCAGCACTGGGCCTAAAACGGCAACAAGAAATGCCACCGCCACTACGGCTGGGGTGTAATACCGTGCGAACTGGTCAACGAACCTCTGCGTCGGCGCCCGCTGAGACTGCGCATCCTGAATCGCGGCAGCAATACGAGCGAGCGTACTTTCGCCAGCGACTGCCGTGACAGTCGCCTCCACGACGCCGTCTGTCACGATACTGCCAGCATATAGCGGATCCCCCTCTGCCTTATCTACTGGCAAGCTTTCACCAGTGATAGGGGCTTGGTCGAGAGCAGCACGACCAGATTCCACCCTCGCATCCAGCGGTACCCGCGACCCTGTGCGAACACGAATACGGCTGCCGAGAACGACATTCTCAACCGGGTGTTCTTTCCAGCCAGCTTCGG
Source organism: Pseudomonas sp. ChxA (assembly GCF_030263855.1). Taxonomy (NCBI): domain Bacteria; kingdom Pseudomonadati; phylum Pseudomonadota; class Gammaproteobacteria; order Pseudomonadales; family Pseudomonadaceae; genus Pseudomonas; species Pseudomonas sp. ChxA. The sequence continues at coordinate 695,991 of NZ_JARPMK010000002.1, forward strand.
TCATGACTTCCGCAGTCTCAGGAGCTAATGCAGTCAGCGATTTAATCGCGTTACGCGCTCGCTCAAGTGAGAGTGCTTCGATGGCTTCGGCAATAGCGAAAAGGAAAACCACCATCGCGGCTTCCGGCCACTTGCCAATCACCATGGCACCCAAGACAGCCAAAGACATCAAGAAGTAGATGTTCAATGTGAAGTTCTTTACAGCGATCCACCCCTTCTTCAGAGTTGGTAGACCAGCAGTAAGAATGGACAGCGCAGCCAAGGACATTACAGGCAAAGAACCCTCCTGTCCGGTCGTCCAAGCGATCACTTCAGCGGCGATGGCAGCTAGACCGCTGACCGCCAGCAGCCCTTTCAAGCGCGTCGTCAGAGCAGGTGAAATGGCATTCGGGGTTGCGCCGGCCTCGATGAGATTGGGCCCCATATCCAGCGCGGTCAAAGCGATGACTATCGCCTTCGGATCATCCAAGCGATGATGCACTGTCAGCTCACGATCCAACAGATTGAAATCAAGTCGTGCGATGCCAGGCATCGGCTCTAAGCGATTACGAATTAGCCGCTCTTCGGTAGGGCAATCCATCTTATCAATGCGATACCGAACCAGGGTCGTGCCTTCTGGCTCAGCCATGGCCGAATGTGAAGTCACCGCCCCTGCGGAATCCACTTTGCTCAAACAGCAATGGTCGGCATCGGAATGGGCTTGAGCTGAAGTGCCATGATCGTGTGCGCTATGGTCTTGATTATGGTCGGTGGACTTGGCTCCACAAGGCTGAGAATCCTTCGAACCGCACGCATGCGATCCCGTTCTGCCCAAGCTCTCGGCGTGATCAGGCCCATGCTCAACATGATGTGCACGAGAATGAACCTGTTTGGCGAAGGTCTCGCGGGGGTCAGCAGAACAGCAATCGTCCGACTTCGGCACGAGGTGCAATTTGGCTTTCGACGGGTTTTCCTGGCTCATGACGCATCTACCAATAAGGATATGGCGTCATTGAACAGCCTGTAGTAGCTACAGTGTCAAGCAATGAGTTTGAAATTTCGACTGGGCCGAGGGCGCCGCTCGAGTCTACGTCCCTCAGTGCGAGCGCCTGATAGCTGCATGCTGCGATGCATCAGCCAGGTTGGTCAGCACCTCAAATGCCCACTCAGCTTTCACCCTGGGAGTCATGCATATCGAGCAAGTCGTCAATCGCGTTGTGAAGCCTACGAGTAAACGTTTGGAGAAATCCGCCATGATGGTTTTCGACGCCATTGGCATGTGTCGGCTGTAGACCTCTCTAAGCGCTCATTACCATCGGTAGCCGACAGGGTTAAGGGTAGAAATATCCAGAAAGCTCCTCGACACAGTCGCACCAGCATGTCCTCCTCAACAACCCTACTACAAGCTTTTCGGCATTAATTAGGAGATGCCCACTGGAAATCCGGTGACACCTGCTAACCGAGAATAAAACCCCGCCATGTCTGGCGGGGTCTCATCAATCACCCTTCTTGTGCTTATGCACGTCCAGGTCGGGATGCTTAGGCTTGTTCTCGGGGGTTACACGGCGACGCTGGTCTGTCTTGCCGGTTGATTCGGCAATTGGCTTGGGCCCAGGTTTGATGGCCATAGAACTTGCTCCTTCAGTTGATAGGTATATGCCCTGGCAAACGTCTGCCGTGTAAGCGTTCGCTCAGTACGGTCACGAGATTGAGGGCCCCAAACACTATAGCTTGATATTTTTATGCCAGCAGTGGCGCACCACTTTAGTAAGCGTCTGCCGAACACATCTTGCACCAGCCCGTTTGGTGTAGACGGACGCTCGAAAGACCCTGTCGAGACTATCGCGCTATTCGGTTTCAATGGCAGCTTGCTCCCCTATGCTCTTGACTCGTCTAGGAGCAGCAACCAGAGCGAGCCCCAGCAGCGGGTTCGAACAGTGACTCAATAATCGTACAGTCTGGAGTGTTCGAGCCTAGGCATCTTGACTCACACGTGCCTGCCATTGAGAGCAGCTCTATCCGGATCTGCAGGAGCTTAGCTACCTTAGATTCCACTTCTGCCAAGTGCTTCTTGACCACCGACAACGCATCAGCACACGGACGATCAGCATCTGCCGCGAGCGCAATGAGTTCGCGGATATCGTCGAGTGGAAAGCCCAGTTCACGATTCTGCCTGATGAAGATGAGTCGTGACCGATGCTTTTCGGTATAGATTCGATGCCGCCCTGTCGACCGTAGGGCCGGAGGGAGAAGGCCTATTTTCTCGTAGTAGCGAATCGTTTCAATGTGGCAACCCGTTGATTTCGACAGCGCTCCGATTCCTGACATCCAAACTCCCCAAGCATTTTCTTGAACCTGTAGTAGCTACAGATATTAACCTGCTCAATCGAAAAATGATTTCACGCGTTTTAAGGGCATTCCGTGGACAGAGAACAGCTAGAGAAGAACCAGATTCCCGTTTACTTCGTCGCGGTCATTGTCGCGGCTATCGGGGGCCTGCTCGCACCTGATGCCTCTCAAGCGTTAGGTGCGTTGGTGACACCAGCCATCGCTGTGCTGATGTACGCCATGTTTCTGCAGATCCCATTCTTGGATCTTCGCAAAGGGCTTGCAAACAAGCGTTTCATGACCGCGCTGCTGACCGCCAATTTCGTCGCCATCCCCCTGTTGGTTTGGGCGTTGACGATGGGCCTAGCCGACCACCCGGCGATTTTGGTGGGCGCACTATTGGTCTTGCTGACGCCTTGTATCGATTATGTTGTTGTGTTTACCCATATCGGTAAGGGCGACTCCAAACTGACTCTGGCGGCAACACCATTACTACTCGTGCTTCAGCTTGTGCTACTACCCCTCTATCTAGCCTTCATGGTGAGTGATGACTCGGCGGTGGTTATATCGGTCGGCCCATTTGTTGAGGCCTTCGTAGTGCTGATCGCTTTACCCTTGGTCTTGGCAGTAGCAACAGCTGCCGGGGCAAAGGGGTCACGCATCGTTGAGGGCTGGAACAATGTATGGGCTTGGATGCCTGTGCCAGCTATGGCGGCTGTATTGGTCGTAGTGATCGGCTCTCAGATTTCAACGGTGGTCAGAGACATGGACAAGCTGCTGCCTGTTATTCCCGTCTACATTGGTTTCATGCTCTTGGCACCCGTGGTGGGTGCGCTGGTGGCTCGGGCGTTTAAGTTACCGGCTAGCACGGCAAGATCTGTCGCTTTCAGCAGTTCGACACGAAACTCATTGGTAGTTCTACCATTGGCATTGGCCTTGCCCGAGGAAATCAGAGGGCTCGCTGCGGCAGCAGTGATTACTCAAACGCTGATTGAGTTGGTCAGCGAACTAATTTACATCCGAGCAATTCCTGCTTTGGTGTGGCGCAAAATGTAGATGCCAGGGAAGACATAAGCACAAAACACCCTGCGCGATTAAACAGGTGCCCACCTGTGCGGCAGCAGCTTGTTAATCTCACTCGCGCGCCGCGTCGGCAGGCGCGTGAGAACATCCTTTAGATAGGCGTACGGATCATGGCCATTCAGCCGCGCTGACTGGATCAAGCTCATGATCGCCGCAGCCCGTTTTCCGCTGCGTAGCGACCCGGCGAAGAGCCAGTTCTTGCGCCCAAGAGCCCATGGCCGGATCTGGTTGTCGGGTAGTCAGACGCGGTTGCCCGCGTCCAACCCCCTAAGAACCGTGCATGCGAGTTTCCCAGCACACGGCTCAAGCCTCTGCTAAGGCGCCATTGGGCACCCGGTTATACATCGTCGACATTGGCAAATTGCACATCTCGTGGGCAACGCAGGTGGTAAATCTCAAGATTAGCCGCAGCGTCCGTCCCGCCATGACCTAGCTTCACAATATGGCGACTGTGCCACGGTGTGTCTTTGGTCACCGGCTTGAAGCAGGCGCAGCACCTGCCGCCCTGTTGCACCCATACCCGATACAGCTTGGCTCGACCTTTAACGGAAGTGAGCATCTTCTTGCCCCAGCGGGACTCGAAGTACTCATCCCATGCAGGGTCGTGAGGGTTGGCAGCAGCCTTAATCTTGATATGTCGCACAATCGGTGTGTCTGAGGCGTCTACTAGCGTGTACTGACGCTTCCGACCATCGGCGGATTTTTCAGTACACGAGAACACCCAACGGCGCGCCCCTTGTACTTTGAAATACCGATCCTTCACCCATCGGCGTGTCTTGCGAGGGTGGCGACGTACCGCCCATCGCCAGAGCATTTCCCACACTGCGCTGTCCACCTGGTTGAAGACCTTCTTGGCGACGACATGACTGTGATAGTTCGCCCAGCCCCGTAGAACCGGGTTGAGCAAACCTATCAAGTTAGCCTGTCGTATCGTTTTGTTGGTCTTGATCAACTCTCGCAGCTTGGCAAGTAGAGCCCCGATGTTCGCCTTGGACGGCTTGATCAGGAGCTTGCCGTTGTACTTGCGCAGGTTCCATCCGAGGAAGTCGAACCCGTCCCCTATGTGCGTTATCTTGGTTTTTTCCGGAGAGAGGACAAGTCCACGCTCTGCCAGAAATTCAACCACGGCGGGCCTGACTTCATTCTCCAGCCATTCTTTCGAACAACCAGTGATGATGAAATCATCTGCATAACGCACCACGCGCATTTTTCGGGCTGTCCACTTCGCGTTGGGAAATCTCTTCGCCAGCATCGCTTCCAACCCATCCAGCGTCATGTTCGCCAACCCCGGGGATATGATGCCTCCCTGCGGGGTTCCGGCGTGGCTGGGGAATAGCTGCTTTTGGTAGACATAACCAGCCCGGAGCCATTTCTGCAAAATCGCCTTGTCCATGGGAATGTTGGCGATCAACCAGTCATGGCTGATATTGTCGAAACAGCCTTGAATGTCGCCCTCTAACACCCATTCCGCGTTTGCTTTTCGTGACAGCACACCAAAGCACTGTGCGACGGCATCCGCAGTTGAGCGTTCCGGCCTGAACCCATAAGAGTTCGGGTCGCCGGTAGTTTCCGCTATCGGTTCCAGAGCCAGCAGATGAAGCGCCTGCATGGCCCGGCATTTCATCGCGGGAATTCCAAGAGGTCTCGTTTTGCCGTTTTTCTTCGGAATAAGCACTCTCCGAAGCGGGAGCGGCGAGTAACCTCGCCGCGTCAACGACTCTATCGCGCCGAGCTTGGCCCTAGGCGTATTCCAAGTAACCTTGTCCACGCCGGGGGTATTTTTGCCTTTGTTTTCAGACACCCGTTTCACAGCAAATGCCTTGCCACTGAACGAGTGAGTCAGCAGCCATTGCAGGGCTTTCACCTTGTTATGTCTGCCATCTTGTACAGCCTTCACAATACGCGCTTGCAGCCCTCTGACACGACGTTGTACGGCGATCCAATCGATGCTGTCCCACGACGTGCCGGAAGGTGCACACGCCAATGCTGCTGCGTTCATTTGCTCTCCTTCCGTTGAAAGGGTTCTACCTACTCTCGTGTGAAGAGAGACCATGAGGACGTCTGCCCGCTTTCGCGTGAAGTGATGTTTCAACCTCTATCCAACCCATTACAGGACGGCGTTCGCTTTTTCCTCGTTCCTTCGCCCGCACCGCCATGGGCAATTTTTACAAACGGCTTTCCCTGACGGGAGCGATACGGGATTTCCACGTTCCGCTTACTGAAGTGCGTCGGGTTAGGTGCCTGCTATCGACCGGGAGGCATGTGGGTCACGAATGCGTAGTAGAAAGACGCAGTTCCCACCTCCATTACCATTTTGGTTCGAGCGTGTAAGCCATTTCCGCTCGCTTAATTTAACGATCGTTGCGCAGATTCACGTGTGTTCACCATACCAACTATCTAGCACTTGTCCGGCCATGGCTGCCAGAAGGGTACGCCTCTCACGATTGGTACCCCGCACCTTGCGGCGCCTCGTAACATTGTCGAAGGCGCTCTTGATTCAGCCTTCTAGATTCACCCGGTGACACGGGTGGTTCCCACCAAGGGGGAACAACTTCATTAAGCGACTTCGTGTCGCACCTCCGCCCAATTATTATCAATGGGAACCGCCCCGTCATCGAGGTAGCGCGACAGCGCTGCCCAGCGTTTAAGGCTGTAATCGAGCGCTCTGCTGATGGCCGAACCTTCGGGCACAAGATCACGCTGCGCGTTCATCCAGGCATGCAGCCTATCCTTCACCGGTACGGCTTTTTCTTGCCGTATTCGGCGCCGTAAATCCGGCTCCAGGTCTCTGACTTCTCTTTCGATTTCGTACAACAACTGGATATAGCGCAGGGCTTGCTCGGCGAGCGTGCTTTTATTCGTAGCGTGCAGTTCAAAGAACTTGCGCCGTGCATGGGCCATGCAGCCGATCTCGGTCACGCCGAGTTCAAAGCTGGCCTTGTAGCCGCCAAAATCGTCGCAGACCAACTTGCCATTCCAGTCCTGAAGGAAGTCGCGAGCATGCTCTCCGGCGCGACTGGGGCTGAAGTCATAAACCACCGCTGCCACATCCGAGAACTGGCTGGTAGCGTAGGACCACACATAGGAGCGGTGGGTTTTCTTTGTTCCCGGCATGAGCATCTGCACCGGTGTTTCATCTGCGTGGATGATTTGTTGCCCAAGCACTACTTCGCGCAGCGCATCGACCAGCGGCTGCAACTGAACTCCGGTCACGCCAACCCATTGAGCCAAGGTTGAACGTGGAATCGCCAAGCCCGCTCGACCTAAGATCGATTCCTGACGGTAAAGCGGCAGATGGTCAGCAAACTTGGCGATCATGACGTGTGCGAGCAGGCCCGAAGTCGGGATGCCCTTATCAATGACCTGCGGCGGAACCGGTGCCTGGATCAGCGTTTCGCAGTTATCGCAGACCCACTTGCCACGGACATGGCGTTCGACGGTGAACACGCCGGGCGTGTAGTCCAGCTTCTCGCTAACGTCCTCACCGATGCGCTTCAGGGCGCAGCCGCATGGGCGGTGAGTGTTGTCCGGTTCGTGATGGATCAACGTTCGCGGAAATTCTGCCGGCAATGCCGTGCGCTTGGGCCTTAGCTTTTCCTCGGTCGCCTCTGGTGCTATTTGCAACGCCTGAAGCTCGGCCTCAATCGCCGCGATATCAGTATCGATCAGGTCATCTAGCAGGCTGGCCTGTTCAGGATTCATCTGCTCGCTGCGCTTGGCAAACTTCAAACGCTTGAGCTGGGCGATCTCGTGGGTCTGTTTCTCAATGACTGTTTGATCACGGTTGATTTTCTTGCCCATAGTGTCGACTTGCGAGAGCAACTGCGCTGCGAGGACGCGCAGTTGATTGGGAGACAGTTGGTCGAGATTGGGCGAAGAAGTCATACGCCGGACTTTGCCAGAGCGGGCGTTTCGCGACGATAGACCGATAGGCTAATGGCTGCCGTTAAAGCAGTGTGATCGAGCCTCCAGAACCTGCGCGTTGCCATGGCAGCCCCAGCAACAACGTTTGAAGTTGCTCGGCATCCAGTTCCATCTCAGGACCATGGCGGATGCCAGGCCAGTGGAACTTGCCTTGGTTTAACCGGCGCGCCGCCAGCCATATTCCGAAGCCGTCATGCACCAGCACTTTCATGCGATTGGCGCGGCGGTTGGCGAACAGATAAGCGCAGTGCGGCTGCGCCGCACCGAACACCGCGATCACCTTGGCTAGCGCCGTTTCGGTGCCTGCGCGCATGGCCATCGGTTCGGTGGCGAGCCAGATGGAGTCGATGTGAATCATCGCAGAATATCTCGAAGAAAAGTCGCGCAGGCGGCAGCACTTTCAGTGGGCCAGTCCACTTTGATGATGGCGCGCGGGTGCTGTATTTCAACGCAGATATTCGATGATGCTGGATGGGAGTTCGCCCCCGCAGGTGGGTGTGCCGGAATTTTCTGCGTTTGCAGCCGAATCCATTTGTGGACGAGGTTTGCGTTGAGGCTATGGCCGAGCGCGACGCTGGCAATCGAAGCGCCTGGTTGGGCGCACTCTTGAATGATCTGGGCTTTGAAGGATTTGGAATAGGAACGGCGTGTTGGCTGCATGAAATACCCGCTTGAAAGGCTAGAATTGGTGTCCACTTAATTTAAATGCACACCATGTCTTCGCTTTGCAGAGCTGGGTAGATGACCTGGCCGGACGGTTACCCACTTTATTCTGACTCCGCAGATCATTATCACGGGTTTTTAAGACTTTACTCCGCGCAGTGGGGCTACGGTATATGGCTTTACCCAACACCTTGCAACAGGCATTTCGACGGTGATGGCGGATTGGGCAAAAGCAGCCAGTGAGGGTGTTTTTTTGGCTATGCCGGCAGCTCTCAGATTACTTGCCTGCAGTTGATGGCCAAGAAAATCGCCGTGATTCAAAGCACGTCGGGAGATGTGCCAGATTCTGGTCTCGACTCGCTGAACCAAGATGGTGATTCAGTTGAAATGACACTTGCAAGGCAGCTCATTGCTTCATAGTTTGACGGCCACCTTCGGGTGGCCATTTTTTTATAACGATCCCAATTTACCAGCGGCCAACTCGACACTTCAAAAACCATGCGTCCTGGAAAACCTATTTCCTGATGCACCTAAGAGACTGGTTTGAGAGGGTGTATTCGCTTTTGCGCGAGGACGCCCATGAACCTACCACGCCCTACTCGAACCACAGCGATACTCAGTCTGTGCCTTGCATTATTGGCAGGCATTCTGTGTTATGAGCATCATCAACTCTCCCAACTCCGCACCAGCTTGGCTGCGACTGCAGACAAAGAGTCGCTCGATGCGTTGTTGACGCGGCTTGGCAAAGTCGATGAGCGACTGGGCACGGTAGCCGGCAACCACCTGGTGACCAACGAGGACTTCCGAGCCGGGCAGCAGGCTTTATCGAATCGAATTGATGCCGCACAAGCGTATGCAAAGCAAGCGACGGAGTCAGCGCAAGAAATCTCTCAAAATGCTGCGTCTGCTGGTGAATTGCTAGTCCTCAAAGCCAGCGTCGAAACACTCGATAGCCGTCTTCAAGAACTCAGTCAGTCACGCATCAAACAAACCACTGCTGTGCCCCTCAAGCCCAAGCCTAAGCCCGTTGCCCGCCAACCAAAGCGGCCAAAACCGCCCGCTACCGCCACTGTCACACCGCAAACACCCCCTTTTACCGTTGTCGGTATCGAGTATCGCGGCGGTGAACGCTTTTTGTCCGTAGCACCGCCTGGCAGCACGCAGTTGAATCAAATTTACCTTATCCGACCTGGTGACGCTGTGGCGGGCACCGCCTGGCGACTCAACGCGCTGGACGGAAGATCCGCACGCTTTGACGTGGCCGGAACACCTCAAACCGTAACCGTCGCGCAATAGGACCTCCTTTATGCACTCCCCTACCACTTCCTCGAAAACAATGAAGCCCAGGAACATTTTGGGTTTCATTGCAGGCTTGGCCACCTTCGCGTTTGCATACGGCTGTCATGCGGCTTCGGGGCAATCAACGTCGATCTCGAACACTCAGAACAGTGAAGTTCACAACTCTTCTCAAGGAGCAAGTCAGACAGAACTCGCCCGCGAGTGGGGATTGACCCCCCAAGAATGGTCCCGTTTTCAAACTGTGATGGAGGGTCCTCGCGGAATCTATTCGCCAGGCCTGGATCCTCTGACAGCACTTGGCATCGAAGCGAAGTCGGAGGAGGAGCGGCGACGCTATGCAGAGCTGCAGGTGCGAGCCGAGCGACAGCGTATCGATAAGGAACTGGCGTACCAAAGGGCCTATGACCAAGCCTTCGCACGTCTTTACCCCAATGAAAAAGTCATCCAACTATCGTCCAACCCTGCATCTGCTCCTGGCTCGGGAGCGTTAACTGCTGTGAAAGGCACTGGACGACTAGCCGTTTTTGTTCAAGACAGTTGCAACGCATGTATTGACCGCGTCAAAGACTTACAAAACCAGAAACAGTCCTTTGATCTGTACTTCGTTGGTAGTCAAGGTGATGACGAAATAATTCGCCGCTGGGCCATCTTGGCTGGAGTCGAACCGGCCAGCGTGAGAAGCCGACAGATCACATTGAATCACGATGCCGGTCGATGGCTTGGCCTTGGACTCGGCGGTGAGCTGCCGGCCGTGGTACGCGAGGTGAATGGACAATGGCAGCGTCTGTAATTCGCGCGGCTTTAACGGGGGGGCTACTGCTCACCGCGGCATTTGCTAACGGTGCCGAGGTTCCGCCACCGGCCTATCAGTTGATTGCCCTGCCTGCCGGCGTTCCGTCCGAGGTGCTGTACTCCGTTGCACTGCAAGAGAGTGGCACCCGACTTCGCGGCCAGATCGTCCCCTGGCCCTGGACGTTGAATGTCGCCGGCGCCGGATATCGCTTTGCGACACGCAGCGATGCTTGCAGAGCGTTGATGATCGCCCTTCAGACCGCAGGCCCAAATAGAGTCGACGTCGGGCTTGGACAAACCAACATCGGTGCCAACGGCCACCGTTATAGCTATCCCTGCGAAGGGCTGGATCCGTACAAAAACCTCTCGGTTACGGCCCAGATCCTGGCTGAGCAAAAAGCCAAAGGAGGCGACTGGATCACCGCTGCTGGTCGGTACCACCGCCCTGCCGGAGGCGAACCCGCTGCCCGATACCGACGAGCTTTTGCCAAACACCTCAGCCGGGTCACCGGTATCAACCTGATGGCGAATAATCCATGAATAGATTGCTGCATCTGCCTGTTTTGCTGTCTTTGGCCTCCCCCATGGCAGTGCATGCCACCTCGCTGATTGTTGTTGAAGACCGAGGGGGTGTTTCCGCTCTGCCCTACTACCAGTACTTGGCTCCAGAACCTACTGAGCAGTCAGCACAGTCAGAGAATATTGGTGTGCGTGGGCAAGGCTCGTTTCCAGTGCGCTCTGACCAACTGACACCCGGGCAGGTACAGGGCCGGGTAATCAATGCACCTGGCCTGCAACCATTGTTTCTTGTAGGCGACGATGAAAGCTCCAGAAAGTGGTTATCACAGCGCCGCGATCAGTTACAGCAACTGCAGGCAGTGGGCCTTGTGGTTAACGTGGCCAGCGCCGAGCGGTTTGCCGAAATCCAACGATGGGCAGGAAATCTACAGTTGGTCCCGGCTCCATCAAATGATCTGGCACAGCGCTTGGGAGTCCAGCATTACCCGCTGTTGATCACTGCCACAACGATCCAGCAGTAACCAGGGTATGGCCTCTCTTACGCACATCACCTTGGTCATCAAGCAACCAGATGACCCACGAGCAGGCCAACTGCTTTTTGAACAGGTCACCTATGTCGCCAAGCTCTATGGCGGCACCGTCATCGCCCGCGTACCTGGTGACGAGGTGGAGCTATGTCAGCGGCTAAAAGAACGACTGCCCGAGGCAGTTGAGCAAGCGAGGCAAGAGTTGGCCAATTCATCATCACGCATGAAAGGAGGATCCCGGCCCCATGAAGCTGACCAAGAAGCAACGCTGCGAGCTTCACGCTAAATTCGCGGGCCATTGCGCATACTGCGGTGTGCTGTTGGGTGACCGGTGGCATGCGGACCACATGGAAGCAGTATGGCGAGAACCAGAGAGGGTGGACGGCAAGTACTCCGGTGCCATCATTTTGGGGCGGCCAGAGAACCACGCCATCAGCAACATGATGCCCGCGTGCGTGCCGTGTAATTTGAGCAAGGCAGCGATGCCACTAGAAGTCTGGCGAGAGCGCATTGCTGGACACGTCAACTCCCTTAACAGCTACCACCCCATATACCGCCTGGCCAAGTCCTATGGGCTGATCGCTGAGACAGGCAAGCCAGTCGTTTTCCATTTCGAAACAGTGGGGCCATTGTCCCCTTTCACTCATAGGAAGTGATCCATGACCACCTCCTACACCATTGAGTCGTTACTACGCCCTGCTGTTGAGCTGTACACAGTTTGCGTATGTGCCGCTGCGGCGTTGCTCTGTATTTTCGCGCCCTGGGCGGTTGCTCTGACGCCTTTATTCGGCATGGTTGCCGGTACAGGCTTTCTGGGTCTAGGGTTCGTCCGCCTCAAACAAGCGTTGGTAGTGCTGCGTTACCGGCGCAATATTCGGCGCCTACCCCACTACACCATGACCAGCAAAGACATGCCGGTCAGCAATGAGCGGCTATTCATCGGTAAAGGCTTTCGCTGGACCCAAAAACATACTCAGCGGTTGATGGAGACTTACCTCCCAAAGTACGCCGAGTATGTCGAGCCCACGTCTATCTATACCTTTGCTCGCAGAATTGAGGAGCGTCTGGAGTTCGCACCCTTTCCACTCAAATTGCTGTCAAAGGCTACCTCGTGGGATGTGCCATTTAACCCGGCGCGTCCACTTCCTCCAGTCGGGGGGCTACCGCGCTTACACGGTATAGAGCCGAACGAAGCGGATGTCAGCCTGCCACTGGGTGAGCGGGTTGGACACTCCCTTGTATTGGGGACTACTCGTGTTGGAAAAACCCGCTTGGCAGAGTTGTTTATCACCCAAGACATCAGGCGTACCCGCCGTAGCCCCCGGCGCCGCGTTCATATGGGGCGCCGCGTGCAACCCGTTCATCGAAGCCAGCGCAATGTAGAAATGGACCTGGACCGCGAAGTGGTGATTGTCTTCGATCCTAAAGGCGACGCAGACCTCCTGAAGCGCATGTACATCGAATGCAAGCGCGCAAACCGACTGGAGGAATTCTACGTGTTCCACCTAGGCTGGCCCGATCACTCCGCTCGCTACAACGCCGTCGGCCGGTTTGGTCGGATCTCGGAGGTTGCCACCCGCATTGCCGGCCAACTTTCGGGGGAAGGCAATTCCGCGGCATTCCGGGAATTCGCCTGGCGTTTCGTCAACATCATCGCGCGCGCCCTCGTGGCACTGGGACGTCGGCCGGACTATGAACAGATCCTCAAGCATGTGACAAACATTGACGCGCTGTTTATTGAGTATGCGCAGAAGCACTTTGCTGAAAATGATCCCAAAGCCTGGCAAACCATCGTTGAGCTGGAAGGAAAGATCGATCGTAAGAACCTCAGTTTCGCCATGAAGGATCGACCGCTACGCGTGGTGGCCCTGGACATGTACCTCACTCAGCAACGCATCTCCGACCCAGTGATGGAGGGTCTGCGATCAGCCGTACGCTATGACAAAACCTATTTCGACAAGATCGTGGCCAGCCTTCTGCCATTGCTGGAAAAACTGACCACAGGCCGGATTGCAGAGCTGCTATCTCCCGACTACATGGATCTTGAGGACCCACGACCAATCTTTGACTGGATGCAGATCATCCGCAAACGGGCAGTGGTCTATGTCGGCCTGGACGCTTTATCTGATACAGAGGTAGCTGCAGCGGTGGGCAACTCGATGTTCAGCGACCTGGTGTCAGTTGCGGGTCACATCTATAAGTTTGGCATCGATGATGGCTTGCCCGGGGCCACCGGCGGCAAGGTAGCAATTAACGTACATGCGGACGAATTCAACGAACTGATGGGCGATGAATTCATACCGATGATCAACAAAGGCGGTGGTGCCGGCATGCAGGTCACGGCCTATACCCAAACCATGAGCGATATTGAGGCAAAAATCGGTAACCGGGCTAAAGCTGGCCAAGTCATCGGTAACTTCAACAACCTGTTCATGTTACGTGTACGTGAGACTGCAACCGCCGAGCTGCTGACCAACCAGTTGCCAAAGGTCCAGGTGTTTACCAGTACACCAGCAAGCAGTGCAAACGACGCTATTAACGGCAACACCGCTTTCACCTCTAACACTCACGATCAGATCCAAAGTGTCAGCGTACCGATGATCGAACCGGCGCATGTGGTTGCCCTACCCAAGGGGCAATGCTTTGCCCTGATAGAGGGCGGGAATTTGTGGAAGATTCGTATGCCGTTGCCGGCAAGCGATCCCGATGAAGTGATGCCCAAGGATCTTCAGGCCTTGGTTGAGGGCATGCGTAAAGGATCCGGAACCAGCAGCGACTGGTGGCAAGCACCGGGATATGACGCACTAAGTGAGTCGCTTCCTGATGACTTGGTAGACGACTTCCGCCAGATGGCCAATAACGGAAAAGCCGCATAGGCTTGAAGGAACAGAGCCATGGCCGATATCGCGGAAAAAGCCCAGCAACAGCAGGAAGGTCAAAAAAACTTCCTGGGCATGCTGTTCTCTACCCCTTTTCATTTCTTGGGGGTGATGTTCGGCTCCTTGCTCGGCGCCATCGTCGTTGAATGGCTTTGCATGTACACGTTCTGGCCGGATGCCGGCTGGAAACATGCTCAGCAGATGTTCCAACATGAACTGGGCTGGCTGTCCCAGGATCTGCTGCACAGCGTTGTCATCAAAGAACCGGGGCGTACGGCAACCTGGCTGGCACAAACGGTCTATGACTGGCTGATGGTGAAAACCGGCATGCAGGACAATATAAATGCACTGACACAGTACGCTCGCTCAACATCACCACAACAAACGGGAACCTTGAACCTTCGCTACGAACTCGGTCGGGCGATGATCAAATTCCAGGACTATGGCTTAGCCGCGTTATACACAGTCCTGACCTTCTGTGTGCGAATGGTCATTCTGACGTTGACGATTCCGCTGTTCGCACTGGCGGCGTTCACTGGCTTGGTCGATGGCCTGGTGCGGCGTGATCTACGAAAATTCGGCTCCGGCCGCGAGTCAAGTTACCTGTATCACAAAGCCCGGGGGACGATCATTCCGCTGACCATCGTGCCCTGGACGGTCTACCTGGCCATCCCCATCAGCATCAGCCCCCTTTTGATTCTGTTGCCCTGCGCCGTGCTGTTGGGTGTGTCCGTTTACATCACCGTTTCAAGCTTCAAAAAATACCTTTAGGAGCTGCCCATGCAGTGGACACAAGAACAGCAGCCCATCATCCATTCCACGGCTGACAAGCTACTGGTTCAGGCTTTTGCCGGTACCGGCAAAACCACCACACTGGTGGGCTACGCCACACAACACGCCTCGGTGAAAATGCTCTACCTCTGCTACAACAAATCCGTCGAGCTCGCTGCCAGGGGCCGCTTTCCACGCAGAAACGTGGTGTGTAAGACGGCGCATGGCCTCGCATATGCAGTCTATGGCAGTCAGTACGCCACCAAGCAGACCAATAACTTACGCCTGACGGACATCGCAAGGGCCATCAACACCCAGGACTGGGAGCTCGTGCGGGATGTCCTCAGCACGCTTAACAACTTCATGGCCAGCGCCGATGACGAGTTGGGCCGTGTGCATTTTCCCAGATTCCAGGGGCAACGAATGCTCACAAGTGCCCAGGAACGTTTCCTGAACAATGCTTTAAACGTGGCTAAAACCATCTGGAACCGGATGATCGATCTGCAGGACACAGCAATGTCGATCACCCATGACGCTTACTTGAAGCTGTATCAGCTAAGCAAGCCCGACCTGAGCGAACGATTTAACGCCATTCTGCTCGACGAAGGTCAAGACGTGAACCCAGTTATTGCCGACATAGTAAAAATACAACGGGTCCGCAAGGTGGCAGTCGGCGATCCCCACCAGCAGATCTATCGCTTCCGCGGCGCAGAAGATGCGCTCAACAGCGACTGGATGGCCGACGCCGAACGTCACTACCTGACCCAAAGCTTTCGCTTCGGCCCTGCCGTCGCGCATGTGGCCAACATCATTCTTTTTTACAAGGGTGAGACACGAAAGCTGCAGGGGTTAGGTTGCAATACCCTGGTTAAACGGGCTCTGCCTGAAGAGCTACCGCATCGCACGTTTATCCATCGTACCGTGACCGGCGTCATCGAGAACGCCCTGCAGCTGGTCGCAAGCAACCCCAAGATTTTCTGGGTCGGCGGTATCGACAGCTACTCGCTACGCGATCTGGAAGATTTATACCTATTCAGCCGCAACCGTAACCATGAGGTGCAGAACCGCAGGCTGTTGAGAGATTACCGGGACTTTTCACAGTACGTGGAAATAGCCGAGGTAAGCCAGGATACGGAGATGTTGCGATCGATCAAGATCATTACAGCCTATCCGGACCTGCCCCAGCGGATCCAAACCCTACGTTCCCGCTCTGTAGATAACGAGCTCGACGCCACCGTGACACTCACGACTGGGCACAAGGCCAAGGGGCTGGAGTGGGACTTTGTCAGCCTGTATGACGACTTTAGCGCTGATCCGCTTTCACCCGATATCGATCAAGGTCGTAAAGATGACGAGTTGAATTTGCTGTACGTGGCGGTGACGCGAGGGATGAAGATCCTAGCGTTGAACTCAATGGTGCTTTCTATCATGCAGCGCTATGTCGATGCTCGGACCTCTGCACTCCAACCTCAGAAATCACGCGCTTAGCAACAAACTATTTCAGATTGCTGGCACGCGCTTATTATTGAAACCCTGGTAGCTCTGCACATTGAGGACGTCGCCATGGGCCGTCAGAAATTTGAATACCACACTGAGTTCTCTCCCTTTCAGTACGTTGTCAGAACCAAAAAGCTCTTCATGTTCAAGTCCGAAGAGCCCACCACTGAACCCGACACCCAGGGTTTTCTGGAAGATTCTGAACGTCAAAACCGCCTTGCTCAATTAGGCAGCGAAGGCTGGGAGCTGGTCAGCGTGCAGCCCGTGGTCAAAGGAGAAGTCAAGGTTGGCAATCAAAACGCCCAAGGCTGGGCTTACGGATTCGCCTTGCCCATCGGGTATCTGCTGTTCTTCAAACGCCCTATCCACTGTGATTGATGGTGTCAGTACCGTCAGAAGAAATCCTTACAGTCCTGAATATGGTTTTCTTGCGGCGACCATAGCTTGATCACGGCAAGCTGACGGCATCAGGAATGACTAGAGCCCAGCCGTGATCCAGTACCCGCGTCTCACTGCACTCACTTGCCGACTTGCCTTGCCAGGCCTCATCGCACTTTTTGGATGCGGCCTGCCTGTCTCTCATGCGACCGCTGCTTCAGCCTCCGAACAGGCCAACCTGGACGTGATGATCCGCCAGTTGAATGCCTTAGAGGACACCGCACGTCGTAGCGCTCAAGTGGCCGACGAACCTGGCAAGCGTTACTTCTTCGATTACCAGCGTCTAGCAGGTGATATCGCTCGAATTCGTCATGGGTTGGAGGGCTATCTAACCCCAACCCGAGCCCAGCCTCGTGATCCTGTTGAGCTGTCAGGCCAATACACGACCGAAGGACGCAAGCCATGAGCATGAGCGGCGCTCAGGCTGCTGCGTTTCAAGCGGCAGGAGGATTTCCTGCCTCGACGAGCTACCTGTTTTTCGTCGGCGTCGCTGTAGCCATCATCTTTATGTGGGGCGCCTGGGCTATCTGGAGCTGCTACCGAGGATGGGCCACTGGCAACCTTGATCGAACGATTGCCTCGACCTCGCTCGTCCGCATCCTACTGCTTTGCATGATCCTCACCACATTTGTTCTTAGTTGACCCTATGGGAGATACACCATGACTTCATTCTTAAAACCGGGCCGCATGCTGATCGGGTTGCTTGCTCTCCCCCAACTGGCCATGGCGGCTCTTCCGCAGTCTCAGCCTCCTACCCGGGGGGAAGGCTCTAACCTGATGCAAACCATGCAGAACTACGCCTTTGACGGTTTTACTTTGCTTGGCCTCATCATCTGCGCAGTCATTTTCAGTGGCGTTGCTTGGCATGCCTTCGGCACCTACCACGAAATTCAACTTGGCAAGAAAAAATGGGGAGATCTGGGGGCGACAGCCGCCGTTGGCGTCGCCATCCTCGGTGTCGCCATTTTTCTGGTCACCAAGGCTTCAAATATTCTTTAAAAGAGCCGTGGCCATGACAGAACTCTCAGACGATGGGACCCTGATTTTCCTCCCTGTGCGATTGAACAATCAGCCAGTCATCATGGGCGGCCTTACCGCTGACGAAATGTGGGCCACCTTGGCGTTGAGCACCGGCGCAGGGCTGGTTATCGGTATTCCGGCCGCGATATTGACCCAGATTTGGGCACTTATCATCGGCGCCGCCATGCTCTGTGCTGTCCTAGGGCTGTTTCTTGCCAGTCGTTTCTTGCGTCGGTGGAAACGCGGCCGACCTGATACATGGCTATACCGCCAGATGCAATTGAACATCGCGCGGTTCTTTCCTACCTGGAATAAAGCCCTGCTGATTACTCGTACAGGTGCGTGGACCTGTCATCGAACGGAGGTTCAATGACTTACCGTAAAAAAGTAGACGCCCAACTGGCCCACATTAACAGCCTGCGCATGGTCATTGGTTTTCTCATTGCCCTGGGTCTGTACATGGCTTATGGCTGGCAGAGCGCACCGCGTGACCTAACTGTTCATGTACCTCCAGATCTACGTTCAGGTAGCACCCGTAAGTGGTGGGATATTCCACCGGAGTCGGTATACGCCTTCGGTCTGTACATTTTTCAGCAGATGAACCGTTGGCCCGTTGACGGTGAAACCGACTACGAGGACAACATTACCCGCTTGGAAAGCTACCTGACTCCCAGCTGCAAAGCCTACTTGCAGAAAGATTTCGAGCTACGCCGCAATAGCGGGGAACTGCGCAAACGTGAGCGGGGTGTATTTGAAATTCCAGGCAGAGGCATCGACGATAAGTCTGAGCAACATATTGAACAGCACAGCATCAATGACTGGACCGTCAACCTGGACATCACCGCTGACGAGCACTACGGCGGGGAGCGCGTAAAGCGGGCATTTGCTCGCTATCCGTTAAGAATTATCCGATTCGACGTCGATCCCGAAAAAAACCCATTCGGCTTGGCCTGGGACTGTTATAGCAGTAATCCACAACGCATCGAAGTCTCCGCAGAAACGACCAGAGCAGGAGGCAAATGATGACACGCCGCCTACTGATCATCGGGCTCGTAGCCCTTCACTTCTGCGGGTTGGCCAACGCCGTCGAAATCCTGCGCTGGGATCGTATCCCTATAGCACTGCCCTTGATCGTGGGTCAGGAGCGTATTGTCTTTGTGGACCAAAACGTACGGGTGGGTCTGCCTCGTAACCTCGTCGACAAACTGCGCGTGCAGAGCACCGGTGGTGCCCTCTACCTGTTGGCGAAAGAGCCGATTGAACCGACTCGCTTACAGCTGCAGAACATGAACTCCGGTGAGATCATGCTCGTGGATATCATCGCAACGGTAGGGAAACCAAATCAGGTCGCATCCGAGCCGGCTAAAATTGTAGCCGGGGACAGTCCCGCCCCGCGTTACGGCCAAGTCAACGCCAAACCTACAAGCAACCATTCAACTTCTTCCACGGCCCAAGCCAGCGCTCAAGCCGAGGAGGATGAGGACGCGCCGAAACCGCGTCGTGAGACCCCTCTTCCGGTGGTCATGACGCGCTATGCCGCACAGATGCTTTACGCGCCCCTACGCACCGTTGAGCCCGTGGAGGGGATTGCTCAGATCAATCTGAAGCGCGGTTTGGACCTCACCACCCTAATGCCGATATTGCCGGTCGAAGCCTCTGCGTTGGGGTCGTGGCGGTTAGACGAGTATTGGGTCACGGCGGTGAAGCTACGTAACACAAGCGCCCAAAACCTCACATTGGATCCGCGTGACCTGATGGGTGACTTTGTCACCGCGACTTTTCAGCATCCCTACCTTGGCGCCAAAGGTGATTCCAGCGACACCTCGACGGTCTACTTGGTGACCCGTGGTCATGGTCTAGCCGAATCGTTATTGCCGGCCGCCATCAGCCAGATCGATCCGAAGGGAGGCCGTCGTGAAGAGTAATCCACTTGTTAAATACCTGGTCATACCGTTCGCGATCCTGGCGATATACGTAGTGGTCAAATTATTCAATCGCGAAAGTGCCGACCAACAGGTTCATGCGCCGGAAACGGTTGTACTTAGTACGAAGGAGGCTAAAAAGCTTGGGGTTGACGGAGATACACCCAGCGACACATTGCGCACCATTGTCGTGGAAAGCAGACAACTCAAGGACCAAGTCTCCAATGCTTTGAAGAACAATGACGAACTAAAGCAACAGAACATCGAGCTGCAAAAACGCCTGCAGAACATCGACCTCAACGTCGATAACAAACTGCAGAACGTTCAGCAAACGATGAAGCAGGAGGCGCAACAACAGAGCCAAACCCTCTTGGACACACTGCAGCAGCAGTACAATACCCTGAGCAGCAAATCGGGCAGTGGCAATGAGTCTGGATCTGATTTGCCGATCGGCTTCGGCGTTCAGCCAGGTGACGGTCAAGGCTTCAAAGGCGGACCTGGCGCGGACGTTGTTTGGATAGAGCCGCAGGACGCAACGCCGGTCGATGTCAACGGCAAGCCCATCGCTGCAGGGACAAATCAAACGGCAAGCGGCTTCAACTTCCCGACCTCTTTTGGCGAGTCCGTGGACCGAGGACAAAATGCACTGCGCACGGGCGCTCAAAGTGTTGCGAATGAAATCTCGCCACAGGAGGCCCGCAAACAGGTGCGCAAGGTCTACACCTTGCCGCAGAACTCGACATTGATGGGTTCGGTGGCCATGTCCGCGCTGATCGGCCGGGTGCCCATTGACGGCACTGTCAACGACCCCTACCCGTTCAAGGTATTGATCGGGCCGGACAATCTCACGGCCAACGGCATCGACTTGCCCGACGTCGCCGGCGCGGTGGCCAGCGGAACGGCTTCCGGCGATTGGACCCTGTCTTGCGTACGCGGTCAGATCAAAAGCCTGACGTTCGTCTTCAATGACGGCACTGTGCGCACGCTGCCACAACCTCAGGAAGAAACGAATAGCAGTCAAAATAGTAACAATCAGAACAATGGCAACCAAACCACCATTCAGGGTGGCCTGGGCTGGATAAGCGATGCCTATGGCATTCCTTGTATCAGTGGCGACCGCAAAAGCAACGCCTCGCAATACATTGGCTCGCAGGTACTGATTACCGCCGCCGGCGCAGGTGCTGCCTCCCTCATCAAGTCAGATGGAAACAGCGGCTCTTTTATAAACCCTCAGTCCGGGACCATCGGTTCTGTCGGCGGCTCGGGCAGTGAAGCCATGGGCAAAATTATTGGCCAGGGCGTCAATGACGTCTCCAGCTGGGTCAACAAACTCTACGGGCAAGCCTTCGCAGCGGTGTATGTACAACCCGGGGCAAAGATAGCTGTGCACCTGGACCAGCAACTGACCATCGATTACGAACTCAATGGCCGCAAGGTCAACTATCGCTCAGGAGCCCGTCATGTTTCGACTGCGCTTGACTAATCATGGCTTAAAACTAGGTGCATACCTGGCCATCGCCCTACTCGCCTCGGCCTGTTCCACCAACAAAGACGAATTGCTCCCCCATGGGGACCGCACAATGATGGACGTTTGGGATCAAGGCTCCAGCGGCTCAAGCAGCTCGAGCAGCCGCCAATTGCTCGATGCACGCCAAGATCTTCGTCGGCCTCTGGAGACGAGGGAAACAGACAACACCATGTTCACACGTACCGCACAAAACGAGATCTACAGCCAATTTAAACGCCTACCCAATCCCGACCTGGTGATGTACGTCTTTCCTCATTTAGCGGGTTCAGACCCGGCACCGATCCCAGGCTACACCACGGTGTTTCCGCTGTATCAGCGGGTGCAATACGCCATGCCTGGCGAACGCACGGAGGCATATTGATGGGTTTTTTTGAACGATTCAAAACGCGACGGGCGACAGAGCGTGTGGAACCTGGCGTAACACCAGGTTCGCCGTTATCTGACGATGTGCAGGGACCAGCAACCGAGACGTTTGAGGCTGCTACAGAGCGTTACTACGAACGCCTTGCTGCCATGGGTATTCCCTCGCCGAGCGATTGGCGTAACCCAAAGAAAAAGCCAGCCACAACCGCTGATGCTGACCGTCTATACCACGTCAACCCCTCCTTCGTAGACCTACTGCCGTGGGTAGATTACCTGCCTGCAGAAAAAGCCATGCTATTGGAAGACGGCGTGTCTCGTGCTGCCTTTTTTGAGCTGACACCGATTGGTACTGAAGGTCGGGATCCCGAATGGTTACGCAAGGCCCGCGACGCCCTGGAAAACGCCCTCCAGGACTCCTTCGACGAGCTTGAAACCTCACCCTGGGTGGTTCAGCTCTATGCCCAGGACGAAACCAGCTGGGACGATTACCTTCAGCAACTGCATGACTACGTTCAACCACGCGCACAAGGCAGTGCATTCACCGAGCTTTATTTGAAGCTGATGAAGCAACACCTGGAATCCATCTCCAAACCAGGCGGGCTGTTTGAAGACACCAAGGTCAGCCAACTGCCCTGGAGGGGCCAACAGCGCCGCGTCCGTGTTGTTGTCTACCGCCGTACCCAAGGCGCGCAAGCGGATGTGCGAGGCCAGGCACCAGGTCCTTACCTGAAAATCATCTGCGATCGCTTGGTGGGCGGCTTGGCGAACGCCGGCATTAAAACCCATCGCATGGATGGCCACGCCATTCGCCATTGGCTGATTCATTGGTTCAATCCACGTCCCGATCATCTTGGCCCTGCCGATGCAGATATTCGCCGCTTCTACGAATTGGTGTGCAAGCAAGCACCTGGTGCTGCAGAGGGCGAGCTGCCGCTCGCCAGCGGCACTGACTTCTCGCAAAACCTGTTTTATCGCGAACCACTGTCAGATATAGAGAAAGGTCTGTGGTATTTCGACGGCCTTCCCCATCAGGTGGTGATGCTTGACCGCTTGAGGGATGCTCCCAAGACCGGGCACTTAACCGGTGAAACCCGAAAGGGCGGTGATGCGCTCAACGCACTGTTCGACAAAATGCCAGAGGACACCATTCTCTGTATCACTCTCGTGATCACCCCGCAGGACATTCTCGAAGGGCATCTGGAACAGCTTTCACGCAAGGCAGTTGGAGACACTCAGGCCTCGATCCTGACACGCGAAGACGTCGCCACCGCCCGTCAGTTGCTCGGGCGCAAGCACAAGCTGTACAGAGGTAGCGTAGCGTTTTACCTGCGGGGTAAAGATGATGCCCAGCTGCACGAACGCAGTTTGCAACTCAGCAGCGCATTGCTGGGTGCGGGCATGGAGCCGGTGGAACCTCGGGATGAAGTGGCACCGCTGAACTCCTACCTTAGATGGCTACCCGGCAACTTCGACCCCAATGCGCGCAAAGCACTGGAGTGGTACGCACAACTGATGTTCGCCCAACACATTGCGAACCTGGCCCCCGTCTGGGGTAGGTCGACCGGAACCGGGCACCCGGGTATTACCCTGTTTAACCGTGGGGGAGCGCCGATAACCTTCGACCCGCTGAACAAGCTGGACCGGCAGATGAACGCGCATTTGTTCATTTTCGGGCCTACGGGTTCAGGTAAATCGGCCAGCGCGACAAACATCCTTAGCCAAATCATCGCCATCTATCGGCCACGTCTATTCATTGTGGAGGCTGGCAACAGCTTCGGCTTACTCGGTGATTTCGCCAAAAAGTTGGGTTTGACGGTAAACCGGGTTCGACTTGCACCTGGATCGGGTGTCAGCCTCGCGCCATTCGCTGATGCCGTGAAGCTCATCGAACCCAGCCAAAACGTGAAGATTATCCAAGCTGATGATCTTGAGGCGTCGGACGAACATCTGACTAGCCAGACCGAGGATGAACAACGCGACATCCTGGGCGAGATGGAAATTGCGGCCAGGCTGATGATCACCGGTGGTGAAGAAAAAGAGGATGCCCGTCTTACTCGTGCCGACCGTAGCGCCATCCGCCAATGCATACTGAATGCAGCGAAAAAATGCGTGACGGAGCAACGTATCGTTCTGCCGGAAGATATCCGTGAAGCGCTGCGAGAAATGGGACTCGAGCCCGGTATTCCAGACGCCCGAAGCTCACGATTCTTGGAGATGGCGGAAGCCTTGTCCATGTTCTGTATGGGCACCGAAGGCGACATGTTCAACCGTCCTGGCACCCCATGGCCAGAAGCGGACATTACCATTGTCGACCTTGCCACCTATGCGCGAGAAGGCTATAGCGCACAGATGGCCATCGCTTATATTTCCCTGCTCAACACGGTCAACAACATTGCCGAGCGTGACCAGTTTAAAGGCCGTCCGCTGATCTGCTTCACCGACGAAGGCCACATCCAGTTGAAGGTCCCACTCCTATCCCCCTACTCCGTCAAGATTACCAAAATGTGGCGAAAGCTCGGCGCCTGGTTCTGGATGGCCACCCAGAACGTTGACGACGTGCCGCCAGAGGCCTCAGCCCTGCTCAACATGATCGAGTGGTGGATGTGCTTAAACATGCCGCCTGATGAGGTGGAGAAGATCGCGCGGTTTCGTGAACTGACTCCTGCACAGAAGTCGATGATGCTGTCAGCGCGTAAAGAAAGCGGCAAATTCACCGAGGGCGTCGTGTTGTCCAAAAGCATGGAAATGTTATTCCGGGCGGTACCACCGAGTTTGTATCTGGCCCTGGCCATGACCGAGCCGGAAGAGAAAAAGCAACGCTTCGACATCATGCAAGCCAAAGGCTGCAGCGAGCTGGATGCGGCCATTGAAGTTGCTGCAACGCTTGACCGCTATCGCGGTATCGAACCTCACATCATTACTTTCCCCGAGCAAGTCACGGCCTTGGAGCGCCAAGCATGAGAGCATTGAATTCCCTGACCCAGAACCTTATAGAAAGTCTGACCCAGCTGCTTGAACAACCGGGTGAAGACGCCCTTCAAACCCTTGAGGTGTGTGCCCCCGTTTTGATAGAGCAACTGCAACAGGTTTTGGTTCGTGCGGTGGATCGTCGTGACATCGAGTCCCAACTTCACGCGGTGTTAGCCAATTGGCTGCTACAGCACCCACAACCCGAGAATGCTGAGAACGCTCTTCTTGAGGCCCTTCGTAAACAAGCGCTGCTTTCATCGAAGCCAGCAGAGGCTCGGGCATGATAGGCCTTCGCAAATATTGGTTGATGCTGGGGTGCGTTTTGGCAGGCACATCGATGGCCTGCTTAGCCCTCACTCGAAGTGAGATACCATCCCCGCACAACACAGGCCCGTGGTTGTTTGGTCCTTCCAAAGCACGCTGGACTGTGACTGAGTTCGCGGATCTGGAGTGCCCCTACTGCAAGACGTACACACCTGCGTTGAAAACCTGGATACAGCAGCAGAAGGATGTAAACCTGCAGTGGCATCATCTGCCACTGGATGTGCACGGTCCGACCGCATTACACGAAGCCAAGCTCGCTGAATGTGCGGGGGCGCTTGGTGGCGCACCTGCCTTCTGGCAAGCCATTGACCAGATTTTTGACCGGACCCGTAGCAACGGTGAGGGTTTCAATGGGCATCTGAACGTCGTTGATGTTACTTACCAGGACTTATTGTCCTGTGCAGCTACCGACAAAGTGATCGCCCGGCATGTTGGCCAACAGGTCGAGGAGGCCCTCAAAGCGGGCATTACGGCAACTCCTACTGTGATAATTAAAGACAACACGACTGGCAGCTCCGTAAAGCTTGAGGGACCAGCTGACGGGGTATTGTTATTATCAGCTCGTGATTGGCTGGCTCAAAAAAAGAGCTGCGACGCTCTGCAAAAGTCGAACGTTAAATCACTTAGCCATTGTCATTAAATGAGCTTGCATTCCATTCATACATTTTCATGCCCGGCATGTCCTACGCGTGGGCCGAAAGAGACAGCGCAAATACGGTGTTTGCAACTGCAATCAGGGTCAGTTTCATACGACTTTTTCTTGAGGATTGATGGGCTCAACTGAGAGGTGCCGGCGACGCATCAGTCGATAGGCTGCCGGAATGACAAACAGCGACAGCAAGGGCGCGGTAATCATGCCTCCAACCATGGGTGCCGCAATTCGGCTCATCACCTCGCTGCCGGTCCCGCTGCCCAGCAAAATGGGTAACAAGCCAGCAATGATGACAGCCACAGTCATGGCTTTGGGCCGAACGCGCTGGACAGCGCCTTCACGAATCGCGGCCATCAGCCCGTGCTCGGTCCTATCGCCGAGGTCTTCACGCTCAGCCCAGGCGTTCTTCAGATAAAGCAGCATAATTACGCCAAATTCGGCAGAAACACCGGCCAAAGCGATAAAGCCGACACCAGTGGCGACCGACAGGTTGAATCCCAATAGATAGAGAAACCATACCCCACCAGTCAGTGCGAATGGCAGAGTGGCCATGATCAGCAAGGCCTCATCGAAGCGAGCAAAGGTTAAATAAAGCAGCACGAAGATGATCAACAGCGTGGCAGGCACCACCAGCTTGAGTCGTGCGTTGGCCCTTTCGAGAAATTCGAACTGTCCTGCGTAGCTCAGGCTCATACCAGGCTGCAACTTAACCTGCTCGCTGACGACCCGTCGTAGATCGGCGACTACCGAAGCAATATCCCGTCCCCGCACGTCGATATACACCCAGCCTGAAGGTCGGGCGTTCTCACTCTTAAGCATCGGCGGACCATCGCTGACCTTGATCTTCGCAACGGTGCCAAGAGTGATCTGGCTGCCTAGAGGGGTATAGATAGGTAACTGCTCCAGAGCGCCGAGTGAATCCCGCCACTCACGAGGGTAACGTACGTTAATTGGGAAACGAGCCAACCCTTCAATCGTCTCCCCGACGTTTTCACCGCCGATTGCGCCGGCCACGATCGATTGCACATCGGCAATATTTAACCCATAGCGGGCCGCAGCTTTACGATCGATATCCACATCAATATAGCGGCCACCGGTCAGTCGTTCGGCCAACGCTGAACTCACACCTGAGACATCCTTGGCAACACGTTCGATGGCTTGGGTGACGGCATCGATCTCCGTCAGGTTGGTACCGGCAACCTTCACACCAATAGGGCTTTTTATGCCAGTGGCCAGCATGTCGATGCGGTTACGAATCGGCGGTATCCAGATGTTGGTCAATCCTGGGACACGCACCGCTTGGTCTAGCTCCTCAACGAGCTTTTCCTGGGTCATGCCTGGGCGCCACTGTTCGTGTGGTTTGAATTGGATGGTGGTTTCGAACATTTCCAAAGGTGCTGGGTCAGTCGCGGTTTCAGCGCGGCCGGCTTTGCCGAAAACGTGTTCGACCTCTGGAACTGTCTTTATCAGACGGTCAGTCTGTTGAAGCAGTTGCGCGGCCTTCTGCGCCGATAATCCAGGCAGAGCTGATGGCATATAGAGCAGGTCCCCTTCGTCCAGCGGGGGAAGAAACTCACCACCCAGACGAGAGATCGGCCACAACGCGCTGACAAAGACTAGCAACGCAACCAGCAGCGTTATTTTAGGTCGATGTAATACGGCGTCCAGAGCGGGTTCGTAGATCCGGATCAACCAGCGATTTAGCGGATTCTGCTGCTCATTGGGAATTCGTCCACGAATCCAATACCCCATCAACACCGGTACGAGAGTTACCGACAGTCCAGCCGCTGCGGCCATAGCGTAGGTTTTGGTGAACGCCAATGGACCGAATAGACGTCCTTCCTGAGCCTCCAGCGTGAACACCGGAATGAACGACAGGGTGATGATCAGCAGACAGAAGAACAATGCAGGTCCTACCTCGGCAGCCGCTTCAGTCATCACGTGCCAATGACGTTCACCTTTCAGTTCCTCCCCAGGATTGGCCACGTGCCAAGCCTCGACCTTCTTGTGGGCATTTTCAATCATCACCACGGCAGCGTCGACCATAGCGCCGATGGCGATGGCAATCCCGCCAAGGGACATGATGTTGGCGTTGATACCCTGATAGCGCATCACGATGAAGGCGATCAGCACCCCAACCGGCAGGGAAATGATTGCCACCAGAGATGAACGCAGGTGCCAGAGAAAGATTCCGCAGACCAACGCGACGACGATGAACTCTTCGATCAGCTTGTGGCTGAGGTTTTCCACGGCACGATCAATCAACTTGCTGCGGTCGTAGGTGGTGACGATTTCAACCCCCGCCGGCAGACTGCTTTTCAGCTCGTCGAGTTTGGTTTTGACCGCCGCAATGGTTTCACGAGCATTCTTCCCGCTGCGCAGAATCACCACGCCGCCGACGGTCTCACCTTCACCGTCGAGTTCGGTAATGCCTCGACGCATCTCAGGCCCTAACTGAATCGTGGCAACATCGCCCAACGTGACCGGCACACTGCCCGCGCCCAGTTTGAGCGGGATGGCGCGAAAGTCATTGAGCGTCTTTAGGTAGCCGGAAGCTCGTACGATGAACTCTGTCTCCGCCATTTCCAGCACGGCTCCACCGGTTTCCTGATTGGCTTTGCCGATCGCCTCGGTCACCTCAGACTGCGTGATACCCAAGTTCGCCAACTTTAGCGGATCGAGCTGGACCTGATACTGTTTGACCATGCCACCTACGGTGGCAACTTCCGCAACGTTCGGCAGCGTCTTGAGCTCGAATTTGAGAAACCAGTCCTGTAGGGCTCGCAGTTGCGCCAGATCGTGCCCACCGCTGCGATCAACCAACGCGTACTGGAAAATCCAGCCAACGCCAGTGGCATCAGGTCCTAAGGCTGGCTTAGCACTGGCTGGTAGGCGGCTTTGTATCTGGCTCAGGTATTCCAACACCCGCGAGCGGGCCCAGTACAAGTCAGTTCCGTCTTCGAACAGCACATAAACGAAGCTGTCGCCAAAGAAGGAGTAACCGCGCACAGTCTTGGCCCCAGGTACCGAGAGCATGGTGGTTGCCAGTGGATAGGTCACCTGGTTTTCGACGATCTGTGGGGCTTGGCCTGGGTAAGGTGTACGGATAATTACCTGAACATCCGACAGGTCTGGCAATGCATCGATGGGCGTACTTTGAACCGCCCAGATCCCCCATGCCGTGACGAACAGCGTCGCCAGCAACACAAGAAAGCGGTTGGCCACCGACCAGCGAATAAGGGCCGCAATCATGGCTGGCCCCCAGAGCGTTCCAGACGTTCAACACGCAGACCATCGTCCGTCTGGCTAACAGCGATCCGAACCTTGTCGCCCGTTTTTAGGCCCTTCATCAGAGCAGGAGTGGCGAGAGGGAAAGTCATCGTCATGCCTGGCATACCCAATGTCTTGAAGGGACCGTGGGCGAGCGTGACTTCTTTGTCGTTGATCTCAACGATCTGACCATCGGCCTCATGCAAAGCGCCAACGGGCATAGTAGATGGCGAAACGTCCAATGAGCTTGCGACAACGCCCTTGAGACTGGCCTCCGAGTCGAGCAGGAACTGGCCAGAGGTCACCACTTTCTGCCCCTCTTCCAAGCCTTTCAATATCGCCGTCTTGCCATCGTTATCCTGGCCTAGCTGCACCTCCACCGGGCGATATCGACCAGCGTCTTCAGAGAGCATGACCAACGCACGTCGACCGGTACGAATGACGGCCTCGCTCGGCACCCACAGAACACTTTGCTCCGTTGAACGATTGAGGCTTACCTGTGCGGTCAAACCTGGTCTGAGTCGGCCATCTGGATTGGGTAACTC
The DNA here is from genome assembly GCF_030263855.1 of Pseudomonas sp. ChxA. Classification (NCBI taxonomy): domain Bacteria; kingdom Pseudomonadati; phylum Pseudomonadota; class Gammaproteobacteria; order Pseudomonadales; family Pseudomonadaceae; genus Pseudomonas; species Pseudomonas sp. ChxA. The sequence goes on from NZ_JARPMK010000002.1 coordinate 725,284, forward strand.
AACTCGAACGCGAAGTGTGCGACTGTCCGAACTGGTTTCCGGAAGAATCGCACTGACGACGCCCTTGAGCACAACTCCAGGGAATGCGGATAAACGCGCTTCAGCTGCTTGCCCTACTACGATTGACCCAGCTTCCGCCTCTGGTACAGCCACGGCCAGCCAGACACTGCTCAAACCATTAACACGAGCCAACGTCTCGCCTGCGGCCACCGTCATACCTTCACGCACACTCAGCTCTTGAAGCACACCACCAATAGGGCTGGTCAGCGTCAGGTTCGATTGAACTTTGCCAGTGCGCTCAACTTGAGCAATTAACGTAAGTGGCATTCCGGTTAGCCGCAGTCGCTGCCGGGCCGCTGTCAGCAAGCCAGCATCGCCACTACGCTTGAGGGCGAGAAATTCCTCCTGAGCAGCTGCCCACTCCGGCACCAAGATATCTGCCAAGGCGGCATTCGCTTTCAGCACATCACCAGGTGCGTGGGCATACACACGCTCGACAAAACCCGCTGTACGGGCCTGAATGACTGCAACGTCCCGTTCGTTGAAGGCCAGCACACCTACCACGTTCAGTGTCGAGGCAAATACGCCTCGACTGACACTAGCCAGTCGCACACCAAGGTTCTGAGTCAGGCTTGGATCAATTCGAATGGCAGCGCTGTCCCCCTTGGTATCTGCGTATTGAGGGATCATCTGCATGTCCATGAAGGGTGACTTACCCGGTTTATCGAATTTCTGTTGTGGGTACATGGGATCATACCAATACAGAACTTTTCGATCGGCAGAGGCTTTGGGTTCATGATCCGGTACGACACCAGCTACTCCGCTCATTCGCGGTTGGGCTAACCAGTAACCCCCGGCAACACCCAAGGCAATCGAGATGCCGATGATTAAAGTCCCTTTCCATAATTTAAAAATCATTGAGCGGACTCCCCGTAAGAGAAATACAGGCGAGCGCTGGTCAGGGCACGTTGCTCTTCAACGTCAACCTGCTTGAGACGGGCTTCGATGAGTTCGCGTCGGGCGGCAACAACCGAGTTCAAATCACCCTTGCCGGAGCGGTAGCTGGCCATCGTGAGTTCGACCTTTTCTTTAGCCAACGGCAACAAGCTTTCCTGATTACGGCTGACTGCACGATTGAGGCGCTCGTAGTCAGCCAACTCATCCTCCAGTTGCTGGGTATGCTCGCGTGACAGGGCTTCGCGCTCAGCCTCAAGCTGGTTTAGTTCGGCGTGCTTGGCCGCAATCTTGGGGTTTTGCCGAGAGTTAGGGAACAGCGGGAGATCCCATGAAAACTGCACGCTGACCATGTCACCGAATTGTTGGCCTCGGTGCTGATAATCGAATTCCCAGCTCCAGTCAGACTGCTTTTCCGCCTCAGCTTCACGGATCTTGGCTTGTGCTTCACGGGTCATCGGCACAAAAGCCGCTAATTCGGGGTGATGTTGCAGCTTATGGGAGTAACCTGAGGTCTCAATAGGCCAATCAGGCAAACCGCCTACCGGTTTGTCATCGGCGGCAGGGCCAATCCAGCGCTTGAGGGCGGCCCGGGCCTGTGCACGTTGACGAACTAAATCATCCTGCTGCTCAGCCAGTTGAGCAGCTTCCTGTTTAGGTGTCACCGCATCGGCGGGTTGGGCTCGGCCACCCGCAATCTGAGCTCTGACGGTATCGGTCAGAAGACGGTTTTCTTTGTAGAAGTCCTGGAACAACGCATCTTTACGCTCAACCGAGTAGCTTCTGATCCAGGCTAATGCCGTGGACTGTCGGACGTTCAGACGCGCCACTCGACGCTCGGCTGACGCTCGATCAACAGCCGCATCCGCGACCTCGATACGTGCTTTGCGCTTGTCGCTGTTGGGCATCTCCTGCCTAATCCCGACCACTTGCATGGTCATGAAGTCCTGGTCGATGCTCCATCTGTCGGGTCCACCAATGGGGTAGTTCTGCACGCCCAGCAGTAGCTTGGGATCGGGTAGTTCGCCGGCGGGAATGGCCGCGCTAGTGGCTGCTTGAATTTTGGCGTCTTGTGCGGTCAACGATGGTGCATTGTTTTCGGCCAGACGCAGCGCTTCATCGAATGTCAATGCGCTAGCGAAGCTCGGCAATGCAAGTACGCTTGCCGCCAGGCCGGCCAGGAAGGACCAACCTGTGCAACAGCACTTGGAGTTCATGTTCACGATTCCTGTGATGATCCACCGCGCGCTTCATAAGACATGCGCGCAGATATGCCATCCCGCTAACGCGGAATGAGGCTCAGTGTGGTACAGGAATCAAGTACGTGGGGGTCGCCATACCCCTGAAGAGGTTTGTACGAGCGGGAAATGGCTGGAGAATGATAGAATGAGAGGACTGGACAGGGTGATAGGAGGCTTGATGATCGATACTTGCAACATGCCGCCAGTTTTGCATTCCTGACCGGGCTTACAAGGTTTGCCATGCTCGGTGGGACTTTTCATGTCGTGGCAGCAGTCTTGCCCCATACCATCCATCATCGCCATGCCCATGGTTTTCATCGGGCATGGTTCAATCGATGTCTGAACACCCGCCATCCCGCTGAGGGGAAGCGCCAAGCTAATCAGGAAAATTAGGCAAAACCGCAGGTAGCGTTTCATGAGCTGGAGTGTAGACGGTGCAAATGGCCCTTACAATTCACCCTTGAGACTCCTTAGTCGGCCATCACCAACCGCTATGCCGCGCTCATTTCCATGACCGGGCTTAAAGTACCTAACCATGCGACTAGACAAATAATGATGACTGCCATTGAAAATTCGAGCTTCATGCTACGGCGCAAGGCATTGACCGCGACAGCATAGTCTCCATTTCGAACAGAACGTTCCAAGAGCGGGCTTAGGTGAAAACGGTTGAGCGTCGCTAATACGATCATCCCGGCAAAGAGCAGGACCTTCAAAAATAGCAACTCGCCATAAGTGCTGAGCATCACCTCATCCAGATTTGGCCCAACGATAAATAGGTAGTTCGCCACTCCCGTAATGCTGATGATCACTACAATCACCGCGCCGGCCGATTCAAACCCTGTCAGTACCCGAGCAAGAATTCGTGCTTCTCGCTCACCTTTCAGTGATTTCAAACGCAGCAGCAGGGCAAATGCCGCTAGCGCACCCAACCAACCGCCTGCGGCCAAAAGATGGAAGATATCGCTAATAAAGTGCCAGTAGCGACGGCTCCCCTCGTCCATTGCTCCGTGCCCTGTCCATGCCAGCGTCGCTAGCGCAATCGCGCCACAGACAGTGACAATCCAAAGACTCAGTGTTGGAAAGCGCTTGTTCAGGGAAACGCCAATAATGGCCGTCACCAACGCCCCTATTCGGACCATCCAGGTCAAACCGACGTCAGTCCCCATGAGAACCATTTGAAAGATATGGTGATGTAGCTCCATGAAACCCGACACGCCACTCATTGCTTTCGCAAGTAACAACATGGCGGCAAGGGACAGAGCTACACCTACAGCAGAAGTACTGTAAAGAAGCGACTCAAAATTCAAAACTGTTCCCGATATTCTTTCTTTTCCCCTGAGGCTATAAAGACCAAAAATTGCCAGTCCAAATAACAGCATCAGGTCGAAATAAAGAGCAAAGCGAACAACGATATTTAATGAGTCGCTCATGAATCATTTCACTTTGAAAGAAAAGTTGCCGGTAATCGGGTGAGTGTCCGAGGAAACGGCACGCCATTCGACTTTGTAAGTACCCGTGGTCAATGGCGATGCGGGTGTAATAACCATCGTCTTCGGATCACCGCCACCTGCCACGTTAGCTTTTACGCCCATAGGTGAATTCGGCATACCAGGCATATCGGTCATAATCAGCTTTGCACCAGAGAACTGAGTCGTTAGATTCTCAGAAAAGTGCAGTTCGATTTTAGACGGAGCCGCCGCATCCGATCCTTCAGCGGGAGTAGAAGAAACCAGCTTTGGATGCGCCTGAGCAACTGCACTCAGAAGCAAACCCGCAGTCAGCGCAACAGCTACGGTGGTAGTTTTAAGGAATGACATGCAAGACTCCTGACAGCAAAAGCTGTTGGTTCTAGGTTTTTAGGGAATATCTAGTTTTTTACTTTTTGACGCTCGTTAAAACCACTGACGAATACCTAGCAAATTCCGTGTTCTAGGGCCGGCTGGACAGGGAGGAATCACAAGATTTCCAACGTCACAGTGCGAGTACACGATGCCACATGAACGCAAACTGTTCGATTACATTTCAGTCAGCTTGGGGCGGGTTTTTGGCACTGATCTGCCCGGATACGGCGCCAAATACGCGACTTTCTTTGGAACGCTCCAAGAGTTTTCTCTCATCCAAAAACGATCCTATTGAGCTAACCACATGTTGCCTGCATACATATGAACAAGGTGTCTTAGACCTTTCTTGCATCAGCACATGGGAGTTCAATATGAAAGGCTGTTATTCCGTTTAACGACGTACACCATATTTTTCCGTCATGCGCTTCAATGATAGATCGAGTAATCGATAAACCTAGCCCTGCATTACTTGGACTTCCTTCTCTGCGAGCTGGGTCCACGCGATAAAATCGATCAAACAGCTTTTCAAGATGCTCGGACGCAATGGGCTCTCCCGGGTTCTCCACAGAGACTGATATTGAAGTTCCTTTCTGCCGAATATCGACAGTAATACACTTTCCTTCGGGGGTGTACCGGAGCGCATTTGAGAGCAGATTAGAGATGGCCCTGTCGAGCATGAGTACGTCACCTCGGACGCTACCCCTGCCTGTGACCTTCAGGTCGATCCCTCGCTCATCAGCCAGCAAACGGTAGTACTCGAGTAATTTCTCTACTACTGCTACCAGGTCAATCGGTTTGTTTTCATGTGTAATTAGACCGTTATCTGATTTCGCTAGAAAAAGCATGTCATCAATCATACGTCCCATACGTTTCAAGTCATCAAGATTTGAGTACAGATTGTCCTCGTAGTCCTCAATATTTCTTTTTCTAGATAAAATCACTTCAGTGTGAGTCATCAAATTGCTAACGGGTGTCCGTAATTCGTGAGCAATGTCCGCAGAGAAGTTCGATAAACGAACAAACGCATCGTCCAGTCTAGATAACATTGCGTTGAACGAGAGCACCATCTGCTGGAGCTCTTGGGGAACGGGACCTAATGGAATACGCTCTTTGAGCGATTTAGCTGACATCGAAGCTGCTACCTGAGTGACTAGGCGAATAGGTCGTAGTCCACTACGCGCTACCATCCAGCCCAGTGCAGCACTGACCAGCGCGCTTATCACCAGTCCTATCCAAAACCATCGTTCAAGCGTCTCGAAGAAGGCCATATGTTGAGTAACATCAAAGATCAACATCACTGTCAATGGCTTGTCCTGCCCCGTCACTATGGCTTGCGCCGTCACGCCTCGAAATATCTGCTCCTGGTCTCGCCACTCCCAGACATTGCTGTTTGTGACCGTTCGGAAGTCTTCAGGAACTACGATCGGACCTGGGTCAGCAAACAGGAGCTTACCGTCACCATCGATGATAAGAGCTGTCAAATCACGATGAGCACCAAGCAGTGCCTCCAGCTCAGGCTTAACATCACTGAATTGATCAATGCTGTTCAACCCAGTCAAAATTCTTTGCGTCGAGTGAAGCTTTTCGTTCAGCGCCTGCTGATCCAGCATCTTGAAATGATGCCGGCTGAGGTTGTTAAAACTGAGTCCAGCGACGGTGAGCACAGCCGTTACAGCTAGCATGAACATCAGGCTCATGCGCGTAGTCAGGGACATTCGCTTCATTCCGACCCCGTCCCCGAATCCGGCGCATCCAGCATGTACCCCATGCCTCGAGAGGTGTGGATAAGCTTGACCTCAAAATCATCATCAATCTTTGCTCTGAGCCTCCTGACAGCAACCTCGATGACGTTAGTATCGCTGTCAAAGTTCATGTCCCAGACCTGGGAAGCAATAAGCGACTTGGGCAGAACCTCACCTCGACGACGGAGCAGCAATTCGAGCAACGCAAACTCTTTGGCCGTTAGATCTATACGTTTGCCTGCGCGGATAACCCTGCGTTTGAGGAGGTCCACCTCCAAATCAGCCAATTTCATATGGGTTTGGGAGGGGGCAGTGGTACCTCTACGCAGCAGCGTTCTGACGCGAGCCAGCAATTCAGAAAATGCGAAGGGTTTGATCAGGTAATCGTCAGCCCCCAGCTCAAGTCCTTTTACCCGATCCTCAACTCGGTCTCGCGCCGTGAGGAAAAGCACAGGGACATTTTTTCCGGATGCTCTCACTTTCTGAAGTACTTCCCAGCCATCCAGCCCAGGCATCATCACATCGAGAATCAGCAGGTCATACGCCTCGCTCAAGGCGTGCTGAAGCGCGTCTTTGCCATTGGTAAAACGATCAACATTGAACCCCGCCTCGGTGAGTCCTTGCTGCAAATAAATACCTATTTTGGGTTCGTCTTCCGCAACCAGAAGTCTCATGGGGATGGCTCTCGAATAATTGTGAGGCTGAGTCTGCAATGAAATGCCTCTGCCAACCAGCAACTGACAGAAAAGTAATATTGGCTTCAGGTAGATGTCAGCGAGTGCTGTCTAGGGTTCGAGCATGAGTACTTTCTGGTGCTCGACCGACTCTTAACCATGAAAGCTAGAGGAGCCGGAAAACAAATCAAAAAGGAGCTTCCTCATGAACCGTTTAAAAGTCCTATTCTTTGCTAGTTCGATACTCATCTCAGCATCTGCGTTGGCTGAAGGTGGTGCAGATCGGATTATGGAGCGCATGGAAAGCCTGCGCGATAAAGCCGAAGCGACCTTGGTACAAGCTGAAAAAGCTCCTGAAGGGCAGCGCCATGTTCACATGGCCGAGCATATGAAAATACTGGGCGAGATCATGGGCCAGCTTCATCTAGATCATCCAAAAGCATCAATGTCACCTCAGGAACATCTCGCCTGGATGGAAAAACACGACGCCATGGTTGATGACGTTTTGAACCAAATGCAGCGCGAGCACAAACTGATGCTTTCTGAGAACCATCAGTAACCGAATAACTCCTACGGGGCTCTCTGAACCGCCCACTAGACACGGCGTCATCTGGGCGCCGTGTTTTCTCAGGAAAACTGACAGAAATGTAGTGTTCAAGTCAGTTAACGCTCAGCTCTATCCCTTTAGCATAGCTAGTATTTTCCACTGGCTCTCGAGGTCACCATGAAAACTAAGCTCATTACTCCAGTTATTGCGGCAATCACCCTACTCCTCGGCGCTACGGCGATGGCCAGCGTAGGTCATGGGAAAGAGGATATCGGTCAGCCTGGAGTCGCCTCAGAGGTCACTCGCACGGTTGATGTAGAGATGGGTGATATTTTCTTCAAAACTAAAAGCATCGACGTAAAGCCCGGTGAAACGGTTCGCTTTGTACTTCACAACAAAGGGGCGTTGCTGCACGAGTTCAATATCGGCCAAGCCGCTGCTCACGCGGCGCACCAAAAAGAAATGGCGAGCATGTTCCAGAATGGAACGCTTACACCCACCGGAACTGGAAAAATGTGGGGCAACATGGGCCATAGCATGGGAGGCATGAAGATGGTTGGAATGGAACACAACGACCCGAATAGCGTGCTGATCGAGCCAGGGGCAACCAAGGAGTTGATCTGGACCTTCAACAACACAACTGGACTTCAATTTGCCTGCAACGTGCCAGGTCATTACCAGTCGGGGATGGTCGGTCAATTTGACTTGAAGTAAGCCTGAACCGACCGCTAAAACCGCGTCGACGCAAGAGTTCGCTATGCTCTGAGGCAGAGATCAGAGCAACACGCTCACACACGGGGTCTAGATCATGGATAAGCATCAGCATCCGGCTGGAAGCACCTCCCCACCATTTTGGAGGCGCAAAACAGGCGTTGTACTGATCATGCTCATTGCGATCGGTGCCTTTTACGGGGTGCGGGAACATTTCACCCACGTTTATCCGTATTTGCCCTACCTCATCCTGTTGATCTGTCCATTGATGCATTTTTTTGGACATGGACATGGCGGACATGACCATGGCGATCAGGCAGGAACCAACAAGGAAGAGAAATAGCTATGCCCACTCCACCGAGCCACCACGATCACGGTCCCGCCCACGCTGCCTCACCCAATGACGGTGGTCTACGCGACCCGGTGTGCGGTATGGCGGTTATACCTCCAAGTAAATTTGGCGAGTCTTACCAAGGACAGACGTATCAATTTTGTAGCCAGAAATGCCAAGAGAAATTTCGGGCAGATCCAGAACGCTACATTGGTAATCATCCCAGCGCTGAACCCAGCAGCGCCGCTATAGAGCCCACGCTACAGGTAGCCACTGAGTTTACCTGTCCTATGCACCCGGAAATAAGACAGCCAGGGCCCGGCAATTGCCCTAAATGTGGCATGACATTAGAGCCCGTCATGCCCGCGCTTGATGACGATGACAAACCCGAGCTCCTGGATTTCACCCGCCGCTTTTGGTGGTCGCTGCCTTTAACCGTAATGGTGGCCCTTCTAGCCATGGCGGGTCACTCATTACAAATCTTCCATGGTTCGGTTCAAAACTGGATCGAGTTCGCTCTTGCCACTCCGGTCACCTTATGGGCAGGTTGGCCCTTTTTTGTAAGAGGCATAGCATCCGTTAGAAATCGCAGTCCAAACATGTGGACTCTGATTGGTTTAGGTACTGCCGCAGCCTATCTTTACAGCGTCGCGGCAACCCTATTTCCCCAAAGTTTTCCCACCACCTTCATGCAAGATGGACGCATCGGCGTCTACTTCGAAGCCGCTGCGGTCATCATCTCGCTCACCTTGCTTGGGCAGATTCTTGAGCTCAAAGCACGGTCACAAACCTCCGCCGCCATTAAGTCCCTTCTTGGCCTATCTCCCAAGACTGCACGCAGGATCAACGCCGATGGTCAGGAGGAAGACATTCCTCTTACCCATGTTCACTTGGGAGACCATTTGCGGGTCAGACCTGGTGAAAAAGTGCCAGTTGATGGCTCTGTACTCGAGGGAGAAAGTGCGGTGGATGAATCCATGCTCACTGGTGAACCTGTGCCGGTCATGAAAAGAGCAGGGGATAGTCTGATCGGTGCCACGCTTAATACTCATGGAAGCTTGGTGATGGAGGCGCGAAAGGTCGGCGCTGACACCATGCTGTCGCAGATAGTACAAATGGTCGCACTAGCCCAACGCTCCAAAGCGCCCATGCAACGAATGGCCGACTCGATCGCCGGCTACTTTGTGATGGCGGTTATCGCGATTGCGTTGCTGACCCTCATAGGTTGGGGACTGTTCGGCCCGGAACCCAGCTGGGTCTTCGGCCTGATCAACGCTGTCGCCGTGCTTATCATCGCTTGTCCCTGTGCTCTGGGTCTGGCAACGCCCATGTCGATCATGGTTTCGACGGGTAAAGCCGCCAGTATGGGTGTGCTGTTCAGAGATGCCAGTGCCATCGAAAACCTTTGCAAGATCGACACACTGATTGTCGATAAAACGGGAACCCTGACAGAGGGACGGCCGGTATTTCACAGTGTGGAGGCCACACCAGATTTCAACCCACGCGATGTGCTTCAACTGGCCGCTAGCCTTGATCAAGGCAGCGAACATCCTTTGGCACACGCCATCGTCGATCACGCCCGAACTGAAAATATTGCGCTCACCAAGCCTGAATCGTTTGAGTCCGGCTCAGGGATTGGGGTGAGTGGTCTCGTTGATGGCAAGAAAGTACAGCTGGGCAACACTGCACTGATGGAAGCTGCCGGCGTGAGCACAAAGGTCTTACAAGAACGTGCAGAGTTGTTGCGCCTTGAAGGCATCAGCATCATCTATCTAGCAGTTGACGGGGTCTTGGCAGGATTACTAGCGGTCTCAGACCCGATAAAACCGACCTCTAAAGAAGCAGTCACCAAGCTTAAGGCTGATAACGTAAAAATCATCATGGCCACGGGAGACGGGCTCACCACCGCACGTGCTGTCGCCAAGGAGATGGGTATTGAAGAGGTTCATGGTGAAGTGAAACCTCAGGACAAGGAGCGCCTGGTGGCGGACCTCCAGCAATCCGGTCGAAAGGTTGCCATGGCCGGCGACGGTATCAACGACGCACCGGCCTTGGCGCGAGCAGATGTGGGCATTGCCATGGGTACAGGGACTGACGTCGCGATGAATAGCGCGCAGCTCACGCTGGTAAAAGGCGACCTGATGGGGATTTTACGGGCACGGGCACTTTCGGTTGCAACGGTAAAAAACATGCGGCAAAACTTGGGGTTCGCCTTCCTTTACAACTCAATGGGTATTCCCCTCGCCGCAGGCCTGCTCTATCCACTGACGGGGCACCTTCTGTCTCCAATGATTGCTGCGTTAGCCATGAGCGTCAGTTCTGCGTCTGTAGTTTTCAATGCTTTGAGGCTGAGGAATACCCGAATTGAATGAGCGTAACCGATGCTCACAGCCCGCTATACATAACTCTTGACCTTACCGTGGTGTCAACGTTGATCTTGTTGTTGCGGTGAAAATAGACTGCTCAGCACAAGAGGAATAACCATGTTCGTCTTAAACGTATCAGGCATTGGTTGCGGTAGCTGCGTCAGCAAAATCACCAAAGCAATTCAGTCACTGGACAGCGAGGCTATGATTTCCGTGGATCGCGCAGCAGGTAAGGTAAGCGTTGAAAGCAGTGAAAACCCAGAGCAAGTCCGTAAAACTGTCGAAGCACTCGGTTTCCCTTCCCAAATCAGCGCCTGAGGCGCTGATTCCCTCGCTGGGTAAAGTTTATTATTCACCTCGCAGAGCTTTAAGTAGCCCCTTAAATGCTCCATTTAATCTAGTAAAGGCGGTTTCGAAATGAATTTCATTTTCCGTATACTTTGCGACCTCGACCTGTTGATCCACAGTATTTTGATCAATGGAAGGTTGGTTCGGCGTACTGTAAAGCAAAGCACCGCCGTGAATATCACTTACTAATTCGTTTACGGCAATATGTTTTGGGTTTGTTGTTTTTAAAGAGAACGGAGTAGCCAAACCTCCTTTTGTTTGGCTAGCCAGTACAGCAGAAAAGTCCAAGTCCCTGGCCTTAAAGTTAGGAGTGTCGGCATTAGCGATATTATTGCTAAGTACCTCAGCTCGTTGGCTGCGAAAACGTAATGCTCTTTCTGCGGAGCCAAGCGCTTTGTCAAAATTAATACTCACCGGTGGCCACCTTTAGTTACGCTGCCATTTAATTCCCACCTATCGAACACTCAAGTGCTTAACGTAGTGCGTCCGAGCCGATGTATGATTTCAGCGAAAAACTCAAAAAACGCCACGCCATCGTGCAGTGACCGGAAACTTACAACGCCGCACAGGTAAATTTTAGATGGTGGATGGAGGTTATGTGTCGTTGGATAGCTTAGACCTTACGGACTAATCACTCTGCATCTCAAGAGAAATATCGCAACCTGACACAACTGTAATATTGGCCTAAGCTTCCTGACAGGGGATGAGTCTTATAGTCCTATTGAGCCTCAAGCTCACCCCCTAGAGTCAACGACTGATGTGGATTCAGGGGTCACCAATAATCATCCGAGGCCCCCCAAATGAACCCTATCAAAACCTTGTTCGTCATCGCGGCTCTGACCGTCTCTTCTTTGGCTATGGCTGAAGGGGGTGGTGACCGGACTTTCGCACGCATGGAAGTGGCCAGGAATAATTCGATGGAATCGTACCGAGTAGCTCAAACGCAAAATGCCCAACATCCCGTCGCTGAAAGCAAAGCCAAGGCGATGGATCACAAGAATTGCTAAATAGCTAGCCCTCCAAGCTGACAGAAATGTAATCACTGCGGTGGTTTAAATGTGGCAATTTCTGAGCTCGCTTGCCGTAAGAGTTTGTCTTTTGTGACGGTGGGCAAAGCTGATCCGGGCAACTCATGATCGGTTGTTTCGCACGGCTTCCCTTTTGACTGATTGGAAATAAACGGCATGCATTCCAAAACCTCTAGACGGACATTCGTAAAAGGCTTGGCCGCTGGTGGCATTCTCGGCGGCTTTGGCCTTTGGCGCACTCCAGTATGGGCGGTGACAAGTCCAGGTCTGCCGAGCGTACTCACCGGCAATGAATTTGATCTGTTTATTGGTGAAACACCTGTAAACATTACCGGCTCGCCGCGAACAGCCATGACCATCAATGGATCATTGCCAGGACCTTTGCTGCGTTGGCGCGAAGGAGAGACAGTCACCCTGCGTGTAAAAAACCGCCTGGACCAAGACACCTCAATCCATTGGCACGGGATCATTCTGCCGGCCAATATGGACGGTGTACCTGGCTTGAGTTTCCATGGCATCGCACCCGACGGCATGTACGAGTACAAGTTCAAGGTTCATCAGAATGGTACGTACTGGTACCACAGCCACTCGGGCTTACAGGAGCAGGCAGGGGTTTACGGGCCAATCGTTATCGACTCGAAAGAGCCTGAACCTTTTCAATACAACCGCGACTATGTGGTGATGTTGACTGATTGGACCGATGAAGATCCTAGTCGCGTCATGGCCAAGCTTAAGAAACAGTCGGGCTACTACAACCACCATAAACGCACCGTTGGTGATTTTATCGACGATGTCAGTAAGCAAGGTTGGTCAGCTACAGTAGCTGACAGGAAGATGTGGGCTGAAATGAACATGAGCCCAACCGACCTTGGAGACGTCAGCGCAGATACTTACACCTATCTCATGAATGGCCAGGCGCCAAACGGTAACTGGACCGGTATTTTCAAGCCGGGTGAGAAGCTACGACTACGCTTTATCAACGGCTCGGCGATGAGCTATTTCGACGTCCGCATTCCTGGTTTGAAAATGACCGTTGTGGCCGCCGACGGCCAACACGTCAACCCAGTGAGTGTTGACGAATTCCGCATCGCCGTAGCTGAAACGTATGACGTGATCGTAGAGCCTGCCAGTGAAGAGGCTTACACCATCTTCGCCCAGTCTATGGATCGGACGGGTTATGCACGCGGAACCCTCGCTCTTCGTGAAGGGCTAGTTGCTCAGGTACCTGCTATAGATCCACGTCCAATCGTCACTATGGATGACATGGGGATGGGCGGTATGGCTGGTATGGACCATGGCAGCATGGCTGGTATGGGCGGCGCAGAGAAGACACCAGGTGACATGTCCGGCATGGCGGGCATGGCGGGCATGGACCACAGCAAGATGACCGGTATGGACCAAAGTGACATGACCGGGATGACCGGCATGGACAGCGGTGACATGACTAACATGGCGGGCATGGATCACAGCAAGATGGCTGGGATGGGCAATGGTGATATGTCAGGGATGGCTGGCATGGGTGGTATGGGTGGAGAAATGCAGACACACCCTGCCTCTGAAACCAACAATCCCCTGGTTGATATGCAAGCCATGAATCCAACGCCAAAGCTAAGTGATCCGGGCATAGGCTTGCGGAACAATGGTCGTCGAGTGCTCACTTACTCCGACTTGAAAAGCACTTTCCAAGACCCTGACGGCCGCGAGCCAAATCGTACCATCGAGCTTCATTTGACCGGTCACATGGAGAAGTTTTCGTGGTCGTTCAACGGCATCAAATTCTCTGACGCCGAACCGCTGCGCCTGAAGTATGGCGAGCGTCTGCGCATCACCTTGGTGAACGACACCATGATGACACACCCCATCCACCTTCACGGCATGTGGAGTGACCTTGAGGACGAGAACGGCAAGTTCATGGTGCGCAAGCACACGATCGATATGCCACCAGGTACCAAACGCAGCTATCGAGTCACCGCTGATGCCTTAGGCCGTTGGGCATATCACTGTCACCTGCTTTTCCATATGGAAATGGGCATGTTCCGTGAAGTACGGGTTGATGAGTAAAGGAGACGATCTGTGAGCACATACCGAAATCGTAATTCCCTCGTGGGTTGCCTCTTTGCCGCTGTCCTGCTGGGTGGACTCTCGTCCACGGTGCTGGCAGAGGAAAATGGCAGCGACCATTCAACCACTGTTCCTGTTACAGCAACGGACAAGCCAGCAACGGCAAACGATTCGAAGCTAGATCACGGGGCGATGGACCATAGCCAGATGAGCCATGAGTCGATGGATCATGACCAAAAAACCAAAAAGGCAGATTGAGATCATGACCAGTAAGTTTTTACGCCCAACGCTGATGGCACTTGCAGTCTCTACCGGTCCAGCATTCTTTTTCATGGCTCAAGCCGCTGAAGAGATGGATCCGTCGATGGCGATGCCATCAAGTGCGGACGCAAAGTCTTCAACTGCACAAAAATCCAAACCCGCCAAACCGAAAGATGCCGCGATGGATCACTCCAAGATGGACCACGGCTCAATGGGAGCCATGGACCATAGCAAGATGGGGGCTATGGATCACAGCGATAACGGGCAAATGGACGGTATGGAAAGCATGGATGGAGGGGCGACTACCACAAGCCGAACCCCAATCCCCGTACTTACCGACGCTGACCGGGCCGCCGCTTTTCCAGACTTACCAGGCCATGGTGTGCACGATAAAAAAATTAACTCGTTCATCCTCCTGGATAAATTTGAGTACCAAGACGCTGACAACGGTAGTGCGCTGGCTTGGGATGCAAAAGGGTGGATCGGCGGTGACGTCGATCGCCTATGGTTGCGTTCGGAAGGCGAACGTACCAATGGCGTAACCGAGAACGCTGAACTTCAGGCTCTGTGGGGACACGCCATCGGTCCTTGGTGGGATGTCGTCACCGGCATTCGACAAGACTTCAAACCTGGGTCACCTCAAACATGGGGAGCGCTCGGTATTCAGGGCATGGCCCTCTATAACTTTGAAGCTGAAGCGACTGCTTATATTGGTGAGAACGGTCAAACCGCAGCTCGGTTTGAAGGCGATTACGACATCCTGTTGACCAATCGCCTGATCTTGCAGCCGACCGCCGAAGTAAACTTGTACGGGAAAAATGATCCTCAGCGCGGCATAGGATCTGGATTGGCCAACACCGAACTAGGCCTGCGGTTGCGCTACGAAATTACTCGTCAATTCGCACCCTACATTGGTGTTAGCTGGAATCGCTCATATGGTAAGACGGCTGACCTAGCCAGCGATGAAGGGGAAAAGACAAACGAGGCCCGGTTTGTAGCTGGTATTCGGATGTGGTTCTGAGCGATTTGAGCACTAGCCCTACGAATTCAAATGATCGGGGAGTTGGCTCCCCGACTCTAAAGTAGATCCTTCAATGTAACCTTTGCAGCGGCATGAACGCTTGAGTGGGGTTCTATTGCTTCGTAGAACATCTCGCCGTCTCCAAGGGAAAAGGAAATATTCATGACAGGTAGCTTCCGACTTTCAAGTCGATTTCTGCGTATTGCAACATTCGCTGCGCTGTTCATCGGCTCAACGGCTCAAGCGGCGCAGGCCCTGACCATCGATGTGCATCGAGATGCAAACTGCGGATGCTGCAAAAAATGGATTCAGCATCTTGAGGCCAATGGCTTCACCGTCATTGATCATGTAGAAACCAACATGAGTGCTGTCAAACAAGATCTAGGTGTCGCTCCACGACTCTCGTCTTGTCACACTGCGATGATCAACGGGAAGTTTGTTGAAGGTCATGTGCCAGTTGAGCAAATAATTGCGATGAGTAAGCGTGACGACCTTCTCGGGATCGCTGCTCCTGGAATGCCAGCAGGTTCTCCAGGAATGGAAGTCGACGGAGTACATGAGACCTACCAAATAATCGGCCTGACCAAAGCCGGCGTAGATCAGGTCATTGCTGAATACCCCGCAAACTAATCCCACCTCATCCATTCGGCCACAGCATGGTCCCAGCTCATGGCCATGCAGCGGGACATGCTATGTTGATTTCATTCTCAAGCAATACGCAAAGGACGATCAGCAACAAGCTGTAAAGGCGCGCCTGCGCCGAATCGGATAACCCCGTACCGCTGTCCTCAATAACAATTTGAGATGACGCCATGCTCCGTCTGCTGACAAGCACTGCGCATCTGACCACGATAGTGCTAAGTTCGGGTGGCGTTGCCACTCAGCTTGCCTTTCCGAATCTGGACATCTGTCTCGGCTGAAAGCGTAGAAAAGTTAAATTACAGTGGTTTGAGAGTTCTTTTTTTGCAGGCTTTTCAGACGCAGGGTCGCGCGTTGTACAGCGGCCATTTTTTCTGGACGCTTCATTCGTTTCCATTTTCTGATGTCTTCCTTGGTGCGACCGCAGCTGACGCACAGTTCGCTGTTCAACTGGCAGACAGAAGTACACGGATTCTCGATGTCCTTGGCCATTGGTCAATTCCTCGGCGAACTTATGCGAACTACGGGCTCATTGCTAAGCCTGAACGGCGACCTGATCGGGTGAAACAGCGCCCGGCTTCGTGCGGTACTCAACTGTCAGATGAGTGATCTCATGAACTGTCGCAAGCCGTTCTCGTATGTTTTGTGCATTCACTGCTGGGCTGCCTAGAACACTCACAATAGCGGCGCGGGCTTGCGGCCCTACCTGCCAGACATGAAGATCTATGATCGAAGCATCTCCCTGTCGCTCAACCAGTTCACGAATCTCTTCAGCGACATGATCATCTGTCTGGTCTAGCAATACACTCGCAGTCACCCGCATCAACGACCAAGCCCAGCGTGCGATGACAACTGCACCCACAATCCCCATTGCAGGGTCGAGCCAGACCCAACCAAGGTAACGACCAGCAAGCAGTGCTGCGATGGCCAGAACCGAAGTCAGTGCATCTGCAATGACGTGAATATAAGCAGAGCGCAGATTATTGTCATGACCATGTGCATGGTGAGATTCATCTTGGCCGTGGTCATGCCCATGGTGATGATTATGACCGCCAGACAGCAAAAGCGCGCTCACCACATTCACTGCTAATCCGACAATTGCGATAAGAGTCGCTGTCCCGAATTGCACTTGAGTCGGTTGAAAGAGACGAAATAGCGACTCTCCGGCAATTCCCAAAGAGACCAGTCCCAAAATCAGAGCAGATGCGAAGCCACCCAAGTCTCCAACCTTGCCAGTTCCAAAACTGTAGCGAGCATTTGAGGCATGTCTTTTTGCGTAACCGTAAGCAGCTGCGGCTATGCCAAGTGCTCCAGCGTGTGTTGCCATGTGAAATCCATCAGCAAGCAACGCCATTGAGCCAGTGAGATAACCTGCGGTGATTTCAGCAACCATCATTACGACGGTCAGAGCCACTACCCACAAGGTTCGCTTGGCGTTTTCTTCATGTGATTTCCCCAGGAACATATGGTCGTGGGAATAGTCGGTGTACGAATTACTCATCTGGGCAAATCCTATTTGGAATAGCGGCGAATGGCTTCGAGAAGCTCATCGACGCCTTTCGCTCTTTCTTCGTTGCTGAGTGTCGGATTCGCAACGTGTTCACGAGCGTGGTCTTCGATAATTTCATCCATCAGCCCATTGATAGCGCCACGGGCAGAAGCGACCAAAAGCAGGGTTTTCGAGCAGTCATCATCAGAGTCGAGTGCTCGCTCAATCGCCTGGACTTGCCCAGCGATTCGCTTTACACGCTTAAGAAGATTGTCTTTGCTTGATCTCATATGACCCATACCATACCCCCCCTACCTATATTGAGAGTATGTTCACACGTTCCAATCAGCCATACAACCCCAGGGACGCTCGCCGCCGGGATGGATATACCAACAGTTTCTTCAATCCACAAAAAAAGGCGCCACTAGGGCGCCTAAGCCGTCTCCAAACCAAAGGAGAAACAAGGAGACGGGGTGTATCGGGGATACCGGACAGTTGATGCCGATGGCTAATGCCCGTTAAAGGAGTTGCAGTGGATATTCAACAATCAGTCTGACCTCGTCCAAATCAGATTCGAAATCGGTAGCTCGTGTCGTTGCTTGGCGGACACGTAAAGACATGTCCTTCAGTGAGCCTGACTGGATGACATACTTAGCCTCGATGTCTCGCTCCCAACGCTTTTGGTCCTGCAATGGGGCACCGTCCGCTCCGCGACGCATGTACACGCTGTTTGCGTTGGAATAGTCCGCATCCCAACCCTTAGCGTAGCGGGTCATGAAGCTCAGACCGGGGATGCCGAAAGCCTGCATATCTAGATCGTAGCGCAGCTGCAAGGATTGCTCTTTCGGTGAGTTGAAATCGCTGTACTGAATGGAGTTATCCAAAAAAATTGAGTCGGACTGGCGAAGGTAGTCAAAGTCGTCGTTACCATTATTGCGCTGGTAACCAACGGTCACGGCGTGCGCTCCGAATTTGACCCCGGTCTTGCCGCTCCAGATCTTGTTATCGAAGCTTCCCAGAAGTTTTTCACCCTCATCAACCGCTCGGTAGTAATTAAAGCCGCCAATTAGCGATACGCTTTCTGAGAGTGGATAGCTCAATGTGGTGCCCGCGTAGTATTGGTTCCACACATCCTTGAATTGGCTGGTGTAAAGACTCACACCTACGTGTTCATTGACCGTGTAATCGCCCCCTAGATAAGCGATCCATGGAGCATCTACTACACCGGCGTAAAAAGTTGAAAAGCCGTCACGCATGCTACTGGAATTGGGTTGGCTCATCGCATGCAGCCGGCCCCCCTGAAGGGTCAGGCCTTTGATGCTGGTATTAGTGAACGTTGCACCCCGGAAACTCTCCGGGAGAAGTCGGGAATCCCCATAGGCAACGACAGGCGTCGATGGAAATACGTCGCCTACCTTGACGACTGTATCCAGGAAACGCACTTTTGCGGCCCCGCCTACTTTTGAGTAGGAGTCTTCAGGTTGGCCTTTGCTATTGTGCGGCAAGACATCGACTGAGCTACGGGCTCCCGAGCGACCATCACCTGAATCGAGCTTGAGGCCTTCCATTGCAAACGCATCAATGCCGAAGCCTACGGTACCTTGAGTAAAGCCTGATTCGAATCGGCCAATGATGCCATGAGCCCATTCGGCTGAGTAACCATTGCCCGTGGGGCTTGATTGACCCTTTCGATAATCACGATTGAGATAGAGATTCCGATTGAGAATACTAAAGGTGCTCCCCTCAATGAACCCTTCAGGCTTTTGCTCCACAGCTACTGCAACTTGCCCCATGCTCATGCCAAGGGAAATGAGAGAAAGACCATAAATGCTTTTATTGTTCATTTAACACTCCAGGCTTTAGCTTGGCAGAGTTTCTTTATGAAATATTTTTTATAATTATAAAAGCCACCAGCACGTGAGGATTTCTCCTACGTGCCGGCAGACATAATTTCATACAATAGATAACTCCAGCGTGACCTGAAAATTACTTCTGTGTCAGCGAACAGCAAGCAGGCTCAAAACATACCGAACAACCTTGCGCAGTCAGGGCTAACGCTAATTAACTTCCGTGAGGGCAGTTAGTACCCATAACCTTGTATTCCAAGGTGTTGAGCTTGCCCGCCGAATCTTCATAGGTCATGCGCGAAGGGGCTACGCCACAGGTTTTATTGGCTTGAGTGGTACTGATTACCTTCTGGACATCGAGGTTCATTCCGTATTCATAATGAACAACTTCAGGTGTCGCCTTTCCGTTTTCTAAGGCGTACTGCTCCATCGCCTTCTGGTTCTCTTGCATCATTCGACCATAAACACGGTCACCACCTCCTTCAGCCATGGCCAAAGAAGACATGGTCAAGATGGAAGCGGCAAAAACAACTTTTAATAATTTCATGATTTTCTCCTAGTGCTCACTTACTTCTGACTAGAGGATAACCAGTGATGCCTTTCAGGAAGCGGCCGCGAATATTACATATCTGTAAGGCCTCTCGTAGAGCTCGTGAGTTCAACTATTTAAAGTTTAGCTTTATTGGCAGAGCACGCTGAATGCATCATACGACCATCAGAAATCAACTCGTATCCCACCTGGAGCATCTAGAGATTTTTTATAAAAATGCATATCTTCCTATTATGAAAAGCGGCTTTGACCGCTACAGGCGGATGAATCGTTTGGGCGTAGCTAAATGAGACTACGAACGTGTCACAAAAGCCTCATGGGCTGCGGAAATTAGGCACTACGTAGAGCACCGAAAACGCAATCGGCAGGATGGTCTTTAACAGCAATACGGTCTCGGAGGATAGGTTTTTATCTTATCCTTAACGTCATCGAAGATGACATTGAAGCTGTGCAGCAGGCGCTCCGTTTGCAACATTTGATCGTGAAGGATCTCAAGCAGGACAGCACAAACTACTGCCTGCCCAAGGATAAAGATAAAGCCTTCGAATCTTGAGGTTGTTTTCTCCAGCACGACCAAACCCGCTGACGATATCGGCAGGGCGAGCATTTTGCCGTTGATGTCGCCCGAAGCTTCAATAGAAGTGATTTTTCGTTATGTCGTGGGGCGGTGGCGAGACTCGTCCGACTGGCGTACTGTGGACCATCGGCGGCGATGGGGCCAAGAAGGGTCGCCTCATAAACTTGGCTTGAACTCTTGCTGTGTGGATAGCCAGTTAACTGCGTACTCACTGCGTCGTCAATTTGAGCCGACCAAGTGCCATCTCTAATCCAACCCACACGAATTCGTCGCTCTCAAATACCCAAAGCTTCCAAATTCCTATTTCTTACTGCGCTCAAGACAGCCATCCGGTCTTCTGTACCTGAATCCATATCAGGTACGGTGCCATGCTCCAGATCCTTACCCACATTAGCGAAACGCGGCGCTGGCTGTTTTCACTGCTACTGTTCTTGTCAACTGCGTCCCACGCGGAGACGTGGGTCATTACAAACCGAGCACATCCAGTATCCGCACCTTCTGGCGCTCGCGTCATCTTCCTGGATGATCAGCAGCGCCTTGAAGAACAACTTTCCAACCAACTACCCGCCGATCCACGCCAGGCAGAAGCGGCCATTCAACGCTACCTTGTCAGCCCTGCAGGGAAGCATCTGCAAAACGAGTTGGCCCAAGCCCAGCAGGGCGTCATAGACGCCTGGAGCCTGCGAGTCGAAAAACTCCCAGCCGTGGTCGTAGATCGTCGCTACGTCGTGTACGGCGAGCCTGACGCAGCTAAAGCCGTCGCGTTGATTGAACGAGCACGGAGCCTGTCACGATGAGACGCTCACGTTTTGCGATCCGGCCTTTGTCGCTGGCTATCACTTTCAGCCTGTCATTCAGTGCATCGGCTGCGATCAACTCGGCAGCGATTATTGCCTCGACCCTGTCACCAACCTGCCTGGAGTACAAAGTGGTCGGCATCTGCTATTGGCTGCTCTGCACGCCATTCGGATGCAAAGTCAAAACCTCGACCAAGGTTCGTCACTACGTACCGGACGCTGTGGTGTCTGCATATGCGAATACCGGGATGAACCCTTGGATAGAGATGTCACCTCTTGGCACCCCGAATCCGATGGCCCAAGCGGGCAACGACGGCACTACCAATCACGTTGCAGAGAACAACATCATCAAATTTAAGGAAGCCGATGTCATCGGCCATCCAGGTGGTGCGGCGTTGAGTCAGTTTGCCAGCGCCTCGGGCTATGTATGCAAAGGCGCAACCTTACCGCTTGTGCCTTACTTTCTGAGCACCCTTGACCCCATTGCTTGGCGATACGGCGTCCCGGAATCCGTATACCCCGAAGCACTCATTCCGGGCATGCGCGAAGTCGGTAGCCTGCTCTCAGCAAGCAGCTGGGGGAACGTCTACCCGCGTAGCGGCTTCCTTAACCAGACTGACGACTACAAAACGGGCGCAGTTATTGCGCAGCGTGCCGGCGACGTGGTTACCCGCCCAGGCCAGGTCCATGTCTACTTGCCGATGCTCGCCCTTCCCTACCCCGGTTACTGGCCCGCAGGGCCGCTACGCGAAGGTGACGCCTCCACTGGTAAGTGGCAAGAGCTCACCCCAGTCCTCAACCCGACTTGCGCAACCTTTCCCACCATCGATCCGAACATCGATGCGCAGGATGGCGGCTACGCCTGGGCACTCTGGCGCCCTTATTCGTGTTGCCAGCGTCGAGGACAGACCTTCCTCGGCAGTACGGACTTCCAATGAAACAGCGATCGGAGCAAAGCATGAAACTCACTACCTTGGCGATAGGGCTCGCCTGCAGCCTCAGCAGTGCAATAGCGCTCTCTGCTGATCCAATCAACGTCTCCTCCTCCGGAAGCGTCATTGGGGACAACGTGCTGTATAGCATTGGCGGCGGCAACGCAGTCACCATGGGGAGCGCAGGCAACATGGATAGTATTTCTGTGGGAGGCGGTTGGAATACCAATCTAATCTGCGGAAACATGAGCCTGAGCACAACCCTTGAAAACCAATTGAATGGTGCCACTTCCGGCTTCAAAAACATCATGAGCTCGGTGGTACAGAGCGCCACCAGCGCCGTGGCTTCGCTGCCGGCACTGATTCTTCAACGTGCGAACCCGGCGCTATACAACCTCATCACCAACGGCATTTTGCAGGCCCGCCTGGACTTCGACCGCTCCAAAGGCACCTGCCGCGCCATTGGCGAAAAGATGGCGGATATCGCCGGTAACCAAATGGGCTGGGGCAAGCTTGCTGAAGGTCAGGCTATGAGTCAGGCGCTAACATCCAACACAGACGCAGTGTCGGCGGTGGAACAAGTCGAAAAGAAAGGTGGAAACGATGGCGTCACTTGGGTTGGTGGTGATAGAGCAGGTGGTTCCGGTCAGAAGCCAATTCGTATCGTAGGCGACGTCACCAAGGCGGGCTACAACCTTCTGAACAAGCGCGCGGCCGGCGACACCGCATCCATCAGTAAAGCGAACTGCAACAACGGCATGGTGTGCAATGTCTGGTCATCGCCCCAGGAAGCCACCACCTTTGCCAATCGTGTCCTGGGTGAACAACAACAGCAGACCTGTGACAGTTGCCCTAAAACGGTGACAGCCGCAGGCGTCGGCCTCACGCCGCTGATCCAGGAAACGTACGACACCAAGCTGAAGGCCCTGCAGGAACTGCTGAGCGGAAGCAAAACGCTGTCGCTAGAAAACCTGGAAGCAGCGAGCAGCAACTCGTTACCCATCACCCGAGGCGTTGTAGCAGCACTCAAGGATGAGCGCGACCAGGACGTACTCGCTCGCCGGCTTGCCTCCGAAGTCGCGTTGTCCGATGTGTTGGAGAAAGCTCTGACCCTACAGCGCACCTTGATGGCAGGCAGTCGGGAACCGAACGTCGCGGCTAATGACCTCGCCGTCCAGGCAGTCGGCCAGCAGAGCTCCTCGCTGCAACAGGAGATCGGCAACCTCAAAATGGAACTGGACATGCGTCAGCAGCTCGCGAAGAACTCGCCTCTGACCATCATTGAACGCAGCAAAGCACGGGCAGAAGACTCTCGTGGCGTGTCCCCGGGAGCCCCAGAAACGAATCGATTGGACCAGTTGCAGTCACCCGCCCAGAACAAACAGTGAGAAAGGCCATGACCGAAATACAGGAGCCTGTCGCCGCTCCCAACCGTTCGCTGGTTCGACGAACCGGGAGGAGCATTCTGCTTGTTCTGGGTGTTTTGCTCGCGACTGCCGCCCTCGTAGTCCTACTCAGCGCTGTCCTGATGAACATGTTCGACAGCGCCGAGCAATGGCAAGCCTGGCGCACCGACCACTATTGGCCGCTCTTTACCTGGCGCCTAATGCTTTATATCGCACTGACCGTTGCCTGGTTCAAATTCAAGGTACGGTTATCGAACTCAGAACGCTCGAAACGGCGCAAAGGCCTGTTGAAGATCGAGATAATGGTGATCTTATTATTTCTGATGGTTGAACTGAGCAAGGTGCTGTATCAGGCAGGGGGTGTTCTGTGACGCTCTACACCAATGACTATTTAGAGTACTACCTGACGTTGGTCGGTTGGATCATCAACAATGGTATCTGGGCGATGATTTCAGATACCGGTCTATTCGCCCTCCCCTTCTGCATCATCGTTATTCGAGAGTGGCTGAAAGTCCGTGGTGAGGGGGCCGATGAGGGCAACAAAGGCGTTCTCTCACTGGCACGTATCGAAACCAATATCTACGTTGGCTACATCGTAGTCGCATTCTTCGCTGTACCAGCCGTCAATGTGAGTTTTGATACCTTGGCATTTGACCAGAGTAGAGCTCAGCAATGTCAATACAACTTACCTAAACCCACAGACACAGGCTGGAACACAACATTCAGCTCACTGGCAGGAAAGAGTGCCCAGATGCCCATGTGGTGGGCATTAATGCATGCATTATCAAAGGGATTAACCAATGGCGCTGTAGCAGCAATTCCCTGCGGGACTGATTTACGGCAAGTACGCATGGAAGTTAGCAACACCAAGATCAACAACCCGCTATTGGCTCAGGAAATTGGCGACTTTACGCACGATTGCTATGGACCCTCCCGTGCCAGATTATTCATGCGCCAACCCGAATTGGGAGCGCAAGGGAATGACCCTCGTTTTGCGCAGGAACTCAGCTGGATTGGTTCGCACTATTTATTGAACACCTCGGGTTATTACGACACGGACTACTCCAAAACTCCAAGGGCATCATGGCCCTATAACGCATCTCGTGATGTGGGTTTACCACAAGTGGGTGGAGGTGGGGGCTATCCAACTTGCAAACAATGGTGGTCAGATAGCGGAGTGGGACTGCGGGACCGTATCAAGGCTCAAGTGTCGCCGGACCTCATGACCAAAATGCTCGGCTGGGCAAAGTGGTTGTCCCCGGACGAAGTCACTGACTCGCTTGTCCGGCAACTGGTCTCGCCGTCGAACCAGGTGAAAGGGGATGTTTATACGGACTACGGGGGACAAATCGACGGAACTGTGTGGAATGGTGCAGCCCGGGCAGCGGGGACTCTCGGGGTTGCATTAGGATCTATGGCCTATTTTCCAGCGATGGACATGGTTCGCCAGGCGCTACCGATGGTCATGGCGTTCTTGAAAATGGCGATGGTGATTTGCATTCCCTTGGTGCTAATCGTCGGGGCTTACCAACTAAAAGTGGCCATGACTATGTCCGTTGTTTTTTTCGCTCTGATATTCGTGGACTTTTGGTTTCAACTGGCTAGATGGGTCGATACCACGATATTGGACGCTTTATATGGAGCCGGTTCTCCGCATTTATCATTTGATCCTGTGATGGGTTTGAACACTGCCACCCAGGACGCAATCTTAAACTTCGTGATGGGCTCGATGTTCATCATCCTGCCAGTGTTTTGGATGGGCGCGCTGGGATGGGCAGGGGTGAGCGCAGGAAAAGCATTGGAAGGCCTTACCAGCGGAACAAAAGATGTTCAAAAGGCAGGTCAGGAAGGGGTGAATACTGTCAAACGTAGCGTTATGTAACGTAAGGGTCTCATATCATTGATATGAGACCCTTAATCATCGTCGTCTACACGTTGACCAGCAACATAGTACCCATAGCCATCGGGGCCATAGCATTGACCATACTCTATCTGGTTTCTGCGAGGCGTAGGTCTGTGATTCAACGCCCAGAGCCCTCCACCCAAAACCAAGGTAAATACTGCAACGCTGATAATCCCGCTGAAAATGTCTGCAGAAAAATATAGGAGTACGGCAGCCACAACCAGACGCTTGACCCAACGCAGGGTACGGTTCTGACTGCACCAAACGAGGCGCGCAGCCTGACCCAGGCCATAGCCTAAGCGACTTGCTACTCCCTGAGAGGTCTGTGCGGTCATGGTGCGTCTCCTTCTTACCCGGTCTAGGGGCGATTTGACATTACTTATAATACCGATTTTTCTATGCTGCAAGATCATGAGACAAACGGCCTTTGCCTTCAGCACCAGATGCCCCCCTTTCACAACAAAAATGGCCCAAAAGGTAAAAGGTTTTGTAGAAGCGAATGGAATGGTTCACAAGGGTAAAAGCCTTACCCGAAAGGGCCGCTTTCAGCGGGAAAAAGGTCCAATCTCATCAACGCATCTCGCGAGTCGAATAAACTTCAACTAACTCGTCTTCTGTAAAATTACTAAGCAAAGAAAAGTATTCAGCTCTGGACTCAACCGTCAACGGTTGGATAGAACCTAAATTAATAAGAGTTGAAACAGCCTCGTCAGGAGTCATTTCGCTAGTAAGTGGGGCTCTCTGCCCAGAGTAATAAACCTTGTCAGACGCAATAGCTACATCCAGCAGTTCACGTACTTCACCATAACGAGCGGAACGCGCAGCGGTTAGAAACACTCCATCAAAAATGACCAAGACGCTATCAACGTGAGGAATAATATATTTAGCTAAGGCGACAACCAGAGGAAGGTTGTTGTCCCACCTTGCTTCCTCATCATCAAGATCATTCCCTACACTAGCAAAAAGAATGATCTCATCACACTTATTGTCACGTATCAAATCACAAAGTGCCCAAACATTATCTGAGGTTGATTTCGTAGCGTAGCGAAGTGAAACCATCATTTTTTCCTCACATAGTCGATCTGCGGCCCCGTGCCCTTAGACCGAAACGACGATAATTCTGCATTCCTTTCTCCGTCACCACCATAGAAAGATGGCTCTTCGCCAAAAGAAATACCCGAGGCAACCAGTGATCCTTTCCCCTTGCTCGCCCCCCCTTTGATAGGAGAAAAGCCTGCCCCATGAATCATTTACGGAGCAGGCGATGTTCTCTATTTTCCGCCGCAATAAAGCGCTACCCGCCCAAAGCCCCTCCCCTAACGGTTTTATACAGCCGGCCTCTAGCCAAGCACTACTGGCATCGCCGCGCCGTCAGAAACTACTGGAGAACATTTGGCAGCGCGCATCGTTATCTCGCTCACAGTTTGTCGAGCTCTATAGGCGTCCACTTGAGCGCTACGCGGAGTTGGTCCAGCAGCTCCCTGCTTCGCAAAACCACCATCATGCACACCCTGGCGGCATGCTGGATCACGGGCTTGAAATCGTCGCCTATGCCTTGAAAATTCGACAGAGCTACCTGCTTCCTATAGGCGCACCGCCGGAGTCTCAATCAGCACAGGCTGAGGCCTGGACTGCCGCCGCGGCTTACGGCGCTCTGATACACGACCTCGGCAAGATCGCCGTCGACGTGCACGTCGAGCTGGCAGGAGGTAAAACCTGGCACCCGTGGCACGGCCCAATCGATCGTCCCTATCGATTCCGTTACGTGAAAGGACGCAACTACCAACTTCACGGAGCCGCTGCCGCACTGATCTACGCGCAGATCCTCTCCTCAGAAATCTTAGATTGGCTCAGTAATTTCCCCGAAGTGTGGTCGCAGTTAATCTTCATTTTGGCTGGTCAGTACGAACATGCCGGCATTTTGGGAGAGATCGTGGTCAAGGCCGATCAGGCGTCCGTCGCACAGGAGCTCGGTGGAAATCCAGCCCGCGCGCTGTCCGCGCCCAAACAGTCTTTGCAGCGTCAATTAGCAGATGGGTTGCGTCACCTGGTCCGAGATACATTCAAACTGAATCAACCCGATGGACCGTCAGATGGATGGCTGACACAGGATGCTCTTTGGCTGGTTAGCAAGCCTATTGCTGATCAATTGCGAGCCTATTTGCTGACCAAAGGCGTTGAAGGTGTACCCAGTACGAATGCGCCTTTCTTCAACATGCTGCAAGATCAGGGGGTAATCCAAACCAATGCCCAAGACAAGGCAATCTGGAAAGCCACGATAGACAATGGTCGTGGCTGGCGAAACACCTTCACCCTGCTGAAGCTCTCACCGGCACTGATCTGGAATGATCCAAGTGATCGGCCCACAGCTTACGCTGGGACTCTTGAGGTAGAAGCTGGCAACCCGGTAGAAGACTCTGCAGCTGAAAATACCGTCGCCACACCGGCCAAAAAGTTGCCTTCGGAAATTCAATCCAGCCCTGTGCCGGCGCCTTTAGCACCGGCACAGCCATCACCGTTCGAACTACCTCAGCATTCCTCGAGCAGTACAGATGAATTTGACGAGCTACTGGCGCTCCTTGGTAACATCAATGAGCCATCAGAAGACACCAAAAACAAAGCGGTCTCAGCGGCACATACCGCGCCTCCGAAACTGGATGAAATCCAGCCTTCCCAAACCTCCAATCAAGGAGGTGCGCCTTTAGCAATAATCGAAGAAGTCACTCCGATGCCTAGCAATAACACCGAGATCGGTCAGGGATTTGTTGAATGGCTTAAGAAAGGCATCGCATCCCGGACCATCATTATCAACGATACCAAAGCGCTGGTTCATACCGTAGCAGGGACCGCTATGCTGGTAACGCCTGGAATTTTCAAACGCTACGTCCTTGAATTCCCCCATATCGAACAGCAAGCCAAAGTACAGCAAGTCAGCGCCTGGCAGCTGGTTCAACGTAGTTTCGAGAAACAGAAACTTCATCGAAAAACGCATAAGAGTTTGAATATTTGGACCTGTGACGTTGTTGGACCTCGAAAATCCAAGCAGCTCAAGGGGTACTTACTACTAGACCCGCGAACAATCTTCTCTGAGGTCCCTTTCGACAATATCAGCCTGTCCTTGAAGTCAGAAGCAACGGAGCCGCCACAATGACGACGCCCTCGAATCTGACGGAGGAATACATCTTTGCCCATGATCTGCGGCCTGCCAGTGCAAAGATCTATCGCGCCTCGACCAAAGCACTACTCAAGCATTTCCGAACGGCCTCAGTTGAGGAGATCGATCATCGTGCGGTTCTGACATGGCGAAAAAAAGTCCTTGAGAACGGATTATCCAAACGCAGCTGGAACACCTATTCAAATCACCTTCGAACTGTTTGGGGCTACGCCATAGAACACGGCCTGATGACCCATACCACGATCAACCCATTCAAGAAAACCAGCGTTATCCCACCAAAGCGAGCCAGCAAGACAATCAATGGAGACGCCATCCAACGAGCACGCAACTGGCTCATATCCCTTGTAGGCCAAGAACGTTGTACGCATGAACGTAGCCAGATCACACCTGCCTGGTTCTGGCTCAGCGTCTTCGAGATGTTTTATTACACAGGCATACGTCTGAATGCCCTGCTGTGCCTGCGTTACAAAGATATCGACTGGGACAGCCAGATGATCTTGGTCCGCGGTGAAACAGAGAAGACCCATCGGGAGTTTTTCCTCCCCATTATGGAAGGACTCGCTCCACACTTATCCAGGATCTTGGGGGAGGCCGAGAAAATCGGTTTTTCACCAGACGATCAGCTGTTCAACGTCAACAGATTCTCTCGTCACTTCCATGGCAAGGAAATGAACATCGACCAGGTGGAGTCAATGTACGGCAAGCTCACCGATAAGATCGGCGTGCGCATGACCCCTCACCGCTTCAGGCACACATTAGCAACAGACTTGATGAAGCAGCCTGAGCGAAACATTCATCTCACGAAAAGCCTGCTGAATCATTCGAATCTAGCGACAACGATGAATTACATAGAGGCGGACTACGACCATATGCGTGCTGTTCTACATGAGCGGAGTCGGGCTCAGGGCGCTCTGAGCCGAGTGACACGGGTTGATCCAAGTGGCAAACCCTCTGCCCCCTTACCCGCCAAAATAGGTGTGCATTCACAGGAAACCGCTCAACCAGAGCCCAAGAAGCTGCCAGCTCCACAACAATCTAGCAGCACAGAGGTCAGTATTGATCGGCGGACCAAGTCGACTGGCCGAAGCGCGCTACAGAAGGCTCTCGAGCTCGCATCTGCGCAACTGCATCGCGAGTCAATGACATGCTCTATGGACCCACCAGTAGATCAAGTAGAGCAGAGTCTACTATTGACGCTAATGGCGAGCGGGCTTGGTGTCGGCACATTCAGGAAACGCACCTCAACTGAGCATTCAATGCGAAGCTCATCATTTTCCAGAGCATCGCCCTAGTACGCTCATAATCAAAGCGCACTGGCTATAGGGAATTCTGGTTGGCCAGAGGCTTTCGCATGCCCGGAATAAAGAACCAGGTCGAAATCCGGATTTTTTCCAGACGAACGGTACGACTTTGCTCAAGGCACAAAAAAAGGCGTCATAAAGACGCCTTTTTCATTAAATATGGTCGGGGTAGGGGGATTCGAACTCCCGACATCCTGCTCCCAAAGCAGGCGCGCTACCGGACTGCGCTATACCCCGGAATGCGCATCGCAAAGCCTATGCACATTGACATCATGACGAACCGAAACTACTGTTCGCCTCAGACGGCTGCATGTCTACGGCGATATCTAAGTGCTGTAACACTTTCCAAAACCGTAAAACCGCCTCTATCAGAGCTAGAACCTCTGATTCTAAGATTTGATTCCAGCGTCAACTGGTTTCAAAAATGGTGGGTCGTGTGGGATTCGAACCTACGACCAATTGGTTAAAAGCCAACTGCTCTACCAACTGAGCTAACGACCCAAAAATGGTCGGGGTAAGGGGATTCGAACTCCTGACATCCTGCTCCCAAAGCAGGCGCGCTACCGGACTGCGCTATACCCCGGTTTTGAAATTGGCTCCGTGACCAGGACTCGAACCTGGGACCCAATGATTAACAGTCATTTGCTCTACCGACTGAGCTATCACGGAACTACATATTTCAAATTTACAACTTCTACTGCTTTACAACCTTCTCTTCGACTTGTCCGTATCGCTACGTTCACGTCTCTGAGGCGCGCTATTCTACAATCTTAAAAACCCCTGTCAACCCTTTAAATTGCTTTTAAGACAATGATTTGCGCTTGTTTCTGATTTCTTCTTGGGGAGAAGAAACCCGTGGGCTGACGTTGCTGCGGGGCGCACTTTACAAGCCTTTGCCTTACAGTTCAACGCCCTATCGAAAAAAAAGGCCCCGCAATGCGGGGCCTCCTCTTATCGCCTTACAGGCTGGGCTTAGTGAAAGACGATTTCGTCGTTCTCCACCGTGGCCGCCACGCTGGTCCCCGGCATGAAGCTGCCCGACAGGATCAACTGCGCCAACGGGTTTTCGATCCAGCGCTGAATCGCACGTTTCAAAGGCCGTGCGCCATACACCGGGTCGTAACCCACCGCGATCAGCTTGTCCAACGCCTCGCTGCTCAGCTCCAGGTCAAGCTCACGCTCGGCCAGGCGGCTACGCAGGCGGCCCAGCTGGATCTCGGTAATACCCGCGATCTGATCCCGTGCCAGTGGCTCGAAGATCACCACTTCGTCGACCCGGTTGATAAATTCCGGGCGGAAGTGCGAGGTCAGTGCATCCATCACGGCAGCGCGCTGGGCCTCACGATCACCGACCAGCTCCTGGATCTGCGCCGAGCCCAGGTTGGAGGTCATCACGATCACCGTATTGCGGAAGTCCACCGTACGCCCGTGGCTGTCCGTCAACCGGCCATCTTCCAGCACCTGCAGCAAGATGTTGAACACATCCGGGTGAGCCTTCTCGACCTCATCCAGCAGGATCACCGAGTAAGGCTTACGCCGCACGGCTTCGGTCAGGTAACCGCCTTCTTCATAGCCCACATAGCCTGGTGGAGCACCGATCAAGCGCGCCACCGAGTGTTTCTCCATGAACTCGGACATATCGATCCGCACCATGGCCTCTTCAGTATCAAAGAGGAACTCGGCCAAGGCCTTGCACAGTTCGGTCTTACCCACGCCGGTTGGGCCGAGGAACATGAACGAGCCGCTCGGACGGTTCGGGTCGGACAAGCCAGCCCGCGAGCGCCGTACCGCGTTGGATACGGCCACCACGGCCTCTTCCTGGCCAATGACACGCTGGTGCAGCAGGCTTTCCATCTTCAGCAGCTTGTCGCGCTCGCCTTCAAGCATTTTCGACACGGGAATGCCGGTCCACTTGGAGACCACTTCGGCAATTTCCTCCTCGGTCACCTTGCTGCGCAGCAGTTGGTTCTCGGGCTTGCCGTGCTGGTCGACCATTTGCAGGCTGCGCTCCAGGTCCGGGATTACTCCGTACTGCAACTCGGCCATGCGGTTCAGGTCGCCTTTACGGCGCGCCGCTTCCAGTTCCTGGCGGGACTGCTCGATCTTTTGCTGGATCTGCGCAGAACCCTGCACTTCGGCTTTTTCCGAGGTCCAGATTTCTTCGAGGTCCGAATACTCGCGTTCCAGACGCAGGATTTCTTCCTGAAGTTTTTCCAGGCGTTTCTTCGCTGCGTCGTCCTCTTCTTTCTTCAGGGCCTGAGATTCAACTTTCAGCTGAATCAGGCGCCGATCCAGGCGATCGAGCACTTCCGGCTTGGAATCGATCTCCATGCGAATGCGGCTGGCCGCTTCGTCGATCAGGTCGATGGCCTTGTCCGGCAACTGACGGTCGGTGATATAGCGATGGCTCAGTTTGGCCGCCGCAATGATCGCGCCGTCAGTGATCGCCACCTTGTGGTGCACCTCATAACGCTCTTTGAGGCCACGCAGGATGGCGATGGTGTCTTCTTCGCTCGGTTCTTCCACCAATACTTTCTGGAAGCGGCGCTCAAGGGCTGCGTCCTTTTCGATGTACTGGCGGTATTCGTTGAGCGTGGTCGCGCCAACGCAATGCAACTCACCCCGAGCCAACGCCGGCTTGAGCATGTTGCCGGCATCCATCGAACCTTCGCCTTTGCCGGCCCCGACCATGGTGTGCAGTTCATCGATAAACAGAATGATCTGCCCTTCCTGCTTCGACAGTTCATTAAGCAGCGACTTCAGGCGTTCTTCGAACTCGCCACGGAACTTGGCACCGGCGATCAGCGACCCCATGTCCAAGGACAACAGGCGCTTGCCTTTAAGGCCGTCCGGCACTTCACCATTAATGATGCGCTGGGCCAGGCCTTCGGCAATCGCGGTTTTACCCACGCCAGGTTCACCGATCAGCACAGGGTTGTTCTTGGTGCGGCGTTGCAACACCTGGATAGTGCGACGAATTTCGTCGTCACGGCCGATCACCGGGTCCAGCTTGCCTTCTTCGGCGCGCTTGGTCAGGTCGACGGTGTATTTGTCCAGGGCCTGGCGCGACTCCTCATGATTGGGGTCATTCACCGCCTCGCCACCACGCAGGTTGTTGATGGCGTTTTCCAGGGCTTTTTTGCTCACTCCCTGGCCTAGCAACAATTTGCCAAGCTTGCTGTTGTCGTCCATCGCGGCGAGCAGCACCAGTTCGCTGGAGATGAACTGGTCACCTTTTTGCTGGGCCAGGCGATCGGCCTGGTTAAGCAGGCGCGCCAAGTCCTGCGACATATTCACGTCGCCGGTAGGGTTTTGGATTTTCGGCAGTTGGTCGAGCTCTTTGCCCAACTCCTTGCGCAGGCTGTTGACGTCAAAGCCCACCTGCATCAACAAGGGTTTGATAGAACCACCTTGCTGTTCCAGGAGCGCCTGCATCAAGTGCGCAGGCTCAATCGCCGGATGGTCGAGGCCGACCGCCAGGGATTGGGAGTCCGAGAGTGCCAACTGCAATTTGCTGGTTAAACGATCAATACGCATTAGTCACCTTCCTTTTGAGCAGGCCGGAGCTAGAAATACACATCCTGAATGAAGAAACCTGCCAGATACCCTTATAGATGGGGTGGATTCTGCAAGATTCAAGCAGCTGATCGTTGATGTGGATCAGCCTAGATCCAAGTCAGGAGAGTCTAGCGCTCAAGCCAGATAAGGGAGGCGAACCGACCGGTGCGCGGGCTGCGACGGTAGGAAAAGAAGCGTGGATCGGTGACGGTGCATAAACCGCCTCCGTATACAGCAGTGACACCGCGCGCGGCCAGGCGCAGGCGCGCCAGCTGGTAGATATCGGCCATGTACTTGCCAGGGTTGCGGCTGGGTACAAAGGCCTCGGCCGTGGTTGGCAATTGCTGCATGAAGGCTTCACGCACTTCGGGGCCGACCTCAAACGCTAGCGGGCCGATGGCAGGACCCAGCCAGACCAGTACGTCGTCGGGTTCGGCATTCAAGCTTTCAAAGGCAGCTTCCAATACACCGGCCGCCAGCCCGCGCCAACCGGCATGGGCAGCCGCCACGCGGGTACCGGCGCGGTTGCAGAACAACGCGGGCAGGCAGTCGGCGGTCATTGAGGTGCAGGCGATGCCGGGCGTGCTGGTCCAACTGGCATCGGCTTCAGCGATACGCGAAGGATCAGCCTCGACCACGGTCACCCCGTGGACTTGGCGCAGCCAGGCCGGTTGAATATCAAAGGTATCGGTGAGGCGACGACGATTTTCAAGGACAGCCCCAAGGTCATCCTCGACATGATCACCCAGATTAAGGCTGTCGAACGGCGCCAGACTGACGCCGCCCGCACGGGTGGTGACGCAGGCTTTGACTCCCGACGGCGCGGGCCAGTCAGGAATCAGCCAGTCACTCATCCGATAAACGCCTCGCGATCCTGCTTGAGCAGCGACAACAACCAGACCAGATCGTCCGGCAGAGGCGATTCCCAGCTCATCCGCTTACCGCTCGTCGGATGATCCAGTTCCAGGAAGCGTGCATGCAGTGCCTGGCGCGGGAAGGTTTTCAGCGATTCAACCATGGTCTGGCTGGCCGCTGGCGGAATACGGAAGCGGCCGCCGTAGGCCGGATCTCCGACCAACGGGAAGTTGATATGCGCCATGTGCACGCGAATCTGGTGCGTACGGCCGGTTTCCAGCTTGACCCGCACATGCGTGTGGGACCGGAAACGCTCCAGCACACGGTAGTGGCTGACGGCCGGCTTGCCGCCTTCCATCACCGCCATACGCTGGCGCTGCTGGCCGTGACGGCCAATCGGAGCGTTGATCTTGCCGCCCGCCACCACCACGCCGATCACGATGCATTCGTAGATCCGGCTGACACTGCGGGCCTGCAATTGTGTGACCAACTGCGTCTGCGCCTGAATGGTCTTGGCCACCACCATCAAGCCGGTGGTGTCCTTGTCCAGGCGGTGCACGATGCCGCAGCGCGGCACGTTGACGATGTCCGGCACGTGGTGCAACAAGGCATTGAGCAAAGTGCCATCAGCGTGCCCGACCGCCGGGTGAACCACCAGGCCTGCGGGTTTGTTGATGACCAGGATGTCGTCGTCTTCATAGACGATATCCAGCTCGATGTCTTGGGCGACCCATTCTCCCTGGGCTTCCTGCTCGGCAGTCAGCTCAAGAATCGCACCACCATGGACTATGTCTCGCGGGCGGATAACCGCTCCATCCACAGTCAGGCGGCCGTCTTTGATCCAGGCGGAAAGGCGCGAGCGCGAGTGCTCAGCGAATAATTGTGCGGCGACTTGATCGAGGCGTTGGCCGCCCAATTCGGACGGCACCTCTGCGCGAAGTTCAATTTTATCGGACATGCTCAGACTAGGCGTGGCACAGCCTTTGGTTTCGGCTGCGCGCTTGTGGTTAAATACGGCGTCTTTTGCCCCGAGGCTTTCAACGGGGCGCTCATCATAACAGGACGGCCCCGCCCAAGACAGCGGCCGTCATAGGGACGCAAGCCGCCATGCAAGTGAAACACCTGCTGCTGATCGCCATCCTCGCCATGACTGCTGCTTGCTCGTCAACAAAGGAAGTCGTCGACGAAAACCTGAGCGAAGTCGAGTTGTATCAATTAGCTCAAAAAGACTTGGACAATAATAGCTACACCAGTGCCACAGCCAAGCTGAAGGCCCTGGAGTCGCGCTATCCGTTCGGGCGCTACGCCGACCAGGCACAGCTCGAGCTGATCTACGCCAACTACAAGAACGCGGAGCCGGAAGCTGCCAAGTCCGCTGCCGAGCGTTTTATCCGTCTGCACCCGCAGCACCCGAACGTGGACTACGCCTACTACATGAAAGGCCTGACCTCGTTCGACCAGGACGTTGGCCTGCTGGCGCGCTTCCTGCCGCTGGACATGACCAAGCGTGACCCTGGCGCTGCCCGCGACTCCTACAACGAGTTCGCCCAGCTCACCAGCCGCTACCCCAACAGCCGCTACGCGCCGGACGCCAAGCAGCGCATGATCTACCTGCGCAACCTGCTGGCGTCCTACGAGATTCACGTGGCCGACTACTACCTGACCCGTCAGGCGTATGTAGCTGCCGCCAACCGTGGCCGCTACGTGGTGGAAAACTTCCAGGAAACCCCATCCGTGGGTGATGGCCTGGCGGTGATGACCCAGGCTTACCAGGCATTGCACCTGGATGCATTGGCAGCCACCAGCCTGGAAACCCTGAAGCTCAACTACCCAGACTCCCCAAGCCTGAATGACGGCCAGTTCGTGCCTCGGGTTGCGGAAGCGGACAACCGTTCGTGGCTGAGCAAATACACCTTGGGCCTGATCAGTTCCCGTCCACCGTTGCCGCCGGGCGAAACCCGCGCCAACCAGGACGTGATGAAGCAGTTCCAGGACGCCAAGGAAGCCATTCCTTCGGAGCTCAAGCCGCATGACGCCAATGGCGACGTGATCGAAGAAGAAGCACCGCAGGCCCTGGGCAACAATGAAGACCGTTCGTGGTTCAGCTACATGACCTTCGGCGTGTTCGACTGATTGCACACTGCGTCATCAAGAAGGAGCCTCTCGGGGCTCCTTTTTTGTGGGCGTCGTATTAATGCACTGTGCGCTGGCCACGCGCTTGGCTAAACTGGCGCATTCCCTGTCGAGAAACTGCCCATCATGCTTCGTCTACTGTTCTGGATTGCCGTCATTGCTGCCGCGGTATGGTTCTGGCGCAAATTCAAAAGCCCGGCGGCCAAGCAGCAACGCTCCGCCGAGCCAGGCGCGGCCTTGATGGTGCGCTGCGCCCACTGCGGCGTGCACCTGCCGCAGGATCGCGCACTCAGTTCACGCCAGGAGTGGTACTGCACCCAGGCGCACCTGGAACAAGGGCCGAAGTCTATCCAGCGTTGATCCGACCGGCGGGCGCATAGGGCGCCGGGTCGATGATCGGTGTGCGCCCCAGCAGCAAGTCAGCAAACAGTTGGCAGGATGCCGGCGCGAGCACCAGCCCATTGCGGTAATGCCCGCAGTTGAGCCAGAGCCCTTTGAAACCGGGCACTTCACCGATATAAGGGATACCTTCCGGTGAACCGGGACGCAAACCGGCCCAGTGGCCTACGACTTGCGCATCTGCCAACGCGGGAATCAACTCCACCGCCGATGCCTTGAGGCTTTCCAGGGCCGAGTCAGTCGGGGTCTTGTCGAAACCTTCATGCTCCAGCGTACTGCCGATCAGAATGTGCCCGTCACGCCGTGGGATCGCATAACGCCCCTTGGCCAGCACCATGCTCGACAAAAAATCCGACGCACATTTGTACAAAATCATTTGGCCTTTGACCGGTTCCACTGGCAGCGACAGGCCCAGTTTGCCGAGTATTTCGCCGCTCCAGGCGCCCGCCGCCAGCACCACCTGGTCGCCCAGGATCGGCCCAGCAG
Organism: Pseudomonas sp. ChxA; assembly: GCF_030263855.1. Lineage (NCBI taxonomy): Bacteria > Pseudomonadati > Pseudomonadota > Gammaproteobacteria > Pseudomonadales > Pseudomonadaceae > Pseudomonas > Pseudomonas sp. ChxA. Next base: position 762,457 of record NZ_JARPMK010000002.1, read on the forward strand.
CGGTATTCACACCCACGACGTTGCCACCTTCAATAACAAACCCCTGCACTTCGCACTGTTCATGAAGGGTTACGCCCGGTAACGCCAACAGCGCAGCCTTGAGGGATTTGACCAGCCGCGGGTTGCGCACATTGGCCACGTCCGCCATGTAGATTGCCTGGGAATACCCACCCCCCAGCACCGGCACGGCATCATGGGCGGCCGACACATCCACCTTGCTCAACGGTCGGCCTTCGCGGGCAGCCCAGGCCAACGCCTGGGCTTCATCTTCCAGGTCCAGCCAGTACAGGCCTGTGGTGTGAACCTCTGGATCAACCCCGGTGGCTGCAAACAGCCGCTCCGCCAACTGCGGGTAAAAATCCTGCGACCAATGGGCCAGTGCGGTGACCGCCGGGCTGTAGCGCCATGGATACAGCGGCGAAACAATACCGCCACCCGCCCAGGAAGACTCCTGCCCTAGACCCGAGCGCTCCAGCAGCACCACGGCCTGCCCCTGTGTGGCGAGGTTGAACGCGGTCAACAAGCCGATAACACCGCCACCGACAATCACCACTTGCTGTTGCTTAGCCATCATTTGATCCAGCCGATAAAAAGGGATAAGCGCACCCGGCGCCCATTCATCCAGCACTCTCATCATTGCCCCCAACACGCCTGGCGCGACATTTCAGGTATCGCGCCCGGATTGCTGCGCATCCCGGTGCTGGACAAGCTGAACTCACCGCACGGGTCATTCGCCATAAGGGCGCCGACCGCAGGCGAGGCGACCAAAGTGAATGCCTCGGGGCTCAATGCAGTGCTGATTCTATAGTGATCATTGCCGGCACTGGCGCTGGTTGCATCAATAAAAGTGCCGTGGCGCGTGTAAAAACGTTCGAGGTGCTGAGCCTGCTCAGTCAGTAGTGCAACGATTTGCGCGCGGTAGGCTTTTTTCACCTGGCCGGTATACACGGGGTAAGCAATTGCAGCCAGAAACGCGATGATGGCGACCGCGCTCAGTAACTCGATCAGGGTAAAACCTTGGCAATCCTTGCCCATTGATACGCTCCTTATTAGTGAAGTTGTCGCCATAGCACTCGATGAACGCTCAGGTCTCCCTCTGCCTGCGCATAGACTGCCTCCAGTACCGTGCGCACTTGACCACTGCTCCCAACCGCCGTCACGCGGTACGAAGCGGCCGGTGTTTCGGCAGGCAAACCCGCCATCCCCCTGCCCATTCCCAGGGATTGCACGCCATACAGGCCGCCCTTCAGGGCAACCCAGGTGACCGCTGAAACAGGGTGTGTGCCAGCCTCTACCACCTGCGACGACTCCACTGGCGGCGCACAGGTATTGATCGACCGACACACCAGCAGCGTCGCGCCGGCCCGTCGGATCACCGACTCACCCAACTTCAGGCCACTTTCGGCGCTTTGGAATGACTGGTTTCGATGCCATACGCTGCCGGTAATCTTTTGTTGCGACACCGCCCCTTGCATCGATGCCAGGCCGATCAGTGACAGCACCAGCAGAAACACCAGGCTGATCAGCAAAACCATGCCGGTTTGCCCTGCATAAAAGCGTTGATAATTGAGCATGCTGCGCTATCCCAACCGGTTTCGCAGGGCAGCTACGACGCTGTAGGCCTGATCTTTCACACGCCCGGTCGGGTCTTGCAGTGTCAGGCGCAGGCGTACGCTGCGGATCAGCGATGCATCCGCAGGGCTGGCGTCGTAGCGCACGGTCTGAAGTGAATCCGGTGTGCCCGCTACGCCGAAACTGATGTCGAACGCCTGCACGTTATCCAACAGCACTGCCTTGGCCGGTGCCGCAGGTGTACTGACCTTCAAGTGCCCCGTTTCAAAGGTGTAGGTGAGCTGGCGCAGCGCAAACCGGAGCTGCCCGGGCATCGGTGGCGGTGAACGACCCGCGTAGGCTTGGGCCGTGGCCAGGCAGTCAGAGAGCACTGTCCAGTCAGGCGTGCCGCCCTCACCTGCAACATCGGCAGTAACCAGCGTCAGCGACCAGGAACTGCCAGCAGAATGCCAGCTGACAGGTTGATCGAAGGCTGCCGGTGCGTTGTCGATAGCGGCTGTCGCCAGGCAGCCGAACATACCCGCCTGGCGGATATCCTGGATCATCCTGCCCAGCACAAACCGCGCATCATCCTGCAGCGCCATGGCGGCCTGTTGGCTGGCCTGAGTCGCACGAACGCTGATGGCCACCTGGCTGGTACCCAGCACCAGCAGCAGCCCGACGGCCAGCGCGAGCAACAACTCCACCAGGCTGAAGCCACGGACAAAGCGCCTCATAGAGGCGCCTGCGGGTCGCTGGTAATGCGGCTGGTGAGGGTGAAGGTTTCCCGCGCCCCACGGGTATTGGCCCCACGCGAGTCGTCCCAACTGATGCTAACGGTCACCTCGCCACCGTTGATCACCACCGAGCCTTTGGCGTCCGCGCCGGCGAAACCGATGATATTGGCTTCGAAGTCATGCAGGTCCAGGTCGCGCACGCTGGCGGTCGCGCTGTTGGCGGGAGCACGTTGTGCGAGCCCCCATGCATAGTCGGCACCTGAGTTGGCGCGAATTCGGTCGAGCATATCGTAGGCAATGAAACTGGCCTGGCTGGTCATCCTTGAGCTGTCGGTGTACTTGAGTGCATTGAGCTGGGTCACTGCGGCGCCCAGTAGCCCGACGGCGAGAATCAGCACCGCCACCAGCACTTCGATCAGGGTCATGCCGGTTTGCTGTCTAGGCAACACGCAGAGAAAAAGTCTGTTCGGGAAGGCAAGCATTACCGTCGTCATCCGTGTCGAAGGCCGAAAAAAGCAGCGCAGAGCTGCTGTGCGTCCCAAGACTAGCGCCGGTTTTTGGCTTGTGCTGCGATCGGAACAAAGGGAAATACTTTGGACATAAAGGCCATCATTCGGCGCAGCTACCGGAGGCTATACCTACGTCTGCCCCAACTATTTACCTTGTCCATGGAGGGACAGACTATGCACCAGCCTATGCAACAGCGCGGTTTCACCTTGATCGAACTACTGTTCGGCCTGTTCCTCGGCAGTATCCTGGCGCAAATGGCAGTGCCCGCCTTCAAGGGTTTGCTTGCGTCGCAGCAGCAACGCGGGGCGGCCCACTCGCTTGCCGAAGGCCTGCGATTGGCGCGTACTGAGGCGATCACACGCAATCGCGCGGTGATCATTCAGGCCATTGCGAACGATTGGGGCCAGGGATGGCAGGTCATTGTGGACATGAGCGGGCACGGCCAGCAGGACGCCAGCAACCCGATAGTGTTGGAACGACAGAACAACGGGGGCGTGACAATGGCCGGCAATGGGCCAGTCAAGAGCCAGGTACGCTTCAGCGGCATGGGTGAGCCGGTGTTTGCGGGAGGTGGCTTCCGCGCCGGTACGGTACGGTGCACATCTGCGGCACAGACCCGGCACAGAGCCTCTATCAAGTGGTGCTGGCACCCAGTGGGCGCATCAGCCTGCGCAGTGAGGCCACCGAACAGGCGCTGTGCGAGAAGGGCTCCAGCACCGTTGCACTCAGAGCAGCGAACGAACCCGTAGTTCCTTGGGCATCGAGAACGTGACGTTCTCTGCGCGGCCGTCCAATTCATCCGCGCCGGTGGCCCCCCAGGCCTGCAGTTGCTGGATCACACCACGCACCAATACTTCTGGAGCCGAAGCACCTGCGGTGATGCCGATGCGCTCAACGCCATCGAACCAGCTACGCTGCATGTCTTCAGCGCCATCGATCAGGTAGGCCGGAGTGGCCATGCGTTCCGCCAGTTCGCGCAAGCGGTTGGAGTTGGAACTGTTGGGGCTACCCACCACCAGAACCACATCGCACTCGTCGGCCAGTTGCTTGACCGCGTCCTGGCGGTTTTGCGTGGCGTAGCAGATGTCGTCCTTGCGTGGTCCGCCAATCGCCGGGAAGCGTGTGCGCAGTGCATCGATCACACGGCTGGTGTCGTCCATCGACAGCGTGGTTTGCGTTACGAAGGCCAGGCGATCAGGGTTGCGCACCTGCAACTCGGCCACGTCCTTTTCGTCTTCCACCAGGTAGATGGCGCCGCCATTACTGGCGTCGTACTGGCCCATGGTGCCTTCGACTTCCGGGTGACCGGCGTGACCGATCAGGATGCACTCACGGCCGTCGCGGCTATAGCGCGCCACTTCGATGTGTACCTTGGTCACCAGCGGGCAGGTGGCGTCGAACACTTTGAGGCCGCGGCCGGCCGCTTCAGTACGTACGGCCTGGGACACACCGTGGGCGCTGAAGATGACGATAACGTCGTCCGGCACCTGGTCGAGTTCTTCGACAAAGATGGCCCCACGCGCGCGCAGGTCTTCAACCACGAATTTGTTGTGGACGACTTCATGGCGCACGTAAATCGGCGGCCCGAACACTTCCAGGGCGCGATTGACGATTTCGATCGCCCGGTCCACACCGGCGCAGAAGCCACGGGGGTTGGCGAGTTTGATTTGCATGCTGTGCCTCGTGTCTTGCCCTGTGCAAACGCGCTTGTGCGGCGAGGGAGCTTGCTCCCGCTGGGCTGCGAAGCAGTCCCAACCTGGGTGTTCGAGAGACATCTGGTGTCTCTCGGTGAACCCTTTGGGAGTGCTCCGCACTCCAGCGGGAGCAAGCTCCCTCGCCACAACAAGCCCGCCTCTACATTAGGCCGAATTCTTCAGTCAGAGCGCTTTAACGTCGATGATTTCAACGTCAAACGTCAAGGTTTTACCGGCCAACGGGTGGTTGAAGTCGATGGTCACTTGCGCGTCATCGAAGGTTTTAACCACGCCGGGCAGCTCGGTGTTCGCCGCATCGTTGAAGATCACCAACAGGCCTTCCGACAGGTCCATGTCCTGGAACTGCGAGCGCGGGATGATCTGCACGTTTTGCGGGTTGGGCTGGCCAAAGGCGTTTTCCGGCAGGATCTGCAGGGTGCGCTTGTCGCCGGCCTTGAAACCGAACAGTGCCGCTTCAAAACCCGGCAGCAGGTTGCCGTCACCGACCTTGAAGGTCGCCGGGGCTTTGTCGAACGTGCTGTCGACCGTGTCGCCATTCTCCAGGCGCAATGCGAAATGCAAAGTGACTTCCGTGTTCTGGCCGATGCGTTGCTCAGCCAATACCTGATCAGTCATTGACGGTCTCTCCGGTTTTCTTGCTTTTGAACATATCCAACGCCAGCATGATTGCACCGACGGTGATGGCGCTGTCGGCAAAGTTGAACGCCGGGAAATACCAGCGGTTCTGCCAATGCACCAGAATAAAGTCGATCACATGGCCCAGGGCAATGCGGTCGTACAGGTTGCCCAGCGCGCCGCCCAGCACCAAGGCCAGGGCGATTGCCAGCCAGGTGTCATCGCGGCCGAGGCGTTTGAGCCACACCACCAGCACCGCACTGACCACCACGGCAATCAGGGCAAACAGCCAGCGCTGCCAGCCGCCGCTGTCAGCCAGGAAGCTGAAGGCTGCGCCAGTGTTGTAGGCAAGAGTCCAGCTGAAGTAGTCAGGAATGACCACGATCTGCTGGAACATCTGCAGGGAGCCTTCGAAGTGAGCCTTGCTGACCTGGTCAATGACCAGGACCAGCACGCTCAGCACGAGCCAACCCAGACGTCCGAAACGACTGGAAGCATTAGGCATAGTGGCGAACCTCGCCAGCACCGCTGATGTTGTCGACGCAACGACCGCAGATTTCCGGATGCTCCGGGTTCACGCCGACGTCTTCACGGCAGTGCCAGCAACGGGCGCACTTAGGGAAGGCCGACTTGACCACTTTGAGCTTGAGGCCCGGTACTTCAGTGGCCACGGCGTCCGCTGGCGCCTGGGCAAATGGTGCCAGGCTTGCGGTCGAGGTGATCAGCACGAAGCGCAGTTCGTTACTCAGCTTGGCCAGGTCGGCGCTCAGGCCTTCCTCGGCAAACAGGGTGACTTCGGCTTGCAGGTTGCCACCAACGGCCTTGGCCGCGCGCTGAACTTCCAGCTCCTTGTTCACCGCGACCTTGACGGCCATTACGCCTTCCCAGTACTCGCGGCCCAGTTCGAAGTTGGCCGGCAATTCGGTCAGGCCTTCGTACCAAGTGTTGAGCATCACCGATTCGTTACGCTCGCCCGGCAGGTATTCCCACAGTTCGTCGGCGGTGAAGGCCAGGATCGGTGCGATCCAGCGCACCAGCGCTTCAGAGATGTGGTACAGCGCGGTCTGCGCCGAGCGGCGCGCCTTGCTGTTGGCGCCGGTGGTGTACTGGCGATCCTTGATGATATCGAGGTAGAAACCACCCAGCTCCTGCACGCAGAAGTTGTGGATCTTGGAGTAGACGTTCCAGAAGCGGTATTCGCCGTAGTGTTCCTGCAACTCGCGCTGCAGCAACAGGGTACGGTCCACGGCCCAACGGTCCAGGGCGAGCATGTCCTCGGCCGGCAGGATGTCGGTGGCCGGGTTGAAACCGGTCAGGTTCGACAGCAGGAAGCGTGCGGTATTACGGATACGGCGGTAGGCATCGGCGCTGCGGGCCAGGATCTGGTCCGACACGGCGATTTCACCCGAGTAATCGGTCGACGCGACCCACAAACGCATGATGTCGGCGCCCAAGGTGTCGTTGATCTTTTTCGGCTCGATCACGTTTTTCAGCGACTTGGACATCTTGCGGCCCGTCTCGTCGACGGTGAAGCCGTGGGTCAGCAGTTCGCGGTACGGCGCGTGGTTGTCGATGGCGCAGCCGGTCAACAGCGACGAGTGGAACCAGCCACGGTGTTGGTCCGAGCCTTCCAGGTACAGGTCGGCACGCGGGCCGGTGGCGTGGCCCATCGGGTGCGAACCGCGCAGCACGTGCCAGTGGGTGGTACCCGAGTCGAACCATACGTCGAGGGTGTCGCTGATCTTGTCGTACAGCGGCGCTTCGTCGCCCAACAGCTCGGCAGCGTCCAGCTTGAACCAGGCTTCGATACCTTCCTGTTCAACACGCAGCGCCACTGCTTCCATCAGCTCGACGGTGCGTGGGTGCAGCTCGCCGCTTTCCTTGTTCAGGAAGAACGGGATCGGCACGCCCCAGTTGCGCTGGCGGGAGATGCACCAGTCCGGGCGGTTGGCGATCATCGAGTGCAGGCGCGCCTGGCCCCAGGCCGGGACGAACTTGGTCTCTTCGATGGCTTTGAGCGAGCGCACACGTAGGGTGTCGCCGCTGGTCGGCTCTTTGTCCATGCCGATAAACCACTGCGCGGTAGCGCGGTAGATCAGCGGGGTCTTGTGACGCCAGCAGTGCATGTAGCTGTGCTTGATGGTGTCGGATTTCACCAACGCACCGACTTCGCTCAGCTTGTCGATGATCGCCTGGTCGGCCTTGAAGATGAACTGGCCGCCGAAGAATTCCAGCGACGGCACGTATACGCCGTTGCTCTGCACCGGGTTGATGATGTCGTCATTCACCATGCCGTACTTCTTGCAGATGACGAAGTCATCCACGCCGTAGGCCGGCGAGCAGTGAACAATGCCAGTACCCGAGCCCAGTTCGACGTAGTCAGCCAGGTAAACCGGCGACAGACGGTCATAGAACGGGTGACGGAAATTGATCAGTTCCAGTGCGGTGCCGGTGGTAGTGGCAATGACCGAACCTTGCAGCTCGTAGCGCGCCAGGCAGGCTTCGACCATTTCTTCAGCCAGCACCAGCAGGCGATCACCGACGTCCACCAAGGCATAGGTGAATTCCGGGTGCACGTTCAGTGCCTGGTTGGCCGGGATGGTCCACGGGGTGGTGGTCCAGATCACGATGGCTGCAGGCTTTGGCAGGCTCGACAGGCCAAAGGCTTGGGCCAGCTTGTCGTCGTCGGCGATCGGGAAGGCAACGTCGATGGTCGAGGACTTCTTGTCTTCGTACTCGACTTCCGCTTCAGCCAGGGCCGAACCGCAGTCGAAGCACCAGTTCACGGGCTTGAGGCCCTTGAACACGAAACCGCCTTTGACGATTTCGGCCAAGGCACGGATTTCACCGGCCTCGTTCTTGAAGTTCATGGTCTTGTAGGGGTTGTCCCACTCGCCCAGCACGCCCAGGCGGATGAATTCGGACTTCTGCCCTTCGATCTGCTCGGTAGCGTAGGCACGGCACAGTTCGCGGGTTTTATCCGCGCCCAGGTTCTTGCCGTAGGTCACTTCGACTTTATGCTCGATCGGCAGGCCGTGGCAGTCCCAGCCCGGAACATAAGGCGCGTCGAAGCCCGACAGGGTTTTCGAACGCAGGATCATGTCCTTGAGAATTTTGTTCAGCGCATGACCGATGTGAATCGTGCCGTTGGCATAAGGAGGGCCGTCGTGCAGGACGAACTTCGGACGATCCTTGCCAATTTCGCGCAACTTTCCGTACAGGCCAATACTGTCCCAGCGCTGCAGGATCTGCGGTTCGCGCTGTGGCAGGCCGGCCTTCATTGGGAAGGCGGTGTCCGGAAGGTTTAGCGTGGCTTTATAGTCGGTCATTTAAGGCTCTTCGGTTAGCGATGGGCGCTAGGTGCGGCTAGTGCACGGGCGGCGGCGACATCCGCATTGATCGCCGTTTTCAACGCCTCAAGGGAGGCGAAACGCTGCTCTTCACGCAGCTTCTGGTGGAAAACCACCGTTAAACGCCGGTCATACAAATCACCGGCAAAATCCAAAAGGTGAACTTCCAGGTGGGCCTTGCCATCACCTGCAACCGTGGGCCTGACGCCTATGTTGGCGACTCCCGGCCACGATTGGCCGTCGATGTCGACACTCACAAGGTAAACCCCGGTGAGTGGCACACGACGACGTTTGAGCTGCACATTGGCGGTTGGCGTACCCAGTTGGCGCGCCAGCTTCTGGCCGTGCAATACCCGCCCGGCAATGCGGAACGGGCGACCGAGCAAACGCTCGGCCAAGGCGAAGTCGGCAGCCGCCAGGGCATTACGTACCTGGGTACTGCTCACGCGCAGGCCGTCCAGTTCGACGGTTTGCGCGGCTTCGACGGTAAAACCTTGATTCACACCGGCGTGTTGCAGGAAGTCGAAATCGCCGACGCGGTCGCAGCCGAAACGGAAGTCGTCGCCGACCTCCAAGTGCTGCACGCCCAGGCCGTCCACCAGGATGCGGTCGACAAACTCGGCGGCGCTGAGGCTTTGCAAGCGCTGGTTGAAAGCCAGGCACAGCACACGGTCCACGCCCTCTTCAGCCAGCAGTTGCAGCTTGTCGCGCAGGCGGGCCAAGCGGGCCGGAGCCGTCTCGGGGGTAAAGTATTCCCGCGGCTGTGGCTCAAAAATCACCACGCAGCTGGGCACGCCCAACTCGACCGCACGTTCACGCAGCCGGCCCAGGATAGCCTGGTGGCCACGGTGAACACCGTCAAAGTTGCCAATAGTGGCGACGCAGCCCCGATGCTCGGGGCGCAGGTTGTGGAGACCTCGAACCAGCTGCATAACGCGCTTCTTGCTCATAAAGTGGTCGATTATAACCACACCCGGCCCCGGACGACAGGCAACAGCGCAGGCCAAATGGATCGAATCGATAAAACAACCGTTTTATCACGGCAAAGTCTCTAGCCAAGCGACTTTCGATTGAAATCCCGCAGACGGAAGCCTTGCAGCAGCAACATCCCGAAGTACACCACTACACCCGCCACCACCAAAACCCCCAGACGCATGAAGCGCTCAAGCATATGGCCTTGATCCCAGGCGGGCATGAAGTGCATCAGGCCCAGCAACACCGCCGACATCATCGCCACCGCCACCAGCAGTTTGAGGGCAAACATCCCCCAGCCCGGCTGCGGCTGATACATCTGCTGCTTGCGCAGTTGATAAAACAGCAGGCCCGCGTTGATACAGGCACCCGCGCTGATGGCCAGCGCCAGGCCGGCATGGGCCAACGGGCCGATAAACACCAGGTTGAGCAGTTGCGTAACGACCAGGGTGAAGATTGCGATCTTGACCGGCGTGCGGATGTTTTGCTGAGCGTAGAAGCCCGGCGCCAGCACTTTGATCACGATAATGCCGAGCAAGCCGACGGAGTAGGCGACCAGCGCACGCTGGGTCATCGACGCATCAAACGCACTGAACTGGCCGTATTGGAACAGCGACACGGTCAACGGCTCAGCCAGGATGCCCAGGGCCAGAGAACACGGCAGTACCAGCATAAAGCACAGGCGCAAGCCCCAATCGAGGATGCGCGAGTACTCCTGGCGGTCCTTGCTGGCATAGGTGCGCGACAGCGTCGGCAGCAAGATGGTGCCCAAGGCCACACCCAGTACGCCCGACGGCAATTCCATCAAGCGATCGGCGTAGTACATCCAGGAGACCGAACCGGAAACCAGCAAGGACGCGAACGCAGTGTTGATGATCAGGGAAATCTGGCTCACCGAGACACCCAGGATCGCCGGCAGCATATTGCGCATCACACGCCAGACGCCGGTGTCCTTGAGGTTCAGGCGCGGCAGCACCAGCATGCCGATTTTTTTCAGGTGCGGCAGTTGGTACAGCAACTGCGCCAGGCCGCCGGCCAGTACGGCCCAGCCCAGGGCCATGACCGGCGGGTCGAAGTACGGGGTCAGGAACAGCGCGAAAATAATCATGCTGACGTTCAGCAATGTCGGCACGAAGGCCGGCACCGAGAAGCGGTTCCAGGTATTGAGGATCGCCCCGGCCAGGGATGACAGCGAAATCAGCAATATATAAGGAAAGGTCACGCGCAGCAGGTCAGTGGTCAGCGCGAATTTTTCTGGGGTATTGGCAAAACCGGGGGCCGTGGCCCAGATCACCCAGGGCGCGGCGAGCATGCCGACGAGGGTTACCAGCATCAAGACCAGGGTCAACAGGCCCGAGACATAGGCAATAAAGGTACGGGTCGCTTCTTCGCCCTGCTGGGTTTTGTATTCGGCCAGGATCGGCACAAATGCCTGGGAAAATGCGCCCTCAGCGAAGATCCGCCGCAGCAGGTTGGGCAGTTTAAAGGCAATAAAGAACGCATCCGTGGCCATGCTGGCGCCGAAAATGCGCGCCAGCAGGGTGTCACGCACAAACCCCAAAACCCGGGAGATCATCGTGATAGAGCTGACGGCAGCCAACGATTTGAGCAGATTCATTGAAAGAGTTTGCGCCTTTAGATAAAGAGCAGGCGAACAAAGCGCCCACTTATGCGATACTGCGCGCCTGCAACAGCACAGAGCCAAAGCTCGCGAGTTTACAGGTCAAGCGCCGGAAATAAATCACCCGCCTCTTCAGATCGACCACTCAGCAGTTCGCATCAGCCGCCCTTGACAACCCATCAAGTCATCGGCATGATTCGCGGCCTATTTTGTTTGCTATTTCCTAAAAAGTCTTTCGAGGAGCTCGACGGTGGCCAACACACCTTCCGCCAAAAAACGTGCAAAACAGGCTGAGAAGCGTCGCAGCCACAACGCCAGCCTGCGTTCCATGGTTCGTACCTACATCAAGAATGTAGTTAAAGCCATCGACACCAAAGACGCTGAAAAAGCTCAAGCTGCTTACGTTCTGGCTGTGCCTGTTATCGACCGTATGGCCGATAAAGGCATCATCCACAAGAACAAAGCCGCTCGTCATAAGAGCCGCCTGAATGGCCACATCAAGGCTCTGAACGTCGCTGCAGCAGCCTAAGTGGTAACAACTGCCACGTAACTCAGGTTACGTAACAGTTAAGAAATGCCCCGTACCGAAAGGTCCGGGGCATTTTTGTTTGTGCTCCAATCACAATGGAAGCCTTATGTGGCGAGGGAGCTTGCTCCCGCTGGGTCGCGTAGCGGCCCCTGCTCTTTGCTTTAAAAGCATGGGACTGCTACGCAGTCCAACGGGAGCAAGCTCCCTCGCCACAGGAAACCCGGCAATTCGACGGGACACATTTTCAGGCGCAAAAAAAAACGCCCCGAACCAGTCGGGGCGTTTTTGCTACCTATTGATCAAACCACAATCAATGGTGATGACCGCCTTCACCGTGGACGTGGCCGTGGGCCACTTCTTCCTGGGAAGCGTCGCGGATGGCAACGATCTTCACTTGGAAGTTCAGGCGCTGACCAGCCAGAGGGTGGTTACCGTCGACAGTCACGTCGTCGCCGTCCAGATCGCGGATGGTGACGATCTGCATTTGGCCGTCCGGAGCGGATGCGTGGAACTGCATGCCTACTTCCAGTTCATCAACACCTTCGAACATGCTGCGGCTCAGGGTGCTGACCAGTTCGGCGGAGTATTCGCCGTAGGCATCTTCAGGTTCTACGGCGACAGTCAGTTCGTCACCGACGTTCTTGCCTTCCAGAGCCTTCTCCAGGCCCGGGATGATGTTACCTGCGCCTTGCAGGTAGACCAGCGGCGCGCCGCCGGCGGAGCTGTCGATGACCTCACCAGCGTCGTTGGTCAGGGTATAGTCGATGGAGACAGCCTTGTTAGCGGCGATCGTCATGGGGCGAGACCTTTTGCATAAGAATGAAGAACGGACAAGTCTAAACAAGGATTTGCCCGAAAGCGAACAGAACCCGGACAGACGGAGCCGATCAACGGCATCCTTCATCATCGGCTTCCACCAGGATGGCGACGGCCACTGGGTGGCCGAGCTGACCTGCGGCCACACCCAGCACCTGCGCCACCAGCCGCCATGGCAGTCGCGCGCCTGGGTACTCGATGCTGCGCAACGCCTTGAAAAAATAGGCCAACCCTTTACATGCGGCTGGTGTGCGCAAGCGCCTGAATAACGATAACCTTGGTGCCTGATTCCCGGTAGACGCTCAGCCATAGAGCGCCACCGAAGCCATGCACCTCCAGAGAATTCGCATGCAGACTTTTTTTATCGCGCCCACCGATTTTGGTGTGGGTCTGACCTCCATCAGCCTTGGGCTGGTGCGTACACTTGAGCGGGCCGGGCTGAAAGTCGGCTTCTTCAAACCGATTGCCCAGCCACATCCCGGCGACACCGGCCCCGAGCGCTCCACCGAACTGGTGGCGCGCACCCACGGCCTGAAGCCACCACAACCCTTGGGCCTGGCCCATGTGGAACGCATGCTCGGCGACGGCCAGCTCGACGAGTTGCTCGAAGAAATCATCACCCTGTACCAGCAAGCCGCCGTGGGCAAGGACGTGCTGATCGTCGAAGGCATGGTGCCGACCCGCAGCGCCAGCTATGCGGCGCGGGTCAACCTGCACCTGGCCAAGAGCCTCGACGCCGAAGTGATCCTGGTGTCGGCGCCGGAGAACGAAGTGCTCACCGAGCTATCGGGCCGCGTGGAGTTGCAGGCCCAACTGTTCGGCGGCCCCAAAGACCCGAAAGTGCTGGGCGTGATCCTTAACAAGGTGCGCACCGACGAAAGCATGGAAGCCTTCTCGGCGCGCCTCAAGGAGCATTCGCCCCTGTTGCGCAGCGGCGATTTCCGCTTGCTCGGCTGCATCCCTTACCAGCCCGAACTCAACGCCCCGCGCACCCGCGACGTGGCTGACCTGATGGGCGCACAGATCCTCAACGCCGGCGACTACGAAACCCGGCGCATGACCAAGATCATCATTTGCGCGCGCACCATGCGTAACACCGTAGAGCTGCTAAAGCCGGGCGTGCTGGTGGTAACACCGGGCGACCGTGACGACATCATCCTGGCCGTCAGCCTCGCCGCGATCAACGGCGTCCCCTTGGCCGGCCTGCTGCTGACCAGCGACACCCTGCCCGACCCGCGCATCATGGATCTGTGCCGTGGCGCCTTCCAGGCCGGGCTGCCGGTGTTGTCGGTAAGCACCGGCTCCTACGACACGGCCAACCAGCTCAACAGCCTGAACAAAGAAATCCCGATCGATGACCGCGAGCGCGCGGAGATCATCACCGACTTCGTCGCCAGCCACCTCGATGCGCGCTGGCTGCACCAACGCTGCGGCACGCCTCGGGAAATGCGCCTGTCGCCAGCGGTGTTCCGTTACCAATTAATCCAGCGCGCCCAGGCCGCCAACAAACGCATCGTGTTGCCCGAAGGCAGCGAGCCGTTGACTGTGCAGGCCGCCGCCATCTGTCAGGCCCGCGGCATCGCGCGCTGCGTGCTGCTGGCCAAACCAGCCGACGTGGAAGCCGTCGCCCGCGCCCACGGCATCGAGTTGCCCGAAGGCCTGGAGATTCTCGACCCTGACCTGATTCGCCAACGCTACGTCGAGCCGATGGTCGCACTGCGCAAGAGCAAGAGCCTCAACGCGCCGATGGCCGAGCAACAGCTGGAAGATACCGTGGTGATCGCCACCATGATGCTCGCGCTGGATGAAGTGGACGGCCTGGTATCCGGGGTTATTCACTCCACCGCCAACACCATCCGCCCTGCCCTGCAATTGATCAAAACGGCGCCGGGCTGCACCCTGGTGTCGTCGGTGTTCTTTATGCTGTTCCCCGAGCAGGTGCTGGTGTACGGCGACTGCGTGATGAACCCGCACCCAAGCGCCGTGGAGCTGGCGGAAATCGCCCTGCAAAGCGCCGACTCGGCCGCAGCCTTCGGCATCACGCCACGGGTGGCGATGATCAGCTATTCCAGCGGTGATTCGGCCAGCGGCGAAGAAGTCGAAAAAGTCCGCGAAGCCACCCTGCTCGCCCACGAACAGCAAAGCTCGCTGCTGATCGACGGGCCGTTGCAGTACGATGCCGCCGCCAACGAAACCGTCGCACGGCAGCTGGCGCCCAACAGCCTGGTCGCCGGCAAGGCCACGGTGTTTGTGTTCCCGGACCTGAACACCGGCAACACCACGCACAAGGCCGTGCAGCGCAGCGCCGATTGCGTGAGCCTCGGGCCAATGCTGCAAGGCCTGCGCAAACCGGTGAACGACCTGCCGCGCGGCGCACAAGTGGACGACATCGTGTACACCATCGCCCTGACGGCGATCCAAGCCGCCAACCGACCTATGGATATCTAAATGCTGGATTTTCTACCTGCCGCCATGCGCGGGGTAATCGCGTCCTTGTTGTTGGCGCTGAACACGATCCTGCTGTGTTCGTTCCTGTTTATCGTCGCGCTGTTCAAGGCGCTGCCATTTGCCAAACGCTTCAGCGAATGGCTGATGAACCATACGCACGAAGCCTGGGTGACCAATAACAAGGGCTGGATGAACCTGGTGCGGCGCACGCGCTGGCACCTTACGGGCCTTGAAGGCCTGGACTATCAGCGCTCGTATCTGGTGACCAGCAACCACCAGAGCTGGGTCGACATCATGGTGTTGCAATACGTGCTCAATCGGCGGATTCGGCCGCTGAAGTTCTTCCTCAAGCAAGAACTGATCTGGGTGCCGGTGATCGGCCTGGCATGGTGGGCGCTGGGCTTCCCGTTCATGAAGCGCTACACCAAGGCGTACCTGGAAAAGCATCCGGAAAAGAAAGGCAAAGACCTGGAAACCACGCGCAAAACCTGTGCGAAGTTTCGCGACAACCCGGTGGGCATTTTCAACTTTGCCGAAGGCACGCGGTTTACGCCGGGCAAGCATGCACAACAAAAGTCACCGTTCCGTTACCTGCTCAAGCCTAAGGCGGGCGGGATTGCGTTTGTGCTGGATGCCATGGGCGAGCAGCTCAAATCATTGGTGAACGTGACCATCCACTACCCAGGCGGACGCCCAGGTTATTGGGATTTGTTGTGCGGGAATGTGAAGGACGTGGTGGTGCAGTTTGAGGAAGTGCAGATTCCGGCCGGGTTTATCGGCAAGAATTATGAGCAGGATGGGGAGTATCGGTTGGCGTTCCAGGGGTGGATTAACCAGCTGTGGGAAGACAAAGACCAGCTGCTGGCCAAACTGCACACAGAATACCCAGACCGCCACTGATCGACCTGTGGATGCAATTTAATGTGGGAGCTGGCTTGCCTGCGATAGCGGTGGGTCAGCAACAGCTGTATCAACTGATAGTCAGCTATCGCAGGCAAGCCAGCTCCCACAGTGACCGCGCCAGACCTTGAGAAAGTAAAAAGCCCGCCACCGAGTCATCGGTGGCGGGCTTTTTTGTCGCGGCGAGGTTTAGATCGCGCCGCGCTGACGCAACAGCTCCAGCACTTGCTTGACGCTGTCTTCCAGCGACGTGGCCTGGGTGTCGATCACCAAGTCGGCATTCAACGGCACGTCGTACGGGAAAGACTCGCCAGGGATGTTATCCCCACCCGCGGCGTACAAGCCTTGCGGATCACGCTCGGCGCACACCAGCGGCGATGCCTGCACGTAGACCGTCAGCAAGCGGTCGCTGCCGATCAGCGCCTTGGCCTGTTCACGGCCTTCGGCATCCGGAGCAACGAAGGCCGCCAGAGTCAGCAAGCCGGCTTCGTTGAACTGACGCGCCACGTGAGCAGCACGGCGCCAGTTCTCGGTACGCCCGGCGCGGTCCTGCGGCAAGCCCTTGTTCAGGTCGTGACGCAGGTTCTGGCCATCCAGTACGAATACCGCACGGCCCATGTCGAACAGCTTGCGCTCAACCGCATAAGCCAAGGTGCTTTTGCCGGCGCCGGACAGGCCGCTGAACAACACGGTGGCCGGTTGCTGGCCGAAGCGCAGGGCGCGTTCTTCGGTGGCTACATGGGCGAGGTTGCCGTGTTGCGCAGTGCCACCATGGCCCACCGGCGGCGCGATGATCATGCCCGCAGCCACGGTGCCGTTGGTCAAACGGTCGATGACGATAAACGCACCGGTGGTGCGGTTGCTGTCATAGCCATCCAACGCAATGGCGGCGTCGAGGCTGACCTTGACCCGGCCAATCTCGTTCAATTGCAGCGAACTTGCCGGGCCTTCGGCCAGGGTGCTCACGTCCACGCGGTGCACGATGCTGGTGATCGAACCCGGCACGTAGCTGGTGGCGCGCTTGATGTCGTATTTCTTGCCCGGCAACATCGGCTCCTCGGCCATCCACACCAGCATGGCGTCGAAAGCGTCGGTGACTTGCGGCACGTTGTCGGCATGCACCAGCAGGTCGCCACGGGAGATGTCGATCTCGTCTTCCATGGTCAGGGTCACGGCCTGGCCTGGGCCTGCGTGTTCCAGCTCACCCTCGAAGGTGACGATGGATTTGACGCGGCTGCTCTTGCCCGACGGCAACACCACCACTTCGTCGCCCTTGTGCACGATGCCGCTGGCCAGGGTGCCGGCGAAACCACGGAAGTTCAGGTTCGGACGGTTGACGTACTGCACCGGGAAACGCAGGTCGGTGTAGTTGCGGTCATTGGCGATCTCGACGGTTTCAAGGATTTCCATCAGCGACTGGCCGGTGTACCAGGGCGAACGCTCGCTCTTGTTCACCACGTTGTCACCCTTGAGCGCCGACATCGGCACGAACGCCATGGTGCTCGGCTTAAAGGCGATGCCTTCGGCGAACTTCAGGTAATCGGCCTTGATCGACTCGAACACGCTTTGGTCGAAGCCATTGATGTCCATCTTGTTGACGGCAATCACGATGTGCTTGATGCCCAGCAACGAGGCGATATAGCTGTGGCGACGGGTCTGGGTCTGCACGCCGTAGCGGGCGTCGATCAGGATGATCGCCAGGTCACAGGTGGACGCACCGGTGGCCATGTTGCGGGTGTACTGCTCATGGCCGGGGGTGTCGGCGATGATGAATTTGCGCTTGGCGGTGGAGAAGTAGCGGTAGGCAACATCGATGGTGATGCCCTGCTCACGCTCGGCCTGCAGGCCGTCGACCAGCAAGGCCAGGTCGATGTCATCGCCGGTGGTGCCGGATTTTTTCGAATCACGGGTGATGGCTTCCAGGTGATCTTCGTAGATCATCTTGGAGTCGTGCAGCAGGCGCCCGATCAGGGTGCTCTTGCCGTCGTCGACGTTGCCGCAGGTCAGGAAGCGCAACATTTCCTTGCGCTCGTGCTGGCCCAGGTAGGCGAGGATGTCCTCGCTGATCAAATCAGATACGTGCGACATGACAGCCCCTTAGAAATAGCCTTGACGTTTTTTATCTTCCATCGAGCCTGCGCCATCGTGGTCGATGACCCGGCCCTGGCGCTCGGAAGTTCGCGTCAGGAGCATTTCCTGAATGATGTCCGTCAGCGTCTCGGCTTCGGACTCCACCGCGCCCGTCAACGGGTAGCAGCCAAGGGTACGGAAACGTACTTTCTTTTTGACGATTCGGGCTTTGTCTTCGTCGGACAAGTGCTCGAGGATGCGGTCGTCGTCGATCATGATCAACGTGCCGTTCTTCTCGATCACGTCGCGCTCGGCGGCGAAGTACAGCGGCACAATCGGGATGCCTTCGAGGTAGATGTACTGCCAGATGTCCAGCTCGGTCCAGTTGGACAGCGGGAACACACGGATCGACTCACCCTTGTTGACGTTGCCGTTGTAGACGTTCCACAGCTCCGGGCGCTGGTTCTTCGGGTCCCAGCGGTGTTTGCTGTCGCGGAACGAGTACACGCGCTCTTTGGCGCGGGACTTCTCTTCATCGCGACGGGCACCGCCGAAGGCTGCGTCGAAACCATGCTTGTCCAAGGCCTGTTTGAGGCCTTCGGTCTTCATGATGTCGGTGTGCTTGGCACTGCCGTGGGTGAACGGGTTGATGTTCTGCGCCACACCATCAGGGTTGATGTGGGTGATCAGGTCCAGGCCCAGCTCTTCGACCATTTTGTCGCGGAACTTGTACATCTCCTGGAATTTCCAGCGGGTGTCGACGTGCATCACCGGGAACGGCAATTTGCCCGGGAAGAAGGCCTTGCGCGCCAGATGCAGCATCACGGCGGAGTCTTTACCGATCGAGTAGAGCATCACCGGGTTGTCGAACTCGGCGGCGACCTCGCGGATGATGTGGATGCTTTCCGCCTCCAGCTGTTTCAGATGCGTCAGTTTGTCGACCATGGCTACTCACGGAAAAACGATCTTATGGACGGCCAGCGGGCCGTGTTCGAGCGGGGCATGCTAGCACAGCACCTTCTTCTATTCAGGGAGCCAGCTAGATCGAAACGGTATATGAATATGCCCCCGAGTTTGGCTGTAGGACCAGGCTTGTGGGAGCTGGGTTGTGTGGGAGCTGGCTTGCCTGCGATTGCATCACCTCGGTCATTCAGGCAAACCGAGGTGATGCAATCGCAGGCAAGCCAGCTCCCACATTTGAGCCTTTGTGTTCTTTAGATTGGGTTAGGGCAATCGATGAACAAATGCTCCAGCGCGAAACGCCGTGCCAAATAGTCACCCAATGCCTGCACGCCATAACGCTCGGTGGCGTGGTGCCCGGCAGCAATAAAGCTGATGTCGTTTTCGCGCGCGCTGTGGAAGGTCTGCTCGGACGCTTCGCCGCTCAGGTACAGGTCGACGCCAGCGGCAATCGCATCGTCGATGTACCCTTGCCCGCCGCCGGTGCACCAACCCACACGGCGGATCATCTCGCTACCTTCGATCAGCAGTGGCTCGCGGCCCATCACATCCTGCACGCGGCGGGCAAAATCACGCGGCGACAAGGGTTCGGCCAGGGAGCCGACCAGACCGACGATTTTCGGGTTGTTCGGATCCAGCGGGCCTTCGACGGTGATGTCCAACTGACGGGCAAGTTGCACGTTGTTGCCCACTTCCGGGTGCAGGTCCAGCGGCAGGTGGTAGGCCAGCAGGCTGATGTCGTGCTTGAGCAGGGTTTTCAGGCGGCGCTGCTTCATGCCGGTAATGCACGGGTTTTCGCCCTTCCAGAAATAACCGTGGTGCACCAGCACCAGGTCGGCCTGGGCTTCAACCGCTGCGTCCAGCAACGCCTGGCTGGCCGTGACGCCGCTGACGATGCGCATCACCTGCGGGCGCCCCTCGACCTGCAAGCCATTGGGGCAATAATCGGCAATTTTTGCGCTGCCAAGGTAGCGGTCCGCTTCCTCGACCAGGGTGCTAAGGGGGACAGCCATAAAAGACTCCTAAATATCCCGTTCCGAGGCGCTCGCAGCCTCGTATAATGCGCGACATTATGGGCGCTCTCCCGCCCCCTGCAACCTGTCAGGACTTACTTGATGCTCAAGGCACTGCGTTTTTTTGGATGGCCATTGTTGGCTGGCGTGCTGATCGCGATGCTGATTATTCAGCGTTATCCCCAATGGGTGGGCTTACCCAGCCTGGATGTGAACCTGCAACAGGCCCCGCAAACCAGCTCCGTGGTGCAAGGCCCGGTCACCTACGCAGACGCCGTGGTTATCGCCGCGCCCGCCGTGGTCAACCTGTACACCACCAAAGTCATCAACAAACCGGCGCACCCGTTGTTTGAAGACCCGCAATTTCGCCGCTATTTCGGCGACAACGGCCCCAAGCAGCGCCGCATGGAATCGAGCCTGGGTTCGGGCGTGATCATGAGCCCGGAAGGCTACATCCTCACCAACAACCACGTGACCAGCGGCGCCGACCAGATTGTGGTGGCCCTGCGCGACGGCCGTGAGACCCTGGCCCGTGTGGTCGGCAGCGACCCGGAAACCGACCTCGCCGTACTCAAGATCGATTTGAAAAGCCTGCCCTCCATCACCATCGGCCGCTCCGAAGGGCTGCGCGTGGGTGACGTGGCACTGGCCATCGGCAACCCGTTCGGTGTTGGCCAGACCGTGACCATGGGCATTATCAGCGCCACCGGGCGCAACCAGTTGGGGCTTAACAGCTACGAAGACTTTATCCAGACCGACGCGGCCATCAACCCCGGCAACTCCGGCGGCGCGCTGGTGGATGCCAATGGCAACCTGACCGGCATCAACACTGCGATCTTCTCCAAGTCCGGCGGCTCCCAGGGCATCGGCTTTGCGATCCCGGTGAAGCTGGCGATGGAGGTGATGAAGGCGATCATTGAACACGGCCAGGTGATTCGCGGCTGGATGGGCATTGAAGTTCAGCCCTTGACCAAGGAACTGGCCGAGTCGTTCGGCCTGACCGGTCGCCCAGGCATTGTGGTCGCCGGGATTTTCCGCGATGGCCCGGCGCAAAAAGCCGGCCTGCAATTGGGCGATGTGATTTTGAGCATCGACGGCGAACCTGCCGGTGATGGCCGCAAGTCGATGAACCAGGTGGCGCGGATCAAGCCGACCGACAAGGTGGTCATCCAGGTGATGCGCAACGGCAAAGAGCTCAAGCTGGTGGCGGAAATCGGCCTGCGGCCACCGCCGGCTCCGGTCAAAGAAGAGGAATAACGGCTGTGGGAGCCCGCGCGCGGGCTCCTGTAACCTAATATTTCCAAAGAAATTCATTCTCATTAGTCATGTTATATTGTTTCAATATCGCTATTGGAACGTTCTATCATGCCGTCTCGAAGATTTGCCTCCCTGGCTGGCCTGGCCATGGGCTTGTTGCTCGACCCCGCCTACGCCGAAGACAACAGCGTTGAACTGGACACTATCAGCGTCACCACCGACGCCTATGAATCTGCCACCGGCCCGGTAACAGGCTACCGCGCCACCCGTTCCGCCAGCGCGACCAAGACCGACACGGCCCTGCGCGATATCCCACAATCGATCAGCGTAATTCCGGCCACGGTGCTCAAGGACCTGGGCAGTACCAACGTGGAACGCGCCCTGGAGTTTGCTGGTGGCGTCTCCAGGCAAAACAACTTCGGCGGCCTCACGCTCTATGAATACAGCGTGCGCGGCTTCACCACGTCGGAGTTTTACCAAGACGGTTTCAGCGCCAACCGTGGCTACCCGAGCACACCGGACGCGGCCAATATCGAGCGCATCGAAGTGCTCAAAGGCCCCGCCGCCAGCCTGTATGGCCGTGGCGACCCTGGCGGCACGGTGAACATTGTCACCAAGAAGCCGCAGCCTGAAGCCTTCACCACCGTGCAAACCAGCGCCGGCAGTTGGGACCGCTACCGCACGGCGCTGGATGTGAACACACCGCTGGATGACGAAGGCCGCGTGCTGTCGCGGGTCAACCTGGCAGTGGAAGACAACCACAGCTTCCGTGATCACGTCGACGCCCAGCGCGTGTTCGTCGCACCGTCTTTCAGTTGGCAACTCAACCCGGACACCCGCCTGCTGGTGGAAAGCGAATTCGTGCGCCACAGCTCCACCTTCGACCGTGGCATCGTCGCGCCGCATGGCATGTCGCGCTCAACCTTCCTCGGCGAACCCAATGACGGCAACATCCGCAACCACAACAACCGCATCCAGGCCGCGTTGGAACATCACCTCAACGACGCCTGGCAACTGCGCCTGGCCAGCCATTACAAACAGGGCAGCCTGTGGGGCGACGCCTCGGAGAGCCGCGCACTGAATGCAGACGGCCACACCGTCAATCGCCGTTACCGCGAACGCTCCACGGGTTGGCACGACAGCATCACCCAGCTTGAATTACGCGGCATGTTTGATATCGGCAGTTGGCAGCATGAGTTGCTGATCGGCACCGAATACGAGGACTACCGCAAGAAGGAACGCGTCACCGCGATCGGCGGCAGCGTCTACCCCATCGACATCTACAAACCCGTCTACGGCCAGCCCAAACCCAACGGCGAACGCTCCGGCACTGACTTCTACGAGCAGGTGAAAAGCCAGGCGTTGAACCTGCAAGACCAGATCATCTTCACCGACCGCCTGCGCGGCATGGTCGGCGCACGCTTTGAGCATTTCGAGCAAAGCACCGATGACTTCACCCGCAACCACGCCAAGAGCCGCCAGACCCATGATGCCCTCACCCAGCGAGCGGGTTTGCTCTACCAACTCACGCCGCAAATCGGCGTGTTCGCCAACGCCTCCACCTCGTTCAAACCCAACAACGGCCTGGACGCCGGTGGCAAATCCTTCAAGCCGGAAGAAGGCGTGGGCTATGAAGTGGGGATCAAGAGCGAGCTGTTTGACGACCGCTTGAGCACCACCCTGGCCGCCTTCCATATCGACAAACAAAACGTGCTGGCGCTTGACCCGGCCACCGACACCAACCGCGCCATGGGCAAGGCGCGCAGCCAGGGTTTTGACCTGCAACTGACTGGGCAAGTGACGGACGCGGTACGCGTGATCGGCGCCTTTGCCTACATCGATGCGCAGGTGACCAAAGGCGACAAGGCCATCCCCACCGGGAGCCGGATTCTCGGCGTGGCCAAGCGCAGCGGCAGCCTGCTAGGCGTGTATGAGTTTCAGGACGGCGCATTGCGCGGCTCAGATCTGGGCGCGGCGTTTACCTACGTCGGCGATCGCTCCGGCGAGGCTGGCGGTAGCTTTGAGCTGCCGGCGTATCACACCGTCGACCTGCTGGCCCATTACAAGGCCAGTGAGCACGTCACCGTGGGCCTGAACCTCAATAATTTATTCGACGAAAAGTACTACGAGCGCTCCTACAGCAATTACTGGGTCATGCCCGGTGAGCCGCGCAACTTCACCGTCAGCCTGACCCTCAACCTGTAACAGGACGCCACCATGCAAGCCTTCAAATCCCTGGCCGTCATCGGCCTGCTGTTTGCCACCCAAGTCTCGGCCCACGGCCTGTGGACCGAACAGCGGCGCGGCAATATCGAAGTGATCTACGGCCACGGTGCCGAGGACAATGCGTTCAAGGCCCAGAAAATCAGCGGTGCCTGGGCGTATGACGCCAGCGGCAAGATGATCCCGGTGACCGTGGAGCGCCTGCCCGACCACGCACGCCTGAAGCCGCTCAAATCACCGGCCGTGCTGGCGGTGGCGTTGGATAACGGCATGTGGTCGCAGACGGCGGACAAAAAATGGATCAACCAGGGCCGCAGTCAAGTGCCAGGGGCGATTGAGTCGACCCAGACCTTCAAGTACAGCCTGGCGATTTACCAGCCGGGGGCGAAACTGCCCAAGCTGGATCAGCTCAAGCTCGTGATTCTGCCGGAAGTCGACCCGCTGACCGTAGGGCCGGGTAAGTCACTGCCGGTGCGGGTGTTGCTGGACGGCAGACCTGCGGCGGGGATCAAGCTGGTGGGTGATTATCGCAATGCGCCGAATACCTTGAGCACCGAGACCGACAAGGACGGCCGCGCTCAGGTGCTGGTGCGTAATGAAGGGTTGAATGTGATTGCTGCGCAGGTTGAAGTGCCGCTGAAAGACAATGCGGATGTGGCGACACGTGGGCTGTTTACTTCGCTGACCTTCCTCGGTGAACCGCACCACGAGTAAACACTACAAAAAACTGTGGGAGCGGTCGGGCGCGGGGGGGCATATCCGTTGCTGCGGTAACGGCTTCTATTGGTTCCGCTCTTACAGCGGGTCACTTTTGCAAGGACCGGAATGCCGGCCCAGTCAAAAGTAACCAAAAGGTCCTCGCCCCAACACTCGGTGCCTCGCTATGGCTCGGCATGCCCGCAATCCGCCAGTGATTTGGGGGGCCTCCGCGATGGGCCATCCTTGGCCCAGCGCGGCTAAACCGGCATCCCTGCCGGTTTACCCCCCAAATCCCTGTCAGATTCCGGCCATCGTGTTTGACGGGGCGATTTCAGATCAAGATCAAAAGCGCAGATCAAAAGACCGCTGACTTCGCCAGCGAAAAGGATGTAAGGGCCAGAGCAACAGCAACAGCAACAGCAAAGCAACAGCAGAGCCAGCTCCCACAGAAAAGCAGTTCTTCAGTGTATTCAGATAGGTTTTTGCTTTGCACTTGACCTGGCTTTTGCTTCAACCACTCAGGTCGGCTTTCAGGCCGCCGTGCTGTAGATCTTGATCTTGATCTGCTTTTGATCTGAGACGCCCCGTTAACCACGATGGCCGAACGCAGGCTTGAATCCGTGGGTAACCCGGCAGGACGCCGGGTTAGCCGCGCTGGGCCAAGGATGGCCCATCGCGGCGGCCCACGGATTCAAGCCGGAGTGAGGGCATGCCGAGCCTAAGCGAGGCACCGAGTGGTGGGGCGAAGACTTTTTGGTTACTTTTGTGTCTTTACAAAAGTGACCCGCTGTAAGAGCGGAACCATAGGCCGCCGTTACAAAAATAACGGATATATACACCGACAAACCGCCATCGCGGGCAAACCCGGCTCCCACAGTACACTCGGATTACAGCGCTACCGGCGCCCGCTCGCAGAGCGTATTGAGCGCCGCCGCCCACTGCGGGTCATCGTTCAAGCACGGCACCAACACCAACTCCTCGCCCCCTGCCTCGCGAAACTGCTCCAGCCCGCGATCGCCAATCTCCTCCAACGTCTCGATGCAATCAGCGACAAACGCCGGGCACATCACCAGCAGCTTTTTCACACCTTGCTGGGCCAAAGTCTCCAGGCGGGCTTCGGTGTAGGGTTCGATCCACTTGGCGCGGCCCAACCGCGACTGGAACGCCACCGACCACTTGCCCTCCGGCAAGCCCATGCGCGCGGCAAAGTCGCGCGCCACGCTGAAGCACTGGGCGCGGTAGCAGGTGGCAAGCACCTCGGGCGAAGCGTTTTTGCAGCAGTCAGCATCCTTGAAGCAATGCTGGCCTGTGGGGTCGAGTTTTTTCAGATGGCGCTCAGGCAACCCATGGAAGCTCAGCAACAAGTGATCGAATTCCTGCGCCACGTACGGCCGGGCGCTGGCGACCAAGGCGTCGAGGTATTCCGGCTGATCGTAGAACGGCTGCAAGATAGAAAACTGCACGTTGAGCTTCTTGTCGCGGACCACACGCTTGGCTTCTTCGATCACCGTGGTCACGGTGCTGTCAGCGAACTGCGGATACAACGGCGCCAGGGTGACTTTTTGAATGCCTTGAGCCGCAAGGCGCGTAAGGGTGGTTTCAAGCGACGGCTCGCCGTAGCGCATCGCCAACTCCACCGGGCCGTGGGTCCATTGCTGGGTCATTTGCGCTTGCAAGCGCCGGCTCAGGACCACAAGCGGCGAACCCTCTTCCCACCAGATCGAAGCGTAGGCATGCGCCGATTGCTCAGGGCGCTTGATCAGGATCAGCGACACCAGCAAGCGCCGCACCGGCCACGGCAGGTCGATCACGTAAGGGTCCATCAGGAACTGATTAAGGTAGCTGCGCACATCGGCCACCGAAGTGGACGCCGGTGAACCCAGGTTGACCAGTAACAACGCGTGATCCGTCATGCAACATCCTATGGCTAGAGGCGGCTGGACAAGTCTTCCAGGGCCGCGTGCAACTCAGTGAACTGAAAAGTGAAACCGGCGGCCAGCAACCGTTCGGGGACGGCCTTCTGCCCGCCCAACAGCAACCCGGACAACTCGCCCAGGCCGACCTTCAAGGCAAACGCAGGCATCGGCATGAACGCTGGGCGGTG
Organism: Pseudomonas sp. ChxA; assembly: GCF_030263855.1. NCBI lineage: Bacteria > Pseudomonadati > Pseudomonadota > Gammaproteobacteria > Pseudomonadales > Pseudomonadaceae > Pseudomonas > Pseudomonas sp. ChxA. Next base: position 788,547 of record NZ_JARPMK010000002.1, read on the forward strand.
CAGCACCTGGCCCAGGGTCTTGGCGAACTCGCTATTACGTACCGGGTGTGGCGCGCAGGCATTATAAGGACCGCTGGCGTCACCGTTGTGCAGAAGAAAATCAATCAGGGCGATTTGATCTTTGATATGGACCCACGGCATCCACTGCCGACCATTGCCGATCGGCCCGCCCAGCCCCAATTTGAACGGCAGCAGTAGCCGCGACAAAAAGCCGCCCTTGGCCGCCAACACCAGGCCCGTGCGCACCAACACCACGCGGGTGCCGAAGGCCTCGGCGCGCAACGCAGTTTCTTCCCAGGCGATGCACAACTGGCTGGGGAAATCATCCTGCACCGGGCCACTGGCTTCGGTCAGTTCGCGCTCGCCGCCGCCGCCGTACCAACCCACCGCAGAACCCGAAATCAGCACCGCCGGCTTTTGCGCCAGGCCTTGCATCCATGCCAGCAAGGTTTCGGTGTGGCTGATACGGCTGCTCCACAGCAATGCCTTGCGCTTTTTGGTCCACGGACGATCGGCAATCGGCGCGCCCGCCAGGTTGACCACCGCATCCACAGTGCCGATCACGTCTTGCAAACGGCCAACACCGAGCACTTCGGCACCGCACCATTTGGCCACGGTATCCGGCTCGCGGCTCCACACCGTCAGGCGATGCCCTTGGGCAAGCCAGTGCAGGCAGAGTTGGCGTCCGATCAAACCCGTACCGCCGGTCAGCAAAATATGCATGGGTTTCTCCTCATGTAACGTTTGCCGCCCATCACTAGTCTATTTTATAAGCAGGGATCTTTTGTAAGTGGGCGTTACGTTGGTTTCAGAGGCCGATTCAAGCCTCACCCTTAACCCCTCAACCTTAACCATAGGTCACACCGTTAGAACAGGTACGCCAAAACTTATACCAAAAAACAATATTGTACAGCTATGGGTGTCGGCGTAGTCTGTACCCAAAGGTAAAACGAGGCCCCCCATGACTGTTCCCATCGCGATCATCGGCACCGGCATCGCCGGTCTCTCCGCCGCCCGAGCGTTACGAGACGCGGGGCACGTTGTACAACTCTTCGATAAAAGCCGTGGCAGTGGTGGCCGCATGTCCAGCAAGCGCAGCGATGCCGGCGCGTTGGACATGGGCGCGCAATACTTCACGGCCCGCGACCGGCGCTTCGTCAACGAAGTACAGCGCTGGCAAAGCAACGGCTGGGCAGAACAGTGGAAGCCGCAGCTGTACAACTTCAAGTCCGGCCAGCTCACGCCCTCCCCCGACGAGCAGATCCGCTGGGTTGGCACGCCGCGCATGAGTGCCATTACCCGCGCATTGCTTGACGACTTGCCGGTGGAATTCGGTTGCCGCATCACCGAAGTGTTCCAAGGCCAGCAGCACTGGAACCTGCTGGATGCCGACGGCGGCAATCATGGCCCGTTCAGCCACGTGGTGATTGCCACGCCTGCGCCCCAGGCCACTGCCCTGCTGGCTGCCGCGCCCAAGCTGGCAAGTGCCGCCGCCGGAGTGAAGATGGACCCGACCTGGGCCGTCGCACTCGCCTTCGACACGCCGCTGGATACGCCGATGCAAGGCTGCTTTGTGCAAGACAGCCCGCTCGACTGGCTGGCGCGCAACCGCAGCAAACCTGGGCGTGACGCCACCCTCGACACCTGGGTGCTGCACGCTACCAGCGCCTGGAGCAAGGCCAACCTGGACCTGCCCAAAGAAGCAGTGATCGAACACCTGCACGGTGCCTTCGCCGAACTGCTGCACAGCGCCATGCCCGCGCCGTCCTTCAGCCTGGCCCACCGTTGGCTCTACGCCAGGCCATCGGAGCGGCATGAATTCGGCGTGCTGGCCGACGCCGACCTGGGCTTGTATGTGTGTGGTGACTGGTGCCTGTCCGGGCGGGTCGAAGGCGCGTGGCTCAGCGGCCAGGAAGCCGCACGCCGCCTGATCGAGCACCTGCAATGAACCGCATCAACCCGACGAAATTGCTGCTGTCGAAGTGGACAGCAGCACGCCCGCGCAACAAGGAAAAACACTTCCTCGTCACCGAACTGTTCCGTGATGATGAAGGCACCGTGCTCGAAATCGAGCTGCAAGCGGTCATGACCCGCCGCGCCGAACGCCTCGCCTGGCAGACCTTGCAAAACGCCGAAGACTGGCGCATCGGCTGGAAATAGCTTTCGCTGCAAATACTTGTACAAACCATTTGACTTGTACAGCATCAAACCTATGATGAGGTTTAGTTGTACAAACTTTAAAAGTTGTACAGGAATCTTGCAGAGGTTCGGCCATGTCCAGCATCGCAAAACCGAAGATCGCTATCAGCGCCTGCCTGTTGGGCGAGAACGTGCGCTTCAACGGCGGCCACAAACAATCCATGCTGTGCAGCCAAACCCTCGCCGACTATTTCGACTTCGTGCCGTTGTGCCCCGAAGTGGCGATCGGCCTGGGCATTCCGCGCGAACCGATTCGCCTGGTAGGTGACCCTGCCCACCCGCAGGCCGTCGGCACTGTGCACCGTGAACTCAATGTGACGCAGCCATTGGATGATTACGGCCAACAGATGGCTGCCGAACACACTGACCTGTGCGGCTACATCTTCATGCAGAAGTCGCCGTCGTGCGGGCTGGAGCGGGTCAAGGTCTATCGCGACAACGGCACGCCCGTCGATGGCGGCGGTCGCGGCATTTATGCCCAGGCATTTTGCGCACGCCACCCCAACCTGCCGGTGGAAGAAGACGGCCGATTGAATGACCCGGTGCTGCGCGAGAATTTCCTCACCCGTGTATTCGTGTACGCCAGTTGGCAACAATTACTGGTTGAGGGCCTCACGCGTCACCGCCTGCTGGCGTTCCACGCCCGCTACAAATACCTGCTGATGGCCCACAGCCCCGTGCATTACAAAAGCCTTGGCCACCTGCTGGGTAGCATGGGCAAGGGCGTCAACCTGGATGAACTGGCCGCCGGCTATTTCAGCGAGTTGATGAGCGGCCTTAAAAAGTGCGCCACCCGCGGCACCCACACCAATGTGCTGCAACACATCAGCGGCTACCTCAAGCAGGCCATCAGCGCCGATGACAAGCAGGAAATGCAAACCGTCATCGGCCAATACCGCACCGGCATCGTGCCGCTGGTGGTGCCGCTGACCTTGCTCAAACATCACTTTCGCCAACACCCGGACCGCTACATCGCGCAGCAGGCTTACCTGCAGCCGCACCCGGAAAACCTCAGCCTGCGTAATGCGATCTAGACCATGACACCTGCCCTGCAAGACGACCCTGTCGAAGACATCGCCCAAGCCATCGAAGACGGCTGGTTGCCGATTCGCGAAGTGGCGCGCCAGACCGGCGTCAACGCCGTGACCCTGCGCGCCTGGGAGCGCCGTTATGGCCTGATCGTGCCCCAGCGCACACCCAAGGGCCATCGATTGTTCAGCGCCGAACACGTGCAACGCATCCACACCATTCTGACCTGGCTCAACCGTGGCGTGCCGGTCAGCCAGGTCAAAGGCTTGATCGATTCCACCCAGACCAGCCCCGACAGCGTCGAAAATGAATGGCATGTGCTACGTCATAAACTGCTCAGCGCAATCAGCGAACTGGCCGAACGCCGGGTCGACGACCTGTTCAACCAGGCCATGGCGCTGTACCCGCCGCGCACCTTGTGTGAGCAATTGATGCTGCCGCTGCTCAACGCGCTGGAGCAACGCTGGCAGGGCCAGTTCGGCGCACAAATGGAGCGAGTGTTTTTTCTGTCCTGGCTGCGCAGCAAGTTCGGCGCGCGCATTTACCACAACAACCGCCAGCTCCAAGGCGCGCCGCTGTTGCTGGTCAACCAGTCCGACGTGCCGCTGGAGCCGCACCTGTGGCTCAGCGCCTGGCTGGCCAGCAGTGCCGACTGCCCTGTGGAAGTCTTTGATTGGCCATTGCCGGTCGGCGAACTGGCCCTGGCGGTGGAACACCTGCAACCGCGTGCGGTGCTGCTGTATTCAAGCAAAGCCCTCCACCTGTCGGCACTCAGCAAACTTTTAGGCGGCATCAGTTGCCCAATTTTGATTGCCGGACCAACGGTATGCATCCACCAGGACGAGTTAGCCGTATTAACCCGTGACACTCCTGAATTGTTCGTGGCCGAAGACCCGTTGTCGGCTCACCAGTTATTGATCCAGCGTGGAATTGTCTAAATGCATTTGATCTGGCTGCGCACCGACTTGCGCCTGCACGACAACACCGCCCTCGCCGCCGCCTGCCAGCGCGGCCCGGTTGTCGCCGTGTACCTGATCACCCCGCAGCAATGGCTGGCCCATGATGATGCGCCCTGCAAAGTCGATTTCTGGCTGCGCAACCTCAAGCACTTGAGCCAGGCCCTTGGTGAACTGAACATTCCCTTGCTGATTCGCACCGCCCCCACCTGGGACCAGGCGCCCGCCGTGCTGGGCAAACTGTGCCGGGAACTGTCGGTGGACTCGGTGCACGTCAACGAGGAATACGGCATTCATGAAAGCCGTCGTGATGAGGCCGTGGCCAAGGCCCTGGAAGCTGACGGCGTGACGTTTCACAGCTACCTTGACCAATTGCTTTTCCAACCCGGCAGCGTGCTGACCAAAACCGGCACTTACTTCCAGGTGTTCAGTCAGTTCCGCAAGGTCTGCTACAGCCGCCTGCACAGCGCCTTGCCGCGCCTGGTGGCCACGCCGCAACAACAGGCACCGCTGAAGGTGAACAGCGACACCATCCCGGATCAGGTCGAAGGTTTCGCAACACCCAGCGACACCCTGCGTGCCCTCTGGCCCGCCGGTGAAGAAGAAGCACGCCGTCGCCTCGACGTCTTCGCCGACCAACAGATCAGCTACTACAAAGACGAACGCGACTTCCCGGCCAAACCCGGCACCAGCCAGCTCTCGGCCTACCTCGCCGCCGGTGTGGTTTCACCGCGCCAGTGCCTGCACGCCGCCCTGCAAACCAACCAAGGCGAATTCGAAAGCGGCGATATCGGCGCCGTCACCTGGATCAACGAGTTGCTCTGGCGGGAGTTCTACAAGCACATCCTGGTCGGTTACCCAAGGGTTTCGCGCCACCGCGCCTTCCGCCCCGAAACCGAGGCGCTGGCCTGGCGCGATGCGCCCAAGGACTTGGCCGCCTGGCAGCAAGCGCGCACCGGCCTGCCGATCATTGATGCGGCCATGCGCCAACTGCTGGAAACCGGTTGGATGCACAACCGCCTGCGCATGGTGGTGGCGATGTTTTTGACCAAGAACCTGCTGATCGACTGGCGTGAAGGTGAGCGCTTCTTTATGCGCCACTTGATCGACGGCGACCTGGCTGCCAATAACGGCGGCTGGCAGTGGAGTTCGTCCACCGGCACCGACTCGGCACCGTATTTCCGGATTTTCAGCCCATTAAGCCAGTCGGAAAAGTTCGACAGCGAAGGGCTGTTCATCAAGCACTGGCTGCCAGAGTTGGCGGCGCTGAACAAGAAAGAAGTGCACAACCCAGAAGCCGCCGGTGGCCTGTTCGGCGTGGCGGATTACCCACGCTCGATTGTCGACCTGAAAAAATCCCGCGAACGCGCGCTCGCCGCCTTTCGCAACCTGCCTTCACGCCAGGAGGTCGCCGAACATGAGTGACTTCCTGCACCGGTTCGCCCAGGCCTTTACCACGCTGGACAAGCACAACCTGCACCTGCTCGACAGCTTGTACAGCCAGGACATCGCCTTCACCGATCCGCTGCACGAAGTGCATGGGCTACCCGCTTTGCGCGGTTACTTCGCCGAGATGTACAGCAATGTCAGCCAGTTGCGTTTTGACTTCCATGGCTTCGACCAAGTCGCCGAAGGTGAAGGCTACCTGCGCTGGAAAATGAGTTTTTGCCACCCGCGCCTGGCCAATGGCAAGGTGATTCGGGTGGAAGGTTGCTCGCACCTGATGTGGCGCGACAAGGTCTACCGCCATCGTGATTATTTCGATGCCGGCGCGTTGCTCTATGAACACTTGCCGGTAGTCGGCCGTGTGGTCAGTTGGCTAAAAAGGAGAATCGGATGAGCCTTGTACCGCCCCGACGTTATTGGTTGACCGGTGCCAGCAGTGGCATCGGTGCCGCCCTGGCCGTCGAACTGCTCGACAGTGGCGCGCACGTGGCGCTCAGTTCGCGCAGCAAAGGCCCGCTCGAAGCGTTCGCCCTGCGCTACCCAGGCCAAGTGCTGGTGGTAGCCGGCGACCTGACCAACAGCCAGACCGTGCGCGAGATCGGCGAGCATATCGGCGAGGTCTGGGGCTCATTGGATACGGTGATCCTCAATGCCGGCACCTGTGAGTATGTCGACGCCCGGCAATTCGATTCCTCCATCGTCGAGCACGTGGTGCGCACCAACCTGCTTGCCAGTAGCTATTGCATCGAAGCTGCATTGCCGCTGTTGCGCAAAGGCCGCACCCCACACCTGGTGGGCGTTGCCAGTGCCGTGACCTACCTGCCAATGCCACGCGCCGAAGCCTATGGCGCGTCCAAGGCCGGGCTGCGTTACCTGTTTGAATCGCTGCGCATCAGCCTGTCGCCGGAGAACATCGACGTCACGGTGATCAGCCCGGGGTTTGTCGACACGCCGCTGACCGAGCGCAATGATTTCCCGATGCCGCTGAGCTGGTCCGCCGAGAAGGCTGCACGGCATATCTTCGCCAAGTTGGAAAAGCGCCCGCTGGAAATCGCTTTCCCGGCGATGTTTATCGCCACCCTGTGGCCACTGTCGAAGCTGCCCAACCGCGCGCAACTGATTATCGGCAAACGCATGCTGCGCAGCCCGCCACCGAAGAAGGACGACCAGTGAAGATCGCCATCATCGGCAGCGGTATTGCCGGGCTGACCAGCGCTTACCTGCTCAGCCGCCGCCACGACATCACGCTGTTTGAGGCGGGCGAGCGCATTGGCGGGCATACCCACACCGTCAATGTCACGGTCGAAGGTCAAAGCTATGCCGTGGACACCGGTTTCATCGTGTTCAACGACTGGACCTACCCCAATTTCATCCGTCTGCTCGGGCAGATCGGCGTAACCTTCAAGCCCACCGAAATGAGCTTTTCGGTGTGCGACCAGCACGCCGGCTTCGAGTACAACGGCAATAACCTCAATAGCCTGTTTGCCCAGCGCAGCAACGTTCTGTCGCCGGGGTTCTGGGGTATGTTGCGCGACATTCTGCGCTTCAACCGCCAGGCTCCGCTGGACCTGCAAGAGCAACGCATCAGCGCCGACATGACCCTGGGCGACTACCTCGAAGCCGGGGGTTATGGCCCACGCTTTATCCGCCATTACATCGTGCCGATGGGCGCGGCGATCTGGTCGATGTCGCTGGCGGACATGCTCGGTTTCCCGTTGCAGTTCTTTGTGCGGTTCTTCAAGAACCACGGCTTGCTGTCGGTGAACAATCGGCCGCAATGGTGCGTGATCGAAGGCGGCTCCAGCCGTTACATCGAACCGCTGACCCGCAGCTTTCGCGAGCAGATCCGCCTCAATTGCCCTGTGGATAAAGTCGAACGCACAGGCGATGGTGTGGTTATCCACAGCCCCGCCGGCAGCGAAACCTTTGATCGCGTAGTGTTCGCTTGCCATAGCGACCAAGCCTTGGCGTTGCTGGCCGACCCGAGCCAGGCTGAGCAGGAGATCCTCGGTGCCCTGCCCTACGCCGACAATGACGTGGTGCTGCACACCGACACGCGGCTGCTGCCCGATCGCAAACTGGCCTGGGCCAGCTGGAATTATCGCCTGACCGGCACCGCGCAAACCCAGGCGGCCGTCACCTACGACATGAACATCCTGCAAGGCATCCACAGCGACACCACCTTTTGCGTCAGCCTCAACCAGACGCCGATGATCAACCCGCTGAAGATTCTTGCGCGCTACACCTATGCGCATCCGCAATACAGCCTGGCGGCAGTGGCCGCACAAAACCGCTGGGAAGAATTGCACGGCGCACGTAACACTTTTTATTGCGGCGCCTATTGGGCCAACGGCTTTCATGAAGACGGCGTGACCAGCGCATTGCGCGTGGCCCAGGCGTTTGGCGAATCCCTATGAACAGCGCCCTGTACAGCGGCTGGATCGCCCATCGCCGGTTTGCGCCCAAGGCCCACGCCTTTCGCTACCGCATCGGCCTGCTGTACCTGGACTTGAGCGAACAAGACGAGGTGCTCGGCCTATCGCCCTTGGCCGGCAACAGCCGCCTGGCGCCCTTCGGCTTTCGCCAGCAGGACTACCTGCGTGAATTTACGCGTCACGGCATCAGCTTGAGCGATGCCGTGCGCCAGGAAGTCGGCAAGGCACTGGGGCGCAAGCCCCAGGGCGTTATCTGCCTACTGACCCAGGCCCGCAGTTGGGGCCTGGCTTTTAACCCGGTGAGTTTCTTCTACTGCTTCGAGGCCGATGGGCAACTGGCCGCGATTCTGTGTGAAGTGACCAACACCCCGTGGCGCGAGCGCTACCACTATGTGCTGCCGGCCCAAGCGCTCGGCGCCGAGGAACACCAGCACTTCGCCGTGGCCAAGGCGTTCCATGTGTCGCCGTTTTTACCCCGCGACCTGGAATACCGCATGAGTTTCAGCCCGCCGGCCAACAGGCTGGGTGTGCACATGGCCGATTGGCAGGGCACGCAAAAAGTCTTCGACGCCACCTTAAGCCTGCAAAAAGAAGCGCTGACCCGCGCCAGCCTGCATCGCTACCTGTGGCGCTTTCCGTGGATGACCGCCAAAACCTGCCTGGCGATTTACTGGCAGGCCATGCGCCTGTTGCTCAAACGCACACCGATTTTTTCCCATCAGGCCGCCGATGGCGCCTCTCGCACCGCAGTCGGGTATACCAAGGATCGCCGCCATGAAATCCCCTAGCTTATCGGTCAAGACCAACCGTCTGAACGTCAACGGCGTGACCAGTGCGCTGTTGCGCAAAGGTGTGCTGCGCCAACTCAGCCAACTGCGCCACGGCCAGTTGGTGGTGATCGAGGACGGCGAGCGCCAAGTGTTCGGCGCCCGCGAAGCGCACCTGTTGGGCGAAATCCAGATTCACGATTCGGCGGTCTGGGGCTTGGTGGCAGCCAATGGCTCGATCGGCGCCGGCGAGGCGTTTATCCACGGTTACTGGAGCAGCCCGGACCTTACCGCCGTGGTACGCGTGATGGTCAGCAACCTTGATGTGCTTGACGCAATGGAAGGCGGCCTGGCGCGCTTGGCGCGGCCGTTCACCCAAGGCCTGCACTGGCTTAACCGCAACACCCGCAAGGGCTCGCAGAAAAATATCGCCGCTCACTATGACCTGGGCAACGATTTGTTCGAGGAATTCCTCGACCCGACCATGATGTATTCGGCGGCGCAGTTTCTGACGCCCGACGACAGCCTGGAACAGGCGCAACTGAACAAACTGGAACGCATCTGCCAGAAGCTTGCGCTCAAACCCACTGACCATTTGCTCGAAATCGGCACCGGCTGGGGCAGCATGGCGTTGTATGCAGCGCAGCACTATGGCTGCAAGGTCACCACCACGACCTTGTCCAAAGAGCAGTTTGCCTACACCGAAAAACGCATCGAGGCCCAGGGGCTCAAGGACCAAGTGACGCTGTTGTTGCAGGACTACCGCGACCTGACCGGCCAGTACGACAAGCTGGTGTCCATCGAGATGATCGAAGCGGTCGGCCATCGCTTCCTGCCGACCTACTTCAAGCAATGCGCGCATTTGCTCAAAAGCGACGGCCTGATGCTGCTGCAAGCCATCACCATTCGTGAGCAGCGTTTTGAGCAGGCCAAAAACAGTGTCGACTTTATCCAGCGTTATATTTTCCCCGGCGGTGCCCTGCCCTCTGTGCAGAACATGCTGCAAATCGTCAGCCGCGACACCGACATGAACCTGCTGCACATGGAAGACTTCGGCTTGCACTACGCGCGCACCTTGCGCCTGTGGCATGAGAACTTCCGTCGTGCTCATGGCCGTCTTGCCGAGTTGGGCTACGATGAGTACTTCCTGCGCCTGTGGGAATTCTACTTGTGCTACTGCGAAGGTGGGTTTATGGAGCGAACGATCGGTACCGCGCAGTTGCTGCTGGCCAAGCCTGCGGCGATCAACCCGCCGTTACTCGGGCGTTTCAGTGCTTAAACCGCTGGCCAATGCCGCGCTGTTCCAGTGCGGCTGGTTTGCCTGTGTGCTCGGCGGTGACAGCCGCTGGTTATGGGTGGGCGCTGGCGTGCTGGCCATCCACCTGCTGTGGACAAGCTCATGGTCTGCAGAAGGCCAAGTGATTCTGGCCGTGACCCTGTTGGGCACCGTGGTCGATACCTCGTTGCGCACCTTTGGCGTGTTTCACTTTGGTTTTCCTGGGCCGCTGATTCCCTTCTGGCTGATCATGCTTTGGGCACTGCTCGCCACCACCCTGCGTCACTGCCTGGCCTGGAGTGCGCGCCCCTGGTGGCGCGCCAGTCTGCTGGGCGCAATGGGCGGGCCGATGTCTTATTACGCCGGTAGCCAATTGGCCGGTGTGCGCTTCGGCTACGACACAACGCTGACGCTGATCGGCCTGGCGCTGCTCTGGGCGGTCCTGTTCCCCGTCATGCACTGGGTAGCGCGGCAGCTTGGGCACTGACGTCCGTCAGAGCATTCATGCGCAGGCAACGCGCTTGCCTTACACTGCGCGCCTATGACCAACATCCCCCACACTCAAATCACCGAACCCGCCGTCACCTGCTCGACGTGCGCGGCCTGCTGCTGCCAGCTGGAAGTCATGCTGATTACCGACACGGGTGTGCCGGAACGCTATATCGATACCGATGACTGGGGCGGTGAAGTGATGCTGCGCCTGGATGACGGCTGGTGCGCGGCGCTGGACCGGGACACGATGATGTGCACGATCTACGAGCGGCGGCCGTTGATCTGTCGGGAGTTCGAGATGGGTGCACCGGAGTGCCTCGAAGAGCGCCAAGCCATTGCGACGGCGTATCGCTGAGCCAAAATGTGGCGAATATAAACTGTGGGAGCTGGCTTGCCTGCGATGGCGGTCTGCCAGTGACCAACGTGCCAACTGACCCGACGCTATCGCAGGCAAGCCAGCTCCCACAGTTTTGGCTGTGTTTCACATCAAACCATGCAGTGCCGCAACAGGCTAAACGCGATCAACCTGTGGGAGCGGGCTTGCTCGCGAAAGCGCCGTGTCAGGCGATGCATCAGGTGTCTGATACTCCGTCTTCGCGAGCAAGCCCGCTCCCACAGTTTTGGCTGTGTTTCACATCAAGCCATGTAGAGCCACAGCGGGCCAAACGCGATCAACCTGTGGGAGCTGGCTTGCCTGCTCCCACATGGTTATGCGCAGGCTTGAAGATTACAACGGGTAGGTGTAGTGCAACGAGTAGCTCTCGACCCCGTCGTTATTGCTGCTGATGCCAGCATTGGAATAGTGCGTGGCGCGAATACCGACTTCATGCCCACCGGCAAAGCGTAAACCAAAGCCCAGGCGGTCTTCGAACTGGAAAGCCTGGCCGATGTTGTTGTCTTCAACCCGCGTGCGTGAAAACACCGCTACACCGATACCCGCTTCTATGTAAGGCTTGACCTTCTCTCCCGCAAACTCATAAACGAACACCGGCGAGAACGACAGGCTGCTGACACTCGCGCGTTTGTCGCCGTCCCAGTATGTGTAAGCGCCGCTCCAGTAGCCGGTCAGTCGCCCGGTATCGCTCTGAAACCAGCTTTTATCCCAGTCCGACGTCAGCCCAAGACGATAGGTCATGGTCGAATCGCTGGTGCCCCCCACCCCAAATTCCAGGCCGGCGGCCTGAGCCGAAACCGAGTGTCCCACCACTGCGGCCGCAATCGCGGCCAAACAGAACAAGCGCTTCATAAGAGCACATCCTTTGAGAACGAAGTTGTATGGTTTTAAACAGGCTAACTCGCTATAGAAGCTGACACACAAGCAGAAGTTCAGCGAATTTTCACGAATTTTTCACGCGCCAAAGCTTCGCACAACTCCGGAATGTTTCCATAGTGTCGGTAGGATATTTCTTAGGTGGTACAGATCACCGCTGGTCCAGAATTGCGCCTGCAGTGGATCGCCGACAGCCAGCAGGTCACGCTCGCCCAGCAAGCGTTTGAGCTGACGCGCTACCGCGGCGCCGGTGTCGATCAGGACGATGCTGGGGGGAAGCATCTGCGCCAGGAGTGGCTTGAGGAAGGGATAGTGGGTGCAACCAAGGATGATGGTGTCGCAACCGGCGCTCAGCAGCGGGGCGACATAGCCCTGCAACAGCTGGCGCAGCGCCGTACTGTTGAGGTCACCGGTTTCGATCAACTCCACCAGGCCCGGGCACGGCTGGGTAATCACCCGCACATCGGTGGCAAAGCGGTCGAGTAACGCTGCGAACTTGGCACTTTGCAATGTGCCGGTGGTGGCGAGCACGCCGACCACGCCACTGCGGGTGGCGGCCGCGGCTGGTTTGACCGCCGGCTCCATGCCCACCAAAGGCCAGTCGGGATAGTCCTGGCGCAAATCGGCCACGGCGGCGACGGTCGCAGTGTTGCAGGCAATCACAAAGGCTTTGGCGCCGTGTTCGCGAAAAAACGCTGCGACCAAACGGCTGCGCTGCAGAATAAAGGCTGGGGATTTCTCGCCATAAGGAATGTGCCCGCCATCAGCCACGTACAGCAGTGACTCATGGGGCAACAATTGCTGGATTTCATCCAGCACCGACAGGCCGCCGACGCCGGAATCGAACACACCGATGGGCGCGCCCTTAACCATGGGCCGTCCCGCAAACGCTGCAGCCGGGATCGCGCTTGACGCGCAGTTCGCGAAAACGCGTGGTCAAGGCATCGATCAGCAGTAAGCGCCCCACCAGGGGCTCACCAAAACCGGCCAACAACTTCAAGGCCTCCAGGGCTTGCAGGCTGCCGACCAGCCCGACCAACGGGCCGACCACACCGGCTTCGCTGCAAGTCAGTTCGGTATCGCTGCCGTGCCCATATAAACAGTGGTAGCACGGGCTTTCGGCGCGGCGCGGGTCGAACACCGACAATTGGCCTTCCAGGCGAATGGCCGCGCCGCTGACCAAGGGCTTGCCCGCCGCAACGCAAGCGGCGTTGACGGCTTCACGGGTGGAGAAGTTGTCGCTGCAATCGAGCACCACGTCTACCGCAGCCACTGCGGCGGCGAGTGAATCGGCATCCAGCGCGGTGCGATGGGCGACCAACGTAACTTCCGGGTTGATGGCGGCCAGGCGACGCATGGCCGAATCGACCTTGGTCTGCCCGATGCTGTCGGTGTCGTGGATGATCTGGCGTTGCAGGTTGGTCAGGTCAACAGTGTCGAAGTCTGCCAGGTGCAACTCGCCCACACCGGCGGCGGCCAGGTACAGCGCCACCGGTGCGCCGAGCCCACCGAGACCGACGATCAGCGCGCGGCCGCTTTTAAGACGCAACTGGCCGTCGATGTCGACATGTTGCAACAGAATCTGTCGGCTATAGCGCAACAGCTCCTGGTCGGTCAGCACGGGCGGCGCCCCAACGTGATGCGTTCGTGGCCACCGAGGTCGACGCGGCTGTGGACCTCTTCAAAGCCCTCACCCGACAACAAATCACGTACCGCCGCAGCTTGGTCGTAACCGTGTTCGAGCAGCAGCCAGCCACCGGCATTCAAGTGGGCTGGGGCCTGGGCGATGATCAACCGTAAATCGTCCAGCCCATCATGGCCCGCCACCAAGGCGCTGGCGGGTTCAAAGCGCACATCGCCTGCCACCAGGTGCGGATCGTTATCGGCAATGTAAGGCGGGTTGCTGATGATCAGGTCAAAGCGCTGGCCTTGCAGCGCACTGAACCAATGGCTGTTCAACACCGTGGCGTTCTTCAGGTGCAGGCGCTGGCGGTTGCGTTCGGCCAGGGCCACGGCTTCGAGTACGCGGTCAACGGCAGTGACCTGCCAGGCCGGGCGTTCGCTGGCCAGGGCCAGGGCGATGGCGCCACTGCCGGTACCAAGATCAAGCACCTTGGCAGGCGTGGCCGGCAACAATTCAAGGGCGGCCTCCACCAGCAGTTCGGTTTCCGGACGCGGGATCAGCGTGTGCGGCGCGACCTCCAGGTCGAGCTTCCAGAAACCCTGCTGGCCGAGGATATAGGCCACCGGCTCACCCGCGCGACGACGCTGCAGGTAATCGGCGAAGGTCAGCGCGTTTTCGCTGCTGACGATTTTTTCCGGCCAGGTGTGCAGGTAGCTGCGCGATTTGCCCAAGGCAGCGGCCAGTAACAATTCCACATCCAGACGCGCGGTGGGCGAGTCAGGCAGGTCAGCAGCGCGCAGGAGGCTGGCAATAATGGTCATTTACTCACCTATCGCCGCCAATTGATCGGCCTGGTATTCGGCCAGCAAAGGCTCGATCACCGCATCAACGCCGCCGGCGAGAATTTCGTCGAGGGAGTACAGGGTGAGGTTGACCCGGTGGTCGGTGACCCGGCCCTGGGCGAAGTTATAGGTGCGGATGCGTTCGGAGCGGTCGCCCGAGCCCACCAGCAACTTACGCTCGCTGGCAATCGCGTTAGCGGCGGCACTGGTCTGCTGGTCGTTGAGCTTGGCCGACAGCCAGGACATCGCCCGCGCGCGGTTTTTGTGCTGGGAACGTTCTTCCTGGCACTCGACCACGATGCCGGACGGCAAGTGGGTGATGCGGATGGCCGAGTCGGTCTTGTTCACGTGCTGACCACCAGCGCCCGACGAGCGGTAGGTGTCGACACGCAAGTCTGCCGGGTTGATCTCAATGGCTTCCTGCTCGTCCGGCTCAGGCAACACGGCCACGGTGCACGCCGAGGTGTGAATACGGCCCTGGGATTCAGTTGCCGGAACCCGCTGCACGCGGTGCGCGCCGGACTCGAATTTGAGCTTGCCGTAGACGTTGTCACCTTCAACCCGCGCGATGACTTCTTTATAGCCGCCGTGCTCACCGATGTTCTCGGACAAAATCTCGACCCGCCAGCCACGTCGCTCGGCATAGCGCGAATACATGCGGAACAGGTCGCCGGAGAAGATCGCCGCCTCGTCACCACCGGTACCGGCGCGGATTTCGAGGAACACGTTGCGCCCGTCGTTCGGGTCTTTGGGCAGCAACATGCGTTGCAGGTCGCCTTCGAGCTCGACCAGCTTGTCTTTGGCTTCGCGGACTTCTTCCACGGCCATTTCGCGCATGTCCGGGTCGCTGTCCTTGAGCAGCGCCTGGGCGCCCTCGAGATCGGCCTGCACTTTCATCAGGCTTTTGTAGGTGGCCACAATCGGCTCAACTTCGGCGTATTCCTTGGAATAGGCGCGGAACTTGGCCTGATCCGAGATGACTTCGCCATCGCCGAGCAAGGCGGTCAGTTCTTCGAAACGGTCCTGGAGCACGTCCAGTTTATTGAGCAGTGACGCTTTCATTGCGGTTTTTTATCCGAAGAGCTATCTGACGCGCCCTCACCGAGGGCAAAGAGTTCCTGGGCCATGGCCAGCGCATCGAGGCGGCCTTCGGCGGTAAGCTTTTTCAACTGAACGCTGGGGGCGTGGAGCAACTTGTTGGTCAGGCCGCGCGCCAGTTGCATCAGCACCTCTTCGGCGCTGCTACCGTTGGCCAACAAACGCTGGGCCTTGATCAATTCTTCATCACGCAGGCGTTCGCCCTGCTGACGATACGCCTTGAGCACATCGACCGCCGCCAGCTCACGCAGGCGCACCATAAAATCTTCGGCACCGGTGCTGACCATTTCCTCGGCGGCCTGGGCGGCGCCCTGGCGACTCTTGAGGTTTTCGGCGACCACTTCGTGCAGATCGTCGACGCTATAGAGGTAAACGTCGTCCAACTCGCCGACTTCAGGCTCGATATCACGGGGAACGGCGATATCCACCATGAAGATCGGTTTGTGCTTGCGCAGCTTCAGTGCGCTCTCGACCGCGCCTTTGCCCAGGATCGGCAACTGGCTGGCGGTGGAGCTGATGACGATATCGCTGCGCACCAGCTCGGCCGGGATATCCGAGAGCAACACGGCGTGGGCGCCAAACTGCTCGGCCAGGATGCTCGCGCGCTCCAGGGTGCGGTTGGCGACCACAATACGCTTCACGCCCAGGTCATGCAGGTGGCGGGCGACCAGGGTGATGGTTTCACCGGCGCCGATCAACAGCGCCTGGCTGCGCTGCAAGTCACTGAAAATCTGTTTGGCCAGGCTGACAGCGGCGAATGCGACGGACACCGGGTTTTCGCCGATGGCCGTGTCGGTGCGCACCTGCTTGGCCGAATTGAACGTAGCCTGGAACAAACGGCCAAGCAACGGGCCGACGGTGCCGGCCTCGCGGGCCACGGCGTAGGCGGATTTCATCTGACCGAGGATCTGTGGCTCGCCCAACACCAGCGAGTCCAGCCCTGCGGCGACGCGCATCATGTGACGAACTGCCGCATCCTCTTCATGCACATAAGCACTGGCGCGCAGGTCATCGAGGTCCAAATGGTGATAATCGGCCAGCCAGCGCAGCACCACATCCGCCGAAAGATGTTCCTGCTCTATATAAAGCTCGCTGCGATTGCAGGTCGAAAGGATCGCAGCTTCGCGGCTGTCGGTGAGCCGGCAGAGCTGCTGCAAGGCCTCAACCAACTGCTCTGGCGTAAACGCCACGCGCTCGCGCACGTCTACGGTTGCAGTCTTGTGGTTAATACCGAGTGCGAGGAAGGCCATTCAATATCGCTGATGATGTCGGGAAGCCGACAATTGTCCTACTTCGATAGATCCAGAACAACCACCGTCGTCTATTGTCCTAGTAGCTTGTGCCTATAAAGGCGCCCACTGAGACTCGGTTATGTTTGGCCGAAGGCTTGTGTCATGATGATCCGACCGCAGGTTAGTCGTCCTCTTCCTATATGAATAGATCTTCCGCGTTGCTCCTTGCTTTTGTCTTCCTCAGCGGCTGCCAGGCCTTGGCACCCGTGTCGCCGGACGGTACGCCGCCGGTCGAAGACAGCACCCCAGCCCCTGAAAAGCCCAAGGTTTACTCCTCGTTCAATGAAGAAACGATCTATAGCTTGCTGACGGCGGAACTCGCCGGCCAGCGCAATCGTTTCGATATTGCCCTGGATAACTACGTGACCCAGGCCATCAATACCCAGGACCCGGGCATTTCGGAGCGTGCGTTTCGCATCGCCGAATACCTGGGGGCTGACCAGGCCGCGCTGGACACCTCGCTGATCTGGGCGAAAAACGCCCCGGACGACCTGGAAGCGCAACGCGCGGCGGCTGTGCAACTGGCACGCGCCGGGCGTTATGACGACTCCATGGTCTATATGGAGAAAGTGCTGCAGGGCAAGGGCGACACGCATTTCGACTTCCTCGCGCTGTCAGCGGCCGACACCGACCAGGACACGCGCAATGGCTTGATGAAAAGTTTTGACCGCCTGTTGCAAAAACATCCGCAGAACAGCCAGCTGATTTTCGGCAAGGCTTTGCTGCTGCAACAGGATGACGAAGCCGACGCTGCGCTCAAGTTGCTGGAGCAGAACCCGCCGGAAGACGGCGAGATCGCCCCTATTCTGCTGCGCGCCCGCCTGCTGCAGAACCTCAATCGCGGCAAGGAAGCCATTCCACTGCTGGAAAAAAGCATCAAGAAGTATCCGGGCGATAAGCGTTTGCTGCTGACCTATGCGCGAACGCTGGTTGAGCAAGACCGCATGGAAGACGCCAAAGTGCAGTTCGCCAACCTGGTCCAGCAATACCCTGACGACGACGAGTTGCGTTACTCCCTGGCGCTGGTGTGCCTGGAAGCCAAGGCCTGGGACGAGGCCAAGGGTTATCTGGAAGAACTGATCGAGCGCGAAAGCCACGTGGATTCGGCTCACCTGAACCTCGGCCGCATCGCTGAAGAACGCAATGACCCGCAGGCTGCGCTGCTTGAATACGCCCAGGTCGGCCCCGGCAACGATTACCTGCCGGCCCAACTGCGTCAGGCCGATATCCTGATGAGCAACGGCCGCACCGACGAAGCCGAAAAACGCCTGGCGGCGGCACGTGATGCCGAGCCGGACTACGCGATCCAGCTGTACCTGATCCAGGCCGAGACGCTGTCGGCCAACAAGCAGGGCGAACGCGCCTGGAAACTGCTGCAACAAGCCTTGCTGCAATACCCCGACGATTTGAACCTGCTGTACACCCGCGCCATGCAGGCGGAAAAACGCAATGACCTGGCGCAGATGGAAAAAGACCTGCGCCTGATCATCAAGCGCGATCCGGACAACGCCATGGCGCTCAACGCCCTGGGCTACACCCTGTCGGACCGCACCACGCGCTACGCCGAAGCCAAGGTATTGATCGAACAAGCGCACAAGCTCAACCCGGAAGACCCGGCTGTACTCGACAGCCTGGGCTGGGTGAATTACCGCCTGGGCAACCTCGACGAGGCCGAACGCTTGCTGCGTCAGGCTCTCGAACGCTTCCCGGATCAGGAAGTGGCGGCTCACCTGGGTGAAGTGCTGTGGGCCAACGGCAAACAGCGCGAAGCACGCCAAATCTGGGAGAAGTTCCTCAAGGAACAACCCGAAAGCCCAATCCTGCGCAGCACCATCAAGCGCCTGACCGGATCCGAGACCCTTTAAGCTTATGTTCTTGCGCCACGTTATTGTTTTCAGTTTTATCGCCCTGCTCGCCGGTTGCGCGGGCATCGGCAGCCGTGAATCCGTTGAAGGCCAGGGCAACCAGGCGCAATGGAAGCAGCACAAGGATCAGCTCAGCAGCATTGACGGCTGGCAGATCGACGGCAAAGTCGGGGTGCGCGCACCGAAAGATTCCGGCAGCGGTACTTTGTTCTGGCTGCAACGTCAGGACTATTACGATATTCGTCTGTCCGGCCCGCTGGGCCGTGGCGCAGCACGCCTGACCGGCCGACCGGGGCAAGTGAGCCTGGAAGTCGCTAACCAGGGCCGCTATGAGGCGTCCTCGCCGGAAGAACTGCTGGAGCAGCAGATCGGCTGGAAGCTGCCGGTTTCGCACCTGGTGTGGTGGGTACGCGGCTTGCCTGCGCCGGACAGCAAGAGCCGCCTGAGCCTTAACGGCGACAGCCGCCTGGCCACGCTTGAGCAGGATGGCTGGCAGGTCGAGTATCTGAGCTACGTAGAACAGAGCGGTTACTGGCTGCCTGAGCGCATCAAATTGCATGGCACCGACCTTGACGTCACGCTGGTGATCAAGGAATGGCAACCGCGCAAGCTGGGGCAATAACGTGACCTCAGAACGCTTGACGCTGCCCTCTCCCGCCAAACTCAACCTGATGCTGCACATTCTTGGTCGCCGTGAAGACGGCTACCACGAACTGCAGACGCTGTTTCAATTTCTCGATTACGGCGATGAACTCACCTTCGCCATACGCGACGACGGCGTGATCCAGCTGCATACCGAATTCGAAGGCGTGCCTCACGACAGCAATCTGATCGTCAGGGCCGCAAAAAAACTTCAGGCGCAATCCGGTTGCTCACTCGGCATCGACATCTGGATCGATAAAATTTTGCCCATGGGCGGCGGCATCGGTGGCGGCAGCTCAAATGCCGCGACCACGCTGCTCGGTCTGAATCACTTGTGGCAACTGGGCTGGGACCACGATCGCCTGGCCGCGCTGGGCCTGACACTGGGCGCCGACGTACCGGTTTTCGTGCGTGGGCACGCGGCTTTTGCCGAAGGCGTTGGGGAGAAACTCACCCCGGAATACCCCGAAGAGCCTTGGTATGTCGTGCTTGTTCCGCAAGTATCTGTAAGTACAGCAGAAATTTTTTCAGATCCACTGTTGACACGTAACTCTCCTCCCATTAAAGTGCGCCCCGTTCCCAAGGGAAACAGTCGAAATGACTGCTTACCGGTTGTAGCAAGGCGTTACCCAGAGGTACGTAACGCTTTGAATTTGTTAGGTAAATTTACCGAAGCAAAATTAACCGGAACTGGAAGTTGTGTGTTTGGGGGCTTCCCAAGCAAAGCTGAAGCTGATAAAGTCTCGGCCCTTCTTACAGAGACCCTTACAGGGTTTGTAGCAAAGGGAAGCAACGTTTCGATGTTGCATCGCAAGCTGCAAAGTCTGCTCTAAAAGGAACCGAGTACTGGGTACTCGTTGCAACAGATACAGGGGCGTCGCCAAGCGGTAAGGCAGCAGGTTTTGATCCTGCCATGCGTTGGTTCGAATCCAGCCGCCCCTGCCATTTTCTAATACTCATCCAGGTTACCCTCAGCCTCTAGGTACTGCGCGTGTCCAAGATGATGGTCTTTACGGGGAATGCCAACCCCGATCTGGCTCGACGTGTCGTACGTCAGCTGCATATCCCTCTCGGTGACATCTCTGTCGGTAAATTCTCCGACGGCGAAATTACAGCCGAGATCAATGAAAACGTCCGCGGTAAAGATGTTTTCATTATTCAGCCGACTTGCGCTCCGACCAACGATAACCTGATGGAACTCGTCGTGATGGCTGATGCCTTCCGCCGCTCCTCAGCGACTCGAATCACAGCTGTAATCCCTTACTTTGGTTATGCCCGTCAGGATCGCCGTCCGCGTTCCGCACGTGTGGCTATCAGCGCGAAAGTCGTTGCTGACATGCTGACCGTGGTAGGCATCGACCGTGTTCTCACGGTTGACCTGCACGCTGACCAAATCCAGGGGTTCTTCGATATTCCGGTAGATAACATCTACGGCTCCCCAGTATTGGTGGATGACATTGAAGACCAGCGCTTTGAAAACCTGATGATCGTGTCCCCGGACATTGGTGGCGTCGTGCGTGCACGGGCTGTTGCCAAATCCTTGGGCGTGGACCTCGGGATCATCGACAAACGCCGTGAGAAAGCCAATCACTCTGAAGTGATGCATATCATCGGTGATGTCGAAGGGCGTACCTGTATTCTGGTTGATGACATGGTCGACACCGCCGGCACCCTGTGCCACGCGGCGAAAGCCTTGAAAGAGCACGGTGCAGCAAAAGTCTTCGCCTACTGCACACACCCAGTGCTGTCGGGCCGAGCGATCGAGAACATCGAGAACTCCATGCTGGACGAACTGGTGGTGACTAACACCATCCCGTTGTCCGCAGCAGCTCAAGCCTGTTCGCGTATCCGTCAACTGGATATCGCACCGGTAGTTGCCGAAGCGGTTCGCCGCATCAGCAACGAAGAATCGATCAGCGCGATGTTCCGATAAGGGTCAAACCTTACGAAACATCCCACTGACGAAAAGCGCCCCGCCCCAGCATTCTGTTGGGGCGGGGCTTTTTTGCCCATATCGCCTTTAGCGCTGGTCGCAAACGCTGGGGCGAATGTGGTTATTTTGGAGATACAACATGAACGATTTTACTCTGAATGCTGAAGCGCGTTCCGACCTGGGGAAAGGTGCGAGCCGCCGCCTGCGTCGTCTCGCAAGCCTGGTTCCAGCTGTAGTTTACGGTGGCGACAAAGCCCCTGAATCCATCAGCATGCTGGCCAAAGAAATCGCCAAACTGCTCGAAAACGATGCTGCTTACAGCCACGTTATCGAACTGAACGTTGGCGGCAAAAAGCAAAACGTAATCATCAAGGCGCTGCAACGTCACCCGGCCAAAGGCCACGTGCTGCACGCTGACTTTGTACGCGTTGTTGCCGGTCAGAAACTGACCGCCATCGTTCCAGTACACTTCGTCGGCGAAGAAGCTCCGGTCAAGAAAGGCGGCGAAATCTCGCACGTCCTGAACGAAATCGAAGTGACCTGCCTGCCGAAAGACCTGCCTGAGTTCATCGAAGTCGACCTGTCGGCTCTGGAAATCGGCGCCATCATCCACCTGTCCGACCTCAAAGCCCCTAAAGGCGTTGAGTTTGTTGCACTGGCTCACGGTGATGACAAAGCTGTTGCAAACGTTCACGCTCCACGCGTTGCACCAGAAGCTGAAGAAGGCGCTGCAGAGTAATTCACTCTGTAATGTCGGAGCTTGAGGAAACATCGCGGACCGGAACGTAGCGAGAAAGCGGGCGATAACGCGGCGTTTACTCTTGAGTAAATGATCTTTTGTTGACCGCTTTCGCCGCACACAGGTTGCGGCGATGTTATCCACAACTCCAAAGGAAGGGCCCCTGTCGTGACTGCCATTAAACTGATCGTTGGCCTGGGAAATCCAGGCGCCGAATACGAACAGACCCGGCATAACGCGGGGGCCCTTTTTGTTGAGCGTATCGCCCACGCGCAAGGTGTGAACCTTGTGGCCGATCGCAAGTATTTTGGCCTGACCGGGCGCTTCTCGCATCAGGGTCAGGATGTTCGTCTGCTGATTCCTACCACCTACATGAACCGCAGCGGCCAAGCTGTCGCGGCGCTTGCGGGCTTCTTCCGGATCAAACCCGAAGAAATCCTGGTGGCCCATGACGAACTGGACCTGCCACCCGGCGTTGCCAAACTGAAGTTAGGCGGCGGGCATGGCGGCCACAATGGCCTGCGCGACATCATTGCGCAGTTGGGTAATCAGAATAATTTTTACCGTCTGCGGCTCGGCATTGGCCACCCAG
The DNA here is from genome assembly GCF_030263855.1 of Pseudomonas sp. ChxA. Classification (NCBI taxonomy): domain Bacteria; kingdom Pseudomonadati; phylum Pseudomonadota; class Gammaproteobacteria; order Pseudomonadales; family Pseudomonadaceae; genus Pseudomonas; species Pseudomonas sp. ChxA. The sequence continues at coordinate 811,044 of NZ_JARPMK010000002.1, forward strand.
GCGTTGCCAGTATGGTTTCAAATTTCGTCCTGGGTCGTGCGCCACGCGCCGAACAGGAAAAACTCGATGCCAGCATCGACTTTGCCCTCGGCGTGCTGCCGGATATCTTCGCCGGTGAATGGAACCGCGCGATGAAAAACCTGCACAGCCAGAAGGCCTGACTCTTACCGAGGGGAAACACCATGGGATTCAATTGCGGCATCGTCGGCCTGCCCAACGTCGGCAAATCCACCCTGTTCAACGCCCTGACCAAGTCCGGTATTGCGGCGGAGAACTTCCCCTTCTGCACCATCGAACCCAACAGCGGTATCGTGCCGATGCCGGACCCGCGCCTGGACGCGTTGGCAGCCATCGTCAACCCCAAGCGCATCCTGCCGACTACCATGGAGTTCGTCGACATCGCAGGCCTGGTGGCCGGTGCGTCGAAAGGTGAAGGTCTGGGTAACAAGTTTTTGGCCAACATCCGTGAAACCGATGCCATCGCCCACGTAGTCCGTTGCTTTGAAGACGAGAACGTGATTCACGTCTCCAACAGTGTCGACCCGAAACGCGACATCGAGATCATTGACCTGGAACTGATCTTCGCCGACCTCGACAGCTGCGAGAAGCAACTGCAGAAAGTCGCGCGTAACGCCAAGGGCGGTGACAAGGATGCAGTGGTTCAGAAAGGCCTGCTGGAGCAACTGATCGCACACTTCACCGAAGGCAAGCCGGCACGCAGCCTGATGAAGACCATGGGCGTCGACGAGAAGGCCGTGATCAAAGGCTTCCACCTGCTGACCACCAAGCCTGTGATGTACATCGCCAACGTCGCCGAAGACGGCTTCGAGAACAACCCACTGCTTGACGTGGTCAAGGCCATTGCCGATGAAGAAGGCGCCATCGTGGTGCCGGTGTGCAACAAGATCGAAGCAGAAATCGCCGAGCTGGATGACGGCGAAGAAAAGGACATGTTCCTCGAGGCCCTGGGCCTGGAAGAGCCTGGCCTGAACCGCGTTATCCGCGCCGGTTACGAAATGCTCAACCTGCAGACCTACTTCACCGCCGGTGTCGAAGAAGTCCGCGCCTGGACCGTCAAGGTCGGTGCCACCGCACCACAGGCCGCTGGCGTAATCCACACCGACTTCGAAAAAGGCTTTATCCGCGCCGAAGTCATCGCCTACAACGACTTCATCCAATACAAGGGTGAAGCCGGTACCAAGGAAGCCGGTAAATGGCGCCTGGAAGGCAAAGAGTACATCGTCAAGGATGGCGACGTGATGCACTTCCGTTTCAACGTATAAGCGCCCTCTGCGGTTTTACCGCCCACAAAAAAGCCGATGCACTGCATCGGCTTTTTTGTGGGCGAGTGTTTGTCTATCGGTTATAGCCCTCTGCTTGTTTATTTGGAAACTTAAGATATTTCCTATTTATTGCGCACACAACAGCTCCACCCCTTTGAATGACGTTAACCGACAAGTTAATGACTTTTCCTACGCAAGCCTGGCTTACTCTTACCTGCATACTCGATGAGAAATCTTATACTTTAGGTTCTACCCAAGCACGTTAAGAATAACGGTCTTTTAGTCATAACAATCACGATAGTGGAGCACCCATCCGATGTCGGTCGCCGATCACAAAGAACGCGAAACCGATACGCCATTCATTGATGGCTCGGATATTGAGAACACGATCAATAGCACAGCGACACTTAATGTTGACATCTTATTGCTGGGGGAGACCGGCACCGGTAAAGATACCCTGGCACAACGTGTGCATCGACTGTCCGGCCGTCGAGGCAACTTTGTTGCCGTCAATTGCGCAGCCATTCCGGAGAGCCTTGCCGAAAGCCAATTGTTCGGTGTCAACAGTGGTGCTTATACCGGGGCTGTACAGTCACGCGCAGGTTTTATCGAAGCGGCTCACATGGGTACATTGTATTTGGATGAAATCGACAGCATGCCGCTTTCGCTTCAAGCCAAGCTATTGCGAATGCTCGAATCACGCGGCGTTGAACGGCTCGGCTCAACACGCTTTATCCCAGTCGACATGCGCGTCATCGCGTCCGCTCAACAATCGCTGCATGACATGGTTGAGCAAGGCAGCTTCAGGCGCGACCTGTATTTTCGCCTGAACGTTATTAACATCAAGCTCCCGCCACTGCGTGACCGACGTGAGCGCATCGTGCCGTTGTTTCTGGAGATGATTAAACAAGAAGCGCAGCACTTCAACTGCACGGCCCCTCCTCCCACCAGCGAACTGCTCCAGCAGTTGCTGTGCCATCCGTGGCGGGGCAATGTCCGCGAACTACGCTCCACAGCCAAGCGTTTCGTCCTTGGGCTGCCGCCTTTATCGGCATCGAATGCCGAACCTTTGGAACTGAACCTGAAAGACCGTTTGCAGCGTATTGAGAAAACACTCATTGAAGAGTCTCTGCATCGTCACACTTACAGCGTGGATTGCGTCGCATTGGAACTGGGTGTCGCCAAGCGCACCCTCTATTATCGAATGAAACAGCTGGGTGTTGCACTTAACGCATGCGCACCGCTTCAGGCAGCCCAATAAGTTATGAAACACATGGAAACAAGTAGCCCTCAACCGATGGAACTGTTACCACAGGCTTCGCCACTCAGTGTACGAGCGTCGATTATCGAATAACGATGTAGCACGATCAATCGAAAGGCTTATTGCAAATACTTACCAACTTATGAAACCCAAGGTGAAATTATGAGTAATGGAATCGGCGGCAGTGGCGGCGGTGGCGGCATCAGCAGTCAAGAGCTTTTCGGCCAAATGAAAACCCTGACCGAGGAGAAAAACAAAGATACGCTCGAGATGGCAAAGCTGGACAAAGATGCGTCGATTGCCAGCAAGTGGGGCCAAATAATTAACAAAGTACAATAAGTAGCACAGGCTTTCTCTAGTTTGCCAAATAGAGAAAGCCTTACTATTTTCCTGAGGGATATTTCTATGCGCACGACGCTTGAAAAAGAGCGGGGAGCCTATTCAGGTGCCCCTGGGTTTTCCGCCGAAAAAAGCAGCGATAGCGCCCACGACGCGCATTTCTTCAGTGCGGCACTGGAGCAGAACATCACTTACCCGTCGGTTCCCCCCGCCCCAGGAAACAATCGGTCGCTGGTGGACCAATCAGAGCGGTTGAAATCCAACAACGAAAAAATCCCCAAGCTGCTGCGTGAATACTCCAAGACCCATAACGAATTGAAAATGGCGAACGCGACACAGACCATTATTGAATCAAAAGAAATCCTCAACATTGGCGTCAAGGTCATAAAACACTGCGCTTCGTTCGTTGAGAAAGCCACTAACCTGCAATAGGTAAACCATGCGCCGTTGCCGCTTTATTCTCTTATGGCTCACCCTCTTATCGGTGCTGAGCGGATGCGGTGAAAGCGTCGAACTGCACCGCAAGTTATCCGAGCAGGAAGCCAATGAGGTGATCGCTGAATTGGCGGACAAGCACATTCGGGCACAAAAACAGCTGGAGAAAGACGGCGTGGCCGTTCGCGTGCGCACAGATGATATTGCTGCCGCCGTCCACACGCTTGCAGCCGCCGGGTTGCCAAAGACTGCACGGTCCACGCTGGGCGACGTATTTCGCAAGGAAGGTGTCATTTCCACACCCCTTGAGGAACGTGCCCGCTATATCTATGCGTTGTCTCAGGAGCTGGAAGCGACCTTGTCCAATATCGACGGGGTGCTTATCGCCAGGGTACACGTGGTACTGCCTGAGCGGGTCGCACCGGGAGAGCCGGTACAACCGGCCTCGGCATCGGTCTTCATCAAACATGATCCACGGCTGGAACCTGACAGCCTGCTGCCGCGCATTCGACGGATGGTCGCCAGTAGCATACCGGGCATGACAACGGCCGTTGCAAACCCGCAAAAGCTGACCGTGATCTTCGTTCCGGCTACCGCTTATAAGGAGAAGCAGCAACTCGCCTACTTCGGGCCATTTCTGGTTAAGCCGAGTGATCTCACTTTTTGGCACACCGTGCTTACAATATTCTTTATCGTCCTGGTAGCGGGGTGCGCAGCAGCGGGGTTCTGGCTGAAAAAGGCACGCGATGCCCAACGAGTCGAGCCGAACGCAAATGACGCATGACAGCCTCACCTGGGCCAAGTGGTGGGCTTGCCCCTGGCTCGATTCACCCCACGATTGGCCGCCTTTCACCCCGTCATTGCCCTATTCGAAAACACTCTGCCAGAGCCAACATGCGGCTATGGCAACGTCATTGGGAATTGACCCATGCCTGCCTGTCGCACCGTCTGCGGCACTGTTGCAGTTGGTCCTTGAACCTGCGCAGCGCAGAGACCTCATCCTCGCGCTGGTCGGCGCTGTTTACCAGGTCAAGGCCAGCACGCCATTGAGCCAGGACTTGCAACTCTGGTGTGTCCGCCTTACCAAGGCACTGATGCCCAACACCTTGCAAATCAGCACGCAAGACCCCCTGCACTATTTACGCGCCTGGGTAGAACCCTCTGTATGGCAGCGTCTGCGGTTGAGCTTTGACCGCCAACGGGTGCTCGCACTTGAGGTGACCCCTCGACTGAGTGAGACCCACGACAAGCTCGAAACTATTTGGAAGGCCGCGATATGGCGCACCGGTGCGTCAAACAACGAGCCGGTGTTTTCCTTCGCAGAGGAGTCCCAGGACGATGTTGTGCAAACGCACGATTGAGCTACGCAAGCCGCTTCCTTCACGGACCTGCTCGTTGATTCCCTTGGAAACGTTGGCGGACTGCGCCCGCGACAGCGAATTGTTAACCAGCGCGCAGGATCAGGCCGATGACATCCTGCGCCAGGCCCATGCACAACGCGACCAATTGCTGCTGCAGGCACAACATGAGTTCTGGCAACGCGCCAATCGCCAATTGCACCTGTGGCACGCGCAACAGCAAGCGATCCTCGACAACATCGAACGCATCGCCACATCAGTCACCCATAGCGCAATTCGCAGTTTGCTCGAGGACACTCCGACGACTCAGCGGGTGTCAGCCATGCTCAAGCAAATGCTCGTAGCCCAGGCCCCGGCGATCCGCGCAAAGTTGGTCTGCAACCCACAGGATCAGGCTGATGTAGAGCAGTGGCTGGATCAACATACCGAGGCGCCCTGGCGTCTGCAGTGTGACGAGTCCATTGAGCCACAGGTGCTGATCCTGGAGGCGGAGGAAGGCAGCTTCCGTATCGACTGGACCTCTTCGGTCAATGCGCTGTTGGTGCCTCACTCAGACTTTGTTTCAGAGGAATAACCTCTCAACCGACCTGCTGCATTTTTTTACCGGATATTTAAAAAATCGTGGAACGGATCCCAAATGCAAACCACATAAAAAATACACGTTCAACGGAGATCAGCATATGAAACTCGACGCACGCGAGGGCGGGCAAATCTTCAGGGCCTGAATTCATAGAATAAGTGCAACGTTTGAAACGATAGGCAGAGAGTCAGCCACCGGTAGAATCCAGGCTCTCACACCGAAGGATTCAAGCGCAGATGACTACGCATTACCGGCAGCTGACTCAGGGCCAACGTTACCAGATTGAGGCCGGTCTGAGCGCCGGAAAAAGCCAGGCAAGCATCGCGAAACAGGTTGGCGTACATCCCTCGACGATCAGTCGTGAGGTTCGCCGCAACAGCTCCCAGAAGACCTACAAAGCGGTTGCTGCGACCCATGAAAGTGATGCCCGTCGAGCGCAGGCGCGCAAGCACTGCAAGCCATTAACGTGGTTCAGCCATTATCTGCCGCTCTGGCTAAAACACGGTATGAGCCCGGAGCAGATTGCTCAGCGCCTGAAGCAAGAGCAGCCGGAGCGCGCGGTCAGTCACGAGTGGATTTATCGGTTTATCGCCACCGACAAACACGCAGGTGGCGAGTTATACAAGTATTTGCGGCACCGCAGGAAGCTGTACCGAAAACGCTACGGAAGCCACGACCGGCGCGGACAGTTGCGTAATCGCGTATCGATAACCGAGCGCCCTGCTGAGGTCGAAGCCCGCGAGCGTCTAGGTGATTGGGAGGGTGACACGGTGCATGGCGTAGGCGGCAATCTGGTCACGCTGGTTGATCGTAAAAGCGGCTACCTGAGCGCCTATCCGGTCAAGCGCAGGACGCGCCGGCAGGTAACGCGGGCGATCAATCTGTTGCTCAAGGGGCATGCTGTTCACACGCTGACGCTGGATAACGGGAAGGAGTTTGCCGGGCATGAACGCATTGCGCATCGGAGCCAGTGCCAAGTCTTTTTTGCAGAACCCTATTCATCCTGGCAGCGAGGCACTAATGAAAATACCAACGGCCTGCTCCGGCAGTATTTTCCCAAGGGCGGCGACTTCAGCAAGCTGACCGTCGAGGCGGTCAGTCGCGTGGTAACGAAGATCAATTTACGCCCGCGAAAACGCCTGGGCTGGAAGACGCCGTACGAAGTTTATGCAGGGGTGAGCGTTGCACTTATGTGTTGAATTCAGGGGGATATAAGCAAAAACAACCGGCAGTTCGAACAGCTCGGTCAAGACGTCCCTGACGAATTATCTTCGAAAGAGTTTTCATCACTGATGGGTGAACACTTGAGGCTCAAACAAGACTTGATGCTCCAGACAACTGCCGCCGGAGCGGTTCTCGGCCACCGGGCCGAGATGGGAAAAATCATTTTCAATGGGACCTGAGAGTTTCAGCGTGCGGCTCACTCAGTGGCTGGTGGGGACAGAGCAAGAAATCACCCTGCTGGAGGGCGACGACGCCATAAACCTGCGTCGCTATCGGCAGTGTTTTTTGCTCAGTGCCCAACTTACCCATCAACCACCGTCCACACAAACAGCAATGGAAACATGGCTACGACTGGGCGGGGCAAGCCTGGCGCATTTTCAGGGAGCGCTTTCGGTCGAGCCTTCCACTGGGCAACTCTGGCTACTTCAATGCGTCTGGCAAGAAGCCAATCAGGCTGTTCTTTTTAACCAACTCGAATCCCTTCTCAATCAGCGCGACACCTGGCGCTCCACGGCCAAGCGGTTGGCCAGAACGCCCAAAAAGCTTGGGCCCACTCCGCTGCGTGCGCAGTTTTATTAACTAGAGAACCCTGTATGAACAACCCCATTTACAAGCGTTTACGCTTGTCTATCAGCTCGCCCTGTGCGCGATTGAAACACGCCGGCTGGCGTATTCCTGTGGTTCTGACGTGCCTGCTGATGCCTCTGCAAAGCCCCCTTGCCGCCATTCCCGCGGAATGGCGAAACACGGCATATGCCTATGAAACCCAGTACAAGCCCGTGCGCGAAGTGCTCGAAGACTTCGCCCAGACCTTCGGCACTCAACTGCAAATCGAAGGCCTGCTGGAGGGCGTCGTCAATGGCAAAATACGCGCTAACACGCCCCAGTCCATGCTCGACAGGCTGGGGGTCGAACACCGCTTCCAGTGGTATTTGTACAACAACACCCTGTACATCAGCACGCTGGATCAGCAAGAGTCTGCGCGGCTGGAGGTTTCGTCGGAGTCGATCCCAGACCTCAAAAAGGCCCTGACCGATATCGGCCTGCTCGACAGCCGTTTTGGCTGGGGTGAATTACTGGATGAAGGCGTCGTACTTGTCTCCGGTCCTAAACGCTATATCGAGCAGATCAAACAATTCAGCAGCCAGCGCAGATCCCCGGATGAGAAACAGAGCGTACTGACTTACCCGCTCAAGTACGCCAACGCGGCGGATCGTATCATTGATTATCGCGGGGAGAAGCTGACCATCGCGGGGGTGGCCAGCGTGCTGCGTGGGTTGCTGGAACCCCGTTCCTCCGCAGTCTCCAACGCCACCCAATCTGCCGGCGTGGCTTCACCGCCAGGCTTGATCACGCCTAACGTCCCGCGGCTGAACAATCCGCTGCTGGAGCAGATGTTCGCCAACCCCGGGAACTCAGATGCACTTTCGACGGGCGCCTCACTTGGCCCTCGCGCCCCACGCACTACCAGCCGAATCCGGGTTGAAGCCGACGTGCGCAATAACGCAATTCTGATCTACGACCTGCCTGAGCGCCAAACCATGTACCGCGAGTTGATCACCCAACTTGACGTTGCGCGCAAGCTGGTGGAGATCGACGCAATCATCCTCGACATCGAACGCACAAAGTTGCAAGAGTTCGGGATTGAATGGGGTTTTCAAAACAGCCGTTGGCGCGGCGGTGTCAATGTAGCGCCGGGCACGACCTCTCAATTGTCGATTGGCAACCCTGGGCGCTTCTACGCGCACATACGTGCCCTGGAAGCCCAAGGGCTGGCAACCCTGGTCTCCAACCCTTCGGTACTCACCCTGGAAAACCAGCCGGCGGTTATCGACTTCAACCGCACGCGGTACCTGACGGCCGGGCGGGACAACCCAAGCATTTTACCCGTGACCGTCGGCACCAGCTTTCAGGTGGTGCCACGGGTGATCACCAGCCGTGGTGGCCACCAGATCCATTTGGTGGTGGATATTGAAGACGGTAACTTCGACGACTCACGCACAGAGCCCAATGACCTTGATGTTCGTCGCGGCAAGGTCAGTACCCAGGCCGTGATGGCGGAAAAGCGCTCACTGGTGGTCGGTGGTTTCCATGTCACAGATAACAAGGACAAAAAAAGCAAGGTGCCGCTCCTGGGCGATATTCCGTTGCTGGGCAAGGCATTGTTCTCCTCGACAGAACGACAAAACAGTCGACGCGAGCGCCTGTTCATCCTCACCCCACGGGTCATCGGCGACCAGTCTGATCCCTCGCGTTACTTGCCCCAGGAAGACCAGGCCCAGTTGCAGGCAGCCCTCAAGCCCCTGGCGCGCCGGCTAGCCGCCCACCAGCCGCCCATAAACCGCAGCGATATCACCAGCACCCTGGCGCACCTGGTCAGCGGCGAAGTCCCCAATGGCTTCAAGGCAGGGCCAATGCCCCTGCAGTTGAACACCCTGTGCGCCACGCGCAACCTGTTGGCGCTCAACAGCGAGCGCAGCCAGTGGTACACCGGCCCACACTTCAATGTGGCGGTGGTGGTGCTACGCAACGAGATCAAACGCAACGTTCGCATCGATGAAAAAGAATGCAGCAACTCACAAACGTTGGCGGTCAGTGTCTGGCCGCGCGCCTGGCTCAAACCGGGTGAAGAAGCTGAAGTGTTTATTGCCATGCGGCCCGTCGTGAAAGATGAACACATTGGCGTACCGCGCCCTTCCCTCCTCACCGCCCCATCGAAGACCAAGCCATGAAGCACGCATTCTTGAGCATTATCCTGATCGGCTCAGCACTTAGCGCCGCGGGTTGTACACCAACCTGCAAGGGCGACTCCTGCACGCGCCCGCAATCGAGCAGTGACAAAATGGTGGTCTGGTGGCCGCCAGAAATGCGCGTAGACACCGGCCCCTCTGGGGAACGGGCAGACCACCAGACCATTTCCCTGGAACGATGAGCCTAACGATACAGCCTGACGATGCACTGCATCGTCAGGTTTTTTTGGCCGACGTGCGCAGTGGCGGTGCCGCTCACCTGCAACTCCTCCCAGGTATCCATCTGTGTACGCTGCAAGCCGGCACCCGCCAGGGGTTGGCCTTGCAGGTTGCGCGCGAAGCGTTGCAAGCCGGGCAGGTGCAACGGGCACTGGAGCAACGGTTTGAACAAGCAGTGAGGTATGACGGTTGTTTTGTCTATCTCGACGCGCAGGGCAATTTGCTCATCTGGCGCTCGCTGCCTGCTCAACTCGACGCGCTTGATAGTGCCATCAACCGCCTGCTGTCACTGGCCAACCTTGATGCATTGGATGCTCACGCCGCGCGTTGATCAGCGCTGTTCCAGCTCAGGCAATTCCAGGGTTTCACGCTTGGCTTCATCATCCAACTCACGCAAGGTGCGGTAGATCAGCGCGACGGCCTGCAGGGTTTCACGGGGGATACTGGCGCCAAGCTTATGGGTGTAGAGCGTACGGGCCAGCCATACACACTGAATGACCGGCACGTCAGCCGCTTTAGCCCTTTTGATCAGCTCACGCGCATTGGCATCCGTGCCTTTGTCCACCAGCAATGGCAGCGGTGTCTTGCCGGGGCGGTAATACAATGCGACGGCAAAGTGCGTTGGGTTGACGACTAGCATGTCGGACTCTTCCAGCTTGGGCAGCTTGACCTTCGGCTCTTCCTGAGCCAATTGCTGCGCCAACGAACGGCGCTGGCCCTTCACATGGGGGTCGCCCTCCATGTCCTTGTATTCCTTGACGACTTCGACCTGGGTCATGCGCATGCGCTTGGCAAAGAAGTGCTTCTGCAGCGTCAGGTCGATAAGTGCCAGCACCAGCAACAGGCCCAGGCACGCATGCAGCAGGTAGCGAAACAGCTCGATCAGCGCCAGGATATAGGAGGGCAGGTCGCTGTTGGCCAAATTGATCAAAGCCCCAAGGGAGGGGCCGATCACCGCGTACAACACCACGCCTATCAGCACGGCCTTGGCGACCCCCATCAGCAGGTTCATCAGCGACTGCGCGGAGAACATCTGCTTGAGCTGATTAAGGGGGTTGAGACGCTTGAAATCCAACTTCAGGATTTCTGGCGCGAACAGCAAGCCGAACTGCATCCAGCTACTGATCAGCTTGACGGCGATCGCCACTGAAACCATCAACAACGCAAAGGAAAAAAACATCACCATGGCGTCGAGCAACACCTCTTCCAAGGCTGACACAAACGGTCGGCTGAGGCGCGATATGGGCAGCAGCAGCATTTCCTGAAACCGCTGCAGGCTGCGGTCAGCGGTCCATAGCGCGAGCTCGCTGATAGCTGTCAGCACCAGAAGCTTGCCGACATCCTGGCTTTGGGCAACCTGGCCTTTCTTGCGTTGATCGCGCAGTTTCTTGGCACTGGCCGGGTGTTTTTTCTCACCGGAATCACTCATGGCATCCCCACCTTGAACATCAGCCCAAGGGCGTGCCTGAGTTCAGTCAGCAGGCTTAAGCGGCCGACGATCAGGTCCTGCAACAGTTCAAAATACAACAGCAAAATGCCAATACCCGCCAGGCATTTGACCGGCGGAGCCAGCGTACTCACCTGCAACTGCGGGCTATAAAGCCCCAACAGTGCAATGCCAAACTCCAGCAACAGCAGTACCGCAATAAAAGGTGCGGCGTAGAGCATCATGTGGGTGAACGTGTCGCCGAGCAGGTTGAGAAAAACGCCAAACCCATTGGCATGCGGAAGTGGAAACCATACGGTAGGCGGCCAGATCGAGTAACTGTCCCAGATCACCTGTGTCAGTGCCCCAAGCCCCAGGGTGGCCATCAACAAAAAAATCGTCAGTTCCTTGAACAAATGCCCGATGGGTGTCGCATCCGGACCAAGCGAAGGGTTGAGCTGGCCACCGGCCAAAGCTCCCCGCTGGTTATCCAGCAGCGCCCCCACCGCCTCGAACATCCAGAACGGCATCGACAGTAATAAGCCCAGCAAGGTCCCCAAGGCCGCCTCCTTGAGCACCAACGCGCTGAGCATCAGCGTAGAGAATTCCTGGTCGGCGAAGGTTGCATAGATACCCGGCGCAGGCATCAGCGCCAGCGCCGCCACAATGGTGTGGCGCGGCATGCCACGGATATGTTGAAAACAAAACGCCGCGACCAGAAAGGCGCAAGGGTAGATTCGCGCCATGCCGACCAACAGGCTGGGCAGGTAGTCAAAGTACTGCAACACAGGCAAGACCTCAGTTGAGCGCGGAGCGAGAGATCATGTCGAATGTCAGATTGATCAGTTGGATCAACTCCACACCGATCCAGCGCCCGGTCATGACCAGCGTGATCCCCACTGCCACCAGCTTTATGCCAAACGGCAAGGTCTGGTCCTGTACCTGCATCAGCGCCTGTACAAGAGAGGTCAGTACCCCGACTATCACCGCCACAATCAACGGCGGCGCCGACAACACCACGACCAGCAGCATGCCCTGCTTGAACAGCACGATCGGTTCCATACGCCACTCAGAGATAAGAAAAGAAGAGGCTGTCGAGTAGCCGTGACCACCCGGAAACCATCACGAACAACAACAGTTTGAGCGGCAGGGAGATGGTCATCGGCGAGACCATTTGCATGCCCAGTGCCAGGAGCAAATTGGAGACAATCAGGTCGATCACAATGAACGGAATGTAGATGAGGAAGCCGATCTCGAACCCCGCCTGCAATTGCGACAGCACGAAGGCAGGCACTAACAGAATCAAGTCTTCTCGCTGAACTTCCTGCGCCATGGCTGCCGGCCATAGGCGCCCAGTGTTCTCCAGCAGGTGCGTCAACACATCCGGATCAATATTGCGCAGCATGAATGCGCGCAACGGTTTGATCGCCTCCCCGCCGGTGTGCAGAGCCATCTGTACACTGCTCAAATCCAGCGGCGATACCTTGACGGTTTCGGCGATCTCGTAACCCACCGGCGCCATGATAAACAGCGTCGCCGCCAGCGCGATGCCATTGATGGCCATGCTGGGTGGTACTTGCTGCACGCCTATCGCGTTGCGGGTGATCATCAGCACAATGACAATCTTCAAGAAGGCCGTACACACGATCAACAGCATGGGCATCAGCGACAGTGCGCCCAGGAACAGTGCAAGTACGAAAGGGTCTATGCCCTGAATACTCATCGAGAAAAAACCACTCGAGTCACCTGCAGGCCCAAACGTCCATCCACTTCCACCAACTGCCCCTGGCCGATCGGCCGATCACCGTAGTACAGCCCGGCCATTCCCGGCGCATAACCGGTAATACCTAGTACCGAACCCTCAACCAGGTTGCGCAGCTCGCCCAGCGTCAAGTTGAGCATGCCGCAACGTACGCTTAACGCCATGCTCAACTCATCGAACGGTTCGTGCCCGAATACTTCCGCCACAGGTTCATCTTCCGGCTCAGCGTAATAGTCTGCTGAAAAGTCCTCGTCCACACTCGTGTCCTCTATAGAAATCAGGGTCAGGCACAGCGGCCCGGTGTCATCGTCAATACAGCCATGAAGGCGCTGCCTGCCAACCTGCACGTAGCCATTGCCCTGAGGTTGAAAAAAGGCCTGTTCAAGCACCAACACATCACCCGCCCGAAGGTTGCGCACTTGTGCTATCGGTAACTGCACGCGCCCAAGGGGCACGGCAATTGCCAGCTTGAACTGCGCCGGCATCGGCGCGGCGATAGGGCGCCAAGGTGCGGCATCGCACAACGCCAGAAAACTCTGGTGAGCCAGCCACACATAACCCACGACCCGAGAGGCTCCCAACGTCACGCTCAACCTGCAGCCGAAACCTGCGGGAGGCGCAGTCGCCAGCAATCGCATATAGCCAAACAGCGCTTTGACTTGGGGGCTAAGGTGTTGCTCAAACAGCGGCCAGAACCATGAGTGTGGATCGTTTCCTGCCTTGGCCAATGGCACAGGGCATTCGCCCAGCAGGCTCAACAGTGGCCCCGCCTCAGCGAGCGCCAACACACCGAGGACGGTTTCGAAACACAGCACCTCGCCGCCAACAGGGGCACGCCCGGGCTCGATCAGCAACTCTCCCTTTTGCCCTGCAACCTGAAACGGCAAACGCAGCCCACGCCCCAGCCTGCGGCGTGCAGCCACCGTGCTCTGCTTGACCACCGGCAACGCTAAAAAGGGCACCTTCATCACGAACAGTCACCTGGCAGGTAGAACCTGACCGGTTGCCCCAAGGCTTGCGTACATCGTTGCTGGCATTGCTGCCGCACACCGCGCAGCCAATGGTTGGTGGCATCGTCTTGCGCATCCAACTCTATGGCCCAGGCATTCTGTTCACGGTGCACCAAGGCGTTGATCCGCCCCAGGCGCGGCAAGCTCAATACGAATTGCAGCGGCCACTGTGTACCAGCCTGAACAGGCGCCACGAGTTGCTCGACCAATACATCGGCCCTGGCGGCCTCGACTGAGGCCTTGATATCCAGGCGCGAATGCCCGAAACGTTTCTCTGCAGCACCGCCTGCAAGCAAATACGCAAACATTCGCCCCTGCTCCAAGGGCACGTAGGCTCCCACGCCAGGCTCGCGTTCCTCCCGCAACTCACGCGGGCGGCGGTGTTCAGGCGCGGTATTAGAAACCTGTGTCATAGCGATTCCTGCGCAAGCAAATTGGACAGTTCCTGAAGTTTTTCCACCTGGCGCAAACACTCCGTGGCGTACTTCTGGGCACTGCCCACCTGGATGTCCTTGTCCTTGTGCTGCGCTTGCAGGGCTTGGACCTGGCCTTCGTCGCGCAGGGTGCTTGCCGATAACGAACGCTCTTGTAATCCCCAAGACTTCAATGCTTTAAGCGTCAGCACCTGGCCCTGATGTTCGCTGAGCAATTGCGCACTTTGCCGAGCCTCCTCCTGGCGGGTTTGCTCAAGGGCTTGCTGGGCCTGTTGAATATGGGTCTGCAGGGTTTGCCGCGCTCGTTTGGCCTCACGCAAGGCCCGTTCAGCGCGGTCGGCCCGATGACGGCGCAGGCGTCGCAAGGTCTCGATATCCGCCATCGACACGTCAGAATGGGACATAGGCCGTCAGCTCCTTGAGTTGCTCCAGTGTGGCCGCCATCGGCGAGGGTTCACGCAAGTCCTGGCGCAGGAAACTGTCGACTGCGCTGCGACTGTCTACCGCCAAGTCAGTCAATGCATCGCTGCCCGGCTGGTACTCGCCCAGCTTGAGCATCAGCTCGATCTGCTGGTACGCCGATAACAGCCGACGTAGCGCCGTGCCGGCCTGGATATCCCCAGGCTCGGCCACGTTGCTCAAGATCCTCGAAAGGCTGGCCAATACATCCACTGCCGGATAGTGCCCACGCTCGGCCAGCTTGCGAGACAGCACGATATGGCCATCGAGCAGCGAGCGAACTTCATCGGCCACCGGGTCGCTCATGGAGTCCTGCTCGATCAGCACCGTGTAGATCGCCGTGATCACGCCTTCGCGCGTCAACCCGGCACGCTCGACCAGCCGCGGCAGCAGGCTGTATACCGAAGGTGGCAGGCCACCACGGCCCAGAGGCTCGCCAGCGGCAAGGCCAATTTCTCGCTGGGCCCTGGCGAACCGCGTGAGGGAATCGATCAGAAGCAGCACGCGCTTGCCCTTGCGTCGGAAGCCTTCGGCCAAGGCTGTCGCGGTGAAGGCCGCGCGTGCCCGCTCCATGCTCGAACGATCAGAGGTGGCACACACCAGTACGGCTTTGGCGCGCAACTGATCATCAAGCTCATGATCAAGAAACTCGCGCAGTTCTCGACCCCGCTCGCCAATCAGGCCGAACACAATCACGTCACACTCAACGTTGCGGGCTATCTCCGCCAGCAACGTGGTTTTGCCGCAGCCAGCCCCGGCAAACAGGCCAACACGCTGCCCCTCGCCCAGCGTCAACAGGCCATCGATCGAACGCACGCCGGTGGCCAGCGCGCGGTTGATTCGCGGCCTATCGGTGGGCAAAGGCGCTTCGCACAAAACGGGGCTGGTGTCCGACGTGTCGGCCAGCGCAAAAGCGCTGGCACCTTCGCCGGTAATCGGCCGCCCAAATCCATCCAGCACCTGGCCCAGCAACTTCTCGCTGACCTGTACCTGATGGGATATGCCCAGGCGCTCTACGCTGGCCCCCACACGCACACCTTCCAGGTTGCCCAGCGCACTGAGCACCGCGTCCTGCTGATCGAAACCGATAATTTCGGCGAGCATGTGCTCGCCTTGTTTTTCTACCTGGCACAAGTCGCCTATGCGTGCCTGAGGCAGCCGGCATTGCAGTAACATGCCGTTCACGCGCTGCACGCGCCCACGCATCGTGACCGGCGCAAAACCTGCCAGCGTCTGGGACTGGTGCCGCTGCCAAGTGTCGAGGCGTGCCTGCAAATCCTTAATCACCAGCGCACCTCGTAGCGCTGCGCGCCCTCGAAAACCACCTTGCTGTTGTCGATCATCACCAGGCGCAAGTCGTCCACTTCGTCCCCCACAAACAGTCGGGCTCCATCCTCCAGCACGACGTGACCATTCGCCCCTCCGATAATCTGAACGATCTTGAAGGGCAACTCGTTGTCGCGCGCGCGCACACGGCTGATCACCGGCACAACGCTGTCGAACTGCTCACCAAAACGGCCGAGCATGCGCGCCACCAACGCCACATCCTCGTCGGAAACATCGCCGTTGAGCGCGACCTGGCCATTGATGACCTGCAAACTGACCCGCTGGCTCAAATCACGCTCACTGAGCATATTCAGCAACTGCTGGCGCACCTCGAACGGCGAGGCCAGTTCAATTTTCTGGGGCACTGTTGGCATCAACGAGGCCTGCGGATCACGCTCCCCGGTAGAGGCGATGCCTACCACCATGATGATGACTGCAACCACCAGCACCACACTGATCAGACGCTTTTGCTGCGTGTGCCCGAGGGCCGACAACTTCAACATCTGGGGCGCTTGTTTGGCCGTAACCTTGGCTGGCGTTGCCGGCACGGGTGCTTCGGGCCAAGGCTGATCCGCGAGGGCGACATACAGCCCAATGGCGCCCACACCAAATTGTTCGCCCACCACCAAAGCCGTGATCTGTGCGACAACCTGCCCTTTTGCGTCCTGCAACAACCCCGCCTGGGCCTGCACCGACCATGTGGAGCCGACCAGCCGCAACACCGCATGCTGCTCGGCGATCCCCGGATCGCTCAGCACCAAGTCAGCCTCCGCATGAGCACCGATGCTCCACTGCTCACCGAACAGCGGCAACGCAGCGCCTTGGTGCAGGCCATCGAGAACGCGCAGCTCGAACATCATTGAGCGCTCCCCTGTGCTGAAACTGGCGCAGTCTTCATGCCGCCGTACCGCGCATCAGATCGGTTTGGCCGAGATCAAACCGGCCCAACACTTTCACCTTTGAGGTGCTTCCCAATTCGGCAAAAGACATCACGGGGACATGGTTGAACTCTTCGAGCAATAAAGTGCGCAAGGGGCTGCGCAAATCCTGCGCCACCAGCATCACGCTTTTGCTTTTGGGGCGAGTCACGAAGGCTTGGTTGAGCAGGTTGATCAGTGACGCGCTGCTATCACTATCGAGGGCGAAAAAAACCCCGGTCTGGGTCTGGCGCAGCGATTCACGCAGCACGTTTTCGGTCTGTGGGGACAGCAGCCAGGCATGCAAGCCGTCGGCTTCACTGTACTGGTGGAAAATCTGCGATTTGAGCGCAATGCGCGCGTAGTCCGCCAAAGCGTCCGGCTCACGCTCATGCTGGCCGTATTCAATCAGCGACTCGACAATCAATCTCACGGCACGCAGCGGTACGCCTTCGCCTGCCAGGCGTTGCAGGACCGCCGAGAAACGCGACAGCGGCATGATTCGCTGCAGTTCCTGCACCAGTTCCGGCTGGTTGTGTTCAAGCCAGCTGAGAATCGACTTACTCTCCTGGATCCCCAGGAACTGGGGGCCGGAGAGCATCATCGCCTGCTTCATGCGCTCGACGATCAGGTTCGTCGAAGTGAAGCGCTCAAGCGCGGGATCGTCCAGCAAAGGATCATCTGGCGCCAACCACACCCAATCCTGCTCATCGCGTTCGGCCAGGCCCGGTATCGCGTGCTCCGGTACTTGCGCCAAGGCTGTACGCTCCACGGCCACCTGCGTCACAACCGAAGCCTTGATCATCGGCACTTCGTGTACGCAGAAGCGCATTTCGTCGTCCGCCAACGAGTCGTCGAGTTCGACCTCGAACGGCGGCAGCGTCAACCCGATATTCGCAACGAGCGCATTCCGGGTTTGACGAAGGCCATGAACCAGATCAACCACCTCAGGGGTTCCACGCAAGACGGGAGAAAACTGCAGGAGATAAGGACGCGACGGGTCAAACCCGCGCAAGTCCTCTTCACCGTTTTCTTCCGGGCGCACGGCCTGCGTGGCCTCGGGCTCGGGAGCCTCTTGCCGTTGACGTTGGCGAACAAGGTAATAGCCCAGGGAACCCGTTATCAGTGAGATAAGAATAAATACCAGGGTCGGCATGCCGGGCAATGCCGCAAACGCGAGCATGCCCACCGACGCAATCATCCAGCTCTTGGGTTCGCTGGTCATTTGACGGGCAATTTCTGCGCCCATGTTAGTGACGCCCCGGCGCCCATCCGGCGCGGCGCGGGTGATGATCATGCCCGCCGTCAGCGAGATCAGCAGCGCAGGGATTTGCGCAATCAAACCATCACCGATGGTCAAAACCGAATACAGCGCAATGGATTCGCCGGCGGTCATGCCATGCTGGAACATACCCGTGGAAAAGCCGCCCAACAGGTTGATCAGCACGATGATCAGACCTGCAACGGCATCGCCTTTGACGAACTTCATGGCGCCGTCCATGGCCCCGAACAGCTGACTCTCGCGAGACAACTGGTCGCGCTTGTCCCGCGCCTGATTGCCGTCGATCAGTCCTGCACGCAAGTCGCTGTCGATAGACATTTGCTTGCCGGGCATCGCGTCCAGGCTGAAGCGTGCGGCCACTTCGGCAACCCGCTCGGAACCCTTGGTGATGACCAGAAAGTTGACCAGGGTAAGAATCATGAAGATCACCAACCCTACGGCCAGGTTGCCACCCACCACAAAGTTGCCGAACGCCTCGACGATGTCACCGGCATCTTGTTCCAGCAGGATCAACCGCGTGGTCGCAATCGACAGTGCCAGGCGAAACATCGTGGTCAGCAATAAAATCGAGGGGAACGACGAAAACGCCAAAGGCCCCGGCAGGTAAAGCGCCAGTACGATCAGCAAGCAGGCAATACAGATGTTGAGCGCGATGAGGATATCCACCAGCCAAGTCGGCAGTGGCACGATGAAGATGAAGACAATGGCCAGTACCACTACAGCACCAAGGACTTCAGCACGTTGTGCGACCTTGAGCAGCCAGTGGTTGATAAACCCCAGCGCTGTCACATCAACGCCCTCGGCTCAATCTGGCCCTTCTCCCGGCGCGTGAACTCATCCATCACCAACAGCAAGTTATGCAAAGCCTCCTCGCGCCCCCGCGAGTCGCGCCATAAGGCCGCAGGCAAACTTTTGATCACGGTATAGAGCGCATTGAGAAAGGCCAGTTGGCGGCCCGCCGCATCCCCAGCGATTTCATCCGCCAGCAGTTGAACCTCGGAGGGGGCAATGCCATTGCCGGCATAACCCAATAGACGCTGCAACAGGTCAACGGCGTCGTGTTCAACGTTCAGACGCTGAACCAATTCCTTGCAACTAGACAATACTCCGCCCAATTGACCACAGCTCTGCAACCCCAACAAAAGCGTGCGCAATCTGGCGGTGGGAATCGACGAGACGTACGCCGCAATATCATCCGCCAGCGCCCGACGCATTAGATTGAGCCCGACCGCAAACTGCTCGCCACCGTACTCTTTCAAAAGCGCCTGCATCATGCTGGCCAGGGATTGGCGCAAGACCACATTGGCGTAGTAGAGCGTACGTATCGCCTGGCATTGCGCAGCATCATCACTGCCTGACTGCAGGGCCAGGGCAATATTGAGGCCCGCCTGGATCTCCCTCTTGTACTGAATCTCCAGCTTGGCCAGCGCAGCACGTGCCAGCGCTGCCTCGTTTTTGACTTGCGCGTCACGCGTCGACGCTGCCTGGGTCTGGCGCACCAGTGCTTCGGCTTGCGCCGTCAGCTGACGAAGCACAACAAAGGTACGTGCAGGGTCGCCGCCCGTGAGGTCAACTAACTTTTCGAGACTCTGCTGGCGCTCCAGATACTGCCTGGCCACGATGACCATCTTTGCCAGACTTTTCTGGGCGGGATGGCCGAGCCGATCATAGAGCTGCGCGAGCTGCTCGACAGGTGTGGCAGGCCCCCCAATGGCGCGTCGGGTCAACGCGGTGCTTTGAGCGACGGCTTCCTGGCTGAAAATGCCGGCGAGCGCATCAAAACCTGGCGCAGCATCCGGCGATCGGGTCGGAGCGACCTTCTCGGAAACGGATGGCTCCAAGCGCTGGATTCTGTGCAGATCGGGGTTGAATTCGACTTTCATGGGCATGCCAGGACAGGGAGTTTGTGTCTCTATGTGGCAACCCCCTGCCATACAGTTCCATCAAAACCACAAATACTCTCTGCTTTGAAAATACCCGCACAAAACCACCTGCCGTTTTGCAAGCACCTGCGCAAAATCACACTATTTCAATATATTTATATATACAAATCAGAGAGTTAAGCGATTTTTTCATTTGGCACAGCCAGTGCAAACGGGGTTCCCATCGAACTTATTTCGATAGCGTCTACCCTGAGGAAAAAATCGTGAATATCCCTATTGAAGCTTTAGCGCAGCTCGTTGGCGACTCGCCTCAATTCATGCACCAACTGACGGACGACCAGCAGAAAAAACTCCGGCGTTTTATTCATAAACGCGTACTCAACCCCGAAGACGCCGACGACATCCTGCAACTGACTTACCTGGAGGCTTGGCGCAACAGAGAGCGGTTCAGTGGCCAGGCCACCCTCAGTACCTGGATGTGCGGCATTGCGCAGAACCTGGTCCGCAACCATTTCCGGCGCCTGTATGCCAAACCCGTGCATTGCGAATTCGATGAATCGCTTTGGCATGGCCAAGAGGAAAACAAGAATCTGGATTGGGAGTTCGAGATCAACCGCCGACTCGAAAAAACCTTGAGCGCCATTGATCACTTACCGGCGGAAATGCGCAAGACGCTCTACGCCTCGTTGGAGACCGATGGCAGTTACCAAGACACCGCCGACGTGCTGGACATCCCCATCGGCACCGTTCGCTCACGCCTGTCACGGGCGCGCGAGCACTTGAAACGCGTCACGCACAACCCGTCGCAACCGTAAGCTGGCCCTAGGGGGCAAGCGTTGGGCGGCAGGGATATCTGCCCAACCGAACTACGCTTTACCGTGCGCACAAACAGGATCACAAGCCGCGCCGAATGGCACCTTGAGGATCATCGTCAAATGGCTTGCAGCGCCACACCCTTGCGATCACACATTCAATACAGTCAGCAGAACAGCGCAAAACCCATGTGGGATCTTCGTGGTTGAAATACCCGTATCCGCCACACCACTCGTCGCCGTTCGGCCTGACTTTGTTTAAACAGTTGAAAGCGTAGATAAAATTTTGAAATAAACGCTTGACGCATATGCGTTCTACGCGAATAATGCGCGCCACTTGGCTACGTAGCTCAGTTGGTTAGAGCATAGCATTCATAATGCTGGGGTCCGGGGTTCAAGTCCCTGCGTAGCCACCAAGTACTAAAAACGGCTTACCGAAAGGTAGGCCGTTTTTTTATGCCTGCAGAAAAGCCCTCAGGCATACTCGCCCCCAACCACAAGGAGGCGATACGTGAACCCCCTCTTCCCCACCCATGGCATCACCACCGAACGGCTGACACTGCACGCAGCTCACCCTCGTCACGCTCAAGCCTTGCAAGCGCACCTGGTGCAAAACCGCGCGTACCTTCAACCCTGGGAACCGACTCGCGATGATGACTTCTTCGAACTCGGCGCCATTACCCAGCGCCTCGAAGCCATGGCCGAGAAAACCACCAGCGGTGAAGCCTTGCATCTGCTGATACTGCGCGACGACCGGATAATCGGCAGCTGCAACTTCAGCAACATCGTGCGCGGCGCATTCGAGGCCTGCCATTTGGGCTACGCACTTGATGAGACGGCCCAAGGCCAAGGGTTGATGCGCCAAGCGCTGAGCGCCGCGATTGACTATGTGTTCGCAGAGATGAAACTGCACCGTATCATGGCCAACTACAGGCCCGAAAACCAACGCAGCGCACGCCTGCTTGAGCGGTTGGGCTTTGAGCGTGAGGGCCACGCGCGGGCCTACCTGAAGATCAATGGCGTGTGGGCGGACCATGTATTGACGTCGCTGATCAACCCCACGAACGGTGACGCATGAGCCTGAGCGTATTCGCAATCATCATGCTGGGCGCCGCCCTTCATGCCACGTGGAACGCGGTGGTCAAAGGCGGCGTCGACAAGCTGCTGACCACCTGCATGATTGCGTCCGCCGCTTCATTGATTGCACTGGCGGCCATCCCGTTTCTGGCGCTACCGGCCAGAGAGAGCTGGCCCTTCATCGGCGCATCGGTGGTTTTGCAGGTGCTGTATTTCGTGCTGGTGGCCTCCACCTACCGCATTGCCGACATGAGCCAGACCTATCCGATCATGCGTGGCACTGCGCCGCTGCTGGTGGCGTTGGTAAGCGTGCTGGTGTTGCACGAGCCGCTCTCGGCGTTTGCCTGGCTCGGCATTGGCGTGATCTGCCTGGGTATCTTGAGCATGGCCGCAGCGCCCTCGGCCGGGCATAACAAAGGGCTGGTGCTGGCGCTGATAAACGCCTTGGTGATAGCCGGCTATACGCTGATCGATGGCTTGGGCGTGCGCAAGTCCGGCGCACCAGCGGCTTACACGCTGTGGATATTTTTGCTGACCGGCATCCCGCTGGCCGCGTGGGCTTTAGCCGCCCGGCGAGCAGCGTTCTGTCGCTACGTCGCCCGCAACTGGCGGCTTGGCACCGTCGGCGGCGCCGGCACTGTGGCGTCATACGGCCTGGCGCTGTGGGCGATGACACACGCGCCCATCGCGACGGTTTCGGCCTTGCGTGAGACCTCTATCCTGTTCGGCGTAGTGATTTCGGCGTGGGTGCTCAAAGAGCATCTCACGCGGGCTCGCATCATTGCCGCCGGCATTATTGCGCTAGGGGCGATGGTGTTGCGCCTGGGCTGACCAGGACACATGCGCACAAAAAAACAGAGGATCTGTACTTTGACGCTCCACGTAACCCACTGCTAGTGTCCTGCCTCCCAATATGGAGTGCCTGCGATGAAACTGGACATCTATCAAGTCGACGCGTTCAGCCAACAGGTGTTCGGTGGTAACCCCGCGGCCGTGTGCCCGCTGACCGAGTGGTTGCCCACCGAGCAACTGCACCACATCGCCGCCGAAAACAACCTTTCGGAAACGGCCTTTTTCGTGCCCCGTGGCGAGGTTTATGAGTTGCGCTGGCTCACCCCCGAAGTCGAAGTGGACCTGTGTGGCCATGCGACGTTGGCTGCCGCCTGGGTGTTGATTCACAAGCTGCCGAATGCGCCTGAGGTCTTGCGCTTTGCCACCCGCAGCGGTGAGCTTCGCGTGACGCGCAATGGCGACGAACTGGCGATGGACTTCCCGGCCAAACAGCCCGAGCGTTGCGAGCCGCCAGCCGGCCTGTTGAGCGCATTGGGGCTTGAACACGCCGAGGTGTATGCCACTAACGACTACATCGTCCTGGTCGATGACGAGGCCCAGGTCGCTGCACTCACACCAGATTTTGCACGCCTCAAGGGCCTGCCCAAACGCGGGATAGCAGTGACAGCCAAAAGCACGCGCTTTGATTTTATTTCCCGTTGGTTTGGTCCGAACGTGGGTGTCAATGAAGACCCGGTCACAGGTTCGGCGCACACCTCGCTGGCACCGTTCTGGGCCGAGCGCCTGGGCAAGTCACACTTGAGCGCCGAACAGGGCGGTAAGCGCCGTGGGCAACTGCGGTGTGAGCTCACAGGTGACCGAGTGATCATCTCGGGCCATGCAGCACTCTACCTGCAAGGCACGATTTACGTGTAAAAGGGATTGCCCAAGGACAACAGATCATTCTCAAAATGAACGGAGTTCAGCGCGTGTTTTCGATTTCCCGCCGTCAACTGTCGATGGTTGCCGCAGCCCTGGCGCTGGCCGGCTGCCACACCCCCGTCAACGAACAACCTCCGGCACCGGAACTGGGCTCGGGTTACCGCACCGACCTCACCACCCGCCACGCCGAACGCCATATGGCCGCCGCCGCCAACCCGCTGGCAGCCGAAGCCGGGCGCGAGATGTTGCGCCAGGGCGGTTCGGCGATTGACGCGGCGATTGCGATGCAGGCGGTGCTGACCCTGGTTGAGCCGCAGTCTTCCGGCATCGGCGGTGGCGCGTTCATCATGCTGTGGGATGGCAAAAACGTGCACGCCTATGACGGCCGTGAAACAGCCCCCGCCGGCGCGACCGAGCGCTTGTTCCTGAAGGCCGACGGCACGCCGATGGCGTTTCCCGAAGCGCAGATTGGCGGGCGTTCGGTCGGCACGCCGGGCGTTTTGCGGGCATTGCAGATGGCGCATCAAAAGACCGGGCACCTGCAATGGGCCAAGTTGTTTGAACCGGCGATTAAACTGTCGGAGCAAGGCTTCGCAATTTCCCCACGCCTGCACGCGCTGATTGCTGCCGACCGCTACATTCCCCAGTCGCCGGAAATGGCGGCTTACTTCCTGAACGCCGATGGCTCGCCTAAAGCCACCGGTACACTGCTGAAAAACCCGGCACTGGCTGCTGTGTTCAAGCGCATCGCCAAGGAAGGGCCAGACGCGCTGTACCAAGGGCCGATTGCCGATGAAATCGCGCGCAAGGTCCAGGGCAATCGCAATGCGGGCAGCCTCTCGCAGGCTGACCTTAAGGGCTACACCGCCAAGGAACGTACGCCGCTGTGTACCGACTACAAGCAATACCGGGTATGCGGCATGCCGCCGCCGTCATCGGGCGGTATAGCCGTCGCGCAGATCCTCGGCACCTTGCAGGCAGTGGAAGCCCGCGACCCGCGCCTGGCCATCGCGCCGATGAAACCGCTGAAGAGTGCATCGCCTGCCGGCCTTGAGCCTACACCCGAAGCCGTGCACCTGATCGCCGAAGCGGGCCGCCTGGCGTTTGCCGACCGTGCGCTGTATGTGGCTGACTCGGACTTCACCCCGGTACCGGTCGCGGGCCTTGTCGCACCCAACTACCTGGCACAGCGCGCCATATTGATTGGCGAACGCAGCATGGGCATTGCCAAGCCGGGCACACCTGCGGGCATCCAGGTGGCCTACGCGCCGGACCGCTCGCCGCTGCGCATCTCCACCTCGCAAGTGGTGGCGGTGGATGACCAGGGTGGTGCAGTGTCGATGACCACCACGGTGGAAGCGGCGTTCGGTTCCCACGTAATGGTCCAGGGCTTTTTGCTCAACAACCAGATGACCGACTTTTCATTCATCCCGCAAGAAAACGGCCAGCCGGTGGCCAACCGCGTCGAGCCCGGCAAGCGCCCGCGCTCGGCCATGGCGCCGACCCTGGTGTTCGACCGCAAGAGCGGCGAACTGCTGGCAACGGTGGGTTCACCGGGCGGTTCGCAAATCATCGAGTACGTGAGCAAATCCCTGGTGGCCATGCTCGACTGGAACCTCGACCCGCAAGCCGCCATCAGCCTGCCCAACTTTGGCAGCCGCAATGGTGCGACCGAGTTGGAGGCCGGCCTGTTCAGCCCGGCGTTGAAACAAGCGCTGCGTGACAAGGGCCACGCATTGAGCGAAATCGATATGACCAGCGGCATCCAGGCCATCGTTCGCACGCGCGATGCGCAAGGCAAGGTCACCCTGAGCGGCGGCGCCGACCCTCGGCGTGAAGGCGAAGCGGTCGGCGACTGAATGTCCTACGAACGGAGAGAGTGCCGTGCAACAGGCTGATAACCTCGGCGCCCTCCCCGGCGTCGACCATGGTTTTTGTTCAATCAATGATCCACAGCGCCCGGACGCGGTGTTCATCTGCAAGCAGGTGCACAGCGCGAAGGTGATTGAATGGCAGGCGGATCAGGCGTCCAACAGCGTGGCCGCAGATGGCGTGTTCACGCACGAGCATCAGCCGATTGCGGTGATCACGGCCGATTGCCTGCCCATTCTTATCGCGGCTGAAGACGGTGCGATGGTCGCGGCCGTGCATGGTGGTTGGAAGGGTTTGCAAGGCGGCATTATCGCCAACGCAGTGCAGCAATTTGCCGCTAAAGGGATTGCCGTGGACCAGTTGAAAGTGGCAATCGGGCCGTCAATCAAAGCGTGCTGCTATGAAGTGAGCGAGGACTTTATTGCGCAGTTTCAGGCGGACCAAGGCCACCTGTGGCGTGACGGTCGGGCGCCGTGGAGCTTGCTGCAACCGGCGTCTTTGCTGCCCCCCGAAATTGCCCCGTCCTATGCCAGGCAAACGGGAAGTGCCTGGTTTGATTTGAGCGGCTACGGAGTGATGTTGCTGCAAGCGGCAGGGCTTAAGCCTGAGCAGATCGAAGTCAGTGAAGTGTGTACGTATTGCACCTCCTCCACCTTCGCCAGCTATCGCAGGCGCACGCATCACCCTGAAGAAGCGAAGACGTTGATCTATTCGTGGATTGCTCGCAACCCCTGATCAGTGCCAAGGGTGCTTTTGTGGCGAGCGGGCTTGCCCCGCGTTGGGCTGCGCAGCAGCCCCAATTTAGCCACTACGTTATTTCAGGGTAGAACCGTGCTGTCTGGTTTTGGGGCCGCTTCGCGCCCCAACGGGAGCAAGCTCCCTCGCCACAGAGGCCACATTTTACTCGAGTCATTTCATCGGCTGATCTTAAGCCCCTTACGCCCGGCATGCCGCTCCAGCGCCAGCTCGATCAGCCGGCTTACCAGCTCGCTGTAACTCATCCCCGCCGCCTGCCACAGCTTCGGGTACATGCTGATACGTGTGAAGCCTGGCAATGAGTTGATCTCGTTGATCAACACCTCACCGTCCTCGGTGAGGAACACATCAACCCGCGCCAAACCCGCGCAGCCCAATACCTCAAACGCTTCGATAGCCAGGTGGCGAATGCGCTCGCTGGCTTCGACGCTGATATCGGCTGGCACCACCACTTGGGCCGCCTGGCCGTCGATGTATTTGCTGTCGTAGGAATAGAAACCGTTGTTCACCACAATCTCGCCACAGCCGCTGGCGATGGGGTTGTCGTTGCCCAATACGGCGCATTCGATTTCACGGCCTTGCACGGCAGATTCCACCAGCACTTTTTCATCGAAGCCCAAGGCCAGTGCTACGGCGGCGTGATATTCGGCTTCGTTGCCAACCTTACTCACACCCACCGAAGAACCCTGGTTGGCGGGCTTGATGAACATTGGCAGGCCAAGCTTATTCACAGCCGTTTCGAACGAAGTACGCGCCGCATTGCGTCGAGTCAGGGTGATAAACGGTGTCACGGCAATACCGGCATCGCGTAGCAGACGCTTGCTGACATCTTTGTCCATGCATACCGCCGAACCCAGCACGTCGGAGCCGACGAAAGGCAGGTCGGCCATGCGCAGCAGGCCTTGCAGGCAACCGTCTTCGCCGAGGGTGCCGTGGACGATGGGGAAGATCACATCGATGTGTTCCAGCAGGCCCTGCCCGGAGGTTTCCACCACTTGCTGGTTGGCCTTGCCCGGCACTACCGCCAGTTCACGGTTGGAGTGGTTGAGAGCGATGAGCGCCGGGTTTTCCTGATTGATCAGAAAGTTCGACGAGTCGTTGAGGTGCCAGTGGCCAGCCTTGTCGATGCCGATCAAGATGGGCTCAAAGCGCGAACGGTCCAGCGCATCGACGATATTGCGCGCCGACTGCAACGAGACTTCGTGCTCGGCCGAACGGCCACCAAAAATAATACCTACCCGCACCTTGCTCATGACCCGGCCTCACTGTTGAAAGTAAGGCTTCTTACCATGAGCGGTCAGCGATTCGCTACCAGATGTGCGCCGAACAGCAGGTAGCAACCACCGGCAAAGCGGTCGAGCCATTTGCGTGAACGCGCGTAAAGGTTGGCCATGCGCTCGCTGGAAAACACCAGGGCAACGCTCGAATACCAACTGAACGACAAGGTGGCCATGGTGATGACCGCCAGGGTCAACAAGGCCGGCGAAGGCGAAGGCGGCATGGTCGAGGCAAAGGCCGTGGCGACGAACAGCGCAGCCTTGGGGTTGGACAAGTTGCCCAACAACCCGAAGCGCCAGGCGGAAAACAATGAGCGCTGCGGTTCGTCGGGCAGCACGGCCTGGCCCACAGACGGAGCCGAGCGTTTGAACAACTTGAGCCCAAGGTAAATCAGGTAACAACCGCCGATGATCTTGAACGCCAGGTAGAGCATTGGCGCGGCGGTAAACAGCGACTTGATGCCCAAGCCGCCCGCCAAGCCCCAAATGATCGTGCCGCTGGCTACACCCGCCGACGCCACAACGCCATGGCGCCTGGAGCAACTGGCAGCCAACTGCGCGGTGTTGAAAAAGTTCGGCCCAGGCGTTACGACAGCGACCGTCCACAGCAGCGCCAGCGAGACCAACGGTGCCACATAGGCGGGGTTGAAAAAATCCATGGGGCAGCTCCGTCAGCGCAGTGCACGAACCCGGATCATAGGCCTCGGCTCACGCTTGCACAATCGTACAAGACCCCGGCAGACAACCGCTGCAGACTCGGTTAACGTGTTTCCACCTCTACATGTGACAAGTCATCATGGGCCAACCCACTTCCACCCTCGACTGGCTGCACCGCGCCCCGCACGCCAGCGGCCTGGACCGTATCGAGGCGTACTTTGCCGGCTTTGCGTTCGACCCGCATCGCCATGACACCTACGCCATTGGCCGCACCTTGTTTGGCGTGCAAAGCTACCACTACCGCGGCTGCATGACCCATAGCCTGCCGGGCCGGACCATGGTGATTCACCCCGATGAATCCCATGATGGCCGCGCCAGCAGCGTGGAGGGTTTCAAGTACCGGATGATTTATGTGGAGCCGGCGCTGATCCAACAGATCCTCGGCGGTCGGCCTTTACCGTTTATCCACAACGGCTTGTCGACTGACCCACGCCTGTTTCGCGCCAGCGAAGTGTTGCTGCAAAACCTCGACTGCCCGGTTGACCCGATGCAGGAACAGGACGCCCTGTTCGACCTGGCACACGCGCTGAACGCGGCGTCGGGCGCAATCATCAGCCGCAAGTCGTTCGATTATGTGGCTGCCGAGCGCGCTCGCGAGTTTATCCACAGCGCCCTGGGCCGCAGCATCACCCTGGATGAAATGGCCGACCACTGCGGGCGCGATCGCTGGGCGCTGTCGCGGGACTTTCGTCTGTTGTTCGGCACCAGCCCCTACCGCTACCTGACCATGCGGCGGCTGGATTTGGTGCGCAGCTTGCTGGCCCAAGGCCAATCGCTGGTGGACGCGGCCCTGACCGCAGGGTTCACCGACCAGAGCCATATGACCCGGCAATTTCGCAGCACCTACGGCATGCCGCCGTCGCGGTGGGTGAAGATGCTCGGGCGCTGATTGGCCCACCTGAAATGCGATTAAACCATTGAGAGCTGGTTTGCCTGCGATGGCCATAGGCATCTGCACAACTATTGGCGTCTGGGGTGAGGGAGTACATATCCGTTGCTGCGGTAACGGCTGCTATTGGTTCCGCTCTTACAGCGGGTCACTTTTGTAAAGACACAAAAGTAACCAAAAAGTCTTCGCCCCACCACTCGGCACCTCGCTTAGGCTCGGTGTGCCCTCACTCCGGCCAGCGTGGTTAACGGGGCGTCTCAGATCAAAATCAAGATCAAGATCTACAGCACGGCGGCCTGAAAGCCGACCTGAGTGGTTGAATCAAAAGCTAAAGCGGATTTGCATACACTGAAGAGCCGCTTTTCTGTGGGAGCTGGCTTGCCTGCGATGCAGACACCTCGGTACATCAGGCACACCGAGTTGATGCCATCGCAGGCAAGCCAGCTCCCACATTAGACCGAGCATGGCTTTGCTGTTGCTGTTGCTCTGGCCCTTACATCCTTTTCGATGACGAAGTCAGCGGTCTTTTGATCTGCGCTTTTGATCTTGATCTTGATCTGAAATCGCCCCGTCAAACACGATGGCCCCAAATCACTGGCGGATTGCGGGCATGCCGAGCCTAAGCGAGGCACCGAGTGTTGGGGCGAAGACCTTTTGGTTACTTTTGGCTGGGCCGGCATTCCGGTCTTTCCAAAAGTGACCCGCTGTAAGAGCGGAACCCTAAGCCGCCGTTACTGCAGCAACGGATATGTACCCCACCAAACGACCGCCATCGCAGGCAAGCCAGCTCCCACATTTGACCTATGTGGTTGTTAAAATCACGCTCGGCGCGGGCGCTTTGAGGCGCAGCGCCAACACGCCGCCTATCAAGGCAATCGCCGCACTCCACCACAACGCCAGCTCGATCCCACCACTATTGGCCACGGACACCAGCACCGCCAGCCCCAACGCCCCACCAATCTGCTGGCTGGTCGAGGCCATGCCCGCCGCCACGCCCTGCTCGCCTGGCCGGATACCCAAGCCCGCCGCCACCCACATCGCGGTCCAAGTCATGCCTTGGCCGATGCTCAAAATAAAAATCCCCGGCAACAACGACCAGAACCCCACCCCCGTCGGCAACGCCCAGCACACCAGCGCAATGCCCACCGCTCCCGCCAATTGCCCGATGACCAAGGTGTTGCGCAACCCGAGCCTTGCCAGCGAGCGCTCCGCCAGCCAGATGCCGAACGTGCACACCAGGGTCGCCGGCAAAAACGCCAACCCTGCCTGCAACACGCTGTAGCCGTAGACCTGCTGGTAATACAGCGCCAGGAAGTAGTACTGCACGCCGAAGCTGCTCATAAATACTGCCGTCAGCACCATGGCCATGCGCAGTTCACGATAGGCAAACAGCCGCAGCGGCATCAGCGGGTCGCGGCCGCGCTGTTCGATCCAGACGAACACCCCGAGCAGCGCCACGGCCAAGACGATGCAACCCAACGTCGAGGGGGCGGCCCAACCCCATTCCGGGCCTTGCACCAGCGAGAACACCAGCAAGGTGCCGCCAACGGTCACGGTCAGTGCGCCTGCGAGATCAAACTTGCGCCCGCGCGCACGCTCGCCATCGGCCGGGATCCAATAGCGCGCCGCCCACGCACAGCCGCCGGCCAGCGGCACGTTCACCAGAAACACCGCTTCCCAGCCCCACGCCTGGGTCAATACGCCACCCAGCAACGCGCCGAGGGCCAACCCTGCTGCCGACGCCGCGCTCCACACCGCAAACGCGCGGTTGCGCGCCGGGCCTTCGGCATAGTGCGTATTGATCAGCGCCAATGTGGCCGGGAACAACAACGCCCCGCCCACGCCTTGCACCGCCCGCGCCAGCACCAGCAATACCGCGCTGCCGCCCAGCACTGCCGCCAGCGACGCCAGCGCATACAGAGACTGGCCAACTCGATACAAGCGGCGCTTGCCAAGCAGGTCCGTTGCCCGGCCACCCAGCAGCAAGAAACCGCCAAACGCCACGCTGTAGGCGCTGACGACCCACTGCAATTGCTGGGCGGAAAAATCCAAATGGGTGCCGATCTGTGGCAAGGCCACGAACACGATGGTGGCATCCAGGGCGATGATCAGTTGCGCAGTGGCCAGCAACACCAGCATCCAGCCAGAGGGTTGAGCGGAAGACATCACAGCGTCCTGTCCAAGATAAGAGGCTGCCAGTGTCTTTTATGCGCAGCAGATGATAAATAGCGCTATTAATCTTTCAGTAATGACTTTAATCATGGATCTGAACGCTGTTCGCCTGCTGGCCCGTGTGGCCGAAACTCGCAGCTTCACGCGTGCTGCGGGCGACTTGGGGCTCACCCAATCCGGGCTGTCGCGCGCCATCTCGCGGCTGGAAAGCGAGCTGGGCGTGCGCCTGCTGCAACGCAACACCCGCAGCGTCAGCCTCACACCCGACGGGCAAATGTTGTACGAACGCTGCGCGCCGTTACTGGCGGAATTGGCCGAAACCGAAAAGTTGATGCTCGACCGGCGCAGCAGTCCATCCGGCCTGTTGAAGATCAGCACGCCGTCGCTGTTCGGGCGCAAAGTGGTGATGCCGGTGATCGGCGAGCTGACCTTGCGTTACCCCGAGCTGCGCATTGAAGCGGTGATGACCGACCGCCTGGTGGATATTGTCGACGAAGGTTTTGATGCATTGTTGCGCACCGGCGAAATCCAGGACCAGCGCCTGATCGCCCGCGCACTACTGCCGTTGCGCTGGGTTACGGTCGCCGCGCCCAGTTACCTTGCACGTTTCGGCACCCCGCACAGCATTGAGGATCTTAAGGATCACAACTGCATTACCGTACGCAATCTGCGCAACGGCCGCCTGGTCGACTGGCAATTCATGTGCGACGGCAAGGTGCAGGACGCAGACGTCGAAGGTCGGTTGATCTTTGATATCGGTGACGCGATGGTGGACGCCGCGCTGGGCGGCTTCGGCATCGCCCAAGTGATGGATTTTGCCGTGCGTGATGACCTCGCTGCCGGGCGGCTGGTGCCCATACTGCAAGCGTTTGCCGGGCGCAGTCGGGCGATCTCGTTGGTCTACCCACCGTCCCGGCAATACTCGCCGAAGCTCATGGCGTTTGCCGAAGCCTTGGCAAACGCGCGCTGGTAAGGCCTACAACTGGCGCCCGACAACCGGCGCGCCGATGCTAAGGAAATTCCCGCCGGCGATATGGTGCAAGGTGCGCAATTCGTCCTGCCCTTCGAAGTGCCAATGCCCCTCGCTGAACACACGCTCATCGGCATAGGCGGCGACCACTTCGCCGAGGAACAGGTCGTAGGTCTGTTGGTTGTGCGGCTCGGGCAGCAAACGGCACTCCAGCCAGGCCACGCAGCCTTCCAGCAGCGGCGCCTGGGTGTGCTCGCCACTGAAGGTGTGCAGGCCGTAGGCGGCGAACTTGTCCGTTTCCGAACCGGTGGTATTGCCGACTGTCTGCACCAGATCGGCCTGCGCCACACAGGGTACTTGCAACACAAACGTGCCGGCGCCTTCCAGCAGTTGGCGGGTCCAGGTGGACTTGTCCAACACCACGGCGACCTTCGGCGGTTCAAAATCCAGCGGCATGGCCCAGGCAGCCGCCATGATATTGCGTTTGCCGTCGTGGGCGGCACTCACCAGCACGGTCGGCCCATGGTTGAGCAAACGGTAGGCCTTGGACAGCGGAACGGGACGACGGTGGGTCGGGCTCATGGAGGGTCGGCTCTTCAAGCAAGAAAAAACCTACGATACCTCAAGCACAAGCCCTGCGGGTCAGCTCGACAGCTGATTGGCAAACTGCCCCACCGCACTGACGACTTTTTGCGCGCCGTCCTGGATTTCCACGATCACCGTGCCCGCCTCGGCCGCCAGGGCCAAGCCTTGCTCGGCTTGCAGGCGGCCGTCGTTCATCAAGGTCACCGCATCGCGGGCCATGTCCTGGTTCTGGCGCACCACACCGACGATTTCTTCGGTGGCTTTGCTGGTACGTGACGCCAGCTGACGCACCTCATCGGCCACCACCGCAAAACCACGGCCCTGCTCACCGGCACGCGCCGCCTCGATGGCTGCGTTGAGCGCCAGCAGGTTAGTCTGCTCGGCGATACCGCTGATGGTCTTGACGATGGTGCCGATCACTTGGGACTGGGCATTCAGCGCCTCGATGCCATCACCGGCCTGTTGCATATGCTTGGCCAGGTCACGCATCACATCCACCGCCTGGGTCACCACGGTAGTGCCGCGCTGGGCACTGTTGTCGGTTTGCAACGAGGTGCTGTAGGCAATGTTGGCAGCCTCGGCCACGGCTTGCTCCTGATTGACCTGATCGGTAATCACCGTGGCGAACTTGACCACTTTGTACAGTCGGTCATTGGCGTCCAGTACCGGGTTGTACGTGGCTTCCAGCCAAACCGTGCGGCCATGGCTGTCGACCCGTTTGAAGCGTGCCGCAACAAATTCACCGGCGTTCAGGCGCTTCCAGAACTGTTGGTATTCGGTGCTGTTGTACTCTTGCGGTTCGCAGAACATGCGGTGATGCTTGCCCTGGATCTGCGCCAGGCTGTAACCCATGCCGCCGAGAAAGCGATCATTGGCCGTGAGTACATGCCCGTCGAGGTCGAATTCGATCACCGCCGTGGAACGCACCAGCGCGGTAATCAGGTTTTCATGCTCGCGCGACGCCTCGATGGTGCGGGTGAGGTCGCTTGAGTAAATCGAAAAATGCTTGATGCGCCCCTCAGCGTTGCGCACCGGCTGCACGATCGAGCGCAGCCACGCTTCCTTGCCGTTGCCACGCATCAGGCGCACGGCACCGGCGAAGTGTTCGCCGCGCACCAGGGCATTTTTAAAGCGCAGCTGGAATTCGTCCTGGCGCACATGCGGCGGCACCAGCTCATCAATGTGACGCCCCACAATGTTGCCGGCCTGGTACACCAGTTCCTGCAGGAAGTTGGCATTGGCCCACTCCACCCGACCGTCGGCATCCAGCGTCAGGCACAGCATTTCACTTTCCAGGCTCTCCTTGACCTGTTGCAAGCTCGACAATTCTTCGCGAAGAGCAGACAGCTCTTGCTTCAGGCGGGTATTGAACATGGGGCACCGATGGGCATTTGGGGAGGTGGATCTGACCTGCATCGGCGCTGCCGGCGTTTTCTGAAGCGCTTTTTTCGCCGCAGCCAACTGTTTTTTTGGATCCATTAACCGCCGTTGTTTCGACACACGCCCATCACTTGATATTCAAGGGTATTGAGCTTGCCGGTGGAGTCTTCATAGGTCATGCGTGAAGGCACCGCTTCGCAAGAGCGGATCGGCGGCGTCACGTTCACCACCTTCTCAATGTCCAACTTCATGCCATAGCGGTAGGCCTGCACCTCGGGCGCGGGCTTGCCCTTCTTTTCGGCGTAAGCAGCCATGGCTTTTTCATTGCGCTCCATCATCAGGGCAAAAGTGCGGTCCCCGCCGCCTTCGGCCAACGCACCAAAAGACAAGGCCGCAACCAACACACCCAGGGCAACTTTATAAGCTTTCATCATTAGTTCCTCGTTTGAAAAGTTCAGTGACGAGATTAATCAAGCAACCCTGACGCAATGTTCACCAAAACATTACTTATTTGTTAGGTGGCGGTGAGTTTCCAGAATTGTAATGTTCACGCCATGAGTTCGTTATCCACGGTTTGCAACTATCAGCCCGGGCCAGATCAATAAGAACGCCCGCCTCTATAAGAAGCCGAAAACTGCCACTACCCAGGAGCGAAACATGCATATTGCTTACTACACCCTTCCCTTTTCCTTATTGGCCGCGTTGCCCCTGGCGGCCGCGGCCGCAGAGGACAAGCCCGAAGGTTTCATCGAGGGCAGCAGCGTCAACGTGCTGGCGCGCAATTTTTACTTCAACCGCGACGACCGCAAGGGCCAGTCCAGCCCCACAGGCAATGGTTACTCAGAAGCCTGGGCGCAAGGCTTGATCGGCAAATTCGAGTCGGGCTTTACCCAAGGCACCGTAGGGTTTGGCCTGGATGCGTTTGCCATGTACGGCCTCAAACTCGACTCGGGCACCGGTCGCAGCGGCGGCAAGGGTTCGTTCGGCGTATTGCCAGTAGACAGCGACAACCACCCCGAAAGCGGTTACAGCAAATTCGGCGGCGCGGCGAAACTGCGGGTGCTGGATACGGTAATCAAAGCCGGCGACGTGTTCCCCGCCACACCGGTGGTGGCCGCTGGCGATTCGCGCTTGTTGCCGGAAAGCTTTCGCGGCGTCACCGCGCAGAACACCAGCCTTGAGGGCCTGAGCCTGCAAGGCGGGCGCTTGAGCGGCATGAGCCAGCCGAGTGAAAGCGGCATGAACAAAGGCTTTGCGACCTTCTATGCGGGCAAAGTCGACTCGCCCTGGATCGGCTATTTCGGTGGCGACTACACCGTCAACAAACACCTGAGCGTCAGCCTGTACAGCAGCCGTTTAAAAGACGCCTGGGACCAGTACTACGTCGGCACCAACGCCAGTTACCCGCTGAGCGAAGACGTGTCCTTGTTTGGCGACGTCAACTATTACAAGGCCGTGGACGAAGGCAAAAAACTGCTCGGCGAATTCAATAACAACATCTGGAGTGCCAGGCTTGGGGTCAAGGTCGGCGCCCACAGCCTGGCGCTTTCGCACCAGCGCAACAACGGCAATGACGACTTCGATTACCTGCGCCAGTCGGACTCGATCTTCCTCAACAACTCGATCCAGTACAGCGATTTCAACTCGCCCAAGGAGCGCTCATGGATGGCCCGCTACGACCTGGACATGCAGGCTTTCGGCATTCCCGGCCTGTCATTCATGACCCGCTACGCCAAAGGCACCGGCGCCGACTACAGCAATGCCAACGCGGTGTACATGCGCCGCGATGCGGCGGGTAACCCGCTGACCGATCAACGCCGATGGGAACGGGATATCGAGGCCAAGTACGTGGTGCAAAGTGGCAGCCTCAAGGATTTGTCCTTGCGTTTACGCCAGGCCACGGTGCGCTCCAGTGCGTTCGAGTCAGACTTGGAGGAAGTTCGCTTGATCGCCGAATACCCACTGGTTGCACTGTGAGTCATTACATTCGCTTGCCGTTAACTAACATCTGTTCACAAATAGCCAGTTATCAAAACTGTAATATTGAGCTCAGCTTCTCGTTAAGTTGAACTTCCTATACTCGCATCAACTTATTTGCACCGAGCAACATTCGTCTCTAGAAGCTTTTTTGTAGCTCCTTTGGAAAGAGATGAATTTTTAACGCCCCTCGGGGCGTTTTTTTTTGCAGGCAGGTTTAACAGCGACCAATGGTCGCAGTTGACCCTGAAGCTACTTCACGGTTCAGACTTTTCCTACTCCCAAAACAACTGATTCCATAAGGAAATGGAGCCCTTCTCCCTCAGTAAAAGGTAAATCCCCATGCGTATCCTTGTGGTTGAGGACGAGCAAAAAACCGCCGACTACCTGCAACAGGGCCTGAATGAAAGCGGCTATGTGGTGGACTGCGCGTCCAATGGCATCGACGGCCTGCACCTGGCCGGGCAGCACGCCTATGAATTGGTGATTCTCGACGTCAACCTGCCGGGCAAGGATGGCTGGGAAGTACTGGAGCAATTGCGCCGCAATGGCACGCAACGGGTGATGATGTTGACTGCCCGTGGCCGCCTGGCCGACAAGATCAAGGGCCTGGACATGGGCGCCGATGATTACCTGGTCAAACCCTTCGAGTTTCCCGAGCTGCTGGCGCGGGTGCGTACCCTGTTGCGGCGCAGCGAACATATCCCGCAGCCGGACGTGTTCCGCGTATTGGACCTGGAACTGGACCCGCGCCGCCATCGCGCCTATCGCGGCACCCGGCGCATCGACCTGACCACCAAGGAATTCGCGCTGCTGCAGGTGCTGATGCGCCAGACCGGCGAAGTACTGACCCGCACGCAGATTATTTCGCTGGTGTGGGACATGAATTTCGACTGCGACACCAATGTGGTGGAAGTCTCCATCAGCCGCCTGCGGGCCAAGGTCGATGACCAGAGCGAGGTCAAGCTGATCCACACCATTCGCGGCGTGGGTTATGTGCTGGAGGCACGCGGATGAGAACCGGCAGTTTGTCGATGCGCCTCGGCTTGACGGTCAGCCTGATGGGCGCAGGCCTGGTGCTGTTGCTGGCGACCCTGGCGTACGTGGCGCTGACCCACGAATTGGAAAAGTTGGCGCGCAAGAACCTGGAAAGCAAGATGGAGCAGATCCAGCACAGCCTGGCCCAAGGCCTGGATGCCAACCGCATCCGCGCTCGCCCGCACTCATTGATGGACCTGGTGATCGGCCACGACAATTTCTACCTGACCATCGTCGGCACCGCACCGGATGAAAGCGTCCTGCTGAGCATCGGCGCCAAGCCTCAAGAGCCTTTGTTGACGGACTTCACGCCCAAGGAAACCCTCGGCTACCTCAATTGGGCCGACAGCAATGGCAACCAGGTGCTCAGCGCCTCCAGCCTGATGCGCCTGGCCAATGGCGAAAGGGTGCGCGTGTTGCTGTCGCTGGACCGCATGGACGACCAGGCGTTGCTCAGTGCCTACCTGCGCGCCACCTTGATTGCCTTGCCGATGCTGCTGATCCTGATTGGCATGGGTGCCTGGTGGTTGGTGCAACGCGGGCTCGCGCCGTTGAAGCAGTTCAGCCATGTGGCGGCCAAAGTCACCACCCAGGACCTGACTCACCGTTTATCCGTCGACAACCTGCCCCATGAGCTGGGCGAATTGGCCCATGGCTTCAACGTGATGCTCGACCGTCTGGACGCGGGGGTGCAACAGCTGTCGCAGTTTTCCGATGACCTTGCCCACGAAATGCGCGCGCCACTGACCAACCTGATGGGCAAGGCCCAGGTGACGCTGTCCCGCCAGCGGCCACCGGAGGAGTACAAGGCGGTGCTGGAATCCAACACCGAAGAGCTTGAGCGCCTGGCGCGCATCGTCTCCGACATGCTGTTTCTCGCCCAGGTCAGCCATCCGGCAGCGCGAGGCTCATTTACCCAAGTATCGCTGGCGGACGAAGCCCATCGCGTGATGGATTTGTTTGCCCTGAGTGCCGAAGACAAACAACTGACCCTGACCCTCAGCGGCGATGCCCAGGTGCAGGGCGACCGCCTGATGATTCAACGTGCGCTGTCCAACCTGCTGTCCAACGCCATCCGCCACAGCCCGGCGGCCTCGCATATTTCGCTGCTGGTGGAGGCCTATGGCAATCAGGTTGCGCTGTCGGTCAGCAACCCCGGCCCAGGGATCGAAGCGCAGCACCTGCCGCACCTGTTCGAACGTTTCTACCGCGTCGACAGCAGCCGCGCCCGCACCGAAGGCGGCACCGGGCTGGGCCTGGCCATCGTGCAATCCATCATGGCCCTGCACCAGGGGCAGACTGACGTGCGCAGCCTGCCCGGTGGCTTTACCTTGTTTCGCCTGGTGTTTCCTCGGGTACTGCCTGAATAGGGAATGCGAACTTCAAACCAAAGCCGATCCCCTGTGGGAGCTGTCGAGCTTTAGCGAGGCTGCGAAAGCGGTGGGTCAGGCAACTTATATATCGCCTGTGCCGCCGCCTTCGCAGCCTCGCTGGGGCTCGACAGCTCCCACATTTGAGTTTTGTCGCTGGCAAAATCTGCGTTCGACGCGATGGCCCTGCTGACCAAGACCTAACCAACAAAGCCGATCCCCTGTGGGAGCTGTCGAGCTTTAGCGAGGCTGCGAAAGCGGTGGGTCAGGCACCTTATATCTCGCCTGTGCCGCCGCCTTCGCAGCCTCGCCGGGGCTCGACAGCTCCCACATTTGAGCTTTGTCGCTGGCAAAATCTGCGTTCGACGCGATGGCCCTGCTGACCGAGACCCAAGCAACAAAGCCGATCCCCTGTGGGAGCTGTCGAGCTTTAGCGAGGCTGCGAAAGCGGTGGGTCAGGCACCTTATATCTCGCCTGTGCCGCCGCCTTCGCAGCCTCGCCGGGGCTCGACAGCTCCCACATTTGAGCTTTGTCGCTGGCAAAATCTGCGTTCGACGCGATGGCCCTGCTGACCAAGACCTAACCAACAAAGCCGATCCCCTGTGGGAGCTTTGGTGATTTCAGTATCAAGCCCGCTCAGCTCATGCGCGTCATTCTTCCTTGCGATGCGCCCACTGGTACAGCGCCGGCAGCACCAGCAAGGTCAGCAACGTAGAGGAAATAATCCCGCCGATCACCACCGTTGCCAGCGGCCGCTGCACTTCGGCGCCGGTGCCGGTGGCGAGCGCCATGGGGATAAACCCAAGTGACGCTACCAGCGCCGTCATCAACACCGGGCGCAAGCGTGTCAGCGCGCCTTCGTTGACCGCCAACGCTAACGAGCGCCCTTCTTCACGCAGGTTGCGGATAAAGGCAATCATCACCAAGCCGTTCAGCACCGCCACACCGGACAGCGCGATAAAGCCCACGCCCGCCGAGATTGATAGCGGAATATCGCGCAACCACAGCGCCATGATTCCACCAGTCAAGGCGAACGGGATTCCGGTAAACACCAACAAGCCATCCTTGAGGTTGTTGAACATCATAAAAAGCAACCCGAACACCAGCAGCAACGCCACCGGCACTACGATGCGCAAACGCTCGGAGGCTTCCTTCAACTGTTCGAACTGGCCACCCCAGGTGGTCCAGTAACCGGCAGGCACCTTCACCTGGGTACTGATGGCCGTCTCGGCCTCTTCGACAAACGAGCCGATATCACGCCCACGCACGTTGGCGCTGACGATCACCAGACGCTTGCCATTCTCGCGGCTGATCTGGTTCGGGCCGAGCACCAGGTCCAGGCTCGCCACTTGGGACAAGGCAATAAAGCCCAACTGCCCCGCCGCACTGCCGGCCAACGCAGGCACCGGAATCAACAACCGCGACAAGCCTTCGATATCGGTGCGCAACGCATCGGACAACCGCACCACCATGTCGAAACGCCGGTCGCCTTCGTACAACGTACCGGCCTGGCGCCCACCCACGGCCACGGCAATTGTTTCCTGCACATCACCCACGTTCAGGCCAAAACGTGCGGCCTTGTCACGGTCGATATTGATCGTCAGCACCGGCAGACCAGAGGTCTGTTCCACCTTCACCTCCGAGGCGCCATCAAGCTTTTGCAGGGTCTCGGCGATTTCCCCGGCGGTCTTGTTGAGCACCGCCATGTCATCGCCAAACACCTTCACCGCCACATCACTGCGCACTCCGGAAATCAGCTCGTTAAACCGCAGCTGGATCGGTTGCGACAGTTCATACGCACTGCCCGGCACAATCGCACTGGCGCGTTGGATATCGGCGATCAGCGCTTCGCGAGACTTCTTCGGATCCGGCCATTGGTCCTTCGGTTTAAGCATCACATAGCTGTCGGAAATGTTCGGCGGCATCGGGTCGGAAGCGATTTCGGCCGTGCCAGTACGCGCAAATACGCGCTCGATTTCCGGCACTTTGGCGATCAGTATTTTTTCCAGCTGCTGCTGCATCTGTACCGATTGCGACAGGCTGGTACCGGGTACGCGCAAAGCCTGCTGGGCGAAGTCGCCTTCACTGAGGCTGGGGATAAATTCACTGCCCATGCGACTGGCCACCGCGCCAGAGGCGACGATGGTCAGTACCGCCAAACCGAACACCAAAGAGCGGCGCGTCATGACCCAATCCAGCACCGGCGCATAGACCCGACGTGCAGTGCGCATCACCAGGTTTTCTTCTTCCTTGACCTTGCCGGTCACGAACAGCGCAATCGCGGCAGGCACGAACGTGACCGATAAAATCATCGCGCCCAGCAACGCAATCACTACGGTGAAGGCCATGGGATGGAACATCTTCCCGGCCACGCCAGTCAGGGCGAAGATCGGCAGGTAAACCACCATGATGATCAGTTGCCCGAAGATCAGCGCCCGCCGTGCTTCCTTGGCCGCCGCGAACACTTCATGCAGGCGCTCGCTGCGCGTCAATAACCGCCCATGTCGCTGCTGCGCATGGGCCAGACGGCGGATCGCGTTTTCGACGATCACCACCGCGCCGTCGACGATAATGCCGAAGTCCAACGCGCCGAGGCTCATCAGGTTGGCGCTGACCTTGTTGGTGAACATGCCGGTAAAGGTGAACAACATTGCCAGCGGGATCACCATCGCCGTGATCAACGCAGCGCGGATATTGCCCAGGAACAGAAACAATACCGCGACCACCAGCAGCGCGCCTTCGAAGAGGTTTTTCTTCACGGTGGCGATGGCTTTTTCCACCAGGTTGGTACGGTCGTAGACCGTCACGGCGACCACACCGGCGGGCAGCGAGCGATTGATTTCCTCGAGTTTCTTCGCCACCGCCTGGGACACGGTGCGGCTGTTTTCGCCGATCAACATGAACACCGTGCCCAGCACCACTTCACGCCCGTTTTCAGTGGCCGCGCCTGTACGCAACTCACGGCCGATTTCCACCTGCGCCACATTACGCACGCGGATCGGCGTGCCGTCCGAGGTCGTGATCACAATGTTGGCAATATCCTCAATCGACGCCACCTGCCCCGGCGCACGGATCAGCAATTGCTCGCCACTGCGCTCGATGTAACCGGCGCCGACGTTGGCATTGTTGCGCTCCAGCGCCGTGACCAGGTCACCCAGCGTCAGGTTGTAGGCCGCCAGGCGCTTGGGGTCCGGGGCTATCTGGTATTCCTTGGCGAAGCCACCAATGGTGTTGATCTCGGCCACGCCCGGCACATTGCGCAGTTGCGGCTTGATGATCCAGTCCTGGATCACGCGCAGGTCGGTCGGCGTGTAGGGCGTGCCGTCGTCCTTGCGCGCGCCGTCTTCGGCCTCGACGGTCCACAGGAAAATTTCGCCAAGGCCGGTGGATATCGGCCCCATCGCTGTTTCGATACCCAACGGCAATTGCCCGCGTGCCACTTGCAGGCGCTCGTTGACCAATTGGCGGGCGAAGAACAGGTCGGTGCCGTCTTTGAAAATCACCGTCACCTGGGACAACCCCGAACGCGACAGCGAACGCGTCTGCTGCAAACCCGGCAACCCGGCCATGGCGGTTTCAATCGGAAAGGTAATGCGTTGCTCGGTCTCCAGCGGCGAAAAACCGGCCGCCGCCGAGTTGATCTGCACTTGCACGTTGGTGATGTCAGGCACCGCGTCGATGGGCAACTTCTGATAGCTGGCGATGCCGACACCGGCCATCAACAGCACCGCCAGCAGCACAATGATGCGCTGCTCGATGGCGAATTGGATAAGGCGCTCAAACATGGGGAATCACTCGCAGGATCAATGGGCGTGCTCGGCCGAGCCTTTACCCAGTTCGGACTTGAGGATGAAGCTGCCGACGGTGGCCACCTGCGCTCCGGCCTCAAGGCCCTGACGCACTTCGACGTAGCCGTTTTCGCTCACGCCGAGTTCGAGGTGACGGGTGATAAAACCCTGCGCAGTGCGCACGAACACCGAGGGTTTGTCCTCGACGGTCTGGATCGCGGTTTGCGGTACGGTGACCTTGGCCTGGTAGGTGTCGGTGGCCAATTGCACTGTCACAAACAGGCCCGGGCGCCAGGCATCGTCGGGGTTGGGCACGGTCACGCGCACGGTGGCGGTACGTGTCTGTTCGCCAAGCAAATTGCCCACGTAGGCCACGGTGCCCTGCACCTCGGTGCCCATTTCCGTGGAGATGACCTTCACCGGTTTGCCGACCCGCACCTTGTTCAAATCCTTGGGGAACACGCCGAAGGTGACCCACACCTGGGACAGGTCCGAGAGCGTGAAGGCGTTGCTGGTCTCGCTGACCACCTCGCCGACGCCAAGGTGTTTTTCCACCACCACGCCGGCAAACGGCGCTCGCAGTTCATAACGATTGCCACCGACCAGGACCGCGCTGCCGCTGAGGGCGGTCATCTTCTGGCGCGCATTGTTCAGGGCGATTTCGGCCTCTTGCAAGGTCTGGCGTGCGAGCAGGTAATCCTGTTCGGCGGAGATTTCGTCCTTCCACAATTGGCGTTCACGCTGGAAGGTGGTGCGC
Source organism: Pseudomonas sp. ChxA (assembly GCF_030263855.1). Classification (NCBI taxonomy): domain Bacteria; kingdom Pseudomonadati; phylum Pseudomonadota; class Gammaproteobacteria; order Pseudomonadales; family Pseudomonadaceae; genus Pseudomonas; species Pseudomonas sp. ChxA. The sequence continues at coordinate 854,143 of NZ_JARPMK010000002.1, forward strand.
GCCAACTCGACCCGGCGCTCACTGGCCGCCAGCTCGCTGCGCTGGTCGGAAATCTGCTGGCTGGAGATGACCGCCAACAGCTCGCCTTTCTTCACCGACTGGCCAAGGTTGACCTTCACCGCCTCCACCACACCGGCCGCACGCGGGACGATGTGCGAGGTACGGTCCTCGTCGAAACGCACCTCCCCCGGCAGCGTCAGCACCGTGCTGATCGAGCGCGGTTGCGCCTGGGCGAGTTGGATACCGGCGGCCTGGATCTGCTGTTCAGTGAGTTCAAGCGCGCCTTCTTCTTCATCGGCGACGGCAAAGCCAGACAGCATCAGGCCCAGGGCGACGGCGAGCGCCACGCCATGTTTATGTTTCATAGAGGACTCCAGAAAAAATCAAAACCGGGCGAGGTCGCCGTAAATCCGTTCGATACGCACCCAGGCATCGGTGGCCTGGGCGGTCGCCATGAGGTATTGGGTGCGTGCGGCGATCAAGGTGCGCTGGGCGTCGAGCACGTCGAGGAAATTGAACTTGCCCATCTCGAAGCCACGGGTGGCGCTGTCCACTGCGCTTTGGGCGGCGGGCAGGATCTGTTGGTTAAACGCACTGACTTCGGTATTGGCGGTTTGCCACAGGTCCAGGGCCTGGCGGGTCTCGGTGCGCAAGCGCAGTTCGGCGGCGTTACGCAGGTCGCGGGCCTGGTCGGCGCGTCGGCTGGCGGCAAGCACATTGCCCTGGTTACGGTTGAACAACGGGATCGGCATGGACACGCCCACCACGTTCACACGTTCACGCACGCTGGCGTCGTACTGGCTGCCGATCGACACGTCGAGGTCGGGAATTCGCTGGGCTTTTTCCAGGCCCACGCTGGCCTCGTTTTGCTGAATTTGCAGTTCAGCCAGGCGTAACTCGGTGGTTTGCTCAAGGCGCGCCAGCAATTGTGCCGAGGGCGGCAACGGTGGTGCGGATTGGCTTTGCGTGGCGACCGCCTGGAAGTCAGGGGTGGCGCTGCCGGTGCTGGCGGCGAGGCGGCGGTAGGCATCCGTGAGGCCGATCTGCGCGCGGTTCAGTTCAAGGCGGATCTCCGACAACTGCACCTGGGCGCGAGTGGCTTCTACCGGCGACGATTTGCCGGCTTTGACGCGGCCATTGGCGACCACCAGGCCGCGCTCGGCCAAGGCCATTGAGCGTTGCGCCAAGTCGAGGCGCTCCTGTGCACGCAACGCACCGTAATAACTGTCGATGACATCCGCGCGCAGGCCGTTGCGCCGCTGCTCCAGGGTCAACGCGGCAGCGTCTTGGGCGCGCGCGGCCACATCAATGCGCGCACCGCGTTTACCGCCCAGCTCCAGGGTCTGGCTGAGTTTGATGGTGGTCGTGCGCGAGTTGCGGCGGGTGTCTTCGGCATCCCAGGAAGCTACTGGGTTGGGAATCAAACCCGCTTGCTGGCGGCCGCCTTGGGCGATGTCGATTTCCCATTGCGCGGCGGCCAGGTCGGGATTGTTGGCGAAGGCGGTTTGCAAGGCTGAATCGAGCGTCAGGGTTTGCGCCTGGGCAGCGTTTGCGGCCACCCACAACGCTGCTGCCGCCAAAAGTGTTCTAAAAGAAAGTGCCATAACGAGAGTTCCACGCCCAATGAAATCGCTGAGGTTTCCCAGCGGGGGCAATGTAGCTTTCGCGACTTATCAGAGCGGTGGAGCGAAGATTACAAATCCGACAGGCACAGCCTCAGGCGTGCACCTCGTCAGGGTCGTCGTGATGAAAACCTTCGTCTTCGACCTGCAAGGTGACGTGGGAAATATCGAACTGTTCGTGCAGCAACTCCGTCACCCGCGTGAGGATTTGTTGCTCAGTGCCTTGCGACGGATCCGCGACCAAATGCGTGCTGAGCACATTCTTGCCGCTGGTCAGCGCCCAGATATGCAAGTCGTGTACGTCCTTGACCCCAGGCACGCTACGAATGGCCTGCTCAACCTGATCGATATCCATACCGTCCGGCACGCCTTGCAGCAGTACGTTCATGCTTTCCTTGAGCAGCGTCCAGGTGCGTGGCAATACCCAGAAACCAATCGCCGCCGCTACCACGGAGTCGACCCAACCCCAGCCGGTAGACATGATCACCACCGCTGCGATGATCACACCGATAGAACCGAGCATGTCGCTCCAGACTTCCAGATAAGCGCCCTTCACATTCAGGCTTTCACCGCTGGCAGCGCTGAGCAGGCGCATAGAGATCAGGTTGACGATCAGCCCCAGCACCGCAATTACCAGCATGCCGGTGGACTGGATTTCGGCTGGCGCCTGCAGTCGTTGATAAGCCTCGTAGAGGATGTAAAACGCCACGGCGAACAGCAGCAGCGCATTAAAGGCCGCCGCCAGGATCTCGAAACGCGCATAGCCAAAGGTGCGCTTGCGGTCGGCCGCACGCTTGGCGACCTGAATGGCCACCAGGGAAATAGCCAGGGCCAGGGCGTCGGTCATCATGTGCGCGGCGTCGGACAACAACGCCAGGCTGCCGGTGACAAAAGCGCCGATAACCTCGGCAATCATGAAGCTGCCGGTCAGCCCCAAGGCCATCCATAACTTGCGTTCGTGGCCGGCACGTACTTGGGCGTGGCTGTGTCCTGCACTCATGACATGTCCTCGTGGTTTGTAGTCCGTTGATCATAGAGCTATAGGCCAAATTCCCACGCATACCTTGCAAACTTGTCACTCGCCCGACAGCTCACCGTTAGATTGAGCGCACCAAAATCGCCCATGAAAGCTCTGCGACAGTTCTATCAGGTATGCTTTTCACGCAGGAAACAAAAAGAAACAAATTAACCAACCTGTTCGATAAGGAGTCCCGTCTTGGAGTTATCGACTGCCGCGTGGATGGTTCACGACACCCGCCTCATGTTCTGCGTTCTACTGGCCATCGCCAGCATCATTGTGTTGATCAGCGCGACCAAACTGCCGCCATTCCTGTCGATCCTGATCGGTACGTTCATTGCCGGTGTGGGCGCAGGGCTACCGCCTGAAGAAGTCGCCAAAGCCTTCAGCAAAGGCGCCGGGGCGATCCTCGGTGAAGCCGGGATCATCATTGCCCTGGGCTCGATGCTCGGCGCACTGATGGCCGAATCCGGCGCGGCCGACCGCATCGCCACCACCCTGCTCGGGTTGGGCAAAGGCAAGTCACTGCCGTGGGTGATGGCGCTGGTGGCCATGGTGATTGGTTTGCCGCTGTTCTTCGAAGTCGGCCTGGTGATGATGGTGCCGATCATCTTCGTGATGGCTAAGCGTTCGAACCAGCCACTGCTGAAAATCGCCATCCCGGCGTTGGCGGGCATGACTACCCTGCACGCCCTGATGCCACCGCACCCGGGGCCGTTGATTGCGGTGAGCGCGTTGCACGCCGACCTGGGCCTGACCATGCTGCTGGGCTTCTGCCTGGCGGTGCCGGCCGTGATTCTCGCTGGCCCGCTCTATGGCAACTGGCTGTCCAAGCGCCTGCACGTGGATGAGCCGGCCGACATCGGCGCGCTGTTCAGCGCACCGCCCAAGGCGCCGCGCCAGCCGAGCTTTGGCGTGTCGCTGCTGATCATTTTGTTGCCGGTGATTTTGATGCTCGGCAGCACCTTGGCCAAAGTCGCACTGCCGGCGGAAAGCACCGTCGGCCTGACCTTGAAGTTCCTCGGTGAACCGCTGATCGCCCTCGGCCTGGCCGTCATCGCTGCCGTGATCTGCCTGGGCTGGGCCGCCGGCATGCCGCGTGCCGAAGTCGGCAACACCCTGCGCAAAGCCCTCGCGCCCATCGCCGTGTTACTGCTGACCATCGGCGCCGGCGGCGGCCTCAAGCAAACCCTGCTGGACGCCGGCGTCAGCCAGACCATCAGCAAGGTCGCCGAAGGCGCGCACATGCCGTATCTGCTGCTGGCGTGGTTGATTGCCGTAGCCCTGCGCCAGGCCACCGGCTCGGCGACGGTCGCTACTACCACCACGGCGGGTATCCTCGCGCCGATGATGGCCGGGCTGGCCGCAACCCAAAGCTCATTGGTAGCGCTGGCGATTGGCGCGGGCTCGGTGTTCTTCTGCCACGTCAACGACGCCGGGTTCTGGATGGTGCGTGAGTACTTTGGTTTGCAGCTGAAACAGACGATTTGGGTATGGTCGGTGTTGCAGACCATTGTTTCAGTCGTCGGCCTGATCGGTACGCTGCTGCTCTGGCACTTTTTGACCTGAGTTTCAGGCGGCCAAGGTGTGGCGCTTGCCAAACAGCGCCACACTCGCCACGCCCACCGCGCCCATCACCACGCAGTAACCCACGCAGATCCACGGGCTGGTCGGCATCAACGCGATCAACAACAGTGGCGTCGTACTCGCCCACAGTGCGTAAGCAATGTTGTAGGTGAAGGAGATTCCCGACACCCGCACCTGCGGCGGGAACAGGCCGACCATCACCGATGGCACCGCGCCCACTACGCCGCAACTCAAGCCCGCCACGGCATACGCCGCACCCAGCCACACGCCGCCGCTGATCAGGCTGGCGTACAGCACCGCAATCCCCACCGGCAGCAACAGGCTGTAGACCAGCACTGCGCGCCAGGCGCCGATGCGGTCGACCAGCAAACCGGCGAGCACGCAGCCGATATTCAGGAAGACGATGCCCAGCGCGCTTAGGGCGAAGGTGTGGCTGGGGCTCATGCCGAAGGTTTTTTGCATCATGGTCGGGGTGATCACCACCAGCACAACCACTGCCGAGGTGAGCACGCAAGTGAGGATCATCGCCGGCAGCAACACCGCGCGATGGTCGCGCAACACCGTGCGCAACGGCATTTCAGCGGCTGCCTGGCGGCGGGCCTGCATTTCGAGGAACACCGGGGTTTCGCTGAGCCAGCGCCGCAGCCACACGCCGATTACACCGAACACGCCGCCGAGCAAGAACGGGAAGCGCCAGGCGTAGTCGAGGATCTCGGCGGGGGTGAAGATTTGCGCCAGCAAGGTGGCCGTGAGTGCGCCGAGCAGGTAGCCGAAGGTCAGCCCCGCTTGCAGGAAGCCCAGGGCGTAGCCTCGGTGGTGACGCGGTGCGTGTTCGGCGACGAAGGTCCAGGCACTCGGTACTTCGCCGCCCACTGCGGCGCCTTGCAGCACGCGCAGGGCCAGCAGGATCAGCGGGGCGAAATAACCGATTTGCGCGTAGGTGGGCATGATCCCGATCAGCAGGCACGGCAAGGCCATCATCAGGATGCTCAGGCTGAACACGCGTTTGCGTCCCAGATGGTCAGCGAAGTGCGCCATCAGGATGCCGCCCAGCGGGCGCGCCAGGTAGCCGGTGACGAAGATGCCGAAGCTTTGCAGCAGGCGCAGCCATTCGGGCATTTCCGGCGGGAAGAACAATTGGCTGAGGGTCAGCGCAAAGAACACAAAGATAATGAAGTCGTAGATTTCCAGGGCACCGCCCAAGGCGGCCAGGCCCAGGGTTTTGTAGTCGGAGCGGGAAAAACGCTGCGCCTGTGGGGAAAAGGTGGCAGTCATGTAAAGGCTCGGCAGACAAACAAAATGGCGTGCAGGTTATGAGCTGCGCCCAGTGATGGCAATCGCGGCAGATATATTTGTTTTCCTCATGGATCGATGAAGATAACTGCATTCCCATATCAATGCCCGTAGCGGAACATGCCGTAAAACTGCCAACACCCATAATAAATACAAGAGGAAAGACTCGTGGCCGATGCTATCGAAGAAAGCCGCTATGCCCGATTTGCCCTGCGCTGCTCCAACTTCGCCGAACGCTGGTTTCCGGACTCCTGGGTGTTTGCCGCCCTCGCGGTGATCATTGTTGCCGTGGCGACCCTGGGCATGGGTGCCGCCCCCACCGAAGCCGCCAAGGCATTTGGCGACGGGTTCTGGAGCCTGATCCCGTTCACCATGCAGATGGCCTTTGTGGTGATCGGCGGGTATGTGGTGGCCAGTTCGCCGCCCGCCGTAAAGCTGATCGACCGCCTGGCACGTATCCCCAAGAATGGCCGCTCGGCGGTGGCCTGGGTCGCGTTGATTTCCATGGTCGCGTCTTTGCTTAACTGGGGCTTGTCCCTGGTGTTCGGCGGTTTGCTGGTGCGCGCACTGGCCCGTCGCACGGATTTGCGCATGGATTACCGCGCCGCCGGGGCTGCGGCTTATTTGGGTTTGGGCGCCGTGTGGGCACTGGGGCTGTCGTCTTCAGCGGCGCAGTTGCAGGCCAACCCGGCCAGCTTGCCGCCGTCGATCCTGTCGATCACCGGGATGATTCCGTTCACCGAGACGATCTTTTTGTGGCAATCGGGCGTGTTGTTGCTGGCGCTGATCGTGGTGTCGCTGATCATCGCCTATGCCACTGCGCCGGGACCGAACAGTGCGCGTGATGCCAAGGCGTGTGGTGTCGACCCGGCCTTCAATATGCCTAAACCACAGCCGCCGACGCGTCCGGGCGAATGGCTGGAACACAGCCCGCTGCTGACCATCTTGCTGGCCTTGCTGGCGGCTGGCTGGTTGTTCCATGAGTTCTCGACAAAACCTGCGATCAGCGCGATTTCGGGGCTGAACACCTATAACTTCCTGTTCATTATGGTCGGCGCGCTGCTGCACTGGCGCCCGCGCAGCTTCCTCGATGCGGTGGCGCGTGCAGTGCCGACCACCACGGGCGTGCTGATCCAGTTTCCGTTATATGGCTCGATCGCTGCGTTGATGACCGTGGTGAAAGGCGGCGACGGCCAGACCCTGGCGCACCATATTTCGTTGTTCTTCACCTCCATCGCCTCCCACGACACCTACGCGCTGTTGATGGGCGTGTACTCGGCGGTGTTGGGCTTCTTTATCCCGTCGGGCGGTGGCAAATGGATTATTGAAGCGCCTTACGTGATGCAAGTGGCCAATGACCTGCAATACCACCTGGGCTGGGCGGTGCAGATCTATAACGCGGCTGAGGCGCTGCCGAATTTGATCAACCCGTTTTATATGCTGCCGCTGCTGGGCGTACTGGGGCTGAAGGCGCGGGATCTGATCGGATTTTCGTTTGTGCAGTTGCTGGTGCACACGCCGCTGGTGTTGTTCCTGCTGTGGGCGTTGGGGACGACGTTGAAGTATTTGCCGCCGGTGATGCCTTAAACGACCCTGACTGCGCTTGTTGCACAGGCGCAGTCAGGCTGGAACCACAGGAAGGCGATGCAATAGATCAGGCAACGCCTCCTGGATCGTGTCCCAAACTACATCGAGGTTGATATCGAAATAACCGTGGGCAATCCGGTTGCGCATCCCGCGCATGCTACGCCAAGGGATCTGCGGGTGACTCGCAGCGAAATCCGGATGCTGATCCATGATTTTTGTTGATGCCTCACCAATGATGATCAGACTCATGACAACTGCTTGTTGAGTACGTCTGTCTTCCAGAAACTCTTCTTGTTCAAGCCTTCAACAAATGCGATCGCGTCAGCGGTGGCTTGCCTTATGTGATCCAAGTAGTCCCCGAGGCGATTTACTGTCATACCGGGCGAGCCTCAGCCAACACTTTTGCGCGAAACTTCAGTGGTAAATCGCCAGGCGTCAGCAGGTCCACATTGACCCCGAGCAGATCCTCCAGCTCTACCTGCAATCCACCAAGATCAAAAAGCGTGGTCCCCGGCGGAGCATCTACCAGCAGATCAAGGTCGCTACCTTCTTGATCGGTACCCAGCAATACAGACCCAAACACCCTTGGATTTGAGATACGGAAACGCCCCACCACCTCTCTGACGGCGGCCCGTTTTAGATCAAGGGCGATTGAAGGTTTCACGGTTCACCTCGGTGGCATCCATTATTGAAGCAGTTTAGCAGTGCCAGGGTGTGTGTATACATGCCCGATTTCTTACATCAACCTCGTCATTGCGTCACATTGCATTGCTAACTCCCTGGCCAGATGTATCGGGTTTTCCCACTCATCGCAGTGACGCCCTCTGACTTCTCTCACCCGCGCCTTTGATTAATCTGCCTTGGCTTACCACCCACAAACGCCAAGGAAAATACGATGACGCCGCTGTCCAAATCACTGGAAGAGTTGATCAATGATATTTACAAGGACGACCGCGTATCGTTCGTCGAGTACAAGACCCTGCGAGACGATGCCGATCGGCGTATGGCTGCCGTCGTCAAAGAGTTTGGCCTGCACAATAACGTCACAGCCTTCCAAAAAGTGATGGACGTGGCCATGCAGCTTTTGCAAACCACGGTCATCGATGCAAAAAAAGCCAGGCTGACCGACACGGGCGAGGCCATCGTCAAGGATGCGTTGACGGCTCAAGTGGAGTACTTGCGCGCGGGTAGCCAATTGGCACTGCACTTGTTGTAATCGCCCCTTAGCGTTCAAGCCGCTGTCTTCGTTCCGTCACATTGCATTGCTACCGTCCTGCGAAATATCTTGCAACAATCAGCCAGCAGGAACGCCCAGCAATGAGTGACGAGCACGAAGACCGCCCTTCTCCCGATTCCGTAACCCGACCGCCCGTGGACACCAGCCGTCGGCGTTTCCTTGGGGGCGCGGCGGTGCTGGGGGTTGGCGCCACGTTGAGTGCTTGCGGCAATGCCAGCGAGCCTGCAGGCAAACCGCAGGTGCAGCCGCTTACACCGCAAGAGCTGGACAAGGCCTTGCACGAGCAGGTGAAGACGGTGGTGGTGATTTACGCCGAGAACCGTAGCTTCAACAACCTGTTCGCAGACTTCCCTGGCGTGGAAAAACCACTGTCGGCGCTCTCCGCTGCCGACGTGCAGCAACGGGACCGTGACGGCAGCTTGCTGACCAGCCTGCCACCGGCCTGGGGCGGCGTCTTGCAAGTGGGTCCGCAAAGCGTGGATGGGGTGACTTACCCCAGCGAAGTGCAATACCAGGAAAACCTGCCCAACACGCCATTTGCGCTCAAAGGCCCGAATGCCGAAGACCTGCCGCTGAGCCTGGTCACCCGGGACTTGTGGCACGTGTTCTATCAGAACCAGATGCAGATCAATGGCGGCAAGAACGACAACTTTGTCGCCTGGGCCGATTCCGGCGGCCTGGTGATGGGTTATTACGCCCAGAGCCGTTATTCACTGCGCCTGTGGGATGTGGCCAAGGAGTTTGTGCTGTGCGACAACTTCTTCCAGGGCGCTTTCGGTGGCTCGTTCCTCAACCACCAGTACCTGATCAGCGCCACCGCGCCGTTTTATCCGAATGCAGCGCAATCGGTGGCCAAGGCGCAGATCGCCACGCTGCAAAGCGATGACCCCACCGACCCGCGCCTCAAGCCGCTGGACAAGTCGCCAGCCAGCGCCATGACCGGCCCGCCGCAGTTCGGCCCCAGTGCCTTGACGCCGGACGGCTACGGCGTGAACACCCTGGCGCCGCCGTACTGGCCGACGTGGATTCGCGACCCGGAAAACCCGGACTACTCCAAGCCCGATCTGCCCAACGTGCTGGTGCCGCAAACCCACGAGCATATCGGCGACAAACTGTCGAAAAAGAACGTCGATTGGGCCTGGTATGCCGGTGCCTGGCAAGCGACCCTGGACCAGTTCAAGGACTCGGGCGGTATCCCGAAAATTCCGAACTTCCAGTATCACCACCAGCCGTTCAACTACTTCAAGCAACAAGGCCCGCAAAACCGTGCAGAGCGCGACAAGCGCTTGCGTGACGGCGGTTTGGGCGATGATTCCGGCACCAACAAGTTCTTCGCCGATGCCCAGGCCGGCAAGCTGCCCGCCGTGACTTTCTACAAGCCCCAGGGCAACCTGAACATGCACGCCGGCTACGCCGATGTGGCCTCGGGCGACCGCCATATCGCCCGCGCCTTGAAAGTGCTGCAAGAAAGCCCGCAGTGGAAAAACATGGTGGTGGTGGTCACTGTCGATGAAAACGGCGGCTGGTGGGACCACGTGGCACCGCCCAAGGGCGATCGCTGGGGCCCGGGCACGCGGATTCCGGCGTTGGTGGTGTCGCCGTTTGCACGCAAAGGCACGGTGGACCACACGGTTTACGACACGGCATCGATCCTGCGTTTAATCACCCGTGTGTTCCAGTTGGAGACGCTGGACGGCCTCAAGCAGCGCGATGACGCGATGATCGCCCGCGGCCAGAAGCCCATGGGCGATTTGAGCAACGCCTTGCAGTTCAACCGGTAGGTTTTCTTATCCAATAGCGACATGCCTGGCGATTTAGCACGCGGTTTTCCTGGTCAACCGCTACTGTGTGCAAGTGGGCTTTCACCCCGCGCAGACGGGCTTTCGCTGACAAGGAACCAACTATGTTTAAACCGACCAGGCTGTCCTTCACCCTGGCCGCACTGCTGGCCAGTGCGGTCGTACAGGCCGACATCGAAGTACCACTGGGCAGCACGCAACGCGTCACCCAACTGTTCGCTTTCCCCAATAACTGCAATGTGATCTGCTTTCGGCCATGGACGCTGGAGCAGACCGCCGAGCACTATTTAAACCAGAGCTTGCAGCGCGACGGGTACAGCCGTGCCAAGGTCAGTGTGAAAACCCACGACGGCCAAGTTTCAGCCACCTTCAGCGGCGTGCCCGAGCATTACGGCCAGCCCCTGACCACGCTGCTCAACACCGCCGACCTGGCCTATCAAGGCGCCAATAAACTCAACAGTGACGGCAAGTGGGCCTACAACTGGTACTTGTTCCTGCCGCTGGGCATGGCCCTGGAAAACCGCAAGAGCATCGAACTGCTGCACTTCCCGCCCGACTACTCGCTGACCCAGGCCCAGGATTACCTGGAATCGGCCACCACTGACCGCTGGGCCACTTTGCTCACGGATAATGGCATCCCGGCCACGGAAACCCCGGCCTACCAGACCATCATTGATATTGCGCCGATCGCCGCGCCGTCGAATGCGGGCAAGGACCTGGAAAACGTCTACAGCTACTTTGCCGATTACCAGACGCGCATGGTCAAGGAGCTGAGCCTGCACGCCAACGGCTCATTGCCGATGGTCGCATTCGGCGCACCGGTGCGTAACTGGATCAAACAACAGTACGGCCAGACCGTGGCCGTGCTGGGGTTGGCGCAGATCAGCCCGACTGCCGGTAAAACCGTGTCGGTATTGGGCTCCAACCACCCGAGCTATATCTGGTATGCGGCAGATCCGGCCAGCTATGACGGCAATGAACAAAAAGCCGATGAGGCCGGTTTGAAAGTGATGGGGCAAGATTTGAGCGCCGCCTGCTGGCAAGCCGGTATGGGCCAGAAACCCGCCAGTGACCCGAATGTATTGCTCAAGGCCTGCATGAACACCTGGCAAGTCACGCGCAAGGAGCAGACCTGCGAGCTGTTCTACACCTCGGTGCGCAACCTGACCCCGGAGCAAGCCAACGCCAAATGCGCCACCCCGCCCATCAAGGCGCAGCTGAAACAGCTGAAAGACGCCGCCCCAATCCCCGCTGTTACAGCCCCTGCGCTGTAAATCGTACAAAATATAACCGGTTTCTACTGTCAGATCTGACAGTAGAAATCGCCTACAACTTCAGCGAGTCTTGAACGGTACCCATCCGCTGCAAGACTGGCAGTCAGACCCCATCGCAGGTCGATGCAGCCTAGCCCAGGAGAGTTATGAAAACTCAAGCCATGGATAAGGCTAAAACTGCTGTGAGTGACTGCCTTTACCCCTTCAAAACGGTGCTCGTTGAACAGGGTTACCCTTCGACTAAAAACTTCCAGGTCGTACAAGATGCAAATGGCATTGGCGCCGCGCTCAAGGCATGCGTCGCCTTTGACAGCCGCGTGCGCATTGCCAGAGTGTCCGGCTATGCCTTGAGCGAACGACGTGCCCACACCTTGCAGCTCTCGTCACGTATCCACCTCTATGACCCGTGGTTCAGCCGCCTGATGTTGCACTCCTGCAATCCGAACGTGTTTTTTGATTCCACGTACCTGGAAGTCTGGACTGTGCAGCCCATTGCGGCCGGCACCTTGCTGACGATGGATTACGCCACCACCGAGGATGCGTTGTTTCGGCAGTTCGCCTGCCAATGCGGCGAGCTGAATTGCCGCGGCTGGATAACCGGCGCCAAGGAGCCATTGAACGCCGAAGGCCAGGCGTTCATGACCCAATGGCGCATACGCAAACGGCCTTAAGCTTCGCCCAGTGGGCGCAGGCGATATTGCGGCGGCAATTGCTCGAAACCACTGATGGTGGTGTTCAAACTCTTCCAGCGCCCATCCTTGATGCCGTAGATGCAGCCGTGGATCGACAGGCTCTGCCCTCGGTGCCAGGCGTTTTGCACAATGCTGGTGTGGCCGACGTTGGCCACCTGCTGGATCACGTTGAGCTCGCACATACGGTCAACGCGCTCTTCTTCGGTCGGCAGTTGGGCCAGCACGTCACGGTTTTCGTAATACAGATCGCGAATGGTGCGCAACCAACCGTCGATCAGGCCGAATTGACGGTCCTGCATCGAAGCGCGCACGCCGCCGCAGCCGTAGTGGCCGGTGACGAGGATGTGTTTGACCTTGAGCACGTCCACCGCGTACTGGATCACCGACAGGCAATTGAGGTCGGTGTGGAGCACCACGTTGGCCACGTTGCGGTGTACAAACAGGTCGCCGGGCAGCATGCCAACGATCTCGTTGGCCGGAACGCGGGCGTCGGAGCAGCCGATCCACAGGTATTCCGGGGTTTGCTGGCGGGCGAGCTTGGCGAAGAATTCGGGATCTTCCTGTTTGATCGCATCCGCCCAGCGTTCGTTGTTATCAAGCAGGTCTTGTAGTTCGTTCATCAGGGAAAGCCTCAGGAATGATGCGCAGTTTTGTGACTGACGACCCTTCGTCCGGGTCACGCCGCCCGCAAATTAGCTTGAATCTTTGGCGAGCCGTGCCTGTCCACACACTATAAGCCCCACAGTATGAGGATTGGCCATGACTGAATCACAACGTCCCTACGGCGCTACCCAGCCCGAACCGATTGATGACAACGAAGACCGTATGGGTGAGATGCGCGAGCTGGATTTTGACGAGGAAGAGCCGACCGCGGAAATCGGCGATGAACTACCGCGCCGCGAGCGCGAACACCTTATGCCCGACGAACGGGTGCGCGAAGCTGGCATGACTGGAGCCTCGACCGATGATCATGAGTCCACGGATGATGACATGAGCCCGGAGACGCTGATCCATGAGGATGGCGCCCGGGATGCGCGTGAGGCGGGTGAAGACGAACCCGCCGACTGGGACCTGAGCATTGTGGATGAGGATCAGATTGGCGGTGGCAATGGCCTGGATGAGGCCGAATTGGCGGATATTGACCCGATAGACGGTAACCGCTGACACAGCCTGTGAACACTTCCCGTGTGGGAGCGGGCTTGCCCGCGATGCAGGCGCCTCGGTGTTTCAGCCAGACCGAGGTGATGCTATCGCAGGCAAGCCAGCTCCCACAGGGCCTGCTTGCACATCGGGTTCTATGTCTTAGTCAACTAAAGTACAGGCCATCACGACCGCATCTTCGCGGCCGCCGACGGCCGGGTAGTAATCGCGCCGACGGCCGATTTCGTTGAAACCGTAGCGCTCATACAGCCGGAATGCGCCGGTATTGCTATCGCGCACTTCCAGGAAGCACTCACGCGCACTGGCGGCGTACGCGCGAGACATCAGGTGCTCCAGCAGCGCCAACCCCAGGCCACGGCCCTGGTTTTCCGGTTTGACGGTGATATTCAGCAAGTGCGCTTCATCAAGGATGATCTGCACCACACCGTGGCCCACCTGCTGCTCGCCTTCGAACATCAACCAGATCTGGTACTTGCCCAGCCCGTCGAGAAAGATACCGCGGGTCCAGGGATGGCTGAACGCCGCGTATTCAATCTTAAGTACGGCATCGAGGTCCGCCTCGGTCATCGGGCGGAACGATAAAGCTTCACTCATCGGTACTTTTCCAGCGCGCCATCAGCCGGCGCATGGCTTGCCAGACATCAGCCTTACGCTGTGGCTCTTCCATTAATAATTCCAGGCCCGGCAAGGCCCATACCGCGCCCAGGCCTTCGACCTGCAGCTCGCGGTACCAGGCTTCGGCGTTCGCCTCACCGGCAAAACGCACGGCGGGCAGGCCGATCAGCCACAGGCACACGCAGGGTTCGTCTTCCAGGCGCGCCGAGACAAAACCCTGGACAAAATCCCGTGCAGCTTCCGGGCCCTGGTCCATGTTGCCGCGCACCAGCAGCGGCCAGCGCACGGGGTCGCCGACGATTTGCGGGCTGTCGGGCAGGCCGGCGGCGCGCAGCATGTCTTTTAGCAGCATGTAGGCCGGGTCGCGGGTCTGGAAACGTTCGCCCGTAGGCAGTTCCACCAGCAGCAGGCAGCGCCCGGCCCGCAGCAATTGCAGGGCAAAGCGTGGCGGCGGCACCACCGGGGCCTTGACCACCGGCGCTGGCGCTTCGGCCGCCACAGGTTTGGCCACCGGCGACGGACGCGGCACTTCGACCTTGGCACGTTCCACCGTTGGCCGCGTTTCGGGCGCAGGCTTGGCCACCGTCACCGGCGCAGCGGCTTCCTCGCCCGACACTTCGAACGCCTCATAGGGCTCAAGCGCCTGCAGCAGCTCGGGCCGCGACGGCGCGGCAAACGGCAGTTCGGTGCGGGGCAGCCAGTTGACCACCTGCATGGCGGTCAAGTAAGCGCGACGTCGGGACTCGATAAGCACAGCTCGGCCACTTGTGGATAACTAAAGAGCGGGGATTCTACCGCTGTTCGGTAACAATCGCCCACTGCGCACTGACCGGCTGTGGATAAATCCCGCGCCTGATGCAGTACAATCGCGACTTTTAATCGCCAACCAGCCGGCCATTCCGATGATCGAACCCAAGCGCGTCTTGCGCGCCCTCGCCGAACACTGGGCCTTGCTTGAGCCACTGTGCGAACACTTCGACCAAGGCACCTTGAGCCTGGGCGAGCTGCGCGCACAACTGGCGGCCCAACAACTGGACAGCACGCCACAGGACATCACCAGCCTGTTGGACGTGTGGATACGCCTGGATATCCTGGTGCCTGTCGCCAAGAGCCCGAACCGTTTCGAGCTCAACGCACAGATCCACGACTTCCTCGCCTATCTTCGCAAGGAGCACCGGCTTGGCCTGTGCCTGGAAATCGAAGCCTACCTGCGCCACCTCGAGCGCCTGGCAGGTTACATCCAGGACGCCTTTGACATCCGTGATGGCCACGACTTGGCCCGCCAACTGCGCTTGCTGGACATGCGCGTGCGGGACGTGCTGAAAAAACTCGCTAACGACGAACAAGCCCTCGCGGCCGTGGCCGACCGCGCCAAGACCAGCGACCGCCAAATCCCGTTGCGCCAGCGTTACGCCGAGGTACTGGCGACCTGGGACGAATATGTCGAACCGATGATCCAACTGGTGAACGCCGACGGCGCCTTTGAGCAAGGCGTGCGCAAGGTCGAAAATGTGCTGCTGCGCATGCTCACCGAGCAGCAGCGCCTCGGCCATCTGGTGGACGACGACATGCTGCTGCGCACCCACGCGCGCATCCTCGAAATGCAAACCAGCGCCCAGCTGACCTTGCGCCATGCCCGCGAACTGCTGCTGCCGCTGCGTGAAGAAGCGCGCCGCCACAACGCCGTGACCCGTGGCGCGGCGCTGGCCTTGTCGGCCATTCGCCGTAAAGGCCTGGATGCGGTGCCGCAGGCCGCAATGCCGATGTTTACCCGCCCGCAAAGCACCTTCCTGGGCAGTGCCAGCCAGGTCGAAGCGTACGTGTATGCCCTGGCTAATTTCGAGCCGAAACCGGCACGTTTCCCCAAGGCGCACAAATCCCATAAGGGCGAAGCCCAACGTGCGCCGCGCACGGTAAAGGAAATGCTCGAGCGCTGCGAAGACGCGTTGCCGATGCCGGACCTGATGACCTGGCTGCTGGAGCAGGAACCGGACGGCGCCACCGACGAATTGCTGTACTGGTTCTCACGGCTCTCGCGGGAAAAACGCTTTAAGCGCGAACGCCTGGAACGCCGCGACTACCACACACACGAGCACCAGGTCAGCCTGCGCTCATTCGCCCTGCTCCCGGCTGGCACTGATGCCACCGAGAATTCTGCGAGCACGCCTTATGCATCTTGATCTATCCGAACTGTCCCAGCTGGCGCCGATCTTTCGCGAGCTGTTCAAGGGTTACCACGTCAGCCGCCGCGACCCGGAGCTGTACGCGCAACTGTCGAACTTCCAGGACCAGTACCGCACGCTGTTCAAGGCCCTGGGCTTTGAGCTGGTGTGTGACACACGCGGTTTCTATTACTTCGTGCCGGACACTGCCGTGGCGGCGGCGCAGGTCAACAAGACCGCGCAACGTTTGGCGCTGTTTACCTTCATCATCGTCGAGCACCTGGCCGACCAGGGCCGCGACCCGATCGCCGTGCTTGATGGCGGCAGCCTGGGCCGCGATGAATTGCCGTCGTTGCTGGAAAAGTACCGCGACCTGTTTATCCAGGCCGAAGTGCAGACCCAGGAAGAGCTCGAAGAAAAGATCATGCGCCGCATGACCCAACTGGGTTTTGCCAGCGAAGACAACGGCATCTATCGCTTCCTGCCGCCGATGCACCGCTTCCTCGACGTATGCCTGTCGGTGCAGCAGGACCGTGACCTGGCCGCCAGCGTACACAGTGTGTTGCCATTGCCGGCGCCGGTGATCATCGATGAAGACAGCGACGAGAAGTTGCTGAAAACCGATGACCCGCTGGACCTCAGCGACTTCGAAGAAGAAAGCGAAGAAGACGCCATGGCCCGCGCCATTGCCGAAGAACAGGAGACCGACGCATGAGTAAGGAACGCTACGGCATCCGCCGCTTTGCCCTATTGAACACCGCGGGTTACAGCCTGGGCTTGTTCCCGCTGGAAGAACCGTTGTCGGTGTACGGCGCGAATAACCTGGGTAAATCTGCGTCGATCAACGCCTTGCAGTTCCCGATCCTGGCGCGCATGTCGGACATGAGTTTCGGCAAGTACACCCTGGAACAATCGCGGCGCTTCTACTTTGCCACCGACACCAGCTACATCCTCGTGGAAGTTTCGCTGCCCCACGGCCCGCACGTGATCGGCGTGGTCGGGCGCGGCCCGGGCGGTGGTTTCGGTCACCAGTTCTTTGCCTATGCCGGCAAGCTGGACCTGGCGCATTACCAGAAGAACGACACCTGCCTGCGTCAGAAAGAGCTGTTCACCAACCTGGAGCGCGAAGGCCTGAAAGCCTACGAACTCAAGCCGGATGAATTGCGCCGTTTGCTGGTCGGTGGCCACACGTCAATCCCGCTGGACCTGACCCTGATTCCGCTGCGTTCCACCAGCGAACAGAGCCTGAAGACTTTCCGCGCGCTGTTTATCAACCTGCTGCACATGCGCGAAATCACCGCGGCCAAGCTCAAGCAATTGTTCCTGGATGCGTTCGAACACAGCCTGCGTTCCGGCAGCGTGGATTACATCGCCGCGTGCGAAGAAGCCTTCCGAGATGTAAGGCGCATGGAGCAGGACTACAACTCGCTGGTGGCTGCCGGGCCATTGGTTGAGGCACTCGCCAATGGCGTGCGCTTGCGCGATGTATTGCGCGGCAAATTGCATCGCCTGTCGCCCTTGCTGGATTCGTTGCTGGGCACCTGGTCGGACTACGCCAGTGCGCGCAAGGAAGAGCTGACTATCCAGGCCGAGCACTACCGTAACGAGCAGGACGCGCTGCAAAACGATCAGCGTGGCGGCACCCAGGAACTGATGCGTCTGGAGCGCGAGATCAGTGGCATTCAGCGTTGGCTGGGCGAGCTGTCGGTGCTCAAGCATCGCTTTGCGCTGGTGGATGACGTCAAGGTGCTGGAGCAGCAACTGCTGGCGGCCAAGGATGCGCACGATGAATTGGCGGGCGCCCTGGCGCAATCCCGACAGTTCAGCGCAGAGGACTTGGACGAGCGCTTGCGCGACCTGGAAAAACGTTTGAAGTCGGTCAAGCAGCAGCTCGACCACGCCGACAACAACAGTTACGCCAAACTGCGTGAAGAATTCTCACAGCAGGATGTCGAGCGTCTGATGCGCCTGTTCAATAGTTCGTTGTTCAGTTTGCCGCTGGGCGAGCATGGCATCACGCTGGATGAGGATGGCCAGTGGGTTAAATCCCTGGAGCAGATCCTTGATGGCTTCAAGGGCGAGAAATTTGAAGTGCCGGGCCTGTCGATCGACATCTCCCATATCGAGCCACCGGCCTTGCAGGCACTGGCTGATCGCGCGGCGCTGCGCGACCAGAAAGAGCGTCTGGAAAAAGAACTCAAGCAGCTCAAGACGCAGCAGGCCGTAGCCTCTGACCGTGCGGCGAGCAAGACCCAGACTGAAGCGCTGTACCAGCAAGTGCTGGATGCGCAAAAAGCGCTGGAAGACTTCCGTCGCGCACAAACCCTGAGCGCGGAAGAAGGCGAGAAGCTCGAAAACCTGGCGCAGATGGAAGCTGCGCAAAACGAGTTGAAGCGCTCCAGTGATGCCTTCACCGAGCGTGTCCAGCAGTTGTCGGCCAAGCTGCAATTGGTCGGCCGTCAGATTGGCGATATGGAAGCCAAGCAACGCACGCTGGATGACGCGTTGCGCCGTCGTCAGCTGTTGCCGGCCGACTTGCCGTTCGGCACACCATTCATGGACCCGGTCGACGACTCCATGGACAACCTGTTGCCGTTGCTCAATGACTATCAGGACAGCTGGCAAGGTTTGCTGCGCGCTGATGGCCAGATTGAGGCGCTGTACGCACAGGTGCGCCTCAAGGGCGTGGCCAAGTTCGACAGTGAGGATGACGTAGAGCGTCGTCTGCAATTGCTGATCAACGCGTACGCGCACCGTACCGATGAAGCCCTGACGTTGGGCAAGGCGCGCCGTGCGGCTGTCACCGATATTGCGCGGACCTTGCGCAATATTCGCAGTGACTACGACAGCCTTGAGCACCAGTTGGCCTTGTTCAACCGCGAGATCAACAAGCGTCAGGTATCGAACCTGCAAAGCTTCCGCATCGTGCTGGCGCCGAACAAGGAAGCCCTCAAGCATATCGACCAGATCATCCACAGTGCCGGCCAGTATGAAGAAGGCGAAACCCTGTCGGTGTTCGACCTCAGCCAGAGCGCCGAGCAGGACAACAAGAACGAAGAAGCCAAGGAATACCTGGCCCGTCTTGTGGCTGCCAACCATAACCAGTTGGGCCTCAAGGACTTGTTCGAGCTGGCATTTGAAATCACCAAGGTGCATGGCCAGCCGGTGATTCACACCGACATCGATGGCGCGGCGTCCAACGGCACCACCATGACCATCAAGGCGCTGACCAACATGTATTTGTTGCTGCACTTGATGGACCGCGACCAGGCCGGGCGCGTGCGTTTGCCGTACTACCTCGACGAGGCGGCGGATATCGACGAGAAGAACCAGGCGGCGTTGCTGGAAACCAGTTTGCAGCTGGGCTTTGTGCCGATTCTGGCCAGTGTGAAGCCGCAGGTGTCCGCCCAGGTGGCGATCGACCTGGAAGGCGGCAGCGGGCCGAATGGTATCTACATTGATGAGGCGGACTGGAAGTACATCCGTCGTCATGATGTGGTGAAGGCGACGGTGAATGTGCAGGCGGATGAGCCGGAGTTGGATGAGGTTTAAGCCACTGCGCTGAAATGTAAAAAGGCCGCGATCTATATGGATCGCGGCCTTTTTTATAGGCTGGGTTTTTGCAGTGATGTTGAGGGCCTCATCGCGGGCAAGCCCGGCTCCCACAGGAGATATGCATTCCAATGTGGGAGCCGGGCTTACCCGCGATGGCCGCGCCTCGGTCTATTTGCCGAGCGGAATCTTAGGCGCCCAGGTCAGCCACTCATCTTCAAACTTATCAAACAACGGGAACGTCTGCTGCGGTCGCGCCGCATTGCCCATCCGCTCGCCATCTGGCGTGGCGAAGGCGATACCACCAGCCACCAACGTCTCCAGTGACTCCGTGCGCACCGTCGCCCCCTTGAACAAGCCGAAGTCCAAACCAAACCCACTGGTATTCCAGAAGCGGCTGCCACTGCGCACCAGTGGTGCATATTTAGGCTCGATCAAAATGTGCACCAGCACCCGGTCGGCGGTCTGGCCCAGCTCGTAGCCGGTGACTTTGCCTACAGTGACTTCACGGTAAGTGACGGGCACGCCTTCCTTCAGCGAACCACGGCGTGCGGCGCTGAGGACCAGGCTCAGGCCTTCTTCCTGGTGAACAGCCTCTGGTGGCTTGTCCAGCGCGACGAAGCTCTTTTGCGGCCCGGTGTTTTTCACGGCGGGCTGCACTTCGATGTATTGGCCGGTGACCAGGGTCTCCAGGTTCGCGGTTTTCATCAGGCCCAGCTCAGGCTTGACCACCCAGAACTGGCTGCCACTGCGCGCAATACGATCAGCCACTTGGGTGATCCGGGCGCTGAGCAATACCGACTGCATGTCGGCACTGAGGTCGACGTTCTCGATCTTGCCCACGTCGAGGCCTTTGAAGCGTACTGGCGTGCCGGGGCGCAGGCCGTCGGCGCGATCAACCTTGATGGTCACCAGGGTGCCGTGCTGGTTGGCCGCTTCGCGATCGGCAAACAGGCGGAAACGCGGGATACGCTTTTTCAACGGTACATTCTGTTCCGGGGTTTCGAAGGCGATACCGCCCGCCATCAGGCTAGCCAAGGATTCACTCTTCACTTGAATGCCGCCGGTGAGGCCGCCAGTCAAGGTGACGCCGCTGGCATTCCAGAAACGCGTCGAACCGTTGACCAGGTTTTCGTATTCCTTCTCGATGTGGACGCCGATCACCAGTTGCTTGTTTTTGCGCGAGAACTGGTAGCTCTGCACCGAACCGACCTTGACCTGTTTGTAGAGGATCGGGCTGCCCACATCCAGCGAGCCCAGGTTGTCGGTGAAGAGCACCATGTGCAGGCCTGGAGAACGCAGGTCCAGTGGCGGCGCTTTGGCGCGGGCGACGTACTCACGTTGCGGTGCGCTGCCTTTGTCGCCGGGGCGGATGGCAATGTAGTTACCTTTTACCAACGCCTCCAGACCGGTGATGCCGGCCAGGGAGATGGACGGCTTGACCACCCAGAACTGGGTGTCTTGCACCAGGTAATCTTCGGCGAGCGGGTCGAGGGTCAGCTCAGCGTGGGCGCTGGACAGGTCCGGGTCAATCTTCAGGGTTTTCAGGCTGCCGACCTGGATGCCTTTGTACATGACCGGAGTGCGCCCGGCCTGCAGGCCTTCAAAGTCGGTGAGCTTGACCTTGACCTTGATGCCGGCGGCAGCGGCGTCGAAATCCTCATAAAGACGGAAAGGCAGGCTCGGATCAGTCGGCGGGCTGTCCTTGCGATTTTCAGGGGTGGCGAACGCGATACCGCCGGCGACGATGCTGGACAGCGATTCGCTACGCACTTTTACGCCGGATAGATTGGCGTCGATACTGATGCCGCTGGCGTTCCAGAAACGCGTATGTTTGCGCACCAGGCTGGCGTAGGTCGGTTCGATGTAGACCTTGATCTCGACAGTGCTCTGGTCCTCGGACAGCAGGTAGCTTTTGACCTGGCCAACCTGGATCTGCTTATAGAACACCGGGCTGCCACGATTCAGTGAGCCGAGGCGATCGGCTTTAAGGGTCAGGTGCAGGCCTGGCTTGGCGTCAGATAACGGTGGCTCTTCGGAGAGCGCCTTGAATTTGCGTGTGGGCTCGCCGTCGCCAGGGCTGGCAGCAATGTAGTTACCCGAGACCAGGGTTTCCAGGCCGGTGATACCGGCGAGGCTGACGCTGGGTTTTACCAGCCAGAAGCGTGTATTGGTCTTGAGGTATTGCTCGACGTCCTTGTTCATCTCGATGGTGGCGATCACCCCGCGATTGCTGCCTTCGTCATCCAGGGCCAAGGCTTTGACCTTGCCCACCGTCATGCCTTTGTAGACCACTTCGGTTTTGTTGACCTGGATGCCCTCGCCACTTTCAAAGCGCACCTGGATCTCGATGCCTTGTTGGGAATAGGCACGCCATCCCAGCCAGCCGCCGATGATCAGCGCAATCAGGGGAAGCACCCAAATGGCCGACCAGTTGGAGGCCGGGCGGGTTTTAGCTTTAGGCAAATCACTCATGGTCGTCGTCCGACTCCGTGTTATCCCAAATCAGTCGGGGATCAAAAGTTACTGCGGCAAGCATCGTCAAGATCACCACACTGGCGAACGCTGCAGCGCCAAGGTTGGCCTCGACGCTGGCAAGTCGCCCAAAGTTAACGACCGCCACCAGGATGGCGATCACGAAGATATCCAGCATGGACCAGCGGCCAATGAATTCGATAAAGCGGTACATGATAATGCGTTGTTGTGCGGACAGCGGTTGATGACGTTGTACCGAAAACAGCAACAAGCCAATACCCACCAGCTTGAACGTCGGCACCAGAATGCTGGCGATAAAT
This sequence comes from Pseudomonas sp. ChxA, assembly GCF_030263855.1. Taxonomy (NCBI): domain Bacteria; kingdom Pseudomonadati; phylum Pseudomonadota; class Gammaproteobacteria; order Pseudomonadales; family Pseudomonadaceae; genus Pseudomonas; species Pseudomonas sp. ChxA. The sequence goes on from NZ_JARPMK010000002.1 coordinate 876,537, forward strand.
ACCACCGCAGCGATGGGGAACATTCCGTGCTGCACCAACTGAATCACGCCCGCCATGATCGTACTGGGATCACCCTGGCCGAGGGAGTTGATTGTCATGATGGGCAACAGATTAGCCGGGATGTACAGGATCGCTGCAGTGATCAGCAACGCCCAGGTACGCACAAGGCTGTTGGGGCGACGCGCATGGATGAGCGCACCGCAACGGGTGCACAACTGCTCATCGGTATCCGCCTCTTGCTTGTTCAGCTCGTGGCATTCGGTACAAATCAGAATGCCTGCATCAATCGCCCGCATGATCATCCTCTCCTGAAAGTGCTTGCCAGATCTGGTGGGGCGACATCACCACCTCCAGCAGTACTTGAACCACTAATAAGCTAACGAAGCAGACAAGCCCCAAGCCAATGGTGATGGAGGCCATGTCCGCGAGCTTGACGATCGCGACCAGCACGCCCATCAGGTAAACCTCCAGCATCCCCCAATCTTTCAGGTGATGGTAAATGCGGTAGAGCAACAGCCCATAATTGCGACCGATATTCCATCGGATACTGAGCAGCACAGCCAATTGGCAGAGTAGCTTGAGCAGCGGAATCCCCATGCTGCACAGGAACACCACAGCCGCTACACCTTGCATGCCGGTGTCGAACAGACCGACCACGCCGCTCCATACGGTGTCCTCCGAGGACTGCCCGAGAAGATTGAGCTGCATGATGGGTAAAAAGTTCGCAGGGATGTACAGCAACAATGCCGCCAGCACCAAAGCGAGGCTTCGCTCAACCACGTTGTGGCGGTGTGCGTAGAGCTCGTAACCGCAACGCGGGCATTGGGCTTTTTCACCGAGGGCGAGTACGGGGTTGCGCATCAGCAAGTCGCACTCATGGCATGCCACCAGATCCTCCAGTGGTAACTGCGACACCTCGACGGTATCAACCGGATCGGGCATAGATAGGGCTCGAGCTCTAAAAAAGGTTAGGTGCCTATTCTAATGGTCTGGTTCAGAAATAACTGTGCAAATTTGTCGGCAGCTTTGGACGGGTTTGGGTTTTCGACCGCCCAAAACAAAACCCCTGATTGCGTTAGCAATCAGGGGTTTCGGAATTTAATCTTGACGATGACCTACTCTCACATGGGGAAACCCCACACTACCATCGGCGATGCATCGTTTCACTACTGAGTTCGGGATGGGATCAGGTGGTTCCAATGCTCTATGGTCGTCAAGAAATTCGGGTACTGAGTCGTAGCCAGCTGGCTTCGCTTCAGCAAATTGGGTATGTGACAGCTTTCGGTGTTTTGTGAGCGTCGAACTTTCGGTTCATCTCGTCTTCACACACCGCAATCTGATGCTCTCTCGAGAAACAAATTGCTTGGGTGTTATATGGTCAAGCCTCACGGGCAATTAGTATTGGTTAGCTCAACGCCTCACAGCGCTTACACACCCAACCTATCAACGTCGTAGTCTTCGACGGCCCTTCAGGGGACTCAAGGTCCCAGTGAGATCTCATCTTGAGGCTAGTTTCCCGCTTAGATGCTTTCAGCGGTTATCTATTCCGAACATAGCTACCCGGCAATGCCACTGGCGTGACAACCGGAACACCAGAGGTTCGTCCACTCCGGTCCTCTCGTACTAGGAGCAGCCCCTCTCAAATCTCAAACGTCCACGGCAGATAGGGACCGAACTGTCTCACGACGTTCTAAACCCAGCTCGCGTACCACTTTAAATGGCGAACAGCCATACCCTTGGGACCGGCTTCAGCCCCAGGATGTGATGAGCCGACATCGAGGTGCCAAACACCGCCGTCGATATGAACTCTTGGGCGGTATCAGCCTGTTATCCCCGGAGTACCTTTTATCCGTTGAGCGATGGCCCTTCCATACAGAACCACCGGATCACTAAGACCTACTTTCGTACCTGCTCGACGTGTCTGTCTCGCAGTCAAGCGCGCTTTTGCCTTTATACTCTACGACCGATTTCCGACCGGTCTGAGCGCACCTTCGTACTCCTCCGTTACTCTTTAGGAGGAGACCGCCCCAGTCAAACTACCCACCATACACTGTCCTCGATCCGGATAACGGACCTGAGTTAGAACCTCAAAGTTGCCAGGGTGGTATTTCAAGGTTGGCTCCACGCAGACTGGCGTCCACGCTTCAAAGCCTCCCACCTATCCTACACAAGCAAATTCAAAGTCCAGTGCAAAGCTATAGTAAAGGTTCACGGGGTCTTTCCGTCTAGCCGCGGATACACTGCATCTTCACAGCGATTTCAATTTCACTGAGTCTCGGGTGGAGACAGCGCCGCCATCGTTACGCCATTCGTGCAGGTCGGAACTTACCCGACAAGGAATTTCGCTACCTTAGGACCGTTATAGTTACGGCCGCCGTTTACCGGGGCTTCGATCAAGAGCTTCGCGTTAGCTAACCCCATCAATTAACCTTCCGGCACCGGGCAGGCGTCACACCCTATACGTCCACTTTCGTGTTTGCAGAGTGCTGTGTTTTTAATAAACAGTCGCAGCGGCCTGGTATCTTCGACCGGCATGAGCTTACGGAGCAAGTCCTTCACCCTCACCGGCGCACCTTCTCCCGAAGTTACGGTGCCATTTTGCCTAGTTCCTTCACCCGAGTTCTCTCAAGCGCCTTGGTATTCTCTACCCAACCACCTGTGTCGGTTTGGGGTACGGTTCCTGGTTACCTGAAGCTTAGAAGCTTTTCTTGGAAGCATGGCATCAACCACTTCGCTAACTAAAAGTTAGCTCGTCATCAGCTCTCGGCCTTAGAATCCCGGATTTACCTAAGATTCCAGCCTACCACCTTAAACTTGGACAACCAACGCCAAGCTGGCCTAGCCTTCTCCGTCCCTCCATCGCAATAACCAGAAGTACAGGAATATTAACCTGTTTTCCATCGACTACGCTTTTCAGCCTCGCCTTAGGGACCGACTAACCCTGCGTCGATTAACGTTGCGCAGGAAACCTTGGTCTTTCGGCGTGGGTGTTTTTCACACCCATTGTCGTTACTCATGTCAGCATTCGCACTTCTGATACCTCCAGCAAGCTTCTCAACTCACCTTCACAGGCTTACAGAACGCTCCTCTACCGCATCACTTACGTGATACCCGTAGCTTCGGTGTATGGTTTGAGCCCCGTTACATCTTCCGCGCAGGCCGACTCGACTAGTGAGCTATTACGCTTTCTTTAAAGGGTGGCTGCTTCTAAGCCAACCTCCTAGCTGTCTAAGCCTTCCCACATCGTTTCCCACTTAACCATAACTTTGGGACCTTAGCTGACGGTCTGGGTTGTTTCCCTTTTCACGACGGACGTTAGCACCCGCCGTGTGTCTCCCATGCTCGGCACTTGTAGGTATTCGGAGTTTGCATCGGTTTGGTAAGTCGGGATGACCCCCTAGCCGAAACAGTGCTCTACCCCCTACAGTGATACATGAGGCGCTACCTAAATAGCTTTCGAGGAGAACCAGCTATCTCCGAGCTTGATTAGCCTTTCACTCCGATCCACAGGTCATCCGCTAACTTTTCAACGGTAGTCGGTTCGGTCCTCCAGTTAGTGTTACCCAACCTTCAACCTGCCCATGGATAGATCGCCCGGTTTCGGGTCTATTCCCAGCGACTAGACGCCCTATTAAGACTCGCTTTCGCTACGCCTCCCCTATTCGGTTAAGCTCGCCACTGAAAATAAGTCGCTGACCCATTATACAAAAGGTACGCAGTCACCCAACAAAGTGGGCTCCCACTGCTTGTACGCATACGGTTTCAGGATCTATTTCACTCCCCTCTCCGGGGTTCTTTTCGCCTTTCCCTCACGGTACTAGTTCACTATCGGTCAGTCAGTAGTATTTAGCCTTGGAGGATGGTCCCCCATATTCAGACAAAGTTTCTCGTGCTCCGTCCTACTCGATTTCATGACTAAGAGATTTTCGCGTACAGGGCTATCACCCACTATGGCCGTACTTTCCAGAACGTTCCGCTAATCTCAAAGCCACTTAAGGGCTAGTCCCCGTTCGCTCGCCACTACTAAGGGAATCTCGGTTGATTTCTTTTCCTCAGGGTACTTAGATGTTTCAGTTCCCCTGGTTCGCCTCTTACGCCTATGTATTCAGCGTAAGATAACCATCTTATGATGGCTGGGTTCCCCCATTCAGACATCTCCGGATCAAAGTCTGTTTGCCGACTCCCCGAAGCTTTTCGCAGGCTACCACGTCTTTCATCGCCTCTGACTGCCAAGGCATCCACCGTATGCGCTTCTTCACTTGACCATATAACCCCAAGCAATCTGGTTATACTGTGAAGACAACATTCGCCGAAAATTCGAATTTCTCAATTAAGAGAACTCACAAATTTTACCTTAGCCTGATCCGTTACCAGTGAAAGTAACGTTCAGTCTATCTTTCTATCACATACCCAAATTTTTAAAGAACGATCTAATCAAAGACTAGAAATCAATATTCACTTCAGAATATTCATTTCTAAACTCTAACAGCAGAAGCAGTTAATGGTGGAGCCAAACGGGATCGAACCGTTGACCTCCTGCGTGCAAGGCAGGCGCTCTCCCAGCTGAGCTATGGCCCCATAACAAAATTGGTGGGTCTGGGCAGATTCGAACTGCCGACCTCACCCTTATCAGGGGTGCGCTCTAACCAACTGAGCTACAGACCCAATTTCGAGCGCCACTGATTAGCTAAGAGCTATCAGCTTGGAGCTTAAAGCTGCTTCTATCGTCTTCTTCAATGAATCAAGCAATTCGTGTGGGAACTTATGGAGCAGCTGATGTCGTCGATTAAGGAGGTGATCCAGCCGCAGGTTCCCCTACGGCTACCTTGTTACGACTTCACCCCAGTCATGAATCACACCGTGGTAACCGTCCTCCCGAAGGTTAGACTAGCTACTTCTGGTGCAACCCACTCCCATGGTGTGACGGGCGGTGTGTACAAGGCCCGGGAACGTATTCACCGCGACATTCTGATTCGCGATTACTAGCGATTCCGACTTCACGCAGTCGAGTTGCAGACTGCGATCCGGACTACGATCGGTTTTGTGGGATCAGCTCCACCTCGCGGCTTGGCAACCCTCTGTACCGACCATTGTAGCACGTGTGTAGCCCAGGCCGTAAGGGCCATGATGACTTGACGTCATCCCCACCTTCCTCCGGTTTGTCACCGGCAGTCTCCTTAGAGTGCCCACCATTACGTGCTGGTAACTAAGGACAAGGGTTGCGCTCGTTACGGGACTTAACCCAACATCTCACGACACGAACTGACGACAGCCATGCAGCACCTGTCTCAATGTTCCCGAAGGCACCAATCTATCTCTAGAAAGTTCATTGGATGTCAAGGCCTGGTAAGGTTCTTCGCGTTGCTTCGAATTAAACCACATGCTCCACCGCTTGTGCGGGCCCCGTCAATTCATTTGAGTTTTAACCTTGCGGCCGTACTCCCCAGGCGGTCAACTTAATGCGTTAGCTGCGCCACTAAAAGCTCAAGGCTTCCAACGGCTAGTTGACATCGTTTACGGCGTGGACTACCAGGGTATCTAATCCTGTTTGCTCCCCACGCTTTCGCACCTCAGTGTCAGTATTAGTCCAGGTGGTCGCCTTCGCCACTGGTGTTCCTTCCTATATCTACGCATTTCACCGCTACACAGGAAATTCCACCACCCTCTACCATACTCTAGTCAGTCAGTTTTGAATGCAGTTCCCAGGTTGAGCCCGGGGATTTCACATCCAACTTAACAAACCACCTACGCGCGCTTTACGCCCAGTAATTCCGATTAACGCTTGCACCCTCTGTATTACCGCGGCTGCTGGCACAGAGTTAGCCGGTGCTTATTCTGTCGGTAACGTCAAAACAGCAAAGTATTAATTTACTGCCCTTCCTCCCAACTTAAAGTGCTTTACAATCCGAAGACCTTCTTCACACACGCGGCATGGCTGGATCAGGCTTTCGCCCATTGTCCAATATTCCCCACTGCTGCCTCCCGTAGGAGTCTGGACCGTGTCTCAGTTCCAGTGTGACTGATCATCCTCTCAGACCAGTTACGGATCGTCGCCTTGGTGAGCCATTACCTCACCAACTAGCTAATCCGACCTAGGCTCATCTGATAGCGCAAGGCCCGAAGGTCCCCTGCTTTCTCCCGTAGGACGTATGCGGTATTAGCGTCCGTTTCCGAACGTTATCCCCCACTACCAGGCAGATTCCTAGGCATTACTCACCCGTCCGCCGCTCTCAAGAGGAGCAAGCTCCTCTCTACCGCTCGACTTGCATGTGTTAGGCCTGCCGCCAGCGTTCAATCTGAGCCATGATCAAACTCTTCAGTTCAAACATCTTTGGGTTTTTAAGAAACCCTAAACTTGGCTCAGCAATCGTTGGTTACATCTTTGATTTCTCGCGGAGTAACTTGTGATGCTGATAATCTTGTTGACTATCAGTCTGACTCCACAAGCACCCACACGAATTGCTTGATTCAGTTGTTAAAGAGCGGTTGGTTAAGATCTTTCGTCTCAACCGAGGCGCGCATTCTACAGCAGCCTCATTTGTTGTCAAGTGATTATTTTCAGAAGCTTTCGAAGAATTCTTCAACAACTTCAACCACTTGCGCTTACGATCTCTCGTTAGCGGGAGGCGAATTCTACAGCGTTACACGCTGCTGTCAACACCTCTTTTTCAACTCCCTTTTGGCTTCGATGAACTGAAGCAACCTGCTGCCGAAAACTTCGTAACTCATTGTTTACCAAGGAGTTTTCCGTTTCGACTGCGCCGGAAGTGGGGCGAATTATAGACAGATATAATTCGCCGTCAACACTTAATTTCAGGTCTATTCGGCTTTGAGCGTAATACGCGCAAATGCCTTCTTCCCAGCCTGACAAACGTGGGTAGCGCCCAGCTCGTATATAAAGGTGCGATCGACAACCTCACCATCTATACGCACGCCACCGGAACCCAGCAGGTCGCGCGCAACCGCGGAGTTCTTAACCAGGCCCGCCTTATTAAGTACAGCAGCAATCGGCATCGCTTCAGCCGCGGCCAATTCGATCTCCGGCAGATCATCCGGCAGCTCGCCATCTTTCATACGGTTACCGGCCGCGCGGTGAGCACTGGCCGCAGCCTCTTCACCATGGAAGCGCGCAACGATCTCTTCCGCCAACTTGATCTTCACATCACGAGGATTCGCACCCGCTTCGACTTCAGCGCGCAGCGCATTGATCTCGTCCATCGAGCGGAAGCTCAACAGTTCGAAGTAACGCCACATCAGCGCATCAGGAATCGAAACCAGTTTGCCGTACATCACACCCGGCGCTTCCTGGATACCGACGTAGTTGCCAAGCGACTTGGACATCTTCTTGACGCCATCCAACCCTTCCAGCAACGGCATGGTCAGAATGCACTGAGCCTCTTGCCCATACGCACGCTGCAGTTCGCGCCCCATCAGCAGGTTGAACTTCTGGTCAGTACCACCCAGCTCGACGTCCGCGCGCAATGCCACCGAGTCATAGCCCTGCACCAACGGGTAGAGGAACTCGTGAATCGCGATCGGCTGATTGGTGGAATAACGCTTATCGAAGTCATCACGCTCAAGCATGCGTGCCACGGTGTACTGGGAAGTCAGGCGAATAAAGTCCGCCGGCCCCATTTGATCCATCCAGGTGGAGTTGAATGCCACCTCGGTCTTGGCCGGATCGAGAATCTTGAACACTTGGGTTTTGTAGGTCTCGGCATTATCGAGGACCTGCTCACGGGTCAGCGGCGGGCGCGTTGCGCTTTTGCCGCTCGGATCACCGATCATCCCGGTGAAGTCACCTATAAGGAAGATGACCTGATGCCCCAGCTCCTGGAACTGGCGCAGCTTATTAATAAGCACGGTATGACCCAGGTGCAGATCCGGCGCGGTCGGATCGAAGCCAGCCTTAATACGCAGGGGTTGGCCACGCTTGAGCTTTTCGATCAGCTCGGCCTCGACCAACAGTTCTTCCGCACCACGTTTTATCAGCGCTAGCTGCTCTTCAACCGACTTCATAACAGACCCGCAAGGCTCAGATTCAAAAGGGAACCAACCATACAAGATCAGGGACTAATTACAAGTTTTGTCCCGCGCACGGACACCGTTCAGCAAGCCCAGCGTTCGCGAGCTTGCGCCACAGATGATTTGGTTATATTTTATACAGTTATTTCATCTTCATCATGTCATTCATCTTTTCCATTTCATCTTCAAAGTCAAAATTACTTATGACCACAGAACCGTCTAAAGCGCCGCCGCTTTACCCGAAGACCCACCTGCTCGCCGCAAGTGGTATCGCCGCCCTTCTCAGCCTGGCACTCCTGGTATTCCCTTCCAGTGACGTAGAAGCCAAACGAACATCCCTGAGCCTTGACCTGGAAAGTCCTGTTGAACAACTGACACAAGATCAAGACGCTTCCGACGCGCAACAAGCCACAAACACACCGGCAGAATCTCCATTTGCACAGATAGAAAGCAGCCCGGAAGACACCCAGGCGGCCACTCAAGAGTCGCCTGCGCCAACCACTCCAAAAAATCCGCTGCACCGCGAAGTGACCGTCGCCAAAGGCGACACCCTTTCAACACTGTTTGAAAAAGTCGGCCTACCTGCCTCTACGGTTAATGAGGTGTTGGCCAGCGATAAACAAGCCAAGCAATTCACCCAGCTCAAACACGGCCAGAAGCTTGAGTTCGAATTGGCTGCCGACGGCCAGTTGAAAAGCCTGCACAGCACTGTCAGCGACCTCGAAAGCATTGCCCTGACCAAAGGCGCCAAAGGCTTTGCGTTCAACCGCATCACCACCAAGCCGGTGACGCGCTCCGCCTACGTGCATGGCGTGATCAACAGTTCGCTGTCACAGTCGGCCGCCCGCGCCGGCTTGTCCCACAGCATGACCATGGACATGGCCAGCGTGTTTGGCTACGACATCGACTTCGCCCAAGACATCCGTCAGGGTGACGAATTTGACGTGATCTACGAGCAGAAAGTCGCCAACGGCAAAGTCGTCGGGACCGGTGCGATTCTATCTGCGCGGTTTACCAACCGTGGCAAGACCTACACCGCAGTGCGTTATACCAACAAACAAGGCAACACCAGCTACTACACCGCCGACGGCAATAGCATGCGCAAAGCCTTCATCCGCACGCCGGTGGACTTTGCCCGCATCAGTTCGCGCTTCTCCATGGGCCGCAAGCACCCGATCCTCAACAAGATCCGCGCCCACAAAGGCGTCGACTATGCCGCCCCACGCGGCACGCCCATCAAGGCTGCCGGTGACGGCAAGGTATTGCTGGCCGGCCGTCGCGGTGGCTACGGCAATACCGTGATCATCCAGCACGGCAATACCTACCGCACTCTTTATGGCCACATGCAGGGGTTCGCCAAAGGCGTTTCGACCGGCAGCAACGTGAAACAGGGCCAGGTCATCGGCTATATCGGCACCACCGGTCTGTCCACCGGCCCGCATTTGCACTATGAGTTCCAGGTGAACGGCGTCCACGTCGACCCACTGGGCCAAAAGCTGCCAATGGCCGACCCGATCGCCAAAGCCGAGCGCGCGCGCTTCCTGCAACAAAGCCAGCCATTGATGGCACGCATGGACCAGGAGCGCTCCACCCTGCTGGCCTCGGCGAAGCGCTAAGGTATGCCGCTCTATATAGGTGTGATGTCCGGGACCAGTCTTGATGGCCTGGATATAGCCCTGATCGAACAGAACCCGGCGATCAACTTGATCGCCACACATTACATCCCCATGCCGGACGACCTGCGCATCCAACTGCTAAGCCTCTGCGCCAGCGGCCCGGATGAGATCGCCCGTTCGGCGGTCGCCCAGCAACACTGGGTGACACTGGCGGCCAAAGGCATCCATGCCTTACTGGAACAACAAGCCCTCAAGCCTCAGGACATACGCGCGATCGGCAGCCACGGCCAGACGATCCGCCATGAACCTGCTCGAGGCTTTACCGTTCAAATCGGTAATCCTGCCCTGCTCACCGAGCTGACGGGCATTACCGTCGTCAGTGATTTCCGCAGCCGCGATGTGGCCGCCGGAGGTCAAGGCGCGCCCTTGGTGCCTGCCTTTCACGAAGCCTTGTTCGGGGAGCGTACCGGCAACCGCGCCGTATTGAATGTCGGCGGCTTCAGCAACCTCAGCCTGATCGAGACCGACAAGCCCGTAGCCGGCTTCGATTGCGGCCCGGGCAACGTGCTGCTGGATGCGTGGATTCACGATCAGCGCGGCGAGCACTTTGATCGCGATGGCCAATGGGCAGCTGGTGGCCAGGTCGAGCCTGCACTACTCAACGCTCTGCTCAGTGACCCATTCTTCCTGACCAAAGGCCCGAAAAGCACCGGGCGCGAAGTCTTCAACCTGGGATGGCTGCAACACCACCTCGGCAGATTGCCAGCGTTCCAGCCAGAGGATGTGCAAGCAACCCTGCTTGAACTGACCGCACTGACCATCGTCGAGTCCCTGCAGGCGGCACAAACTGACACCGAAACCCTGTTGGTCTGTGGTGGCGGCGCGCATAACACCACGCTGATGAACCGCCTGGCAGCGCTGTTGCCGTCCACTCAAGTCAGCAGCACCGCCACTTACGGCGTGGACCCCGACTGGGTTGAAGCCATGGCCTTCGCCTGGCTGGCCCATTGCTGCCTGGAGGGCATTGCCGCCAACCGCCCAAGTGTCACTGGCGCACGCGGGCTTCGGGTATCAGGTGCAATCTACCCGGCCTGAACCTGCAGACAGCAAAACGCCGCTTGGCCTATCAAAGCCAAGCGGCGTTTTGCTGTCTGCAGGTTCAGGCTGCTGATCAGATCGAGAACGAAGACCCGCAACCACAGGTCGTGGTGGCATTCGGATTCTTGATCACGAAACGCGAGCCTTCCAGACCTTCCTGGTAATCCACCTCGGCACCTGCCAGGTATTGGAAGCTCATCGGGTCCACGACCAGGCTGACGCCCTCGCGCTCGACGATGGTGTCATCGTCGGCCACATCTTCATCGAAGGTAAAACCGTACTGAAACCCTGAACAACCGCCGCCCGTAACGAATACGCGCAGCTTCAAGCGATCATTACCCTCTTCATCGACCAGGCTCTTCACCTTGTGCGCAGCACCGTGGGTGAATTGCAAAGCCGTGGGGGTGAAGGATTCAACGCTCATGCTGATAATCTCCCGGCGTAGCGCCGCCATATGCGTAATGGCGGGCATTATCCGCTTCTCCTAGAAAAGCGGTCAACTATTGTTACGGTATATCAATCTGCGCTGCCGCCATTAAAAACACAAAAGGCCCGATAGACGGGCCTTTTGCAATCAACGGTAAAACCTTAAGGCAGCATGCCCGCGTGGGACAGGCCCAGCTTCTCATCCAGACCAAACAGGATGTTCAGGTTCTGCACCGCCTGGCCCGACGCGCCCTTGACCAGGTTATCGATCACCGACAACACCACCACCAAATCTCCATCCTGTGGACGGTGCACCGCAATGCGGCATACGTTGGCACCGCGCACGCTACGGGTTTCCGGGTGGCTGCCAGCCGGCATCACGTCGACGAACGGTTCATTGGCATAACGCTTTTCAAACAGCGCCTGCAGGTCTACCGAACGATCAACAACGGTTGCATAGAGCGTGGAGTGAATGCCACGAATCATCGGCGTCAGGTGCGGTACGAAGGTCAGGCCTACGTCTTTACCGGCGGCACGACGCAACCCTTGGCGAATCTCCGGCAGGTGACGATGCCCTTTTACCGCGTAGGCCTTCATGCTTTCCGACGTTTCGGAGTACAGCGAACCTACAGCTGCACCACGGCCGGCGCCGCTCACACCTGACTTGCAGTCGGCGATCAAACGCGAAGTATCGGCCAGGCCGGCTTCCAGCAATGGCAGAAAACCCAGCTGCGTCGCGGTCGGATAGCAACCCGGCACGGCAATCAGGCGTGCTTGCTTGATTTGCTCACGATTGACTTCCGGCAGACCGTACACCGCCTCTTCCAGCAACTCAGGCGCGCCGTGTGGCTGGCCGTACCACTTGGCCCACTCATCGGCGTCCTGCAAACGGAAGTCGGCCGACAGATCGATGACCTTGGTACCCGCCGCCAGCAGTTCGCCGGCCAGCGCATGCGCAACCCCGTGAGGTGTGGCGAAAAACACCACATCACATGCACCCAGAGTCTTGATGTCCGGCACGCTGAACGCCAGGCCGTCATAGTGGCCTCGCAGGTTCGGGTACATATCGGCCACTGCCAAGCCGGCCTCGGATCGGGAAGTGATGACCACCACCTCAGCTTGCGGATGCTGAGCCAACAGACGCAGCAATTCGACACCGGTGTAACCCGTGCCGCCGACGATACCGACCTTGACCATAAACCTGCCCTCAACGAACCCACTGGAAAGCCGTCGATAATAGGGGCCGCATCGTCCTGCGACAACCGTCAACGTGACGTACAGGCACATGAGCCACTACTATCTTCAGTTACCGTGAACCTGGGAATAACTAGAAATGCTCTATCTATGGATCAAAGCCTTCCATATCGTCAGTATCGTCTGCTGGTTTGCCGGGCTGTTTTACCTGCCACGCTTGTTCGTCTACCACGCACAAAGTGAGGACACAGTCAGCAAAGAACGCTTCAGCCTCATGGAGCGCAAACTGTATCGCGGCATTATGGGGCCAGCGATGATCGCCACCCTGATATTCGGCGGCTGGCTGATCTACCTCAACCCGGCCATCTTTCAATCCGGTGCCTGGATCCACGCCAAACTTACCTTGGTGGTACTGCTGATCGGTTACCACCATATGTGCGGCGCCCAGGTAAAACGCTTCGCCCGTGGCGAAAATACCCGCAGCCATGTCTTTTATCGCTGGTTCAATGAAGTGCCGGTTCTGATATTGCTGGCTATCGTAATTTTGGTCGTGGTCAAACCGTTCTAATTTCAATTACTCGGGGAACCTCCAATGTCACTGCCCGCTTCGCTCGAACAAAGTCTGCGCCTGCCCGTGGTGGCTGCGCCGATGTTCCTGATTTCCAACCCGCAACTGGTCCTGGCGTGCTGTCGCAATGGCGTGGTCGGGAGTTTCCCGGCACTCAACCAGCGCGAAAGCAGCGGTTTCAAGGCCTGGCTGGAGGAAATCGAAGCGGGCCTGGCGCAGTTGGATAACCCCGCGCCCTATGCCGTCAACCTGATCGTACATAACAGCAACCCAAGGCTTGAAGCCGACTTGGCGATCTGCGTCGAGCACAAGGTGCCGATCGTCATCACCAGCCTGGGCGCGGTCAAGGAGCTGGTGGATGCGGTTCACAGCTACGGTGGCCTGGTGTTTCACGACGTCACCACCCGTCGGCATGCCGAGAAAGCCGCAGAAGCCGGTGTTGATGGCTTGATCGCCGTGGCAGCGGGCGCCGGCGGCCACGCCGGCACCTGGAGCCCTTTCGCGCTGATCGCCGAGATTCGCCAGTTTTTTGATAAAACCCTGCTGCTGGCCGGCTGCCTCAACCATGGGCATGAGATACTTGCCGCGCAACTGCTGGGCGCAGACTTGGCGTATTTCGGTACGCGCTTTATCGGCACCACCGAAAGCCACGCCCCGGACGCCTATAAAGAGATGCTGCTCACATCGCGCGCCGCCGACATCGTGCACACTCCTGCGGTGTCCGGCGTACCCGCAAGCTTCATGCGCCAGAGCCTGGAAAACGCCGGTTTCGACCTCGCCGCCCTGCAAGGCAAAGGTGAAGTCAACTTCGGTTCCAAGCTCAAGCCGTTGAGCGATGAGGCCAAGGCCTGGAAAACCGTCTGGTCAGCCGGCCAAGGTGTAGGCCAGATTGATGATTTGCCCAGCGTCGATGAACTGATTGCCCGCCTGGATGCCGAATACCGCAAGGCACGCGAGCAGGCCGCGCAACTGCGCTGGCCCCGTTGAACTGAATATCGGGCCTGCCCATTGGCGCAGGCCTGCAAACCCTTCCCTGAACAAGTGACAAGGATGCCCGCATGAGCGACAGCCGTTTCAAGATTGTGTTTGACGGAGCCCTGCTTCCGGGTGTCGAAAGCACCACCGCCAAGCTGAACCTCGCCGAGCTATTCAAAAGCGATGTGGCAGCCATCGAAAAGCTTTTTACCGGCCGCCCGGTCGCCCTCAAGCGTGACCTTTCCCGCGCGGATGCCGAAACCTACCTCACTGCGCTGAAAAACGCTGGCGTCGATGCCCGTATCGAACCCGAGCAGCCGGTAACCTTCAACCTGGCCGAAACCCACGAGACCGACGCCAGCACCGCTGACTTATCGCGCCCTGCGGCTTCGCCCTATGCACCACCGCGTGCTGCCGTGGGTGAGTACACCGAGGAATACTCAACCCTTAAAGTGTTCACCATCCACGGGCGCATCGGCCGCTTGCGTTATCTGGCCTGGACGCTGGTATTGACCCTGGCGCTGCTGGTGGCCGGTGGCATCATCAGTACCGCGAGCTTCGCCGTGGCAACCGCCTCGCCGACTGCCGGCACCATCCTCGGGGTACTACTGGGCTTGGCCTTGTTTGTTGCACTGGTGTGGGTGAGTGTGCAAATCGGCGTGCAACGCCTGCACGACCTGGGCTGGTCCGGCTGGCTGTACTTCCTCAACCTTGTGCCACTGGTCAACAGCGTCTTTCCGATCCTGCTGCTGGTACTGCCGGGCAACGCAGGCGCCAACCAATATGGCCCGCCGCCGCCGCGCAACTCCACGGCAGTCAAGGTGCTGGCGACCCTGTGGCTGGCGTTTATCCCAGTGATGCTCGCCATCGTGGTGACGCTGGGCATGAACGGCTACTTGAACCAACTCGAAGCCAATATGGACAGCAGCTACGAAAGCAGCTCCATTACCGCCGATGACGCCACCGATCAAAGCGTCACCGTAGATGAAGAAGACAGCGTGCAAAGTGCTGACGACGCAGCCGAACCTGTAGACTCTCCAGAACAGTGAAGAAACGCCCGCCGCCTGTGATGCCTCTGTCACAGGCTCGGCGGCGTTGCGATGGAGAAAGGCATGACCCGTTACGCTCTGATCACCGGCGCCTCCAGCGGCATCGGCCTGGCTTTGGCCGAAGCACTGGCCCGTCGCGGCCGCAGCTTGATTCTGGTGGCCCGCCAGCGTGATCAGTTGGAAAGCATTGCAATTGAATTGACTCAGCGCTTCGGCGTCGAGGTGCTGTTTCGTGCCTGCGACCTGGGCGAGCCTCTGCGCTTGTCCGGGTTCCTGCTGGAACTTGAAGAAGGCGAGCGGCAGATCGACTTGCTGATCAACTGCGCCGGCATGGGCACCAGCGGGCCGTTCCTCGCCCAGGACTGGATGACCGAGCAAGACCTGATCGAAGTCAACATCCTGGCCCTCACCCGCATGTGCCACGCCCTCGGCAACGCCATGGCGCTGCATGGCGGCGGGCAGATTCTTAACGTAGCCTCGGTCGCAGCCTTCCAGCCCGGCCCCTGGATGAGCAGCTATTACGCCAGCAAGGCATATGTGCTGCACTTCTCCGAAGGCCTGCGCGAAGAGCTGAAGACCTGCGGTATCAAGGTCTCGGTGCTGTGCCCCGGCCCCACGCGCACGGCGTTTTTCGGCACCGCGCAAATGGACACCGCCAAGCTCGACCGCAGCGCCCAACTGATGAGCCCGGAAGAAGTGGCGCTCTACACCGTGCGCGCGCTGGAAAAGAACAAAGCCATCATTATTCCCGGGCGACGTAACCGCTGGCTGGCCTTCAGCCCGCGCTTGAGCCCACGCTGGCTGACCCGCAAGATTGCCAGCGCCATCAACAAGGCCTATTGCCCGCGCTGACAGCCTGGTTACACTCGTTCTGCACTTTCATAATGGAGAAACAGCTGTGGATACTCTGTTCACCAAGATCATCAACAGAGAAATACCTGCGAAGATCATCTATGAAGATGACCAAGTCCTCGCCTTCCATGATATTGCCCCAATGGCACCTGTGCATTTTCTGGTCATTCCGAAAAAGCCGATCCGTACCCTCAATGACCTCACCGAAGAAGACAAAGCCCTCGCTGGCCATATTCTGTTCACCGCTCAGCGGCTGGCGGTAGAGCAAGGCTGCGAGAAGGGCTTTCGCGTGGTGATGAACTGCAACGAGGATGGTGGGCAGACTGTTTATCACATCCATATGCACGTGCTGGGTCAGCGCCAGATGAACTGGCCGCCAGGCTGATTGTTGCGGGGAGTTTGCGACGGCTACGCCGTCGGGCGGGAGCAAGCTCCCTCGCCACAGGGGCAAATTGACACAGCGCAAACGCATCGCCCTCTCTTGCGGTAAACTGGCCGCCGAGATTCTTCCCGGAGGTCAGCATGACTACCCAACGTCACTACTCGCCGATTGACCGTCTGTTGCTGCAAGCCGACATGGCCATGCGCACACTGCTGCCCTTCAGCGGCCAACCGTACCGGCCTTCGCCCGCCATCGTGCAGCCCGATGCGCAGATGAGCGAGACCGACACCCGCCACGTCGCCGGCCTGATGCGCATCAACCACACCGGTGAAGTCTGTGCCCAGGCGCTGTACCAAGGCCAGGCGCTGACCGCCAAGCTGCCGCAAGTACGCGCAGCAATGGAACATGCTGCCGAAGAAGAAATCGACCACCTGGCCTGGTGCGAGCAGCGCATTCGCCAGCTCGGTAGCCATCCCAGCGTGCTCAACCCATTGTTCTACGGTTTGTCGTTCGGTATCGGCGCCGCTGCCGGCCTGATCAGCGACAAGGTCAGCCTCGGCTTTGTCGCCGCAACCGAGCATCAAGTGTGCAAACACCTGGATGAACACTTGGAGCAACTGCCGGCCGAAGACGAAAAGTCCCGGGCGATTCTTGAACAAATGCGCATTGATGAAGAACATCACGCAGAAAGCGCACTGGATGCAGGCGGCTTCCGCTTCCCGGCGCCCGTGAGGTTTGGCATGAGCGTACTGGCCAAGGTCATGACCAAAAGCACCTACCGAATTTAAACAATGCCGCACAAAAAAGGGCGCCCTCAACGGCGCCCTTTTTTATTGCCGACTCGCAATCAGCCCAGCTCGATAATCTCGTAATCATGGGTGATAGCTACACCGGCCGCGCCAAGCATGATCGATGCAGAGCAATACTTCTCGGCCGACAGCTCGATAGCACGTTTAACCTGAGCTTCCTTCAACGCCCGGCCTTTCACCACAAAATGCATGTGGATCTTGGTAAACACCTTGGGGTCTTCAGTGGCGCGCTCCGCTTCCAGGAAAGCTTCGCAGCTTTCGACGGCCTGGCGGGACTTCTTCAGGATGCTGACCACGTCGAAATTGCTGCAACCGCCAACACCAAGCAGGAGCATTTCCATTGGGCGTACACCCAGGTTACGGCCACCGGCGTCCGGCGGGCCATCCATAACTACTACATGGCCACTGCCCGACTCACCGAGGAACATGGCCTCGCCCGCCCATTGGATGCGTGCCTTCATCGCCCAGACTCCACTGCTAAAAAAGGGTCGCCAGCTTAGCACAGGGTCTTGAAACCGCAGCGCCCAGCATGAAAACGATCAATGACTACGTTTGCCCGCTAAATTCCCTAATCGAGGCAGAATGTGTCTGTTAAGCTGGCGCCAATTCAATGGCGCATTGCCACCCTTTGTACTGCGTGTATCAATGCCGTTACCGTTGGATAAAAATAATTCCAACCACACCGTGCAGTCTTTTCGGGATACAACCATGGTTGCTCTTGCTCCCACACCCAAGATCAAGAACCTCGACAAATTGTTGATGCACTGCCAGCGCCGGCGCTACCCGGCCAAGCACAACATCATTTGCGCAGGCGAACGCTCCGAGACGCTGTTCTTCATTATCAAGGGTTCGGTCACCATCCTGATCGAAGACGAAGACGGCCGTGAGATGATCATCGCGTACCTCAATACCGGCGATTTCTTCGGCGAGCTGGGGCTGTTTGAACAGGCCGGCAAAGAGCAGGAGCGCAGTGCCTGGGTGCGGGCCAAGGTCGAGTGCGAAGTCGCCGAGATCAGCTATACGAAGTTTCGCGAACTGGCCCAGCACGATCCCGACATCCTCTACGCCTTGAGCGGACAGATTGCCCAGCGCCTGCGCGACACCACACGTAAAGTGGGCGACCTGGCTTTCTTTGATGTCACCGGCCGCGTGGCTCGTTGCTTGCTGGAGCTGTGCAAACAGCCCGACGCCATGACTCACCCCGACGGCATGCAGATCAAGGTCACGCGCCAGGAGATCGGACGTATTGTGGGGTGTTCACGGGAAATGGTCGGTCGTGTACTCAAAGACTTGGAAGAGCGCAACCTGGTAAACGTCAAAGGCAAGACAATGGTGGTGTTCGGTACGCGTTAACCTGGCAGGAAACCGGCCAGCATCTGCCGGTACAACGCGTCCAACCGGGTGATCGCATCCGGTGCGGGGAAAGCTTCGTGCAACGCGATATGGCTGTCGGCCCGCACCCGCTGATCGATCCCGCAAGCTTCGTTGAAACGATTGACCGCCGCAATCAACTCATCGCGGTCGTTATCCAGCAACAACGCGCCGTGCACCAAGCCCACCGGGCGGCCAGCGCTTTGCCGCCAGCGCTGGGCAGTGCCGACCATCTTTCGGCCGTTGAGGTTGACGTTGTAGCGACCGTCGCAGAAGGCACCTTCAATTTCACCAACAGAAGCGTCACCACCCAACTCAATCAGCAAGTCGCAGATCGGCTGGCACAAACGCTGATAACCGGTTTCGATGCGCCCTTGATCACCCTCGCTGCGTGGCGGCGCGTAAACCAGCGCGATATTGACCGTGGCGGCCGACTGCGGCACCGGCTCACCGCCGGTTTCGCGCAGCAATACCGGCCAACCCGCAGCAGCCGAAACCTGGCTGGCAGCGTCAAAAGCCGGCAAGCGGCTCAAGCGGCGCGGCATCACCAAAGCCTGGTCATTTGGCTGCCAGAACAGTAGCCCGAACGCCTGTTCACCGGCGCAAACGGCCGCCAGCAAGTCTTGCTCGGCGGCAAGCCCTGCTTCAACTGTCATCGACACCGGCTCGATCATCGAACACCTATTTCTCTGAATAGACACAAAACAAAATGTGGGAGCTGGCTCCCACATTTTTGACCGTGTTTCAAATCAATCGAGGGTGGAACCGCTCACCGCCACGCCACGCTCCGGGAAGAACAGGCGCTGCAATTCCGCCCCCGGGTTCTCGGCGCGCATGAACGTCTCGCCCACCAGGAATGAATACACACCGCTGATTTCCATCAGTTCCACGTCGGCGCGGTTGACGATGCCGCTCTCGGTAATCACCAAGCGGTCACGCGGAATACGCGGCAACAGGTCCAGGGTATTTTCCAGGCTGACTTCAAAGGTGTGCAGATTACGGTTGTTAACCCCCACCAACGGTGTATCGAGGGTTTTCAACGCACGCTCCAGCTCATCGCCGTCGTGCACTTCGACCAGTACGTCCAGGCCGACGCTTTTAGCCACGGCCGCCAGCTCGGCCATCTTCACGTCATCCAGCGCGGAGACGATCAACAACACGCAATCGGCGCCCAAGGCGCGGGCTTCGACGATCTGGTACGGGTCAACCATGAAGTCCTTGCGGATCACCGGCAACTTGCACGCGGCGCGGGCTTGTTGCAGGAACAGGTCGGAACCCTGGAAGAAGTCGATATCGGTCAATACGGACAAGCAGGTTGCGCCGCCCTTCTCATAGCTCTTGGCAATGTCTTCAGGAATGAAAACTTCGCGAATCACGCCCTTGCTGGGCGAAGCTTTTTTGATCTCGGCAATCACGGCAGGCTGCTTTTCCTTCGCCTGCTTGATCAGCGCATCGGCAAAACCACGCGGTGCGTCGGCGCTTTTTGCCAACCCCTCCAGCTCAGCCAGGCTCACACGGGCACGGCGCTCAGCAACTTCTTCAGCCTTGCGCGCGAGGATTTTTTCCAGAACGGTCGGGACACTCATCCTTCATTCTCCATCTTGAATACAGCGGTGAATGCTCCCAGCTCTTCGAGCTTTTCGCGAGCCAGACCGGTGTGCAACGCATCGTGGGCCAAGGCGACACCTTCCTTAAGACTATAGGCGTGGTCCGCCGCGTAAAGTGCCGCGCCAGCATTCAGAACAATCATTTCTGCAGCTTTCTGGCCGTTTTCCGTCTTGCGGCGCCCCAAGGCATCGCGGATCAACTCCAGCGAGGCCGCCGGACTTTCCACCGACAAGCCATGCAAACTTTGGCTTTTCATGCCGAGGTCTTCGGGCTCGACCCAATATTCCCTGACCTGGTCATTCTTCAGCTCCGCCACGAAGGTCGGTGCCGCCAGGCTGAATTCATCCAGACCATCTTTGGAATGCACCACCAGCACATGCTTGCTGCCAAGACGTTGCAACACTTCTGCCAATGGCCGGCACAGCGCCTGACTGAACACACCGACCACCTGATGTTTAACGCCGGCCGGATTCGTAAGCGGGCCGAGCATGTTGAACAGGGTGCGCAGGCCAAGGTCCTTGCGTGGGCCGGCGGCGTGCTTCATGGCGCCATGGTGGGACTGGGCAAACATGAAACCAATGCCCACGCTGTCGATGCAGCGCGCCACTTGCACCGGCGTCAGGTTCAGATAAATCCCGGCCGCCTCCAGCAAGTCGGCGCTGCCGCTTTTGCCCGACACCGCACGGTTACCGTGTTTGGCCACCGTGCAACCGGCAGCCGCCACCACAAAGGAGGAAGCCGTCGACACGTTGAAAATATTCGCACCGTCGCCGCCGGTGCCGACCACATCGACCACACCATCGAGGGTCTTGAGCTCAACCTTGTCGGCCAGCTCACGCATCACTGACACGGCGCCAACGATTTCGTCGATGCTTTCGCTCTTCATGCGCATCGCCATCATGAACGCGCCGATCTGGGCGTCGGTGCATTGGCCGGTCATGATCTCGCGCATCACATCGCTCATTTCAGCGGTGCTCAGGTCCAGATGGCCGACGATACGGCTCAGGGCAGTCTTGATATCCATGGAAAGTCCTTAGCGCGTGCCGCCGCTCTGCTTGAGAAAGTTGGCGAACAGCTCGTAGCCCTGCTCGGTCAGGATTGATTCGGGGTGAAATTGCACCCCTTCGATATTCAGTGTCTTGTGGCGCAGGCCCATGATCTCGTCGACCGAGCCGTCTTCCAGCTGGGTCCAGGCGGTCAGTTCCAGGCACTCGGGCAGGGTTTCACGCTTGACCACCAACGAGTGGTAGCGCGTGACGGTCACTGGCAGGTTGAGGCCGTGGAAGACGCCGAGGTCTTTATGGAACACCGGGCTGGTCTTGCCGTGCATCACTTGGCGCGCACGCACCACGTCACCACCAAACGCCTGGCCGATGGACTGGTGGCCCAGGCACACGCCCAGGATCGGCAATTTACCGGCGAAATACTGAATGGCTTCCAGCGAGATGCCCGCTTCGGTCGGCGTACACGGGCCAGGCGAAACCACGATGCGCTCCGGGTTCAGGGCGGCGATTTCGGCGACTGTCAGTTCGTCGTTGCGCACCACCTTGACCTCGGCACCCAGCTCGCCCAGGTACTGCACAACGTTGTAGGTAAAGGAATCGTAGTTATCAATCATCAGCAACATGTGGGTTCAAACCTCTTGAATTCACTGATTTCGAATGACCGCCTTCCAAGAGAGTGGCCCGCTGCCAGACGCACGTTCCGGTTGCCAGGGTGAGCCGGCAAGGGGCGTCAAACAGAGGGTGAAGAAGGCAAATCGGTACAGGTCCGGCCAAGCCGGCAGAGAAAAATGTCAGGCGCGCCAACGCCAACGGGCGTGTGCCTTGACTACTCGCATCAAGAGTTTGCTGATGATCAACACGGGGAGGGTCTCATTCATACGTTCAGGCACAGTAACGTAGCCTCGCCAGCGGTGCAATATGGAGCAGCGATTCCGGGGGGCACCACCGAGTATTTGTAAGAAAAAACTGTTTTCTTCGAAGAAAACCCTCACTACATTGCTAGTGTTTCGCTTCCGACACAAAAACAACTAAATGGAATTTTGCATGCTCAGACCACCGTTTTTCGCGCCCCTTGCCGGTTGCCTCCTGTCGCTCGCCTGCGCACAGGCATTTGCAGCACCTTCGCCTTACTCAACCATGGTCGTATTCGGCGACAGCCTGGCCGACGCCGGCCAGTTCCCCGACGGCTCGTCCGGCGCCACCTTGCGCTTTACCAACCGCACCGGGCCGACGTTCCAGGGCGACTATGGCCTGGTGTCATCAACTTTGCTGGGTGCCAAGCTGGGCGTGGCGCCCAACGACCTGAATGCATCCACCTCGCCAGTACGTGCTGCCCAAGGTTTACCCGATGGCAATAACTGGGCAGTCGGCGGCTACCGTACCGACAACATCCTGGACTCCATCAACTCGGTCTCCAATGCAGCGATCCCGCCCGGCAATGCCGGTGGTGGCACCGTACTGCGCAGCCGCCAGGGTTATCTGCCGGCCAACGGCGGGCGGGCTGACCCTAACGCGCTGTACTTCCTGTCTGGCGGTGGCAATGACTTCCTGCAAGGCCGCGTCCTCAGCCCAGGCCAGGCCGTTGCCGCCGGCGGGCGCTTGGCCGACAGCGCCCAAGCACTGCAACAGGCCGGCGCGCGGTACATCATGGTGTGGATGCTGCCCGACCTGGGCCTGACGCCCGCCATCAACGGCACGCCCGCGCAAGGCGCCAGCTCGGCCCTGAGCAGCATTTTCAACCAGGCGCTGGTGCAGCGCCTGTCGCAGATCGACGCCCAGGTCATCCCGCTGAACATCCCGTTACTGCTCAATGAAACCTTCGCCGACCCTGCGCGCTTTGGCCTGGCCAGCGGGCAAAACCTCACCGGCACCTGCTTCAGCGGCAACGGCTGCACGGCCAACCCAGTGTATGGCATTGGCGGCACCACCCCGGACCCGACCAAGCTAATCTACAACGACTCGGTACACCCCACCATCGCCGGGCAACAGTTGATCGCCGACTACGCCTACTCGCTGCTCGCCGCGCCGTGGGAAGTGACCTTGCTGCCTGAGATGGCCCAAGGCACCTTGCGCGCCCATCAGGATGAGCTGCGCAACCAGTGGCAAGCCGACAATGGCAACTGGCAGGCCGTCGGCCAATGGCGCGCGATTGTCGCCGGTGGTGGCCAGCATTTGGACTTTGATGATCAACGCAGTTCGGCCAGCGGCGACGGCAGTGGCTACAACGTGAACGTCGGCGGCAGCTATCGTCTCGACGAAAACTGGCGCGTCGGCGTGGCCGCCGGTTTGTATCGCCAGACACTCGAAGCCGGTGCCCGCGATTCGGACTACAAGCTCAACAGCTACATGGGCACCGCGTTTGCGCAATATCAGCAAAACCACTGGTGGGCCGATGCGGCGCTGACCGGCGGCAAGCTGGACTTCGACAGCCTCAAGCGCAAGTTCGCCCTGGGCGTCAGCGAAGGTTCCGAAAAAGGCGACACCGACGGCTGGCTCTGGGCCTTGAGCGGCCGTTTGGGTTATGACATTGCCGGCGCCGGCAGCGATTGGCATTTGTCACCGTTCATCAGCGCCGACTATTCGCGGGTCGAAGTCGATGGCTATTCCGAAAAGGATAACCGCTCCACCGCGCTGACTTTCGATGACCAGCAACGCGACTCCAAGCGCCTGGGCGTGGGCCTGCAAGGCAGCTACCGGATTACGCCGCAAACCCAAGTGTTTGGCGAAGTGGCCCACGAGCATGAGTTCGAAAACGACACCCAGAAGGTAAAGATTTCGCTCAACAGCGTGCCAGGCATCGACTTCAAGCTAGACGGCTACACACCGCGCAGCAATTCGGATCGATTGAGTCTGGGCGTCAGCCACAAGCTGACTCAGGAGCTGGCGCTACGGGCGGCGTATAACGTGAGGAAGGATGACAGTTTTACCCAGCAAGGCGTCAATGTTGGGGTGAGTCTGGATTTCTAAGCGGATCTTAAACGCCCCACAAAACAACTGTGGGAGCTGGCTTGCCTGCGATGCGGGCACCTCGGTGTACAGGTATGCCGAGGTGATGCTATCGCAGGCAAGCCAGCTCCCACATTGTTCAGCGTCTGGCTTCAGTCTTGCGGCGTTTGCTCAGCCAACGCCACCGCCCGGAACATCGCGCGGCGTTTGTTCAGGGTTTCTTCCCATTCCAGGGCCGGCACCGAGTCAGCCACAATCCCGCCACCCGCCTGCACATGCAGCTCGCCGTCCTTGATCACGGCGGTGCGGATCGCAATCGCAGTGTCCATATTGCCGTTCCAGGCAAAATACCCCACGGCGCCGCCATACACACCACGCTTGACCGGCTCCAGTTCGTCGATGATCTCCATCGCGCGAATTTTCGGCGCGCCCGACAAGGTGCCCGCCGGCAGAATCGCCCGCAGCGCGTCCATCGCGGTCAACCCGGCTTTCAGCTCGCCGGTGACGTTGGACACAATGTGCATCACGTTGGAATACCGCTCGATAACCATCTTCTCGGTGAGTTTCACCGAACCGATTTCCGACACCCGCCCAGTGTCGTTGCGGCCCAGGTCGATCAGCATCAAGTGTTCGGCAATTTCCTTGTCGTCACTCAGCAGGTCTTCTTCCAGCGCCAGGTCGGCTTCTTCGGTAGCACCACGCGGGCGCGTGCCGGCAATCGGGCGCACGGTGATCAGGTTGTCTTCGACCCGCACCAGCACTTCCGGCGAGCTACCCACGACGTGGAAGTCGCCGAAGTTGAAGAAGTACATGTACGGCGTCGGGTTGAAGCAACGCAGCGCGCGGTACAGATCGATTGGCGCGGCCTTGAAGTCGATGGACATGCGTTGCGACGGCACCACCTGCATACAGTCACCGGCAAGGATGTATTCCTTGATGGTGTCGACTGCGCGCTCGTAGTCATCCTGGGTAAAGCTTGAACGAAAGATCGGGTCGGCCGCTGGCGGACGGCTGAGGTCCAGGCCACGGCGTGGGGTGATCGGCTGACGCAGTTTCTCCAGCAATGCCTCAAGGCTGGCCTGGCCTTGCTCGAAGGCATCGGCCTGGGATGGGTCGGCGAGGACAATCGCGTGCATCTTGCCGGCGAGGTTGTCGAACACCACCACCGCGTCGGAGACCATCAGCAGAATGTCCGGCACGCCCAGCGGGTCCGGGTTCGGGCATTTACCCAGGCGTTTTTCCACGTAGCGTACGCAGTCGTAGCCGAAATACCCCACCAGGCCACCGTTGAAACGCGGCAGGCCGGGAATGGTCGGCACGTTGTAGCGCGCCTTGAAGGTTTCGACGAAGGCCAGCGGGTCTTCTACGTCATGGCTTTCGATCTCGACGCCATCATGGGTGATGCTCACATGATGGTCATGCACGCGCAGCACGGTGCGGCACGGCAGGCCGATGATCGAGTAACGGCCCCACTTCTCGCCGCCCTGCACCGACTCGAGCAGGTAAGAGTTGGGCTCGTCGGCCAGTTTGAGGTAGATCGACAGCGGCGTATCGAAGTCGGCCAGGGTTTCGCAGGCCAAGGGGATACGGTTATAGCCGGCAGCGGCCAAACGCAGGAATTCTTCGCGGATCATGAGGTGCCTCGTGGCTTGAGGGTCAAACGGTCAGGTGTGCAAACGTGCCGCAGCGCGGCCAGGATCAGTCAGGCGCGCCAACGCCAGCGGGCCAGGGCCTTGATGACTTTCATCCAGAGTTTGCGAGTGACCACCACGATGGAGTTTCCAGAAGGGGTTGATTCGATGTCGGGCAACGTTATCTCAGCGCCCGCTCCCAAGCAACCGGGGATTAGCAGTCGCAGATCATCAATCACCAGCGCCGGCGATTCTTCGGCGATCGGCCGGCCATGGTTATAACCGTAGCTCAGCGCCACACACTGCACGCCAGCGGCTTTGGCGGCCAGCACATCACTGCGCGAATCACCCACAAACAACGATTGCGAGGCCGGGATATTGGCCATTTTCATCACAAAGAACAGCGCCGCCGGGTCAGGCTTTTTCTGCGGCAAGGTGTCGCCGCCGATGATCCAGCGGAAATACCGGCCGATTTTCATCTGGTCCAACAGCGGCGCGACAAAACGCTCCGGCTTGTTGGTGATCAGCGCCATCTCCACGCCTTGCTTGTGCAGCCACTTGAGCGTGTCGCGCACGCCGGGGTAGACCACCGTCAGCTCATGGCTGCTTTCATAGGCGACATTGAAGAGTTCCAGGGCGTGCTCGGCCTCGACCTCATCCACACCTTCAGCATCGATGTGGTTGGCCAAGGCCCGACGCACCAGCATCTGCGCGCCATTGCCGACCCACTCACGCACCGATTCGACGCCCGCCGGCTTGCGCCCCAGCTTGAGCAGCATCTCGTCCACCGCCGCCGCCAGGTCTGGCACCGAATCGATCAACGTACCGTCCAGATCGAACATCACCAGCCGTGGCAGTTTGCCGGGGAACAACTGCTCAAAACCGCTCATGGGCGCGCCAGCGCCAGTTCGGCCCGCATCTTGTCGATGACTTCCTGGTAGTTGGGGGCGTTGAAGATCGCCGAGCCGGCCACAAAGGTGTCAGCGCCAGCCGCGGCGATTTCGCGGATATTGTTGACGTTAACGCCGCCGTCGATTTCCAGGCGGATCTCACGGCCCGACGCATCGATCAGCGCGCGGGCTTCGCGCAGTTTGTTCAGCGTACCGGGAATGAACTTCTGCCCACCGAAGCCTGGGTTGACGCTCATCAACAAGACCATGTCGACCTTGTCCATCACGTACTCCAGCACGCTCAACGGCGTGGCGGGGTTGAACACCAGGCCCGCCTTGCAACCGCCTTCACGGATCAGTTGCAGGGTGCGGTCGACGTGCAGCGTGGCTTCCGGGTGAAAGGTGATGTAGGTAGCGCCGGCCTCGATGAAATCACCGACGATGCGGTCCACCGGGCTGACCATCAGGTGCGCATCGATCGGCGCAGTAATGCCGTACTTGCGCAGTGCCGCGCAGACCATCGGGCCGATAGTCAGGTTGGGCACGTAGTGGTTGTCCATGACATCGAAGTGCACGAAGTCGGCACCGGCGGCCAATACCTTGTCCACTTCTTCACCCAGGCGGGCGAAGTCGGCGGAGAGAATCGATGGAGCGATAACGAAGGGCTGCATGACGCACCTTTTTTGAGCTAAATCACGATGGCGCGCATTGTATACCTCATGCTTTACCCAGCGCACCGTGACCTAACTCAATGGTCAGTAAGCCGCCCGATAGATTTTCTCGATATCCGCCGCACTGAGCTTGCGCGGGTTGTTGCGCATCAAGCGCTCGATACCCGCCGCTTCGGTGGCCATGGCGGGGATTGCGTCTTGTGGCACGCCGAAGCTGCTCAGCCCCGCCGGGATCTCCACGGCGGCACACAGTCGCGTCATCGCCTCGACCGCCTGATCGGCGGCGTCGTTGACGCTGAGCCCGGTGATATTCACGCCCATGGCTTGGGCAATGTCCTGCATGCGCTCCACGCAGGCCAGCTTGTTCCAGTGCATCACATAAGGCAGCAACAGCGCATTGCTCACACCATGGGCGATATTGAATCGCCCGCCCAACGGGTACGCCAAGGCATGCACCGCGCCGACGCCGGCATTGCCGAACGCCATGCCGGCCATCAGGCTGGCGGTGGCCATATCATCACGGGCCTGCAGGTTAGCCGGGTTGGCATAGGCCTTGGGCAGCGCGTTGGCGATCAGCTTGATCGCGCCGATGGCCAGCGCGTCAGTGATCGGCGAGGCATTCAGCGACAGGTAGGACTCGATGGCATGCACCAACGCATCCACGCCACTGGCGGCGGTGACACTGCGCGGGCACGTGAGGGTCATTTGCGGGCTGATCAGCGCCACATCCGGCAATAAGTAATCGCTGACGATGCCCTTTTTCAGCTGTGCGGCCTTGTCGGAGAGGATCGCCACATTGGTCACCTCTGAGCCAGTACCGGCGGTGGTCGGGATCGCGATCAGCGGCGGGCCTTTGCGCGGCACTTGGTCGACGCCGAACAAGTCCGCCAGCGCGCCGTGGTAACCGGCGTAGGCCGCAACACTCTTGGCAATGTCGATGGCACTGCCGCCGCCCACGCCGATCAAGCCGTCATGCCCGCCTTCGCGGTACACACGCATGCAGTCCTCGACAATGGCGATTTCCGGGTCGGGCAGCACGCGGTCAAAAATCTCATAGGTGCGCTCGCCCAGGTGCTCAAGCGCCAGCGCCACGGTGCCGGACTTGACCAGCGCGGCATCGGTGACGATCAGCGGGTTATCCACATCCAGACGCGTGAGCTCGGCGGCCAGTTGTTCAATGGCGCCAGCGCCGGTCAGCAGTTTATGGGCGATCTTGAATGAGGAAGTACTCATGTGCGTGGCCTCTTGTTAATGATGGGCTGGCACAAGAGTAGCTTGGGATTTTCGGTTGCCCAGCATTCACAGACCAAATGGCGCCGCCATCAAGGCCCGGCACACACCGCCGATACGCTGACAAACACCGACCAACCCATTAGGCTGCTGGAATCACTTCTGGCCGGGAACCCACCATGCCCTTTCACTACCGTTCGGCACTGCCAGCTTTGTGCCTGTCGCTGCTATTGACCAGCGCCTTTACTGCCCAGGCCGCCGATACACCCGCGCCCGCCGCCGAAAAACCGGCTGAACGCCAACCGCTGCCCGAGCGCAGCCAGGAAGAAGCCAACGCCCTGGAGCGTCAACTGCCGGCACAGGAACAGCAACAATTGCAGGCCGGCAGCGATTCATTCCTGGCCCTGTGGAAACCGGCCAACAGCGCCGAACCTGAAGGTGTGGTGATTATTGTGCCGGGCGCCGGAGAAAGCGCCGACTGGCCACAAGCAATCGCGCCCTTGCGCCGCAAATTACCCGACGCCGACTGGGGCACCTTGAGCCTGTCGTTGCCGGATGTGAACCTCGACACCCTGCCGCCTCGGGTCATGGAGTCACCTAAAGCCGCGGTCGACACCAGCAGTAAAGACGGCAGTACGGCCGCCAAACCGATCGAACAAGCCGCCAGCGCCGAAGCCGAAGGCACTGACCCGGCGGTGGTGCCGGGCGCCGATGAACAGGACAAGACCGACGCCAAGCGTATCTTCGATCGCATCGACGCCGCCGTTGCCTTTGCCCAAACCCAGGGCGCGCGCAGCGTGGTGCTGCTCGGCCACGGCACCGGCGCCTGGTGGGCCGCGCGCTACCTGAGCGAGAAGCAACCGTCCCAAGTGCAGAAGTTGGTGATGGTGGCCGGCAAGACGCCTGCGGCCAGGCAGCCGGACCTGCAAAAACTGGCGCCGGCGCTGAAAGTGCCGACGGCGGACGTGTACTACCAAGACGGCGCCCTGGAACGCAAAAACGCCCTGGAACGCATGCAGGCCGCCAAGCGGGCGAAGAATGACGGCTATAAACAGGTGTCGCTCAAGACCCTGCCGGGCAACAGTGCGGCTGAGCAAGAGCAGCTGTATCGGCGGGTTCGTGGGTGGTTGAGCCCGCAGGCGGCCGCCAACTAATCCTGGCCTGGTAACCCGATCAACTGTGGGAGCTGGCTTGCCTGCGATAGCGGCATGTCAGCAGCACAGATGTCACTGACGGTCCGCCATCGCAGGCAAGCCAGCTCCCACACTAATTGGGTTGCCACTTCCAAATTGAGGTGGCTATCGAAAGTCGCGCCGCTCACGAATCAACGCATAGGCATTATGTAGCTCGCGGGTGCGCTCGGTGGCCTCACGCACTTGTGCCAGGCTTGCTCCCGTACCGGCGATCTTGTCCGGGTGATGGCGGCTGAGCAGGCGGCGATAGGCGCGTTTGATGGCGGCCGGTTCGCTGGTGGACGTCACCCCCAGAATCCGCAGCGCCTCCTGATACGCCCCGCCTCGATTGGCCAGTGGCTTGCGTTCAGGGGCGTAATCAGACGCCAGCGCCTGTAACTGTTGCGGCGTCCACCCGAGCCACTTGCCCCACAGGTCGATCAGGTCGCGCTCGGCGTCATCGGCCTTGCCGTCCGCCCAGGCCATGCGCCAGCATGCACGCAACACACCTTCCGCCGCATGGGGCTGAGCCTTGAGCACACGCAGGTAATTGCGCACTCTGTCAGAACCGGACTTGCCACGATTGAACGCGGTAATTGCCCGGCGCTGGGCCGGCTCGCTCATGTCCAGCGCGCGCATTTCCTGGCGCGCCTGCTGGATATGCCCATCCACCACCCGGCCATTACTCTTGGCCAGGCGCCCCAACAAAACAAACAGCAATTCGTCGTTGCGCAACGCCGGGCGCCCGCCCAGGCGCTCGCGCAATTGTGCCCAGCTGTGCAACTGCAGACGGCGATCCAGTGCCTGCCCCAGCAATGCGCCCAACATGGCCCCCGGAATACTGGCAATGGCAAAGCCAGCCCCGGCACCGATCAGTGTCCCTGGCCACAACATCTTATTGCCCCGCAGTCAGCAAGGTTTCAACCTGCGCCAGACGCTCCAGCGTACCGACATCAATCCAGCGTCCTGTCATGTGCTCTCCCGTTACCAGACCTTTGGCCATGGCCTCCCGCAACAGCGGCGCCAGTTTGAAGGCACCGGCGCTGCAACCCGCGAACAACTGTGGGTCGAGCACTGAAATGCCACTGAAGGTCAGGTTATCGGCACCGGGCGCGGCATCATGAAGCAGACCTTGGTCCAGGTAGAAATCGCCGCCAGAAGGGTGATGCGCCGGATTATCAACCATCACCAGGTGAGCCAGGCCCGTCAGCGGTTGCTTAAGGCGAGTGAAGTCGTAGTCGGTCCAGATATCACCATTGACCACCAGGAAAGGCTCGTCCCCGAGCAACGGCAGTGCCTGGAAAATACCGCCACCGGTTTCCAGCGGCTCGCCCTCGGGCGAGTACTGAATGCGCAAGCCAAACTGCGCGCCGTCACCCAGGTAGCTTTCAATCTGCTGGCCGAGCCAGGCATGGTTGATCACGATATCGCTGAAGCCGGCCTTGGCCAGCGCTTCAAGGTGATACTCGATCAAACGCTTGCCGCCCGCCTCCACCAGTGGTTTGGGCGTGTGCAAGGTGAGCGGGCGCATCCGCTCACCTTTGCCCGCTGCCAGGATCATCGCCTTCATACGCGTGCCTCGGTCGGTTCACGCAGGCTGGCGAGCAACTCACCCAACTCGTCCAGCTCCGGCCGATCGGCCAGTACGGCTTCTATATAAGCAAAGAAGCGCGGCACGTCGGCCAGGTAGCGCGGCTTGCCGTCGCGGTGGCAGATGCGCGCAAAAATGCCGATGACCTTGAGGTGGCGCTGCACGCCCATCAGGTCACTGGCCCGCAGGAACTCGTCAAAATCAGCCTGCACGGGAATGCCCAAAGCACCTGCACGCTCCCAGTAACCGCGCTGCCACTCGCGCACACGCGCCTTCGGCCAACTGAGGAACGCATCCTTGAACAAGCAGGTGATGTCATAGGTAACCGGGCCATAGACCGCGTCCTGGAAGTCCAGCACGCCGGGGTTCGGCTCGCTGATCATCAGGTTGCGCGGCATATAGTCGCGATGCACCAGCACTTTAGGCTGGGCCAGAGCGCTATCGATCAGGTGATCACTGACGCGCTGCCATAAGGCCAACTGCTGGGTGTCGAATTCGATACCCAAATGTTGGCGCACGTACCATTGCGGAAACAATTCCAGCTCACGACGCAACAAGGCCACGTCATAGCTGGGCAGCGGCGCGTCCATCGGCAATTGCTGAAAAGCCAGCAACGCGTCGATGGCGTCGGCAAACAATTGATCGGCGTTTTGCGCGTCAATTACGTCCAGATAGGTTTTTTGGCCCAGGTCATTCAGCAAAAGAAAGCCGCGGGGCAAATCTTCTGCATAAATTTTTGGCACATTTATTCCCGATTTCGCGAGTAAATCAGCGATATCGACGAAAGGTTTGCAGTTTTCCTGAGGCGGTGGAGCGTCCATGACGACGAACGTGCGACCGCCACCCTCCCAGCGGAAATAACGCCTGAAACTCGCGTCGCTGCTGGCCGCGGTCAATGTGGCCGGAGGTACGACACCCCAGTCCTGAGCGTTGAAAAGGATCGGCAACTGCTCATCCAGCCAAACTTTCAGCTGTTGTAAACGTAGATCTTGCTCGGGCATTACAAGGGTCTCCGACGGCGCTAGCCGTCAAGCGGGTCATGCTTTATTATCACGCATCTTTTTCAGACCATCGAGAGGCGTGCGGCCCAAACCGCGGGCAGATGGCACGCAGGAAGCCCGGACTAATAAGATGGCATTGAAATCCCCCGCGTTTCGTAGAAAATTTCCGTTGCTGGTAACCGGCAGTCTGCTGGCCATGCAACCTTTCGCCACCTCATTCGTGGTCGCCGCGGAACAGTATGACTGCTCAGTCTCTGCTTCGGGTGCCTGGGATTGCGCGCCAAAAACCGCCGCAGCCCCATTACCACCGCGCCCGGTGCACGACGGCGCAGCCGTCAGCGCCGCTGGCAGCACGGCGCAAGCCGATGCTGGCGGCACGGCTGCGGCCGAGCCGAAGACCACCCTGGTCACCGAGTCCAAGGGCCGTGGCCTGCGTTCGCGCAGCGCCGACTACAGCCACCTGGACTGGGTGCCTCGCGATAAGCTGACCGCAGCCCAACTGGCTGAGACCGGCCCGTATTGCTCCGGCGCGTACATCGAGCCGACCCGTCCTGGCATGAACGACAAGACGGACAAAAGCGATTCGCCGACCTTCATCGGTGCCAAGGTGTCTCGTTACGAGCAGGAACAGCAAGTTGCGACCCTGGCCGGTGACGTCGTCATGCGCCAAGGCAGCATGCAGCTGGAGGCTCAGGAAGCCAACCTGTACCAGGCCGAGAACCGTGGCGAGCTGAACGGCGACGTGCGTCTGCGCGACAACGGTGCCCTGATCGTCGGCGACCACGCCGAGGTCCAGCTCGATACCGGCGCGGCCCAGATCGACAATGCCGAGTACGTGCTGCACAAGTCGCGCATTCGCGGTAACGCGCTGTACGCCAAGCGTGCCGAAAACGCGATCATCCGTCTCAAGGACGGTACGTACACCACCTGCGAGCCGGACAGCAACGCCTGGCAGCTCAAGGGCAACAACATCACGTTGAACCCGGCCACCGGTTTCGGTACGGCCACCAACGCGACGTTGCGGATCAAGAACATCCCGATCCTCTACACCCCGTACATCTACTTCCCGATCGACGACCGTCGTCAATCCGGCTTCCTGCCGCCGAGCTTCAGCACCGGCAGCGAAACCGGCTTCACACTGGTCACGCCGTACTACTTCAACCTGGCGCCAAACTACGACGCCACGTTGTACCCGCAATACATGACCAAGCGCGGCATGATGGTGGAAGGCGAATTCCGCTACCTCACCAAGTCCAGCGAAGGTCAGTTCGGCGGCGCGTACCTGAACGACGACAGCGACGAGCGCAAGAATCAAACTGATTACGAAAAAACCCGTTACATGCTCAACTGGCAGCACAAAGGTGGGCTGGATTCGCGTGTATCGACCCAGGTCGACTACACCAACATCAGCGACCCTTACTTCTTCCAGGACCTCAAGACTTATCAGGAAGGCATCCAGCCTCGAGATTTCGTCAACCAGCAGGGCGCCGTCACTTACCGCGGCGACTCCTATCAGGCGCGCCTGAACCTGCAGGCTTACCAGCTCGCGACGATTTCCCAGATTACCCCCTATAACCGGTTGCCGCAGATCACCTTCAACGGGATGCTGCCGTACCATCCAGGTGGTGTGAACTTCACCTATGAAACCGAAGCAGTTCGGTTTGATCGTGATCTGGAAAATGGCAACTTTACCGATGAGAACAATCTGGTTACGCCTCGCCTCGACACGTTTGTTACGGGCCTGACCCGTGCAAACGGTACTCGCCTGAACGTCGCGCCGGCTGTTGACTACCCGATGAACTGGACCTACGGCTTTATTACGCCGAAGCTCAAGTA
Source organism: Pseudomonas sp. ChxA (assembly GCF_030263855.1). Lineage (NCBI taxonomy): Bacteria > Pseudomonadati > Pseudomonadota > Gammaproteobacteria > Pseudomonadales > Pseudomonadaceae > Pseudomonas > Pseudomonas sp. ChxA. The sequence goes on from NZ_JARPMK010000002.1 coordinate 910,482, forward strand.
TGTGTACACCAAGTACGATCTTGATTTGGACAGCATTGGTAAGAACGAGATCATCGCGCAACAAGCGGCAGCGACTGCGGCTAATCCCTATGCTGGTGGCGACTTCAAGAGCTCCCAAGACCGCGCAATCCCAATCGCCAGTATCGACAGCGGCCTGTATTTCGACCGCAATACCAACTGGTTCGGCAAGGATTACCGCCAGACTCTCGAGCCGCGTGCCTACTATCTCTATGTGCCTAACAAGGACCAGAGCGATATCCCGGTATTCGACACCAGTGAATACTCGTTCAGCTACTCTTCGCTGTTCCGCGATAACCGGTTCAGCGGCACCGACCGGATTGGCGATGAGAACAAGCTGTCCCTGGGCGTGACCAGCCGCTGGATTGAAGACAACGGTTTCGAGCGTCAGCGCGTTTCCGTCGGCCAGGCGGTGTACTTCAAAGATCGCCAGGTTCAATTGCCGGGTATTCTTGCGTCCGACCGCGCCGATGCACAATCCAACGTTTCGCCTGTCGCCCTTGAATACGAATACCGTTACAACCGCGACTGGCGCGCTACTGCAGACTACAACTGGGACACTGAAAGCCACAGCCCTCGTTCCGGCAGCGCGATGCTTCACTACCAGCCGGAAGACAACCCGAACAAGATCATCAACGTCGGCTATCGCTATCGTAACGACCAAGTGGTCTACAACCAGCTGACCGGTAAATGGCAGTTCGGTGGTGACTACGGGCAACCAGGTGATCCGAACTTCGTGAAGGATTACTACAAAATCCAGCAACACGACTTCTCGATGATGTGGCCGATCATTCCGCAGTGGAACCTGATCACCCGCTGGCAGTATGACTATGCCCGCAACCGTACCCTGGAAGCCTTTGGTGGTTTCGAGTACGACAACTGCTGCTGGAAACTGCGCGTCATCAACCGTTACTGGGTTTCCAACGACGAATACAGCCAGATCGCCCCGCTTAACGAAAAGGGTGACCACGGGCTCTTCTTCCAGATCGTCCTCAAAGGACTCGGCGGCCTGACCGGCGCCAAGGTAGAGAGCTTCCTCGACAAAGGCATTGAAGGTTATCGTGAACGTGAAGACCAAGCTTTCTGATTGCTTGCGCCCGCTAGTGCTGGGCGCGCTGTTCCTGGGGGCCGCATCGGCACACGCTGCGGTTCAACAGCTAGACAAGGTAGTGGCCATCGTCGATAACGACGTGATCATGCAGAGCCAACTCGACCAACGGGTCAAGGAAGTTCAGCAAACCATCGCCAAGCGTGGCGGTGGCGTACCGCCTACCAGCGTACTGGACCCACAGGTACTGGAGCGCCTGATCGTCGAAAACCTGCAGTTGCAGATCGGCGAGCGCTCCGGCATCCGTATTTCGGACGAAGAACTGAACCAGGCCGTCGGCACCATCGCTCAGCGTAACAACATGAGCATTGACCAGTTCAAGGCTGCCCTGGCCCACGATGGCTTGTCCTATGACGACGCCCGTGACCAGATCAAGCGTGAAATGATCATCAGCCGTGTGCGTCAGCGCCGTGTAGCGGAGCGGGTTCAGGTATCTGAACAGGAAGTGAAGAACTTCCTGGCCTCGGACCTGGGCAAGATGCAGCTCTCCGAAGAACTGCACCTGGCCAACATCCTGGTTCCAACCCCGGACAGCGCCAGCTCCGAGCAGCTCAACGCGGCAGCGGCGAAAACCAAGGCTATCTATGATCGCCTGAAAGCCGGTGCTGACTTTGCCCAAACGGCCATTGCCATGTCCGGCAGCGATAACGCCCTGGATGGCGGTGACATGGGCTGGCGTAAAGCTGCGCAACTGCCACCTCCGTTCGACCGCGAGCTGAGCGCCATGAGCGTGGGTGACATCACCGAACCGGCCCGCACGCCGGGCGGCTTCATTATCCTCAAGTTGCTCGGCAAACGCGGCGGCGAGACCTCGCTGAAAGACGAAGTGCATGTTCGTCACATCCTGGTCAAACCAAGCGAAATCCGTACCGAGGCGCAAACCAAGGAACTGGCCCAGAAGATCTATGACCGCATCGAAGGCGGTGAAGACTTCGCCACCCTGGCCAAGAGCTTCTCGGAAGACCCGGGTTCGGCCCTCAACGGCGGCGACCTCAACTGGATTGATCCGAAAGGTCTGGTGCCAGAGTTCCAGGATGTGATGGCCAAAACTCCGCAAGGCGTTCTGTCCAAGCCGTTCCGCACTCAATATGGCTGGCATGTCCTGGAAGTCCTTGGCCGTCGCGCCACCGACAACACCACCCAGGCTCGCGAGCAACAAGCCCTCACCGTACTGCGTAACCGCAAGTACGACGAAGAGCTGCAAACCTGGTTGCGTCAGATCCGTGACGAAGCCTACGTAGAGAACAAGCTGCCAGGCGCCGAGCAAACAGGCACCGACCAGGCAGCACAGTGAAACCCCAGCGTTTCGCGGTAACACCCGGCGAGCCGGCCGGCATTGGTCCAGACCTGTGCCTGCTGCTCGCCTCGCACCCTCAGCCACACCCCCTGATTGCCATTACCAGCCGCGACCTGCTCCTTGAGCGAGCCGCGCAGCTGGGTGTGGCTGTCACTTTGCTGGACGTGGCGCCAGGCAACTGGCCCGACTTGCCCGCACCCGCTGGCAGCCTGTATGTGTGGCACACCCCGCTCGCGGCCAAGGTGGTTGCCGGGCAACTGGACAAGGCCAATGCGGCGTTTGTGCTGGAAACCCTGACACGCGCCGGCCAAGGCTGCATCGACGGCGACTTCGCCGGCATGATCACCGCTCCGGTGCACAAGGGCGTGATCAACGAATCCGGCATTGCCTTTTCCGGCCATACCGAATTCCTCGCCGAGCTGACCCATACCGAACAAGTGGTGATGATGCTGGCCACTCGCGGCCTGCGGGTAGCGCTGGTGACCACGCACCTGCCGTTGCGTGATATCGCCGACGCCATCACTGCCGAGCGTGTAGAGCGCGTCACACGTATCCTGCACGCAGACCTGCAACACAAATTCGGCATTGCCCAACCGCGCATCCTGGTCTGTGGGCTCAACCCGCACGCCGGTGAAGGCGGCCATTTGGGCCATGAAGAAATCGACATCATTGAACCGACATTAGAGCGCCTGCGCCAAGAAGGCATGGACCTGCGTGGCCCATTGCCTGCAGACACTCTGTTTACCCCCAAATATCTGGAGCACTGCGACGCAGTGCTGGCGATGTACCACGACCAGGGGCTGCCCGTGCTGAAGTACAAAGGCTTCGGCGCCGCAGTCAACGTGACACTGGGCCTGCCGATCATCCGCACCTCCGTCGACCATGGCACTGCCCTGGACCTGGCGGGCAGCGGCAAGATCGATACCGGCAGCCTGCACGTGGCCCTGGAAACCGCCTATCAGATGGCCGAGACCCGTATATGACTGAGCATTACCAACACCGGGCGCGCAAGCGCTTCGGGCAAAACTTCCTGCACGACGCTGGCGTGATCGACCGTATCCTGCGCTCCATCCATGCCAAGCCCGAAGACCGCCTGCTGGAAATCGGCCCGGGCCAGGGCGCATTGACCCAGGGCCTGCTTAACAGTGGCGGCCAGTTGGACGTGGTTGAACTGGACAAGGACCTGATCCCGATCCTCAACCAGCAATTCGCCGGCATGCCCAACTTCAACCTGCACCAGGGCGACGCTCTGAAGTTCGACTTCAACAGCCTCAACGCCGCGCCCAACAGCCTGCGGGTGGTCGGCAACCTGCCGTACAACATTTCTACGCCGCTGATTTTTCACCTGCTCAACAATGCCGGGATCATCCGCGACATGCACTTCATGCTGCAAAAAGAAGTGGTTGAGCGTTTGGCCGCAGGCCCAGGCGGTGGTGATTGGGGCCGCCTGTCGATCATGGTTCAGTACCATTGCCGCGTAGAGCACCTGTTCAACGTCGGCCCTGGCGCCTTCAACCCGCCGCCGAAGGTCGACTCGGCCATCGTGCGCCTGGTGCCGCACGCGGTGCTGCCGCACCCGGCCAAGGACCACAAGTTGCTGGAGCGAGTGGTACGTGAAGCGTTCAACCAGCGCCGCAAGACCCTGCGCAACACGCTCAAGGCACTGCTGAGCAACGCCGAGATCGAAGCTGCCGGTGTCGACGGTGGCCTGCGCCCTGAGCAACTGGACCTGGCCGCGTTTGTGCGCCTGGCTGATCAGCTTGCGATCCAGCCTGCACCGACCGTGGAATAAGCTGCAACTCGAGACCCATGTGGGAGCGGGCTTGCCCGCGATGGCGGTGCATCAGTTACACATTCAGTGACTGACACACTGCCTTCGCGAGCAAGCCCGCTCCCACAATTGCTGCGCGTTATACCGATAACGCTTGCCGGCCGCCCGACACATGTCTGGCCTAGTGCCCCGCTCATGGCCTAGACTGATCCGCATCTGCTGTCCTCCGCTTTTGCTCTTAAGGCCTCTTGCATGTCCGATCCTCGCTACCAGATCGACGTCAGCGTCGTCACCCGCTTCCTCGCGGACCAATCACACCCCGAAGACAACCGTTTCGCCTTTGCCTACACCATCACGGTGAAGAACAACGGGCAAGTGCCGGCCACGCTGCTGTCGCGCCACTGGGTGATCACCGACGGTGACGGCCAGGTCGAGGAAGTGCGCGGTGCCGGCGTGGTTGGCCAGCAGCCGTTGATCGACATCGGCGCCAGCCACACCTACAGCAGCGGCACGGTGATGACCTCCAAAGTCGGCACCATGCAGGGCTCGTATCAGATGAAAGCCACCGACGGAAAACTGTTCGACGCCATCATCGCGCCGTTTCGCCTGGCAGTGCCCGGGGCCCTGCACTGATGACGACGTACGCGGTCGGTGACCTGCAAGGCTGCCTGGAACCCCTAAAGTGCCTGCTGGAGCGCGTAGCCTTCAACCCGGCGAGTGACTGCCTGTGGCTGGTCGGTGACCTGGTCAATCGCGGCCCCGAGTCCCTGCAGACCCTGCGCTTTCTTTATAAGATGCGTGACTCGTTGGTGTGCGTGCTGGGCAACCATGACCTGCACCTGCTGGCGGCCGGCAATAACATCGAGCGCCTGAAAAAGGGCGACACCCTGCGCGAGATTCTTGAAGCTCCGGACCGTACCGAGCTCCTGGACTGGCTGCGCCGCCAAAAGCTCATGCATTACGACGAAGACCGCAACATGGCCTTGGTGCACGCCGGCATCCCGCCCCAATGGACGCTGAAAAAAGCCCTCAAGTGCGCCGCCGAAGTCGAAAGCGCCCTGGCCGATGACAACCTCTACACGGCTTATCTGGATGGCATGTACGGCAACGAGCCGGTCAAGTGGGACAACGACCTCACCGGCGTGGCCCGCCTGCGGGTGATCACCAACTACTTCACACGCATGCGCTTCTGTACCGCCGAAGGCAAGTTGGACCTCAAGAGCAAGGAAGGCGCCGACGCCGCGCTGCCGGGCTACAAAGCCTGGTTCGCGCATAAAGAACGCAAGACCCGCGACACCAAGATCGTCTTCGGCCACTGGGCCGCCCTTGAAGGCCAGTGCAACGAACCCGGCGTATTCGCCCTCGACACCGGCTGTGTGTGGGGTGGCAGCATGACCTTGATGAACATCGACACCGGCGAGCGGCTGAGCTGCCAGTGCGAACCTCCCCCTTCTGTAATACTGTCGGGCGCCAAGCCCTAGGAGCCCGCCATGAGCGAATTCAAACGCATCCCTCCCCAACAAGCCCAGGTCCTGCGCGAGCAAGGCGCCGTTGTGGTCGACATCCGCGACCAGCCGACCTATGCAGCAGGCCACATCAGCGGCGCGCAGCATCTGGACAACCACAACATCCAAGACTTCATCCGCGCGGCCGACCTCGACGCGCCGGTGATCGTAGCCTGCTACCACGGCAACTCCAGCCAGAGCGCAGCGGCCTATCTGATCAGCCAGGGCTTCTCCGACGTCTATAGCCTGGACGGTGGCTTCGAGCTGTGGCGTACGACCTATCCTGCAGAAATCGCCTCCGACAATTCGCAATAATTTTTTTCACACCCCGCCACCCCGCGTGACGCTTGGGCTTGCGCCGTTTCTGACGAACGGCGCAGCCAAACTAATTGCGCATCGCGCCTTGACCTCCCGGATTCCGAACTATCCTTAAGCGCAGGCCATCCGAATCAGGGGAGAGCCGGTACACCGGCGTGCGGGTCATCGGTAGCGTTTCAGGGTGTTCTGGGGGGAAAACAGCCAGTGGCGATCGCCAATGGCTGCCAGCATCGACTGATTGATCCGGCGTCGGCTCCACGTATCGAGCGAGGTGACGACGTCATGAGTATCTTTAGCCACTTCCAACAACGCTTCGAGTCCACCCAGCAGGAAGAACTCACCCTGCAGGAGTATCTCGAGCTGTGCAAAAAGGACCGCAGCACCTACGCATCTGCCGCCGAACGCCTGCTGTTGGCAATTGGTGAGCCGGAGCTGGTGGACACCTCGAATAATTCGCGCCTGTCGCGAATATTCTCCAACAAGGTGATCCGCCGCTACCCGGCCTTTGAAGACTTCCATGGCATGGAAGAATGCATCGACCAGATCGTCTCCTACTTCCGGCATGCCGCCCAAGGCCTGGAAGAGAAGAAACAAATCCTCTACCTGCTCGGCCCGGTCGGCGGCGGCAAGTCGTCCCTGGCGGAAAAACTCAAACAACTGATCGAGAAGGTGCCCTTCTACGCGATCAAGGGTTCGCCGGTGTTCGAGTCGCCTTTGGGGTTGTTCAACGCCACGGAAGATGGCGCGATCCTCGAAGAAGACTTCGGCATCCCACGCCGCTACCTGAATACCATCATGTCGCCATGGGCCACCAAGCGCCTGTCGGAGTTTGGCGGCGACATCAGCCAGTTCCGCGTGGTGAAACTCTACCCATCGATTCTCAACCAGATCGGCGTGGCCAAGACCGAGCCCGGCGACGAGAACAACCAGGACATCTCGGCGCTGGTGGGCAAGGTCGATATCCGCAAACTCGAGGAATTCCCACAGAACGACGCCGACGCCTACAGCTACTCGGGCGCACTGTGCCGGGCCAACCAGGGCCTGATGGAGTTCGTGGAGATGTTCAAGGCGCCGATCAAGGTGCTGCACCCACTGCTTACCGCCACCCAGGAAGGCAACTACAACAGTACCGAAGGCCTGGGCGCGATTCCATTTACCGGGATCCTGCTGGCCCACTCCAACGAATCGGAATGGCATACCTTCCGCAACAACAAGAACAACGAAGCTTTCATCGACCGGATCTACATCGTCAAGGTGCCGTACTGCCTGCGGGTCAGCGATGAAATCAAGATTTACGACAAGCTGCTGTTCAACAGCTCCCTGGCCAAGGCGCATTGCGCGCCTGACACCCTGAAGATGCTTGCGCAATTCACCGTGCTCTCACGCCTCAAGGAGCCGGAAAACTCGAACATCTACTCGAAGATGCGCGTGTACGACGGCGAAAACCTCAAGGATACCGACCCGAAAGCCAAGTCGATCCAGGAGTACCGCGATACGGCGGGTGTGGACGAGGGCATGAACGGCCTGTCGACACGCTTTGCGTTCAAGATCCTCTCCAAAGTCTTCAACTTCGACCCACACGAGATCGCCGCCAACCCGGTACACCTGCTCTATGTGCTGGAACAGCAGATCGAACAGGAGCAATTCCAGGCTGAAACCCGCGAACGCTACCTGCGTTTCCTCAAGGAATACCTGGCGCCGCGCTACATCGAGTTTATCGGCAAGGAAATCCAGACTGCGTACCTGGAGTCTTACAGCGAATACGGCCAGAACATCTTCGACCGCTACGTGCTGTACGCCGACTTCTGGATTCAGGACCAGGAATACCGCGACCCGGAAACCGGCGAGATCCTCAACCGCGTAGCCCTCAACGAGGAACTGGAGAAGATCGAAAAACCGGCCGGCATCAGCAATCCGAAGGATTTCCGCAACGAAATCGTCAACTTCGTGCTGCGCGCCCGCGCCAACAACAACGGCAAGAACCCTACCTGGCTCAGCTACGAGAAGCTGCGGGTGGTCATCGAGAAGAAAATGTTCTCCAACACCGAGGACCTGCTGCCGGTCATCAGCTTCAATGCCAAGGCCAGCAAAGAGGATCAGCAAAAACACAACGACTTTGTTACACGCATGGTCGAGCGCGGCTACACCGACAAACAGGTACGCCTGCTTTCCGAATGGTACCTGCGGGTGCGTAAATCACAGTAAGGCAGCGACAGGCGTGTGCTGCCGGGCTTCTGGCCCGGCGGCCGACCGCTTGTCTCTAAGCTTCCAGCTCGCGGCTTGAAGCTTGTAACGTGAAGCTGCCCGGAGGGCTCCCCATGAGCTATGTGATCGACCGACGCCTCAATGGCAAGAACAAAAGCACGGTAAACCGTCAGCGTTTCCTGCGGCGTTACCGTGACCACATCAAAAAGGCCGTAGAAGAGGCCGTCAGCCGCCGCTCCATCACCGATATGGAGCATGGCGAACAAATCAGCATTCCCGGACGCGACATCGACGAACCGGTGCTGCACCACGGCCGGGGCGGCAAACAGACTGTCGTACACCCAGGCAATAAGGAATTCACCACCGGCGAGCATATCCAGCGCCCGCAAGGCGGTGGCGGCGGCAAAGGCCCGGGTAAAGCCGGCAATTCCGGCGAGGGCATGGATGAATTCGTGTTCCAGATCACTCAGGAAGAATTCCTCGAGTTCATGTTCGAAGACCTGGAACTGCCCAACCTGGTCAAACGCAACCTGACCGGCACCGATACCTTCAAGACTGTGCGCGCGGGGATCAGCAACGAAGGCAACCCGTCCCGCATCAATATCATTCGTACACTGCGCTCGGCCCATGCACGGCGTATTGCGCTGTCGGGCAGCAGCCGCGCCAAACTGAAGGAAGCCAAGGAAGAACTGGCGCGCTTGAAGCGCGAGGAACCGGATAACTTCGGCGATATTCAGCAAATCGAGGTGGAAATCGAGAAACTCAGCGCGCGCATTCACCGTGTGCCGTTCCTCGACACCTTCGACCTCAAATACAACCTGCTGGTAAAGCAGCCCAACCCCAGCTCCAAGGCGGTAATGTTCTGCCTGATGGACGTGTCCGGCTCCATGACCCAGGCCACCAAGGACATTGCCAAGCGCTTCTTCATCCTGCTGTACCTGTTCCTGAAGCGTAACTACGACAAGATCGACGTGGTGTTCATTCGTCATCACACCAGCGCCCGGGAAGTGGACGAAGAAGAGTTTTTCTATTCGCGGGAAACCGGCGGCACCATCGTGTCCAGCGCCTTGAAGCTGATGCAGGAGATCATGGCCGAGCGCTACCCTGCCAATGAGTGGAATATCTACGCCGCGCAAGCTTCCGACGGCGATAACTGGAACGACGACTCGCCGATCTGCCGCGACATCCTGATCAACCAGATCATGCCGTTTGTGCAGTACTACACCTACGTCGAAATTACCCCTCGTGAGCACCAGGCACTGTGGTTTGAATACGAGCGCATCGGTGAAGCCTTTGCCGATACGTTCGCCCAGCAGCAACTGGTCTCGGCCGGCGATATCTACCCGGTCTTCCGTGAACTCTTCCAGCGCAGGTTAGTGACATGACCGCCAAAAAAGAGCATAAGCGCCAACCCATTTCCACTGGCTCCGAGTGGACCTTTGAACTGATCCAGGCCTATGACCGGGAAATCAGCCGCATCGCGGCGGGTTATGCCTTGGACACCTACCCCAACCAGATCGAAGTGATCACCGCCGAACAGATGATGGATGCCTACGCCTCGGTCGGCATGCCGTTGGGCTACCACCATTGGTCCTACGGCAAACACTTCCTCAGCACCGAGAAGTCTTACACCCGTGGCCAAATGGGCCTGGCCTACGAGATCGTGATCAACTCCGACCCGTGCATTGCCTACCTGATGGAAGAAAACACCATTTGCATGCAGGCGCTGGTGGTGGCCCACGCGTGCTACGGGCATAACAGTTTCTTCAAGGGTAACTACCTGTTCCGCACCTGGACCGATGCCAGTTCGATCATCGATTACCTGGTGTTCGCCAAGCAGTACATCATGCAATGCGAGGAGCGCCATGGCATCGACGCGGTAGAGGACTTGCTCGACTCCTGCCACGCGCTGATGAACTACGGCGTTGACCGCTACAAACGCCCGTATCCGATTTCTGCCGAGGAAGAACGCCTGCGCCAGAAGGAGCGCGAGGAGCACCTGCAAAAGCAGATCAACGACCTGTGGCGCACGATTCCTAAAAAAGCCGGTAAAAACAGCGACAAGGACAATGCACGCTTCCCCGCCGAACCTCAGGAAAACATCCTGTATTTCCTGGAAAAACACGCGCCGCTGCTAGAGCCATGGCAGCGGGAAATCGTGCGCATTGTGCGCAAGATCGCCCAGTACTTTTACCCACAGCGCCAGACACAGGTGATGAACGAAGGCTGGGCGACGTTCTGGCACTACACCCTGATGAATGACCTGTACGACGAAGGCCTGGTCACCGACGGCTTCATGATGGAGTTCCTCACCTCCCACACCAGCGTAGTGTTCCAGCCGGGCTTTGACAGCCCGTATTACAGCGGCATCAACCCCTACGCGCTGGGCTTTGCCATGTACCGCGACATTCGGCGCATGTGCGAGCACCCCACCGAAGAAGACCGCCGCTGGTTCCCGGAAATCGCCGGCAGCGACTGGTTGTCGACCATCAAGTTCGCCATGAGCAGCTTCAAGGATGAGAGCTTCATCCTGCAGTACCTGTCACCCCAGGTGATTCGCGACCTCAAACTGTTCAGCATTCTCGATGACGACCTCAAGGATGATCTGGTGGTGCCCGCCATCCACGATGAGCCTGGCTACCGCACCATCCGTGAAACCCTGGCGGCGCAGTACAACCTGGGCAACCGTGAGCCCAATGTGCAGATCTACAGCATCGATGTGCGTGGCGACCGCTCGCTGACCTTGCGTCACCAACAGCACGACCGCAAACCTTTGGGCGAATCCACCGAGGAAGTGCTCAAACACCTGCACCGGCTATGGGGTTTCGACATTCATCTGGAAACCCTGCAAGGCGATCAGGTGATGAAAACCCATCATGTGCCGCCACGCACCGACCACAACGATAACGACTACGGCCGCCTGGACCTGGCCGTCGTACACCTCTGAAACAGCAAAGCCTCCATTGGTCAGGCACAGGCGGTATCCTGTGCCGCTAATGGAGGCTTTTGCATGAAAATCTACACAGTCGGCGGTGCAGTACGTGATCGCCTGCTTGGCCTTAAGGTCACCGATATCGACCGCGTCGTTGTGGGCGCGACCACTGAAGAAATGCTCGCCAAAGGCTATAAGCCAGTCGGCGCTGACTTCCCGGTATTCCTGGACCCAAAGAATGGCGATGAATACGCCCTCGCCCGCACCGAACGCAAGAGCGGTCGGGGTTATGGCGGCTTTGTGTTTCACGCCAGCCCCGAGGTCACGCTGGAAGAAGACCTGATTCGCCGCGACCTGACCATCAACGCCATGGCCGAAGATGATGACGGCAACCTGACAGATCCTTATGGCGGCCAGAGCGATCTTAAAGCACGGATTCTGCGTCACGTTTCCCCCGCGTTCGCCGAAGATCCCCTGCGAGTGCTGCGTGTTGCGCGCTTTGCCGCACGTTACGCTCACTTGGGTTTTGCCGTCGCCCCGCAAACCCTGGAACTGATGCGCCAACTCAGCGAGTCCGGAGAACTGCAAGCCTTGACCCCGGAGCGCAGCTGGAAAGAGATTTCCAGGGCGCTGATGGAGGATCACCCCCAGGTGTTCATTCAGGTACTGCGCGACTGCGACGCGCTGAAAACCCTGATGCCCGAAGTGAATGCGCTATTTGGCGTGCCACAACCCGAAGCCCATCACCCGGAAATCGACACCGGCATTCATACCTTGAGCGTGCTCGAACAGGCCGCCTTGCATCAGCAACCGCTGACCGTGCGCTGGGCCTGCCTGCTGCATGACCTGGGCAAAGGTTTGACGCCTGAGGATAAGTTGCCACAGCACATTGCCCACGAACATACGGGTTTGAAGCTGATCAAGGCGGTCAATGAACGCTTCAAGGTGCCGAAGGATTGCCAGGAACTGGCCCTGCTGGTCGGCCAATATCACACCCATGGTCACCGTGCGCTGGAGCTCAAAGCCTCGACTTTGCTGGAGCTGCTGCAAAGTTTTGACGTGTATCGCCGGCCGCAGCGCTTTGAAGAGTTTGTGGTGAGTTGCGAAATGGACGCCCGTGGCCGCAAGGGCCTGGAGCAGAGAAGTTATCCACAGGCGGATTATTTACGCGGCGCAGCCAAGGCCGCTCGCGAAGTACCGGTGGCACCCTTGCTGGAGAAAGGTTTCAAAGGCCCCGAGCTGGGCGAGGCGCTCAAGCGTGAGCGGCTTAAAGTGCTCAAAGCCTACAAAGAACAACAGAACCTGTAGTCGTTACTCTTTTTGGCCAGGGAGCTTGTTGTGGCCAGGGAGCTTGTTGTGGCCAGGGAGCTTGTTGTGGCGAGCGGGCTTGCCCCGCGTTGGGCAGCGCAGCAGCCCCAGTAAAGACACTGAAATTTCCCTGATAAAACTCAGTGCCTGTTTTAGGGCCGCTTCGCAGCCCAGCGCGGGGCAAGCCCGCTCGCCACAGAGGGTTTGCAAGCCAACTCCAACATTCGAACCCGGCTTTTACAGGAGATCCGCCGGGGTCAACTGCTGGCCCCGCCATTCAAACGCAACTGGCGCCAGCACCTGGTCGATCTGGGCATCGCGCCATAACTCGGCCATTGTCTTGTCGGCTTCAGGGTGCACACGATCCGGCGCCATCAACGACAACGGCCACAACACAAAAGCATTCTTCAGGATCTCGGCGCGCGGCAGGATCAAACCATCGAAATTCCCCACCAGGTCGCCATACAGCAGCACGTCGATATCCAACGGCAGCCCTTTGCGGTCCGGGGCATAACGACCATTGTCGGCTTCGATGAATTTCAAACGGCGATCCAGCTCCATCAACGGCAGGTCGGTATACGCCGACACAACGAGGTTGAAAAATGGCCCGCTCTTGATGCCTACCGGCTGGCTTTCAAACACCGCAGAGCAGCGTACATCGGTCAAGAAGCTCGCCAACGCGTCCAAGCCGGCACGCAGGTGCGGCTCGCGCTCGATATTGCTGCCAAGGCCAAGGTAAACCTGAGTTAGCGACATCCGCGCTCGATCTCCACGCCCACGCCTTTGGCAGCCGGTACGGCGCCGGGCTTGGTCAATTTGAGGTGCAGCCAGGGAATCTGGAATTCGCTCATCAGCACTTCGGCCAGCCGCTCGGCAAAGGTTTCCACCAGTTGGTACTGGGATTGCTCGGCAAAGGCCTGGATACGCGTGGACACACTGGCGTAGTCCAACGCCAGGGTCAGGTCGTCACCGGCAGCCGCCGGGCGATTGTCCCAGGCAAAGCTCAGGTCCAGGCGCAGGCATTGCTTGATGCCGCGCTCCCAGTCGTAGGCCCCGATCACGGTGTCGACTTCCAGGCCTTCGATAAACACTCTGTCCAAGCTCTTCTCCGCAGCACGACAAGGGCGCATTGCCCCGTTAGAATCAGGGCGTCCTCGCCCGGAATAGTTAGCATGTTTTGGTTACTGGCGATTCTCGCCTACCTGCTCGGCTCGCTGTCCTTCGCCATTTTGCTCAGCCGCCTGACGGGAAATCCCGACCCGCGAATGAGTGGCTCAGGCAATGCCGGCGCCACCAATATGTTGCGCCTGGCCGGCAAGAAACTCGCCGTACTGACGCTGCTGGGCGACCTCTGCAAGGGCTTGTTGCCCGTACTGATCGCCAGCTTCGCCGGTCTTACCTTGCAACAGCAGGCCTGGGTGGGCGTGTGCGCCGTCCTGGGCCATCTGTTTCCGCTGTACTTCCGTTTTCGCGGTGGCAAAGGCGTCGCCACCGCGGCCGGCATGCTGCTGGGGGTTTACCCTCCGGCAGCGCTGCTGGCCGTGCTGGCCTGGCTGCTGACGTTCTACCTGACCCGCACCAGCTCGCTGGCCGCCCTGATCGCAACGCCACTCACCCTGCCGTTGCTGGCCTGGCAAGCACCGGCGGCGCTGCTGCCGATGAGCGTGCTGACATTGCTGATCGTCTGGCGCCACCGCGGCAATTTACGCGACCTGTTTGCCGGGCGCGAACGGCATTTTTAAATACCGTTGATGAGCCCGGCGCAAGCCAAGCCACCTAAAGCGGCGAAAGCTGCTCCATGGGCCAGCGCGCCTGCACGCTGATCGCCAGGCTTTCGTGCTGCCCGGCCTGCAAGCGCTGGCAACCGGCATAAGCAATCATTGCGCCGTTGTCGGTGCAAAACTCAGGGCGCGCATAGAACACATCGCCCTTCATGTCGCCGAGCATTTTTTCCAGCGAGGCGCGCAATGCCTTGTTGGCGCTGACGCCGCCTGCGATCACCAGGCGCTGCATACCCGCCTGCTTCAGGGCGCGCTTGCACTTGATGGTCAAAGTCTCCACCACGGCCTGCTGGAACGCCAGCGCGATGTCGCAACGGGCTTGCTCACTGTCGTCCCCGGCGCTGACGCTTTGCTGCCAAGTGTTCAGCGCGGAGGTTTTCAAGCCGCTGAAACTGAACATCAGGCCTGGGCGGTCGCACATCGGACGCGGGAAGGTGTAGCGGCCCGGCACGCCTTTTTCGGCCAGCCGCGCGATTTCCGGACCACCGGGATAATTGAGCCCCATCATCTTCGCGGTTTTGTCGAAAGCTTCGCCGGCGGCGTCGTCCAGCGACTCACCCAAAAGCGTGTATTGGCCGATTCCATCCACCTGAACCAACTGTGTGTGGCCGCCCGAAACCAACAAAGCGACGAACGGGAACTGCGGCGGTGTTTTTTCCAGCATCGGCGCCAGTAAATGGCCTTCCATATGGTGCACACCGAGGGCTGGAATGCCCCAGGCAAATGCCAGCGCCTGGGCGCAAGAGGCCCCAACCAGAAGGGCTCCAACCAATCCTGGGCCTGCGGTATAGGCGATCGCATCAATCTCGGTCGGCACGCAGCCGGCCTCGTCCAACACCTGGCGAATCAAGGGCAGCATGCGCTTGACGTGATCACGGCTGGCCAGCTCCGGCACTACCCCGCCATAAGCGCGGTGCAGGTCGATCTGACTGAACAGCGCATCGGCCAAAAGCCCGCGTTCACTGTCGTAAAGTGCGACACCGGTTTCGTCGCAGGAGGTTTCAAGTCCCAGTACTAGCATGGGTTTGCGCCTTGTAGAGGCTGAATTCGAAGGCGCGCATAATAGTCGCCACTCCCCCTCCCGACTAGCGGTTTTCGATCAGAGGCTTTGCATTCCGGTCAATGAGGGGTTAACATCCGCAACCCTTAAAAACCGACGACCTCAGCCGCGAATTTTTTGCGACGAGAACGTTGATTCCCGGTAATGAAAGAAGGTAGCTCTGGATGCCAGCCGTCAAAGTAAAAGAGAACGAACCCTTCGACGTAGCTCTGCGTCGTTTCAAGCGCTCCTGCGAAAAAGCCGGTGTTCTGGCTGAAGTTCGTAGCCGCGAATTTTATGAGAAGCCAACTTCTGAGCGTAAGCGTAAAGCAGCAGCCGCTGTTAAGCGTCACGCCAAGAAAGTTCAGCGCGAACAGCGCCGCGCCGTTCGTCTGTACTAATACACAGACTTACGTAGCAAGCTTCTGCCAAGCCCGGCCCTCAGCCGGGCTGTTGGCATTTGCGGATATCGCTTGATGCTTCACCGTCGACGCCGCACACGCGACCGAGACACTGCTTCACACGTCAGGACTGGCTCTTCTGCCAGCGGTGCGCGTCTCTTCTGACGAGCCTAACAAGGCTACTGACGAGCACACCCCTTTTTCTTGCAACACAGATTTCTACAAACAGACGATCAACTGTGTCGGCTGTGCCCATCAAGGCGTTTCCGAGGCCACTATTGGCCAACACCGGACGCACGGGCAACATTCCAAGCCGAAGACTGATAGAAATTAACGTCAGTGAATGCTCGGCAGATACACTCCCCATATAAACGATAGATGTTCGAGCACTCGATACGTGCGCTTGATCACTTCACGGGCCCTCATTTACACGCAGTGATGACGAGAACGCCATGGCCGGGCTGATTCCCCAGAGTTTTATTGACGACCTTCTTAACCGCACCGACATCGTCGATGTTGTCAGCTCGCGCGTGCAAATGAAGAAGGCCGGCAAGAACTACACCGCCTGCTGCCCGTTCCACAAAGAAAAAACCCCGTCATTCAGCGTCAGCCCCGACAAGCAGTTCTACTACTGCTTCGGTTGTGGCGCAGGCGGCAACGCCCTCGGCTTTATCATGGACCACGACAACCTGGACTTCCCCCAGGCTGTCGAGGAACTGGCTAAAGCCGCCGGTATGGAAATCCCCCGCGAAGAAAGTGGCCGCCCGCACAAGCCGCGCCAACCCACCGATTCGCCGCTGTACCCGCTGCTGACGGCCGCTGCCGACTTCTATCGTCAGGCGCTTAAAAGCCATCCGCAGCGCAAGGCCGCCGTCGAGTACCTCAAGGGCCGTGGCCTCACCGGCGAGATCGCCCGGGATTTTGGCCTGGGTTTCGCCCCGCCGGGCTGGGACAACCTGTACAAACATTTAAGCAGCGACACACTACAGCAGAAGGCCATGATCGATGCCGGCCTGCTGGTGGAAAACGCCGAGACCGGCAAGCGCTATGACCGTTTCCGCGACCGCGTGATGTTTCCGATCCGCGACAGCCGTGGCCGCATCATTGCTTTTGGTGGTCGCGTATTGGGTGACGACAAGCCCAAGTACCTGAACTCCCCGGAAACGCCGGTGTTTCATAAGGGCCAGGAGCTCTACGGCCTGTTTGAAGCGCGCAAGAACAATCGCAACCTCGATGAAATCATCGTGGTGGAAGGCTACATGGACGTGATTGCCCTGGCCCAGCAGGGCCTGCGCAATGCCGTCGCCACCTTGGGCACCGCCACCAGCGAAGAACACATGAAGCGCCTGTTTCGCGTGGTGCCCAACGTGCTGTTCTGTTTTGACGGCGACCAGGCTGGCCGCAACGCCGCGTGGCGTGCACTCGAAGCCACGTTGTCGAGCCTGCAGGACGGGCGCCGCGCGCGCTTCCTGTTCCTGCCCGAAGGCGAAGACCCGGATACCCTGGTGCGCTCCGAAGGCACCGATGCCTTCCGCGCCCGCATCAATCAACATGCGCAGCCGCTGGCGGACTATTTCTTCCAGCAACTGACCGAAGAAGCCGACCCACGCTCCCTCGAAGGCAAGGCCCACATGGCCACGCTCGCAGCGCCGCTGATCGATAAAGTGCCGGGCGCCAACCTGAAATCGCTGATGCGCATGCGCCTGCTGGAAATCACCGGCTTGAGTGGCGAGGCCGTCAGCCAGCTGGTGCACAGCGCGCCGCAGCAAGCACCGCCGGCCTACGACCCAGGCATGGATTACGACGCCATGCCGGATTATTCCGACTTCCACCAACCGCAGGAGGCCTACGCGCCCCAGCAGGAGTGGACGCCGAAGAAACCCGGCGCGGGCGGCAAAAAATGGGACAAAAAGCCCTGGAACAAGAACGGCAAGCGCGGTGATCGCGACGAGGCTTACGCACCGCGAACTCCTGTCGCCGTCGAAGCTCCAACGCTCATTGCACTGCGCACACTTATTCACCACCCGCAATTGGCGAAAAAAGTTGAGAGCGCCGATCACTTTGCCAACGAGAGCAACACTTATGCTCAGGTACTGATCGCCTTGATCGAGGCGGTGCAGAAAAATCCTAAGCTAAACTCAATTCAATTGATGGCTCGTTGGCATGGCACCGAACAAGGGCGCTTGCTTAAAGCACTGGCGGAAAAGGAGTGGCTAATTGACGGCGACAACCTTGAACAACAGTTTTTAGACACCATTACTAGGTTATCCGCAGGTCAGCATACGCAGACCCTGGATGAGCTGATCAAGCGTGCAAGGCAGCCGGGATTGTCGGCTGAAGAGCAAATTCAGATAGCAAAACAGATGCGCGACCTCTTAAAACAGAATGTTTGCGCATCAAACCCGACCTCAGCTGGCGTGTGAGGTCATAGCTCGGGTATAATCCTCGGCTTGTTTTTTGCCCGCCAAGACCTTCAGTGGATAGGGTGTTATGTCCGGAAAAGCGCAACAGCAGTCTCGTATCAAAGAGTTGATCACACTGGGTCGTGAGCAGGGTTACCTGACTTACGCGGAGGTCAACGACCACCTGCCTGAGGATATTTCAGATCCAGAGCAGGTGGAAGACATCATCCGCATGATTAACGACATGGGGATCAACGTATTCGAGGTTGCGCCAGATAAGGATTCCCTTATGCTGGCCGACGCCGATACCGACGAAGCTGCGGCCGAAGAGGCAGCAGCAGCGTTGGCAGCAGTGGAGACCGATATCGGTCGCACGACGGACCCTGTGCGCATGTATATGCGCGAAATGGGTACGGTCGAGTTGCTGACACGCGAAGGCGAAATTGAAATCGCCAAGCGTATCGAAGAAGGCATCCGTGAAGTGATGGGCGCAATCGCGCACTTCCCAGGCACGGTTGACCACATTCTCTCCGAGTACACCCGCGTGACCACCGAAGGTGGCCGCCTGTCCGACGTTCTGAGTGGCTATATCGACCCGGACGACGGCATTGCGCCGCCTGCCGCCGAAGTGCCGCCGCCTGTCGATGCGAAAGCCGCGAAAGCCGACGACGATGCCGAAGACGACGATGCTGAAGCCAGCAGCGACGACGAAGACGAAGTTGAAAGCGGCCCGGACCCGATCATCGCTGCCCAGCGTTTCGGTGCGGTTTCCGATCAAATGGAAATCACCCGCAAGGCTTTGAAAAAGCACGGCCGGTCCAACAAGCAGGCAATTGCCGAGCTGGTGGCCCTGGCTGAGCTGTTCATGCCGATCAAGCTGGTGCCAAAGCAATTTGAAGGCCTGGTTGAACGTGTTCGCAGTGCTCTTGAGCGCCTGCGTGCTCAAGAACGCGCAATCATGCAGCTGTGTGTGCGTGATGCACGTATGCCGCGTGCCGACTTCCTGCGCCAGTTCCCGGGCAACGAAGTAGACGAAAGCTGGACCGATGCACTGGCTAAAGGCAAGGCGAAATACGCCGAAGCCATTGGTCGCCTGCAACCGGACATCATCCGTTGCCAGCAGAAGCTGACCGCGCTTGAAACCGAAACCGGTCTGACGATCGCAGAGATCAAAGACATCAACCGTCGCATGTCGATCGGTGAGGCCAAGGCCCGCCGCGCGAAGAAAGAGATGGTTGAAGCGAACTTGCGTCTGGTGATCTCGATCGCCAAGAAGTACACCAACCGTGGCCTGCAATTCCTCGATCTGATCCAGGAAGGCAACATCGGCTTGATGAAGGCGGTGGACAAGTTCGAATACCGTCGCGGTTACAAGTTCTCGACTTATGCCACCTGGTGGATCCGTCAGGCGATCACTCGCTCGATCGCCGACCAGGCCCGCACCATCCGTATTCCGGTGCACATGATCGAGACGATCAACAAGCTCAACCGTATTTCCCGGCAGATGTTGCAGGAAATGGGTCGCGAACCGACCCCGGAAGAGCTGGGCGAACGCATGGAAATGCCTGAGGATAAAATCCGCAAGGTATTGAAGATCGCTAAAGAGCCGATCTCCATGGAAACGCCGATTGGTGATGACGAAGACTCCCATCTGGGTGACTTCATCGAAGACTCGACCATGCAGTCGCCAATCGATGTCGCCACTGTTGAGAGCCTTAAAGAAGCGACTCGCGACGTACTGTCCGGCCTCACTGCCCGTGAAGCCAAGGTACTGCGCATGCGTTTCGGCATCGACATGAATACCGACCACACCCTTGAGGAAGTCGGTAAGCAGTTTGACGTGACCCGCGAGCGGATCCGTCAGATCGAAGCCAAGGCGCTGCGCAAGTTGCGCCACCCGACGCGAAGCGAGCATCTGCGCTCCTTCCTCGACGAGTGATACCAGAACCCCCGGCCCAGGCCGGGGGTTTTGTTTTCTATAGACTAATTTCTATGGATTAACTTCCTCCGCAACACCCCTCCCCCGCAATGCCCGTCTACACTCGAAACATTCCCCGTGCCATAACGAGACCGTTATGCCCAGACTGCCGACCGTGATACTGCTGTCGCTGCTGACCTGGACCGCAACGGCTGGCGCGTTGACTCTTACTGATGATGAGCGTGGCTGGCTGGCGGACCATCAGGAGCTGCGCCTGGGGGTGGACGCTTCTTGGCCGCCCTTCGAATACCGTGATGAAAATGGCCGTTATCAAGGCCTCGCTGCCGACTATGTCCGCCTGATCCAGGACCGCCTGGGCGTGCGGATCAAGCTGATCGAGCCGGCAAACTGGACCGCCGTACTCGACCAGGCGAAAAACAACCAGCTCGACCTGCTGCCCGGCATCATGTCGACGCCCGAGCGCCAGAATTACCTGGCCTTTACGCGCCCGTACCTGGATTTTCCCATCGTCATCCTCGCCCATGAGGGCGGCGCGAAACCGCGCAACCTCAAAGACCTGTACGGCCTGAAGATTGCCGTGGTGGACAACTACGCGCCGCACGAATTACTGCGCACCCACCACCCTGACCTCAACCTGGTGGCCATGCCCAACGTCAGCTCGACACTGCAAGCCCTGGCCACCGATGAAGTGGATGCGGTTGTCGGCGACCTCGCCTCCAGCGTCTGGAGCCTGCGCCAGCTCAAGCTGGATGGTTTATACGTCAGCGGCGAAACGCCCTATCGCTACCAGTTGGCGATGGGCGTGCCGCGCGACCAGAAAATACTGGTGGGCATCCTGGACAAAGTCCTCGCTGACCTCAGCTCCGACGAAACCGACGCGATCCAGCAACACTGGGTCGGCAGCTTCACCGATCACCGCACCTTCTGGGCCGATTTGCTGATGTACGGCCTGCCAGCGGTGCTGCTGTTGAGCACCGTGCTGGCCATCGTGATTCGTATCAACCGCCGGCTCAGCTCGGAAATTGCCCGGCGGGTTGCCCTTGAGCAAGAATTGCGCAGCAGCGAATACCATTATCGTGGCCTGGTGGAGAGTCTGTCTGCGATTGCCTGGGAAGCCAGTATCACCGACTTCACCTACAGCTATGTGTCGCCCCACGCCGAGGACCTGCTGGGTTACCCCCGCGCCCACTGGCTGATTCCAGGCTTCTGGCGCAACATCATCCACCCCGCCGACCTGACCCGAGCGGAGGCATTCTGCTACCAGGAAACCCGTGCCAACCGCGATCACAGCCTCGATTACCGGGTGATTACCGCTGACGGCCGTTGCTTGTGGGTGCGCGACATCGTCAGCCTGATCGAGCACGGCCATGAGCCGGTGTTGCGCGGCTTGATGATCGATATCAGCGAAGCCAAGCGTACTGAAGAGGCGTTGCAGCTTTCCGAACAGAAATTTGCCTCGGTGTTTCAGCAATGCCCGGACATCCTGGTCATCGCCCGCCTCTCTGATGGCTGCCTGCTGGAAGTAAACAAGGCATTCGAGGACCAGATTGGGCTAAGCGCCGAACAGGTGGTGGGCAAAACCGCCACCGAACTGAACATCTGGGGCATTCAAGGCGTCGGCCCCGACCTGCTGCAACGCGTACAGACCACCAGCATCCGCAACCTGGAAATGCCATTTCTGCGCAGCAATGGCCAGGCGTTTACTGGGCTGATCTCCGCCGAGCCGTTCCAACTCGACACCACAGAAGCCCTGGTGGTAGTGGTGCGTGACATCACCCAACTCAAGGAAACCCAGCAACTGCTGCAAACCTCCGAAGAGAAATTCGCCAAGGCCTTCCACGCCTCACCCGACGGCTTGCTGCTCAGCCGCCAACGCGATGGGCTTTTGATTGAAGTGAACGAAGGCTTCACCCGCCTGACGGGCTTTACCAGTGCGAACTCGCTCGACCAGTCGACCCTGGAACTGGGCATCTGGGTCGACCTCAACGAACGCAAACACATGCTGGAACTGATGCAACGCGACGGTTTTGTGCGCGACTTCGTCTGCCATATCCGCCGCGCCGACGGTTTGATTCGCCTGTGCGAAGTGTCCAGCCGCCCGCTGCCCATCGGCGAAGAAGACTGCATGTTGACCATCGCCCGCGACATCACCGAACGCCAAGTGATGCAGGAAAAACTGCAACAGGCCGCCACAGTATTCGAGAGCACCGCCGAAGGGGTATTGATCACTGACACCCGGCAGAACATCAGCGCCGTCAACCGTGCCTTCAGCGAAATTACCGGCTACAGCGAAGCCGAAGCCCTCGGCAGCACGCCACGCCTGCTCGCTTCCGGCCTGCATGACAGCGCGTTCTATGCGGCGATGTGGCATCAATTGACCGCCCACGGTCATTGGCAGGGCGAGATTTCCAACCGTCGCAAAAACGGCGAGCTGTACCCCAGTTGGCTGACCATCAGCGCCGTGCGCAACCGCGACCAGTTGATCACGCACTTTGTTGCCGTGTTTGCGGATATCTCCAGCCTCAAGCACGCCCAGGCTCGCCTCGACTATCAGGCCCACCATGACCCACTGACCGGCCTGCCCAACCGCACCCTGTTTGAAAGCCGACTGCAGGCCGCCCTCAATAGCCAGAAAGAAACCGGTAACCAAGGCGCCGTGCTGTTCCTCGACCTGGACCGCTTCAAGCATATCAACGACAGCCTCGGCCACCCCGTCGGCGACCTGCTGCTCAAGGACATCGCCGTGCGCCTCAAGGAGCAACTACGCGACATCGACACCGTGGCACGCCTGGGCGGCGACGAATTCATCATCCTGCTGCCCGGCCTGCAACAAGCCAGCGATGCCGAGCACTTGGCCAATAAACTGCTCGCCTGCTTCACCCCGCCGTTCCAGGCTGGCGAGCATGAGTTCTTTATCAGCGCCAGCATCGGCACCAGCCTCTACCCACAGGACGGCAGCGACGTCGCCACCCTGGTTAAAAATGCTGATGCCGCGATGTACCGCTCCAAGGCCAAAGGCCGCAACCGGGTCGAAAGCTACACTCAGGACCTCACCGCCCAGGCCAACGAACGCGTTGCCCTCGAGCACGAACTGCGCCGCGCCATCGAGCGTGAAGAGCTGTTTCTGTACTACCAACCCAAGCTCAGCCTGGTCACCCAGGAACTGATCGGCGCCGAAGCCTTGATTCGCTGGCACCACCCGACCTTTGGTGACGTGCCGCCGGAACACTTCATCGCCCTGGCCGAAGAGAACGGCATGATCCTGCAGATTGGCGACTGGGTACTGGAACAGGCCTGCCGCCAGATGCACACGTGGAAACACGCCTTTGATGATTTCGGCCCGCTGTCAGTCAACCTCGCCGGCGCGCAACTGCGTCACCCCAACCTGCTGGCGCGCATCGAACAACTGCTGCACGACTACGACCTGGAGCCCGGCTGCCTGCAACTGGAGATCACCGAAAACTTCATCATGAGCCAGGCCGAAGAAGCCCTCGAAGTGCTGCATCAACTCAAGCACCTGGGCGTGCAACTGGCCATCGATGACTTCGGCACCGGCTATTCATCCCTCAGCTACCTCAAGCGCCTGCCACTGGACTTCCTCAAGATCGACCAGTCCTTCGTCCGCGGCCTGCCCGACGATCCCCACGACGCCGCCATCGTGCGCGCCATCATCGCCCTGGGCCACAGCATGCAATTCACCATCATTGCCGAAGGCGTGGAAAACCCCGCACAACAAGCCTTCCTGGCCGCCGAAGGCTGCGAACAGATGCAAGGCTACATCGTCAGCCTGCCACTGCCGCCGGAGCTTTTTG
This sequence comes from Pseudomonas sp. ChxA, assembly GCF_030263855.1. Taxonomy (NCBI): domain Bacteria; kingdom Pseudomonadati; phylum Pseudomonadota; class Gammaproteobacteria; order Pseudomonadales; family Pseudomonadaceae; genus Pseudomonas; species Pseudomonas sp. ChxA. The sequence goes on from NZ_JARPMK010000002.1 coordinate 934,318, forward strand.
CCGAGACTTTTCTTCATATGCGGGTTTCAGACTTTTCGGATGGCACAGCACGGAAACCGTCGCTATAATCCGCGTCCTACTGAGGGCCTATAGCTCAGTTGGTTAGAGCAGGGGACTCATAATCCCTTGGTCGTAGGTTCGAGTCCTACTGGGCCCACCAAACAAGAAAGCCGCGCAATGCGCGGCTTTTTCGTGTCTGGAAGTCTGTAACATACCGCCTCATTGCCCTCGCACCGGAGCCCTACCCCTTGCCCGCCCTCGACGAAATCGATCGCCAACTGATCGCCGCCTTGCAGATCAACGCCCGCGAAAGCGTCGCCATGCTTGCCCGGCAGTTGGGGATTGCGCGCACCACGGTGACATCGCGCCTGGCGCGTCTGGAGAAAACTCAGGTGATCACCGGTTATGGCGTGCGCCTCGGGCAGCGTGTGGTCGATGGGGGGTTGCAGGCGTATGTCGGCATTACCGTGCAAGCGCGCTCGGGCAAGGAAGTGCTGCGCCGGTTGAGCGCCATGGCGCAGGTGCAGCAGTTGTGTGCGGTGAGTGGCGAGTTCGATTACGTGGCTTGGCTGCGCACTGATTCGCCGGAGCAGTTGGACCAGTTGCTGGACCAGATCGGCAGCGTCGAGGGCGTGGAAAAAACCACCACGTCGATCATCCTCAGTAACAAATTGGACCGTGGCCAGCCACTTTGACCAGCAACTTCGTCACTCTGACTAAAAACAATCCAATCCGACGACACATTGCGTCTTAATAACGAACGCTACGCTCCCTAAACTGGCTGCCATCTTTTCCTATACTCAACGGGCCGAACCCCGCCGAGTCGTCAGTAAGGTCAGCCATGAGCATTCCGTCCAGCACCATCAGCAAGACCAATCGCCATCCCGCCGACGGTAAAAAACCTATCACCATCTTTGGCCCGGATTTTCCGTTTGCCTTTGATGACTGGATCGAACACCCGGCTGGCCTGGGTAGTATTCCCGCCGCCAACCATGGTGCGGAAGTGGCGATTGTAGGTGCCGGGATCGCCGGGCTGGTGGCGGCCTACGAGCTGATGAAGCTGGGCCTCAAGCCGGTGGTATACGAGGCCTCGAAGATGGGCGGGCGTTTGCGCTCCCAGGCCTTTGAAGGCGCCGAAGGCATCATCGCCGAGCTGGGCGGCATGCGCTTTCCGGTGTCGTCCACCGCGTTCTACCACTATGTGGACAAGCTGGGCCTGGAGACCAAGCCTTTTCCTAACCCACTGACGCCGGCTTCCGGCAGCACAGTGGTCGACCTCGAAGGCCAGACCCACTACGCGCAGAAACTCTCGGACCTGCCGGTGCTATTCCAGGAAGTGGCCGATGCCTGGGCGGATGCGCTGGAGGCCGGCTCGCAGTTCGGTGATATCCAGCAAGCTATTCGCGACCGTGACGTGCCGCGCCTCAAGGCGCTGTGGAACAAGCTGGTACCGCTGTGGGACGACCGCACCTTCTATGACTTCGTCGCCACTTCCAAGGCGTTCGCCAAACTGTCGTTCGCGCACCGCGAAGTGTTTGGCCAGGTGGGTTTCGGCACTGGCGGCTGGGACTCGGATTTCCCCAATTCAATGCTGGAAATCTTCCGCGTGGTCATGACCAACTGCGACGATCACCAACACCTGGTGGTTGGCGGCGTAGCGCAAGTGCCCATGGGCATCTGGCGCCATGTGCCGGAGCGTTGCGCCCACTGGCCTGCCGGCACCAGCCTCAGCTCGCTGCATCGCGGTGCGCCACGGGCGGGGGTGAAACGCATTGCCCACGCTGCCGATGGCCGCTTTGCGGTGACCGACAACTACGGTGACACCCGCGAATACGCCGCCGTGCTGACTACCTGCCAAAGCTGGCTGCTGACCACTCAGATCGAATGCGACGAAACCCTGTTTTCGCAAAAAATGTGGATGGCCCTGGACCGCACGCGCTACATGCAATCGTCAAAAACCTTCGTGATGGTCGACCGCCCGTTCTGGAAAGACAAAGACCCGGAGACCGGCCGCGACCTGATGAGCATGACCCTCACCGATCGCCTTACTCGTGGCACCTATCTGTTCGACAACGGTGACGACAAGCCAGGTGTGATCTGCCTGTCGTATTCGTGGATGAGCGACGCGCTGAAAATGCTCCCGCAGCCCATCGACAAGCGCGTGAAACTGGCCCTCGACGCGCTGAAAAAGATCTACCCGAAAGTCGATATCAAGGCGCGCATCATCGGCGACCCGATCACCGTGTCCTGGGAAGCCGACCCGCATTTCCTCGGCGCCTTCAAAGGCGCGTTGCCGGGCCACTATCGCTACAACCAGCGTATGTATGCGCACTTTATGCAGAAGGACATGCCTGCCGAACAGCGTGGGATCTTTATCGCCGGTGACGACGTATCCTGGACGCCTGCGTGGGTCGAGGGCGCAGTGCAAACCTCACTGAACGCGGTGTGGGGCATCATGACCCACTTCGGCGGCAGCACTCACCCCGAGAACCCGGGCCCAGGTGATGTCTTTGACGAAATCGGCCCGATCGCCCTGGCCGATTAAGGAGTTGCGCATGCGTGTCGCCCTGTACCAATGCCCACCGCTGCCGCTGGATGTGGCCGGCAACCTCAAGCGCCTGCATCAATTGGCGCATGAGGCCACCGGTGCCGACGTGCTGGTGCTGCCGGAGATGTTCCTCAGCGGTTACAACATCGGTGCCGAGGCGGTGGGCGCACTCGCGGAAGCTCAGGATGGGCCGTCGGCACAGGCAATTGCCGAGCTGGCCAAAAGCGCCGGTTTGGCCATTCTCTACGGTTACCCGGAGCGAGCAGAGGACGGGCAGATCTATAACGCCGTGCAGTTGATCGATGCCCACGGCCAGCGCCTGTGCAACTACCGCAAGACTCATCTGTTTGGCGACCTGGACCACTCGATGTTCAGCGCCGGGGAAGATAATTTCCCACTGGTGGAGCTTAACGGCTGGAAGCTCGGGTTTCTGATCTGCTACGACCTGGAGTTCCCGGAAAACACCCGCCGCCTGGCCCTGGCCGGCGCCGAGATGATCCTGGTGCCGACGGCCAATATGGTGCCGTTCGACTTTGTTGCCGACGTGACCGTGCGGGCGCGGGCCTTTGAAAACCAATGCTATGTGGCCTACGCCAACTACTGCGGGCACGAAGGCGAGATTCAGTATTGCGGGCAAAGCAGTATTGCTGCGCCCAATGGCCAGCGAATCGCCCAGGCGGGATTAGATGAAGCGCTGATCGTCGGTACGCTGGATCGCCAGTCGATCCTGGATGCCCGCGCGACCAATCACTACCTGCAAGACCGTCGTCCAGAGTTGTACGGCGCGCTGCACAAGCCCTGAACCGGCCGGTTTGTTAGCATAGGCACATTCTACGTTTCGGAAGTGCCCATGCCTGCGCCGGCCCACCCTCATTATCTTGACTTGACCTTGGCCAACGGCCTGCGGGTTTCCTTGCGCCATGCGCCACGCTTGAAGCGTTGCGCTGCAATGTTGCGTGTGGCCGCCGGCAGCCATGACGTGCCATTGGCGTGGCCGGGCTTGGCGCATTTTCTTGAGCATTTGCTGTTTCTCGGCACCGCGCGCTTTCCCACAAGCGAAGGCTTGATGGCTTACGTGCAGCGCCAGGGTGGGCAGGTCAACGCCAGCACCCGCGAGCGCACCACGGACTTCTTCTTTGAATTGCCGGTGCCGACCTTTGCCGGTGGGCTCGAGCGCCTGGCGGATATGCTCACCCATCCGCGCCTGGCGATTGAAGACCAAGTGCGTGAGCGCGAAGTGCTACAGGCAGAGTTTGTGGCCTGGTCCCAGGATGCCAAGGCACAGCAGCAGGTTGCGCTGTTGGAGGGCTTGGCGGCCGACCATCCGCTGCGCGGTTTTCATGCCGGTAACCGGGATAGCCTGCCGGTGGAACGTGAGGCATTTCAGCAGGCACTGCGGGAATTTCACCGCGAGTTCTATCAGAGCGGGCAGATGACATTGAACCTTGCCGGCCCGCAGTCGTTGGAGGAGCTGCAAGCGTTGGCCCAGCGTTTCAGCGACGAATTGGCCCCTGGCCCGCTGCGCCCACAAACCGCACCGCCTGCATTGATGCCAGGCCACGCGCGCAGCTATCAACACGTCGCCAAAAATCACCTGCACCACGTCATCACCTGCGGCGCTCCGCGCCAAGCGCTGGCGTTTCTCTGCACCTGGCTCAACGCTGCGGCGCCGGGTGGTTTACTGGCTGAGCTGAAAGCGCAAAAACTGGCGAGTGCAATGCAGGCGTCCGTGCTTTATGCGTTCGCCGGGCAAGCCGTATTGGATATCGACTTTACCCTCGATACTGAAGACGATTCGGCTACGCAAATCGAAGCGTTGCTGCATGACTGGCTGAGCTTTTTCGCACACAGCGACTGGACACCTTTACGTGAAGAGTTCGCCTTGTTGAACGCTCGCCAGCAACAGATCCAAGGCGCACTGGCAGTGGTGCAAAATGAACGTGAAGACCTTTCGCAACAAGGCGCTGCCGCACTGAAAGCGCTGCTGGACTCGCTGCACCTCAAACCGTCCCAACACCCTTGGCAGTTGCCGCCCAGCAACCCGTTCCTGCGTCCACCTGCCAAAGAACAACGCGCCGGGCTGATCCGTGGCCAGACCAGCGCCCACCGTGGCTTGCGCACCTTCGCCCAAGACCGCTCCCGAGGCCGCCGGGAGGTGTCGGCGCTGACATTCAGCCAGGCATTGGCGGATGACACCGATGAAGGCGCGCTGTATCTGCAATGGCAGTTTGATAACGCCGCGCCCGTGGGGTTGGAACATACGTTACAACCATTGCGCGAGAATGCCCGGCAGGCCGGTGTTGAGTTGTCTTTCGAAACGAGCGGCAATGATTTCCTGGTGAAGATGGTCGGTCTTCACCAGCCCATGCCGGCTGTTCTGGACGTATTGGCGCAGAGCTTAAGCCAGCCACCAGAAGCAGCATCCGCCGCGACACCGATGATCGCCATCCGAGCGTTGCTCAAGGCGCTGCCAGCTTGCTGCACTGATACTCGCTCTGGGCCCGCTTCATGGGCGACGGCTCGATGGCATGGGCTCGGTTTTGGATTACCGGCCGCTTGTGAAGCCGCGATCAAAATTGCCGCAGCGCGGCTACCGGGTCAGCCGGCAAGCATTGAACGCACGCCGCAGCCCCTCGCCGGTCAGAAACTCTGGCACGAGGTGAAAACCGATTCCAACGAAGCTGCTCTGCTGCTGTTTTGCCCCACGGCCACGCCTTCCCTGGCCGATGAAGCCGCGTGTCGACTGCTTGGCCATCTACTCCAAGGGCCTTTTTACCAGCGTCTGCGGGTCGAGCTACAAATCGGCTACGCGGTATTCAGCGGCATCCGACAGGTCAACGGGCAAACCGGGCTGCTATTTGGCGTGCAATCCCCCAGCATTTCACTGAGCGGGATCATCGATCACCTGCAAAGCTTTCTGAAGCAATTACCGGCGTTAATCGACAACAGCCCAGACCTGGGCAACCAAGCACTGGCGCAGCAATTCAATGCCCAGCAACTGCCGCTCAGCCAAGCCGCCGAGCTGCTGTGGCAGGCGCAGTTGGCGGGCCATCCGTCGGGTTACCTGGACCTGCTACAAGAGTTGATACAAAACCGCACACGCGAGGATGTACAGCGCGCCGCCCAGCAACTCAACGACGCGACCGGCGGCTGGCGTTGCGTGGCCAACGGCCCGCGCATCAACGACGCCTGGCAGCCAGCCGGCTGATCATTGCCAACCCTGCAACAGGCTTTTTCCGTCAAGACAGCGCTAACTTGAAAAGAATTGCGTAACATTCATCTGCAATATCTGAACATCTCCGATTGGAGGTGGACTATATGTATTACTTGGTAGTGAACGTCCCATCCCTTGGTAGGAGTATGAATATGACCTGGTCCAAACCTGCTTACACTGATCTGCGTATCGGTTTCGAAGTCACCATGTACTTCGCCAGCCGTTGATTGGCTGAGTAATACAACGCCTCGGTTCGCCCGGGGCGTTTTTGTTTTGAGCTTTGCGTGATGGAGCAATCATGTTTGTCCAGATTCTAGGTTCCGCCGCCGGCGGTGGCTTCCCGCAGTGGAACTGCAACTGCGTGAACTGCGCAGGCTTTCGCGACGGCAGCCTGCGCGCCCAGGCGCGTACCCAATCGTCCATCGCGATCTCCGACGATGGCGTGAACTGGGTGCTGTGCAATGCTTCGCCGGATATCCGTGCGCAACTGCAAGGCTTTGCGCCCATGCAACCCGGCCGTGCCCTGCGCGATACCGGCATCAGCGCAATCATCCTGATGGACAGCCAGATCGACCACACCACCGGCCTCTTGAGCTTGCGCGAAGGTTGCCCGCATCAGGTGTGGTGCACCGACATGGTCCATGAAGACCTCAGCACCGGTTTCCCGCTGTTCACCATGTTGACCCACTGGAACGGCGGCCTGGCCTGGAACCGTATCGAGCTGGACGCCAGCTTCACGATCCCGGCCTGCCCGAACCTGCGCTTCACCCCGCTACCCTTGCGCAGCGCCGCGCCGCCCTACTCGCCGCACCGCTTTGACCCGCACCCAGGCGACAATATCGGCCTGATCGTCGAAGACCTGCGCACCGGCGGCAAGCTGTTCTATGCGCCGGGCCTGGGCAAAGTCGACGCGCCGCTGCTGGAAATCATGGCGGGCAGCGACTGCCTGCTGGTGGACGGCACGATGTGGGACGACGATGAAATGCAGCGCCGTGGCGTCGGCACCCGCACCGGCCGCGAGATGGGCCACCTGGCACAAAACGGCCCCGGCGGCATGCTCGAAGTACTCGAGCAACTACCCAAGCAGCGCAAGGTGCTTATCCACATCAACAACACCAACCCGATCCTCGACGAAGACTCCCCCGAGCGCGCCGAGCTGGTGCGGCGCAATGTCGAAGTGGCTTACGACGGCATGAGCATTGAATTGTAGGAGCAGACGAAGTGACTGACACACCGTTGACCACCGCCGAATTCGAAGCCGCCCTGCGGGCCAAGGGTGCCTTCTACCATATCCATCACCCGTACCACGTGGCGATGTATGAAGGCCGCGCCACCCGCGAGCAGATCCAGGGCTGGGTCGCCAACCGTTTCTACTATCAGGTGAACATCCCGCTCAAAGACGCCGCGATCCTGGCCAACTGCCCCGACCGTGAGATCCGCCGTGAGTGGATCCAGCGTCTGCTCGACCACGACGGCGCGCCCGGTGAAGACGGCGGTATTGAAGCCTGGCTGCGCCTGGGCCAGGCCGTCGGCCTCGACCCAGACCAACTGCGTTCCCAGGAACTGGTGCTGCCCGGCGTGCGTTTTGCGGTGGATGCCTACGTCAACTTTGCCCGCCGCGCCAGCTGGCAGGAAGCTGCCAGCAGCTCGCTGACCGAACTGTTTGCGCCGCAGATCCACCAGTCGCGCCTCGACAGCTGGCCGCAACACTACCCGTGGATCGACCCGGCGGGTTATGAGTACTTCCGCACCCGCCTGGGCCAGGCGCGTCGCGACGTAGAGCATGGTTTGGCGATCACGCTGCAGCACTACACCACTCGCGAGGGCCAGGAACGCATGCTGGAAATTCTGCAGTTCAAACTCGACATTCTGTGGAGCATGCTGGATGCCATGAGCATGGCCTACGAACTCAAACGCCCGCCGTATCACAGCGTGACCGAGCAGCGGGTCTGGCATAAAGGGATCACCCTATGAGCTTTGATCGCAGCAAAACACCGACCTGGCGCCAGGGCTATCGCTACCAGTACGAGCCGGCGCAAAAAGGCCACGTGTTGCTCTACCCCGAAGGCATGATCAAGCTCAACGACAGCGCCGCTTTAATCGGCGGGCTGATCGACGGCGAGCGCGACGTGGCCGCCATCATCGTCGAGCTGGAGAAGCAATTCCCTGGCGTACCTGAGCTCGGTGAAGATATCGAGCAATTCATGGAGGTCGCCCGTGCTGAGCACTGGATCGAACTTGCCTGAAAAGCCACCGATCGGCCTGCCACTGTGGCTGCTCGCCGAGCTGACTTACCGCTGCCCGTTGCAGTGCCCGTATTGCTCCAACCCGCTGGATTTTGCCGAGCAGGGTAAAGAGCTGAGCACTGAGCAGTGGATCAAGGTGTTTCGCGAAGCACGAGAAATGGGCGCCGCGCAACTGGGGTTTTCCGGCGGTGAACCGCTGGTGCGCCAGGACCTTGCCGAACTGATCGCCGAGGCGCGCAAGCTGGGTTTCTACACCAACCTGATCACCTCGGGTATCGGTCTCACCGAGCAGAAGATCAGCGACTTCAAGAAGGCGGGCCTGGACCACATCCAGATCAGTTTTCAGGCCAGCGATGAGCAAGTAAATAACCTGCTCGCCGGCTCGAAAAAAGCCTTCGCGCAAAAGCTGGAAATGGCCCGCGCGGTGAAGGCGCACGGCTACCCGATGGTGCTGAATTTCGTCACCCATCGGCACAATATCGACAAGATCGACCGCATTATCGAGCTGTGCATCGCACTGGAGGCGGACTTCGTAGAGCTCGCCACCTGCCAGTTCTACGGCTGGGCGCAGCTCAATCGTGTGGGCTTGTTGCCGACCCAGGAACAGTTGGTACGCGCCGAACGCATCACTAACGAATACCGCGCCAAGCTCGAAGCCGAAGGCCATCCGTGCAAGCTCATTTTCGTGACGCCGGATTACTACGAGGAACGCCCAAAAGCCTGCATGAACGGCTGGGGCAGCATCTTTCTGACAGTGACGCCGGACGGCACCGCCTTGCCTTGCCACGGCGCCCGACAGATGCCGGTGCAATTTCCGAATGTGCGCGACCACAGCATGCAGCACATCTGGTACGACTCGTTCGGCTTCAACCGCTTTCGCGGCTACGACTGGATGCCCGAGCCGTGCCGTTCATGCGATGAAAAGGAAAAGGACTTCGGCGGCTGCCGTTGCCAGGCGTTCATGCTCACCGGCGATGCGAGCAATGCCGACCCGGTGTGCAGCAAGTCCGAGCAGCACGGCATCATCCTCAAGGCGCGGGAAGAAGCCGAACATGCCACCCAGACCATCGAGCAGTTGGCCTTTCGCAACGAGCGCAACTCACGGCTCATTGCAAAAGGCTGACGGCCTCAGCGCTTGGCGATGATGTACACCGCGTGGATGATGCCGGGGAAGTAACCGCACAGGGTCAGCAGGATATTCAGCCAGAACGCGCCGCCGAAACCCACTTGCAGGAACACACCCAGTGGCGGCAGCAGGATAGCGATGATGATACGAATGATGTCCATGGGTCAGCTCCAAAAAGTCGGCTCGTGTGAGCCGTGTAGCTAATCGACCTTGGGCGTTCGTGAGGGTTCAGTGGGATCTGGCATTGGGCCATCCTCAGGCTAGAATCTCCAGGCCGTGCTTCTGTACGATGCTCAGTAACTTGAGTGCCATGCCACTGGGTTGTTTTTCGCCGGACTCCCACTTTTTCACGGTGGAGGCGCTGGTGTTGAGGTAGCGAGCGAATACGGGCTGGCTGACATGGCTGCTTTCACGCAGCTGCTTGATCTGCTCGGCCGGGATTTGTTCCGGCACGGCCGATAAGCATGCTTCGTCATATTCACGGAGGGTGGTTTTGCTGATAGCACCAATTGAATGAAGGGCCAGGGCAGATTTATGAATCGACTCCAGCGCTTCACTTTCATATTTTTTGATCATGATGAATCTCCACAAACTCCCTTAAATCCAGTAATTGCTGGACTTGCATGTCGTCTAAGCCTTCATAATTTTTTGCCATCGCACGAAACCAAATCAAATCTTTTTGACTGATATCGCTCTGATTCTGCTTGGCAAATAGCAGCTGAAAAACCCAGTAATGTCTGCCCTTGGCCAAGACAATTGAGCGATGACGGTTTTGATTCAGGCGTTTCTTCCAGACACCGCCTCCCAGGTTATCGGCTTGGCCCTTCAGCATCTCGCTGAATGCCTCTCTTAACTGCGAGTCACAGATCCAGGCCTTGGCGGCCGCATCAGCAAAATGCCGTGTCTTGAACAACCTAAGCCTCATGGATATCCCTTCCCTGAAACATACCACCCAGTGGTACAGATTAGAAATGGAGCACGTAGAAATTTTCTGTGCCCAGCGGCAGTCCTTGCCGATACTCGCTAGAAAGCCATTGTTTTCACGAATGCTCAATCAACGTTTCCAATCCAAATACTTCACGGACAAAAAAACGCCCCCAGCCAAAAGAATCAGGCTGGAGGCGCCGCGTATGCCGCGAGACGGTTCAGGAATATGAGGTTAAACAGCGATGCCCTTGCGGCATTGCAGTTGTGCGGTGCGCACGCGGGAGAAGGCGCGCGCCAGGCGCAGGAGCATTTCGTCGATGTGGCTTTTGCTGATGTTCAAGGCAGGGGTAAAACGCAAGCAGTCAGGCTGCGCGGCCGTGAGGATCAAGCCTTCGTGCAGCGCAGCCTTTACCACCGCCTCTGCGCAATCGTCCGACAGCGTCAGGCCCCACATCAGACCGTTGCCGCGTAATTGCCCATGGTCATAACGGTAGGCCAAACGGGCAAGCCCTTCTCCCAAGTACAAGCCGGCTTCGCGGACCTGCTCGAGAAAGCCACTTTCCAGCACAGCGTCGAGTACCGCGACACCCGCCGACGCCATCAGCGCATTGCCGTGATGCGTACCTTCCAGCTCGCCCACTTCAAAACAGCAGGCCTTGCCCCGCGCCAGCAGCGCGGCCAGCGGCACACCGCCGCCCAGGCCCTTGCCGAGCGTGATGATGTCTGCGCGCACGCCGTACTGTTCTTCAGCGAGCAACGTCCCGCAGCGGCCGATGCCGGTTTGCACTTCGTCAAGAATCAGCAGAATACCCAGCTCGCGGCACAGGCGTTCAACGCCTTTGAGGTAATGCTCAGTCGCAGGAATCACCCCGGCTGCGCCTTGGATCGGTTCCAGCATGATCGCGACTGTTTGCGCATCGACGGCGGCGTGCAGAGCTGGCAGGTCGTTGAAAGGCACGTGGCTGAAGCCTGGCAATTGCGGCTCGAAACGATTGTTATCAGCACCCGCCGACGCGGCCATGGTGGCGAAACTTCGACCATGGCAACCGCCGCTGGCCGTGATGATGTGATGAGCACCGCCGCGATGCAGTTGGCCCCACTTGCGCGCCAGCTTGATCGCTGCCTCACAGGCTTCAGACCCGCTGTTGAGCAAGTAAGCCTGGTCGCTGCCGGTGCGATGGCACAGACGGTCAACCAAATTGAGTTGCGCCTGGCTGTACAGGCCAACACCGGGGTTGATCAACGCTTGCATCTGCTCAGTCAGGGCCGTGAGCACTATATGCGAGCTGTGGCCGAGGCTATTGGCGGCGCCGCCCTGGCTGAAATCCAGGTAGGCACGGTCATCGCTGTCCGAAAGCCACGAGCCTTGGCCCCGCACGAAGACTTGGGCCGGACGCGCCACAGTGGGCATCAGGCGTTCGCTGGAAAGATCGTCACGCGGTATATCCAGAACCAGATCGTCCAGGCTCGGCGCAGGTCGACGGAACAAATTCACAATTTACCCCCGTTAGCAACCGGACCTTGGTCGGCAGGCCCAGCAGACCTTGACTGGGGGTGTTTTGCCTTGCCTATGTAAACGCCATCAACATAAACGCTGTTCATTGCCCGATCCGGCCCTGTAAGCCCTGCGAATAGGCGCTAGACTAGGCGTCCGAGGGGCCATCGGCCATTTCGATTTTCCAGCTTTTTCGATAAGTAAGTCTTATGGATTTCAAGCAACTGCGTTATTTCGTCGCGGTGTATGAGGAAGGCCACGTGGGCCGTGCCGCCGAGCGCCTGTCGATCTCACAACCGGCCTTGTCGCAACAGATCCGCCAGCTGGAACAGAACCTGGACGTGAGCCTGTTCGAGCGCAGCAGCAAGCGCCTGTTGCCGACACTGGCAGCGCACACCTTGTACAACCACGCCTTGCCGCTGATCGATGGCATGCAGCAAGCCGTCGAGGCGTTGCGCAACTTCAAGGGCCAGGCAATGCGCACCTTGGCCATTGGCGTGCTGCAAACCGTGCACACCAGCCTGGTCCCGCAAATGCTCGAGCGCGTGCGCAAAGCCCAACCGCATCTGGTGGTGCAGATCTATGAATTGACTGGGCTTGAGATCGAGCGGCGTTTGCTCAACGGCTCGTTGGATATCGGCATCAGCTACTTGCCACCCCGTCAGCCGGGGTTGACGGGCGTGCTGCTGTACGAAGATGAACTGAAGGTCGTCATCCCCGAAGACCATCCACTGCGGGAATTCAAGAAAGTCTCGCTGAAACAGGCAGCCGAGTTGCCGATGCTGCTGTTGGGGGAAGAGTTTCAGGTGCGCCAGATCTGGCAAAGCCAGTTATCCAACTTAGGACGACGGCCCCAAGTGCAGGCGGAGTTGAATACCATGGCAGGGATTCTCGACAGCCTGCCCCATACCCAGCTCGCCACGGTATTGCCGGGGCGCTCCCAGGATCAGCACAACAGCCAGGCGCTGCTGTGGAAGCCCTTGAGTGAACCAAGAGTGCCGCTGAAAGTAGGGTTGGTGTGCCGCGACGTACAGCGCCAGCAAGCGACGGTGGCGCTGTTGCGCACCTTGCTGGAAGACGTGATGAATGCCCCGTCGGCAAGCGCCTGACTTTTTCGCGGGCAAAAGAAAACCCCGCCGAAGCGGGGCTTTGCAGACTGTTTCCCTGACATCCATTTCACTCCGCCATCCTGGCAGAATCCTACGTGTCCCTGTTGTTGCTTTGCGCTTCCTGCGCGACGTCCATGTGAAGTAGATTATCCGTGGATCCAATTTGGCGATAGAGGACGAATAGCAGCACGTCATGTAAGAGAATGCTTACACGCCCTCCAAGCCCTTAAAACAGTGCTTCATCCAGCAAAAACAATGATTCGCTACCGGCTTTTACCGACGCACTCAGCGAATGAATACGTGGCAGCAAGCGGGCAAAGTAGAAACGCGCGGTACCCAGCTTGCTGGCATAGAAGTCTTCCTGCGCTTCTTTGCCCAACGCGGCCTTGGCCATGCGTGCCCACATATAGGCATACGCCATATAGCCAAAGGCGTGCAGGTACTCAACCGAAGCGGCGCCGATTTCATTCGGGTTGGTCTTGGCGCGGTCCAGCACCCAGGCCGTCAACTCATCCAGGTTATCCACAGCTGCGCTGAGCGGTCGGGTGAATTCAGCCAGCTCGGCGCCTGAAGCCGCGATGAACTGGCGGATCTGGTCGGCGAACAAGGTGTAGAACGCCCCGCCGCTGCCAACGATCTTGCGCCCCATCAAGTCCAGGGCCTGAATGCCGTTGGTGCCTTCGTAGATCTGGGTGATGCGCACATCACGCACCAACTGCTCCTGGCCCCACTCGCGGATGTAGCCATGGCCGCCAAAGATCTGCTGGCCGAGCACGGTGGTTTCCAGGCCAAGGTCGCTGAGGAAGGCTTTGGCAACAGGTGTCAGCAGCGCCACCAGGTTGTCCGCACGTTCGCGGGCGGCGGCATCTTCACTGAACTTGGCGATGTCCAATTGCGTGGCCACGTAGGTGGAGAACGCGCGACCGCCTTCGTTCGACGCTTTCATGGTCAGCAACATGCGGCGCACATCCGGGTGCACGATGATCGGGTCGGCCACTTTGTCCTTGGCTTGGGCGCCGGTCGGCGAACGGCTTTGCAGACGGTCGCGCGCATATTCAATCGCGTTCTGATAAGAGCGCTCACCCGACGCCAGGCCCTGGATACCCACGCCCAAACGCTCGTAGTTCATCATGGTGAACATCGCCGCTAAGCCACGGTTCGGCTCACCCACCAGGTAACCCACGGCTTCATCGAAGTTCATCACGCAGGTCGCGGATGCCTGAATGCCCATCTTGTGCTCGATCGAGCCACAGCTCACCGGGTTGCGCGCGCCCAGGCTGCCGTCGGCATTGACCATGAACTTCGGCACCAGGAACAGCGAGATACCCTTTGGCCCGGCCGGCGCATCCGGCAGTTTGGCCAGCACCAGGTGGATGATGTTGTCGGTGAGGTCGTGCTCGCCGCCGGTGATAAAGATCTTGGTGCCACTGATGGTGTAGGACCCATCCGCCTGCGGCTCGGCCTTGGTGCGGATAATGCCCAGGTCAGTACCGGCATGCGCTTCGGTCAGGCACATGGAACCGGCCCACTCACCCGAGTACATTTTCGGCAGATAGGTGGCCTTGAGCTCCTCGCTGGCGTGGGTGTTGATGGAAACGCAGGCACCGGAGGTCAGCATCGGGTACAGGCCAAACGCCAGGCTCGACGAGTTGATCATCTCTTCAACCTGGGCCGAGACTGCCTTGGGCATGCCCATGCCGCCGAAGATCGGGTCGCCGCCTACGCCCACCCAGCCACCTTCGGCGTAGGTCTTGTAAGCCTGTGGGAAACCATCCGGCGTGCTGACAGCAGTGTCCGCCCAACGGCAACCTTGCTCGTCGCCATGACGGCTGAGCGGCGCGATGGATTTGGCCGTGACCTTGCCGGCTTCCTCAAGGATCGCCTCAACCGTTTCGGCATCTACGGTGTCTGCCAATGCCGGCAATTGGGCCCAGGTGTTGGCGACCTCAAAAACTTCGTTGAGGACGAAGCGCATATCACGCAGCGGCGCTTTGTAATCAGCCATGGCAAACCTCGTGAGAACAGGAAAAGTGATTCGATAGGATCGGTTTTACAGGCTCCGAGTGTAACCGAACAACATTTGAGACACATAGGGTCTGTTAGTGACTATTAGGTATTTATTAGTCACAACCCAATGCCAATGTGAACTTGTGTGGGAGCTGGTTTGCCTGCGATGGCATCAACTCTATGTACCTGATACACCGAGGTGCCCGCATCGCAGCATGGGTATCTACACAACCGGTTAGGCTGTTGTGGCGAGCAGGCTTGCCCTGCGTTGGGCTGCGAAGCGGCCCCAGTACAGGCCACCGCAATTTCCCTGAAAGAACTCAGCGTCTGGTTTTGGGGCTGCTTCGCAGCCCAACGCAGGGCAAGCCTGCTCGCCACAACGGCTCACCTTCCACATATTTCGTGTCAACCGGCTGTGTAGATACCTATGTGCATCGCAGGCAAGCCAGCTCCCACATTTTGACCACCGTGAATCAGTCACCTTTACAGCGCAAACAACTGCGCAGGCAAACTCATCAGGCACTCACTGCCCGCCTCCACAGCGGCGCGGTGCGTTGCGGTACGTGGCAACAGGCGCTTGAAGTAAAAATCGCAGGTGGCCAATTTGGCCTGGGCGAACTCTGCGTCGTCCTGTGACTGCGCCGCGATCGCCATGCGCAACCACAGGTACGCCAGAATGATGTAACCGCTGTACATCAAGTAATCCACCGCCGCCGCGCCCACTTCATCCGGGTTTTTCATGGCGGCCATGCCGACCTTCATCGTCAGCTCGCCCCATTGCTGGTTCAGTTGGTTGAGCTGCTCCACCTGGTTCTTGAGCTGCGGATGCTCAGCATTTGCCGCGCAGAACTTATGCACAAGCTTGGTAAACCCGCGCAGTAACTTGCCTTGGCTGCCCAGCACTTTACGGCCAAGCAAGTCGAGTGCCTGGATGCCATTGGTGCCTTCGTAGATCGGCGCAATCCGCGCATCACGCGCCAGCTGCTCCATGCCCCATTCGCGAATGTAGCCGTGGCCGCCGAACACCTGCATACCGTGGTTGGTCACCTCCAGCCCGGTTTCGGTCATGAAGGCTTTGCAGATAGGCGTGAGGAACGCCAACAGGTCTTCGGCCTCCTGGCGTTGGGCGGCGTCGTTGCTCAAGTGCGCGGTGTCGAGCAATTGCGCGGTGAAGTAGGTCAGCGCCCGATTGCCTTCGTTGAAGGCCTTCATGGTCAGCAACATGCGCCGCACGTCGGCGTGCACGATGATCGGGTCGGCGGCTTTATCCGGGGCCTTGGCGCCGGTCAGCGAGCGCATTTGCAGGCGGTCGTTGGCGTATTTGATCGCACCCTGGAAGCTTGTCTCGCCATTGCACAAACCCTGCATGCCAGTGCCCAGGCGTGCGTGGTTCATCATGGTGAACATGCAGTTCAAGCCTTTGTTCGCCTCGCCAATCAAAAAGCCCTTGGCGCCGTCAAAGTTCAACACGCAGGTGGCCGAGGCCTTGATGCCCATCTTGTGCTCGATAGAGCCGCAGTGCACCGCGTTGCGCTCGCCTGAATCGGCGTGGAACTTGGGCACGATAAACAACGAGATACCTTTGGTGCCCGCCGGAGCGTCCGGCAGTTTAGCCAGCACCAAGTGAATGATATTGGCGCTCATGTCGTGTTCGCCGGCCGAGATGAAGATCTTGCTGCCGGTGATCGCGTAACTGCCATCCGCCTGGGGCACGGCGCGGGTCTTGATCAGGCCCAGGTCGGTGCCGCAATGGGCTTCGGTGAGGCACATGGTGCCGGTCCATTCGCCGGCGGTGAGTTTGCTCAGGAACGTAGCTTTCTGCTCCTCGGTGCCGTGGGCGTGGATCGCCGACATGGCACCATGGGTGAGGCCCGGGTACATGCCCCAGGAGGTGTTGCTGGAGCCGATCATCTCGCTGAGCACCAGCCCCAGGGACAGCGGCAAGCCCTGGCCACCATAGGCCGGGTCCGCCGCCACGCCATGCCAGCCGCCTTCCACGTACTGGGCGAAGGCTTCCTTGAAGCCCTTGGGGGTAGTGACCACGCCGTTGTCGAAGTGGCAGCCTTCTTCATCGCCACTGCGATTAAGTGGCGACAACACGTTTTCGCAGAATTTGGCGCCTTCTTCGAGGATCGCGCTGACCATATCCGGGCTTGCGTCGGTGGCGCCTAGCGCGGCGTAATGGCCGTGAAAATCAAATACGTTGTCGATCAGAAAGCGCATGTCGCGCAGGGGAGTTTTGTAGTCAGGCATGGCAATGTCTCCGGCAGCAGATACCTTCAACCTACTGCCGGCCACCGCCCCGAACAATCACTGTAGAACCGCTGAATACACCGCCATCACTCAACCGGCAGCGCTCTCCATGCGCACCGCGCCACGGCGGTTCTGGCCAGACGCGACCACGCAGTTACGCCCGGCGCCCTTGGCGGCGTAGAGCGCCTGGTCGGCGGACTTGAGCACTTCTTCGGGCGTGCGCTGTTCGGCCTGGCGCTCGGCCACGCCGATGCTGACCGTCACCGACACACTCGAGGCGCCACTGCCCGCCCGACGCTGGCGGCCCTGTTGGTCGTCGTGAGGGCGGTCCGGGTTGCGCAGCTTGATGTCGTAGTTGGCGATGATCTCGCGGATCTCTTCCAGGTGCGGCATGCACTCGTCTAACGTCTTGCCGGCGAACACCACGGCAAACTCTTCCCCGCCATAGCGATACGCACGCCCGCCGCCATTGACCTTCGACAGCTTGCTGGCCACCAGCCGCAGCACCTGGTCACCGACATCGTGGCCGTGGGTGTCGTTGAAGCGCTTGAAGTGGTCGACGTCACTCATCGCCAGTACGTAATTGCGCCCCAGCCGTTGCATGCGTTCATTGAGCGCGCGCCGCCCCGGCAAGCCGGTGAGTTCATCGCGAAAGGCCATTTGATAAGCCTCGTGCGCCACACCGGCGGCAATCATCAGCATTACCTGGCTGCACATGATGTTCAGCGTGAACGGCAGGATGAAGGTTTGCGGCAACATCCAGAACAGCCCCAGCAAACCCACCAATTGCGCGGCGTGCAAGGGCCGCGGCTGATACCAGTACTGCGCCGCCAGGGTGACAAAGCCAATCAGGAACATCGGGTACGACAGCTGGATCAGGCTCATCCAACTGCCATGCAGCGCCGGCCAGCGAATCTCCGCCAGCCAGCTCAGTAAGGCCTGGGGAAAGCTCTGTTCAAGCGCCAGCGCCACGCTGCCGAACGCAAAGAGCACGGCGCAGCGCGCCACGAAGTCGCGGAACAGGTGGGTTTTCTCCTGCCACAACGCGTAAATGCTGAACAGCAACGGCAACAGCAAGCAACACAGATGGAACACCACGGCGGCGTCATCGCGAACGCTGCCGTGGTCGCGGTAGTAGTCGGTCTGGGTGTCGAGCAGGAAGTAAACGACGTACACCGTGATCATCAAAAACAGCTCACGCTGACGCCGATACACCGCGCAGTAGGCTCCGCCGAGCAACAGCACCAAAGTCGGCAGCACATTGAACAGTGAGGTGAAGAACACGTTGAGATCTTTGACATACGCAGCCGAGAGCCCGGCCAGCAACAGCAGCAACGAAGGAAGAAAATGACTGAAACGTACGGCGGACACGCGTGACAAGGGTAAAGCTCCGACCCACTCAGAAAGATGGCACAGTGCCTTCACCGAGCACAGTTAAGCACATTCAATGTGACCTGTATCACATTGCCATCACTGTAACGGCAGCCAAGCGCAATCCCTGAGTGCTGTGCTGTGTTTTTTATCGCGCATAAAAAAACCGCCGCTCCCAAAGGCAGCGGCGGTTTCCAAGAGACCGGCTGGGCTTAGTAAGCCAGGCCGAAGTCTTCTTCTTTCATGTCCATCAGGTTGTTGGCGCCCGACAGCATGGTGACCTTGTGGGTCTGGGTACGCGGCAGGATGCGCTGGAAGTAGAAGCGCGCCGTCTGCAGCTTGGCGGTGTAAAACGCCTCTTCGGTGGTGCCGGCAGCCAGTTTTTCGGCGGCCAGGCGTGCCATGTCGGCCCAGAAGTAAGCCAGGCACGCGTAGCCGGAGTACATCAGGTAGTCCACCGAGGCGGCACCGACTTCTTCACGGTCTTTCATCGCGGCCATGCCGACCTTCATGGTCAACTCGCCCCACTCTTTGTTCAGTGCAGCCAGCGGTGCAACGAATTCTTTGACGGCTTCGTTACCTTCGTTGGCCTGGCAGAACTTGTGCACGATCTTGGTGAAGCCCTTGAGCGCTTCGCCTTGAGTCATCAGCACTTTACGGCCCAGCAAGTCGAGTGCCTGGATGCCGGTGGTGCCTTCGTACAGCATCGAAATGCGGCTGTCGCGCACGTTTTGCTCCATGCCCCACTCGGCGATAAAGCCGTGGCCGCCGTAGATCTGCACGCCGTGGTTGGCCGATTCAAAACCGACTTCGGTCATGAACGCCTTGGCGATCGGGGTCATGAAGGCCAGCAGGCCGTCGGCTTGCTTCTTGGCTTCGTCGTCGGTGCCGTATTTGACGATGTCCACTTGCTTGGCGGTGAAGTACACCATCGCACGGTTGCCTTCAGCGAAGGCTTTCATGGTCAGCAGCATGCGGCGCACGTCAGGGTGCACGATGATCGGGTCAGCGGCTTTGTCCGGCGCTTTCGGGCCAGTAAGCGAGCGCATTTGCAGGCGGTCGCGAGCGTATTTCAGGCCGCCCTGGAAGCCGATCTCGGCGTGGGACAAGCCTTGCAGCGCGGTACCCAGGCGAGCGGTGTTCATAAAGGTGAACATGCAGTTCAGGCCTTTGTTCGCCGGGCCGATCAGGAAACCGGTGGCCGCGTCGAAGTTCATCACGCAGGTGGCGTTACCGTGGATACCCATCTTATGTTCCAGGGAACCACAGGTCACCGCGTTGCGCTCGCCGACCGAGCCGTCTGCGTTCGGCAGGAATTTTGGCACGATGAACAGCGAAATACCTTTGGTGCCGGCCGGTGCGTCCGGCAGGCGGGCCAGTACGATATGGACGATGTTGTCGGCCATGTCGTGTTCACCGGCCGAGATGAAGATCTTGGTGCCGGAGACTTTGTAGGAACCATCAGCCTGAGGTTCGGCCTTGGTGCGCAGCATGCCCAGGTCGGTGCCGCAATGCGGTTCGGTCAGGCACATGGTACCGGTCCACTCACCCGAAACCAGCTTGGTCAGGTAAGCGTCTTGCTGTTCCGGGGTGCCGTGCTCGGAGATGGTGTTCATCGCACCGTGGGACAAGCCAGGGTACATGCCCCACGACCAGTTGGCGGCGCCGACCATTTCGCTCACGGCCAGGCCCAGGGATTCCGGCAGGCCTTGGCCACCGTGCTCCACGTCGTGGGCCAGGCTTGGCCAGCCGCCTTCGACGAACTGCTTGTAGGCTTCTTTGAAACCAGTAGGGGTTTTTACGCCTGACTCGCTCCAGGTACACCCTTCGATGTCACCCACGCGGTTCAACGGTGCCAGCACTTGCTCACAGAACTTGGCGCCTTCCTCAAGAATGGCGTCAACCATGTCCGGGGTAGCGTCCTGGCAAGCCGGCAGGCTCTGATAGTGCGCTTCATAACCGAGCAGTTCGTCACGAACGAAGCGAATATCACGCAAGGGGGCCTTGTAGTCAGGCATAGCGATAAACCTCTGCTGATGTATCTGGGATGAACAACCGCGTGGATTTGTTATGGCGGTCAAACAGGTGTTTGAAACATACGTTTACGACCTGGGGTTGTCAAGCATCGCACCGAGGCCGTTTGTCATGACGTGAGTCAACTCCAGGCACGGCAAGGCCTGCGGCGCAGTGCCACGCTTAAAAGGAGTTTAGAAGTTCAGCGAGATGACGCAGGACAATGTGGGAGCTGGCTTGTGTGGGAGCTGGCTTGCCTGCGATACAGGCGCCGCGGTATATCAGGAAGATTGAGTCGATGCTATCGCAGGCAAGCCAGCTCCCACA
The DNA here is from genome assembly GCF_030263855.1 of Pseudomonas sp. ChxA. Classification (NCBI taxonomy): domain Bacteria; kingdom Pseudomonadati; phylum Pseudomonadota; class Gammaproteobacteria; order Pseudomonadales; family Pseudomonadaceae; genus Pseudomonas; species Pseudomonas sp. ChxA. The sequence continues at coordinate 954,954 of NZ_JARPMK010000002.1, forward strand.
GAAGAGCCGGCGTGTGCCGATAGAAAGTTAAGCGTAGGTGTCGATCAACGTACCAAGCATTTCATCCGAAGCCTTGGCGACTTTCGCGCCCAGCTCCACTTGGAATTTGCCTTGGGCCATTTCGACCATGTTGCTGGCCGAGTTGGACGGCTGGGCGCGATCGTTGGCTTGCAGACGATCACTTTGTGCGTCCGAGGGCTGGGTCGTCGCGGCGCCGGCAATTTTGCCGGCGGCCTGGTCGAGGCGGTTCTGCCCGGCCTGAATGGTGCTCAGCCCCGAATAAAACGCGCTGCTTCCAGAGATTTCCATGGCGTAAGCCTGCCTTTAGAGAATCGTGAACTTGAATTGAAGCAGACATCCTGGCAAAACGCCCGTCAAAAACACTAATGGCATAATGCCTTAGCGATAGCCAAAATCAGTCAAGCAGGTCCAATTCCAGGTACTCGGCCACCGCTTTTGCGCTGGCCTGCTTGAGCTTCGGCACGCGCCCGAGGCACGGCGCGGGCAACCGCTCGGCCAGGGTGGCGAGGTTTTCTTCCAGACGAGAGGTCTTGGGGTCGATGATATTCGCCACCCAACCCGCCAACGGCAAACCGTCGCGCGCAATGGCTTCAGCAGTGAGCAAGGCATGGCTGATACAACCCAGACGCACGCCCACCACCAGGATCACCGGCAGCTTGAGCGCGATGGCCAGGTCTGACAGGTTGTCCTGATCGGCCAACGGCACCCGCCAGCCGCCTGCGCCTTCGATCAAGGTGAAATCGGCGTGCTGCGCGAGTATGTGCTGCATAGGCTTCAACAGTGATTGCACCGTCAGCGCCACACCCGCTTCCCGCGCGGCCAAGTGCGGCGCAATCGCGGGTTCGAATGCCACCGGGTTGACCTCGGCATACGTCAGCGGCAGTGAACATTCGGCCAGCAGTGCCAAGGCGTCCGCGTTGCGCAAACCTTTTGCGGTCAGCTGGCAGCCTGAGGCCACCGGTTTTCCGGCGGCGGTGCTTTTACCCGCAAGCCGCGCGGCATGCAGCAGCCCGGCGGCGATGGTGGTTTTGCCCACATCGGTGTCGGTGCCGGTGATGAAATAAGCGGCGCTCATAACGGTTTCTCCAGTACGGCGTACACCACTTGGTACGTGGCGGGCAGGCCCTGGGCCTGGCGGAACTGCTCGTAAGCGTGCACCAGTGCAACAATCCGCGCGCGGCCCGTCAACCCTCCCGGGCGACCGGGGTTGAGGTTATGCGCGCCCAAAGCCTTGAGTTCGTGGGTCAGGCTGCGCACATCCGGGTAATGCAACACATGGGGCTGGCGCTCCAGGCTCAGCACCCGCAAACCGCTGGCAGCACATAGCTGTTGGTAGGCCTCGAAGGTGCGGAAGCGGTTGACGTGAACCAGGCCATCCGCTGCACGCCAGCTTTGGCGCAGCTCGTCCAGGGTGCCCACGCACAGGCTCGCAAATGCGAACACGCCCCCGGGTTGCAGCACACGATAGGCTTCACTGAGTACCGCGTCGAAATTCGCGCACCATTGCACCGCCAGGCTGGAGAACAGCAGCTCGAAGCGCTCAGTTGCCAGCGGCAAGCGTTCTGCATCCCCCGCAATAAAGTGCTGCGCGCCCCCTAAAGGCCGCGCATGGCTGAGCATGCCTTCGGCGATATCCAGCGCCACCCCTTGGCTTGCTGGCAACAATTCGCCCAGCGCACGGCTGAAATAACCCGTGCCGCAGCCCACATCCAACCATCGGCCGGGCGCGATTGCAGCTGGCAGGCGGGACATCAACTCATGCCCGACTGCGCGCTGCAACTCGGCCACGCTGTCGTAGCTGGCTGCGGCGCGGGAAAACGAGGCCGCCACCTGGCGCTTGTCCGGCAAGCCGCCCGGCAGTGGCGGCTGGGATAAATCAGTCATCAACACACTCATGCAAAAAAGCCTGGATGGCCCCCGCTACACCGTGAGGGTCTTCCAGAAGAAAAGCGTGACCGGCCTGTTCAATCAGGCCGATTTCTACGTCCGGCAACAACACCAACAGGTCACTTGCAGCTTCAGCGGGCACCAACCCGTCCTGCCCCGCAAACAGGTGCAGTTGCGGGCCGCGATACGCCTGCAAAGCGGCGCGGGTATCCAGTTGAGCAAGCAGTTCCAGACCAGGCATCAACACGCTTGGCGACGTATTGGGCGCCCCGCCGACCAACAGGCGCGACAGCCCACGTGGGTCTGCGGCACCTTTGGCGCACAGCAAACCGAAACGTTTGAGGGTGACCTGAGAATCGGCATGGCAACCGGCAAGGAATGCGTCGAATGTCTCGGCGGGCATGGCACTGGGCCAACCATCATGGGCGACAAAACACGGGTTGCTCGCCAACGTCAGCAGCCCGCAGCAGCGCTCGCCGCGCCGCGCCGCCAGTTCAGAGGCGAGCATGCCGCCCAGGGACCAGCCGCCCAGCCAGGCGTTGTCCGGTAGCGTGGCGTCAAGTTCGTCGAGCCATTCATCCAGATCGCTGGAAGCCAGCACCGGCAACGGCTCGATATGCACTTGCAGGTGTTCGTCCAAACCCTGCAAGGCGGCAGCCAGAGGCTCCAGCGGTGACACGCCAAGCCCCCAACCGGGCAGCAATACCAGTCGATCACGCATGGTCGGGCTCCGTAATACTTAACAACCGGAAACACTCATCCAATCCGTTTAACAATAGCTGCACCTGGGCCGCGCTGTGGGCCGCCGTCAGTGTCACGCGCAAACGCGCACTGCCGGCCGGCACGGTCGGTGGGCGGATGGCCGTGACCATCAGGCCGCGCTCGCGCAGCATCTGCGACAGGCGCATAGCGGTGGCGCTGTCGCCAATCAGGATCGGCTGGATCGGCGTAAAGCTGTCCATCAGCTTTAAGCCGATCTGTTCGGCGCCCTGACGGAACTGGCGGATCAGGCCATTGAGGTGCTCACGCCGCCAGTGCTCGGTGCGCAGCAGCTCCAGGCTTTTCAAGGTGGCGCAGGCCAATGCCGGTGGCTGGCTGGTGGTGTAGATGTAGGGCCGGGCGAACTGGACCAGGCTTTCGATCAGCTCTTCACTGCCCGCCACGAACGCCCCGGCCGTGCCGAAGGCTTTACCGAGGGTGCCAACCAATACCGGCACATCTTCCTGGCTCAAGCCGAAATGCTCGACAATTCCGCCGCCCGTAGCGCCCAACGGGCCGAAGCCGTGAGCGTCATCGACCATCAACCAGGCGCCTTTGGCGCGTGCCTCACGGGCCAGCGCAGACAGGTCGGCCAGATCGCCGTCCATGCTGAAAACGCCATCGGTGACCACCAAAGTATTGCCGGTGGCCTTCTCCAGGCGCTTGGCCAGGCTGTCGGCGTCGTTATGCAGATAGCGGTTGAAACGCGCCCCGGACAGCAGGCCGGCATCCAGCAGCGAAGCGTGGTTAAGGCGATCTTCGAGCACCGTATCACCCTGCCCCACCAATGCGGTGACCGCGCCCAGGTTGGCCATATAGCCGGTGGTAAACAGCAGCGCACGCGGGCGCCCGGTGAGGTCAGCCAGGGCTTCCTCGAGTTCATGGTGCGGCGTGGCATGGCCGATCACCAAGTGCGAAGCGCCACCGCCCACGCCCCAACGGGACGCACCGGCGCGCCAGGCCTCGATCACTTGCGGGTGATTGGCCAGGCCCAGGTAGTCGTTATTGCAAAACGCCAACAGCGGTTGGCCATCCACTATTACTTGCGGGCCTTGCGGGCTCTCAAGCAAAGGGCGTTGGCGATAGAGGTGTTCGGCACGGCGGGCAGCGAGGCGCGCGGCGAGATCAAAAGACATGCAGGCCTCGGCAGTTCAGGTTGAACCCGATCCAATGTGGGAGCTGGCTTGCCTGCGATGACGGCGGCACATTCAGTATCAATGTGCCTGGACGACCGCTATCGCAGGCAAGCCAGCTCCCACAGTTGGATTGCGTTTCAAATGTTGAGAGAGGCGTTAAACCACCGCGTTATAAAACTGCTCGCTGCTCTTTTGCTCCACCAACGCCTGCTCAATCGCCGCCTGATGCACTTCATCGGCGTGTTCTTCACGCGCTTCCGGCAAGATCCCCAGGCGCGAGAACAGTTGCATGTCCTTGTCGGCCTGCGGGTTGGCGGTGGTCAGCAACTTGTCGCCGTAGAAGATCGAGTTGGCACCGGCGAAAAACGCCAGGGCCTGCATCTGCTCGTTCATCGCCTCACGGCCGGCCGACAAGCGCACATGGGACTGCGGCATCAGGATGCGCGCCACGGCGAGCATGCGGATAAAGTCGAACGGATCGATGTCTTCGGCGTTTTCCAGCGGCGTACCGGCAACCTTCACCAGCATGTTGATCGGCACCGACTCCGGATGCTCCGGCAGGTTGGCCAGTTGGATCAGCAGGTTGGCGCGGTCGTCGAGGGACTCGCCCATGCCGAGGATGCCGCCCGAGCAGATCTTCATCCCCGAATCACGCACGTAGGCCAGGGTTTGCAGGCGCTCTCCGTAGGTGCGGGTGGTGATGATGCTGCCGTAGAACTCAGGCGAGGTGTCGAGGTTGTGGTTGTAGTAGTCCAGGCCGGCCTGGGCCAGGGCTTCGGTCTGGTCCTGGTCGAGACGGCCGAGGGTCATGCAGGTTTCCAGGCCCATGGCCTTCACGCCTTTGACCATCTGCAGCACGTAGGGCATGTCTTTGGCCGACGGGTGCTTCCAGGCGGCGCCCATGCAGAAGCGCGTCGAACCGATGGCTTTGGCGCGAGCGGCCTCTTCGAGGACCTTCTGCACCTCCATCAGCTTTTCTTTTTCCAGACCGGTGTTGTAGTGGCCCGACTGCGGACAATATTTGCAATCTTCCGGGCAGGCGCCGGTTTTGATCGACAGCAAGGTCGAGACCTGCACGCGGTTGGCGTCGAAATGCGCGCGGTGCACGGTCTGCGCCTGGAACAACAGGTCATTGAAGGGTTGCACAAACAGCGCTTTGACTTCGGCTAAAGACCAATCGTGACGCAGGGTGGCAGAGGTGCTGGCGCTCATGGGCGATTCCTTGATTATGCTTGGGCTTACGCTGCGGGAAAGGCAATACCCACAGGCATGACACGGATGCTCGGCATATTTAAGGAAGATTCATGCACTGTCAACCTGGATACAAACACCAAGTTTACATCTGGTTAGAAAACAACCAGCCCTGTTTAATCTGCGATGAAGCAACAAACGCCAGTCACTCGGTGTGCAACGTCTGCGAAACCGAGCTGCCCTGGCTGTTGGAGCACTGCGAAGTGTGCGCCCTGCCACTGCCGATGGAAGGTCTGATCTGTGGCCCCTGTCAAAAAAAGCCGCCCGCCTTTAAACAGGTGGTCGCCCCCTGGACCTACGGTTTCCCCGTCGACACGCTAATCAGCCGCTTCAAACACCAATCGCGCTGGCCACTCGGCCTTATGCTCGCGCGGCTGCTGGGACAGTCTCTGCAACACCGCTTCGACAACACCGAACTCACCCGCCCCGACTGCCTGCTGCCGGTGCCCATGGCGCGCAAGCGTCTGCGTGAACGCGGCTTCAACCAGGCGCTGATGCTGGCCCGCTGGCTCAGCGAAGACCTCGACCTCCCACACGATGAACACCTGTTGTTACGCCCCCATGAAACCGTCGCGCAACAGGCCCTCGACGCCAAGACCCGCCAACGCAACCTGCTCACTGCGTTTGCGCTGGCACCGGGCGCCCAGGTGCAGGGCCGCCACTTTGCGCTGGTGGACGACGTACTCACCACCGGCGCCACCGCCCACAGCCTGGCCCGGCTATTGATGGCCGCCGGTGCCCGTCAGGTCGATGTGTACTGCCTGGCCCGCACGCCAAAACCGGGCACATGACTTGACTCCCGTGCGCCGCGCCTGCAACGTCCGCTGACCTTATCGAAGCGTATCCACATGTCTCTGTCGACTTCCCTCAGCCAACACATCATCCGCCGTCCCCAGCGCATCGCCTTGCTGGCGCATATTGCCGAGCAAGGTTCGATCACCCGCGCGGCCAAGAGCGCTGGCCTGAGTTACAAGGCCGCGTGGGATGCGATCGACGAGCTGAACAATCTCTCGCAAAAGCCGCTGGTGGAACGCAGCGTCGGCGGCAAAGGCGGCGGCGGGGCCAAACTGACGGCCGAAGGTGAGCGCGTGCTGCGCCTGTACCAACGCCTGCTAGTGCTGCAGGCCGAGGTGCTCGGTTCGGATGAGGACGCGAGCGACTTCAACTTGCTCGGCCGCTTGATGCTGCGCACCAGCGCCCGCAACCAATTGCACGGCCAGGTCAGCGCCATCGAACACCAAGGCCGCAATGACCTGATTCGCCTGCAACTTTCGGGCGGTTTAAGCCTGAGTGCGCAGATCACGCACGACAGCACGCAGCGGCTGGAGCTGGAAACCGGCGTTGAAGTGGTCGCCTTGATCAAGGCCGGATGGCTTGAATTGCTCGCTATCGGGCACATCGCAACACCTGGACACAATTGCATGAGTGGTGTGATCGAGACGATTCTCGACGCCGATGACGGCCCCAGCGAAGTGCGCATCACCCTGCCCAACGGCCAGGTTTTATGCGCCCTGGCGCAGCCCGCCGCGCTCCAGGCACTGGGTGCCGGCGAAGGCGCGCCGGTCCAGGTGCAATTTTCACCCAGCAATGTGCTGCTCGGCACACCAGCCTAGGCGCCCGCCGTCTTCAAGCTGCAACAAATTCGTCACGAGCGCTCCTTAAGGTGTCTGCAAAAACCGCAGGGAGCCTGAAATGAGCCTATTAGAAGAAAACCAAGCCACCGACCTTGAACAGATGGTCGGCCTCACCCGCCGCCGTTTTATCGGCGCCGGCGCCCTGTGCGGAGCTGCAATGTTCCTGGGCGGCAACCTGCTCACCCGCAGCGCAATGGCCGTGAACGCTGCCACCGCCAGCCCTTTGCTGGGTTTTACCAGCATCGCCGCCGCCACGAGCGACGCCATCACCTTGCCGCCGGGTTACTCCGCCTCGGTGCTGATCAGTTGGGGCCAACCGCTGCACAACAACGTGCCGGCCTTCGACCCGACCGGCAACGGCACCGCCAAAGCCCAGGAACAGCAGTTCGGCGACAACAACGACGGCATGAGCCTGTTCGCCTTCCCCGGCGACAACAACCGTGCGCTGATGGCGATCAACAACGAATACACCAACTACCGCTACCTCTACGCCCATGGCGGCGCGCCGCAATCGGCCGAAGACGTGCGCAAGGCCCAGGCCAGCGAAGGCGTGTCGGTGATTGAGGTGCGGCGCAAGGGCGACACGTGGCAGTTCGTGCAGGACTCGCGCTACAACCGCCGCATCCACGGCAATTCGCCGATCCGCCTGGGCGGCCCCGCTGCCGGCCATGCCTGGCTGAAAACCAGCGCCGACAAAACCGGCAAGAAAGCCCTCGGCACCTTCCAGAACTGCGCCAACGGCAAGACGCCATGGGGCACTTACTTGACCTGTGAAGAGAACTTCACCGACTGCTTCGGCAGCAGCAACCCGCAACAAAGCTTCGACGCCGGGCAAAAACGCTACGGCGTGGTGGCCGCCAGCCGCGAGATCAACTGGCACCTGCACGATCCGCGCTTCGACATGGCCAAGAACCCCAACGAACTCAATCGCCACGGCTGGGTGGTGGAAATCGACCCGTTCGACCCGCAATCCACGCCGGTCAAGCGCACCGCCCTGGGCCGCTTCAAGCACGAAAACGCCGCACTGGCAGAAACCCGTGATGGCCGCGCCGTGGTGTACATGGGCGATGACGAGCGTGGCGAGTTCATCTACAAGTTCGTCAGCCGCGACCCGATCAACCATCACAACCCCAAAGCCAACAAGAACCTGCTCGACCACGGCACCTTGTACGTGGCGATTTTCGATGCCGGCGACGGCAATGCCGACCACCCCAAGGGCAAAGGCGAATGGGTCGAACTCACCCACGGCAAAAACGGCATCGACGCCAGCACGGGTTTTGCCAGCCAGGCCGAAGTGCTGATCCACGCGCGCCTGGCCGCCAGTGTGGTGAAAGCCACACGCATGGACCGCCCGGAGTGGATCGTGGTCAGCCCTACCGACGGCCAGGTCTATTGCACGCTCACCAACAACGCCAAACGCGGCGAAGACGGCCAGCCGGTGGGCGGGCCGAACCCGCGTGAGAAAAACGTCTACGGCCAGATCCTGCGCTGGAAAGCCGATGCGGATAACCACGGCGCCAACACCTTCACCTGGGATTTGTTTGTGGTAGCCGGCAACCCCGGTGTGCATGCCGGCACGCCAAAAGGCGGCTCGTCCAACATCAACCCGCAAAACATGTTCAACAGCCCCGACGGCCTGGGGTTCGACAAGGCCGGGCGCCTGTGGATCCTCACCGACGGCGACTACAGCAATAAGGGCGACTTCGCCGGCATGGGCAATAACCAGATGCTCTGCGCCGACCCCAACACCGGGGAAATCCGCCGCTTCATGGTCGGGCCGGTGGCGTGCGAGGTTACAGGCATCAGCTTCTCGCCGGACCAGAAGACCCTGTTTGTGGGGATTCAACATCCGGGGGAAACCGGCGGTTCGATCTGGCCGGAGCATCTGCCCAACGGCAAGCCGCGCTCGTCGGTGATGGCGATTCGGCGTGATGATGGCGGAATAGTCGGCGCCTGACAGGGCCTCATCGCAGGCAAGCCAGCTCCCACCTTTGAGCGCATTCCACGCTCAAGTGTGGGAGCTGGCTTGCCTGCGATGGCAATGGCACAGTCGCCACCTATCTCAGCGTTGGTGCGTTACCATACCCGGCCGGACGCGGCGCCCTGCTGCGCGCAGGAGTTCGCATGGCCCACCCGTTTGAAACACTCACCCCCGATTTAGTACTCGACGCCGTCGAAAGCATCGGCTTTCTCAGCGACGCGCGCGTGTTGGCGCTTAACAGCTACGAAAACCGTGTGTATCAGGTGGGCATCGAAGACTCCGAGCCGCTGATCGCCAAGTTCTACCGCCCGCAGCGCTGGACCAACGAAGCGATCCTCGAAGAACACCGCTTCACCTTCGAACTGGCCGAGTGCGAAGTGCCGGTGGTTGCACCGCTGGTCCACAACGGCGAAAGCCTGTTCGAACACGCAGGCTTTCGCTTCACGCTGTTCCCACGCCGTGGCGGCCGTGCGCCGGAGCCGGGCAACCTGGATCAGCTGTATCGCCTCGGGCAATTGCTTGGCCGTTTACACGCGGTGGGTTCCACCCGCCCGTTTGAACACCGCGAAGCCCTGGGTGTGAAGAACTTCGGTCACGATTCACTCAACACCTTGCTTGAAGGCAATTTCATTCCCAAGAGCCTGCTGCCCGCTTACGAGTCCGTCGCGCGCGACCTGCTCAAGCGCGTGGAAGAGGTGTACAAGGCCACACCGCACAAGAACATCCGCATGCACGGCGACTGCCACCCCGGCAACATGATGTGCCGCGACGAGATGTTCCACATCGTCGACCTGGATGACTGCCGCATGGGCCCGGCCGTGCAAGACCTGTGGATGATGCTCGCGGGTGACCGTCAGGAATGCCTGGGCCAGTTGTCGGAATTGATGGACGGCTATCAGGAGTTCCACGACTTCGACCCACGCGAACTGGCCTTGATCGAACCCCTGCGCGCCTTGCGCCTGATGCACTACAGCGCCTGGCTGGCACGGCGCTGGGATGACCCGGCATTCCCCCACAGCTTTCCGTGGTTTGGCAGCGAGCGGTATTGGGGCGACCAGGTGTTGGCCTTGCGTGAGCAACTGTCGGCACTGAATGAAGAACCCCTGAAACTCTTCTAAAGCGCAGTACACCACCTGTGTGGGAGCTGGCTTGCCTGCGATTCAGACAACTCGGTGTATCAGTGGCACCAAGGTGATTTCATCGCAGGCAAGCCAGCTCCCACAGAAAAGCCCATCCATTGGCTGACAAAAATCCTTACAATCGGGCTTTGTAAGCTGCCTGAGCAAGGATTCTGCAATGCACGCCGCCAACCCCCGCAAGGGGTACATCCTGGGCCTGAGTGCCTATGTCATCTGGGGTCTTTTCCCACTTTATTTCAAAGCCATCGCCAGTGTTCCCGCCGCCGAAATCATCGTGCACCGCGTGTTGTGGTCGGCACTGTTCGGCGGCTTGCTGCTGATGGTGTGGAGGCACCCCGGCTGGTTCCGTGAACTGCGCGACAACCCCAAACGCCTGGCGATTCTGGCACTCAGTGGCTCGTTGATTGCGGCCAACTGGCTGACCTATGTGTGGTCGGTGAACAGCGGGCGCATGCTGGAAGCGAGCTTGGGTTACTACATCAACCCGTTGGTGAATGTGCTGCTGGGCATGCTGATCCTGGGCGAGCGCCTGCGCCGCCTGCAATGGATCGCCGTCGGGCTGGCGGCGGTGGGTGTGGCGCAGCAAGTGTGGCAAGTCGGCAGTTTGCCGTGGGTGTCGCTGGTGCTGGCGCTGACCTTCGGCTTTTACGGTTTGATCCGCAAACAGGCGCCGGTCAAAGCGCTGCCGGGGCTGGTGGTGGAAACCTGGATGCTGGTGCCGATCGCCGTGGCATGGTTGCTGTTTAACCCGACCGCCCACAGCGCACAGATGGCATTCTGGAGCACCTCCGAAGCCTGGTGGCTGGTGGCCGCAGGCCCGGTCACGCTGATTCCGCTGGTGTGTTTCAACGCCGCCGCACGGCATCTGCCCTATACCGCGCTGGGCTTTTTGCAGTACGTAGCGCCGACGCTGGTGCTGTTGGAGGCGGTGCTGCTGTTCGGTGAACACCTGGCGACCAGCACGCTGATTGCTTTCGCATTTATCTGGGCGGGCCTGGTGGTCTACAGCCTGGACGCCTGGCTGACGGTGCGCAAACGCTGATCAAATAACGTACAAACCTCTGCAGGCCACAGTGCACGTGGCTTGCAGGCATTCACCCCAAGGTTATCCACAACCTGATCCCCGCCATTTGTGCACAAGCCATTGAAACTGCTCGTTTTTTGCTCAATAGACAGAGAAGCCCGGCCGGCGTGGCCTGGCGCCGGGTCTCTACAGGTTATCCACAGGCCCATGCAAGATTTCCATGCATAACCTTATGGACCGATTATTCCTCGTGGTGCAGTTCCACCATCAAATCATCGGCCAAGGTTTCCAGGGACAGCTGCAAGGTATCCAGGGACAACGCTGCCGGCACTTGCAACCGCGCTTCGGCACTGAACAATGGGTCGCCGCTCATGGGGGCCGGACGCACATCCGTGCTCAGGCTTGCCAGGTTCACGCCTTGTTTGCTCAGCAGCGCCGTGATTTCGCGCACGATGCCCGCGCGGTCATTGCCCACCAAGGTCATCATGATCGACTTGGACGCCGAGGCCTGGCCGCTGCTGCCCTCGCCCACCAGCACACGAATGCCGTGTGTGGATAAGTCCTCTAGCGCGCCCACCAGGGCCTGACGCTGTTCCGTCGGCACACTGACCCGCAAAATCCCGGCAAACTGCCCGGCCATGTGCGCCATTCGACTTTCCAGCCAGTTGCCGCCGTGGGCAGCAATGTTCTGCGCAATGCGTTCAACCAGGCCGGGTTTGTCGGCGGCGATAATAGTGAGTACAAGATGGTCCATGGCGAAGCCCTCTGTGGGTTGATCATCGATTATAGGCTCCCACACACAGCCAAGGCCTGGAGAAGTGGCCAGGAACAAATCGTGTACCATTTTTATATTTATCTGGAACAATCCAATAGTTTTTTGAGAACATCCGATTCTCCGCTGTGACCGTACGACCAAAATGAGTCGCCAAACGACGTATTTAGTCTAATTTTCACAACCGCAAGTCATCATGTAGTATGCCCAACCGTGCACTACATAATGAAAATCTGAAACAGCGCATAAGCTCCGCAGAGTGAGGCAAGCAATGACTGAACACGTTCAAGTCGGTGGCCTGCAGGTCGCCAAAGTCCTGTTCGACTTCGTGAACAACGAAGCCATTCCCGGTACCGGCATCACTGCCGACCAGTTCTGGGCCGGCGCCGACAAGGTCATCCACGACCTGGCACCGAAGAACAAAGCCCTACTCTCCAAACGCGATGATTTCCAGGCGCGGATCGACACCTGGCACCAGACCCACGCGGGCAAAGCCCACGACCCAGTGGCCTACAAAGCCTTCCTGCAAGATATCGGCTACCTGCTGCCAGAAGCCGCAGATTTCCAGGCCTCGACCCAAAATGTCGATGACGAAATTGCGCGCATGGCCGGCCCACAGCTGGTGGTGCCGGTGATGAATGCCCGCTTCGCCCTCAACGCCTCCAATGCACGCTGGGGCTCGTTGTATGACGCGCTGTATGGCACCGATGCCATCAGCGAAGCCGACGGCGCCGAGAAGGGCAAGGGCTACAACAAAGTGCGTGGCGACAAGGTGATTGCCTTCGCCCGTGCTTTCCTCGACGAAGCCGCGCCACTCAGCGCCGGCAGCCACGTCGATTCCACCGGTTACAAGGTTGTGGATGGCAAGCTCATCGTCAGCCTCAAGGGCGGCAGCAACAGCGGCCTGCGCGACGATGCACAGCTGATCGGCTTCCAGGGCCCTGCGGCCGAGCCGATTGCGATCCTGCTTAAACACAACGGCCTGCACTTCGAAATCCAGATCGACGCCAGCACCCCGGTCGGCCAGACCGATGCCGCCGGCGTCAAAGATGTGCTGATGGAAGCGGCGCTGACCACCATCATGGACTGCGAAGATTCCGTCGCCGCCGTCGATGCCGATGACAAAGTGGTGATCTACCGCAACTGGCTCGGCCTGATGAAGGGCGACCTGGCCGAAGAAGTGGCCAAGGGCGGCAAGACCTTCACCCGCACCATGAACGCCGACCGCGTCTACACCGGCCTGGATGGCCAGGACGTGACCCTGCACGGCCGTTCGCTGTTGTTCGTGCGTAACGTTGGCCACTTGATGACCATCGACGCGATCCTGGATAAAGACGGCAATGAAGTACCGGAAGGCATTCTCGACGGCCTGCTGACCAGTTTGGCGGCGATCCACAGCCTCAATGGCAACAGCAGCCGCAAGAACAGCCGCACCGGTTCCGTGTACATCGTCAAACCGAAGATGCACGGCCCCGAAGAAGCAGCGTTTACCAATGAGCTGTTCGGCCGCATCGAAGACGTGCTGAACCTGCCGCGTAATACCCTCAAAGTCGGGATCATGGACGAGGAGCGCCGCACCACGGTCAACCTCAAGGCCTGTATCAAGGCGGCCAGCGAGCGCGTGGTGTTTATCAACACGGGTTTCCTCGACCGCACTGGCGACGAGATCCACACCTCCATGGAAGCCGGCGCGATGGTGCGCAAAGCTGCCATGAAGGCGGAAAAATGGATCGGCGCCTACGAAAACTGGAACGTCGATATCGGCTTGAGCACCGGCCTGCAAGGCCGAGCGCAGATCGGTAAAGGCATGTGGGCCATGCCCGACCTGATGGCGGCGATGCTCGAACAGAAAATCGCTCACCCACTGGCTGGCGCCAACACCGCCTGGGTGCCATCGCCGACGGCGGCTGCGCTGCACGCGCTGCACTACCACAAGGTTGATGTGTTCGCCCGCCAGGCCGAACTGGCCAAACGCGAGCGTGCTTCGGTAGACGACATCCTGACCATCCCTCTGGCCAGTAACACCGATTGGTCCGAAGAAGAAATCCGCAACGAACTGGACAACAACGCCCAGGGCATCCTCGGCTATGTCGTCCGTTGGATCGACCAGGGCGTCGGCTGCTCGAAAGTGCCGGACATCAACGATGTGGGCCTGATGGAAGACCGCGCCACCCTGCGCATCTCCAGCCAGCACATCGCCAACTGGTTGCGCCACGGCATCGTCAACGAAGCCCAGGTAATGGAAAGCCTCAAGCGCATGGCGCCGGTGGTGGACCGTCAGAATGCCGGGGATGCGTTGTACCGTCCGTTGGCACCGGATTTCGACAGCAACATCGCGTTTCAAGCGGCGGTGGAGTTGGTGATTGAAGGGACTAAACAACCGAATGGGTATACCGAGCCGGTGTTGCATCGCAGGCGTCGGGAGTTCAAGGCTAAAAATAGCCTGTAAATAAAAAGCCCTGATCGCAAGATCAGGGCTTTTTTAATGGGCCGCCAGGACAACCGAGTAGGCCGCATATAAGGCAAGCCAGCTCCCACCTTCGAAATGCATTCCTTTGTGGGAGCTGGCTTGCCTGCGATGGCGCCAGCACATACGCCACAGAATCAGGAAGCCATCCCCAGCTCCCGCTTGACCATCCGCGCCAACTTCACGCTGTCAATCGGCTTGAGCATGAAATCCACCACGCTCATGTGCATGGCGTCGATCACATCACGGGCTTCGGCATCCCCCGACATGATGATGATCGGCAGCGCTGCGCGCGTGGAGCTGCGTACTTGCTTGATCAACTGCAGGCCGTTGCTCGGTGCCATGCGCAAATCAGTGATCAGCAAACCGATGGAGCTGCTGGACTCCAACAAATCCCACGCTGTCTCGCCACTGTCGGCGGTCATGCAGCGAATACCGTCCAGACCCAGGATTTCCGCGAGCAATTCACGTGCGTCCTTGTCGTCATCGACAATCAACACCCGTTGTGGCGGCAAATCAGGTTCCAGCATCACGGCGCTCAGCGCCTCGCGCTCGGCATCACTCAAAATATCGTGGTCGGACATACGTTTCTCAGCAGTTCTATTCAATCTCCCAGCACACTCGTCAGACATCTGCGGAAGGGCGAACAATGTGCACTTCGTCGGAAAGTTTGCCTAGTGGGCGTTCTACGGGGTTTGGACGATAGTCATGTAAGGTTTTTCCCTAGTCGTTGTGGGTTTTGCCGAGACCTAGACTTACGTCCAATGGGCACCCGCCGCGCGGGAGCCGACCATGCAGGACGATAACGACAAAAAAACTGCGGTCACTGTTATGAGTAAAGCTGATGCTTTCACGCAGGCGGGAAAAACCGCCGTATTGCAGAACATCCACGGCACCCTGCAATTCCTGCAACGCTTCCCCCCGTTCAACCAGATGGAAAACGCCCACCTGGCGTTTTTGGTCGAACAGTGCCAACTGCGCTTCTACGGCCCCGGCGACAGCATTCTCAAACCGTCCGGCGGGCCGGTAGAGCACTTCTATATCGTCAAGCAGGGCCGGGTAGTCGGCGAACGGCCGGACTCAACGCAAACCACCTTTGAAATCACCACCGGCGAGTGCTTCCCCCTCGCCGCGTTGCTGGGTGAGCGGGCGACCCGCACCGAGCACAAAGCCGCCGAAGACACCTTCTGCCTGCAACTGAACAAGCCGGCGTTTATCAAGCTGTTCGCCCTTTCCAGCCCGTTTCGCGATTTTGCCCTGCGCGGTGTCAGCAGTCTGCTGGATCAGGTCAACCAGCAGGTGCAGCAAAAGGCCGTGGAAACCCTGGGCACCCAGTATTCGCTGAACACCCGCCTGGGTGAGTTGGCCATGCGCCATCCGGTCACCTGCAGCCCGACCACGCCGCTGCGCGAGGCGGTGACGCTGATGCATGAGCAACAAGTGGGCAGCATCGTGATCGTCGATGAGCACAAGGCGCCACTGGGGATTTTCACCTTGCGCGACCTGCGCCAGGTGGTCGCCGACGGCACCGGCGATTTCAATCAAGCCATTGCTGGCCATATGACCCAGGCGCCGTTCTTTTTAAGCCCGGACCACAGCGCTTTCGATGCTGCCATCGCCATGACCGAGCGGCATATCGCCCACGTGTGCCTGGTGAAAGACCAGCGCTTGTGTGGGGTGGTGTCCGAGCGCGACCTGTTTTCCCTGCAACGGGTCGACCTGGTGCACCTGGCGCGCACCATCCGCAACGCGCCCCGGGTGGACAACCTGGTGGTGATTCGCGGCGAGATCGGCCAACTGGTGGAACGCATGCTCGCCCATGGCGCATCGTCCACCCAGATCACCCACATTATTACCCTGCTCAACGACCATACCGTGTGCCGGGTGATCGAACTGACCCTGGCCGACAAAGGCGACCCTGGCGTGCCCTTCAGCTGGCTGTGTTTCGGCAGTGAAGGCCGCCGTGAGCAAACCCTGTTTACCGACCAGGACAACGGCATCCTGTTCGAGGCCAAGGACGCCGCCGAAGCCGCCGAGATCCGTGGCCGCTTGCTGCCGCTGGCGCAGCAGATCAACCAGAGCCTGGCGCTGTGCGGCTTCAGCCTGTGCAAGGGCAATATCATGGCCGGCAACCCTGAGCTGTGCCTGTCGCGGGCTGAATGGGCGCGGCGCTTCGGTGCATTTATCCGCGAAGCCACGCCGGAGAACTTGCTGGGGTCGAGCATCTATTTCGACTTGCGTGTGGTGTGGGGTGACGAGCACGGTTGCGAGCAACTGCGCCAGGGCATTCTCGATCAGGTGGCCGATAACCGGTTGTTCCAACGCATGCTGGCCGAGAACGCCTTGCGCCAGCGCCCGCCGGTGGGGCGTTTTCGCGACTTTGTGCTGACGCGCAAAGGCACCGAAAAGGCCACGCTCGACCTCAAGGTACAAGGCCTTACACCTTTTGTGGATGGCGCGCGCCTGTTGGCCCTGGCCAATGGTATCCACGCCAACAATACCCTGGAGCGCCTGCGCCAACTGGTGGCCAAGGAGGTCATTGAACCGCTGGATGGCGCCGCCTATGAGGAGGCGTATCACTTTATCCAGCAAACCCGCATGCAGCAGCATCAGTTGCAAACCCGCGAGAACTTGCCGTATTCCAACCGTGTCGACCCCGACAGCCTCAACCACCTGGACCGGCGCATCCTGCGCGAATCCCTGCGCCAGGCCCAACGCCTGCAAAGCAGCCTGACATTTCGGTATCAGCTGTGAACCTGTTCGGTTGGCTGCGTAAGAACAAGCCTGGTCTCGACGCAACCCAACAGCAGCGCCTGGCGCAATTGCCCAAGCCCGCAGCCTTGGGCGACGGGTCTTTACGCGGGCAACGCTGGGTGGTGGTCGACCTGGAAACCAGCGGCCTGAACCTCAACCGCGACCAGGTGCTGTCCATCGGCGCAGTCGTGATTGAGGATGGCGCAGTGGATTTCTCGCAGATGTTCGAGCGCACCCTGCAACGGGCCAACACCAAGGTTGGCCCCAGCGTGCTGATCCATGGCCTCGGCCCCAGCGCGATTGCCGCCGGCAGCGACCCGGCAGAAGCCTTGCTGGACTTTATGGACTTTGTCGGCGACAGCCCGTTGCTCGCGTTCCATGCGCCGTTCGACCAACACATGCTGTGCCGGGCGCTCAAGGACAGCCTGGGCTATCGGCTGGCCCATCCGTTCCTCGATGTCGCCGACATCGCCCCGCTGTTGTGCCCCGATGCGAATATTCGCGAGGCCGGGCTCGACGACTGGATCAACCACTTCAAGCTGCACGTGGGCGAACGCCATCACGCCAGCGCCGATGCGCTGGCCACCGCAGAGCTGATGCTCATCCTGTTCAGCCGTGCGCGCCAACAAGGAATCGACAGCCCACAGGTGCTGCAAGAGCGCTTGAACCAATGGACACGGCGCAAACAAACACCCTTTTTCTAAACACCCCGCACCTTGTGGCGAGCGGGCTTGCCCCGCGTTGGGCTGCGAAGCAGCCCCAGCAAATACGCCACCGTATATCCGGTGGAATCAGGCCATCAGGTTTTGGGGCTGCTGCGCAGCCCAACGCGGGGCAAGCCCGCTCGCCACATTAGATAATCGCGACAGGCCACTACCCGACAGACGCCAATTGCGCCGACTTCCGGCCTCTGACACAATCGCGAATAATTCTCGTTAGTTTAAACCCCTTGTTTATTCGGTGATGCCTTGTCGTCGGTCCAAACCCCACACAGTGAGCTTGTTGGCGCGTTGTATCGCGACCATCGTGGCTGGCTGTTGGCGTGGCTGCGACGCAATGTGGCCTGCCCGAGCCGCGCCGAAGACCTGAGCCAGGACACCTTCATGCGCCTGCTGGGCCGTGACGAACTGCGCGAACCGCGCGAGCCACGCGCGTTTCTGGTGGCCATCGCCAAAGGCTTGCTGTTCGACTACTTCCGCCGCGCGGCGCTGGAACAGGCCTACCTCACCGAACTGATGCTGATCCCGGAAAGCGAACACCCCTCGCCCGAACAACAGCAACTGATCCTCGAAGACCTCAAGGCCATCGACCGCCTGCTCGGCAAACTGTCGAGCAAGGCCCGCGCCGCCTTCCTCTATAACCGCCTCGACGGCCTGGGCCACGCCGAAATCGCCCAGCGCCTGGGTGTGTCGGTGCCGCGTGTGCGCCAGTACCTGGCCCAGGGCATTCGCCAGTGCTACATCGCACTGTATGGCGAGCCGCTGTGACAGGCTCCAAACCGGTCACGGCCCGTGTGCTGGATGCGGCGATTGCCTGGCAACTGTCGCTGGACTCGGGCGACGGCAGCGCCGTGGAACAAGAAGAGTTCGGCAAATGGCTGGCCAGTGATGAAGAACACGCACGCGCCTGGCGCCAGCTGGGCATGCTCGACCAGCGCTTCAGCGTAGCCTCTGGCCCGGCGCGGGCAGCGTTGTTGCAGTCACGCCAAGGCATTCGCCAGCGCGTGCGCAAGTTGGGCAGCGGTTTGGCCAGCATCGCGCTGGTGATTGGCCTGGCGCTGTTTGCCGGTGAGCGTTACGTGCCGATCCACTATTGGCTGGCCGACCAACGCACCGCTACCGGCGAGCAACGCACGCTGAAGCTGGCCGACGGCACGCTGATCAACCTCAACACCCACAGCGCCATTGACGTGCGCTTCGATGAAAAACGCCGGCTGATCGTGTTGCAGGAAGGCGAAATCCTGGTCGAAACCGGCCACAACGATGCGCGCCCGTTCTACGTGCAAACCCGCGACGGCAGCCTGCGAGCCCTGGGCACGCGGTTTATCGTCAAGCGCGAAGACGACGCCACGCGTCTGAGCGTGCTGCAATCTGCCGTAGCCGCCCAGCCTGAGGCACTGCATCAGGAGCAGATTTTCAAGCAAGGCCAACAAGTGCTGATGCGCAGCGACGGCCTCGGCCCTGCGCTGGTGCTGACACCCGCCGCAGACGCCTGGACGCGCGGCATGCTGGTGGTCGACAACGCCCGCCTGGGCGATGTGGTTGCCGAGCTGAGCCGTTACCGCACCGGCTACCTGGGCGTGGACAAAAACGTGGCCGACCTGCGCATCACCGGCAGCTTCCCGCTGCACGACACCACGCTGGCGCTCAATGCCCTGCTGCCGACCCTGCCGGTGCAAATCGAGCAGCACACGCCGTGGTGGGTGACCGTGAAGGGTAAGCCTTAGGTTTTTCAGCGCTAGGGCGATCGCCTTCGCAGGCAAGCCAGCTCCCACCTTTGGAAGTGTGAACACGGTTAAAGGTGGGAGCTGGCTTGCCTGCGATGAGGCCCTCAAAGCCACCTCAGAAAAATATTTTTACCCAGCCCTATCACTTTTTGATTCTCGTCCGGCACCTAGGCAATTGAGAAATATTTTCATTCAGGAGCCGCCCTATGTCCCGCACGCTAGATACCTTGTTGCGCCCCAGCCTGTTGGCCGTCGCCATTGCCCTCAGCGCCCCGCTGACGAGCACCGCGCTGATCGCCGCCGAGCAAGCTTCCAGCGTGCGCGCCTATAACCTGCCGGCTGCGCCATTGGCGAGCACCCTGAACCAGATCGCCAGCCAGGCCGGTTTGGCGCTGACGCTCAACCCTTCGCTGGCAGCGGGCAAGACCTCTGCACCGGTCAAAGGTCAGTTTGATGCCCAGGGCGCATTGCACGAGGCGTTGCGTGGTACCGGGTTGCAGTTGGAGCAAAGCAGTGCCGGGACGTTTACGCTGGTGCCTGTTCCGGAAGGCGTCGTCGCGTTGCCGGAGACCAGCATCATTGCCCAGGGCAGCGATGAAAGCGCCTGGGGGCCAGTCGACGGCTACCTGGCCAAGCGCACCGCCGCTGGCACCAAGACCGACACCGCGCTGGTCGAAGCGCCGCGCTCGATCTCCATCGCCACCCGTGAGCAGATGCAGGACCGCAACGTCCAGAACCTGGATGACGCGGTTAAATACATGCCCGGCATCGTGTCCGCCAGCTACGGCAGCGACACCCGCTATGACTGGATGCGCGTGCGCGGCTTCGAGCCGACCCAGTTCCTCGACGGCCTGCCACTGCCACGCGGCGTGTACGCCAACCCGAAAGCCGAAACCTGGAACCTCGACCGCCTCGCCCTGCTGCGTGGCCCGGCCTCGTCGGTCTACGGCCAAACGCCACCGGGCGGCCTGCTGGACATGGTCAGCCGCCGTCCCAGCGCAGAACAAAGCAGCGCCATCCAGGTGCAATACGGCAGTGACAACTACCGCCAGATCAACTTCGCCAGCACCGGCAAGATCGATGATGAAGGGCAGTTTCTGTATGGCCTCAGTGGCGTGGTGCGCGATGCCGGCACCCAGATCGATCACATCGACAACAAGCGCTACAACATTGCGCCGAGCCTGACCTGGAATATCGACCCGGATACCAAGCTGACTTTCCTGTCGCAGTTCACCCGCGACGATACCGGCGCCACCAGCCAGTTTTTGCCCATCCAGGGCACCAAGATCAAATCACCACTGGGTGATATTTCCCATCACAAAAACCTGGGCGACCCGAACTACGAGTTCTACGACCGCACCTACTACGCATTGGGCTATGCCTTCGAGCATCGCTTCAATGACACTTGGCAGTTCCGTCAGAACCTGCGCTACACCAAATCGGAGTTGTCATTTCAGACACTCACCGTAGGTGCGTATCCCTACACGATGGTTGATGCAGACGGCAACGTCGGCCGCACGTCGACAAACGTGGACGAGAACATCGGCCAATTGGCCCTGGACAACAACTTCCAGGCCGACTTCGCCACCGGCGATATCTCACACACCCTGCTGCTCGGCCTGGATCACCAGCGCACCGATACCTCTTACCTGTCGATTTACGGCGATGGCCTGAAGACCAACGTTAACAATCCGATCTACGGCCAGCCCATCGTTCGTCCCGCTCGCTCCGGGGCTTATTACGACTACAACCAGAAAACCGTGCAGACCGGCCTGTACGCTCAAGACCAGATGGCGCTTGACCAATGGCGCCTGACCTTGGGCGGCCGCGAAGACTGGGTGCATCAGGGCACCACGTACTTCAACCAGAAAGATGCGACCAATACCGACCGAATCAAACATTTCAGCGGCAACGCCGCACTCAGCTACGTGTTTGATTCCGGCTTCGTACCCTATATTTCCTACGCTGAATCCTTCCAACCTGCGAGCAATGCCAGCGTCTCGGCGACCGAATCGTACAAACCCACCGAAGGCAAACAGTGGGAACTGGGTATCAAGTACCAGCCACCGGGCTCGAACACTTTGCTCAGTGCCGCCGTGTATGACCTGACCCAGAAAAACGTGCTGGTAACCACCACTACCGCCGGCAGCATTCCAGTCACCAACCAGACCGGTGAAGTGAAAGTCAAAGGCCTGGAACTGGAAGCTGTGTCTGATGTGACCGAAAACCTCAAAGTTATCGCTTCCTATACCCTGGCCAAATCCGAGGTGCAAAAAGGCGACTACAAAGGTAATCGTCTGCAACTGATGCCAAACCAGCAAGCAAGCCTGTGGACAGATTACACCTGGCACACGGGTGTCCTCGACGGCTTCGGTATTGGCTTGGGTGCTCGCTACACCGGCAATACCTATGGCGACCAAGGCAATACGTGGTTGGGCAAGGCCGACGCCTACACCGTGTTCGATGCGGCAGTGCACTACGACCTCGGCCGTCTGGACAACAGCCTCAAAGGTGCCTCGGTGAAACTGAACGCAACCAACCTGTTCGACAAGGATTACATTTCAACCTGCGATGGTTTCTATTGCTACTACGGCGACCAACGCAGCGTCGTCGCCAGCGCCACCTATCAGTGGTAATCGGCTGAGTTAACAACCGGGCCGCCCCTGTGGGCGGCTTCGGTGTGTCTGAAGGCTAGAAAATGAAAAGCAAAACCATCCGCCGCTGGTCCTTTATCCACACCTGGACCAGCCTGATCTGCACGGTGTTCCTGCTGCTGCTTGCCCTTACCGGCCTGCCGCTGGTGTTTCACCACGAGATCGACCACCTGCTGGGCAACGAGCCAGAACTGGCACAGATGCCCGCCGATACGCCGCAACTGAACCTTGAGCAGTTGGTGGCCAAGGCCCAGGCTCATCGCCCCGGCGAGGCCATGCAGTACCTGGCGTGGGACGAAGACGACAAGAACGGCGTGATTGCGATCATGGCCGCTACGGCCGGCACCGAGCCGAATTCGTCCCACACCTTCATGCTCGATGCGCGCACCGGTGAGGCCGTGGAAACCCCGGCGGCCAATGGCGGGCTGACCCTGTTCCTGCTGCGCCTGCACGTGGACATGTTCGCCGGGCTGCCGGGCAAGTTGCTGCTGGCGTTCATGGGCATTCTGTTTGTGGTGGCGATTGTCTCGGGTACGGTGCTGTACCTGCCGTTTATGCGCCGGTTGAAATTCGCCACCGTGCGTAAAGACAAATCCGCCCGGCTGCGCTGGCTCGACCTGCACAACCTGATCGGTGTGGTCACGCTGACCTGGGCGCTGGTGGTGGGTGTGACTGGCGTGATCAGCGCCTGCGCCGACCTGATCATCGCAGCCTGGCGCCAGGACAGCCTCAGCGCCATGATCGAGCCATACAAAAACGCGCCGCCGCTGACCCAGCGCGCACCGGCCACCGAACTGCTGAGCATCGCCGCCAAAGCCGCGCCCGGCATGGAGCCGGACTTTATCGCCTTTCCCGGCACGCGCTTTTCCAGCGAGCACCACTACGCGGTGTTCATGAAGGGCAGCACACATCTGACCTCACACCTGCTCACGCCGGTGCTGATCGACGCCAGCACCCTGGCCGTCACCGCCATCGCCGAACGGCCGTGGTACATGGACGCCATGGGCATGTCCCAGCCACTGCACTTTGGCGACTATGGCGGCATGCCGATGAAGATCCTCTGGGCGGTGCTGGATGTGCTGACCATCATCGTGTTGGGCAGCGGGGTTTACCTGTGGATTGTGCGGCGCAAGGCGGCCAAGTCATGAAGCCGCGCCAGTCGAGTTTCTGGAAGGTGTTCGGCATTCCGCTGGGGATAGGCCTGCTCAGCGCGGCGGGGTTGTTTGCGGCGCTGTTGGGTGACGGGCTGTGGGATTCGTTGAGTTGGGTGGGGTTGGGTATTCCGGCGGCAATTGGGGCTTGGGCCTTGCTCAAGCGGCGTGGCTGAAGGCCTCATCGCAGGCAAGCCAGCTCCCACAGGTTGATGTGTGTACGCAGTCAAGTGTGGGAGCTGGCTTGTCGAGTCGTCGCACCGCTGCGATAGGGCCTTCAAAAACAACCACAATCCTACTAGGCTAGCCCCTACCTTTTCCGAGGAATGCCCATGTCAGCGCCCAGCATGACCTTGTTTCACAACCCCGCTTCACCCTTTGTTCGCAAAGTCCGCGTGCTGCTGATCGAGACCGGCCAGCAAGACCGCGTGGCCCTGCATGGCTGCATGCCGACGCCGGTCAACCCCGATGCACAGGTGGTGCAGGACAACCCCGTGGGCAAGATCCCGGCCCTGCGCCTGGCCGATGGCTCGGTGCTGCACGACAGCCGGGTGATCCTCGATTACTTCGACCACCAGCACGTCGGCAACCCGCTGATCCCGCGTGACGGCTCGGCCCGCTGGCGCCGCCTCACCCTCGCCTCGATGGCCGACGGCATCATGGATGCTGCCGTGCTGGTGCGTTACGAGACCGCCATGCGCCCGGTAGAAAAACACTGGGACCAATGGCTGGAGGGCCAGCGCAACAAGATCCACCGCGCCCTCGCCGAGCTGGAAGCCGATGCAATTGCCGAACTGGCCAGCCACTTCGACATCGCCGCCATCAGCGTGGCCTGTGCCCTGGGTTACATGGATTTTCGCCACCCCGACCTGCAATGGCGTGCCAGCAACCCCAAGCTTGCCGATTGGTATGCCGAGGTCAGCCAACGGCCTTCGATGCTGGAGACTCAGCCACCGCTCTAACGGGGTGAAATACGCTCCCTTGTGGCGAGCGGGCTTGCCCCGCGTTGGGCTGCGAAGCGGCCCCAGTCAAGTAAAACGCGGTGTACCAGAAACGCCTCTGTGGCAGGTTTTGGGGCTGCTGCGCAGCCCAACGCGGGGCAAGCCCGCTCGCCTCACAAAGCCCATTTGCCGCACAAAATAACGCGTTGATTTTTCCGACCAATTGCGCGCGCACCTGCTGATCTTCGCGTAAGCCGATCATTGCACCACCTCCCGATCCTTGCGCTTGCCCACGCCATACCAATCCAGTTTGCGCGTCAGCACCATCACCGTACCCAGCAGCCCGAACAGCAACAGCGAGCCCATCAGCAGCGCGTAATCCTCGGCGCTCAGCAGCCCGTACAACAAGCCATACAACGCCGCCAACCCCGCCGAAAAACCCAGGCCGTGCACAACACTGCGCAGCACATGGCACACATAAAAACCAATCAACAACACACAGGCACTGGCGGAGATCAGGTAGGCCAACGCAAAGCCCAAGTGTTCGGACAACGACAACAACAGCAGGTAGAAAAACGCCAAGGCAAAGCCCACCAATGCGTACTGGATCGGGTGTACCGCGAGGTTTTTCAGCACTTCGAAGAGGAAGAAGCCGGCAAACGTCAGGGCAATAAACAGCAGCGCGTATTTGATCGCGCGGTCGCTCTTGAGGTACTGGTCAACCGGGTCGATGAAGTTCACGCCAAAGCTACGGTTGCTGAAGTCTTCACAGCCCTGGCGATCCAGGCAGGTTTGCAAGGCTTGTTCGAGGTTGGTGGAGAAAAACGAAGTCTGCCAATTGGCGCTGAAGCCCTTGTCAGTGACCTCGCGCTGCGCCGGCAGGAAGTTGCCGATAAAACTGGGGTGCGGCCAGTTGGACGCGAGTGACACCTGGCTGGTCTTGCCCACCGGCACCACTTGCAACTGCTCGGTGCCTTGCAGGCGCAGGTCAAAAGCGAAGTCCACCACGCCCGGTCGTTTGCTGTCCTGCTCGGGCAGCGTCACATGCACACCCTCGCCCAGCCAGTCCACTTGCGAGCCCGGTGAAAACGCCAGGCGTTGGCTGCCCAGCTCCAACTTCAGAGCGTTTTCGATGCCGCGAATGTCGCTGATACCCACCGCCAGAAACGCCGGATCAAACCGGTAATCGGCAAAGTTTTCCGTAATGCCCAACTGCGCCGGCAGCTCAAAACGCCCACTGATGCGGTTGTCGGCATGGAACAGGCGCGCCTGGTAGATGCCGCGCGATCGCAACTCGGTTTGCACCTTGCCGTCGAGCTCAAAGCGGTCCGGCAAGAAATACAGACGACCGCGCTCTTCACGGGTTTCCTCGTAGCGTTTGTTGAGCTTTTCATTGAGTTTCCACTCACGCACGGTCTTGCGATACGGCACCACCATCACGGGTCCGGTAATGCGCTGGCTGTAGCTGGAGCTGCGGGCGATATCCATCAATACGCCGTCGCGCATTTGCTGGCGGTCGCTGATGATGCCGTTGATCATCAGCAGCGGAATCAGCAACAGCAGGATCAGCAGCGCGATGGCGCCAAGTTTGAAAAGCAGGCTGCGGTTCATGGGGCTCTCCCTGTTTTGATGGGCAGAGCGTGAGCCGCGCGTGTGGGCGATTTATGTGGGCACTGTGGAGACTGTGTGGAGATGCAGCACCACCTGCACGCCGCCTGGCACATTGCCGATCTGCAACACGCCGCCATGCAGTTTCATTACTTCCTCAACAAAGTTGAGGCCCAGGCCAGTGCTTTTGCGCCCGCTGACCGGGCGCGGCAGCGAGTAGAAACGCTCGCTCAGGCGCGGCAAGGCGTAGTCCGGAATCGGCGCGGCCTGATTGAACAGGCTGACCTGCACGTCGTTATGTTGCGTCTGTGCGCTGAAGCGCAAGGTGCCGCCCGGCGGAGTGAAATCCAAGGCGTTATCCAGCAGATTGCCCAGCGCCTGACGCAGTAGGAAAGGCTCACCGAACACCTTTACATCGGGCGTAATCGTCTGTTCGACCTGCAGGCCGGCACCTTCGATTCGCGCACATTGCGCCTTGAGTACCTCATCGACCAAGGCCGCCAACGGCATGCGGGTCTGTTCTTCCAAACCCTGGCGCTGCTCCACCTGGGCAAGGTTGAGCAGCCGCTCGATCAACTGCTGCAAGCGTGCGCTTTCGCTGTCGATATTGCCGATAAAACGCTGCTGCTGTTCGCGGCTCATATCGCCCTGCAACAATTCCGCCGCACCGCGAATGGCGGCCAACGGGCTTTTTAATTCGTGGGTCAGGGTGTGTACGTAATGTTCGACGTAGGCCTTGCCTTCCAACTGCGTGCGCATGTGCTCCACAGCGGTAGACAGCTGCTTGAGTTCGCCGCCGCGGTAATGCGGCAACTCGGCCCGGCGCCCTTCGCTCACCGCCTGCGCATACGCCGTGAGCCGATGCAGCGCCACGCTCAGCCACCACGACAGCAATGCGCCCAGCAGCAGGCCCAACACCACCAACCCGGCGCCGTACCAGAGCAAGCGGTTCTCGGTGCGATCCACATAGGGCTGCAACGAGCTGTTGGGCTTGGCCACCGTGACCACGCCGATGATTTGCCCGTTGTCGCGGATCGGCGCGCCCACGTGCATCACCGACGAGGTGGGATCGTCCAGCTCACTGCGGGTGGAACGGGCGCCGTACTCACCCCGCAAGGTGAGGTACACGTCGTTCCACTGTGAATAGTCCTGGCCCACCGCTTCGCCCGTGGAGTCGAGCAACACGATGCCGTTGGCGTCGGTCACATAGATGCGGTGGTTGACCTGGTTTTTCGGCAGGCCCCAGATGGTCGCGCCGGGCTGGCGATTGCCGTAGGCCTTGAGCAATTCAGGCCAGTGGCTTTGGCCGAGGGTGCCATTTTTTACGTCAAGACGCAGGATTTCAGCCAGCAGGTTGGCCGTGTCCACCAAGGTTTCTTCGGTGGACTGGCGCACGCCGGGGCGGATTTCCTTCATCACGGTGTTGAGCACAAAGTAACCCGTGAGGCCGATAAACAGCGCATACACCAGAAAGATCCGCAGCCCCAGGCGCATCAGCTGTGGCTCGGGCTGTAGCTGTAGCCGAGGCCGCGATGGGTCTGGATCGGCTCGGCATCCGCCGCAATGCTCCGCAGTTTGCTGCGCAGGCTTTTGATATGGCTATCGATATTGCGCTCGTAGCCGGCATCGGCCGGCACGCCCACCGCGTCGAGCAACTGCTCGCGGCTGAACACCCGTTCGGGCTGTTCCAGCAGGCTTTGCAGCAGGCGGAATTCATGCCGCGTGAGGCTCAAAGCCTGGCCGCGATAACTGATCTGCATGCGCTCCAGGTCGACCTGGAACACGGCGGGCGCGGCGCTCGGGCTGACGCGTTTGAGAATCGCCCGAACCCGCGCCGCCACTTCCCTGGGGCTGAACGGCTTGACCACATAATCGTCGGCGCCGATCTCCAGGCCGACCACGCGGTCAATCTCGCCGTCGCGCGCACTGAGGAACATCACCGGCACTTCGCTGAAGCGGCGCAGTTGCTTGCAGGTCTCAAAGCCGCTGATATCCGGCAAACCGATGTCGAGGATGATCAGGTCGGCAGGCGTCTGGCGTTGATGGGCCAACGCCTCCTGGCCAAGGCTCAGCCAGGTGGTGGTAAAACCCTCGCCTTGCAGGGCAAAGATCAGCGTGTCGGCTATCGCCGCTTCGTCTTCGACAATCAGGATGTGCGGCATGGGTTCAATCAGCAGTCCGGTTTGTCGGCAGTGTAGCGACGGGCCGGGTTTACCGCCGCGCCGAACTCACGCAGGGCCTTGGCGCCGATCAGCAACGGGTAGTTGAAGCTGCTGCGGTCGGTGAGGTTGACCTCCACGGTGCGCTTGACGTTGCCCAGGCACATTTCCAGGTCAATGACCGGGCGCTTGGCCACAGTGGCTTCGTCCTTGTCATCGTCCTCGTCGGCGCGGCTTTTGATTTTGCTGATGCGCGAGACTTTGTGCTCATAGACCTTGTCGCTGGCGTCCTTGCCGCCGAGGCGGAAGCGCACCCAGTCGTCGCCATCGCGCTGGAAGGTTTCGATGTTGCGGGCCGACAGCGAGGCCGTCAGCGCGCCGGTGTCCATCTTGGCCTTGAAGGTTTGGCCGATCTCCGGCAGTTGGATGTATTCGTAGCGACCGTAGAGGGTCGGTTCGGCCGCCATGACGGGCACGGCAGCCAGGGCGAGCAAGGCAAGGAGCAGTTTCACGAAGTGATTTCCTTGAAAAGAAGTAGGCGGATTCTAGACCGCAAAAGCGTTGTTTAGTTAGATCGTTCCTACGCTCTGCGTAGGAACGCAGCTCTGGACGCTCCGCGTCAGCTCTTAAGTCGTGACGCAGAGCGTCACACGAGGCATTCCCACGCAAAGCGTGGGAAAGATCACATTCGTGCGGCAATTTGCGATTTGGCCTCTAGACTCAGCTTGCTTATCATGGCCCGCCCACCCGATTCCAAGAGTTACTTATGCGCCGCCTGCTCACCGGCTGTTTTGTCACACTGCTGCTATTACTCAACACCCTGGTGCTGTTCGGCCCGTTGATGGTGTTTGCCCTGCTCAAGCTGGTGGCCCCCGGCCGCTTTCGCGACTATGCCTCCTGGGCCGTGATGTGGATCGCCGAGACCTGGGCCGAGATCGACAAGCTGATTTTCGCGCTGTGCATCCCCACCCAATGGGACATTCGCGGTGGCGACGAGCTGCGCGGCGATACGTCTTACCTGGTGATCAGCAACCACCAGTCCTGGGTCGACATTCCCGCGCTGATCCAGGCGCTGAACCGGCGTACGCCGTTCTTCAAATTCTTCCTGAAAAAAGAGCTGATCTGGGTGCCCTTCCTGGGCCTGGCCTGGTGGGCGCTGGATTACCCGTTCATGAAGCGCTACACCAAGGCGTTCCTGGCCAAGCACCCGGAGCTGGCGGGGCAGGATTTGAAGATCACCAAAGAGGCCTGCGAGCTGTTCAAGCGCCAACCGGTGACGGTGGTCAATTACCTGGAAGGCACGCGCTTCAGCGAGGCCAAACGTCAACAACAGGACTCGCCCTTTACCCGGCTGCTAAAGCCCAAGGCGGGCGGCGTGGCGTTCGTACTGGCGGCAATGGGCGAGCAGTTGGACGCGGTCCTCGATGTGACCGTGGTTTATCCAACTCAACAACATCAGCAAAAAATTCCGGGGTTCTGGGACTTGATCTGCGGCACAGTGCCCAAGGTGATCATTGATATCCGCACCCGTGAGCTGGACCCGGCGTTATGGCAAGGGGATTACGAGAATGATCCGGCGTTTCGCCAGACCGTCCAGAACTGGGTGAACCAGCTCTGGATGGAGAAAGACGCGCGCATCGAGCAGTTGATCAACACACGCACTTAGCAAGGTAGCGGTCAAGCGCAGTGACGATCAGTCATGCAGAAAACTGCGTAGAGGGCGTTTCATACTACTCATCGACATATCAACTGCCCATCTGATTACCTCATCTGGGAGTCCAGCATCCCGTGTAGCATCATTGGTCCCCGGCTTCGACGGGCCTTTATTGACAGACGACCTTTGGGCCCTGTCGCGTGTGGCGGCTTCGGAATCTAACTTCGGCCCGCACCTGTCATCTGCGATGAAGGTATTGGCACTGGTATATGCCGGATTGGCAGCATGGTTGCTTGTAGAGATGCTATTCATATGTGTACCTGCCTGATTGGGTTGCAAAAGGCGCGGCAACCAATGAGTGCGCCCGCGCCTTGCACTTATGTGGTGAGACATCCAATTAGGTTCCTCAGGGAATGTTGCGGTGTATGTTCAAAGCATTTGCCGTGCGAAACCCTGAATGAAAAAGCCATCTGACACTCACCTGACCAATAAAAAATGGCGACCTGCAGCAAGTCGCCATTTCTTTTCCCCGGGCTTAACCCTCAACAGATATTCCGTCTAAGCAGCCTTAGCTGCCAGTGCCCCAGGCCGAGGCCAGTTTGCCCAGCACCGACTGGTTGGCGCCCTGGCCGCCCAGGTATTGCAGGATCACCGGAGCAAACTTGCCGACCATGCTGTTATCCATGCCCAGCGCGCTGAAGGCGGTGTTCAGGTCGCTGGTGTTCTTCACGTTACCCAGCACGCTGTCCAGGCCGCTGGTCTTGCTGCCGCCACTCTGGCCGAGCAGCCCGCTCAAGGCGCCGAGGCTGCCCAGGGAGTTGCTGCCCGAGAGTTGATCCAGGCCCGGCACACTCTTGCCCAATTGCGAATAGTCGGTACCGCTCAGTTTATTCTTGGCCAGGCCCAACATGGCGCCGGTACCGCCCACCGCTTGTTCGGGGGTGATGTTCAGTTGCGAAGTCAGGGCGCTCAGCAGGCCGGCGGTCTCAGAGCTAGGCGCTGCAGCCGCCGCCTTGTTGTTGCTGCCCTGGGCACCGGAGACGGCATTGGCCACGTCACCGAGGCTGAAACCTGCGGCAAACACCGGGCTGGCGGCCATGGTCAACAGGCAAGACAGGGCAAAACCGCGTGAAATCTTCATCAAGACAACCTCTGAATGTAGGAGCTAAAAGCAGGCGTTTGACTGACAGTCCCGAAGGAATGTTCCCACCTACAGATTAGTTCAGAAAAATCTGCATCCAAATGTCACGTCCCTGCGTATATCCAGCATGCACCGCTCGGAGTCGGATGGAATGAATGCTCAAGCTGGACTACCCTCTGCCTACCGTGCGCAGTCCCGTCGCCCTCGAACGAGAGCCTGGAGAAGCCCTATTTCCGTCCACGATGCTGACCCGTTGCGGCCCTTGCTGGCCCAATGCGCCCTGGGCAACCGCCAGGCGTTCGAAACCCTTTACCGCAGTGTTTCGCCACGGCTGCACGGCGTTGCCTTCCGTTTCATGGGGCGCGCAGACCTGGCCGAAGAAGTGTTGCAGGAGGCCTTTGTGCGCATCTGGTACAACGCTTCGCGCTACCAGGCTCACTTGGCGTCGCCGATGACGTGGATGGTCAACATCACCCGCAACCTGGCCATCGACCAATTGCGCAAACACCGCGAACAACCCTTAGCCGACGGCCAGCAGGACGCCCTGCTCGACGACAGCCCCAGCGCCCATGAACAGCTCGACAGCGAGCGCGAAGCCCGCGCCCTCAACCGCTGCCTCGACACCCTCGACGGCATGCAACGCCAATCGATTACCGTGGCTTACTTTCAAGGCCTGTCGGCCTCGGAACTGGCCGAACACTTGGCGGCGCCTTTGGGCTCGGTCAAATCCTGGATTCGTCGCGGCATGGAGCGCCTGCGTAGGTGCCTTGAATCATGAACTACCAAACCACCGCCCTGCGCCGCGCCCTGGCCGCCGACTACGCCATCGGCCTGATGCCCGCCACTGCGCGTCGGCGCTTTGAAAACCTGCTGCTGGACGATGCCGCGCTGCGCGTGGAGCTCGGCCATTGGCAGGATGCCCTCGCCAGCCTGACCGGCACCGTGCCCGAGCGGCCAGTGCCCGAGCATGTGTGGGCAGGCATCAAGGCCAGAATTGAACCGCAAGTGCTGCACGTGCCGGCGAAAAAACCATTCTGGCTGAATGTCCGGCTGCTGGCCGCTGCCTGCGCGATCGTCGTGGCGGTGCTGGTGGGCGTGCTTTATCAGCGTGATATCGGCGCCGAATACAACGCCACATTGGTGGCCGCTAACCAGCAACCGGCGTTGCAGGTGCAGGCGTTTGGCGATCACCTGCAAGTGGAGCCGCTGACGTTGGCGGCTGTAGAGCCGACACGTGCCTTGGAACTGTGGGTCATCGCACCCGGTGGCAAACCCGTCTCTCTGGGGCTGGTGCCGACCTCGGGTAAAGGCCGAATCCAGCTGAGCCAGGAACAGCAAGCGCTGCTGACTGCACCCGCGACCCTGGCCGTCAGCCTGGAGCCACAAGGCGGCTCACCCACCGGACAACCCACCGGCCCCGTGCTGTACCAAGGCGCCCTGGCCTCTCGCTGACACAACTCAATACCTGTGGGAGCTGGCTTGCCTGCGATAGCGGTGGGCCAGTCAACTTATCCTTTTCTGAGCCACCATCGCAGGCAAGCCAGCTCCCACATTTGCTTTTCGTCGATTGGGCGAATTTGAAATAACCAACGCCGGGACCCTAAAAAAATACGCTAAAGAACTGTTATTTATAACAGTAGCCAACCCCGTGTATCAGCCGCAGCATGTCTGTCCTTCACTCCACAGGAAGACAAACATGAAGCGTGCAATGCTTGCGGGTTTGTCTGCAATGACAGGGCTGGTAGCGAATGCCATCGCGGCGACTTCAACCTGCCCGTCGATCCAGAGCATCAATCAAACCGCCCTGGCCGGTGGCGGTTTCAGCTATGAAACATCGCAGGCTGACGGGCGCACTTGGAAAGGTCAAAACCCATTGGCGCCCGCCTCCTATCTGGCTGACTCGACGTTTCACGATGCCCGATACGATGCACAGAACACAGCCGTCATCTGCACCTACAAAGGGCCAATGGGTAACGACGCAAACCTTTCGATCACGCTCAAACCCGTGCCGGGATGGAATCTCACCCCTAGCGGTGACTGGAGAGGCACCTATTGCGAAGCCCTGGACACCCTCAAGTGTTCATTCACCCATCTGTGACCCACATTTGAGCTTCAGCGGCCGCGCGACTTGCTCCCGGCGGAGGATGGCGCTTATAGTTCGGCGGTCGCCCATATGGCGACACGGGTTTGGCGACTCGATTGAAATAATGCATGCAAAAGCACCTGCTCCTTTGCAGGTTTTTTTGCACGCGTAGAGCTGCTTTATGGCGGCTGTGCGCGGGAGACCTTCGGGTCTGCCGGCCTTTGCTTTATTTCACCGGTTCGCCAACCTGCGTACAGCTGCCACCCATTCGTTTGGCGACGTGTGAGTGGTAGCCTCACTCTCTGAAATAAAGGTTAAAACATGAACCGATACATGCCGCTCACCGGCCACGACGCCACCACTCCCTCCCTGCTCATCGACACCCAAGTCCCGCTCGACGTGCTCCACGACGCCGCCGTCTACCGCATCCGCGCGGTCACCCAAGTCATGGAAAACCTCGCGTTTCGCGAAGGCCTGAACACCGACAACCTCGTCCTCCAGGACTTCGCCCTGCTGTGTGCCATTCCACTGCGTGATGGCTGTGATTTGCTGGATGTGATCAGCCGGCGTTTGCAGGCTTAAATACCCGATGTAAAGAAGGGCAGCGCCCTGTTGCCCTTTCCTACACGTAAAGCAGGTCTTTAACTCGGAACTCAACCATCGCTACAGCTCACCCAAGGCGACCCCTATCGCCGGAACCAACGATAACTATCTGGCCCCGGAGTACGAACTCAAACCTGAGGAAATCAACGGGCTCGACGGTAAAAGTCACTGCGACTATGGCGGCAAGCGGGTGATAAAAAACGGTGAAGTGGCCGACCCGTACCTGCGACTTACAAAGCTCAAATGAATCAAACACGTCAGCGTTTGCCGGGACTTGCGTAGTCCCTTTCTGAAACGTCAAAAACGCCCCTGTACGCGTCTTACCTCGCCTGTAGCGCCTTCTTATAGTCGTGCGCCTCAGTCACTTGGAGGTGCACGCTATGCAGGGACCCTACGCATTTATTAATGAACGGCCGCAGCCTTATCCGCTGCTTAAACTCGACCTTTCACTCAACCCTCACATTCAAACCAAGTTCGACATCCTCAACCAACACATTGGCAACGTCGTGGTATTGCCAGGGCAGTTGGTGATCATTCCCGATGCGCGTACCGCGTCTTGCACGACGGAAGAAGCCCAACTGATGCGCTCGGCGCAGAACATCAAACAGGCGTTGTTCGCACACTCCGCGACGGATCAATTCCTGATCAAAAACTACGATCAGTTACAGGCCATCATGGCCCATGCGTCCCTGGGCATTGGCAGTGCCAGTAGTGCCTGGAGCAAGCACTTGGCGCAGATCGAGACGACCCTTAAGGAAATCGATGAGCTGCATAGGCAGTACCTGAGGAAGGGCACCGCGAGTGCAAGGAATGACTTTCTGGTTAAACGCAGGGCGTTGTTTGCAAGGCTTGATACCCAACTCTCGGGGATGGCGCGCTTTGGTACGGGGTTGAAGAGTGAAAGTTCAATCAAGAAAATGCTGGGAATTTCCACTAAGAGCTATTGGCATCATGGAGAGATTCGCAAGTATGAAGAGACCGTCAAGCGTGTAGCCAAGGCCTCCCAGCTATTGAAGAAAGGTACTTACATTGGCATCGTGCTGGATGTTGGGGCGGCTGCGTTGGAGATAGCTGAGGCTTGCTCTAGAGAACGTGAGCAAGAATGTACGAAAGCGAAGTATGTTGAAGGAGGCAAGTTATTGGGCGCCGTGGGTGGCACATCCGCAGGCGGTATTGCAGGCGTGTATAGCGGTACCGTCGCCTGCATGATCGCTTTCGGTATCCCCACGGCCGGCACCGGAGCGCTGGCATGCGCCATCGTCGGGGGGGCTGCGGGCGGTCTCGCCTTTGGCACTATTGGAGGCAAGGGTGGAGAATGGGTAGGCGACGTGCTCTATCGGGCTGTGGAGGATTAGATGTACCTGGACTATTTTGTAGTGGGCTCATTCGCCCTCCTGCTACTCACCTTCCCGATTGTCTTTTCCGCTATGTACAAAAAGCTCGATGAGGCTGAGCGCTATATGCAATACAGCACCTTTATAGTTGGCTGCAGGCACACGCTTCGTCATGCTCACTTTGAAGGACGGCCTCAACGCGTATTCGCCATGGCCACAGTTATTCTTATCCCAAAAGTCATTCAATGGAGAGGCATGGTACTTGTTGAGGACGTTGAAAAAATCCCCCTGCACCTCAAGTGCTGGATGGTCGTACCGACACTCGTTACCTTCCTTTCCCTTGCCGGTATGTTCATCAGCTGGCTTTTTATCACAGACTGATTCGCAATAAAAAAAGGGCGACCCTTGGGTCGCCCTTATCTATCGCCTTACGCTGCGCTAAACAGCTTATGCGGATCAATCACAAACTTCTTCGGCACACCCGCATCGAACTCGCCATACCCACGTGGCGCATCATCCAGGCTGATCACCTGTACGCCGACAATTTCCGCAATGTTGATACGGTCCCACATGATCGCCTGCATCAGCTGACGGTTGTACTTCATCACCGGCGTTTGCCCGGTGTGGAAGCTGTGGGATTTGGCCCAGCCCAGGCCAAACCGAATGCTCAGGCTGCCCATTTTTGCGGCGGCATCCACAGCACCTGGGTCTTCAGTGACATAGAGGCCCGGGATACCGATTTTGCCCGCCACGCGCACCACGCCCATCAGCGAGTTGAGTACGGTGGCCGGCGCTTCCGCCTTGACGCCTTCATGGCCGTGGCCACGGGCTTCGAAGCCTACGGCGTCTACCGCGCAGTCCACTTCCGGCTCGCCCAGCAAGGCGGCGATTTGTTCGTGCAGCGGGGTGTCTTTGGACAGGTCGGCAATTTCGAAACCCTGGGCCTTGGCGTGGGCCAAGCGGATCGGGTTGACGTCACCGATGATCACCACCGCAGCGCCGAGCAGGCGTGCAGACGCCGCAGCTGCCAGGCCAACAGGGCCGGCGCCGGCAATGTACACCGAGCTGCCTGGGCCAACGCCCGCAGTCACGGCGCCGTGGTAGCCGGTCGGCAGGATGTCGGAGAGGCAGGTCAGGTCACGGATTTTCTCCATGGCCTTGTCGCGGTCCGGCAGTTTGAGCAGGTTGAAGTCCGCGTAAGGCACCAGCACGTATTCGGCTTGGCCGCCGGTCCAGTCGCCCATGTCGACATAGCCGTAAGCACCGCCAGGACGGGCCGGGTTGACGCTCAGGCATACGCCGGTGTGTTGTTCTTTGCAGGAGCGGCAAAGGCCACAGGCGACGTTGAACGGTACCGATACCAGGTCGCCGATCTTCAGGTTTTCGACGCCGCTGCCCATTTCGATCACTTCGCCGGTGATCTCGTGGCCAAGCACCAGGCCGGTCTGGGCAGTGGTGCGGCCGCGCACCATGTGTTGGTCGGAACCGCAGATGTTGGTGGAGACCACGCGCAGGATAACGCCGTGCTCAATCTTCCTGCCACGGGGGTCCTGCATTTTGGGATAGTCGATTTTCTGTACTTCGACCTTGCCGTTGCCGAGATACACGACACCACGATTACCAGACATGCTTTCACCTCGCTGTTGTTTTTATGGAACCGCGTCGCCCAGGCAGGCAGCGCGTTTAAGTGCTCGGGTTACAGATGCTGTTTCCTTGTGTTGATGCTGATGGCCTCATCGCAGGCAAGCCAGCTCCCACATTTTGATTTGTGAATACATTTCAAATGTGGGAGCTGGCTTGCCTGCGATGGCAGCCGTCAGAGCACCACCGTTCGATTGGCGTTCAAAAACACCCGCCGCTCAATGTGATACCCAACGGCCCGCGCCAACGTCAGTCCTTCAATATCACGCCCCTTGGCAATCAAATCCTCGGGATAGTGGCTGTGGTCCACCACCTCCACGCCCTGGGCGATGATCGGGCCTTCATCCAGGTCGTTGTTGATGTAATGCGCCGTGGCGCCCACCAGTTTCACGCCCTTGTTGTAGGCCTGGTGATACGGCTTGGCACCTTTGAACCCCGGCAGCAACGAGTGGTGAATGTTGATAGCCTTGCCATCGAGCTTGCGGCACAGCTCCGGCGACAGCACTTGCATGTAGCGCGCAAGGATCACCAGTTCGGCGCCGGTCTCTTCAATCACTTGCCATACCTGACGCTCCTGGGACGGCTTGTCGTTGGGGTCGAGGGGGAAATGGTAGTAGGGAATCTGGTGCCAGTCGGCCAAAGGTTTCAAATCCGGGTGGTTGGAGACCACCGCAACCACGTCCATCGACAGTTGGCCAATGCGCTGGCGGTACAGCAAATCATTCAGGCAGTGGTCGGCCTTGGACACCATGATCACCACTTTTGGCCGATAGTTCGGTGCCGTCAGCTCGAAGATCATGCCAAAGGCTTCACCGCGCGCGGCCAGGCCAGCGCGGAACGCCTGCTCGTCAAAACCCTCGGGCTGCCGGAATTCCACGCGAATAAAAAACCGGCCCGAAAGGCGGTCATCGAACGAATGGTGCTCGGTGACGTAGCAGCCCTGCTCAAACAGGTAGCGGGTGACCGCGTCCACCGTGCCGAGCACGCTGGGGCAGTCGGCGGTCAAAATCCATGTATCGGGTGCGCGGCTCATTTTTCAATCCTCAGGTTTGTGTGGCGAGGGGGCTTGTCCCCCGTTGGGCTGCGTAGCAGCCCTAAAACCTGTCGCTGGGTTGTTTCAGACAAAACGCGTCGACCTTGTTGGGACAGCTGCGCGCTCCAACGGGGGGCAAGCCCCCTCGCCACAACAGCCCTTTCGCCACGAAATTTTGATTAGGCTTGGACGCTCAGGCCAAACTCAGCCGACGCATCCTGCAACCACAGCCACCAGTAATCCGAGAAGCTGCGGCGGATCAGCAGTTCCCAGGTGTCTTCAGCCGTGTGGCGGATCACCAGCTGCGACTTGGCGAATACGGTGCCCACCGCCTTGCCTACCGGGAAGTTGTTGGGGTGCACGTCGTAGCTGGTGGACTTCATCAGCACGTCGCGCACATTCGGGCCGCTGAGTTCGAGGATCTGCTGGCCGCCACTGACGTTGACGATCTGGATATGCAGCTCACCCAAGGCAGCGCGCAGGTTTTGTTCGGCGGCGAACTCTTCACCGCTTGGCACGATCAACAGCCACTCATCCGGGCCAAGCCATTGCAGGCTGGTTTCGCCTTTGACGATCACCTGCAAGGCGCCAGGCAGTTCGATACCCAGGGCTTTGTGTACACCGGCCGCGAAGGCGGCGTCGTGGCCATCGCCACGAATAGTCAGGTGGCCGAGGAGTTTCTTTTCCCGCACGGTCACGCCGGCGTTCTTGCGGCCCTTGCCGACCAGGCTGGCGAGATCGGCATGGTGCAGCGACGACTCGGCCTTGGCGCCGGTGGTGGGGCGTTGTTGGTAAACATTGGCTGCTGTCATAAAGCACCTGTTCTGAATTCTGTGGTGACTGTTGCGGCCTCATCGCGGGCAAGCCCAGCTCCCACAGGGGAACGCATTCCAAATGTGGGAGCTGGCTTGCCTGCGATGCAGGCGCCTCGGTCTATCAGATGTTCTGGCGATCGCCTTTCGGGTCGAAGAACACCGAGGACACAATCTCTGCCTCGATCACGCTGCCATCCGCCTGCGGTGAGAACACCCGCTCACCCATACGCTTCAAGCCGCCCTTGACCACCGCCATCGCAAACGAATAACCCAGCGAGTTGTGCGCATAGCTTGAGGTCACGTGGCCGACCATCTTCATCGGGATCGACTGTTTAGGGTCGAACACCAACTGCGCGCCTTCCGGCAGCCATACATTCGGGTCAACCGGCTTCAAGCCCACCAACTGCTTGCGCTCTTCACGCACGCAGTCTTCGCGATTCATCCCGCGCCAGCCGATCCACGAGAACGGCTTGGTACGACCTACGCACCAGCCCATGTTCAGGTCGTCCGGGGTCATCGAGCCGTCGGTGTCTTGCCCGACGATGATGAAGCCCTTCTCGGCCCGCAGTACGTGCATGGTCTCGGTGCCGTACGGCGTCAGGTTGTACTTCTTGCCTGCAGCGACGATCTGCTCCAGCACGCCCATGGCGTAGTCGGCCTGCACGTTGACTTCATACGACAGCTCGCCGGTAAACGAGATACGGAACACCCGCGCCGGTACGCCGCCAACCAGGCCTTCTTTCCAGGTCATGAACGGGAAGCCGTCCTTGTCCAGGTCGATGTCGGTGACTTCCGCCAGCAGCTTGCGGCTGTTGGGGCCGGACAAGGTCATGGTTGCCCAGTGGTCGGTGACCGAGGTGAAGTACACCTTGAGGTCTGGCCACTCGGTCTGTTGGTAGATTTCCAGCCACTGGAGTACGCGGGCCGCGCCGCCGGTGGTGGTGGTCATCAGGAAGTGGTTGTCGGCCAGGCAGGCGGTTACGCCGTCGTCGAAGACCATGCCGTCTTCCTTGCACATCAGGCCGTAGCGGGCCTTGCCCACGTCGAGCTTGGTCCAGGCGTTACTGTAGATGCGGTTGAGGAACTCGCGGGCATCCGGGCCTTGAATGTCGATTTTGCCCAGGGTGGACGCATCGAGCAGGCCGACGCTGTCGCGCACGGCCAGGCATTCGCGCTTCACGGCGGCATGTAGGTCTTCACCGTTGCGCGGGAAGTACCAAGGGCGTTTCCACTGGCCGACGTCTTCAAACTCGGCGCCGTTTTTGACGTGCCAGGCTTGCAGCGCGGTGTAGCGCACCGGCTCGAAAATGTGCCCACAGTGACGGCCCGCGACGGCGCCGAAGGTCACCGGCGTGTAGTTGGGACGGAACATGGTGGTGCCCATCTGCGGGATGGTCACGTTCAGCGAACGGGCCGCAATGGCCAGGCCGTTGACGTTGCCGAGCTTGCCTTGGTCGGTGCCGAAGCCCAGTGCGGTGTAGCGTTTGACGTGCTCGACCGATTCGAACCCTTCGCGGGTCGCCAGCTCAATCGCAGCGGCGGTGACGTCGTTCTGCAGGTCGACAAATTGCTTCGGCGCGCGTGCGGTCGGTTTGTCATGGGGCACTTGGTAGATGCCCAGGGTCGGCTCTTCCAGACGGCTCAAGGCTTTTGGCAGTGTGCCTTCCACCGGCGCAAACCCGGCTTCGCTGGCCGCGCGTACGCCGCCTTCAAAACCATCGGCCAGTGAATCACCCAGGCCGTACACGCCATTAATACCACCGACACACACGCGTTTTTGCGGTGCTTCGCCCGGTACGAAACCGAGGATGTCTTCACGCCAGGTCGGCTTGCCGCCCAGGTGCGAAGCCAAGTGAACCACTGGGCTGTAGCCGCCGGAGCTGGCCACCAGGTCGCAGTCCAGCCACTCGCCGGGGCTGGTGACTTTATGCGCTTTGACGTCAATCGCCGCCACCCGCGCAGCGGTCACGTGCTTGCTGCCACGAGCTTCGATCACGGCGCTGCCGGTGAGGATGCGAATACCTTTGGCGCGGGCTTCCTCCACCAGGGCGCCACGTGGGTTGTGGCGCACATCAGCCACGGCGACCACTTGCAGGCCCGCATTGAGCCAGTCCAGCGCGACGCGGTAGGCGTGGTCGTTGTTAGTCGACAGCACCAGTTTTTTGCCCGGTGCCACGCCGTAGCGGCGCACGTAAGTGGAGACTGCTCCGGCGAGCATGTTGCCCGGCACGTCGTTGTTGCCGTACACCAGCGGACGCTCGCAAGCACCGGTCGCCAGCACCACACGTTTGGCACGCACACGGTGGATGCGCTGACGCACCTGGCCAATCGGCGCACGGTCACCGAGGTGGTCGGTGAGGCGTTCGTGGATGGTCAGGAAGTTATGGTCGTGGTAACCGTTGACGGTGGCACGCGGCAGCAGCACCACGTCCGGCAGGGCTTTGAGTTCTGCGATCACACTGGCAACCCACTCGGCCGCCGGCTTGCCGTCGAGGCTTTCACGCGAGTCCAGCAAGGAGCCGCCGAATTCTTCCTGTTCGTCAGCAATGATCACGCGGGCACCGCTGCGCGCAGCGGCCAGTGCAGCGGCCAGGCCAGCAGGGCCGGCACCCACAATCAGCACGTCGCAGTGACGGTTGAAGTTGTCGTAAGTGTCCGGGTCGTTCTCGGTCGGCGAGCGGCCAAGGCCCGCAGCCTTACGAATGTACTTCTCGTAGGTCATCCAGAACGATTGCGGGTACATGAAGGTTTTGTAGTAGAAACCCGGCGGCATCAGCTTGCCGCCAACCTTGCCGAGAATGCCCATCACGTCGTTGTTGACGTTCGGCCAACCGTTGGTGCTGGTGGCGACCAGGCCCTGGTACAACGCCTGTTGCGTGGCGCGCACGTTGGGAATCTGGGTGGCTTCGGTAGCGCCGATTTGCAGCACCGCGTTCGGCTCTTCGGCGCCGGCGGCAAAAATGCCGCGAGGGCGCGAATACTTGAAGCTGCGGCCGATGATGTCGACGCCGTTGGCCAGCAGGGCTGCGGCCAGCGTGTCGCCCTCAAAGCCTTTGTAGCTCTGGCCGTTGAAGGTAAACGTCAGGGCTTTGTTACGGTCGATGCGACCACCGTTGGACAGGCGATTGATCTGGCTCATACCTTCTCTCCAGAAGCCTTGGCGGTGAATTGCGGCTTGCTGCCAATCTTGTAGGTTTCAAGAATTTCGTAGGTCAGGGTGTCGCGGGTGGCGTTGAAGTACTGACGGCAACCGGCGGCATGAATCC
This sequence comes from Pseudomonas sp. ChxA, assembly GCF_030263855.1. Taxonomy (NCBI): domain Bacteria; kingdom Pseudomonadati; phylum Pseudomonadota; class Gammaproteobacteria; order Pseudomonadales; family Pseudomonadaceae; genus Pseudomonas; species Pseudomonas sp. ChxA. The sequence goes on from NZ_JARPMK010000002.1 coordinate 996,308, forward strand.
ACAGCTCGTGATGCAGCCCGCGCGGGTTGTCACGGAAGAACATGTAGTCGCCCCACTCTTCATCGGTGCAGGCGTTCGGGTCCAGCGGGCGCGGGATGTGCGCTTGGCCGGACGCGTGGAATTCCTCTTCGGAGCGCAGTTCGCCACAGTGAGGACAGAAGATATGCAACATAGGGAATTTCTCCTGTTAGTGGGCGACGGCCGCAGCGCCATGCTCATCGATCAACGCACCGTTGTGGAAACGGTCGATGGAAAAAGGGGCTGCCAATGGGTGCATTTCACCCTTGGCCAGGCTGGCGGCAAACACGTTGCCTGAGCCCGGCGTGGCCTTGAAGCCACCGGTGCCCCAACCGCAGTTGAAGAACATGTTCGGCACCGGGGTCTTGGAGATGATCGGGCAGGCGTCCGGCGTGGTGTCGACGATGCCGCCCCACTGGCGGTTCATGCGCACCCGCGACAGCACCGGGAACATTTCGACGATGGCCTGGATAGTGTGTTCGATCACCGGGTACGAGCCGCGCTGGCCGTAGCCGTTGTAGCCGTCGATACCGGCGCCGATCACCAGGTCGCCCTTGTCGGACTGGCTGATGTAGCCGTGCACGGCGTTGGACATGATCACGCTGTCGATAATCGGCTTGATCGGTTCGGACACCAGCGCTTGCAGCGGGTGGGATTCGATCGGCAGGCGGAAGCCTGCCAGCGAGGCCATATGCCCGGAGTTACCGGCAGTGACCACACCCACGCGCTTGGCGCCGATAAAGCCCTTGTTGGTTTCGACGCCGATGCACACGCCGTTTTCCTTGCGAAAGCCGATCACTTCGGTCTGCTGGATCAAGTCCACGCCGAGGGCGTCAGCCGCACGCGCGAAGCCCCAGGCCACGGCATCGTGGCGGGCTACGCCGCCGCGACGTTGCACGGTGGCGCCAAGTACCGGGTAGCGGGTGTTTTTTGAGCAGTCGAGGTAGGGAATCTCGTCGGCCACTTGCTTGGCGTTGAGCAACTCGCCGTCCACACCGTTGAGGCGGTTGGCGCTCACGCGGCGTTCGGAGTCACGGATGTCTTGCAGGGTGTGGCACAGGTTGTAGACGCCACGCTGGGAGAACATCACGTTGTAGTTCAGGTCCTGGGACAGGCCTTCCCACAGTTTCATCGCGTGTTCGTACAGGTGCGCCGACTCATCCCACAAGTAGTTGGAGCGCACGATGGTGGTGTTGCGCGCGGTGTTACCGCCGCCCAGCCAGCCTTTTTCGACCACTGCTACGTTGGTGATACCGTGTTCTTTGGCCAGGTAGTAGGCCGTTGCCAGACCATGCCCGCCGCCGCCGACGATAACCACGTCGTAGACCTTTTTCGGCGTGGGCGTGCGCCACATTTTCTGCCAGTTTTCGTGGTGGCTGAGTGAGTGCTTGAAGAGGCCGAAGCCCGAGTAGCGTTGCATAGTCATTACTCCAAAACCGCGCTCAGCGATAAACCGGGAAATCAGCGCACAGGGCAGACACGTGCTTGGCCACGTTGGCCTCGACATCGGCATCGCCGAGGTTGTCGAGGATGTCGCAGATCCAGCCGGCCAGTTCGATGCATTGCGGCACCTTGAACCCACGCGTGGTCACCGCCGGGGTGCCGATACGCAGGCCCGAGGTCACGAACGGCGACTGCGGGTCATTCGGCACGGCGTTCTTGTTGACGGTGATGTGGGCGCGGCCAAGGGCAGCGTCTGCATCTTTGCCGGTGAGGCCCTGGCGGATCAGGCTGACCAGGAACAGGTGGTTATCGGTGCCGCCGGACACCACGTCGTAGCCGCGCTTGATAAACACCTCGGCCATGGCCTGGGCGTTGTCGATCACCTGCTGTTGATAGGCTTTGAAACCTGGCTCCAGCGCTTCCTTGAAGCACACGGCCTTGCCAGCGATGACGTGCATCAGCGGGCCGCCCTGGGCGCCGGGGAACACGGCAGCGTTGAGTTTCTTTTCAATCGCTTCGTTGGCCTTGGCCAGGATCAAACCGCCACGTGGACCACGCAGGGTCTTGTGGGTGGTGGTGGTGACCACGTCGGCGTACGGCAGCGGGTTCGGGTACAGGCCGGCGGCAACCAGGCCGGCGACGTGGGCCATGTCGACGAACAGCAGTGCGCCAACCTTGTCGGCGATCTGACGGAAGCGTGGGAAATCCAGGGTCTTGGAGTAGGCAGAGAAACCCGCCACGATCATTTTCGGCTGGCACTCGACGGCCAGGCGCTCGACTTCGTCGTAATCAATCAGGCCGGTGTCGGTATTGATGCCGTACTGCACGGCGTTGTACAGCTTGCCCGAAGACGACACCTTGGCGCCGTGGGTCAGGTGGCCGCCATGGGCCAGGCTCATGCCCAAAATGGTGTCGCCGGCATTGATCAGCGCCAGGTACACCGCACTGTTGGCGGACGAACCGGAGTGCGGCTGGACGTTGGCGTAATCAGCGCCGAACAGTTGTTTGGCGCGCTCGATAGCCAGGGCTTCAACCTTGTCCACGTGCTCGCAGCCGCCGTAGTAACGCTTGCCTGGGTAGCCTTCGGCGTATTTGTTGGTCAGGCCGCTGCCCTGGGCTTGCATCACGCGTTTGCTGGTGTAGTTCTCTGACGCGATCAGCTCGATATGATCTTCCTGACGCTGCTCCTCGGCATTCATCGCCGCCAGCAGTGCGTCGTCATATCCCTGGATCTGGTCTTGTTTGCTGAACATCGCGTCTCTCCCAGCCTTTCGTATTGTTAAGGCCCATGCAGGGCCCTTTGATGCGATGGTAGGGCTGGCGCAGAGAGGTCAAATGCCTACGCACGCCACGCAAAGGTGCGTTTACGACATGGCTTGACGGGTGGGTGATAAAACACTGGGATGGCTTGGGCCGCCTGAAGATTTAGAAACAGAAACCTGACACTTTAAGCCTCGCACGCCTGAAAACTTGGCTACGCTTGCCAATCAAACAGCGCCAGCTTATGCATTCGACGCATTCACTGTTCAATCCAGAAGATTGAACGCCCTACACCGTCGAGGAATGCAGGCATGGCGCTACTTAACCAAGTGATGGCTATTTGCAAACGCCTGGCCCCCCATGGCTGGCACACTCTGTTGCTTCACCACGGTCTCGACATCCTGGCAACCAACCTTGAGGCCGAACTGGGTAAAACACTGAAACCAGACCGCACACTGGCGGGCTTTGAAGACTTTGCCCTGGCCGCAACACGTGGCATTGAACCTGGCCAACCCGCACACAGCCTGCTGTACCACGCACTGGCCCACCCCAACGTGACAAGCGATGCCAAGGGCGGCCCACTCCAGGTGTATCCCACACCGGCAGAGCTTGAAACCGTCCTAAACTACGTTTACGCCCGGCAGGCGCCCAGCCTTGCGCAACTGAGGGCGCGTGCCAATGGAAGGCCCATGGCAGTCGTCGTGTTTGCGCTGGAATACCGCGCAGCACCGGACACGGTGCACAAGGTTCAGGCCGATTTGTGTTTTTCGCGGACCGGCATAGCAAGGGTCGGCAATGCCGCGGCGTTGTACGACGCTTCAAGCAGAGGCTTCCTGCCTTTTGTGGAAGGCGACGATCACGCTATCCGGGTCTTGCCGGCGCGCTACGCTGCCTACATCGCCGTGCAGCTTAAGGGCGACAGGGCGCGTTTTGGGCCTATGCGTTTTGGCGTCAACGCCGATGACGCAACGATCGATTTCTGGGTGCCATTGCATAAACTGTTCAACGGCAATGAATGCATTGCCGGTATGACGCTGGACGTGGAACTCCACGCACAGCACAAAAACGAAAAAATACGCCGCATACACCTAGAGTTGAAGCCAGATTCGGGTTGGGCAGAACCCGATATCAGCCAGCCGCCCTTTGTCATAACCGAAGGCCTCGCCGATTGGCTACCCGAGCACGCCTATGGCCTCGGGTTAATAGCTGCTACGCCCCATAAACACTTGGTTGAAGCGGCTCAATACCAAGGCAAGCCCTTGTCATTCAATGTTCCAAATGACCCCTTCATTTCTGTTTCCAGCTTAGCGATGAGCCCTGATTCGCCGGCATTCGTGCATATTCGACATAAAGTCGATGGTGCAGGAAACATCACCAACCTCAATCGTCGGCCAGACATGCTGACCCAACTGCGCAAGGGCGGCTTCAAAGCCTTGCACTACCTGGACTTTACCGCCGATGGATCGATTCAAGCCCGATGCACAGCGTTGGACGCCACGATCCCAAAACGCGTGGCGGCGTATTCACTGGTCTGTGCACCTGACTTTTATCCCCAGTGCGAGCAACGGCACCTGCTGGAATGGCTCGAAACTCTGGATCCTGATACTCGACGCAATATATTTGCCGTTCAACCGCGCTGCCTGTCCGACTCGCGCTTCCCCGGCAACATCCAGTCTTTTCCGACGTCATTTTCCGGCGCCGACGTGAGCATTACGGCGATTGTGGCCCCGCTTGATACTTCGCCTTCCTCGGCCGTGCGCCAACCGAAAGTAGTCTCTGCAAAGCGCGCTTCCTGGCTTACTGATGCTGGGGCTGGGGTGTTTGCGCCCGGTTGGGATGTGGGCATCGGCTTCGACGGAGACGATTTGAACGGGGTGGCGCACTTGGCGGCTTACACACTGGGCAGCCCGTTCCCTGAGGACGCCAAGCTCTGCGCAGCACTGAGCTCATTCTGGCCAGCTGTCGCACCGGACTCAGCACAATCCTATGAGCCGGGAGGCAGAGCGGGCCCAACGATAAAGCCGATGCTGGATCAGGAGATCGGCAAAAGTGGCGGTTTCCCGTGGGATGGCGTACCCGCTCCAAAAAAATACGTCGCCAATAACGCGCCCCACAGAGCGTACGAAACTTACTTCTATACCGACTACACAGAGAACGCGCTGAACGGGAAGTTCTCATTGGCACTCACAGGCAAAGTCGACTCACAGGAATATCAACGACGAATCGATGCCTTTCGGCGAGTCAAACTGTCATTGGGTGCCACGTCCAGAAATTGGTTTATCGACACATTCAGCCTGGCAACGCCCGGCGACTCCAACGTCGTTACGCTGAACACAAACCTGCAAGTTGGCCCCAACGACATAGGCTACCGAATTGAAGTGTTTCGCTACACGCCGGTTGAATCACCCGCGTTTGACCAAGCGCGTATCAGGCTGACGGAAACCTTTACGTATTTGGTATGGCCGCACGTTATGTTGCGCCAACAGGGTGTCAGACCCTGGCAGCGCGTTTAGGCTTGGCCATGCCCGACAGCGCAGGCCGCTATGACGTGATCATAATCGGTGCCGGCCCGGCGGGTTGCTCGGCGGCCATTTCCTGCGCTCAACAGGGCTTGAAGGTGGCACTGATTGAGCGCCTGTCTTTTCCGCGACACCGCCCGGGCGAAACCCTGCACCCCGGCATAGAGCCGCTGCTTCAGCAACTGGGCGTGGCTGAAAAAATCCGTGGCGATACCTTCATCCGGCCTGCGGGTACTTGGGTAAAGTGGGACAAGGAACGACACTTTGTGCCTTTCGGGCAAGACCAAAGCGGACCATGGCGGGGGTTTCAGATTCCCCGAGCAACGCTGGACGGGTTGCTGTTGGATCAAGCTGTCGCCTTAGGTGTCCACGTCCTGCAACCCTGCCAGGCAAAGAGCGTGTTGCAGATAAAAGATCGAGTGGTAGGCCTCCAGACCCAGGCCGGGCAACTGTTTTGCAGGCACCTTATTGATGCCAGTGGCGCTCATGGCTGGCTGGCACACCAATTAAGGCTGACCTCGCGTCGCTGCTCGCCGCCGCTGACAGCCGTGTATGGCTATAAGCGAGGAACAGTCCAGGAGAGCGCCCTCGGCATTTTCGCAGACCCATCGGGCTGGTATTGGACGGCTCACATCGGCCAGCAGCTTTATCACTGGACGCGATTGCGCTTTTTACACGATAAATCGCCGAAGATAGCTGCTGTTCCGGCCTGCTTTGAACAATTACCCTGTGAAGGAACGATCCGGGGGGCCGATGTCACTTGGTCAATCTGTGATCAGGCGGCGGGTAATGGCTATTCCATCATCGGAGACGCCGCCAGCCGGTTGGACCCGGGCGCCTCACATGGCGTACTTAAGGCGCTGATGTCCGGCATGATGGCTGCGCAATGTATTGTCGATGAAAGCGCCAACCCCATGCACAGGCAGGCTATTTCACTTCAATATTGCCAATGGCTGCGGGATTGGTTCGAGCGCGACGTACAAAAAATGCGCGACTTCTACGCAGCTCATCCGTTTCCACCTTGTTGGCTCGGGTCGACGTCAGCCAATAGCCTTTCGAACCACCCACAAGAGTAAAAAATGTAAGGGATACAGCGCATACGCCCAGCGACGCATGGCCGGTGGCGAGACGTTTTTGCCGTATCGCAACAAGGCCAGACCCGCCAAGGGTGCAATCAGGCAAGCGGCCAACCCCATAAGCGCCACAGGCGTGCCGCTATTGAGCAGGATCTGCCACTGATTACCCGCCAGGCAGACCAAACCCGGCAACAGGCTGAAATACCAAGGGCGGCGAAACACCAGCAGCATCGCCAGCGGCAGTAACACACCGAAAAACCCGAACATCAGCTGGGCAGAAAACAGCGCCGCGATGACTAGGGCAATCAGCGCCAATCCTCGATCAAAAAACGCCTTCTGCTGCCATCCTCGGGCAACCAGTAACCCCAGCGCCAATGTCGGCAACACGTTCAACGTATCGGCATCCTCGATAAACAGCCGGTAGGGCACTTCACTGATAACACTGAACAGCAACAGCCAGCCCAGGTAGCGCCATTGGCCGGTCACGGGAGCATGGGCGACACGGTGCAAATTGGCCGCAATCGCCAGGCAAAACCACGGGAACGCCAGACGTCCCGGCACGTACAGACCGTCCAGGCTCAAACCGACATATCGCAAGTGGTCCAGTACCATGCTCAGCAGCGCCAGCCACTTGAGCAGATCCAGTGCGCCATCACGGACGCGTCCGACAGCCAACGTGTGTGTACCGTGCATAATTCCCCAGTGACTTTGCATTTACAGTGCGTGCGTACCCGCGACAATCTTGGTTACAGTGCGCACCAACATCGACCACAGGAATGGGCCATGACTGACAAGAGCCAACAATTCGCCAGCGACAACTATTCCGGCATCTGCCCGGAAGCCTGGGCCGCCATGGAACAAGCCAACCAGGGCCATCAACGCGCCTACGGCGATGATGAGTGGACCCACCGTGCCGCCGACGGTTTCCGCAATTTGTTCGAAACCGACTGCGAAGTGTTCTTCGCCTTCAACGGTACAGCAGCCAACTCCCTGGCGCTGTCTTCGCTGTGCCAGAGCTACCATAGCGTGATTTGCTCGGAAACCGCCCACGTCGAAACCGACGAATGCGGCGCGCCGGAGTTTTTCTCCAACGGCTCCAAGCTGCTCACCGCGCGCACCGAAAACGGCAAGCTGACTCCGGAATCGATCCGCGAGATCGCGCTCAAGCGCCAGGACATCCACTACCCCAAACCGCGCGTGGTCACCCTCACCCAAGCCACGGAAGTGGGCAGCGTGTACACCCCGGAAGAAATCCGCGCCATCAGCGTCACCTGCAAAGAGCTGGGCCTGAACCTGCACATGGACGGCGCGCGTTTTTCCAACGCCTGCGCGTTCCTCGGCTGCTCCCCGGCCGACCTGACCTGGAAAGCCGGTGTGGATGTACTGTGTTTCGGCGGCACCAAAAACGGCATGGCCGTCGGCGAAGCCATCCTGTTCTTCAATCGCAAACTGGCTGAAGACTTCGACTACCGCTGCAAACAGGCCGGCCAACTGGCCTCGAAAATGCGCTTTCTCTCCGCCCCATGGGTCGGCCTGCTGGAAAACGACGCTTGGCTCAAACACGCCCGCCACGCCAACCACTGCGCGCAATTGCTCAGCAGCCTGGTGGCGGACATTCCCGGCGTGGAACTGATGTTCCCGGTACAGGCCAACGGCGTGTTCCTGCAACTCTCGGAACCGGCCATCGCGGCGCTGACGGCCAAGGGCTGGCGCTTCTATACCTTCATTGGCAAAGGTGGCGCACGGTTCATGTGTGCGTGGGATACCGAAGAGGAACGTGTAAGAGAATTAGCCGCAGACATCAGGGAAGTGATGAACGCTTAAGTCTTACGAATACTGGCGCATTGCCGAGACTGTTATTTGGTGTTTCTGACAGCATCACAGCCCATTTTCATCGACTAGCCTCTTGGAACCCGAAAGGAAAACGCCGCTGCAGCGGCCACCTTTCGGGAAAAACTGCCTGCCGAATAATCGGCCGGAAACGGAAATCCAGCAGAGGGTTAGACCATGGAAGTTCAATGCTACAACACTAAAGCGTTGCAGGAAGGCAGTCTCAGCACCACGTTTGTGAGCTGGGATGAGTTCAGGAAACTGGCGAAAGTCGGTGACACCATCAGGGAGCCTTCAAGAACCCTGGTCATCACCGAAAAAACCTTTGAACTGACAGCGTCAGGTGAGCAGTTCGCCATACAGATCTACGCACGCTAACCAAGCTGACCCGATCGCCCCCCGCGCTCGCGCGGGGGCGATTAACCGAATGTACATGATCGTTCCCACGCTCTGCGTGGGAATGCATCCCCGGACGCTCTGCGTCCAAGCCGCACCCAGATTCAAGGACGAATCCATGGGCAGAAGCCGATACGTCATCACCGAACCCGAAAAGCCGCACTTCCTCACCTGCACCGTCATGGAGTGGCTACCGCTGTTCGCCCGTGACTACATCGTTGGTCATCTTTTGGACTGCTGGCGATATCAACAAAACCACCATGCCTTGAATCTCTTCGGCTACGTCGTCCTCGAAAACCACTTGCACTTCCTCGCTCAGGCCCCCGACCTCGGCAAGTGCGTGAGCCAATTCAAATCCTTTACCGCCCGTACCATCATTGATGATTTGCAGCGCCGAGGCGCAGAGCGTGTATTACAACGCCTGCGGTTCAGCAAACGGGCGCACAAGGCAGACCGGGTTTATCAACTTTGGCAGGAAGGCTCACACGCTGAGTTGGTGTACAGCGAGGGGGTGATGCACCAAAAGCTTGATTACATTCACCACAACCCGGTGAAACGAGGATATGTGGACCTAGCCGAACACTGGCGGTATTCCAGTGCGCGCAATTACGCAGGGCAAGAAGGACTCATCGAAATTCAACAGTGGCACTAGTGATCGTTCCCACGCGGAGCGTGGGAATGCCTCCTGGGGCGCTCCGCGTCCCGCCCTGTGGGTATGACTTGAATACTGGGCACTGTGTGACGCGGAGCGTCACGGGCTGCATTTCCACGCGGAGCGTGGGAACGATCGGGGGGGGGACACTCGACCAGCTCGTTCCCACGCTCTGCGTGGGAATGCCTCCTGGGGCGCTCCGCGTCCCGCCCTGTGGGCATGCCTTGATACTGGGCACTGTGTGACGCGGAGCGTCACGGGCTGCATTCCCACGCGGAGCGTGGGAACGATCGGGGGGGACACTCAACCAGCTCGTTCCCATGCTCTGCGTGGGAACGCCTCCTGGGGCGCTCCGCGTCCCGCCCTATTAGAACTCGATACGCACGTCACCCTTCGGCACGCTGCAGCACGACAGGATGTAGCCTTCGGCTTCGTCTTCCTCGGTGATCCCGCCGTTGTGGTCCATCTCGACCTCCCCGCCCAGCTTCATCACCTTGCAGGTCCCACAAATGCCCATGCCGCACGCCTTGGGAATCAGCAGGCCAAGCTTGGCCGCGGCCGCGTGCACGGTTTCGCCTGGCGCCACACGAATGCTTTTGCCAGAGGCGATAAATTCCACCTGATGCAGGTCTGCCAGGTCGATCTCTGGCGCGTCCGCGGCTTGCTCGGCTTGTTCCACCGCATCGGCGCGGGCTTCCGGTGGCGTAGCGCCGAAGGATTCCTCGTGATAGCGCGTCATGTCAAAGCCGGCAGCCTCCAGCAGGCGTTTCACCGCGCTCATGTAGGGCGTAGGGCCGCAGCAGAACACTTCGCGCTCAAGGAAGTCCGGCACCATCAATTCCAGCATCTTGTGGTTCAGGTAACCGCGATAACCCGCCCAGGGCTCGCCCAGACCGTGTTTTTCACAGATCAGGTGCAGGCTGAAGTTGTCGATCCGCGACGCCATGTGCTCCAGCTCGCGGTGGTAAATGATGTCTTTGGGCGAGCGGGCGCTGTGGATAAACGTCATGTCGACATTCGCGTTGGTGTCGTAGAACCAGCGCGCCATGGACATTACCGGCGTGATACCGACACCGCCACTGAGGTACAGGACCTTGGGGCTTGGGAAGTCGATGGCATTGAACAGCCCGACCGGCCCGTGCACTGCCAACTCCTGCCCTTCATGCAGGGTGTCGTGCAGCCAGTTGGAAACCCGCCCACCCGGCACGCGCTTGATGGTCACCGAAAAGCTGTACGGCACCGACGGCGAACTGGAAATGGTGTACGAGCGCATGATCGGCTGGCCTTCGATCTCAAGCTCCAGGGTGACGAACTGCCCCGGCTTGAAAAAGAACAAAATCGGCTGGTCAGCCATGAAGCAAAAGGTGCGCACGTCCCAGGTTTCCTGGATGACTTTGACGCAACGGACGATGTGCCGACCATTGGCCCAGGTCTGGGTGGTTACCGGGTTCAGGAAATTGTTGGACATGCTTGCTCTCCACTGCCGATGCTCGGCTTTATGGTGGCGATTCTGCGTAACGCCGGAACCGCCCATTTACCTATCTGCGACATTCACATACTTATCGCGACCAGCCCCCATACCACGGGGCTTGCGCGTCGGGATCAGAGTGGGCCATGTCGCTAATGGACAAGGTTCGGTGCATCGGCGGCCCCACACTCGCTGGCAACAACGACGCTTTCTTTACGCCTTGCCGCAAAACCTGATTAGCCACTTTCGCCGGCCACACAGAATGGCCATGAGGACACACACGATGGACGTCACCGCAACCTTAAGCTTGGGCGATCCGCTGGAACCCGCACGCAAGGCCACCGCGCAAATGCTGCAAGAGCGCGAGCGCACTTTTTCGCTGCCGCAGCCGTTCTACTCTGATGAGCGGTTGTTTGATATCGACATGCAGGAGATCTTCCAGAAAGAGTGGTTGATCGCCGGCATGACCTGCGAGATCCCTACCAAGGGCAACTACATCACCCTGCAAATCGGCAAGAACCCGATCATCGTGATCCGCGGCGCCGACGGCGTGGTGCATGCCTTCCATAACGTGTGCCGCCACCGGGGTTCGCGCCTGTGCACCAGCGACAAGGGCAAGGTCGCCAAGCTCGTCTGCCACTACCACCAGTGGACCTACGAGCTGGACGGCCGCCTGCTGTTCGCCGGCACCGAGATGGGCGCCGACTTCGATATGAAGCAGTACGGCTTGAAGCCGGTGAACGTGAAAACGGCCGGCGGTTACATTTTCATCAGCCTGGCCGAAAACCCGCCGGCCATTGATGACTTCCTGTCGACGTTGAACCACTACATGGAACCCTACGACATGGAGAACACCAAGGTGGCGATTCAAACCACCTTGTTCGAAAAGGCCAACTGGAAGCTGGTGCTGGAAAACAACCGCGAGTGCTACCACTGCAACGCATCGCACCCGGAACTGCTGAAAACCCTGCTGGAATGGGACGACGTCACCGACCCGCGCGCCGACCAGGCGTTTAAAGATCACGTCGCCGCCTCCGCCGCTGCGTGGGACGCCGAAAAGATCCCTTATGCCCACGCCAGCTTCGGCCTGCGTAACCGCATCGTGCGCATGCCGTTGCTCAAAGGCACCGTGTCGATGACCCTGGACGGCAAACAAGGCTGCGCCAAGCTCATGGGCCGCATCAAGAACCCGGACCTGGGCTCGATGCGCATCCTGCACCTGCCGCATTCGTGGAACCACTGCATGGGCGACCACATCATTGTGTTCACCGTGTGGCCGATCAGCGCCCAGGAAACCATGGTCACCACCAAGTGGATCGTGCACAAGGACGCCGTGGAAGGTGTGGACTACGACGTGGACCGCATGCGCCAGGTCTGGGACGCCACCAATGACCAGGACCGCCGCCTGGCCGAAGAGAACCAGCGCGGGATCAACTCCACCGCGTACCAGCCGGGCCCGTACTCCAAGACCTATGAATTTGGTGTGGTGAACTTTGTCGATTGGTACAGCGAGCGGCTACTGAACAACCTGGGCGCGGCGCCCGCGCCGTATCTCAAGGGCGTAGCCGCTCACGAGTAACTGACACACCAAAGATCAAACTGTGGGAGCTGGCTTGCCTGCTCCCACATGTAAATTGGTCACTGTTCAAATTTCGATCAACCCCCTTACAGCCCTTTGCCAATCTACCCTCCAGACTTCGCCCAACAACTTATCCACAAAGCCACCCACAGCAATTGTGGGCAAGTGTGCTGAACCCCCGAAATTAATTGAAGAAAATCCGTGACTTATTCAAGTCGTGCGGTTTCAGACACACCTGATCACTAATTGACCAACCCCTTAAAACCCACTGAATACGTGGCCTGCAGCAGTACGCGAACACCTTATCCACAGAAGCACCAACAGACTTTGGGGGCAACTTTGCACGCCTTGTGGAAAACCGTACCAAACCAGCATGAATCGGGGGTATTCAGGGGTTTCAGCAAGCGAACAAGCCAAATTGATCATATTTTGATCACACCACTGAAAGCCTTTGTTTATAAGGCTCCCAGCCGATAGCGAACATCTTATCCACAGAAGCGCCAACAGACTTTGGGGGCAAGTTTGTTCAAGCTTCCACTCTCACCCAGGGAAAAACCCAAGCAAAAACCGCCAGTTAGCCTGGTTGTTTTTCGTACAGAGGGCTGCAGGGCTTGATTAGCCGGGGGTGTGGACAACCGCGAACAGGTTATCCACAGGCGGATCAACAGGGATTGTGGGTAATCCGGACGATGCATCGTAAAGACAGTGTGGCGGGCGAGCTTTCTGTGGGAGCTGGCTTGCCTGCGATACAGGCACCTCGGTCCATTAGTCAGACCGAGGTGATGCTATCGCAGGCAAGCCAGCTCCCACACAAGCCAGCTCCCACAGGTAATCAGCGCACCACGCCTTCTTCAATGAGTAGCTTCAGAATCGCTTCCGCGCCCGCCTCGGGGCTAAGACCTTTGAGCACTTGGCCACCGCCACCGCTGGCCTTGGCGGTCGCCGCCTTCATCCGGTCCGCGCCGCTCTTGGCCTTGATCACCTTGAGGCGCTTGGGCCGGGGCTTGGCCGGTTGCAACACTGCGCCTGTGAGTAACTCATCGTGTTCAACCTCGACCTCATGGGCCGCCAGCTCACCACGTTGCGCCGGGCCATAGGCGCTTTGCCGTGGCTTGGGAGCGGCGTTATCCACAGTCGCCAGGAACGGCAGGCGCACCTTCAGGCGCCGCCGCTGCCCACGCGGCAAAGCTTGCAGCACATGGGCCACGCCGCCGTCGATGGACTCCACGTGCGCCAGCCCAACAATCAGCGGCCAACCCAATTGCTCGGCCAACAGAAACGGCAGCATGCCTGAGCCTTCGCCGGTTTCCGCCTGGCTGCCGGTGAGCACTACGTGGGCACCGGCATCGCGCAGATAATCACTGAGCACCGGCAAGGCGTCGCTGCCCGCTGGTTGTTCCAACACCTGCAACTGCGGCAGGCCCATGCCCAGGTAGCTGCGCAACGTCGGCTCGTTAACGTCACCGGCATGCAGCACCTGCAACTTATCCCCAGCCAGCTGCAGGCCCAACTCAACAGCGCGTGCATCTTGCTCGGCGCGACGTGGTCGGCCAGAGGTCGGGTGGGCGCCGATGGACACCAGGCTGATTACATTCGTGGTCATAGTCATGTCCCTAGGCTGCATCGCGCTTGGCGCCGTTGCGGTACACCTGCACCGCCTCGATCAAGGCTTGCAGAATCGCGGCGCTTTCGCCGATCACCGACAGGTCGGCACGCTTGATCATGTCGCAGCCAGGGTCGAGGTTGATCGCCACCACCTTGTCGCAGGCACCGATGCCTTGCAGGTGCTGGATCGCCCCGGAAATGCCCACGGCCACGTAAACCCGTGCCGTGACCCAGGTGCCGCTGGCGCCAACCTGGCGATCACGCGCCATAAAGCCATCGTCCACCGCTACCCGTGACGCGCCTTCGGTGGCGCCCAGGGCGGCGGCGGTCTGGTGGAACAAAGCCCAATCTTTTACGCCATTGCCGCCCGAGAAAATAAACTCCGCCTCGGCCATCGGAATCGCCCCAGGGTCGACCGCCACGGCGCCGAGATCCTCGATGCGCGCCAAACTGCGCGCCAAGGCTGTGGATAACTCCACGGGCAAGGCTTCGTGACGGGTTTCGCTGACTGGCTCGGCGCATTCCACTGCTGCCAGAATCAGGCGCGGCAATGGCCGGGCCAAATCCTCCTGGCCGGCACCGGCGCGGCCGATGCACTCTTCGCCCTTGATCTGCCAGACGCGTGTGGCTGGGCGCTCCTTGAGGCTCGCGGCAAAACGCCGGCCCAATTCGCCGCCGCCACTGCGGCTGTCAGGCAGCAACCAATGGCGTGGGTTGAACTGGTTATCCACAGCCCGCAAGCCCTGGACGCGCTGCTCCGGTGAATAACCCTCGAACTCGCGGCCTTCCAACACCAGCAGGCGATCGACGCCCGCCGTGGCAAAAGCACTTTCTTTATGTTCGCCAAACACCACCGCCAGCACTGCACCGTCGCTGCCGGCGAGTTGCCGGGCCAGGCCGAGCAAATCGCGGTCGTGGCTGCTCAGGCGGCCACCAACCATGTCCGGCACCACGTTGATGTAGAACGCCGGCGCTGGCACCTGGTGCAGCGGCAACTGCACTTGCACCGCCACTGTGCGCTTGGCCGCGCCGCCCTGCTGGGCGCCGCTGCGGTCGATACGCTTGATGCCGTTGGGGCCGATAAACCCCACGCCATGTACATTTTTGCGGATGACGCCGTTCGGCCCCATCCAGCTGTGTTGCACCGGCTGCATGGCCGCGTGCAACGGGTGCAGGCGGTTGCGGGCGATCCATTCGGCCCGTGGGTCGCGGCGGATAATGTCGCTCATCAGTGCACCTCCGCAGGTTGACGCTTGATGGGTGCCTTGGCCGGTGTGGCGTCTTCAAGCAACGCGTCGGCGACCAGTTCAGCGATGTCCTTGATCAGTGGCCGTGGCTCGACCACGCCCTCAAGCATCGCGGTGCACTGCGGGCAACCCACAGCGACCAGCTCGGCACCGGTTTCGCGGATGTCGTCCATGCGCATATCCGGGATCCGCTGCTTGCCGGGAATATCGGTGATCGGCGCACCGCCACCGCCGCCGCAGCAGCGTGAACGGAAACCCGAGCGTTGCATTTCCTTGACCTCGATACCCAACGCCCGCAGCACTTGGCGCGGCGCCTCGTATTCGCCGTTGTAGCGGCCCAGGTAACACGGGTCGTGATAGGTCACGCTGTTGCCCTCATGCTGGCCCAGGTTCAGCGCGCCCTCGCCGATCAGTTCGGCCATGAAGGTGCTGTGGTGCTGCACGACATAATTACCGTTGAAGGCGCCGTATTCGTTTTTCAGCACGTGAAAGCTGTGCGGGTCGCAGGTGACGATGCGTTTGAAGCTGTACTTGGCCAGGGTCTGGATGTTGCGTGTGGCGAGCAATTGGAACGTGGCTTCATCGCCCAGACGCCGCGCTACGTCGCCGCTGTCGCGCTCTTCAAGGCCGAGCACGGCAAAGTCGACCTTGGCCGCTTTGAGCACTTTGACGAAGGCGCGCAGGGTGCGTTGGTTACGCATGTCGAAAGCACCGTCGCCGACCCAGAACAGCACATCGGCGGTGCCTTTTTCGCTAAGCAGGGGCAGGTTCAGGTCCGCCGCCCAGTTGAGGCGACCGCCCGGTGCGAAGCCGCCGGGGTTGTCGGTGGCGATCAGGTTTTCCAGGACTTCGGCGCCCTTGTTCGGCGTGGCGCCTTTTTCCAGGGTGAGGTGGCGGCGCATATCAACGATGGCGTCGACGTGCTCGATCATCATCGGGCACTCTTCCACGCAGGCGCGGCAGGTGGTGCACGACCACAGGGTGTCGGCGTCGACCAGGCCGTTGACGATCGGCTGGTGCGGGTTGCCGGCGTGCTCGCCGATTGGCTTGCCAGGGTACGGGCTACCGGCGAACTTGGCATCGGTGCCACCGGCCAGGCCGACGACCATGTCCTGGATGAGTTTTTTCGGGTTCAGCGGCTGGCCGGCAGCGAACGCCGGGCACGCGGCTTCGCACTTGCCGCACTGCACGCAGGCGTCGAAGCCGAGCAGTTGGTTCCAAGTAAAATCCTTGGGTTTTTCCACGCCCAATGGCGCGGATTTGTCGCTGAGGTCGAGCGGTTTCAAACCCGTGGAGCGGCCGCCGCCAAAACGCTCGGCGCGGCGGTGCCAGGCCAGGTGCAAGGCACCGGCGAAAGCGTGCTTCATCGGCCCGCCCCAGGTCATGCCGAAGAACATTTCGCTCACGCCCCACAGCACGCCCACGCTCAACAGTGCCGCGAGCAGCCAACCGCCGAAATCAGCCGGTAGAATCCCGGCCACCGGCAAGGTCACCAGAAAGAAGCTCACCGAGAACGCCATCAGGCTTTTCGGCAGGCGCATCCACGGGCCTTTCGACAGGCGTGATGGCGGGTTACGCCGACGCAGGTACACGAAGGTGGCGCCGACAAACATCAGCACCGAGGCCAGCAGCAACGCGTAGCCGAGGATACGGTTATGCAGGCCAAAACCGTGCACCAGAATGGCCAGCAACGCCGACAGCACAAAGCCCAGGGCGGTGGCGACGTGGGTGTTGGCGATGTATTTGTCGCGGGCGACCACGTGGTGCAGGTCGACCATGTAGCGCTTGGGCATGGCCAGCAGGCCGCCCAGCAAGTCGACCTTGGAAGCACGCCCACGGCGCCACATGTTTACCCGGCGCAGGGCGCCGAGGGCAGCGAGGCCGATGGCTGCAAACAAGAGAATAGGAAGCAAGGTGTTCAACATGGTGAAGCTCCCAAAGACCACACAGGTCTTGCATGGGAACCGGATAAAGGTGGGAGCTGGCTTGCCTGCGATGGCATCGCCTCGGTGTCACTCAAGACCGAGTCGCCTGCATCGCGGGCAAGCCCGGCTCCCACATTGACCGGTTCCCACAGTGGTTCGGTGGTTGCCTAGAAATCCTTGCACAAGCGCAGGGCGTCATAGATCGCGGCGTGGGTATTACGCTGCGCCACACAGTCACCAATGCGGAACAGCAAGTACCCGTCACCCGCCTCGCTCAAGCACGGCTGCGGCTTGATCGCGAACAAGGCTTCAACATCAATCTGGCCCTTGTTGCGCGAACCTTCCTTGAGCCCGTAGTAAATGGCCTCGTCCGGGCGCACGCCGTTCTCGACCACTACCTGGTCAACCACACGTTCTTCCTTGGCGCCGGTGTATTCGTTCTCCAGCACGGCCACCAGCTTGTCGCCCTCGCGGTAGACCTTTTCCAGCATCATGTCGCCGGTCATGATCACTTCTTTGGGGTACATGCTGCGGTAGTAAGTCGGGAACGACGTACCGCCAATCGCCACGCCTGGCTTGATGTCGTCGGTGACGATTTCCACCTGGCTGCCTTTGTCGGCCAGGAAGTCGGCCACCGACATGCCGGTGAACTCGCAGATGGTGTCGTACACCAACACGTTCTTGCCCGGCGCCACTTTGCCGTCGAGCACGTCCCAACTGCTGACCACCAGGCCTTCAGCGGCGCCCCAATGTTCGTTCTGCTCCACATTCGGATGGCCGCCCACTGCCAGCACCACGATGTCTGGGCGCAGGTCGAGGATGGTCTCGGCATCCGCCGCCACGCCCAGGCGCAGGTCGACTTTCAAGCGCGCCAACTCCAGCTGGAACCAGCGGGTGATGCCGGCGATCTGGTCACGTTGCGGGGCTTTGGAGGCGGTGGTGATTTGCCCGCCGATAAACTCTTTCTTCTCGAACAGGGTCACGTCGTGGCCACGTTCGGCCGCGACCCGCGCAGCTTCCATCCCCGCAGGGCCGGCACCGACCACCACGACTTTGCGTTTGACCCCGGTGGATTTCTCGATGATGTGCGGCACGCCCATGTATTCACGCGAGGTCGCGGCGTTCTGGATGCACAGCACGTCCAGCCCTTGGTACTGGCGGTCGATGCAGTAGTTGGCGCCAACACACTGTTTGATCTGGTCGATCTGGCCCATCTTGATCTTGGCGATCAGGTGCGGGTCGGCGATGTGCGCACGGGTCATGCCGACCATGTCCACATAGCCGCCTTCCAGAATGCGCGTGGCCTGGTTCGGGTCCTTGATGTTCTGCGCGTGCAGCACCGGAACCTTGACCACTTCCTTGATACCGGCCGCCAGGTGCAGGAACGGCTCCGGCGGGTAGCTCATGTTGGGGATCACGTTGGCCAGGGTGTTGTGAGTGTCGCAACCCGAGCCCACCACGCCGATAAAATCGAGCATGCCGGTGTCGTCGTAATACTTGGCGATCTGCTTCATGTCCTCGTGGGACAGGCCGTCCGGGTGGAACTCGTCACCACACAGGCGCATGCCCACGCAGAAGTCGTCACCGACCTCGGCGCGCACGGCCTTGAGCACTTCCAGGCCGAACTTCATGCGGCCCTCGAAGGTGCCGCCCCATTCGTCGGTACGCTTGTTGACCCGCGGGCTCCAGAACTGGTCGATCATGTGCTGGTGCACCGCGGACAGTTCCACACCGTCCAGGCCACCGGCCTTGGCGCGCTTGGCGGCGCTGGCGTAGTTACCGATCACGCGCCAGATTTCTTCCGGCTCGATGGTCTTGCAGGTAGCACGGTGCACCGGCTCACGCACGCCGGACGGTGACATCAGGGTTGGCCAGTTAAAGCCGTCCCAGCGCGAGCGACGGCCCATGTGGGTAATCTGGATCATGATCTTGGCGCCATGCTTGTGCATGGCGTCGGCCAGGTTCTGGAAGTGCGGGATGATGCGGTCGGTGGACAGGTTCACCGAACTCCACCATTCCTGCGGGCTGTCGATGGCCACCACCGAGGAGCCGCCACAGATCGCCAGGCCGATACCGCCCTTGGCTTTCTCTTCGTAGTACTTCACATAGCGGTCGGTGGTCATGCCGCCGTCGGTGGCATACACCTCGGCGTGGGCGGTACTGAGCACGCGGTTGCGGATGGTCAGTTTGCCGATCTGGATCGGCGCAAACATTGCTTCGAAAGCCATGGCACGGTTCCTCGACTTACAACGGCTTGACGGTGAACAGGCCGTCGTCGTGGCCCTCTTCGGAGCCTCCGTAGACTTGCTCGGCTACAGTGCGGATCTGGCTGCCACGCGCCTGCAGAATCTGGTCCATGGCACCGGCAAACCAACCGGTGAACATGTAGTCCACTTTGCGCCCGACCTTGCCGTACACATAGACGAACGCCGAGTGTTCCAACTTGACGCTGGCGGTGCCTTTGTCGAGGTCGATGTCCTGGATCTTGAACAGACCCCAGCCGCGTTGCGACAGGCGCTTCATGTAATGCTCGAACACCGCAACGCCTTCCAGGCCGTGGCATTCAGCTTCTTTTTCACACCAGTGCCAGGCGGACTTGTAGCCAGCCTTATAAAGGATTTCGGCGTAGGCATCGCTGCCCAGCACTTCTTCGATACCCATGTGGTTGTTGACGAAGAAGTGGCGCGGCACGTACAGCATTGGCAAGGCGTCGGAGGTCCATACACCGGTTTCACTGTCGACTTCGATAGGCAATTGCGGGGCGATTTTGGCCATGGAAACTTAACTCCAGAAAATTCTTGGTAGTGCCCCCGACACGAACGGCCGGGGGAGAAATGCGGTGGCTTATTCGCCCCAGACGTCCTTGAGGACGTTGACCCAGTTCTCGCCCATGATCTTGCGCACCACGCGTTCGCTGTGGCCGCGCTTGAGCAACGTCTCGGTGAGGTTGGGGAACTCGCCCACGGTGCGGATGCCCAGCGGGTTGATGATCTTGCCGAAGCTGGTCAGGCGGCGGGCGTAGCCCTTGTCATGGGTCAGCATTTCGAAGAAATCCTGGCCATGGCCCTGGGTAAAGTCGGTGCCGATGCCGATGGCGTCTTCGCCGACAATGTTCATGGTGTATTCGATGGCTTCGGCGTAGTCGTCGATGGTCGAATCGATGCCCTTGGCCAGGAACGGCGCGAACATGGTCACGCCAACAAAACCGCCATGGTCGGCAATGAACTTGAGTTCTTCATCGGACTTGTTGCGCGGGTGTTCTTTAAGGCCCGACGGCAGGCAGTGGGAGTAGCACACCGGCTTTTTCGATTCGAGGATGACTTCTTCGCTAGTCTTGGAACCGACGTGGGACAGGTCGCACATGATGCCGACACGGTTCATCTCGCCGACGATCTCACGACCAAAGCCCGACAGCCCACCGTCACGCTCGTAGCAACCGGTGCCCACCAGGTTCTGGGTGTTGTAGCACATCTGCACCACGCCCACGCCGAGCTGCTTGAAGATCTCGACGTAGCCCAACTGGTCTTCGAACGCATGGGCGTTCTGGAAGCCGAAGATGATGCCGGTTTTGCCTTGTTCTTTGGCTTTGCGAATGTCGGCGGTGGTTTTTACCGGGATCACCAGGTCGCTGTTTTCACGGATCAGGGTCTGGCTGGCAACGATGTTGTTGATCGTGGCCTGGAAGCCTTCCCATACCGACACCGTGCAGTTGGCAGCGGTGAGGCCACCTTTGCGCATGTCTTCGAACAGGTCGCGGTTCCACTTGGCAATAATCAGACCGTCGATAACGATGCTGTCGGCGTGCAACTCGGCTGGGCTCATCAGGCGTCCCCTTATTGGCGATTCATGCGCCGAATCGTCTGCCGGCGCTTTGGGGTCAGCATATGCCCAGGGGCAACCTGAGCCGGGTGCAAAAACGACAGGGGAATTGCCGAAAGCGTCAATCAACGACAAAGGCCTACATGACATCGCTGACGGGTGGCTGTTCTTTGTCCCACGCTTGAGCCAGAATTTGCTCATCACCTGATATGAGACGGCGCAATGAAATCGATTTTCCTGGCTTTGGCACTCATCGCAACCGGCGTTCACGCCGCCGAAGACACCGACAGCACGCCTTGCGATGGCATCGAAAACGACAAACAAACCCTGGAATGCGCCACCTATAACAAAACCACCGCCGAGCAATTGCTCAAGGATAACTACCAGGGCTTGCTGGAACGCATGGGTTCAACCTATGGCAGCAACAAGTCGCAGCTGGCCGACATTACCGCTCGTCTGAAGGACGCCCAGCAAAAATGGGAAAAACTGCGCGATGCCGATTGCGCAGTGGACACCTTCCCGGCGGTGAATGGCAGCAAGGACTACGCGATTCAACAGAATGACTGCCTGGCGCGAATGAGTGATGAGCGGTCGGAGTTTTTGGAGTCGATCGGGCAGGAATAAGCCGGATCAATCGCGAAGCACCCTTGAAAAGGAATTCACATGTACTACCCACGCGAAGCGCAGCGGGACTTTCTGTTCACGCGCGCCGTCATGCTGTTTGTCGCCACGTTGGTATTGGCCCTGATGCTGTTTCTTTCCAAGGATCGGGGAGCACCCTATGCCCTGATCAAGGCGTCCCCCGTGGAGACGACCGGGCAAGTGACTCAACTGGAAAGCTTTGGTAACTGGGGCACCATCACCAACGTGTATTACAGCTTCAAACACGACGAACAAGATCAAGACGGTATGGCCACCACCAGCGGCTACGCCGGCGGCCCCGTGTACGAAGTCGGTAGCCCGGTGCAAGTGGTGTACTCGAAATGGTTTCCAAGCGTTCACAACCTCAAGGCCAATTTCAACAGCGGCAGATGGAACTTCTACATCATGAGCGCCAGCGCCGTCCTGATAGCGTTATGTCAGGCCCTGATGTTCTGGACGTTGTTCAAAATCTATCGGCACAAAGAAGAGGATCGACAGTACTGATCTGATTTCGCAGGTGCAACCCAAGGCATGCCTGCGCCAATTTACGCTTACCAAGGCCATTTCATGACTATTTGCGGCATCGAAATCAAAGGCAGCGAAGCCATCATCGCTGTCGCTTCCCTGGACAACCAGGCGCTGACCCATGTGGCCCTGGCCACCAAGAAAATCGCCCTCGATGACGACGATGAGGCGGCTAACGTAAAAGCCTTCGCTGCCCACGTGAAGGCGTTTGTGCAAGAAAACGCCATCACCCGCATCGCGATCAAGAAGCGCAGCAAGAAAGGCGAATTCGCCGGTGGCCCGACCACGTTCAAGATTGAAGGGGTGTTTCAGTTGCTCGACGGCGTTGAGGTGACATTGCTGTCGCCGCAGACCATCAATGCGCAGAACAAGAAGCACGATTTTGCCCTGCCGGCGACGCTGAACAAGTATCAGCATGAGGCCTACAAGGCGGCATGCTCGGCTCTGGTAAAGAAATAAAGCCACACCACCAATCAATGTGGGAGCTGGCTTGCCTGCGATGGCGGTCTGCCAGATAAAGCTACACTGCCTGATCTACCGCTATCGCAGCATGGGTATCTACACAACCGGTTAGCACGAAGTCTGTGGCAGGTGGGCTGTCGTGGCGAGCAGGCTTGTCCTGCGTTGGGCTGCGAAGCGGCCCCAGTAAAGGCACTGCAATTTTCCTGAAAGTACTCAGTGTCTGGGTTTGGGGCCGCTTCGCAGCCCAACGCAGGACAAGCCTGCTCGCCACAGGAGAAAGTGGCGGCCTTCAAAAGTTGTGTAGATACCTATGGCTATCGCAGGCAAGCCAGCTCCCACATTTGATTTATGGTGTCTTGGAGTTCGGTGTACGGCTTCTGTGCAGCAGCCAATCGCCAAAGGATTTGTCTTCCAGGGCATACCCGCCGCGGCTCGACTTCCACACCAACTCTTTGTCACGCAAGGCATCGATACAGGCCTGAATGGTCTGGGTGCCCGGCACCACGTCGCTGCCCATGTCCTCCAGTGCCTTACTCACAGCAGTGAGTGTGCTATCGGTAAACGGCGCAAAGGGTTCGTTGTTCTGCGAACGCACCACCATCACCTCCAATACTGCACGCTGGGGAATGGTGAGGTTGTTCCACGCGCTTTCAAACTCGGTCCACACGCCGGCACGCAGCAGTTCAGCGCGACTGTGCAGCAGTTGGCCCAGGTTGCTCGCCTCGCCCAACTCCAACGCCACTTCGCCGATGATGGTACGCAGCATCTCTGGGCGACGGCCGACCAATTCGAAGGCTTCGTCGATGTCCGCAGCGTTGAACTGATTGGTGCTGGCCAAATGCGCGTTGAGGTGCACGGTGTAGGCCTGGGTAAATTCTTTGCCGAGCAAGGGAAACGGCGTGATGCTGGAGCCGAAGAATGGCTGGCTTTTACCGAGGACCAAATGCGCGAGCTTGTCGCGATTGGAGCCGGTGAAGACCAGGCGCAAGCCACTGCCCTCCTCGTCACGGCCTTGGTTGAGCTGGTCTCGGGCAGCTTTCAACGCGAACATCGCGTTGATGCCGGACTCGGTGGTCAGTGCGTGCTGCGCTTCATCAATCACCAGCACGACAGGCTTTTCGGCAGCGCTGTGGAGCAACTCCAAGGCTTGAGTCAACGTTGCACCCACCGGCAATTGAGGCTTGGTGAAGTCCCAGGACAGGGTACGCAGAAAGCTGAGTTTCTCGATTCCAATACTCTTGGCCAGTTTGCGAATGCCCTTTTCATAGGGCACCAGAGCCGCGGCAATCGCGCTGGCGATCAGCTCCGCCGGATCTTTCTCTTTATCAGCCCAGAGATCCACGTACACCGCCAGCCAACCCCGCAGTTGACACTCCGGGATCAGGTCTTCGCGCAAAAAAGTGCTTTTGCCAGTGCGACGCGGCGCAGCGAGAAACAGGCCAGAGGTAAAATCCTGAATACCGGCCCCCACCAAACCATCGGCAATGCTGCTTGCCAGGGCGGGGCGGCGGAATACGAAGCCGCTGTTCTTCGACATGGTTTATACTCAATTATGGAAGGGACTATAAATTATAGTGCCGAGTATAATTAACTATAATTGCCCGTCAAACCACCTCCCGTCGCCGATCCTCCCTCGGGCACTTGGCAAACCGCGCCCTGTAGCTGCGGGTAAAGTACGACGGCGACTCAAACCCACACGCAATGCTCACTTCCAGCACGCTCATGTCGCTCTGGCGCAATAGCTGCCGGGCTTTTTCCAGGCGCAGGCCGAGGTAGAAGTTGCTCGGGGTGTCGTTCAAGTGCAGACGAAACAGCCGCTCAAGCTGGCGCCGCGTGACCTTGATGGCCTCGGCCAACGCCAGCGTGCTCAGCGGCGGTTCGCTGTGTTGTTCCATCTCGCCGATCACCTGCACCAGCTTCTTGTTGTTGATGCCGTAGCGCGTGGCGATCTGCATGCGCTGGTGGTCTTTGCGTGGGCGGATGCGCCCGAGTACGAATTGCTCGGAGACCTGGATCGCCAGGTCCGGGCCGTGGGCCTGGGCGATCAGGTCGAGCATCAGGTCGATGGAGGCGGTGCCGCCGGCGCAGGTGATGCGCCGGCGGTCGATCTCGAACAGCTCCTGGGTCACCGTGAGCTGTGGATAAGATTCCTTGAAAGCGTCGATGGCTTCCCAGTGCAGGGTGAGGCGGTGGCCGTCGAGCAAGCCTGCTTCGGCGAGCACACAGGCGCCGGTGTCGATGGCGCCGAGGGTGACGCCGTCGTGGTCGAGGCGGCGCAGCCAGTGTTCCAGCGTGGGCGTGGTGAACTTCAAGGGTTCGAAGCCTGCGACTACCATCAGCGTCGCGCCCTTTTTCAGCGGTTCCAGCGCGGCGTCGGCGTTCACCGACATGCCATTGCTCGCCAGCACCGCGCCGCCATCGGCACTCAACACGTGCCAGCGGTACAGCTCGCCGCGAAAGCGGTTGGCCACGCGCAGCGGTTCCAGCGCGGAGATAAAGCCGATGGCCGAGAAACCCGGCATCAGCAAGAAGTAGAAATCCTGGGACATGGTGGCGCTCTCGTAGGACGGGCAGCGTGCTCACTGTGATACGCCAGTTCAACCAGCCATTCAAGAGCACAGGTCGCTGCAGTGCAAGAGCTGGTCGCCGCCGTGCGCTTTGCCTCCCCTCAAGCTGCGTAACTTGATCCCACGGCGCACAAAGACGCCGGACCCCACAATAACGACCTGCCGAGGGATCCACCATGAACCGACTGATCAGCCGCTGCGTGCTTGCACTCAGCGCCAGCGCCATCTTGAGCACCAGCGTATTCGCGGCCGACGCAGAATCTTGCCGGAACGTGCGCATGGGCGTGGTGAACTGGACCGACGTGATCGCCACCAGCGCCATGACCCAAGTGTTGCTCGACGGCCTCGGCTACAAGACCAAACAGACCAGCGCCTCCCAGCAAATCATCTTCGCCGGTATTCGTGACCAGCGCCTGGACCTGTTCCTGGGCTACTGGAACCCGCTGATGACCCAGACCATCACGCCGTTTGTCGACGCCAAGCAGGTCAAAGTCCTCGACAAACCGAGTCTGGAAGATGCGCGCGCCACCCTCGCGGTGCCGACTTACCTGGCGGATAAAGGCCTGAAAACCTTCGCCGATATCGCCAAGTTTGAAAAAGAACTGGGCGGCAAGATCTACGGCATCGAGCCAGGCTCGGGCGCCAATACCCAGATCAAGGCGATGATCGCCAAGAATCAATTCGGCCTCGGAAAGTTCCAGTTGGTGGAGTCCAGCGAAGCCGGGATGCTCGCCGCCGTCGACCGCGCCGTGCGCCGCAAAGAGGCCGTGGTGTTCTTCGGCTGGGCGCCGCACCCAATGAACGTCAACGTCGCCATGACTTACCTCACCGGCAGCGACGACGCCCTGGGCCCGAATGAAGGCATGGCCACGGTGTGGAGCGTCACTTCGCCGACCTACGCCGAGCAGTGCCCCAACGTACACAAATTGCTGACCAACCTGACCTTCACCGCCGCCGACGAGAGCCGGATGATGCAGCCGTTGCTGGATCACAAAGACGCCCTCGAGTCTGCCAGGCAGTGGCTCAAGGACCACCCGCAAGACCAGCAGCGCTGGCTCGAAGGCGTGACCACCTTCGATGGCAAACCGGCCGCAGCCAACCTGCAATTGACCAGCAAATAACCTGATTCGCATCACCGTATCGCAGCCGCTGTTGGCTGCGAACGGCATCACTACGCCCGCCTGTAAGGAACCGCCTCATGAACCACGACGTCATCATCACCTGCGCACTCACCGGTGCTGGCGACACGACCAGCCGCAGCCCACACGTGCCGGTCACTCCCAAACAAATCGCCGCAGCCGCGGTGGAAGCCGCCAAGGCCGGCGCCACCGTGGTGCACTGCCATGTGCGTGACCCGCAAACCGGCAAGTTCAGCCGCGATGTGGCGCTGTACCGCGAAGTGATGGAGCGCATCCGCGAGGCCGACATCGACATCATCGTCAACCTCACCGCCGGTATGGGCGGCGACCTGGAAATCGGCGGCGGCGAGAACCCGATGGAGTTCGGCCCCAACACCGACCTGGTCGGCCCGCTGACGCGCCTGGCCCATGTTGAGGAGTTGCTGCCGGAGATCTGCACCCTGGACTGCGGCACGCTCAACTTTGGCGATGGCGACACCATTTACGTGTCCACCCCGGCGCAGTTGCGGGCGGGCGCCAAGCGTATTCAAGAGCTGGGTGTGAAGGCCGAGCTGGAAATTTTCGACACCGGCCACCTGTGGTTTGCCAAGCAGATGATCAAGGAAGGTTTGCTCGACAACCCGTTGTTCCAGCTGTGCCTGGGCATCCCGTGGGGCGCACCGGCCGACACCACCACCATGAAAGCCATGGTCGACAACCTGCCTGCCGACGCGGTATGGGCCGGTTTTGGTATCGGCCGCATGCAAATGCCCATGGCGGCGCAAGCCGTGCTGCTGGGCGGCAACGTGCGGGTCGGTCTGGAAGACAACCTGTGGCTGGACAAAGGCGTGCTCGCCACTAACGGCCAGCTGGTGGAACGTGCCAGTGAAATCCTCAGCCGCCTCGGTGCCCGGGTCATGACCCCGGCGGAAGGCCGCATCAAGATGGGCCTGACCAAGCGCGGCTGATTTATCCAAACATCACCGAACCCCGTGGGAGCCGGGCTTACAGGGAGCTTGCTCCCGCTGGGGTGCGAAGCGCCCCCAAAAGCCAGCTCCCACCTTGATCACCGAATTATTCAGGGATTGTCGACATGAGCTTTATCACCGAAATCAAAACCTTCGCCGCCCTCGGCAGCGGCGTTATCGGCAGCGGCTGGGTATCCCGCGCCCTGGCCCACGGCCTGGATGTGGTCGCCTGGGACCCGGCGCCTGGCGCTGAAGCGGCCCTGCGCAAACGCGTCGCCAACGCCTGGGGCGCCTTGGAGAAACAAGGCCTGGCACCAGGCGCCTCCCAGGACCGCCTGCGCTTTGTCGCCACCATTGAAGAATGCGTGAAAGACGCCGACTTCATCCAGGAAAGCGCCCCGGAACGCCTGGAGCTGAAGCTGGAATTGCACAGCAAGATCAGCGCGGCCGCCAAGCCGAACGCACTGATCGGCTCCAGCACCTCGGGCCTGTTGCCGAGTGAATTCTACGAGGGTTCAACCCACCCGGAACGCTGTGTGGTCGGCCACCCGTTCAACCCGGTTTACCTGCTGCCACTGGTGGAAGTGGTGGGCGGTAAAAACACCGCACCGGAGGCGATTCAAGCAGCGATCAAGGTGTATGAATCCCTCGGCATGCGCCCGCTGCATGTGCGTAAGGAAGTGCCAGGGTTTATCGCCGACCGTTTGCTCGAAGCGCTGTGGCGTGAGGCGTTGCACCTGGTCAATGATGGCGTGGCGACCACCGGTGAAATCGACGATGCGATTCGTTTTGGCGCTGGTTTGCGTTGGTCGTTCATGGGCACATTCCTGACTTACACCCTCGCGGGCGGCGATGCCGGCATGCGGCACTTCATGGCCCAGTTCGGCCCGGCGTTGCAGTTGCCGTGGACGTATTTGCCTGCACCGGAGCTGACCGACAAGTTGATTGATGATGTGGTCGATGGCACCAGTGATCAGCTGGGTAAGCACAGCATTTCGGCGCTGGAGCGCTATCGTGATGATTGCCTGCTGGCGGTGCTTGAGGCGGTGAAGACTACTAAGGAAAAACACGGTATGACTTTCGCTGAATAACCGCTGTTGATCACTGTGGGAGCTGGCTTACCTGCGATGGCGATGCAAGATCCACCATTGCCATCGCAGGCAAGCCAGCTCCCACAATTGACCGAGTACATTTTCGGAATCCACACCATGCCTGCGCTCACGACTTACACCACCCACATCCAGCCCGACTGGGTCGACTACAACGGCCACCTGCGTGATGCGTTCTACCTGCTGATCTTCAGCTACGCCACCGACGCGCTGATGGACACCCTCGGGCTGGACAGCGAAAACCGCGAAGCCAGCGGCCACTCGCTGTTCACCCTGGAACTGCACCTCAACTACCTGCACGAAGTAAAACTCGGCGCCGAGGTGGAGGTGCACACCCAACTGATCGCCCACGACGCCAAGCGGTTGCACCTCTATCACAGCCTGCACCTTGTGGGCGATGCGAAGGAACTGGCCGGCAACGAACAGATGCTGCTGCACGTCGATCTGGCGGGGCCGCATTCGGCGCCGTTTACCGAGGCCACGCTGGACAAACTCATCGCCATCAGCGCCGAACAGGCCGACCTGCCGCGCCCTGCCTTGCTGGGCCGAGTGATTGGATTACCGCCTAAAAAATAACAAGGAGCGCATATGCAAACCGCCACCGCTGTTGCCGATTTCCGTACTTACCCGAAGATCTGCGACCTTGCCGAGGCGCAGGTGCTGGACGATCAGATTCGCGTGCGGTGGGCCGATGGGCGTGTCAGCCCGTTTCATCATCAGTGGCTGCGCGATAACTGCCCGTGCAGCGCATGCGTGTACAGCGTGACCCGCGAGCAGGTGCTGGAAATTGTCGATGTGGACGAGCATCTGCGCGCCGTCAGCGCGCGCATCGATCAAGGTTTTCTGAGTGTGGAGTGGCACGGCGGCCATCGCAGCCAGTACGACCCTGGCTGGTTGCGCGCCCACGCCTATGACGACCAATCGCGCGCCGAACGCCGTGCGGCCAAACCCAAGTCGCAATTGTGGGACAGCGCATTCGAGCTGCCCTTATTTGAATACTCTGCGGTGATGCAAGACCCCAAAGCCCTGCTGCAATGGCTGTTGGCCGTGCGTGACTGCGGCCTTACGCAAATCCGTGGCGTGCCCACCGAGCCAGGCTCTCTGGCGCTGATCGCCAAGCGCATTTCGTTTATTCGCGAGAGCAATTTTGGCGTGCTATTCAACGTGCAATCCAAGGCCGATGCCGACAGTAACGCCTACACCGCTTTCAACCTGCCGCTGCACAGTGATTTGCCGACACGGGAGCTGCAACCGGGGCTGCAGTTTCTGCATTGCCTGGTGAACGATGCCGATGGTGGCGAGAGCATTTTTGTCGACGGGTTTGCCATCGCCCAGGCGCTGCGCAGCGAAGATCCCGAGGCGTTTCGTGCACTGTGTGAAACCCCCGTGGAGTTTCGCAATAAAGACCGGCACAGCGACTATCGCCGCCTGGCACCGATTATTGCGCTGGATGCCTTGGGCGATGTGGCAGAGATTCGCATGGCCAACTTTTTGCGTGGGCCGTTTGAGGCCAGCGTGGAGCAGATGCCGTTGTTGTACCGGGCGTATCGGTGCTTTATTGCGATGACGCGCGAAGACCGCTTCCGCCTGGTCAAGCGCCTGAATCCGGGTGAACTGTGGTGCTTTGATAACCGCCGCACTTTGCATGCGCGCAATGCGTTTGACCCGGCTTCGGGGGCGCGGCATTTTCAGGGTTGCTACATTGATCGGGATGAGTTGCTCTCAAGGATTCTGGTGTTGCAGCGGTAGACCGCGGTGCGGCCATCGCAGGCAAGCCAGCTCCCACATTTGACCGAGTTCCAAAGTTGGAATGCAGTCAAATGTGGGAGCGGGCTTGCTCGCGAAAAGGCCAGCACAGCCACCACAAACCCCAGCCAAAAAAAGCCCCGGGCCAGCCGTGACTGGATCGGGGCAGAGTGCTTGGTGTGAGCGTGACATCCCGAGGGTGACCAAACCTTCAAGGTGCGTGCCTGGCCTTCAGTGTGCCTATTACTGCAATCGGTAAATGACCCGAAAACGACCTGTTCATAGCCATCTGAGCCATTCGTGGATTCTGCCCTTGCCGACCGGCCGAGGGCCTACCAGAATCCCAATCAACCCCGCTCCCTACACCAGGATAAACGTCATGATGCACGCGGACTTGATTGACCAGGATGACCTGCTGAGCCAACTGCGCTCGCTGGGTTTTGAGGTATCCAGCGGCGCCAGCGCCGAACAGGCTTGCGAGTGCGCGGTGCGCGGGTTGAGCGCCGCACGCGCCAAGGCGCTAAAGGGCATGGTGGAGCAGATGTACACCGGCAGCGCGACGATATTGCCGGCTGTGCGCCAGGCGATCGACAAGCAGTTGTTGCCGGCTTTGGTGCAGTTCAAGCAGAGTTCTGGCGCCTGATAGATCGCATTCGCGAGCAAGCCCGCTCCCACATTTGACCGAGTTCCATCTTTGAAATGCAGTCGAATGTGGGAGCGGGCTTGCTCGCGAATGCAGCCACCTCGGTCTAGAGCCTTACACTCGCGAAAGTCGACTCATTACGCGCCTGGCTCAACGCCGACATCGGCCCCGACAACGGTGACAATACCAGCGCCTGCGGAATCGGCATCATCGCCACTTGCTGGGTGGTGTTGGAACCTACGCGCTCATCGCGTGGCGGAATGCCAAAGTATTCGCGGTAGCACTTGGAGAAGTGCGGCGTGGACACAAACCCGCACACCGAGGCCACTTCGATGATCGACATCGGCGTTTGCTTGAGCAACTGCCGCGCACGGATCAGGCGCAATTTGAGGTAGTAACGCGACGGCGAGCAGTGCAGGTATTTCTGGAACAGCCGCTCCAGCTGGCGGCGCGACACGGCGACATAGACCGCCAGCTCATCCAGGTCGATCGGCTCTTCGAGGTTGGCTTCCATCAGCGCGACGATTTCCTGCAGCTTCGGCTGGTTGGTGCCGAGCATATGCTTGAGCGGCACACGCTGGTGATCCTGTTCATTGCGGATGCGTTCGTACACAAACATCTCGGAGATGGCGGCCGACAATTCACGGCCGTGGTCGCGGCTGATCAGGTGCAGCATCATGTCCAGCGGCGCGGTGCCGCCCGAGCTGGTAAAGCGGTTACGGTCGAGGGTGAACAGGCGCGTGCTCATGGCCACACGCGGGAAAGCTTCCTGCATCGAGGCCAGGCATTCCCAGTGCACGCTGCAATCAAAGCCATCGAGCAAACCGGCGCAGGCCAAGGCCCAACTGCCGGTGCAGACCGCGCCAAGACGGCGCGACTGACGCGCCTGGGCTTGCAGCCACGACACATGCTCACGGGTCACGGTGCGCTGGATACCCACGCCGCCGCAGACGATGATGGTGTCCAGGGCCGGGGCTTTGTGCATGGAGGCATCGGGGGTGATTTGCAGACCGTCGCTGGCCCACACCTGGCTTCCGTCGACACTCAGGGTCGTCCAGCGATACAGCTCGCGGCCGGACAGCTGGTTGGCCATGCGCAGCGGTTCCACTGCCGACGCCAGGGAAATCAGCGTGAAATTGTCCAGCAGCAAAAAGCCGATGGATTGAGGCGCACGGTTCTGGGGTTGAGCCCCTGAGTTGAACGACGTCATCGCGGTATCTCCTCACACAAAGCGGGTGATGGCCTCAGGCGAGGCTCTTGTTATTGCGCTCGTCTCCAGCAAGAAGCGAGGCTTTAAATGGATAGAGCAAATGCCATGCCTAAAATTGAATGGCCGTCCAATAACTCCTAAAAACGACCTGATGACGCGTCTATATAAGCCCGCGCGGGGAGTGCGGGATATGGCCCGAAATCGACGTAAGACCGGCCCTGCTCAAGGGGTGTGAGCAGATCGGTAGCACTTGTGGGAAGGCGCTTTGCGGGCGTAGGGAAAGTCTGTCACCGCACGCACGGGTGACGGGTGGTGGGGCGCGGAATCGTTCGCAAGCTACTTATCTATTTGCGACGCGCTAAAAGGTGGCGCTTTTGGATCCGGGTGTTCACTTTATGCGCAGTGGTGCTGCAACTACCGCTATCGCAGGCAAGCCAGCTCCCACAGGAGAATGCATTCCAAATGTGGGAGCTGGCTTGCCTGCGATGGCGGTATCACTGAATCAACACTCTACTGCGCTGACCGCCAAGCCACCCCGTGAGGTCTCTTTGTACTTGTCATGCATATCCGCGCCGGTATCGCGCATGGTGCGGATCACCCGGTCCAGGGAAATAAAGTGCTGGCCATCACCGCGCAGCGCCATTTGCGCCGCGTTGATCGCCTTCACCGCCGCGATCGCATTACGCTCGATGCACGGCACTTGCACCAGCCCACCGACCGGGTCGCAGGTCAGGCCGAGGTTATGTTCCAGGCCAATTTCGGCAGCGTTGCACAGTTGCTCCGGCGTGGCGCCGAGGATCTCGGCCAGTCCCGCAGCCGCCATGGCGCAAGCAGAACCGACTTCGCCCTGGCAGCCGACTTCGGCGCCGGAGATCGAGGCGTTCTTCTTGCACAGAATCCCGACCGCCGCAGCCCCGAGCAAATAGTCGACCACGTTGGCTTCAGTGACCTCTTCGCTGAACTTCATAAAGTAGTGCAGCACCGCCGGAATAATCCCCGCTGCGCCATTGGTGGGTGCGGTGACCATGCGCCCACCGGCGGCGTTTTCTTCATTGACTGCCAAGGCGAACAGGTTGACCCATTCCATGGCACTCAAGGTTGAGCCGATCACATTCGGTTTGCCCAACTCCTGCAAACTGCGGTGCAGCTTGGCCGCGCGACGACGCACATTCAGGCCGCCGGGCAGGATGCCTTCGTGCTTGAGGCCCTGCTCCACGCAGTCCTGCATGGCGCGCCAGAGTTTCATCAGGCCGCTGCGGATTTCTTCTTCGCTGCGCCAGGTTTTTTCGTTGGCCAGCATCAATTCGGCAACGCGCAGGTTGTGGGTCTTGCACAGCTGCAACAGCTCCACCGCACTGGAAAAATCATACGGCAGCTCGGTGCGGTCCATGTCCGCCACGCCGCTTTGCGCCTGGGCCTCATCCACCACAAAACCGCCGCCGACCGAATAGTAGGTGTCGCGGTGCAGCTCGCCCTCATCACCGAACACCACCAGGGTCATGGCGTTGGGGTGGAATGGCAGGTTTTCGTCGAGCAGGCGCATGTCGCGCGCCCAGATAAAGGGCACCGGCAAACGCCCGTCGAGCAACAGCGTGCCGGTCTCACGCAGGGTGTGAATGCGCAGGCCGATCTGCGACGGGTCAATTGCGTCCGGCCATTCGCCCATCAAGCCCATGATAGTAGCGGTGTCGCTGCCGTGGCCGATGCCGGTGGCCGACAACGAACCATAGAGCTGAACTTCAACGCGACGTACTTGTTCCAACATTCCACGTTCACGCAAGTGCTGAACGAACAACGCTGCGGCGCGCATGGGGCCGACGGTGTGAGAACTCGAAGGCCCGATGCCGATCTTGAACAGGTCGAAAACACTGATAGCCATTGCCGTGAAACTCCTCGATGGGCACGGGCGACCTGCTACGCTGAACTCGCCCGAATAGCGGCATCATCAAGCTTTTGTTGCCCCTCACGGCGTCTCACACCGACGTAACCATGCTCAGCAGCGCCGCCCTGGCACGAACGGGCGTTTTGGCCGTTTTTAGCGGTGCAGATCGTTTAAAACAGCAGTTTTGCCGTTGAAAAAATCTGTAAGCGACGTCACCGACACTGGATACGACCATCCCTGTACTGGATACGACGCCCCCTGTAGGCGTCAGATTTTCACTGGTACATGATCAGTCTCGACTCGTTTGCAAGGCATCGTGCCGTCAGCTTGAAGCACGCCCCAACCGCAACACTTATAAAGCGCGGCAAATGCCGCCAGAAAAAAGACACAGGAGTCTACCCAGATGAAAGGTTCACCCTCGTTGTTGTTGGCCGCCATGTTGAGTCTGCCAGCCCTGGCGCACGCTGCAGAACCGGCACAATGTCAGACCGTCAACTTCTCCGATGTCGGCTGGACCGACATCACCGTCACCACCGCAACCACCAGTGAAGTGCTCAAGGGCTTGGGCTACAAGCCACGCACAACGATGATCTCGGTACCGGTGACCTACAAGTCGCTGGCCGACGGCAAGAACATGGACATCTTCCTCGGCAACTGGATGCCGACCATGGAAAACGACATCAAGCAGTACCGTGATGCCGGCACCGTGGAAACCGTGCGCGCCAACCTGGAGAACGCCAAGTACACCCTGGCCGTACCCGAGGCGCTGTATAACAAAGGCCTGAAAGACTTCGCCGATATCGTCAAATTCAAGGATGAACTGGGCGGCAAGATCTACGGCATCGAGCCGGGTAACGACGGCAACCGCACCATTCAAACCCTCATCGACAAAGACGCCTTCGGCCTGAAAACCGCAGGCTTCAAAGTGGTGGAGTCCAGCGAAGCCGGGATGCTCTCGCAAGTGGAACGCGCCACCAAGCGCGACCAGGCCATCGTGTTCCTCGGCTGGGAACCGCACCCGATGAACACCCGCTTCAAGATGAAGTACCTGACCGGCGGTGACGATTCGTTCGGCCCCAACTACGGCCAGGCCACCATCTACACCAACGTTCGCAAGGGCTACACCCAGGAATGCAGCAACGTCGGTCAGTTGCTGAAAAACCTGTCGTTCACCCTGAACATGGAAAGCACCCTGATGGGTAAAGTCCTCGACGACAAACAAAAACCCGACGCAGCCGCCAAAGCCTGGCTCAAAGCCAACCCGCAAGTGCTCGACACTTGGCTTGCAGGTGTGACCACTGTCGATGGCAAACCGGGTCTGGAGGCCGTTAAAGCGTACCTCGCCAAGTAATCACCGCTGACCCCAGGCCGGTGCGCTGGCCTGGGATGTTTTCCCTTCGCATGTGGACATTCACTACCATGCTGACTGAACATAAAATCCCACTAGGCCAGTACATCGCTGCCTTCGTCGAATGGTTGACCCAACATGGCGCCAACTACTTCGACGCAATCGCATCGACCCTGGAAACGATGATCCACGGCGTGACGTTCGCGCTGACCTGGTTCAATCCGCTGGCATTGATCGGTCTGATTGCGCTGCTGGCTCACTTTATTCAACGTAAATGGGGCCTGACGGTGTTTGTCATCGCCTCCTTCCTGCTGATCCTCAACCTGGGGTACTGGCAGGAAACCATGGAAACCCTCGCGCAGGTGTTGTTCGCCACCCTGGTCTGCGTGGTTATCGGTGTGCCGCTGGGCATTGTTGCCGCACACAAACCGCTGTTCTACACCATGATGCGGCCGGTGCTCGATCTGATGCAGACCGTACCGACCTTCGTCTACCTCATCCCTACCCTGACCCTCTTCGGGCTGGGTGTGGTGCCTGGTTTGATCTCCACGGTGGTGTTCGCGATTGCCGCGCCTATCCGCCTGACCTACCTGGGCATCCGCGATGTACCGCAAGAGTTGATGGACGCCGGCAAGGCCTTTGGCTGCTCGCGCCGTCAGTTGCTCTCACGCATTGAACTGCCCCACGCCATGCCGAGCATTGCCGCCGGCATTACCCAATGCATCATGCTGTCGTTGTCGATGGTGGTGATCGCGGCCCTGGTGGGCGCCGACGGCCTCGGCAAGCCGGTGGTCAACGCACTCAACACCGCTGACATCGCCCTAGGCTTTGAAGCCGGCCTGGCAATCGTATTGCTGGCCATCATGCTCGACCGCATCTGCAAACAACCCGACGCCAAAGTAGGGGGTGATGCATGAGCATTATCCGATTCGACAATGTCGACGTGATCTTCTCCAAAGACCCACGCGAAGCGCTCAAGCTGCTGGACCAGGGCATGAGCCGTAACGAGATCCTGAAAAAGACCGGGCAGATCGTCGGCGTTGAAAAAGCCAGCCTGGACGTTGAGAAAGGTGAGATCTGCGTGCTGATGGGGCTGTCCGGCTCCGGCAAATCAAGCTTGCTGCGCTGCATCAACGGCCTCAACACCGTGAGCCGTGGCCAGCTGTTTGTAGAGCATGAAGGTCGCCAGATCGACATCGCTTCGTGCACGCCGGCCGAGCTGAAAATGATGCGCACCAAGCGCATCGCCATGGTGTTCCAGAAGTTCGCACTGATGCCGTGGCTGACCGTGCGCGAAAACATCAGCTTCGGCCTTGAGATGCAGGGCCGCCCAGAGAAAGAACGGCGCGCGCTGGTGGATGAAAAACTTGAGCTGGTGGGCCTCGCCCAATGGCGCAACAAGAAGCCCGACGAGCTGTCCGGCGGCATGCAGCAGCGCGTCGGCCTGGCCCGCGCCCTGGCGATGGACGCCGATATCCTGCTGATGGACGAACCCTTCTCGGCCCTCGACCCGCTGATCCGCCAAGGCCTGCAAGACGAATTGCTGGAGCTGCAACGCAAGCTGAGCAAGACCATCGTGTTCGTGAGCCACGACCTCGATGAGGCGCTGAAGTTGGGCAGCCGCATCGCGATCATGAAAGACGGCAAGATCATCCAGTACAGCGTGCCGGAAGAAATCGTGCTGAACCCGGCGGACGACTATGTGCG
Organism: Pseudomonas sp. ChxA; assembly: GCF_030263855.1. Taxonomy (NCBI): domain Bacteria; kingdom Pseudomonadati; phylum Pseudomonadota; class Gammaproteobacteria; order Pseudomonadales; family Pseudomonadaceae; genus Pseudomonas; species Pseudomonas sp. ChxA. The sequence goes on from NZ_JARPMK010000002.1 coordinate 1,033,072, forward strand.
CACCTTCGTCGCCCATACCAACCCGCTGAACGTGCTGTGCGGCCGCAGCCTGATGCGTACCGTAGAGAACTGCACCCACGTCAACGGCTCCATCAGCCTGGACCCGGGCGGCGATTCGTGGCTGGACCTGGCCGAAGGCAATGTGATCAAGGGCGCACGCCAGAACGGCACGCCGTTGAACCTGCAGAACTGGGCGCCGGGGCAAGCGGTGGAAGGTTTGGGCCGCGTGCCGACGCTGGTGGATTCCAATATCGGCATGCGCGATGCGTTGCAGATTCGCTACCACACGGGGAACAAGCTGGTGTTGCATAACAACAACCAGGTGGTGGGGATATTGGGGGATAGCGAGCTGTACCATGCCCTGCTGGGCAAGAACCTGGGCTAGTCGGCACCGCAAAACCAACTGAAGAAACTGAGTCAATGTGGGAGCTGGCTTGCCTGCGATAGCTTTAGTGAATTCACCACCGCTATCGCAGGCAAGCCAGCTCCCACATTTGACCCCATTCCACGCTTGAAAAAGCGGCGCCAGTGACGGCGCCGCTCGGCTCAACTATCAGCTATAGACACGGCCAAGGAGCTGCCGATGGCTTTCAAACTGATCGAGCACGTCCCGGGTGATCTGTTCCTGGGCAAAGCCCATCAGGTCATATTCCTGAGGTCCGTTGTGCAGGTAGACCTCGGCCCGGTAGTAACGGGTGCGCTCTTCTTCGGGCAGGTCGCTCGGTGCCGAGGAGTAAGCATCCAGGCTCACTTCATAGACAAACGGGTTGCCCTCTTCCATCTCGATGCGCACACCGATGCAGCGCTTGGATTTACCCAACAAGGTCTGCACTTCCAGCCCTTGGTCACGCAGCGCAATCGCCGCTTCTTCCAACGCCGGCGTAACGTGCTTGTCCATAAAGCGCTGTACGGTGCCCTGGCTCGGTTGCAGGTCCAGCGCGGTCAAACGCTCGCTGAAACCACGACGGCCACGCTCGGCCAATTGCGCCTGCTCCTGTTCGATGGCCACATCCTGGCGCATCGCCTTGTGCAAACCGAACATAAACAAAATCAGCACCACCGAGAACGGCAGCCCCGCCAGCACTACCATGGTTTGCATGGCTTCGAAGTTACCCGCGAACAGCAGGCCGATGGTCACCAGGGTGATCACCACCGACCAGAAGATCCGCAGCCAGTGCGGCGCATCTTCATCCACATTGCCGCCCTTGCACGAAAGGTTGGCCATCATCACCGCGCCCGAATCCGCCGGGGTCAGGAACAGCACAAAGCCCACGAAGATCGACACGCCAATCACGATTTTCGACGCCGGGTAATGCTCAAGCAATTGGTAGATGGCCATGGACGGTTGCTCCAGCGCCGTCTTGCCCAATTCCACTGCACCGTGGTTCAGCACCAGGTCCAGCGCCGAGTTACCGAAGATCGACAACCACGCCAGGGTGAAGCCCAGCGGGATCAGCAGCACGCCGGCCACCAGCTCACGCACGGTACGACCACGCGAGATACGCGCGATGAACATGCCTACAAATGGCGCCCAGGAAATCCACCAGGCCCAGTAGAACAGGGTCCACAGGCCCATCCAGCGCTCGGTCTTGTCGGCGTCGCCTTCGTACACATACAGGTCGAAAGTTTTCAGGATGATGCCGTTGAGGTAGTCACCGGTGTTCTGCACCAGGCCATTGAGCAGGTGCAAGGTCGGGCCGAACAACAGCACAAAGATCAGCAAGCCGCTGAACAGCACGATGTTGAGGTTGGACAGGCGGCGAATGCCGTTTTCCACACCCGACACGGCAGCGATGGTCGCCACGGTGCTCATCACGATGATAACGATCAGCAGGTTGGTGTTGCTGTGCTGCATGCCGAACAGGTTTTCAAGCCCCGACGACACTTGCATCGAACCAATCCCCAGGTTCGTCACCAGGCCCAGCAGGGTCACGAACATGCCGAAACCGTCCACCGCGTGGCCGGCTGCGCCTTTGACCCAACGCTCGCCCACCAGCGGGTACAGCGCCGAACGCAAGGCCAGCGGCTGGTTATGACGGTACGCGAAGTACGCCACGGCCAGGCCGACCAGCGCATAAATCGCCCAGCCGTGCAGGCCCCAGTGCAGGAACGTCAACTGCAACGCCTGGCGGGCTGCGCCATTGCTGGCGGCGGCACCTTCGGGCGGGTTGAAGTAGTGGTCCAAAGGCTCGGAAGCGCCGAAGTACAGCAGCGAGATGCCGATGCCCGACGAGAACAACATGCCGGCCCAGGCGCCGTAGCTGAAGTCCGGGGTGTCGTCCTTGCTGCCCAGTTTCAATTTACCGTAGGACGAAAACGCCAGGCCGACCACAAACACCAGGTAGGCAGCGATGACCACCATGTAATACCAGCCGAAGCTTTTCGACAGCCACGCCTGGGCTACGCCGAGCATGCGCCCGGCCTCCTGCGGGGCGATGATCAAAATGGCGGTCAACAACAGAATGAGCGCGGTGGAGGTGTAGAACACCCAACCGTTGACCCTGACCTTTTCCGGCGGGGTCTTTATAAGAGAGGCAGAACTCATGGCGCAGATGCTCCGGGCAGTGCGAGAGAGAAACACAAGGCAACGGTTATCCCGGGACATCGATTTTTCGGCAGTCGACGGACGGGTGTTATAAAGACACCCCGAAAATTCTTGAGCCACGCCGAGGCAGTGGCCAGGCCCTGATACGGCCTGTTTCAAGGGTTTTTGCAGGTGTCAGAGGACGTTGCTCACAGGTAGGAAAAATCTGTAGGCAGCGACCATTTGTCGCAGATCTTATTCTTTGTTGATTGAACGTTCAATCAAAACAAAATAGACTGGCCATCAAGCCGACGGACGTTTAACGCCCAACGGCAGGCCTAAGGAGAGGTGCTACATGCCCAAGGTCGGTATGCAACCCATACGCCGCCAGCAGTTGATCGAAGCCACCTTGACGGCCATCGATCAGGTTGGAATGGGAGATGCCAGCATTGCGCTGATCGCCCGTTTGGCCGGCGTTTCGAACGGCATCATCAGTCACTACTTTCAGGACAAGAACGGCCTGATTGCCGCGACGATGCGGTACTTGATGAATGTGCTGATCGAGAACGTCCACGAACGCAGGCAAGCGTTGAAAGACGACAGCCCACGGGCGCACCTTCGGGTGATCATCGAGGGCAACTTCGACGCCAGCCAGGTCAACGGACCGGCAATGAAAACCTGGCTGGCCTTCTGGGCCACCAGCATGCACCACCCGTCATTGCACAGGTTGCAGCGGATCAACGATCAACGTCTGTATTCCAACCTGTGCTGCCAGTTCCGCCGAGTGCTACCGCTGCCGCACGCACGCAAAGCAGCCCGAGGCCTGGCGGCCCTGATCGACGGTTTGTGGTTGCGCGGCGCCCTGTCGGGAGACGCTTTCGACACGGAGCAGGCGCAACGGATCGCTTACGAATACATGGATTTCCAATTGGCCAAGCAGGTGAGTTAGAGCACACATAAACGCTCAACCCCTGAACGTCTGCCGCTCAGTGTTGCCACAACCCCATGGCCCACTTTCGGCGGGTAACGCCAACCACTTATGCACTTGCGAGGACTTTATGGCCCGTTTCGAACTGCAAAAACTCTACATTGACGGCGGCTACAGCGACGCTGGCAGCGATGCCACCTTCGAAGCCATCAACCCGGCTAACGGTGAAGTTCTCGCCCAAGTGCAACGCGCCACCAAGGAAGATGTGGAACGTGCCGTGGTCAGCGCCGAAAAAGGCCAGAAAATCTGGGCTGCCATGACCGCCATGGAGCGTTCGCGCATCCTGCGTCGTGCCGTCGACATCCTGCGCGAGCGCAACGATGAGCTGGCCGCCCTGGAAACCCTGGACACCGGTAAAGCCTTCTCCGAAACCCAATACGTCGACATCGTCACCGGCGCCGACGTGCTGGAATACTACGCAGGCCTGGTGCCAGCCATCGAAGGCGAGCAGATCCCACTGCGCGACACTTCGTTCGTCTACACCCGCCGCGAACCGCTGGGCGTAGTAGCCGGTATCGGCGCGTGGAACTACCCGATCCAGATCGCCCTGTGGAAATCCGCACCGGCCCTGGCGGCGGGTAACGCAATGATCTTCAAGCCAAGCGAAGTCACTTCGCTGACCACCCTGAAACTGGCCGAGATCTACACCGAAGCTGGCGTTCCAGCCGGTGTGTTCAACGTGTTGACCGGCAGCGGCCGCGAAGTCGGCACCTGGCTGACCGAGCACCCGCGCATCGAGAAAGTCTCGTTCACCGGCGGCACCGACACCGGCAAAAAAGTCATGGCCAGCGCTTCGAGTTCCTCGCTCAAAGAAGTGACCATGGAACTGGGTGGCAAATCGCCGCTGATCGTGTTCGAAGATGCCGACCTCGATCGCGCCGCCGACATCGCCATGATGGCCAACTTCTACAGCTCCGGTCAGGTCTGCACCAACGGTACTCGCGTGTTCGTACCCAAGCACCTGCAAGCGGCGTTCGAAGCCAAGATCGTTGAGCGCGTTGCGCGCATTCGCGTTGGCAACCCGCAAGACGAGAACACCAACTTCGGCCCGCTGGTCAGCTTCGCCCACATGGAAAGCGTGCTCGGCTACATCGCCAAAGGTAAGGAAGAAGGCGCCCGCGTACTGTGCGGCGGCGACCGCCTCACCGACGGCGAATTCGCCAAAGGCGCCTACGTGGCTCCGACTGTGTTCACCGACTGCACTGACGAGATGACCATCGTCCGTGAAGAAATCTTTGGCCCAGTAATGAGCATCCTCACTTACGAGACCGAAGAAGAAGTGATCCGCCGCGCCAACGACACCGACTTCGGCCTGGCCGCAGGTTTGGTGACCAAGGACCTGAACCGCGCCCACCGCGTGATTCATCAGCTGGAAGCGGGTATTTGCTGGATCAACGCCTGGGGCGAATCCGACGCCAAGATGCCGGTTGGCGGCTACAAGCAGTCGGGCGTTGGCCGTGAGAACGGCATCAGTTCGCTGAACAACTTCACCCGCATCAAATCGGTACAGGTTGAGCTGGGCGACTACGCCTCGGTGTTCTAAACCACAGGCGCCTGGGAGTCGCCTTTGTGGCGAGGGAGCTTGCTCCCGTTGGGCTGCGCAGCAGCCCCATCCCAGGCCCCGCAGTTCTCCAGACCGAACTCGTTCGCTGGTTTTGCGACTGCTACGCAGTCGAGCGGGAGCAAGCTCCCTCGCCACAAAAGCAGCTTGAACCACTTATATGAGGGTGCATTTATGTCCCAAGAATACGATTACATCATTGTGGGTGCCGGCTCCGCCGGTAACACCCTGGCGACCCGTCTGACCGAAGACGAAGGCGTCACCGTCCTGCTGCTGGAAGCCGGCGGCCCGGACTACCGTTTTGACTTCCGTACCCAAATGCCGGCCGCACAGGCGTTCCCGCTGCAAGGCCGTCGCTACAACTGGGCCTACGAAACCGACCCAGAGCCACACATGGACGGCCGTCGGATGGAATGCGGTCGCGGCAAAGGCCTGGGCGGTTCTTCGCTGATCAACGGCATGTGCTACATCCGTGGCAACGCCCTGGACTACGACAACTGGTCGAAGCTGCCAGGTCTGGAAAACTGGACCTACCTCGACTGCCTGCCGTATTTCCGTAAAGCCGAAACCCGCGACATCGGCCCCAACGACTACCACGGTGGCGACGGCCCGGTCAGCGTGACCACGCCTAAAGCCGGCAACAACCCGTTGTTCCACGCTATGGTTGAAGCCGGTGTACAGGCCGGTTACCCACGTACCGACGACCTGAACGGCTACCAGCAAGAAGGCTTCGGCCCGATGGACCGTACCGTCACGCCTAAAGGCCGTCGCGCCAGCACCGCACGCGGTTACCTGGACACGGCCAAGAAGCGCTCGACCCTGACCATCGTCACCCACGCCCTCACCGACAAAGTGTTGTTTGAAGGCAAGCGTGCCGTGGGCGTGCGTTACCTGATCGGCGCGGCTGAAGAGCGTGTTGAAGCCCGTGCGCGTAAAGAAGTACTGGTGTGCAGCGGCGCAATCGCTTCGCCGCAACTGCTGCAACGCTCCGGTGTGGGCCCGGCCAAACTGCTGGAAAGCCTCGACATCCCGGTGGTCCACGACCTGCCCGGCGTCGGCGAAAACCTGCAGGATCACCTTGAGCTGTACCTGCAATACGCCTGCACTCAGCCAGTGTCGCTGTACCCATCGCTGCTCTGGTACAACCAGCCGGCCATCGGTGCCGAGTGGCTGTTCAATGGCACCGGCATCGGCGCCAGCAACCAGTTCGAAGCGGGCGGTTTTATCCGCACCCGTGAAGAATTCGATTGGCCGAACATTCAGTACCACTTCCTGCCGGTGGCAATTAACTACAACGGCAGCAATGGTGTGAAAGAGCACGGTTTCCAAGCACACATGGGTTCCATGCGTTCGCCAAGCCGTGGCCGCGTGCAATTGAAGTCGAAGAACCCACGGGACTACCCGAGCATCCTCTTCAACTACATGGCCACCGAGCAGGACTGGCAGGAATTCCGTGACGGCATCCGCCTGACCCGTGAAATCATGCAGCAGCCGGCGCTGGACCAATACCGTGGCCGTGAAATCAGCCCGGGTATTGAGGTGCAAACCGATGAGCAGTTGGACAAGTTCATCCGCGAGCACGCCGAGACTGCGTTCCACCCGTCCTGCTCGTGCAAAATGGGCACCGACGAGATGGCTGTAGTGGATGCCGAAGGCCGCGTGCATGGCATGCAGGGTCTGCGTGTTGTGGATGCGTCGATCATGCCGATCATCACCACCGGCAACCTCAACGCGCCGACGATCATGATCGCCGAGAAAATCGCCGACAAGATCCGTGGCCGCCAGCCACTGCCGCGCAGCACTGCCGACTACTACGTGGCAGGCGATGCGCCGGTGCGTGGCAAGCCGATGCGTGAAGTCGGCCCGACCGCGCAGTAACCGATACCTCTGTGGCGAGCGAGCTTGCTCGCGCTGGAGTGCGAAGCGCTCCCAGGATTTTGGGGCCGCTACGCAGCCCAGCGGGAGCAAGCTCCCTCGCCACCGGTGATTGATCACCTAGTCGACCCGACCGCGCAGTAACCGATACCTCTGTGGCGAGCGAGCTTGCTCGCGCTGGAGTGCGAAGCGCTCCCAGGATTTTGGGGCCGCTACGCAGCCCAGCGGGAGCAAGCTCCCTCGCCATGGGTGATTGATCACCTAGTCGACCCTACCGCGCAGTAACTGATACCTCTGTGGCGAGCGAGCTTGCTCGCGCTGGAGTGCGAAGCGCTCCCAGGATTTTGGGGCCGCTACGCAGCCCAGCGGGAGCAAGCTCCCTCGCCATGGGTGATTGATCACCTAGTCGACCCTACCGCGCAGTAACTGATACCTCTGTGGCGAGCGAGCTTGCTCGCGCTGGAGTGCAAAGCGCTCCCAGGATTTTGGGCCCGCTACGCAGCCCAGCGGGAGCAAGCTCCCTCGCCACAGGTGATTGATCACCTAGTCGGCCCGACCGCGCAGTAACCGATACCCCTGTGGCGAGCGAGCTTGCTCGCGCTGGAGTGCGAAGCGCTCCCAGGATTTTGGGCCCGCTACGCAGCCCAGCGGGAGCAAGCTCCCTCGCCACCGGTGATTGATCACCCAGTCGGCCCTACCGCGCAGTAACCGATACCTCTGTGGCGAGCGAGCTTGCTCGCGCTGGAGTGCGAAGCGCTCCCAGGATTTTGGGGCCGCTACGCAGCCCAGCGGGAGCAAGCTCCCTCGCCACCGGTGATTGATCACCTAGTCGGCCCGACCGCGCAGTAACCGATACCTCTGTGGCGAGCGAGCTTGCTCGCGCTGGAGTGCGAAGCACTCCCAGGATTTTGGGGCCGCTACGCAGCCCAGCGGGAGCAAGCTCCCTCGCCACGGGTGATCAGCTTTCCTTGATCAGCTCCCCGCCCCAGGCCTACTCTGTTGCCTGCCCGCGATGAGCCGCCCACAAGGAAGGCCCCATGTTCGACAAACAACCCACCCTCAAGCAGCACTTCAGTGCTCTGCGCACCCGCGCCGAATTTTTCTCGCTGCGTTATGTGCGCGAATCCGGCCAGTACCTGTCGGTACGCAAGAACGTCGCCGAGCCGCCGCACCTGAGCCACGACGAGGGCGCGATGCTCACCGTGCGTCTCAATGGCGTGGAAGCCTACGCCGCAACTAACGATATTTCCCTCGCCGGCCTGCAAGCCGCCCTTGAGCGCGCCGAGCAGCAAGCCCGGCAGATTTCGCCCCACGCCCTGCTCGACTTGCATACACAACAGGTCTCCAGCGACGTGGCCGACTATTTGTCGCCCGACCTCGACCAGCCCTTCCCATCCCTGAGCGACTGCTACCAACTGCTCGGCGATGAGTCCGCCAGCGTGCCCAAGGATGAGCGCCTGGTCAGTTGGGAAGTCAGCCTGGGCACCACCCACGTTGAGCAGATCTACCTCAACAGCGCCGGTGCCGAACTGCGCCAGGCCCAGCGTTTTGTCTTTCCGGGCCTGAGCGTCACCGCGTTCGACGGCAACGACAGCCAGACCCGTACCCTGGGCGGCACCAACTTCGGCCAGCAAGGCAGTGCGAACGTGATTCGCCGCTTCGGCCTGGCCGGCGCCGCCCGCACAGTCGCCGACGAAGCCCTGCAACTGCTGCTGGCGCCGAACACGCCCCACGGCCCACGCGACCTGCTGCTGATGCCTGACCAGATGATCCTGCAGATCCACGAGTCCATCGGCCATCCGCTGGAACTGGATCGCATCCTGGGCGATGAGCGTAACTACGCCGGCACCAGCTTTGTGAAGGCCAGCGACTTCGGCCACCTGCAATACGGCTCGCCGTTGCTCAACGTGACCTTCGACCCGGACATCCCCGAACAGCTCGCCAGCTACGGGCATGACGACGATGGCACGGCTGCCAGCAAACAATTCCTGATCCGCGATGGCCTGCTGCTCCGTCCCTTGGGCGGCGCGCTGTCGCAATTTCGCGCGAGCCTGCCAGGCGTGGCCAACAGCCGCGCGTGCGGCTGGAATCGCCCACCCATTGACCGCATGGCCAACCTCAACATCGAGGCCGGCGACAAGACCCAGGCCGAACTGGTCAGCGGCATCGAGCACGGCATTCTGATGAGTACCAACCGCTCCTGGTCCATTGATGACGCGCGCAATAAATTCCAGTTCGGCTGCGAATGGGGCCAGTTGATCGAAAACGGCGAACTCAAGGGCGTGGTCAAAAACCCCAACTACCGCGCCATCTCCGCGCAGTTCTGGCGCAACCTCAGCGCCGTCGGCGACGCCAGTACCTTCCAGGTTTTAGGCACGCCCAACTGCGGCAAAGGCGAACCCAACCAGGTGATCCGCGTGGGCCACGCGTCACCTGCCTGTGTGTTCAGTGATATCGACGTGTTTGGGGGAGATGCCTGATGAACAACTTCAAGGCACTGGTGGACTGGCTCAAGCAAGCCGTCACCGACAAGGAACACTTTCACTTGGGCTACGCTGACGAGTCGTCCGAGTTTGTGCGTTTCAACCACGCCAAGGTGCGCCAAGCCGGGCAGGTACAACAGGCCAGCCTCAACCTCAAGCTGATCAACGATGGCCGCCACGCCGACCTCGGCATCACCTTGGCGGGCGAGCCGGAGCTGGATCGCCAGCGCCTCGCCGATGGCCTGCAACAACTGCGCGAAACCCTGCCATTGTTGCCGCAGGATCCGTACCTGCTGCTGAACCATAACGCCTGGCAAAACCACAACGAACAACTGCGACCGCTGCCGGAGCTGGCCCAGGTGCTGGCAGATATCAGCCAGGCCGCCGAAGGTGTGGACCTGGTCGGCTTCTACGCTGCCGGCCCAATCAGCCGTGGCTTTGCCAGTTCCGACGGCGCGTTCGGCTGGCACCAGGCCAATAGTTTCAACTTCGATTTCAGCCTGTTCCACGCCAACGGCGAAGCAGTGAAGGCCAGCTACGCCGGGCACACTTGGGACAGCGTCGAGTTCACTGAGCGTTTCCTGCGGGCGCGTGAACAGCTGGAATTCCTCGGCCGCCCGCTGCATAAGCTGCCTACCGGCCAGTACCGCGCCTACCTCGCCCCGGCGGCGCTGGAAGAAATCTTCAGCATCGTCACCTGGGGCGGGTTTTCCGCCCAGGCCATCGCCAGCAAAGGCAGTTGCTTGCAAAAGCTCTATACGGGTGAGCAGTCGTTAAGCCCGCTGGTGAAGGTCGACGAACAGATCAGTGGCTCGTTGAGCCAGGCGTTTTCCACCGAAGGCTACCCACGCGGCGACGTCCCCCTGATCAACGCCGGCAAAGCCGAAGGCCAGTTGATCAACTCGCGCAGCGCGGCCGAGTATGGGCTGAGTACCAACGGCGCCAGCAGCGACGAGTCGCCCAGCGCCTTGCAGATGGCCGCCGGCAGCCTGGCCCAGGCCGATATCCTCAAGCAATTGGGCACTGGCTTGTTCATCAGCAACCTGTGGTACTTGAACTACTCGGACTTGCCGGCGGCACGCCTGACCGGCATGACGCGCTTCGCCACCTTTTGGGTCGAAGACGGTGAGATCAAGGCGCCGGTCAGCACCATGCGCTTTGACGACAGTGTCTACAGCCTGCTCGGTTCGCAGCTGGAAGCGCTGACTGCTGAGCGAGAACTGCTGCTGTCGGCGAGCACCTACAGCCAGCGCAATACCTCGTCCAACCTGCTGCCGGGTGCGCTGGTCAAGCGCCTGACGCTCACTCTGTAAATACAACTCCCTGTGGGAGCGGGCTTGCGTGGGGGACGGCTTGTGTGGGAGCTGGCTTGCCTGCGATGCAGTCACCTCGGTGTGTCAGCCACACTGCAGTGATGCCATCGCAGGCAAGCCAGCTCCCACATAAGCCTGATCCCACATAGGCCAGCTCCCACATAGGCCAGTTCCCAAACAGACCTGCTCCCAATACAAGCCTGTTCCCACATAGGCTTGTATTGATTTCAGACACCTCGTTTCATCCCTTCCTACCGCAAAATCCTATCTGACACTTCTCCCCGTGCGGCCTGTTGTCGCCCGCAAAAAACCTCGTTATAACGGTTAGTGGCATCCCGCCACCTACCCCACGAGAGCACGACCTTGCCCGGGAAGGGCAAGCTGGAGCGTTGGCATGAACCATGGAAGTTTTGTCATAGAGAAGCTGTTCAAACACTACAACGTGCATGTTGAGCAGCTAGGAAACGATTCGGGAAAAAAGACTGTCTTGATGGTCAACGGCGCGCTGTCCACCACACGCTCGTTCGCACGGACCAGCAAATGCCTGGCGGAGCATTTCAATGTGCTGCTGTTCGACCTGCCGTTCTCCGGCTATTCGCGCGAGCACAACACCGACCTCGACCTTGTAACCAAGGACGACGAGGTGCAAATCTTGCGCGCGCTGGTGGAGCGCTTCGAGGTCAACCATCTGGTGTCGGCCTCCTGGGGCGGTATCTCCACCTTGCTGACCCTGGCCCACAACCCGCCGTCCATCGAAAGCTCGGTGGTGATGGCCCTGGCGCCCAACCTCAACCAAGCCATGCTCGACTACGTGGAGCGCGTGCGCGTACTGATCGAGGCCGATGACAAATCCGCCGTCGGCCACTTGCTCAACGAGACCGTCGGCAAATACCTGTCGCCGCGCCTCAAGCGCAACAACCATCGCCACCTGTCGAGCATGGCCACCACCGAATACCGCCAGGCGCGTTTTCATATCCATCAGGTGCTGGCCTTGGGCGATGGCAACTACCTGCCGGCACTCAAGCAGATTGAAACCCCGGTGCACTTTCTCAATGGCGCCCTGGATGAATACACGCCGGCGGCCGAGGCCCAGTTCTTTAAGCACTATGTCGGCCGCAGCAGCTTTGCGGTCGCCGAGCACACCGGGCACTTGCTTGATTTGGAGTCGCGCGAAGCGGCCATGGCGGTGCACCGTGCGCTGTTGGATTTCCTGGTGGGAGAGCACGCAACCCTGTCGGAATTAGACGAACCGCCAGTGGGAAAAGGGGCGACGGATGGCGCATAATCGCCGACACATAGCCTGCTAATAAAAGGGTTCACATGCCGAATCGCGCCCCTCTCGATGCCAAGACCGCCCGCTGGCTACCCTGGGTGGTAGCGATTGCCTTCTTCATGCAGTCGCTGGACGGGACGATTCTAAACACCGCCCTGCCCGCCATGGCGCGGGACTTGGCGGAAAACCCGCTGCGCATGCAAGGGGTGGTGATCGCCTACATGCTCACCGTCGCCTTGCTGATCCCGGCTTCGGGCTGGGTGGCCGACCGCTTCGGCACCAAAAAAATCTTCTTCGGCGCGATCATGCTGTTCAGCATCGGCTCCTTGCTGTGCGCCTTGTCGAGCAGCTTGACCATGCTGGTGGGCGCGCGGGTCATCCAGGGTTTGGGCGGTGCACTGATGCTGCCGGTCGGGCGGCTGGTGGTCTTGCGTGCTTATCCGCGCTCCGAACTGGTGCGCATCATGGGTTTCATCACCATACCCGGCCTGCTTGGCCCACTGCTCGGCCCGACCATGGGCGGCTGGATGGTGCAATACCTGACCTGGCACTGGATCTTCCTGATCAACCTGCCCGTGGGCATGGTTGGTTGCTACGCCGTGTGGAAATTCATTCCCGACTTGCGCGGCAGCGAACGCACGCGCTTTGACAGTGTGGGGTTTGTGCTATTTGGCGCGGCGATGGTGCTGATCACCATTGCCATGGAAGGCCTGGGCGAACTGCACCTGCCGCACCTGCGGGTGATGTTGCTGCTGTTCGGCGGGCTCGCCTGCCTGGCCGCGTACTGGCTGCGCGCCGGGCATATCGATAACCCACTGTTCTCGCCGGTGCTGTTCAAGACCCGCACCTTTGCCGTGGGCATCCTCGGCAACCTGTTCGCCCGGTTGGGCAGCGGCGCGCTGCCGTTTCTGGTGCCGTTGCTGCTGCAGGTGGCACTGGGTTACTCACCCTCGGAAGCCGGCATGAGCATGCTGCCGCTGGCGGCGGCGGCGATGTTTGCCAAGTCCATCGCGCGGCCACTGATCGAGCGGCTGGGCTATCGCATTGTGCTCACCGGCAACACCCTCGCGCTGGGCATCATGCTGGCCAGCATGGGCCTGGTCAGCGAACACACGCCCTACCCGCTGCTGCTGTGCATGCTGGCGGTGCTGGGCGCGATCAACTCGCTGCAATTTACCGCGATGAACACCGTCACCCTGATCGACCTCGACGACGCCCAGGCCAGCAGCGGCAACAGTTTGCTCTCGGTGGTGGCGCAACTGTCCTTGAGCCTGGGCGTAGCCTGTGCCGGTGCCCTGCTCGGCGGCTTTACTGCCGAAGCGGGCAATGACGGCGTGGAAAGCGTACTGGGCGCGTTCCAACTGACTTTCCTTACCGTCGGCATCATGGCCATGCTGGCGGCCGCGATCTTCCTGCAACTGTCGCCAAAAGACGGCAAACGGGTGGTCAGCCGCGAGCACGACCTTGAGCATTAACAGGTTTCTCGTCTAGAACTTGCAGGGAAAATCCCACAGGGCTGGTACACTGCGCGACATTTTGTTTTGCAGAGCCAGTCCCGTGACTACCATCGCCACCGCTTTTAATACTTTGCCCCTGTCCGCCGCCATGCTGGCTAACCTCGACTCGCTGGGTTACGTCGAGATGACGCAGATCCAGGCGCAAAGCTTGCCGGTGATCCTCAAGGGGCTGGACCTGATCGCCCAAGCCAAGACCGGCAGCGGCAAGACCGCCGCCTTCGGTATCGGCCTGTTGAACCCGATCAACCCGCGTTACTTCGGCTGCCAGGCGCTGGTGATGTGCCCGACGCGTGAGCTGGCCGACCAGGTCGCCAAGGAAATCCGTCGCCTGGCGCGTGCCGAAGACAACATCAAGGTACTGACCCTGTGCGGCGGCGTGTCCCTCGGCCCGCAGATCGCCTCGCTGGAACACGGTGCCCACGTGATCGTCGGCACGCCAGGCCGTATCCAGCAACACCTGCGCAAAGGTTCGCTGGTGCTGGACGGCCTGAACACGCTGATCCTCGACGAAGCCGACCGTATGCTCGACATGGGCTTCTACGACGCCATCGAAGACATCATCAGCAAGACCCCGCCACGCCGCCAAACCCTGCTGTTTTCGGCCACCTACCCGGTGAGCATCAAGCAACTGGCCTCCAAGTTCATGCGCGCGCCACAGCAGGTGAAGGCCGAAGCCTTCCACTCCGACGACCAGATCGAGCAGCGTTTCTATGAGATCTCGCCGGAAGAGCGCATGGACGCGGTGACCAAGGTACTGGCGCACTTCCGCCCGGCCTCGTGCGTGGCGTTCTGCTTTACCAAGCAGCAAGTGCAGGAAACCGTGGATCACCTGACCGCCAAGGGCATTTCCGCCGTCGGCCTGCATGGCGACCTGGAGCAGCGCGACCGTGACCAGGTACTGGCGATGTTCGCCAACCGCAGCACCTCAGTGCTGGTTGCCACTGACGTTGCCGCGCGTGGTTTGGACATTGACTCGCTGGACATGGTGATCAACGTCGAACTGGCCCGTGACTCGGAAATCCACATCCACCGCGTGGGCCGTACCGGTCGCGCCGGTGAGACCGGCATCGCCATCAGCCTGGTGGCACCGTCCGAAGCGCACCGCGCCCAGGCCATCGAGCAACTGCAAAAGTCGCCGCTGAACTGGGACCAACTGGACAACCTCAAGCCGCAAAGCGGCGGCCCGTTGCTGCCGCAGATGAGCACGCTGTGCATCGCCGCCGGCCGTAAAGACAAGGTGCGCCCAGGCGACATCCTCGGCGCACTGACGGGTGACGCGGGGATTCCGGGTGCCCAGGTCGGCAAGATCGCGATCTTTGATTTCCAGGCGTTCGTGGCCGTAGAGCGCGGGATCGCCAAGCAGGCGTTGCAGCGTTTGAATGACGGCAAGATCAAAGGCCGCTCGTTGCGCGTGCGGATCTTGTAACAACACGCATATTTACTGTGGAAACCGAATCAATGTGGGAGCTGGCTTGTCGAATCGTCGCACCGCTGCGATAGCGGTGGTGAATTCACTACAGCCATCGCAGGCAAGCCAGCTCCCACATTTGATTGCATTCCAAGGCAATCTTTTGTGAGGACACCGTTTTGCGCTCGACCGAAGTTGTGATCATTGGCGCCGGCGCCGCAGGCTTGATGTGCGCACTGACCGCCGCCGGGCGTGGGCGCAAGGTGATACTGATCGACCACGCCAACAAGGCCGGCAAAAAGATCCTGATGTCCGGCGGTGGCCGCTGCAATTTCACCAACATGTACACCGAGCCGGCCAACTTCCTCTCGCACAACGCGCACTTCTGCAAATCCGCCCTGGCCCGCTACACCCAGTGGGATTTCATCGGGCTGGTGGCCAAGCACGGCGTGCCGTACCACGAGAAAAAACTCGGCCAGCTGTTCTGCGATAACAAGTCCAGCGACATCCTCGGCATGCTGCTCGATGAATGCATCCAGACCGGCGTTAGCCTGCACCTGGACACCTCCATCGAGGAAATTGCCAAAGTCGACGGCGGCTATCAACTGCAAACCACCTTGGGCGAACTGCGCTGCGAATCCCTGGTGATCGCCACCGGCGGCCTTTCGATTCCGACCCTGGGCGCCACCGGTTTCGGTTACCAGGTGGCCAAACAGTTCGGCCACGAACTGCTGCCGACCCGCGCAGGTTTGGTGCCGTTTACCATCACCGATCAGCTCAAGGAACTGTGTGGCGAGCTGTCCGGTACGTCCGTGGACTGCCTGGTGAGCTGCAATGACCAGAGCTTTCGCGAGAACATCCTGTTCACTCACCGCGGCCTCAGTGGCCCGGCGATTCTGCAGATTTCGTCGTATTGGGAATCCGGCGACACGGTGGAAATCAACCTGCTGCCCGATCACGACGCCCACACCTGGCTGCAACAGCAACAGGTCGAGCACCCCAACAGCGAGCTGAAAACCCTGCTGGGTGAGATCTTCACCAAGAAGATGGCCAACCTGTTGGCGCAGATCTGGTTTGTGTCCAAGCCGATGAAACAATACACCCACGCCGAAGTGGCCGACATCGCGCAAAAGCTGTCGAGCTGGCAGTTGGTGCCGGCGGGCACCGAAGGCTATCGCACGGCCGAGGTAACGCTGGGTGGCGTGGACACGCGGGAAGTGTCGTCCAAGACCATGGAATCGCTGAAAAGCCCAGGCTTGTACTTCATTGGTGAAGTGTTGGATGTGACCGGTCACCTCGGTGGGTTCAACTTCCAGTGGGCCTGGGCTTCCGGCTATGCGGCCGCGCAATACGCCTGAAGAATGTGCGCAGTCAACATGTGGGAGCTGGCTCGTCGAATCGTCGCACCGCTGCGATAGCGGTGGTGGATTCACCGCCGCTATCGCAGCGGTGCGACGATTCGACAAGCCAGCTCCCACAGTAGTTTCGTGGTGTTCTTAGGATGTTGGCTGGAATAAATTTTGCTGTTACATGTGATCGCCACGCTTGCCGTGGCGTCATTACTGGCTCAATTTAGCGGCATCGTCCCGGAAGACTCCAGACTTCATGTCATCGACCTCGTTCAAGCAGTCCATGCGGCGCCTGTGGGCGCTGGATAAATTCAGTTACAGCGTTCGGGTGTTCATCGCCCTCACCGGCAGCATGGCGCTGTGCTGGTATCAAAACGAAATGACGTTGCTGATCCCGCTGTTCCTGGGGATTATCGCCAGCGCCCTGGCCGAGACCGATGACAGTTGGCAAGGCCGCCTGAATGCGCTGGCGGTCACGCTGGTGTGTTTCAGTGTCGCCGCACTGTCGGTTGAGCTGCTGTTTCCTTATCCGTGGATCTTCGCCATCGCCCTGGCCCTGGCCAGCTTCTGCCTGACCATGCTCGGCGCGTTGGGCGAACGTTACGGCGCGATTGCTTCGGCAACGCTGATTCTGTCGGTGTACACCATGATCGGCGTGGACCAGCGCGGTGGCGCCGTCACCGATTTTTGGCATGAGCCATTGCTGCTGGTGGCCGGCGCCGCGTGGTATGGCGTGCTGTCGGTGCTGTGGCAGGTGCTGTTTTCCAACCAGCCGGTGCAGCAAAGTCTGGCGCGATTGTTTCGCGAGCTGGGGCGTTACCTCAAGCTCAAATCGTCACTGTTCGAGCCGATCCGCCAACTGGATGTGGAAGCGCGCCGCCTGGAACTGGCCCAGCAAAATGGCCGGGTGGTGGCGGCGCTGAATGCCGCCAAAGAAATCATCCTGCACCGCGTAGGCAATGGCCGCCCAGGTTCGAAAGTCAGCCGTTACCTGAAGCTGTACTTTCTGGCCCAGGATATCCACGAACGCGCCAGCTCGTCCCACTACCCTTACAACGCCCTGGCTGAAGCCTTCTTCCACAGCGACGTGCTGTTCCGCTGCCAGCGCCTGTTGCGCCAGCAAGGCAAGGCCTGCCAGGCGCTGGCCGAATCGATCCAACTGCGTCAGCCGTTCATTTACGACGACAGCTTCGCCGAGGCGCTGGGCGACCTGAACGCCTCGCTGGAGCACTTGCGCATCCAGAGCAACCCGGCCTGGCGCGGCCTGTTGCGCTCGTTGCGTGCGTTGGCCGCGAACCTGTCCACCCTCGACCGCCTGCTCGGCGATGCCAGCAACCCCGACTCCCTCGCCGACGCCACCGACAGCAGCCTGCTGGACCGTGCACCGCGCAACCTCAAGGAAATGTGGACACGCCTGCGCACGCAACTGACGCCGACCTCATTGCTGTTCCGCCACGCCCTGCGCCTGCCGCTGGCACTGAGTATCGGTTATTGGATGGTGCATTTGATCCACCCGTCCCAAGGCTACTGGATCATCCTCACCACCCTGTTCGTGTGCCAGCCAAACTACGGCGCCACCCGGCGCAAGCTGGGCCAGCGGATCATCGGCACCGCCATCGGCCTGACCGTGGCCTGGGCGCTGTTCGACCTGTTCCCAAGCCCGCTGGTGCAGTCGATGTTCGCCATCGCCGCAGGCCTGGTGTTCTTTATCAACCGCACCACCCGCTACACCCTGGCCACGGCGGCGATCACCTTGATGGTGCTGTTCTGCTTCAACCAGGTGGGCGATGGCTACGGGCTGTTCCTGCCAAGGCTGTTCGATACCTTGCTGGGCAGTTTGATTGCAGGCCTGGCGGTGTTCCTGTTCCTGCCGGACTGGCAAGGCCGGCGCCTGAACAAAGTGCTGGCCAACACCCTGACCTGCAACAGCATTTACCTGCGCCAGATCATGCAGCAATACGCCGCCGGCAAGCGCGACGACCTTGCCTACCGGCTGGCGCGGCGCAATGCGCACAATGCCGATGCGGCGCTGTCGACCACGTTGGCGAATATGCTGATGGAGCCAGGGCATTTCCGTAAAGAGGCCGATGTGGGCTTCCGCTTCCTGGTGCTGTCGCACACGTTGCTCAGTTACCTGTCGGGGCTCGGCGCGCACCGTGAAACCCAACTGCCCGCCGATGTGCGTGAGCATTTGATCGACGGTGCCGGTAACAGCCTGGCGGCAAGTATCGACGAAATCGCCACGGGGCTGGCCAACAAGCAGCCCATCGCGATTCAGAGTGATGCCGAGGAAGCGTTGGCGGCGGACCTGGAGCAGATGCCCGATGAGATCGATGAAGGGCAGCGGTTGGTGCAGACGCAACTGGCGTTGATCTGCCGGCAGTTGGGGCCGTTGCGCACGTTGGCGGCGCATTTGATCAAAGATACCAGCGCGGCGTAGACCGCCCTCGCAGGCAAGCCAGCTCCCACCTTTGAAGGTGTTCGCCATTCAAAATGTGGGAGCTGGCTTGCCTGCGATGGGGCCAGCAGAAACACTACATCCCATGCTCCTTCATCAACCGCGCATAACTGCCATCTGCCTTCATCCGAGCAATCTCCCGATCAAAGCTGGCCACGATCTGTTGATGCTCGGGGTTCTTCAGGCTTACCAGAATATGCAGGCTGTTCTCGCTCAACGGCTTGGGTAAAAACTCCACCGCGTTGCGCACCCGTGGCGACTCCCGCGCCAGGTAATAGCGGGCCACAAACTCATCTTCCAGCGTCAGCTTGACGCGTTTGGCCGCGAGCATACGCACCGCCATGGCGAAGTTGTGTACCGGCACTTTCTGCAACTGCGCATCCTCGTCGAACGCCGCCGAATAGGCATAACCGCGCACCACGGCGATGGGGTCGTCGTGCAGTTGTTTCAGGTTCTGATAATCGATCGGGTCGTCGCGCCGCTTGATAAACCGCACGCGGTTAAGCAGGTATTCGCCGGAAAACTGGCCCAGCTTAGTGCGGGCTTCGTCGTACCAGGCGTTGATCAACACGTCATAACGGCCATCGCCCACGCCCATCAGCGCTCGCGCCCAGGGCACCTGTTCGAAATCACTGGCATAGCCTGCCCGGGCCAGCGCCGTACTGACGATATCGGTGGCCAGGCCGCCGTTGATCAACGTGGAATCGGTAAAGGGTGGCCAGGCATCCGCCACCAGGCGCAGGCGCTGCGCCACCGCCGGCTGAGCCAGCAACAACACTCCTATCAAAGCAACGGCACGAGAAAATCGCGGCATGCTCAAAGTCCTTGGCGGGCAGGCATTGGCCTGATAACAGTAGCTCATCAATGAGCCTGTATTGCAGATTACACAAAGAAGCCTGTGGCAATCGGACTGAATGATGGCAAATTGACGCCATTCACAAAAATGCTCAATTTAGACAGGACGGGCGGCGGCGCTTACTATCGGCCACAGACATTAATAAGGGAAAACGCCATGACGGTTGAATGGGTCTGCAAACATCACGAAGACCTCGGCAAAGAGCAGCTGTACACCATTATGCGTCTGCGCAATGAGGTGTTCGTCGTCGAGCAAAAATGCGTTTATCAAGACCTCGACGGGCAAGATCTTTCGGGCGATACCCACCACTTGATGGCCTGGAAAGATGACGTGCTGGTGGCCTACCTGCGCCTGCTGGACCCGCAATCCCAGGGCGGTGATGTGGTGATTGGCCGGGTGATCGTCGCGCCCGTAGCACGCGGTACCGGGTTGGGGCACCAGATGATGGAAGCAGCCCTCAAGCGCATTGAAGACATCTGGCCGCAGACACCGATCTATCTGTCAGCCCAGGCGCATTTGCAAGGGTATTACGGCAAGTATGGGTTTGAAGTGGCGGGTGAGGAATACCTGGAGGATGACATTCCCCATATTGGTATGCGGCGCCAGTAAGGACGCCATCGCAGGCAAGCCAGCCTCCCACATTTTGATTTGCGAACACTTCAAGTGTGGGAGCTGGCTTGCCTGCGATGGGGCCAGACCTGCTGGGCACCCTGTTCAGGGATAACCCAACACCTGCTTGACCGACACCAGGTTCGCCTCGATCCAGCGCCGATCAATCGCGCCCCAGCTACGAATCCGATAACGCCCGGCATGATTGCGCGCGCCGTCCTCTTGCTCAAACTCACACACAATATCCAGATCAGCCAACGCCGCAATCGTGTCCTGCGCCGTGCGCCGTGGCATGCCGGTGGCATCGGTAAGGGCCGGCACGTTGCTGGCCTGGCCGCTGTCGATCAGGTAGGCCACATACAGGCGGCGATAAAAACTGCTTTTGGTCTTGCTCACATCCATGGTCGAACGCCTTGTGAAGTTAGGGCTTGCCCTGCAAGTCGCGATACGTGAGGTACACCCGTAGGTCGAATTCCACCTGATGGTAGCCCGGCATCATGTACTCACAGAGTTTATAGAACGCCTTGTTGTGGTCCGATTCCTTGAAGTGCGCCAACTCGTGTACCACGATCATGCGCAGAAACTCCGGCGCGGCCTCCTTGAACAAGGCGGCAATGCGGATCTCTTTCTTGGCTTTGAGGTTGCCGCCCTGCACCCGTGAAATCGTGGTGTGCAGGCCCAGGGCGCGGTGGGTGAGGTCCAGGCGGTTGTCGAACAGCACTTTGTCGATGGCCGGCGCGTTACGCAGGTGTTCCTGCTTGAGCGCCAAGGCATAACTGTATAACGCCTTGTCGCTCTGCACGCCGTGGCGTTCGGGGTAACGTTGCTCCAGGTAGGCGCCCAACTGGTCCTTGGCGATCAATTGGCGCACTTGCTCCTGGAGCGCTGCGGGGTAGGCCTGGAGGTATTTCAACGCGGTCATGGGGTTCTGCAACAGGGTTTGAAGGCCGCCAGTGTAGCGAATTCACAGCAGACGAGGGTGGGACCAGGCAGCCACTTCCTCCGCCACCAGCGGTTGGGCCGCCAACGGCCCCTGGATAAATGCGCAGCCATTGGCCTTGAGCCACGTTGACTGCTCGAGGGTTTCCACGCCCTCGGCGATCACCAACACCTCAAAATGTGCGCATAACTCAATGATACTGCGCGCCATTGCCGCGTCCCGTACCGAGCCTGGCAGGCGCGCCACCAGTTGCGGGTCGAGCTTGAGCGTATCGAACTCCAGGTCCCGCAGATGGGCCAGGGAGCATTGGCCCAGGCCGAAATCGTCCAAGGCAATGCGCACGCCGATCTGGCGCAATAACTTGAGCTGCTTATGGGCCTCTTCAAGGTTACTCATCAGGCTGTCTTCGCTGATTTCCACCTCCAACTGGCGCCCCTGTAACCCATGCCGCTCGAGTACCTGCTGCAGTTGGCTGGCGAGATTGGGCATGTTGAACTGGCTGGCACTCAAGCTCACGCTCAGCACTAGCTCTTCATCGAAGGTGGCTTGCCAGGCTTGGCGCTGCGCGGCGACTTGCTGGTAGATCCAGGCGCTCAATTGGCTGATCAGTCGCGCCTCTTCCAGCAGCGGCAAGAACAAGCCCGGCGGCACATCGCCAACGCTGGGGTGCTGCCAGCGCAACAGCGCCTCGACGCCACGCAAGCGCCCGTCTTCCAGCGAGACTTGGGGCTGGTAGACCAGGGTAAAATCCTTGTTTTGAATCGCGGTGCGCACGCTGTCTTCCAGCATCAACCGCGAACGGGCACGGCCGTTCATTTCCTGATCGTAATAGCGATATTGCTGACGCCCCGCACGCTTGGCTTCGTACATGGCGATGTCCGCCGCACGCAACAGGCCGCTCAGGTCGGCGCCGCAGTCCGGGAATGTGGCGATGCCGATACTGACACCGAGCATCACCTCCAAACCGTCCACTTGCTGGCACACAGACACCCTTTCGATCAGTTTTTCCGAAATCTTGGCGGCCTGCTCCGGGAACTCCAGCTCCAGCAGCGCGGTGAACTCATCCCCGCCCATACGCCCGAGAATATCGTAGGAGCGCAGGCAGGCCTGCATCTGCTCCGAGACCCAGCGCAGCACGCGGTCACCGGCGTCGTGGCCCAACGAGTCGTTGACCCGCTTGAAACCGTCCAGGTCCAGGTACAGCAATACCAGCGACTGCTCGTTACGCTCGCTGCGCAACAAGGTGTTCTCCACCGCCTGGTGAAAGCCGCGCCGGTTCAACAGCCCGGTCAGCGGATCGGTCACCGCCTGGAACTCCAGTTGCTGATGCAGGTGGCGCACCTCGGACATGTCCAGCACAGTCACCACCATGGCCCTCTGCTCGGCGGGCAGCGGCGCGCAGGACAACGCCACCGGCACTTGCTGGCCACGGCCAGTGCGCAAAATCGCGTCGTGCTGGCGCCACGTTTCACCCCGGCGGTAGGCCTCGTACATCGGGAAACTCAACCACGCAGGCACATGGGGCTTCTGCAGGAAGCTCAAGAAACTCTCGCCCTGCAACTCGGCCATCGTGGCGTTCAACAAGCGTGAAATAGCCGGGTTGGCGTACTCGATTACACTGCCCTCGCCCACCACCAACAGGCCTTCGGCGGCGTTGTCGAGCACCGAGGCGTTAAAGGCACGCGCCAGCTCCAAGTCATGGCTCAGGCGCTGCAAGGCGCGGCGATTGCGCTGATGCTCCAGCAAGGCTTGGACCTTGGGCTTGAGCACCTGCGGGTCGAAGGGTTTGAACAGGTAGTCGATCGCACCGCTGGCATAGCCTTCCTGCACGGCATCGGACGATTGAGCGTGGGCGGTGAGGAAGATAATCGGCGTCATGCGTGTGCGCTGGCTGCCGCGCATCAGGCGTGCGACTTCAAAGCCGTCCATGCCGGGCATGCGTACATCCAGCAAGACCAGGTCGACCTCGTGGGCAAGCAGCAACTCCAAGGCTTCCAGCCCGGATGCGGCCGTAATCACGTGCCAGTCTTCACGCTGCAAAAGCGCACGCATGCTGATGAGGTTCTCGGGGTAGTCATCGACTACCAAAAGAACCGAACTGCCATCGCTGGGGTGTGGAGCGCAATCCATGCTACGTCTCTTCCTTGAGGGGCTGCACCGGTCACTTCTGCTATAAAAACCGGACAAACACTGAGGGCTCACTCTAGCCCCGCTTTAAAAAAAGCAGAAGTGACGTGGATGCCATCATTGCGCCAAAGCTCAGGAAGCCGACTAACGGTCAAGCCCTACAGCCCACGGCCTGTGGGAAACATGGCTTTTTGGCATTTAGCTGACGCCAATTATTTGCCACAAACTGTTTAACAACCGGACAACCACCACCTATAAAGAAGCAGTACAGCCCTCGCGCTAAAGCCTTCACCCTCTGTAAAAGGCCAACACCATGATCGACCTTTCCACCTGGAACCTCAGCATTCCGGTCGGCTCCCCGCCCACGACCATCGACACCCCCAAGCTGCTGAGCGGCTTCAAAGACCAGTACTTCCAGGCCGAAGGCAGCAACGTGCAATTCTGGACACCCGTGACCGGCACCCGCACCGAAAACGCCATCTACCCGCGCAGTGAACTGCGTGAAACCTACGCCGATGGGCGCCTGCGCAACTGGACGTACAACGAGGCCAACAACTTCCTGCGCGCCACCGTTGCGGTCAACCAGGTGCCCTCCAGCGGCAAAGTGGTTATCGGCCAGATCCACGCGTATGACAGCCAGAAACCGCTGATCAAGCTGGAGTACCAATTCAAGCAAAAAACCCAGACCGGCAACATCGTCGCCAAGGTGCGCATGCGCCCGGATGATGGCGAAGGCCGTGTGGTTACCGTCGCCAGTAACGTGCCATTGCAGAAGAGCTTCACCTATGTGATCAATCTCAATAAGGCCGGCTTGCTCAGCGTATCTGCCGCAGACGGCCAATGGAACGAGCGCATAGGCGCCGCGTGGGGTGCCAAGCCGCTGTACTTCAAAGCGGGCGTGTATGTGCAGGACAACAGCGGCGACAGTAAGGAAGGTGCGCGGGTGACGTTTGCCAAGTTGGACATTGATCACGAGTAGCGCGTAAAAGAAGCCCCGTTAATAGCGGGGCTGCTTAGAGGGTTTATTCAACGCACATCAGCATAAAGCCCATTGATGAATCGCCAGCGGGTTTGTTATCGCCGACTTTAAGCGTCAATACATTAACGTAGTTGATGGCCGGGACACTGCCCAACTTGGCATGGCCATAGAAGATAGGTTCATTGGAACTGACATCGGCGACCGAGACCGTGCAGAAACGGGGAGGCTCTTTAAATACGCCCGGTATGAACCTGACCTTATAGGTTGAAAAGTAATCAGGCTGCGCGGTCAACTTGACCTCTTTCAGCCACTTGGGCGACTGTGCAGTGACTTGCCCCTTTTCGTTAACAGATGCGGTGAATAGTCGGCCCTCGGCGTAGGCAAAGGATCCTGCTGTGAGCAACGCCATAATAGCGCCAGCGGTTTTAACCAAGCTCATGATCAATTCTCCATCATTGAATGCATTTAAAGATCAACCTTAAATGATCAGAGGCTGATAAAAGCGCACTTTGAATGGCGTACGAATAAAACAGAAAACCTATAAAGACAGCGGGAATTCTACTGACGGGTTTGAGGACACTTCCGATTGCAAAGAACTTTTGCGTCGCCACTATTCGTAGGCAAACTCCGACAGACAAAGAGACTATTCTCAGATTAATCCAACCACTTAAACTCACCACCGAACCCTGTGGGAGCCGGGCTTGCCCGCGATGGCGGTGTATCAGCCAATATCAGCAGTGCCTGACACACCGCCATCGCGGGCAAGCCCGGCTCCCACATTGGATCTCCATCGATTTGGAGATCGAGGTTGGTCCTACACGACCGTTGCGGGCAGACAGATCGCCGCTTATAGTTCGCCCCGTCGCTGAGAACAGCGATAGGGTTTCGCAGCCCTACAGAGTTAATACCGCACCCGTCACAAACGGCCCCGGCGCTCCGCCGACGGCCGTCCTTGTTATGGCGGCTGTGCGTGGGAGACCTTCGGGTCTGCCGGGTCTTAACTCCTCGGTCTGCGAACCCGCGTACAGCTGCCACCCAATTTGTTTCGCAGCAAACGGTGGTCATTCTTCTTTTGAGTTAAGGATTTGCCATGACCGACCCATTACCGCCCCGCCGCTTCTACCCCTGCACCGAATCCGCCACCGATTCACCCGTGCTCTTGATCGACAGCGCCGCCCCACTGCCCGACCTCCACGCCTGCCTGCGCGAACGCCTCAACGCCGCCCTCGAACACCTCAACCTGATGGCCTGCTCCAGCCTGCCGGACTTCGCCGAGCGCGACCTGAATAACGTGGCCAATACCGCACGTATTCTGGTGCAGGACGTGAGTGATGTGTTCCGCGTCATTGAGCACCGAGGCTTCGACGCCGCCGCCTGATCAAATCCCGGCCACAAAAAAGCCCGCATCGCTGCGGGCTTCTTTACAGGTACTTATGGCGCCCGTTTTTCCACTGGCTTTCGTCTCATCCCGGATACCACCGAATCATGAAGCGCCATTGCGCGGCCGGCGTCCCATTCCTTCTGCATCGTTGAAAACAGCTCGACGTCGATGTGTACTTTATGTTCGTTTAGCGCCTCAGACATGGCATCGCTAATTCGCTCAATAATCGCGCCTGGGTTTGCAACACCACAGTGCTTGCGACCGAACTCGATCAGTTGCTGGCGATCCGGGTAGGTCTTTGCCTTGTTCATCTTGATCGCCAAGGTACGGTCGACCAGTGACTGACCAGACTTGGGGTTGTAACTTTCATACACGGTAGTCGTTGTGACATCGAACACAGGGGCTAACTGCACGGTTTCCGGCGCACCGGGATGGGTATAGAGCACACCGAAATTTTTCAGATGAGCATCGCCATTGCGCACCATGACCGACAAGCACACAGATGAATAAAAACGTTCGAGTTCACGCAGCACATCACCCTGCCGACAAACCTCATTTATCACCGCAGCAAGCGTTTCGTAACTTTGGGAATACTTGTAGTTGTCGTGAGGATCTTTGTTCAGTCCCAACAGCACTGCCATATCCTCGAACCCCAACCTGCCAGACTCCGTCAGATCAAAGCGCTCCATGACAAACAGATCACCCCGTTCCGACAGCCAGAAACGCGGAGTTTGCATGCCTGCAAGGCGAGCAGCTTCCAAACAAAGGAATTCGTTTTGGGCCAAGTGTGCATATTCATCAGCGCCGGACTTCACGATCAAATCAGAACTGAGCATGGTTTTGCGACTGCCTGTCAGCTTATCCAGGTCAGGTACCAGCACCTTCGGCTGCACCCCGGAAATACCTGACTCAAAGTAGGTCTCGACCAGGAAGTCGAATACGCCTTGTGAGGCATCCGCAGAAAGGATTTCCTGCAACCCCACTTGCGCTTTCACCGGTGTAGAAGCTTCAACGGGGTTCTCGTAACTCAATCGACCAATCTGATTGCCACCAATGATCGACAGCAAACGCATTTCGTCCACCTGCATATGCTTGGCCATGCGACGTTTAATCTGATCAGCCAGGAAACCCTCCGGCACATTCATATCAAAAATCGGATGCAGGACGTTGCTGACCGCAGGCGTCGGGTCATAGGGCATGACCAATGACACTTCAGACGAAGCCTGCGCCGAGGCATAGGCGAACGAAAACTGTGAGCCTTTGGACAGCTCGCCTGCCATGCCTTGGGGCGTGGTTATGTTGAGCAGCTTGATCTTACTCATCGCGCTCTACCAACTCGGCAAGGGATTTGAGGTCGATGCGCCGATCAACCACCTCCAGTGCCATTCCCAATGCGGTAATGACCCTGAATACGGTATACATAGCCACGTTTTCCCCTGCCTCAAGATCGATGATCGTCTTGCGACTGCACCTGGCTTTTTCCGCGAGCTGTTGCTGACTGTATTGCTTCGCCCGCCGCAGCTGTCTCAGCCGTTCGCCAAATGAGGGAGGATTGGTGATAAGCAAAATGTCACCCATATAGGACTTTTTAAGTATTAATCATGATTATGTCCACTATAGCGGACATTTCAACCACCTTCCGTCTGCAACACGCGGCCACAAAAAAGCCCGCATCGCTGCGGGCTTCTTTTTAAACGCTTAAGGCTCAGTTCACCTTGGCGTTCAACTCACCTTTCAGGTAACGCTGGTACATCGCTTCCAACGAGATCGGCTTGATTTTCGAAGCATTACCGGCAGTGCCGAAAGCTTCGTAGCGTGCGATACATACATCACGCATGGCCGTTACGGTGGCGCCGAAGAATTTACGTGGGTCAAATTCACTCGGGTTGGTGGCCATCAGGCGACGCATCGCACCGGTGGATGCCAAACGCAGGTCGGTGTCGATGTTGACCTTGCGCACGCCGTACTTGATGCCTTCAACGATTTCTTCAACCGGCACGCCGTAGGTTTCTTTAATGTCGCCGCCGTACTGGTTGATGATCGCCAGCCACTCTTGCGGTACCGAGGAAGAACCGTGCATCACCAGGTGGGTGTTAGGGATGCGCTTGTGGATTTCCTTGATGCGGTCGATGGCCAGCACGTCGCCGGTAGGTGGCTTGGTGAACTTGTAGGCGCCGTGGCTGGTGCCGATGGCGATGGCCAGGGCGTCCACTTGGGTCTTCTTGACGAAGTCAGCGGCTTCTTCCGGGTCGGTCAGCATCTGGCTGTGATCCAGCACGCCTTCGGCGCCGATGCCGTCTTCTTCACCGGCCATACCGGTTTCCAGGGAACCCAGGCAACCCAGTTCACCTTCAACCGAAACACCACAGGCGTGAGCCATGGCCACGGTTTGTTGGGTCACGCGTACGTTGTACTCGTAGTCGGTTGGGGTCTTGCCGTCTTCGCCCAGGGAGCCGTCCATCATCACCGAGCTGAAGCCCAGTTGAATGGAGCGCTGGCACACGTCAGGGCTGGTGCCGTGGTCCTGGTGCATGCACACCGGGATGTGCGGGAATTCTTCGATCGCGGCGAGGATCAGGTGACGCAGGAACGGGGCGCCAGCGTATTTGCGCGCACCGGCCGAAGCCTGGACGATCACGGGGGAGTCGGTCTTGTCAGCGGCTTCCATGATGGCGCGCATCTGCTCAAGGTTGTTGACGTTAAAGGCTGGGACGCCGTAGCCGAACTCGGCTGCGTGGTCCAGCATTTGACGCATGCTGATAAGTGCCATTGTGTTGTCTCTCCCGGTCGAGGGTCGTTAATCGTGCAAGCCTGCCGTAGCGGCGGCTGCTATTCAAGTTATTGCAGATCAAGGGGTTAAGCTTGAGCTGCTGAATCGTTATTGCAGTGCCCGGTTCGCACATAAGTGACTTTGGAACCGGATCAATGTGGGAGCTGGCTTGATGTGGCGAGGGAGCTTGCTCCCGCTGGGCTGCGCAGCGGCCCCAAGTTTTCAGGAGCGCTTCGCACTGGAGCGCCAGCCCGGTCCAGCGGGAGCAAGCTCCCTCGCCACACAATCTGCTCTCCCATTCGATCTTTTTACTGGGCCTTACAGCCGCGCCCAATCAAATCATCGGTGGCGACCCAGTAAACCAGGCCCTCCTCACCTTTTGTGTGAAACGCCAATTGGCCGTCGCTGTACAGCACGCCCGAGGCGGCAACCTCTTGTTTAAGGCGATAAACCTGGTCGGAACCGCCGAGGCGTACATCCACCTCGGAACGCGCCGGGTTGGTAAAGCGCCAGTTGACCTCGGCCTTGCTGTCGCAGGTCCAGGTAGTCCATTTGTCTGCCGGCTCTGGCGCCTTGTTGAACATGTTCATGCTGCTGCAGCCGGCCAACAAAGCCAGGGCTGCGAGGGCGAAAACGCCTTTCATTGCCACTCCTCGAACGACGGACCCAAGGGCCGCCACTGCTGTCGGTTAGTTGATCAGACCCGTCATGGGCAACCCTGTTCCTGACCGTTGGGCGCGGCGTCGTATTGTTCCAGCCGTTCATTGCCGATGCGCTTGTTGATCACCGGCATGGTTTCGGCTTGCCAGTCGGCCTGGTAGCAGCTTTTTTTCGGCGCAGCCCCAGGCACTTGCGCCTCGGGCGCAGCGCTTGGCGTGCTGCCGCAGCCGGCCAACAGGCCCGCTGCGATCACCAGTGCCAACGACTTGATCATGGGAATGCTCCTTTTCCGGATCACGAGCCTTAACCTTTGGCTCGGGTTTCCAGCACTTCAACGGCCGGCAACACTTTGCCTTCAACGAATTCGAGGAATGCGCCGCCACCGGTAGAAATGTAGGAGATCTGGTCAGCAACGCCATATTTATCGATGGCTGCCAGGGTGTCGCCACCGCCGGCGATGGAGAATGCCGAACTTTCGGCAATCGCCTTGGCCAGCACTTTGGTGCCGTTGCCGAACTGGTCGAACTCAAACACACCGACCGGGCCGTTCCACAGAATGGTCTGGGAGGCTTTCAGCAGCTCGGCAAAGTTGGCTGCGGTTTGCGGGCCGATATCCAGAATCATGTCGTCAGCCGCCACGTCAGCAATCAGCTTGACCGTGGCTTCGGCGCTTTCAGCGAATTCCTTGGCAACCACCACGTCCACCGGCAGCGGCACACTGACTTTGGCGGCGATGGCGCGGGCAGTGTCGAGCAAGTCTGGCTCGTACAGCGATTTGCCCACCGGGTGCCCGGCTGCGGCCAGGAAGGTATTGGCGATGCCGCCGCCGACGATCAGTTGATTGCAGATGGTGCTGAGGCTGTTGAGCACGTCCAGCTTGGTCGACACTTTGGAGCCGGCCACGATGGCAGCCATCGGTTGTGCCGGAGCACCCAGCGCCTTGCCCAATGCATCCAGCTCAGCAGCCAGCAATGGGCCAGCCGCTGCCACTTTAGCGAACTTAGCCACGCCGTGGGTCGAGCCTTCGGCGCGGTGCGCGGTGCCGAAAGCGTCCATCACGAACACGTCGCACAGGGCCGCGTATTGCTGGGCCAGTTCGTCGCTGTTCTTTTTCTCGCCTTTGTTGAAGCGCACGTTTTCAAACAGCACGATGTCGCCAGGCTTAACGTCGACGCCGCCCAGGTAATCGGCTACCAGCGGCACGTCACGGCCCAGGGCCTTGCTCAGGTAGTCAGCTACAGGCTTGAGGCTGTTTTCGGCGCTGAACTCACCTTCGGTCGGGCGACCCAGGTGGGAGCAGACCATCACGGCCGCGCCTTTTTCCAGGGCCAGCTTGATGGTCGGCAGCGAGGCCAGGATTCGCGCATCGCTGGTGACAACACCGTCCTTGACTGGGACGTTGAGGTCTTCGCGAATCAGTACGCGCTTACCTTGCAGATCGAGGTCGGTCATCTTCAACACGGTCATGGGTCGCAGTTCCTGAATTACTGTTGAGGTTGTTTAGTAGCGATGTGCAGATAGTGCCCTGCAACATCCAGCATGCGGTTGGCAAAACCCCATTCGTTGTCGAACCACGCCAGGATGTTCACCAGCCTGGGGCCGGAAACACGGGTCTGGCTGGCATCGACAATCGCCGAATGCGGGTCATGGTTGAAATCACAACTGGCGTGCGGCAACTCGGTGTAGGCCAGCAGGCCTTTGAGCGGGCCGCTGGTGGCGGCGTCGCGCAAGATCCGGTTGACCTCCGTCGCGTCAGTGTCGCTGACGGTTTGCATGGTGATATCCAAACAGGACACGTTCACCGTCGGCACCCGTACGGCTTTGGCCTGGATTCGCCCGGCAAGTTCCGGCAACAGTCGCTCGATGCCACGGGCCAGGCCGGTAGACACCGGAATCACTGACTGGAACGCCGAGCGCGTGCGGCGCAGGTCTTCATGATGATAGGCGTCGATCACCGGCTGGTCGTTCATCGCCGAGTGAATCGTGGTGATCGACACATAATCGATGCCGATCGCCTGATCCAGCAGGCGCAACAGCGGCACGCTGCAGTTGGTGGTGCAGGAGGCGTTGGACACCAGCAGCTCATCGCCGGTCAGGCAATCCTGGTTGATGCCGTAGACGATGGTGGCGTCCACATCCGCCTCGCTGGCCATCGGCTGGGAAAACAGCACACGCGGCGCGCCGGCGTCGAGAAAACGCTGGCCATCGGCTCGGGTGTGGTAGACACCGGAACACTCCAGCACCAGGTCAACGCCGAGTGCTTTCCAGTCGATGCCTTCTGGGGTGGCACTGCGCAAGACCTGCACGCAGTTGCCATTAATATGCAGACAATCGCCCTCGACCCGCACTTCGCCGGGGAAGCGACCGTGGGTGGAGTCAAAGCGTGTCAGGTATTCGATGCTGGCCATGTCGGCCAAATCGTTGATCGCCACAATTTCAAACCCGGCCGCCGCCCCTCGCTCGAACAGAGCACGCAAGACGCAACGACCAATGCGGCCGTAGCCGTTGAGTGCAACTTTGTAGGGACGCGGTTGAGGCATGGGGTTCTCGCAGTGTGGGCGACACAAACCATTGCGCGAGCGCGCTTGTGTGGCGAGGGAGCTTGCTCCCGCTGGGCTGCGAAGCGGTCCCAAACCGAACAACCGAGATACATCAGTTACATCTCGGTGAACGGTTTGGGAGCGCTTCGCGCTCCAGCGGGAGCAAGCTCCCTCGCCACAACAAGCTTGCTCCTACAAGGGGACGAGCTTTTAGTCTTCCAGCAGCTCTTCAGCCTGACCCAGGATGTTTTCCAGGGTGAAGCCGAATTCTTCGAACAACGCTGGCGCCGGCGCCGACTCACCGTAGGTGGTCATGCCGATCACGCGGCCTTCCAGGCCCACGTACTTGTACCAGTAGTCAGCGTGAGCCGCTTCGATGGCGATACGCGCGCTGACCTGCAACGGCAGAACCGACTGCTTGTAGTCCGCATCCTGGGCTTCGAACAGGCTGGTGCACGGCATGGACACAACGCGAACGTTGCGGCCCTGGGCGGTCAGCTTGTCGTAGGCTTGAACCGTCAGGCCGACTTCGGAACCGGTGGAGATCAGGATCAGTTCCGGCTCGCCGATGCAGTCTTTGAGCACATAACCGCCACGGCTGATGTTGGCGATCTGCGCGTCGGTACGCACTTGGTGTTGCAGGTTTTGACGCGAGAAGATCAGCGCCGAAGGGCCGTCCTTACGCTCGATAGCGTGCTTCCAGGCCACCGCGGATTCCACCGCGTCGGCTGGACGCCAGCAATCGAGGTTCGGCGTGGTACGCAGGCTGGTCAGTTGCTCGACCGGCTGGTGCGTCGGGCCGTCTTCGCCCAGGCCAATGGAGTCATGGGTGTACACATGGATCACACGCTTCTTCATCAGCGCGGCCATACGTACCGCGTTACGTGCGTATTCCATGAACATCAGGAAGGTCGCGCCGTAAGGCACCAGGCCGCCGTGCAGGGACACGCCGTTCATGATGGCGCTCATGCCGAACTCGCGCACGCCGTAGTACATGTAGTTGCCGCTGGCGTCTTCAGCCGAGACACCTTTGCAACCTTTCCACAGGGTCAGGTTGGAACCGGCCAGGTCGGCCGAACCACCGAGGATCTCAGGCAGCAATGGGCCAAAGGCGTTCAGGGTGTTCTGGCTGGCTTTACGGCTGGCGATGGTCTCGCCCTTGGCCGCGACTTCGGCGATGTAGGCCGAGGCTTTTTCCGAGAAGTCGGCAGGCAGGTCACCGGCCAGGCGGCGCACCAGCTCGTTGGCCAATTCCGGGAATTCAGCGGAGTAGGCAGCAAAACGCTGGTCCCACTCGGCTTCGGCGGCCAGGCCTTTTTCCTTGGCGCTCCACTCGGCGTAGATGTCAGCCGGGATTTCGAACGGGCCGTGGTTCCACTTCAGCGCTTCGCGAGCCAAGGCGATTTCCGCGTCACCCAGTGGGGCGCCGTGGCAGTCTTCTTTACCTTGCTTGTTCGGCGAGCCGAAACCGATGATGGTCTTGCAGCAGATCAGGGTCGGCTGCTCGCTCTTGCGAGCGGTGTCGATGGCGGTCTTGATCTCTTCCGGATCGTGGCCGTCAACGTTGCGGATCACCTGCCAGTTGTAGGCTTCGAAACGCTTTGGCGTGTCGTCGGTGAACCAGCCTTCGACTTCGCCGTCGATGGAGATGCCGTTGTCATCGTAGAAGGCGATCAGCTTGCCCAGGCCTAGGGTGCCGGCCAGGGACGCGACTTCGTGGGAAATGCCTTCCATCATGCAGCCATCACCCAGGAACACATAGGTGTGGTGGTCGACGATGGCATGGCCAGGGCGGTTGAACTGCGCGCCCAGTACTTTTTCCGCCAGGGCAAAACCCACGGCGTTGGCCAGGCCTTGGCCCAGCGGGCCAGTGGTGGTTTCTACGCCCGGGGTGTAGCCGAATTCCGGGTGGCCCGGGGTGCGGCTGTGCAGTTGGCGGAAGCTCTTGAGGTCATCGATGGTGACGTCGTAGCCGGTCAGGTGCAGCAGCGAGTAGATCAGCATCGAGCCGTGGCCGTTGGACAGCACGAAGCGGTCACGGTCAGCGAACGCCGGGTTGCTCGGGTTGTGTTTCAGGTAGTCACGCCAAAGTACCTCGGCGATATCCGCCATGCCCATCGGGGCACCGGGATGGCCGCTGTTGGCTTTTTGCACGGCATCCATGCTGAGGGCACGAATGGCGTTGGCACGCTCACGACGGCTGGGCATCGCTGATCTCCTGGGGTTTGATTAGAAGAAACGGAAAAAAGGACCGGCATTTTCCCTCAGCCACCGCCTGCGGGCAATGACAGATAGTCACTTGAAGGTGTTTTTCCTGCGGTTTACCCGGCATTGGCTTGCAGAAACAGCCTACTGGTTCGTCTAAAGGTTATAGCGGCTGCTTATAACTACCAATTATCGACCAATATCAAAACTTTTTGATATTGGCCTTGCGGGGATTTCCACCCGTCACTAGACTGCTGGCCTTATGAACCTACCCGTGCCTTCCTTGCGTCCCGACGACAGCGATGAGCTGGCTGCCTTATGCAAGGCCGCTGGTGATCCGTTGCGCCTGAACGTGTTGCGCGCACTGGCCAACGACTCTTTTGGGGTGCTGGAACTGGCGCAGATCTTCGCTATCGGCCAATCCGGCATGAGCCACCACCTCAAGGTGCTGGCCCAAGCCGAGCTGGTCGCCACGCGCCGCGAAGGCAATGCGATTTTCTATCGCCGCGCCCTGCCCCACACCGAGCTGCTCGGCGGCAAGCTGCACGCCGCCCTGCTCGACGAGGTAGACAGTTTGGGCCTGCCCAGCGACGTGCAGTCGCGCATCAGCCAGGTCCACGGGCAACGCGCCGCCGCCAGCCAGGACTTTTTCTCACGGGTTGCCGAGAAGTTTCGCGCCCAACAGGACCTGATCGCCGGTTTGCCCCAATACCGCGAAAGTGTACTGGCGCTGTTGGACAAGCTGAGCTTCAGTGATGAGGCGACGGCGCTGGAAGTCGGCCCCGGCGACGGTGGCTTTCTGCCGGAACTGGCCCGCCGCTTCAAGCAGGTGACGGCGCTGGACAACAGCCCGGCAATGCTTGAGCTGGCACGCCAGCTGTGCGAGCGCGAGGCGTTGGGCAACGTCAGCCTGCAGTTGGCCGACGCGTTGAATGACACCAGCCTGCGCGCCGATTGCGTGGTGCTGAACATGGTCTTGCACCATTTTGCAGCCCCCGCCGAAGCCCTCAAGCAGATGGCGAATTTGCTGCAACCGGGCGGCAGCCTGCTGGTCACAGATTTATGCAGCCACAACCAGAATTGGGCCAAGGAGGCCTGCGGTGATCTCTGGTTGGGTTTTGAACAGGACGATCTGGCCCGTTGGGCCACCGCTGCGGGACTCGTTCCCGGGGAAAGCCTCTATGTAGGTTTACGTAATGGTTTCCAGATCCAGGTCCGCCACTTTCAGCGACCGACTGGCGACACTCACCATCGGTAAATATCAGGAAAACATCGAGATGAGCGAATACTCCCTTTTCACCTCCGAGTCCGTGTCTGAAGGGCATCCGGACAAAATCGCCGACCAGATTTCTGACGCGGTGCTGGACGCCATCATTGCTGAAGACAAGTTCGCCCGCGTGGCGTGCGAGACTCTGGTGAAAACGGGCGTGGCGATCATCGCCGGTGAAGTCACCACCACCGCCTGGGTCGACCTGGAGCAAATCGTTCGTGATGTGATCACCGACATTGGCTACAACAGCTCCGACGTCGGCTTCGACGGCGCAACCTGCGGCGTGATGAACATCATCGGCAAGCAGTCCCCCGACATCAACCAGGGTGTGGACCGCGCCAAGCCTGAAGATCAAGGCGCCGGCGACCAAGGCCTGATGTTCGGCTACGCCAGCAACGAAACCGACGTGCTGATGCCGGCACCGATCACCTTCTCGCACCAGTTGGTACAGCGCCAGGCCGAAGCACGTAAATCCGGCGTGCTGCCGTGGCTGCGTCCAGACGCCAAGTCCCAGGTCACCTGCCGTTACGAAGGCGGCAAAGTGGTGGGTATCGACGCCGTTGTACTGTCGACCCAGCACAACCCGGACGTGTCCTACGCCGACCTGCGTGAAGGCGTGATGGAGCTGATCGTCAAGCACGTGCTGCCTGCCGAACTGCTGACCAAAGACACTCAGTTCCACATCAACCCGACCGGCCAGTTCATCATCGGCGGCCCAGTGGGTGACTGCGGCCTGACCGGCCGCAAGATCATCGTCGACAGCTACGGCGGCATGGCCCGTCACGGCGGTGGCGCGTTCTCGGGTAAAGACCCATCCAAGGTTGACCGCTCGGCGGCCTACGCCGGTCGTTACGTGGCCAAGAACATCGTCGCGGCCGGTCTGGCCGAGCGTTGCGAGATTCAGGTTTCCTACGCTATCGGCGTGGCCCAACCTACGTCGATCTCGCTGAATACCTTCGGCACCGGCAAGATCAGCGATGACAAGATCGTCAAGCTGGTGCGTGAGATCTTCGACCTGCGCCCGTACGCCATCACCACCATGCTCGACCTGCTGCACCCGATGTACCAGGAAACCGCAGCCTACGGCCACTTCGGTCGTACCCCTGCGCAGAAGACTGTCGGCGACGACACCTTCACCACCTTCACCTGGGAAAAAACCGACCGCGCCAACGACTTGCGCACTGCCGCCGGCCTGTAAGCACGCGTTGCACCCAAAGCCCCGCCGGGTTCGCCCGGCGGGGCTTTTTATTGCCTGCGCCGCGATAAACCGCGCCTTTTGACCTGCTGAGCACACAGGCCTTCAAAACGGCAAAAGAGCCGCTCAACAAAGGCTGTAACAAACTGGCTAAGTCCCAGGCCAAGGTCGATGCCGAGCAACAAACACAGGGCGCCAAGATGCAAAAGAACGATGCCTTGAAGGCATTGGGCGGCCTATTCAACTCACTGGAAACACCCGGTAAAAAGCCCCGCCCTGCCGGGGCTTTTTTGTGCCCGCCTGGATCACTTAGGCTGGGCGCCCCTTCCGAGCACGGATGCTCATCATGCGTTTACTGATTGCCCTTGTACTCAGCGCCCTGGCGTTTCTGGCCTGGGCCGAAGACTGCCCCGACGAGGCACGCTCACAGGTCGGCACCCTGACGGAACAGATCAAGCTATGGGATGACAGTTACCACCGGCTCGGTCAATCTCCGGTCAGCGACGAGCTATACGACCAAGCGCGCCAGCGCCTGGCGCGGTGGCAGGCGTGTTTTGCACCAACGCCGTCGACGGCGGACAACCCGCTGGCTGGTGCGCGCGGCACACAGCCACATCCAGTCGCTCATACCGGCCTGGAAAAGCTGGTGGATGAAGAGGCCGTGGGCGAGTGGTTCAAGACACGCCAGGGCGTCTGGGTGCAACCCAAGGTCGACGGCGTTGCAGTGACGCTGGTGTACCGCAAAGGCCGCCTGAGCCAGCTCATCAGCCGTGGTGACGGCCTGCTCGGTCAGGATTGGACAGCCACCGCGCACAAGATCCAAGGCATTGTCCAGCAATTGCCCGAGCCCATCGACCTGGTGCTGCAAGGCGAACTCTATTGGCGCCTTGACGATCATGTGCAGTCCGAACACGGCGGGCTCAGCGCCCGCAGCAAAGTGGCCGGGCTGATGAATCGCCGGCAGTTAAGTGAGGCCGAGGCCGCCAGGATCGGGCTGTTCGTTTGGGCCTGGCCCGACGGCCCGGCAGACTTCAGCACGCGCCTGGCCACCTTGGCACGCTGGGGCTTCACCGATAGCCAACGCTACAGCCACCCCGTGCAAAACCTCACTGAAGCCGCGCATTGGCGCAGTTACTGGTACAACCATCCGCTGCCCTTTGCCAGCGATGGTGTGGTATTGCACCAGGCCCTGCGCGCGCCCGCCAACCGCTGGCAAGCCAGCGCGCCTTACTGGGCGGTGGCCTGGAAGTACCCGGTAACCAGGGCCTTGGCGCTGGTGCGCAAGGTGCAGTTCAAGATCGGCCGCACGGGGCGCATCACCCCCATTCTGGAACTGGAGTCGGTGCGGCTGGACGATCGGCAAATCCGCCGCGTCAGCGTCGGCTCCTTGAAGCACTGGCATGCGTTGGACATCCGCCCCGGCGATCAGGTCTCCATCAGCCTTGCCGGCCAAGTGATTCCGCGACTGGAGCAAGTGATCCTGCGCAACGAGACCAGAGTGGCAGTGCAAGTGCCCGACGCGCGCAACTTCCACGCCTTGAGTTGCTGGCAACTGGACCCTGGCTGCGAGGAGCAATTGCTCGCGCGCCTGACCTGGCTGAGCAGCAACCAGGGCCTGGCCCTGCCCTATATGGGCCGCGAGACCTGGAACGCATTGATCCAGGCCGGTCTAATCGCAGGCATTCTCGATTGGTTAACCCTGGATGCGGCAGAGCTTGCTAACATTGACGGCTTCGGTGATCGCCGCCGTGCGCGGGTGCTCGACAGCCTGCAAAGCGCGCGGCAACGGCCCTTTGCACAATGGCTCAAGGCCCTGGGCGTGCCGCCGTCGGCACGTAGCGATCTGGAGGGCGGCTGGCAAGCCTTGGCCGCCAGAGACACTCAAGCCTGGCTGACCACCGATGGCATTGGCCCGGGCCGCGCGGCGCAATTGAGCGCTTTTTTTCGCGACCCGCAAGTACAAGCGTTAGCTGAAACATTACGTGTGGCCGGAATTGACGGATTTTAAGCCCAACCCGACCACTTTTACCCCCGGCAGAATTCACCCTGCCATCCGATTGCGACCTTGGAGCCTCACATGAAATTTCTAGCCCCACTTGCCTTGTTGACCACCGTAAGCCTGGCGAGCATGCCGCTGCTAGCCGCCGAAGAAGTGCCGGAACTTACCGGCTGCGCCGCCAAGCGCCAGGCCATCAGCGCACAAATCGAACAAGCCAAGGCCCATGACAACAGCGCACAACAAGCCGGCCTGGAAAAAGCCCTGAGCGAAGTCACCGCCCACTGCACCGACGCATCCTTGCGCAAAGAACGCGAGAACAAGGTGCTCGACGCCAAGCACGAAGTCAGCCGCCGTCAGGCCGACCTCGACAAGGCGATGAAAAAAGGCGATGCCGACAAGATCAACAAACGCAAAGACAAGCTCGCTCAGTCACGCAAAGAACTGCAGGAGGCCGTCGACGAACTCGACAAGTAAAACCGGTCAGTGGTCGCGAAACTGTTTATGGCAGGCCGTGCAGGCATCTTCGACTTTCTGCACCGCAGGCCCCAGGTTGCTGGCCTTGTAGGGCTGCACCTGGCTTGCGATCACCAATTCACCGGTGGCCGCTTCAAGGTTTCGGGCCAGCTCCTGAAAGCGTGCCTGCTGTTGCCACACCGTGTCCTTGGCGCTGGTGTGATCTTCCTCACGCACGCTCGGGAAATGCTTCCACGGTTCGTGGGACAAAGCATCGAGCTTGACCGCGCCTTCGGCGAACTTCGCGCCGTCGAACGGGATACGCCCACGCAGCATGCCACCCAGGTCTTCGCCGGTCTTGAGCATCTGCTTGAAGATGGCCTTGC
The DNA here is from genome assembly GCF_030263855.1 of Pseudomonas sp. ChxA. Taxonomy (NCBI): domain Bacteria; kingdom Pseudomonadati; phylum Pseudomonadota; class Gammaproteobacteria; order Pseudomonadales; family Pseudomonadaceae; genus Pseudomonas; species Pseudomonas sp. ChxA. Next base: position 1,072,191 of record NZ_JARPMK010000002.1, read on the forward strand.
GTTGGCCCAGCGGCGAATTCGGATCGACACCGCCGCAGGCGGACAAGGTCAGGCAGGCCAGCAATACCACGGTCAGCTTTTTAAAAGTCATGATGGCTTCAAGGTCACGGGAAACGGCGGCCAGTATCCTCGCCCTGCCCGCAAAGACCAATAGCCCTATTAATAATAAGGGTTGCCCGAACGCGCTGCGGCGCAGGCAACCGCTTCAGGAATTACGTGCATGAATGTCACCTTGAAACGCTGGAGCCGCCGAATGGTGTGGGCTCTGCCGATGGTCGCGCTGTTGGCCGGTTGCGATGGCGGCAAAGACGCCGACAAAAAAGATCAAGCGGCCAAGCCTCATGCGGTCGCCACCTATGTAAGTGCGCCGTGGGAAGCACTGCCGGCGGTGTCCGACAGCGACCTGCTGGCCGGGTTTGAATCCTGGCGCAGTGCCTGCCAACGCCTCAAAGCTGATCCGGTATGGGGCGCGACCTGTGCCGCCGCCGCAAGCGTACCGGGCGATGCCGTGGCCGTGCGCGGTTTTCTCAAGGAGCGCCTGGATGTGTTCGGCCTGCGCTCGGCCGACAACACACCCAATGGCCTGATCACCGGTTACTACGAGCCGGTCTACCCCGGCAGCCTGACCGAAACCGCCACTGCCCATGTACCGGTGTACGGCGTGCCGGATGACCTGATCATCGTCAACCTGGAAAGCATCTACCCGGAACTCAAGGGCAAGCGCCTGCGCGGCCGCCTCGAGGGCCGCGTGCTCAAGCCCTATGACGATGCCAGCACCCTCAACAGCCAAGGCTCCACCGCCAAGCCGATTGCCTGGCTGACCAACCCGATGGACCTGCAATTCCTGCAGATCCAGGGCTCGGGGCGCATTCAACTGGCCGGTGGGCGCCAACTGCGCGTCGGTTATGGTGACCAGAATGGCTACCCCTACCGCCCTATCGGCCGTTGGCTGGTAGAGCAAGGCGAACTGAAAAAAGAAGACGTGACCATGGGCGCCATCAGCGCCTGGGCCAAGGCCAACCCACAGCGCATTCCCGAGCTGTTGGCGAGCAACCCCAGCTACGTCTTCTTCAGCGCCCGCCCCGACAGTAACGAAGGCCCGCGCGGTTCGCTGAACGTGCCATTGACCGCCGGCTACAGCGTGGCAGTGGATCGTAAGGTGATTCCGCTGGGCAGCCTGCTGTGGCTGTCGACCACCAAGCCCGATGGCTCACCGATCACAAGACCTGTCGCGGCCCAGGACACAGGCGGTGCGATCACGGGTGAAGTGCGGGCAGACTTGTTCTGGGGCACCGGTGACGCGGCGGGCGAGCTGGCGGGGAATATGAAGCAACAGGGGCAGATCTGGATGCTATGGCCCAAAGGCGCGGCGCTGCCGCACGTGCCGGATGCGCCAGCCGGGTCTTGAATAACGCTGAAGATCGAATGTGGGAGGGAATTGTGTGGAGGCATTTGTGGCGAGCGGGCTTGCCCCGCGTTGGGCTGCGCAGCGGCCCCAATAAGAGCAACGAGTTCTTTCAGAAAGAACTCAGTGCCTGTTTTAGGGCTGCTTCGCAGCCCAACGCGGGGCAAGCCCGCTCGCCACAACAAGCCTGCTCCCCTCTTGAATGTGCGTAATACCTCTAGATCGAGACAAAAAAGAAACTCGCAATCAACGCCATCCCTGCAAACCACACCAGCGAACGCAGCATCGCCCAGTCGGCCAGGTAGCAAATGATGTACAGCAGCCGACTGGTGATAAACAGCACCGCCAGCACATTGATGGTCACCAGCGACGCCGTACCGGCCAGGTGCGCGATGATCACCGCCGCAGCAAACGCAGGCGTTACTTCAAAGCTATTGAGTTGGGCGTTGTGGGCGCGCTTGGCGAGACCTTCGACGGTATCCAGGAAGGCGCGCGGATCGTGGTTCTGCCGCGGCCCGAACTTGCCGCCGCTGAACTTGGCCACCCCCGTACACAGGTAAGGCAGGAATATTGCGATCAACACACACCAGAAAGCGGCCGTCATCATGGATTCCTTTTTTTGTTTTAAATAGAAATTAGAGTTTTAGCACTATAACTGCAAAATCGCACTCACCGGCTATGAACCGAAGCACGCCGAAAGGTTCTATCGCGCTTTTAGCCGGCGCCTTGAAACATCCCGCCACTGTTGCGGTCCATCCCAGCAATTACGACCTTCCCTCACTTCCAAGGACCTCGGATGCTTGAACTTGTCGCCGCCTTTATTTGCCTCACCACGCTGCTCACCTATGTGAACTACCGTTTTATCGGCCTGCCGCCCACCATCGGCGTGATGGTCACGGCCCTGTTGTTTTCCCTGATCCTGCAAGGCCTGAGTGTTATCGGCTACCCCGGGCTGGAAGAACGTATCCAGCAGTTGATCGGCCAGATCGACTTCGGCGACTTGCTGATGAACTGGATGCTGTCGTTCCTGCTGTTCGCCGGCGCCTTGCACGTCAACCTCAACGACCTGCGCAGCTATCGCTGGCCCATCGGCCTGCTGGCGACGTTCGGCGTATTGATCGCCACCGTGGTCATCGGCAGCCTGGCGTATTACATCTTTGCCCTGTTTGGCTGGCACGTCAGCTTCCTCTACTGCCTGCTGTTCGGCGCACTGATTTCACCCACCGACCCGATTGCGGTGCTGGGCGTACTGCGAACCGCCAACGCATCGAAGCCGCTTAAAACCACCATCGTCGGCGAGTCGCTGTTCAACGATGGCACGGCAGTGGTGGTGTTTACTGTGCTGCTCGGTATCGCACAGCTGGGCGAAACGCCGACGGTCGGCGCCACGGCCATGCTGTTCGCCCATGAAGCGATTGGCGGCGTGGTGTTCGGCGGGCTGATCGGCTACCTGGTGTACCTGATGATCAAGAGCATCGAGCAACACCAGATCGAAGTGATGCTGACTCTGGCGTTGGTGATCGGCGGGTCGGCAATGGCGACCGAACTGCACGTCTCGGCGCCGATTGCGATGGTGGTGGCCGGGCTGATCATCGGCAACCTGGGCCGCAAGCTGGCCATGAACGACATGACCCGCCGCTATCTCGACGGTTTCTGGGAATTGCTCGATGACATGCTCAACGCCCTGCTGTTTGCCCTGATCGGCATGGAGTTGCTGCTGTTGCCGTTCAACTGGCTGCACGTACTGGCCGCCACCTTGCTGGCCGTGGCGATCCTGGCTTCACGCCTGCTGACCGTGGCTCCGGCGATCCTGTTGCTGCGCCGCTGGCGAACGGTGCCACGCGGCACTATCCGCATTCTCACCTGGGGTGGTTTGCGCGGTGGCGTCTCGGTTGCACTGGCGCTGGCCCTGCCACTGGGCCCGGAACGCGACTTGCTGCTGAGCATTACCTACATCGTGGTGCTGTCGTCGATCCTGTTGCAGGGTTTGAGCATCGGCAAGCTGGTCAAGCATGTGACCAAAGATGAGCCGGCGCAGCCAACCGAGGCTCACTGATCAAGGCCGGCGGCGAATTCATTTCGCCGCCGGCGCCTGCGATCAATGGGCCTGCACGATGATCTGGCTTTTGAGGTCGTTGAACATCGCCTCGACCATTGGCTGCATGCTCTTGAACCACTCAGGGCTGCACACCGCTTCGGGGTGGTTAAAAGCAAGCGTGCGGGAAACCAGCACGGTATTGCCGCTGCGCTCATAACTGGCGTCGTAGGTAACATCCGCGCCCTTGAGCGAAACGGTCTTGGGCAGCGCCAGAATAGTCAACGAAGCGGGGAACTCGAAGCGGGCCTTTTCAACGCTCTCGCCGGCAAAGCAGGTGAAGTTCTGCACCCGTTCCTTTTCTACCGACAGGACCTGCACGTCCTGGGCGATATAGCTTCCCAGGCGACTGAGTGCCGGCACACCAATCGGCCCCGGCACGTTGACGAGGTTTTCCGTGCGCCCGGCCAACGTGGTGTTGAAACCGGATGCAGTACTTTCGAGCGCATCTGTTTGCAGGGTGCCGTTGCCCGCTTGGCCTGAGCTGCGCAGCATTTTCTGGATCATCTGATCACGCTCCGCCGGCTGCTGAGACCTGATCCAAAAACGCGTCGCTTCGGTACGCCAACCCTCGGCGAGGGACGTTTGCGTAAAGTCTGCCGCGCCCTTGTCATCGACCTTGAACACCAATTCACTCGATAGCTTGCTCGGTTGAGTGGCCGGGGTACGTGCCAACTCGCCAGTACGCGTCAACAACACCGGCTTGTCCAAGTCCTGCAGTGGCAAGTAACCGGCAGCGATGAAACTGGCGGTGGAGTCCAGATACAGGTCCAGGCTTGGCACATAGGTGATCGCATGGTTGAGCACGCGTAACGCCGCCACCTTGGGCAAAACATAGGCATTGCCGGCGTTGATCAATACCGGTGAGCTGTCGATGGCGACGGCCTTGAGCATGGCTTCCAACAGTGCCACATGGTCCTTGCAGTCGCCGTAACGGTTGTCCAGCACCGATTGCGCCGGGTGCGGCACCACGCCGCCGGCGTCGATGTACACCGCCACATAACGGATGTTCTTGCGCACCCAATCGCTGAGCACCAGGGCCTTAGCTCGAGACGTTGGCTGGTCGGCGGTGAGCCTGTGCGCCAATTCGGTGATTTGCGGTGTGACCTCAACTGTGGCACGCGCCTCGTAAGCCCTGGCCAAGTCTTTGTAGGTTGCAAAGGTCGAAACAGCGAGGATCTGTCCATAGTCGGTGTAGGCCACCGCGCCTTGTTCGGGTCGGGTTTTGTCGGCCGGCACATAGTCCCATCGGTACACTTTGCGCCCAACCGCTGCGGCCGAAGTGGAGGCTTTGAAACCGCGGGCCTCGGCGTACAAGGGCTTGTCGGCCGGCAAGTCGTAGATCAGGGAGTAATCCAGCGTGGGGCTCAAGCTCGCCGTGGAGAAGTCGGTAAACTCGCCAGGAAACAGTGCCGTGTGGCGTATTCGCTTGTAGCGCAAGCTCAGACGATCCCCCACCGCCACATCAGGAAAAATCACCACCTTGACCCGCGAATCCTGAAACATCGGAGCATTGGCCGAGGCCTGCTCCTGTTGCTCCCTGATCTGCGGCGCGGTGACCATTACCCTGCGCCCATCGGGCTTGAGCGTGAACGCCTCGACAATCTCCAGGCTATCCAATGAGCGATTGTAACTGACCGCTTGCTGGGCACTGGACCGGATGGCCCGCTCCTCGTTGATCAGCACGACCTTTTCGGCATCCAACACATAGCTGCCGTCGGTATTGATCACGTAGCGTTGAGTATGCTTTTCGATGGTCACGGAGCGATCCGCAGCCTCATCCTTGGCCTGCGCCACACCGAACACGCCCACCGCCAGCACCAGCACGCACCAACGGCGCACTCGCAAAAAAGGCAAAGTCCGCATAAAGATCCTTCTTTCATGAATGGAAAACCGCGCAACGACTTTGCCATTCATTTATGACGAATCAGCTTACTCGTCCTTGTTCACTCGCTGGGGATGACGCGGGTCTGCGGGTTTACCCGGCAGGCTGCTCTCACTGCGAATCTGCGCATGGCTGATCAGCGCAAAAATAAAACTGCCGCCGATGATATTGCCCGCCAGGGTTGGCCCGGCGAATACCAGCCAAAAGTCCTTCCACGGCAATTCGCCGGCAAACACCAGGTACGACACTTCCGCCGAGCCGACGACGATGTGGGTGAAGTCCCCCAGCGCCATCAGGTAAGTGATCAGGATAATGATTAACATCTTCGCGCTTTCCATGGACGGAATCATCCACACCATGGTGGCGATCATCCAGCCGGAAATAATGCCCTTGGCGAACATCTGGCCGGGGTCGTTTTCCATGACTTTGCGGCCGATTTCGAGGAAGGCCATGTCAGTCTTGGTGTCGAAGATCGGCAGGTGCAGCATCACGTAGGCCACCAGCAAGGTGCCGCACAGGTTGCCCACCAGCACCACCGTCCACAACCGCAACAGGCGGCCGGCATTGGCCAGCGTCGGCTTGCTCATCACCGGCAGCACAGCGGTCAGGGTGTTTTCGGTGAACAATTGCTGACGCGCGAGGATGACCGCGAGAAAGCCCGCGCAATAGCCAAAGCTGGCGATCACCTTGAAGGCTTCGCCATCCGGCAGGCGCGAGTTGAGCAGGCCCATGCCCATCAATGACAGGCCCATGGTCAGGCCGGCCGCCAACGCCGACCACCACAACGCGGCCATATTGCGTTCCAGTTCCTGGTCGCCCTGGGTGCGGATGATTTCGTGCAGAACCGCCGCGCGGGGCGGCTGGTTCTCGTCGACATCCTGTTGCTCTTCCTGCGACAGGTTGGGGGTTTTGCCGTCTGCTTGCGTAGCCATGGTCGTACCTGAACAAGGGGATGCTGTTCAGGTACGACCTGTCTTCATTCGCGAGCGTTCAATGCCCGCTGACGCAGGCCGTGCAGTTACTCATCCTGAAACTGGTCTTTCACATATTTGATTTCAGTACGCCCGTGCGGTGCCGGCAAACCATCTTCGCCCAGGTTGACGAAGACCATTTTCTCTACGGTGAGGATGCTTTTGCGGGTGATCTTGTTGCGCACTTCACAGGTCAGGGTGATCGAGGTGCGGCCGAACTCGGTGGCGGTGATGCCCAGTTCGATGATGTCGCCCTGGCGCGAGGCGCTGACAAAGTTGATTTCGGAGATGTACTTGGTCACCACGCGCTGGTTGCCCAATTGAACAATCGCGTAGATGGCCGCTTCTTCGTCGATCCAGCGCAGCAGGCTGCCGCCGAACAGGGTGCCGTTGGGGTTGAGGTCTTCGGGTTTTACCCATTTGCGGGTGTGGAAGTTCATGGTCACTCCAAAGCGTCTTGCGAAATGATGGGCAACATCATGGCAGAGCATGGGCCCAAGCTCTATGAAGCATTGTCTATCACGCCCATCAGCGATCTTCATCTGGCCGACAGAAAGGCTTGGGAAGTGCCGCGCACACGGCTATAATCGCCACCGCTTCAAAACGGTCATCTTCGATTGATACCGTTCTCCCGCCACCTGTCCGAGGGGCGCTGCAGCAGGTTCAACCTGTCAGGCTCGGATGGGGCGTTGTCCGGCCTGGTTAGCCAGCTGGATACTAAACGCACAACGGCGCCCATTCGCACACTACGAATGGAGGCTCTTCATGAGCGCTGTAATCACGCCTGCAGGTTTTACCGACTACAAAGTCGCCGACATGTCCCTCGCCGCCTGGGGCCGTCGCGAAACCTTTATCGCCGAATCCGAAATGCCAGCCCTGATGGGTCTGCGCCGCAAGTACGCCGCTGAGCAGCCGCTCAAAGGCGCGAAGATCCTCGGCTGCATCCACATGACCATTCAGACTGCCGTGCTGATCGAAACCCTGGTTGCACTGGGTGCCGAAGTACGCTGGTCGTCCTGCAACATTTTCTCGACCCAAGACCAGGCCGCCGCTGCTATCGCTGCTGCCGGTATCGCGGTATACGCCTGGAAAGGCGAAACCGAAGAAGAGTACGAGTGGTGCCTGGAGCAAACCATCCTCAAAGATGGCGCGCCATGGGATGCCAACATGATCCTCGACGACGGCGGCGACCTGACCGAGCTGCTGCACAAGAAATACCCGCAGATTCTTGACCGCGTTCACGGTGTGACCGAAGAAACCACCACCGGCGTACACCGCCTGCTGGACATGCTGGCCAAGGGCGAGCTGAAAATCCCGGCCATCAACGTCAACGACTCGGTGACCAAGAGCAAGAACGACAACAAGTACGGCTGCCGTCACAGCCTCAACGATGCCATCAAGCGCGGCACCGACCACCTGCTGTCGGGCAAGCAAGCCCTGGTGATCGGCTACGGCGACGTGGGCAAGGGTTCGTCCCAGTCCCTGCGTCAGGAAGGCATGATCGTTAAAGTCTCCGAAGTCGATCCGATCTGCGCCATGCAAGCGTGCATGGACGGTTTCGAAGTGGTTTCGCCGTTCATCAACGGCCAGAACGACGGCACCGAAGCGAGCATCGACAAAGCCCTGCTGGGCAAGATCGACCTGATCGTGACCACGACCGGTAACGTGAATGTTTGCGACGCAAACATGCTCAAAGCCCTGAAAAAGCGCGCTGTTGTCTGCAACATCGGCCACTTCGACAATGAAATCGACACCGCTTTCATGCGCAAGAACTGGGCATGGGAAGAAGTGAAGCCGCAGGTACACAAGGTTCACCGCACCGGCGCTGGCGATTTCGACCCGCAGAACGACGACTATCTGATCCTGCTGGCTGAAGGCCGTCTGGTTAACCTGGGCAACGCCACCGGCCACCCAAGCCGCATCATGGATGGCTCGTTCGCCAACCAGGTACTGGCGCAGATCTTCCTGTTCGGCCAGAAGTACGCCGATCTGTCGCCGGCCCAGAAAGCCGAGCGCCTGACCGTGGAAGTACTGCCGAAGAAACTCGACGAAGAAGTGGCCCTGGAAATGGTCCGCGGCTTCGGCGGCGTGGTGACTCAACTGACCAAGACCCAGGCCGACTACATCGGCGTGACCGTTGAAGGTCCGTTCAAGCCGCACGCTTACCGTTACTGATCGGCCCAGTGCCAGCTGCCATAAGGGAGCTGGCTTTTGTGGGAGCGGGCTTGCCCGCGATGCAGGCACCTCGGTTTTTCAGCAATACCGAGGCGATGCTATCGCAGGCAAGCCAGCTCCCACACCGGTATTCTGAGTTTCCATAGGTACGACCATGTCCCAAGACCGTCGCTACAGCTTCGAGTTCTTCCCGACCAAGACCGATGCTGGGCATGAAAAACTGATGGCGACTGCCAAGCAGTTGGCCAGCTACAACCCCGACTTCTTCTCCTGCACCTACGGCGCCGGCGGCTCGACCCGTGACCGCACGATCAACACCGTGTTGCAGCTCGAAAGCGAAGTCAAAGTTCCCGCCGCTCCGCACTTGTCGTGCGTGGGCGACAGCAAGGCCGACCTGCGCAGCCTGCTGACCCAATACAAACAAGCCGGCATCAAGCGCATCGTCGCCCTGCGTGGCGACCTGCCGTCCGGCATGGGCATGGCCAGCGGCGAGCTGCGCTACGCCAATGACCTGGTGAGTTTCATCCGCGAAGAAAGCGGCGATCACTTCCATATCGAAGTGGCGGCTTACCCGGAGATGCACCCACAGGCGCGTAATTTCGAAGACGATTTGCAGAACTTCGTGCGCAAGGCCAATGCCGGCGCCGACAGCGCGATCACCCAGTACTTCTTCAACGCCGACAGCTACTTCTACTTTGTCGAGCGTGTACGGGCCATGGGTGTGAATATCCCTATCGTGCCGGGCATCATGCCGATCACCAACTACAGCAAGCTGGCGCGCTTCTCCGACGCTTGCGGCGCTGAAATCCCACGCTGGGTGCGCAAGCAACTGGAAGCTTATGGCGATGACGTCAAGAGCATCCAGGCGTTCGGCGAGCAGGTCATCACGCAGATGTGTGAACAATTGCTGCAAGGTGGCGCACCAGGGTTGCACTTCTACACCCTGAACCAGACTGAACCCAGCCTGGCCATCTGGAACAACCTCAAGCTGCCACGCTAAGGCTTGTTTGGTAACGCCAAGGCCCTCGTTCACACGCGGGCCTTTTGGTTTTAAATGCGCTACATCAACTTGCCCGCGAATGCGTGTGCCAGAGCTTCTCTTTAGCGCAGGAGCATCGTAACCTCAGGGTATGCCCGTCATTCTCAAGCTGTTGACTGCTGTGCTTTTCGCTTGCCTGAGCTTCACCGCTTACGGCGAGAAATTGCGCATTGTCACCGAGCCTTGGGCGCCTTATGTGTACGACGACAAAGGCAGCATGCGCGGCCTGGATTACGAAACCACGGTGATCGTGTTCCAGCGCCTGGGGGTGGAAGTGCAATGGCAATTTTTGCCCTGGAAACGTTGCCTGGCCATGCTCGACCAAGGCCATGCCGATGGCGCACTGGATATTTTCCACAGCGATGAGCGCGACGCCTTGCTGCTTTATCCCAGCGAACCGTTGTCGGCTGTCGAGTTCGTGCTGTTCTATGCCAACGACCGCCCTCACCCGGCCCAAACCCTGGATGACTTGCGCGGGCTGACAGTCGGCACGTCGCCGGGCTATCTGTATGGCGAGGCCTTCAGCGAATCCAGCCTGTTCGACCGCGAGCCGGCACCCAGCCATGAGGCCAACTTCGGCAAACTGTCGCTGGGCCGCATTGACCTGGTGATTACAGACCGTCGAGTCGGCCGGCATGTGATCAAGGCCATGGGCCTGGAAGGCAAGGTCAGCCAGGCGCCGCTGGTGGTCAGCCGCCAGCCGCAATTTTTAGCCGTGCGCCGTGGCGCCGGCATGGACCTGCTGGTGCAACGCTTTGCCGCCGAGCTCAAGCGCTTCAAGCAAGAGCCTGCCTACGCAGCCTTAAGCGCCAAATATGGCGGAATCCAAGCCAATACCGCCCCTGAACACACCGTTGAGCAGCAGGAAAGCGGCGCGCCGTGATTGCTCTGTTATACTCCGGCCTTTCCGCCAGGCTCACGCCCGGCCGCTGAGGTCTTGAAAAAGGCACCTAACCCAGCTACTGCGCAGCTTTCAGCCCGCGCGAGCCGGTGGAGTGCCCGCCAGACGCAGCAGGACCGGACGGGGTTGCGCTCCCCTAAGCGCCATTCACGCCCGGCAAGATTATCCCTTTGGGCCAAGCCCTAACTAAAACAGGATTACTCATGTCCTTTGCTTCCCTCGGTCTCTCCGAGGCTTTAGTCCGCGCCATCGAGGCAGCGGGCTATACCGAGCCTACTCCGGTGCAACAGCGGGCCATTCCCGCCGTGTTGCAAGGTCGCGACCTGATGGTTGCGGCGCAGACAGGTACTGGTAAAACCGGTGGTTTCGCCCTCCCGATTCTGGAGCGGTTGTTTCCCAACGGTCACCCGGACAAATCCCAGCGTCACGGCCCACGCCAACCGCGCGTACTGGTCCTGACCCCTACCCGCGAACTCGCCGCCCAGGTGCACGACAGCTTCAAGCTGTATGCCCGCGACTTGAAGTTCGTCAGCGCCTGCATCTTCGGCGGCGTCGGCATGAACCCACAGGTTCAGGCCATGTCCCGTGGTGTTGACGTGCTGGTCGCCTGCCCGGGTCGTTTGCTCGACCTGTGCGGCCAAGGCAGCGTCGACTTGTCCCACGTGGAAATCCTCGTGCTGGACGAAGCCGACCGCATGCTCGACATGGGCTTTGTCCATGACGTGAAAAAGGTCCTCGCCCGCCTGCCGGCCAAACGTCAAAATCTGCTGTTCTCGGCAACGTTCTCCCAGGACATCACCGCCCTGGCCGGCAAGCTGCTGCACAACCCGGAACGCATCGAAGTCACGCCGCCGAACACCACGGTCGAGCGCATCGAGCAACGCGTATTCCGCCTGGCCGCCAGCCACAAGCGTTCGCTGCTGGCGCACCTGATCACCCACGGCGCGTGGGAGCAGGTGCTGGTGTTTACCCGCACCAAGCACGGCGCCAACCGCCTGGCCGAGTACCTGGACAAACACGGCCTCACCGCCGTCGCCATCCACGGTAACAAGAGCCAGAACGCGCGCACCAAAGCCCTGGCCGATTTCAAGGCCGGCACTGTGCGCATCCTGGTCGCCACCGATATCGCCGCACGCGGCCTGGATATCGACCAATTGCCACACGTGGTCAACTTCGAGCTGCCGAACGTCGATGAAGATTACGTGCACCGTATCGGCCGTACCGGCCGTGCCGGTCGTTCGGGCGAGGCCATTTCCCTGGTCGCTCCGGACGAAGAAAAACTGCTGAAAAGCATCGAGCGCATGACCAAGCAGAAAATCGCCGACGGCGACCTGATGGGCTTCGATGCCAGCGCCGTGGAGGCCGAAAAGCCTGAAGCGCGCGAGCGTCCGGACGTACGTAACCCACGCAACCCACGCGGTCCGAAGGGCGATGGCCCGAACGGCGGCGGTGGTGGCGGTGGCCGTCGCGACAAGGGCAAAGACAAAGGCGGCAAGGAAAAAGCGCCTACCAACGGCCGTGGCGAACGCCCAGCCCGTGAGCAGAAGCCTCGTGAAGGCACCCCGGCCCGCGAACAGCGCCAGCCGAGCCAGCCACCACGCGCCGCCGACCGCGCTCCGGACGAGTTCCTCGACGACGATGTGGATAACTTCGGTAACCGCGTTGACTACGTGCCCCAAGCCAAGCCGGCCCAGGGCCGTGGCCGCCGTCCAGGTGCCCCGGCACAGGGCGCGGGTGCAGGCGCAGGTACAAGCGCTCCACGTGGCGGCCAGCCACAGGGCGGTCGTCAAAATGGCCCGCGCAACAGCAGCGGCGGTACCACCGGTACGCCACCTGCCAAGCGCAACGGCCCGCGCAATGGCGCACCCCGTGACGGCCAAGCTCGTCGTGAAGACTCACGCAGCAACAACCGCCGCCCGGCCCGTGACGACCAGCCACGCTTGTCGGAACCCGCCGTGCAGAACCCGCGCGGTGGCCCGGCGCCGAAAATTATCCACAAGGAGTCGAAAGCGGATCGCTTCCCGACACCTGAGCAGTTGGACCAACTGCCAGGCCGCCCTCGTGGTGAAAAACCTGCGTTGCTGACCCGCAACCGCTGAGTTTTCGACGCTAACAAAAACGCCCCGATTAGTCGGGGCGTTTTTGCATCCAGGCAGCCGCTTATTGCTCAGCCACTTCACCGGCTTTATGAAAAAGCTTGGCGAAGATCATCCAGCGACCGTCAACTTTCATCAGGTTCAAATAATCAACCATCACGTTATTGAACAAGCGCAAACGCACTTTGACGATGGCCATTTCCGGCGACATCACGTCAATCATCAATACTTCATCAAGCTGTGGGAAACTGCCTTCCTGCGGCGATTTACGGCCTTGAACCATGGCCCGGTATTCATCGAACGGCCGCACGACCACGCTCGAGTTCTGTGCGCTGTATAACACGCAGCCACGATGAAAGACTTGATCGAACTTATTCAAGTCCTGGGTTTGCAGCACACTAAAGTAATCGTTCAGAAACGCTTGAATCTCATCAATCATGGTTCACAACTCCCGACAGTTTCAGCACGGTGTTATTTGAATAAATAACGTGCCGCCATTATCGGTAGCCCGCTTATTTGACGTATAGCGGCTATTATTAGGCTTTATTGTGAAAGGAATTCACACATTGAAACTGCCCCCACTCGCCGCGCTGCGCGCCTTCGAGGCCTTGGCCCGACTGGGCAAGGTAAACCTGGCCGCCTTTGAGCTGCACGTGACCCACAGTGCCGTCAGCCATCAGATTCGCGCACTTGAGGAGTACCTGGGCCTCGCTTTGGTGATGCGCAACAAACGCACGCTGATGCTGACGGATGAAGGCCGCGTGTATGCCTACCAGATCAGGCAGGGGCTGGGCGAGATCGCCGGGATCACCGAAAAACTGATGGCAAAAACCAGACACCCACAGCTGACCGCTTCGGTACTGCCTTCCTACGCCATGCATTGGTTGTTGCCGCGCTTGCATGATTTCAGGGCGGCTCACCCCGAACTGCACCTGCGGCTGGAGTCGAGCATGGAGTTCGCCAGCTTTGAGCAAGGCCCGCTCGATTGCGCGATCCGCTTCGGCCATGGCCAGTGGCCGGATGTGTATTGCGAACCGTTGATGGGCGATTCACTGCTGGTAGTTGCCGCTCACGACTTTAACCACGGCGTTCGGCCGCAGACGGCGCAAGACGTCCTTGAGTTGCCGCTGCTGCACGCCAGTGAAAGCTGGCCGATCTGGCTGGGCGCCGCAGGTATAGAGGGGCAACGCCCGCAAGCGTCGCTGGAGTTCACCGACTCCACGTTGATGCTCGAAGCCGTGCGGCTCGGGCACGGCGTCGCGCTGACCCGCCGCTCGATAGCCCATGCACTGATTCAACGCGGGGAGCTGGTCCGGCTCACCGACATTGAACCGGCGCACACCTCACGCTATTACATCGTCTGGCCTGCGGGCAGCAAACCGTCGGCGCAGTTGACCTTGTTGCACACTTGGCTCAAGGGCCAAGTGGCGACCTATCAAGAGAGCCTTTGAACAGCGCACAGCAAAACGCCGACCCTGAGGTCGGCGCTTGGCGTTTGAAACAGCGAAATAATTACTTCGCTTTTACGCCTTCAAACGTCACGTACAGCTCAACAGTGTTGGACGCTGGGCCCAGGTCCATCTGCTTGCCGAAGTCCTGACGGTTGAAGCTGGTAGTGCCTTCAAAGCCGGCACGGTAGCCGCCCCATGGATCCTTGCCTTCGCCCAGGAACGTAGCCTTGACCACGATCGGCTTGGTCACGCCGTGGAAGGTCAGGTCGCCGGTTACGTCGGCAGTGACTTGGCCTGCAGCATTTTTACCGGTGGTTTTGACACTGGTGGAGACGAACTTGGCATCGGCAAACTTGCCAACGTCCAGGAAGTCTTTGCTGGCGATGTGCTTGTCACGTTCGGCGTGGTTAGTGAACACGCTGGCGGTACGGACGTTGAACTCGATTTTGCTGTCTTCAGGCTTGGCGGCGTCAAAGCTGAACTTGCCGTCCAGGTCCTTGAAAGTACCGGTGATGAAGCTGTAGCCCAAGTGGCTGATCTTGAAGTCAACGAAGGCGTGCTGGCCTTCCTTGTCGACAACATAATCAGCGGCCATCGCCGAACCTGCGGACAGCAGTGCGGAACCGATTGCCAGGGCGGCGAGAGTCTTTTTCAACATGCTTTCTATTCCTTGTGAGTCGAGGTTGAACATCAGGCTTTGCGTCCCAGCATTCGCATAAGGGTCGCATCACGATCGATAAAGTGGTGTTTAAACGCAGCCACACCGTGCAAACCGGCGAAGACCACCAATACCCAGGCCAGGTACAGATGCACCAGGCCGGCGTTGTCTGCCTGGTCCGGTAGCCCGGAAACCACGGCAGGAATCTCAAACAGGCCAAACACCGGGATACCGACACCGTCTGCGGTGGAAATCAGGTAACCGGCGATCATCACGGCAAACAGCCCGAGATACAGGAACGCGTGGCCAAATGCAGCGCCAATACGCGTCAAACGGCTGTAGCTGGCCAGCGGCGGTGGCGGCGGGCTGACAAGGCGCCAGACGATACGCACCAGCATGATGGCGAACAGCGTAATGCCAATGCTCTTGTGCAGATCGGGCGCGTCTTTGCGCCAGGCGCTGTAGTAGTCGAGGCCGACCATCCACAGGCCCAGTGCGAACAAACCGAACACCACCAGCGCTACGCCCCAGTGCAAAACAATGCTGACCCAGCCATAACGGGCCGATGAATTACGTAGCTGCATGTCCCAAATCCCGTAAGAGCTGTGCCCAAGACTAGCGATTTACCTATCGAATTAAAGCGGAAAATTTCGCTTTGAAATATCGAGAAATACGATCAAGAGAGTATGCACAGTACGTTAACAATGGATTAAGGACTATTCCTAAGAAACGTGACAGATCGTCCTGCCTTTACTGCCAATTCATCCGTAATGGGTTGTGACGCCGCCTGGCATTGCATAGGCTTGCGCGATTGTTTCGCCTGCGCCGGGCGCAGGGCCGCTTCGAGGAGATAACCGATGGGCTTGAATAACCAGTGGATGCAACGCGACCTCGCGGTGCTGTGGCATCCCTGCACCCAGATGAAAGACCACCAGCAACTGCCGCTGATCCCGATCAAGCGCGGTGAAGGCGTATGGCTGGAAGACTTCGAAGGCAAGCGCTACCTCGATGCCGTCAGTTCCTGGTGGGTCAATGTGTTCGGCCACGCCAACCCGCGTATTAACCAGCGCATCAAGGATCAGGTCGACCAACTGGAACACGTGATCCTCGCCGGTTTCAGCCACCAGCCGGTGATCGAGTTGTCCGAACGCCTGGTGGCGATGACGCCCGAGGGTTTGACCCGCTGCTTCTACGCCGACAACGGCTCGTCGTGCATCGAAGTCGCGCTGAAGATGAGCTTTCACTATTGGCTCAACCGTGGCCTGCCGAACAAAAAACGCTTCGTCACCCTGACCAACAGCTACCACGGCGAAACCATCGCCGCGATGTCAGTGGGCGATGTGCCGTTGTTTACCGAGACCTATAAAGCCTTGCTGCTGGACACCATCAAGGTGCCGAGCCCGGATTGCTACCTGCGCCCCGAGGGCATGAGCTGGGAAGAGCACTCGCGCAACATGTTCCTGGCCATGGAACACACCCTGGCCGAAAACCACGACAGCGTCGCCGCCGTGATCGTCGAGCCACTGATCCAGGGCGCCGGCGGCATGCGCATGTACCATCCGGTGTACCTCAAGCTGCTGCGTGAAGCCTGCGACAAATATGGCGTGCACCTGATCCACGACGAAATCGCCGTCGGCTTCGGCCGCACCGGCAGCATGTTCGCCTGTGAACAAGCCGGCATCCGCCCGGACTTCCTGTGCTTGTCCAAGGCGCTTACCGGCGGCTACCTGCCGTTGGCTGCCGTGGTCACCACCGACGATGTGTACGACGCCTTCTACGACGACTACCCGACCCTGCGCGCCTTCCTGCATTCCCACAGCTACACCGGCAACCCGTTGGCATGCGCGGCAGCCCTGGCGACCCTGGATATCTTCGAAGAAGACAACGTCATCGAAAACAACAAGGCCCTGGCCCAGCGCATGGCCACCGCCACCGCGCACCTGGTGGACCACCCGCACGTGTCGGAAGTGCGCCAGACCGGCATGGTGCTGGCCATCGAGATGGTCCAGGACAAAGCCACCAAGACCGCCTACCCGTGGCAGGAACGCCGTGGCTTGAAGGTGTTCGAGCATGCGCTGGAACGCGGTGCTTTGTTGCGGCCGTTGGGCAGCGTGGTGTATTTCCTGCCGCCGTATGTGATTACGCCGGAGCAGATCGACTTTTTGGCCGAGGTGGCCAGTGAAGGCATCGATATCGCCACCAACAGCAACGTCAGTGTTGCGGTGCCGAAGGACTTCCACCCAGGCTTTCGTGATCCCGGCTAGCCAATGATCGTTCCCACGCTCCGCGTGGGAATGCAGCCCTGGACGCTCCGCGTCCGCTCTGCACACCACTTCCAGAGAACAGAAATGAGACTGTCCCGCTTTTTCACCGACACCCCGCTCAGCATCGGCGACCATGAATTGCCCGAAGCCCAGGCGCATTACATCAGCCGCGTATTGCGTATGGGCGAAGGCGATGCCGTGCAATTGTTCGACGGCTCAGGCCAGGAGTTTCTCGGCACCTTGCTGGAGGTCGGTAAAAAACGCGTCACCGTGCAACTCACGGAAAGCTTTGCGGGCCAGACCGAATCACCGCTGCACATCCACCTCGGCCAAGGCCTGTCGCGGGGCGAGCGCATGGATTGGGCGATTCAGAAAGCCACCGAGCTGGGTGTGAATGCAATCACACCGATCTTCAGCGACCGCTGCGAAGTGCGCCTCAAGGATGAGCGCGCCGACAAACGCCTGCTGCACTGGCGCCAGGTGGCGATCAGCGCGTGCGAGCAATGTGGGCGTTCGACGGTGCCGGTGATTCACCCGCCGCTGTTACTGGCCGACTGGTTGAAGCAAGCCGAGGCGGATTTGAAGCTGGTGCTGCACCCGGTAGCCGAGCCGATGATCAGCCACGCCAAGCCAACGAGCCTGGCGTTCCTGATCGGGCCGGAAGGTGGCTTGACCGACACTGAGGTGCAAGCGGCCCAAGGCGCCGGCTTCCACGCCGCCCGCCTCGGCCCGCGGGTGCTGCGCACCGAAACCGCGCCAGTCGTGGCGCTGGCTGTGGCCCAACAACTCTGGGGCGACTTCTAACCCTCGCTGCCAACCCAATCAAAACTGTGGGAGCTGGCTTGTCGGGACGCCGCACCGCTGCGATAGCGTCGGTACATTCAACACCGCTATCGCAGGCAAGCCAGCTCCCACAGTAATCGGGTTAACACTTCGCTATTCCACCGGGTCACTCACCGGCTTGGCAATAATTGCCTTCAACTCGCTGGTCATCGGAAACTCCAGGTTCAGGCCCTTGGGCGGAATTGGCTGTTCAAACCAGCGCTGATAAATCCCGTTGATCTCCCCGGAGCGGTACAGGTCGGCGAGCGTTTCGTTGACCACCGCGAGGAACTGCGGGTCGTCCTTACGCAACATGCAGCTGTAGATCTCCCGCGATTGCTCCTTGCCCACCACCACCCAGTGGTGCGGGTCGCGGGCCTTGGCGCGCTCGCCGTAGAGCAACGCATCATCCATGTAGAACGCCACTGCGCGGCCGGTCTCGAGCATTTTGAACGCTTCGCCATGGTCCTTGGCGCTGATCACAAACATATTGGCTTTGTGGTCGGCGTTGTAGCGCTTGAGAAAGCGTTCATTGGTGGTGCCTGCCGTGGTCACCACGTTTTTGCCCGCGAGGTCTTCAAAGCCCTGGATGCCGCTGTCCTTGGCGGTCAGCAGTTGGCCCTTCACATAGATAAACCCGTAGGAAAACGCCACCTGCTTCTGCCGCTCGGCGGTGACACCGGTGGAACCGCATTCAAGGTCGACGGTGCCGTTTTGCACCAGCGGAATACGGGTTTGAGAGGTCACCAGGTTGTACTTCACATTCAACTTGGCCACCCCGACTTTCTGCTGGATGCGCTCAACGATCTTGTTCGCCAACTCCACCGAATAGCCCATGGGCGTACCGCTGCTATCGCCCACATAGGAAAACGGCACCGAGGCATCGCGATACCCCAAGGTGATGGACTTGGCGTTCGCGATTTTGCTCAAGGTGCCGTCCAGCGGGGCTTCATTGGCCTGAACCTGTGCGCCAAACAGCAGCCCCAGAGTGCAGCCGGTCAACAGGATTTTTTTCATTGTTATTCTCCGTTGGTCTTGCGGTTATTTACGTACAGCAATCACGCTGATTTCCACCAGCACCGTCGGGCGCGCCAACTCGGCCTGCAAAGTGGTGCGTGTCGGCGCCATGCCCGGCGACAACCATGCGGACCACACTTGATTCATCGGTGCAAAACCACTGCCGATGTCTTTGAGGTAAATCGTGGCGTTGAGCAAGTGATCCTTGTCGCTGCCTGCTTGCGCCAGCAGTGCATCGATCCTGGCCAGTACTTCGCGGGTTTGCGTGGCCACATCCTGCCCGTCGCCCGGCACCTGGCCCGAGAGGAACACCAAGTCCTTGAAGGTGACGGCGCCAGAGAGGCGCTCGTTGCTGCTGATTCGAGTAATGGTCATGGCTGTATCCTTAAGCGGCGCGGGGCGTGAGGCCCTGCATATCGATGGAAGGCGCGTGTTCGCTGATCAGTTCGGCCAGCAATTGCCCGCTGCCGCAGGCCAGGGTAAAACCCAGCGCGCCGTGGCCGAGGTTCAGCCACAGGTTGCGATAGGCGCTGGCGCCGATCAACGGCACGCCGGTGGGTGTGGCCGGGCGCATGCCGGCCCATTCGACGGCGTGGGTGTAATCGCCGGCGGTTGGGAATGTCTCCATGGCCTGGCGTTTCATCAAGGCCAGGCGCTTGGGCTCAAGGCGCGCATCAAAGCCGACGATATCCACCATGGCCGCGACGCGCAGTTGCTCGCCGATGCGCGCATACACGATCTTGCGGTCATAGTCGGTGACACTCACGTCCGGCGCGTGGTGGTGCGCACCAATCGGCACGCTGAGGCTGTAGCCCTTGAGCGGATACAGTGGCAATGACAACCCAGGCAAACCCAGCTCGGCGCCGCGATGCCCAGCCGCCAGCACCAGTTGGTCTACCGCCATCACCTCGTCACCCAACTCGATGGCCTGCACTGCGCCGTCGGCGTGGCGTATGCGGGTGACCTTTTGGCCCAGCAAAAACCTGCAGCGCCCCGAGGCTTCGAGCCGGGCCGCCAGCCGTTGGCAGAAGGCGTGACAGTCAGCCACTTCCTCGTTCGGCGTGTAAATACCGCCGAGGAAATCAGCGCCCATCAACGCTGGCTCCAGAAACGCGCAATCGGCCACGGACAACACCTGCTGCTGCACGCTATTGCTGACCTTGCTGCGTGCATGCTCAAAGGATGCGGCGTTACGAAACGTCACCAGTTTGCCGTTGCGGCGCCAGTCGAAACCCTCCAGGCGATCGCCTTCGCGCCATTGCTCCAGCGTGGCCTGGCTCAAGGACGCCAGGCGCAGCAGGTGCGCGGCATTGCGCGTGTTCACCGAGCCACGGCAGGCGCCGATAAAGGCCGCCATCCAGCGCCATTGCTGCGGGTCGAGTTTAGGGCGCAACTTTAACGGCGAATCACCGCGCAGCAACCAGCCGATGGCTTGCAGCGGCACACCTTTGTCGGCCAACGGCGCGACATAGCGGTAAGACAGTTGCCCGCCATTGGCGAAACTGGTCTCGCTGCCGAGGCTGTCCCGCGCTTCGATCACTGTCACCTCATGGCCCGCACGCACCAAGGCATAGGCGCTCGCCAAGCCGATAACGCCACCACCGATGATGCAAACCCGCTTGGCCATTGCCGCCACCCGCTGTTGAATTGACTGGCTTCAAGCCTAGGGCCAGGTGACAGGCCGCCGACAATGAATAAAGATGGGTCACCCATAAACAAAGGTTATGGACTTGCCATGCGCTTGCGTCATATCGAAATCTTCCAGGCCATCCGCCAGACCGGTTCTATCAGCGCCGCCGCGCAGCTGTTGCACGTGTCGCAACCGGCGGTGACCAAAGTGCTGCAGCACGCCGAGTTGCAGCTGGGCTTTGCGCTGTTTTTACGGGTGCGCGGCAAGCTGCAACCCACGCCGGAAGCGTTGGCGCTGGAAAGCGAAGTCGAGAAAGTCACCGAAAGCCTGCAAGGCGTGCGGCGCCTGGCCAAGAGCCTGCGCCGCGAGCCGGGCCAACGTGTACGTATTGGTGCGATTCCGGCACTGGCCCTGTCGTTGCTGCCGCCGGCCATTCTGGAATGGAAGCGCGACTACCCGGACATTGCCTGCGAGCTGTCCAGCGACCATAGCCGCGAGTTGGTGCAGCAGCTGTTGATGCGTGAGATTGACCTGGCGCTGACGCTTAACTTCTCCGGCCATCCGGGGCTGACCACGCAAGTGCTGGCCAATGGGGTGTTGGTGGCGTTGGCGTCAAAGGGGTATTGGTCGGATGCGCAGTTGAGCAAGCCACTGCCCTTGGCAGACCTGGCGGGTGCGCCATTGGTTGGCTTGTCGAGTGCCGATCCGTTGGCCGCCAAGCTCGACAGCTACCTGGAAAGCGTCGACCCGCCGCCACGGGTGAGTATTGCCGTACAGACCTATTCCCTGGCACGGGCGATGGTGGAATCCGGCGCCGGGTTGACGGTCATCGACCCGTTTACCGCCCTCGGCGCGTCGACGGCGACCACCTGCATTCGCCCGCTCACGCCGCCGTTGCCGATCACGCTGTACGCCCTGACCCGCGCGAATGAGCCGCCGCCGCATATGTTGGCGAACCTGTTGGACATTTTCGGCAACCGAGCGCGAGAGCTGCTGGAACGCTTGTAATGTGGGAGCTGGCTTGCCTGCGATAGCGGTATTGAATGTGCCGACGCTATCGCAGGCAAGCCAGCTCCCACACAAGCCAGCTCCCAAAAAGCCAGCTCCCACGGGTCACAGCACGTAATGCATGATCGCCACAAAGTGCAGCAAACTGCCGCCGATCACAAACAAATGCCAGATCCCATGGGAATGCCGCAAGCGATCCTCCAGGGCAAAAAAGATGATGCCGACGGTGTACAGCACCCCACCCGACGCCAGCCAGACAAACCCCGCCGTGCCCAGCGCGGCAATCAATGGTTTGACCGCCACCAGCACAATCCAACCCATCACCGCGTAGATGACAATCGACAGAATCCGCGCCTCAGACCTTGGCTTGATCTCCTGCAAAATGCCGATCACCGCCAGCCCCCACACAATCCCGAACAGCGTCCAGCCCCACGGCCCGCGCAGCGTCACCAGGCAAAAGGGTGTGTAGCTGCCGGCAATCAGCAGGTAGATCGAAAAGTGATCGACCTTCTGCATGATCTCTTTTCGCCGCCCCTGCACGCTGTGGTACACGGTGGACGCGCTGTACAGCACCAGCAGGGTAAAACCATAAATCGCCACGCTGACAATCTTCCAGGGGCTGCCGTCCAGGCTCGCCACCACCAACATCCACACTGCGCCGATAAAAGCGGCAACCGCCCCGGCCAAATGGCTCCAGGCGTTGAATCGTTCCCCGTGATACATGTATCACTCACCTCGAATAACCGTTACCACATGGTTGTGCCAGGACCATTGTGACGCTACTAGCACTGTTGCAGGTAACACGCATTTCTTCATTTGCCCAACGACCCCGTGCCGATGGATCATTCACCTCATCCTGTGGGAGCTGGCTCCCAGATAAATGCAGCCTATCGGTAATCCCCGTGCCCGAGCTTGAACCCGCCCCGCCGCAACCCAGCCTATGGCAACTGTTTTACAACTTTGCCATGGTCGGCCTGTTCGGCTTCGGCGGCGTAATGCCCTGGGCGCGGCAGATGATGGTCGACCGCCGCCGCTGGGTCAGCGAGCAAGGCTTCAATGAGCTGCTGACCACCGGCCAGTTCTTCCCGGGCCCCAATATCGCCAACGTCGGCATCATCTACGGCCGGCGCCTGCATGGCTTGCCGGGTGCTGTTGTGACCGTGTGCGGGCTGTACCTGTTCCCCTCGATCATCACCGTGCTCGCCGGTTTCGCCTACACCCGATGGTGGACCCACGACGTGGTGCAGCAGGTCTTCGGCGCCGTGATGCCGATTGCCACCGGGCTGATCCTCGGCACCACCCTGCGCCTGCTCAAAGCCATGCCCAGGACGGTCGCCAACTACGTAGCCTTCCTGCTGACCTTCGTGCTGATGGCGATTCTGGTGCTGCCACTGTGGATGGTGCTGCTGATCTGCATCCCCAGCTCGCTGGCCCTGGGCTTTATCGACACGCGCAAGGTGGCCCGCTGATGCAAGCCACGCTCCTGCACCTGATGCTCCAATGCGCACTGTGGTCGCTGATGTCGATTGGCGGCAACATGGTCGCCATCGGTGATATCCACCGCTACTCCGTCAACGACATGAACTGGGTCAGCGACGCCCAGTTCGTCGCCTTCTTCGCCCTGTCCCAGGCACTGCCCGGTCCCAACGGCATGTTGCTGGTGTTTATCGGCCAGCAAGCCGCCGGGCTGCCGGGTGCGCTGGTCGCCTTGCTGGCCAAGCTGGTGCCGTGTTCGGTGCTCACCTACGTAGGCGCCGGCTGGCTGGAAAAACACACCACCACGCCGTGGGTGCAGCGGGTCAAGCGCAGCTTGTTGCCGATCTCCATCGGCCTGATCCTGGCCGCCAGCTACATCTTGATGAACAGCCTGGAAAACAACACCACCAGCCTGGTGCTGACCCTGGCCAGCGCCGCCGTGGTGTATTACACGCGGCTTAACGCGATCTGGCTGATCATCCTTGGCGTGGTGCTGGGCCTGTGCAGCGCATGGCTGGGAGTGAACTGGTTTTAGGGGCACAATCGACGGCATTCGAACCCGAGCCACGGCCATGCTGATCGACGAAGAATTCACCCTCAAGAAGCTGGAAATCTTCCTGGCGTTCATGCGCACCGGCAACCTGGCCCGCGCCGCTGCCGAACTGCAAACCAGCAACGTCAGCGTACACCGCGCTATTCACTCGCTGGAAAATGCGCTGCGCTGCCCGTTGTTCAAACACGAAGGGCGCAACCTCACCCCGCTCGAAAGTGCCTACGTACTGGAAGAGCGCGCACAAAAGCTGGTGGCCGACGTGGTCGACAGCGTACGCCTGACCCGCGAAGCCGCCGGGTTTTCCGCCGAGCGCTTCAAGCTGGGCTCGCTGTATTCGCTGACGGTCAAAACCGTGCCGCAGTTGATCATGGGCCTGAAAATCAGGCGCAGCGAACTCAACATCGACCTTATTCTGGGCTCCAACTTCGACCTGCTCTACAAGCTCAAGAACATGGAAGTCGACGCGATCCTGATCTCCCTCGACGACCACGCCAACGACCCCGACTGCGAACAGATTGCGCTGTTTTCCGACGACATCTTCCTCGCCACACCGGCCGATTCGCCCTTCGACCGCGAGCAGCAGATCGACCTCGCGGATGTGCGCGACGCTACTTTCATCACCCTGACCCAAGGCTTCGCCACCCATCAGGACGGCAACCGGGTGTTCAAGCAGGCGGGGTTTGAGCCGAAGGTGGCGATGCAGGTGAACGACATTTTCACGCTGCTGAGCATGGTCAGTTCTGGGGTGGGTTATGCGTTGCTGCCAGGGCGGATTGCGGCGGTGTATGAGAACCGCGTGAAGCTCATACCGCTGCAACCGCGGTATCGGTTGCAGCAGCATATTGGCGTGGTGTTCTTGAAGGCCAAGGAGCGTGATCCAAATTTATTGGCACTGCTGGCGGAGTGTCGGATGTACGCCAACCGTCAAACCTGACACCGATCGTTCCCACGCTCTGCGTGGGAATGCCTCATGTGACGCTCCGCGTCACGCCTTTAAGAGCAGACGCGGAGCGTCCAGGGCTGCATTCCCACGCGGAGCGTGGGAACGATCATTAATGAGGCCGGCTCAGGTCAGCCCACCAACCCGCGCATCAGCAAAAACAGCAACGACGGTCCCAGCAGGCAGCCCAGCGCCGTGTAAAACGCCGCCGTCAGGCAACCATACGGCACCAGTTTCGGATCGGTCGCTGCCAAACCACCGGCCACGCCGCTGGACGTGCCCATCAGCCCGCCGAAAATTACCGCACTGCGTGGGTTATTCAACCCGATCAACGGCGCTACAAATGGCGTCATCACCATCACCAGGATGGCCTTGATCAACCCGGCGGCAATCGACAGCGCCATGACCTCGGAGCTGGCACCAATCGCCGCGCCCGTCACCGGGCCAACAATGTAGGTTACGGCGCCCGCACCAATGGTGGTGAGGCTCACGGCGTCTGTGTAACCAAACGCCATCGCCACTCCGACGCCAGCCACGAACGAGGAACCCACGCCGACAAACAGCGCCAGCACGCCCACGTAACCGGCGCGCTTGAGTTCATCCACACTCACACCAAACGCCGTGGCAACAATGGCAAAGTCGCGCAGCATCGCACCGCCCAGCAGGCCGATGCCCGACAGCAACGGAATATCCACCACGCCCTTGGCGCCGCCGGTAAACGCGCCGCCCACATACGACAGCACCAGCCCGAGCAAAATGGCGATGGCCGAACCGTGCAGGCGGCCTTTGGTAAAGGTGTCGGAGATCCAATAGGACACCCACATGGTCAGGCCGATCACGGCAAAACCACTGATCAGGCCGTAGCCGGTGATCACTTTCATCATGGATTCGTACATGGCGATCACCCGGCTTCTTTAGTGGGAACAGCCGCAACTGGCTCACGGTTACCGATGCGCACCAACACCGGTACCAGGGCAAACCCCAGCACTACGGCGAGCGTGCCGGCCAGAATCGCCATCGGCCCGCCCTTGATCGCGCCGTACACGTTTTGTTGGGCCGCCATCGCTACCACAATCGGGATATACACCGCCGCCCAAAAGCTCACGCCCTGCTCCGACTTGCCGGTAAACAGCCCACGTTTGCTGAGGTAACTGCCCAGGCCGATCAACAGCAACATAGCGATACCCACCCCGCCGACGTTGGCCGGAATCCCCATCCATTTGCCCAGCAACTCACCGATAAACAGGCCGATCAACGTACACAGCGCCAGAAACGCCACACCGTAAATAATCATGGTTGTTGTCCTCAAAGTGCTTCATCGAAATTGTTGTTTTTGTGCTTCGAAAGCCTTGGGTGGTGCTTTATCGGTGGCGGCGCTCCTCCTCTTGCAGCAGGGCCTGCAAGGTGTCCAGGCGTGCGCCTTCATAGGCGATTACGCTGCCTTGTTCGAAGACACGCCGGGACAGGCCGGTGAGTACCGCGCCAGGCGGCAGTTCGATTTGCAGGCGCACACCGCGCTCGTAAGCGCTTTGCACGGTGCCGCGCCAGTCGACGATGCGGCACATGTTGAAGGCCAGGTCGTCGCGCAGTTGCTCGGGGTTGTGGATAGGCCGCGCGCGGGTGCTGCTCAGGTAGGTGATGCGCGGCGCCTTGAGCGTTACAAACGCCTGCGCCAATGCCTCGGCGGGTTCGTTCAGCAGCATGCAATGGGATGGCACGCTCACGGCCAGGCGCTTGGCCACGCCGTTGCCTTTGATGCGTTGCGCGACACGCTGCATGGCTTCATCACTGCCGGCGATGACGGTCTGGTTGTCGGCGTTGATGTTGGCCAGGTACACCGGGGTCTGCGCGCTGTGGATTTCAGCCAGCAACGTTTCGACTGTGGATAACTGCGGGCCGATAATCGCGGTCATGCCAAAGCCTTGTGGATAAGCGTTTTGCATCAGTTCGCCGCGCAGGCTCACCAGCTTTACCGCGTCAGCAAACTCCAGCGCACCGGCGATGACGGCGGCCGGGTAGGCGCCGATGGACAGGCCCGCTACGTAATCCGGCGTATGTTGCAATTGGCGGGCGTGGGCCACACCCGTGATCAACAGGCAGAGTTGCACGGCGCGTGTGTTGGCCAAGGCTTGGGCTGAATCGAGCAGCCTTACGTCTTCGCCCAATGCATCACTGGCTTGTTCCAGCACGTGAGCAGGCAACGCTTGAAGCATGCCCGCGCGCTGGGCGCCCTGCCCCGGAAATACCAGAAGGCTGCTCATGCCACAGCCTGCCAAGGGTCGAGTACCAGGTGCGCGCCGTGGGTGGTTTTAAGCAGCACACGGCGTGACTCGCCTGCCCACTCACGCAAGGCGACAGCGCCAAACGGGGTTTGCAGTTGCAGGTCGACGGTGCATTCGGCCGAGTCCAACCGCGCCAGCAGATCGCGTGCGGCGTTGCGCTCAAGTGGCTCGGGCGTGCGCAGGATCAAATCCAGATCGCTCTTGGCGTGCAGCGCTTCAATCCCGCTTGCCAACTCGAAACCCGCACTGCCGGTGACGCCCCAGTCTTGCTGCGCCAGCACCGGCCGCAGTTGATCAAGCGCGCGCAGTGCCGGCAAATCCCGTGTCGAGACCGCATTGCGCAAATCTTGCGGTGTCACCCGCCGCTGCACCGCGACGATAGGCATCACCGCCGCAAACCGCTGCTCACGCAAGCGCCCGCGCACGCCGACGGCCACGTAACCCGAGTCGACGACGGCGCGACGCACCACCACCGGGTGACCGGCGCTGATCGCGGCGCGTACCCAGGCTGGCGCGTCAGCGGGCAGCTGCGCCGGGGTCATGCCCCAGAGCAAGTCGTGGGCGTTCACCATTGCTCCCGCAGCAGTTGGCGTACATGGCTGGAAGCTGCGCGATTGCTCGCACCCAGGCGCCCTTTCAGATCAGGGCTGCGGATATCTTGAATGGCGTGCAACAGGCAATCGCTGACCCGCGTCACGTCGTCCGCCGTGGGCTGCTCAATCTGGCTGACCGACAGGGTTTCCCAGAGCAAACCGAGGCTGGCGTAGCTGTCGATGTCATAGGCCATGGGCGGCACGCTGGCCGCCAAGGCTTCGAGTTCTTCAACACTGCGCAAGGTCACCCGCGCAGCCGAGGCTTTGCCCATGGCGTGCACCATCACGCCAGGGTCACGCAGGGCGATCATGCGGTTGGCCTGATAGCCGTGAGCGAGAAACGCTCCGGACATGGCTTTGCCCACCAGCAGCGCAATCACCGGGTGCCCGGCCAAGCGAGCGCGGGCATAGCTGTCGGCGGCGGCGGCCAGCGCCTGATGGATGCCCAGGGCTTCTTCGCGGCGGCCATAGGCCTGGCTCGGCACATCGACGATGGCGATGATCGGGCGCTTGTCGCCACGGGCGATGGCTTCGTCAACGGCCTTGGCCAAGCCCCAGCCTTCCAGCAGGCCGACTTCACCGTTGCGCGCACGCGGGAAACGATTTTGCGCGTCGGTGACCACGGCAATAAAGCGCACGGCCTGTTCACCCACTACACCATCTGCAACCTTCAATGAGTCGGGCAACCCTTCGACAGGCGTTGCACCGGCGCTCAATGCGTTGAACCACTGCAAGCCTCTCATGGGCGTTCTCCTTGATACAGGTCGCGCACCGTCGCGGGGTCTATTTGCGGCGTTGCGTCCAGTTCAGTGAGGCGCGCCAGGTAGAAATCGATCTGACGGCTGCGCTGTTGCTCGGGCAAACCTTGTTGCAGCAAGGCGCTGACAGTCTGTTGGATCTGCGCCACATCGTCCGCCACATAACGGTCGGCCAAGCCGCTGTTAAAGCGTTGCTCGCCGCCGGTAAGGCTCCAGATAAACGGCCGGTCGCGGGAGTCGTACTCTTCCAGGCCCGCTTCCTGCTCGATCACTTGTGGGCCATTCAAGCCCAGGCGTGCTTCGCGGGTGACCACCAGATAACTGCACAACCCGGCGGCGATGGACATGCCGCCAAAACAACCAACGCTGCCCGCCACCACGCCGACGACCGGCTGGTACTGGCGCAGGTCGACAATCGCCGCGTGGATGTCGGCAATCGCCGCCAGCCCGAGGTTGGCTTCCTGCAAGCGTACGCCGCCGGTTTCCAGCAGCAACACGCCACGGGTGGGGATACCTTTGCGGTTGTCTTCGGCCGCCAACTCGAGGGCACCGGCGATTTTTGCGCCGCCCACTTCACCGAGGCTGCCGCCCTGGAAATTGCCTTCAATGGCAGCAATCACCACCGGCAACCCGGCGATGCTGCCTTTAGCGATCACCACGCCGTCATCCGCTTGCGGCACCACGCCTTGGCGGCTGAGCCAGGGCGACATCACGCGTTGGAACGGGTCGATCAGTTCGCGGTAAGTGCCGCTGTCCAGCAACGCCTTGGCTCGCTGCCGCGCACCGAGTTCGACGAAGCTGTGCTTGTTGAGCAAGTCAGTCATGGCCGATCTCCTCGAAACCCTGTTCCAGGCGCAAACGCACCACGCCGGGCGTGGCGCCGAAGTCGTGGATGTCAATCTTCAAGGCCGGTGGCGTCTGCTCCTGGAAGATCCGTTCGAACAGATGCTGCCAGCGTTGCTCGGCGCCATTCACGGAGGTCTGCACTTGGATGGTCAGCGTGCCGGGCGTGCCCGGTTCCAGCAGCACTTCCAGGTCGCCGGAGCCGACGCAACCCACCAGCGCACGGCCTTTGGGCGGCTGCCCGGCGGGGAATTCAAAGGATAAGGTTTCCATCACAACGCTCCGTCGAGGCGGTCGATAAACAGGCAGGCGGCCAACAGGTCAGCGGCGCCGCCGGGGGAGGCATTCAGGGCCAAGAGTTGCTGGTCGAGGTCGTGCAGTTGGCGGCGCCCGGCGAGGCTCGCGCTGCCGCCAGCGTCCAGCACTGCCTGGGCGCCGCTCTGCATGGCGAGCAGGCCTTCAGTGCCGGCGCGGTAGAGCACGCAGGTGTCGGCCAGGTCGGTCATGATCGCGAGCAAGGCGTCCAGGCGCGCATTCTGTTCACCGGCGTTTTGCCGGCGGCTTTTGTGCAGTTGCGGCAGGCCACGTTGCACCACGGCAGGAAAGCCCAATTGCGCTTCTTCACGGGCGCCGCGTGCGCCGTAGCGCTGCGCGACTTGCGCGCCATGGCTCATGGGCTGCGGGGCGTAGCGGTCGTTGAGCAAGGCCAGTTTGGCGGCGGTGAGCGTGACGGCGCGTGGTGCCAGAGCCGCTGCGGCAGTGAGCAAACCCAGTGCCCAGATCGCACCGCGATGGGTATTGACGCCTTGGGTGGTGGCGAGCATGGCTTGCTCACCTTCGCGCCCGATACGCCCGAGGGCCTCGCGCAAGGGCAAGCCGACTTCACCGAACTCAAGCGCTGCTTCGGCCATTTCCTTGAACATCGGCCACAACGACAGCGCCGAGGCGTGCATCAGGCCCAGGTGCAAATCGCTATGGGCGCCATTGCCGCGACGGTCTACCAATGCGGGTTTGGGCGACAGGTCGGCTTCATCAATCAAGGCATCCACGGCCATATCTGCCAGGCGATCGGCGAGGCTCAGTTCATGCAGTTTGAGGGCGCGCATTTACCAGCTCCTGAACTTGGCGGGCGGGTTGTACAAGCCACCGGACCAGTCCACCAGGTCGGCCACGCTCTTGGCGGCCAACAGCTCGCGGGTGGCGTCGGTGCGGCGAATCCCCAAGTCTTCGGGCAAGGCAATCAAGCCTTCGCGGCGCATGCGCGCGGTGTCCTTGGGGTTGTGGCGCATGCCGATGGCGGTGACGCCTGCGACGGCGGCGATCATCGCCTGGCGCTCTTCCAGCGAGCGCGCCTTATACAAATAGGCGATGCCTTCTTCGGTGAGCAGGTGAGTAACGTCGTCGCCGTAGATCATGATCGGCGCCAGCGGCATGCCGCTTTTGCGCGCGACTTCCACGGCATCGAGGGTTTCGACGAAGGTGGGTTTGCCGCCTTCCTGGAAGGTTTCGACCATTTGCACCACAAGCTTTTTGCCGCGTTCCAGCAAGGCCTCCGGCGCGTCGTCGTGGCGCATATCGAGCCACGCAGGCGTACCGTGACGGCGGCCGCGTGGGTCGTGGCCCATATTCGGCGCACCGCCGAAACCGGCCAGACGGCCACGGGTCACGGTGCTGGAATGCCCGTCGCCATCCACTTGCAGGGTGGCGCCGATAAACAGGTCCACCGCGTATTGGCCGGCCAGTTGGCAGAACATCCGGTTGGAGCGCATCGAGCCGTCGCGGCCGGTAAAGAACACATCCGGGCGGGCGGCGATGTAGTTCTCCATGCCCAGTTCGGTGCCGAAGCAATGCACACTTTCCACCCAGCCGCTTTCAATCGCGGGGATCAGGGTGGGGTGCGGGTTGAGGGTCCAGTTGCGGCAGATCTTGCCCTTGAGGCCGAGGGACTCGCCGTAGGTGGGCAGGATCAACTCAATGGCGGCGGTGTTGAAACCGATGCCGTGGTTGAGCGACTGCACATTATGTTTTTCGTAGATGCCACGGATCGCCATCATCGCCATCAGCACATGCACCGGCTTGATATGACGCGGGTCGCGGGTGAACAGCGGTTCGATGTAGAACGGCTTGTCGGCCACCACCACAAAATCCACCCAACTGGCCGGGATGTCGACGCGGGGCAAGTCAGTGACGTCGTCCACCAACTGGTTGACTTGCACGATCACGATGCCATCGCTGAACGCAGCGGGTTCGATCAGTGCCGGAGTGTCTTCGGTGCTGGCGCCGGTGTAGATGTTACCCGCGCGGTCGGCCATGAACCCGGCCGAGAGCACCACGTTGGGGATCAAGTCCACCACCAGCCGTGCGTAAAGTTCGATGTAGGTGTGGATCGCGCCGATTTCCAGCAGGCCGTCTTCGAGCAACTGGCTGATGCGCAGGGATTGGGTGCCGGCAAAAGAGAAATCCAGCTTGCGCGCGATGCCCTTTTCAAACAGGTCCAGGTGCTCGGAACGGCCGACACTGGGCATGATCATGTGCAAATCGTGGAGCTTGGCCGGGTCGGCCTTGGCCAGTGAGCGCGAGAGAAAATCGGCCTGCTTCTGGTTGTTGCCTTCCAGCACCACACGGTCGCCGGGCAGGATCAGCGCTTCCAGCGCCTCGACGATTTTGTCACTGGGCAACACCGCCCCGTCTGCGTATTTTTTGACCAGCCCGAGCCGCCGCTGCTTCTCGTCGCGCCGCCGCGTCCAGCGCGAATCGGGGGTGATGGTTGTTGTCATGGTCGCTCCACGGGGTTTGCTGTCGTGGGCTGTACCTTAGGAGTGAAAGTGGGGGGCATCAATCAAGCCCGACGGCGGATCGTTACGGCTAGGCTAACGTTCAACCTCATCCACATATAGATCAATAGGTATTGGCTTCGCTATGATCTTGGTTTGGTACATTAATGTGCAGCCAAGGAATTAAAATGATAATTGGGATTAATGACCACGACAAATACCTCTACCACTACACATCAACAGAAACGGCCATCAATTTTATATTGAAAGATCATACCTTAAGATTCAGTCCATACACAGGAACCAACGACCCCAAAGAAAGTAAAAACTGGGTTTTTGACGTAGGAACAAACGAGAATAGAGACTTAGGAATATATAATTCAGCCGAGCTCTCTGAGTGGCTTTCAAAAGAACTAAAACAAAACACTCGTCTCATCTGCTTTTCTAGGGACACACCCCACTTAACCGGAAACCATCTTGCAGATATCTTCAGCAGAGGTTTTTGCAAACCACGTATGTGGGCGCAATACGCTAACCGACACACAGGAGTTTGTTTGGTTTTTAATAAACAAGCATTGCATGAAAAAATAACATCGCAAATTGGTACAACTCGAGATGTGATGTCAGGTGCGGTCAAATATATCGACCGCGGCATCGTTAAAGACTTATGGAAAGACCAGGAGTACTTGATTAACGTCGACGAACTAGAACATCGAGGAAAAACTCAGTACGCGATTGATCATCTCCAAACGCACTATAAAAAATTATTCTTCGAAAAAATGACAGATTGGAAAGACGAGAGCGAATGGCGCTGGGTCGTATTATGCGACTCTGACGAGCCACTATACTTATCATTTGGAGGGTCGCTTTCCGGAATAGTTTTCGGCGAGGACACTAACAAAGAAGACAAATTCAAGATAGTTAAATTAACCAAGGGGCAGATTTTTTATCAGAGTTTGAAATGGAAAAACTGCAGCCCTTGGTATTATTTCGGTAGGCAAGATTATTGAAATCTCCTCGCCAGCTGGCTCTTTATCTGCAACTTAACGTGTTCGCCTATCCCCACTCTTGGCTAACCAACAGAACGCCTGCGGCATCGAGTAATACTCTCGCGCTCTCAATCAACTGCCCAAGCAACGCCTCATCCTCATCCATATATCCTTCATATTCCGCCAGGTTGCGGCGCTCATGACACAGCGCCAATAACCTCACCTGCACCTTATTGGTGTCGACGGTATGAATCAGGCATTGAAAAACCAAATAGCGTTTGTCCGAGCGATACCCGCGCAGGCGCAGAGCTGTGAGCGCGATAGCGTGGGCGGCGTTGTATGCCAAGTCGAAACGAATGGCGAAGGCTAACTGCGGGTTACCTGCATCCCTCAACCGATCCCGCGCCGAGCGCATCAGCCCATCACACTCTTTGCGATCCGGCGGCTCAGCCTTCAGCCACCGCTACGTTGCAGGTTCTCCAGGTTTGCCTTGCTGTCCATCCATGGACTCCTGAGGGTTGCCCCCCATCAGATTGATCTTGTCCTGCTGCACGACCCGCTGCACAAAACTGTTCCCGGCATTCCATTTGCTGGTCCAGTCGTCAGGGGTGTAAAGCGTCGGGCTGATGGTACGGCCCAGCTGCTCTTCCAGCGGCATGAGCTGCTCCATGACTTCACTGTAGTTGAGGCTTTGGCCGATCAGCATCAGATCTATGTCACTGGATGAGTGCGCCTCGCCCTTGGCAATGGAGCCGTAGATGAAAGCCCAGGTTATCTGCTCGGCGAATGGTGCCAATGCATTGCGCAAGGGTTCGTCCAGGCTCAGGGTCTTGCGCACGATGGCCAACAACTCCGAGTAAATCGGGCATTGGGGATTAGCCTGGTAGTGGGTCTGATTGCCTTGGCGCGTCATGCTCAAGATGCCCGCCAGTTGCAAACGCTCCAGCTCGCGGGTGAGGCTGCCTTTGCCCACTTGAGCCGAGCGTGCGATTTCATTGGTGTAGAAACTTTGATCGGGCTTGCCGAAAAGCAGGCCCAGCACTTTCTGCTGGGTGTTGGTGAAGAGTGCGGTGCTGAGCGGCAAGGTTTGCATGGCAGCGGCCAAAGAGTCCCAAAAAGGGAACGATAGGTCCCTTTTTGGGAACGATCAAGTAATCCGTGACCTGCGGCTACATTCAGGCTGCCGCACAGAGCCTTGTGGGAGCTGGCTTGCCTGCGATGGCGGTGGGTCAGCAATGAAGTTATGGGCTGACAGTCCGCTATCGCAGGCAAGCCAGCTCCCACATTTGTTCGAGGTGCTTGTTAGATAGCGGTCCCTTTTTGGGACTGCTTAGCCAGGGCTGACTTGTTCCAGTGCTCTGTCGACCAACAGCTGGCTCAGCTCTGCCATTTGCTGAATCGCCAACATGCTTGCGCGCTGGGCGGGGTCCAGGTCGAAGGCAAGGTTGCAGGTCAGTGCATTGAGGGAGCACAGGGTTTCGCTGGCGTTGGCCAGTAGAGCTTCGGTGTTTTGGTGGGGGTTTACGGTGAAGAGGGGCGGATTAGGGGTAGGTTTAACCATGATTTACAGCTCCGATATGTGATGGAGGCTGCCCTCTTCCGCTTGCACGCGAATAAGGTGGCAGCTGTGCGCAGGTGTGCAAGACCGGGCATATCGGATCCCGGCAGACCCCAAGGGATCTCCCGCGCACAGCCGCCATAACAAATACAGCGAGCATAAAAAACGCCCGTTGAATGGCTATGGGCGTTGGTGCGCCGATATGTAACCGGACTTGCACGTCCGTGTCACCGTTTTTCGATGACGGGACGAAGACTAACCGCCATGACTACCCACAACAAGTTCATGCACAGCTCGAAATCTTGCAGGAAAATTCCGAAGGCTGGGCACAACGCTCACGGCAAAAACGCTTCCTGTGGCGAGCGGGCTTGCCCCGCGTTGGGCTGCGAAGCGGCCCCAGCAAGGTAAACGCGGTGCATCAGGCAAACCGAGTCGGCAGGTTTGGGGGCTGCTGCGCAGCCCAACGCGGGGCAAGCCCGCTCGCCACAGAGAATGTTCCGACAAGGTTTTCAGGTTGTTGCTTGGAACCCGGCCCTCTAGTCTTTTTCCCCACCGAACATCACCACGGGCGAACATCATGAACCCGACCATCAAACCCAATATAGGCATGCACAACCCACCTCACCCAGGTGAAATCCTGCTTGAAGATGTGATCCCGGCCTTGGGCATTACCATCACCGAAATGGCACGACGCCTGGGCTTTGCCCGCGAGACATTTTCAAGGATCCTGCATGGGCATGCGCCTGTCAGCCCAGACCTTGCCGTGAGGTTGGAGCGGGCTGGTATGAGTACCGCGCAGCTATGGTTGTCGATGCAAAGTGCCTACGATTTGTGGCAGGCCGAGCATCGGGAGCAGCCAGTGATTGAGCGGTTTGCGCGGATTGATTGAGGTCTTGAGCCGAACACATTCAGTGTGGGAGCTGGCGTGCCTGCGATGGCGGTGGATCAGCTAAGAAGTTGTCGACTGACAGTCCCCTTCGCTATCGCCTCCCACAGCCGCCATGACTACCCATAACAAGTTCATGCACAGCCCGAAATCTTGCAGGAAAATTCCGAAGGCTCATCCACCTCGATCACTCCTCGCTGCTCCCCTCTTCTCGCTCTTCAAATGCGGATCGTACGGCTTCCACAACACGATCTGCGCGGTCTGCATCGTCCAACTGCGGATACGTTTTCTTCAATTTCCCTGATACCTGCCAGCCATTTTCCTTTAGAGAGCGAATGATTCGGCTCGCGTCCTGATCAGGCATTTCCAGCACTTCTTTGAGCCGCTCCTGGGCACATTGAAAGATAACCAGCACACGCGCCTCATCTGCCATCTCGGTGCGTACCGTATGCGTCACGACCTGCGCCGTGTACAGGACGTGCTCGGTCAAATCGGGATAGCGCCATGCGAACTGCGCGTCGGCGTAGTCATCGAAAACTAGATTGCTTGAGGTGCCATCTTCGTAGACAGCAACTTTTCCAAAACGATAGGACGCTGCGTAGCGTTGCATAAATGGCCGCGAAAACACCTCCAGCGTTTGATCGTATCGCGCCCGGAATTCAATCGAACTCGTGATAGTGGCCGATACCGGCAGGATTACGCCGGCTGGCACTGCCTTGTCACGGATCAAGGTATCGTTGATCAGGAAGCGATGGATCCGTCCGTTGCCGTCCCGCATGGGGTGGATATATACAAATGCGAAGGCAATGGCTGCAGCCCTGGCCAGTGGCTCGGCACCGCGTGTAGCCAGCTCAAATGCTTTCAGGCCATCAAGCAGTTGCGGTAGCACCTCAAATGGCGGCGCGATGTAGTGCACGATGTCCTCGCGCATGGTCGCCTGCCCGACGAAGACTGGAGAGTGTCGCAGGCCAAGCCCCAGTGCCTCATCCCCCAAAATACCGGCTTGTAACGTGTGCAAGCTGTCGCTGCTCAACGGCTCCTCGATATGGCCGCAATACTTGGCGATCACATGGGCAAAGCGCTGGATCCTGTCGGCTTTGTCCGCTTCCTTCTCGATCAAAAAGCTGGCACGCGACTCCTTGAGAGTCAGCCAACTGGCCGTGCGCATCAGGATGTCGATACCAAAGGTTTGGTTCAGCTCGCGCAGGGCCGCACCCAAGTCAAATTGCAGCGCCTCTTGAACGAATTCAGTACGACGGACAACAGGGCAGAACGCTGCGACACCGGGAAGATTATTGTTGATGCGCCAGCGCCGCACCCGCATTGGCTCAACACGGGTCAGGTATTGCTGTGCGGATATGGCATCGACGTAACCACCATTGGTGACATCTGGCACATCCAGGCGCTGTCCGGTCAGCCACTCGTATAGAAACCCAGTGCGGCGGGCGTATTGACCAAAGGGGGCTTGCCGGCACCAGGCTTCGATAGGCTCAGGGCCGATAGCCGCAAACAGACGGGCAAAAAATTCGAGATGAATTTCTTCGTACTTCAGCCCAAATTCGAAATGTCCCGCGAAGTCGTCAGTCGGCTGGTAACTGGCGGGATACCTGCGTTCGACATGTCCATCGCTCTCACGGCTCATGCGTGTCGTACCGATTACCGACTCGACGCGCAGCGGTTGTGCAAGCGCGATACTGTGGCGGTCGGCGAGCGCCTGGAAGCCTACTGACATTATCGAATCCTCTAACGAACGCTAAAAAATGATAACTATCAGGGGATAGTAGGCGAAAAAGATAATTTCGTGACCTCTTAAAACGCTAAAGCTCACTTGAATTTGATAATAAATACACTATTCGCGTTGAAAACGATAAAAACTCAGTTTCGATCGTTCCCACGCTCTGCGTGGGAATGCCGCCTGGGACGCTCCGCGTCCCGCCAGGCAGTGCAAGGCTCAAAAGAGTGACGCGGGGCGTCACGGGATGCATTCCCACGCGGAGCGTGGGAACGATCATCGCGGTCAGGCCAGGCCGGACTCGACCAACAACGCTTCCAACCCCATCAAATCCGGCACCTTCGCCACGTGCTCGCCCACCTGCACCGCCGCGAGTTCCAGCGGGCACAGTGGCACGTCTACGTAGCTCAGTTCGCTGTCGAGCTTGTACGAGCGGGGAATGCCTTGGATCACCAGCGCAATAAACTTCAACGTCGGCCGCCCGCCCAGCGCGTTCAGCACCACGATGCGCGAGCGCTCGGCGGTCAAAATCGCTTCGCCGCACACCGCTTCAAAGCTGATCAAG
Source organism: Pseudomonas sp. ChxA (assembly GCF_030263855.1). NCBI lineage: Bacteria > Pseudomonadati > Pseudomonadota > Gammaproteobacteria > Pseudomonadales > Pseudomonadaceae > Pseudomonas > Pseudomonas sp. ChxA. The sequence goes on from NZ_JARPMK010000002.1 coordinate 1,109,557, forward strand.
GGTATTTGCCGGTCGCGCCAGGTCACTTGCCGCAGGTACCACGGCGGCGCGTCGCTGGCCGGTTCGCCGCGCTGGAAGTCGATCAGCTCGGCCACGGCCACATTGGGCAGCACCAAGTGGCGGTCGGCCAAGGGCAGCAGCAGGCCGGTGAGTTGGCTGGTGCGGTGGTCAAGCATGTGACTTGCTCCAGTAGGCGATGCTTTCCAGCAGCACCGACTCCTGGTACGGCTTGCCGAGGTAGTCGTTGACGCCGATGGCCATGGCGCGGTCGCGGTGTTTCTGGCCGGTGCGCGAGGTGATCATGATGATCGGCAGGCGCATCAGGCGCGGGTCGTTGCGCACCTGGATCGCCACTTCGAAGCCGTCCATGCGCGGCATTTCGATGTCGAGCAGCATCAGGTCCGGGGTGTGTTCTTCGAGTACGGCGATGGCGTCGATGCCGTCTTTGGCGGTGAGTACGTTCATGCCGTTGCGCTCCAACAGTCGGCTGGTAACTTTGCGCACGGTGACCGAATCGTCCACCACCAGCACCAGCAGCGGGCGCTTTTTCAGCGGGTCGTTGAGGATCAGCGGCGCGTCGATCGCCTGGGCCGGCAAGGCCGGTTGGCGTGCACGGATGTGTGCGAGCAGATCGATGATCAGCACCACGCGGCCATCACCGAGGATGGTCGCGCCGGACAAGCCCTGCACGCCCGCAAACTGCGGCCCCAGGCCTTTCACCACAATCTCCCGCGTACCGACCATGGCATCCACATGCACCGCCACGCGCCGTTCGTTGTATTGCACCAGCAGCATCGGCACCGGCTGGTATTGACCGAGCAATTTCGGGCGGCTGACGGTATGCAGCAAGTCGCCAAGGTAGAACAATTCGTAACGCTGGCCGCCATATTCATAACGCGGCGGGTCTTGCTGATAGTGCCCGGCCAGCTCGTGGGGCAGCACACGCACCAGGCCTTCGATGGTGTTGAGCGGGATCGCATATTGATCGTCCGCGCACTGCACCATCAGCGCCCGGTTGACCGACACGGTAAACGGCAGGCGAATACGAAAGTGCACGCCCGCGCCGGGCGTGGAGTCAATCACCATCGAGCCGCCAAGCTGGCGCACTTCTTCGTGCACCACGTCCATGCCCACGCCGCGCCCGGAAATCTGGGTGATCTTTTCCGCCGTCGAGAAGCCCGGTTGCAGGATGAACTGCAACACGTCACGGTCGCTGATCTCTTGATGAGGGCCGAGCAGGCCGCGCTTGATCGCCTTGCGCCGCACCGCGTCCAGCGGCACGCCGGCGCCGTCGTCGCGCATGTCGAACACGATATCGCCGCCTTCGTGGGTCAGGTCCAGGGTGATACGACCCTTCTCCGGCTTGCCCGCCAGCACACGTGCTTCGCGGGACTCCAGGCCATGGTCGACGGCGTTGCGCAGCATGTGTTCCAGCGGCGCAACCATACGTTCCAGCACGTTGCGGTCCATCTCGCCTTCGGCATTGCCGACCACAAACTCCACGTCCTTGCCCAATTCCTCTGCCACCTGCCGCACGATGCGCTTGAGGCGCGGCAGCATGCGTTCAAACGGCACCATGCGCGTGCGCATCAGGCCTTCTTGCAACTCGGTGTTGATGCGCGCCTGTTGCTGCAACAGGTTGTGCGCATCCTGGTTGCGGCGGTCGAGGGTTTCCTTGAGGTCCAGTAGGTCGGAAGCGGACTCGGACAGCGCACGGGACAGTTGCTGCAACTGCGAATGGCGGTCCATTTCCAGCGGGTCAAACTCTTCGTAACCCAGGCGCTCGGCCTCGGCTTGCTGGCGGCTGAGGATACGGCCCTGGGTTTCGGTGTCGAGGCGGCGCAATTGGTCGCGCATGCGCTCGATGGTAGTTTCGACCTCGTTGAGGGCGGTGCGCGCATCGTTGACCTGCTGTTCGATACGTCCCCGGAAGATCGAGGTTTCACCGGCCAGGTTGACCAGATCATCGAGCAAATCGGCGGAGATTTTCACCATGTCCGCTGCCGGGTCGACAGCCGCTTCGGCCTTGCCGGCGGGCAGTGCAACCGGCGCCGGCGCCTCATCACTCGGGTGTACCAGGCTTTTGATCCGCTTGATCAGCTTGTCGACCGAGCCCACCGGCAAACCGTCCGCCACGGCGTCGATCATCTGCGCCAAGCGGTCGTGGCAACCTTGCAGCAGCGAAAACAACTCCGGCGACGGCGCCAGCAAACCAGCCGACAGCCCTTCGTAGAGAAACTCCAACTCATGGGCCAGATCGCCAATCGGCCCGATCTCAACCATGCGCGCGCCGCCCTTGAGGGTGTGCAGGTCGCGCAGCAGGGTTTCCACTTCCTGGCGATTGCTCGGCTCGGCCTGCCAACGCACCAGCGCGCTGCCGGAGCTGTCGAGAATATCGGCGGCTTCTTCGAGGAAAATTTCCAGCAACTCGGGGTCGGCTGTCGCCACTTCGGGTGCTGTGGCCGCGGCCGTGGGCGTGCTGCTGTGGCGCAACTCGCGCAGTTGCGCGACCAAGTCGCTGGAGTCGCTCAAGGGTTGCTGGTCTTGCAGTTGATCCAGCTGCAAGGCCAGCCGCTCGTGGCTGGCCATCAACACTTGGGACAACTCGGTGGAGTAACTGTAACGGCGGTCCACCAAGCCTTCGTAGAGGCCTTCCAACTCATGGGCCAAGTCGCCAATCGGGCCGATTTCGGCCATGCGCGCGCCACCCTTGAGGGTGTGCAAGTCTCGCTGCAATGAAGACAACGGCGCGGCGCTGTCGGGCTCCAGCAGCCAACGCTTGAGCGACTGCCCGGCGCTGTCGAGGATGTCCACGGCTTCTTCGAGGAAGATCTCGACGATCTCATCGTCCATCGCCGTGTCCTGACTCAATCGCGCCGTGGCCGCGCCCAGTTCAGCAATGCTGAGGGCACGGCTGCCATCGCTTTTGATCAGCCCGGTGGCTGACGGGTCGAGGGCTTCATCGAGCAATTCGCGCAGCGCCTGCACCCGCGTCGGCGCCGGGCTGATTTCCTGCCCCGCAGCCAACTGGTCGAGCATGTTGATCAGTGCGTCATGGGCCTGTTCGGCCTCGTGAAAAAACTTCTCGCTGACCGCCAGGCTGCTCTCTTCCACCGCCCCGTAGAGGTCAAGCAAGGCTTCGCAGAGTTCGTCGATGCTGTGCAGATCGGCGATATGCGCACCCTCGCCCAAGGTGGTCAACTCGTCCAGCAGTGCGGTGAGTTCCTGACGTTCGCCGGGGTGCTGCTGCCAACGGCGCAACAGGCTTTCGGCGTCGAGCAGGATGTCCATGCCTTGGGCCAGGAAGTTGGCGATCAACTGTGGGTCACACTTGATGCGCAGGCCCGTGTTCGGCGCGTCGAGCAGGGCTTGCAGTTGTTGGTCGAGCAGGCTTTGGGTGCGGCTGATCAGGTCCGGCGCGCCCTTGATTGGCACCAGCGGGTCACTGTCCAGTTGGTGCAGGCCGCGCTGGAACAAGCCTTCGGCCTCCAGCAGCAGTTCCACTTCGTCCAGGTCCAGCGGCAGGCGGTGGGCCTTGTACTCACGGGTCAGGTGATCCAGCGGCCGCGCCAGTTCAGCAATCGGCAACACACCCGCCATATAGGCACTGCCTTTGAGGGTGTGCAGGGCGCGTTGCAGTTCATCGCTGACTTGCAGCGGCACATGCTCGGCGGCCTGTTGCAGGAAGTGGTTGATGCTCTCCAGGTGGCTCTGGGCTTCGTTGCGGAAGATCTCCAGCAGCATCGGGTCGTGGGGCTCGGCGGTGGCTGTTGCGGTGCCACTGGCTAGGGCATGGGCACGGGCGGCCAGGGCGTCGACTTCATCGCGCTGGTGTTGGTCGTCGGTGGCGAAGTCGGCGATCAATTCGGGCAGCAGGGCCACCGCCTCATCCAGTACGTGTTGCACGTCGGGGTCGAGGGCCACGCTGCGTTCGAGCACGCGATTGAGCAGGTTCTCCACGGCCCAGGCCAGCTCAGCCAGCACCAGGGCGCGGACCATACGGCCGCTGCCTTTGAGCGAGTGAAAAGCCCGGCGCATTTCGCCCTGGGCGGTTTTGTCGGCGCTGTTGGGCAGGTGGCGGTGCAGCACGTCGAGGACTTCGTCGGTCTCTTCGAGGAAGACTTCGCGCAGCTCATCGTCGATAGGTTCTTCATCGGCCGGCGGCGGCAGCAAACTGCCGGGGCGATGCAGCGCCGGCGGGTTCAGGCGCGTGATCGGGCTGGCCAAGGCATCGAACTGGGACTGGCTCGGCGTGCTGTCGGCCGACAATGCGCCATCCGGCGCAACCAGCGCCTGGCGCCAGGGCTTTTCGGCGGGCAGGTAACCGAGCGCTGCCAAGCCTTGGGTGGCCAGTTCCAGCACGCGCTCACCCGCGGCGTCAGGGTCCTGGAGCATGCGTTCGAGGTAGTACTCAAGACTGCTGATCACCTCGGCAAAATGCGCCAGCTGCGCCTGGGTCGGTGGCGCGTCGTTGATCATCAGCTGTTCGTCGACGTAGTCGGTGCAACCCCGCATCAGGCTCGCTGCGCGTGGCAATGGAATCATCGCCAAGGCGCCGCGCACCTGGCTGAGCAACTCCGGCAGCGATTCCAGGCGTTGGCGGTCCCAGTCGGCTTCGATGCAGTCGATCACCAGCTCTTTGGCCTGGCGCAGGCACTGGCAGGATTCGCGGATCACCAGTTGGTGAATCTGCGTCAGGTCGGTGGTGGGCAGGCGGCTTTCTTCGCGGCTTTCCGGTTCAACGGTGCCGACCATGCCGGCCAGCGTGGACTCGACGTAGAGCAAGGCGCCGGCGACGTCCATCAGTACGGCATCGTTGGGTTCGCGGTGACCTTGCACCAGGCTCAACACCACGGCGAGCTGGTCGATGATCACCTTGCGCGGCTGGCCGAAACCCAGCACCGCCAAGGTATCGGCGATCTGCCGCAATGGCGCCAGCAGCGCATCCAGGTCGTCGGTGTGTTGGCGGTCGCTGCGCACGAACAAGTCGAGGCGCTCCTTGACCCGCACCAACTCCTCACACAATGCGCCGAGTACCGAGCCCATGGCATTGCGGTCCGGCCCGGCCAGGCGCGCCCGTTCGGCGTCGACCACGGCACTGTCGGGCAAGGCTTCGTCCAGGCCATAGCGTTCCTTGAGACTTTGCATGCGCGGCGTCGGGCGGGTGACCTTGGCCACATAAAACAGCAGGCTCTTGAGCAGTTCGTCGGGCGCAGGCTGGTTGATACCGCCGATGCCCTGGACCAGCAAACGCTTGAGTTGCTTGTCGCTGGCCTTGAGCAAGCTGCGCAGCGCCGGGCTGTTGGCGATCACGCCGGTGAGCATGCCTTCGACCAGCGCCGAGGTGACTTGCCACAACGGCAACAGCGGCGCGCCCTGGCACAGCGCTTCGAGGCGCGCGAACACCCGCGCCATGTCTTCCAGGTTGCTCGGGCCATGATCTTCGCGCAGCAGGCCGGCCAAGGCTTGTTGCAGCAATTTGTGCCACTGGTGCAATTGTTCGTGCAGCTCTGGCACTGCGCGCTGGGCCAGGGCTTCGTCGGGCAACGGTGCAATCGACAAGAGCTGTGGGCTGAACAGGCTGGTCTCGGACAACAGGCTTTCGCCGCGCGCGCTGCGCAGGTCATTGAGCAGCGGCAACACCACCAGCGGCAGGTCGCGGCGGGCGCTGTGTACACGGTCCAGATACAACGGCAATTGACTGAGGGCTTGTTGCAGCAGACGGATGCTTTCATCGCGCTGGCCGACGCGCTCGGCTTGCAGGGCCAGGGTCAGTTCTTCGATTTCTTCGGCGAGCAGGGCTGCGCCGTAAAACTCGACCATTTGCAGCGCACCATGCACTTGGTGGATGGCGGCCAGGCACTCGGCGATGGCGTCGCTGTCGTGGGTTTCGACAAACGCGTCCAGCGCCGAACGGGCCTGCTTCAGGGTTTCGGCAATGTCGCCCTTGACCCATTCGAGGGCCACGTAGTCGTGCCGATCAACCATAACTGCTCCGCTTAAAATTTATGAGTTGCTGGTGTTGCCAAGAACAATGGAGATCACCTGTGGGAGCTGGCTTGCCTGCGATGGCGGACTGTCAGTTGATACCTGTGCAACTGACCCACCGCTATCGCAGGCAAGCCAGCTCCCACATTTGGACTGTGGTGTTTTCCAGCTAGCATTTCAATCTTCGACCTTTTTAGGCGGTGGCAGGGTGAAACCCGACACCGACCGGCGCAACTGGCTGGCCATTTTTGCCAGGTTGCCAATGCTCTCCGCCGTAGCCGTGGAGCCTGACGAGGTCTGCGTGGTGATCTGCTGAATCACATTCATCGTCAGCGAAATTTGCCCCGCCGACGAGGTCTGTTGCTGCGCCGCATTCGAGATGCTCTGAATCAATGCCGCCAGGGTTTTCGACACGCCTTCGATCTCTTCCAGCGCCACGCCCGCGTCCTGGGCCAGCCGCGCGCCGCGCACCACTTCGGTGGTGGTTTGCTCCATGGAGATAACCGCTTCATTGGTGTCGGCCTGAATCGCGCGCACCAGGGTTTCGATTTGCCGGGTGGCGGCGGATGAGCGCTCGGCCAGCCTTTGCACCTCATCGGCCACCACCGCAAAACCGCGCCCGGCGTCACCGGCCATGCTCGCCTGGATGGCGGCGTTGAGGGCGAGGATGTTGGTCTGGTCGGCAATGTCGTCGATCAGGCTGACGATGTCGCCAATCTCCTGGGAAGATTCGCCCAGGCGTTTGATGCGCTTGGCGGTGTCCTGGATCTGTTCGCGGATGTTGTCCATGCCATGGATGGTGTTGTGCACCACCTCGTTACCCTTGTTGGCGATTTCCACCGAGCGTTCCGCCACGGCCGAAGATTCGGCAGCGTTGGCCGACACTTGATCGATAGATTGCGCCATCTGATTGATCGCCGTGGAGGCTTCAGCGATCTGCTGGGCTTGATGCTCCGAAGCCTGTGCCAGGTGCATGGCGGTGGCCTGGGTGTCCTGCACCGCACCGGCCACTTGACCGGCAGTGAGGTTGATGGTGGCGACCAGATCGCGCAGTTGGTCCACGGAGTAGTTGATGGAATCCGCAATGGTGCCGGTGAAGTCCTCGGTGACCGAGGCGGTTACGGTGAGGTCGCCGTCGGCCAGGTCTTCGATTTCATCCAGCAGGCGCATGATCGCGTTCTGATTGCGCTCGTTCTTCTCGGCGGTTTCATGCAATTGGCGGTTGGTTTCGCGCACCATCACCAGGCCAATCAGAATGATCGAGGCCAGCGCCAGCAAACCCAGCACGTAGCCACCAATGGTGTCGAAACTGCGCCCGCTGGCGAGGTTTTCAAACCCGGTGGCCAGGTGCGAGGCTTCATCGAGCAGGGTTTGCGACAGGTTGAAGATATTGCTTGCCGAGGCCCGTACCTGGAACAGTTGCGGCGAGGTTTCGAGGATTTCATCCACGGAGCCGGAGACAAACTCGAACAGCTCCGAAATTTCCGCCAGCCGCGCGCGGGCGTCATGGTCTTCGACCTGGGTAATGCGCAAGCCCGGGTTGCCATTGAGCATACCGTTGAGCACCACACCGAAGCGGCTGGCATCGCGGCCAAAAGCATCGGCGGCTTGTACAGCGGTTTCGTCGCCTGCCAGCACGGTGTTGACCGCGCCGAGAATACGTTCGGCCAACAACGACTGGCGCTGGGCCAAGGCCACCTGACTGGCCGGTGCGCCGCGTTGCAGCAGGATATCGACGACCTTTTCCGATTCCATCTGCAATTGCGGCACGGTTTCGGCGAGGGTCGCGGCCACTTGATGCAGGGACAGCACGGTTTGCTCGCTGGCGAGGATCGCGTCGGTGTTTTTCAGCAGCGCTTCCCAGTCGGTTTGCACCGCGCGCATTTCCGCGCGTACCGCGTTGGGCGCGGCCGGCAGGCCGGTCTCGATATCGCCTTTTTTCAGGTAGCCCCAGCGCTGGGCAAAGTCGTTGCGCGCATCGCCCAGCAATTTGAACGCGGCGGCCTTGCCGGCAGCGGCCTCGGTGGCGTTCTTGGCGATGCGCTGCGACAGCACGCGCAGCTCACCGGCGTGGCCGATGTACTGCTTGTCATAGGTGGACTGGGTGTTGAGGTACGCGAAGTTGGCGAACAACAGCATGATGAACACGATCAACGCAATAAACAGCACGATGATCTGCGAACGGCTGCGCGACGCGGCCTGGGGTTTGGGCGTGGTGACAGTGGTCATGCGGCAACATCCATGAAGCCTGGGGCCTGGGTCAGAGCGAAGGGGCTGAAGACTTGCCACAACTGATCGCTGTCGAACTCGCCCTGGATAAACGGCGCGGCTGGAGCAGTGCTCACCAACAATGCGTCTTGTGCGAAATGCTGCATGCCTACCACCTCGTCTACCAGCAGCCCGACAAACAGGTCGTTGTATTCGACCACCAGCACCCGCCGCTGCTTGCGTGCCTTGGACAGTTCCAGGCCGAGAAAACCGCCCAGGTCCATCACCGGCAGCAAACGCCCGCGCAGGTTGGCCACGCCCTTGACCCACGGCTTGACGCCGGGCATCAAGGTGCAACGCGGCTCATGCAGCACTTCGGCGACTTCGCCCATCGGCGCCACGTACCAGTGTGGCCCCAGACGAAAGCCGATCCCGCTCCAGCGTTGCAGGCGGGCTTCCTGAGACGGCAGGTCGGCGGCCAGCAGGCGGCAGCGGCGGTCGATGTCCAGCAGCAGCTCGAAGGCGGTTTGCGACTCGGTCATGATCGCGAGCCTTTAGCCGGCCAATACCTTGTTCAAGGTGGCGATCAGGGTGTCTTCGTCCACAGGCTTGGTCAGGTAATCCTTGGCACCCTGGCGCGCGCCCCAGATTTTGTCGGTTTCCTGGTCCTTGGTGGTGATGATGATGATCGGAATGCCGTTGGTTTCCGGCTCCTTGGACAGCTGGCGGGTAGCCTGGAAGCCGTTGAGGCCCGGCATCACGATGTCCATCAGCACGGCGTCGGGTTTTTCCTGACGGGCCAGGGCCACGCCGTCCGCGCCGTTTTCGGCCTTGAGCACCACGTGGCCGTGCTTTTCGAGCATGCCGGTGAGTTTGTACATTTCAGTCGGCGAATCGTCGACGATCAGAACGCGTGCCATGGTTTTCCCCACTACATTGGTCGGCGCCGGCCCTTGTGAGGCGGCGTCAGTGTGCTTGTTCTACTGCGGCGAACCCAGGCACGTAAGCCTTGATTGCGCCCAGCAGTTCTTCCTTGCTGAAAGGCTTGGTCAAAAACTGATCGACACCCACGATGCGCCCCTTGGCCTTGTCGAACAGGCCGTCTTTGGACGACAGCATGATCACCGGGATCGACTTGAACGCCGGATTGTTCTTCACCAGGGCGCAGGTCTGATAGCCATCCAGACGCGGCATCATGATGTCGACAAAGATAATGTGCGGGTGATGATCAACAATCCGGGCCAGGGCATCGAAACCGTCGATGGCCGTGATCACATCGCAGCCCACGTTCTTCAACAGCGTCTCGGCGGTACGGCGGATCGTTTTTGAATCGTCGATCACCATCACTCTCAAGGCGTTGGAATGCTGTTCCATATCTGCTCTACCATCGCCACAGCGAATCGGTTTTCGGTGTGTACTGCCTGATGTTGCACAGGATGAGCGCCGCAAGCCTTGGAATTCAAGGGCTGCTGCGCCGTGGCAGTCTTTTTAGCACAGTCTCCGGGCGCAATCTATCGAGCAACCGGCCAGGTGGTTTTTCCTTGACCCACAACAGCCGCAGCGCCACTCTGACGCCACTTTTATGCGCCCTAATTTGCTAGAGGAAATCCCCCATGAGCGTTCGCGTCGGCATTGTCATGGACCCTATCGCCAGCATTTCCTATAAAAAGGACAGCTCGCTGGCCATGCTCCTGGCCGCCCAGGCCCGCGGCTGGACGTTGTTCTATATGGAGCAGCGCGATCTTTACCAGGGCGACGGCGAGGCCCGCGCGCGCATGCGCCCGCTGCAGGTGTTTGCCAACCCTGAGAAGTGGTTCGAACTGGCGGACGAGATCGACAGCCCGCTGAGCGATCTGGACGTGATCCTGATGCGCAAAGACCCGCCGTTCGACATGGAGTTCGTCTACTCCACTTACCTGCTGGAGCAGGCCGAGCGCGCCGGTGTGCTGATCGTCAACAAGCCGCAAAGCCTGCGCGACTGCAATGAAAAGCTGTTCGCCACGCTGTTCCCGCAGTGCACGCCGCCGACCGTGGTCAGCCGCCGCGCCGACGTGCTGCGTGAATTCGCCGCCAAACACGGTGATGTGATCCTCAAGCCGCTGGATGGCATGGGCGGCACGTCGATCTTCCGTCACCGCGCCGGTGACCCGAACCTGTCGGTGATCCTGGAAACCCTGACCGCGCTGGGCACCCAGCAGATCATGGGCCAGGCTTATATTCCGGCGATCAAGGATGGCGACAAACGCATCCTGATGATCGACGGCGAGCCGGTGGATTACTGCCTGGCGCGTATTCCGGCAGCCGGCGAGACCCGTGGCAACCTGGCGGCCGGTGGTCGTGGTGAGGCACGCCCGTTGTCGGACAAAGACCGGTGGATCGCCTCTCAGGTTGGCCCAACCCTGCGGGAAAAAGGCCTGCTATTTGTAGGACTAGACGTAATTGGTGAGAACCTCACCGAAATCAACGTCACCAGCCCGACCTGTATTCGCGAGATTGACAACGCATTTGGCACGAACATCGGCGAAATGCTGATGGCGGCCATTGAACGCAAGCTACAAGCCAAGTGACATAGAACAGCCGGACATCAACCAACATTGCGTTATCATGCGCCACCTGTGAAACGCGCGATGTTGGTTTTTTTTGTCATGACACTCCCGTCCGATCTGCCCTACGAACTCTCCCACAGCGGCGTGCGCCCGGCTGATCGGCTCGGATTTACCCTGTTCCTGGCCGCCTTGATCCACCTCGCCCTACTGCTCGGCCTGGGCTTCACCTACGTCGAACCCAAGCAGATCACCAAAACCCTGGAAATCACCCTTGCCACGTTCAAGAGCGAAAAGAAGCCCGAAAAGGCTGATTTTCTTGCCCAGGACAACCAGCAAGGCAGCGGCACCCTCGACAAGAAAGCCGTGCCCAAGACCACCGAAGTGGCGCCTTTCCAGGACAACAAGGTCAATAAAGTCACGCCGCCACCCGCACCCAAGCCCGAGGTCAAGCAGGCCGCGCCCAAGGCTGCCGTGACCACCGTCGCGCCCAAACCGCAAAAAGCTGCGACCCAGCGCGAAAAAGCCAAGACCGAACCGACGCCTGAGCCGGTGAAGCCCGCCCCGACGTTCGACAGTTCGCAGCTCTCCGACCAGATCTCCAGCCTGGAAGCGGAGCTGGCCAATGAGCAACAGCTGTATGCCAAGCGCCCGCGCATCTATCGCCTCAACGCCGCGTCGACCATGCGTGACAAAGGCGCCTGGTATAAAGACGAGTGGCGCAAGAAGGTCGAGCGCATCGGCAACCTCAACTACCCGGATGAAGCGCGGCGTCAGCAGATTTACGGCAATTTGCGTCTTCTGGTGTCGATCAACCGCGACGGCTCGCTTTATGAAGTGCAGGTGCTGGAGTCGTCCGGCCAGCCGCTGCTGGACCAGGCCGCCCAGCGCATCGTGCGCCTGGCTGCGCCTTTCGCGCCGTTTACCGGCGACCTCAACGACATCGACCGCCTGGAAATCATCCGCACCTGGAAGTTCGCCAGGGGCGATCGGCTGTCGAGCAACTGAGTATAGTTCCCCCTTGTGGCGAGGGAGCTTGCTCCCGCTGGGCTGCGCAGCGGCCCCAAAAATCGGACTGCTGCGCAGTCCAACGGGAGCAAGCTCCCTCGCCACAGGTACGAAGTACATCCTTTAATACAGGATAAGGATCGTTCCCACGCTCTGCGTGGGAATACATCTCAGGACGCTCCGCGTCCACTTTCAAGAGCGTGACGCAGAGCGTGGGAGCGATCACTAACTCCAGCTTGTCAGTTCGCCCCTCCAACGCCACACTAGTGGACATGAAAAATGTCAGCCCGACCTACCTCAAGCACCAATTCCTGATCGCCATGCCCCATATGGCCGACCCGAACTTTGCGCAGACCTTGACCTACATCGTCGAGCACACGGCCAATGGTGCCATGGGGTTGGTGGTCAACCGCCCGCAAGAGCTGAACCTGGCCGATATCCTTGAGCAGTTGCGCCCCGAGATCGACCCGCCGGCGCGCTGCCAGGGTGTGCCGATCTACATTGGCGGGCCGGTGCAGACCGATCGCGGCTTTGTGCTGCACCCCACCGGGCCAAAGTTTCAGGCCACGGTAGACCTTGAAGGCGTGTCGCTGTCGACCTCCCAGGACGTGTTGTTCGCCATCGCCGACGGCGTCGGCCCTGAGCAAAGCGTGATCACCCTCGGCTACGCCGGCTGGGAAGCCGGGCAACTGGAAGCGGAATTGGCCAGCAATGCCTGGCTGACGTGCCCGTTTGACGCCGACATCCTGTTCAACACCGCCAGTGAGCTGCGCCTGGAAGCGGCTGCCGCCAAGCTGCGGGTCAACCTCAGCCTGCTGACCAGCCAGGCGGGGCACGCCTGATGGCTTTGCGCTTGATCCTCGGTTTTGACTACGGCACCAAACAGATCGGCGTAGCGGTCGGCCAGGTGATTACCGGCCAGGCCCGCGAGCTGTGTACCTTGAAAGCCCAGAACGGCGTGCCGGACTGGAACCAGGTCGAAGCCCTGATTAAAGAGTGGAAGCCCGATGCTGTGGTGGTCGGCCTGCCCTTGAACATGGACGGCACCCCCAGCGAAATGTGCCTGCGCGCGGAAAAATTCGCCCGCCGCCTCAATGGCCGCTACAACCTGCCCTTCTATACCCACGATGAACGCCTGACCACCTTTGAAGCCAAGGGTGAACGCCGCGACCGTGGAGGGCAAAAAGGCAGCTACCGCGACAACCCCGTGGACGCCATTGCCGCCGCCCTGTTGCTGCAGGGCTGGCTGGATGAAAACACCGCTTTATTTGAATCCTGACTGACGCGGCTTGCCGCGTCTTTTTACGTTTGAGTCCGGACCTTGCTGCGCCCACGCCGCGCAAGGCCTTGAAGGAGCCACCATGAGCCTGCCCAATCCCACCGAACTGATCAGCCAGATGGCGATTCGCCTTAAGGCCCACTTGGAACACCGCGCCATCAGCGAGCCGCGTTTTATCGGCATCCGCACTGGCGGTGTGTGGGTGGCCCAGGCGTTACTGGAAGAGCTGGGCAGCGATTCGCCGCTGGGCACCCTGGACGTGTCCTTTTACCGCGACGACTTCAGCCAGAATGGCCTGCACCCGCAAGTGCAGCCCTCGGCGCTGCCGTTTGAGGTCGAAGGCCAGCATCTGGTGCTGATCGACGACGTGCTGATGAGCGGCCGCACTATCCGCGCCGCCCTCAACGAGCTGTTCGACTACGGCCGCCCGGCCAGCGTAACCCTGGTGTGCCTGCTGGACCTGGATGCTGGCGAATTGCCGATCAGCCCGGATGTGGTCGGCGCCACACTGTCCCTTGAAGCCCACCAGCGGGTAAAATTGTCCGGTCCCACGCCGCTCGAACTCGAACTGCAAGACCTTGCCCTTTAAACCGCCTTGTACAGAGTCCCCGCGATGACGCCTCTAGATGCCAAGCGCCCGCTGCAGCTCAATGCTCAGGGCCAGTTGCAACACTTCTTGTCCCTCGACGGTTTGCCCCGCGAACTGCTCACTGAAATCCTCGACACCGCCGACTCGTTCCTCGAAGTCGGTGGCCGGGCGGTGAAGAAAGTCCCGCTGCTGCGCGGCAAAACCATCTGCAATGTGTTCTTCGAGAACTCAACGCGCACCCGCACCACGTTTGAACTGGCGGCCCAGCGGCTGTCAGCCGACGTGATCACACTGAACGTGTCGACCTCGTCGGCGAGCAAGGGCGAAACCCTGCTCGACACCCTGCGCAACCTGGAAGCCATGGCTGCGGACATGTTCGTGGTACGCCACGGCGACTCCGGTGCCGCGCATTTCATCGCCGAACATGTGTGCCCGCAGGTGGCAATCATCAACGGCGGCGACGGCCGCCACGCCCACCCGACCCAGGGCATGCTCGACATGCTCACCATCCGTCGGCACAAGGGCAGCTTTGAAAACCTGTCGGTGGCCATCGTCGGCGACATCCTGCACTCGCGGGTGGCGCGCTCGAACATGCTGGCCCTGAAAACCCTGGGTTGCCCGGATATCCGCGTAATCGCGCCGAAAACCCTGCTGCCGATCGGCATCGAGCAATACGGCGTGAAGGTCTACACCGACATGACCGAAGGCCTCAAGGATGTGGACGTGGTGATCATGCTGCGCCTGCAACGCGAGCGCATGTCCGGTGGCCTGCTGCCGAGCGAAGGCGAGTTCTACCGCCTGTTCGGCCTGACTACCGCACGTTTGGCCGGCGCCAAGCCGGACGCCATCGTGATGCACCCAGGCCCGATCAACCGTGGCGTGGAGATTGAATCGGCGGTGGCCGATGGCCCGCAGTCAGTGATCCTCAACCAGGTGACTTATGGCATCGCCATCCGTATGGCCGTGCTGTCCATGGCCATGAGCGGGCAAACCGCGCAACGTCAATTCGAGCAGGAGAACGCCCAGTGAAGCTCAGCATTCTTGGCGCTCGCGTTATCGATCCGGCCAGTGGCCTGGATCAAGTCACCGACCTTCACCTGGAAGCCGGCAAGCTCATCGCCATTGGCGCCGCGCCCGCAGGCTTCAGCGCCAGCCAGAGCATCGATGCCAAAGGCCTGGTGGCCGCGCCTGGCCTGGTGGACCTGAACGTCGCCCTGCGCGAGCCGGGTTACAGCCGCAAAGGCAGCATCGCCAGCGAAACCCGCGCGGCTGCGGCCGGTGGCGTCACCAGCCTGTGCTGCCCGCCCCACACCAAGCCGATCCTGGACACTTCGGCGGTGACCGAGCTGATCCTCGACCGCGCCCGTGAAGCCGGTAATTGCAAGGTGTTCCCCATCGGCGCGTTGAGCAAAGGCCTGGAAGGCGAACAACTTGCCGAGCTGATCGCCCTGCGTGACGCCGGTTGCGTGGCATTCGGCAACGGCCTGGAGAGTTTTCGCAGCACCCGCACGCTGTGCCGTGCGCTGGAATATGCGGCTACGTTCGATCTGACCGTGATTTTCCACTCCCAGGACCGCGACCTGGCCGAAGGCGGCCTGGCCCATGAGGGCGCCGTGGCCAGCTTCCTCGGCCTACCGGGCATTCCGGAAACTGCCGAGACCGTGGCCCTGGCCCGCGACCTGCTGTTGGTGGAACAAAGCGGCGTGCGCGCGCACTTCAGCCAACTCACCAGCGCACGCGGTGTGGCCTTGATCGCCCAGGCCCAGGCGCGCGGCTTGCCGGTGACGGCGGATGTGGCGTTGTATCAGCTGATTTTGACCGATGAGGCGCTGATCGACTTCTCCAGCCTGTATCACGTGCAGCCGCCGCTGCGCACCCTGGCCGACCGTGAAGGTTTGCGGGCGGCGGTGAAGTCGGGTGTGGTGTCGGCCATCTCCAGCCATCACCAGCCCCACGAACGGGATGCCAAGCTGGCACCGTTTGGCGCTACCGAGCCGGGAATCAGCAGCGTAGAGCTGTTGCTGCCCTTGGCGATGACGTTGGTGGAAGACGGCTTGCTGGACTTGCCGACGCTGCTGGCGCGCCTGAGCGCTGGCCCGGCCGAGGCATTGCGCTTGCCGGCGGGTAAGTTGGCGGTGGGTTCGGCGGCGGATCTGGTGCTGTTTGCCCCGGCCAGTTCCACGGTCGCCGGGGAGCACTGGCTGTCCAAGGGCGAGAACTGCCCGTTCATCGGCCATAGCCTGCCGGCGACGGTGCGTTACACCTTGGTGGATGGGCGAATTACTTACCAGGCCTGATAGATCACACAGCTAGTGTAGGCACGGTCAATGTGGGAGCTGGCTTGCCTGCGATGCGGACACCTCGGTTTTTCATCCCTACCGAGGTGATGCTATCGCAGGCAAGCCAGCTCCCACATTTGCATCTCTACATGACTTAAGTGCTTTATCGTCCAGCATTGCGCTCGGCATTGCGGATCGAAATCTGCGTATTCAACGTCCAGAAGTCATACAGCACCCCGATCAGGAACAAACCGCCGGTCAGCAGGTAGATCAGGCCGGTGATCCATTTGCCCTGGTACATGCGGTGCAAGCCGAACACACCCAGGAACGCCAACAGTATCCAGGCCACGTTGTATTCGATCGGCCCGGCGGTGAAACGCAGGTCCGCTTCACGGTCCATGGCCGGGATCAGGAACAAGTCGATCAGCCAGCCGATACCGAACAGGCCGAAGGTGAAAAACCAGATCGTGCCGGTCACCGGTTTGCCGTAATAGAAGCGATGTGCCCCAGTAAAACCAAAAATCCACAGCAGGTAACCGATCACCTTGCTGTGGGTGTCTTGCTGCGTAACATCCTGTCGATAGGTGTTCATGGAGTACCTCTTTTGCCTCGATAGATAAATTTTTTCATTTTCTTTGTGACTTTTTTACGGGCGCCCGACGCACGGCAAATGGTATCTTCCCTCCCGCAAAGCCTTATGCCACCTGACTTCTGTAGGACAATAGCGGCAATTCGTCGCGTTTTTCCTGTATTTGACCCCAGGGTTCAGTCGACAAACGGCCTTAGAACGACACAAAAAGCTGTTATAAAGTTGCGCGCAAACCATAAAGAGCCACGCCTAATGCGACCATTTTTCAAGACATGGCTAACCATCTGCCTATTAATGCCACTGGCCGCCCACGCCACCAATCGTGAGCAACGTCTTCCTAACGTTAACGGTTTCACCCCTAAAGTTCACAGCACACCCAGCACTGCCAAGTCGGTAAAGCTGACCGTCAACCGCCCGACTCAAGTGAGCAAGGCCCACGGTAAAGCAACCCACACCCAACTGGCCGTCAACACCAAACAAAGCAGCAATGTCCTCAGCCGTGCCGTTAACGTGCTCGGTACACCTTATCGTTGGGGCGGCAGCAGCCCAAGTAAAGGGTTCGACTGCAGCGGTTTGGTGAAATATGCGTTTAATGATGTAAAAGCGGTGGATTTGCCCCGCACCTCCAATGCCATGGCTGCCGGCCACGGCTTGAAGGTTGACCGCAAGGATTTGAAACCGGGCGACCTGTTGTTCTTCAAGTTGAAGAGCCGCCAGGTCAACCACGTTGCCATCTACCTGGGCAACGACCGCTTTATCCACGCACCGCGCCGTGGCAAGTCGGTGAGCATCGACACACTGAAAAAGCCGTTCTGGGACAAGAACTACGTGATTGCCAAGCGTGTTCTGCCTAAAGAGCAGAATAACCTGCGGGTTGTTCAGCGCTGATCCCAGGCTGAATGCACTACAAAATGTGGGAGGGCTTGCTGTGGCGAGGGAGCTTGCTCCCGCTGGGCTGCGCAGCGGCCCCAAGATTTTGGGAGCGCTTCGCACTGGAGCGCCAGCCCGGTCAAGCGGGAGCAAGCTCCCTCGCCACACAAAGCCCGCTCCCACATTTTTTTGCGTCGATCTTCAGACCTATATATCCCCAGGCACCCTCGCCTGCCCCCGCGCATCCTCCCGGCTGATCAGCCCTTCGCTGACCAACGCCTTCAAGCTCATATCCAGCGTTTTCATCCCCAACGCCCCGCCGGTCTGAATCGCTGAGACCATCTGCGCCACCTTGTCCTCGCGGATCAGGTTACGAATGGCTGGCGTGCCCAGCATGATTTCGTGCGCCGCGACCCGGCCGCCGCCGAGCTTCTTGACCAGCACCTGGCACACCACCGCCTGCAACGACTCCGACAGCATGGTGCGCACCATGGCTTTTTCCCCCGCAGGGAACACGTCCACCAGCCGATCCACGCTCTTTGCCGCTGAGGTGGTGTGCAGCGTGCCCAATACCAAGTGCCCGGTCTCTGCCGCCGTCAGTGCCAGGCGGATGGTGTCCAGGTCACGCAGCTCGCCCACCAGAATCACATCCGGGTCTTCACGCAGTGCCGAGCGCAGCGCCACCGAGAAACTATGGGTATCGCGGTGTACCTGACGCTGATTGATCAGGGCCATTTTCGGCCTGTGGATAAATTCGATCGGGTCTTCCAGCGTGAGGATTTGCTGGCGCCGGTGCTGATTGAGGTGGTCGATCATCGCCGCCAGGGTCGTGGACTTGCCCGAGCCGGTCGCCCCGGTCACCAACACCAGGCCACGCGGCAGCTGTGCGATACGGCGGAAGACCTCGCCTAACCCGAGGCTCTCCAGGCTTTGCACTTCGGTCGGGATGGTGCGAAACACCGCGCCCATGCCGCGATCCTGGCGGAACACATTCGCGCGGAACCGCGCCAGGCCCGGCAGCGCGAAGGCAAAATCCGTTTCAAGAGATGTTTCGAAATCCTTTTGTTGGTGCTGATTGAGCAAAGGGCTTAATAAGTCCGCAACTTGCGTAGGCGAAAGCACCGGGCCATCCAATGGCCAGATTTCGCCATCAACACGCAGCATTGGCGCCAGGCCCGCCGACAGATGCAGGTCGGAGGCGCCACGGCGCACGCTGGCCGTCAGCATTTCAGTGATATCCATAGGGCTTTCCATTTCCAGTAGAATGCCGCGGACTCCATATCCACGGGTGCATCTTGAATGTCGACGATAGCAGACAACATTGGCCAGGTTAGCCAGCGCATCCGCGTCGCGGCCCACGCCGTGCAACGTGACGAAAGCAGCATCCACCTGCTGGCCGTGAGCAAGACCAAACCGGCCCAGGCCGTGCGTGAAGCCTATGCCGCCGGCATGCGCGACTTTGGCGAGAACTACCTGCAGGAAGCCCTGGGCAAACAGGCTGAATTAACCGACTTGCCCTTGAGTTGGCACTTCATCGGCCCCATTCAATCGAACAAGACTCGTGCGATCGCCGAGCACTTCGCTTGGGTGCATTCCGTGGACCGCCTGAAAATCGCGCAACGCCTGTCTGAACAACGCCCGGCTGACCTGCCGCCGCTGAATATCTGCATTCAGGTGAATGTGAGTGGCGAAGCCAGCAAGTCCGGCTGTACACCCGCCGACCTGCCGGCCTTGGCCACTGCAATCAGCGCCCTGCCGCGTTTGAAGCTGCGTGGCTTGATGGCGATCCCCGAGCCGACTGAAAATCGCGCGGCACAAGATGCAGCCTTCGCAGCGGTCAGCGATCTGCAAGCCAGCCTGAACCTGGGGCTGGACACACTTTCCATGGGCATGAGCCACGACCTTGAGTCGGCTATCGCCCAAGGGGCCACTTGGGTGCGGATTGGTACCGCCCTGTTTGGCGCCCGCGACTACAGCCAGCCGTGAAATGGCTGACATCCCTCTAAGTAAGGACCTGTCATGAGCAACACGCGTATTGCCTTTATCGGCGCCGGTAACATGGCGGCCAGCCTGATCGGCGGCCTGCGGGCCAAGGGCCTGGAAACCACGCAAATCCGCGCCAGCGACCCTGGCGCCGAAACCCGCGCGCGCGTCAGCGCCGAGCACGGTATCGAAACCTTTGCCGATAACGCCGAGGCCATCCAGGGCGTCGACGTGATCGTGCTGGCGGTCAAGCCGCAAGCCATGAAGGCCGTGTGCGAGAGCCTGCGCCCGAGCCTGCAACCGCACCAACTGGTGGTGTCGATTGCCGCCGGTATCACCTGCGCGAGCATGAACACCTGGCTCGGTGCCCAGCCGATTGTGCGTTGCATGCCCAATACTCCAGCACTGCTGCGCAAGGGCGTCAGCGGCTTGTACGCCACTGCCGACGTGACGGCAGAGCAGCGCGACCAGGCGCAGGAACTGCTGTCTGCCGTGGGCCTGGCCGTGTGGCTGGAACAGGAGCAGCAATTGGACGCGGTTACTGCCGTGTCCGGCAGCGGCCCGGCTTACTTCTTTCTGTTGATCGAAGCCATGACCGCCGCTGGCGTGAAACTGGGCCTGCCCCATGAAGTCGCCGAGCAACTGGCCGAGCAAACTGCTTTGGGCGCCGCGAACATGGCGGTCGACAGTGATGTAGACGCTGCCGAGTTGCGCCGTCGCGTGACCTCGCCAGGCGGCACCACGCAGGCTGCCATCGAATCGTTCCAGGCCGGGGGTTTTGAAGCCCTGGTGGAAAAAGCACTGGGTGCTGCGGCACACCGTTCGGCCGAGATGGCTGAGCAACTGGGCAAATAGTCATCCCTTACCAAGGTAATCAAACATGCTCGGAATCAATGACGCTGCCATTTTCATCATCCAGACCCTGGGCAGCCTGTATCTGCTGATCGTGCTGATGCGTTTTATCCTGCAACTGGTGCGGGCGAATTTCTACAACCCGCTGTGCCAGTTCGTGGTCAAGGCCACCCAGCCGCTGCTCAAGCCACTGCGCCGGGTAGTGCCGAGCATGTTCGGCCTGGACATGTCTTCGCTGGTGCTGGCGCTGCTCCTGCAAATCCTGTTGTTTGTGGTGATCCTGATGCTCAACGGCTACCAGGCGTTCACCGTGCTGCTGTTGCCATGGGGTTTGATCGGGATCTTCTCGCTGTTTTTGAAGATCATTTTCTGGTCGATGATCATCAGCGTGATTCTGTCGTGGGTCGCACCTGGCAGCCGCAGCCCGGGCGCCGAGTTGGTGGCCCAGATCACCGAGCCGGTGCTGGCGCCGTTCCGCCGCCTGATCCCGAACCTGGGCGGCCTGGATATTTCGCCGATCTTCGCGTTTATCGCGATCCAGCTGCTGCAAAGCTGGGTGATTCCGCGCCTGGCGTACTACGCGTTCATGCCTAAAGAGCTGTTCGGCCTGATCTGATAGGTGGGAGCTGGCTTGCCTGCGATGCAGGCACCTCGGCGTGTCAGTCTCACCTTGGTGATGCAATCGCAGGCAAGCCAGCTCCCACACAAGCCAGTGCTGATATCTGTATCTGCGTACTGGTGCAGGCCTTTGCTTGCCGCTGGGGTCACCGCTCTTTAGACTTACGCCTCATTTAAACGAGAGCAGGGTCGATGCCAGCTGCCTTCCCCCCCGATTCTGTTGGACTGGTCGCGCCCCAAGTGGCGCACTTCAGCGAACCGCTGGCCCTGGCCTGCGGCCGTTCGCTGCCCGCCTACGACCTGATCTATGAAACCTACGGCCAGTTGAACGCCACGGCGAGCAACGCCGTGCTGATCTGCCACGCCTTGTCCGGGCATCATCACGCCGCCGGCTTTCACAGTGTCGACGAGCGCAAGCCCGGCTGGTGGGACAGCTGCATCGGCCCCGGCAAGCCCATCGACACCAGCAAATTCTTTGTGGTCAGCCTGAACAACCTCGGCGGCTGCAACGGTTCCACCGGCCCGAGCAGCCTCAACCCGGAAACCGGCAAGCCATTCGGCGCCGACTTCCCGGTGCTGACCGTGGAAGACTGGGTGCACAGCCAGGCGCGCCTTGCCGACTTGCTGGGCATCAGCCAGTGGGCCGCCGTGATCGGCGGCAGCCTGGGCGGTATGCAGGCGCTGCAATGGACCATCTCCTACCCGGATCGCGTGCGCCATTGCCTGGCCATTGCCTCGGCGCCAAAACTGTCGGCGCAGAACATCGCCTTCAATGAAGTGGCACGCCAGGCCATCCTCACCGACCCCGAGTTCCACGGCGGCTCGTTCCAGGAAGCGGGCGTGATCCCCAAGCGCGGCTTGATGCTGGCGCGGATGGTCGGGCATATCACCTACCTGTCCGATGACTCCATGGGCGAAAAATTCGGCCGTGGGCTCAAGAGTGAGAAGCTCAACTACGACTTCCACAGTGTCGAGTTCCAGGTCGAAAGCTACCTGCGTTATCAGGGCGAGGAGTTCTCGGGGCGCTTCGACGCCAACACTTACTTGCTGATGACCAAGGCGCTGGACTACTTCGACCCGGCCGCCAACCACGACGACGACCTGGCGAAAACCTTCGAGCACGCCACGGCCAAGTTCTGCGTGATGTCGTTCACCACCGACTGGCGCTTCTCGCCGGCGCGTTCGCGTGAGCTGGTGGACGCTTTGATGGCTGCCCGCAAAGACGTCTGCTACCTCGAGATCGATGCTCCGCAAGGCCATGACGCCTTCCTGATTCCGATCCCGCGTTACTTGCAGGCTTTCAGCAACTACATGAACCGCATTACTTTGTGAGAACGCCATGAGAGCCGACCTGGAAATCATCCAAGACTGGATCCCCGCCGGCAGCCGCGTGCTCGACCTGGGCTGTGGTGATGGCGAACTGCTCAGCTGGCTGCGCGACAACAAGCAAGTCACCGGGTATGGCCTGGAAAACGACCCGGACAACATCGCCCAGTGCGTGGCCAAGGGCATCAACGTGATCGAGCAGGACCTGGACAAGGGCCTGGGCAACTTTGCCAGCAACAGTTTCGATATCGTGGTGATGACCCAGGCCCTGCAGGCGGTGCATTACCCGGACCGCATCCTCGACGAGATGCTGCGCGTGGGCCGTCAGTGCATCATTACCTTCCCCAACTTCGGCCACTGGCGCTGCCGTTGGTACCTGGCGACCAAGGGCCGCATGCCGGTCTCGGACTTCCTGCCATACACCTGGTACAACACGCCGAACATCCACTTCTGCACGTTTGAAGACTTCGAAGCCCTGTGCGGCGAGCGTGAGGCCAAGGTGATCAACCGCCTTGCCGTCGATCAACAGCACCGCCACGGCTGGGCGAGTAAACTATGGCCCAACCTGTTGGGCGAAATTGGTATCTACCGGGTCAGCAGCCCTGGCCTGACCGACCACAAGATTGCCGTCTAATTATTTCAAGAGGGACGCTTATGAGTCGTTTGGCTATTTTTTTATTGACTGCACTGCTGGGCGCCAACGCCATGGCCGCCGATGTTATCGACCCTAATCGCACCAAAGAATTTGGTGATATCACCGTGCGTTACAACACCTTTACCTCCAGCTTCCTGCAACCCGAAACCGCTCAAGCGGTGGGCGTGGTACGCAGCAAGAACAAAGGCTTGATCAATGTGTCGGTGTTCAAAGGCGTGACGCCTGTGGTGGCGCAAGTCACCGGCACCATCAAGGACTTGAGCGGTAAGAGTGAAGTGCTGACGTTTAAGCAAATCACCGAAAAAGGCGTGACCAATTACCTGGCCCCTTACTCAGTGCCGCAACAAGAATTCAAGACCTTCACTATCAATGTTGAAACTGGCGGCAAGGCCCACGGTTTCAGTTTTGTCCAAGAACTTTTCCCGGCCGAATGATGAACCTCACCCAACTCGTACTGGCCAGCCATAACGCCGGCAAACTCAAAGAACTCCAGGCCATGCTCGGCGACTCCGTGCAACTGCGCTCGATCGGAGAGTTCAGCCAAGTAGAGCCGGAAGAGACCGGCCTGTCGTTTGTTGAAAACGCCATCCTCAAGGCCCGCAATGCCGCACGCATCTCCGGCCTGCCGGCACTCGCGGACGACTCGGGCCTGGCCGTGGATTTCCTCGGCGGCGCGCCGGGCATCTACTCGGCGCGGTATGCCGATGGCAAAGGCGATGCGGCTAACAACGCCAAGCTGCTCGAAGCCCTCAAGGATGTGCCGGACGCCGAGCGTGGAGCACAGTTCGTCTGTGTGCTGGCGCTGGTTCGCCACGCTGATGACCCGTTGCCGATTCTGTGCGAAGGCCTGTGGCACGGGCGCATCCTGCATGCCGCCAGTGGCGAGCATGGCTTTGGCTATGACCCGCTGTTCTGGGTGCCGGAGCGCAATGTCTCCAGCGCCGAGCTGAGCCCGGCCGACAAGAACCAGATCAGCCACCGCGCCCGCGCAATGGATTTGCTGCGCCAACGCCTGAGCCTGAAATGACCCAAAACACTTCTGCGCAGCCGCTGATCCACGGCGGCGCGCAAACACCGCGGGCGGCCTTGCCGGTGCTGCCGCCCCTGGCGCTGTATATCCACATTCCGTGGTGTGTGCGCAAATGCCCGTATTGCGACTTCAACTCCCACACCGCCAGCAAAGTGCTGCCGGAAGAAGAGTACGTGGACGCCTTGCTCGCCGACCTTGATCAAGACCTGCACGCGGTTTACGGCCGTGAACTAAGCTCGATTTTCTTCGGCGGTGGTACGCCCAGCCTGTTCAGTGCCGCCGCGCTGGGACGCCTGCTCAAAGGCGTGCAAGCCCGTATCCCGTTTGCCGACGACATCGAAATTACCCTGGAAGCCAACCCTGGCACCTTCGAGCAAGAGAAGTTCGTGGCGTACCGCAAGTTGGGGATCAATCGCCTGTCCATCGGCATCCAGAGCTTCCAGCAGCAAAAGCTTGAGGCGTTGGGCCGCATCCATAATGGCGATGAGGCTGTACGCGCCGCTGGCATGGCCCGCCAGGCCGGGTTCGATAACTTCAACCTGGACCTGATGCACGGTTTGCCCGATCAGTCACTGGACGATGCGCTGAGCGACTTGCGCCAGGCCATCGCGCTGAAGCCAACGCACCTGTCGTGG
This sequence comes from Pseudomonas sp. ChxA, assembly GCF_030263855.1. NCBI lineage: Bacteria > Pseudomonadati > Pseudomonadota > Gammaproteobacteria > Pseudomonadales > Pseudomonadaceae > Pseudomonas > Pseudomonas sp. ChxA. Next base: position 1,134,009 of record NZ_JARPMK010000002.1, read on the forward strand.
TATCAGCTGACGCTGGAACCCAACACCGTATTCTGGAACCAGCCGCCCGCGCTGCCGGAAGACGACACGCTGTGGGATATTCAGGAAGCCGGCCAGGCGCTGCTGGCCGAACACGGTTACGCGCAATATGAAGTGTCGGCCTATGCCCAACCGGGCCGCCCGGCGCGACACAACCTGAACTACTGGAGCTTCGGTGACTTTATCGGCATCGGCGCCGGTGCCCACGGCAAGCTCAGCCACCCGGACGGGCGCATCGTACGCACCTGGAAAACCCGGGCCCCCAAGGACTACCTCAACCCGGCCAAAAGCTTCCAGGCCGGAGCAAAAGAGCTCACCAATGAAGAGCTGCCATTCGAGTTCCTGATGAACGCTTTGCGGCTCACCGCAGGCGTTGAATCCAAGCTGTACGCCGAGCGCACCGGCCTCGACCTGGCCAGCCTCGACGAAGGCCGCCGTGAGGCAGAACAAAGTGGCTTAATGCAGGTCGAACCGTCACGCCTGGCGGCCACCGACCGTGGGCAACTGTTTCTCAATGACCTGTTGCAGAAGTTTTTGAGCTGATCGCTCTAAGGAAATCACATGGATTTGGTACTCGACCTGCTCGCCACCGTGTCCCGCTGGAGCCGTAGCAATCTGTCGGAAATCTCCCTGGCCCTTGTCGGCTGCCTACTGGTGTTGTTTGGCGCTGATATCAAAGGCTGGATCGAAGGCCGCTTGGGCAGCATCGCCGGGGCATTGCGCGTACCGTTGATGGCATTGGTGTGCATGATCGGCAGCGGCGCCGCATTGCTGTATGCCACGCCGTGGATTGTGCGGGGGTTGAGCCAGTTCAATAACTACAGCCTGGCGCCGGTGTTGGTGGTGGTGCTGGTGTTGATAGGCGTAGTAGCCGACCGCCGCTAAGTGTCGGCGCTCTATTTCGACACCGGCTTACCAAACTCTTTTTGGTAATACTCTTTAAGAGTCATCGGGTCTTTACAACCCAGCTCAAGCGCCTGGTTGAGATAAGCCAGGTTAGTGCTATCCGGCATACCTTTCTCGTTCATTCGAGTCGCAGCCAATATGTAGTAGGCATCCGCCCGGTACTGATCATAGGTCAGCATCCGCGCACTGGCACGGGCTTGCATGTTACCCAGAGTTCTTTCTTCTTTGATCTCGGCTAACCGATCACTTTCAAAGCAAAGCGAGCGATTGGTGTACAACGGATAGTAATCGCGGTTTTCGTCAACTTTCAGCAGCATCTGCTTGAGCGCCTCCAGATACTTGATGTGCCCAGGATCAAGCAGATCAAGGCGCATGTACGTCATGTCGCACTGATAGTAATAACCCACGCCGGCGGCCAACAAACCTTGATCCATTGCCCTGTGCATCGGCTCACACACCTGTTTGCGTTCTTCGTCAGACATGCCGAACCGGCTTTGCATATTGGCCAGCATATAGGTCGCTACAACGTGGCCACCCTCCGAGGCCATCTTCAGATCACGCTCGAACGCAGCCATGGTGCCCTGAACCTCTTTGAGTTGCTCAGGCAAAGTGGCCTTATCCAGCTTGCCACTGGCCTCCAGCTTGACGTTCTCATCGAACAATAACTTGAGTTGTTCCGCCTTCTTTTGCGCACGCTCGAAGTAGTCGTCCGGGGAGGTCACTGGCAGGGCGGCGGTGGTGGCAGCAAAGACCGTCGAAGACAGCAAGCCCAGCAGTACCGAGCAACAGAGAATGGATTTCAAACCCGTGTATTCCTTTACAAGTCAAACACCAAATGGCGATAGATCGCCGCCAACTCCAGCAACACTGCAAAACGACTGTGGGAGCTGGCTTGCCTGCGATGGCATCAACTCGGTATCACTGATACACCGAGGTGTCTGCATCGCAGGCAAGCCAGCTCCCACAGTTGATTGCATTCCAAGCCAGCTATTGGCTTGTCAGTCGACCTTCTCGAACTTCAAATCCCAAACCCCATGCCCCAGTCGCTCGCCGCGGCGTTCGAACTTGGTAATCGGACGCTCAGCCGGGCGTGGCACGCATTTGCCGTCTTCGGCCAGGTTGCGGTAGCCAGGCGCTACGTCCATTACTTCCAGCATGTATTCGGCATACGGTTCCCAGTCGGTGGCCATGTGCAGGATGCCGCCCACTTTGAGCTTGCTGCGCACCAGCTCCGCGAAGGAAGCCTGGACGATACGGCGTTTGTGGTGACGCGATTTGTGCCAAGGGTCCGGGAAGAACAGCATCAGGCGGTCGAGGCTGTTGTCGGCGATGCAGCGGTTTAGCACTTCAATCGCGTCGCAGTCGTAGACGCGCAGGTTGGTCAGGCCTTGGGTCAGCACGCCGTTAAGCAGCGCGCCGACACCTGGGCGGTGCACTTCCACCCCAATAAAGTCCTGGTCCGGCGCGGTCGCAGCCATTTCCAGCAGGGAGTGGCCCATGCCGAAACCGATTTCCAGGGAGCGTGGGGCCGAACGGCCGAACACCTGGTCGTAGTCCACCGGCGCGTCGGCCAATGGCAACACGAACAGCGGCGTACCTTGCTCCAGGCCCTTTTGCTGGCCTTCGGTCATGCGGCCGGCGCGCATCACAAAACTCTTGATGCGGCGGTGCTTGGACTCGTCGCCTTCTTCCACGGTGTTCGGCGTTTCGTTTGATTCAGTCATCAATGGCTCTTACTTGATCAGACCATCCAGCGGCGAGGAGGCGCTGGCGTACAGTTTTTTCGGCATGCGACCGGCGAGGTACGCCAGGCGGCCCGCTACGATTGCATGTTGCATGGCTTGAGCCATCATGACCGGCTGCTGGGCATGGGCGATGGCTGAGTTCATCAGCACCGCGTCGCAACCCAGCTCCATGGCGATGGTGGCGTCGGAGGCAGTGCCCACGCCCGCATCCACCAGCACCGGAATCTTGGCTTCTTCGAGGATGATTTGCAGGTTGTACGGGTTGCAGATGCCCAGGCCGGAACCGATCAGCCCGGCCAGCGGCATCACGGCGATGCAGCCAATTTCGGCCAATTGGCGCGCGATGATCGGGTCATCACTGGTGTAGACCATCACGTCGAAGCCTTCCTTGACCAGGGTTTCGGCGGCCTTGAGGGTTTCGATCACGTTGGGGAACAGGGTTTTCTGGTCGGCCAGCACTTCCAGCTTCACCAGGTTGTGGCCGTCGAGCAGCTCACGGGCCAGGCGGCAGGTGCGCACAGCTTCGATGGCGTCGTAGCAACCGGCAGTATTCGGCAGGAAGGTGTAGCGATCCGGCGACAACACTTCGAGCAGATTCGGCTCGCCTTCGATCTGGCCGAGGTTGGTGCGGCGCACGGCAAACGTCACGATCTCGGCACCCGAGGCTTCGATGGCCAGACGGGTTTCTTCCATGTCGCGGTACTTGCCGGTGCCGACCAGCAGACGGGACTGGTAGGTACGACCGGCCAGGACGAAGGGCTTGTCGCTACGAACGATGCTCATGGGAAATCCTCGAAGTGGGGTGAGGTTCTGCAGAATGCGGGTTGGCGCCCTTGAGCGCCGGGCGGCTAGCCGCCGCCGATGGCGTGGACCACTTCCACCTGATCACCTTCGGTGAGCGCGGTTTCGGCATGCTGGCTACGCGGGACGATATCCAGGTTGAGCTCCACTGCGACACGGCGCCCGGTCAGGTCCAGACGGGTCAGCAGGGCCGCAACGGTTTCACCGTCGGGCAGTTCAAGGGGTTCGCCGTTCAACTGAATGCGCATGCCACGGGCCGCCATCGTTTTTAGGGGCCAGCATTCTAGCCCGATCAGCGTGGCTGACCCAAGTCCCTTGGTCAGGCGACCTGTAGACGCCACGCAGTCAAACCGAGGAAGAACCAGCCGAGCAAGAAGGCAAGCCCCCCAAACGGCGTGATGATGCCGAGCTTGCTGATGCCGGTCAGGGTCAGCGCATACAGACTGCCCGAGAACAGCAGAATGCCAACGGTAAACGAGATGCCCGCCCAACTGACCAGTCGGCCAGGTATATGCGCGGCCAGCAACGCCACGCCGAACAGCGCCAGGGCGTGCACCAACTGGTAGGTGACGCCCGTATGGAAGATTGCCAGGTACTCGGCGCTCAGGCGGTTTTTCAGGCCGTGGGCGGCAAAGGCACCCAGGGCGACGCCGGTAAAGCCGAAAAAGGCAGCCAGCATCAGAAAGCTACGCAGCATGAGGAACTCCAGTCAGACTCGATGGGCAGGGTCTGTATAATGGCCCGCTCAACGGGTTCGGCCAAGCCATCTCTATGCTGCGTCTCCTCTTCAAGCGCTTTCTTAAAGTCATTAAATGGTTTGCCATCGGCAGTGTGCTGCTGGTGCTGCTGTTTCGTGTGGTGCCGCCACCGTTCACCGCGCTGATGGTGGAGCGCAAGGTCGAATCCTGGGTCGACGGCGAACCGATTGACCTGCAACGCACGTGGGTGCCGTGGGACGACATATCCGACGAACTGAAAGTGGCGGTAATGGCCGGTGAAGACCAGCGTTTCCCGCAGCATTGGGGTTTTGATTTCGGCGCGATCCAGGCGGCGCTGCTGCATAACGAGCGCGGCGGTTCGATTCGCGGCGCCAGCACCTTGAGCCAGCAAGTGTCGAAGAACCTGTTTTTGTGGACCGGTCGCAGTTATCTGCGCAAAGGCCTGGAAGCCTGGTTTACCGCACTGACCGAGGTGCTGTGGCCCAAACAGCGGATTCTTGAGGTGTACCTCAACAGCGTGGAGTGGGATGAAGGCGTGTTTGGCGCAGAGGCAGCCGCGCGGCATCACTTTGGCGTGAGTGCCAAGGCGCTGTCCCGTCAGCAGGCCAGCTATCTGGCGGCGGTTTTGCCTAATCCACGGGTGTGGAGTGCCAGCCATCCAACGGCGTATGTGGCACGGCGGGCGGCGTGGATTCGGCAGCAGATGAGCCAACTGGGTGGGGATGGCTACTTGGTGGAGTTGAATAACTCCCGAAAAGCCCCGTGGGCTGACTGACACAATGCAATACCTGTGGGAGCTGGCTTGCCTGCGATTGCGGTGGGTCAATCACCACATGTGCTGGCTGAGACTGCCTCATCGCAGGCAAGCCAGCTCCCACAGTAGACCGAGTTGAGCTAGAGACTTTAGATTGCACACAAAAATGCCCCGGCCTTCCGACCGGGGCATTTTTTTGTCTTATCGCAGCGTTTTAAGCGGCGATAGACAATTTCAGCTTGTTCATCGCGCTTTTTTCAAGCTGACGAATCCGCTCGGCCGACACGTTGTACTTCTGCGCAAGGTCATGCAGCGTGGCTTTGTCTTCAGCCAACCAGCGCTGATAGAGGATGTCACGGCTGCGGTCGTCCAGCACTTCCAGCGCTTCGTGCAGGTTCTGGTTGGAGTTGTCGCTCCAGTCGGCGTCTTCCAGTTGACGTGCCGGGTCGTACCGGTGGTCTTCCAGGTAGTTGGCCGGCGATTGGAAGGCGCTGTCGTCGTCCGCTTCAGCGGCCGGGTCGAAGGCCATGTCATGACCGGTCAGGCGACTTTCCATCTCGCGCACTTCACGCGGCTCCACGCCGAGGCTTTCGGCCACGCGGTGTACTTCCTCATTGTTCAGCCACGCCAGGCGTTTTTTCTGGCTGCGCAGGTTGAAGAACAGCTTGCGCTGGGCCTTGGTGGTCGCGACTTTCACGATGCGCCAGTTGCGCAGGATGAACTCGTGGATTTCCGCCTTGATCCAGTGCACGGCAAACGACACCAGGCGCACGCCCATCTCAGGGTTGAAGCGCTTTACAGCCTTCATCAGGCCGACGTTGCCTTCCTGAATCAGGTCAGCCTGGGCCAGGCCGTAGCCGCTATAGCTACGGGCGATATGTACGACAAAACGCAGGTGGGCGAGCACCATCTGCCGAGCCGCCCCCAAATCCTGCTCATAGTAGAGACTCTCGGCCAGTTCACGCTCCTGCTCGGGCGTCAGCAATGGAATGCTGTTGACCGTGTGCACATAGGCTTCCAGGTTTGCACCTGGGACCAGAGCATAAGCAGGTTGCAAAGAAGTGGTCATACGAAAAAACCTCCGACTCACATAACTCGTGCAGTTCAGCACTGCGAAAATTGACCGGGAACCGTAGGACAAGTTCCCTAAACCACCAATACGGTCAATACAAACGAAACCACATTAATCTGACATTAACTACTTCGGTGCCAGCTCACGTAAATGACGAGCGACCGCAATCCAAGCACCGATATACCCCAACAAGACGGCACCAAGCAAGAGACTCAGGCCATCGGCAACCGGCACACCGGCCAAGGCAAAATCGCTGCCGTACAAGCCGGCCAGCCCTACTACCGCGTCGTTGAGCCAGTTCAAGCCAAAAGCCAAAACGCCCCAGGACAAAATCCCGGCACCGAAGCCATAAAGCGCGCCCATGTACAGAAAAGGCCTACGCACATAGCTGTCTGTGCCGCCGACCAGTTTAATCACTTCTATCTCGGTGCGGCGGTTTTCAATATGAAGACGAATGGTATTACCTATCACCAAAAGTAATGCAGACACCAACAACACCGTGAGACCGAACACAAAGCGGTCGCCCAGCTTGAGAATGGCCGCCAGGCGCTCTACCCAGACTAGATCAAGTTGTGCCTGTTGCACCTTCGGCATCTCTGCGAGTTTTTGTCGCAGGGCCTCAAGCGCCGGCTTGTCGACTTCGTTCGGCGTCACCAGCACCACGCCCGGCAGTGGGCTCTGCGGCAGCTCTTTAAGCGCCTCACCCAGGCCCGATTGCTGCTGGAACTCTTCAAGCGCCTGATCGCGGCTGATGTATTCGGCATCCGCCACGCCCGGCAGATTCTTGATGTCATCGCGCAGGTTCTCGCCGTCTTTGGCACTGGTGTCGAGGTCCAGGTACAGCGAAATCTGCGCCGCGCGCTGCCAGGAACCGCCCAGGCGCTCGACATTATTAAGCAGCAGCGACAAGCCCATCGGCAGGCTCAGTGCCACGGCCATTACCAGGCAGGTGAAAAAGCTGCCGATCGGCTGCTTGCCCAGGCGGCGCAGGCTGTCGACCAAACTGGCGCGATGGCTTTCGATCCAGGCGCGCAGCAAAGTGGCGAAATCCGGGCCATCATCTTCGTCGCGTTTTTTCTTCGGCGGTTGCGGGTCGGCGGCTTTTGGCGCCACACGCTCGGAAACCTTGGGGCTGCGAGTTGCACTCATACGCCAGCCTCCCCGTCGCCGATCAGACGGCCGCGTTGCAGGGTCAGCATGCGGTGGCGCATACGGGCGATCAGTGCCAGGTCGTGACTGGCGATCAATACGCTGGTGCCCAGGCGGTTAATGTCTTCGAACACGCCCATGATCTCCGCCGCCAGGCGCGGGTCGAGGTTACCGGTAGGTTCGTCCGCCAGCAGCAAGGCCGGGCGGTGGACAATGGCGCGGGCGATGCCGACGCGCTGTTGCTGGCCGGTGGACAGGTCGCCTGGGTACAGGTCGGTCTTGTCCGACAGCGCCACGCGCTCCAGGGCCGAATCCACGCGCTTGACGATTTCAGCCTTGGACAGGCCGAGAATCTGCAACGGCAGAGCGATGTTGTTGAACACCGTGCGATCGAACAGCAATTGGTGGTTCTGGAACACCACACCGATCTGGCGGCGCAGGAACGGAATCTGTGCATTGCTGATGGTCGCCAGATCCTGGCCGGCCAGCAGCAGCTTGCCGGTGGTCGGGCGCTCCATCGCCAGCAACAGCCGCAGCAGCGTACTTTTACCGGCGCCCGAGTGGCCGGTTACAAATAGAAACTCGCCACGCCGTACTCGAAAGCTCAGCTCATGCAAGCCCACATGCCCGTTGGCGTAGCGTTTACCGACCTGTTCGAATCGAATCATGAACGCTCCCGCTCGGCGAAAAGTGCCTGTACAAAGGGTTCGGCTTCAAAGGTGCGCAGGTCGTCGATGCCTTCACCGACACCAATATAACGAATCGGCAACCCGAACTGTTTGGCCAGGGCGAAGATCACTCCGCCTTTGGCTGTGCCGTCGAGCTTAGTCAATGCCAGGCCGGTCAGTTGCACCGTCTGGTTGAATTGTTTGGCCTGGCTGATGGCGTTCTGGCCAGTGCCGGCGTCAAGCACCAGCAGCACTTCGTGCGGGGCGTCGGCGTCGAGCTTGCCGATCACGCGGCGCACTTTCTTCAGTTCTTCCATCAAGTTGTCTTTGGTATGCAGGCGACCGGCGGTATCAGCGATCAACACGTCGATGTTACGAGCCTTGGCAGCTTGCACGGCATCGAAGATCACCGAGGCGGAATCGGCGCCAGTGTGCTGGGCGATCACCGGGATCTTGTTGCGCTCACCCCAGACCTGCAGCTGCTCCACGGCAGCGGCGCGGAAGGTGTCGCCGGCGGCGAGCATGACTTTCTTGCCTTCGGACTGCAGCTTCTTGGCCAGCTTGCCGATGGTGGTGGTCTTGCCGGCGCCATTGACGCCGACCACCAAAATCACGAACGGCTTGTTCGGCGTAATCACCAGCGGGGCTTCTACAGGTTTAAGCATCGCCGCCAGTTCGGCCTGCAGGGATTTGTAGAGCGCATCGGCGTCGGTCAGTTGCTTGCGCGCAACCTTCTGGGTCAGGCTCTGGATGATCACGGCAGTGGCTTCAACGCCCACGTCGGCGGTGAGCAGACGGGTTTCGATGTCTTCCAGCAGTTCGTCATCGATGACCTTCTTGCCCAGGAACAGGCTGGCCATGCCTTCGCCGATGCTGGCGCTGGTTTTGCTCAGGCCTTGCTTGAGGCGGGCGAAGAACCCGGTTTTGCTGGTTTCAACGGCAGCCACAACAGGCTCCGGGGCAACCGGCGGCTCGATAATGGCGGGAGCGGCAACGACAACAGGCTCAGGTGCAGGTGCAGGTGCAGGTGCAGGTGCAGGCTCAGGCTCAGGCTCAGGCTCAGGCTCAGGCTCAACAATGATGGGCGCAGGCGCTTCGACTACCACTGCAACCGGCTCAACAACCACAGGAATCGGCGGCGTGACGTGCTCAGCCTGTACATCTTCAACCAGTGCCACAGGCTCTTCAGCCACCGGCAGTTCCAACCACGGTTTATGCTCAGGCTCAGGCTCCGCCTCAACCACCGGCTGCAACACCGGCTCGGCCATCGGCAACACCACCGGCGCGGGCGGCTCAGCGTCTATGACGGGTTCTGGAATCGGCTCAGGCTGAACCTGTGGCTGTTCGACGACGGTTTCCTGCGGCTTTTTGCGCAGCCATCCGAACAGGCCTTTTTTCTCGCCAGCCGCAGCTGGGCTCTTCTTGTCGTCGTTGGAACCAAACATGGAGGACGGCTATCTCAAAGTAGCGATGCGCCAGGGCGCCTCGGTAAATAAATTCGATGCAGAACAGACTGCTTTAACGCTCGCTTGTTCATGCGCAACATTTTGTAAGGCGTAAATAAAGGCCTCAACAAATCGTTTCAATAAAGGACTGAAGCGACAAAATCGGCGAAAAGTAGAAGATCGTCGGGGAAACCCAGCGCCAACTCCTACATTCCTACGACTGAAACCAGGACAAGATGACCGCCACAGTGGCCCTGTCCAAACGGGATCAGTATCCTAGCACCTCCTCGCCCGCCGACGCTAAGACCAAGCGGGTAGCCCAACAGGTTAAAACACGAATGAATGCTCTAGCCCGCCGCGCCGCAGGCCTGCTGCTCAGCACAGTTTGTCTGCCTCTTTCAGCCTTGGCTGCCGACCCACAACCCACCCATGAATTCACCCTCGATAACGGCCTTAAAGTGGTCGTGCGCGAAGACCATCGCGCGCCGGTGGTGGTTTCCCAGGTCTGGTACAAGGTCGGTTCGAGCTACGAAACCCCGGGCCAGACCGGTTTGTCCCACGCTCTGGAACACATGATGTTCAAGGGCAGCGCCAAAGTCGGTCCCGGCGAAGCCTCGCTGATCCTGCGCGACCTGGGCGCCGAAGAAAACGCCTTCACCAGTGACGATTACACCGCGTACTACCAAGTACTGGCGCGTGACCGCCTGGGCGTCGCTTTCGAGCTGGAAGCCGACCGCATGGCCAGCCTGCGCCTGCCGGCCGATGAGTTCAGCCGCGAAATCGAGGTGATCAAGGAAGAACGCCGCCTGCGCACCGACGACAACCCGATGTCCAAGGCCTACGAGCGCTTCAAGGCGATGGCCTACCCGGCCAGCGGCTATCACACGCCGACCATCGGCTGGATGGCTGACCTTGAGCGCATGAAGGTGGAAGAACTGCGCCACTGGTACCAGTCCTGGTATGTACCGAACAACGCCACGCTGGTGGTGGTCGGCGACGTAACGCCGGATGAGGTCAAGAAACTCGCCGAACGTTACTTCGGCCCAATCCCCAAGCGTGACGTGCCACCCGCCAAGATCCCGCTGGAACTGGCCGAACCTGGCGAGCGCTTGCTGACCATGCACGTGCAGACCCAACTGCCGAGCGTGATCCTCGGCTTCAACGTGCCGGGCCTTGCGACTGCCGAAGACAAGCGCTCGGTGCAAGCCCTGCGCCTGCTGTCGGCCCTGCTGGATGGTGGCTACAGCGCACGTATCTCAGAGCAACTGGAGCGCGGTGAAGAGCTGGTCTCCGGCGCCTCCACCAGCTACGACGCCTATACCCGTGGTGACAGCCTGTTCACATTGAGCGCCACGCCGAACCAACAGAAGAAAAAGACCATTGCCCAGGCCGAAGCCGGCCTGTGGCGTTTGCTCGACGAGTTGAAAGCCAAGCCGCCGACCACCGAAGAACTGGAGCGTATCCGCGCCCAAGTGATTGCCGGTGTGGTTTACCAACGTGATTCCATCACCAGCCAGGCCACGGCCATCGGCTCGCTGGAAACCGTCGGCCTGTCCTGGAAACTCATGGACACCGAGCTTGCCGACCTGCAAAGCGTGACCCCGGAAGATATCCAGAAAGCCGCACGCACCTATTTCACCCGCGAACGTTTGAGCGTCGCCCATGTTTTGCCCGAGGAGACCGCTCATGAGTGATCGCAAAAGCAGCCGCCTGATTTTCCCCGGCCTGGTCGTCGTCACCCTGATCGCCGCCAGCGCCGTGTACTTCCTGCGCCCGAGTGAATCGGTGGCCAGCCAGGCGCTGGACAATGCGCAATCGGCCAACAAGCTGCAATCCCTGGCGGAACTGGACGGCAAGGCGCCGACCAACCGCAAGCTCGACGTGCAAACCTGGACCACCGCCGAAGGCGCCAAGGTGCTGTTCGTCGAAGCCCACGAACTGCCGATGTTCGACATGCGCATCCTGTTCGCCGCCGGCAGCAGCCAGGACGGCAACACGCCCGGCGTTGCGTTGCTGACCAACGCCATGCTCAACGAAGGCATACCGGGCAAGGATGTCAGCCAGATCGCCAGCGGCTTTGAGGGCCTGGGCGCCGACTTCGGCAACGGCGCTTTTCGCGACATGGCGTTGGTGTCCCTGCGCAGCCTGAGCGACAGCGATAAACGCGACGCGGCCCTGGCGCTATTTGACCAAGTGATCGGCAAGCCGACATTCCCGGCCGACTCCCTGGCGCGCATCAAGAACCAGATTCTTGCGGGTTTTGAGTACCAGAAACAGAACCCGGGCAAGCTGGCCAGCCTTGAACTGTTCAAGCGTTTGTACGGCGACCACCCTTACGCACACCCGAGCGAAGGCACGCCTGAGAGCATTCCGGCGATTACCCTGGCGCAGCTGCAGGCCTTCCACGCCAAAGCATACGCAGCGGGCAATGCGGTGATTGCCGTGGTGGGCGATCTGACTCGCGCCGAAGCTGAGGCCATGACGGCCAAGGTCTCCGCATCGCTGCCCAAAGGCCCGGCCCTGGCCAAGATCGCCCAGCCGACCGAGCCGAAAGCTGGCCTGAGCCATATCGAGTTCCCGTCCAAGCAAACCCATTTGCTGTTCGCGCAACTGGGCATCGACCGCGCCGACCCGGACTACGCCGCCTTGTCCCTGGGCAACCAGATCCTCGGCGGCGGAGGTTTCGGCACCCGCTTGATGAGCGAAGTGCGTGAGAAACGCGGCCTGACCTACGGCGTTTACTCCGGCTTCTCGCCGATGCAGGTACGTGGCCCGTTCATGATCAACCTGCAGACCCGCGCCGAAATGAGCGGCGGCACCCTGCGCCTGGTTGAAGACGTATTGGCCGATTACCTCAAGACCGGCCCGACGCAAAAGGAACTGGACGACGCCAAGCGTGAGCTGGCCGGTAGCTTCCCGCTGTCCACCGCAAGCAACGCGGATATCGTCGGGCAGTTGGGCGCCATGGGTTTCTATAACCTGCCGCTGAGCTATCTTGAGGATTTCATGAAACAATCCCAGGCCCTGACCGTAGAGCAGGTCAAGGCTGCAATGAATAAACACTTGAGCGCCGACAAGATGGTCATCGTGACCGCCGGCCCGACGATTGCGCAAAAGCCACTACCGCCCCCCACTGATAAACCCGCCGAGCAGCCGCTCGGGGTTCCGGAGCATTAATGGCCAGTTCATCTCGCCCGAAAAAACCTGTCCACAACGTGCATAACGGTGTGGGCCAACTGCGCATCATTGGCGGTGAATGGGGCAGCCGCAAGCTGAGTTTCCCCGACGTCGTGGGCCTGCGCCCAACGCCGGACCGCGTGCGTGAAACCCTGTTCAACTGGCTCGCGCCGTATATCGGCGGCGCCAAGGTACTGGACCCGTTCGCCGGCAGTGGCGCGCTGTTCCTGGAGGCGCTGTCCCGTGGCGCGGCCCAGGGCCAGGCGCTGGATGCCAGCAATGTGGCGGTGTCCAGCCTCAAGGAACACCTCGGCACACTGCGCTGCACCACCGGCCAGGTGCAGACCGCCGATGCGCTGCGCTACCTGGAAACCCAGGCGGCCAGCGAATACGACGTGGTGTTCCTCGATCCGCCGTTCAACCAGAACCTGTTGCCGACTGTTTGCGCGCTGCTGGAAGAGCGCCAGTGGCTGGCACCCGATGCGTGGATCTACACTGAAAGCGAGACCGCCCCGTCTACCCTCGGCCTGCCGGGTAGCTGGCGCCTGCACCGGGAGCAGAAATCCGGTCGGGTGTATTACGCGTTGTGGCACCGGTTGGTCGAAACTACCGCCTGATCCGGTTTCATCTGTGGCGAGGGAGCTTGCTCCCGCTGGGCTGCGAAGCGGCCCCTTTTACAGGCACCGCGATCTTACATATAGAATGCGGCGACTTTATTGGGGCCGCTTCGCAGCCCAACGCAGGGCAAGCCTGCTCGCCACACCAAGCCTGCTTGCCACACCAGGCCTGCTTGCCACGATAAGCTCGCCTGCCACAGTGAGTTCGCTTGCTACCGAGAGTTTCATGATCCCGTCCTCTGAGCTGTTCAAACCCGCCTTCGGCCTCGGCAACCCCCACTTGCAAACCCTGTGGGGTCCGCTGTGGCGCCCCACCACTCACATCGAACGCCAACGCGAACGCCTGTGGCTGGACGACGGTGACTTTCTCGACCTCGACTGGCATGGCCCCCATGATCCGCAAGCGCCATTGGTGCTGGTATTGCACGGGCTGACCGGTTCGTCCAACTCGCCTTATGTGGCCGGGCTGCAAAAAGCCCTCGCCGCCCAAGGCTGGGCCAGCGCCGCCTTGAATTGGCGTGGTTGCTCGGGCGAGCCGAACCTGTTGGCGCGCAGCTATCACTCGGGCGCCAGTGAAGACCTGGCGGCGGCGATTGCCCATCTGCGTGCCAAGCGACCCTTGGCGCCGCTGTATGCGGTGGGTTATTCGCTGGGCGGCAATGTGTTGCTCAAGCACCTGGGCGAAACCGGCGAGGCGTCCGGGCTGCAAGGCGCAGCGGCGGTGTCGGTGCCATTTCGACTGGACCAGTGCGCCGATCGCATCGGGCTGGGTTTTTCGCGGGTGTATCAAAAGCATTTCATGCGCGAGATGTTGGCGTACATCCGCGTCAAGCAAAGCCGCTTTGTACAGGACGGCCGGGCCGAAGGGCTGAAAACCCTGGAAGCCCTGGGTTCATTGGAGAAAATGCGCACGTTCTGGGACTTCGACGGCCGGGTGACCGCACCGTTGCACGGGTTCCTCAGTGCCGAGGACTATTACCGTCGCGCCTCGAGCCGTTACTACTTGGGCGAAATCCGCACACCAACCCTGATTATCCAAGCCGCCGATGACCCGTTCGTATTCGCCCACAGCTTGCCGCAGGCCAGTGAACTGTCGGATTGCACTGAGTTTGAGTTGTTGGCCAAGGGTGGGCATGTGGGGTTTGTAGATGGCACGTTGAAACGCCCGAGCTACTACCTGGAGCGCCGTATTCCGCAGTGGTTACTGACACAACACGGTTAAAAAACATGGGCGCTGGTCAGTGTGGGAGCTGGCTTGTGTGGGAGCTGGCTTGCCTGCGATAGCATCACCTCGGTTCAACTGAACGACCGAGGTGTCTGCATCGCAGGCAAGCCAGCTCCCACACAAGCCAGCTCCCACTTTTTGATAGGGTTTTCAGGCCTGGCGGCTTAGTCGCCGGTTGCGATCTGCCGAGCCGGATCAGTAATCCACTCACTCCACGACCCCGCATACAACTTGCCCAACGGGTAGCCCGCCAAACTCAAGGCAAACAAGTTGTGACACGCCGTCACGCCCGAACCGCAATACGCCACCAGCTCATCCGGTGAGCGGCCCTGCAACTGCGCGGCGAAGCGCTGTTTGAGCTGATCGGCCGGTAGGAATCGGCCATCACTGCCCAGGTTTTCGTTGAACGCCGCACATTGCGCACCGGGAATGTGCCCGGCAATCGGATCAATCGGCTCTACCTCGCCGCGAAAACGCGCCGCTGCACGGGCGTCGATCAAGGTCAGGCCCGGCTCACCCAGGCGTTTTTGCAAATGCTCGGCGTCCAGCAGCAGGCGGTTGTCCGGCGTACCGGCGAAGGTTCCCGGTTCAACCACCGGCGCATCGAGGCTCAACGGGAAACCGGCGGCGTGCCAGGCCTTGAGGCCACCGTCGAGGATAAACACGGCGTCACGCTTACCCAGCCAGGCCAGCAGCCACCACGCGCGGGCGGCATAGGCGCCGGGGCCGTCGTCGTACAGCACGATGTCGGTATTGGCGTTGATGCCCCAGGCCCGCAGCTGTGCAACCAACGTATCCGCCGCCGGCAACGGGTGGCGACCCGTCACACCTTTGGTCACCGGCCCACTGAGATGGCGCTCCAAGTCGGCATATTGCGCGCCTTCGATATGCCCTTCGGCATAGCTGCACAGCCCGTAGTCCGGGTCTTCGAGGGCAAAACGACAATCCAGGATCACCAGCCCTGCGGCCTTCTGGCGCTCGGCCAATTGCTGGGGGCTGATCAGTTGGGCAAGCGGCATGACGGGCTCCTGTGAACAGTTTCGGGAAAGGTCCTACTTCACTTCTTCCAGTGCCTGGTTCAACGGCACGTAAAACTCTTTGAACAGCGCATCCACCGCCTCTTTCGCCTTGGGCGTGACAAACCCCGCCTCCAGCACCAGCACCTGATACACGCCGCGCTTGATCGCTTCGGCGCTCAAGTGCGCGGAGTTTTCGTTGGTGGTGCACAAAAAACGCACCCAAGAGGTGAGGATGATCCAGGCATTAAGGGTCAGCGCCTCGGTTTGCACCGGGTCCATATTAAGGATGCCGGCGTCGACAAACCCTTGGTAAATGGCGCCGCCCTGGATCAGGCAGCGCTGGGAAAACCGCCGGTAGCCGGTGGCCAGTTCCGGGTCGCTTTCCAGCAGGTGTTCAAGGTCTCGGTGCAGGAAACGGTAGCGCCACATGCCGGCCAGCACGGCCTGCAGGTAAAAACGCTTGTCTTCGACGGTAACGGCGCGGCCTTGGGGCGGGCGCAGAAAACTGTCCACCAGCGCTTCGTACTCACGAAACAGCACGGCGATGATCGCCTGCTTGTTGGGGAAGTGGTAGTACAGGTTGCCCGGGGAAATTTCCATATGGGCGGCGATATGGTTGGTACTGACGCTGCGCTCACCCTGCTGGTTAAAAAGCTCCAGGCTGGTTTGCACAATGCGCTCGCTGGTCTTTACTCGTGGTGCCATAGGGGATCAGCTTCTGAACACGTGATGGGGCATCTTACGGCCTATCCTTGTCAGGATAAATCCGCATGTTGCTGCAATGACATTTGACAATTTAGAGCAATGACTCTAAAAATCCAGGCAGACCTATAACAATCGGGAACTGCGCCATGTCTGCCAACGTTGCCTACCTGCAAGATTCCCAGGCGCTGGATCAACTCCAGGACCTGTTCGACGCCCAACGTCGCGCCTATGCGGCCAACCCGATGCCGCCAGCTGCGCAGCGCCAGCAATGGCTGAAGGCTTTGCGCGACGTGCTCAGCGACGAACGCCAGGCGCTGATCAGCGCGATCAGCCAGGACTTCAGCCACCGCAGCGCAGACGAAACCCTGTTCGCCGAGTTGATGCCCAGCCTGCATGGCATTCACTACGCCAGCAAACACCTCAAAGGCTGGATGAAACCGTCCCGGCGTGCGGTAGGCATCGCCTTCCAACCGGCGTCAGCCAAAGTCATCTACCAGCCATTGGGTGTGGTCGGGGTGATTGTCCCCTGGAACTACCCGCTGTACCTGGCCATTGGCCCATTGGTAGGGGCTTTGGCGGCGGGAAACCGGGTAATGCTCAAACTCAGTGAATCCACGCCGGCCACGGGCGAACTGCTTAAGGCGCTGCTGGCGAAAATTTTCCCCGAAGACCTGGTGTGCGTGGTGCTGGGTGAAGCCGAAGTGGGCATGGCATTTTCCAAATTACGCTTCGATCACCTGTTGTTCACCGGCGCTACCAGTATCGGCAAGCACGTAATGCGCGCAGCCGCCGAGCACCTGACACCGGTCACCCTGGAACTGGGTGGTAAGTCGCCGGCTATTGTTTCCGCCGATGTGCCACTCAAGGACGCCGCCGAGCGCATCGCCTTCGGTAAATGCCTGAATGCCGGGCAAACCTGTGTGGCGCCGGATTACGTGTTGGTCCCGGAAGACCGTGTTGAAGGTTTCGTCGAGGCCTACAGCAACGCCGTTCGTGGGTTTTATCCGACCCTGGCTGACAACCCGGACTACACCGCCATCATCAATGATCGGCAACAGGCCCGGCTGAATGCCTACGTCAAAGACGCCACCGACAAAGGCGCCACCCTGATTGCGCTGTATGACCAAGGCCAGGCACGGCGTATGGCCCATAGCGTGCTGCTGAATGTCAGCGACGAGATGACGGTGATGCAGGATGAAATCTTCGGCCCGCTGCTACCTATCGTGCCTTACCGCGGCCTCGACCAAGCGTTTGCCTACATCAACCAGCGCCCTCGCCCACTGGCCCTGTATTACTTCGGCTACAACAAGGGCGAACAGAACCGCGTGCTCCACGAAACCCATTCCGGCGGCGTTTGCCTCAACGACACGCTGCTGCATGTGGCCCAGGACGATATGCCCTTTGGCGGCATCGGCCCGTCGGGCATGGGCCATTACCACGGCCATGAAGGTTTCCTCACGTTCAGCAAGGCCAAGGGTGTGCTGGTCAAACAGCGCCTGAACGCGGCGAAGCTGATCTATCCGCCTTACGGCAAAGCCATCCAGAAGTTGATCCAGAAGCTGTTTATCCGCTGATTCCGCCACCCTCGGGATAACAATAACAATGAACCCTAGCCTGACTGATTCACCTGCGCTGTCACGGCGCGGCGTCCTGAAAATCGGCCTGTGCGCCAGCGCGTTCCTGGCCACCGCCGGCTTGGGGGCCAGCCTCAGCGGCTGCTCCAGCAGCACCCCGGCCAGTGGCTTTGCCATGCTGCGCAGCAGTGACTTGCCGTTTTTGCGCGCAATTATCCCGGTGTTGCTTGAAGGTGCGGCCAGCGCTCAAGAGGTGGTCGCCGGTATCGAAGACACCCTGAAAAAACTCGACTACAGCCTGCAAAACCTGTCGCCGGAGATGTTCAAGCTCACCCAGCAGTTGTTCGACGTGCTGAGCATGGGCATCACCCGTGGCCCGTTGACCGGCATCTGGGGCAGTTGGGAAAACGCCAGTAGCGATCAGATCCGCAACTTCCTGCACCGCTGGGAAAACAGCTACCTGAACCTGCTGCGCATGGGCCAGGGTTCGCTGCTCAAGCTGGTGATCATGGCCTGGTACTTCCGGCCGGCGTCATGGGTGCATTGCGGGTATCCCGGCCCACCCAAGATCTAAACCTGACAACCTGACCCAATGTGGGAGCTGGCTTGCCTGCGATAGCGGTGTATCAGCCAGGAATGATTAGCAGGCAGACCGCTATCGCAGGCAAGCCAGCTCCCACACTGAATGCAACTTCGTATAAAAATAAGAGTGCACTTCTATGCCCGTACCCGATCTGTTCCGTGATGGCTTGGCCCGTGGCTGGAAAACCCACAATGGCGCAGCCCTCAGCAATGACCTGACCCTGGAAGCCGACGTGGCCATTATCGGCAGCGGCGCCGGTGGCGGCACCACCGCCGAGATCCTCAGTGCTGCGGGCTACAAAGTGCTGCTGATCGAAGAAGGCCCGCTCAAGACCAGCAGCGACTTCAAGCTGCTTGAAGACGAGGCCTACGCCAGCCTGTACCAGGAAGGCATTGGCCGCATGAGCAAGGACGGCGCGATTACTATCCTGCAGGGCCGTGCCGTCGGCGGCACCACGCTGATCAACTGGACCTCGAGCTTTCGCACACCCGATGCCACCCTCGCCCACTGGGCCAGTGAATACGCGGTCAAAGGCCACAGCAGCGCCGAAATGGCGCCATGGTTCGAAAAGATGGAACAACGCCTGGGCATCGCCCCCTGGGCCATTCCACCGAATGCCAACAATGATGTGATCCGCAAAGGCTGCGAGAAACTCGGCTACAGCTGGCACGTGATCCCGCGCAACGTGCGCGGCTGCTTCAACCTGGGTTACTGCGGCATGGGTTGCCCGGTTAATGCCAAGCAGTCGATGCTGGTGACCACCATTCCCTCGACCTTGGAGAAGGGTGGCGAACTGCTTTACCTGGCCCGCGCCGAGCACCTGAAATACAGCGGCGACAGCATCAGCAGCCTCGAATGCGTGGCCATGGATGAGCGTTGCGTGGCGCCTACCGGGCGCAAAATCACGGTCAAGGCCAAGCATTACGTGCTGGCGGGCGGCGGCATCAACAGCCCGGCGCTGCTGATGCGCTCGGACGCGCCCGACCCGCATTCGCGGCTGGGCAAGCGTACCTTCCTGCACCTGGTGAACTTCTCCGCCGGGCAGTTCGACGAGGTGATCAACCCGTTCTATGGTGCGCCGCAGTCGATCTATTCTGACCACTTCCAGTGGCAGGACGGCACCACCGGCAAAATGTCCTACAAACTGGAAGCGCCGCCGCTGCATCCAGGCCTGGCCAGCACGTTGTTCGGTGGCTACGGCACCGGAAATGCGCTGGACATGAGCCAGTTGCCCCACACCCACGCCATGCTCGCCCTGCTGCGCGACGGTTTTCACCCCGACAGCCCCGGCGGCGCGGTGGAGTTGCGTGGCGACGGCACGCCAGTGCTCGACTATCAGGTCTCGGACTACGCCTGGGACGGCCTGCGCCGTGCGTTTCATACCATGGCCGAGATTCAGTTCGCGGCAGGCGCCAAGTCGGTCAAGCCGTTGCATCACGATGCACGTTACGTAAATACCCTGGCCGAAGCACGCAGTCTGATCGACGGCTTGAGCCTGGAACTGCACCGCACCACGCTGGGCAGCGCGCATGTG
Source organism: Pseudomonas sp. ChxA (assembly GCF_030263855.1). NCBI lineage: Bacteria > Pseudomonadati > Pseudomonadota > Gammaproteobacteria > Pseudomonadales > Pseudomonadaceae > Pseudomonas > Pseudomonas sp. ChxA. The sequence goes on from NZ_JARPMK010000002.1 coordinate 1,153,720, forward strand.
ATGGGCGGTTGCGCCATGGGCGAAGACCCGAAAAACGCGGTGGCCGACAGCCTCGGTCGCCATCATCAATTGCGTAACTTGTCGATCCATGACGGCTCGCTGTTCCCCACCAGCATTGGCGCCAACCCACAATTATCGGTGTACGGGTTGACCGCGCAACTGGCGACAGCATTGGCCGAACGTCTGAAAACAGCATGAAAAAACCGGGTATTCGCGGTATCTATCTACATAAGTCGACTTGGCCCACCGGGAATGCTGCGATACCATCCGGTTCCCCAACGGACTCCGCCAGGACGACGCGATGAACCGAGTGTTGTACCCAGGTACCTTCGACCCGATTACCAAAGGCCATGGCGATCTGGTCGAACGTGCGTCTCGCTTGTTCGACCATGTGATCATCGCGGTCGCCGCCAGCCCCAAGAAAAACCCACTGTTTCCCCTGGAACAGCGCGTGGAGCTGGCGCAGGAGGTCACCAAGCACCTGCCCAACGTGGAAGTGGTGGGCTTTTCGACGTTGCTGGCGCACTTTGCCAAGGAGCAGAACGCCAATGTGTTCCTGCGTGGCCTGCGTGCGGTGTCGGACTTCGAATACGAATTCCAGCTGGCCAACATGAACCGCCAATTGGCGCCGGACGTGGAAAGCCTGTTCCTGACGCCGTCGGAACGTTACTCGTTCATTTCCTCGACGTTGGTGCGTGAAATTGCCGCTTTGGGCGGAGATATCACCAAGTTCGTGCACCCGGCCGTGGCCGACGCGCTGACGCTGCGCTTCAAGAAGTAAGGCTCTTTGTGGCGAGGGAGCTTGCTCCCGCTGGACTGCGCAGCAGTCCTAATCGCTTAAAGTACAGCGGGGTCGCTTCGCGGCCCAACGGGAGCAAGCTCCCTCGCCACAGAGGCAACGACCGACATTCGGGCTTGCCTCACGCTCGCACTGCGGGCGCCAATGCGGCACAATTGCGCGCATTAGTTTTCAGATGCCCTGGCTGACAGCCCTGGCAGGAGTTTCCATGTCCCTGATCATCACCGACGATTGCATCAACTGCGACGTCTGCGAACCCGAGTGCCCGAACGCTGCGATTTCCCAGGGCGAAGAGATCTACGTGATCGACCCCAACCTGTGCACCCAGTGCGTCGGCCACTACGACGAACCTCAGTGCCAGCAAGTGTGCCCGGTGGATTGCATTCCGCTGGATGAGGCACGGCCTGAGACGGAAGAACAGTTGATGGAGAAGTACCGGCTGATTACCGGTAAGGCCTGAAGCTATTTATTGCCTGTAAAGGCCTCATCGCAGGCAAGCCAGCTCCCACACTTGAATGTATTCACACATTCAAATGTGGGAGCTGGCTTGCCTGCGATAGCGATATCAGCCATCAGCCAGCAATCAGCTCTGGCACTTAGGGCAAAACACACTCGCCCGCTGCCCCAGTACCACATTGCGCAACTCGCTCCCGCAAACCTTGCACGCCTCGCCACCCCGGCCGTAGACGTACAGCTCCTGCTGGAAATACCCCGGTTGCCCGTCGCCGCCGATAAAGTCCCGCAACGTAGTGCCCCCGCGCTCGATCGCCGCTGCCAGCACGCGCTTGATCTCGATCGCCAGCTTCAAGTAGCGCCCGCGTGAGATACCGCCCGCAGCCCGGCGCGGATCTATCCCCGCCGCAAACAACGCTTCCGTCGCGTAGATATTGCCCACGCCCACCACCACCGCGTTATCCATGATGAACGGCTTCACCGCCATCGACTTGCCACGCGACAGCTGGAACAGACGCTCACCGTCAAACAGGTCGGTCAGCGGCTCCGGCCCCAGGCGCAGCAGCAATTCGTGGTTGTGCGGGTCCTGGCTCCAGAGCATCGCGCCGAAACGCCGAGGGTCGGTATAGCGCAGGGCCAGGCCGGATTCGAGCTCGATATCCACATGCTCATGCTTGAGTGCCGGCAAGCCGACCTCCACCAGACGCAAATTGCCCGACATACCCAAATGGCTGATCAACGTGCCCACTTCGGCGTTGATCAACAGGTACTTGGCCCGTCGCTCCACCAGCACGATGCGCTGCCCGGACAGGCGCACATCCAGGTCTTCCGGGATCGGCCAGCGCAGGCGCCGTTCACGCACCACCACACGGCTGACGCGTTGGCCTTCCAGATGCGGCGCAATCCCGCGACGGGTAGTTTCGACTTCGGGTAACTCGGGCATGTGTATCTCTTGATTAAAGGGTCAGTGGGCGCCCAGTTCGCGAATGGACAGCTTCAGGCTTTCAAAGTCGTAGTCCGACAGGCCTACGTAATCCAGCACCAGATGGCCGATGGCATCCCACTCATGGTCCGCCGACTGGTTGCCCAGCACGCGGTAGGACGAGCAGATGTGCTCGGCCATCTTGAGGATCGCCAACAGGTTTTTAAGTTGCGGGTTGCGCGACGACTCATCGCTGAAAATCGCCAAGGCGTTGTGGTGGTTGGCGATGGCGTCGGTGACATGCTCCGGCAGGCGCCAGGATTTAGCGGTGTAGTAGCCGACCACGGCGTGGTTGGTGTTGAACGCGTTGTTCTCGGTGTCGACCACACGGCAATCCGGGCCGGCATTCGCGTAAGCCTGCTCCAGCACCGCCATGTAGTTGGGGAAGCGCTTGAGCATCAACGGCACGCCGCAGTCGTGGAACAGGCCCAAGGCATAGGCTTCGTCGACCGTTTGCGAGCCGGTACGCTTGGCCAGGGTAAGGCACGTCATGGCCACGTCCTGGGCGGTGTCCCAGAAGCGGTTGAGGGTGACGATGGTGTCGTCGCTCATCTCGCCCTTGATCGACTGCGCGTTGATCAGGTTGATGATCGAGCGGCTGCCCAGCAGGTTCACCGCGCGCTGGATCGAGGCGATCTTGTTGCTAAGGCCGTAATAGGGCGAGTTGACGATCTTCAGCAGCGCGCCGGACAGGCCTGGGTCCTGGGAGATCAACCGCGCGATCACTTCCAGGTCCGGGTCGGGCATGTACTGCTCCATCTGCAAATCCACCATGATTTGCGGTTGAGGCGGCACGCTGATGCCTTGCAGGGCCTGTTGGATCTGCTCGGCGGAAAGCTCTGGGGACATAAATACACACTCTGGACTAGGCGCGAATTCTAACCTTTATGGGAAGCTGACCGACACCTCAAAACCGGTTTGAATGTGGGCTCTGGGCTTGTGTGGGAGCTGGCTTGCCTGCGATTGCATTACCACCGTACGTCAGATACACCGAGTCGCCTGCATCGCAGGCAAGCCAGCTCCCACATGAATAACGGCGCAACAGGGTATACTCCCGCTCTTTTTTCCGGAGCGACGTCATGTCCCTGCCAAGCCTGCGTCTCAAAGCCAACGCCGATCGTCGTTTGCGCAACGGCCACCTGTGGGTCTACAGCAACGAAATCGACGTGGCCGCCACCCCACTTCACGGCTTCCAGGCAGGCGACCAGGCTATCCTGGAAGCGGCCGGCGGCAAGACTTTGGGCATCGTGGCCATGAGCCCGAACAACCTGATTTGCGCACGCCTGCTGTCGCGCGACATCAAGTTGCCATTGGATAAATCGCTGCTGGTGCACCGCATCAACGTCGCCCTGTCCCTGCGTGACCGCCTGTTCGACAAGCCGTTCTACCGCCTGGTCTACGGTGATTCCGACCTGTTGCCGGGCCTGGTGGTCGACCGTTTCGGCGACATCCTGGTGGTACAGATCGCCTCGGCGACCATGGAAGCGCATAAAGAAGACGTGATCGCCGCCCTGACCCAAGTGCTCAAGCCAAGCGGCATCCTGTTCAAGAACGACTCCGCCGCACGCGATGCCGAAGGCCTCAACCGCTACGTCGAAACCGTGTTCGGCCTGGTGCCGGAGTGGGTCGCGCTGGAAGAAAACGGCGTGAAATTCGAAGCCCCGGTGATCCAGGGCCAGAAAACCGGCTGGTTCTACGACCACCGTATGAACCGCGCCCGCCTGGCCCCCTACGCCAAAGGCAAACGTGTACTCGACCTGTACAGCTATATCGGCGGCTGGGGCGTGCAAGCTGCAGCGTTCGGTGCCAGTGAAGTGTTCTGCGTCGACGCCTCGGCCTTCGCCCTCGACGGCGTAGAACGCAACGCCGCGCTGAACGGTGTTGCCGAGAAGATGACCTGCATCGAAGGCGACGTGTTCGAAGCCCTCAAGGAACTCAAAGCCAGCGAAGAACGCTTCGACGTGATCGTCGCCGACCCACCGGCCTTCATCAAACGCAAAAAAGACATGAAAAACGGTGAAGGCGCCTACCGCCGCCTGAACGAGCAAGCCATGCGCCTGCTCAGCAAGGACGGCATCCTGGTCAGCGCCTCCTGCTCGATGCACCTGCCGGAAGACGACCTGCAAAACATCCTGCTGACCAGCGCCCGTCACCTGGACCGCAATATCCAGATGCTCGAACGCGGCGGCCAGGGCCCGGACCATCCGGTGCACCCGGCGATTGCCGAGACGCGCTATATCAAGAGCATTACGTGCCGGTTGCTGCCTAATAGCTAAGTAACACGCAGATCAAATGTGGGAGCTGGCTTGCCTGCGATAGCGGTGGGCCTGTTGACGAGTTTGTTGACTGACACTCAGCCATCGCGGCCAAGCCCGCTCCCACATTTTTCCGACACAAACCGTCCTTCAACGGTTTTGATTGAATTCCACATTTCGCAGACTAGTATCGGTTTCTGGAATTACTCCGGAAAACAAAAACAATGTCTGGGCTCCACCTCTCCCGTTTCATCCTCATTACCTGCATTTCCCTGATCAGTTTCTTCCCGATCAACATTCTGCTGCCCTCTTTTCCCGCGCTGGCTGCCAGGTTCGACACACCTACCGCAGAAATCGCACTGTCGATCAGTCTGTTCACGCTGGTGTTTTCAATTTCCCAATTGATTGCAGGCCCGCTGTCGGATAAATGGGGCCGCAAGGAAGTGCTGATCGGCTGCATTACGCTGTCGATCCTCGGCGCGATGGGTTGCGCGTTCGCGTCGGACTACCTGACCTTCCTGTTGTTTCGCAGCGTACAGGCCATGGGTTGCGGCTTTTTCGTATTGGGCCATGCGCTGGTCGAAGACCTGTTCGAAGAACAGGACCGCGCCCGCGTGCGTCTTTACTACATGACCCTGAGCGGCTCGTTTGTGGCGCTCTCGCCGCTGATCGGCTCCTGGCTGCAAACCACCTTCGACTGGCAAGGCAGCTTCTACGGCTTTGCGTTGATGGCGCTGGGCATGCTGATTCACGCCTTCTGCATTCTGCCTTCCAAATCAGCCAGCCCACACCGTGCGCCGGTGTCGATCATCGGCACATTAAAAGCCGTCGCAGCCAACCGAGATTTCCTGCGTTACTGGTGGATCGCCGCGTTGGTATTTGCCTGTTACTTCGCGCTGATTAGCGTGACACCGCTGATCTTCATGGATACGTTGAAGCTCTCGGAATACCAATATGCCCTGGTGCTGATGGTGTACGGCATCGCCTATCTACTGGGTGGCGTGGCGGCATCGCACTTGCAAAAACGTATCTCGCTGCCCCGGCAAATCAACATCGGCCTCGGATTACTGCTCGTCGCGGGTATATTGCTCATGCTGATCATCAGCTTTGAAGCCATCAGCACCGTGACGCTGCTTATCCCCATGTTGATCAGCGCTCTGGCCGTCACCCTGGTTCGACCGGCCGCCATCTCCGCGGCGATGCTGCTGTTCTCAAGCAGCGCCGGCACTGCGGCGTCCGCAGGTAACAGCATCATGTTCCTCACCGCCGCTGTCAGCAGTGCGGCACTGGCCCAAGCCGGCGGTCATTTGCTTATGACAATCGCCTTAAGTTTTATCGGACTCAGCCTGTGGGCAATACTGACAAACAGACGCGCCGGACGCCGCTAGGGTTCACCCATCAAGGGAGCTAACCGCCCATCGCTGGATCGCACCGGCCCATCACGCGGCTTGGCCAATGAGCCTACTCCCTCGAGTCCGGGCCGAAAAAACTCAGTTCAGTGGCGCCCACTTTCTCGCGCAAGACGCTGCGCGCCTCCGGATTCAAAATGTTCTCTTGCTGCAAGTCTGCCTGCAACTTGGCAAAAGCCTCCTCGCCGGCATTCTGCAGACCAAAACGCAGGTAGTGCATATCAAAGGCTTCGGCGTTGGTACGCCCGTCGAGCAAGCGCCGTATTTGATCGTCGACACTGAGTTGCACCGGATTAAGGAGCGGCGTATTCATCAGCACCAACAGTGCAGCAAACAGTAGGGCCAGTATCGGGTTAGTCGCACGCAAGTTGCGCAGCCAAACCGGCGAGCGCAAAACCATCGCCCACACCGCCGCCAACCCATACACACCACACAGCCCCCCAAGTAGTAGTGCGATAAAGCGGTGCGGTGACAAGCCGTATTGCTCAACCCTTAACCAGCTCGAATAAACCGCCAATGCAGCAAGAATCGGCAAACACAGCAAGCTTGCCCCAATACAGCGCCTTAGCCATTGAGGGTATGGCCCGGGTCGGCCGCCCGCCTGGAACGCTCCATTGACAAGGCACAACTGGACACCGGCCAACAGCAGCAAAGCCGGTGTTGCATAGCCCGTTGCCCATATAGGCTTGAGCCCGCTGAAAGGTAGCGCCAAAATCAACAACACACTGATCAGCGCAACCAGAGGCAGCAATAGTCGGCAGGCTCCAAACAACATACTGCGTATCTGGTCGACAACGTTCTCGTTGAACACCCCCAAGTGCATGCCCAGGGCGAATACCAGCGGGAGGCTGATGCACAAGAACAGCTCGCTCCAAAACAAGTGTTCAAACCCTTCGCTGCCCACCATCAGGAACAACCGGTTCCAGAACATGAGCAGCAGCAGAAAAACGCCCACCAGGATCAAGGCAAACAGCACGATGAGCACGCTGTTCCAGGCGTGCCGGGACACATCTTCATACCGCCAGAGCTGCCCCCTGGCCGAAGACCGGGCCAGTAAAAACCCGGCACTGATACAACTGAGCAACACCAGGCAGATGTACCAGAAATAAATCACCCAGCGGCCGTTCCCTAGCGCTTCGGCGCTGTAGCTGACCCACAACGTTATGCCACCCACCAACGTGGTAAACACCAGCACAGGCAGCAGAGCCCGCCATTGCGAGGCTCTTATCCCCAGCAACTGCCACATCGTGCCACCCACCCAGATCACGGCATACACGACAAAAATCAGCGTATTGCTGAGGCGATTGAACTGCTCGGAGTAGTAGAACACGAGCCCTTGGAGCAAGCCGATCAGCAGATAAACGCCTGTAAAACGATTGATGCCTGACATTCAAAGTCCTTTGCGACGAAGCACTGGCCGAGGCCTGCGGGTTTCGAAGAGCATCTTTGATGCCCGATATTGCCCGCAATAGGCCCCCATCGACTGGCTAAGGTGAATAATCTGATACCGACAGACGGGTTAATAATCGTCAGCAACCCGATCCGGCGCTCTCACCTGGCCATTCCCTCCCGCCACCAGCGGTGTAGAATCGACGCTATTCATCGCCAGTCATCCCCCGGCGGGTTTATGAGCTCGAGGCCCAAGCAAGCGGCGATCCCGCGACGCGAGTGGCAACTTTTGGACACACGGCCATTTTCTGAGTGTTCCAGACGTCAATAGAAGCTCACTCCCCAGTAGTACCTGATTAGTAGTTACCTGATTAGCCGCCCGGAGTGCTCCATGCCAGATTACCGCTCGAAAACATCCACCCACGGCCGCAACATGGCCGGCGCGCGCGCATTGTGGCGTGCCACGGGGATGAAGGATGACGACTTCAAAAAGCCGATCATCGCGATTGCCAACTCGTTTACCCAGTTCGTACCGGGCCACGTCCACCTCAAGGACCTCGGCCAGCTGGTCGCCCGCGAAATCGAACGCGCCGGCGGTGTAGCGAAAGAATTCAACACCATCGCCGTGGACGACGGCATCGCCATGGGCCATGACGGCATGCTGTATTCCCTGCCGAGCCGCGAGATCATCGCCGACTCCGTGGAATACATGGTCAACGCCCACTGCGCCGACGCCATTGTGTGCATCTCCAACTGCGACAAAATCACCCCCGGCATGCTGATGGCCGCCCTGCGCCTGAACGTCCCGGTGATTTTCGTCTCCGGCGGCCCGATGGAAGCCGGCAAAACCAAGCTCGCCTCCCACGGCCTCGACCTGGTCGACGCCATGGTCATCGCCGCCGATTCCAGCGCTTCTGACGAGAAGGTTGCGGAATACGAGCGCAGCGCCTGCCCGACCTGCGGTTCGTGCTCAGGCATGTTCACCGCCAACTCGATGAACTGCCTGGTCGAAGCCCTGGGCCTGGCCTTGCCGGGCAACGGTTCCACGCTGGCCACCCACAGTGACCGCGAGCAGCTGTTCCTGCAGGCCGGCCGCACCATCGTCGAGCTGTGCAAGCGCTACTACCACGACAACGATGAGTCGGTATTGCCGCGCAACATCGCCAACTTCAAGGCGTTCGAAAACGCCATGACGCTGGACATCGCCATGGGCGGTTCCACCAACACCATCCTGCACTTGCTGGCTGCAGCCCAGGAAGCCGAGATCGATTTCGACCTGCGCGACATCGACCGTCTGTCGCGCCACGTGCCGCAGCTGTGCAAAGTCGCGCCGAACATCCAGAAGTACCACATGGAAGACGTGCACCGCGCCGGCGGGATCTTCTCGATCCTCGGTTCGCTGGCCCGTGGTGGCCTGCTGCACACCGACCTGCCGACCGTGCACAGCAAAACCCTGGCCGAAGGCATCGCCAAGTGGGACATCACCCAGACTGACGACGAAGCCGTTCACACCTTCTTCAAAGCCGGCCCGGCGGGCATTCCGACGCAAACCGCGTTCAGCCAGTCGACCCGCTATGAAACCCTGGATGACGACCGTGAAAACGGCTGCATCCGCAGTGTCGAGCACGCCTACTCGCAAGAAGGCGGCCTGGCCGTGCTGTACGGCAACATTGCGCTGGATGGCTGCGTGGTGAAAACCGCCGGTGTGGATGAATCCATCCACGTCTTTGAAGGCCGCGCCAAGATCTACGAAAGCCAGGACAGCTCGGTTCGCGGCATCCTCGCCGACGAAGTAAAAGAAGGCGACATCGTGATCATCCGCTACGAAGGCCCTAAAGGCGGCCCGGGTATGCAGGAGATGCTCTACCCGACGTCCTACCTGAAGTCCAAAGGCCTGGGCAAAGCCTGCGCCTTGCTGACCGATGGTCGCTTCTCCGGGGGTACTTCGGGCCTGTCCATCGGCCACGCCTCGCCGGAAGCCGCTGCCGGCGGCGCGATCGGTCTGGTACAGGATGGCGACAAGGTGCTGATCGACATTCCGAACCGCTCGATCAATCTGTTGATCAGCGACGAAGAACTGGCTGCACGCCGGGTCGAGCAGGACAAGAAAGGCTGGAAGCCGGTGGAGAAGCGTCCGCGCAAAGTCACCACCGCGCTGAAGGCTTATGCCCTGCTGGCCACCAGCGCCGACAAAGGTGCTGTGCGTAACAAGGCGATGCTTGAAGGTCTGTAAGCCCCGCGCATAAAAATGCCCCGCCATGTGCGGGGCATTTTTTTGTCTGAATAAAACTCCCCCAGACAACAGCGATCAACTGTGGGAGCTGGCTTGCCTGCGATGGCGGTGGGCCAGCCGACTCATGTATGGCCTGGCACACTGCTTTCGCGAGCAAGCCCGCTCCCACACTTGACCGAGTTCCAACATGAGCATGCGGTCGAATGTGGGAGCGGGCTTGCTCGCGAAGCAGGCGCCTCGGTATTACTGAATTTCGTCAGGTTTCACGATCACCCAGTTCTTGTCCGCCGTCACCGGCAGCCCTTCCTTGGCCTGCGCCGCCGCGTGCTTGGCCATCATGCCGTTGAGCTGAGTCATGTATTTGTCCTTGCGGTTGATCCACAAGTGAATGCCGCCCTTGGCCACATCCACATCGTGGAACAGCATGTAACCGTCGCTGGTCGGTGTATCACCGCCGACGATCACCGGTTTTTTCCACTCGTCGATGTAGGTCAGGATCGCTGCGTGCTTACCGGCCATCCAGGTTGCCGGTGTCCATAAGTACGGCGTGAGTTCCAGGCCAAGGTTGGCCTTCTCGTCGTATTTGCCCGCAGTGATCTGCTTACGCGCCGTGGTCAGCTCGCCAGTCTTGCGGTCCTTGAGCAGGGTGCTCACGCCAATCACGTTCTCGGGTTTGACGTTGTAGCCGTACTTCGGATCGGCGGCGACCATGCGCACCAACTCCTCGGAGGCGGCGGTCATCACATATACCTCGATGCCGTTTTCCATCAGCTTGTTGTACAGCTCGGCCTGGCCGGTGAAGACTTTCGGCGGCTGCACCTCAGACTTCTTCACCACGTCGCCTTCAAAGTAGGTGACCGGCACCGGCTTGCCGGAAGCCATCAGCTCGTCCACCTGGACCTTGAGTTCCTTGAGGGTGAAGCCCGAGAAAATCTGCGCAACCCATGGGTAGCAGACCATGTCGTCGACTTCGCAAAGACGGTAGTAGTAGCTGAACAGGCTTTCCTTGTGGTCGGCGGTGTCCTTGAACGGCATCAGCTTCAGCGACGGGTCCATGCTCTCGCGGGTGATCAGGCCCTTGTTTTCCATGTAGGGTAACAAGGACTCTTCGAGGTCGTAGCGGTAACTGGTGTTGTCCATGTCGAACACCGCGAAGTTACCCTTGTTGGCATTCGCGGCAATCATCTTGTTCAGTTGCTCGGCGGCAGGCGCCGGCCAGTGTTTCAACTCGGTGGCGGCAAATGCCTGGCTGACGAGGCCGAGGCAGAAGGCGGCGGCAAGTAGTTTTGGCGCGAGCTTCATAAGCGTTTTCTCCCTGAGTGAAAGACATCGACGCTAACAAATCTGTATGACAGTTATCGCCCGAGCACGACCGCTTGCGTCGTGATAACGCCAAGGGCATGTGCCTGAGCGTCAAATGCTTATTCCAAAAACGACAGTCGCAATTCCATATTGGTATTAAATCAATATATTTCAAACTGTTAGGCTTCCCGGTTCGCAATCGCAGGCTCACGCGATTGGCTGCCTTCTCAACGGAGCTTCAATGAATCTGCCCCTGATTCTCAACTTACTGGTGTTCGTGGCCCTGTTGCTGGGCCTAGCACAAACCCGTCACACGAACTGGAGCCTCGCCAAGAAGGTGCTGTTTGCACTCGTATTGGGCGTGGTGTTCGGCACGGTGTTGCACACCATTTATGGCGACGACAACCCGGTGCTAAAGGCCTCGATCAGTTGGTTTGATCTGGTCGGCAATGGCTACGTGCAACTGCTGCAAATGATCGTGATCCCGCTGGTGTTCGCCTCGATCCTCAGTGCTGTGGCGCGCCTGCACAACGCCTCGTCCCTGGGCAAGATCAGCTTCCTGACCATCGGCACGCTGCTGTTCACCACCGCGATTGCGGCGCTGATCGGTATCGGCCTGACCAATCTGTTCGGCCTTACCGCCGAAGGTCTGGTGGCGGGCACCCAGGAGATGGCACGCCTGCATGTGATCCAGAGTGATTACGCCGGCAAGGTGGCCGACCTGAATATCCCGCAGTTGCTGCTGTCATTTGTGCCGGCCAACCCGTTTGCCGACCTGGCGCGCGCCAAGCCGACGTCGATCATCAGCGTGGTGATTTTCGCTGCATTCCTGGGGGTTGCCGCACTGCAACTGCTCAAGGATGACGTGGAAAAAGGCCAGAAAGTGCTCAACGCCATCGACACCCTGCAAGCCTGGGTGATGCGCCTGGTGCGCCTGGTGATGAAGCTGACGCCGTACGGCGTGCTGGCCCTGATGACCAAAGTGGTCGCCGGCTCCAACCTGCAAGACATCATCAAGCTCGGCAGCTTTGTGGTGGTTTCGTACCTGGCGCTGGGCCTGATGTTTGTGGTGCATGGCCTGTTGCTGTCGCTGGCCGGGATCAACCCGCTGCGGTTCTTCCGCAAGGTGTGGCCGGTGCTGACGTTTGCCTTCACCAGCCGCTCCAGCGCAGCGGCCATTCCGCTGAGCATTGAAGCGCAGACCCGTCGTCTGGGCATTCCGCAATCCATCGCCGGGTTTGCCGCCTCGTTTGGCGCCACCATCGGCCAGAACGGTTGCGCCGGTCTCTACCCGGCCATGCTGGCGGTAATGGTTGCACCGACCGTGGGCATCAACCCGCTGGATCCGCTGTGGATCGCGACGCTGGTGGCGATTGTGACCTTGAGTTCGGCCGGTGTGGCAGGCGTGGGCGGCGGTGCAACCTTCGCCGCGCTGATCGTGCTGCCGGCGATGGGCTTGCCGGTGTCACTGGTGGCGCTGCTGATTTCCGTGGAGCCGTTGATCGACATGGGCCGCACGGCGTTGAACGTGAACGGTTCGATGACGGCCGGGGCGATTACCAGCCAGGTCATGGGCCAGACGGATAAAGCGCTGCTGGATGCCGATGAGCATGCTGAGTTAGCGCAGGTTTAACACTGCCTCTGTGGCGAGGGAGCTTGCTCCCGCTGGGCTGCGTAGCGGCCCTAGAATCTTGGGGAGCGCTTCGCTCTCCAGCGGGAGCAAGCTCCCTCGCCACATTAAGCGCGCCAGATCTTTAGGCTTTTTCCCATACTTCGAAGTTGTAGGCAGGCTTATCGCCTTCAGCCAGGTTCTCGACGTTCGACACCAGCTTCCACTGGTTCAAATCAAACTCCGGAAACCACGCATCGCCTTCCGGGCTCAACGCCACCCGCGTCAAATACAGGCGGTCCGCCTGCTCCAGCCCCTGCGTATACAGCTGCGCACCGCCGATCAGCATCAGCTCATCCACGCCCTGTTCCAGCGCCCAGGCTTCAGCCCGCTCAACCGCCGCGTCCAGTGACGGAAAAACTTCCGCACCTTCGAGCGCCAAGCCGGTCTGACGGCTGACCACAATGTTCAAGCGCCCCGGCAACGGTCGGCCCAGGGAATCCCAGGTCTTGCGCCCCATGATGATCGGCTTGCCGAGCGTGGTGGCCTTGAAATATTTAAAATCCCCCGGCAAATGCCAGGGCATGCTGTTGTCGACGCCGATCACGCGGTTTTCACCGAGGGCTGCGATCAGGCTTAAAGGGAGAGTTTTTTTCATGCCGACGAGAATACCAGAGCCACGAGTCTGCGGTTATGCTCCAAGCTCACTTGCTCAACAGGACGGCGCGTGACTGCACTGAACCCGCTGCACACACTCTGGCTGACCGAAACCGTGCGCCTGCGCGAAGAACACGCAGGCCCTTTGGAGGACCTGGAAGCCAACCGCCTGGCGCGCACGGCCGGTGGCGATTTGCCGACGCGCATCCAGCAGCGTGCCCTGCACCTGGCCGAGCGCGATGGGCTGACTGCCGCCCTCACCCGCTGGCTGCAAGGCGCTCGTTTGGCGTTGGTGCTGCTGGCGGTGGTCGCGGTTATCAGTGGCGCCGGGCTGGCCTTTGCCGCCTTGGGTAATGGCCTGACGCCGGTAAACGTGTTCTGGGCCTTGGGCAGCCTGCTCGGCTTGAACCTGATCCTGTTAATCAGCTGGGCCTTGGGCTTGCTGTTTGCCGGTGAACACAGCGCCAGCCTCGGGCGACTGTGGTTGTGGCTCAGCGAAAAGCTTGCCCGCGATGCCAAAGCCGCGCAATTGGCGCCAGCCTTGCTGCTGTTGTTGCAGCGCCAGAAACTCAATCGTTGGGCCGTGGGTGTGCTGGTCAACAGCCTGTGGTTGCTGGCGCTGCTCAGCGCCATGGTGATTCTGCTGACACTGCTGGCCACGCGGCGTTACGGTTTTGTGTGGGAAACCACCATCCTCGGCGCCGATACCTTTGTTGCCGTGACCCAAGCCCTCGGCAGCCTGCCCGCCTTGCTGGGCTTTAATGTGCCGACGGTGGAGATGATCCGCGCCAGCGGCGACTCGGCCCTGAATATCGAAAGCGCCCGCCAAGCCTGGGCCGCGTGGCTGGTAGGCGTGCTGCTGGTGTACGGCCTGCTGCCCAGATTGCTCCTCGCCCTGCTGTGCCTGTGGCGCTGGAAACGCGGGCGCGCTGCGTTGCGCCTGGACTTCAACCTGCCCGGCTACAGCCAACTGCGCGAACGTCTGACGCCGAGCAGTGAACGGCTGGGCGTCAACGACGCCGCGCCCGAACAACTGCACCACATCACCGGCGGCATCAGCGAGCTGGAAAGCAACGGCGCCCTGCTGGTGGCCATCGAACTCGACGATCAGCACCCGTGGCCGCCCAAGCTGCCGAGCAGCGTCAAGAACGCCGGCATCCTCGACAGCCGTGAGTCGCGCCACAAACTGCTGGAACAACTCACGCGCTTCCCGCCCGCACGCCTGGCCATCGCCTGTGACCCGCGCCGCTCGCCGGATCGCGGCAGCCTGGCGTTGATCGCCGAGCTGGCCCGCAGCGCCACCGCCACCCGCGTATGGCTGTTGCAGGCGCCACCCGGCCAGGCGCTGGACGCCGAGCGCCTGGGCGACTGGCACGCCGCGCTGCAACAGCTGGAGCTGCCTTTCGCCGACTGTGCGCCGCTGAACTGGCTGGAGACCGGTCATGACTAAACCGCTGAAGCTCGCCGTGGTCGGCCACACCAATGTCGGCAAGACCTCGCTGCTGCGCACGTTGACCCGTGATGTGGGCTTTGGCGAAGTCTCCCATCGCCCCAGCACCACCCGCCATGTCGAAGGCGCGCGCCTGTCGGTCGATGGCGAAGCCTTGCTGGAGTTGTACGACACGCCCGGCCTGGAAGATACCATCGCCCTGCTCGATTACCTCGAACGCCTGGACCGACCCGGCGAACGCCTCGATGGTCCGGCTCGCCTGGCGCGGTTCCTGGAAGGCAGCGAAGCCCGCCAGCGTTTCGAACAGGAAGCCAAAGTGCTGCGCCAACTGCTGGCCTCGGACGCCGGTTTGTATGTGATCGACGCCCGCGAACCAGTGCTGGCCAAGTACCGCGACGAGCTGCAAGTGCTGGCCAGTTGCGGCAAGCCATTACTGCCGGTGCTCAACTTCGTCAGCAGCAGCGACCACCGCGAGCCGGACTGGCGCGAAGCCCTGGCCCGCCTCGGCCTGCATGCGCTGGTGCGCTTCGACAGCGTGGCGCCGCCGGAAGATGGCGAACGCCGCTTGTATGAAAGCCTGGCACTGCTGCTGGAAAACTCACGGCCGCAATTGGAACGCCTGATCCTCGATCAGCAAGCTCATCGCCAGGCCCGCCAGCAAAGCGCCGTACGCTTGATCGCCGAATTGTTGATCGACTGCGCCGCATGCCGGCGCAGCGTGGTCACCGAGGATGAACAGCAAGCCATCAGCGACTTGCGCAAGGCTGTGCGCCAGCGCGAGCAAAAGTGTGTGGAAGCGTTGCTCAAACTGTTCGGCTTCCGCCCGCAGGACGCCGCCGCCAGCGACTTGCCGCTGTTGGACGGCCGCTGGGGCGATGACCTGTTCAACCCCGAAACCCTTAAACAACTCGGCGTTCGGGTCGGCGGCGGGATCGCCGCAGGCGCGGCAGCCGGTGCGGGTGTGGACCTGCTGGTCGGCGGTCTCACCCTCGGCGCCGCCGCCATTGCCGGTGCCATTGCCGGTGGCGCGCTGCAAACCGCACGCAGCTACGGCAGCCGCCTGCTGGGCAAGATCAAGGGCCAGCGCGAGCTGACCGTCGACGACAGCGTTTTACGCCTGCTCGCCCTGCGCCAACGTCAACTGCTCAAGGCCCTGAACCTGCGCGGCCATGCGGCGATGCACAGCATCAAGGTTGACACGCCGCAGGACAAAACCTGGCGCGAAGGCAAGCTGCCGGATCCGCTGCATAAGGCGCGCGCTCATCCGCAATGGTCGTCGCTCAACCCTCACGCCAGGTTGAGTCAGGCCGAGCGCCAAGAACAGATCGAGATCTTGGCTGCACGCCTTGGTGATAGGTAACGCAGTTACACCTCATACCATGCCAAAGCCAGGAAGGCCGTGCAGAGCGAGCGGGTCAATTCCTTATCGGCCTTGTTGGCCATCCCGCTACGGTCGATATCGCTGTTGGTAAATGACTCCAACACGCCATCGCTGTCACCGTCATAGGCAGCGGCCGTGTAGATCAACGACGTTTTGCCTCCCGACGCACTGATTTCAAAGAAGTCGAGCTTGACCGCATTTGGCCGTTTGGTTTTGCCGAAATGGTCGACATACAGGACCAGCGATCGCTGCGATTGGCCCTCTGCGTTAAACCAGTTGAGCTTCAAGCAGCTATTGGCAAAGGCCCCAAGCTTGCGTATATCCAGGTCCAATGCTTCGAGGTGGGCGTGAGGATTCAGATCGCCCAACTGCAAAAAATCCACCTCACCATCAGCTGTCGTATCCACACCGATGAACTCGTAAATCATTTCATCCGGGCAGTCGGCGTGATGTTGATAAAACTGCAGGACGACGGTATCAGCGGGGCCATGGCAGCTCTTGCTCTGAGCGATAGTTTTTAAATAGCGCATCGGCGTTGCTCCTTAAGTTGAAGAAGCAAGCACCTTATTGACGTAGCAAGCAGTGTTCCAGATGGCGCATCTGCGTTTCGCGTAAGGCCTGTCTACGCAACTAGTAGCCTTGAAGCCTTGGCTTTGAGTATTTGCAAATCCAGCAGCGGCACGTGCATTTCCTTAGCCTGTTCATCCCAATGGCGCATGCGCAAACTGACGGCGCAAAGCGGGTCTTGTTCAAAGGCGCGCGCCTCTTCGGCTGTCATCACACCACCTTGGTAACCCAGCGTACGGCGGCTGGCTTCGCTCAAGCGCGCGTAGTAGTCCGGCTGACTGAAGGTCAGGTAGCGCTTGGCCTGCACGTGATACTCCACCAACTTGGCCATGCGCTCGCTGAAACCTGCGCGGCGTAGATAATCCGCGCCCAGGCGCTCGTGGCTGACCACGCCATAACCGCCCATGTTCTCGCCGCCCTGGCCGCAGAGATGCCCTATGTCGTGGAAAAACGCCGCCAGCACCACTTCATCGTCGAAGCCCTCGGCCATGGCCAACTGCGCAGCCTGGGACATATGTTCGATCTGCGACACCGGCTCACCGATGTAATCGGCCGCGCCGTGCTGTTCGTATAAGCCGAAGACTTCGGCGATGGTCTGTTCCGGGTTCATCATGCACTTCCCCACAATGCTGTGATATTTCGCTCGGCCATCGCCGGGCCAACGCTCATGCCTACGCCGGAGTGCATCAACGCCGCGCTCACGCCCGGCGCCGCACGCAGGAATGAAAACGGCGCCGGGCCGCGAGAGCCATACACACCTTGCCAGCGTTCCACTACCTGGATTTTGCAGCCCAGCGTCTGCTCCGCCAACTCGATCAGCCAGTCATCGACTTGCTCGGCATTGAACGGCGATGCGTCGCTGCCGTAGTCATGGGAGTCGCCGATGATCAGCTCGCCCTGCGGTGTCGGACTGATCAGTAAGTGAATCCCATGCTCTTGCAAATGCGGCGCTTCGCGCAAGATCTGCGCCTGCACCGGCGCAGCTTCCGGCAGGTCGGCAAACGCGCCGTAGTGCACGCAACTGAGGCCCGTGAGCAATGCGTGTTGCAGGTTCAGGTTGAGCGCAGGCCGGGCGCGCAGCATTTGCAGGCGACAGATGCTCGGGTTGAGCCCGGCCATCGAATCGGCCAACAAGGTTTGGTAGTCATGACCGGAGCACACAATGACCTGCTCACCGCGAAAGCTGCCCGCGGTGGTGTGTACCTGGCCAGGCTCAACGTCGCGCACCAGGGTGGAGAAATAGAACTGCACCTTCAATTCCTGGGCCAGATAATTGATCAGCGCCGGAATCGCTTCGCGCGAATACAGTTGCTGATCATCCTTGCCATGCAGCGCGGCACGGTGATGGCGAAACTGGCCGCCGTACAGATCTTTCATCGCCGCGCCTTGCAGCAGCTCGACGTTGTAGTCGTGTTCTTGCGCCCGGCCAGCGCAGAAGGCTTCCAGCAGATGTTCTTCGGCTTCGGTGCGGGCGAACAGGTAGGAGCCGTTGCGCTTGAGCTGCAAGCCCGCCACCTTTGCCCATTGGCCCCAGATATCACGGCTTTCCCGTGCCAGGTCGAGCATCGGCCCTGGGGGTTGGCCGGTGACCAGTGCCTGGCCGAAGTTGCGCACGGAGGCGCCCAGCGGTGTGGCGCTGCGCTCGAAGACCTTGACCTTGAGGCCGCGTTTGGCGGCGGCGTAGGCGTGGGACAGCCCGAGGATGCCGGCGCCGATGATTAACAGATCGCTACTCATGTGTTCCTCTCGTTCCCACGCTCTGCGTGGGAATGCATCCAGTGACGCTTTGCGTCACGACTTCCATGAGCGGACGCGGAGCGTCCAGGGCGGCATTCCCACGCGGAGCGTGGGAACGATCATCAAAACGAAAACCTTACTGACCCGCTACCTTCTCGGACTTGCCGTCATAGCGCTTGCGCCATTCAGTCAGGATGCTGTCGCGGTTTTTCGAGGCCCAGGCGAAGTCGTTCTTGATCAGGCGCTGTTCGTAGTCAGCCGGCAATTCGGTCTGCGGCTTGGCGATACCCGGCTGGGCGAGGACGGCGAAGTTGTCCTTGTACAGCTCCATCGCAGCGGGGCTGGCGGAGAAGTCAGCGAGTTTCTTCGCCGCATCGGCGTGGCTGGTGCCCTTGATCACGGCAGTCGCTTCGATGTCCCAGCCCAGGCCTTCTTTGGGCAGGATGATGTCCAGCGGCGCGCCTTGGCGTTTGAGCTGCACGGCCGGGTATTCAAACGAAATACCAATCGGGAATTCCCCGGAAGCCGCGAGCTTGCACGGCTTGGAGCCGGAGTGAACGTACTGGCCGATGTTCTGGTGCAGGTCATCCATGTACTGCCAGCCCTGCTTCTCGCCGAAGGTCTGCAGCCAGGCGCTCACATCCAGAAAGCCGGTGCCGGACGACGCCGGATTCGGCATCACGATCTTGCCCTTGTACTCAGGCTTGGTCAGGTCTTGCCAGCTCACCGGCTTGGTCAGGCCTTGTTTCTCGGCTTCGACGGTGTTGAAACAAATGGTCGCAGCCCACACGTCCATGCCGACCCAGGCCGGAGGGTTGGCGGCGTCGCGGTAGTTTTTGCCGATCTTGTCCAAGTCCTTGGGCGCGTAGTTATCCAGCATGCCCTGCTGGTCGAGAATCGCCAGGCTGGAGGCAGCCAGCCCCCACACCACATCCGCCTGCGGGCGGGCTTTTTCAGCCAGCAGCTTGGCGGTGATGATACCGGTGGAGTCACGCACCCACTTGATGTCGATATCCGGGTTGGCTTTTTCGAAGGCCTGCTTGTAGGTCTTCAACTGCTCGGCTTCGAGGGCCGTGTACACCGTTAACTCGGTTTTAGCGGCAAAGGCATTCAGGCTGAATGCGCTGAGCAAAGCAGCGGCCAGGGCCAAGGGCTTGAACATGAAGCACCTCCTTCAGGGATTTTTATTGGCCGGGCGCGGTTTGGCGCCAGGCTTGGGAGCGGCGCAAGGCGCCACGTGAGGCCCACGCCAGCAGCAGCGAGACGCCGGCCGACGTGAACAGGATCAGGGTCGACATGGCCGCGGCGCCGCCCACATTGCCGGCGTCGTCCATGTTCAACACGGCGACGGCGGCAAGGATGGTGTCGGGGCTGTAGAGGAAGATTGCGGCGGACACGGTGGTCATCGCCGACACAAACAGATAGCGCACGATGTCCAGCAACGCCGGCAGGCAGATCGGCACGGTGACGCGCAGATAGTGGCGGTACAGCGGTGCCTTCAGAGACAGCGCAGCGGCTTCGAACTCGGCATCCAGTTGGCGCAACGCGGTGGTTGCGGTCATTTGCGCGGTGGTCAGGTAGTGCGCAATGGTGCATACCACCAGCAACGTCATGGTGCCGTAGAACACGTGCAGCGGGTTGCCGTTGAGGTTGAAGAAGAACACGTAACCCAGGCCCAGCACCAAGCCGGGCACGGCCATCGGCACAAAACTGAGCATGCGCAGCGCCAGGTTCAGGCCTTTCTGGCCCTTGGTCTTTTCCATCAGGTAGGCGCCGGTGAAGATCAGTACGCTACCGATCAGCGCGGTGCACAGCGCCATGGTCAGGCTGTTGCGATACGCCAGCCAGCCGCCGCCGGCGGTGTCTTCAAACTGGTAGTGATTGAGCGATAAAGACAGGTTGTACGGCCAGAACTTCACCAGCGAGGAGTACACCGCCATGCCGAACACCAGCAGCAACACGGCGCAAATCAACAGCACAATCGCCAGGTAGCAGCCATCCCGTAAGCGCGACGGCGCCGGTTGGAACACCTGGGCGCGGCCGCTCATGGCGTCACCATGACGGCGGCGCAGCCAGGCATCCACAGCAAAGCTGAACAGCGCCGGCAGCAACAACACCATGCCGATCAAGGCGCCGCGACCGAACTGTTGCTGGCCGACCACCGCCTTGTAGGCTTCCAGCGCCAATACCTGATAATCGCCACCCACCACCACGGGCACGCCGAAGTCGGTGATGGTCAGGGTGAACACCAGGCAAAACGCCGCGAATACCGCCTGACGCGTGGCCGGCCAGGTAATACTGCGAAACGCTCGGGCCGGGCTGGCGCCCATGCTGGAGGCGGCATCGAACAGGCGCGCATCCGCCAGGGACAGCGCCGACAGCAGAATCATCAAGGCGTGTGGGAAGGTGTAGATCACTTCACCCAGCACAATGCCCCAGAAGCCGTAGATATTGTCCGAGAGCAAACCACGCAACATGCCCTGGTTGCCGAACAGATAGACCAGCGCAATACCCGGCAACATCGACGGGGCCATCAATGGCAGCAGTGACAGGCCGCGCCAGATCGGCTTGCCGGGGATCAGCGTGCGTTGCAGTGCGTAGGCAAACAGGTAGGCCAGCGGTACGACGATGGCCGCCACGCTGAGGGAAACTTTCAGGCTATTGCCCAACAGCCAATGGAAGTTTTCGCTGGTTACCAGCTCCCGCGCCGCGACCAGCCCGCCGCCCTGCCCGGCTTCGCTGCTGAAGCCGCGCCAGAAGATCGCCAGCAACGGCAACAACACCGCCATGCCCAGCAGGAGTAACCAAAGCAGCTTGCCGCCGACAACAAAAATGCGGTCGCCAAGCTCAGCGCGGGAAACCTGACGAGCCACGTGGTCGGGTATCGGCAGACTCATATCAGCAGCCATCTCAGGCAAACACCTGCAGGCTGCGCGGCGGCAAAGCCACCCAGATATCCTGCGCGCCCAGGCGCGGCATGGCTTCGGGGGCCAGTTCGGCCAACAGCGGGTGGCCAGGCAATTGCTCCAGCTCAAAGCTCATGCGGCAGCGGTTGCCGAGGAAGGTTATTTCGCGGACCTTGGCCGGGAACAGGTTTTCTTCATGCACCAGCGGGTTGACGCTGATGGCTTCCGGGCGGCAGAACAAGCGGCCGGACCTGGCCTTGCTGGCGCTGTCATCCAGGCGCATGTGCAAGCCGCCGACCTGGGCATGGCTGTCACTGCTGCGGCTGAACGGCAGCCAGTTGCCCTGGCCGACAAACTCCGCCACGAACGGCGTGGCCGGGCGGTCGTAAATTTCCTGAGGCGTGGCGTACTGCTCGACCTTACCGTTGTTCATCACGGCGATGCGGTCGGCCATCAGCATGGCCTCGTCCTGGTTGTGGGTGACCATCAGCGTGGTAATGCCCAGGCGCCGCTGCAATTGGCGCAGCTCGGTACACAGATGCTCGCGCACACGGGCGTCGAGGGCCGACATGGGCTCATCCAGCAGCAGCAATGACGGCGCCGGTGCCAGGGCGCGAGCCAGGGCGACGCGCTGTTGTTGGCCGCCGGAGAGTTGGCCGGGGTATTTTTTTTCGCTGCCGACCAAGCCGACCAGTTCAAGCATCTGCCCGACACGCTTGCGCACTTCGTCGCGACCACTGCCGGTGAGGCCGTAGCCGATGTTCGCTTCGACGGTCAGGTTGGGAAACAGCGCGTAGGACTGGAACAGAATGCCGTAGTCCCGCGCCTGCGGCGGCAGCAGGGACACATCGCGGTTGCCCAGGTAAAGCTCACCGCTGTCCTGGCGCTCCAGGCCGGCGATGCAGCGCAGCAAGGTGGTCTTGCCGCAGCCGGACGGGCCTAGCAGGCACACCAGCTCGCCGGCAGCGACTTCCAGGGACACGTTGTCCAGCGCGGTGAAGGCGCCGAAGCGTTTCTGGATACCGCGCACCTTCATTGGCGCGCCGGGTTGGGTCAGGGCTGTGTTCATGCAAGGCACCTCATCAAACTGATGAAGGTCATGCTAGGCGGGCAATGCGTCCCTCTTGTGGCAGAAAGGCAAAAGGCAGTGATAGTGGTATTGGTGGATTTGTGTAGGACCGGCTCCCCTTGTGGCGCGACACGATCAGAGTGGCGACATTTCCTGCGCCAACCCCAGAAACGCCGCCGGCAACCGCGCGCCTTTGCGCTCTTTGAGGCAGTACAAATACTCGGGAATCTGCGGTGCATTCTCGATGGTCAGCACCCGCAGTTGCGGGTCATGGGGCACTTCCTGGCGGGCGATGATGCTGATGCCGATATTGCGCAGCACCGCTTCACGAATCGACTCACGGCTGCCGATTTCCAGTAACGGCCCGTAACTCACGCCAGCGCCGTGCAACATATCTTCAGTCAGCCGTCGCGTGGTGGAACCGGCCTCGCGCATCAGCAAGGTGTGCCCGGCCAGCGCGCTCAGCGGCACATGCTCAAGCTTGGCCAGGGGATGATTGCGATGCACCGCCAGCACCAGCGGGTCGGTGCCCAGCACGCGACGGATCAGGCGTGGGTCTTCGAGCAGTTGCGAGGAGGCCGCGACATCGACGCGATAATCGTCCAGCGCCTCGAGCACCTGTTGGGAATTGCCGATTTCCACCGAGACGTCCACATGGGGCAGGCGTTCACGAAAGGCTTTGACCAGATCAAGGATGTAGTACGGCGCCGTGGCGGCAATCCTCAAGGCGCCCTGGACCTGGCCAGTATTGCGCAGGAAAAACTCGATATCGGCTTCCTGCTGCAACAGCACCTTGACCATCGGCAGCAAGCGCGCGCCGTCGTCGCTGACAGTGAGGCGCCGCCCGCCGCGGTAGAACAGTTCAACGCCGTATTGGCTTTCCAGGTTGCGAATCTGGGTAGTGACGGTGGGCTGGCTCAAGCCGAGTTTTTTCGCCGCCTGGGTAATGCTGCCCAGGCGGGCGACCATAAAAAACGCCTTTAACTCAGCACTCAGCACACCGCCCTCTCATCCTCTATTTGCGCAACAGGCGCAGACCATTGAACACCACCAGCAGGCTTACGCCCATGTCCGCGAACACCGCCATCCACATGGTCGCCATGCCCAAGAAGGTGACCGCCAGGAAGATCGCCTTGATCACCAACGCCAGGGCGATGTTCTGCTTGAGGATACTCGACGTTTGCCGCGACAGACGAATGAATGCCGGAATCTTGCGCAGATCATCGTCCATCAACGCCACGTCAGCGGTCTCGATCGCCGTGTCGGTGCCGGCTGCGGCCATGGCAAAGCCGATTTCGGCGCGGGCCAGGGCCGGAGCGTCGTTGATGCCGTCGCCGACCATGCCCACCCGGTGGCCTTGGCCGTAGAGGGTTTCGATGGCTTGCAGCTTGTCGGTGGGCAGCAGGTCGCCCTGGGCCTGATCGATGCCAACCTGCGCCGCAATCGCCTGGGCGGTGTGGGTGTTGTCACCGGTGAGCATCAGGGTCTTGATGCCCAGTTCGTGCAGTTGCTGGATAGCTTCGCGGCTGCTGTCTTTTACCGTGTCGGCCACGGCGAACAACGCCAGCGGCCCGGACTTGTCGAGCAGCAGTACCACGGACTTGCCTTGTTTTTCCAGGGCGAACAGCTTTTCTTCCAACGCCGGCGAGCACAGGCCCAGGTCTTCCACCAGACGGTGGTTGCCCAAGTGGTAGGTTTCGCCATTGATGTCGCCACGCACACCGCGACCGGCCAGCGCCTCGAAGTTATCCACAACGTGGCTTGGCAGATTTTTATCCACAGCTGCCTTGGCGATGGCCAGCGACACCGGGTGGTCGGAGCGCCCGGCCAGGCTGGCCGCCAGGGCGGGTGCGCTGTCTTCGACGTTGGGGAACAGCGCCAGGTAATCGGTTTGCACCGGTTTGCCGTGGGTGATGGTGCCGGTCTTGTCGAGGGCCAGGTAGTCGAGCTTGTAACCGCCCTCCAGGTACACGCCGCCCTTGATCAGGATGCCTTTGCGCGCCGCAGCCGCCAGGCCGCTGACGATGGTCACCGGGGTGGAAATCACCAGGGCGCATGGGCACGCGACCACCAGCAATACGAGGGCGCGGTAGATCCAGTCGAACCACACGCCGGCCATGAACAGCGGCGGGATAATCGCCACGCCCAAGGCAAACAGGAAGACTGCCGGGGTGTAGATCTTCGAGAAGCTGTCGACAAAGCGCTGGGTCGGCGCCCGTGCGCCCTGGGCCTGCTCCACCGCGTGAATGATGCGCGCCAGGGTCGAATTGTTGGCCGCTGCGGTGACCTTGTATTCAAGGGAACCGGCCTGGTTGATGGTGCCGGCGAAGACTTTATCGCCCACGGTCTTTTCAATCGGCAGGCTTTCGCCGGTGATCGGCGCCTGATCGATGGTGGATTGACCGGCGGTGACTTCACCGTCCAGGCCAATGCGTTCGCCGGGTTTTACCCGCACGATAGCGCCCAATTCAATGCTTTTTACTTCCTGTTCGAGCCACGAACCGTCGGCCTGCTGCACCGTAGCCTGTTCCGGCGTCATCTGCATCAAGCCGCTGATGGCGTTACGCGCACGGTCCAGAGACTTGGCTTCGATCAGCTCAGCCACCGTGAACAAGAACATCACCATGGCCGCTTCCGGCCACTGGCCGATCAGGATCGCGCCGGTCACCGCGATGCTCATCAGCGCGTTGATGTTCAGGTTGAGGTTTTTCAGGGCGATCCAGCCCTTCTTATAGGTGGTGAGGCCGCCGCTGAGGATCGACACCAGCGCCACCAGGGCAATCACCCAGGTCGGTGCCACACCCGTAAAATGCAGCACCTCGGCGCCCAACGCGCCTACGCCGGACACCGCCAACGGCCACCAATGCTTCTTGGCAGGCGGCGCGGCAGCAGGCGTCCCCTCTTCTATAGGGTCGGCCTGCATGCCGATGGATTTGATCGCCGCGATGATCGGCGCAGTGCTCGGCAGGTCATGGGTGACGCCGAGGATGCGGTTGATCAAGTTGAATTCCAGCTGCTGCACACCGGCGAGCTTGCCCAGTTTGTTCTGGATCAGCGTCTGCTCGGTGGGGCAGTCCATGGCCTCGATGCGAAAGGTGCTCAGGCGCGAGCCGGCCGTCGGCGCTTCGTCCAGCGTGACCACAGCAGGCGCTGCCTTGCTGGAACAGCAGGAATCGCCATGGCTGCCATGCTCATGCTTTTTGACCGGCGTCAGCTTGGCGCCGTGGTCGTGTCCATGTTCGTGGCTATGGTCATGAGCATGGTCATGAGCATGAGCATGATCGTGCGGGTGATCATGTTTTTTCGGGGTGTGGATGGAATCGCTCATTCTGTCGCGTCCGTAAAGGTGCCTGTTGCCAAGTAAAGACCCTGTAGCCACTATAGGGTCAAGCACCCATTTGGAGATTGCTGCGATGAAGATCGGCGAATTGGCCAAACTGACCGATTGTCAGGTGGAAACCATCCGTTATTACGAGAAAGAAGGCCTGCTGCCGCCACCGGCACGCACCGACGCCAATTATCGCGTGTACACCCAGGCGCACACCGAACGGCTGATCTTTATCCGCAACTGCCGCAGCCTGGACATGACGCTTGAAGAAATCCGCAGCCTGCTGGGGCTACGCGACAGCCCGCAGGACCAGTGCGAGAGTGTGAATGCGTTGATCGACGAGCATATCCACCATGTGAAAGCGCGGATCGATGGGCTGTTGGCGTTGCAGGTGCAATTGCTCGACCTGCGCCAACGCTGCGGCGGCGGACCGGATCTGGATCAATGCGGGATTTTGCAGCGGCTGGAGGTCAGCGGCAGTGTGGCGGCCAGCGAGGCCGAGCCTTCGCATGTGGGCAGAAGCCATGGGCATTAAGGTGCACACAAAACAACTGTGGGAGCTGGCTTGCCTGCGATGGCGGTGGGTCAGAGGCATTTGTATCGCCTGACACTCCGCTATAGCAGCATAGGTATCTACACAACCGGTTAACACGAAGTCTGCGACAGGTGGGTTGTTGTGGCGAGCAGGCTTGTCCTGCGTTGGGCTGCGAAGCGGCCCCAGTAAAGGCAGCGCATTTTTCCTGAAAGAACTCAGCGTCTGGGTTAGGGGCTGCTTCGCAGCCCAACGCAGGACAAGCCTGCTCGCCACAGGAGAAATTGGCTGCCTTCAAACGTTGTGTAGATACCTATGGCTATCGCAGGCAAGCCAGCTCCCACATAAGCCAGTTGCCACATTTTTGACCGAGGCGGTCTTTAGATGGCGACGTCGGCTTTAATACTTGGATCGGCGTCGTAGCCCACAATCTCGAAGTCTTCGAACTTGTAGTCATAGATCGACGCCGGCTTACGCTTGATCACCAGTTCCGGCAGCTTCTTCGGCGTGCGCGCCAGCTGGGTGCGGATCTGTTCCATATGGTTGCTATAGGCATGGGTGTCGCCGGTGGTGACGATGATCTCGTGCGGGATCAGGTCGCATTGCTGGGCCAGCATATGGGTCAGCAACGCCAGCGCGGCGGTGTTGTACGGCAGGCCGAGGAATACATCGGAGCTGCGGATGTACAACTGCATCGACAGATGGCCGTCATGCACAAACGCTTGGTACAGCAGGTGGCACGGCGGCAGGGCTTGCTTGCCGTTGCGCGCGTTTTCCTGCGGGCTCTTGGTTTCGTCCGGCAGGTATTCGACGTTCCAGCCGTGGAAGAGGATGCGACGGCTGTTGGGGTTGTTCTTCAACGTGTCGACCATGTAGTCGATCTGATTGATGGTGCCGCCGTCCTTGGTGGGCCAGGCGGTCCACTGCTCGCCGTATACCGGGCCGAGGTCGCCGTCTTCGGTGGCCCATTCGTCCCAGATTTTCACGCCGTTTTCGTTCAGCCACTTGATGTTGGTATTGCCACTCAACATCCAGATCAATTCGTTGGCGATGCTTTTGAAATGAAGCTTCTTGGTGGTCAGCAGCGGGAAGCCGTCGGCCAAGTTATGCCGATACTGACGGGCAAACACGGCTTTGGTGCCGGTGCCGGTGCGATCGCCCTTGGTCAATCCATTGGTCACGACGTCGTTCAGTAGTTCGAGATATTGCTTCATGTTTTTACCCGTATCAAAGAAGCCGAGGCTCGCAAAAGCCTCGGCATTCGAATTTAAAGCGCTGCGTTCTTGATGCCTTGCGGGCGATTGTAAGCCCACCACAGCAGGCCCAGGCCCGCCAGGATCATCGGCATGCTGAGGATCTGCCCCATGGTCAGCCAACCCCACGCCAGGTAGCCCAGCTGCGCATCCGGCACGCGGACGAACTCGACGATGAAGCGGAAGATCCCGTAGAACAACGCAAACATGCCGGAAACCGCCATAGTTGGGCGTGGCTTGCGCGAGAAGATATAAAGAATCAGGAACAGCGCCACACCTTCCAGGGCGAACTGGTAGAGCTGCGACGGGTGGCGCGGCAGTTGCGCCGGGTCGCTGAAGGGTGGGAACACCATGGCCCACGGCACGTCGCTCGGTTTGCCCCACAACTCGGCGTTGATGAAATTACCGATACGCCCGGCGCCCAGGCCAATCGGCACGAACGGTGCGACGAAGTCCATCAGTTGGAAGAACGACTTGCCGTTGCGGCGGCCGAACCACCATGCGGCGATCATCACACCGACAAAGCCGCCGTGGAACGCCATGCCACCCTTCCACACTTCGAAAATCAGCGTCGGGTTGGCGATATAGGCCGGAAGATCGTAGAACAGCACATACCCGAGGCGTCCGCCGACGATCACGCCCATCGACATCCAGAAGACCATGTCGGAGAGCTTCTCCTTGGTCCAGGTCGGGTCGAAACGGTTCAAGCGCCGGGAAGCCAGCAGCCAGGCACCGCCGATGCCGATCAGGTACATCAACCCGTACCAGTGGATTTGCAGCGGACCGATGGCCACGGCCACCGGGTTGATCTGCGGGTAAGGCAGCATTGCGACTCCTCGTTAAATCATTAGTCATGGCGCACCGGACCATGCCGGTGTGGGATTAAGCCTGCGTTACAGCCGCAATTTCAAATTAAGCCGCCGTTTCGAAATTAAAAGTCAACACGCGCCCAGTAGCCCAGCATGTTAACGGATGGAAGGCGCTCGGCCCAACTTCGATACGATGGATAGCCATCCGTTGTATGGGTAGAGTGAGCAAAACACAAAGGGAACGCCTATGTGCCTGATTGTTTTC
This sequence comes from Pseudomonas sp. ChxA, assembly GCF_030263855.1. Classification (NCBI taxonomy): domain Bacteria; kingdom Pseudomonadati; phylum Pseudomonadota; class Gammaproteobacteria; order Pseudomonadales; family Pseudomonadaceae; genus Pseudomonas; species Pseudomonas sp. ChxA. The sequence continues at coordinate 1,182,105 of NZ_JARPMK010000002.1, forward strand.
GCCTGGCGGCCGGGCCACGCCCAGCCGCTGATTGTCGCGGCCAACCGTGATGAGTTCTACGCCCGCCCCAGCCTGCCGCTGGCTCAGTGGCCGGATGCGCCGCATGTCTACGCCGGTCGCGACCAGGAGGCGGGCGGTACTTGGCTTGGGGTGAACGCCGACGGTCGTTTTGCTGCGCTGACCAATATTCGCGACCCGCACCAGCCACCGGCGCGCAAGTCACGCGGGGAGTTGGTGGCGCGTTTTCTCAGTGGATCGCTGCCCATTGACGACTATCTCGCTGATGTTAATGGCCGTTCGATTGAATATTCCGGGTTTAACCTGCTGGTGGGTACGCGGGATGAGCTGTGGCATTACAACGCCAATCAGACCGAGCCTACGCGGTTGGAGGCTGGGGTTTATGGGCTGTCGAATGCCGGGCTGAATACGCCCTGGCCCAAATTGCTCAAGGCCAGGGCGGCGTTGAGTGAGTTGCTGGAGAACCCGCAGCCGCAGGCCTTGCTGGATATTTTGAGCGACCCGCAGACTGCGCCATTTGCCGACTTGCCGGATACCGGCGTGGGCTTGGCGACCGAGAGCCTGCTCTCCAGCGTGTTTATCGCCAGCCCCAGTTATGGGACGCGGGCGAGTACGGCGCTGATTGTGAATGCCGATGGGACGCGGCGGATGGTGGAGCGTAGTTTCGGGCCGCTGGGTGGGCGGTTGGGTGAAGTAGAGCTGAACATTTGATGATGTTTGGACTGACGCTATCGCAGGCAAGCCAGTTCCCACATTTTGAACTGCGAACACAGTCAAATGTGGGAGCTGGCTTGCCTGCGATAGCGGTTTAGAGGGTTTTCGCAGATGCCGGGTTGATCATCCGTGTCAGCCCCAGGTTCTTCAGCGCCAGTTGCAGCGAGCTGTGGATAACTTGCGGGTTGTCGATGGTCATCAACTCGGCCAGCAGGTCCTTGGCCATGCTCAGTTCAACCTGGCGCAACATCCACTTTACCTTCGGCAAGTTGGTGGCGTTCATCGACAGGCTGTCAAAGCCCATCGCCATCAACAGCACCGCCGCCGCCGGGTCGCCGGCCATTTCGCCGCAGATACTTACCGGTTTGCCTTCGGCATGGGCGTCGCGCACCACATGTTGCAAGGCTTGCAGCACCGCCGGGTGCAGGTAATCGTAGAGGTCGGCCACCCGTGGGTTGTTGCGGTCTACCGCCAGCAGGTATTGGGTCAGGTCGTTGGAACCGACCGACAGGAAGTCCACCTGCCGCGCCAGCTCTTTGGCCTGGTACACCGCCGCCGGGATTTCGATCATCACGCCAATCGGCGGCATCGGTACGTCGGCGCCCTCGTCGCGCACTTCGCCCCAGGCGCGGTGGATAAGGTGCAGCGCCTCTTCCAGCTCGTGCGTGCCGGAGATCATCGGCAGCAGGATGCGCAGGTTGTTCAGGCCTTCGCTGGCCTTGAGCATGGCACGGGTCTGGACGAGGAAAATTTCAGGGTGGTCGAGGGTTACACGGATGCCGCGCCAGCCAAGGAAGGGGTTGTCTTCCTTGATCGGGAAATACGACAGTGACTTATCGCCGCCAATGTCCAAGCTGCGCATCGTCACCGGCAACGGGTGGAAGGCGGACAGTTGCTCGCGATAAATCGCCAGCTGCTCCTTCTCGCTCGGAAAACGCTGGTTGATCATGAACGGCACTTCGGTGCGGTACAGCCCCACGCCTTCAGCGCCGCGCTGTTGCGCTCGGGCCACATCGGCCAGCAAGCCGGTGTTGACCAGCAGCGGCACACGGTGGCCATCGAGGGTTACGCACGGCAGTTCGCGCAACGAATCGAGGCCCAGCGCCAGTTGTTTCTCTTCTTCCACCACCTCGGCGTATTGCTTGCGCAGCAGCTCGCTGGGGTTGGTAAAGACTTCGCCACGATGGCCGTCGACGATCATGTCGATGCCGTCGACCTTTGAATACGGCAGGTCCACCAGGCCCATTACCGTCGGAATACCCATGGCCCGAGCCAGGATCGCAACGTGGGAGTTACCCGAACCCAATACCGACACCAAACCCACCAGTTTGCCCTCTGGCACTTCGCCGAGCATGGTGGCGGTCAGTTCTTCACTGATCAGGATGGTGTTGTCGGGGTAAACCAGGTTGGTGGTGCGGTCTTCCTGCAGGTAGGCCAGCAGACGGCGGCCGAGGTCGCGCACATCCGAGGCGCGCTCACGCAGGTAGGCGTCGTCCATCAGTTCGAAACGGTTGACGTGATCGGTGACCACCTGGCGCAGCGCGCCCTGTGCCCACTGGCCGGTCTTGATCACGGTTTTGACTTCGTTGCCCAGGGACGCGTCGTCGAGCATCATCTGGTACACGTCGAACAACGCGCGCTCTTCGGGGCGCAGTTGCGTGGCCAGCTTGGTCGACAGGTTGCGCATGTCGGCGCGCACGCCTTCCAGAGCGGTCTTGAACAGTTTGATTTCAGCGTCGATGTCGTCGACGGTCTTGTCCGGCACCACATCGAGGTCGGCCGGTGGCAGCATGACCACCGCCGTACCGACCGCAGCGCCCGGCGAACCTGGCACGCCGACGAATTTGGCTTCCTGGATGCCCTTGCCCTGACGGCCCAGGCCACGGATCGAACCGGTCGCCTCGGCGTGGGCAATAACCCCGGCAAGCTGCGCGCTCATGGTCACGAGGAAGGCTTCTTCGCCTTCGTCGAACTGGCGACGCTCTTTTTGCTGGATGACCAACACGCCGACGACGCGGCGGTGGTGAATGATCGGTGCGCCGAGGAACGAGGCGTAGCGCTCTTCACCGGTTTCGGCAAAGTAGCGATAACGCGGGTGATCGGCCGCGTTTTCAAGGTTCAGGGGTTCTTCACGCGTCCCCACCAGGCCCACCAGACCTTCATTGGGCGCCATGCTGACCTTGCCGATGGAGCGCTTGTTCAAGCCCTCGGTGGCCATCAGCACAAAACGGTTGGTCTCTGGGTCCAGCAGGTAAACCGAGCAGACCTGGCTGCCCATGGCTTCCTTGACGCGCAACACAATAATCCCCAACGCCGCCTTGAGATCCTTGGCGGAGTTAACTTCCTGGACGATCTTGCGCAGCGTATTGAGCATGGCTCGGGGTCGAACTCCGTCGTCAGTCGCGCGCTAAAAGGCGCGGGGCAAGCTCTTTGAGAGCGCGACGATAAACCTCGCGCTTGAATGTCACCACCTGGCCCAACGGGTACCAATAGCTGACCCAGCGCCAGCCATCGAACTCCGGTTTACCGGTCAAATCCATCCGCACCCGCTGCTCGTTGGAGATCAGGCGCAAAAGAAACCATTTCTGCTTCTGGCCGATGCACAGCGGTTGGCTGTGGGTACGTACCAGGCGTTGCGGCAAACGATAGCGCAACCAGCCTCGGGTACAGGCCAGAATTTGCACATCTTCGCGCTCAAGGCCGACTTCTTCATTCAACTCACGGTACAAGGCGTCTTCAGGGGTTTCGTCGGGGTTGATTCCGCCTTGAGGAAACTGCCAGGCATCTTGGTTGATTCGGCGAGCCCATAGCACCTGTCCGGCATCATTCGTAAGAATAATCCCGACATTAGGACGGAAACCATCGGGGTCGATCACGGCAACAACCTCGCAAACGCATGTCGCCGCATTGTTCCACAAAGGTTGTTCCAGCGGCAACGAGGCTTCTTACCTTATGTGCACTCTTGTGAAAAGACCGTATTCTGGACGCCTTTTTACAGACTTTTCAGCGAGTAACTGCAATGCGCCTGGCTTTATTCGACTTGGACAACACCCTTCTCGGCGGTGACAGCGATCACGCGTGGGGCGATTACCTGTGTGAGCGTGGGATTCTTGACCCGGTGGCCTACAAAGCTCGCAACGACGAGTTCTACCAGGACTACCTGGCCGGCAAGCTGGACAATGCCGCCTACCTGAACTTCAGCCTGGAGATCCTCGGCCGCACCGAGATGGCCCAGCTCGACGAATGGCACCGCGACTTCATGCGCGACTGCATCGCCCCGCTGATGCTGCCGCTCGCCATGGAGCTGCTGGCCAAACACCGCGCCGCTGGCGACAACCTGGTAATCATTACCGCCACCAACCGTTTCGTGACCGCGCCGATTGCCGAGTTGCTGGGGGTTGAAACCCTGATCGCCACAGAGTGCGAGATGGAAAACGGCCGGTATACCGGGCGCAGCACGGATATCCCGTGCTTCCGTGAAGGTAAAGTGACGCGCCTGAACCGTTGGCTGGAAGAAACCGGGTACAGCCTGGAAGACAGCTACTTCTATAGCGATTCGATGAATGACTTGCCGTTGCTGGAGCAAGTAGCGCATGCGGTGGCGGTGGATCCGGACCCCAATTTGCGCGCTGAAGCTGAAAAACGTGGCTGGCCGGTGATTACCCTGCGCGGCTGATGACGCCATCGCAGGCAAGCCAACTCCCACATTTGGATGTATTCACAGATCTAAATGTGGGAGCTGGCTTGCCTGCGATGAAGTCACCTCGATCCCAAGCCCTACATCGGCTTGGCCACCATCAAATAGAAAATCACCAGAAACGCCAGAAACGCCGGCCAGCCCAGGCCAAACCACCAGCGCATATAGGTCGCGGCCTTGATCGGCATCGCCGTGCCATCGCGCAGCGCCTGCTCCGCCATCTTGTGCACTCGAATCTGCAGCCACACCACCGGCAGCCAGCAGACACCCGCCAGCACATACAACGCAAACGTCCACTGCAACCAGCTCTGCTGCATCGACCAGCCCGCCAGGTACATCAAGCCGATGCCACTCAACGGCTGAAAAACCGCCGTGGTCGTGGTAAATGCCCAATCCGCGAACACCAGATGTTTGAAGGTTACCGCGATCACTTCCACCTTGCCGCTGCGCCAGGCGCGCAAGGCGTAATACGCCGAGCCCGCACCCAGGCCAAACAGGATGGTCGAGGACAGGATATGCAGGGTTTTCAACAGCAGGTAAGCGCTCATCGGTGGGGCTCGGTCAAAAAAAATTCAATCCAGAGAAGGCTCAGTCCAGAGCAGCCAAAGGGTCGCCACCATGAGTACCAGATTTTTGGCGACTGCCGCGTAGGGATCAAACCAGTAATGGGGCAGGACTATGCTGATAATCACGGTATAACTGCCCATCAACAGCAATTGCAGGATCAGCGCCGGCCTGCGCCAGCGCGCCACCAGCAACCCCAGGCCCAACAGGCCATCACACACCGCCCCGGCGATCACGGCCACTGTCGCCCAGGTGCCCTGCACACCGGCCTCAGCCATGATGCGCAGGCCCCAGGCGTAGCCCGGCCCAACGCAGACCGCCGCCGTACCCAGCCAGATCAGCACCAATACCGCCAGCATCAGCGGGCGAATGGTGCGCTGGCTGCTTTGGGCCGCCGTGGGCCAGCCTTGCAGGCGCGAGGCGAGCGGCGCGGCGGTGTAGCCGCAGACCGACGCCAGCACCTCGGGGTCGGCGACATTATCCCGTTGAGCCAGGGCGATACTTTGAGCGTTCAAGGCGCGCCAGCCCAGGCGATCACCCAGCCAGCCGCCCAACCCCAGCAATGGCGCTTGCAGGTATCGGCCTGCGCGCCAGCCTTGAGCCACGCGCAGGTGATCAATGACTTGAGCGAGCCGCATCGGCGCTGGCCCCACCAACGGCAGTACCATTGATTCGGCGGGCCACTGGCGCAACACGGCCAGCACCGCCCCGACGAGGTCGTCGATATGCACCGGCTGCAGTTGAGCGTTGAGATCCAGTAATGGAATCAGCGGCCAGGGCGACAGCCCCGCCAACCAGGCGCTGCTGGCGCCACCCTCGCCCACCACCAGCGAAGGCCGCAGCACCACGGCGGGTATGCCCAGGCCCAGCAGATAGTCGTCGGCAGCACCTTTGCTGGCCAGAAATGGCACATCGGATTGCGCTGAGGCGCCGAGGGCAGAGATCTGCAACACCCGTACACCGTGCCGAGCGGCCAGATCAAACAGCACGCGGGCGCCCTGATCCTGGACGCGGCTCAGCTCGGCCGCATCCACGCTCAGCAACCCCGCCGCATTGATGACTAAATCGACCGACTCAGGAAACACCCAGCAACCTGGGTCGGCAGCCAACCGGCCCAAATCCAGCGCCTGCCATTGCACCCCTGGCCAGCCCTGACTGACAGGCTTGCGACACGTCGCGATCACATTGTGCCCAGCCTGCTGCAGGGCGCGCACCAAGTGGCCACCGACAAAACCGGTGGCGCCGACGAGCAGGATATTCATGCCGTTAAACCGGCTTGGCACCCATCAACCCGGCAATCGCCACAAACCCCACCAGGCTGACCACTGCCAGTACCAGGGTGAAATTCAGGCTACCGCCCTCGCCCTTGCGCAGGCGATTAAGCCGCGCCACCAGCCAGAACCACGCCAGTGCCGCCACGGTGTAAAGAATGCTGGAACCCAAAATCCAGGTTTGCCCCAGCGGCCAGCCGAGCAGATGCACCAGCCACCAGCCGGTGAACGGCATGCTCACCACGCAAACCCCCATCAGCAACCACACGAACGCCCAGGGGCGTTGCACGGTAACCGTCGGGCCGGCGCTGCGTTTGCGCCAGGCCAGTACCGCCAGCCCGAGGCCGCTGAGCAACAGCAACACGGTGGCGGTGATGTGGATAACCTTGAGGGTAGTCAGCGTTTCCATGGTCTTGATTCCTTAAAGGCCGCCCAGTCAGCGTAGTCGCTCAACCGAGGAACAGCTGGTAAGCCGGGTTTTCGCTCTCATCCCAATACGGGTAGCCGATTTCTGCCAACGCGGCCGGCACCAGGTGGCGCTCATCTGCCGGCACTTGCAGGCCTGCGACCACACGGCCGTCGGCCGCGCCGTGGTTGCGATAGTGGAACATCGAGATGTTCCAGCGCCCGCCTAATTTGTTAAGAAAGTTGAACAGCGCGCCCGGACGCTCGGGGAATTCGAAGCGAAACACCAGCTCGTCGCTGACTTTGGCCGCATGGCCGCCAACCATATGGCGAATATGCAACTTGGCCAGCTCGTTTTCGGTCAGGTCCAGCACCGGGAAACCCTGGTGGGTGAGGCTAGCGATCAACGCGCTGCGCGGGTCGTTTTCCGGGTGAGTCTGCACGCCCACGAAGATGTGCGCCTCGCGGCCGGAGTGGTAGCGGTAGTTGAATTCGGTGATCTGACGCTTGCCCACGGCCTCGCAGAACGCCTTGAAGCTGCCCGGCTGCTCGGGGATGGTCACGGCGATGATGGCTTCGCGGCCTTCACCCAGTTCGGCGCGCTCGGCCACATGGCGCAGGCGGTCGAAGTTGACGTTGGCGCCGGAGTCGATGGCCACCAGGGTCTGCCCGGTTACGCCACGGGTTTCCACGTATTTCTTGATGCCCGCCACGCCCAGTGCGCCTGCAGGCTCGGTGATGGAGCGGGTGTCGTCGTAGATGTCCTTGATGGCCGCGCAGATTTCGTCGGTGCTGACGGTGATCACTTCGTCTACATAGTCTTTGCAGATATCAAAGGTGTGCTGGCCGATCTGCGCCACCGCCACGCCATCAGCAAAGATGCCGACCGTCGGCAGCACCACGCGCTCGCCTGCGGCCATGGCGGCTTGCAGGCAGTTGGAGTCGTCCGGTTCGACGCCGATGATCTTGATTTCCGGGCGCAGGTATTTCACGTACGCCGCAATCCCGGCGATCAGCCCGCCGCCGCCCACGGGTACGAAAATCGCGTCCAAAGGCCCTGGGTGCTGGCGCAGAATCTCCATCGCCACGGTGCCCTGCCCGGCAATGGTGTGAGGATCATCGTAGGGGTGAATGTAGACGTAGCCTTTTTCGTCGACCAGTTTGAGCGAGTAGGCCAGGGCTTCCGGGAAGGAATCACCGTGCAGCACCACTTTGCCGCCCCGCGAGCGCACGCCTTCAACCTTGATTTCCGGGGTGGTCTTGGGCATCACGATGGTGGCTTTCACCCCCAGCACCTTGGCCGCCAGGGCCAGGCCCTGGGCGTGGTTGCCCGCCGAGGCGGTGACCACACCGCGCGCGCGTTCTTCGGCGCTCAGTTGCGTGAGCTTGTTGTAGGCACCGCGAATCTTGAACGAGAACACCGGCTGCAAGTCTTCACGCTTGAGCCAGACCTTGTTGCCCAGCCGCTCGGAGAGCTGGCGAGCGGTCTGCAATGGGGTTTCTACGGCAACGTCGTAAACGCGCGAGGTAAGGATCTTTTTGACGTACTGTTCAAGCATCGGCGGGAATCACTGGGCGAGTTGGGCAGGGCCAAGGAGTCTAACCCGGCTTTTGGCCGGGCGACCACACGAATCCCGAGGTTTTGTTGGGTTATACTCGCCGCCCTCGATAACTCCCCGCCCGTTCCGGAGCCCGCATGACCCAGGATCAACTCAAACAGGCAGTGGCCCAAGCCGCTGTCGATTTAATCCTTCCTAAACTCGACGATAAAAGCATCGTCGGTGTCGGCACCGGCTCCACCGCCAACTGCTTTATCGACGCGCTGGCCCAGCACAAGGGCGCATTCGATGGCGCCGTGGCCAGCTCCGAAGCCACCGCCGCGCGCCTCAAAGGCCATGGCATTCCAGTGTACGAGCTCAATACCGTGAGCGACCTGGAGTTCTACGTCGACGGCGCCGATGAAAGCGACGAGCACCTGAACCTGATCAAAGGCGGCGGCGCAGCCCTGACCCGCGAGAAGATCGTAGCAGCCGTAGCCAAGACCTTTATCTGCATCGCCGACGCCAGCAAGCTGGTGCCGGTGCTCGGCGCCTTCCCGCTGCCGGTGGAAGTGATCCCGATGGCCCGCAGCCACGTGGCCCGCGAGCTGGTTAAACTGGGCGGCGACCCGGTGTACCGCGAAGGCGTGCTGACCGACAACGGCAACATCATCATTGACGTGTTCAACATGCAGATCACCAACCCGGTGGAGCTGGAGAAGCAGATCAATGCGATCGTTGGCGTGGTGACCAATGGCCTGTTCGCGGCGCGCCCGGCGGATGTATTGCTGTTGGGCACTTCTGAAGGCGTGAAAACCCTCAAGGTCTAAAACGCATTGCCTGGCTTTATGTGGGAGCTGGCTTGCCTGCGATAGCATCACCGCGGTCTGACTTAAAGACCGAGGCGTCTGCATCGCGGGCAATCCCGGCTCCCACACAAGCCAGCTCCCACAGGAGGCCTCATCGCTTAGAAGATCCGTGTAACAAAACCGCTACTTTTCGCAGCACCCCCGCCCAAAACCGTGCGCCACGTCACGGCATCCCGCGCCTTTATTGGTATCAAATCCGTTACAAATTACAGTCAGGCGACCCACGCGTTTAACAATGCGCCACTTCGCGCTCGCCCATGGAATGAGGCGCGCATTGTGCAAAGGGTCTGGGCCAGAAAACTTCAATCACCTCAAGGAAGACCTTGTGATAAAGCCCCTCGCCCTCGCGATCAGCGTGGTCGGCAGCCTGCTGTCGGCGCAAACCCAGGCCTACGATTACGGCCAGCACGCCAATACCACCCTGGAAAAGTTGATCAACGATTACCCCGGTCGGTATCGCGGCACGGCCAATTTCGCCGGCGCGGCGGATTGGATGCAAAGCCAGATGGGTTCGGCCTACAGCCTCAGTCGCCAGAACTTCACCTGGAACAACGGCAGCCGTGCTGCGCAAAACGTGGTGGCCTATGCTGCGGGCACTAAACCGCAATACGTGGTGATTGGCGCGCACTTCGACACTTACTTTGGCCGCCCGACCTTGCAAGGCCTGGACGACAATGGCTCCGGCGCCAGCGTGTTGACCGAAGTGGCGAAGAACCTTGGCGGCTTGCAGCTGGAAAACGGCTTGCAAGTGGTCGCCTTCGGCGCCGAAGAAGAAGGCTTGCGCGGCTCCAAAGCCTTTGTCGACTCGCTCAGCGCCAGCCAACGCGCGAACATGCTGGCGATGATCAACCTCGACAGCCTGATCACCGGCGACATGATGTACGCCCACGCCGGCCAGAACAGCACCGCCAACCCCGCGCTGGCATCGCTGCGCGAACACACCTTCCAGATCGCCAAGGAATTGAACATCCCACTGTTCACCAACCCCGGCCTGGACCCGCAATACCCCAAGGGCACCGGCTGCTGCAGTGACGGCGAGCCGTTCGAACCACTGAAGATCCCGATTTTGTACATCGAAGCCACCAACTGGGAGCTGGGCGATCTGGACGGCTACACCCAGACCAACAACCCGAAAATCCCCGGCGGCTCCACCTGGCACGACCCGGCAGAAGACAACAAAACCGTGCTGACCAATGCCTTCGGCCAGGAACGCATCGACCAGCGCCTGCGCGATTACTCGCGCCTGCTCAGCCGCCTGGTGCTGGAGCTGACCAACGCCGACCTGCTGGCCTCGACCGCCTCGGGTGGCGCCGTTGCGCGCAACATGCAGGACAACCTGCAACGCCAGCATCAGGCCATGGTGCGCCTGCATGATCGCCGTTGGTTGACCTTGCAAGCGGCCAGCCGCGAGGTCGGAAGCTTCGATGGCGAAATCGGCATGGACGGCGAATACACCCCGGACAGCGGCTTCGACAGCCCGCTCAACCGCGACGCACGACGCCTGGGCGTACACGCCTTGGGCGACTACCAGCTCACCTCCAGCCTGAACATCGGCGCCAGCCTCAGCTACCTCAATGGTCGCGACAAGCTGGAGCAACGCGGCAAACTCGACAGCGACACCTGGCAGGCCGCGGTCTATGCCTTGCTCAACGATGGCGGGCCAAGCTGGCTGGCGGGCGATTTGAGCGCCGGCCATACGCGTTTTGAGGCCAAGCGCAACCTGCTGATCCAAGCCAATGGCGGCCCGGTGCTGCTCAATCAACAACTGAGCGGCAACACCGACGCGCTGTCCTTGGGCGCGCGCGTACTCGGCGGTTATGACTTCGACTTCGGCGCAATCAAGAGCGGCCCGTTTGCCGGTCTGGACTACAGCCACTCGCGCATCGATAAATTCCACGAGAAACAGAACCTGCGCACCGCGCTGGAGTACGAAGAACAGTCTTTCGACTCTCTGGAAGCCAGCCTCGGCTGGCGCGTGCGCGGTGCGGTCGCCCTGCCCTATGGCCTGAGCCTGCTGCCTTACGGCGACATCGCCTGGGTCAAGGAACTGGCCGATGGGCGCCTCGATGACCTGCAGTTAACCGCCCGCGCCGATGGCCAGGCGCGCACCGCCAAGCTGGGTTACGTGGACAAAAGCTTTGGCCGCGCACAAATCGGCAGCCAGCTGGCGATCACCCCGCAGTTAGGCGTATACGCCGAGGTCAACAGCCGCCTTGGGCATGCCGAGGGCAGCCAGACCGGCTACTCGCTGGGCGTGCAATGGATGTTCTGATCAGGGCTTCTTGAACACGTAAAACAGGTTCGGCTCGCTGACCAGGTACAGCGAGCCCTCGTCATCCATGGCGATCCCCTCGGCCTGAGGCACGCGTTTTTTCAGGCCATGGCGCCCGTTGAGCAGGGAAAGACTGCTTAACGGGCGACCATCGATGTCCAGCTCCAACACCAGGAATGACTCATCCGACAGCGCCAGCAAATGCCCGCTGCGCTCGTCGTATTGCAGGCTCGACAGGTCGCGCACAAACAGCCCGGCATCGCGCTTGGGGTTGTTGATCACATGCACCGAGTAGGTTTTTTCCGGTTTGAAATGGGGAAACCCGTGTACCTCGTAAATCAGCATCGGGTCGCGCTCCTTGGCCACGAACAGGCGCTTGCCCACCGAGTCATAGGCCAGCCCTTCGAAACCCTTATTGCCGCCAAGGTGTACGCCCAGGGTCATCTGCTCCGCATCGGCGGCGTCGAGAAATTGGGTGTCGTCATTCACGTGCACCTTGATCAGCCGCTGCTGGGCTTCATCGCTGATCACATAAATGTTGTCACTGATGAACTCCACTGCCTCGGCATCGCCAAAGCCCACCAACGGGATACGCCGCAGGATCCTGCCGTCCAGGGACAGCTCGATCAGCTCGGCGTTTTTGTTGGTCACCGTAAACAGGCTTTTGCGTATCGGGTCGTAAGTGAGCGCCGAGACGTCATCGTCGAGCCCTTCGATGACCTTGGCTTCCAGGCTGACCCGGTAATCATTCAGGCCAATGGAGCGCTCATCGGCAGGATGGCGCCAGTGTTGAAGGTTGAACCATGCCCGCTCGAACAAGCGAAAGTTCTGCGCGACCGCCCCGGCAATTACCAGGGCGAGCAGCAACAGGATAAAAAACGCGGGTTTGGGGCGGGCGAGTCGACGCATCAGGCAAGCTCAAAGTCAAAAAGTGGCGAATAAGTATCACGCCCGTCTGAATTTAAACTTAAACGCAGTCGACTGTCTGGCGAATGCCGTTGATAGCGAAGTATCCGACGTAATCGTCGGCTATTTCTGCTTCTCGAAACGATAGAACAGGTTGGGTTCGCTGACCATGTACAAAGTGCCGGCTTCGTCCATGGTGACGCCTTCAGCACGCGGGATGGTGTGTTTGAGGCCATTGAAGCCGCCGAGCAGGGTCATGAAGCTGACTTGCTCGCCCTGCTCGTCCAGCTCCAGCAGGAGGTGGGAATCGGCCGACAACACCAGCAAATGCCCGGTGCGCGGGTCGACGGCCAGGGCCGAGAGGTTGCGCATGTCCAACTCGGTGCTGGCGATCTTCTGCTTATCGCCGGTCAGCGTGGCGCCATCGCTTTTCCAGGTGAACAACGCGGGTGGGCGCTCTTCGCCGAGCACGATCTGCTGGTTGCGCTTGTCCCAGGTCACACCTTCAAACGCCTTGTTCTGGTTCTTGGACGGGCCAAGGTCATAGTGCTTGAAATCGGCGTAGTTAAGTTGCTGGGTGCTGGCGTCGACGTTCACCACGCTCAGGGTGTGCATGCGCTCATCGACAATGGCCAGCAGGCCGTTTTCCATCACGGTGACGCCTTCCGGGTTGTTCCAGCCGTTGAGCGGCATCTTGCGCAGCACGTCGCCTTGCAGGTTCAGCTCAACCAGGAAGGGGTTTTTGCCCATCACGGAAAACAGGGTTTTGGTCTGCGGGTTATAGGACAGGTCCGAAGCCTCGTCCTTTTCCATGCCCGGCAGCAACTTGCCATCGATCACCGCATGGTAATCCGGCAGCCACACGCTGGCCTGGCGTTCGGCCGGGGTTTCGAAGCGCTCGGCGATCCACAGCACCCCACGGTCGTCCCAATGCATCGCCCAGGCAACGCCATACACAATGGTCCCGACCAGCAACAGCCAGGAATACCAGCGCAGGGCGAAACGTGAACGGGGCTTGGAGGTGAGGGTAGGCAGGGACACGGCCATTGAGCGCTTTTCCGCAGAGTCAGCTTTAGGTGATAGCACAGGATCAACAGGCCTGCGCGCAGGAGGCTGGGGATTATCCGGATGGCGTGTGAAAAAAATGCAAAACCAAGCGCGCGTAAACCAGTGTGGGAACTGATTTGTGTGGGAGCTGGCTTGCCTGCGATGCAGACGACTCGGTCTTTCAGTTAGACCGAGGCGAGGCTATCGCAGGCAAGCCAGCTCCCACACGAGCCCGCCCCCACATTTTTGACCGTTTTGCCTGGTTCTTAGCGAACGACGCTTTCGAAACGGCTACCGCCACCCAATTCCAGCACCAGCTCATCGCCCACATTCAGCGGGCCTACACCCGCCGGGGTGCCGGTGAGGATCACATCACCGGCCTGCAGCGAGAAGCAGCCGGCCATGTGCTGGATCATCGGGATGATCGGGTTGAGCATCTGCGAGCTGTTGCCGTCCTGGCGCACTTCGCCATTGATGGTCAGGCGAATGCCGATGTCGGTCACGTCGGCAAAGGTGCTGCTCACCACAAACGGTGCGATGACCGCCGCGCCGTCAAAGGACTTGGCGATTTCCCACGGCAAGCCTTTGGCTTTCAGTTCGGCCTGCTTGTCGCGCAGGGTCAAATCCAGCGCCGGGGCGAAGCCGGAAATGGCGTCCAACACTTCTTCACGGCTGGGTTTGGTCGACAACGGCTTGCCGATCAGCACCGCGATTTCCGCCTCGTAATGCACTGAGCCGCGTTCGGTCGGAATGGCGAAACCGCCTTCCAGCGCGACCACGCAACTGCCCGGCTTGATGAACAGCAACGGCTCGGTCGGCACCGGGTTGTCCAGTTCCTTGGCGTGTTCGGCGTAGTTACGCCCGATGCACACCACTTTGCCCAGGGGAAAGTGGATGTTGGTGCCGTCGACATACTTGTGCTGGTAGCTCATGAAACGACTCCTTCAGGGCGGTTAAACAGCGAAGATCTTGCCAGGGTTCATGATCCCGTTCGGGTCGAACACCGCTTTCACTGCTTTCATGTATTCGATTTCAACCGGGGAACGGCTGTAAGTCAGGTAATCACGCTTGGTCATGCCCACGCCGTGTTCGGCGGAGATCGAGCCGTTGTATTTCTCGACGGTCTCGAACACCCATTTGTTGACGGTAGCGCACTTGGCGAAGAACTCGTCCTTGCTGAGATTTTCCGGCTTGAGGATGTTCAGGTGCAGGTTGCCGTCGCCGATGTGGCCGAACCAGACGATTTCGAAGTCCGGGTAGTGTTCGCCGACGATCGCGTCAATTTCCTTCAAGAACGCCGGCACTTTGGAGACAGTTACCGAAATGTCGTTCTTGTACGGCGTCCAGTGGGAAATGGTCTCGGAGATGTACTCGCGCAGTTTCCACAGGTTGTGCAGTTGGGTTTCGCTCTGGCTCATCACGCCGTCCAGCACCCAGCCCTGCTCTACGCAGTGCTCGAAGGTTTCCAGGGCGTGGTTGGCGACTTCTTCGGTGGTGGCTTCGAATTCCAGCAGCGCGTAGAACGGGCACTCGGTTTCGAACGGCGCCGGCACATCGCCACGGCCCATGACCTTGGCCAGGGCTTTGTCGGAGAAGAATTCGAAGGCGGTCAGGTCCAGCTTGCTCTGGAACGCGTGCAAGACCGGCATGATCGAGTCGAAATCAGTGGTACCGAGCACCATCGCGGTGAGGTTTTTCGGCGCACGGTCCAGGCGCATGGTGGCTTCGACCACAAAGCCCAACGTCCCTTCGGCGCCGATAAACAGCTGGCGCATGTCGTAGCCGGTGGCGTTCTTGATCAGGTCGCGGTTCAGTTCCAGCACATCACCCTTGCCGGTGACCACTTTCATGCCGGCCACCCAGTTGCGGGTCATGCCGTAGCGAATCACCTTGATCCCGCCGGCATTGGTGCCGATATTGCCGCCAATCTGGCTCGAACCCGACGAAGCGAAGTCCACCGGGTAGTACAGGCCTTTTTCTTCGGCGACGTTCTGCAATTGCTTGGTGACCACGCCCGGCTGGCACACGGCGGTACGGTCGGTGAGGTTCACGTCGAGAATCTGGTTCATGTAATCAAACGAGACGACCACTTCGCCATTGGCCGCCACCGCAGCGGCCGACAGGCCGGTACGCCCGCCCGATGGCACCAGCGCCACCTTGTGTGCATTGGCCCAACGGACGATGGCCTGCACCTGCTCGATGGTCTTGGGGAACACGATAGCGGTCGGTGCGGGCGCGAAGTGCTTGGTCCAATCCTTGCCGTAAGCCTCCAGGGAGTCTGCATCGGTCAGCACTTTGCCAGGCTCAACCAGGGTCTTCAGCTCATCAATCAGGGCAGGATGGGTCATCGACAGAACTCTCGAACAATTCATGGTCATCCTGAGAACGCTTCACGTCGCAGGAATGGGTGTTTAGCGGGGCACGTATGCTAGCATACCGCCCCCGCAGGACAGAGCCCAAGGGCGTTCTGCGGTGACGGCTTTCCTGCCGTCCGGGTCAGCTCTTGTGCACTGATTCAAGGCACTAACTGCTCGATTCCCTGCCATTTTTCTCCGGGATACAGGTTTACGCAGATGAGCAAGACTTCTCTCGATAAGAGCAAGATCAAGTTCCTTCTTCTGGAAGGCGTCCACCCATCGGCTGTCGACGTACTGAAAGCCGCTGGGTACTCCAGCATTGAGTACATCACCAGTTCTCTGCCGGAAGCCCAGTTAAAGGAAAAGATCGCCGACGCGCACTTTATCGGCATTCGCTCCCGCACTCAGCTGACCGAAGAGATCTTCGACCACGCCAAGAAACTCGTGGCTGTCGGCTGTTTCTGCATCGGCACCAACCAGGTCGACCTTAACGCTGCGCGCGAGCGCGGTATCGCGGTGTTCAACGCACCGTACTCCAACACCCGCTCCGTAGCTGAGCTGGTATTGGCCGAGGCGATCCTGTTGCTGCGCGGCATTCCTGAGAAAAACGCTTCCTGCCACCGTGGCGGCTGGATCAAAAGCGCGGCCAATTCCTTCGAAATCCGTGGCAAGAAGCTGGGTATCGTCGGTTACGGCTCGATCGGCACGCAGCTGTCGGTGCTGGCTGAAGGCTTAGGGATGCAGGTGTTCTTCTACGACACCCTGACCAAGCTGCCACTGGGCAACGCTACCCAAGTGGCCAGCCTGACCGAGCTGCTGGGGATGTCCGACATCGTGACCCTGCACGTACCGGAAACCGCTGAAACCCAGTGGATGATCGGCGAGAAGGAAATCCGCGCCATCAAAAAAGGCGGCATCCTGATCAACGCGGCACGCGGCACTGTGGTTGAGCTGGACGCCCTGGCCGACGCGATCAAGGACAAGCACCTGATCGGCGCCGCTATCGACGTGTTCCCGGTAGAGCCACGCTCTAACGATGACATCTTCGAAAGCCCGCTGCGTGGCCTGGACAACGTGATCCTGACTCCGCACATCGGCGGTTCCACCGCGGAAGCCCAAGCCAACATCGGCCTGGAAGTGTCGGAAAAGCTGGTCAAGTACAGCGACAACGGTACCTCGGTGTCTTCGGTCAACTTCCCGGAAGTGGCGCTGCCGGCTCACCCTGGCAAGCACCGTCTGCTGCACATCCACCAGAACATCCCTGGCGTGATGATGGAGATCAACAAGGTCTTCGCAGAAAACGGCATCAACATCTCCGGTCAGTTCCTGCAGACCAACGAGAAAGTCGGCTACGTGGTTATCGACGTCGATGCCGAGTACTCGGACCTGGCGCAAGAGAAGCTGCAACACATCAACGGCACTATTCGTAGCCGCGTGTTGTTCTAACGCTTTAAACGCTGCACAAAAAAGGGAGCCTTTCGGGGCTCCCTTTTTTTGTCTGAACAAATCTTACTTGACGTTAACCGTGATGACTTTTGAGGCTACAGTCGGGTTGAACTGCATGTGCAGTTTGTCGCCGGCTACCAGTTGCAAGGTGTGCTTGCCTGGGGTGAGGGTCAACTCGGTCTCGGTCTGGGCCTTGCCGTAGTGGATCACGGTGTCGGTGGCCGGGATCGGCACGCTGGCGTCCGGCAGTTCTTTCTGGTCGATCAGCAGGTGGTGGTGGCCGGTGCCTGGGTCCTGGCTGGTCGCCGGCGCCAGTTTCAGGCCTTCCATGCCGAACTTCACAGTGAAGGTTTTATCGACGGTGGCGCCGTCTTTTGGCGACACGATAAAGACTTTGGCGCCTTCCGGTGGCGCGCTGCGCGGAATACCGTCAGCGGCTGTGGCCAACATCGAAGCACCCAGCAAGAGGCTGGCCAGGGTTGCACGGGACAAAAGGGCTTTCATTCGCTTCTCCAGTTTTACGGTGAAATCTGTAGGGTTATGACAACTTCGCGACAAATTGCTGTCCAAGGCACTCAACACCATAGCAAGCGATGCTCAATGGCGCCTCGCACGCATAAATTCTTTAGGAGCGACCATGCGCTATGTGCCTGGCCTTGTACTTTTACTGCCCCTGTTGAGCCCACTGGCTCACGCCGAACTGATCGATGATGTGTTTGATCGCGGCGAACTACGCATCGCCCTGGAGGCCAACACTCCGCCTTACAACTTCAAGGACGGTGACAAGCTAACCGGTTTTGAAGTGGAGCTGGGTGAACAATTAGCCAAGGAAATGGAGGTTCGCCCCTCGTTCATCACCGTCGATGACGCCGACCTGCTGCCGGGTGTGGAAAGCGGCAAGTTCGACGTGGCCATCAACCATATCGCTATGACTGCCGCGCTGCAGGATCGGTTCGATTTCAGTGAGGTCTATAAGCAAACACCTGAGCTGGCCATTCCATTCCAAAAAGGCAACCCGGCATTCAAAAGTAGCCTGGACAATGCATTGCAGCGAGTGAAGGCCGATGGACGCTTGAAGGCGTTGACGCAGAAGTGGTTTGAGGGCGACACGCCGGTCGTGAAGGCACCCTAGATCAACTGTGGGAGCTCCCACATTTTGATTTAGGCAAGGCTTGAGAGATGCAGTGCCGCCTCAGGCAACTCCAGCTCACTGAACACCCGCACACCATGGCGCTTGAGCAGCGCCGCGGTCACGCCCTCGCCGCTGACCTTCACGCCGCTGAAGGTGCCGTCGTAGGTCAGCAGGTTACCGCAGGACGGGCTATTGGCCTTGAGGATGGCGATGCGGATGTTATGCCGCTGCGCCAACGCCAAGGCCTGGCGAGCGCCGTCGAGGAAGGCGGCGCTGAAGTCTTCGCCCTCGGCCGTCAGCACTTGCGCACGCCCTTCCCACACATCGATGCCCTGCCCGCCAGGGATTTCGGCGGAGGGACGCGGGGTCGGCAAACCGCCTGAGACTTCCGGGCAGATCGCAACCACACGGCCTTCGGCCTGCCAGGCCGCCAATTGATCGAAGGGGCCACTGGCGCCACCGTCGTAGCGCACCTTGTGCCCGAGCAGGCAGCGGCTGATCAGAATCTTTTGCATGTTTAAAACGGCTCGTTACCGCGTCGGCGAAACCAACCGGTCAGGGACAGGCGTTCTCGCGTGGCGGGCAGGACTTCGTGGGGCACCTCCCCAGACAGGAACACCACCAGGCTACCGCCGGTGGGCAGCACATCGTATTCCACGCTGCCCTTGAGGTACATGCGCAACTGGCCGCCATGCTCAGGCAACCAGGCATCATTCAAATAGACCACCGCCGAGACCATGCGCCGGTCATCGTCGCGAAAACGGTCCAGGTGCTTGAGGTAAAATGCCCCTGGCGGGTACATCGCGAAGTGGCTTTCGAAATCTTCCAGGCCCAGGAACAGGCTGCGGTTCATGGCCAGGCGCAGGCTGTCCATCAAGCTCATATAGGTCTCGCAAACAGCGGCGTCGCCCTCTTCAAGCCACTGGATGTGGTCACCGCGAATGCCCTCGCGTATCTCCTGCGCAGGTCCGCGTCCTACAGCGGCCGGGGCCAATTCACCCTCAGCCGCACGTTTACGGCACTCAGCCGCCAACTCCAGGGTCAGAGCCTGGGGCAGGAAGCCGTTCTGCTGCGACCAGCCTTTTTCGGCCAGGTCGTCGACGATGCGTTGCAGCAGCGGGTGTTCGAGGGATATTTGCATGGCGCGCATAGTATCCATACGCCTATGAATCCGACAGAGCCGCCGAGCGTCTGAACACACTTTAGTCAGGTGACTGATAGGATTTCTCGACAAATCCTACGCCCGACACGGACAATAGTGGCCGACTGACAGGAGTCCCTATGCGTCGTTTGTTTTTTTCCTTGCTGATGTTCTGCGTTTTGCCCGCCTGGGCAGACGGCCATGACCAGTTGTACAAGGTCGCCGGCTGGGCCGAACAACGTGCGCATTTCAATGACGCCCTCAGTGCCGCCCAGCAACGCTACCGCAATAGCCTGCCGCCGGCGGTGTACCAGGCGTTGGTGGATAACAGCAATAAACGCTTCGCCGCCCAGGCCGTGGACCAGCGGGCCGAGGCGCAATTGCGCAAAAACCTGACCGACCCGAAACCAGCCCTGGCGTTTTTCCAGTCGCCACTGGGTCGCAAAATCGTTGCCGCTGAACTGCTGGCCACGCGCCGTGACCAGTTGGCGAAAAATGCCAAGGGCCTGCCGCACATCGAAGCCGATGCCACCCGCAGCCTGATCATCGGCCACCTGGCCCAGGCGCTGCCGGCCCGTGAAGCCGGCGCGGAAGTCAGCCTGGCGATTGCCGGCGTCGCGGCCGACAGCTTGAGCCAGATGATTCCCGGCCTGTTGGGCGGCGGTCAGGCGCAAGGCATGTTGAACGGTCAACGTGAGCGGCTGATGCAGCAGATCGGCAATGACCTGAACAACACACTGTTATACGTCTACCGAGACTTGTCCGACCCGGAGCTGGAAGAATTCGCCACGTTTGCGGAGTCACCTGAAGGTCGGGCGTATTACAAGGCGGCGCTTGCGGCGATTCGTGCAGGGCTGGCGGTCGGCCAGAGCACCTCCAGCCTGTCGCAGTAACCCAGGTGGAAGCAGGCTTGTGTGGGAGCTGGCTTGCCTGCGATGGTGGCGTGTCAGTTCACACCGCTATCGCAGCATAGGTATCTACACGACGTTAACGTTGAGGCTGGGCGGTCGGGGTGTATATCCGTTGCTGCGGTAACGGCTGCTATTGGTTCCGCTCTTACAGCGGGTCACTTTTGTAAAGACCGGAATGCCGGCCCAGACAAAAGTAACCAAAAAGTCTTCGCCCCAACACTCGGTGCCTCGCTATGGCTCGGCATGCCCGCAATCCGACAGTGATTTGGGGGGCCGCCGCGATGGGCCATCCTTGGCCCAGCGCGGCTAAACCGGCATCCCTGCCGGTTTACCCCCCAAATCCCTGTCAGATTCCGGCCATCGTGTTTGACGGGGCGATTTCAGATCAAGATCAAAAGCGCAGATCAAAAGACCGCTGACTTCGTCATCGAAAAGGATGTAAGGGCCAGAGCAACAGCAACAGCAACAGCAGAGCCATACTCGGTCAAAGGTGGGAGCTGGCTTGTCGAATCGTCGCACCGCTGCGATGGCATCAACTCTGTGTACCTGCCACACCGAGGTGTCTGCATCGCAGGCAAGCCAGCTCCCACAGAAAAGCAGCTCTTCAGTGTATGTAAATCTGCTTTTCGCTTTTGATCCAACCACTCAGGTCGGCTTTCAGGCCGCCGTGCTGTAGATCTTGATTTTGATCTGAGGCGCCCCGTTAACCACGATGGCCGAACGCAGGCTTGAATCCGTGGGTAACCCGGCAGGACGCCGGGTTAGCCGCGCTGGGCCAAGGATGGCCCATCGCGGCGGCCCACGGATTCAAGCCGGAGTGAGGGCATGCCGAGCCTAAGCGAGGCACCGAGTGGTGGGGCACAGACCTTTTGGTTACTTTTGGGGCGTTTGCCAAAAGTGACCCGCCGTAAGGGCGGAACCCTAAGCAGCCGTTACCGCAGCAACGGATATGTACACCAACAGCAGGCAAACCAACTCCCACATTTGAACGGTGTTACCTCAGATGCTCCGTCAAATACCTGAAGTACTCAGCACGCATCTCTGGAATCTCATTGGCCAAGTGGTGCCGACCACGCGGCAGCATCAACACCTGCGGCTGGTCGAACTTACCCCGCAGCACCTGCAAATTGTGCTGCCAGTCCACCGTCATATCTTCCTCACCCTGCACAATCACCGGCCGCCGAGTGCTGCGCGGTGCAGCCTCAATGCGCTTGATCCAGCGTGCCAGCGCGCCCACCCAGGCGGTCGGCAGTTGGCGCGGTTGCAGCGGGTCAGCTTCCAGGAAGGGTTTGAACTTGGGATCGTGGGTGTTCTCGCTGAACCGCCGCGCAATGCCTTTGACGAACGGGCGCAACAGATAGTAGCTGACCTGCGACCACCCCCACGCACGCGGCCTTACCAGGGGCGAAAGCAGGAAGGTCTTGCCTTGGGCCGGGCTGTCGGCACCGTGGTTGAGCAGATGGTCCACCACCACCGCGCCGCCGGTGCTTTGCCCGAACAGGTGCCACGGTTGCGGCAGTTGCAGCAAATGGGCCTGCGCAAACAACGCCTGCACCACATCCTGGTACACCGCAAAATCGTCGATGCTCGCGCGCGCACCACTGGAAAGCCCGTGGCCCGGCAAGTCGCAGGCGATCACCACAAACCCCTGGTCCAGCGCCCAGTCCACCACATGCCGGTACAGGCCCATATGGTCGTAGAAACCGTGGTACATGAACATTGTCGCCACTGGCACAGCCGGCCACCAGACTTGCGCCACCACCTGGAAGCCATCTACCTCAAAACGCCCCAAGCGGCTCACCACAGGCACTTTGCGCGCGCCCAGATCCAGCCCATAGAAACGCTGGTAGACCCGCGCCTCGGCGCTGAGCGGTTGCGCATCCACCAGTGGCCGCAAGCTCTCGCGCAGATGATCGGGGTCAAAACTCACAGGCATAAAGGCTTCCAGACTGACGGTGAAGATGAATATCGAGCTGCGATATTCATCTGTCAGGGCAAGCATGGCAAGCTACGCGACCTTCGAGGATAGTTCCGAATGCGACAACCCTACCGCTCTGCCTTGTTTGCCGGCCTGCTGTTGGTCATCTGCGCCGGCGTGCTGTGGACAGCTTATGACTGGTTCCAGGGCCGCTATTTGCGCGCATTCAGCGAACACACTGCGGTGTTTTCCGGCGATTCGCTGCGCCTGCCCGCCGAACTGGCAGGCCCAGGCCCGATTCGCCTGGTGCACTTCTGGGACCCGGCCTGCCCATGCAACGTCGGCAACCAGCAGCACTTGGGCGAACTGATCGAGCAATACGCGCCCCAAGACGTCGAGTTTTATGCCCTGCAAAAGGCCGGCAGCCACGGCCAACTGCCCGACAATTTGCGCAAAATGAAACCGCTCGATGCCCTGCTCGGCGCCGACCAAGTGCCGGCGACGCCGGCTGTGGGCATCTGGGACCGCAGCGGCAAACTCGCATATTTCGGGCCGTACAGCGAAGGGCTGACGTGCAATTCGAGTAACAGTTTTATCGAGCCTATCCTCAAAGCCCTGGAGGCCGGGCGCGAAGTCGATGCCACCCACACCCTGGCGGTGGGCTGCTATTGCCAGTGGAGCAAGGCGTCAAACTGAACGCTGGCTGTTTGACCGGCAAACTCCGATAACCTGGCCGGCAGGCTCCTGTATTGTAAGCGTCCAGTGACATTGCAAGCAGACACGAGACTCCATGAGCCAGTTAACCATCATCCTCTGGATGCTCAACGTTATCGTCGATACGTCCGGCCAACTGGCGTTCAAAGCCGCCGCCTCGGCCAGCGCCGAGCATGACGGCCTCGCCCACTGGAAACACATGCTCAAGCGCCCGTGGATCTGGCTTGGGGTGATCTGCTATGTCTTCGAATTCGTGTTGTGGCTGGCGTTCCTGACGCTGGTACCGTTGTCGGTCGGCGTGATGCTGGGCTCGATCAACATCGTGGTGATCATGATTGCCGGGCGTTTCCTGTTCAAGGAAAGCCTGAGCAAATGGCGGTTGATCGGCATCATGCTGATCGCCTGTGGCGTGACCGTCGTAGGGTTTGAATGATGAAACGTTTTTATATCCTGGGTTTTCTCGCGCTGATCATTTTCGACACCTTGGCGCAGGTCAGTTTCAAATTTGCCTCGGTGCATGCCGAACCGTTGACCATGGACGTCGCGTGGCTGGCCCGGGTGTTTGGCGCGCCGTGGATCTACGGCGCCTTTGTCGGCTATATCGGCGCTTTTTTCACTTGGATGACCTTGCTCAAATACGCGCCGGTAGGCCCGGCGTTTGCGGCCTCGCACCTGGAGTTGATCAGCGTGACGCTGATCTCGGTCTGGCTGTTCGATGACACCCTGACCTGGCCGAAAATCATCGGCGGCGCACTGATCATCGCGGGCATCCTGTGCCTGGCGCGCAGTGAAGACAAAGAGAGCAAAACCGTCGAGGCCGAACCTTCGCAGCCACTGGTGTCATGAACAAAGAAATCCCGCCCACCGCCGGCCTGCCCTTGCGCGGGCGGGATTTGCTCAGTTTATCGGGCGACCTCGCGCAGTCGCTGGCCCGCCAGTTTTCGCTTCCATTGCCTGCACTGCCCTGCTCCGGCACCGCCGCGCTGATCATCGCCTTGCGCGTGTTGCAGCAGCGCATGCCTGGCCGCACTCGGCTGATTGTGCCTGCGTACACCTGCCCATTGGTGGCATTGGCCGCGCATTACTGCCCGCCGTTGCGGGTGGTGCCCTGTGATTTGCAGCCCGCCAGCATTGACCTCGACGAGCACCACCTCAAGCAGCTGTGCGACGACAGCACCCTGGCCGTGGTGGTCACCCACCTGGCCGGGCGCGTAGCGGATGTAGACGCCGCCAAGCGTATTGCCGAATCAGTCGGCGCCGTGGTGATCGAAGACGCCGCCCAAGCCCTGGGCGCCCTCGACGATGGCCGCAGCGTCGGGCTTAAAGGCGATGTAGGGTTTTTCAGCCTGGCGCTCGGCAAAGGCCTGACCACGGCCGAAGGCGGCGTGCTGTTCAGCCGCGACCCGGTGCTGCATCAGGCGCTGCACCGCCAGTGCGCGCAGGACTTGCCCTTCAGCCTGCGCTGGGAGCTGCAACGCAGCGCCGAACTCTGGGGTTACGCGCTGCTTTACCAACCGCGCGGCTTGCACTACGTGTACGGCAAAGCCTTGCGCACGGCGCTGGCGCAGGGCGACGAAGTGGCCGCCGTGGGTGATGATTTTTCGGTCAACGATATCCCGTTGCACCGCCTTGGCGGCTATCGGCAGAAGGTCGGCGCCGCCGCACTGGCGCGCCTGCCCGACTACTTGCAGCAAGGTCGTACCCGCGCCTTACGCCGCGCGGCACGCTTGAATGACTTACCCGGCGTCGCGGTGATCATGGACCGGCTGGGGCAGCAAGGCACCTGGCCGTTTTTGATGGTGCTGATGCCGACCGCACAGGCGCGTGATGCCGCCATGGCGCAACTGTGGACTTCAGGGCTGGGCGTGACGCGCCTGTTTATCCACACCTTGCCGGACTACCCCGCCGTCGCCCCGGTGTTGCAATCGGATGGCGACATTAGCCAGGCCCAGGCGTTTGCCAGCCGCACCCTGTCGATCAGCAACAGCCATTGGCTGACGGACGAACACTTCGAAACGGTGTTCGCCCAGCTAAAAGTTATTCTCGCCAACCCTGATTGATACGGGCGACTAAGCGGCCATTCAGCTCGTTCTGCTGTGCTTGCCAGATCTGCACCTGCGCCGGCGGCAGTTCTTCCTGGCCATCGGAGGCACTCAGCCAGCGTTTGAACTTGCTCTCATAGTGGTAAGCCGACACATCGCCGGTGATATCCGCACCGAGAATTTGGCCCTGGCAAGCGTCGATCAGGTCATTCAAATGCTGCTCCAGGAACTCGCCCTGGTCCCAATTGGTGTTGACCACTTCGGGGCTCAGCACGTCTTTGTCGATGGACAGGTAAACCGGCAGCGAGCGGTCGAACTGCGCCAGGAACGCACGCATCAGCTCATCGGCGTTGCTGAACGCACGGTTGCTGCGCCCGGCGCCGACCCAATTCATCCAACGCGTGTCGACGTTGACGTTCCAGTAGGTCAGCTTGCGCTTGAGCAGCGGCGACCAGTGATTCTCCCAGGCGTGGCCCAGGCCGATATCCTGGGAACCGATGCCCAATACATGCACATGCTCGACCTGGGGCAAACGGCTGGCCCAGTAAACCCATGAGCCGCAATGGATACCGAACGGGTAGCGCATGTTGTCGGGGTGGTTGTCGCAAATGATCAGCTGGAACTTCTGCTGCGTCGGCAGGCGGTTCAGCAGCAGTTGGCTGAGGTGGTGATAATCGCCGCTGCCGGTGAACACACAGCCGTAATCGCTGGGCATCTGCGCGTGCAAGGCGGTTTCCAGTTCCTTGAACTGCGCCCAGCGGCAACCGAAGCGGATTTTTTCCTGCCAGGCCTGCATGGGCAAGGTAATCGCGCCGGGAATATTACTCACGGCGCTGTCGAAATCGAGGATCAGAGGCGCGCGGTCCTGGCTCATTCGGGTTTCTCCTGCTGCCACTGCGCATCGCTTTCAAAGTAATGGCGGAAACGGTTGCCGAGCTTGCGCAGCAGCGGGTTGCGGATCCAGACCAGATGGCGGGTGAAGGTAAAGTCGGCGCCGAGGCTGGCCTTGACCTGCGGGTCGGTCCAACCCGCCACATAAAACTTCAGCCCATTGGCCACGGCGTATTCCAGGTTCACAAACCAGCTGACGAAGTACAGGTTGAATTCCAACGCCTGCGGGTAGTTGAGCCCGATGTACTTGTCGAGCAGCTTGTCGCCCTCTACGTAGCACAGGTTGTAGCCGATCAGCTCGTCGCAATGCCAGTAGCAGAACACCCGCCCGTTGCTGGCGGCGTCCTGCAACAAGCTGCGGAAAAACCCCGGGGTCAGCAGATCGAAATGGATTTCGCTCTGGTCGTACACCGCCTTGTACAGGCCGTACAACTGCGCAAGCCACGCTTCATCGTTGAAGCGCGCATCGCCCGTGTCGAGGACTTCTACCTGCAACGCCTCGCGGCTGCGCAGTTTGCGCCGGATATTGCGCCGACGACTGTGGGACAAACGCGCCAGGTACTCGTCGATGCTGCTGAAATTGATCGGCACATAGGCCAGCGCCTGACCTTCCAGGCTAATAAAACCACGCCGGGTACAGTCCTCGATCAAGGCTTGGGCGTAGCGGTTATCCGCCTCGCTGAGCAGCGGCGAGTCACAGGGCACATCTTTGACGACCGTGAGTTTGCGCTGCGGCGCGCATTCTTCTTGCAGCCACTGCGCGAGTTCCTGCGGCGACACGTTGCGGGGCAATGGCGAATATTCACTGACCGTGGTGCCGACAAAGCAGCTGTCGATACGCAGCCACGAACGCCACAAACTGAATGCCGGCCAGCCGCGCACACGCTCCACAAACGCGTCTTCGGCGGTGGTCAGCAGGTCGAACGGCGTAAAGAAGTACGTCAAGCCCTGGTCGGACAAGCGCGCGTCAAAGCCCACCGGCGGGTGCTGCAAGAAACGGCCGATCAGCGATGGCGCTTCCAGGCAGCACGCGTAGGCAGCCTCGCAGCGGCTGGAGTCTGGGATAGGTGGCGTGGCGCAAGTCATGGAAAAAAGCTCAAAGATGACCGGCGCAATAGTAGCTTATTCGACGTATTCGCCACTTGAACCTCGGCTGTCACAACGGCGTATCAGCAATTCCCGCAGTGCTCACCAAACCGATTAGACTCCGTTGACCTTCAAGGTGACTGACTCAAGGACCGTCCATGAAACGCAGCCTGACCGTGCTCGCTATCCTGATTGCCGCCCTCATGGCCGGCGCTGGCTGGTATGTCTACAGCAAGCAACCGACCCGCCAGGGCACCGAGACACTGGCCAACCTGCAAGGCGCAGTCACGGTGCGTTATGACGACCGTGGCGTGCCGCACATTCGCGCCGAGAACGAGACCGACCTGTATCGCGCCCTCGGCTATGTGCATGCCCAGGACCGGCTGTTCCAGATGGAGATCATGCGGCGCCTGGCCCGTGGCGAGCTGGCCGAGGTGCTGGGGCCTAAAGTGCTGGAGACCGACAAGCTGTTTCGCAGCCTGCGCATTCGCGAGCGCGCCTTGAGTTACGTCGAGCACATGGATCACGATTCGGCCGCCTGGAAAGCCTTGCAAGCCTACCTGGACGGCATCAACCAATATCAGGACAGCCACGCCAGCCCCATGGAGTTTGACGTGCTGGGCATCCCTAAACGACGCTTTACCGCCGAGGACACCATCAGCGTGGCCGGGTATATGGCCTACAGCTTTGCTGCCGCGTTTCGTACTGAGCCGCTGCTGACTTACGTACGCGACCAACTGGGCAATGACTACCTGAAAGTCTTCGACCTCGACTGGCAACCCAAGGGCGCCCTCAACCTGGCTGCCGGCGACTGGAAATCCCTCGGCGCCCTCGCCGCCTTGAGCGACAAGGCCCTGGCCGACAATGGCTTGCCGCAGTTCGAAGGCAGCAACGCCTGGGCCATCAGCGGCAGCCGCACCAAAAGCGGCAAACCGTTGCTGGCCGGTGACCCGCATATCCGTTTCTCGGTGCCGTCGGTGTGGTACGAGGCGCAGTTGTCGGCGCCGGGCTTTGAGCTGTACGGCTATCACAACGCATTGGTGCCGGTGGCGTTCTTGGGACACAACCTGGATTTCGGCTGGAGCCTGACCATGTTCCAGAACGATGACCTCGACCTGATCGCCGAAAAGGTCAACCCGGACAACCCCAACCAGGTCTGGTATCACGGCCAATGGGTCAACCTGACCAGCAGCGAACAGCAGATTGCGGTCAAGGGCCAGGCACCGGTGACGCTCACCCTGCGTCAGTCACCCCACGGCCCGATCATCAATGATGTGCTGGGCGAGAATGCCGGCAACACGCCGATTGCCATGTGGTGGGCGTTCCTCGACACCGAAGACCCGATTCTCGAGGGCTTCTATGAACTCAACCGTGCCGACACCCTGGCCAAAGTACGTGCGGCAGCGGCCAAGGTTTCCGCGCCGGGCCTGAATATCGTGTGGGCGAATGCCAAGGGCGATATCGGCTGGTGGGCGGCGGCGCAGTTGCCGATCCGCCCGGCCGGCGTTAACCCGGCATTCATTCTCGACGGCAGCACCGCCCAGGCCGACAAGTTGGGCTTCTACCCATTCAGCGCCAACCCACAGGAAGAAAACCCGGCACGTGGTTACGTGGTGTCGGCCAACGCCCAACCGGCCTCGCCCACTGGCATGGAGATCCCCGGTTACTACAACCTCGCCGACCGTGGCCAGCAGTTGAACACGCAGTTGAGCGACAAAAGCGTGAAGTGGGACGTGAACAACAGCCAAGCCTTGCAACTGGGCACCACCACCGCCTACGGCCCACGCCTGCTCGCACCGCTGTTGCCGGTGCTGCGTGAAGTGGTCAAGGACCCGGCGCAGTTGAAACTGGTGGAGCAGCTTGCAAGCTGGAAAGGCGACTACCCGCTGGACTCCACCAGTGCCACGCTGTTCAACCAGTTCCTGTTCAACCTCACCGACGCGGCGTTCCACCCGAAACTGGGCGACGCAATGTTCAAGACGCTACTCGGCACGCGGGTGATCGACGCCGCACTGCCACGCCTGGCCGCCTCAGCGGACTCGCCGTGGTGGGACGGCAAGCGCGCCGACACGGTAAAACTCGCCTGGGACAACAGCCTGGCGCACCTCAAGGCCACCTTTGGCGATGACCCGTCGCAATGGCAGTGGGGCAAGGTCCACACCCTGACCCACGGCCACCCGCTGGGCATGCAGAAACCGTTGGACAAGATTTTCAACGTCGGCCCATTCCCTGCGCCCGGCACCCACGAAGTGCCGAACAACCAATCGGCCATGATCGGCCCTGCGCCGTGGCCCGTGACCTATGGCCCATCGACCCGCCGCCTGATCGACTTTGCCGACCCGGCCCATGCGTTGACCATCAACCCCGTGGGGCAAAGCGGGGTACCGTTTGATTCGCACTACGGCGACCAAGCGGAGACTTACATCGAGGGTGGGTACGAGCAGGCGCATTTCAGTGATGAAGAGGTGACGGCGAATACGCGTGGCACGCTGAAGCTGTTGCCTGCGAGAAAATAGTGCTGGAAGAATGCGGTCAATGTGGGAGCTGGCTTGTGTGGGAGCTGGCTTGCCTGCGATAGCCTCAACTCGGTCCATCAAGCAGACCGAGTTGATGCTATCGCAGTTAGTCTGTGTTCGCCCGCATCCGCCCCGGCGCCTCGCCGTAGGTTTCCTTGAACTTCTTGCTGAACGCCGCCTGGGACTGGTAACCCACCTGGGCGGCGATATCCAGCAGGCTCAGGCGCGATTGGCGCAGCAGGTTGAACGCCAGCTCCATGCGCAACTGGGTCAGCAGCACCCACGGCGACACCCCCGCGACTTTCACAAACGCCCGCATGAAGGTGGCCCGCGACATGGTGGCTGCCGCCGCCAGGCTGTCGATGGTCCACTCATGGCCGGGCTCGGCCAGCATCGCCTGCCAGGCTTTGCTCAGACGTTTGTCGGCGAGCAAGGCGAAGGTGCCTGCCACCGGCGCCTGACGGGCCAGCCAGGTGCGCAGGATCAGGGTGAACAAGGCCTGCGACAGCGCGTCGATAAACGAACGCGCGCCCAGTTGCTGGCCGTCCGCTTCGCTGCGCAACAAGGCAATCAGCGCAGCCAATTGCCCATCGCCCTGCCACTCGCGGCTGGACACCACCAGGTAGTCCGGCAACGCACTGAGCAACAACGACTGGCGGTTGTAGCGAAAGCTGCCGCAGAGCATGTCCACGTCGGGCTGCTCTCCTCCCAGGCGGTGGATCGGCAACAGGCCACCCTCGATGACGGTCTGCGCCACCGGTTTTACCCGCGCGCCCTGGCTGCGCACCAGATGCGTCGCGCCACCGGGCATCAACAGAATGTCGCCCTCCTCCAGCGTCACCTGTTGGCCGCCCGACAACTCGGCATGGCAGGTGCCCGCCAGCACAATGTGATACGGCGCCACGCCCAGCGGCTCAGGCTCATGGTCCATGGCCCACGCGCCCTGGAACTGGCAGCGCAGGTCCAGGCTGCCACGCAGGTTGGCCAACGCAATCAGGGTGTCGATGGAGTTCATTTGCGAGCATCGGTCAAAAAGGTGAGTGGATCGAACAAAAGCGCCAAACCTGAACCGCGCACACTGGCTTCACACCCAACCCGTTCAGGAGTTACCGCAATGTTCAATAACTGGTCCGACTTGCTGCCTACCGTGAAGAAAGCCTTTGGCGCGCTGGGCAAGAGCAACCCGAAGATGGTCAAAGCCTACATGGCGCTGGGCGAGGCTGCCGAGGAAAACAATGTACTCGACGCCAAGACACGTGAGCTGATTTCCATCGCCGTGGCCATCACCACGCGCTGCGACGGTTGCATCGGTGTGCATGCCGACGCGGCGATCAAGGCTGGTGCGACCCGCGAAGAAGTCGCCGCCACCCTGGCCACCGCCATCTCGCTGAATGCCGGCGCTGCGTATATCTACTCGTTGCGCGCGCTGGAAGCCTACGACACGCTCACACCGGCGCCGCAAAGTTAAGCCGGAACTGTTGCGGCGTCACGCCCAGCCGGCGGTTGAACACACTGCGCATGTGCTGGGCGTCACGGAAACCGCATTGGTAGGCCACGGTTTTCAGTGGTGCGAGGCTGCTTTCGAGCATCACCCGCGCCGCGTCCACCCGCGCCCGCTCGACGAACTCGGCAGGCGTTATGCGCGCCTCACGGGCAAACACCCGGGAAAAATTACGCGCGCTCATATTGGCGGCCTTGGCCAAGTCGGCAATGCCCAAATCCCCGGTCAAGTTCGCCAGCACGTACAACTGCACCAACGCCACCGCCGAGGTGCTTTCGGCGTGGGGCGTGAGGAACGGGCTGAACTGCGATTGCCCGCCCGAGCGCTGGGTGAACACCACCAGGCGCTTGGCCACGCTCAACGCGACTTCCGGGCCATGGTCTTGGGCCAGCAGGTACAGCGACAGGTCGATGCCGGCTGTGACGCCCGCCGAGGTATAGAGATTGCCGTCCTGCACGTAGAGCCGGTCGGCATCCACGCGGGCCGAGGGGCACAGGCATGCCAGATCGGCGGCATCGTTCCAATGGGTGGTGACGGTTTTGCCATCCAGCAACCCGGCGCGCGCCAGCATAAAGGCGCCATTGCAGATCGAGCCAAAGCGCTGTGCGCGGGCGGCGGCACCGCGTAGCCAATCATCGAACTGGGCGCCGAAATCCTCGAAGGGCAACTGCGGGCCACCAGCGACCAGCAACAGATCATAGGCTTGCAAGGCGTCGCAGTAATGCTTGTGGGCCTGCAATGACAGGCCGTTGGAGGCTGGAATAATGCCGTGGCTCAGGCCAATCACTTCAAGTTGATAATGGTCTTCGGGCGACAGAAAACGGTTGGCCTCGCAGAACACATCCATGGGGCCGGTCACGTCCAGTGACTGGACGCCGGGGAAGATCAGGATGGCGACGGTTTTGCCCATGAACAACACACCTTCTACTGGAGGAACATAAATCCCTGTGGGAGCTGGCTTGCCTGCGATGGCATCCCCTCAGTCTAACTGACAGACCGAGTCGCCAGCATCGCAGGCAAGCCAGCTCCCACATTTGACTGCATGTGGCTTGATATCGAGCCACATTGGCCGACATCGCGCCCTCGCCGCGATAGCCCCTTCGCGGGCGTGCGACCAGACTTCACTCATCGGCGCCACCCCCGGCGCTTTGTTGAGGAGAACGACCATGAGCAACTCCATCGCCGGCATCCAGATCCCGGACAGCGCCTTGGCCAAGGCCACCACCGAATACATCCGCGACGTCGAGTCCGACTTGCTTTACCACCACTCGCGCCGGGTGTTTCTGTTCGGCGCGTTGAGCGGTGAGCGCAAGCAACTGGCCTACAACCCGGAGCTGCTTTACGTCGGCGCGATGTTCCATGACCTGGGCCTGGTCGAAGGCCATCGCAGTGACAACGAGCGTTTCGAAGTGGACGGCGCCAACGCAGCGGCGGCGTTCCTCAAGCCTTACGGGCTGAGCGATGACGATATCGAACAAGTCTGGTTGTCGATCGCCCTGCACACTACGCCGGGCGTACCGCAGCACTTGCGCCCGACCGTGGCGCTGGTGACTGCAGGCGTTGAGATGGACGTACTGGGCATGGACTACGCCGCCTTTTCCAGCGTGCAGCGTGAAGCCGTGGTGCATGCGCATCCACGCGGCGAAGGGTTCAAGGAATGCATCATCTGCGCGTTTGCCGACGGCTTGCGTCATCGCCCGCAGACCACGTTTGGCAACGTGAAGACCGATGTGCTGGTGGACCAGGAGCCGGGGTTCAAGCCGATGAACTTTGTCGAGGTGATTCGCAAATCGCCGTGGGCTGCCTGACCAGATCGTTCCAACGCTCTGCGTGGGAATGCAGCCATGGACGCTCCGCGTCCGCTCTTGGAAGCGTGACGCAGAGCGTCACAGGAGGCATTCCCACGCGGAGCGTGGGAACGATCTTTATCGAGTTAGACCGGCGCAGGCGCCCGGCGCTTGTCCGGTTGCTGCCAACCGTCCGCCGCCGCTTCTTCGATGGCTTGTTGAATCGCCTTCTTGCGCATCTCTTCGGCCCGACGGCTGAAGAACCACACCAGGAAGGTCACCAGCGACACCGCCAGCAGAATCAAACTGGCCACGGCGTTGATCTCGGGTTTAACCCCCAGACGTACCGCCGAGAACACTTCCATCGGCAACGTAGTCGAACCCGGCCCCGACACGAAGCTGGCCAGTACCAGGTCGTCCAGCGACAGCGCGAACGACATCATGCCGCCCGCCGCCAGCGACGGCGCGATCATCGGGATGGTGATCAGGAAGAACACCTTCCATGGCCGCGCGCCCAAATCCATCGCCGCCTCTTCGATCGACAGGTCCAGCTCACGCAAGCGCGCCGACACCACGACCGCCACGTACGCCGCACAGAACGTGGTGTGGGCGATCCAGATGGTGACGATGCCACGCTCCTGGGGCCAACCAATCATCTGCGCCATGGCCACAAACAGCAGCAACAGCGACAGACCGGTGATTACTTCGGGCATCACCAATGGCGCAGTCACCAGGCCGCCGAACAGCGTGCGGCCCTTGAAGTGACTGATACGGGTCAGCACGAACGCCGCCAGCGTACCCAATGCCACTGCCGCAACGGCGGTGTAGCAGGCAATTTCCAGGGAGCGCGCCACCGAACCCATCAACTGGGTGTTGTCCAGCAGGCCCACGTACCACTTGATCGACCAACCGCCCCACACCGTCACCAGTTTGGATTCGTTGAACGAGTAGATCACCAGGATCAGCATTGGCAGGTAGATGAACAGCAACCCCGCCACCAGCATGAAACTCGAGAAACTGAAGCGCTTCATATCTTGCCCTCCATCTCTTTGGCTTGGCTGCGGTTAAACAGGATGATCGGCACGATCAGGATCGCCAGCATCACCACCGCCAGGGCAGACGCCACCGGCCAGTCACGGTTGTTGAAGAATTCTTGCCACAGCACTTTACCGATCATCAGGGTTTCCGGGCCGCCGAGCAGTTCAGGAATCACGAACTCGCCCACCACCGGGATAAACACCAGCATGCAGCCGGCGATGATGCCGTTCTTGGACAGCGGCACGGTGATTTTCCAGAAGCTGTTGAAGGTGCTCGAACCGAGGTCCGATGCGGCTTCCAGCAGGCTCTGGTCGTGTTTGACCAGGTTGGCGTACAGCGGCAGGATCATGAACGGCAGGTACGAATAGACCACGCCGATATACACCGCAATGTTGGTGTTGAGGATCTGCAGCGGCTCGTTGATCAGCCCGATGGACATCAAGAAGCCGTTGAGCAACCCGTTGTTGCTGAGGATGCCCATCCACGCATACACGCGGATCAGGATCGCGGTCCAGGTCGGCATCATGATCAGCAGCACCAGCACGGTCTGCATTTCTTTGCGCGCGCTGGCAATGGCGTAGGCCATCGGGTAGCCGATCAACAGGCACAAGATAGTGCTGAAAAACGCCATCTTCAGCGAGCCGAGGTAGGCGGCGATGTACAGCTCATCGTCGCCGAGCATCGCGTAGTTGCCCAGGTTGAGCACCAATTGCAGTTTTTGCTCAACGAAGGTGTAGATCTCGGTGTAAGGCGGGATCGCCACGTCGGCTTCGGCAAAGCTGATCTTCAGGACGATGAAGAACGGCAGCGCAAAAAACAGGAACAGCCAGAGGAAAGGGATCCCGATGACCACATGCCGGCCACCGGGTGTTATTCGTTGCAGCTGGCGTTTGAATTTCTTCATGTTCATGAGCGAAGTACCACGCCGCTGTCGTCTTCCCACCACACGTACACCTGGTCACCCCAGGTTGGGCGCTGGCCACGGCGTTCGGCGTTGGCCACAAAGGACTGCACCAGCTTGCCGCTCGGCAGTTCCACGTAGAACACTGAGTGGCCGCCGAGGTAAGCGATGTCGTGCACCTTGCCGCTGGACCAGTTGTGTTCGCAGGTCGGCATTTCGGTGGTGACCAGCAGTTTTTCCGGGCGGATCGCGTAGGTCACCGACTTGTCTTCCACCGAGGTGGCGATGCCGTAGCCCACGTAGATGTCGCGGTCCAGGTCCGGGCACTTGAGCACCGCGTGGCCTTCGGCGTCGTCCACCACTTGGGTGTCGAAAATGTTCACGTTACCGATGAACTCGCACACCAGGCGGCTGGTTGGGGTTTCGTAGATGTCGATCGGGCTGCCGATCTGCGCGATCCAGCCCAGGTGCATGATCGCGATGCGCTCGGCCATGGTCATGGCCTCTTCCTGGTCGTGGGTCACCATCACGCAGGTCACGCCCACGCGCTCGATGATTTCCACCAGCTCCAGTTGCATCTGCGAACGCAGTTTTTTGTCCAATGCGCCCATCGGCTCATCGAGCAGCAGCAGTTTCGGGCGCTTGGCCAGGGAACGTGCCAACGCCACACGCTGACGCTGGCCACCGGACAGCTGGTGCGGCTTGCGCTTGGCGTACTGGCTCATCTGCACCAGCTTGAGCATCTCGGCCACGCGGGCGTCGACTTCAGCCTTGGGAATCTTGTCCTGTTGCAGGCCGAAGGCGATGTTCTGCGCCACGGTCATGTGTGGGAACAAGGCGTAGGACTGGAACATCATGTTGATCGGCCGCTCGTAGGGCGGCATGTCGGTGATGTCCACACCGTCGAGGTAGATGCGACCTTCCGTTGGGCGCTCGAAGCCTGCGAGCATGCGCAGCAGGGTGGATTTGCCCGAACCCGATCCGCCGAGCAAGGCGAAGATCTCGCCTTTTTTGATTTCCAGGGACACATCGTCCACGGCAATCGTCTCGTCGAACTTCTTCGTGACCCGGTCGATTTTGACCAACACCTTTTTCGGTGTCTGGTCGCCCTCGAGGGCTTTCTTATAGGCGCCGGAGGCAACTGCCATTTACGAAACTCCCAACAAAATTTGAGGTTCGCCCAAGACGGGCGAAACCTTGGATAGTTTGAGCTTTACTTGCCCGTCTTGACCTTGGTCCAGCTACGGGTCATTAAACGTTGCACTTTCGGGGGTAGCTCGAAGTTGACGAAAGTCCGGTCGAGAACCGCCTGCGGTGGGTAAACCGCTGCGTCAGTGCGTATCGATTGCTCCATCAGTTTGTCCGCCCCCGGGTTAGGGTTGGCATAACCGACTTGATCACTGACCTGAGCGATCACCTCAGGTTGCAGTAAATAGTTGATGAAGGCGTGGGCTTCTTTGACGTTGGCGGCATCCGCCGGAATCGCCAGCACGTCAAACCACAAATTGCCGCCTTCTTTGGGAATCGTGTAGGCGATGTTTACGCCTTTGCCAGCTTCAGCCGCACGAGCCTTGGCCTGGAACACATCACCGGAGAAACCGGCTGCCACGCAAATGTTGCCGTTGGCCAGGTCCGAGATGTATTTGGAAGAATGGAAATAGGTCACGTAGGGCCGCACTTTGAGCAGCTTCTCTTCGGCCTTCTTGTAGTCTTCGGGGTTGGTGCTATTGGGGTTCAGGCCCATGTAGTTGAGCACCGCCGGCAACATTTCATCGGCCGAGTCCATGAACGAAACGCCACAGGTGGCGAGCTTCTTCATGTTCTCCGGCTCGAACAGCACGGCCCAGGAATCGATATGGTCGACGCCCAGCACTTCTTTGACTTTGTCGACGTTGTAACCGATGCCGTTGGTGCCCCACAGGTACGGTACGGCGTACTGGTTACCCGGATCGTTCTTTTCCAGGCGCTTGAGCAGCACCGGGTCCAGGTTGGAATAGTTCGTCAGCAATGACTTGTCGAGCTTCTGGAACGCCCCGGCCTTGATCTGCTTGCCGAGAAAATGGTTGGACGGCACCACCACGTCGTAACCGGTACGACCGGCGAGCAACTTGCCTTCCAGGGTTTCGTTGGAATCAAACACGTCATACACAGGCTTGATGCCAGTCGCCTTTTCAAAGTTGGCCAGGGTGTCCGGGCCAATGTAGTCCGACCAGTTATAAATATGCACCGTCGGTGCGGCCTGCACGCTCACAGCCAGCGTGATACCTGCACCCACCAGCATGGCTTTGCGAAATAAAGAAATTGGCAAGTGGAGGTCCTCTTAAATAGTTGGGCCTTAAAGTTGTTGCCCGGCAACAAAACCGGCGCGCAACTTACCCTCGATAAACCGATCCGGCAAAACTTTCTGTCATTTAATTTGTGTGAACGGGCTATGTGGGAGCGGGCTTGCTCGCGAAAGCGGAGTATCAGTTGATACATCCGCTGGCTGACACACCGTCTTCGCGAGCAAGCCCGCTCCCACACAAGCCACTCCCACAGCTTTTAAGGCTTACTTACCAGACTTGATCTTGGTCCAGCTGCGTGTCATTTCACGCTGGGTTGCAGCCGGCAAGTCAGCAATGGCGTAGAGCTTGGCCTGCACATCGGCTGGCGGGTAGATGCCCGGGTCGCTGGTGATGTCTTTGTCGACCAGTGCGGTAGCCTTCTCGTTACCGTTCGGGAAACGCACGCTGTTGGTGATCGAGGCCATGACTTCCGGCTTGAGCAGGTAGTTCATGAACTTGTAGGCGGCGTCGACGTTTTCGGCATCTTTAGGGATGGCGACCATGTCGAAGAAGCTACCGGCGCCTTCTTTCGGAATGTCGTAGGCAACCTTCACCTTGCCACCGGCTTCAGCCGCGCGGGACTTGGCCTGCTGGATGTCACCCGAGTAACCCACGGCTACGCAGATGTTGCCGTTAGCCAGGTCCGAGATGTACTTGGACGAGTGGAAGTAGCCGATCGATGGGCGCAGCTTGAGGAACAGGTCTTCAGCTTGCTTGAGGTCAGCTTTCTTCTGGGTGTCGGTCGGCAGGCCCAGGTAGTGCAGCGCCACCGGCAGCATTTCGGTTGGCGAATCAAGGAAGCTCACACCGCAGCTTTTGAGCTTGGCGATGTTCTCAGGCTTGAGCAGCACGTCCCACGAGTCGATCTTGTCGATACCCAGTGCAGCCTTGACCTTTTCCGGGTTGTAGCCGATGCCGATCGAGCCCCACATGTACGGGAAAGCGTGTTTGTTGTCCGGGTCGCTGATCGACACGGCTTTGAGCAGGGATTTATTCAGGTTGTCGTAGTTAGGCAGCTTGGACTTGTCCAGCTCCTGATAAACACCGGCCTTGATCTGCTTGGCGAGGAAGTTGTTCGACGGCACGACGATGTCGTAACCGGACTTGCCTGCCAGCAACTTGGCTTCGAGGGTCTCGTTGCTGTCAAAAACGTCGTACACCACCTTGATGCCCGACTCTTTTTCAAAGTTGGCGATGGTGTCCGGTGCGATGTAGTCGGACCAGTTGTACACGTGCAGGACTTTATCGTCTGCCTGGGCCGCGCCCGCCATTGCGCCCAACAGGGACAAGGCGAGGAGGGTCTTGCCAGCGTTCTTCAAACCTAATGCCTTCATTTGGTGATGCTCCAATTTTTTTCTTTTTTGGGCCACGTTCTTACAGTGTTAAGCGGCCCGTCTAAAGGGCAACAAAACAGGGCGACAGTCTGGCAAGTTCCGAGGCCGGCTTTCAACCAAAGCCTCATTTATAGCTGCTCAGAATGCAGCGCCCGAAAGCCGCTGCGTTCTGAGCCTAGCACTTAGCCCTGCAATGCCGCCAAAGTCAGGTCCAGGCAATGGCGAGCCTTGGTCACTAGCTCGTCGATTTCCGCGTTGCTGATCACCAGCGAAGGCGAAATGATCATGGTGTCGCCCACGGCGCGCATGATCAGGCCATTCTCGAAGCAGAACGTGCGGCAGATCATGCCCACACCCCGGCCTTCGTAACGTTTGCGCGTGGCCTTGTCCTGCACCAGCTCAATCGCCCCGAGCATGCCCACACCGCGAACTTCACCCACCAACGGGTGATCAGCCAGTTCCCTCAGACGTTTCTGCAAATACGGTGCCGCTTCATCGTGCACACGCTTAATGATTTTTTCATCGCGCAGAATGCGGATGTTTTCCAGGGCCACGGCGGCGGCCACCGGGTGACCGGAATAGGTGAAGCCGTGGTTGAAATCGCCGCCTTCGTTGAGCACGGCAACCACGTCGTCGTGCACGATCAAGCCGCCCATGGGGATGTAACCCGAGGTCAGGCCTTTGGCGATGGTCATCATGTGGGGCTTGAGGTCATAGAAATCGCTGCCGAACCATTCGCCGGTACGGCCGAAACCGCAGATCACTTCGTCGGCGACGAACAGGATGTCGTACTTGGCGAGGATTTCCTTGATGCGCGGCCAGTAGGTCTCAGGCGGCACGATCACGCCACCGGCACCCTGGATCGGCTCGGCAATAAAGGCCCCGACGTTGTCCACGCCCAGTTCCAGAATCTTTTCTTCGAGCTGGTTGGCGGCCCAGACCCCGAACTCTTCCGGGCTCATGTCGCCGCCTTCGCCATACCAGTACGGCTGGGCGATGTGGGTGATGCCCGGGATCGGCAAGTCGCCCTGTTCATGCATATAAGTCATGCCGCCCAGGCTGGCACCGGCCACGGTGGAGCCGTGGTAGCCATTCTTGCGGCTGATGATGGTTTTCTTGTTCGGCTGGCCCTTGATCGCCCAGTAATGGCGGACCATGCGCAGCATGGTGTCGTTGCCTTCGGAGCCGGAACCGGTAAAGAACACGTGGTTCATGCCGGCAGGCGCGACATCGGCAATGACTTTGGCCAACTCCAGCACCGGCGGGTGCGCGGTCTGGAAGAACAGGTTGTAGTAAGGCAGCTCTTTCATCTGTTTGGCGGCGGCGTCAGCCAGTTCATCGCGACCGTAACCGATCGCCACGCACCACAGGCCGGCCATGCCGTCGAGGATCTTGTTGCCTTCGCTGTCCCACAGGTAAACGCCGTGGGCTTTGGTAATAATCCTTGGGCCTTTCTCTTTCAATTGCTTGAAGTCGCTGAACGGCGCCAGGTGGTGATCATTGCTCAAGGCTTGCCATTCACGGGTTTGCGGGTTGTTGCTGGACATACCGGTCTCCTAGACTTTTTCGGTGAAGGGCGCGCAGGTTGCCCCGCGCGCCCGGCGCATCAGACGGCGAAGAGCAGGAATTCCCGCTCCCACGAACTGATCACGCGCTTGAAGTTTTCATGCTCGGCCCGCTTGACCGCGACGTAGCCTGTGATGAATTTCTGCCCCAGGTACTTCTCGATGGTCTTGCTGTTTTCCATACGCTCCAGGGCGTCTTCGATGGTCAACGGCAGGCGCAGGTTGCGGCGCTCATAACCACGGCCCACTACAGGTGCGCTGGGGTTATGGCCTTCGACCATGCCGATGTAGCCACACAGCAAGCTGGCGGCAATCGCCAGGTACGGGTTGGCATCGGCGCCTGGCAGGCGGTTTTCGACACGGCGGTTCTGCGGGCCGGCATCCGGTACACGCAGGCCCACGGTGCGGTTCTCTTCGCCCCACTCCACGTTCACCGGCGCCGAGGTGTCGGGCAGGAAGCGGCGGAACGAGTTCACGTTGGGGGCAAACAGCGGCAGCAATTCAGGGATGAATTTCTGCAGGCCGCCAATGTGGTTGAGGAACAGCTGGCTCATGGTCCCGTCTTCATTAGAGAAGACGTTCTTGCCGGTGGCGATGTCGATGATGCTCTGGTGCAAGTGCATCGCACTGCCCGGCTCGCCGGTCATTGGCTTGGCCATAAAGGTGGCGGCTACGTTGTGCTTGAGCGCGGCCTCACGCATGGTGCGCTTGAACACCAGGATCTGGTCGGCCAGGGACAAAGCATCGCCGTGACGGAAGTTGATTTCCATCTGCGCCGTGCCGTCCTCGTGAATCAGGGTGTCGAGGTCCAGCTCCTGCAGTTCGCACCAATCGTAGACGTCTTCGAACAACGGGTCGAATTCGTTGGCGGCTTCTATAGAGAAGGACTGGCGGCCCGTTTCCGGGCGACCGGAACGGCCAATCGGCGGTTGCAGCGGGAAGTCCGGGTCTTCGCAGCGCTTGGTCAGATAGAACTCCATCTCCGGCGCCACGATCGGCTGCCAGCCCCTGTCGGAATAGAGCTTGAGTACCTTCTTGAGCACGTTGCGCGGCGACAGCTCGATGGGGTTGCCTTGCTTGTCGTAGGTGTCGTGGATCACCTGGGCAGTCGGCTCGATGGCCCAAGGCACCAGGAATACCGCGTTCTGGTCGGGGCGGCAGATCATGTCGATGTCGGCCGGGTCGAGCAATTCGTAATAGATGTCGTCTTCGACATAGTCGCCGGTCACGGTCTGCAACAGAACGCTCTCGGGTAGGCGCATGCCTTTTTCGGCGATGAACTTGTTGGTCGGCGAGATCTTGCCTCGGGTAATGCCCGTGAGGTCGCCAATCATGCATTCGACTTCTGTGATCTTGTGGTCTTTCAACCAATCGGTGAGCTGGTCGAGGTTGTTACTCATAAATGCCTCTGGGCTGTGTTTCCTGACATCCATTAAAGGTCAGGCGTTGGTTGACGCAGCATCCGCGTCGCGTTGCATCGCCCGCTTTCGACAAGCCAAGCCAAAGGCCTGGAAGATCGCGAGGTAGTGCGGGTTAGAGCTTACCTGCCATTCGGGGTGCCATTGCACTGCTAAAGCAAAAGCCTTGCCTGCACTGTAAGAAAAAGCTTCGATCAACCCATCGGGTGCGGTCGCTTCGACCTGCAGCCCCGGCGCCAGGCGATCAACGCCCTGGCTGTGAATCGAGTTGACTTGAATCGTCGGCGGCAAACCCAGGCCTGCCAATACCCCATTGGGGGTAATCGCCACGGCGTGCGCCGGGCCGTACTGGATCTCCAGCGGCTGGGTCTCGTCTTCGCGGTGATCCATCATGCCCGGTACTTCATGAACCTTCTGGTGCAGGCTGCCGCCGAAGGCCACGTTCATTTCCTGGAAACCACGGCAGATGCCCAGCACCGGCACGCCTGCCGCGATCGCGGCACGCAGCAACGGAAGGGTGGTCTGGTCGCGTGCAGAATCATGAGCAGTCCCGGGCGCACTGGCCGGACCGTCGTAGTGAAAGGGTTCGATATTGGAGGGGGAGCCGGTAAAAAGAATGCCATCCAGGCCGTCAAGAATATTGGCCGGGTCGAGCAGGTCGCCCAAGGATGGAATGATCAATGGCAAGCCCTTGGCAGCGACTGCGACTGCACGGACGTATTTATCGCCACTGATGTGATAAGCATGCAAACCGACCTGTTTGGAGCAGGCGGTGACGCCGATTAACGGCAGGCGAGACATGAAGCACCCCGGTATTATTGCTGTTATGGGTTTGAATCGAGCTTAGCCTTGTTCATTTTTTTACACAACACCCCCGTAAAAAATACAACACGGCCCGCTTTAGCCTGCTAGTCCCAAGCCCTTCAAACCCAAAAAACCGCCCCAAAAAGCCCCAAAAAAGGCCTCAAGGCGCTTTTTTAGGGCAAAAAAGGCCTCGCTTGACTTCGGCATGCCGTTCGGGTTGACTGAAACCAGAAAAGATCAATGATTGATATTTTTAACAACAAAGGTGTTGCATCATGTCGGTACCCCCGCGTGCCGTTCAGCTTAACGAAGCGAACGCGTTCCTTAAGGATCATCCTGAGGTTCTGTACGTAGACCTTCTAATTGCGGATATGAATGGTGTGGTGCGCGGTAAGCGCATCGAACGCACCAGCCTCCACAAGGTTTACGAGAAGGGCATTAACCTGCCTGCCTCTTTATTTGCCCTGGATATCAACGGCTCGACGGTGGAAAGCACCGGCCTGGGTCTGGACATCGGTGATGCTGACCGAATCTGTTATCCAATCCCCGACACCCTGTGCAATGAACCCTGGCAAAAGCGCCCAACCGCGCAACTGCTGATGACCATGCACGAACTTGAAGGTGAACCTTTCTTCGCCGATCCTCGCGAAGTGCTCCGCCAAGTTGTAAGCAAATTTGACGACCTCGGTCTGACCATCTGCGCCGCCTTCGAGCTTGAGTTCTACCTGATCGACCAGGAGAACGTGAACGGCCGCCCACAACCGCCCCGCTCGCCGATCTCCGGCAAACGCCCGCATTCGACACAGGTCTACCTGATCGACGACCTCGATGAATACGTCGACTGCCTCCAGGACATTCTGGAAGGTGCCAAAGAGCAAGGCATCCCGGCTGATGCAATCGTCAAGGAAAGTGCCCCGGCGCAGTTCGAAGTGAACCTGCACCACGTCGCCGACCCGATCAAGGCTTGCGACTACGCGGTACTGCTCAAGCGCCTGATCAAGAACATCGCCTACGACCATGAGATGGACACCACCTTCATGGCCAAGCCTTACCCAGGCCAGGCAGGTAACGGTTTACACGTACACATCTCCATTTTGGACAAGGACGGCAAGAATATTTTTGCCAGCGAGGATCCCGAGCAGAACGCCGCACTGCGTCACGCGATCGGCGGTGTGCTCGAGACCCTGCCCGCCCAAATGGCGTTCCTGTGCCCCAACGTCAACTCCTACCGTCGTTTCGGCGCACAGTTCTACGTGCCGAACTCGCCGTGCTGGGGGCTGGATAACCGCACTGTGGCGATTCGCGTACCCACCGGCTCGTCCGATGCCGTGCGTATCGAACACCGCGTAGCCGGTGCCGACGCCAACCCCTACTTGCTGATGGCTTCGGTCCTGGCAGGCGTGCACCACGGTCTGACCAACAAGATCGAGCCTGGCGCACCGGTGGAAGGCAACAGCTACGAGCAGAACGAACAGAGCCTGCCGAACAACCTGCGCGATGCATTGCGTGAGTTGGACGACAGCGAGGTGATGGCCAAGTACATCGATCCCAAGTACATCGATATCTTCGTCGCCTGTAAGGAAAGTGAGCTGGAAGAGTTTGAACACTCCATCTCCGACCTTGAGTACAACTGGTACTTGCATACTGTGTAAGCGTTGATTGTATTAAAAGAACGCCGCAGGCTTTTGGCTTGCGGCGTTTTTTTATGGGTTTCTTCCGGGCGACCGAGGTGTATCCATCGCAGGCAAGCCAGCTCCCACATTTTGATTTGTGAACACATTCAAAGGTGGGAGCTGGCTTGCCTGCGATGAGGCCCTGGCAGACAACATACCTTCCTGCTCATACAATGCGCTCTGCCTTGTAGGAGACTTCCATGCCCACCCGCCCCGCCGCCCCTCGCAAACCCCGCGCCCGCAGCCAGGCCCGGATCGATGCGATCCTCGACGCCGCTCGCACCTTGCTGGCGAGCGAAGGCGTGGCGAGTTTGTCGATCTACAGCGTGGCCGAACGGGCGCAGATCCCGCCGTCGTCGGTGTATCACTTTTTCGCCAGCGTGCCGGCATTGCTGGAGGCGTTGACCGCCGATGTACATGCGGCTTTTCGCGCCGCGATCCAGGCGCCTATCGAGCACGATTCACTCAAGGTGTGGCGCGACCTGTCCTCTATCGTCGAGCAACGCATGCTCAGCATCTACAGCAACGACGCGGCTGCACGTCAGTTGATCCTGGCGCAGCACGGGCTTGCTGAAGTGACCCAGGCGGACCGTCAGCATGATTTGGAGCTGGGGGATTTGATGCTTGAAGTGTTCAACCGCCACTTCGAAGTGCCGACCTTGCCCACCGACGTGGACGTGTTCGCGCTGGCGCTGGAGTTGAGCGACCGCGTGTACGCGCGCTCGGTGCATCAGCATGGGCAGATTACGCCGCGCATGGCCGAGGAAGGGATGCGGGTGTTTGATGCGTATGTGGGGCTTTACTTACCGGCGTATCTGCCTAAGCGCTGAGCCTGGTAGTGGCTGCACCGGCCCTATCGCGGGCAAGCCCGGCTCCCACATTTTGAGCTGTGAATACATTCAAATGTGGGAGCTGGCTTGCCTGCGATAGCGATTGCAAGGCCGCCAATCACAACTTGGCGATCGACACCTCGGTGGACTTAACAAAGGCAATCACTTCGCTGCCAATCACCAGTTCCAGCTCTTTGACCGAGCGCGTGGTGATCACCGAAGTCACGATGCCGGACGCGGTCTGCACGTCAATTTCCGACA
Source organism: Pseudomonas sp. ChxA (assembly GCF_030263855.1). Taxonomy (NCBI): domain Bacteria; kingdom Pseudomonadati; phylum Pseudomonadota; class Gammaproteobacteria; order Pseudomonadales; family Pseudomonadaceae; genus Pseudomonas; species Pseudomonas sp. ChxA. The sequence goes on from NZ_JARPMK010000002.1 coordinate 1,226,996, forward strand.
ATACGTCGCCTTCGACGATTTCCTTGATGGTGCCTTTGAACTGGTTACGTACGTTGATGGCTTTGATAGTCATGATGGTTTTCCTCTATGAGTTATTGAGCCCAACGCAATTGCGTAGGCAGCGGTGAAACAGGTTCAGGTTCCGGCGGCGAGCCTGGCAGCGACAGCACCCGGTTAAGCACTTCAGCTTCCAGCGCGGCCAGGCGATGTGAGCCACGGGCGCGTGGGCGTGGCAGGTCGACGATCAGGTCGAGGCCGATTTCGCCGTCTTCAATCAGGATCACGCGGTCGGCAATCGCCACGGCTTCGCTGACATCGTGGGTGACCAGCAACACGGTGAAGCCGTGCTTCTGCCAGAGGTTTTCAATCAGTTGCTGCATCTCGATGCGGGTCAGGGCGTCCAATGCGCCCAACGGCTCATCGAGCAGCAACAGGCGCGGCTGATGAATCAACGCACGAGCCAGGGCCACGCGTTGCTTCTGGCCACCGGACAAGGCCGCCGGCCACTCATTGGCGCGCTCGGCCAAACCCACTGCCTCCAACGCTTCCAATGCCTTGGGGCGCCAGTTGCCCTTGAGGCCGAGGCCGACGTTGTCGATGATCTTTTTCCACGGCAGCAAACGCGCTTCCTGGAACATCAACCGCGTGTCTTCAATCGCCTCGTTCAGCGGCGCGGAGCCGGCCAGCAGCTCGCCGCCACTGGCTTTATCCAGGCCTGCGAGCAGGCGTAGCAAGGTACTTTTGCCGCAGCCGCTGCGGCCGACCACGGCCACGAACTGGCCCGCCGGAATGTGCAGATCAATCTCTTTGAGTACTTCCCGCGCACCAAAAGCCTTGCGCAATTTGCGCACCGCCAGCGGGATGCCCTTGAGCAGGCGCGGAGGTTGTTGAGCGGTCATGCCGCACCTCCTTTATTCACTTGGTAAGCCGGGTGCCAGCGCAGCCACACACGTTCCAGGCCACGCGCCGCGAGGTCGGCGAGCTTGCCGAGGATGGCGTAGAGCACAATTGCCAGTACCACCACGTCGGTTTGCAGGAATTCGCGGGCGTTCATCGCCAGGTAACCGATGCCGGAGCTGGCCGAGATGGTTTCCGCCACGATCAGCGTCAGCCACATAAAGCCCAAGGCAAAACGCACGCCCACCAGAATCGATGGCAACGCGCCCGGCAGGATCACTTGCCAGAACAGGCTGAAACCGGACAGGCCGTAGCTGCGCGACATCTCCACCAGCGCCGGGTCGACGTTGCGAATACCGTGGTAGGTGTTCAGGTAAATCGGGAACAGCGTGCCGAGGGCGACCAGGAAAATCTTCGCGGTCTCGTCAATGCCGAACCACAAAATCACCAGCGGAATCAGCGCCAGGTGCGGCACGTTGCGGATCATCTGCACCGAGCTGTCCAGCAGGCGCTCGCCCCACTTCGACAGGCCGGTGATAAAGCCCAGGGCCAAACCGATGCTGCCACCGATCACAAAGCCCAGGCCGGCACGCCAGCCGCTAATGGCCAGGTGCGTCCAGATTTCGCCGCTGCGTACCAGGTTGACGCCCGCTTCGATCACGGCGCTGGGCGCCGGCAGAATCCGCGTCGACAACCAGCCCGCCGACACCGACAACTGCCACACCGCCAACAACAGGATCGGCAGCACCCAAGGCGCAACGCGATGGCTTAATTTTTCATAGTTCATGGCTACGCCTCAGCTCTGCGACGCAGCTTTGGGAAGGATGTCGTTGGCGACCATTTCGCCGAACGGGCTGACGTAACCGGCGCTTTTCGGCAGCTCGGGTCGTTCGATGTCCAAGTGCGGGAACAACAGTTCGGCAACCCGATACGACTCTTCGAGGTGTGGGTAACCGGAGAAGATAAAGGTGTCGATACCCAGCGCTGCGTATTCCTTGACCCGCGCCGCCACGGTTGGGCCATCGCCCACCAGCGCAGTGCCGGCACCGCCGCGCACCAGGCCGACGCCGGCCCACAGGTTGGGGCTGACTTCGAGGTTGTCGCGGCTACCGCCGTGCAAGGCAGCCATGCGCTGCTGGCCCACCGAATCAAAGCGCGACAGCGAGGCCTGGGCGCGGGCGATGGTTTCGTCGTCTACGTGGGAGATCAGCTTGTCGGCGGCCTTCCACGCTTCTTCGTTGGTTTCGCGCACGATCACATGCAAGCGAATGCCAAAACGCAGGGTACGCCCCAGCTTTTCAGCCTTGGCCCGCACCTGTGCAATTTTTTCAGCGACCGCGGCGGGCGGTTCGCCCCAGGTCAACACCATCTCCACCTGTTCGGCTGCGAGGTCCTGGGCCGCTTCGGAGGAACCGCCGAAGTACAGCGGCGGGCGTGGCTGCTGGATCGGCGGGTAGAGCAATTTTGCGCCTTTGACGCTGATGTGCTCGCCGTCGTAATCGACGGTTTCGCCTTCGAGCACGCGGCGCCAGATGCGGGTGAATTCCACCGAGGCCTGGTAACGCTCTTCATGGCTGAGGAACAAGCCATCGCCGGCCAACTCTTCCGGATCACCGCCGGTGACCAGGTTGAACAAAGCGCGCCCGCCGGACAAACGGTCCAGGGTCGCGGCCTGACGCGCGGCCACCGTCGGGGAAATGATGCCGGGGCGCAGCGCGACAAGGAATTTCAGACGCTGGGTCACCGGGATCAGCGAGGCGGCCACCAGCCACGAATCTTCGCAGGAACGGCCGGTAGGAATCAGCACCCCGCCGAAACCCAGGCGATCGGCGGCCTGGGCCACTTGCTGCAGATAACCGTGATCGACGGCGCGGGCGCCTTCGGCGGTGCCAAGGTAATGGCCGTCGCCGTGGGTAGGCAGGAACCAGAAAATATTGAGGCTCATGGAGTTGTCTCCTGAAGAAGTCGGATTACGGCGCTGTGGCGACGGCGGCGGGTGGAGTCCAGATCACGTCCTTGATGCTCAAGGGTTTGGGGATCAATTTGAGCTGGTAGAAGGTGTCGGCGATTTTCTGCTGGGCAGCGACCACTTCCGGGGTCAGGAACAGCGCGCCGTAGCCTTGGCGCTTCACCGAGGTCAGGGTGATGTCCGCCGGCAAGCCGAGCAGCGGCGCGACTTGTTCGGTTACCTCCGTAGGGTTGGCCTTGGACCATTCGCCCACTGCGCGCACTTCTTCCACCAGCGCCTTGATCACGTCCGGGTGCTGCGTGGCGTAAGGCTTGGTGGCCAGGTAGAACTGGTGGTTGTCGGCAATGCCGGTGCCGTCACGCAGGGTGCGGGCTTGCAGCTGTTTCTCGGCGGCAGCCTGGTACGGGTCCCAGATCACCCAGGCGTCGACGCTACCACGCTCGAACGCGGCGCGGGCATCGGCGGGCGGCAGGAAGATGGTGTGCACGTCGGTGTATTTGAGGCCGGCATCTTCCAGGGCACGTACCAACAGGTAGTGCACGTTGGAGCCTTTGTTGAGCACGATTTTCTTGCCCTTGAGCTCGGCCACCGATTTGATCGTCGAGTCTTTGGGCACCAGGATCGCTTCACTGGTCGGCGCGGGTGGCTCATAGGCGACGTAGAGCAAATCTGCACCCGCTGCCTGGGCAAACACGGGAGGAGTTTCGCCGGTGACACCAAAGTCGATGGCGCCGACGTTCAGGCCTTCGAGTAACTGTGGGCCACCGGGGAACTCGGTCCATTGCACCTGCACGCCTTGGGCGGCCAGGCGTTTTTCCAGCGAGCCCTTGGCTTTGAGCAGCACCAGCGTGCCGTACTTCTGATAACCGATCCGCAGGGTCTCGGCAGCCTGGGCTTGAACAATGGCGCCGAAGGACACAGCCGCAGCAAACAGTGCGACCAGACCACGACGCAAGATGACAGTGCGCATGGCGCTCTCTCCAAATAATGCGATGAGGGGGTTGGCTGCACCTGCTTGGCCGTTGGCGGCTGAGTAAGGTGAGTACTACAAAATCCGGTACGGCTTAAATGCTCCAGCGAGCACTCAACAAACGTTCATTCAACACATTCGGGTCCAGCGGTTTGGGCCGACGGGCCATGGCGCCATAGAGCGTCTCCAGGGCTTCGTGCAGACGCTGTTCAAGCACCGGCACCAGTTGCGCCTGGGCACTGCCTTCGGCGTAAGCGATCTGGCTGTCTTCGGCGAAAATACCGTGGAGCAATTCCTGGGCCTTGAGGGCCGACAGCACCGGCTTCAAGGCGTAGTCCACCGCCAGCATGTGGGCGATGCTGCCGCCGGTGGCCATTGGCAACACAATCTTGTGGGCCAGGGCGCGTTCGGGCAGCAGGTCGAGCACGGTTTTCAGCGCGCCGGAAAACGAGGCCTTGTACACCGGCGTAGCGATGACCAGGCCGTCGGCATTGGCGATTTGCTGCAACAGGTCGATGACTTTGGGGCTGTCAAAGCGGGCGTGCAGCAAGTCTTCGGCCGGGAAGTCCCGTATCTGATAACTCACCACTTCCACGCCTTTGTCTTGCAGCCACTGACGGGTTTTTTCCAGCAAGACCCCGGAGCGCGAACGCTGGCTGGGGCTGCCTCCAAGTGTTACGACCAGCATGCAGGTATTCCTTGGGCAAGTGTCGGCGGTTCGCTGTGTGGCGATGTCGCCAAGATGGAACAGACCCTATCAGCATATTTATATATCTTTAAATCTTATTTTTTCATTTGTTTATTCCACAAATGCATATGGAGATTATTAATCTCAAGGCGAAAAAAAAGGCCGTCGAAACGGCCTGAAAACCCCTGCTATGTGATTCGGTTTCAACTCAGGTTCTGTGGCACACGCACCGGCGTCATCGCGGGCAAGCCCGGCTCCCACAGGGGAATGCGGTCAACTGTGGGAGCCGGGCTTGCCCGCGATAGCGATTTGCGCCTTAGCGATTAGGCTGAGGGGTGAGGCGCAGGTACGGCTTCACCGCACGGTAGCCTTTCGGAAAGCGCTGCTTGATCTCTTCCTCATCCTTGAGCGACGGCACAATCACCACTTCATCGCCGTCCTGCCAGTTGGCGGGCGTGGCGACCTTGTGGTTGTCGGTCAGTTGCAACGAGTCGATGACCCGCAGGATTTCGTGGAAGTTGCGACCGGTGCTGGCCGGGTAAGTGATGGTCAGGCGGATCTTCTTGTTCGGGTCGATCACGAACAAGGAACGCACGGTGAGGGTGTCACTGGCATTCGGGTGGATCAGGTCGTAGAGGTCCGACACCTTGCGATCGGCATCGGCCAGGATCGGGAAGTTGACGACGGTGTTCTGGGTTTCGTTGATGTCTTCGATCCACTTGTGGTGCGAGTCCACAGGGTCAACCGACAGGGCGATGGCCTTGACGCCACGATTGGCAAATTCGTCTTTGAGCTTGGCGGTAAAGCCCAGCTCCGTGGTGCACACCGGAGTGAAGTCGGCCGGATGGGAAAACAACACGCCCCAGCTATCGCCCAGCCATTCGTGGAAACGAATCTTGCCGGCGCTGGAATCCTGTTCAAAGTCGGGGGCGATGTCGCCCAATCGTAGGCTCATGGTGTGGCTCCTGATGAGTGCTTATGGAGCCCACTGTGCATGGGTTGGAGATTATTTAAAAAGAATAAATATCGATTTATCTAGACGATAAAGGAATATTAAAAATCTGTTCATTGGACTTGGGAACGGGCGAGGATCAACATCGGTTTCAAGGTTCGAGAAGGCCTTGAGACGCTGTACAAAGAGGGGATTCAGGAAGGGCTTGCGGGGGTTGAGCCCGACTTGAACAGTAAGTCACCTTGCCCGGCGTTGCGCCGGGCAAGGTTTTACGCTCTTACAACAGCGGGATCGAGTAGCTGACGATCAAGCGGTTTTCGTCTTGCGCGCGAGTCGCGGGCAGGTCGGTACGCCACATAGCGTTTTTCCAGGCTACGCCGAGGTTTTTCAGCGGGCCTTGTGGCACAACGTAGGCCAGAGTCAGGTCACGTTCCCACTCGTTTTTGCTACCGACCGACGTGTCGATGTTGCTGCCTTTGAGGTACACAACACCCGCGGTCAGGCCTGGCAGGCCAACCTTGGCGAAGTCATACGCGTAGCGAGCTTGCCAGGTACGTTCGCCAGCACGGGCAAACTTCTGGATCTGCATGTCGGTGGTGGTGCTGTTCGAAGAGCCGTCACCTTGGTTCAGCCAAGGGAAGTCACTGTCGCCTTTGGTGTACTGGTAGCCGGCGCCGAAGGTGTGACCTTCAACCGAGTACAATGCCAAGTAGCTGTACAGGTCGTTGTCGACCTTGCCCTTGGTGACCTTGTTGCCGTAGTAACCGGTGGTGTAGTAGCCAGCGGTGTCACCGTTAGCGCCATTGTCGCGGCTACGGTAGTAGCGCAGGTCGCTTTTCAGCACGCCCGGGCCGATAGCCCAGTTGTGTACCAGGCCCAGGAAGTTCTGCGAGTAGAAGTCTTTCAGCTCACCGAAGTAGTACGACGCAGTCAGGTCTTTGGTGATCTTGTAGTCAGCACCGGCGTAGTAGAACTTGTTGACGAAGTTACCTGCGTCATAGTTCGAGCTGCCGTTGGCACCGGCCAGGGACAGACCTTCGTTGTTGCTGGAGTTACGGCCCTTGGCGTGCTCGATCTGACCAGCAGTCAGGGTCAGGTCCTTGATCTCGTTCGACGTGATCTGGCCGCCCTGGAAGGTTTGTGGCAACAGACGACCGTCGTTGGTCTTGATGACCGGGTTGTTCGGTTGCAGGGTGCCGATTTTCAGTTCGGTCTGGGAGATCTTGACCTTGCCGGTCAAGCCCAGGCTGGCGTAGTCACGCACAGCTTTGTTGCCGTCGCTTGGGAACACGGTACCGCCGGAAGCGCTGCCGGTGTAGTTACCGTGATCGGCGCGGCTGGAATCGAGGCGCATGCCGTACAGGCCAATGGCATCAACACCAAATTGAACGGTGCCTTGGGTGTAACCCGAGATGAAACGCAGGTCGAAACCTTGGCCCCATTCAGCGTTTTTGCTCTGGCTGTTGGACTTAGGGCTGCTGGCACCATCACGGTTATCCGTGTTGATGTAGAAGTTACGCAGACCCAGGGTAGCCTTGCTGTCTTCGATGAAACCGGCGGAGTGTGCCTGTTGTGCAATTGCAGCCACAGCCACGGCCAACGCCAATGTTGATTTCTTCATGTACCGCTCCTCTCATTTCTAATTTTTGTATTTCTAAGGTCCCGGGTCTGACGCCCTGGATCCACAGATGCGCGATTAGCGCCGGATAGTGACCGACAAGTCAATCGTAACTTTGTATGTCTACTACCTTCGTCTAACCGCAGTTAATTTGGTCCCTGCAGGGTAATGAGTTTTTCATACACCCAAAAAGAATTGTTTCATTCTTTTTCATACGATTCAGGAATAAGCCTCAGCAGGCAGCGAACCGATCAGCATAGATCAACCGCTCCATAAGCTAATTCCTAAAGGGTATTTACCAGCCTTTTTTTAGATCGATTAGTGTGACCGTACTGTTGCATACGTCACCCACGATCAAAAAGGCGACGCCATCATGGCCAAACGCACATCCTCCCGTCAATTTGTTACAGTTTTTGTGTCACTAATTCTTTCTTTTGGTGTCAAAGCCGCCGATTTGACCATCGGCTACCAAACCGGCATCGACCCCAGCAAAGTCCCCCAGGCTGACGGCCTCTATGAAAAGGCCATCGGCGAGAAAATCGCCTGGCGCCGTTTCAACAGCGGCCCCGAAGTGGTCACCGCGATCGCCTCCGGCGATGTGCAGATCGGCAATCTTGGTTCCAGCCCCCTTGCAGCAGCGGCTTCACGCAATCTACCGATCGTGGCGTTTATCGTATCGGCGCAGATCAATACTTCTGAAGCTCTGGTGGTACGCAATGGCAGCGGTATCGACAAACCCGCAGACCTGGTGGGTAAAACCATCGCCACCCCTTTCGTCTCGACCTCCCATTACAGCCTGCTCGGGGCGCTGAAGCACTGGGGCCTGGACACGCAAAAAGTCAAAGTGGTAAACCTGCAACCGGCAGAAATTGCTGCCGCGTGGAAACGTGGCGATATCGACGGCGCATTCGTGTGGTCACCGGCGCTGGGGGAAATCCGCAAGACCGGCAAAACCCTGACAGACGCAGCCCAAGTAGGTCAGTGGGGCGCGCCAACGTTCGAAGTGTGGGTGGCGCGCAAAGATTTCGCGCAAAAACATCCTGACGTAGTGGCCAAGTTTTCCAAGGTCACGCTGGATTCGTTTGCTGACTATGCCGCCCATAAAGACAGTTGGACGGTGGATTCGGAGCCCGTGCAGAAAATCGCTAAACTGACAGGTTCCAATGCTGCGGACATTCCCGAGCTGCTAGCTGGCACCACGTTCCCGGATGCCCAGGCACAGCAGACCGAGGCGCTGCTTAAAGGCGGCACGGCAAAGGCGATTGGGGAAACGGCGAAGTTTTTGAAGGAGCAAGGAAAGGTTGAGACGGTGCTGCCGGACTACTCGGCGTTCGTCACCGACAAATTCATCCCTGAATAAATGCGATCACCTGTGGGAGCTGGCTTGCCTGCGATGCGGGCACCTCGGTCTGTCAGGTAAACCGCGGTGATGCCATCGCAGGCAAGCCAGCTCCCACACAAGCCAGCCCCCATATAAGCCAGCTCACACACAAACCAGCTCAGTGATCTGTTATAGCGCCTTCTCGAAAATCTTCGAATTACGCTGATAGTTGTACAGCGACGCCCGTGCCGACGGCAGGCGGTCCACGCTGCTCGGCACAAACCCGCGCTCGCGGAACCAGTGGGCGGTGCGCGTGGTGAGGACAAACAAGGTCTTCAAACCCTGGGCCCGCGCGCGGGTCTCGATGCGCTCCAGCAACACATCACCGCGTGCGCCGTGGCGGTACTCCGGGTTGACCGCCAGGCACGCCAGCTCACCGGCATCCGAATCGGCGATCTGATACAACGCCGCACAAGCGATGATCATGCCTTCGCGCTCGACCACGCTGAACTGCTCGATCTCACGCTCCAACACCTCACGCGAACGCCGCACTAGAATGCCCTGCTCTTCCAGCGGGCTGATCAGGTCGAGCAAGCCACCGACGTCTTCAATCGCCGCTTCGCGCACCAGCTCGAATTGCTCCTGGGCCACCAACGTGCCGCCGCCGTCGCGGGTGAACAGCTCGGTGAGCAGCGCGCCATCTTCGGCATAACTGACGATATGGCTGCGCCCTACTCCGCCACGGCAAGCCTCGGCGGCGGCATCCAGCAATTCAGCCTGATAGTTGTTGCCCAAACGTTGCAGGTGCGCCGGCACTTGTTGCGGGCGCAACTCACGCACCAGGCGACCATGCTCATCGATCAAACCAAGGTCGGCGCCAAACAGCAGCAGCTTGTCGGCGCCCAGGTCGATGGCGGCGCGAGTGGCGACGTCTTCGCAGGCCAGGTTGAAGATCTCGCCGGTGGGCGAATAACCCAATGGCGACAGCAGCACGATGGAGCGCTCGTCCAGCAGGCGATTGATGCCTTTGCGGTCGACCCGGCGCACTTCGCCGGTGTGGTGGTAGTCCACCCCTTCGAGCACGCCGATCGGCCGTGCAGTAACGAGATTGCCGCTGGCCACGCGCAAGCGCGAACCCTGCATCGGCGACGAGGCCATGTCCATGGACAGGCGCGCCTCGATAGCAATGCGCAGATGCCCAACCGCGTCGATCACACATTCCAGAGTCGCCGCATCGGTGATGCGCAAACCTTCGTGGTACGCCGGGGTGAGGCCGCGTGCTTCAAGGCGGGTTTCGATCTGTGGGCGCGAACCGTGTACCAGCACCAGCCGCACGCCCAGGCTGTGAAGCAGCACCAGGTCGTGGACGATATTGCCGAAGTTGGGGTGTTCCACACCATCGCCGGGCAGCATGACTACAAAGGTGCAGTCGCGGTGGGCATTGATGTAAGGCGAAGCGTGACGAAGCCAATTAACGTATTCGGGCATAAAACCTGGGCCTGTAATAAAAAGCAGCCAAAAAAGGATGAATCGTGAAAGCGCACAGCGGGCTGATGGTTATCGTCGGAACAGGCTTGGCGACACGCTCGCTCTCCTTCTATGTACGAATAGGCAGGGGTTAATTTATGCAGGTTTCAGGCAGTAATGCTCGATCAGCTCCCGCAATAGACGCACTGTAGGCGTCAAGCGTGACATTTCGAGGTATTCGCCCGGCTGGTGGGCGCAGGCGATATCGCCGGGGCCAAGCACCAGGGTTTCACAACCAAGGCGCTGAAGATAAGGCGCTTCGGTGCCGAACGCTACTGCTTCGGCACGATGACCGGTCAATCGTTCCGCCACCCTTACCAGCTCGGCGTCTTCGGCCTGCTCGAACGGCGGCACTTCTGGGAACAGCGGTGCGTAGTCAATCTTGACTTTATGGCGCTCGGCCAAGGGTTCGAGCTTCTGGCGGATGGCAGCGCGCAGCACCTGCGGGTCCATGCCTGGCAACGGCCGCAGGTCGAATTCCAGCGAGCATTGGCCGCAGATGCGGTTGGGGTTGTCGCCGCCGTGGATACAACCAAAGTTCATGGTCGGTTGCGGCACGCTGAATTGCGGGTTGCGGTACTCACGCTGCCAGGCCAGGCGCAGGCCGCGCAGTTCGCCGATGGCGTCGTGCATGGCTTCAAGGGCGCTATGGCCAAGGCTTGGGTCCGACGAATGGCCGCTTTGGCCCAGAATGTCGATGCGCTCCATCATCACGCCTTTGTGCAGGCGAATCGGCTTCAGGCCCGTCGGCTCACCGATCACCGCCGCACGGCCCAACGGGCGCCCGGCTTCGGCCAGTGCGCGAGCACCGGACATCGAGCTTTCTTCATCGCAGGTGGCGAGGATCAGCAGCGGTTGTTTAAAAGGTTGGTCCAGCAATGGCAGCACGGCTTCGATGGCCAGGGCAAAAAAGCCCTTCATGTCGCAGCTGCCCAAACCTACCCAGCGGCCGTCGACTTCCGTCAGCTTGAGCGGATCGGTCTTCCACAGCGCGGCGTCATACGGCACGGTATCGCTATGCCCGGCCAGCACCAGCCCGCCGGGGCCACTGCCGAAACTGGCGAGCAGGTTGAACTTGCCGGGGCTGACCTGCTGGATGTCGATGGCAAAACCCAGGTCACCCAGCCAACTGGCGAGCAGGTCGATGACCGGGCGGTTGGTCTGGTCGAGAGACGCTTGGGTGCAACTGACCGACGGCGCGGCAATCAACGCGGCGAATTGCTCTTTCATGGACGGTAATGGCATGCGCAGCCTCTCAACTTCCCGGATGAGCCCCACTATAGAACCATCTGCACGACACAATAAACCGTTGCGGCACGTTGCCGGGCTCAGTCCTGTACACTGCACGACCTTGGCAGCCACACATTTCCCCGGCTGCGCTCCCGATCCTGGATTTTCCGGCCATGCAGAAAGAAACCGAAATCAAGCTCCGCGTCAGCCGCGAAACCCTCGCCGCGCTGCGTGAGCACCCGCTACTGAAAAAGCGCAACAAAAGTGGCTGGGAACGCCGTGAGTTGATGAACCAGTATTTCGACACCCCCGAGCGCGACCTGGCCCAGGCCAAAGTCGCCCTGCGCCTGCGCAAAGACGGTGAAGAAATCATCCAGACCCTCAAGACCCGTGGCCAAAGCGTCGCCGGCTTGTCGGAACGTAACGAATACAACTGGGACCTGCCCAAAGCCAAGCTCGATGTGAAGAAACTCGACGGCGAGTGCTGGCCCGAGCAATTGGCCGAGCTGGACAAAAAGACCCTCAAGCCAATCTTCACCACCGATTTTGTGCGTGAACGCGCCGAAATCGCCTGGGGCCGTGGCAAGGCCAAGGTGGTGATCGAAGCCGCCCTGGACCTGGGCCATGTGGTGGTCGGCAAGCAGAAAGAAGAAATCTGCGAGCTGGAACTGGAACTGCGTGAAGGCGAACCGGCTGCCCTGCTGGAACTGGCCGCCGAACTGGCCGCGACCCTGGCGCTGATGCCGTGCGATATCAGCAAGGCCGAGCGCGGCTACCGCCTGTACGACGCCAGCAGTTACTCGTTGAGCCTGCCAGCCCCGCAAATCCACGCCGAAATGCCGTTGGACGATGCCTTCGCCGCAATCATGTGGCACCTGTTGGGCAGCAGCCAGCGTCTGGCTGAGCAATACCGCTTCAACGGCCATTGGCGTCTGCTGCAGGACTGGGTCGAGAACCTCGGCGAGCTGCGCGCCCTGATCGGCAGCCTCGGCCAGGCCGCGCCGCGTCAATCCACCAGCGAACTGCGCAGTGCGCTGGACGCGTTGCTGGAAGACTGGCGCCCACTGGTACAGGCCGGTGACGACGACGAAGACATCCGCAAAGCCGCACCGGAACAGTTCGCCGAAGAACTTGAAGACGTACGTTGGGGCCTGTTCTCGCTGAGCACCTCGCGCTGGCTGCTGGCCCGCACCTGGACCGCCGACCGCAACGTGCGTGGCAACCGCCAGGGCGCCGCGCAAATCACCAACTGGCTGCCGCGCCTGCTGGCCGACGACGCCGTCGCCCTGCAACTGCCGCGCTACCAGCAGCAACCGGAAGACCTGGCCGAGCAACTGCCGCGCATCGAGCGCATCCAGGCCTGGCTGCACCACGCACGTCAGGTGGTGGACATCCCCGAGCTGGACCGCTTGTACGGCGAGCTGAACAAGTTGGCGCTGCTGGCCAACCAGCCGATCACCGATGAATCGCTGGATGCGCGCATGCATCAGGCGATTGCGGTGTATCAGAACCGGGCCTGGAAGACCCTGCTGCGCCTGTAAGATCGCTATCGCGGGCAAGCCCGCTCCCACAGGGGAATGCGTTCCAATGTGGGAGCCGGGCTTGCCCGCGATAAGGCAGGCCCTGTCAGCGCAAGACTGGCAGGCTGGTGGTGGATTTGATCTCCGATAAAGCCACGATCGAGTTTACTTCCTGAATCCCCGGCACCATCGACAGTTTCTCGAAGAAAAACCGCTCATACGCCTCAATGTCCGAGGTGACTATGCGCAGCAGAAAATCCACCGCGCCCATCAGCACATAACACTCCAATACTTCCGGAAAGCCGCGAATCGCCTCGGTGAACTCGGTGAAGTTGGAACGGCCGTGAGCATTGAGTTTGACCTCGGCAAAAATCTGCGTGTTGAGGCCGATCTTCTTGCGGTCCAGCAGCGTGACCTGGCCGCGAATCACACCTTCCTCCTTGAGCCGCTGGATACGCCGCCAGCACGGCGACTGGGACAGGCCCACCTGTTCGGCGATCTGAGCGCTGGACAGCGACGCATCCTCTTGCAGCAGCGCCAGGATACGGCGGTCGTAGGCGTCCAACTCACTGTGCATAAAAATACCTTTGAATGTGCCAGCCACGAATTGATCTATTCGATAAATCGCAAATAGAACCCATCTTAGATAAGAAATCTCCCATGGCGAATGTAAAAATTTCTCCAGTCGAATTTGGAGAATCAGCATGCACGCCGTCGAAGCCACCCACACCCCCGCACGCGTCGATGCCTGGGCCGTCAACAGCGCCCATTGCCAGGCGCATTATCAGATCGTCGCCGAGGCCGAGCCCGACGTGCTGTGCCGGGTGCTCAACTATTTCGCCTTGCAGTTCCTGACCCCGCAGCAGGTCAATGTGAGCCGTGAAGACGACCTGTTGAACATTGATATCGTGATGGATGGTTTGAGCTGGCACCGCGCCCAGGTGATCGGTGAAAAGATTAGAAACCTGATCAGCGTCTGCTCCTTGGAGGTTTGGCGGGCTGACTCTCTGCGGCCTGCAGCGGTGACGGCGGCCAGCCTGTAAAAGCCGGCAATACTCGCTGGGCGGTGGATGTTCAGGGGCAGGCTAGCCTGGGTTTACACCCAAAGCTTGCCAGGAAATACCCATGCCTACCGCCTTGCACACTCACCGATTGGAACTGCATCAGTTGCTGCCGGCGCTGGTCGAGCAAGGGCTGATAAGCGCAGAGATGGCACATTCATTATCAACGCTGCCCGCCACCCGGCAGCACCCTCTTGAATGCATCGCAGCACAGGGGCTGTGCCTGGAAACCTTGACGCAATGGCTGGCCACGCACGTCGGGCAGCCTTATCTGCGTATCGACCCGCTCAAGATCGAGGTGACCACCGTGGTGCCGTTGATGTCCCATGCCTTTGCGCAACGCCATGGGATCCTGGCGGTGGCCGTGGATGCGCAGACCGTCACCGTCGCCAGCGCCCAGCCCCATGTCCGTGACTGGGAAGCCGGATTGGCACAGGTGCTCAAGCGCTCGATCAAGCGCGTGGTCGCCAACCCCAAGGCTATTGAGCGCTGCATTGGCGAGTTCTACCGGTTGGCCAGATCCGTCAGCGGCGCCGATCAAAAGGCGGCGGTGGCCGGCAACGTCGAACTGCTCAGCCTCGGCGCCAGCGATCAGGAGCCGGATGCCAATGACGCGCATATCGTCACCATCGTCGACTGGCTGTTGCAGTACGCTTTTGAGCAACGTGCCAGTGATATCCATATCGAACCCTGTCGCGACCAGGGCCGCGTGCGTTTTCGTATCGACGGGCTGCTGCACGATGTGTATCAGTTTCCGCCTCAGGTCACGATGGCGGTGGTCAGCCGCCTCAAGAGCCTGGGCCGGATGAATGTGGCAGAAAAGCGCAAACCCCAGGACGGCCGGGTCAAGACCAAAAGCCCGGCGGGCATAGAGGTGGAACTGCGCCTTTCGACCTTGCCGACGGCGTTTGGCGAAAAGTTGGTGATGCGGATTTTCGACCCGCAGGTGCTACTGAAAGATTTTGACCAGCTTGGTTTGTCAGATGACGACCAGCAACGTTGGCACGCCATGACCGGCCAGGCCAACGGCATCATTCTGGTCACAGGACCAACCGGCTCGGGCAAGACCAGCACCCTCTACGCCACGCTCAAGCAACTGGCAACCCGCGAGGTCAACCTGTGTACGGTGGAGGACCCGATCGAAATGATTGAACCTGCCTTCAACCAGATGCAAGTACAGCACAACATCGACCTGACCTTCGCCAGCGGCGTCCGCGCCCTGCTGCGCCAGGATCCGGACATCATCATGATCGGCGAGATCCGTGACCGGGAAACCGCAGAAATGGCGATCCAGGCTGCATTGACCGGGCACCTCGTACTGTCGACCCTGCACACCAATGATGCGCCCAGTGCTATCAGCCGGTTGCAGGAGCTGGGCATTGCTCATTATTTGATCAAAGCTACCCTTATAGGGGTGATGGCGCAGCGTCTGGTGCGGCTTTTATGCCCGCATTGCAAACGCGCGGTGGGTGCGCCGGGCACCGCGCACGAAGCTGTCGGCTGTGCAGACTGCCGTGACAGCGGTTATCGAGGCCGCGCCGGGCTCTACGAAATCATGCCGATGAACGAGGTGCTCAAGGCGCTGATCACCCCAGGTGCCGACGTGCAGGCTCTACGCCGGGCCTCACTTGGGCAAGGCATGCGCAGCCTGCGCATGGCCGGTATGGATAAAGTCAACGCCGGGCTGACCACTCTGGCAGAGGTATTACGGGTCACGCCTGGGGATTCAGAAACAAATGATTTGATTGTTGGCCCGTGAAACCGTCCTTATCCGTGATCAGGCCGTTACAATCGGCCACACGTCGCATCACTGACACCATCAGATAGGGAATCGCTATGCAGATCGGAACCGTACTGCTTCTTTTCGTGGGTTTGGCCGTGGCCATCCTGTTCATGGGCTTTAAAGTGGTGCCCCAGGGCTACCAGTGGACTGTCGAGCGTTTCGGCCGCTACACCAACACCCTCAAGCCCGGCCTTAACATCATTATTCCGATCATGGACCGCATCGGCCGCAAGCTGAACGTGATGGAAAGCGTGCTGGATATTCCACCGCAAGAAGTGATCACCGCCGACAACGCCACCGTGCAAATCGACGCCGTGTGCTTCTTCCAGGTGGTCAACACCGCCCAGGCCGCGTACGAGGTCAACAACCTCGAGCACGCCATCCGCAACCTGCTGCAAACCAACATCCGCACCGTGCTTGGCTCCATGGAGCTGGACGCCATGCTAAGCCAGCGCGACGGCATCAACGAAAAACTGCTGCGCACCGTGGACGAAGCCACAGCGCCGTGGGGTATCAAGATCACCCGCATCGAGATCAAGGACATCAGCCCGCCTGCCGACCTGATGGCCGCCATGTCCGGCCAGATGAAAGCCGAGCGGATCAAGCGCGCGCAAATCCTGGAAGCCGAAGGCCTGCGGGCATCGGCGATTCTGACTGCAGAAGGCAAGAAGCAGGCGCAGATCCTGGAAGCAGAAGGTGGGCGCCAAGCTGCGTTCCTGGAGTCTGAGGCCCGTGAGCGTCAGGCAGAGGCGGAAGCCCGCGCGACTCAAGTTGTCTCTGAAGCAATTGCCACCGGCAACGTGCAAGCCATCAACTACTTCGTCGCGCAAAAATACATCGATGCCTTGGGCAAACTGGCGTCGGCCAACAACAGCAAAGTCATTCTGATGCCGCTGGAAGCCAGCCAGGTGATTGGCGCCGTCGGTGGTATCGGCGAAATCGTCAAGGCAACCTTCGACAACAAGAAAGGCTGAGGCAACTGCCATGTGGGATTTCCTGCAGCATCTGTCGTTCTGGGATTGGCTGGCACTGGGTACGGTGTTACTGATTCTGGAAGTGTTCGGCGCCGGCGGTTACCTGCTGTGGATGGGCATCGCCGCTGCCGCTGTAGGCGTTATCAAGTTCCTGGTGCCGCCGCTCGGGCTGGAATGGCAACTGCTGCTGTTCGCTGTGCTGTCGATTTTGACCGCTGTCTATTGGTGGAAACGCCAACGCAGCAGCGCCAAGGTCAGTGACCAGCCGGGGCTGAACATGCGCGGCTCGGAGCTGATCGGCCGCACGTTTGTGGTGCACCAGGCCATCGTGGATGGCCGGGGCAAGATAAAAGTCGGTGATGGCGTGTGGATGGCGACTGGCGCGGACAGCCCCGTAGGCGCTCAAGTACGTGTCATTGGTCAGGACGGCGTGGTTTTACAGGTCGAAACTGTTTAGTCAGTGATGGAACTCGGTTGAGCTAACTACAATCAAACTGTTCAGATAACCCAGTCGGAGTCACCCATCATGCGTCTCAAATATGCTGTCGCAACCCTCGCTGTGCTTTCCCTTCCTGTCGGTTCAGCCATGGCCGACAGCTTTTGGCGTAATGTCATTTCATCGGGCGCCACTACCGGCTCGACGTACCTGACCTTCAAGGACCACAAGCTGGTGGTCGCCGCCCAGGACGACGCAGGCAGCTTTGTTGCCAGCGACGGCGGCATCCGCGGTCCGTACCTGGAAGCCGCCATGCAGAAAGTTCGCGCTGATAACCCAGGCCTCAAGGCCACCGATATGGAATTGGCCAACGCTATCCTCGCGAAAAATGCTGTGACCGAGTAAAGCGCCTATAAAAATGCCGCTCATTGAGAGCGGCATTTTTTTGCGCTGCTTTTACCTACGGTGACGCCACAAGAGTGACTAAACAGGAAAAGTCCTATCGACCACTTCGCCAAGGCAGCAACAAGCTATTGATTCCTTCTCACCAAGCGAATCGACCACCATGCAAAAACTGTCTTCCCTTCTACTGCTCGCCGCTTTCGCAACACCTTTTGCACAGGCAGAAGGCTGGTATGGCTCGGCCAAGCTCAACAGTGCCCGTCAGAATCTTTCCAGTTCATTGCTGACCAGCCCACGCGTTACGAATCAGATCGAAGCGCCGGACAGCAGCAAAGCCTTCACCGGCTCATTCGCCGCAGGTTACGCCTTTGCCGACGGGTGGCGACTGGAGGGGGAATACACCACGCGTAGCAGTTCGACATTCGATTCCTACTGGGCGCCCTTCAATGCCAACGTCAATCGCCTGGAAGTCGATAGCCAGCGCTGGATGCTCAACGGCTACAAAAACATTCCGATCAATGATTGGCTGTCGTTCTACGGCATGGCCGGTGTAGGTGTGGCGCAGATTGATGCCGAGGGTTACCAGGGCAACCCCAACCGCCAATTCGCCAGCAACCGTCAGTACAACTTCGCCTACAGCGTAGGCTTGGGCCTGGACGCCAAAGTCACTGAAAAACTCACCGTAGGCACCGGCTGGCGTTATGTGGACATGGGCCAGGTTGAGACCGGCTACAACACCTTCGTCAACCGGGCAAATGCCAAGGATGAACAGCTCAAAGGCAAGCTCAAAGAGCAAAACGTGTTTCTTGAAGCCCGTTTGTCCTTCTGACGCGCCAGCGAAAATGCCGCTTTTGCAGCGGCATTTTTTTGCTCGTAACATGACGATTCATTCACGTGTGACAGGCTATATTCAGTCGAACCGTGCAACCATGCGGTACTGATACGTCTACTACTCATCGCCTATCTGAAACGGATGCCTTCGTCGTTATGAGCCAACAGCCCTTTCTGCCGTTTTCCAAACCTACCATTGATGAAGCCACCATCTCGGCGGTCGGCGATGTACTGCGCTCGGGCTGGATCACCAGCGGGCCAAAAGTGCAGGCGTTCGAAGCACAGCTGTCGGAATACTTTGGCGGCCGCCCGGTGCGGACTTTCAACTCCGGCACCTGCACCATGGAAATTGCACTGCGCATCGCCGGGATCGGCCCAGGGGATGAAGTCATCACCACGCCGATCTCTTGGGTCGCCACTGCCAACGTCATTCTGGAAGTCGGCGCCACACCGGTATTTGCCGATATTGACCCGGTAACCCGCAATATCGACCTGGCCCAGGTAGAGGCGGCAATCACCCCACGTACCAAGGCGATCATCCCGGTGTATCTGGCGGGCCTGCCCCTGGACATGCCGATGCTGTATGCACTGGCCAACAAGTACAACCTGCGTATCGTCGAAGACGCCGCACAGGCACTGGGCTCCAGCTGGGATGGCGAACGCATTGGCGCAACCGGCGACTTCGTATCCTTCAGTTTTCAGGCCAACAAGAACATCACCTCTTCCGAGGGCGGTTGCCTGGTGTTGAACAATGCCGAAGAAGCCCGCCTGGCAGAGAAATATCGCCTGCAGGGCGTTACCCGCACGGGTTTCGACGGCCTGGACGTGGATGTGTTGGGCGGCAAGTTCAACATGACCGATATCGCCGCAGCCATCGGCCTGGGCCAGTTCGCTCATATCGAGAAAATCACCGCCCACCGCCAGAACCTGGCGCGCCACTACTTCAAATGCTTCGGCAGTGATTTTGAAGCGCAGTACGGCGCACAACTGCCGCCGGCAGACTTCGAAAACAGCAACTGGCACCTGTTCCAGCTGGTGTTGCCGGAGCGTCAGGATGGCAAGCCGGCACGTGCTACCTTCATGGAGCAGATGCAGGCGCATGGCGTCGGTATTGGCTATCACTACCCGCCAATTCACCTGCTGAGCCTGTATCGGGCACAGGGTTTCAAGGAAGGCATGTTCCCGGTATCGGAACGTGTTGGGCGTTTGATCGTATCGTTGCCGATGTTCACGGCGATGACAGAGGCAGACGTGGAGCGGTCGGTTGCGGCGGTTAAAGCCGTATTGAAAGCGGGTTAAGTACAGAATCCTGGCTTGCCACAATCAAGTGTGGGAGCTGGCTTGCCAGCTCCCACATTGATTTGTGCAGCGGCAACGCCCGGTGTTTACTCGCCGATGGCAGCTTTGTAGCCCGCAGCATCCAGCAGTTTTTCCAGATCAGCCGGGTTGCTTGGCTTGAGCTTGAAGATCCAGGCGCCGTAAGGGTCGGTGTTCAACAGCTCAGGGCTGCCACTCAGTTCCTCGTTGACGGCAATCACCTCGCCAGCAATCGGGGCGTAGATATCCGAAGCAGCCTTCACTGACTCAACCACGCCAGCCTGGCCTTCAGCTTCAAATTGGGCGCCAACTTCCGCCAGCTCAACAAACACCACATCACCCAACGCTTCCTGTGCATGGTCGGAAATCCCGACGGTCACAGTGCCGTCAGCTTCCAGACGGGCCCATTCGTGACTTTCGGCAAAACGCAGGTCAGCTGGGATATCGCTCATAATCTGTGTCCTCAAGAAGAAATGTCAGCGGCCTTCGGCCTGCCGGAAATAGTTAGATCAAGGTTTTGCCATGGCGTACGAAGGTCGGTTTGACCACTCGAACCGGGTACCACTTGCCGCGGATTTCCACTTCGGCCCGATCGGCAGTTGCCGTCGGTACGCGAGCCAGGGCAATGGATTTGCTCAGCGTAGGAGAGAAACTACCACTGGTGATCTCCCCTTCGCCAACATTGGCGATACGAACCACTTGGTGAGCGCGCAAAACCCCACGCTCCTCCAGTACCAGCCCGACCAATTTGTACTGCACACCCGCCGCCAGCTCTGCTTGCAGCGCGCTGCGGCCAATGAAGTTGCGACCTGCAGGTTCCCAGGCAATGCTCCAGGCCATGTTCGCCGCCAGGGGCGAAACATCCTGGTGGATGTCCTGGCCATACAGGTTCATGCCGGCTTCCAGACGTAGGGTATCGCGGGCGCCAAGGCCAATGGGTGAAATACCCGCGCCGACCAGGTCGTTGAAAAACCCCGGCGCCTGATCGGCAGGCAGGACAATCTCCAGGCCGTCTTCACCGGTATAGCCGGTACGGGCGATAAACCAGTCGCCGTCGGCTTGGCCTTCAAAAGGCTTGAGCTGATGAATCAGGGTGCCGCGCGACTGGGTGACCAACTCGGCGATTTTCTGCCGGGCGTGGGGCCCCTGAATGGCGAGCATGGCCAACTCGGGCCGCTCCTGCAGTTGCACCGAATAGTTGCCCAGTTGCGCCTGCATCCAGGCCATGTCCTGGTCGCGGGTGGCTGCGTTGACTACCAATCGGTAACCGGCTTCGGTGCGGTAGACGATCATGTCATCCACCACGCCGCCCTGCTCGTTGAGCATGGCGCTGTAGAGCGCACGGCCGCAGCCATGCAAACGGTCGACATCATTGGCCAGCAGGTGCTGGAGCCATTCCTTGGCCTGAGGGCCGGTGACATCGATCACGGTCATATGGGAGACATCAAACACCCCGCAGTCGCGTCGCACCTGATGGTGTTCTTCAACTTGCGAGCCATAGTGCAGAGGCATATCCCAACCGCCAAAATCGACCATTTTCGCGCCGAGGGCGAGATGCAGGTCATACAGAGGCGTACGCTGTCCCATGGGTTTCTCCTTCCGGGCTTGGCGAAGGTGCGCGGAGCTGCTGTTTGCGCTGAATGCCCCGAATTACAAGGCCTGCAGCCACGCCCAGCGACTCGCTCCGAAAGACGAAGCGCACCGAATGCCGCGCATTGTAGCCGCAAGCCGTAGGACTGGCACCTAACCGATTTGCCTCGCAGAGCGTCGGATTAGGCCGATGACCGGCAGCAGCCCCACCAGCACAAGGGTCAGCGCCGGCAACGAGGCTCGCGCCCATTCTCCTTCACTGGTCATTTCAAAGATGCGAACTGCCAGGGTGTCCCAGCCAAATGGGCGCATCAGCAAGGTTGCGGGCATTTCCTTGAGCACATCGACGAACACCAGCAACGCCGCGCTCAACGTTCCCGGCAGCAATAACGGCAGATACACTTTGCAAAACAGTCGTGGCCCGCTCACCCCGAGACTGCGTGCCGCTTCCGGCAACGACGGGCGGATTCGCGCCAGGCTGTTTTCCAACGGCCCGTAGGCCACCGCCAGAAAGCGCACCAGATAAGCCAGCACCAGCGCCGACAGGCTGCCCAGCAACAAGGGTTTGCCCGCGCCGCCCAGCCAGCCCGACAGCGGTACCACCAGCTCTCGGTCGAGGTAGCTGAACGCCAACATGATCGACACGGCCAATACCGAGCCCGGCAAGGCATAGCCGACGTTGGCCAGGCTGATACCGGAGCGAATCGCCCGGGTTGGCGCCAAACGATTCGCGAAGGCGAGTATCAACGCCACGCTGACCGTGATCAGTGCCGCAATGCCGCCTAAGTAAAGGGTGTGAACGATCAGGCCGGTGTAGCGCTCATCCAGATCGAAGCGGCCGCGCTGCCAGAACCAGGCGACCAGTTGCAGCATGGGAATGACAAAGGCGCAGGCGAACACCAACCCGCACCACGTGCTGGCCGCTGCCGCTTTGACCCCTCGCAGGTGATACAACGCCTGGCCCCGTGGCCGCTCGTTGCCTGGGCGGCTGGCACCGCGGGCTCGCCGTTCGCCGTACAGCACCAGCATCACCACCAGCAGCAACAGGCTGGCCAGTTGGGCAGCACTGGAAAGGCTGAAAAAGCCGTACCAGGTCTTGTAGATGGCGGTGGTGAAGGTGTCAAAATTGAACACCGAGACCGCGCCGAAATCCGCCAGGGTCTCCATCAAGGCCAGGGCCACGCCGGCTCCAATCGCCGGCCGTGCCATGGGCAGCGCGACGCGCCAGAACGCCTGCCAGGGCGATTGCCCGAGCACTCGCGCCGCTTCCATCAGACCTTTGCCCTGGGCAAGAAACGCCGTGCGCGCCAGCAGGTAGACGTAGGGGTAGAACACCAGCACCAACACGATAATCACGCCGCTGGTGGAGCGCACGCGCGGCAGTCGCAGGCCGGTGCCGAACCATTCACGCAGCAGGCTTTGCACCGGGCCAGCGAAATCCAGCAGGCCGACAAACACAAAGGCCAGTACGTAGGCGGGAATGGCAAAAGGCAGCATCAAGGCCCAATCGAGCCAGCGCCGCCCAGGAAACTCGCAGAGGCTGGTCAACCAGGCCAGGCTCACGCCCAGCAGCGTTACCCCGACGCCGACGCCCAGCACCAGCGTCAGGGTATTGCCCAGCAGGCGCGGCATCTGGGTTTCCCACAGGTGCGACCATATTTGCGCATCAATGCTTTGCCAGGACAGCAACAGCACGCTCAGCGGCAGCAGCACCAGGGCGGCGACGCTGAAGACCGGCAGGTACCAGCGGCGTTGGGCGGGGTGGGCCAAGGGCTAGCTCTCAAGGTGGTAAAAAAATCAAGGTGAATACAACGCAATGTGGGAGCTGGCTTGCCTGCGATAGCATCACCTCGGTGTGTCAGTTACACCTGGGTGATGCTATCGCAGGCAAGCCAGCTCCCACACAAGCCCGCTCCCACATTTAGTTCGGCGCTTGCCTGCAAATTGTAGTTAGTTCCAGCCGGCGCGATCCATCAGGCGGATAGCCTCGGCCTGGCGCTTGCCTGCCACTTCCACCGGCAAGGTATCGGCCACGAACTTGCCCCAGGTCGCCACTTCCGCCGATGGCGGCACCGCCGGGTTGGCCGGGAACTCCTGGTTCACGTCGGCAAAGATCTGCTGCGCTTCAGGCGTGGTCATCCACTCCACCAATGCCTTGGCGGCTTCCGGGTGCGGTGCGTGCTTAGTCAGGCCAATGCCCGACAGGTTCACATGCACGCCACGGTCGCCCTGGTTCGGCCAGAACAGTTTTACCGCCAAATCCGGCTTCTGCTTGTGCAGGCGGCCGTAGTAGTAGGTGTTGACGATGCCCACGTCGCATTGCCCGGCGTTGATCGCCTCCAGCACGGCGATGTCGTCGGAGAACACGTCGGTGGAGAGGTTGTTGACCCAGCCTTTGACGATTTCTTCGGTTTTGGCCGCGCCATGGGTTTCGATCAGGGTGGCGGTCAGCGACTGGTTGTAGACCTTTTTCGCCGTGCGCAGGCACAGGCGGCCTTCCCACTGTTTGTCGGCCAGGGCTTCGTAAGTGGTCAGGTCACCGGGTTTTACCCGGTCGGTGGAATAGGCGATGGTCCGCGCGCGCAGGCTCAAGCCGGTCCAGGCGTGGTTCGAGGAGCGGTATTGCAGCGGAATATTCTTGTCGATCACCGCCGAGGTGAACGGCTGCAGGATGCCCATTTGCTCAGCCTGCCAAAGGTTGCCGGCGTCGACGGTGAGCAACAGGTCGGCGGTGGCGTTCTCGCCTTCGGCCTTGATGCGCTGCATCAGCGGGGCTTCCTTGTCGGTGATGAACTTCACCTGCACGCCGGTCTTTTTGGTGTAGGCGTCGAACACCGGCTTGATCAGTTCGTCGATGCGCGAGGAGTAGACCACGACTTCGTCGGCTGCCTGCACGGTGGTGCTGCCGATAAGGGTGAGTGCCAGGGCAGTCAGGAGGCGCTTGGGTGCCAACATGGGTGCGGTCTCTCATTTGCAAAAAGAGGGCAAATGATAAGGACTCACATTTGGTAGCGCTTGGTGGAGGCGTTACGAGATGTTGCATAGCTGGAGTTTGTGCTGGGGCCAACGGCCCTATCGCGGCATGGGTATTTACACAAATATTGGCGTCTGGGGTGTTGGGCTGTTTTATCTTGGGGGCATATCCGTTATTTGGGTGATGGCTGAGTAGGGTTCCGCTCTTACAGCGGGTCACTTTTGGCAAACGCCCGGAATGCCGGCCCAGCCAAAAGTAACCAAAAGGTCTGTGCTCCACCACTCGGCACCTCGCTTAGGCTCGGTGTGCCCTCACTCCGGCTATCGTGGTTAACGGGGCGTCTCAGATCAAAACCAAAAGCAGAGCACGGCGGCCTGAAAGCCGACCTGAGTGGTTGAAGCAAAAGCCAGATCAAGTGCAAGTCAAAAGCCTATCTGAATACACTGAAGAACTGCTTTTCTGTGGGAGCTGGCTTGCCTGCGATGCAGACACCTTGGTGTATCAGGCACACCGAGTTGATGCCATCGCAGGCAAGCCAGCTCCCACCTTTGACCGAGTATGGCTCTGCTGTTGCTGTTGCTGTTGCTGTTGCTGTTGCTCCGGCCCTTACATCCTTTTCGATGACGAAGTCAGCGGTCTTTTGATCTGCGCTTTTGATCTTGATCTGAAATCGCCCCGTTAAACACGATGGCCGCAATTCGACAGGGATTTGGGGGGTAAACCGGCAGGGATGCCGGTTTAGCCGCGCTGGGCCAAGGATGGCCCATCGCGGCGGCCCCCCAAATCACTGGCGGATTGCGGGCATGCCGAGCCTAAGCGAGGCACCGAGTGTTGGGGCGAGGACCTTTTGGTTACTTTTGCGTCCTTGCAAAAGTGACCCGCTGTAAGAGCGGAACCATAGGCCGCCGTTACCGCAGCAACGGATATACACCCCACCCAACCGCCCGACCGCCCACCCTTCTGGTCAGACCGTTAACGTTGTGTAGATACCTATGGCCTTCGCGGGCAAGCCCGGCTCCCACAGGGTACTCAGGCGCCCTCAGGGTTTGGCCAGTTCCGGGAGGTCGCCGGTCAGGCCCAAGGCCTGGCGGACGAAGACGGCCTTGGCTTCGGGCATCTGGTCGACCATTTTCAGCCCGGCGTTGCGCAACCAGCGCAATGGCAGCTGGTCGGCCTGGAACAGGCGCTCAAAGCCTTCCATGGCCGCCATCAGCGCCAGGTTATGCGGCATGCGCCGACGTTCGTAGCGGCTCAGTACCTTTACATCAGCCAGGCGCTCACCGCGTTCGGTGGCTGCCAGCAGCACCTCGGCCAGCACCGCCGCATCGAGGAACCCCAGGTTCACGCCCTGCCCCGCCAGCGGGTGGATCACGTGGGCCGCGTCGCCGATCAACGCCAGGCCTTCTGCCACGTAGCGTTTGGCATGTCGCTGGCGCAATGGCACGCACACACGTGGATCGGCGCTGATCACCGAGCCAAGCCGCCCTTCAAAGGCGCGCTCCAGTTCACGGCAGAAGTTTTCATCGTCCAGCGCCATCAGGCGCTCGGACTCCGCCGGTGTGGTCGACCAGACGATCGAGCACCAATCTTCCTGCCCATCGCGCACTAACGGCAGAAACGCCAGCGGGCCAGTGTCGGTAAAACGCTGCCACGCCGTGCGCTGATGGGGTTGGCTGCTGCGCACGCTGGTGACGATGGCGTTATGCAAGTAATCCCACTCGCGGGTCGCGGTGCCGGTCAGGCGACGTACGGCGGAGTTGGCGCCATCGGCGGCGACCACTAGCGGTGCACGCAATTTACGCCCGTCCGCCAGGGTCAGCAGCCAGTCATCACCGGAGCGGCGCATCTGCTCCAGGCGGGCGTTGGCCAACAGGCCCAGGTCACAATCATGCAGACGGTCGAGCAGCGCGTCCTGAACCACGCGGTTCTCGACGATATGCCCGAGCACTTCCGCGTGCACACTGGCCGCCGAGAAGTGGATCTGCCCGGTGCCGCTGCCGTCCCACACTTGCATCTCGCCATAGGGGCTGGCGCGCCGCGACACAATGCCGTCCCACACGCCGAGGCGCTCAAGGATGCGCTGGCTGGCGGCCGACAAGGCACTCACCCGTGGCTCGAAGGCAGCCGTAGGGTCGAACGGTTTGACGCTCAGCGGGCTGCCGTCAAGCAGCAGCACCTGCAGGCCACTGCCCTGCAACGCCAGCGCCAGGGCGCTTCCGACCATTCCGGCCCCGACAATCAGCACATCTGCGCGCATGTCCATGCTTTAAGCCTGCTTTGCTGGCGGCTTGCGCCGCACGTAAAGGGTTTTGTCGACCCGCGCCACCAGGGTACCGGAGCCGTCATGAATCTCGACCTTGAGGTGAGGCAAGTATTTCTCGCCACCTTCGGTCTGCCGGCGAATCTCGTCCAGCAAGGCGTCGTCGATGGAAAATTCGGCGTACACCGGGCCTTTGCCCGGCGACACGAAGTCAATGCTCGCGGCCTTGTCCCACACGATGTAGTCGCGGCCCAGGTTCTCCATCAACAGCAACATGTAGAACGGGTCGACCATCGAGTACAGGCTGCCGCCAAATTGCGTGCCTACATAATTGCGGTTGTACCAACCCAGGCCCATGCGCACTTT
The DNA here is from genome assembly GCF_030263855.1 of Pseudomonas sp. ChxA. Classification (NCBI taxonomy): domain Bacteria; kingdom Pseudomonadati; phylum Pseudomonadota; class Gammaproteobacteria; order Pseudomonadales; family Pseudomonadaceae; genus Pseudomonas; species Pseudomonas sp. ChxA. The sequence goes on from NZ_JARPMK010000002.1 coordinate 1,253,682, forward strand.
GACATGACGAAAGTCAGCGCTCATGTGCTGCACGCTGATCCCCGCCCCGAGATAGGGCGGATAAAGGGTCATGACCCAACGCAACAGCCGCGCTTTACCCAAACGTTGGATCAACCACTTACGCATCGGGGCGCGTACCCAGGCCCATGGCCTGACGAGCGAACCAGCGTTTGGCCGGCGGTAGCAGGTCCAGACCTAGCAGGCCCATGTTGCGGCCCAAAGCCACTAATGGCTGGGCACTGCCAAACAGGCGCGTGACTTGATCGGAGAAACCCACCGTGAGCTTCTGGTCCAGATGCTGGCTTTCGCGGTAGCGCTGCAAGGTCGCCAAGTCGCCCGGCACCGCAGGCCCGGCCAACAAGGCTTCGGCCAAGGCATTGGCATCGCGCAGGGACAGGTTGAAACCCTGCCCGGCTATCGGGTGCAGGCTATGGGCGGCATTGCCGAGGATCGCCAGGTGCGAGCGCACTTGTTCTTCGGCTTCCACCAACGTCAGCGGGTACAGGTGCCGTGCGCCGACTTGCTTGAGGGTGCCCAGGCGGTAGCCGAACACGCCCTGCAGTTCGCTCAAGAAACTACGTTCATCGAGGTTGGCCAGGCGCTGGGCGTCCATGCCGATGCGCGTCCATACCAGCGCGCAGCGGTTGTCCGGCAACGGCAGCAGGGCCATCGGGCCTTCATCGGTAAAGCGCTCGAAGGCCTCGCCGTTGTGGGCTTCGCTTGGGGTGATGTTGGCGATCAGCGCGCTCTGGTTGTACGGGCGGGTTTTGACGCCAATACCCAGTTGCTCACGCAAACCGGAGCGGCCGCCATCGGCCAATACTGCAAGGTCGCATTCCAGCACGGTTTCATCGTTGAGGGTCAGGCGATAGCCGTCGGGCAGCGGCTCCATGCGCGTGACTTCCGCCGGGCAGCGCCAGCTCACCACCTCTTTGTCCAGGCCTTGCCACAGGCACTGGCCGAGCCAGGCGTTTTCCACCACATAGCCAAGGGCCGGCACGCCTTCTTCCATGGCGGACAAGCGCGCAGTGGAGAAACGCCCACGGTCAGACACGTGGATCTGTTTGATCGGCTCGGCACGGCGGGAGATGTCCTGCCACACACCCAGGCGCTGGTAGATCTGACGCGCACCGTAGGAGAGTGCCGAAGAACGTGCATCGTAGCTCGGCTGGTAAGTGTCGCCTGGCGCAAATGGCTCGATCAGCACGATCTTCCAACCCCGTGCCTTGGCACCGGCCTGCAACGCTAACGCCAGGCTGGCGCCCACCAGGCCGCCGCCGATAATCGCCAGGTTGACCCGGCTCATCGGGCTGCCGCCATCAGCGCTTCGATCTCGGCGACGGTTTTGGGGACGCCGCCGGTCAGAATCTCACAGCCTTGCTTGGTCACTATCACGTCGTCCTCGATGCGTACGCCAATGCCACGCCATTTCTTTGCCACGTTCTGGTTGTCCGGCGAAATATAAATGCCCGGCTCCACGGTCAACGCCATGCCGACTTCCAGCACACGCCATTCACCGCCCACTTTGTATTCGCCCACATCATGCACATCCATGCCCAGCCAGTGGCCAGCGCGGTGCATATAAAAGGCACGGTAGGCTTCGCTGGCGATCAATTCGTCGACGTCGCCCTGCAACAAGCCCAACTTCACCAGCCCGGCGGTGATGACCTGCACGGTCGCCTCGTGGGCCTGGTTCCAGTGTTTGTTCGGCGCGATCTCGGCGAAAGCGGCTTCCTGGGAGGCCAGCACAATCTCGTAGATCGCCTTTTGTTCGGGCGAAAACTTGCCGCTGACCGGCCACGTGCGGGTGATGTCGCTGGCGTAGCAGTCAATCTCGCAACCGGCGTCGATCAGTACCAGGTCGCCGTCCTTGAGCAGCGCGTCATTCTGCTGGTAGTGCAAGATGCAGCTGTTGCGCCCGGCGGCAACGATGGAGCCATAGGCCGGCATTTTCGCGCCGCCCTTGCGGAACTCGTAATCCAGCTCCGCTTCGAGGCTGAACTCATACAGCCCGGCGCGGCTGGCCTGCATCGCCTTGACGTGAGCCGCGCAGGAAATCCGCGCGGCCTCGCGCATCACCTTCACTTCTGCCGCCGATTTATACAGGCGCATGTCGTGAAGCAGATGATCCAGGGCAACAAATTCGTTCGGCGGCTGGGCGCCCAAGTGCGCTTTGGAGCGGATCACGTTGATCCATTCCATCACATGCCGATCGAATTCGGCGTTGCTGCCCATGGCCGAATACACTCGGTCGCGGCCTTCGATCAGGCCGGGCAGGATGTCGTCGATATCGGTGATGGGGAACGCATCGTCAGCGCCAAAGTCGCGAATTGCGCCTTCGGTGCCGGCGCGCAGGCCGTCCCATAATTCACGTTCGGCATTGCGTTCGCGGCAGAACAGCACGTACTCGCCATGCTGACGACCGGGCATCAGCACGATCACAGCTTCAGGTTCAGGGAAGCCGCTCAGGTACTGGAAGTCGCTGTCCTGACGGTAGACGTGTTCGACATCCCGGTTGCGGATGGCCACAGCGGCAGCCGGCAGGATCGCGATGCTGTTGGGTTCCATCTGCGCCATGAGCGCCTTGCGGCGACGGGTGTATTCCGCTTTCGGGATATGAATCATGGGCAGATGGGCTTCCTTGCTTAGTGCAGCGACGGCTTGGCGGCGGCTGGTTCAGCGGACTTTTTGGTCTCGGTGAACAGCAGCAGCGGCGCAACGCGCAGGTATTCCATCACTTCCATATAGTCGCCTTCGCCGTCCTCGGACTCTTCCAGGGCATCTTGCACCTGGGAGATAGCAGCCAAGTCTTGCAACACTTCTTTAGCGTCGGTGCTCAGCTCCAGGCCGCCGGCGTTCACGCCAAAGCCGTGCAGGAAGCCTTGGCACCATTGGCCCAATGCGGCGGCGCGTTCGGTGAGCGGCGCGTCGTCGGTCGGCAGCAGCAGGACCACAGTGACGTCATCACCGGTCAGCTCGCCTTTGACCATCTCTTGCAGACCGATCAGCGCGTTACGCACGTTGTCGGTAGGTTCGGTTTCCAGCAGCTCGGCCACATCGGCCAGCCAGTTGTCGGCATCGAAGCCAACGCCCGTGCAGCTGCGGCCCAACAGCACGCCGTGCAGTTCGGCAGGCGAGCATGGATGACCGCTGGTGCTCAGCAGTTTGGAAAAAGCGTCGTACGGGGAGTTCTGAATAGGCATGGTGAGCTAGGCGCCAGACGGCGCAATGTCTAGAATGAAGCGCTGTATCCTAGCACCGGCAGACGTACCAAGACTATCGAGGGCGTCAGATCGTTTATCCTGAAGTTGCCATTCATCAGACAAATCCAGTGGAACCCAATGGAAGACACCGACCTGCAAGCGCTGATGGCCAGACTCGAACTGCTAATTGATCGGGTCGAGCAACTTAAGAGTCAAAACGGACTCCTATTAGCTCAGGAAAAGACCTGGCGCGAGGAACGCGCTCACCTCATTGAAAAAAACGAAATCGCCCGGCGTAAGGTCGAATCGATGATTTCGCGCCTGAAGGCCCTGGAGCAAGACTCATGAGTTCAAGCAATAGCGTTACCGTGCAGATCCTCGACAAAGAATATTCGATCATCTGCCCTCAGGAAGAACGCAGCAATCTGGTGAGTGCTGCCCGCTATCTGGATGGCAAGATGCGTGAAATCCGCAGCAGCGGCAAAGTCATCGGCGCCGACCGTATCGCCGTGATGGCCGCACTGAACATTACCCACGATCTGCTGCATAAGCAGGAACGGCCTGACGTGCAGGCCAGCGGCTCGACACGTGAGCAGGTGCGTGACCTGCTCGAACGCGTGGATCTGGCACTTTCTACCGATCCAGAGCCACCCAAGGGCTGATTGACGCGTCTGTTTAAGGTATACTCGCCCCACTCCCTGGCGTGTTTGCCAGTCGGCGATGTCCCTGAGCCGATTCGCACTACCCTGGAAGTTGCACGTTGGGCTGGTGTGCATGTCCGCTAGACGGAAAGCCTTAAAGCCTACTGCATCTTCCACCTTGAACTTTCGGGTTCAAGGGCTAAGTCGACAGCGGCTCTGTCGGGGAGCCTGAATTCCCAAACTCAATGCCAGTCTTAGGACTGGCATTGTTTTATGAGCCGAACAACCATGACCGAACCTGCGCCGCTTTCCCGTCCGCAACTTCGACGCATGTTGCGCAAAGCCCGCCGCGCCCTTACGCCGAGCGAGCAGCGCAAGGCCGCCCACGGCCTGTATCGGCAACTGGCACAGCACCCGCTGTTTCGCCGGGCCAAACATATTTCTTTATACCTACCCACGGACGGTGAAATCGATCCGCGCCTGCTGCTGCGCGCTGCCCAGCGCCGGGGCAAGGCCACTTATCTGCCGGTGCTCAGTGCCTGGCCGCGAACCAAAATGGTGTTCCAGCGCGTGCGGCCTGGGGATAAGTTATTACCCAACCGCTTTCGCATCCTCGAGCCGCACGTAAATGCCAACCGCCAACGCAACGTTTGGGCGCTGGACCTGGTGCTGTTGCCGCTGGTGGGTTTCGATGATGTGGGTGGGCGACTGGGCATGGGCGGTGGGTTTTATGACCGCAGCCTGGCCTACCTCGCTCGGCGCAAGAACTGGCGCAAGCCGACGCTATTGGGCCTGGCCCATGAATGCCAGAAGGTCGAACGTTTGGCGCAGGCGAGCTGGGACGTGCCATTAGCGGGCACCGTCACCGATAAAAAATGGTATGTCGCAGAAACGTCGCTGGAACCAGCGACGCCTTGAAAAGGTGTTAACGCTTGAACGGTTGTGGCTGCTGCTGAGCCAGTTCAGCAGGTGCATCAGTCTTGTTCGACCACAAGCTCTGGGCATACCCGGTGGTCACGACGCCCAGACCAAACAAAATAACCAAAATCCATAGTAAATCCGGTTTACGTTGCATCGATTGCCCCCCTTCAGGCATCTCGTACACGATGACAACAACGTTCCAAAGTAGTCCGTTGCAGCTGCGCCAAGCTTAAAAGCGGGCATTCTGCGGTAACGTGAACCAACACGCAAACCTTGACGCCAACCGACTGTCGGTTTGTCATGGAATTGCCTGACAACTTGCCCAATGCCTTTTTCAGGAGCCCCAAAATGGCCTACTGGCTGATGAAATCCGAGCCCGACGAACTGTCCATCAAAGGCCTGGAAACGCTCGGTGAAACGCGCTGGGACGGCGTGCGCAATTACCAGGCACGCAACTTTCTGCGAGCCATGGCCGTTGGCGATGAATTTTTCTTCTACCACTCCAGCTGCCCTGAGCCGGGCATTGCCGGTATCGGCAAAATTGTCGAGGCTGCCTATCCGGACCCAACCGCGCTGGAACCCGAAAGCCACTATTTCGATGCCAAAGCCACGCCGGAGAAAAACCCGTGGACGGCACTCAACGTAGCCCACGTTGAGACATTTCCCAAGGTGCTGGGCCTTGGCTACCTGAAACAACAAACTGCCCTCGCCGAATTACCGCTGGTGCAAAAAGGCAGCCGATTGTCAGTGATGCCGGTGACGGCCGAACAATGGGCAGCGGTGCTCGCCCTGCGCTGAACAGGCAGAACCCTGCGGTCACACCCGTGGTGCATGCATCTGCACGCCAAGCGGGTTAGGCTTGCGCTTCATTTGACCGGTATCAAGAGCCTTCGGGCGCTATCGGTCAAACTAGGACGCTTATGCCGCAGGATGCAGCCATGTCTACAAATCACACTATGTCGCGCCTTTTCGCTGTCGCACTCATTGCCTTGTTGCTGGGTGCCGGTGGCTTCGGTTACTGGCGATCGACCCAGGACCGCCTGCCCGCTGGCCTGAGCATGGGCAATGGGCGCCTGGAATCCACCGAAGTGCAGATTGCCGCCAAGATCCCCGGGCGCCTGGCCGAAGTGCGTGTGGATGAAGGCGACAAGGTGCTCAAAGGCCAATTGCTCGCACGCATGGACACCCGCACCCTCGAAGCCCAGCGCACCCAAGCCGAAGCCGAAGTGCTGCGCGCCAAGGAAAACTTCGCTGCCGCCGAGGCCAACGTACAGTTGCGCCAAAGCGAACAATTGCTAGCCAACCAGGAACTCAAGCGCACCCAAGAGTTGTACAAGCGCGGCTTTGCCAGCAGCCAGTTGATCGACCAGCAGCAAGCACACCAGAACACCGGCAACGCGGCCGTGATCGCCGCGCAAGCTCAGGTCAACGCGGTGAAAGCGGCCATCGGCGCGGCACAGGCCCAGGTGGCCCAGCTCACCAGCGAAATCGACGACAGCAGCCTGCGCGCGCCCATCGACGGCATCATTCAATTGCGCCTGGCCGAGCCCGGTGAAGTGCTCGGCGCGGGCGGCAGAGTGTTACTGCTGATTGATCCGAATGATCAGTACATGAACCTCTACCTGCCCGCTTCCGTTACCGGCCGCCTGACCGTCGGCAGCGACGCACGCATCCTGCTCGACGCCCTGCCCCAGCAGCCGCTGCCGGCGAAAATCAGCTTTGTCGCAGCCAAATCGCAATTCACCCCTAAAGAGGTGGAGACCCGCGACGAACGCCAGAAGCTGGTGTTCCGCGTCAAGCTGCGCCTGACTCAACCCAGCGCCGTACCACAAGCCAAACCGGGCATGCCCGGCGCCGGTTATGTGCGCACGGCTGATATCGACTGGCCGGCCAACCTGCAATGACCGGCCTGGCGCTGCACGCCACCGGTATCCACCACTGTTACGGCAAGCAACAGGCACTGATCGACATTGCCTTCAGCCTGCCGGCCGGCACCCGCTGTGGGTTGATCGGCCCGGATGGCGCGGGCAAGTCGAGTTTGCTGGGGCTGATTGCCGGGGTTAAGAAACTGCAGGCAGGCCAGCTTGAGGTGCTCGGCGGCTCCATCGAAGATCGCCGCCACCGCAATAGCCTGTACCCACGCATCGCCTTTATGCCCCAAGGCCTGGGCGGCAACCTTTACCCTGAGTTGTCCATTAGCGAGAACATCCGTTTCTTCGCCACGTTGTTCGGCCTGTCGAAAGCCGATTGCGAGCAACGCATGCACAACCTGCTGCTGGCCACCGACCTCGCGCGCTTCGCCGAGCGCCCGGCCGGCAAGCTGTCCGGCGGCATGAAACAAAAGCTCGGCCTGTGTTGTGCGCTGATCCATGACCCTGATTTGTTGATCCTCGACGAGCCCACCACCGGCGTCGACCCGCTGTCGCGCCGACGTTTCTGGGAGCTGGTGGAAACCGTACGCAGCGAGCGCCCACAGCTGACGCTGCTGGTGGCGACGGCCTACATGGAAGAAGCCGAACAGTTTGAACATTGCCTCATGCTCGATCGCGGCAAACTCATCGCCGACGGCTTGAGCCACGAACTGGCAGCCATCACACCCAGCGGCAAACTCGATGAGGCCTTTACCCATTTCCAGGGTGACAGCGCCCACAACAACCAGCCGTTGGTGATTCCACCGCGCGAAAGCAGCAACGCCGATATCGCCATCGAAGCTCACGACCTGACGCTGCGCTTTGGGGATTTCACTGCGGTGAACAAGGTCAGCTTCGCAATTGGCCGCGGTGAAATCTTCGGCTTCCTCGGCTCCAACGGCTGCGGCAAAACCACCACCATGAAAGTCCTCACCGGGCTAGTGCCGGCCACCGAAGGCAGTGCCACGCTGCTCGGCAACCCGGTAAATGCCAAGGACCTGGCCACTCGCAAGCGCGTGGGGTTCATGTCGCAAAGCTTCTCGCTCTACGGCGAACTCAGCGTGCGTCAGAACCTGGTGCTGCATGCGCAACTGTTCGACTTGCCCAAGGCCGACAGCGGCCCGCGTATCGACGAGTTGATCCAGCGCTTCGACCTCGGTGAAGTGGCCGAGCAACCGTCGGGGGAATTGCCCTTGGGCCTGCGCCAGCGCCTGTCATTGGCAGTGGCGGTGCTGCATCGCCCGGAAGTGCTGATTCTCGACGAGCCCACTTCGGGCGTCGACCCGGCGGCGCGGGATGATTTCTGGCGACTGTTGGTTCAATTGTCCCGCGAGCAAGGCGTGACGATCTTCCTGTCCACCCACTTTATGAACGAGGCCCAGCGCTGCGACCGCATCTCCTTGATGCACGCGGGCACAGTGCTGGCCTGCGACACACCCGATGCATTGCAACAGCAATTCCACGGCGACACCTTGGAGGCCGCGTTCGTGACCTGCCTGGAACGGGCCCAAGGCGAAGCCGAACCTACCGCACCGAGTAAAACCGTCAGCGAAAGCAGCGCGCCGCCCGTCAGCAAACGCGGCTTCAGCGTCGCCCGCCTGTTGGCCGTGGCCAGCCGCGAAGGCAAAGAGCTGTTGCGCGACAAAGTGCGCATGGCCTTCGCCCTGCTCGGTGCGATGTTCATGATGGTGATCTTCGGTTACGGCATTTCCCTGGACGTAGAAAACCTTGCCTTCGCCGTCTACGACCAGGACCAGACTCCGCAAAGCCGCGCCTACTTGGAAGCCTTCCGCAGCTCGCGCTACTTCGCAGAACAGGCCCCCATCCGCGATGCCAGCGAACTGCACCGGCGCCTGCAACGTTCGGAAATCAAACTGGCGCTGGAAATCCCACCGGGTTTTGGCCGCGACCTGTACGCCGGCCGCCAACCCACGGTAGCCGCCTGGATCGATGGCGGCATGCCATTTCGCGCCGAAACCAGCCGTAATTACGTAGAAGCGGTGCACCAAGGCAATCTTGCGCAACTGGCCGAACTGAGCAGCCTGCCGCAGAGCAACCCGGCCGCCGCCAAGCTGGAAACACGCTTTCGCTATAACCAGGACGTGGTCAGCGTAAACGCCATCGGCCCCGGCGTGATGGCGCTGATCCTGGCATTCATCCCGGCAATGCTCACGGCCCTGGGCATCGTGCGCGAAAAAGAGCTGGGGTCGATCACCAACTTCTACGCCACGCCGCTGACGCGCCTGGAGTTCCTGCTGGGTAAACAGGCGCCGTATCTGGCCGTGAGCCTGGTCAACCTGGCGCTGCTGGTGGCCATGAACCGCTGGCTGTTCGGCGTGCCGTTCAAGGGCAGCGGCCTGGCGCTGGCATTCGGCGGCCTGTTGTACGTACTGGCCACCACCAGCATGGGCCTGCTGATTTCCGCGTTCACGCGCACCCAGATCGCGGCGATCCTCGGCACCATGATCATCACCAGCCTGCCCACCATCCAGTTCTCCGGGCTGATCGTGCCGCGCTCGTCGCTGGAAGGTGCGGCCGCGCTGATGGGCATGTTGTTCCCCGCCGGGCACTTTCTGGATATCGCCGTGGGCACCTTCACCAAGGCCCTGGACCTGCGCCAGTTGTGGCCGCAATGCCTGGCACTGTTCGGGTTTTTCGTCGGGTTCACCGGGCTGAGCCTGCTCATGCTCAAGAAGCAGGAGGCCTGATGCACAAGCTCGCTCACATCCTGCGCCTGGGCCTCAAGGAACTCACCAGCCTGCGCCACGACAGCGTATTGCTGCTGTTTCTGTTCTACGCCTTTACCGTGGCGATCTACATGCCCGCCGCCGGTTCGGTGATTGGCGTGCACAACGCCAGCGTGGCCTTTATCGATGAAGACCACAGCGCGCTGTCGCGGCAGATGGCCGAGGCCTTGCAACCACCGGAGTTTCAGCCGCCTGCGCCACTGGCCTACGACCAGTTGGACAAGGTCATGGACAGCGGCGAATACACCTTCGTGATCAATATGCCGGCCAACTTCCAGGCAGACCTGTTGGCCGGGCGCCAGCCGGGCGTACAGGTGAACGTCGATGCTACAGCGATGAGCCAGGCATTTATGGGCGCAGGCTATATCGGCCGGATTTTCCAACGTGAGCTGCAAAGCTACGGCGGGCAAACCGACGCGGCGGGCAAGGCGCCTGCGCGGCTGACCACACGGGCGCTGTTCAACACCAACCTGGAAGGCGGCTGGTTTTTGGCCGTGATCCAGATCGTCAACAACATCACTATCCTGGCCATCGTGCTCACCGGCACCGCGCTGCTGCGCGAGCGTGAACACGGCACGCTCGACCATTTGCTGGTGCTGCCGCTGACAGCACTGGAAATCATGCTGGCAAAGATCTGGAGCAACATGCTGGTGGTGGTGCTGTGTACGTGGCTGTCGCTGGAGTTGGTGGTCAAGGGCTTGCTCGGCGTACCGTTGGCGGGTTCCTTGAGCCTGTTTTTGTTCGTGACCGCGCTGTATCTGTTTGCCAGCACTGCCTTGGGGATCTTTCTCGCCACGCTGGCCCGTTCGACGCCGCAGTTTGGTTTGCTGGCGATCCCGGTGATCATCCCGATGCTGTTGCTGTCCGGTGGCAGTACGCCGTTGGACAGCATGCCCGAGTGGCTGCAATGGGTGATGCAGGGCTCGCCGTCGACGCATTTTGTGAGTTTGAGTACGGCGATTCTGTTCCGTGATGCTGGGGTGAGCGTGGTGTGGCCGGACCTGCTGGCGCTGGCCGGGATTGGTGTACTGTTTTTTGCGGTGGCGTTGGCCAGGTTCCGAAAAAGCCTGGCATCCTGATCAGGAAATACCCTGACTCATACCTATCTGAACAGACAGTCGTCGCTTACGCGGGAGTGGGGCAGAATCAGTGCCCGCTCACCGCACAAGGAAGGCCGCGTGTCTCGCCTCACTACCCCCTACATGCCGGCGATCGATGGCTTACGCGCCATGGCCGTGTTGAGCGTCATCCTGTTCCATCTGGACTTCTTCGACGGGTTGCCGGGCGGTTTTACCGGCGTGGACATGTTCTTCGTGATTTCCGGCTATGTGATCAGCCAGTCACTGTGGGAACGCCGCGATCTGACCTTCGGCCGATACCTGGCGGACTTCTACCGTCGCCGCATGCTGCGCATCATGCCTGCTTTGCTCGTGGTGCTTGGCGTCAGTTGCGTGCTGTCGGCGATGCTGATGCCGCCCTTCTGGCTCAGCGACCTGTTCAACAACACAGGCTTGGCGGCATTTTTCGGCCTGAGCAATTTCGTCCTGGCCTGGAACACGGACACCTACTTTTCGCCCAGCGCCGAACTCAACCCCTATCTGCATACATGGTCACTGGGGGTTGAAGAGCAGTTCTACGTCCTGTTTCCTGCACTGTTCTTCATATGGCTGCGTGTTGGCCAGCGCGCGGTAATCGCTCGCGCGTTGCTGCCGTTGGCGGCGCTTGCGTCGCTGCTGGTGGCCGCCTATCAGGTGAGTGCACAACCGCTGTCGGCGTTTTACCTGCTGCCCGGGAGGTTCTGGGAACTGGCAGCCGGCGCGATGTTGTTTCAGTTCATGAGTACGCGTGATCGGTCCCCGCGCTCGGATAGTCTTGCGCCCTGGATGCTGACCGGTGGCCTGGCCCTGGTGATCACGGGCTTTCTGTTCGCCGATCCGCGTCAGTTCCCCTTTCCCTGGGCGCTGATGACCGTTGCAGGCTCGTTGCTAATGATTGCGGGGATCGTGCAACAGGGCGACAGACCGCCGGGCCTATTGCAGCGCCTGCTGCAGACGCCAGTGCTTACCTACATCGGGCGACTTTCGTACTCGCTGTATCTGTGGCACTGGCCTGTGCTTGTATTCTTGCGCTGGACCACCGGGCTGGAGCTGCTGGCGGTGCAACTGCTTTACCCTTGCCTGGTGCTGGCGCTCGCGGCGGCTTCGTACCATTGGGTAGAAACGCCGATCCGTAACGGCAAGTCGATTATTCAGCGCAACGCGTCGCTGACGTTAGCCACTACCATGTTGGTCACCGGCCTGCTCTGGGGTGGCGCGCAGTGGGTGGCGAAAGACCCCGCGGCCCTTTCTATCAGCCAGACCCGTGACACCTACACCTGGTATGCCTACAAACATTATCCCCAGGAAGACATCGAAACCCTTGACGACCCGCACCTGAGCGGCCGTCAGTTGTTCGTCCTCGGTGACTCGCACACAGCGGCCTACCGCACCCTGCTGAATCTGGTTTCACTCAAACTTGGCGTCAAGGTGGTGGAGTACGAAAAGGGCGGTTGTAGCGTTGTCAGCCTTATCGGCCCCGACCCTGCACGCTGCGCCGAGTCACGAGAAACCCAGCTCAAGGCGATTGAAGCCAGTGCCAGGCCCGGGGATGTGGTGTTTTTGGCCTCATTGCGCATGCCGGAACTGGCCGGGCGCGAGTGGCGCAATGGTGAAGCGGCCATGGTCAACGAGGCCATGGGCGAACTGACTGCAGAACACCTTGAAGCGGCGCGAATCGCCGCCGAAACGCTGTTGAGCCGCTTGCAGGCAGCACGCCTGAACATCCTGATCGACGCGCCCAAGCCGCTGTTCAAGACGGCGCCCAACCGCTGCTCGGACGTGTTCAACCAGATGAATCCGGTTTGCGCGCCGGGCCTGACGATGGCGCGTGACCAACTCGAACGGCTGCGCGCGCCGCAAATGCAACTGCTGCAACGGCTGACAGCCAAGTATCCGGCGTTGCATGTCTGGGACCCGTTGCCGCTGCTGTGCCCCAGCACAACCTGTTCGGCTTATGACGAAAACGCCAAGCCACTGTATTTCGACTCCAACCACCTGAGCGGCCACGGCAATCGCGTGCTGGAGCCGGACTTCACCGCAACCCTGCTGAGGATCTGGCGAGCAACACCGCCCGTTACTGAATGATCAGGTTGTTGAACAACAGGTCTTCCACCTGCGGCTTACCTGTTTCGTCGTTCATCACTTGCTGCGTCTGCTTCAGGGCTTCCTGGCGCAGTTTTTCTTTGCCTTCGACCGTGCTCATGGCTTCGTTGGTCTGCTGGGTAAACAGCGCCACCAGTTGATTACGAATCAGCGGGTCGTTGGCTTTGACGGCAGCCGCCGCTTCAGGCCCGGTCACGCGCAGGGCGATGTCGGCCTTGTACACCCGCAGTTTCGCCGTGCCATCCAGGCCGTAGTTGCCCACAAATGGAGGGGTCAAGCTGATATAGCTGACCTTAGGCGCCTCGCCTTCTTTTGCTTCTTCGGCCTGGGCTGCCATCGGCAAGGTCAGGGCGAGCATCAACAGGATCCACGCTTTCACAGTTCATTCCTCGAATTCGGTTGCCGGGTAGCATAACGCTAGCAAGGCTGAGTACAAGCTTATGGCGACTTATCAGGGCCGGGCATGCTCGTTGACCCACGGGCGTACCCTCCTACACTTATCGGCCACGACGCCAAAAGGAATAGTCCGATGAAAGCTGTGCTGTGCAAAGCCTTCGGCCCCGCCGAAACCCTGGTGCTGGAAGAGATCGCCAGCCCCGCGATCAAGAAGAACGAAATCCTGCTGGACGTGCACGCGGCCGGGGTGAATTTCCCGGACACCTTGATCATTGAGGGCAAGTACCAGTTCAAGCCGCCCTTCCCATTCTCACCGGGTGGCGAAGCGGCTGGCGTGGTCAGCGAAGTCGGTGAAAAGGTCAGCCACCTCAAAGTCGGCGACCGGGTCATGGCCCTGACCGGCTGGGGCAGCTTTGCCGAGCAGGTCGCGGTGCCGGGTTACAACGTGCTGCCGATCCCGCCAAGCATGGATTTCAACACCGCCGCTGCGTTCAGCATGACCTACGGCACCTCCATGCATGCGCTCAAACAGCGCGCCAACCTGCAACCCGGCGAAACCCTGTTGGTACTTGGCGCGTCCGGCGGCGTGGGCCTGGCCGCCGTAGAAATCGGCAAAGCCATGGGCGCCCGGGTGATTGCCGCCGCCAGCAGTGCCGACAAACTCGCTGTGGCCAAGGCAGCCGGCGCGGATGAGCTGATCAACTACAGCGAAGCCAGCCTTAAAGACGAGATCAAGCGTCTGACTGACGGCAACGGTGTCGATGTGATCTACGACCCTGTCGGCGGCGACCTGTTTGACCAGGCTGTGCGCGGCATTGCCTGGAATGGCCGCCTGCTGGTGGTAGGTTTTGCCAGCGGGCGCATTCCCGAGTTGCCGGTGAACCTGGCGCTGCTCAAGGGTGCGTCCGTGGTGGGGGTGTTCTGGGGCTCGTTCGCCCAGCGCCAGCCGCAGGACAATGCGGCGAACTTCCAGCAGTTGTTCACCTGGTATGGCGAGGGCAAGCTGAAGCCGTTGGTGTCGCAGGTATACCCGCTGGAACAGGCTGCGCAGGCAATTAATGACTTGGGGCAGCGCAGGGCTGTGGGAAAGGTTGTCGTCCAGACCCGCTGAATGCGGTCCATGTGGGAGCTGGCTTGCCTGCGATAGCGGTGGGTCAGCTCACACAGCTACTACTGATAGACCGCTATCGCAGGCAAGCCCGCTCCCACATTTTTGATCTCCAGCGTCTCAAAGAATCCAATCACGACCCATACTTATCTATTCGCGACATGTTCGTAAGAGAACATGCAATCACTCCAATTTCCTGTGTTTGCAGATAAGAGGCGATGCTATTTTCGGTAACGAAACTGTAACATTCGCATCCGCAGTCAAAACAAGAAATTTGGAGCTCTTGAATGTTTGCTTTCTTTCGTCCTGCCGCACACCAGGCGCCCCTGCCTGAAGAAAAAATAGACAGTACCTATCGACGGCTGCGCTGGCAGATCTTCGCCGGTATTTTCTTTGGTTACGCGGGCTACTACCTGCTGCGCAAAAACTTCTCGCTGGCCATGCCGTACCTGATCGACGAGGGTTACACCCGTGGCGAGCTGGGCCTGGCCATGTCGGCTATCGCGATTGCCTATGGCTTGTCCAAGTTCCTGATGGGGCTGGTGTCCGACCGCTCCAACCCGCGCTACTTCTTGCCCTTCGGCCTGTTGATATCGGCCGGGGTAATGTTCATTTTCGGTTTCGCGCCTTGGGCAACGTCCAGCGTGACCATGATGTTCATTTTGCTGTTCATCAACGGCTGGGCCCAAGGCATGGGTTGGCCGCCAAGTGGACGCACCATGGTGCACTGGTGGTCGCAGAAAGAGCGCGGCGGCGTGGTGTCGGTGTGGAACGTGGCGCATAACGTCGGTGGCGGCCTGATCGGCCCGCTGTTCCTGCTGGGCATGGCCTGGTTCAACGACTGGCACGCGGCGTTCTATGTGCCGGCGACCGTGGCATTGGCCGTGGCGGCATTTGCCTTCATCACCATGCGCGACACCCCGCAATCGGTTGGCCTGCCGCCCATCGAGCAGTACAAGAACGACTACCCGGAAGGCTACAACGCCAGCCACGAAGACGAGTTCAGCGCCAAGGAAATCTTCGTCAAGTACGTGCTGCGCAACAAAATGCTGTGGTACATCGCCTTCGCCAACGTGTTCGTCTACCTGCTGCGTTATGGCGTGCTGGACTGGGCACCGACTTACCTCAAGGAAGCCAAGCACTTCGACGTGGATAAAACCTCGTGGGCGTACTTCTTCTATGAGTGGGCGGGTATTCCAGGCACGCTGCTGTGCGGCTGGATGTCGGACAAGATCTTCCGTGGCAACCGTGGCCTGACCGGCATCGTGTTCATGGCGTTGGTCACCGTGGCGACCCTGGTTTACTGGCTCAACCCGCCAGGCAACCCAATGGTCGACATGATTGCGCTGTTCTCCATCGGCTTCCTGATCTACGGCCCGGTGATGCTGATCGGCCTGCAGGCGCTGGAACTGGCGCCGAAAAAAGCGGCGGGCACCGCTGCTGGTTTCACGGGCTTGTTTGGTTATTTGGGTGGTTCGGTGGCAGCCAGTGCGGCCATGGGCTACACCGTGGACCATTTCGGCTGGGACGGTGGCTTTGTGTTGCTGGTGGGCGCGTGCCTGTTGGCGATTGCCTTCCTGATCCCAACGCTGTGGCACACCAACAGTGTCAGCTCGGCGCGTTAATTCCCGCCGCAGTCTTTGGCACAACGCTTGAGCCGCGCCTCCAGATTCTTATCTGGCATGGCGTGGCTACGCAGGGCGTTCACGGTCTGCTCGACATAATCGCGAGTGGTGCCGTAACGCCCGCAAGCGCTTTCCAACACGTGGTTAAGCACGATATCGGGCAGGTTGCCAGCATAGCTGGGCAAGTGCCGCTCCAGCACAAACCCTAACGCTTGCACCTGACTGCCATCTTCCAAGCGGCAGCTGAGCCAGTGCGGCCGGTACGACGGGTACGGCATCTCGCGCTGCCACAAGGCATACAGAGAAGCCTCAAGCTGGTCCTCCGGTAAGCGGTAGGCAAACCCACTGCAAGAACCGCCACGATCCAGGCCGAACACCAACCCCGGCGACTCCGGCGTGCCTCGATGCTCGTGTGACCATAGGTACAGGCCGCGATGGTAGCCGTGAACCCGAGCGCGCATGCGCTGGGTCGACGAGCATTCGGGACGCCAGATCAGCGAACCATAAGCGAATAGCCAGACCGGCCCGCCCTTATGCCTGGCCATGGTGGCCTGCATCGAACTCATTAATTGCTCGTGAGTCAGTTGCGGCCCCAGATCGAGCCGCGGAGGGTAAGCCAATTGCAACAGATCGGTTTCAATAACGGTCATGGCGGATCGCTTAGGTCTCCTGCGTGTTACCAGTTGTAAGCAACTTTACCGTAATAAAACGCGCCGCTGTAACCGTACGGCGAAAAAGTGCTATAGGCGAGGTTGCCGCCGCTGCTGGCGTAGGCGTTGACCTTCTCCGGGTATTTATCGGTGATGTTGTCGCCGCCCAGGGTGAAGGTCCAGTTCTTGAGCTTGTAGTCTGCCGACAGGTCCAGCACCCAGGCGGCCTTGAAAGTCTGGTCGTTGACCTTATCGGCCTGGTAACTGGTGAATTCACCATAGCGCACCAGGTTGCTGTGCAGCGCCCAATTACCGTAGGTGAAGTCGTTGCCCAGGCTGAGCTTGTGCTGCGGCGTGGTATCGCCTAGCAAACCAATGCGCTCACGACGGTCTACCCGCACCAGGTTGGCGCCCAGGCCGTCCAGAATCGCCGGGTTGGGCTTCACGTCGGTAACGTTGGTGTGGTTGTAGTTGTAGCCCACTGTGCTGTTCCAGCGGATGCCGTTATCGAACTGGTAACGATAGTTGGCCACCAGGTCGACACCGTCGGTGCTGGTGTCGGTGGCGTTGGTGAAGTAACGGGCGCTGGTGTAGTTGATATTGCCGACACCATTGGCTTGCAGATAGGCAATGGTGGCCGGGTTGAGATTGAGGTTGGACGACAGGCTGATGCGGTCGCGGATGTCGATGCGGTACACGTCGAGTGTCACGGTCAGGTCATCGGCAGGCTCCAGCACCAGGCCGAGGCTATAGTTGCGCGACTTCTCGGCTTTGAGGTCTTCGGCGCCCAACAGGCGGGCAACCTGGCTGTTGGCCGGGAAGGTGCCGGCCTCCTGGATGGTGTTGCCGATCAGCTGAGACGAGGTGTAGGCAAAGTTTTGCTGGGCCAGGGATGGCGCACGGAAACCATTGGAAATGCTGCCACGCAAGGCCACTTGCGGGGTGAAGTCATAACGCGCCGACAGCGAGCCGCTGACATTGGAGCCGAAGTCACTGTAGTCCTCATGACGCACGGCGGCCGATGCGCTGAGTTTCTCGGTGAAGTTGGTTTCCAGGTCCAGGTACTGAGCCCAGTTGTGCCGCGAGGTGCTGCCGGCATCGGCATCTCGGAACCCACCCAGGCCCGAACTGCCGGTCTGGTAGTAGGACGCCGGTTCGCCCGCTTCAATTTGATACCCCTGGCGCAGGTATTCGCCGCCAAAGGCCACCGACACCGGGTACGGTAAAAAGCCCACGTCGAACTCACGGGACAGATCCAGGCTGACCTGGCGCTGATCGTTGCTCAAGGTGCCGTTGTTAAATTTGCGCGGCGTGGCCAGGCCGAGTGAGGTGTTGATGGTTTCAGTGCCCAGTTCGTACTGGTTTTTGCCGTAGTTGGCCGACAGGTCGTAATGCCAGTCGTAGGCCAGCAAGCCGCGCAGGCCGACCACCAAGGACGTGTCTTCCAGGTTGCCCTTGATCAGCGGCAGATAGCCATTGGGGTTGAGTGCCGGGATGTTGTTGGACGCGTTGCTCGCCCGATAGAACGCCGCCGTTTCGCCACGCCGCTTGCTGTAGCCGCCGAAGGTGTAGAACTCGGCCGCATCATTGAAGGAATATTCGGAGTTGAACTGGAATTTGCCTTCATTGGTGGCCGGCTCGCCCTGACGGAACACGCGCTGGCCATAGGTGGTGGAACCTACGCTACCTGGGCGGAAATCGTCGCCGGCGCGGTTGGTGTAGTCATTGTCGGCGCCTTCGCCCGAGACGTTGATAAAGCCGTTATCGCCCAAGGCAAACCCGGTGTTGCCGCTGACGTTGCGCTGGATGCCGTCGCCCTTCTTGTACTCGCCAAACTTGGTCGAGACAGAGCCGCCGTGGTCGTCGTGCTTGAGGATCACGTTGATCACCCCGGCAATCGCGTCCGAGCCATAGCGCGCCGACGCGCCATCGCGCAGCACTTCGATGTGGTCGACCGCCGACAGCGGGATCGCATTCAAATCCGCGGGCGCCGAACCGCGCCCCACAGCTCCGCCCAGGTTGACGAAGGCACTGGTGTGGCGGCGTTTACCGTTGACCAGCACCAGCACTTGATCCGGCGACAGGCCACGCAACTGCGCCGGGCGTACCAGTTCGGCACCGTCCACCAGGCTTGGGCGCGGAAAGTTGATGGATGGAATCAGGCGCGCCAATACCGCGCCCAGCTCATCGGAGCCGGTGCTGCGCAATGTGTCACCGGAAATGACATCGATGGGCGACAACGAGGCACTGGCGGTGCGCTCTTGGGCGCGAGTACCGGTGACGATCACGGTGTCGAGTTTTGGTGCATCAGCGCCTGTTGCGTCCGCCCAGACTGGATTGAATCCCACAGCAGTCAGCAAATTGGCCGACAAAATAGCTGTGTACGCATGTTTCTTGTAACTCCCCATACCGCTCCCCTGCCATTCGAACCTGGCAATCAAAAAGTCAGAGCTTCAATGCTCTGAGTTCACACGATCGGTCCGGCTGGCGGGCGGTGGCGGTCAGTTACTGGTTATTAATGATAAGTCGGTAGTCCGTTGCCTTATAGCTTAATGAGATTATCCCTACATCTAAAATATCTTAATTGCATAAGCATAGGCGGCCGTGTTTTCAGCGCTGGTTCAGGTCACGCCCAACATAAGCCGCCACACTGCTGATGTTCAGCGACCCACATTAGCCGCCTCTTCAAACGACTATCGAGGTCGATTCATGAAATACCTTGTTTCCGGTCTGCTGCTTTTGCTGCAAACCACTGCTGCCCTGGCCTCCGAGGCCGCCGTCAAAGACGACAAAGGCTTCTGGTACGCCCAGACCAGCCTCTACACCCGACATTTTTCGCCGGACCCAAAGCACAATAACAATCAGGATTTGATCAACCTGGAGCGCAATGAAGCGTCGGGATTGGTATATGGCGGGGCGACGTTTCGCAATTCGTTCAGCCAGCGCTCGTACTACCTATACGCCGGCAAGCGCTACGATATTGGCGACTCACCGTTTTATATGAAGGTGACGGCAGGCGCTCTACAGGGCTATCGCGGTAAGTACCGCGACAAGATCCCGCTCAACCGTTATGGCGTGGCACCGGCGATCATTCCATCTGTGGGCGTTAACTTTGGCCCGGTGGCCAGCGAGTTGGTGTTGCTGGGCTTCAATGCGGCGATGCTGACTGCAGGCGTGCGTTTCTAAGAACGCCGCATACCCATGTGGGAGCTGGCTTGCCTGCTCCCACATGGGTTCAGCTCAAGGCTTCAAGGGCGTGGCGCATAAGCGAACACATCGGCGCGCATCTGGTGTGCATCCATACCTGCGTCGACCAATGCGTCCAGCGTGCCGTAAATCATCGCCGGCGAACCACTGGCGTAGACATGCACGGCCTTGAGGTCGCTGATGTCTTCACACACGGCCTCATGCAACAGCCCGCAACGCCCTTCCCAACCGCACAGGTCGCTGACCACTTTGTGCAGGAACAGGTTGGGCAGTTGCTGCCATTGCTCCCAGTGTTCGATTTCGTAGAAGTCTTCCGGGCGGCGCACGCCCCAATACAGGTGCACCGGGTGCTTGAAGCCCGAGGCGCGGCAGTGTTCGATAAGGCTGTGCATCTGCGCCATGCCGGTGCCGGCGGCGATCAACACCAATGGCCCGTCCGGCAGTTCGGCCAAGTGCGTATCACCAAACGGCAGTTCAACACGGGCCATCTGGTTACGCTGCAACTGCTCGATCAAATTGCGCGCACTGTCCTCGCGAACCAACACATGCAGTTCCAGCTCGCGCCCGCCATGGGGCGCCGAGGCCAGGGAAAACGCCGATTTATCGCCGTTGTCGCGCTCGATCATCAAGTACTGACCCGCGTGATAACGCACCGACTTGCCGGCCGGAGCGCGCAGGCGCACGCGCCATACATCGCCACCGACGTCCACGCATTCACTTAATTGGCACGACAACTTGCGCAACGGCAACTCTCCCGGCGCCAGCACGCCATCCCACAACACAATGCAATCTTCCAGCGGTTCGGCGATGCAAGTGTAGAACTCACCATGGTCACGCACCTCACCGGCTTGCTGCACCCGGCCTTCCACCAGCAGCGCAGCGCACACATGGCACACGCCGTTGCGACACGCCTGTGGGCATTCGTAGCCCAGGCGGCGCGCGCCTTCGAGGATTCGCTCGCCAGGGACCAGCTCCAGTACGGCGCCGGAAGGTTGCAGGGTTACACGCATCAATCTATTCCCAATTCTTTCCAGATCGCATCAACACGTGCGGTGACGGCTTCATCCTTGACGATCACCCGGCCCCACTCACGGGTGGTCTCACCCGGCCATTTATGGGTGGCATCCAGGCCCATCTTCGAACCCAGGCCCGATACCGGCGAAGCAAAGTCGAGGTAGTCGATCGGCGTGTTGTCGATCATCACCGTGTCGCGCTTGGGGTCCATGCGCGTAGTGATGGCCCAGATCACGTCATTCCAGTCCCGGGCGTTAATGTCGTCGTCGGTGACGATAACGAACTTGGTGTACATGAACTGTCGCAAAAACGACCACACACCGAGCATTACCCGCTTGGCATGGCCTGGGTACGACTTCTTCATGGTCACGATGGCCATGCGGTACGAGCAGCCCTCGGGCGGCAGGTAGAAGTCGGTAATTTCCGGGAACTGCTTTTGCAGGATCGGCACGAACACTTCGTTGAGCGCCACACCGAGAATGGCCGGCTCATCCGGCGGACGGCCGGTGTAGGTGCTGTGGTAGATCGGTTTGACCCGGTGGGTGATGCGCTCGACGGTGAACACCGGGAAGCTGTCGACTTCGTTGTAGTAGCCGGTGTGGTCGCCGTAAGGGCCTTCATCGGCCATTTCGCCCGGATGAATCACGCCTTCGAGGATGATTTCAGCGGTGGCCGGCACTTGCAGGTCGTTGCCACGGCACTTCACCAGCTCGGTACGGTTGCCGCGCAGCAGGCCGGCGAAGGCATATTCGGACAGGCTGTCGGGTACCGGCGTCACGGCGCCAAGAATGGTCGCCGGGTCGGCGCCCAGGGCCACAGACACAGGGAACGGCTTGCCAGGGTGCTTTTCGCACCATTCACGGAAGTCCAGCGCGCCGCCACGGTGGCTCAGCCAGCGCATGATCACCTTATTGCGGCCGATCACTTGCTGACGGTAGATACCCAGGTTCTGGCGATCCTTGTTCGGGCCTTTGGTGACGGTCAGGCCCCAAGTGATCAGCGGGCCGACGTCGCCCGGCCAGCAGGTCTGCACCGGCAGCATGCCCAGGTCAACGTCGTCGCCTTCGATGACCACTTCCTGGCACACCGCGTCCTTGACCACCTTGGGCGCCATGGCAATGATCTTGCGGAAGATCGGCAGCTTCGACCAGGCGTCCTTCAAGCCCTTGGGCGGCTCGGGCTCCTTGAGGAAGGCCAGCAGCTTGCCGATCTCGCGCAGCTCGCTGACCGACTCGGCGCCCATGCCAAACGCAACGCGGTCGGGCGTGCCGAACAGGTTACCGAGCACCGGGATATCAAAGCCGGTCGGGTTTTCGAACAGCAGCGCCGGGCCCTTGTTGCGCAAGGTACGGTCGCAAATCTCAGTCATTTCCAGCACCGGGGAAATCGGCACCTGGATACGTTTCAACTCTCCGCGCTGCTCAAGTTGCTGCACGAAATCCCGAAGATCCTTGAATTTCATTAACCATGCCACCCGTAAAATAGGCGTACATCCTACCTGCTCTTACGAGCGCTGGCAGCTTATTGCACGTCATTGCGACTCACACCCGACTCAACGGACGCATTACGCAAGGTGTGGAAGAAGGGCTCGAGGAACCCTTCCACATATCGCGTGCCTACGGCCGAGAGATGGTTGTCATCGGTATACAGCGACTGGCCATCGCGTTCGACCCGACACCAGCCATTCGTCTCGCACAGCTTGGGCGCGGGGTCCATGACCTGCACACCGGGGTCGGCCGCGGCGATGCGCGCAAAAACACTGCTGATATAGGCCTGGCGTTCGACGTGCTCGGCCAGGGGCAAGCCTTCGCGGTCGGTCGGGCGCCCCAGCATCGCCAGGCGGCTGAGCCGGTAAGGCACGTTGAATGCCTGCAGCGGCACCTCCTTGACCAACCACACCCTGTGCCCGCTGGCGCGCAGTTGCTGCACCAGCGCACTCACACCCTCGGCAAACAGTCGTTCAGCGACGGCGCGGTCGTACTTGCCCGTTTGCGGGTCATGAAGGGAAGCGCCGGTGTCGCCGGAGCGCTGGCCATATACGTAAAGGCTCCAGCGGGCTACCAGCACCACATCACTGAACTGTTCCGCGCTCAACAACTGGGTGACACGCTCGTTGAACGCCCGGCAGCCTGGGGTGTTTTCTTTGCGGTCGAACGGCAGGCAACCGGCGTAACCGGCCTGGGTGATACCGAAGTCGTACTTGCGCGAGCCGTCGTTCAACGCTGGAATGAGTGCCGAGGCATGGCTGTCGCCCCAGACCAATGCGCGGGTAGCACTCGCCTGCGGGCCAAAATGGCAAAGTTTGCGGTGTGGGTCTTTCTTGTCATCCGACAGGCAGCTCATGAGCGTAGGGCTCCAGGTATGCGCCTGGGCAAATTGCAACGCCTGGGCTGACAACCGCGACGCAAACCCATCCGACCACACCAGGCCTTTGCCGATCAGGCCCAGGCCAGCGAGGCCGACAACGCCTGCGATCAGGATCGACCGGCGACCGGCCAGCAAACGCCGCTCACGAAACGGTCCCTCGACGAACCGCCAGGACGCGTAACCCAGCATCAGGCTCAAGACGAACAGACCCGCCAGCGCCCAGGACGACAGGCCAAAAATACTCGCGTACTTGCCAAACACCAGCACCGGCCAGTGCCACAGGTACCACGAATAGGAAATCAGCCCAATGCCGACCAGCACGCGACTGCCCAGCAAGCGCCCTACCCAGGTGGTGTGTTGGCCGTTAGCCCAAATCAGCCCGACCACACCCAGTACCGGCAACAAGGCCGCAGCGCCAGGGAACGCGGTGCTGGCGTCGTAACCAAACACAGCTACCAGAATCAGGCCCAGGCTGAACAGACTGACAGCTTGCGCCAACAGGGGACTTGTCCGCTGGGCCCGCGCCGGCATCACCGCCAGCATGGACCCGGCCAACAATTCCCACGCACGCATAGGCAGCAGGAAGAAGGCTTTGTCCGGCTCATGGGCCACGGCCCACACGCTCGCCGCAAACGACACCAGCATCAATACAAACAAGGCGCTGCGCCATTGCTTCAGGCGGCTCGACAACAGCGCGAGCAAGAGTGGGAAGGCGATGTAGAACTGCTCTTCAACCGACAGCGACCACGTGTGCAACATCGGCTTCATATCGGAGGCTGTATCGAAGTAGCCGTCCTGACGCATGAAGAACAGATTGGAGATGAAAATAACCTGATTGTGTATCGAGCGCCCAAGCTCTGAGTAATCTTTGGGCGCCATCAGGAACCAGCCGGCCACCAACGAGATGAACATCATCACAAGCAACGCAGGCAGGATACGCCGCGCTCGTCGCGCCCAGAAATCGACAAAGCTGAAACGCCCGGCCTCACGTTCGCGCCAGATGATCGAGGTAATCAGGAAGCCTGAAATCACGAAGAACACATCAACGCCGACAAAACCGCCAGTAATACCAGGAACGCCAAAATGGAACAGCACGACAGCGAGGACAGCAATGGCGCGCAGGCCATCAATGTCTCTTCGGTAAGCAAGAGCGGTCATATATCGTAGATCAGCCTGATTCGAATGGAGATGAGCGTAGCCTCGCTCAGCCTTTTTGTTTCTTAACTGACACTAATGCCGCACAAATATCTCTTTTCCGATGCAAAAAAAAATGGCGCCCCGAAGGGCGCCATTTTTTGGACCTGAAACGTCGTATTACTTACGCTTCATCGACAGGAAGAACTCGTCGTTAGTCTTGGTGGTTTTCAACTTGTCGATCAGGAACTCGATGGCGGCTACTTCGTCCATCGGGTGCAGCAGCTTGCGCAGGATCCACATGCGCTGCAGTTCGTCATCGGCAGTCAGCAACTCTTCACGGCGGGTGCCGGAGCGGTTGATGTTGATCGCAGGGAACACACGCTTTTCAGCGATACGACGGTCCAGAGGCAGTTCCATGTTGCCGGTACCCTTGAACTCTTCGTAGATCACTTCGTCCATTTTCGAACCGGTTTCAACCAGTGCGGTGGCGATAATGGTCAGCGAGCCGCCTTCTTCGATGTTGCGCGCAGCGCCGAAGAAACGCTTTGGTTTCTCCAGGGCGTGGGCATCGACACCACCGGTGAGTACCTTGCCGGAGCTTGGGATCACGGTGTTGTAGGCACGCGCCAGACGGGTGATGGAGTCGAGCAGGATCACCACGTCTTTCTTGTGTTCGACCAGGCGCTTGGCCTTCTCGATCACCATTTCGGCAACCTGCACGTGGCGGGTTGGCGGCTCATCGAACGTCGAGGCAACCACTTCGCCGCGCACGGTGCGCTGCATTTCGGTCACTTCTTCCGGGCGCTCATCGATCAGCAATACGATCAGGTGAACTTCCGGGTTGTTGCGCGCGATGTTCGCTGCAATGTTCTGCAGCATGATGGTCTTACCGGCTTTCGGCGGTGCAACGATCAGGCCGCGCTGGCCTTTGCCGATCGGGGCGCACAGGTCGATGACACGACCGGTCAAGTCTTCGGTGGAGCCGTTACCGGCTTCCATCTTCATGCGCACAGTCGGGAACAGCGGCGTCAGGTTCTCGAAGAGAATCTTGTTCTTCGCGTTCTCAGGACGATCGAAGTTGATCGTGTCGACCTTGAGCAGGGCGAAATAACGCTCGCCTTCCTTCGGAGGACGGATCTTGCCGACGATGGTGTCACCGGTGCGCAAGTTGAAGCGACGGATCTGGCTCGGCGAGACGTAGATA
Source organism: Pseudomonas sp. ChxA (assembly GCF_030263855.1). NCBI lineage: Bacteria > Pseudomonadati > Pseudomonadota > Gammaproteobacteria > Pseudomonadales > Pseudomonadaceae > Pseudomonas > Pseudomonas sp. ChxA. The sequence continues at coordinate 1,279,012 of NZ_JARPMK010000002.1, forward strand.
TCGTCTGGGCCGGCAAGATAGGAAGCGTCTGCAGAGCGGAGGAAGCCGAAGCCGTCCTGGAGAATCTCCAGCACGCCATCACCGGAGATTTCCTCGCCGCTTTTCGCGTGCTTTTTGAGCAGGGAGAAAATCACGTCCTGCTTGCGCGAACGGGCCATATTTTCTATGCCCATTTCTTCGGCCAATTGGAGCAGGTCGGTAATCGGCTTTTGCTTGAGTTCAGTCAGATTCATATAGGAATGACGTAATCATTTATGGAGGGGGGAAATTAAGCTTTTGGCTTAATGAGGCCGCGCCGCAGAGAAGGCGACAGGATCGCGTACTAATCGAAAAGGAATGCGTCGGCGACGGCTTGCAGGGGGCAGTGGAGAAACCAGTGCGGGGCCGAATGTACCACCTGAATTTCGGAGCGTCTAGCCCTGTTTCACGAAAAAGCCCCGCTATTTTGCGGGGCTTTTTTGACGACGCTTAGATGTTCGCGTCGAGGAAAGCTTGCAGCTGGGACTTCGACAGCGCGCCCACTTTAGTGGCTTCGACGTTGCCGTTCTTGAACAGCATCAGGGTCGGGATACCACGCACGCCGTGCTTGGCCGGGGTTTCCTGGTTGTCGTCGATGTTCAGCTTGGCAATGGTCAGCTTGCCTTCGTAGGTGGTCGCAATATCGTCCAGAACAGGGGCGATCATTTTGCAAGGGCCACACCATTCAGCCCAGTAGTCAACCAGTACCGGGCCTTGAGCCTTGAGTACTTCGGCCTCAAAGGTCGCGTCGGTGACGTGCTTGATAAGATCGTTGCTCATGGATGTCTCCGGATTGTAAGCAAAAAAAACGTGGCCCATCATAGCCGCCCTTCCCCCGTTCAGGAAGCCGCCTCTGATTGAGTCTTGCTATGGCATCGCATGAGTTTGGGTATAGCTCACTCACGGCGTCACGGGCGTCACGAAGGCGATGCCGGTGCGCAATGCCGCATTGCGCACGTGCTCCTGCATGGTTTTCTGCGCCGCCGCACTGGCGCGCCGGGCCAGGGCACGCAGGATCTTGCGGTGCTCTTGCCAGGTCTCCATGGCCCGTTCCGGCCGGATGAACGGTAGCTTCTGGCTCTCCAGGAACACCTCGGCACTGGCACTCAGGATGCTCACCATCGCCTGGTTACCGCTGGCCAGCAAGATCCGTTGATGGAACTCGAAGTCCAGTCGGGCAGCGGCTTCGAAGTCGCCGGCCTTGAGCACTTTGCGCATGGCCTCGACATTGTCCTGCAGGCTGTCCAGCTCATCGAGGCTCAACGTCACCGCCGCCAACCCCGCGGCGAACCCTTCCAGGGCATAGCGCAACTGGAAGATATCCAAGGGCGTAGCCTGCGCGGCGAAGGGCCAGGCAAACCCCGGCGCCTCTTGCACCTCTTGCACAAACACACCTTTACCCGGCTGCACACTCACCACGCCCAAGGCACTTAACGACGACAACGCCTCGCGCAACGACGCCCGGCTCACGCCCAGTTGCACCGCCAAGTCGCGCTGGGACGGCAACGCGTCACCCGCTGCAAAGCCCTGTTCCTTGATCAGTTTGCGGATGGCCTGCAGGGCCGCTTCCGGTACGGCTTGGGCGATGGAATTCATAAAAAACTCAAGGTTGCAGTCAACGGAGCGGCTAGTTGTAAAGCTATTCGCAGCCGGCGGCAAGCCACGCCCCAAAGGGGCTCGCGAGGTTTTGTCAGCGCTCGAAAAAGGTGCGAAAAACCTGCGCACTGTTCAGACCAGTAAGACCACCAGAACTCAACAAATCCCAGCGTTCCAAGCCATTGGTGCCGTGATGGCATGGGCCGTGCAATAGCTCGAAACAGAACATTCCCGCGCCCTTTCCCGGAGAGTTGCCATGACCAAGCGCTTCAGCGCCCTGCTCACTGCCCTGTTTGCCAGCCTGATGCTGAGCCAGGCACCCGCCCATGCCAACGGTCTGGACGATATCGTCGCCCGTGGCACCCTCAAGGTTGCCGTGCCCCAGGACTTCCCGCCGTTCGGCTCGGTTGGCCCGGACATGAAACCCCGCGGCCTGGACATCGACACCGCCAAGCTGCTGGCCGACCAGCTCAAGGTCAAGCTGGAACTGACCCCGGTCAACAGCACCAACCGTATTCCTTTCCTCACTACCGGCAAGGTCGACCTGGTGATTTCCAGCCTGGGCAAGAACGCCGAGCGCGAAAAGGTCATCGACTTCTCCAAAGCCTACGCGCCGTTCTACCTGGCCGTGTTCGGCCCACCTGATGCGGCCATCCACACCACCGATGACCTCAAGGGCAAGACCATCAGCGTGACGCGCGGCGCCATTGAAGACATCGAGCTGACCGCCGTCGCGCCCAAGGAAGCCACGATCAAGCGCTTCGAAGACAACAACTCAACCATCGCCGCCTACCTGGCCGGCCAGGTCGACCTGATCGCCAGCGGCAACGTGGTGATGGTGGCCATCAGTGAGCGCAGCAACAAACGCGGGCTGGAGCTGAAAGTGAAACTCAAGGATTCGCCGGTGTACGTGGGCGTGAACAAAAACGAGCCGGCCCTGCTGGAGAAGGTCAACCAGATCCTGGTCGCGGCCAAGGCCGATGGCAGCCTGGAAAAGAACGCGATGCAGTGGCTTAAAGAGCCGCTGCCTGCCGATCTGTGAGGCGGAGCTGATTCATGGCGTATCAATTTGACTTTGTGCCGGTGCTGGCCAATACCGACCTGCTGTTGCGCGGCGCGCTGTTCACCCTTGAGCTGACAGCTATCGGCGCGATCCTCGGGGTGGCCTTGGGCACCGTCGGCGCTGTGGTGCGGGCCTGGAAGATCCAGCCGTTTTCCTGGATCTTCGGGGTGTATGTCGAGTTGATCCGCAACACGCCGTTTCTGGTGCAGTTGTTCTTCATCTTCTTCGGCCTGCCGTCCCTGGGGTTGAAAATCACCGAGTGGCAAGCTGCCGTATTGGCGATGGTGATTAACCTGGGGGCGTACTCCACCGAGATCATCCGTGCAGGCATCCAGGCAGTCCCAAGCGGCCAACTGGAGGCCGCTGCGGCATTGGCGATGACGCGTTTCGAGGCGTTCCGCCATGTGGTGCTGCTGCCGGCACTCGGCAAGGTGTGGCCGGCCCTGAGCAGCCAGATCATCATCGTGATGCTCGGCTCGGCGGTGTGCTCGCAGATCGCCACCGAAGAACTGAGCTTTGCCGCCAACTTTATCCAGTCACGCAACTTCCGCGCGTTTGAAACCTACGCACTGACCACGCTGGTGTACCTGTGCATGGCCTTGATGATTCGCCAGTTGCTCAACTGGATAGGCCGCAGGTTCGTGATGAGGAACAGCCGATGAGTGATTTCTCTTTCTGGGACATCGTGCGCAACCTCGCCACCGGCTTGCAATGGACCTTACTGCTGTCGCTGGTGGCGTTTGTCGGCGGCGGCGTTATCGGTTTGCTGGTGATGACGATGCGCATCAGCCGCAAAGCCTTCCCGCGCAATGTCGCGCGCACCTACATCGAGTTGTTCCAGGGCACGCCGCTGTTGATGCAGCTGTTCCTGGTGTTTTTCGGCATCGCGCTGCTGGGTGTGGATATCTCGCCCTGGCTGGCGGCGGCGATTGCCTTGACCCTGTTTACCAGTGCTTACCTGGCCGAGATCTGGCGCGGCTGCGTCGAGTCGATTGCCCACGGGCAATGGGAAGCCTCGGCCAGCCTGGCGCTTAACCCGCTTGAACAACTGCGCTACGTGATCCTGCCGCAAGCCCTGCGCATTGCCGTGGCGCCCACCGTGGGCTTCTCGGTGCAGGTGGTCAAAGGCACCGCCGTGACCTCGATCATCGGCTTTACCGAACTGACCAAAACCGGCGGCATGCTCGCCAACGCTACTTTCGAGCCCTTTATGGTCTACGGCCTGGTGGCGCTCGGTTACTTCCTGCTCTGCTACCCCTTGTCCCTCAGTGCGCGCTACCTGGAAAGGAGACTGCATGCCTCTGCTTAGAATTTCCGCCCTGCATAAGTATTACGGCGATCACCATGTACTCAAAGGCATCGACCTGACCGTTGAAGAAGGTCAGGTGGTGGCGATCATCGGCCGCAGCGGCTCGGGCAAGTCCACCTTGCTGCGCACTCTCAACGGCCTGGAGTCGATCAACGACGGCGTGATTGAAGTCGATGGCGAATACCTCGACGCCGCTCGCGCTGACCTGCGCAGCTTGCGGCAGAAAGTCGGCATGGTGTTCCAGCAGTTCAACCTGTTCCCACACCTGACCGTGGGCGAGAACGTCATGCTCGCGCCACAAGTGGTGCAGAAAGTGCCCAAGGCGAAGGCCGCCCAGCTTGCCCGGCAGATGCTGGAACGGGTCGGGCTGGGGGAAAAGTTCGACGCCTTCCCTGATCGCCTGTCCGGTGGCCAGCAACAACGGGTAGCCATTGCCCGCGCGCTGGCCATGTCACCCAAGGTGCTGCTGTGCGATGAAATCACCTCGGCGCTGGACCCGGAGTTGGTCAATGAAGTGCTCAGCGTGGTGCGCCAACTGGCCAAAGACGGCATGACCCTGATCATGGTGACCCACGAAATGCGCTTTGCCCGGGAAGTCGGGGACAAGCTGGTGTTCATGCACCAGGGCAAGGTGCATGAAGTGGGCGATCCCAAAACCTTGTTCGCTAACCCAAAGACGCCGGAGTTCGCTAATTTCATCGGTTCGGTGGAGCAGCCGGGTTGATCGATTAGCCGCCGGGCAACCACTCAAAGTGCCCCTGGCCTTCAAAGACGGTCTCGTGTCGCACTGAAAAGGCATCGGGTGGCAGGTAAGTGTCGATCTCTACCAGCGCTGAAAAGCGTGTGCCGGTCAGCGGCAGACCACTGGCTTTGGCGATCAATACGTGGCCGGGCAATAAAAGCCCCGAAGTAGACATGTCTGTTGATTGCGCCGAGTTAAGTTCGACGGCGCGACCATCGACCTGGGCATGCCTGAGGGCCAGGGTGAAGCTACCCTGGCGGCCGAATCGAAAGCCCTGCGTCCCTGCAGGAACGCCCGTAAAGCGCATGGCTACAGCCCCGGGCTGGGCGCACACGACGCTCAATTGCAGCGTTCGCCGGCCCAAAATGATGGGCTGGTTTCTGATTCCCTCGTCCAGCAGTTCCGTGCGTCTAAGCACGCCGTAATCGACCCTCGGCTGGCTGAGGGAAAGGCGGCAGTCATTCGCCGAAGCATCCGGGGCCGCTATCGCGAGCATGAACAACAACAAGCTAACGCCCAGGCACAGTCGACGCAGGGTGTGTTGCACTGATTCATTGTGCACGACAGACCGCCGAAGCCGTTTCATAGAGCTTGTCCTCTAGGGATTGCGACTCAAGGGTCAGATGCAGCAGGCACGCGCGGGTAGAGCCCGGCGGCGAAACGCTGAGGATTTGCCCGTCATCCATGTTGTTCAAAAAGATCAGGCCCTCACCCACCACATTGGTCAGGTAGGTGTTGTCCGGACCAAACACGGCAGAACCCTGGGGCAGAGGTGCACCTTGCTCATCGCGCACCTCAAGCAATACCCGACGCACATTCACCACCTGGAAATCCACGGTATTGAATGATCCGCGCCCGACGGCGAGGATTTTGGTGCCGTTCTTGAGATCGACCCGCTTGGGCAAGGACTGGGTCTGCACCTCAAGGTGGCTGGTGGTATAGGCCGGCAAGCCGGGAATCACCGCATGCCCACGGTAATCGGTCCATACCGGGCCTTGTGGGGTCGACACCTTGGCCGCTGACACTTCGCCCACCGAAAGCACACCAAAGGTGTCCTGCACTGCGTAGGGGGAAAAGGTCAGGCCGCGCTCGTGAGCCACCACGGCACCCTGCAGTTGCCCGCTGTAGCTGGTGCTCGTGGGCGTGCGGTTCACGCCCAGGCCCACACGGGTATAGCGCGGCAACACGTCCACATTCGCGCGCACCGCTTGCTGGCGCTCCTGCAGGTCCCGCTCAACCCCCACTTCGTAGTTCACATATTCATTGACCCGCTCGGACAACGCCGTGCCCATATCGGCGCGGCCATTGCGGCGATTGGCGTAGGACGTCAGGCGGCGATTCTCACCAAAGGGCACCGTGACCTGCAGGCGCAAGGACAGCCCTTCTGGCGATAACTCTTCACGCGTACCACGTTCACGGCTTGCGACCTTGCGCCGCCGCGAGACGCCCACCTGCGAGTCGGCGATCAACGCTATATCCACCTGTCTGAAACCCTTGTTCCACGAGGCAAATACATGCTCGGCAAGCTGGCCATCAAACTGCGTACTGCGCGTGTAGCTGAGCGAAAAGGCCCCCAGGGTCGGCTCAGACCAACTGAGCCCCGCCGTGTATTGATTCTGGAAACGCGTTTGCAGATCGTCTTTTGCCAAGCGCCGGCCCGCTTCAAGGACATCGCGATAGCCTTGGCTTTGGGTCGTCGCACTGAGGCTCATCTCAACACCCGCCACCAACGGGCTGCTCAGGGATACGGCACTGCGGCTGCCGTTCACACCCGCCTCACCATCGCGCGAGATGTTTTGCCGGGCACTGACGGTAACCCGCTGGAAAAACACACTGCTCAAAGTGCCGCCGGCCGACTGGTACCTATCTGTACTCAATAAACCGAACCCCAGGGAGGACTGCCGGCCAAGCCCCCAGGTGCCGCTGCCCATGACGACAGTTGGCGCCTCCCTGCCCCCGCTCAGTTGTTCGCGTACCTTGCCAAGGGCGAAGTCAAAGCCTGGGGTTACGGCAATAGCCGTACCAAAGGAAGCCGCCGGCACCACGAAACTGCGTGTGCCGCCCCGCGTGCCGATAACGCTGACTTCCAGGTCACTGGTGCCATTGAGCAAAGGCAAACCTGTCAGGCTGAACGGCCCCTCGGGTACTAATGTGGTATGAATCAGCGCGCCGGACTGGCGCACCTCCACACGCGCCTGGCTGTGGGCCAAACCCTCCACCACCACACCATGATTGGCGCCGGCGCGGGAGACACCATCAGGAAACAGCTGTAACCCCGATAGCTGAATCCCACCGAACACCGGGCTTCGGGTAGAGATCTGGCCCACCTGGAAAGTTGACTGCAACGCCGCGATATCACGCTGGGCGTAGGCCTGCACATGCTCGCTGCTGCTTTTGCCGTTATCAGAGATATAGAACTGCCGGCTGCGAACCACCCAATTACCCAGGTTGAATCCCGCCTCGGTATAAGCCGAGACGAACCGGCTGGGACCACTGCCCGACTGGGTCTGAAACCCGAGCACATCGTAGTTGAACAACGCCGCCGCGCCGCCCTCGGAAAAACTTCCCACTTCCCATTCAGGATCACGCAAGGATTGGGTAGGCACAACCAGCACCACTTCTTCGCTGCCCGGCTGCAACCTGACGATGGTCGCGGGGAACTCACCGATGAAATCGTGACAGGCCTGATCGGCCGAGATGCCCGATTGCACGATCGCCGAGGGCACTTTAAGGCCAGCTTTTTCCAGCAAACCCTGGGTAAAACACAACTGCCCCTGATAATCGAAACGAGCCTCGACCAGCCCCAGGGAATTCCCGTTGACCCGCAGCCCCACTACTTGCATACCCTCACGAAACCGCGCCGCACTGCGAAAGTAGTCGGAGACCTTCGGGTCGATGCCATAACTGGCCAAGAGCGTCAGATCAAAGCCCTCGCCCAACTCGTCTGCCAAAGCAAAACCGGGGGCACCCCACAAGAATGCCAGACCCATGAAAAGCACAGGGCGGCGGCCCGTCACGCCATTCATCGAACGCTTAACTCTCATGACCCAGCACATTTGCCTGGTAGTCATCGACAGCAAACCCAAAGGTCGTGGCCGGCTGCAGCACCACCGAGGACACTTCGGCCACAGGCCCTTCGGTAGTGAGCGTCAACACCTCACCCGGCAAGATATAAGTGCGGGGCAACAAGCCGGTTTTTTTCAGCGGATTAAGCTGCACTTCCAATCCCATGCGCACCACATAGGCACTGTCGTTATGCACGCTCAAGCGATCCCCCAGGCGCTTCCACTTGAGCAGTTCCCAAGGTGCCTGGTGCCGGGGCAAACCTGCCGGGTGCAGGATCAGCGGCAAGTTCTGACGCAGGGTGATACCAATGGTCGCACCACCGGGCTCACGCGCCTGGGGAATCCCCTCAAAGGAAACGCGCTTCAAACGCTGAGTCTTGAGCGGCGTCTTCAGCGTGCTGATAAACCGCACCAGTTGCGTTTCCCCTGGCTCCACGCGAGCAATGGGCGGCGTGACAATCAACAGGGTTTCAAGATCCTCGGGCACATTTTCTATGACGGAGTGAAGTAACGCGGGGGTCGGGTCGGTATTCTTGATGTTAATCGTGGCTTCGCCATTCTCTTCATACAGAATGACAACCGTTGTTTCAGGCAACATACCGTCGGCGTGGGCTACGCCATACAGCAGCAAAGCCATAGAATACGATATGAAAAAAATTATTTTTGAAAGACCGCTCACCGAGTTCTCCCTGGAACCTTTACAAACAAATGAACACTTGTCATTGCACAGCCAAATGAAAACAGTCGATAACTAATAAGAGGCCCCCTGACTGCCTCCGCCTCGCTATCGACTGTTACTCAAACGTTTAGATGTAATTCAGAACCAGCGTCGCGTGACCATCCAGTACCACATTACCGGTGAGGTTCAGGTCACTCGCGCGATTGATCACAGCTTTGACGGCAATAACACCGGAGAGCTGGGAGATCGCCGCTGGCGCATAGGTTGCGCCGTTACGCCAGGAGTGCTGGCTGGGTGCCTGTGTCACCTTGCCATCGCTGGCTTGCCAGGCGGCCGAGGTGCTCGAGCGTACGATCGGCGAAAGCGCCACACCGCTGGACGTCAGGTTCCTGAGGGTGACCGAATAGCCGCCGGTGCGCCTGCCGCCAGGCGCACCCAAGCCATAGTTCTGGGCCTCGGTATAGCCTGCGCCCAATATGCCAGCGACTTTACTGGCGGCCCGCAAGTCAGTCACGGTCAGGCCAAACCTGGCCGGCGTTTGACCACAATTGACGACCAGCGCGGTCGAGCGCTCCTCACGTGGGTTGAAATTTGTCTGGGACAATTCGGCAGCGCGAATCGTGCCATAGTCAATAACACCGCCGGCGGTCACGCTGATATTGCAGGCCGCCGGGGTGATGGTGCCCTTGACGATCAGGTTGCCGCTCGGGTTGGTTGTTGCAGAGGCGCCTACACTGGCGACCAGGCACGCAATTCCCACGGCCAAACCAAATACTTTTTTCATGTTTTACCCGTCATTAGAAGTTAACAGGTATTACTTATTAAAGGCTGAAAAGCTCCGCTTCTCAAACACGACATTCCTTGACATAAAAGGCCACAAACAAATAACACCACGGCATCATTGCCGACGGGCAGTCTCGCTTGTTAGCGACCTGAAAAAGAATAGGAGAGCACGCCAAGTGTTGTCTGAATGCAATAAAAACGTCGTCACCGTTTTCTACTGCATAAGTAATCATAACTAAGAATTTGAACAGAACAATTACGAACCTCTGTAAGGAAAGTCCCGAGAGGCTTTTTATAAGCATGAATTCAACATATCTTCCCTAGACTAAAGTTTATTCGCCAGAGCAAAGGAGAATCGCCCTACATCCCAAATAGGCATTGCCTCCTGCACCGACAGGAAGATTCCCGAAGCACAACGCGTTGGCGCCAGCGGTCGATCGTGGCACGATGGTCGGGTTATCGACCGAGACCCCCAAACCATGCCGCAATCCCAAGCCAAGAATCTGTCCCTGATCGCCGCCATCGACCTGGGCTCCAACAGCTTTCACATGGTCGTGGCCAAGGCCCAGAACGGCGAAATCCGCATCCTTGAGCGGCTCGGCGAGAAGGTTCAACTGGCTGCCGGCATCGACGACCAGCGCCAGCTCAATGAAGAATCAATGCAGCGTGGCCTCGACTGCCTCAAACGTTTTGCCCAACTGATCAACGGCATGCCATTGGGCGCCGTGCGAATTGTCGGCACCAACGCCCTGCGTGAGGCGCGTAACCGTGTCGAATTCATCCGCCGCGCCGAAGAAATTCTCGGGCACCCGGTAGAAGTGATCTCCGGCCGCGAAGAAGCGCGCCTGATCTACCTCGGCGTGTCCCACACCCTGGCCGACACGCCCGGCAAGCGCCTGGTGGCGGATATCGGCGGCGGCAGCACCGAGTTCATCATCGGGCAAAGGTTCGAGCCGCTGCTGCGCGAGAGCCTGCAAATGGGCTGCGTGAGCTTTACCCAGCGCTACTTCAAGGACGGCAAGATCACCCCGGCCCGCTACGCCCAGGCCTACACGGCGGCGCGGCTGGAGATCATGAGCATCGAGCACGCACTGCACCGCCTGACCTGGGATGAAGCCATCGGCTCCTCCGGCACCATCCGCGCCATCGGCCTGGCCCTGAAAGCCGGCGGCCATGGCACCGGTGAAGTTAACGCCGAAGGCCTGGCCTGGCTCAAGCGCAAACTGTTCAAGCTGGGCGATGCCGAGAAAATCGACTTCGACGGCATCAAGCCCGACCGTCGCACCATCTTCCCGGCCGGCCTTGCGATTCTTGAAGCGATTTTTGACGCCCTCGAGCTGCAACGCATGGACCACTGCGACGGCGCCCTGCGCGAAGGCGTGCTGTATGACCTGCTGGGCCGCCATCACCACGAAGACGTGCGTGAGCGCACCCTCACCTCGTTGATGGAGCGTTATCACGTCGACCTGGAACAAGCGGCCCGTGTGGAACGCAAAGCCCTGCACGCCTTTGACCAGGTGGCCGAGGACTGGGACCTGGAAGACGGCGTCTGGCGCGAGCTGCTGGGCTGGGCGGCCAAGGTGCATGAAGTGGGCCTGGACATCGCCCACTACCATTACCACAAGCACGGCGCCTACCTGATCGAGCACTCGGACCTCGCCGGTTTCTCCCGCGAAGACCAACAGATGCTCGCCCTACTGGTGCGTGGCCATCGCCGCAACATTCCCAAGGACAAGTTTGCCGAATTCGGCGACGAAGGCATCAAGCTGATCCGCCTGTGCGTATTGCTGCGCTTTGCGATCCTGTTCCACCACATCCGTGGCACCCAGGAAATGCCTCAAGTCACCCTGCGCGCCCATGGCGACAGCCTGGACGTGGTGTTCCCCAAAGGCTGGCTGGATGAAAACCAGCTGACCCAGGCGGACTTTGCCCAGGAAGCGGAGTGGTTGACGCGGGTTGGGTTCGCGCTGAACCTGCGCTAAAGAACACTGCAAAAACACCTGTGGGGGCAGGCTTGCTGTGGCGAGCTAGCTTGTTGTGGCGAGCGGGCTTGCCCCGCGTTGGGCTGCGAAGCGGCCCCAATAAAAACGCCGCATTCTGTCTGACAGAATGCGGCGTTTGGTTTTAGGGCCGCTTCGCAGCCCAACGCGGGGCAAGCCCGCTCGCCACACAGGCCACTCCCACATTTTTAGAGCATGTCGGGTTTTAGTTCACCGACAAAATCGGGCTGCCCAACTTCTCCAGCAACGTCGCCTGCGCACTGCGCGGGTTCTGGTTGCCGGTCGGCGTGTTGCGCACGTAGCGCCCGTCCGATTGCAGGCTCCAGCTGTGGGTGTTGTCGGTGAGGTAGCTTTCCAGCTCCTTCTTGACCCGCATGATCAGCTTCTTGCCTTCCACTGGGAAGCAGGTCTCCACACGCTTGTCGAGGTTGCGTTCCATCCAGTCGGCACTGGAGAGGAACATCTGCTCTTCGCCGCCGTTGAGGAAGTAGAACACCCGCGTGTGCTCCAGGAAGCGGCCGATGATCGAGCGCACATGGATGTTATGTGACACACCCACAATGCCCGGGCGCAGGCAGCACATGCCACGCACCACCAAGTCGATGCGCACCCCGGACTGGCTGGCCTTGTACAACGCGCGGATGATCTTCGGATCGGTCAGCGAGTTGAACTTGGCGATGATGTGCGCCGGCTTGCCGTCGAGGGCGAACTGGGTTTCGCGGGCAATCATGTCGAGCATGCCCTTCTTGAGCGTGAACGGCGCGTGCAGCAGCTTCTTCATGCGCAAGGTCTTGCCCATGCCGATCAACTGGCTGAACAACTTGCCGACGTCTTCACACAAGGCGTCGTCAGAAGTGAGCAAGCTGTAGTCGGTGTAGAGCTTGGCGTTGCCGGCATGGTAGTTACCGGTGCCCAAGTGGGCGTAACGCACGATTTCACCGGCTTCGCGACGCAGGATCAGCATCATCTTGGCGTGGGTCTTGAAGCCGACCACGCCGTAGATCACCACCGCACCGGCCGCTTGCAGGCGGCTGGCCAGTTGCAGGTTCGACTCTTCGTCAAACCGCGCACGCAGCTCGATCACCGCCGTGACTTCCTTGCCGTTACGCGCGGCGTCGACCAACGCATCGACGATTTCCGAGTTGGCGCCGGAGCGATACAAGGTCTGGCGCACAGCCAACACATGCGGGTCTTTGGCGGCCTGGCGCAGCAGGTCGACCACTGGCGTGAACGACTCGAAAGGGTGCAGCAGCAGAATGTCCTGCTTGCTCACCACGCTGAAAATATTCTCGCTGTTTTGCAGCAATTTCGGAATCTGCGGCGTGAACGGCGTGTATTGCAGTTCCGGGTGGCTGTCCAGACCGGTGATGCTGAACAGACGCGTCAGGTTCACCGGGCCATTGACCTGGTACAGCTCGGACTCGGCCAGGTTGAACTGCTTGAGCAAGTAGTCCGACAGGTGTTTGGGGCAGGTGTCGGCCACTTCCAGGCGCACTGCGTCGCCGTAACGCCGCGAGAACAGCTCGCCGCGCAAGGCGCGGGCCAAGTCTTCGACGTCTTCGGAGTCCAGCGCCAGGTCGGCGTTACGGGTCAGGCGGAACTGGTAGCAGCCCTTGACCTTCATGCCCTGGAACAGGTCATCGGCATGCGCGTGGATCATCGACGAGAGGAATACATAGTTATCGCCAGCGCCCCCCACTTCTTCCGGTACCTTGATGATCCGTGGCAACAGACGCGGGGCCGGAATGATCGCCAGACCCGAATCACGACCGAAGGCGTCGATGCCTTCCAGCTCGACGATAAAGTTGAGGCTCTTGTTCACCAGCAAAGGGAACGGGTGCGTCGGGTCGAGGCCGATCGGGGTGATGATCGGTGAAATCTCGTCACGGAAGTAACGGCGCACCCAGGTCTTGATCTTGGTGGTCCAGTGGCGGCGACGGATGAAGCGGACCTGATGTTTTTCCAGTTCCGGCAACAGGATGTCGTTGAGGATCGCGTATTGGCGGTCCACATGGCCGTGCACCAGCTCGCTGATGCGTGCCAGGGCCTGATGCGGCTGCAGGCCGTCGGCACCGGCTTGTTCGCGGGCAAAGGTGATTTGCTTTTTGAGGCCGGCAACGCGGATCTCGAAGAACTCGTCCAGGTTGCTGGAGAAGATCAGCAGGAATTTCAGCCGCTCCAGCAGTGGGTAGGACTCATCCAGCGCCTGCTCCAGCACGCGGATGTTGAATTGCAGTTGTGACAGCTCACGGTGGATGTACAGGCTGCTGTCATCCAGGTTGGTCACCGCCGCTACCGGGGCCGGCGCGGGTGCTTCAGCCACCACAGCAGGCGCAGCCGGCTCCAGCTCCGGTGGGGTTTCGGCGATTTGTTCAACCACCGGGTGAGCGTCTTTTACAGCCACTTCGGAGAGTCCTTCGGTATTCATCGAGTGTTCCTGTGAGGGCTATTGTTGCTCTCTAAGCAATTGGGCAGCGCGGGCGGCGAAGTAGGTCAGAATGCCATCAGCACCCGCACGTTTAAAGGCAGTCAGGGATTCGAGGATCACCCCTTCACTCAACCAACCATTCTGGATCGCGGCCATGTGCATGGCGTATTCACCGCTGACCTGATAGACAAAGGTCGGCACCTTGAATTCCTCTTTGACCCGATAAAGGATGTCCAGGTACGGCATCCCGGGCTTGACCATCACCATATCGGCGCCTTCGGCGAGGTCGGCCGCCACTTCGTGCAGGGCTTCATGGCTGTTGGCCGGGTCCATCTGGTACGAGGCCTTGTTGGCCTTGCCCAGGTTCAACGCCGAGCCCACTGCATCACGGAACGGGCCGTAATAGGCGCTGGCGTACTTGGCCGAGTAAGCCATGATGCGCACGTTGACGTGGCCGGCCAGTTCCAGGGCTTCGCGGATCGCCTGGATGCGGCCGTCCATCATGTCCGACGGTGCCACCACCTGGGCGCCTGCAGCGGCATGGGACAAGGCCTGCTTGACCAGCGCATCAACGGTGATGTCGTTCTGAACATAGCCGCCTTCGTCGAGAATGCCATCCTGGCCGTGGGTGGTGAACGGGTCCAGCGCCACGTCGGTGATTACGCCCAGTTCCGGGAAACGCGCACGCAAGGCTCGGGTAGCACGCTGGGCGATGCCTTCCGGGTTCCAGGCTTCGGCGGCGTCGAGGGACTTGAGCTCAGCCGGTGTCACCGGGAACAGTGCCAATGCCGGAATCCCCAGTTCAACCCAACCGGCTGCTTCTTCAAGCAGCAAATCAATGGTCAAGCGCTCCACGCCCGGCATCGACGCCACAGCTTCCCGACGATTTTCGCCGTCCAGCACGAACACCGGCAGGATAAGATCATTCGTCGTCAGTACGTTTTCACGTACAAGGCGGCGCGAAAAATCATCACGGCGATTGCGGCGCAGACGGGTGGCGGGGAACAGGCGATTGGCAGGGGTAAAGCTCACGACAGACTCCTGAGCCCGCGTTTACGGGCGAGCGTTGCAGTTATAAGCGGCCATTATGACGAAGGAATGACAGTTGTGCTTATCGATGCGACCTGTAGTCGCATTCGTCGTTTATGTAGGAATTGTTCACTTCGTGACACATCTCGATACTTTCATGAATGTTCACGAAGGCGTAGGCTGCGCGTTCATTTCGCCAGCACCCCAGACCATGCTTCAACAATTTCTGCATGACTTCGGCTACTTTGCGCTTTTCCTGGGCACCTTCTTTGAAGGCGAAACCATTTTGGTTCTCGCAGGCTTCCTGGCGTTCCGTGGCTACATGGATATCAACCTGGTGGTGGTCGTTGCCTTTTTTGGCAGCTACGCCGGCGACCAGCTGTGGTATTTCCTGGGGCGCAAACACGGGCGCAAGCTGCTGGCGCGCAAGCCGCGTTGGCAATTGATGGGCGACAAGGCCCTGGAGCACATCCGCAAGCACCCGGATATCTGGGTACTGAGCTTCCGCTTTGTGTATGGATTGCGCACCGTGATGCCGGTGGCGATTGGCCTGTCGGGCTACCCGCCAGCCCGCTACTTGATCCTCAACGGCATCGGCGCCGCCATCTGGGCCGCGGCCCTGGGCGCGGCGGCCTACCACTTCGGTGCAGTGCTGGAAGGCATGCTCGGCAGCGTCAAGAAATACGAGCTGTGGGTACTGGGCGCGTTGTTATTGCTGGGTTTTGGCCTGTGGCTGCGCCGGCGCTTCAAGAACGCGCGTATCGCCCGCGAAGCCTGTGCCGATGCCAAGGCCCGGCTGGCTGCGGAGCAGGCCACGGAGCAAACGCCTAAGACGCCAGTCGAGTAAGCCGGTTTCTGCAACAGTAGAGGCCGATCGCACTGAGCAAGCTGTAACTCAACAGGCCCAGCCAGCCCAGGCTGCTGGCCGGCCACAAGCCGACCAGCGGCGCCAGCCACACCAACGGCACATTCAGCCCCAGGCGCACCAGCTCGGCTTTCAGCGCCCACGGGCGGTTCTCCAGGGCCACGCCCAAGGTGAACAGCCCCAGCGCCATCGCACTCCAGCCCAGCACCAGCGCCGCCATGGGCAGCCCTTCGCCGAAATTCATCAGGTAACTGCCAAACCCTACATACGCCGCAAATTGCAGGGCGATATAAACCTGCTGACGCGCGTCCAGCGGCACCTCGAATTTGCGGAACTGGCTCAAGTCGGGCTTGGCCAGCGGGTACTTGGCCTTCACGTCCGCCGGGCGCCAGCCGGTGCGCATGAACCAGATACGCAGCTTGTCCCACCAGCTTTCAGTGCGCCGCGCGTCACTCCACAACTGTGCATAAAACTGCAGGTTGGCCCATAGCGGGTTCCAACTGGCCAGCGGCGTGGTCACGCCAAAGATCACCGGTTCATTTTCGTCTTCTTCCTGAAAGCTGCCGAACAGGCGGTCCCAAATAATGAACACCCCGCCGTAGTTGCGATCCATGTAGAGAGCGTTTTGTGCATGGTGCGCACGATGATTGGACGGCGTGACAAAGAACCACTCGAACCAGCCAAGCTTGGGCACATGGCGGGTATGTACCCAGAATTGATACAGAAGATTAAGCGAGGCCACACTGATAAACACCACCAGCGGCACACCCAGCACGGCCAGGGGCAGGTAGAAGATCCAGCTCAGCAGAAAGCCAGTGCTGGTCTGGCGCAGGGCGGTGGTGAGGTTGTAGTCCTCGCTCTGGTGATGCACCGAGTGCGCGGCCCACAAGATGTTGCGCTCATGGCCGCAGCGGTGCAGCCAGTAGTAGCAGAAGTCGTAGAACACGAAGGCAAACACCCAGGTCCATACGCTTTGGGCCGGCAGCTCGATCAACGCCAGGTGCTTGAGGGCAAACGCGTAGGTCAGCAGGCCCACGCCTTTGGTCAACAACCCGGTGGTGGTGGACAGCACGCCGGTGCTGAGGCTGTTGATGGCGTCCGCCACCCGATAATTGCGTTCGCCGCGCCAACGATCGGCCAACAGCTCGACCACGATCAGGGCAATGAAAAACGGTACCGCGTAAGGCACGAAGTCCATGGGCTAGTCCGATGTTTTTTTGTTACATCAAGATTAGGTGTAGCGGCAGGAGATCCCATTGGCAACAGGTGACAAATTAGTAGACATTTAACGCCACAAAATAGGAGAGATGCCCATGAGCAAAAAGATTGCAGTGATCCTTTCCGGCTGCGGCGTGTACGACGGCGCAGAGATCCATGAAAGCGTGATCACGCTGCTGCGCCTGGATCAGCGCGGCGCTCAGGTCCAATGTTTTGCGCCAGATATTGCTCAACTGCACGTGATCAACCACCTCACCGGTGAAGAGATGCCCGAGTCACGCAATGTGCTGGTGGAGTCGGCGCGCATCGCTCGTGGTGAAGTCAAAGACATACGCGAGGCCAACGCCGACGAATTCGACGCACTGATCGTGCCTGGCGGGTTTGGCGCAGCCAAGAATCTTTCGAACTTTGCCGTGCAAGGCGCGGGCTGCAGCGTCAACCCGCAAGTGCTGGAGCTGGCTGAAGCCTTTGCCGAAGCCGGCAAGCCGGTGGGGTTGATCTGCATCTCACCGGCCCTGGCCGCAAAAATCTACGGCCCGGGCGTGACCTGCACCATCGGCAACTGCCCTGACACGGCGGCCGCCCTGGACAAGATGGGCGCCACTCATCAGGAGTGCGCTGTCGAGGATATCGTCGAGGACAAAGCCCGCAAGCTGGTGAGCACGCCGGCCTACATGCTCGGCAAGCGCATCAGCGAAGTCGCGTCAGGCATCAACAAGCTGGTGGATCGCGTGCTGGAACTGACCCACGAGAATGATTAACCCGCGATAAGTGGGGTGGCGAGCAGGCTTGCCCTGCGCTGGGTGGCGAAGCCGCCCCAATTCAGGCAGTGCGGTGTGTCAGGCAGTCCAAGGTTGTGGGATTTGGGGCTGCTGCGCAGCCCAACGCAGGGCAAGCCTGCTCGCCACAACAAGCCTGCCGATAACAACAAGCCTAGCTGCTACAACAAACCCACTCACTGCAAGGTCAGGCCTGGCGCATTAACCGCGTGAGGATACGATCCAGTGCGTTTGCAAACGCCTGCTTGTCCTTTTCCCCATGGGGCGGCGGGCCGCCGCCCATCTGGCCCTGCTCACGCAGATCGGTGAACAGGTTACGCACTGCCAGCCGCTCACTCATGTTCGCCGGGCTGAATTCCTTACCGCGTGGGTCGAGGGCCGTGACGCCCTTCTTCACCAGGCGGTCGGCCAACGGCACGTCGCTGCAGATCACGAGCTCACCGGGCACGGCGTGCTCCACCAGATAATCGTCCGCCGCGTCCGGGCCGCTGGGCACCACAATCAGCTTCACGCAGGCAAAGCTCGGCTTGATCTGGCTCTGGCCCGCCACCAGCACCACTTCGAACTGGCGCTTGAGGGCGAACTTCACCACTTGGTCCTTGGCTGCCCGCGGGCAGGCGTCGGCATCAATCCACACACGCATGCTTATGCCACCACTCGACGTTTCTCGGCCAGGCGGCTGCGGCCGTAAAGCACCACAATTGCGAGGATCGCCACAGCCTGCGCACTCAATGAGTACGCATCGGCATGAATGCCCAGCCAGTCGAAGTCAAAGAACGCCACCGGCCGTGTGCCGAAGATGCCCGCTTCCTGCAAGGCTTTGACGCCATGCCCGGCGAACACCACCGACAGCGCGCACAGCAGCGCCGCATTGATGCCAAAGAACAACGCCAGCGGCAGTTTCGCCGAGCCACGCAGGATCACCCACGCCAAACCTACCAGCAGCACCAGCGCCGTGGCGCCGCCGGCCAGTACCGCGTTGTGCCCGGCAGGGCCCGCTTGCAGCCACAGGGTTTCGTAGAACAGGATCACCTCGAACAGCTCGCGATAGACCGAGAAAAACGCCAACATCGCAAAACCGAAACGCCCACCGCCGCCGACCAGGCTGCTCTTGATGTAATCCTGCCAGGCCGCCGCGTGGCGTCGGTCATGCATCCATACGCCCAGCCACAGCACCATCACACTGGCGAACAGCGCCGTGCAGCCTTCGAGCAATTCGCGCTGGGCGCCGCTCACGTCAATCACATAAGCCGCCAACGCCCAGGTCGCCAAGCCGGCCAGCAGCGCCAAGCCCCAACCGACGTTGACACTGCGCACCGCCGATTGCTGGCCGGTGTTACGCAGGAACGCCAGGATCGCCGCCAGTACCAGGATCGCCTCAAGACCTTCGCGCAGCAGGATCAGCAAACCGGAGATGTAGCTCAGCGACCAGCTCAGGCCATCACTGCCCAACAATCCGGCGGATTCGGTGAGTTTGCCCTTGGCCACGTCCAGGCGCTGTTGCACCTGCTCGACCGGCAGTCCGTCCTGCAACGACTGCCGGTACGCCATCAAGGCTTTCTCGGTGTCTTTACGCACATTGGCGTCGACGTTATCCAGGGAGCTTTCTACCAGCTCGAAGCCTTCCAGGTACGCTGCGACTGAAAGGTCATAGGCCTGTTCATGGTCGCCGTTGCGGAACGCGGCCAGGCTCTTGTCCAGCGTGGTCGCGGTGTAGTCGAGCAACTGCGCCGGGCCACGCTTGACCTGCGGCGGCTGCGCACGCTGGGCGCGGAACGTCGCGGCAGCGGCTGGGCCACTGGCTGCCAGCACCTCGTTGGGGGTTTGGCGTGCGAGGTCGGCAAGGTTGAAGGGTTGTTCGCTTTTGGCAGCGGCCGGGTCAGCGGTGAAACCTGCAATGTAGGTGGCCAGGTCCCAACGTTGGCGGTCGTCCAATTGGTCAGCGAAGGACGGCATGTCGGTGCCTTCAACGCCCAGGCCGAGGGTGTTGTAGACCGCGTAGAGGCTCAGGCGGTCCAGACGTGTCGCGTCGCGCAGGTTGGCAGGTGGCGGCGTCATGCCCGTAGACGCAGGCCCATCGCCGGCACCGGCTGTACCGTGGCACACCGAGCAGTGCTGGGCGTAAAGCGGAGCGCCCCGCGTGGGATCGGGCGTAATGGCCGGCGCCTGGCTGACTTCATAGGCCACCGCCAACTTGGCGCCCAACTGGCGGGCTTGGCGGGCGACGACTGCGCCGTCCTGGTGAGCGGATACAGCCGCTGACAATTCGTCGACGCCCTTGACCAACTCGGCGCGTTCCGGCCTCTGCGGTAGCTCGGCCACCAGGCTCTGCAACACGCCGAGAAACTCTATTTGTTCGCGGTATTCGGATTCATCGATAACCTTCCCCGCCTCCACCGTCGGCGGGTAGTCAGCGCCAATGTAGTCCAGCAGATGCAGGGCTTGTGGGGCGCCCTCGGCGGTCGCGGCCAGCAGGTTGAAGCTGCACGACATCAACGCTGGAAGCAGCAGCCAGACGAGAAAACGGAAGGGGGCAATCATGAATGAATCTCAAAGGGAAATACGAAGTAACACATTGTTAAATTTTAAATGCTTTGACTCAAGACGTTAGTGATTTGGCGCATCGAAGACCCGCGCATTTAAGAAGCAAGTAATGGCACCTCAACGCCACGCACAACAGCAAAAAGCCATTGTTTTGCCAGTAATGACGCCTATAATGCCGCGCCCTGTTATTTCGAAAGGGAATTTATTTCCTCGTTTTAATGAGGAATTTGCACATCAGCCGATCACTTTCAGGGAAGAAGTTTGCATGGCATTTCGCGCCTTGGCCCCACTCACACTGGCGGCGGTTACCTTGCTCTCCGGTTGTTCAATGTTTCGCAGCTACGATACCGAGTTGCAGGCCACCAACCAGCAGTTGGCCACCGGCAATGTCGACGGTGCCCTGACCCTGCTGGAAAAGAACAACACCGGCGAAGACAAGAACCTGCTCTACTTTTTTGAAAAGGGCGAGTTGTTGCGTGCCAAAGGCGACCTCACCGGCAGCCAGACCGCCTGGCGCAGCGCCGACCTGCAAGTGTTCAAGTGGGAAGAATCGGTCAAGTTCGACAGCGAAAAGTACCTCGCCCAATTCGGCAGTTTCCTGGTCAACGACAAGGTGCGTCGCTACGAAGGTTATGACTACGAAAAAGTCATGCTGACCACCCAGATGGCCCTGAACCTGCTGGCCTTGAATGATTTCGACGGCGCCCGTACCGAGATCAAGAAGACCCACGAGCGCGAAGCCGTGATCGCCGACCTGCGGGACAAGGAATACTTGAAACGCGAAAACGAAGCCGAGCGCCAGGGCGTCACTACCCAGTTCAAAGACCTGCGCGGCTACCCGGTAGAAGCACTCGACGCACCGGAAGTGGTTGGCCTGAAGAACAGTTACCAGAGTGCGTTCAGCCATTACCTGGCAGGCTTTGTCTACGAAGCCCTGGGTGAAAAGGACCTGGCTGCGCCGGGCTATCGCAAGGCTGCCGAGTTGCGCCCCAACACACCGCTGCTGGAACAGGCGTTGCTGGACCTGGACAAGTCCAAGGTCGGCGCCGACGAGACCGATGTACTCATCGTGGTGCAGAGTGGCCTGGCACCAGCGCGTGATTCGATCCGCCTGCCGCTGCCGATTCCGATTGACGGCCATTTGGTAATCACCCCGCTGTCGTTCCCGGTGATCAAGGCCGACACCTCCACACAGGCCTTCGGCCAGATCGGCGTCGACGGCAAGCAGCAGAACCTCACCGCGCTCAACAGCACCACCGCCATGTCCCGCCGGGCCCTGCGTGACGACATGCCGGGGATCATCCTGCGCACCACCGTGCGGGCGGTCAGCCGTGGCGTGACACAGAACAACCTGAACAAGACCAACCCCATGGCGGGCCTGGTGCTGGGCATCGCCTCGGCCGTGACCGAAGGCGCCGACACCCGCACCTGGCGCACCCTGCCGGACATGACCCAAGTGACACGCCTGCGCCTCAAGCACGGCGAGCACCAGGTCAGCCTGCCCAATGCCCTGGGCGGCACACGGGTGACGGTCAAGGCCGACCAACGCTATCAGGTGATCACCCTGCGCGTAGTCGGTAACCAGGTGTTCGCCGGTGGCCTTGCGGCCCATGTGGTGCCGAGCACCTCTGCCCAGGCTATCGCCCTCAAACAACCTTAAGGAGCACGTTATGCGTCATTTCATCCTCGGTGCCCTGGCGCTGGTCCTGCTCGCCGGCTGCGCCACCCCGCCGCCACCGGAGCCCGGCAGCGCCGCCAGTAAAATCGTGGTGATGGGCAAGTTCAAGGGCATCGCCGTCGGCGCCATTCGCGTGGCCCGCGAAAATGGCTTCCTGACCGCCAAGGTGCAGTTGAGCAACATCACCAGCAGCAACCAGATGATGTATTACCGCTTCGCCTGGCTGGGCGCCGATGGCTTCCCGGTGGGCGATGAAGAAACCTGGAAAGTGCTGAACCTGTACGCCAACCAGGCGACTTTCCTGCCGGCCATCGCCAACCTGCCCCAGGCCGCTGACTTCCGCCTCGAAGTGAAAACCCCTTGAGCCGCTGCGCTAACCGTATTCAGAGAGATTTCCCCATGTTTGCACGCTTCTCGATTCTCGCCATCGTCGCCCTTGTGGCCAGCGGTTGCTCCAACACCTCGCCGGTAATCGGCGGCAAGAACATCAGCTACGGCGACTCCAAGGCTGTGGAACTGGTGACCAACGAGTTCGGCTCCACCGACCTGCAGATGATCGCCGAGAGCATGACCCGCTCCCTGGCCCAGTCCGGCATCCTGCAAGGCCGCCCGGTGGTGCAGGTCTATGACGTGAAGAACAAGACCAGCGAGTACATCGATACCCGCGAGATCACCACGTCGATCAAGACCCAACTGATGAAAACCGGCACCGCGCGCTTCGCCAGCGATAACACCGACATGCAAAGCCAGGTCGACCAGCTGAAGCTGCAAAACCAGAGCGGCCTGTACAAGAAATCCACGGTGAGCAAGACCGGCAACATGGTTGCCGCCAAGTACCGCCTGGAAGGCTCCATCAGCTCCATCGTCAAGCGCAGCTCGGACTACAAGGACGTGTTCTACAAGTTCAGCCTGCAACTGATCGACGTTGAAAGCGGCTTGGCCGAATGGATGGACGAGAAAGAAATCCGCAAGACCACGGAGCGCTAAGCAATGCGTGCATGGATCGGCATGATCGGCCTGCTGTGCGCCTTTGGCGCCTCGGCCGCCCCGAAGATCGCAGTCACCGACCTGGCCTATGAGACGCGCGTCGAGGAGTACATCCACGCCGTGTCGGCCAGCAACAACTTCCAGGCCAGTGCCTACAACGCCAGCGGTGCCTCGACCTACAGCGAGTACGAGAGCCGCACCAGCTACATCGAACAGACCGAGCTGCGTAAATTCAGCGGTGACATCAAGGGCGAGATTCTCAAGTCGCATCAGTTTCAGCTGGTGCAGGGCACGCCCTACACCGCCGACGCCAAGGGTGACGTCTATGATGTGATCAAACGCATCAAGGCCGGTAATTTCAAGGGCGCGGACTATGTGCTGTTCGGCACCCTGTCAGACATCGACTTCACCCAGGACATCAATGCCCTGGACCACACCAACAGCTACTCGGCGGTGCTGGGCCTGACGTTGGTCGCGGATTTCAGCCTGATCAATACCCGCACCTTCGAGATCACCTCGGCGTTTACCGCCATGGGTGAAGGCCAGGACACCAAGCTGGTGAACAACCGTGACGTGCGCGTGAGCCTGAACCGGCCGCGTGTGGTACGGGAAGTGTCGAAAGCCTTGGGTGAGGATGTAGCGCGCCAACTGGCGGAACAGCTGGGTGGTGGCTACGAAGAACCAGGCAAGCCTGCACTGCGCAATAACCTGCCAAGGGACGAAGCGCCGAAGATTCTTCGTTGAGCCGTCATCTCAAAGCCAGCTCCCACATTTTTGATCCGGTTTCGTCAATCAAGCCGTTGCGCGATGCAAGCTGGCGAGAAACCCCGCCGCCCCCACAAACAAGCCTGCAAACGTGCGGTTCAT
This sequence comes from Pseudomonas sp. ChxA, assembly GCF_030263855.1. Lineage (NCBI taxonomy): Bacteria > Pseudomonadati > Pseudomonadota > Gammaproteobacteria > Pseudomonadales > Pseudomonadaceae > Pseudomonas > Pseudomonas sp. ChxA. The sequence goes on from NZ_JARPMK010000002.1 coordinate 1,302,662, forward strand.
GCGTTTTTGCTGCTTGGGCGTACGCAGCAGCCGCAAGACTTTCGACGCAAGCCCCGTGTAGCCCGCCATCACGATCATATCGACGCTGATCATGGTTGCGCCCAGGATAAGGTACTGGACCAGCAGCGGCGCCTGCGGGTTCACGAACTGCGGCAGAACCGCCAGCATGAACACCAGGGCCTTGGGGTTGCTGGCGTTGACCAGGAAGCCACGGAACATCATCGCCATTGGCTTGCCGATCGGGCGTATCGTCGCATCCTCGCTCATGTCCATCGGCAAGGCGCGCCACTGTTTGATGGCCAGGTACACCAGGTACGCCACACCAAACCACTTGATCGCATAAAACGCGGTCGAAGAGGCCGCAAGAATGGCACCCAGGCCACCGGCCACCACGGCAATCTGCATCGCCAGGCCCAATTGCAGGCCAATGGCGTTCCAGTAGCCGCGCAGGAAACCGTATTGCAGGCCGCTGGACATCGAAGCGATGGCACCGGCGCCGGGGGAAAGAGAGATGATCCAACTGGCCAGGAAAAAGGCCAGCCATGTGTCGAGTGCCATTACACACCTCAGGAGGGAGTTTGCGAGTAGGGCTTAAGCTAACTCCGCCGACCGAAGACTGGCTATAGATTTTTACACGATGTGGATGCTAGCGGTCGCCTGGAAACACGTGAGTACCTGGCCAACGCCGCACCGAGCGCTGGAAGAACAGGCTGTTGGGCACCTGCACCATCGCACTGTCAGTGCCAGCCTCCGCCACTTCGATCAGTGTGGTGTAGAGCAAGTTAATCGCCACCACACGGCCTTTTACACCCGGCTTGTCGACGGTATCCACCAGCTCGACGATATCACCGAGGCGAAACGGCCCGACGGTGAAGATCAAAATCGCACACAGCAGGTTGGACAGCACCGACCACATGGCAAAAAACGCCACGGCTGCGACAGCGACAAACCCCGACAGCGCCGTCCACAACACGGTGGCGGACACGCCCAGGCGCTCCAGCACAAAAATCAGCGCACTGCCCATGATCAGCCAGCGCAGGCCGCCACGCAGTGGCATCAGCAACTGCGGTGGCAGCGGGTAGCGTTCACCCAGTCGATTCAAGCCCTTGGCCACGAAACGCTGGGCGAAATAACCCGCCAGCAGGATCAGCAGGATCTGCACGCCGACCCAGATCGGCGCGATCCATTGTGCCGGCAGCGGTAACTGCAACGCTTCCATCAGGACAGCGCCTCCAGCTCCGCTTGCAAGGTTTCGAGCACTTCGAGGGCTTCCATCCAGGTTTCCTCCAACTGCCCTTCGCGCACCTTGAGCTTGGCCTGTTCGGCCAGCAGGTCGCGCAATTCGTCCTTGCGCGCCGCCTCATAGACGGCGCTGTCGCCCAGGCTGGTTTCGATTTTGGCCAGGCGCTCATGCACCTTGCCCAATTCGGCCTCCAGCTTGTCGGCTTCACGCTTGTGCGGCGCCAACTGCTGGCGCAGGGCGGCAGCGGCCTGGCGCTGGGCCTTTTTGTCGGTCTTGTCGGGGTTGACCGGCGTATTACTCACCGGCGCGTTGCGCAGGCGGTAATCGGTCAGCCAGCGCGCATAGTCGTCCAGGTCACCGTCGAACTCTTCGACCTTGCCGTCAGCCACCAGCAGGAAGTTGTCGGTGGTGCTCTTGAGCAAGTGGCGATCGTGAGACACCACCAGCACTGCACCGCTGAACTCCTGCAAGGCCATGGTCAACGCCAGGCGCATCTCCAGGTCCAGGTGGTTGGTCGGTTCGTCGAGCAGGAGCAGGTTCGGCCTGTCCCAGGCAATCAGCGCCAGGGCCAGACGGGCTTTTTCGCCGCCCGAGAAATTCAGCACCGGCTCATCGATGCGTGCGCCACGGAAGTCGAAGCCGCCGAGGAAGTCGCGCAACGTTTGCTCACGCTCGGTCGGCGCCAGACGCTGCAGGTGCAGCAACGGGCTCGCCTTGGAGTCAAGAGAGTCCAACTGATGCTGGGCGAAGTAGCCCACCACCGTGTTCTCGCCACGGGTCAGGCGGCCGGCCAAAGGCTCAAGCTCGCCGGACAGGTTCTTGATCAGCGTCGATTTGCCCGCACCGTTAGGGCCGAGCAAGCCGATACGCGCACCCGGTGTGAGCTGCAGCTTGACCTTCTCCAGAATGGTTTTGTCGCCATACCCCAGGCGGGCGTCCGACAGGTCCAGGAGCGGGCTGGAGATCTTCACCGATTCACGGAATACAAAGTCGAACGGCGAATCGACATGGGCGGCCGACAGCTCTTCCATGCGCTCCAGCGCCTTGATCCGGCTCTGGGCCTGGCGGGCCTTGGTGGCTTGGGCCTTGAACCGGGCGATGTAGCTTTCCATGTGCGCACGTTGCGCCTGCTGCTTCTCAAAGGCCTGTTGCTGCTGGGCCAGACGCTCGGCGCGGGCGCGTTCGAACGCGGTGTAGCCGCCACGGTAGAGGGTGATTTTCTTCTGTTCGACGTGGGCGATGTTGTCGACCACGGCGTCGAGGAAGTCCCGGTCGTGGGAAATCAGCAGCAAGGTGCCTTGATAGTTCTTGAGGAAGTCTTCCAGCCACAGGATCGCATCGAGGTCCAAGTGGTTGGTCGGTTCGTCGAGCAGCAGCAAGTCCGACGGGCACATGAGTGCCTGGGCCAGGTTCAGGCGCATGCGCCAGCCACCGGAGAAGTCGGCGACCGGGCGATCCATCTGCTCGTTGGTGAACCCAAGGCCGGCCAGCATCTTGCGGGCGCGGGCGTCGGCAGTGTAGCCGTCGGCACTGTCCAGCTCCGAGTGCAGGCGGGCCTGGGCGGCGCCGTCCTGGGCTTTCTCGGCCTCGGCCAGGTCGTGTTGCACCTGGCGCAGGCGCAGGTCGCCATCGAGCACGTAGTCGATCGCAATGCGGTCGAGGGTGTCGATCTCCTGGCGCATATGGGCAATGCGCCAGTCGGCCGGCAGTAAGCAGTCCCCGGAATCCGGGGTCAGCTCACCCAGCAACAGGGCGAACAACGTGGATTTGCCGGCGCCGTTGGCACCGATCAGGCCGGCTTTGTGACCGGCGTGCAGGGTCAGCTCGGCGTCTTCAAGAAGACGTTGCGGGCCACGCTGTAATGTTAGGCTTTGAAGTCGGATCATAATGGCGGCGGAGTCTACCAGCTTCGTTGGCCGCTGGCTTGGGTGTGAATATGTGCGCTGACCTGTGGAGCTTTGCCCTTTCGATTTACGCCCGCCCAGGGTGCGAAGCCGCTTGCCTGCGCTTGCAGGAACAAGGCGCGGATGTGTGCCTACTGCTGTGTGGCGCCTGGCTGGAGCAGCGTGGCGTAGCGCTTGAACCTGAGCGCATTGAGGCCCTGCTACAGCTTGCACGCCCTTGGCAAAAAACGGTGGTCGAACCGTTGCGACAGATGCGCATGCAGTGGCGAACCATGGCGCAACAGGATGTGCCTCTGGCGGCGTTACGCGAGCGAGTCAAAGCTCTGGAGCTGGAGGCCGAACGGGAATTGTTAGCGCGCCTGGAAGTATTGGCGCTGGCATGGCCGACTGGGGAAGAGCGTCAACCGAAATGGCTGGAAGGCTTGGCGACCGAAGCCGCCAACCTTGACCACGACGCGCTGCAGCAGCTGCGCGTCGTGGCCACCCGCACTTAGGAAGCGCTGGTTGGGGTGGTACTTGGCGCTACCGGTGCAGGTGTGCTGCTGGCCGATGCGGTTGGAGCGCTGGAAGCTGTCGGAGCAGCAGGCGCGGCAGCCGGAGTTGCCGGCTTGGCCGGGGCAGGCTTGGCAGCAGCTGGCTTTGCAGCAGCGGGTTTAGCCGCTGGCTTGACCGCTGGTTTCGCAGCAGCAGGTTTAGCCGCTGGCTTGACCGCTGGTTTGGCAGCAGCAGGTTTAGCAGCCGGCTTGGCGGCTGGCTTCGCAGCAGCAGGTTTAGCCGCTGGCTTGGCAGCTGGTTTCGCAGCAGCAGTTTTAGCCGCTGGCTTGGCAGCTGGTTTGGCAGCAGCAGTTTTAGCCGCTGGCTTGGCAGCCGGTTTTGCAGCAGCAGTTTTAGCTGCTGGTTTGGCGGCTGGCTTTGCAGCAGCAGTTTTAGCTGCTGGCTTGGCGGCTGGTTTTGCAGCAGCAGTTTTAGCAGCTGGCTTGGCGGCTGGTTTCGCAGCAGCAGTTTTAGCCGCTGGCTTGGCGGCTGGTTTCGCAGCAGCAGTTTTAGCAGCTGGCTTGGCGGCTGGTTTCACAGCAGCAGTTTTAGCCGCTGGCTTGGCGGCTGGTTTCGCAGCAGCAGTTTTAGCAGCTGGCTTGGCGGCTGGTTTCGCAGCAGCAGTTTTAGCAGCTGGTTTGGCGGCTGGTTTCGCAGCAGCAGTTTTAGCCGCTGGCTTGGCTGCGGCCTTGGCTGGAGCTTTCGACGCAGCAGCTTTTGCCGGGGTACGGGCGCCCAATACTTTGGCCACAGCTTCTTTCACTCGACCAACGCCCTGGGCCAGTTTCAGGCTTTCCTGAGCATCTTTTTTGAGTTGGGAAATGTAGGTGCGGGTTTCAGCTTGGCGATCCTTGAGGGCGTCCAGCAGGTCCTCAAGTTCTTTGACGGCGTCTTTGGCTTTGGCTTGTGCCTTGGCTTTGCCGGCAGTCGCGGCGTCTTGCAGTTTGGTGCGGGATTTGTGCAGCTTTTCTTGCGCTTTACCGCGTTGTTTTTCCAGTTTGGCGAGCAGTTTTTCTGCATCGGCCAACGCTTGGGAACATGCGCTTTCCAGATGTTCGAGCAAGCTGCCCGAAAGTTGTTGGAGTAAATGCAACGGGGTATTAACAGGCTTCTGTTTGGCCGACATGGTTTACCTCCTGGCTGACGTGGGTGCGGCTCATACTAGCCCTCTGCTCTTACCGCCGCTAGGGCATGTTGACAGTATCGTTTGCCTTGCGTTGCACCGTGAGTAAATTCTTATCGATATAACAAAAAACTGCGGCACTTTTTACCCACTCACACTGGCATAATCCGTCGCACTTTCGGTGGGAGAAGCACCATGTCGCGTTATCTTTTTTTAGTGCTGAGCTTGGCGATTAGCGTCGCCAATGCAGGCGAGCAATTGCCGTCCAAAACCACCGCCCCAGACCCACACGACCTTGCCTACAGTTTGGGCGCAAGCCTCGGCGAGCGCTTGCGCCAGCAGGTGCCCGACCTGCAGATCCAAGCCCTGCTCGATGGCCTCAAGCAAGCCTACCTGGGCAAGTCATTGGCGCTGGATGATGCACGCATCGAACAGATCCTCGCCCAACACGAAGCACAAAACGCTGCCGACGCCGAGGCACCACAAAGCGAAAAAGCACTCGCCGCCGAACAGCAATTCTTAGCCAAGGAAAAAGCGGTCAGCGGCGTGCGTGAACTGGCAGATGGCATCCTGCTCACCGAGCTGGCACCCGGCAACGGCAGCAAACCGCTGGCGACTGATGAGGTGCAAGTCAATTACGTAGGACGGCTGCCCGATGGGACGGTTTTCGACAAGAGCACACAGCCCCAATGGTTTCGCCTGGACAGTGTGATCAGCGGCTGGAGCAGCGCGCTGCAGCAAATGCCGGTAGGCGCGAAATGGCGCTTGGTCATTCCTTCCGCCCAGGCCTATGGCGCCGACGGTGCGGGTGAATTGATCCCGCCGTATACGCCATTGGTATTCGAGATCGAATTGCTCGGCACTCGCCACTGACCCAATAAAAAACGGTGCGCCATGCGCACCGTTTTTTCATCTCACTTTGAGGGTCAAGCCTGGGTGGCTGCCTCTTCCTTGTGAGCGTTATGCAGTACTTCGATCAGGCAGTCTTCCAACTCGAAGCGCTCATGCAACAGCGCACCCAATTCTTTGAATTTTTCAGCAACACAATTACCAGCATCACACAGATCGGTGAAGGCCAGCAGCTTCTCGGTAATTACATCAATGCGCGGGTAGATCGTCTCTGCCAGATCCAGACCACGCTGATCATCAAAAGCTTCCGCCTCCTTGGTCAGTTGCTCGTAAACACCAAAATGGCCGGCTGACACGTAGTCCACCAATACAGCGCAAAAATCCTGCAACGGTTCGCGATTCTCAGCCAGTGCCTCGGGCTTGGCGCCAAGAGCATCAAAGGCTCGAACCAGTTCGTGACGTGCCTTCAACCAGCTGTCGATCAGCTTGTGCACTCCACCCCAGCGTTCCTGAGCATTCTGACAACTTTCCAGCATGGTGATCTCTCTTCCCTATAGGGGCGCTGCCGCCTGTGCCCGCGCAACACCTCAAACATTGAGGCGGCAGCCGGACAAGGCCGCATGTCACAAACGGTTTCTATAACGCGTGCGGGCCAGATTATGCCCGCATGACTATGGCTTCAAGGTACGCAGGAGAGAAAGTTCATACAAGTGTTTAATCCCGCCCTACACATTTCGGAGAATTTTCAGTACCTCGCAGGGTGTAAACGCCGGCCCGGCAACAATCGTGAAAACTGCATGATGCCGAGAAGCAGCATCGCCAAGAAGAACAACAAGCTCCATTCCGGCAGGCTCAGGTCAAACAGTGTCCAGTTGAGTTCCACGCAGTCCACGGTGCCTTTGACCGTCAGTTGCAGTGCTTGCCATAACGACAGGTTTTCAATCATGTAGTGAAGGCTGGGCCAGCACTCGCTGACCTGCTCCGGCGCGGCATTTTGTAGCAGCACCTGGCGTACCGCAGTGATGGCCCCGAGCAGTGCACAGCCCATGCTGGCCAGCCCGTATAGGTAAGTCCCTGAGCGTTTAGAGTTATGAATCGCTGCGGCCAGGTTAATCAGCGTGAAGGCAGCTAAAAAGATGCGCTGCACCTGACACAGGAAGCAAGGACGCAAGAGCGCGCCGAACTCAAGATAAAAAGACGCACCCAACGTCAGCGCACCAGCCAAGAAGGCCAGGAGAAACAGGGAGCGTGAAGGGGCCAAAGACATTGTTATCCGTACCGCAAGAGATAGACCCTTACGGTAGAGTAAAGGCCTGACTCCTTTCAATACGCACCAGAGCAGACAATTCCGCAACAGCCTATGGATATGCCGTCAGAACCTGGATGACTTCAAGCAGTTGACGGTAGGAATTTGCTACGTAGAGCTTTAGCGCCCGGGTTTACGCGACAAAGAAAGGTTGGCCCTCAGAAATGTCCGAGCCAACCTTGCTTTCATTCTTACACTCGCGCTGGCACCGGCAGCGGTGATGCCAGCAAGCGGCTGTCCAGAAGCCCCAGGCCTTCCTGGAACAACTGGTTGCTGCGCTCGGTATCGCCCAGCTGGGCCAGCAAGCGCGCCAGTTCTGCACACGCTTCGGGATTGCGCTGCACCTGCAGGCTGCTTTCCAGATAGTCGCGTGCTTTGCCCCACAGGCTGTTTTGCAGACACAGACGACCTAGCGTCAGCAACAGGCTGGCATCCCCCGGATGGTCCTTGAGCCAGCCTTCGGCGAATTTGAGCTGACGACCCGGGTCACTGCCACGCAACAAACCGTACAGCCGGATCAGATGGCTGTCATAGCCGCGCTTGATGGCGGCACGCAGAACTTCCTCGGCCTTGGCGTCAGCCCCCAGCCGGCGCAGTTGCTCTGCATAAGCCAAGACCAGTTGCGGCTCTTGGCGCTGGGCGGAGGTGAGTTGTTCCCACGCTCGTTCCAAAGACTGCAAACCGGCTTCGCCCTGCGCTTCACGCTCGACCGCCAGCCCAAGGTTTTCGCCCCAGGCACGCCGCTCAAGTTCGGCCAGCTCAGCAGCGGGAAGCACTTTGTCCTTGCGCAGTTCGGGCAACAAGCGAATCACCGACGGCCAATCGCCCCGCTGCTGATGCAGACGCTGCAATTGGCGCAACACCTGCGCGTTATGCGGGTGACGCTCGTACATGGCCTGCAACGTGACCAGTGCACCTTCAGTGTCACCACGGTCCATCTGCAGTTGCGCATGGCTCAGGGCCACAGCCAGTTCCGCCTGCGGCTGGCGTTCTAAAGCACGCTCCAGCAAACCGTCAGACTCTGCATACCGGCCCTGTTCGTTGGCAGCACGTGCGGCGCCAAGGTAATACAACAGCGGCTGACGCTCGGCCTCAGCCGCGCGGTGCAGGTGGCGTTCGGCGCTGGCCCAGCGGCCCTCGGCGAGGTCCATCTGGCCTTGCTCAATGGCTATCTGCACACGGCGGCTGCGGTTACGCCGCGACCACGGGTTGACCACGCCACCCGAGGTAGTGAGCAAGCTGAGCAGCACACGCAGCAGGTAGATCACCAGTACAACGGCAAACACCGCCACCAGCGTGGCCCACAGGCTCGACTCGTAATGCAGCAGATGGGGATAGGTAATCAGCACGTAGCCGGTGTGTTTCGAAATACCCACGCCCAGTGCCAGGGCGATCGCAACCGCCAGCACCAGGATCACATAGAAACGCTTCATCGGCTCTACTCCTTGGTCGCCGGCGTGCCCGCCGACGCCTTGGCTTCATCGGCAGACAGATGACGGCGCTCAAGGTAGGCCTGGACGGCGGCCAGGCTGGTGGCCAGGTCCGGCGTCACCACCGAGACAGCCTTGGGCTCGAGCTCGGCAATGCGCGCCAGCATCGCTTTGCTCTGCGGGTTGTCCTGATTGAAGTTGTCCTGCAGCACGCTGCGCGCCTCACCGAGCGAGCGGCTGTACACCGCCGTTTCGCCGTTAAGCGCGGCCCACTGCGCTTGCTCCAGCGCCAGACTCAGCGCCAGGCGCACTTGATTCAAGCCTTGGCCGGCGAGCAACGGACGAATGTTGTCATCGGGGTTGAAGTCGATGCGGAAATAGCGAGAGATCTGCTCCCACCACTGGCTCAGGCGGTTTTCCGTATCGGTGCTCGAACGCCCTGCGGACGCAGGCTCGGTGAGCTGATACTCCGGCGCGATAGCCGCAAGCGCTACGACCTGATCACGCAGAGCGGCCAGCTGCAAGTACAAGCCGGTGCGGTCGGGTTGCTCGGTACTGCGCAGCGCAGCAAGGCTCTTGGCCAACTGCTCACGTGCGGCGTAAGCGCCTGGGTCACTTTGTTCGCGCAGAATTTCGTCAGCACCCTGGACCAATGACTGGGCGCTGTTGATGTCCTGCAAGGCAGAGAGACGCAGACTGGCCAGGCGGATCAGGTGTTCAGCTTCGGCCAGGCGCCAGTCCTGGCGACTGGCGCCCAGCACGGTTTCAAGGCGTTGGCTCAGACGCTGCTGGTCACCCTGCAATTGGGCAACCAGGCGGCGGCGCTCCTCAAGCTCGTCCGCCGCAGGCAACTGCGCCAGACGCGCTGCCAGTTGTTGCTGGCTTTGCTTGAGGGTTTGGGATTGATCATCAAGGGTCTGCACCTGGCCCAGCTGTTGCTGGCTGCTGGCTTGCAGGGCACGGACCTGCCAGATCCCCCAACCGCCAGCGGCGACGCCAGCGGCACCGAGCAACAGGGCCACAACCGCCAGGCCATTGCCACGGCGTGGCGCGGCGACCTGTGACTCAACCGGCGCATCAACTGCGGGTTGGGTTTCATCTTTAGGCAAGGCTGTTTCGCTCACGTATCCGTCCTTTGCGTATCAGAGAGTGGGCGCCGCATGCCTTATGAGGCAGCGCTGCGCAACGCCACTAACAAAGCCGCGGCGCTCGCGCCGCGACAATCCACAACTTTTTCTGCACCAGCGGCCCGCGCCATTTCAGTCACGCGAGGGCTGGGCACGAACAACGGCAGCTGCGCCACCTTCGGCCAATCGGTACCGGCCAGAGCTTGCAGGTGTAAAAAACCCTGCCCACTGCTGACCACCAGGCCGTTCAAGCGTTCCAACTGGATGCGTTGCATCAGCGCCCCGACGTCGTAAGCCGGGAGGAAACGCCGATACAATTCCAGATAATCGACACTAGCACCTTGCTCACGCAAACGCTCAGCCAGCAACTCCCGGCCGCCCTCGCCTCGCAGGATCAACACCCGAGCGCCGGGCCGTGCGACAGCCTCGCGCAAGGCCGGCAATTGAAGCAAGGCCTCGCTGTCGTCGCCGGTTTGCGGATAGTGAACGTTGAGACCGTGATCGGCCAGTACCTGCGCAGTGGCAGCGCCCACACTGAACCACGGCAACGCTGGCCAGGGCTGCTGCAATTGCTGCACCGCCAGGCGTGCAGCCGGTTTGCTCACCACAATTACCGCGCTGTAGCGGCCCAAGTCAGCAAACACAGCCTGCTGCTCGGGCGTGACGGGCAAGGCTTCGGTATCCAGCAACGGCAAGCTGCTGCTGAAAATACCGGCTTCGGCCAACAACGCAGCTACGGCCGCCGACTCTTCAGCGGGCCGCGTCAGCAGCACGCGCCAATCGGTCACTGTGGGCCGGCCTCGCCATAGACTTTTTCCAGAATGGCGCCAGCGCCCTTGCCCAGCAGCTCTTCTGCGACCTGGATGCCCAAGGCGGTCGCGTCACGCTGCGGCCCACGCACCTCGGCAGTGAGCAACGTGCCGCCGTCCGGATCACCGACCAAGCCACGCAACCAGAGGTTTTCACCTTCAAGCACTGCGTAGCAGGCAATCGGCACCTGGCAGCCACCGTTGAGGTGCTTGTTGAGGGCACGTTCAGCAGTGACACGCACTTCGGTGTCGTGGTGATCGAGAGGTTTGAGCAAGGCATGGATTTCGCTGTCGGCGGTGCGGCACTCAATGCCGACTGCGCCCTGCCCACCGGCCGGCAAGCTGTCTTCGACGCTGATGGCCGACGTAATGCGGTCTTCAAAGCCCAGGCGGATCAAGCCGGCAGCCGCAAGGATGATCGCGTCATATTCGCCGGCATCCAGCTTGGCCAGGCGAGTGTTGACGTTGCCGCGCAAAAAGCGAATCTGCAGGTCCGGGCGACGGGTCAGCAATTGCGCCTGACGACGCAGGCTGGAGGTGCCGACGATACTGCCCAACGGCAGCTCATCCAGGGATGCATAGGTGTTGGACACAAAGGCATCACGCGGGTCTTCGCGCTCGCAGATGCAAAAAAGGCCCAGGCCTTCGGGGAAGTCCATGGGCACGTCTTTCATCGAATGCACGGCGATGTCGGCTTGGTTTTCCAGCAGCGCGGTTTCCAGCTCTTTGACGAACAAGCCCTTGCCGCCGATCTTCGACAGCGGCGAGTCGAGCAGCTTGTCGCCGCGACTGACCATAGGCACCAGGGATACTTTGAGGCCTGGATGAGCCTGTTCAAGGCGTGCTTTGACGTATTCGGCCTGCCACAAGGCCAGGGCGCTTTTACGGGTGGCGATGCGGATTTCGCGAGAGGACATGGATCAATCCGTACTGAATAGATACGGCAGATAATAACAGCTCAGGCAAACACGCTTTGATTTGAATCAGCAAGTGCGGGGCCTCCCTGGCCGCGTCGCACCGGGATAAGGGAATGCAGACTTGCTACAGCCCTTGGGCTAAAGCTGCTGCATCATCTTGCGCACGCCGGCGACATGACGTCGGCTGACAATCAAGGCATCGCCGTTCAGCCCTTTGAGGAACAGCTGAAAGTGCCCCAAAGGCGTGCGCTGCAGGCGTTCAATTCGCTCGCGGGCCACCAGTGCATTGCGGTGGATGCGCACGAAGCGGTCGCCAAACTCATCTTCAAGGGCTTTGAGCGGCTCATCGAGCAACACTTCGCCGCTCTCGTGACGCAGGGTCACGTACTTGTGGTCGGCAATAAAATAGACCACCTGGCCCAACGGGATCAGTTCGATGCCCTTGCGGGTCCGTGCGCTGATATGGCTACGCGGCCCGTTGCCACTTTGCGCGGCCGGCTGGGTCAGCGCAGCGAGTTGCACACGGTTTGGCCGCTCGGCTTTCTTGAGGGCCTTGAGCAATGCTTCGCCCGTTACCGGCTTGACGATAAAGCTGACACCGCTGGCTTCCAATGTCTCGGTGGAAAACTCTTCTTGAGCGGCGCACAGCACCACGGCAGGCGGCGATTCTCGCTCGCTCAGGCGGGCAGCGACTTGCAGGCCATCGAGGCCCGGCAAGCGGATATCGAGCAACACCACATCCGGCTTGAGGCTGTCGATCAGCGTCAATGCCTCTTCACCGTTGGTGGCACTCGGTTCAAGGACTGTATAACCCTCGAGTTCACTGACCAAACGGCTCAGTCGCTCGCGGGCTTGGGGTTCGTCATCAACGATCAGGACATTCATATTGCGCTGGATTCCTGCGTGAGTCTCGCACAAGGATAGCGTAGACAGGTGCGGTGACTTGCGTCACAGCGATCCACGCTAAGACTAGCGCGAGCGGCAAAAAGTGCCCCGGCAGCGGCACCCAAATTTACCCGGACCTGTTCAATTGCGCCCAAGACCTGCTGCCTTTGGGCATCGTCGTAGGGTTTGCTGATACACAATCCGAATACCCCCCTTTTTTAATGGATAGTCTGGGCTATGACCGCATCACCCGACTTTGGTGCATTCACGCTCTATCAGTGCAACTGTAGACGCTCGCTGAGACGATATTGCTCAATCGTCAAATATCGTTTCAATTAACGCCTGCCTCCAGTCTCTTCCCGGACGCGTTCGACGGCAAGGCACTTAGCCATCCTTGGCGCAAATAAAAATGCCGATCACCCGCAGCATCGCCTCCACGGGCAACCCTGTTATTATCCGCGGCACACCTCCACGCCTCTTTTAAGCAGATCACGAGCGAATCCATGAGCACCGACAAGACCAACCAGTCCTGGGGCGGCCGCTTCAGTGAACCCGTCGACGCCTTCGTCGCGCGCTTCACCGCCTCCGTCACCTTCGACCAGCGCCTGTACCGCCATGACATCATGGGCTCGATCGCCCACGCCACGATGCTGGCCAAGGTCGGCGTGCTGACCGACGCCGAGCGCGACAGCATCATCGACGGCCTGACCACCATTCGCGGTGAGATCGAAGCCGGCACGTTCGACTGGCGCGTCGACCTGGAAGACGTGCACATGAATATCGAGGCCCGCCTCACCGATCGCATCGGTGTGACCGGCAAGAAGTTGCACACCGGTCGCAGCCGTAACGACCAGGTGGCTACCGATATCCGCCTGTGGCTGCGTGACGAGATCGACCTGATCCTGGCCGAAATCACCCGCCTGCAAAAAGGCCTGCTGGAGCAGGCCGAGCGTGAGTCCGGCACCATCATGCCCGGCTTCACCCACTTGCAAACCGCGCAGCCCGTGACCTTCGGCCATCATTTGCTGGCCTGGTTCGAAATGCTCAGCCGCGACTACGAGCGCCTGGTGGACTGCCGCAAGCGCGCCAACCGCATGCCGTTGGGCAGCGCCGCGCTGGCCGGCACCACTTACCCGATCGACCGCGAATACACCGCGCAGCTGCTGGGTTTCGACGCCGTGGGCGGCAACTCTTTGGACGGCGTGTCGGATCGCGACTTCGCCATCGAATTCTGCGCCGCCGCCAGCATTGCGATGATGCACCTGTCGCGCTTCTCCGAAGAGCTGGTGCTGTGGACCAGCGCGCAATTTCAGTTCATCGACCTGCCGGACCGCTTCTGCACCGGCAGCTCGATCATGCCGCAAAAGAAAAACCCCGATGTACCGGAGTTGGTGCGTGGCAAGAGCGGCCGTGTGTTCGGCGCGCTGATGGGCCTGCTGACCTTGATGAAAGGCCAACCTCTGGCCTACAACAAGGACAACCAGGAAGACAAAGAGCCGCTGTTCGACGCCGCCGACACCCTGCGCGACTCGTTGCGTGCGTTTGCCGACATGATCCCGGCGATCAAGCCCAAGCACGCGATCATGCGTGAAGCGGCGTTGCGCGGTTTTTCCACAGCTACCGACCTGGCGGACTACCTGGTGCGCCGTGGCCTGCCGTTCCGTGACTGCCACGAAATCGTCGGCCATGCTGTTAAATACGGCGTGGACACCGGCAAGGACCTGGCGGAAATGAGCCTGGAAGAACTGCGCCAGTTCAGCGACCAGATCGAGCAGGACGTGTTCGCCGTGCTGACCCTGGAAGGCTCGGTGAATGCCCGTAACCACGTGGGCGGCACTGCGCCGGCGCAGGTCAAGGCAGCCGTTGTACGCGGCCAGGCACTGCTCGCCAGCCGCTAAAAGCATCGCAGGCAAGCCAGCGCCCACACTTGAATGGCTTCACAGTTCAAAAATGTGGGAGCGGGCTTGCCCGCGATAGCGTCATCGCAGCCGCCAAATGTCTACTTCTTGGCGGCAATCATCGCCATAAATGCCGGCATCGCCGCCTCCCTGTCCGCCGCCACCCTCTTGGCGTTGGGCATCTCATGCAGGCGCTCCAGCAACGCCTTGGCCTTCGGTAAATCCGCCAGCAAATCCAGGCCAAACAGCTTCTCGCCCACCGCGCAGGCGAGGTTCACGCTGTACATGAAATACAGATCGGCAATCGTGAAGCTCTCACCCGCCACATACGGCGCGAACTTGCCGTGCCGACCTAAAGAACCAACCCCCAGCAACAACTCCGCCTTGGTTTTTTCCTTGATCGCGTCCGGCACCGGCATACCAAAGAACGCTTCGGCAAAACACGCACGGGCGGGCAACTCAATGTACAGCTCGATCTCCCGGCACAACGCCAGCACCTGGGCGCGCTGATACGGGTCGGCGGGCAGCAACGACGGGCCTTCCTGGGTTTGCTCGATGTATTCGAGGATCACGCTGGTTTCGTTGATAAACCCTTGTTTTACGCCCAGCACCGGCACCTTGCCACGCGGGCTGACGGCCAAGGCTTCAGGGGTTTGGCCTGCGTAAAACGGTACTTCTTCGAATGGCAGGCCTTTCTCCAGCAGCGCCAGTTTGACCATGTTGTAGTAGTTGCTGACCGAAAATCCGTAAAGCTTGAGCATTGCGAATGCCTCCAGGCCGGGTGTGGGGTTGGCTGCAAGAGTTATAGATCCATGCAGGCCGCCTGACCAGCAGCATCAGTTGCCTGAATGGCGGTAGACTGGCGCCCTTTCCTTGAGGAGCCTGCCATGAGCGAGCCAACCGATATCGACAACGACGAAGAAGAATTCGCCGAAACCACCCTGATCGAAGCGATCGAGAACCAGATCGAAAGCGAAAACCCGCCAGCGGCCAAGGCCACGTTCAACAAGCTGACCCTGGTGGGCTACGAACGTGAAGAGATCCTGCAACTGATGGCCCACGTGCTTGCGGTGGAGATCGACGCGCTGCTGGAAGAGGACCGTGCTTTCAATACCGAATGGTATGAAACTGCACTGCGTGCCCTGCCGGAATTGCCGCCCGAAAAGCAATAAATCCAACAAGCGGCAACACACTGGACAGTTCGGTAAAGTGCGTTCACCTTATGGCCTGCTAGCCTCTAATAAATTTTAGAAAGTCTGGAGTCCTTATGTCGTATACCCCTGAGTTGGTTGCCGAACTGGAAATCCTTGTACTCTTCCCCTTGGACAGCACCAAGGAAGGTCTGAAAGTCCACCAGACCGCCGCGCCTACTGCCATCGCCGCAGCCAAACGCCTTCATGCCAAAGGTCTTATCGACCAGCCGGACGGGGGCTACCTGACCAGCCTCGGCCGCGACGCCGCAGAACAAGCGCAAACCCTGCTGACTATCCTGACTACCGCCACTACCAAAGAAGCTGCCTGACACCTTTTACTTTCGCCCATGGAATCCGCCTGCAGCGGATTCCGAGGGCGTTGCTGTGGGCCGCACCTAATTCTGACGCCAAAAAGCCGCACACCCTCTAAACCTCCTACGCTTGAGGCTGTAAACTCCTATACGGCCGCCCACGTCGGGCTCTGCGAGCCAACGACTTAAACATGACCCGCACCCATGAAATCCGCCCCGACCTGGACGAAGGCATCGACCGCAAGGTGCTGGCCCAGTTGCGTGCGCGCTTCATGGCCCTCAATGCAGGCCGCATGGCCCGCGCCGTCGAAGGGCTGACGCCGCGCCAGCAGAGCGTGCTGACCCTGCTGCCGTTGTTTTTCCACGTCAACCACCCGCTGTTGCCCGGCTATGTCTCGAGCAGCACGCCAGCAGGGTTGTCGAATTTCGAACCCGACGCCCAGGCTCTGACGGAAGCACAGCGTCTGACCCGCTCGTTCTCCTATAAGCCGCGCCATGGCAACCCGCCGCAGCCGATCCACGGCCTGTTCCTGATGGGCAGCCTCGGCACCTTGGCCCAGGCGGACCAGAGCGACATGGACGTGTGGGTCTGCCACGCTCCGGACCTTGGCGAGAACGAACTGGCCGAGCTGCGCAAAAAGTGCCAGTTGCTCGAAGCCTGGGCGCTGACCATGGGCGCCGAGGCTCACTTCTTCCTGATTGAGCCGACGCGCTTTGTTTTAGGCGAGCGCGACACTCAGCTGAGCTCCGACGATTGCGGCACCACCCAGCACTATTTGTTGCTGGATGAGTTCTACCGCACCGCCATCTGGCTCGCCGGGCGCACGCCCATCTGGTGGCTGGTGCCGGTCTATGAAGAAACCCGCTACGCCGAATTCACCCACGCGTTGATCTCCAAACGTTTTATCCGCGCCGATGAAACCCTCGACCTCGGCCACCTGGCGCACATCCCGCCGGGCGAATTCATCGGCGCCGGGTTGTGGCAACTGTTCAAGGGTATCGAGTCGCCGTACAAATCGGTGCTCAAGCTACTGCTGACCGAGGTGTACGCCAGCGAACACCCGAACGTGCACTGCCTGAGCCTGCGCTTCAAACGTGCGGTGTTTGCCAACCAGATGGACCTGGATGAGCTGGACCCGTACATCGTGGTTTACCGCCGCATCGAGGAATACCTCAGGGCGCGCAATGAACCCGATCGCCTGGAGCTGGTACGCCGTGCGCTGTACCTGAAGGTCAATCGCAAGCTCAGCGCCGGTCAACGCAGCACCAGTTGGCAGCGGCTGTTGCTGGAGCGCCTGGCCCATGAATGGGGATGGGACCAGCGCCAACTGGCCTTGCTGGACAGCCGCAGCCAATGGAAAGTGCGCCAGGTGGCTTCCGAGCGCCGCGCACTGGTCAACGAACTCAATTACAGCTATCGCTTTCTCACCCAGTTCGCCCGCACCGAGCAGACCGTCAGCCTGATCAACAAGCGCGACCTCAATGTGCTGGGCCGACGCCTGTATGCCGCATTTGAGCGCAAGGCCGGCAAGGTCGAGTTCATCAACCCCGGCATCGCCCCGGACCTGGCCGAAGACACCCTCACCCTGGTGCAATCGCCCAACCGCAAAGAGCCTGGCCAGCATCATTGGGGCTTGTACAACGGCAACCTCACGGCGCTGGAATGGGAGCACTTCGCGCCGATCAAGCGCAGCCGCGACCTGTTGGAAATGCTCACTTGGTGCCATCGTAACGGCGTGATTGACAGCAGCACGCGCCTGGCCCTGCATCCAGGCGTCAGCGACATGACCGAATTCGAGCTGTTCAACCTGCTGGGCTGCCTGCAACAGACCATCGCCCTGCCCCTGGCCAGCGTCGATGAGGACCGCCTGTTGCGCTCGGCGGTGCCGGAAGAGGTGCTGTTGCTGATCAACGTCGGCGTCGACCCGCTCAAGCATCACCGCGACTTGAACATCCTGATGACCACCGAGCGCACTGACTCCCTGAGTTACGCCGGCGTGCGCGACAACCTGGTGCTGACCCTGGATCAGGTCACGCTCAACAGTTGGAACGAGGTACTGGTCAGCCGCTACGACGGGCCCCATGCACTGCTCGACTGCCTGCGCGACTACCTCAACCAACTGCCGCCGAACCACCTGCCGCGCCTGCGGGTGCGCTGCTTCTGCCACAACCGTGCGCAATTCATTGCCCAGCGGGTGGAAGAAATTTTCGACACCGTGCAGAACCTGCTGCTGAGCCAGTCCAATCACCGCTACCTCCTGCAGGTGCAGCAGCACTATCACGTGATGGAACTGACGCCGGGCCAGGCCACTCACGTGCCACTGCCAACCCAGGACGCACTCATCGCCTACCTCAGCGAAGAGCTGGCCAGCTATAGCCCGCTGCACCTGGACGCCATGGCGCTGGAAGACCACGACCTGGCCTTGCTGCTGCCCATGGGCCTGGCTGATTGCGTGCAGGTGTTCTACCGGGTCAATGAGGGCTTCGCCGAGCTGTATGTGTTGGATGAGTTCAACGCGCTGTGGCAGCAACGCTTGCCGTTTCATGATGAACAGAGCCTGTTGGCGCCGCTGCAGCGCTTCCTGCAGTCGATCATCTACCGTCGCGAAGCCCTGGCACCGCTGGATACACAGCAACAGCTAGGTGAAGTGCAGACTTTGTATTACCAACTGTTGCCGTCAGGCAGCCAACGCGCCCGCGGCATCGAGCCTCGGCCGGCGCCGCAGAACCCGGCCAACAAGCCGTTTTATGACGTACAGGCGATTATCGGCAAGGCCGCACCCGGCCAGGTCGGCATTACCCTGTACTGCAATCAACGGGAGTTTTCCGAACTGGAGTTCGGCGACCAACTGTTTGCCGTGGTGGCCCAGGAAATCGTCGGGCAACGCCGGGAGACCGAGCGTTACCGCTGCTACATCACCGACCTGGACCTGTCCGGCCTGCTCGGTGATGTGCAAAGCCCGAGCAACTTGTATCTGCGATACAAGGCCGAGCTGGAGTTGTCGCTGAATGCGGCGCTGAGCCAGATTTAAGCGGCTCTTGCTTAGATAGAAAATGCGCCGCCATCTTTGGGCTGGCCTTCGACGCTGAGCAATTCAAGCTTCAACGTCTTGCCGCCCGGAGCTGGCCAATCGATGTGCTGACCCACTTGCAGGCCCAGCAACGCGCTGCCTACCGGTGCCAGGATCGAAATTTTACCTTCGTCGGCGTTGGCATCCTTGGGATAAACCAGGGTCAGGTGACGCTCTTTACCACTGCTTTCTTCACGGCAATGAACGCGGGAGTTCATGGTCACGACGTCTTCCGACACTTCATCGTGGCCGACTGTTTCTGCGCGATCGAGTTCGGCTTGCAACGCTTCGACACCGGGAAACTCATCGCCCAAGCGGTCGATCAATTGCTCCAGACGCTGCACGTCAAGACGGGTGAGAATGATGGACGGTGCGGTGGTCATGATTCAGGCAGACTCCTTTTTTCTGCACAAAAAAGCAAAACCCCGCCAGGAAAAGGCGGGGTTCTCACGGGCCTCGATGAGTTGAGGCGTACCCGGACACTACCACAGCGTCACAAATAAACAAGACGGCCTCAGGCGCGCGCCCTACGCTGTTCGGCCTCGGCGCAAATCACTCGGCGCCGGGCATCGTCGGCGGAGCGCCATTCACGGATGTCTTCCACGTGACGGTGGCAGCCGAGGCAGACTTTATGCTCGTCCAGGCGACACAAACTGATACAAGGTGACGGCACCGCCGGGCTGACATTGCTGAACAGCGGCTTGGGCGGGCGTACAGGTGTAGGCTGGGTCACCGTCAGATCTCGTCGAAGTCCAGCTTTTCGCCAGCTTGTTCCCAAACCAGGCGTTCAAGCATTTCGCCCAGCAACTCTTCACTTTTGTCACATTGCCACTTGCCGCTCTCTTCGTCGTATTCGAAGTGAATACCGCCCGAGCGAGCCGCCAGCCACAACTGACGCAGCGGCTCCTGGCGGCTGAAGATCAGTTGGGTGCCGTTTTCAAACTTCACGGTCAGCACACCAGCCGAGTTCTCCAGGTCCACATCCAGGCCGCTGTCGTCGAAAATATCTTCCAGCGCCTGCTGGGTCGAATCCACCAGGTCGTGAAAACGGGCTTCGGTCAAACTCATTGTGGGAACCTCGAAAAGTGTCTGGTCACGCTCATGCGGCGCACGATACGGACGCGCCATGATGATTGCAAAGGATACCGATTTCATTACCCGCAGCCGCGTGAAATATCCTCATTTAGCGTAGGCCGAATCCCGGTGTGCTCGGCAAACCCCCGCCGGACGGGTATTACGGCGCATAGGCAAGCTGGCGGGTGGTCGGTATACTCGGGCGCAATTAATGCATATTCAAGGATTTCGCCATGAAGCGCCTGATCTCTTCCCTTGCTGCGCTCGTCGCGGTCGCTTGCCTCGTTAGTGCCTGTGGTCAAAAAGGCCCGCTGTACCTGCCCGATGACAGCAAAGACCCGAACGACCAGGCACAGTCGTCGCAAAAAGCTGCAAAAGCGCATAAGCACGACACTTACTAAGGGAACATCATGGACGCTTTTAACTACCGGGACGGCGAGCTGTTCGCGGAAGGCGTGGCGCTGTCCGCGATTGCCGAGCAGTTTGGCACCCCGACCTATGTGTACTCGCGTGCGCACATCGAAGCCCAATACCGCTCGTTCACTGACCCACTGGAAGGCGTTCCACACAGGGTGTGCTACGCGGTCAAGGCCAACTCCAACCTGGGTGTACTGAATGTCCTGGCGCGTCTTGGCGCTGGTTTTGACATCGTTTCCCGTGGCGAGCTGGAACGTGTTCTGGCTGCCGGCGGCACGGCTGACAAAATTGTCTTCTCCGGTGTCGGCAAAAGCCGTGAAGACATGCGCCGCGCCCTCGAAGTCGGCGTGCATTGCTTCAACGTCGAATCCACCGACGAGCTGGAGCGCCTGCAAGTGGTCGCCGCCGAGATGGGCGTTCGCGCGCCGATCTCCCTGCGCGTCAACCCGGACGTCGATGCCGGCACGCACCCGTATATCTCCACCGGTCTCAAAGAGAACAAGTTCGGCATCGCCATTGCCGACGCCGAGGACGTGTACATCCGGGCCGCACAGCTGCCGAACCTGGAAGTGCTGGGTGTCGACTGCCATATCGGCTCGCAACTGACCACCCTGCCGCCGTTCCTCGATGCGCTCGACCGCCTGCTGGCACTGACCGAACGCCTTGGCGAGTGCGGTATTTACCTGCAGCACATCGACCTTGGTGGCGGCGTGGGTGTGCGTTATCGCGATGAAGAACCGCCGCTGATCGCCGATTACATCAAGGCTGTGCGCGAGCGCACCGAAGGCCGCGGCCTGACCCTGATGTTCGAGCCGGGCCGTTATATCGTCGCCAACGCCAGCGTGCTGCTGACCCAGGTCGAGTACCTCAAGCACACCGAGCACAAGGATTTCGCCATCGTCGATGCGGCCATGAACGACCTGATCCGCCCGGCGCTGTACCAGGCCTGGATGGACGTCACTGCCGTAACCCCACGCGAGGGCGAAGGCCGCGCCTACGATATCGTCGGCCCGATCTGCGAGACCGGCGATTTCCTGGCCAAGGACCGTCAGCTGGCCCTGGAAGAAGGTGACCTGCTGGCCGTGCATTCGGCCGGTGCCTACGGGTTTGTCATGAGTTCCAACTACAACACCCGCGGCCGTGCCGCCGAGGTGCTGGTGGACGGTGATCAAGCGTTTGAAGTGCGTCGCCGCGAGACGGTAGCCGAGTTGTATGCTGGCGAAAGCCTGCTGCCGGAGTAAGCCATGCTGCTGCGTTTTACCAAGATGCACGGGCTGGGTAATGATTTCATGGTCCTTGACCTGGTCAGCCAGCACGCGCATATCCTGCCCAAGCACGCTAAACAGTGGGGCGACCGCCACACCGGCATCGGTTTCGACCAATTGCTGATCGTCGAGGCGCCGAGTAACCCAGAGGTGGATTTCCGTTACCGGATCTTCAACTCCGACGGTTCCGAAGTGGAACAGTGCGGCAACGGTGCGCGTTGCTTTGCGCGCTTTGTGCTGGACAAGCGCCTGACCGCCAAGCGCCAGATTCGCGTCGAAACCAAGAGCGGCGTGATCGAACTGGATATTCGCAGCGACGGCCAGATCAGCGTCAACATGGGCGCGCCACGCCTGGTGCCGGCGGATATTCCGTTTCAGGCCACCGAGCAGGCCGCCAGTTACGCTCTGGATGTAGAAGGCAAAATCGTCGACATCGCTGCCGTCTCCATGGGCAACCCCCATGCCGTACTGCGGGTCAACGACATCAATAACGCCCCGGTGCATGACCTGGGGCCGAAGATCGAGCATCACCCGCGCTTTCCGGCACGGGTCAATGTGGGCTTTTTGCAGGTGATCGACCGTACCCGCGCGCAACTGCGTGTATGGGAGCGCGGCGCCGGCGAAACCCAGGCGTGCGGCACCGGTGCTTGCGCCGCAGCCGTCGCCGCGATCAGCCAGGGGTGGATGGATTCGCCCCTATTGATCGACCTGCCTGGTGGACGCTTGTCCATCGAATGGGCAGGGCCTGGCCACCCGGTGCTGATGACCGGGCCGGCCTCGCGTGTATACGAAGGACAGGTCCGTCTATGAGTGAGCCAAGCTAATGACCGATAAGCCTCAAGTACCCGCCCAAGCAACCCCAAGCGAAAGTCTGGAGGCCGCTGCTGTCGCGGCGTACCTTGAGGCTAATCCGGACTTCTTCGTCGAACACGAAGAACTGCTGCCCGCCCTGCGCATCCCCCACCAGCGTGGCGATACCGTGTCGCTGGTAGAGCGGCAGATGAAGATCCTGCGCGAGCGCAATATCGAGATGCGCCATCGGCTTTCCCACCTGATGGATGTGGCCCGCGACAACGACCGCTTGTTCGACAAGACCCGCCGCCTGATTCTGACCCTGATGGACGCCAACAGCCTGGAAGAAACGGTGATCGCCGTGGAAGACAGCCTGCGCCAGGACTTCCAGGTGCCGTTTGTCAGCCTGATTTTGTTCAGCGACAACCCGATGCCGGTGGGTCGCTGGGTCAGCGGCAGCGAAGCGCAGACCGCAATCGGCGGGCTGCTCTCGGAAGGCAAGACCATCAGCGGCACTTTGCGTGAACACGAGTTGGACTTCCTGTTTGGCGCCGAACAGCGCAAACAAATCGGCTCCACCGCTGTGGTCGCCCTCAGCCATCAAGGCCTGCACGGCGTGTTGGCGATTGCCAGCCGTGATCCTGGGCACTACAAAAGCTCGGTGGGCACACTGTTTTTGACGTACATCGCCGAAGTGCTGAGCTGCGTCCTGCCGCGTTTCACCACCGCCCTGCGCGCGGTGCGCTAGCCATGGAACGGCAACTGGACGCTTATTGCGCTCACTTGCGCAACGAGCGCCAGGTGTCGCCCCATACACTGGAAGCCTATCGACGGGACTTGAACAAGGTCCTGGCGTACTGCGAAAAACAACAGATCAGCAGCTGGAAGGCCCTGGATATCCAGAGCCTGCGCAGCCTGATCGCGCGCCTGCACCAGGCGGGCCAGTCTTCGCGCAGCCTGTCGCGCCTGCTCTCGGCGGTACGCGGCCTCTATCACTACCTCAACCGCGAAGGCCTGTGCGACCACGACCCGGCCAATGGCCTGTCGCCGCCCAAGGGCGAGCGGCGCCTGCCCAAGACTCTCGACACCGACCGCGCCCTGCAATTGCTGGACGGCGCCGTTGAGGACGACTTCCTGGCCCATCGTGACCAGGCGATTCTGGAGCTGTTCTATTCCTCAGGCCTGCGCCTGTCGGAGCTGACCGGCCTGAATCTGGATCAATTGGACCTGGCGGACGGCCTCGTGCAAGTGCTCGGCAAAGGCAGCAAAACCCGTGTGCTGCCGGTGGGCAGGAAGGCCCGCGAAGCCTTGCAGCTGTGGTTGCCGCTGCGCCTGTTGACCAACCCGGCGGACGATGCGGTGTTTGTCAGCCAGCAAGGCCGACGCCTGGGGCCACGGGCGATTCAGGTGCGGGTCAAGGCTGCCGGCGAGCGCGAGCTAGGGCAAAACCTGCACCCACACATGCTGCGACATTCTTTTGCCAGCCATATGCTGGAGTCGTCCCAGGACCTGCGCGCCGTGCAGGAGCTGCTCGGCCACTCCGATATCAAGACCACGCAGATCTATACCCACCTCGACTTCCAGCACCTGGCGACGGTATACGACAGCGCCCATCCACGGGCCAAACGCATCAAGGGCGGCGACTCATGAGTATCAAGCTGATCACCTTCGACCTGGACGACACGCTCTGGGACAACGTACCCGTCATCATCAACGCCGAGGCGTCGATGCGCGAATGGCTGGCGGTTAACGCCTCCAAGGTTGGCGACTTGCCTCTGGAGCATTTCGCCAGCCTTCGCCAACAGGTGTTGGAGCGCCATCCAGAGCTTAAATATCGCATCAGCATCCTGCGCCATAAGGTCCTGATGCACGCGTTTGAAGAGGCCGGTTACCCACAGCCAGAGGCCACGCAGATGGCGGATGTGTGCTACGAGGCGTTTATTCACGCCCGTCACCAGCTCACCCCGTTCCCGGAAGCGGAGCCCATGCTGCAGGCGCTGCGCCAGCACTTCCTGCTGGGTGTGATCACCAACGGCAACGCCGATGTGCAACGCGTGGGGCTGGCGGATTACTTCCACTTTGCCCTGCGCGCCGAGGATATCGGCATCGCCAAACCGGATGCACGGCTGTTTCAGGAAGCCTTGCAACGCGGTGGCGTGGATGCAAGTCAGGCCGTGCATATTGGCGATCATCCTGGCGATGACATCGCCGGGGCTCAGCAGGCCGGGCTTCGCGCAGTGTGGTTCAACCCGACGGGCAAGGCGTGGGAAGCGGATAAGCAGCCGGATGCCGAGATTCGCAACCTGACGGAGTTGCCGGAACTGCTGCGCAGCTGGCAGTCACGCTGAAGATTCAAAGTGGGAGCTGGCTTGCCTGCGATAGCGGTCTGTCTGACCCACCGCTATCGCAGGCAAGCCAGCTCCCACAGGGCTATGCAATGAATTTTAAGAATTTGTTTCAGGCATGAAAAAGCCCGCAGCGACGGCGGGCTTTTTCTTACAAGCGGGCTGCTGACCTCAGATAGGTCGGCTGCCGTACTTGTTATCCGGCTTCTTCGGTGGGTCTGCCACCACGTTGGCCTCGACTTCCTGCACTTTGCCGCCTTTAGCGAGGAATTCTTCCATCGCACGGGCCAGCGCATCGCGCTCTTTGTTCTTGGCTTCAACGCTCGGCAGTTCGTCTACCGAGACAGCGGCCTTGGCTTTGCCTTTGGCTGCCGGGGCGGGTGCATCATCGCCACCGTCGTCGTCAGCAACGTCTTCAGCTGCCGCTTCAAGGCCTTCTTCGGCCTCGTCGTCGTCACCTACTTCAAGGTCGTCGTTTTCCAGATCATCGTCGCTCATGTTCTACCTCATGACTTGCGAAAAGCAGATTAGTTATAGCCCAGCTTCATCCTCTGTCGAGGCCGCCGGAAAAAAATCACATCCACTGGGTTTCCAGTGGCTTATGCCCCGTCACCGTGCAACGTGGCGAGGACTTTACGAGCACCGCCATGATCTCGGTGCTCGCCCAGATAAACACCTTGCCAAGTCCCTATCGCCAAGCGGCCGGCCTTGACCGGCAAACTCAGCTGGCAGCCCAGCAGACTGGCCTTGAAATGCGCCGGCAGATCATCCGGACCTTCGTCGTTATGTTCGAACCCTGCACGCCCTTGCGGCACCAGCGAGTTGAAAAAACGCTCGAAGTCACGGCGAACCGCCGGGTCGGCATTCTCGTTGATGGTCAACGAGGCCGAGGTGTGCTGCAGCCACAAATGCAACAGGCCTACGCGGCACGCCTTCAATTCAGGCAGGCCGGCAAGCAACTCATCCGTTACCAGGTGAAAGCCCCGGGGCTTGGCCCGCAGGGTAATCAGGGTCTGTTGCCACATACAGTTCTCCGCCCATCGGCGCGCATTCTAGCGCGGTCTGGGAAAAAACAAAGTGTCGAATACGCCTACATGCATGTAAGACTTTCGCACCCTCAAAAGTGCCGTGTGGATCCCATCACAAACTCGGCAAAAAACCCATCCGCCTTTAGCCACAGACAAACCTCAGACAAAAAAATGCCCGGCAAGCCGGGCATCTTTTTTTCGCGTACTTACAAGTTGTAGCCGCGTTCGTTGTGTTGCGCCAGATCGAGGCCCACCGCCTCTTCTTCGTCGGTCACCCGCAGGCCCATCACCATGTCCAGCACCTTGAGGATGATGAAGGTCACGATAGCCGTGTAGATCACGGTAAAGCCCACGCCTTTGCACTGGATCCAGACTTGCGCCGCGATATCAGTGGTAGCCGCGTTGAAGCCGCCCAGCGAAGGTGCAGCGAACACGCCGGTAAGGATCGCGCCGAGGATACCGCCGATACCGTGCACGCCGAAGGCGTCCAGGGAGTCGTCGTAGCCCAGTTTGCGTTTCAGGGTAGTGGCGCAGAAGAAACACACCACGCCTGCCGCCAGGCCGATGATCAGCGCGCCCATCGGGCCAACAGTGCCGGCAGCCGGGGTGATTGCAACCAGGCCGGCGACTACGCCCGAGGCAATGCCCAGGGCGCTTGGCTTACCGTGGGTGACCCACTCGGCGAACATCCAGCCCAATGCAGCAGCAGCGGTAGCAATTTGAGTCACCAGCATCGCCATACCGGCAGTGCCGTTGGCCGCCGCCGCAGAGCCGGCGTTGAAGCCGAACCAGCCAACCCACAGCATGGCTGCACCGACCAGGGTGTAACCCAGGTTGTGCGGCGCCATCGGCGTGGTCGGGAAGCCTTTACGCTTGCCAAGTACCAGGCACGCCACCAGGCCAGCCACACCGGCGTTGATGTGCACCACGGTGCCGCCAGCGAAGTCCAGCACGCCCCAGTCGCCCAGCAACGAGCCCGGACCGCCCCACACCATGTGGGCAATCGGCGCGTAGACCAGGGTGAACCAGACGCCCATGAAGATCAGCATCGCGGAGAACTTCATACGCTCGGCGAACGCACCGACGATCAGCGCAGGGGTAATGATCGCGAAGGTCATCTGGAAGGTGACGAACACCGCCTCAGGGAACAACGCCGCAGGGCCGGTAATGCTCGCCGGGGTTACGCCCGACAGGAACAATTTGGACAGGCCGCCCACGAACGAGTTGAGGTTGACGACGCCTGCTTCCATACCGGTGGTGTCGAACGCCATGCTGTAGCCGTAAACGAACCACAAGATGGTGATCAGACCGGTGATGGCGAAGCACTGCATCATCACGGAAAGAATGTTTTTGGAGCGCACCATGCCGCCGTAGAACAGCGCCAGGCCCGGAATGGTCATGAACAGTACCAGCGCGGTGGATGTAAGCATCCACGCCGTGTCGCCGGAATTGAGGACTGGAGCAGGGGCTGGGTCCGCCGCCAATGCCAAGGCCGGCATTACGAGGGACAACAGGGCTCCTAGCCCTGCGAATTTACGCAGAGTCATATTGTTTTCTCCTGGGGCGTTGGGGGTTTGGCGGCTTAGATTGCGTCGGTATCGGTTTCGCCGGTACGGATGCGAATAGCCTGTTCCAGATTGACCACAAAGATCTTGCCGTCACCGATCTTGCCGGTGTTGGCCGCCTTGGTTATCGCCTCGATAACCCGGTCAAGATCCTTGTCGTCAATGGCGACATCAATCTTCACCTTTGGCAGGAAATCGACCACGTATTCCGCGCCGCGATACAGCTCGGTGTGACCCTTCTGCCGACCGAAGCCTTTGACCTCAGTAACGGTAATGCCCTGCACGCCGATCTCGGACAGTGACTCGCGTACATCGTCCAACTTGAACGGCTTGATGATGGCAGTGACTAGCTTCATGAAAACTCTCTCCCGAATTGGTGGACTTGCCCCAGGAAAACAAACCCGTCTCAAGTCTAAGCGCAGTGCCTGGCTTTGTAACGCGTCGTCGCCTCGGCATTTACCGTTGCGACGCCAGCGAACCACTGGTGACGAAACCTGTACCCCTGATCCGTCGGCGCACTGCATTCGTCACAGCGACTGCATCAGTGCATGGGTCATGATCGTCTAAGCAGAAACCTTGCCAGCTCCGTAAAAATCACTGAAATCAGTCCTTTGCCCACTTATGCCCACCTGCGGGGCGTTTTGGCGGCGCCAATGCGCACAAAAACAGTGCGTAGCCGCCCGGCCCCCTGCGCGAAAAGCGTGCGCTCGCGGCCGTGAAAAAGACTATAGACGCTGCGTGATACACTGCCGGCCAACAGTTTTCCGGAATATTTCCCATGCTCGCGCCCAAAGACCTCCTCGACGCACTGAGCGGCCACGCCTCTCGCCTGTTCAGCGGCGAAACCCCGCTGCCCCGCAACGAAATCGAAAGCCAGTTCAAGGCCCTGCTGCAAAGCGGCTTCAGCAAGCTCGACCTGGTGAGCCGGGAAGAGTTTGACAGCCAGATGGTCGTGCTGGCCCGCACCCGTGCGCGGTTGGAGAGTCTGGAAGCGAAGGTGGCGGAGTTGGAAGCGCGGTTGACGCCACCCGCTGCTGAATAAACCCGGCCCATGTGGGAGCTGACTTGCCTGCGATAGCGGTGTTGGATTCACTGGCGCTATCGCAGGCAAGCCAGCTCCCACAGGTGTTTTTGCGTCGCTGTTTGGATACGTTCTGTAAACACTCCCTCATCTCGCTCCTCCCCACCTCGTCTACCCTTGAAAAACCCGCAGGAAGCGGCCTCCCACTCAAGGAACGAGCATGTCCCTCGCCATCGTCCACAGCCGTGCCCAAATTGGCGTAGAAGCCCCCACCGTTACCGTCGAAGTGCATATGGCCAATGGTCTTCCCTCGCTGACCTTGGTGGGCCTGCCGGAAACCGCCGTCAAGGAAAGCAAGGACCGCGTGCGCAGCGCCATCCTCAACTCCGCCCTGCAATACCCGGCCCGTCGTATCACCCTCAACCTGGCGCCCGCCGACCTGCCCAAGGATGGCGGGCGTTTTGATTTGGCGATTGCCCTGGGCATCCTGGCCGCCAGCGTGCAGGTGCCGGCGTTGATGCTCGATGACGTGGAATGCCTGGGGGAACTGGCCCTGTCCGGTGAGGTGCGAGCGGTCAAAGGTGTGCTGCCGGCCGCGCTGGCCGCACGCAAGGCCGGGCGCACCGTGATAGTGCCCAGGGCAAATGCCGAGGAGGCGTGCCTGGCCTCGGGGCTCAAAGTGATTGCAGTGGACCACTTGCTGCAAGTGGTGGCGCACCTGAATGGGGTTGTGCCGATTGAGCCATATAAATCTGATGGTTTGCTGTACTTGAACAAGCCCTACCCGGACTTGAGTGAGGTGCAAGGCCAACTGGCCGCCAAACGCGCGCTGCTGATTGCGGCGGCGGGCGCGCACAACCTGCTGTTCAGCGGGCCACCCGGCACCGGCAAGACCTTGCTCGCCAGCCGCTTGCCGGGCTTGCTGCCGCCCTTGAGTGAGCAGGAAGCCCTGGAAGTGGCGGCCATTCAGTCAGTGGTCAGCCTGGCGCCGTTGAGCCATTGGCCGCACCGTCCGTTTCGCCAGCCGCACCATTCGGCGTCCGGGCCGGCACTGGTGGGCGGCGGGTCAAAACCGCAGCCGGGGGAAATAACCCTGGCCCATCATGGCGTGCTGTTTCTGGATGAGCTGCCGGAGTTCGATCGCAAGGTCCTGGAAGTGCTGCGCGAGCCGCTCGAATCCGGGCATATCGTGATCTCCCGCGCCCGCGACCGGGTGAGTTTTCCGGCACGTTTTCAATTGGTGGCCGCGATGAACCCCTGCCCTTGCGGCTATTTGGGCGAACCCAGCGGGCGCTGTCGGTGTACGCCGGAGCAGATTCAGCGCTACCGCAACAAGCTCTCGGGGCCGTTGCTGGATCGGATCGACCTGCACCTCACTGTTGCCCGGGAAGCCACCGCACTGAGCCCGCTCCAACAGGATGGCGACACTACCGCAACAGCCTCGGCGGAGGTCGCCGAGGCCCGTGAACGCCAGCAAAAACGCCAAGGCTGCGCCAATGCCTTCCTGGACCTGCCCGGGCTACGCAAGCACTGCCAACTGGCAAAAGCCGATGAAGGCTGGCTGGAAAGCGCCTGCGAACGACTGACCTTGTCCCTGCGCGCGGCCCATCGTTTGCTCAAGGTGGCGCGCACCCTGGCGGACCTTGAGCGGGTTGAGAACATCGCCCGGCATCATTTGGCGGAGGCCTTGCAGTACCGGCCTGCGGCAGTCGGCTAGCGCTTAATGAACGCAAATTCTGTGGCATGTGGGCTGTGGGCATTTGTGGCGAGCGGGCTTGCCACAGTGAAATGGTGTAAATACCGAGACTTTATGCGGAAAAACCCAACAGCAGCCGCGCCACTTCCAGGACCTCATCCAGTACTGCCTCGGCCGACTCCGCAGACGGTTTGAGCATCAGGTCATCGGCATACCCCATCGCCAACGCGAAGATTTGCCGGGCGGCGCGTTGTGGCGAGTTGCAGCGGAAAACACCCTCAGCCACGCCTCGCTCAATCACCTCGGCGAGCATGCCTTGCCATTGCGCATTGATCACCAGATACGCCTGGGCCATTTGCGGGTCGTGCATGGCCTCGTCCCAGGCATCCAGCCACAACGCCCAGCCGGCATCAGCGGTGCTCGGCAGGCAGTCACGTAAAAAACCCACCAGCGCCTCAAGCGGCGGCGCATCTGCCAGAGGCTCGCGCACTTCATCCAACTGCTCATTGGCAAAACGCACAAAGGCTTCGCGACGCAGTTCGTTCCAGTCGCTGAAGTAGTGATAGACGTGGCTGCGCGAGAGGCCGGCATGCTCGGCCAGGTCGCGGGTGGACACATCGGCAAAACCCTTGCTGCGAAACAGCTCCAGGGCGGCGGCGATAATCTGGTCTTTACGGTCGATACGCGACATGGGCAATTCCTTCGGGCGCCGGTAGATAAGCGGCGCTTGCTTTTTGAGCGATCGCTCAAGGATACTTGAGCAGTCGCTCAATAATAGCGTCTATCACTCCTTTGGTGCACCCATGTCATCCGTGACCCCGCAAATCCTGATTGAAGAAAGCAAGAAAATCGGCCAGCAATCCGCCGGCCAAACGCTCAAGGCGATTGCCAAGGCTTACCCCGGAAAACTGTTCTGCACACTGTCACTGGTGGCGCTGGAAAATGCGCTGCTGCTGGCCTACCCGCTGTTTGCCGGGTTTGCGGTGGACTCGATTATCCGTGGCGATGCCACCAGCGCATTGTTCTACGCCGCGGTGGTCATGGCGTTCTGGGTGGTCGGCGCAGCGCGGCGGGCGCTGGATACGCGCACCTTTACACGGATCTACGCCGACCTTGCGGTGCCGGTGATTCTCAACCAGCGCCAGCAGAACCACAGCACCTCGAAGTCCGCCGCACGGGTGGTACTTGCGCGCGAATTCGTCGACTTCTTTGAAAAGCACGTGCCGATTATCGCCACCGCGCTGGTCTCGATTATTGGCGCGGCGGTGATGCTGATCGTGATTGAGCCTTGGGTCGGCCTGGCATGCCTGGCCGCCCTGTTGCTGTGCGTGACGCTGCTACCACGCTTTGCCCAGCGCAACCAGGAACTGCATGAGCGCCTGAATGATCGCCTGGAGAAAGAAATCGGCTTGGTAGAAAAGGTCGGCGCACCGACCTTGCGTCGCCACTACCACGTGCTGTCACGCTTGCGCATCTGGCTGTCTGACCGCGAGGCCGCCGCGTACCTGTTTCTCGGCACGCTGGCAGCCCTGCTGTTTGTGGTCGCGATCAGCCAACTGGCCTTGTCGCCGGCGGTCAAGGCCGGCCACATCTACGCGGTCATGACCTACCTGTGGACCTTCGTCACCAGCATGGACGAGGCGCCTGGGATGGTCGACCAACTGGCGCGCCTCAAGGACATCGGCAAGCGCGTGGACCCAGGCCTGGGCGAGCATTAAGCCTTAACGAAAACGGTCGACCTCATGCCGCAGGCCGGCCGCCAGGGTTTCCAGCTCCTTGGCGGTAATGGCCAGGTTCGACACCACTTCGCGCTGTTCGCTGTTGGCCAATGCGATGCTTTGCAGGTTGCTGCTCAGTACGTTGGCCGTGCTGCTCTGCTCCTGGGTCGCGGTGGTAATGGCGGCAAATTGCTGGCCGGCCGAACGGCTTTGCTCGTCGATTCGCGCCAGGGCCGAGGCCACGTCGGCGTTGCGCGACAGGCCTTCCTGCATCAACACGTTACCGTGTTCCATGGTGCTGATGGCGTTGCCGGTTTCGTGCTGGATGCTCTGGATCATCACCGAGATTTCGTCGGTGGCCTGGCGCGTGCGCGAGGCCAGGTTGCGCACTTCGTCGGCAACCACCGCAAAGCCCCGGCCTTGTTCACCGGCCCGCGCCGCCTCGATGGCGGCGTTGAGCGCCAGCAGGTTGGTTTGCTCGGCAATCGAGGTGATCACGCCGACGATCCCGCCAATTTCCTGGGAGCGCTGGCCCAAGGTGTTGATCACCGTGGCCGTGCTGTTCAGGGCGGTAGCGATATGCTCCAGCGACGACGACGCCTCTTGCATCGAGTTGCGGCCAATACGCGTCTGCTGGGCGTTTTCCTGGGCCAGTCGCTCGGTATTGCCCATGTTGTCGGCAATGTTCAGCGAGGTGGCGCTGAACTCTTCCACTGCGCCAGCCATGCTGGTGATTTCGCCGGACTGCTGCTCCATGCCCTCATAAGCACCACCTGACAGGCCGGACAATGCCTGCGCCCGGCTGTTGACCTCTTCGGCCGCTTTGCGAATGTGCGAGACCATGGTCGAGAGTGCTTCGCCCATC
Source organism: Pseudomonas sp. ChxA (assembly GCF_030263855.1). Taxonomy (NCBI): domain Bacteria; kingdom Pseudomonadati; phylum Pseudomonadota; class Gammaproteobacteria; order Pseudomonadales; family Pseudomonadaceae; genus Pseudomonas; species Pseudomonas sp. ChxA. The sequence goes on from NZ_JARPMK010000002.1 coordinate 1,335,048, forward strand.
TGGTTGAAGCTGCTCGCCAACTGGCCGATTTCATCATGGCTGGAGACGTTCAAGCGTGCGCTCAAATCGCCAGCGCCCAAGGCTTCGGCCTGGCGCACCAAGTCGCTCAAAGGCTGCAATTTGCTGCGCAGCAACCACACCGCCGCACCGACCGCCAGCAACATCGCCAGTACGCTGCCGATCACCAGGCGAATGCCGACCGCCCAGGTAACTGCACGGATTTCGGACTTCGGCATGCTCGCCACTACTGACCAAGGGCCGCCTTCGAACGGCACCGCAACGCTGTAGAAGTCTTCGTCCTTGTCGCTCCAGAAGCGGCCTTTGCCTGGGTTCTTGGCCAGATCAAGCATCACCGGAACCGCTTGATCCAGCGCTTGCACGCCCGCCGGTGGCACCAGCCAGTGCTTCTGTTCGTCCAGCAAGGCAAGCGAGCCAGTCTGGCCGATACGGAAGCGTTTGAGGTTGTCGAACTGGGCCTTTTGCTCATCAGTGTAATCAAAGCCGATAAACAGCACGGCGATCACCTTGCCGGCGGCATCGCGCACCGGGCTGTACTGGGTCATGTAGGAGCGATCGAACAACACCGCACGCCCGATGTAATTCTGCCCGGCCAAAAGGCGCTGGTAGGCCGGGTGCTGGTGATCCAGCACAGTGCCGATGGCGCGATTGCCATCTTGTTTAGTCAGGGAGGTACTGATGCGGATGAAGTCTTCGCCACTGCGCACAAATACCGTGGCCACGCCGCCGGACATCTGCTTGAACTCGTCCACCTCAGCGAAGTTGTTGTTCAACACCTCATCGCCCAACAGCAGACTCGGGGTCTGCACACCGGCCACGGCGACCTGCTGGTCCGGGCGCACACTCAACCCGGCGCCAAAGCGCTTTTCAAACAGCCCGCTCAATCGCTGAGTACTCTCGCGCAAGGTGCTGTGGAAGGTGTTGAGTTGATCGGCCAGCAAGCGTGCCTCGCTGGCCAGGTGTTCCTCGCGGGTGTCGAGGTTGGCCGAGTCGAGGGAACGCAGGGCAAAAACCGTACTGCCGCTGATGACGACGGCCAAAATAACGGCCAAGGCGAGGCCTAACTGAGAGGCGATCCGAGCGCGAGGTTGAGACATGACAGCTCCTGGCCGAGGCCAGGATCATCCTGATCTCTTAGCGCAGCTCGGCAAATTATCTGGTGGGAAACGCTGGAAACGGGGGTTCCAACACACCTTCTTCGGCAAGCGCGGGCAACACTTGAGCGATTCACAGGGATATCGCGCAAACGATTGCACTGAAGATCTAGGCCAGGCGTTCAACCTGGGGCAATTCCATAGCGTTGACTTCGCCTTGAAGAAACTCCGCCAATCGCCGCAAGCGCTCGCCACCGGGACGGGTTTTCGGCCATACCAAATAGTAATTTTCCCCACTGGCCACCGCCGTCGGCCACGGCAGGCTCAAACGGCCCTGGGCCACATCTTCGGCCACCATCAGCAAATCGCCCATGGACACGCCGTAGCCCCGCGCGGCGGCGATCATGCCCAACTCCAAGGTATCGAACACTTGCCCACCCTTGAGCGACACCTGGGACGACAACCCCATGCGCTCCAGCCAATTGCGCCAGTCACGCCGGTCGGGTGTGGGGTGCAGCAGCTCGGCGCTCGCCAGACGTTGGACGTCCCACGGCCCGTCAATGAGCAGGTTGGGCGCACCCACCGGGATCAGCAATTCGGGAAACAGGTAGCAGGCCTCCCAATCCGCCGGAAAGTGCCCGTAACTGAGCAATACAGCGCAGTCGAAGGGTTCCTGGTTGAAGTCCACTTCATCCACGCTCATCCATGCGCTGGTCAGTTGCACTTCATTGCCCGGCTGCAAGGCGCGAAAGCGACTGAGCCGCGCCAGCAACCAGCGCATGGTCAGGGTCGACGGCGCCTTCATGCGCAGGATGTCGTCTTCGGCGTTCAGGGTGTGGCAGGCGCGTTCCAGCGCCGCGAAGCCTTCGCGCACGCCGGGCAACAGCAGGCGTGCCGCTTCGGTGAGCTGCAGGTTGCGACCACTGCGCTGGAACAGGCGGCAGGCGAAGTGCTCTTCGAGCGTGCGGATATGCCGGCTGACCGCACTTTGCGTGATGGAAAGCTCATCCGCCGCACGCGTGAATGAGTTGTACCGGGAGGCAGCTTCAAATGCGCGCAAGGCATACAGCGGAGGCAGACGGCGTGGCATGGAAGAACCTCCTCAGAGCAATGCCCAACCCTAGCATGAGTTTTAATCATGCGAGTGATCGCTTTTATCCTTTTGTGTAATGCGTCAGGAGCGCCGAGAATCAACCCTTTCCCCAACCCTCTGACTTTTTGAGCGTGATGATCATGCAACATCCGGTGCGTACTGAACTCTGGGCCATTCTGCGGCTGTCAGGGCCGTTGATTGCCTCACAGTTGGCGCACATGCTGATGGTGCTGACCGACACGCTGATGATGGCCCGCCTGAGCCCCGAGGCGCTGGCCGGTGGCGGCCTGGGCGCGGCGAGCTATTCGTTCGTGGCGATCTTCTGTATCGGCGTGATTGCCGCCGTCGGCACGCTGGTCGCCATCCGTCATGGCGCCGGTGACATCGAAGGCGCAACTCGCCTGACCCAGGCAGGTCTTTGGTTGGCGTGGTTGATGGCGTTGGTGGCCGGCTTGCTGTTGTGGAATCTCAAGCCCGTGCTGCTGATGTTCGGCCAGACCGAAACCAACGTGCAGGCGGCGGGGCAATTCTTGACCATCTTGCCGTTCGCCCTGCCCGGCTACCTGAGTTTCATGGCCTTGCGCGGTTTCACCAGCGCCATCGGCAAAGCGACGCCGGTAATGGTGATCAGCCTGGGCGGCACCGTCATTAACTACTTGCTCAACCATGCCTTGATCGAAGGCATGTTCGGTCTGCCGAAGCTCGGCTTGATGGGCATTGGCCTGGTCACAGCGATCGTCGCCAACTGCATGGCCCTGGCGTTGATGTGGTACATCCGCAGCAACCGCGCTTACGCGGCCTACCCGCTCGGCACGGGCCTGTTGCGCCTCAACACTCAGTACTTACGTGAACTGTGGCGCCTGGGCCTGCCGATTGGCGGCACCTATGCGGTGGAAGTCGGCTTGTTTGCCTTCGCGGCGCTGTGCATGGGCACCATGGGCAGTACGCAGTTGGCAGCGCATCAGATTGCCCTGCAAATCGTCTCGGTGGCGTTCATGGTGCCGGCGGGGATGTCGTATGCGATCACCATGCGCATTGGTCAGCATTACGGTGCTGGGCAATTGCTGCAGGCGCGCATGGCCGGGCGGGTCGGCATCGGTTTTGGCGCATTGGTGATGTTGGGGTTTGCCGTTGTGCTGTGGCTGTTTTCCGATGCGCTTATAGGGCTGTTTCTGGACCATAACGACCCCGCTTTCCACGACGTCATCGTGCTGGCGGTCAGCCTGCTGGCCGTGGCGGCGTGGTTTGAGTTGTTCGACGGCGTGCAGACCATTGCCATGGGCTGTATTCGCGGGCTGAAGGATGCCAAGACCACCTTCCTGGTCGGGCTCGGGTGTTACTGGCTGATCGGCGCGCCGTCTGCCTGGTTAATGGCGTTCACGCTGGGTTGGGGGCCAACCGGTGTTTGGTGGGGTTTGGCGCTGGGCTTGGCCTGCGCGGCCGTCAGCCTGACGTGGGCGTTTGAGGCGAAGATGAAGCGGATGATTCGCCAGGAGCCTGAAGTGCGCACGCAATTCCCGGCCATGCAACCAGACTAGAGAATGTACTCGGTCAAGGTGGGAGCTGGCTTGCCTGCGATAGCATCAACTCGGTGTGCCTGAAGTACCGAGGTGTCTGCATCGCAGGCAAGCCAGCTCCCACAGAAAAGCAGTTCTTCAGTGTATGCAGGCCCGCTTTTGCTTTTGATTCAACCACTCAGGTCGGCTTTCAGGCCGCCGTGCTGTAGATCTTGATCTTGATCTGAGACGCCCCGTTAACCACGATGGCCGGAGTGAGGGCATGCCGAGCCTAAGCGAGGCACCGAGTGGTGGGGCGAGGACCTTTTGGTTACTTTTGACTGGGCCGGCATTCCGGTCCTTGCAAAAGTGACCCGCTGTAAGAGCGGAACCAATAGAAGCCGTTACCGCAGCAACGGATATGTACACCGACAACCCGCCATCGCAGGCAAGCCCGCTCCCACATTTTTGATGGGGTTTACAACCATCAGCCCAGCAAAGCCTGCTGGCTCTTGCCGAACGTCAAATACTCCACCAACTCCGGCAACGGCAACGGCTTGCTGATCAGGTAACCCTGGGCCTGATCACACCCAAACAACCGCAACAGCGCCAGCTGCTCAGGTGTTTCCACACCCTCGGCGACCACTTCCAGGTTGAGGTTGTGGGCCAGGTTGATCATGGCATGCACCAGCTTGCGGTTTTCTTCGCGCTCTTCCATGCCGCCGACGAAGCTCTTGTCGATCTTCAACAAGGCAATCGGCAAGCTGTTGAGGTGCACGAACGAGGAAAAACCGGTGCCGAAGTCATCCAGGGAAAACCGCACACCCAGGCGGCCAAGGGCGTCCATGGTCTGCTTGACCAGATCACTGCGGCGCATCACGGCGGTTTCGGTCAGCTCGAACTCCAGCCACTGCGCCTCAACGCCACGCTCGGCAATCAGCCGGCTCAACGTCGAAAGCAACTGGCTGTCCTGGAATTGGCGAAACGACAGGTTGACCGCCATATGCAACGGCGGTAGGCCGCGTTCGCGCAGGTCTTGCATGTCGCGCAAGGCCCGCGAAATCACCCAATAGCCCAGCGGCACAATCAGGCCGCTCTGTTCGGCCAAGGGCACGAACTCACTCGGCGGCAACAGGCCACGCTCGCCGTGGCGCCAACGCACCAGGGCTTCCAGGCCGACGATATGCCCGTCGTCCAGATCCAGGCGCGGCTGGTAATGCAGCTCCAGTTCGTCGCGGCGCAAGGCGCGGCGCAGTTCACTTTCCAGGTCGGCCAGGCTGCGGGCGTTGCGGTTGATGCGTTCGTTAAAGATGTGAAAGGTACAGCCCTGGGTACTCTTGGCCTGCTGCATGGCGATGTGCGCGTGCCACATCAGCGGGTCGGCCCCAGCGCGGGCACGGGCATGTGCCACACCCAGGCTGCAGCCGATCAGCAGGCTTTCGCCATCCACCCAATACGGCTCGGCCATGGCTTCGGTAATGCGCTCGGCCATCCACTCGGCGCGCTGGGGCGCGCGGCGGGTGTCGATCAGCAGGGCAAATTCGTCGCTGCCCAGGCGCGCCAACTGGTCACCGGCTTCGAGCTGGCTCTTGAGTCGCGAGACCACTTGCAGGATCAAGCGGTCGCCAGCCTGATGGCCCAAGGCATCATTAGCGTGACGGAAGTTGTCGAGGTCCAGATGACCGAGGGCCAGGCCACGGCCTTCGTTTTCGGCCAGGCGCGCCGCAAGCAAGGTCTGGAAACCCTGGCGGTTGGCGATACCGGTCAGCGGGTCCTGTTCTGCCAGGCGCTGCAGGGTGTTTTCCAGCACGCCACGCTCACGCACGTGGCGCAGGCAGCGGCGCAATGTATCGGTATCCAATGTATTAAGGACCAGCCAATCGCTCACACCCAGCGGTGAAACCAGCGGTTCCTGCTCCAGCAGCAATATGCACGGCAGGCTGCAACGGCCTGGGCCGGGTTGCAGGCTGGGTGTGGTCAATAACACGGCACTGTGGTCGTCATCGAACAGACGACTCACCGAGTCCCAGTTGGGCGCGCTGACCAGCACAGCCCCATCGCCCATCGGCGCCAGGCACTCGCGCAACAACGCTGCCCACGCTGGCTCATCGGCCAGTAGCAGCAAACGCAAGGGTTCGACAGGCGTAGACAAGCTAGCTCCCTAGACTCTGCAAGATTTTTTTGGCGGCGGGCATTATGACGCGCGGCCTGATAATCACCAATGATAAGGGTTATCAAATACGCTAACGGTATACATTCGCTTCAGTTACCCGTCACATCCTGCGGCAAAGTATCAAAACCGGCAAATTTAGATCGAGTGGTACGTCACACCGTCGTTCTAAAGCAGCAGAATCTTGCCAGCCTGTTAAAATGCCCGCCCTTTTGAACAACGACTCCCTGATTTCTGTATGTCCCGACTCAATCCCCGGCAGCAAGAAGCCGTGAACTACGTCGGCGGCCCTCTATTGGTGCTCGCCGGTGCTGGCTCCGGCAAGACCAGCGTGATCACCCGCAAGATCGCGCACCTGATCCAGAACTGCGGCATCCGTGCCCAGTACATCGTCGCCATGACCTTTACCAACAAGGCCGCGCGCGAAATGAAAGAGCGTGTCGGCACGCTGCTCAAGGGCGGCGAAGGCCGTGGCCTCACGGTGTGTACCTTCCACAACCTGGGTTTGAACATTATCCGCAAGGAGCATGCGCGGCTGGGCTACAAGCCGGGCTTCTCGATCTTCGACGAGACCGATGTGAAGTCGCTGATGACTGACATCATGCAAAAGGAATACGCAGGCGACGACGGCGTGGATGAGATCAAGAACATGATCGGCGCCTGGAAAAACGACCTGATCCTGCCGCCCCAAGCCCTGGAAAACGCGCGCAACCCCAAGGAGCAGACCGCCGCCATCGTCTACACCCACTACCAGCGCACGCTCAAGGCGTTCAACGCGGTGGACTTCGACGACCTGATCCTGCTGCCGGTAAAGCTGTTCGAGGAACACGCCGACATCCTCGAAAAATGGCAGAACAAGGTGCGCTACCTGCTGGTGGACGAATACCAGGACACCAACGCCAGCCAATACCTGCTGGTGAAAATGCTCATCGGCACGCGCAACCAGTTCACCGTGGTAGGCGACGACGACCAGTCGATCTACGCCTGGCGTGGCGCGCGCCCGGAAAACCTGATGCTGCTCAAGGATGACTACCCATCCCTGAAAGTGGTGATGCTGGAGCAGAACTACCGCTCCACCAGCCGTATCCTGCGTTGCGCCAACGTGCTGATCTCCAACAACCCCCACGAGTTTGAAAAACAACTGTGGAGTGAGATGGGCCATGGCGACGAGATCCGCGTGATCCGCTGCCGCAACGAAGACGCCGAAGCCGAACGCGTGGCCGTGGAAATCCTCAGCCTGCACCTGCGCACCGACCGGCCCTACAGCGATTTCGCGATCCTGTATCGCGGCAACTACCAGGCCAAGCTGATCGAGCTGAAGTTGCAGCACCACCAGGTGCCGTATCGCCTGTCAGGCGGCAACAGCTTTTTCGGACGCCAGGAAGTAAAAGACCTGATGGCCTACTTCCGGCTGATCGTGAACCCGGATGACGACAACGCCTTTCTGCGCGTGATCAACGTGCCGCGTCGGGAAATCGGTTCGACTACCCTGGAAAAGCTCGGCAACTACGCCACCGAACGCAAGATCTCGATGTATGCCGCCACCGACGAAATCGGCCTGGGCGAGCACCTGGACACGCGCTTCACCGATCGCCTGTCGCGCTTCAAGCGCTTCATGGACAAGGTACGCGAGCAGTGCGCCGGCGAAGACCCGATCAGCGCACTGCGCAGCATGGTCATGGACATCGACTATGAAAACTGGCTGCGTACCAACAGCTCCAGCGACAAGGCTGCGGATTACCGCATGGGCAACGTCTGGTTCCTGATCGAAGCGTTGAAAAACACGCTGGAGAAGGACGAAGAAGGCGAGATGACCGTCGAAGACGCCATCGGCAAGCTGGTGTTGCGCGACATGCTTGAGCGCCAACAGGAAGAAGAAGACGGTGCCGAGGGTGTGCAGATGATGACCTTGCATGCATCAAAAGGCCTGGAATTCCCTTACGTGTTCATCATGGGCATGGAAGAGGAAATCCTCCCGCACCGCTCCAGCATTGAAGCTGACACCATCGAAGAAGAACGGCGCCTGGCCTACGTGGGCATTACCCGCGCACGTCAGACACTGGCCTTCACCTTCGCCGCCAAGCGCAAGCAATACGGCGAGATCATCGATTGTGCGCCCAGCCGGTTCCTGGATGAACTGCCACCGGACGATCTGGCCTGGGAAGGCAATGACGACACCCCGACCGAGGTGAAGGCCGTTCGCGGCAACACCGCCTTGGCGGACATACGCGCGATGTTAAAGCGCTAGAATCGACTACTTTTTAATCTACTTTCGGCGCACACCGCGCCATTAGAGGAAGCTTTCCGTGGAAGCACTGCACAAGAAAATTCGCGAAGAAGGCATCGTGCTTTCCGATCAGGTCCTCAAGGTTGACGCCTTTTTGAACCACCAGATCGACCCGGCGCTGATGAAGTTGATCGGCGACGAATTCGCCGCGCTGTTCAAGGACTCGGGCATCACCAAGATCGTCACCATCGAAGCATCGGGTATTGCACCGGCGATCATGACCGGCCTGAACCTCGGCGTGCCGGTGATCTTCGCGCGCAAGCAACAGTCCCTGACGCTGACCGAAAACCTGCTGTCGGCAACGGTGTACTCCTTCACCAAGAAAACCGAAAGCACCGTGGCCATCTCCCCGCGCCACCTGACCAGCAGCGACCGCGTGCTGGTGATCGATGACTTTTTGGCCAACGGCAAAGCCTCCCAGGCGCTGATCTCGATCATCAAACAAGCGGGCGCAACCGTTGCCGGTTTGGGGATTGTGATCGAGAAGTCGTTCCAGGGCGGCCGCGCGGAGCTGGATGCGCAGGGTTATCGGGTTGAGTCGCTGGCGCGCGTGAAGTCGTTGGCCGGTGGCGTCGTCACCTTCATCGAGTAATCACTGCCTGAACTCGATTAAAAATGTGGGAGCTGGCTTGCCAGCTCCCACATTTGATTTTTGGTGCCTGTCAGTGCGCGGTGGCCTGCAGGCCGGCGAGCAGCAAGCGCTGATACAAATCCTCTTTCAACCCCTCCGGCTGATCCAGCCGCATCCGCTTCAAATGCTCGGGAAACGCCTCCGGCTCCGGTGCATCCAGCGCCGCCCGGCCCAATTCCAGAATCTCCGTCAGCTTGAATTTGCTCTTGAGCCAATTCAGTGCGCGCAACAGATCCCGCTCCTCATCGGTAAAATCAGTGCCTAACGGATACTCGGGGAACAACCGGCGATGCCGCGCCTGAATGCCCTTGAGCCGCTCCGGCGTATTCTCAGTAAAACGTGGGTCCAGTTCGAAGTCCTTGGGCAGCTTGCCCGCTTTTTGCGCCTGTTCGATCAGGTCGCTCTGGAAGCGCGAGTCGGTGATATTCAGCAGTGCCTCGATCACCTTGGCATCTGTCTGACCACGCAAGTCGGCGATTCCGTATTCGGTGATGACGATATCCCGCAGGTGCCGTGGGATGGTGCAGTGCCCGTACTCCCAGACGATATTGGAACTGACCTCACCCGCCGACTCGCGCCAGCTGCGCAGAATCAGGATCGAACGCGCGCCTTCCAGTGCATGGCCTTGCGCAACGAAGTTGTACTGCCCGCCCACGCCGCTGAGTACGCGACCGTCTTCAAGCTGGTCGGCCACGCCCGCACCGAGCAGCGTCACCATGATCGCGCTGTTGATAAAGCGCGCATCCAGGCGTTGCAGACGCTTGAGTTCTTCCTGCCCGTACAGCTCGTTGATGTAGCTGATTCCGGTCATGTTGAATTCAAGGCGTTTGGCATGAGTCATTTCCTGCAAACGCTGGTAAAAGCTGCGCGGCCCGAGGAAGAAAGCGCCGTGAATGGAAACGCCGTCGGGCTGCGCGGCGTCATCCAGGGTGCCGGCGTTGGCCTGCTGCTGGGTCGCCACATCCGGGTAGACCTTGCGCCGAATAATCCCGGCATCGGCCAGCACCAGCAGGCCGTTGACGAACATTTCGCTGCAGCCATACAGGCCACGCGCAAAGGGTGCGACCCCGCCTTCGTGGCTGATCAAAGGCGCCCACTGGTACACATCCAGGTCCGTCAGCAGCAACCGATAGGCTTCGTTATCAGCCTGGCGCGCCAGCAAGGCGGCGGTCAGCGCATCGCCCATCGAGCCAATGCCAATCTGCAACGTGCCGCCATCGCGCACCAGGGTGCTGGCATGCAAGCCGATAAAGTGGTCTTGAAAGCCGACCGGCATATTCGGTGTGGAGAACAGCGTAGTGCTGTCCTTCTCGTCGATCAGGTAGTCGAAGGCATCCATGCCCAGTTCGGCATCGCCGGGCATATAGGGCAAATCGCTGTGAACCTGGCCGACGACGAGGATGGTTTCGCCTGCTTCGCGGCGCTTGGCGATCATGGGCAGCAAATCGAGGGTGATATCGGGGTTGCAGCTCAGGCTCAGCCGGTCGGGGTGCTCGGCGCTGCTGGCGACCAATTGCGCCACCAGGTTCAAGCCGGCGGCGTTGATATCGCGGGCGGCATGGCTGTAGTTGCTGCTGACGTAATCCTGCTGCGCCGACGCGCTGTGCAGCAGGCTGCCTGGCTGCATGAAGAATTGCTGCACGCGGATGTTCTTTGGCAGGCTGTCCTTGTGCAAATCCGCCAGGAAATCCAGCTCGGGATAGTCGCCGAATACCCGTTCGATAAAGGGTTCGAGAAAGCGCTTCTGCAACCCGTCACCCATGGTCGGGCGGCCCAGGGCCAGTGCGGTGTAGATCGTCAGCTCGCGCTCCGGCAGCTTGGCGATACGCCGGTACAGCGCATTGACGAACAGGTTGGGCTTGCCCAGGCCGAGCGGCATGCCCATGTGGATATGCGCCGGCAAGCGCGCCAGTACGTCGTCAACTGCTTGCTCGATTGAACACAACTGCACCATCCGACCCTCCTGAACATTCCGTGATTAGGGGTTGGACCGAGCTTGCCGGGTCTTTGCTGCAATGAACAGCATCGAAGTACAAATCGCGGGCACAAAAAAGCCGCTGGTCAGCGGCTTTTTGGCGAAGATCGGTTTATTTAAGCCCCGACATCTTCTCGATTGCGCCCTTAAGCTCGGCATCCGAGCAATCGGCGCAGGTGCCTTTAGGCGGCATGGCATTCAGGCCGGTGATGGCCTTGGCCAGCAAGCCATCGAGGCCGCCTTGATGATCGGCGCGGTCTTTCCAGGCCGCGGTGTCACCGATTTTCGGCGCGCCCAGCAAACCCGTGCCATGGCACGCATTGCAGTGCTTGGCAATCACCTCATCCGGCGTCTTCGCCCCGCCGCCGCCGCCCGCAGCCACCGCAACCTCCATCCCTTTGCATTCCTGGCCCTGGACACACACCTGGCCGACAGGCTCCAGGCGCTTGGCAATCTCATCATTGGTCGCAGCTTGAGCGCTGACAGCCCATAGGGCCAGTACGGTTGCTGGTGCAGCCAGCATTTTCATAATTAGGTTCACGCGTTCACCCTCAATGGTGGCTATTCACGCCTGCGGCCACGGTTTCGCAGGCGGCGAAAGTATAACGGTTAGCCCGTCAGGCCGAAACAACCCTATTAAATAAAGGGAGATTCGGCCGCACGGTTACAGCGACGGGTGTGTCTGCAACGCTGGCAGCACGCATCTTCTGTCAAAAGTTCGCGGGTGTGGCTGCGCTGATTAGTCGCGCCGGCACGTCGAACGGGTTGCGAAAACGATGCGGCTTGGTGCTTTCAAAGTAGTAGCTATCGCCAGCTTCGAGCACAAAAGTTTCAAGGCCGACCACTAACTCCAAACGACCTTCCACCAGAATCCCGGTTTCTTCGCCTTCGTGGGTGAGCATTTCTTCGCCCGTGTCGGCGCCCGGCGGATAGATCTCGTTGAGAAACGCGATCGCCCGGCTGGGGTGCGCGCGACCCACGAGTTTCATGGTGACGGCGCCGTCCGAGATGTCGATCAGCTCATTGGCTTTATAGACGATCTGCGTCGGTTTTTCCTGGAGGATCTCCTCGGAAAAGAACTCGACCATGGACATGGGGATGCCGCCCAGCACCTTGCGCAAGGAGCTGATCGAGGGGCTGACACTGTTTTTTTCGATCATCGAAATGGTGCTGTTGGTGACACCCGCGCGCTTGGCGAGCTCACGCTGGGAAAGACCTTTGAGTTTACGGATGGATTGCAGTCGTTCGCCGACGTCCAATGCAGGAGCCTCCTAGGATTCAGGCTTTGTTGTAATTGAGCGTTATCATGGCGACAGCGTTCAGTATTTACAACACTTGGGCCTAAATCCCGCAGGGCTCTGCTCGTAGGCGCGGCTTAAGCCCCGGAATAGAGCCTTGGCACGCGGCGCAGGTTGCAGAAGATCTGGTAGGGAATGGTCTCGGCAGCCGCCGCGACGTCACTGGCAAGGATATTTTTGCCCCACAGCTCCACGGTAGAGCCGAGCCCGGCCTGAGGCACGTCGGTAAGGTCAACGCAGAGCATGTCCATGGACACGCGGCCCAGCAACTGGCTGCGCTGGCCTGCCACCAGCACCGGCGTGCCGGTCGGTGCATGGCGCGGGTAGCCGTCGGCATAGCCCATGGCAACCACGCCGATGCGCATCGGTTTTGGCGTAATGAACTTGGCGCCATAACCGATCGGCTCACCGGCCGGCAGTTCACGCACGCAAATAACTTTCGATTCCAGGGTCATCACCGGCTGCAAACGTGCGGCAATGGCCTGGTCTTCACCAAACGGCGTGGCGCCGTAAAGCATGATGCCTGGGCGCACCCAGTCGCTGGACATATTCGGCCAGCCCATCACCGACGGCGAATTACGCAGGCTGACCTCGGCCGACAACCCTTGGCGCGCCGCTTCAAACACCGCCACTTGCTCGTCACTGCGCACGCAATCGAGTTCATCGGCACGGGCGAAGTGGCTCATCAGTACGATCTTGGCCACTTTGCCGCTGGCGAGCAGGCGCTGGTACGCCTCGTGGTAATCCTTGGGGTGCAGGCCCACCCGGTGCATGCCCGAGTCGAGCTTGAGCCAAATGGTCAGCGGTTTGCTCAGCCGGGCTTGTTCGATAGCTTCCAACTGCCACAACGAATGCACCACGCACCACAGATCATGTTCGATGATCAGCGGCAGTTCGCCAGCTTCGAAAAAACCTTCCAGCAGCAATACCGGCGCACGAATCCCGGCAGCCCGCAGCTCCAATGCCTCCTCGATGCACGCCACCGCAAAGCCATCCGCCTCGGCTTCCAGCGCCTGGGCCACACGTACGGCACCATGGCCATAGGCATCCGCCTTGACCACGGCGAGGGCTTTGGCCCCGGTGACTTCACGGGCCAGTTGGTAGTTATGGCGCAGGGCTTGGAGGTCGATCAGGGCACGGGCAGGACGCATGGCGGCAGGCTTCTAGGCGGTAATGTGAAGAAAAACCGGCACCGACCAACGACGTCGGCGCCGGGAGAGGGATCTTGGTTTAAGGCAGCGCCGCCACGACGGACAGCTCTACCAGGATTTGCGGTTCGCACAGCTTGGCCTCAACCGTCGCACGGGCCGGGGCCACGCCTTTAGGCAGCCACTTGTCCCACACCGCGTTCATGCCGGCGAAATCGGCGTCGATGTCTTTGAGGTAGATCGTCACCGACAGCAACTTGGTTTTGTCGGTGCCGGCCAGGTCCAGCAAACGCTCGATATTGGCCAGGGTTTCGCGGGTCTGCTGTTCAATCCCGGCATTCATGTCGTCGCCGACTTGGCCTGCCAGGTACACCGTACCGCTGTGAACAACGATCTGGCTCATGCGCTCATTGGTGAGCTGGCGCTGGATTGACATGTTTTGCGGACTCCTGATGGTTGCTGCCGTAACGGGAAATATCGAGACCTTCGGCGCTGATCTGCGGCGTCTTTTTCGCCATCAGGTCAGCCAGCAAACGGCCAGAGCCACACGCCATGGTCCAGCCCAGAGTGCCGTGGCCGGTGTTCAGGAACAGGTTCTTGAACGGGGTGGCACCGACAATCGGCGTGCCGTCGGGCGTGGTCGGGCGCAGGCCGGTCCAGAAACTGGCTTCGGACAAATCGCCGCCCTGAGGATAAAGGTCGTTGACGATCATCTCCAGGGTTTCACGTCGACGAGGGTTCAGCGACAGGTCAAAACCGGCTATTTCAGCCATGCCGCCGACGCGGATGCGGTTGTCGAAACGGGTGATAGCGACCTTGTAGGTCTCATCCAGAATGGTCGAGGTCGGCGCCATCGCCGGGTTGGTGATCGGCACGGTCAGCGAGTAACCCTTGAGCGGGTAGACCGGCGCCTTGATCCCCAGCGGTTTGAGCAGCTTGGGCGAATAGCTGCCCAGGGCCAGCACGTAGCGGTCGGCGGTTTCCAGCTTGCCATCGATCCACACGCCATTGACGCGGTCACCGGCGTAGTCGAGGCGCTGGATGTTCTGTTCGAAACGGAATTCCACGCCCAACTGCTTGCACATGTCCACCAGACGCGTGGTGAACATCTGGCAGTCGCCAGTCTGGTCGTTGGGCAGGCGCAGGGCGCCGGCGAGGATATCGGTGACGCTGGCCAGGGCTGGCTCTACGCGGGCAATGCCGGCACGGTCGAGCAGTTCGAACGGTACGCCGGATTCTTTCAATACGGCGATGTCTTTGGCTGCGCCATCCAATTGCGCCTGGGTGCGGAACAACTGCGTAGTACCAAGGCTGCGGCCTTCGTAGGCAATGCCGGTTTCGGCGCGAAGTTCGTCAAGGCAGTCACGGCTGTATTCGGACAGGCGCACCATGCGCTCTTTGTTCACCGCATACCGGCTCTGCGTGCAGTTGCGCAGCATCTGCGCCATCCACAGGTACTGATCGATATCGGCGGTGGCCTTGATCGCCAATGGCGCGTGGCGTTGCAGCAACCACTTGATGGCCTTGAGCGGCACGCCTGGCGCGGCCCATGGCGAGGCATAACCCGGCGACACTTGGCCTGCGTTGGCGAAACTGGTTTCCATGGCAGCGGCGGGCTGACGGTCGACCACAACCACCTCAAAGCCGGCCCGCGCCAAATAGTAGGCACTGGTCACCCCAATGACGCCGCTACCCAAGACCAGAACGCGCATTTTTATATCCTCATCACGGGCTTAGCCGCTGACGTGTGTTATTCGAGCAATGATGGGCGCAGTGTAAAAAACAATGACCAGTGCATTTCACTATATAAATGCCTATATTTGGCGACAATTCTCGGCAAAAACCCTTTTCACAGAGGCGTATCCCCTATGCGTACCAACACCCAGACCAAGCGGGAGCTGGACAAGATCGACCGCAATATCCTGCGCATCCTGCAAACCGATGGGCGCATTTCGTTCACCGAGCTTGGGGAAAAGGTCGGGCTGTCGACCACGCCGTGCACCGAGCGGGTACGCCGCCTGGAGCGTGAAGGGATCATCATGGGCTACAACGCGCGGCTCAACCCGCAGCATTTGAAGGGGAGTTTGCTGGTATTTGTCGAGATCAGCCTGGATTACAAGTCGGGCGACACCTTTGAGGAGTTCCGCCGCGCTGTGTTGAAGTTGCCGCATGTGCTGGAGTGTCACCTGGTTTCAGGCGACTTCGACTACCTGGTGAAGGCGCGGATTTCCGAGATGGCCTCGTACCGCAAATTGCTCGGCGATATCTTGCTCAAACTGCCGCATGTGCGCGAGTCCAAGAGCTATATCGTGATGGAAGAGGTGAAAGAGAGCTTGAACCTGCCGATCCCCGACTGACCAAATGACACAATTCAGTCAAATGTGGGAGCAGGCAAGCCAGCTCCCACATTTTTTTGATCCAGTACATCCCTCAGACCAGTACCTGTCGGGTGCTCGCCATGTACTCATGAATCTGTTTTTCCACCCGAGGGTGAATCAACTCCACCGGCCGCCGCCCATTGGGGCACGGCAACGTCTTGGTAGTGCCAAACAGCCGGCAGATCAGCGGCCGCTCGTCATACACCGTGCAGCCGTTCGGCCCCAGATGCACGCAGTTCAGCTCGTCCATGGCCGCATCCTGCTCGGCGGCAGTCTTGCGTGGCAGGCGCGACATTTCCTCGGGCGAGGTAGTCACCGGCCCACAGCAGTCGTGGCAGCCGGGGACACACTCGAACGAAGGAATCTGCCTGCGCAGCGCGCTGATTTTCTGGCTGTTGCAACTCATCGAAACACTTACCGAACGGCGAATAGGCATGGATTCTGACGCAAAACGCCCTGCGCAGACAGCTTCGTCCGACCGCTGTATCCTGCGTCAAATTTTCCAAACAGGGATGCTCCCCATGACCGCCAGCGCCCGGCACACCGCTTCCTACTACGCTGCCAGCAGCGTTTCACAGCCCGATTACCCGGCGTTGATGGGCGAAGTGCGCGCCGACGTGTGCGTGATTGGCGGCGGCTATTCCGGCCTAAACACAGCGCTTGAGCTGGCCGAACGCGGCTTTAGCGTGGTGCTGCTGGAAGCGCGCAAGATCGGCTGGGGCGCCAGCGGCCGTAACGGCGGGCAGTTGATTCGCGGCGTCGGCCACGGCCTGGAACAGTTCAGCAACGTGATCGGCAGCGATGGCGTGCGCCAGATGAAGCTGATGGGCCTGGAAGCCGTCGAGATCGTGCGCGAGCGCATCGAGCGCTATCAGATCCCCTGCGACCTGACCTGGGGTTACTGCGACCTCGCCAACAAACCCCGCGACTTGATCGGCCTGGCCGAAGACGCCGAAGAACTGCGCAACCTCGGCTATCGCCATGAAGTGCGTGTGCTGCAAGCCAGTGAAATGGGCAGCGTGATCGGCTCCGAGCGCTATGTGGGCGGCATGATCGACATGGGCTCAGGGCACTTGCACCCATTGAACCTGGCCCTCGGCGAAGCCGCCGCCGCGCAGCAATTGGGCGTGAAGCTGTTTGAGCAGTCCGAAGTCACGCGCATCGACTACGGCCCAGAGGTCAACGTGCACACGGCCAATGGCAACGTGCGCGCCAATACCCTGGTGCTGGCCTGCAATGCCTACCTCAACGGCCTGAACCCGCATTTAAGCGGCAAGGTGCTGCCCGCCGGCAGCTACATCATCGCCACCGAACCCTTGAGCGAGGCCCAGGCCGCCAGCCTGCTGCCGCAGAACATGGCGGTGTGTGATCAACGCGTGACCGTGGATTACTTCCGCCTGTCCGCCGACCGCCGCCTGCTATTCGGCGGTGCCTGCCACTATTCCGGGCGCGATCCCCAGGACATCGGCGCCTATATGCGCCCCAAAATGCTCAAGGTCTTCCCGCAATTGGCGGACGTGAAGATCGACTTCCAATGGGGCGGCATGATTGGCATCGGCGCCAACCGCCTGCCGCAGATCGGCCGGCTGGCCGATCAACCCAATGTGTATTACGCCCAGGCGTATGCCGGCCACGGGCTCAACGCCACTCACCTGGCAGGAAAGCTGCTGGCCGAAGCCATCAGCGGCCAACAGCAAGGGCGCTTTGATTTGTTCGCCCAAGTGCCGCACATCACCTTCCCCGGCGGCAAACATCTGCGCTCGCCGCTGTTGGCGCTGGGGATGCTCTGGCACCGCTTCAAAGAGCTGCTGTGATCAGTCACGCCAGAAGGGTTTCAAACCTTCCTGGCGCGCTTGTTCGACGGTCAAACCGACGTCACGCAGTTGCTCTTGGGTCAGGTGCAGCAAGGCTTTGCGCGTGTGGCGGCGGTGCCAGAACAGACTCCAGCGGCTGACATCGCGCGGCGCCTTCGCCTGTTCCTGCCCTGCCTGCAATTCCTGACTGTGTAACATCAGCCGCACATCGCTCATGCCGTTCATCTTGTTGCCCCTCATTTGCCTGTTGCCATGAGTGACTAGGATGGGCGCACGAGCAAAACCATTACAGATTCAACCCATCTTTATTAAATCCATACAGATACTGCCCAGGAAGGGCTGAATCCTGTATTTTGCGCCTATCTGTACTGGTCCCCTCGGAGCGATCACCATGACCCTTTACGTCAACCTCGCCGAATTACTGGGCACGCGCATCGAGCAAGGCTTCTATCGCCCCGGCGATCGCTTGCCGTCCGTGCGGGCTTTGAGCGTGGAACACGGGGTGAGCCTGAGCACCGTGCAACAAGCCTATCGCTTGCTGGAAGACAACGGCCTGGCGATGCCCAAGCCCAAATCGGGCTATTTTGTGCCGGCCGGACGTGAGCTGCCGGCGCTGCCGGAAGTCGGGCGCCCAGCACAACGCCCGGTGGAAATCTCACAGTGGGACCAGGTACTGGAGCTGATTCGCGCCGTGCCGCGCAAAGACGTCATACAGATGGGCCGTGGCATGCCAGATGTATTGTCGCCGACCCTGAAGCCTCTGCTGCGCAGCCTGGCCCGTGTGAGCCGACGCCAGGATCTGCCGGGCCTGTACTACGACAATATTCTTGGCTGTATGGAGTTGCGCGAGCAGATCGCCCGACTGTCTCTGGATTCCGGCTGCCAGCTGACTGCCGAAGATATTGTCATCACCACCGGCTGCCATGAGGCGCTGTCCGCCAGCATCCACGCGATTTGCGAACCTGGGGATATCGTCGCGGTTGATTCACCCAGCTTCCACGGCGCCATGCAAACCCTCAAAGGTTTGGGCATGAAGGCCCTGGAAATCCCCACAGATCCCATCACCGGCATCAGCCTTGAAGCGCTGGAGCTGGCGCTGGAACAGTGGCCGATCAAGGTCATCCAACTGACGCCCAACTGCAATAACCCGCTGGGCTACATAATGCCCGAGGCACGCAAACGCGCACTGCTGACCCTGGCCCAGCGTTTTGACGTGGCGATTATTGAAGACGATGTGTACGGCGAATTGGCCTACAGCTACCCGCGCCCACGCACGATCAAATCCTTCGACGAAGATGGCCGCGTGCTGCTGTGCAGCTCGTTCTCGAAAACCCTGGCGCCGGGCCTGCGCATCGGCTGGGTCGCGCCGGGGCGTTATCTGGAACGGGTGCTGCACATGAAATACATCAGCACCGGTTCCACGGCGACGCAGCCGCAGATCGCCATCGCCGAATTTCTCAAGAACGGCCACTTCGAACCACATTTGCGGCGCATGCGCACGCAATACCAGCGTAATCGCGACTTGATGCTCGATTGGGTCAGCCGTTATTTCCCCGCCGGCACTCGTGCCAGCCGGCCCCAAGGTAGCTTCATGCTATGGGTGGAGCTGCCGGAAGGCTTTGATACCTTGAAGCTCAACCGCGTGCTGGTGGAACAAGGCGTACAGGTGGCGGTGGGCAGCATCTTTTCCGCCTCCGGCAAATACCGTAATTGCCTGCGCATGAACTACGCTGCCAAGCCAACGCCACAGATCGAAGAGGCAGTGCGCAAGGTCGGGACCGCCGCGATGAAGATGCTCGCTGAGGTGACCGACTGACCTTTCCCCGCAATCTGCCGTCATATCCCACAACCGCCCTGACCTGGAAGCAGTGCCCTTGATGATTCGACGGCTTTTACCGTTTTTGCTGCTGGGCGCCCTGACGCTGAGTGGCTGCGCCACGGTCGATACACCGCGCATCCCCAGCGACGCCCTGCCTGCGGCGCAATCTTCATTTGGCCGCTCGATCCAGGCCCAGGCGGCGCCGTACCAAGGTCGTTCGGGCTTTCGCCTGCTGCCCAACAGCAGCGAAGCCTTCATGGCTCGCGCCGAGCTGATCCGCAACGCCCAGAGCAGCCTCGACCTGCAGTACTACATCGTGCACGACGGCATCAGCACGCGCATGCTCGTGGATGAACTGCTCAAAGCCGCCGACCGTGGCGTGCGCATCCGCATCCTGCTGGACGACACCACCAGCGACGGCCTCGATCAGGTTATCGCCACCCTCGCCGCCCACCCGCAGATCCAGATTCGCCTGTTCAACCCGCTGCACCTGGGCCGCAGCACTGGCGTAACGCGGGCGATGGGCCGGCTGTTCAACCTGTCGCTGCAACACCGGCGCATGCACAACAAACTGTGGCTGGCGGATAACAGCGTGGCCATTGTCGGCGGGCGCAACCTGGGCGACGAGTATTTCGATGCCGAGCCCAACCTCAACTTCACCGATATCGACATGCTCAGCGTCGGCCCGGTGGCGGAGCAGCTCGGGCACAGCTTTGATCAGTACTGGAACAGCGCGCTGAGCAAGCCTATCGATGATTTCGTCTCAAGCACCCCGTCCAAGGGTGACCTGAACGCCGCCCGCGCACGCCTGCAAGATTCGCTGGCTGAGTCGCGCCAGCAGAACCACGCCCTCTACAACCGCTTGCGCACCTACCAGACACAGCCGCGCATGGACATCTGGCGCCGCGAGCTGATCTGGGCCTGGAACCAGGCGTTGTGGGATGCGCCGAGCAAGGTGCTGGCCAAGGCCGATCCCGACCCTCGCTTGCTGCTGACCACCCAACTGGCGCCGGAGCTGGAAGGCGTGAGCTATGAGCTGATGATGATTTCGGCGTATTTCGTGCCGGGGCAACCCGGGCTGGTGTATTTGACCGGGCGCGCCGATGCAGGCGTGTCAGTCAGCTTGCTGACCAATTCCCTCGAGGCCACCGACGTACCTGCCGTACACGGCGGCTATGCGCCCTATCGCAAGGCGTTGCTGGAGCACGGCGTGAAACTCTACGAGTTGCGCCGCCAACCGGGCGATACGGGCGGTGGCAGTGGCCCGCACCTGTTTCGCCGAGGCGCTTTCCACGGCTCGGACTCCAGCCTGCACAGCAAGGCAATGATCTTTGATCGGCAAAAGTCGTTTATCGGCTCGTTCAACTTCGACCCGCGCTCGGTGCTGTGGAACACCGAAGTCGGCGTACTGGTGGACAGCCCGGAGTTGGCGGAACACGTGCGCAACCTGGCGCTGCAAGGCATGGCGCCAGCGTTGAGCTATGAGGCGAAATTGCAGAATGGCCAGGTGGTGTGGGTGACCGAGGATAACGGCCAATTGCACACCCTGACGCGGGAGCCGGGCAGTTGGTGGCGCAGGTTTAATGCGTGGTTCGCCACCAGTGTTGGCCTGGAACGCATGCTGTAAGAACAACATGGGTCAACTATGGGAGCCGGGCTTGCCCGCGATGGCGGAGTGTCAGGCGCCATTTGGGCAAGCTGACACACCGCTATCGCAGGCAAGCCAGCTCCCACAGTTGATTGCATTTCAAATGCTCAGGCAGGCTGTGCGGCGCCGAATGCGCCCTGGCGCAGCAGCAACACCACCAGCCCCAGCGCCCCGGCCGCCATCAACAGCGGCAGCGCATGCCCGCTGATCCATTGACTGCCCGCCCCCGCCACCA
Organism: Pseudomonas sp. ChxA; assembly: GCF_030263855.1. NCBI lineage: Bacteria > Pseudomonadati > Pseudomonadota > Gammaproteobacteria > Pseudomonadales > Pseudomonadaceae > Pseudomonas > Pseudomonas sp. ChxA. The sequence continues at coordinate 1,356,152 of NZ_JARPMK010000002.1, forward strand.
GCGGCCCGATCAGGCAACCGATGCCCCACAGCTGCGCCACGTGAGCATTGGCGCGCACCAGCGCATCGTCGCGATAACGCTCACCGATCAGGATCAGCGACAAGGTGAACAACCCACCGGCACTCGCGCCAAAGATCACCCACACCGGCCAGATCAACTGCGTATGCAGCAGCAATGGAATCGCCAGGCTTGAGGCCAGCAGCAACACCGCGCAACTCAAGAACAAGGTGCGTCGTGGCAGGTAGTCGGCCAAAGCGCCAATGGGCAATTGCAACAGCGCATCACCGACCACCACGGTGCTGACCATGGCCAAGGCAATCTCGGCGGTGAAACCCTGCTGCAGGCAATACACCGGCAGCAGCGTCAGAATCATCGCCTCGAACGCGGCGAACAAGGCCACGGCCCAGGCAATTGCCGGCAGGGTCAGGCAGAAGCGCCACAGGTCACTGAACGTCACACTGAACGACTCGGCGGTTGGTGCGCCGGAACGCCCCAGCAGCAATAGCGGCGCGACCACCAACAAGCCAACGCCCACACAGAAGCCATAGTCATGGTCAGTGCCCAGTACGCCGAGCAGCAGCGGGCCCGACAATTGGCTCAAGGCATAACTGCAACCGTACAGCGCCACCAGGCGGCCACGCCATTGCTCGACCACCAACTGGTTGATCCAGCTTTCGCCGAGGATAAACACGATGGTCAGGATCACGCCGATCATCAGTCGCAGCACCAGCCACACCGGATAGCTTGGCAGGATCGCCAGCAAGCCGATGGAGATGGCACCGGCCCATAGGCACAGGCGCATCAGGTTGGCAGTGCCCAGCCACGAGGCCATCCGGCTGGAGACTTTGGCCCCTAACAGCACACCGAAGGCAGGCATTGCCGCCATGACGCCGATGGCGAAGCTGCCATAGCCCCAGCCTTCGAGGCGCAGGGACACCAGCGGCATGCTGACGCCCAAGGCCAGGCCGACGCTGAGGACAGAGGCCAGCACGGCGAAATAAGTCGCCCAACGCATTTCCACGCTCCTGTGGATAATTATCAAGATCACACAAAACAGTGTGGGAGCGGGCTTGGGTGGGAGCCGGGCTTGCCCGCGATGCAGGCACCTCGGTGTGTCAGTTACACCTTGGTGATGCTATCGCAGGCAAGCCAGCTACCACACAAGCCGGCTCCCACATTTGACCCGCGGTGTTGCTTACAACTTGATCCAGGTCGATTTCAGCTCGGTGTACTTGTCGAACGCGTGCAGCGACTTGTCGCGACCGTTACCCGACTGTTTAAAACCACCAAACGGTGCGGTCATGTCGCCGCCGTCGTATTGGTTGACCCACACGCTACCGGCGCGCAAGGCCTTGGCAGTCAGGTGTGCCTTGGAGATATCGGCGGTCCATACGGCTGCGGCCAGGCCATAAACGGTGTCGTTGGCAATGGCGACAGCTTCTTCGGCGCTGTCGAAAGTGATCACCGACAGCACTGGGCCGAAGATCTCTTCCTGGGCGATCTTCATGGCGTTAGTCACGCCGTCGAAAATCGTCGGCTCCACATAGGTGCCACCGGTTTCTTGCAGGGTGCGTTTGCCGCCCGCCACCAGCTTGGCGCCGTCGGCATGGCCTGCTTCGATGTACGACAGCACGGTGTTCATCTGCTGGGTGTCCACCAGGGCACCGACGTTAGTCGCCGGGTCCAGCGGGTTGCCTGGCTTCCAGCCTTTAAGAGCCTCGATCACCAGCGGCAGGAATTTATCCTTGATGGAGCGCTCGACCAGCAGACGCGAGCCAGCGGTGCAGACTTCGCCCTGGTTGAAGGCGATGGCGCCAGCGGCAGATTCGGCTGCGGCTTGCAGGTCTGGCGCATCGGCAAACACGATGTTCGGGCTCTTGCCGCCCGCTTCCAGCCATACGCGCTTCATGTTCGACTCGCCGGAGCGGATCAACAGTTGCTTGGCGATTTTTGTGGAGCCGGTGAACACCAGGGTGTCGACGTCCATATGCAGCGCCAGCGCGTTGCCCACCGTGTGGCCGTAGCCCGGCAGCACGTTCAACACGCCTTTAGGGATGCCGGCTTCAACAGCCAGGGCCGCGATGCGGATGGCAGTCAGCGGGGATTTTTCGGACGGCTTGAGGATCACCGAGTTACCGGTGGACAGCGCAGGGCCGAGTTTCCAGCACGCCATCATCAGCGGGAAGTTCCACGGCACGATGGCGCCGACTACGCCGACCGGCTCGCGGGTCACCAGGCCCAACTGGTTGTGCGGGGTGGCGGCGACTTCGTCGTAGATCTTGTCGATGGCCTCGCCGCTCCAGCTCAGGGCATTGGCAGCGCCAGGCACGTCAATTTCCAGGGAGTCGGTGATCGGCTTGCCCATGTCCAGGGTTTCGAGCAGCGCCAGCTCTTCGGCATTGGCGTTTAGCAGCGCGGCGAAACGGATCATGACGGCTTTGCGTTTGGCTGGCGCCAGGCGCGACCAGACACCGGAATTGAAGGTAGCGCGGGCATTCTCGACTGCGCGCTGGGCGTCGGCAGCGTCACAGCTGGCAACGGTGGCCAGCAAGCGGCCATCGACCGGGCTGATGCATTCGAACGTGTCACCGGAAACAGCAGCGGTGTACTCACCATTGATGTAGGCGCGGCCTTCGATCTTCAGATCCTTGGCGCGTTGTTCCCAATCGGCACGGGTCAGGGTGGTCATGCGAGTGTCCTCCTCTTATTGAATACAAGGGCCAGGTGATGTCCCCCGGCAGCCTCAAAGAATTCTTGCCCGGCCAGCCTGCTGTTCGGCTCAAGGCAGCTGCCACCCTAAACCAGCGGCTGGGGGTGTTTCAATATATTTGACATAACAGCGGTAAACGCCCTTGCGATGTTCATTTTAATAAACATAGACTTTGGCCTCTCCAACCGCAGGCCAGACGGGACACGCACATGAGCATCCAGGATATCGTCGACTTCAGCCAAGCCAACACCACCCCGGACCGCTACCGCCCGGCCGCCGAAAAAATCCTCAAGGGCGACCCCGAGCAAACCCTCTACAACCACTACAACAGCCCGTGCGGCCAGATGAGCGCCGGCGTATGGGAAGGCGAAGTCGGGCAGTGGAAGGTCAATTACAGCGAGCATGAGTATTGCGAGATTGTGCAGGGGGTTTCGGTGCTGCGTGATGCCGAGGGCAACGCAAAGACCTTGCGCGCTGGCGACCGCTTCGTGATTCCTGCCGGGTTCAGCGGCACTTGGGAAGTGCTGGAGCCGTGCCGCAAGATCTACGTGGTGTTCGAGCAGAAAGGCTGATCAGCGATCGTACCCACGCTCCGCGTGGGAATACAGCCCAAGGCACTCTGCGCCTGCTCTTGAACGCGTGACGCGGAGCGTCACAGGAGGCGTTACCACGCAGAGCGTGGGAACGATCATTTCAGGCAAAAAAAAGCCCGTCTCGTGAGAGACGGGCTTTTTTTCACAAGGAAGAAAATCAATTACTTGATTTTGCCTTCTTTGTAGATCACGTGCTTGCGAACGCGCGGGTCGAACATTTTCTTTTCGAGCTTGTCCGGGGTAGTACGCTTGTTCTTGTCGGTAGTGTAGAAGTGACCAGTACCGGCGCTAGAGATCATTCGAATCAATTCACGCATGATAGAGCTCCTTAGATCTTGCCGGCGGCGCGGATTTCGGCCAGCACGACAGTGATGCCACGCTTGTCGATGATACGCATGCCTTTGGCAGATACACGCAGGCGAACAAAACGTTTCTCTTCTTCAACCCAGAAGCGGTGATGCTGCAGGTTCGGCAGGAAACGACGACGGGTTTTGTTATTTGCGTGGGAAATGTTATTCCCAGTCACCGGACCCTTACCGGTAACTTGACAGACTCTCGACATGCCTCAGCCCTCTAAAACCACATGCCCAACCCGGCATGGGTTGGCCGCTTAATCTCTCAGTCATTTGGCGCCAGGCGCCGCGTTTCTTTAAGGGTCTTACCGGCTACACCTACAGTGAAGGAACCGGGCCCCTAGAAAAGAGCGCTGCTTTATACCAGAAAGACCCCAATGCAACAACAGCCCGTGTGTTTTTACCGGCGTAAATCTTGGCAATAGACGCCCGAACCGTTGCCAGGAGGGGCCGCTGTAACAGCCGACCACTCGTCGCACAGAATGATTTACCGCGCCCGTCGGCACACAAAAGTGCAAGGCGAAACGCGCTGAGGCGCCATCAAAACAGCATTTGCGCCAAAAGCACAGGCAAAAATGGGCTAGTCATTTATCAATCAGACCACTACGGTAGGCTTTTTCCAGACTGCACTCGCAGATGGGCCTTCGATCTGCAAAGGAAACCGAATATGCGCCTCGCTGCCCTACCGCTATTGCTCGCCCCTCTATTTATCGCGCCGCTGGCCTCTGCGGCCACCAATCTGAGCGTTTGCACCGAGGCCAGCCCCGAAGGGTTCGATGTGGTGCAATACAACTCGCTGACCACCACCAATGCCTCGGCCGACGTGCTGATGAACCGCCTGGTGGACTACGACGCCACCGCCGGCAAGCTGGTGCCAAGCCTGGCGGATAGCTGGGAAGTGTCGCCCGATGGCCTGGTGTACACCTTCAAGCTGCACCCGGACGTGAAGTTCCACCGCACCGAGTATTTCACCCCAAGCCGCACCCTCACCGCCGAAGACGTGCGCTTCAGTTTTGAACGCATGCTCGACCCGGCTAACCCGTGGCACAAGATCGCCCAGAGCGGCTTCCCGCATGCGCAGTCGCTGCAATTGCCCACACTGGTCAAGAAGATCGACGCCCTCGACCCATTGACCGTGCGCTTCACCCTTGATCACGCCGATTCCACCTTCCTCGCCGCCTTGAGCATGGGTTTTGCCTCGATCTACCCGGCCGAATACGCCGACAAGCTGCTCAAGGCCGGCACGCCCGAAAAACTCAACAGCCAACCAATCGGCACCGGCCCGTTCGTGTTTGTAAGGTTCCAGAAAGACGCCGTGGTCCGCTATAAAGCCAACCCGGATTACTTTGCCGGCAAACCGGCTGTGGATAACTTGATCTTCGCCATCACCCCGGATGCCAACGTGCGCCTGCAAAAGCTGCACCGTGATGAATGCCAGATCGCCCTGTCGCCAAAGCCACTGGATGTGGGTGAAGCCGAGAAAGATCCCGCCCTCAAAGTAGAAAAAACCCCGGCCTTCATGACCGCATTCGTCGCGATCAACAGTCAGCACCCGCCGTTGGACAAGCCTGAAGTGCGCCAGGCGATCAACTTGGCCTTCGACAAAGGCAGCTACCTCAAGGCCGTATTTGAAGGCACCGCCGAAGCGGCCAATGGCATTTACCCACCCAATACCTGGAGTTACGCCAAGGACTTGCCGGGTTATCCACAGGACATCGCCAAGGCCAAGACGCTGCTGGAGCGCGCCGGGCTCAAGAATGGCTTTAAAACCACGCTCTGGACTCGCCCCACCGGCAGCCTGCTGAACCCCAACCCCAACCTCGGCGCGCAGTTGCTGCAAGCGGACCTGGCCAAGGTCGGCATCCAGGCCGAGATTCGTGTGATTGAGTGGGGCGAACTGATCCGCCGCGCCAAAGCCGGCGAACATGACCTGTTGTTCATGGGCTGGGCCGGCGACAACGGCGACCCGGATAACTTCCTCACCCCGCAGTTCTCGTGCGCAGCGGTAAAATCCGGCACCAACTTTGCCCGTTATTGCGACCCGGCCCTGGACAAGCTGATCAGCGCCGGCAAGACCACCAGCGAACAAGGTGTGCGCAGCAAGCTCTACCAGCAGGCCCAGGCACAGATTCAGCAACAGGCCCTGTGGCTGCCATTGGCGCACCCCACTGCGTTTGCCCTGGCACGCAAGAATATCGACGGCTACCAGGTGAGCCCATTTGGGCGCCAGGATTTCTCCAAGGTCAGCGTCAAGCCCTAAGCCCTAAGCTGCAAGCCGCTTGAGGCTTGCAGCTTCAACCTTGCAGCTGCTCACACCCTACAACCATCCGTATTCCGCCATCGACAGCGGGTCGCCATCTCCCACGATGATGTGGTCGAGCACCCGCACATCCACCGATTCCAAAGCCTTTTGCAGTAATTTGGTTAATTTTCGATCAGCCGCACTTGGCTCGACGCTCCCGGACGGGTGGTTGTGGCACAGGATCAGTGCCGCCGCGTTATAAGCGAGGGCGCGCTTTACCACTTGTCGCGGATAAACGATGGCCGTGTCGATGGTGCCCTCAAATAGCGCCTCAAAGCCCAGCACCCGGTGCTTTGAGTCAAGGAACAGGCAGCCGAATATTTCGTGGGGTTCGTGGCGCAGCAAGGCCTTGAGGTACTCACGTACGGCCAGCGGGCTTTCCAGCACCGAGTCAGTGCGCAAGCGTTCGGCCATATGCCGCCGAGACATTTCCAGCACCGCCTGCAACTGGGCAAATTTCGCCGGCCCCAACCCCAACTGCTGGCTGAACAGCGTCTGGCTTGCCTCCAACAGCGGGCGCAGGCCACCAAATTGCGCCAATAGGTGGCGCGCCAGGTCGACTGCACTTCTGCCGGAAACCCCGGTACGCAGGAAGATCGCCAACAACTCCGCATCCGACAGGCTCGCTGCGCCCCATTCCAAAAGCTTCTCCCGTGGACGTTCCGCCACAGGCCAATCGCGAATACTCATCCCACCTCCCTCTGCACGTGCGCCGCTGTTGCCTGACGGTCGCTGTGTTATCTTAAGCCCTCTTTTTTGCATGTGATTTCCCCTGGGGAGGGGGCATCGCAGGCGTCACTGAACTGGCATCACTGAACTGGAAAGGCAAACCAATGCAGCGTCTGTATCGGAAACGCATCGTTCTCGGCGTCGGCGGCGGCATTGCCGCCTACAAGAGCGCAGAACTGGTTCGCAGGCTCCTGGACCAGGGCGCCGAAGTGCGCGTGGTCATGACCCGTGGTGGCAGTGAGTTCATCACGCCGCTGACCATGCAGGCCTTGTCTGGCCACCCGGTTCATCTGGACCTGCTGGACCCGGCGGCCGAAGCCGCCATGGGCCACATCGAGCTGGCCAAATGGGCCGACCTGGTGTTGATCGCCCCGGCCACCGCCGACCTGATCGCCCGCCTGGCCCAAGGTATTGCCGATGACCTGCTGACCACGTTGGTACTGGCCACCGACGCTACCGTCGCCATCGCACCGGCCATGAACCAGGCCATGTGGCGCGACCCGGCCACCCAGGCCAATACCCAGCTTCTGCAAAGCCGAGGCCTAAAAGTGTTTGGCCCGGCGTCTGGCAGCCAGGCCTGTGGCGACGTGGGCATGGGCCGCATGCTTGAAGCCACCGACCTCGCGCTGTGCGCCGCCGAGTGCTTTCAGCACCTGGCCCTCACGGGCAAACATGTGCTGATTACCGCCGGCCCGACCCAGGAAAACATCGACCCGGTGCGTTACATCACCAACCATAGCTCAGGAAAAATGGGCTTTGCCTTGGCGGAAGCTGCGGTCGAGGCAGGCGCACGCGTCACCTTGATCACCGGCCCGGTACACTTGCCGACCCCCGATCGCGTCACGCGAATCGACGTAGTCAGCGCCCGGGACATGCTGGCGGCCTGTGAAGCGGCCATTCCCTGCGACCTGTTTATCGCGTCGGCAGCGGTTGCAGACTACCGCCCGGAAGTTGTCGCCCCGCAAAAGCTTAAGAAGGACCCTACAAGCGGCGACGGCCTGCTCCTGCAAATGGTGCGCAACCCGGACATCCTGGCCACCATCGCCACCCGTCCGGACCGCCCGTTCAGTGTCGGTTTCGCCGCCGAAACCGAGCACCTGCTGGACTACGCCGCACGCAAGTTGAAAGACAAAAACCTCGACCTGATCGTTGCCAATGATGTCGCCAACCCGAGCATCGGCTTCAACAGCGAGGAAAACGCCTGCAGCGTGATCGACCGCGAACTGCACGCCACCCTTTTCGCCCAGACCAGCAAGGGCAAGATTGCCCGCCAACTGATCTCATTTATCGCCCAACGGCTGAACCAGGTTTAATTTACATGCACGCTTTGCAAGCCAAGATCCTCGACCCCCGCATCGGCAACGAATTTCCTCTGCCGGCCTATGCCACTCCGGGCTCCGCCGGCCTGGACCTGCGCGCCATGCTCAAGCAAGACACCGTGCTTGAGCCGGGCCAGACAATCCTGATTCCTACCGGCCTGTCGATCTACGTCGGCGACCCAGGCCTGGCGGCATTGATCCTGCCGCGCTCCGGCCTGGGCCACAAACACGGCATCGTGCTGGGCAACCTCGTAGGCCTGATCGATTCGGACTATCAGGGTGAATTGATGGTGTCGTGCTGGAACCGTGGCAACACCGCATTCAACATCGCTGTCGGCGAACGTATTGCTCAGTTGGTGCTGGTACCGGTGGTACAGGCGCACTTCGAACTGGTGCAGGAGTTCGACGAAACTCAGCGCGGCGCAGGTGGTTTTGGGCATTCCGGCAGCCACTGACTAAGCTGAACCTTGCCGGACGCACTTGTCCGGCAAGACGCCACCGCATGGCTATTCAGGATGAAGAATGTGCGGATTTATTCAGCGAGATTTCCACAATGAAATCAATGTATTACGCGACTGCCCAAGCAGCGTCAGCACGCCGATGGCATTTTTGCACCACGAACTCTCTGCCGAAAACACCGTCATACCCTTCAGTTTGAGCCTGCCGGTCAGCCACTTTAAGGCCAGCTTTGCCCCCTTCAGATGGAGTTCACCCCCGCGATGAGTACCGCAGCCCGAGTAGCCCCGACATTCCCCGACAGCATCTTCCGCGCCTACGACATTCGTGGCGTGGTGCCCAAGACCCTGACCGCCGAAACCGCCTACTGGATCGGCCGCGCCATCGGTGCCCAGAGCCTGGCCCAGGGCGAACCTAATGTCTCGGTAGGTCGCGATGGCCGCTTGTCCGGCCCGGAGCTGGTGGAACAACTGATCCAGGGCCTCGCTGACAGCGGTTGTCACGTCAGCGACGTCGGCCTGGTGCCGACACCGGCGCTCTACTACGCAGCCAACGTACTGGCCGGCAAGTCCGGGGTGATGCTCACCGGCAGCCATAACCCATCGGACTACAACGGCTTCAAGATCGTCATCGCCGGTGACACCCTGGCCAACGAACAGATCCAGGCCCTGCACGATCGCCTCAAGACCAACGACTTGACCAGCGGCAAAGGCAGTGTCACCAAGGTCGACATTCTGCAACGCTACTCTGACCAGATCACCGGCGACGTCAAACTCGCCCGCCGCCTGAAAGTGGTGGTGGACTGCGGCAACGGCGCAGCCGGCGTGATCGCTCCGCAACTGCTCGAAGCCCTTAACTGCGAAGTGATCCCGCTGTTCTGCGACGTGGACGGCAACTTCCCCAACCACCACCCAGACCCAGGCAAGCCGGAAAACCTGGTGGACTTGATCGCCAAGGTCAAGGAAACCGGCGCCGACGTGGGCCTGGCGTTCGACGGTGATGGCGACCGTGTTGGGGTTGTGACCGACACTGGCGAAAACGTGTTCGCCGACCGCCTGCTGATGCTGTTTGCCCGTGACGTGGTGGCGCGCAACGCCAACGCCGAAATCATCTTCGACGTGAAGTGCACCCGGCGCCTCACGCCGCTGATCAAGGAATATGGCGGGCGCCCGCTAATGTGGAAGACCGGTCATTCGTTGATCAAAAAGAAAATGAAGGAAACCGGCGCGTTGTTGGCCGGTGAAATGAGCGGCCACGTGTTTTTCAAAGAGCGCTGGTTCGGGTTTGATGACGGTATTTACAGCGCCGCCCGCCTGCTGGAGATCCTCAGTAAGGAAAAATCCACGGCGCAGGAGCTGTTTCAGACCTTCCCGAATGATATTTCTACGCCAGAGATCAATATACATGTGACCGAGGAGAGCAAATTCAGCATCATTGACGCACTGCACGATGCGCAATGGGGCGAAGGCGCCAACCTGACTACCATTGATGGTGTGCGAGTCGATTACGCCAAAGGCTGGGGCCTGGTTCGCGCGTCCAACACCACACCGGTGCTGGTACTGCGCTTCGAGGCGGATACCGAGGCTGAGTTGCAGCGCATCAAGGACGTGTTCCACGCCCAGTTGAAACGTGTTGCCCCTGATCTCCAATTACCGTTCTGATTTTTTACCGGAGCCCTGAATGACCCTCGAACGCGAAGCCGCTGCCAATACTGCCAAGGTCCTGTCCGAAGCGTTGCCTTACATTCGACGCTACGTCGGCAAGACGCTCGTGATCAAGTACGGCGGCAATGCCATGGAAAGCGACGAGCTGAAAACTGGTTTTGCCCGCGACATCGTGTTGATGAAAGCCGTGGGGATCAACCCGGTGGTCGTCCATGGTGGCGGCCCGCAAATCGGCGACCTGCTCAAGCGCTTGTCGATCGAGAGTCACTTCATCGATGGCATGCGCGTCACTGACGCGCAGACCATGGACGTGGTGGAGATGGTCCTTGGTGGCCAAGTCAACAAAGACATCGTCAACCTGATCAACCGCCACGGCGGCAGCGCCATCGGCCTGACCGGCAAGGACGCGGAACTGATCCGTGCGAAAAAACTGACCGTTACCCGTCAGACGCCGGAAATGACCCAGCCGGAAATCATCGACATCGGCCAGGTCGGCGAAGTGATCGGCATCAACACCGACTTGTTGAACCTGCTGGTCAAGGGCGACTTCATCCCGGTGATCGCGCCAATCGGCGTGGGCGCCAACGGTGAGTCCTACAACATCAACGCGGACCTGGTTGCCGGCAAAGTGGCTGAAGCACTGAAAGCCGAGAAGCTGATGCTGCTGACCAACATCGCCGGCCTGATGGACAAGGAAGGCAAGGTGTTGACCGGTTTGACCACTCAACAAGTGGACGAACTGATCGCCGATGGCACCATTTACGGCGGCATGTTGCCGAAGATCCGTTGCGCGCTGGAAGCGGTGCAAGGCGGCGTGGGCAGTTCGCTCATTCTGGATGGCCGCGTACCGAACGCGATTTTGCTGGAAATCTTCACCGATACGGGTGTGGGTACGCTGATCAGTAACCGCAAGCGGCCTTAAACGGCGAAAACAAAAGGCCCCGCTCAATCACATTGAGCGGGGCCTTTTTTGTTTTCACCGTTCCAATGTGGGAGCTGGCTTGCCTGCGATGACGGCGGCACATTCAAGAACTGCACCGCCTGACATACTGCTATCGCGGGCAAGCCCGCTCCCACACAAGCCCGCTCCCACAGGTGTTCGGTATCAGACGCCGAACTGCTCGCGGTACGCACGCACCGCTGGCAAATGCTGCTTGAGCTGCGCGTCATCTTCCAGGTATTGCAGCACCTGGTTCAGCGACACGATGCTCACCACCGGAATGCCGAAATCACGCTCCACTTCCTGGATTGCCGACAACTCACCGTTGCCGCGCTCCTGGCGGTTCAGCGCGATCAGCACGCCGGCGGCCTTGGCGCCTTCCTGAGACGCGATGATCTGCATCACTTCACGAATGGCGGTGCCGGCGGTGATCACGTCGTCGATGATCAGCACGTCGCCCTTTAGCGGGGCACCGACCAGGCTGCCACCTTCGCCATGCGCCTTGGCCTCTTTGCGGTTGAAGCACCATGGCAAATCCAGCTCATGATGTTCAGCCAGGGCCACGGCGGTAGCGGCCGCCAGAGGGATGCCCTTATAGGCCGGGCCGAACAGCACGTCGAAGGAAATACCGCTGTCAACGATGGCTGCCGCGTAGAAACGACCCAGCTGAGCCAGGGCCGAACCCGAGTTGAACAAGCCTGCATTGAAGAAGTAAGGGCTGGTGCGCCCAGACTTCAACGTGAACTCACCGAAGCGTAAAACGCCGCGATCGATGGCAAAACGAATGAAATCGCGTTGATACGCCTGCATGAAAAAAGCCTCAGATACCACGGATTTAGCTAATTAGGTAGACGGCGTGTATCATACACGCACGCGATTTTTGGGGCCATTTATGCGGATCATCAGTGTGAACGTCAATGGTATTCAGGCTGCAGTCGAGCGTGGTTTGCTCAGTTGGCTGCAAGCACAGAATGCCGACGTCATCTGCCTGCAGGACACCCGCGCCTCCGCCTTTGAACTGGACGACCCAGCCTTCCAACTGGATGGCTACTTCCTTTATGCCTGTGATGCCGAAGTCCCTGCCCAAGGTGGCGTGGCTCTGTACTCACGGTTGCAACCCAAGGCGGTCATCAGCGGCCTCGGCTTCGAGACAGCCGACCGCTACGGGCGCTACCTGCAAGCCGATTTCGACAAGGTCAGCATCGCGACCTTGCTGCTCCCTTCGGGGCAGAACGGCGATGAAGACTTGAACCAGAAGTTCAAGCTAATGGACGATTTCGCCCGTTACCTGGATAAACAGCGACGCAAACGTCGCGAGTACATTTACTGTGGCTCGCTGTACGTGGCGCAACAGAAGCTGGATATCAAGAACTGGCGCGACAGCCAGCAATCACCGGGCTTCCTGGCGCCGGAACGGGCCTGGATGGACGAGATTGTCGGCAACATGGGTTATGTGGATGCCCTGCGCGAAGTCAGCCGTGAAGGCGACCAGTACAGCTGGTGGCCGGATAACGAACAGGCGGAGATGCTCAACCTGGGCTGGCGTTTCGACTACCAGTTGCTGACTCCCGGCCTGCGCCGGTTCGTTCGTAGCGCACGCTTGCCGCGTCAACCGCGCTTTTCGCAGCACGCGCCGCTGATCGTGGACTACGACTGGACATTGACCATCTAAGGTCTTTTTCCAGGCACAAAAAAACCGACATCGCTGTCGGTTTTTTTGTGCCTGTTCGTTATTTGACCACTCGCCAGGTCAGTGGGTAGCGATAGGCTATCCCCTTGTTGGCCTTGATGCTGCCGATGATCGTCAGCACCACCGTGGCAATCGCCAGGGCAAACATCAGGAAAAACCCGATCACTGCGAAGGCCAGCACGATGCACGCCATCCAGGCGATGGCCACGGTGATCTGGAAGTTCAGGGCTTCCTTGCCCTGATCGTCAATGAACGGGTCCACTTCCTTCTTCATCTGCCACAGGATCAATGGCCCCACGACACTACCGAAGGGGAACACAAACCCAAGAAACGCCGCGAGATGACACAACATGGCACTCTGGCGCACTTCGTAGGAAGGCGTAGGCACCGGCATTTGGCTGTCATTCATGGCGCTTCTCCTTGAGGCGGGCTCAGTCGGCCAGTGCGGCGTTCTGCAGTTCGAAGATTTCGCTCATGCCTTTCTGGGCCAGGGCGAGCATAGCGTTGAGGTCGGCTGGCTGGAATGGCGCGCCTTCGGCGGTGCCCTGCACTTCGATGAAACCACCGGTGCTGGTCATCACCACGTTCAGGTCGGTCTCGGCGGCCGAGTCTTCCAGGTAGTCCAGGTCCAGCACTGGCTCGCCCTGATACATGCCCACCGACACCGCGGCGATCATCTGCTTGAGCGGGTCGCCGCCTTTGAGGCCGCCACGCTTCTTGATCACTTTAAGCGCATCAACCAGGGCTACCATGGCGCCGGTGATGGAGGCGGTGCGGGTGCCGCCGTCAGCCTGGATTACGTCGCAGTCGACGTACAGGGTCACGTCGCCCAGCTTGGACATGTCCAGGGCTGCGCGCAGCGAGCGGCCGATAAGGCGCTGGATTTCCAGGGTGCGGCCGCCTTGCTTGCCACGGCTGGCTTCACGTTGGTTACGCTCGCCGGTGGCGCGCGGCAGCATGCCGTACTCGGCAGTCAACCAACCCTGGCCCTGGCCTTTAAGGAAACGCGGCACGCCGTTTTCGACACTGACAGTGCAAATTACTTTGGTATCGCCAAACTCGACCAGTACAGATCCCTCGGCGTGTTTGGTGTAGTTGCGGGTAATGCGGATCGAGCGGAGCTGATCGGCAGCGCGACCACTTGGACGTTTCATAGGGGATACCTGTACGAAGGACGAAAAACTGCCGAGCATTATAGAGCCGCGAACCGTTTCGGGGCACTTCTAAAAAATCCGGTTACGAATGTTCAGACTATTGCCCATTGTTTGGGCGCGCTCGCCCCACTGCGCTACAATCCTGCGCCTTCGCAGCCTGTCGGCTTCAACTTACTTATCAGCCCGTATTTGCGGGACTGCATCGCGAGGTACTTCCATGGTGCACAGCATGACCGCCTTCGCCCGCGTCGAAAAAGCCGGCGTCCAGGGCACCCTGAGCTGGGAACTGCGCTCGGTCAACAGCCGCTACCTGGAGCCGCACCTGCGCCTGCCGGAATCCTTCCGCGACCTCGAAGGCGCGGTGCGTGAAGCGTTGCGCCAGGGCATCTCGCGGGGCAAGCTGGAATGCACCCTGCGTTTTACCGAAGAAACCACCGGCAAACCGCTGCAGGTCGACCGCGACCGCGCCGCGCAACTGGTAGCCGCCGCCGAAACCATCGCCGGCCTGATCAAGCAGCCGGCCGCGCTGAACCCGCTGGAAGTGCTGGCCTGGCCCGGCGTACTGGTGGCCGATGCTACCGACCCGCAAGCCCTCAATGCCGAAGCCCTCGCCCTGTTCACCCAGGGTTTGAAGGAGCTCAAGGCCGGCCGCGAGCGCGAAGGCGCCGAGCTGGCCCGTTTAATCAGCGAGCGCCTGACCTCGATCGAAGAGGACGTGGTCACCCTGCGCGAGCTGGTGCCGCAGATGCTCGCCACCCAGCGCCAAAAGGTGCTGGACCGCTTCACCGACATGAAGGCCGACCTCGACCCCGTGCGCCTGGAGCAGGAAATGGTGTTGCTGGCGCAAAAAAGCGACGTGGCCGAAGAACTCGACCGCCTGAGCACCCACATTCTTGAAGTGCGCCGCGTGCTCAAGTCCGCCGGTGCCGCCGGTCGGCGCCTGGACTTCCTGATGCAGGAACTCAACCGAGAAGCCAATACACTGGGCTCCAAGGCGTTTGATCCGCGCAGCACCACGGCTGCGGTCAACCTCAAAGTGTTGATCGAACAGATGCGCGAACAAGTACAGAATATTGAGTAAGGCAACTTTCATGACCCACAGCACCGGCACCCTTTACATCATTTCCGCCCCTTCGGGGGCGGGCAAGAGCAGCCTGGTCAAAGCCTTGACCGACGCTGACGAGCAGATCCACATCTCAGTCTCGCACACCACCCGCGCCATGCGCCCAGGTGAAGTGAACGGCGTGCACTATCACTTCGTCGAGCGCACCGAATTCGTCAAGATGATCGAACACGGCGACTTCCTGGAGCGCGCCGAAGTGTTCGGCAACCTTTATGGCACCTCGCAAAGCCACCTGCAGCAGACGCTGGACGAAGGCCACGACCTGATCCTGGAAATCGACTGGCAGGGCGCCGAACAAGTGCGCCAGCTGATGCCCAAGGCGCGTTCGATCTTCATCCTGCCGCCGTCTTTGGAGGCGTTGCACCAGCGCCTGACCAACCGTGGCCAGGACAGCGATGAGATCATCGAAGGCCGCATGCGCGAAGCTGTCAGCGAAATGAGCCACTACGTCGACTACGACTACCTGATCATCAACGACGATTTTGCCCACGCCCTGGATGATTTGAAGGCGATTTTCCGCACCAATCAGCTCCAGCAAAAGCGTCAGCAGCAGCGTTTTGGCAAATTACTGGCTGAACTGCTCGGTTGATTGGCTCTTCCCAAAACCGCTGCAAGGGCTTTACATTGGCACTTGTAGCGGTTTTGCGAGGGCGCGGGAAAAATCAGCGCTTCCCTTAACGCTGGTGATTTTTTAAACTGTTTAGTCCGCTCGCCCAACCGGGCAGCGCGCATCTTGCATTCGCTCCGAGGAATACCATGGCCCGCGTAACCGTTGAAGACTGCCTAGAACACGTGGATAACCGCTTTGAGCTGGTCATGCTCTCTACCAAGCGTGCCCGTCAACTGGCCACCGGCGGCAAAGAGCCCCTGGTCCAGTGGGAAAACGACAAGCCTACCGTTGTAGCCCTGCGTGAAATCGCTGAAGGCCTGATGAGCTACGAGTTCATCGCCAACGCTGAAATCGTTGAAGACGAACCGCTGTTTGCAGCGTTCGAGGACGAGTCCAACGAGGCCGTCTAAGCCTATGCCTGGTCGACGTAGCACGGCGCGGGGTCACAGCCAACGGCAGGAGTTCATACTTTGCCGAGCATAGACGCCCTCGCCGATCGCTTATCGGCCTACCTCGGCCCAGACCAGGTCAACCTGGTCCGCCGAGCGTATTTCTACGCCGAACAAGCCCACGACGGCCAACGCCGCCGAAGCGGTGAGGCGTATGTCACGCATCCTCTTGCGGTGGCCAATATTCTTGCCGACATGCACATGGACCATCAGAGCCTGATGGCCGCGATGCTGCATGACGTGATCGAAGACACCGGCATCGCCAAAGAAGCGCTGAGTGCGCAATTTGGTGAAACCGTGGCCGAACTGGTCGACGGGGTCAGCAAACTGACCCAGATGAACTTCGAGACCAAGGCCGAAGCCCAGGCAGAAAACTTCCAGAAGATGGCCATGGCCATGGCACGGGATATCCGTGTGATTCTGGTCAAGCTGGCCGACCGGCTGCACAACATGCGCACGCTGGAAGTGCTGTCCGGCGAAAAACGCCGGCGCATCGCCAAGGAAACCCTGGAAATCTACGCGCCCATCGCCAATCGGCTGGGCATGCATGCCATTCGCATCGAATTCGAAGACCTCGGTTTCAAGGCCATGCACCCAATGCGCTCGGCGCGCATCTACCAGGCGGTCAAGCGAGCACGCGGCAACCGCAAGGAAATCGTCAACAAGATCGAAGAGTCGCTGAGCCACTGCCTGGCGATCGACGAGATTGAAGGCGAAGTCAGCGGCCGGCAAAAGCACATCTACGGCATCTACAAGAAGATGCGCGGCAAGCGCCGGGCCTTCAATGAGATCATGGACGTGTACGCGTTCCGGATCATCGTCGACAAGGTAGACACCTGCTACCGCGTGCTGGGCGCTGTACATAATTTGTACAAACCCCTGCCGGGCCGCTTCAAAGACTACATCGCCATTCCCAAGGCCAACGGCTATCAGTCGCTGCACACCACGCTGTTCGGTATGCACGGGGTGCCGATCGAGATCCAGATCCGTACGCGGGAAATGGAAGAGATGGCCAACAACGGCATCGCGGCGCACTGGCTATACAAATCCAGCGGCGACGAACAGCCCAAAGGCACGCACGCCCGTGCTCGCCAGTGGGTCAAAGGCGTGCTGGAAATGCAGCAACGTGCCGGCAACTCCCTGGAATTTATCGAAAGCGTGAAGATCGACCTGTTCCCGGACGAGGTCTACGTGTTCACGCCAAAAGGCCGAATCATGGAGCTGCCCAAAGGCTCCACGGCGGTCGACTTTGCCTACGCGGTGCACACCGACGTCGGTAACAGCTGCATCGCCTGCCGGATCAACCGACGCCTCGCGCCGCTGTCCGAACCGCTGCAAAGCGGCTCCACGGTCGAGATTGTCAGCGCACCCGGCGCGCGCCCGAACCCGGCCTGGCTCAACTTCGTGGTGACCGGTAAAGCGCGGACACACATCCGCCACGCCTTGAAGTTGCAACGCCGCTCCGAATCCATCAGCCTCGGCGAACGCCTGCTGAACAAGGTCCTCAACGGTTTCGACAGTGCCCTGGACAAGATCCCGACAGAGCGCGTGCAGGCGATGCTCCATGAGTACCGCCAGGAAACCATCGAAGACTTACTGGAAGACATCGGCCTGGGTAACCGCATGGCCTACGTAGTCGCACGCCGCTTGCTCGGCGAAGGCGAACAGTTGCCAAGCCCGGAAGGCCCGCTGGCGATTCGCGGCACCGAAGGCCTGGTACTCAGCTATGCCAAATGCTGTACGCCGATCCCTGGCGACCCGATTGTCGGCCACTTGTCGGCGGGCAAAGGCATGGTGGTGCACCTGGACAACTGCCGCAACATCACCGAAATCCGCCACAACCCGGAGAAATGCATCCAGCTTTCCTGGGCCAAGGATGTCACCGGCGAATTCAACGTCGAGCTGCGCGTGGAGCTGGAGCACCAGCGCGGCCTGATCGCCTTGCTGGCCAGCAGCGTCAACGCGGCCGACGGCAATATCGAAAAAATCAGCATGGATGAACGCGATGGCCGCATCAGCGTGGTCCAACTGGTGGTCAGCGTGCACGACCGCGTGCACCTGGCCCGCGTGATCAAGAAACTGCGCGCCTTGACCGGGGTCATCCGTATCACCCGCATGCGTGCCTAACAGACCTATTACAAGGAGTCACACATGACCAAGACAGTTATCACCAGCGACAAAGCCCCAGCCGCCATCGGCACTTATTCCCAGGCGATCAAGGCGGGCAACACCGTCTACATGTCCGGCCAGATCCCGCTGGACCCAAAGACCATGGAACTGGTTGAAGGCTTCGAAGCACAAACCGTACAAGTCTTCGAAAACCTGAAATCCGTAGCCGAAGCCGCCGGTGGTTCGTTCAAGGACATCGTCAAGCTGAACATCTTCCTCACCGACCTGAGCCACTTCGCCAAGGTCAACGAGATCATGGGCAAGTACTTCGAACAACCGTACCCAGCCCGCGCCGCCATTGGCGTTGCCGCCCTGCCAAAGGGCGCACAGGTTGAGATGGACGCGATTCTGGTCATCGAGTAAAACACCCGGCGCAGCCTCAACAGGCTGCGCCGACTTCGTTTCAGAAGGATTTCATGATGCGCAAAGCGCTTGTAGCCTTATCAACGCTCGCCCTGTTGCTCGGCGGCTGCGCCAGCAACCCCGCCGACCGGGATGTAAGCGGCACCTGGATCAACCAGGCCGCCATCAACGCGGCAGCCAAGGGCGGCCCTTTGCGTGAAGCGTTGCAGAGTTTTGGCCCGAACCTCGAATGGGAGGTCAACACCAAGGCTTTGCAGGCGCGCTACTACAACGGTTTTGAAGTCGCCGAAGGCAAGTTGCTCGGCGATAAATCCGGCGCCTGGAGCGTCGAGTTCTACGGCAGCTCCGCCACCGAACTCAAGCGCAAAGGCAAGCAACTGCTGCAAGTGGCCAACGATAACGAGCCCGAGCAGCTGTTCGCCCGCGCCAAGGACCCCGCTCCGGAAGGTGCGCCACTGGGTGCCAACTTCGAACGCACACTGTATGCAGCCTATATGGGCGGCGACTGGAAGATTACCGACGGCAACGGCGACGGCGCCACAGTGCAGTTCCAGGCCGACGGCAAGGTCGCCGGCCTGCCAGGCGTCGACCGCTACTCGCTGTGCCTGGCGGGCGACTGCGCCTCCATGAGCGGCGGCTATGACAGCATCTGGCTGCAACTGAATGGCCAGGGCAACCCGTGGATCTTCGCGCGCAAGGGTAAACAGCTGGAAATATTCCAGGCGATCAACACCGCCCAGGCAGACGAGGTGCCGCAGTTCACACCTGGCCCGCGCCAATGGCTGCTTGAGAAGAAATAACCGGAAGCACGCTGATCCACATGTGGGAGCTGGCTTGCCTGCGATGAAGATGGTTCGGTCGAGATAGATGTCGACTGATACTTCGCTATCGCACGCAAGCCAGCTCCCACATTTTTTCGACTGCGTCTCAGCCCTTGAGAATCGCCGCATACCCTTCGCGATAACTCGGGTAGGTCGGCATCCAGCCCAACGCTTTGGCCCGGGCATTACTGCATTGCTTACTGCCCGCGCGCCGCACACTGGCGTCATCCGCCCACTCCGTGACGCCCAGGTACTCACGCAACCAACCGACCACCTCCGCCAATGGCGCCGGGGCGTCGTCGACGCCGATGTAGACCTTGTCCAGCGCGCCGCCCTGCTCTACATGACGCAGCAAAAAGGCCAGCAAACCCGCCGCATCATCCGCGTGAATCCGGTTGCCATATAAAGGCGGATCGATTGCCACGCGATAGCCCTGGCGTACCTGGGTCAGCAGCCATTCGCGGCCCGGGCCGTAAATCCCGGTCAAGCGCACGATACTCGCTGGGATCCCACTGTTGAGCGCGACCTGCTCGGCCTCCAACATGACCTGGCCGGAATAGCCCGTCGCCTTGGTATCAGATGTTTCGTCGACCCACTCACCATGCTGCTGGCCATACACGCTGCTGCTGGAAACAAACAGCAGGTGCTTGGGCTCCTGGCCGTAGTCACTCAGCCACTCCAACACATGCTGCAACCCTTGCACGTATGCCGCGCGATACCCGGCCTCATCGTGGTCGGTGGCGGCCGCGCAATACACCAGGTAATCCACCCCGCCGATCGGCCAGGTGTCAGGGCAATCCTTTTTAAACAGGTCGCCGGCAATGCCGATCACGCCATCGGGGAGCTTTGAAATATCACGGCGCAGGCCATGAACCTCCCAATTCGCGGCGAGCAATTGGCTGGCCAGCCGACTACCCACATCGCCGCAACCGGCAATCACAACAGAAGGCGCAGACATCATAAAACTCCGTTCTTAAAGGTCTAGATTAGCCTTCGCAGATGACGAGCGGCCAGAAAAAGGACAAATAAAGTAACTGTATTACTTCTGTTAACAAGAATTACTTGCAATAATAACCGCCCATTTGTCCTCGACCCCCAAGGGTCTGGCAGGACGATCACTCATTTTTTCCTCTCAGGTCCGGCCAGCATGACACGTAATACAAACCCCGCTTCGCCAACCAAGCTTCACAGCCCATCCCGCGCCTGGCGTGCGATTGCTGCGCTGCTGTTCAGCGTACTGCTGGCACCGACCGCCGCCTTCGCTGATGCCACCGCCCCAGCCACACCGGCGGCTGCCGAGCACACTGGCGCTACGCCAGCCGCTCCTGTTGCTGCGCCGGTTGCCACCGACCCGGCCCAGGCTGCAGGCGACGTTGCACCGGCCGACGAAACCGGTGTAGTGCTGGAAGAAGACAACAGCCTGGGCATGGCCCATGACCTGTCGCCGTGGGGCATGTACCAGAACGCTGACGTGGTGGTAAAAGCCGTGATGATCGGCCTGGCTATCGCCTCGATCATCACCTGGACCATCTGGATCGCCAAGGGCTTTGAGCTGCTGGGCGCCAAGCGCCGCCTGCGCACTGAGATCGTCCACCTGAAAAAAGCCACCACCCTCAAGGAAGCCAGCGACACTGCGACCAAAAAGGGCACCCTGGCCAACCTGCTGGTACACGACGCGCTGGAAGAAATGCGCCTGTCGGTCAATACCCGCGAAAAAGAAGGCATCAAGGAACGCGTCAGCTTCCGCCTCGAGCGCCTGGTTGCAGCCTGTGGCCGTAACATGAGCAGCGGCACCGGCGTGCTGGCTACCATCGGTTCCACCGCACCGTTTGTCGGCCTGTTCGGCACCGTGTGGGGCATCATGAACAGCTTCATCGGCATCGCCAAAACCCAGACCACCAACCTCGCCGTCGTCGCCCCCGGCATTGCCGAAGCCCTGCTGGCAACCGCCCTGGGCCTGGTTGCAGCAATCCCTGCGGTGGTGATCTACAACGTTTTCGCCCGTTCGATTGCCGGCTACAAGGCCCAGGTATCGGACGCGTCGGCAGAAGTTCTGCTGCTGGTGAGCCGCGACCTCGATCACCTGCCTACCGAGCGCAGCTCGCAACCGCACATGGTGAAAGTGGGGTAATCGGCCATGGGCCTGCATTTGAATCAAGGCGACGACGAGCTCGTCGAGAACCACGAGATCAACGTCACGCCGTTTATCGACGTAATGCTCGTACTGCTGATCATCTTCATGGTGGCCGCGCCGCTGGCCACCGTGGATATCAAGGTCGACCTGCCCGCGTCCAGCGCCAAGCCTGCGCCGCGGCCGGAGAAGCCGATTTTCCTTAGCGTCAAGGCGGACCAACGCCTGTTCCTGGGCGAAGAAGAAGTCAAAGCTGAAACCTTGGGCCCGGTGCTCGACGCCAAGACCCAAGGCAAAAAAGACACGACGATCTTCTTCCAGGCCGACAAAGGCGTGGACTACGGCGACCTGATGAGCGTGATGGATGCCTTGCGGGCAGCCGGCTACCTCAAGGTAGGCCTGGTCGGACTTGAGACGGCAGCCAAGAAATGATCACGACGCGCCACAAACTGACGCGTTATGGCACCAGCCTCGCCGTCGTGCTGGGCGTGCATGCCGTCGCGATCATCATCGCGCTCCAATGGTCCGCGCCGCATCCGGTAACGTTGCCACCGGCGGCCATGGTCATCGACCTGGCGCCGATGCCTGCACCGCCACCGCCGGCGCCGCCAAAGGTTGTCACGCCGCCGCAGCCACCTGCCCCCGTGGAAGAGCTGCCTTTGCCGAAACTGGCCGAGGCGCCGAAGCCAACGATCCAGGTGCCCAAGCCGGTCAAACCCAAACCCAAGCCTCAGCCGCCCAAGCCGGTGGAGAAGAAGCCCGAGCCGCCCAAGGAAAAACCTTCCGAAGAGCCGCCGAGCGAAACCCCTCCGACCAACGCACCCGCTGAAAAATCGGCTCAACCGGTTCCTGGCCCGTCGCCACAACAGGTCGCGGCCAAAGCTTCCTGGGAAGGCACCCTGCTGGCGCACTTGCAGAAGTACAAGAAGTACCCGCCAGGTGCCCAACAGCGTGGCAAGGAAGGTTTGAACCGCCTGCGCTTTGTGGTGGATGCCGAAGGCAACGTGCTGTCCTATGAGCTGGTGGGCCGCTCCGGCAACGCCGACCTGGACCGTGCGACCCTGGACATGATCCGTCGTGCCCAGCCACTGCCCAAGCCACCGGCCGATATGTTGAAAGGCGGAAGCGTCGAAATCGTCGCGCCGTTCGTTTACAACATCGAGAAGCGCCGCCGGTAAGCAGCAAACGGGAGCTGGCTTGTGTGGGAGCCGGCTCCCACACAAGCCAGCTCCCACATTTGGTTTCACCACTTCAGCAAAATCCTCAACATTCCCCGCTCAATCCCCATCAAAGTTCTGATAACGTGCGTCTATCGATTGCAGCCGTTATGCTTGGCCCGCAACCTCATGGACGCCCGCTATGACTCTTACAGAATTACGCTACATCGTGACCCTCGCCCAAGAGCAGCACTTCGGCCACGCGGCCGAGCGTTGCCATGTCAGCCAGCCGACGCTGTCGGTGGGCGTGAAAAAGCTTGAAGACGAACTCGGTGTGCTGATTTTCGAGCGCAGCAAGAGCGCCGTGCGCCTGACGCCAGTGGGCGAAGGTATCGTCGCCCAGGCCCAAAAGGTTTTGGAGCAAGCGCAAAGCATTCGCGAACTGGCCCAGGCCGGCAAGAACCAGCTGACCGCACCGCTCAAGGTCGGCGCCATCTACACTGTCGGCCCATACCTGTTCCCGCACCTGATTCCGCAGCTGCACCGCGTTGCGCCGCAGATGCCGTTGTATATCGAAGAAAACTTCACCCACGTGCTGCGCGACAAACTGCGCAACGGTGAGCTGGACGCAATCATCATCGCCCTGCCGTTCAATGAGGCAGACGTGCTGACCCTGCCGCTTTACGACGAGCCGTTCTACGTGCTGATGCCGGCCTCCCACCCGTGGACGCAGAAAGACACCATCGACGCCGGCCTGCTCAACGACAAAAGCCTGCTGCTGCTGGGCGAGGGTCACTGCTTCCGCGATCAGGTACTGGAAGCCTGCCCGACCCTGACCAAGGGCAACGACGGCGCCAAACACACCACCGTGGAATCCAGCTCCCTGGAAACCATTCGCCATATGGTTGCTTCCGGCCTGGGTATTTCGATTCTGCCGTTATCGGCAGTGGACAGCCATCACTACGCCCCCGGCGTGATCGAAGTGCGCCCACTCACGCCGCCGGTGCCATTTCGCACTGTGGCGATCGCCTGGCGCGCAAGCTTCCCACGCCCGAAAGCCATTGAGATCCTGGCCGACTCGGTTCGTCTGTGCTCGGTGGCCAAGCCGAATGCTGCGAGCTGATTAACGGTATGACAGAGCTGTCGCAGGTGTCGGTCACCGCACTCAAGGGTGTCGGTGAAGCCATGGCCGAAAAGCTGGCCAAGGTCGGCCTGGAAAACCTTCAGGACGTGCTGTTCCACCTGCCCCTGCGTTATCAGGACCGCACGCGCGTGGTGCCCATCGGCCACTTGCGCCCTGGGCAGGATGCAGTGGTCGAAGGCACCGTCAGCGGCGCCGACGTGGTAATGGGCAAGCGCCGCAGTTTAGTCGTGCGCCTGCAGGACGGCACTGGCGGCCTGAGCCTGCGCTTCTACCATTTCAGCAACGCGCAAAAGGACGGCCTCAAACGCGGCACCCGCGTGCGTTGCTATGGCGAGGCGCGCCCCGGCGCATCCGGCCTGGAAATCTACCACCCGGAGTACCGCGCAATCACTGGCGACGAGCCGCCTCCGGTCGATACCACACTCACGCCGATCTACCCGCTGACCGAAGGCCTGACCCAGCAACGCCTGCGCCAGCTGTGCATGCAAACGCTGACGATGCTCGGCCCCAAAAGCCTGCCCGACTGGTTGCCTCTGGAGTTGGCGCGCGACTACCAACTGGCGCCGTTGGACGATGCGATTCGCTACCTGCATAACCCACCCGCCGACGCCGACGTCGATGAACTCGCACTGGGCCATCACTGGGCCCAGCATCGCCTGGCCTTCGAAGAACTGCTAACACACCAATTGTCCCAACAGCGCCTGCGCGAAAGCATGCGTTCTCTGCGCGCGCCGGCGATGCCCAAGGCCACGCGGTTGCCTGCGCAATACCTGGCCAACCTCGGCTTTGCGCCAACGGGCGCGCAGCAACGCGTGGGCAATGAAATCGCCTACGACCTCAGCCAGCACGAACCCATGCTGCGGCTGATCCAGGGCGACGTGGGTGCGGGCAAGACCGTAGTCGCCGCCCTCGCCGCCTTGCAGGCGTTGGAAGCCGGTTACCAAGTGGCGTTGATGGCGCCCACCGAAATTCTCGCCGAACAGCACTTCATCACCTTCAAGCGCTGGCTCGAACCGCTGGGCCTGGAAGTGGCGTGGCTGGCCGGCAAGCTCAAGGGCAAGACCCGCGCTGCGGCGCTGGAGCAGATTGCCGGTGGCGCACCGATGGTGGTGGGCACTCACGCACTGTTCCAAGACGAAGTGCAGTTCAAGAACCTCGCCCTGGTGATCATCGACGAGCAACACCGCTTCGGCGTGCAACAGCGCCTGGCCCTGCGCCAGAAAGGCGTGGGCGGCCGGATGAATCCGCATCAACTGATCATGACTGCCACGCCGATCCCGCGCACCCTGGCCATGAGCGCCTACGCCGACCTCGACACGTCGATCCTTGATGAGCTGCCGCCGGGTCGCACGCCGGTCAATACCGTGCTGGTCACCGACACGCGCCGCGTCGAGGTCATCGAACGCGTGCGCGGCGCCTGCGCCGAAGGCCGCCAGGCGTACTGGGTGTGCACGCTGATCGAAGAATCCGAAGAGCTGACTTGCCAGGCAGCCGAGACCACATTTGAAGACCTCACCAGCGCCTTGGGCGAGCTGAAGGTCGGGTTGATCCACGGGCGCATGAAGCCCGCAGAGAAAGCCGCAGTAATGGCCGAATTCAAGGCTGGCAACCTGCAACTGCTGGTGGCCACCACCGTGATCGAAGTCGGTGTGGACGTGCCCAACGCCAGCCTGATGATCATCGAAAACCCCGAACGCCTCGGCCTGGCCCAACTGCACCAACTACGCGGCCGTGTGGGCCGGGGCAGCGCCGCCAGCCACTGCGTGCTGCTGTACCACCCGCCGCTGTCACAGATCGGCCGTCAGCGCCTGGGCATTATGCGCGAGACCAACGACGGTTTTGTCATCGCCGAAAAAGACCTCGAACTGCGCGGGCCCGGTGAAATGCTGGGTACTCGCCAGACCGGCCTGCTGCAATTCAAGGTCGCCGACCTGATGCGCGATGCCGACTTGCTGCCTGCCGTGCGTGATGCGGCGCAAGCGCTGCTGGAGCGCTGGCCGGAGCATGTCAGCCCGTTGCTGGATCGCTGGCTCAGGCATGGGCAGCAATACGGCCAAGTGTGACGCCTGACTCACTTATCCAACCAACAGTTGTATCAAGCTGGTTATACTTCGGTGACTGTACGAAATTGGATCAGGCCATGTCAGAAGTTGCCCTCGCCACAGCCCCACTGACCGCCCCGCCGGTCATTCGGGCTCTGCTCGCAAAGCTCGCCATCCCCTACACGGAAGTGACCGAACACGCCGGCCTGAATCCCGCTCGAAAGGTCCAGGCGGTACTGCTGGAAGATGCCGTTGGCGCACTCATGGTGCTGTTCCCGCAGAGCCAGTTGCTCGACCTCAACCGCCTGGCTGAACTCACCGGCCGGCGCCTCACGGCCGTGTCGCCGGACCGCATCGAGCGCATGCTGGCCAAGCACGACTTGAGCCTGTTGCCGGGCTTGCCGGCGCTGACCAGCTCGCCATGCCTGTATGAAGGCAGCCTGCTCAGCGAGCCAAGCCTGTATGAAGGCAGCCTGCTCAGCGAGCCAAGCCTGTGGGTGCATTCCGGTGAGGCCGGGCTACTGCTGGAAATCGCCAGCAACGATTTCAAGAGCATGCTCACCAAGGCCAGCGCCGGGCACTTTGGCGAGCCGCTGAGCAACATCCGCCCCAACCTCGATCGCCCCAATGATGACCGCGAGGAAATCACCCAGGCGATGCAGGCGTTCACTGCACGCCGAATCCAGCAGCGTCTGGAAGCGACCATCGAGATTCCGCCGCTGGCCGACACTGCGCAGAAAATCATCAAGCTGCGCGTCGACCCCAACGCCACCATCGATGACATCACCAGCGTCGTCGAAACCGACCCGGCCCTCGCTGCCCAAGTGGTGAGCTGGGCCGCGTCGCCGTACTACGCCTCGCCGGGCAAGATCCGCTCTGTAGAAGACGCCATTGTGCGTGTGCTGGGCTTTGATCTGGTGATAAACCTGGCACTCGGCCTGGCCCTGGGCAAAACCTTGAGCCTGCCCAAGGACCACCCGCACCAGTCGACGCCGTACTGGCACCAGTCGATCTACACCGCCGCCGTGATCGAAGGCCTGACCCGCGCCATGCCACGCGCCCAGCGCCCGGAAGCAGGCCTGACATACCTCGCCGGCCTGCTGCACAACTTCGGCTACTTGCTGCTGGCGCATGTTTTCCCGCCACACTTCTCGCTGATCTGCCGTCACTTGGAGGTCAACCCGCACCTGTGCCATAGCTATGTCGAGCAGCACCTGCTGGGCATCAGCCGCGAGCAGATCGGCGCGTGGTTGATGCGCTACTGGGACATGCCGGACGAACTGTCCACTGCCCTGCGCTTCCAGCACGACCCGACCTATGATGGGCAATATGCCGAATACCCGAACTTGGTGTGCCTGGCCGTGCGCCTGCTGCGCAGCCGTGGAATTGGTTCCGGGCCGGATGAAGCCATCCCGGATGCCCTGCTGGAGCGCCTGGGCCTGAGCCGGGAAAAGGCTGAAGAAGTGGTCGGTAAAGTGCTGGATGCCGAAGTGCTGCTACGCGAACTCGCGTCCCAGTTCAGCCAGGGATAAGTCTGTCGCCTGCTTCATAGCTTTCGCAGGCAAGCCAGCTCCCACAGTTGACCGAGTTCCAACGTTGGAATGCAGTCAACTGTGGGAGCTGGCTTGCCTGCGATGAATGCAACTCGGTCTGCCTGAAAGACCTACTTCTTTTTCTTCGGCTTCAAATACTTGGTCAACCCCTGAAACCAGATTACCAGCGCCGGGTTGCCCTTGATCTGAATCGACTTGTCCTGAATGCCCGTCATGAATGCCAACTGCTTGTTCTTCGCCTGCATCGTGGCGAAGCCATAGGCGGCATCTTTAAAGGCAATGGCAAACGCCGGCGCTGGGTGGACACCCGAACGGCTGGTGATGCGCTGGTCTTTGACGATGAAGTGACGGGCAACCTTGCCGTCGAGGGTCTGCAACTGGAACGCCAGGTCTTTGTCACCCAGCTGTTGCTGGAAAGCAGGGTTGGTGCGGCTGGCTTTGCCCATCATCAGGCCCAGCACCCACAGCAGAAGACGAAATTTCATGCACACAGCCTCAATGTAATTATTAAGTGGCCGCAGCAGTGTAACGATTTACCGACAGAACGCCACCGATCTCGCGCTTTAGCAGGAGATCGGCAGGCGTTTAACGCTTATAGCAACATGTTGCTTAAACGTTAGGGCACGGCACTGGCGCCCAGTCGGCCAGGTTTGGATCGCGGCAGGTGCCTTCAATCTGCGCCTTACCGGCGCTGGCGACCTGCTTGCTTTCAGCTTGCTTGGCTTGCACGGTCTGAATGCTCTTCTCGGTGGTCACCGCTTCCTTCGGCACGGTTGGCAGCACCGGCTTTTTGGCGACTTTTGCAGGCGCCTTGCCCTTCTTCGCCGGCACCACTTGCGGGGTTGTGTCGGCTTGGGCCACGGTCACCACGTCGGCGCGCTGTACACCCACTTGTTGCAGGTCTTGCTCGTAGGCCTGGGTGTAGTTGTTCAGGTCTTCGCTGGCCTTGCCATTCACAGCAACGATCAGGTCGTTGGACTCTTTCAAGCCTGCAACGATTTCCGCCAGGCGCTTGCGGCCTTCGGTATCGTTGACAGTCTTGGCCTTGCGGTCGGCCACCAGCTTGGTGAATGCGCTCTGGTAGCACTGCTGGGATGCCTTGGCATACGCGGTGCTGCGGTCGATGTCGGAGGCGCTTTTGTTGAAGTCGGTGGAGTACGACGCGATGCGCTGGTTGTCATCGGTGATCTGCTTCTGACGCTCGGTGTAGTAACCCGCTGCGCCACCCGCCAGGGCGCCGCCCGCTGCACCGATGGCGGCATTGCGGCCGCGCTTGTCGGAGTCGCCGGTGAGCGCGCCCAGCAATGCACCGCCGGCTGCGCCCAGGGCTGCTCCCGTCACGACCGACTTGGTCATGTTCGAATCGGTTGCACGCAGGTGCTGCACCGGCTCATAGCAGTTGGGGTAGTACTCGACCTTGGTGCTCGACGCGACCTTGGAGGCCGGCGACGTGGCGCAACCGGTCAATACGGTGCTGAAACCAGCTGCGATCAGCAGCAGGTGACGCTTGGAAACCGCCTTACGGGAAAAAAGCATAGGTGTGTTCTCTGTTAAGTTTGACTTGCCCAGCACGGCCCACCGCCGCCTGAGTCCCTTCCAAGCTCGCCGCACAACCAACGGTCAAGACCGCTGACCGCTCGCTGCGAGCAGTTCCTTCAAGATCGTTGCCGGGTCGGCCCGCTGTTGCTTGCGGTAGTTGCCGACATGGCGAACGAACAGTGTTGCGCGCGTCACCAGGCTCTTGCCGAGCACTGGCTTGCGATCCAACTCTTCCTTGATCCGTTGAAACTGGGCCTGGATCACCGCATCGGTGTAGCGCGTGCCGGTGGCCAGGTTGTCGATGTAAATCGCTACTGCGCCGTCGAGGGCGCTGCGGCCATTGGTGATGGCCATGTCGAACAGTTGCGCGCTGGCCTCATCCTTGTTGTCTTTGGCCTGCTGGCGACTCTTTTGCAGGTTGGCCAGGCGGATGTTGTAGTTGCTGATGGTCTCGGCCACCAACGCGGCCGACTGGATCAGGTTGCCCGCCGCTTCTTCGCGTTGCTGGGCGATCAGCGAGACGTTGCGTTTCAGCTCTTCGTTGACCAGGCCGAGTTCGGCTTGCAGCTTGGGATCGACGCTGGCGGCGATGATGCTGTCCAGGCGCTTGGTCGGATCCTGGGCGTCATCGATAGCGTCAGTCAGCGAAGCCAGGCGGCCTTCTTTCTGCCACTGGGCGAACAGCTCCTTGTAGCGCGAACGCGGCGCCGACAGCGCACCGATTGCCACGCGAAAACCGGTGGTTTCGTTGCTTTGCTCAGTGCCATCGGCAGCGAACAACGGATACTCACGGCGCATGCCGGTAAACAGCGTGCCCTCGCCTTCCAGGTAGTTGCCGCCCTTGACCACAAAGCCGCCGTAGGTGCCCTGGCGACGTCCGGCATGTACCAGCTGGAACGATTCCTGGACCATTTCCGCCGCGTTGCCGATCACGTCAAACAGGCCGATGGGGTTGGGCAATTTGGTGCCGATGGGCATCAAGCGTGCCGCCTGGCCAGTGCCGCCGGCGACCTGGTTGAACACCGCGTAATCACCCAGCGGGCCGTCGCTGTCGCCGCCCTCAACACGGCGTGGAAACAGGCGCCCTTCCAGCTCCTGACGGCTCACCGCCTGGCCACCGCGTGCGGCGTATTCCCACTCCACTTCGGTGGGCAGGCGCACAAAACCCAGGCCACCGTCTTCGGCCGACGAGCCGCGCCCGCTCACCGGCAGCAACTCACGGTGGTATTTCATCAGCCAGGCGCTGTACACCGCCGAGAAACGTTCAACTTCGAAACGCGACAGTTTTACCTTGGGCAAACGCGCGGCCATGCCAGTCGGTGCATCACACGCAGGTGCCGGTTCGCCGCTGGCCAGCGACTGTGCCTGGGACATCACCTGCGCATACTGGCGGGCAGTCACTTCGTACTTGCCGATGAAATACAACATCGGCTTGAGCGGAGTTTTGGCGTCGGTTTTCGGCATTAATGGCGCGATGACTGTGTTCCAGTCTTTGGGCAAATCCTTGAGCGTGAACTGGCCGTTGATAAAGTCGCGGCGGTAGCCGGAAATAAACGATTGCTGATAACCCGCCTCGCCTTCGGCAAAGGGGTAACCGAGGCTGATCTCGCGGTCATCCAGCGTGCCTTGGGCCAGCACGTAGGCGTAGCGGAACACCATGTTGCCTTCGCAGGGCAGCGGCAGGCTCACGTCATCGGGCAACGGTTTAGGGTTATCGAGTTTGTCACTCGCCTCATCGGCCCACGCCAGCGAAGCCAAGCTCAGCGCCATGGCGGCGCCCAGTAACTTATACATCTCTGATTCCTTCAGAAGCCTGGACCCGCGTCACTCGCCAACCACCACAGGCCGCCGCCACGGCGCTGACGCCGAGGATTGCAACCAGGGCCAGGCCGTAGTGACGCGCCAGCAGGTGACTGGCGTATTCGCCCGGCACCTGCACAAATAATTTATTCAAAGCTGCCTCGGCCAGGCCATACAGCCCGGCGCTGAGCACGGCGGCAAACCCTGCGCTGTACAGCGCCTGCAACACCACAAACAACAACAGTGCGCCGGTGGAAAACCCCAGCAGGCGCAACACCGACAATTCCCGCCGCTTGCGTGCAACCGCCGCCAGCGCCCCAGCGAGGATCGCTGCAAACGCCCCGGCCAAGGCCAACCCGGCAATAATCCAGAACACCAACGATAGGTTGCGGCTCAACGACTGCACTTGGGCAATGGTCTGTGCCTGAGTCGACACCAACAGATTCTGCCCGGCGAAATACACCCGCAGCGGCTCCACATCAGTAAGGTTGCGTGCGTAAAGACGAAACGCCGGGTACACACGCTGCTCGTTCAACCCGACCTCATCCCCGTCCCAGCCCAACACCGGCACGGCACGGCCATCGCGGTAATCTTCCGCCGCTTCCAGCAAGCCCAAATCAGCAAACAAGCCGTCACGGGCGAAGGCTTCCAACGGCAGCACCGCCAGCACTTGCAGGCGTGTGCTGCGGGCTTCGACGCGCCCCGCTACTTGTCGTGCAAAGCGGGTTTCCAGCCAATCCCCAGGCCGCGCCGCGAGCTTTTCGGCGGCGGTGTGGCTCAGCACGATCTGGTCCAGGCCCTTGGGCATCGGCAAACCGCTGAGCAATGGATCACCCGCCGCCGTCGGCAGCATTTCCAACGTCAGCGTACCCACCTGCGCAGTCGCCGCAATTTGCCGGGTGCGCGGCACGGCAAACCCCACATCGCTGCGCTGGCCAAGCTGCTGGATAAATTCGCGGCTGAATCGGCCACCGCCCAATGGGATAATTTCACGGGTGGCCGGGTCGGTCTCCAAGCGTTCGGTCAAACTGCCAACCAGTCCAAATTTCAGGCCGAATAACACCAGCAGCGGCGCGATCACCGCCACCAGCGCCAGCACCGAACAGGCCGACAGCCAGGCGTCATTGCGGTAATCCTGCCAAGCCAGCGACGCCACCAAACGGATGCGCATCAGCACACCTCCCCGAGCGTGGCCGTGACGCCACCGTCAGGGTCACGACGGCAACCGATGCGCCGTACCTGCAAGCCGCTGGCGCGGGCCAAGGGTTCGTCATGGGTGGCGATCACGCAGGCGGCACGCTGTTCGCGGGCCTGGGCCAGCAGCGCCTGCATCACGCGCTCGGCATTCAGCGGGTCCAGCGACGCGGTCGGCTCATCCGCCAGCACCAGCTGCGGCGCGTGGGCCAGGGCACGCGCGCAACTCACGCGCTGGCGTTGGCCTACCGACAAGTCCGCCGGTTTCTTCGCCAACTGGTCACTGATCTCCAGCTGTTGGGCCAGGCGCGCCACGCTGCCGTCATCTTTCAACCCCAGCAATTGCCGCGACAAGGCAATATTGCTGCGCACATCGAGAAAACCCAGCAGGCCGCCGGTTTGCAACACATAACCCAAGTGCTGGCGGCGCAGCGCAGCCAGAGTCGATTGCTGATCGGCACGCCACAACCCGCCGATGTCGGCCTGGTGAAATTCAAACTGTCCAACTTGATCCGGCGCCAACACCAGCGCCAGCAGATCCAGCAAGGTGCTTTTGCCGCAACCACTGGGCCCGACAATCGCCAGTTGCTCACCGGCACGCAGCTGCAAAGCCGGAATCACCAGGCTGTAACGCTGGCTGCCCGTGCCCCGGCTTTTGTGCACCGCGCTCAAGTTCAGCATTACGGCAGCGTCGACAACGGCACGCGGTACAACGCATCGCCCGGCTCGGCATCGCCGAAACGGACCCAGTTGGCCACGTCATTGTGAAAGGTTTCGTAGAGGCGGATTTTCGAATCCAGCTCGTCGATAAAGTCTTCCTGCTCGGCCACGCTCAGCGACAACCACAAGTCCTGGGTCATGTTCAGCGATTTGCTGCGATATGGCAGGCCCTCCAGGTACTCGCCGAGCAAGCCGCCATCAGCCAGGTTGCCGCCCTTGCGCAGGGCCTGCGGGTCACGGCTCATATAGGCCGAGGCGCTGGCAATTTCCTGGAAGAAGTCCTTCGGCGAGGTTTGGGTTTTACGCGCGGCATCCACGATCAGTTTCAGCGATTGCTGCAGGTCGTTTAGCTGCAATTTTGTGAGCATCACGCACACCTGGAACGCCGGCAGCGCCGGATTGGTCAGGTCACGGTCGGCGGTCCAGGCGCTGACCAGCTGCGGCGCCTGGCTTGCGGTTTTGCGGCCAAGGAAGTCCATGTGCATGGCGTAGCCGACCGCCGCAGATTTGTCCGCCAGGCTCGGCGCGGCGCTCAGCAATGGCACCGGTTGCGGGGTGTCGCTGCGTACCTGGTGCACCAGATTGGCGAACACCGTGCCAATCTCATCGACGCGCTCACCCAGCTTGTGCACATCCCCACCGGGCACCGGCGTGTAAAGGTCGCCGATCTGCGGGTTGGCGTCGGCGGTGAGCACGCGGTACTGGGTTTCGGCACCGGCGTGGGTTTTCTTGCCGGCATCGGTGCGCAGGTGCAGGGCATAAATCTTGATCTGCTTACCGAGTGCCGCCTGACGCACTTCGGCTTCGTTCATCTGAGTCGTTGCGAACGGGTCGTTTTTGCGCAGTGCGCCAGCGTCAGTGACCAGCAGAATGATGCGCCCGCCATAGCCGGACCAGTCCATACCATCGACCGCCTGCATCACCCCGGCAAATGCATCTTCGTTGAACGAATGGCTGGACACCGTGGACGCTTTGACCTGGCGCGCCATGTCGAGGAAGCGCTGCGGGTCGCGGCCCTGGTCAAGGGTGATAAGCGTCTTGGCGACGTATTCCAAACCGGGGGTTTTCTTGATGCTGTTGCGAAAGCCGACCAGCCCGAAGCTCACGCTATCAAGCTCGCCGCGCTCGGCGATGCGGGTTTGCAGTTCATGCACCACATCGCGAACCTGATCAATGTAGGGCTGCATCGAAACCGTCGTGTCGACCACCAACACCACGGCCGTGCGGAAAGCGTCTGCAGCGACCGCTTTGGTGGCCGGCTTGGCCGCCGCGCTGCCTGGGTCAATGGACGCCACATTGAGCAACTGCACCGGCTGGCCGTTTTCGTCGAAGCTCTCTTTGGAATCAAAAATCGGCAGCAGGTAAAACTGGTTTTGCGGCACAGCGCTGGCCATCGGCTCAATCGCCAGCACCTGTTGATTGTCATCGCTGTTCTTCTGCGCCTTGGCCAGCACGTTTTTGGCGGCGGCAGGATCAGCCAACAGCTTTTCCACCTGCGCCGATTGGCGCAGGAACATCACCGGCGCCCGGCCCGAGCGCTCGGTGAACTTGAGCACCAGGCTTTGCTTCCAGTCGCTGACTTGAGCGGCGGGCAACCACCCATCGCTGCGCCCATCGGTTGCAGCGCCGACACGCACCCACGGGCTGCCGTCGAGGTCTTTGCGCTGGTAAAGATAGAGCACCGAAAACGCCGGCAGGGCTTCGCCTGCTGCACCACCGGCATCATGGGACAGCTTGGCGCCCGGCTTGCTGAGGACGCGCTGGAACAAGGTTTTTTTACCGGCCATCAGCAACGGCCGCTGACCGCCATCCGCCTCGGCCACCACCGGCGTTACCGCTGGCGGCGGTGTGGTCTTAGGCACCACGGCGACAGGCGGTTTAGCAGGTTCATCGCTGCCGCTCAGCCACCAGTAACTGGCGCCGCCGATGGCCAGCGCAACCGCCACGGCTACAGCCGCCAGCGCCAACACAGGCCCACGGCGCTGCTCGGACACAGCGCGGTGTTGCGTTGGCGTCACCACCGGCTGACGCACCGGTTGCGGCTGGGGTTTTTCGGTCGGAATCTCGATGGATACTGGCGTCATTCCGGCCAAGTCAAAACTCAGCGGAATCGGCAACGGCCGCACCAGCGTGGCTTCCGGCGAATCTGCGGGCAGTTGGTCCAGCGCGCGCAGCAGCGCCGCCGCGTCCGGAAAACGCTCGGCCGGGTCTTTGGCCAACAGCTTGCGCAGCACGTCCTGATAACGCCCGTGGTGCACCGGCAATTCCGGCAACGGCTCGGTCAGATGCGCCAACGCCGTCGAAAGCGCATCGGTGCCGTTGTACGGCAGCTTGCCGACGAGGATTTCGTAGAGCACCACGCCCAACGCATACAGGTCGGCGCGGCCATCGATTTCCTGGCCACGCGCCTGCTCCGGGCTCATGTAGCTCGGCGTGCCCACGGCAAAACCGGCTTGAGTGAACTGGGTGCGATCGTCCAGGGACTTGGCAATGCCGAAGTCCGACAGCACGGCGGTGCCGTCAGCGCGAAACAGGATATTCGCCGGTTTGACGTCGCGGTGCACCAAACCCTGTGCATGCGCATAGCCCAACGCCGAAGCAATCTGGCGGATCAGCGTTACGCCCTGCTCCGGCGTCAGGCCGGCGGCAATGCGCTCTTTGAGCGTGCCGTTGGGCAGGTATTCCATGGCCATGTAGTACAGCTCACCGACATTGCCGATGTCATGGATGGTCACCGTGTGCGGGTGCGACAGGCGCGCCAGGGTCTTGCCCTCACGCAGGAAACGCTCGCAAAAACTCGGGTCGGCCGCCAGCGCCGCCGCCATCACCTTCAAGGCCACCTTGCGCTCCAGCGAGCGCTGGGTCGCCAGGTACACGCTGGCCATGGCGCCTTCGCCGATCTCGCCTTCGATGTCGTAGCCCGGGATCACAATGTTCATGGCGAGACCTTCACGACAATGGCAGTGATATTGTCCGGCGCGCCACGGTTGAGCCCCAGGTGCACCAGGCTGCGCACGATTTCGTCCGGCGCGTCGTGGCTCAGCACTTCACGAATTTCATAATCTTCGACGGTCTTGTTCAGGCCATCGCTGCACAGCAGGTAGCTGTCGCCGGGAGCGATCAACAGGTCAGCCACCGCCACTTCCAGTTGGGCTTCCACGCCCACCGCGCGGGTGACGATGTTGGCGCGAGGGTGCACGCGCGCATCGGCTTCGCTGAGCAGGCCGCTGTCTTGCAGGTCTTGCACGTAGCTGTGATCGCGGGAAATGCTGTCCAACTGCCCCTCGCGCAGGCGGTACAGGCGACTGTCGCCGGCCCATAAACACACGCCACGCAGGCCACGTGCGGCGAGCACCACTACGGTACTGCCCATCATGGTCACGCCACGGTTGGCGGTTTCTTCACGCACGCTGGCGTTGATGCGGATCAGGTCATTGCGCAGGGCCGCCGAGTATTCATCCAGAGAGCGCCCCACCGGCACATTGCGCAGGCTGTCGACGATCAGGCTGCTGACGTAATCGCCGGCCGCATGCCCGCCCATGCCATCGGCTACCACCCACAGGCGGTTTTCCGGCAGGTCCAGGCACGCGTCTTCATTGACTTGGCGCACCATGCCCACATGGCTCTTGCTCGCGGATTTAAACGTCGCCCCCATCTACACCACACCTTCTTGTCCGAGCAAAAACTGCGCAAAATCGCCGGCAGCCGGCAAACCCTGGCACCGCAATAAACCTGGGGAAATACGTTCTGAACCACGGCCCCACCACAGGCTGGCGCCTTCACAGGCCTGCTCGGCCAGTGCGGTCATGCGGCTGTGTGGCACGGTGGCGGCGACGCGTTGCAGGCCCGCAAAACGGCTGTCTACCGCGCGCAGTTCGCTGGCCGGGATGCCCAGGCTGTCGACGCCATCGTTGAAGCCTTCAAACGTAGCGCCAGCCTCCAGCGTGCTGAGCAACAACTCTTCAGCCTGCTCAAACCAAGCGTCCGGCCCGCCCACCAATGACGCCGGGTTAGTGTCGTGATCCAGCAACGCCACCACCGCCAACGGGAAATAGCGCCCGACCCGATCAATGCTCGGCATCACCACGCCTGCCGCCGCGTCCGGCCCGCATACGCCCGGCGCCAACACAAAACGCCACAACGGGCTGACCAGATAGACGTTGAGCCAATCGCCGCCCAGGCTGCTCTGGCTGGCGAGCAAACCTGCGGCCAGCCAGCTGTCCCACGGGCCGATAAAACTCTGCGGCAAGGCGCGGCTGACAAAGTCACCGCGGCTGGCCAACTTGCCGTAGAAGCCCAGCGTGGTCATAACCGCTCCGGCAGGCTGAAGCCACTGAGTACGCGGCTCTTGAACGGGTTGAAGGCGCTGTTGGCGCGCAACTCGTAGGCGATGCTCGCGCCATCGACCCGCAGGCGCAGGTTGAAGCGGTCCGGCGAGTTACCAGCGCTCAGGTCCGATTGCTCCAGCAGACGGAACCACGCCCAAGGGCCGTCCAGCGTCACTCCGGAACGGCCACTGGCTGACGGCGGCATGATCGAAATACGCACTACGCCGATGCTGCCGGGGTTGGGCCATTGCATCGCTACCGGTCGGCTGGGGCCGTGGTCGTAGCTCAGTTGCTGGCCGTCGAGGTCGAGCAGGAACTGGGTGATGCTCGGGTCCATCGACACCGGCTTGAGCTCGAAACGCACGATCGGCTGGGTGCCCCCCGATCTAAAGAACGCGTCACGAATAGCCGCCGCACGCTGGAAGGTTTGCAGCACGCCCGGCGCAATCCCAAGCTTCTGCGCCGCGCCCGGCTGCCAGCGCCAGGTCTGTGCGGACGTATCTACGTAAGGCTGCAGGTATTTGCGGAAGTAGTTATCCATCACCCCGCCCACACCAAAGAACTGGCCGAAATCATCCAAGGTGGCATCGCGCGCGCTGCCCGGCGACATCGGATAACGCCCCGCCAGAGACTGGCGATACACGTTGACCACTTCACTCACCCACGCCGCATTCAGTTGGTTACGCACTCCGCCCATCATGCTGTTGGTGGTAGAGTTGACCACCGACTTGACCATGCCCTGCACCAGCGGCGGCTGGCGTTCGGCATTCAAGCTGACCCGCGTGGCCGCAGCCGCCGCCTGGTTCTTGGCCTCGCCGAGCAACGCGTCGCCACTGGCGCCGACCATGGCGCTGACTTGCACATACAGCGCGTTCATGTCCGCCAACAGGCCGTCGATGGCCGCCGGTTCGCCTTCGTTTTTGCTGACGATGCTGTTGAGTTCGGCAAAGTGCGCGGTCACCGGATCGTCCGCCGCTTGGGGTGCATCAGCGCTCGGTTGTTCCTGGCCCAGCAAGCTACCCAGGCGCTCCTTGAGTTTGTCGACACCGCCTTCCACCGGCACGCCTTTGGCGGCCAATTGGCGTTCTTCAGCTTGCAGATCAGTCTCTTTGGCCACGGCTACCAGCAGTTTTTTCAGCGGCGAGGTCGGGCCGGAAATCACCCGCAGCACATCAGCAGCCTGGGCCACGCTGGTGATTGGCACAAAGTCGATGTCTGCAAGCAACGCATCCCACTGGCGCTGGTAGTCCTGGAAGTACAAGCGGCGCACATCGGCGGCCAGGCTCACTACGTTCTGCTGATCGGCTTGCTCACGGCCCAACACCCATTGTTCTTCCGCGAGCGTGCCAGTCTGGTTCAGGCTGCTGAGCAGGAACGCCTGACGATAGCCTTTGGCAGTGAAGAACCCACTCAACGGCTCGCCCAACGGCTTGCCGCTTTTACGGCTGAACACCAGCGCAGCGTCACGGCCGGCGGCTTCGTTGAGGCGAAAGTCCGGAATGCCCTCGGGCAGTTTCTGGCGTTTGACCCGGTCGTAAACACGCTGTGCAACCGGCAGTTGTTGCAACTGGCGACGCAGGTCGTCGATCAAGCGTGGATCAAGACGCGCATTGGGCGGGTGGCGGTCGAACAGCGCCTGCAAGTGCCCGGTCAACGCCTGGCGCTGATCGGCCGGCAGGTCTCGTGGCAGGTTGCGGTCCCAGTCCAGGGCGATCCAGGCCTTGATGAAATCGGGGTCGTAATGCTCGTTATCGGCGAGCATCAGGTAGGCCTTGAGGCCCTCGTAGAGGAAGTCGGACGTGCCGCCGCCGTGCAGTTGTTCTTCGATGCGCGTCACGAGTCGCGGCGCGAACACGGCGATCAACAGCTTGCGGTAGACGCTGGCGGATTCGGCTTCGAGCATGTCGCCCTGATACAGGCCCAAGCCTTCAGACCAACTCGGCGAATCACCCGCAAGGCTCTTCACCGCGTTGAGCAGGGGCAACACCGCCAGCACTTCGCGCTGCGCCGGGCTGAGGTTCTGTACGGCCTGGCCCAGCGGCGCGACCTTCTGATCAACCTGGGCGATATAGGCCTGGTTGGCGCGATAACTTACCCACCACAGGCCACTGACCACCACCACCAAGGCGACGGTAGCTGCCAGCACACCGCGTGCAACCCACTTGCGGCGACGCTCGACTTTGGGGTTAACACC
This sequence comes from Pseudomonas sp. ChxA, assembly GCF_030263855.1. Lineage (NCBI taxonomy): Bacteria > Pseudomonadati > Pseudomonadota > Gammaproteobacteria > Pseudomonadales > Pseudomonadaceae > Pseudomonas > Pseudomonas sp. ChxA. The sequence goes on from NZ_JARPMK010000002.1 coordinate 1,395,399, forward strand.
CACCAACCCGCGCTCGGCAAACGCTACGGCAGTGAAGAGTTTCTCGATGAAATAACTGCGCCCGGTGCCGCTCTGTCGCGCCAGGTGCTGGCGGTCCAGGTTCATGCTCTGGGCCATGGCGCCGATCAGGCGATCAATCGGGCTGCCTTCCTGAGTGCCGCTGGTGAAATACACGCCGCGCAGCAACACCCGCTCTTCGAAGGCATTGGGTTTGAACACACCTTCGAGAAAGCTTTGCAGGCAATCTTTCAACGCGCCGAACTGCTGCGGGAAGCCGTAGATCAGGTCGCGCCGCGCCGGGTCGCGCTCCTGTTGCAGGCGCTCCACCAGCCGTTCGTTAAGGCGCTGCTCAAGACCGGCAAACTCGCTTTGCAGATGGGCCAATGGGCTGTCGCTGTTTTTGCCGTCGTCCAGGGCGAAGGTCATGCCCCACACCTGGGCGCGATCTTCCTTGCTCAGGTTGTCGAAAAACTCCATGAAGCCCGGCACCAGGTCGAGCTTGGTCAGCATCAAGTAGATCGGGAAACGCACGCCCAGTTGGGTGTACAGCTCCTGGATCCGCAGGCGAATCGCGGCCGCGTGGGCGGCGCGTTCGGCATCCGTACCGAGCAGCAGATCCGAGAGGCTGATGGCGATAAACGCACCATCAATCGGGCGACGCGAACGCTGCTTTTTGAGCAGGTCGAGAAAGCCCAGCCACGCGGCTTTATCCACTGTGGAGTTGCTGTCCTGGGTGGTGTAGCGGCCAGCGGTATCGAGCAAAACGGCCTGGTCGGTAAACCACCAATCACAGTTACGCGTACCGCCAACGCCACGCACGGCACCGGCGCCCAACTGGGCAGCCAGTGGAAAGTGCAGGCCGGAATTGACCAGCGCGGTGGTCTTGCCCGAACCCGGCGGGCCGATGATTACGTACCACGGCAGCTCATAGAGATTGCGGCGCTCATCACCGCCGAGCTTGGCCTTTTTCAACAATGCCAGGGCTTCGTCCATGCGCTGGCGCAGGGCCGACAACTCTTCGGCAGTGGCGACGCTATTGGGGTCGGCCGGGGTTTCGGCGGCGAGGCTGCGCATTACTTCGGCGGCCTGGCGGCGCGCCTGGATAATGCGCACTACGCGGTAGGCGATCCACAGCGCAAACACCAGGATGATCAGCGCCCAGCGCCGCCCTTCCGGCATCAGCACATCGAGCAACGGCCCCACAAACCAGATGATCAGGCTCAGGGCAATCAGGCCCAGTACGGGGATCACCCAGCGAATCATAAAACTGAAAAACGCCTTCACTCGACGCCCTCCGCCAATACGGTGATTTCAACCCGACGATTACGGGCACGGCCTTCGGCAGTAGCGTTGGTCGCCACCGGCTCGGTGTCGCTGCGGCCTTCGGCATTGAAGCGATCCGCCTGGCCGGTCTTGGCCGCGAGGATGTCCAGCACCGACTTGGCGCGTGCTTCGGACAGCGCCCAGTTGGACGGGAAACGCAGCGTGGCAATCGGGCGATTGTCGCTATGGCCGGTGACGCGCACCTGACCCTTGACCTTGCGGATGGCGTCAGCGATGCGCAGCATCAGCGGCTCGAAGTCATCGCGGATGCTGGAGCTGGCAGACGCGAACAGCTCATCGCCGCGAATCGTCACCACGGAACGGTCGACCTTGTCTTCCACCGCCACGCGGCCCGCCTTGATGTCTTCCACCAGGAAGCCGGCCAGACGCGGCCGCTCGATGACTTTAGGTTGCGCCACCGGGCGGTCGATGGCCTGCACCGGAATCTCGCCCAGGGCATGAATATTCTTGAACACCGGTTCCGCATCCGACGCCAGCTTCATGCGCAAGCCAAACAGCAATGCCAGCAGCAACGCCAGGCCGATGGCCACGGCGATCCACGGCGGCATGAATTGCGCCAGGCGATCACGCGCCACCGTCACACCGCGCCAATGCGGCGAGAGTTCGCGCTCATGCTCGCCACGCGCACTGCGAATCGCTGCGGCGGTGCGTTCACGCAAGGCTTCCAACTGGCTGCGACCGTCGTTCATCACGCGGTAGCGGCCCTCAAAACCCAGGCACATGCACAGGTACAGCAGTTCCAGCAGGTACAACCGTTCGCGCGGGCTTTGCAGGCAATGGTCGAGCAACTGGAAGACTTTTTCGCCGCCCCAGGCTTCGTTGTGCACGGTGATCAACAAGCTCTGCTTGCCCCAGTCGCTGGCACTGCCCCACGGCGTGCTGAGCACGGCTTCATCGAGCGCCGTGCACAGCGCGTAACGCGCCAGCAGCACTTCATTGCGCGCCACACCGGCGGCTTCGGCGCGTTCTTCGAACTGGCGCAGGTAGGCCAGCAACTGCGCACGCAGGCTGGCCGGCGCTGGGTGGGCGATGGTACTGCGCAGGCGCGTCAACAATGCCAGCAACGGCCCGGCGGCGCTTTCCAGCGGGTTGAGGCCTTGGCTTTTGCCAGTGAGGATCGGCGCGGCCGGCATCGACAAAGGCGCCGATTCCGCACGCGCAGGTGCAGGCTCCCGGCCACCCGGGCGCGGCATGAACTGGGTGCGGTCATCATCATTGGGATGCATCGCGGATTATCCTCGGATCGCCCAAAAGGCCAGGTTCAAGCCCGGGAACTGCCCGGCGATATGGAAGGCAAACCCGCCGGAGTTGTTCAGTTGCTGCCAGTGCTCGCTGCCACGGTCCAACTCGTAATAGGTGCTGCCTGCGTGGTAAGGGATCTGGCGTGGCGCAACCGGCAACGGCAGCAGGCCGATGCCTGGCAGTTGCAGGTTGACCATGTCGCGGATGTGCTCCACCGAGCCGACTTTGCTCTGCTGGCCGAAGCGAGCGCGCAGGGTTTCGCCGGGCACGTCGGCGCGCACCACGAGGATGAAACTGGCGCTGTCGAGCAGGGTTTTGTCGGCGAGCATGGCCACGTGGATGCCGTAGGCTTTTTCCACAATCGGGATCGGCGTGGCTTTGCTGTCGATCAGCATTGACAGTGCTTCACGCAACGCCGCCACCACCGGGGCGAAGCTCAGGGACAGGTCGTCGTGCTGGTATTGCGGGTATTCCTGAGGGCGACGGCCTGAGGTTGAAAAGGTCGAAAACTCACCGGCCAGGCTCACCAGTTCGCTGAAGAACCGCTCTGGGTGCAACGGGCTCAACTGGCTCAAATGCTGGATCAGCGGCTGTGCCCGGTTGACCAATTGCAGCAGCATGAAGTCGGCAATTTCCGACGCACCACCCGCACCCGAGGCGACCACGCGACCCGCCAAGGCTTCGCCGCGCTGGTGCAGCAGGCCGAGCAATTCGCTGCGAAAGGCGCTCAGCGGTTTGCTCGCGGCCACGTCCAGCACCGGTGGGATATACGTGTCGTCGAGTACCAGCGCGCGGTCGGCGCGTTTTTCCTTGATGCGCACCAAGCCGATGGCGGCGTAGTCACTGATGCCATCCTGTGCGGTCAACAGGCGCAACGCCCGGGAGCCCACGGCCACTGGCGCGCGGTTTTCAAACGGGGCGTTGTCGTCGCGCACTTCGCGCACCTGGCTGACGTAGCGCGCGGCTTCCAGCGCTTCACCTTCATCCACCGTGTCTCGCGCACCGGCGCGCTTGAGCGGCAAGGCCAGGTACACCAGGCCATCGCGCAGGCTGTCGTCGATGTTCAGCGGGCTCGGCGCCAGGTCGTCCTGGGGGATATTGAACGGCGTGCCGTCGGGCAACAGGCCCCGCGCCGACACGATCGCCAGCTTGCCCTGGGCCAGCAGGCCCTGGTCGATCAGCAACTCGGAAAAGCCCCAGGCACCGGCGGACAACGGGCGGCTGCGCGCGTCGATGAGATTTTCCAGGTAACGGTCATGCTGCTGGAAGTGCTGCGTTCCGATGAACATGCCTTCCGACCAGACCACGCGATTGTTCCAGGACATGGGGACTCCGAGGGTTTCTTATTGGGCAGGGCTGGATGGGGGAACCACGACGTCGGCGCGCACGGCGCGCACATCGAGGCTGATCTGGTATTCGGTGTATTGGCGCGCCGGAACGGTGAGCACCGTGCGCCATTGCGCGCGGTCCAGTTCGCGGTAGCCCACCAGCAAGCCGATCTGGCGTGTGGCTGGGTCAAGGTCGCGCTGGATGCTCAGTTGCTGGCCGGGTTGGATCATCACTTCATCCTGGTCCAGCAGGTCCAGACCAAGGGTCGATTGCGCGCGGTCAGCCAAGGCGAAGTAATCGGAGCGACTGAAGGTGGCGGCGTTTTTCAGCTCAAAAATGCGCACCCGTACCGGCGCGGCCTGGCCGTTGGCGCCGGGGTTCAGCCCGGCAATGGCGTGAAAGTGCAGCTCGACGGCGGCAGTGCCTGCTTGCGCCTCAGCGGCAACCTCGGGTTTGACCGCGTCCTTGGCACACGCCGTCAGCAACAGCGCGGTGGCGGCTGCGAGTAAAAACCTGGGAATCATCCTGCGTCCTCAATGACGTACTTAGCTATCCGTTTTATCCATTGTTGCGGCGCGTTTTAGCGTCGCTGTCGTGCGCTGTGTTCTTCGTAAGCCCGGCTGAATTCGCGACCGAACAGGTCCTGGAAATCTTCCTGGGCCTCACGGGAAATATTGCTGTAGAGCTCAGTGAACTGCTGCCAGTACTGCGCCTGGCGCGAGCCGTTGAACAGGCTCGACAGCCCGGCGGGCTTGCCCATGCGTTCTTCCAGCTGTGCCGGTTCAAAACGCGTGAGCAGGTGTTTGATTGCCGCTTCCACACCGGCCATCACCGCCAGTTGGTGGGCGCGCAGGTCGTCGAAACTGTCGCGCACGGCAACGTCCGGCGCCATAAACGCTTGGTTTCCATGACGAAGCAGCAGCAGTAAGGCTTCGTCAGCATTCGGGGCAAATTTCAACGGGTTGTTTTCAGCCGGCTGGATCATGGTCTGCTGCATGCGGAACTCGCCCTTGAGGCTGGCGCGGGCACGCAGCACATCGATCAGCCCTTCGACCATAAGGCGGTAACTGCGGCCGATGCTTTCCATTTGTGCTTCGGCTTGAGCCTTGTCGAGGCGCAATTGGTCCAGCCCGGCGCCGCGCAGGAAGGCTTGCAGCAGGTCGGGCTGTTGGGAGGTGTCTGGGGTAACTGGCTGGATAACCGGCGCAGGTGGCGGCTCGAGAGGCGCGACTGGCTGGGGAGTCGCGACGACCGGCGCGGGCATGTCGCCGAACAAATCCCAGTCTTCGGGAATCACCGAGCCCGACACGATGGGCTTTTCGACCACGGGCACCACGACCGGCGTAGGCGGACGAAAATCGTGCTGCTCGCTGGGTACGTGGTCCGCCACGGTGGGCGGCGGTACGGTGGTCGGGGTGAGGAAGTCGAACAGGTCGGGCAGCGTGTCCATCGACGACGCGCCCTGAAACTGCGGCGCGATCACAGGCACTGGTGCGGGCTTGTTCGCCACCGCGCCCATCAGCGCTTCAAAACTGTTCGGCGAATCGCCAGTGAATGGCTGGCTATCAAGCGCTTGCACGTTGAAATCGATACGCGCCTGGATCTCGTAATCGCCGATGCGGATCAACTCGCCATCTTGCAACGGCTCGCTGTTCCCTCTACGCATTCGGATACCGGCGTTAACCAACTCCACTCCGTTTGTACTGTTATCGGTTAGATAGTAACGGCCATCTTTGTATTGGATAACGCAATGTTGCGAGGAGACTAACCGCTCTGGGTCGGGCAATACCCAGTCATTGTCGGAACTGCGGCCAATAGCCATCACGCCCTGATTCATGGACTTTTCAGGGCATTGACCAGGGGTGATCTTGTGATAACTAGTGATAGTCAAACACAGCGACATCTTGCCTCCTTGCTGATACATCGCGCGCGGTCTATTCCAAGGGAGAGCGCTTCCCGTAAGCACCCTGCCAAGTCGTGCAAACGACCGTAAAATCTGCTTTTGTCAGCATGATTGCTGATCTTAACCGGCTTCTGTGACAAAAACCCTGTCCTGGGCCGCCGTCAGACCCGTCAGTCGCGCAGTGTGTTAAACACCGCACATCTGTCACAGAGGGCGAATAGCTTACCTTGACAACGCGTAACTACTACACCAAAAATGCACAACTTCTTGAACATAAGTGATGGCACTATAGTGGCGCGCTGAGTATATGACCAAGAAAACATGCAAAGTTCATTGCGTAACTAATGCATGCGTTGCCCGCCATCTAACGGGCTGATAAGGAGATCGAATCAAGTGGATGTGCCGTTGCTGCTCGCCGCCGTTTCCGCGACTTCGCCCTGTGGCGAAGACATGGAATATGACGCGCAATTCCTTCAACTGGAACGTGACGCCAAGGGCCAACCCGAGCGCAGCATGGGCGACTCGATCCTGCCCGCCGAACCACCGCAATGGCGCAGCATCCAGCAGCAAAGCCTCGACTTGTTGCAACGCAGCAAAGACCTGCGTATCACCCATTTCCTGTTGCAAAGCTCCCTCGCCCTCCAGGGTGTGGCCGGGCTTGCCGAAGTCCTTACGCTGATCAACGCGCTGCTGCGCGAATACTGGGCCGAGCTGTACCCGCGCCTGGATGCCGACGACGATAACGACCCCACGGTGCGCATCAACGCCCTGTCTGGTTTGACCAGCGAGGCGACCATCCGCCTGCTACGCGAAAGCATCCTCACGCGCTCACGCACGTTCGGGCCGGTGAGCCTGCGCGCTGCGCTCAACGCCAGCGGCTTGTTGAACTTCCCGGATGAACAACTCGGCGCCCAGCAACTCAACGCCGCGTTCCTCGACAGCGACCCCGAGCAGCTGCAAGCCACCCGCGACGCCTTGAGTGCCGCGCGCGCCGCCTGCGAAGCCATCGAACAACAGGTCAGCGACCAGGTCGGCTCGGCCCAGGGCGTGGACCTGAGCCTGTTGAAGCAACCGCTCAAGCAGGCGTTGCAGATCCTCAATCAAGCCGTACCCGACCCTGCAGGCAGCAGCGAACCCGAGGCCGTCAGTGAAGACAATGCCCCCTCGGTCGATTTCGCCGCAGCCACCGCAGCACCGCGCCCAACGGGCGACATCGCCACCCGCGATGACGTGCTGCGCAGCCTCGACAAGATCCTTGCGTACTACACCCGGCACGAGCCTTCGAGCCCGCTGCCGGTGCTGTTGAACCGGGCGAAGCATCTGGTGCACGCCGACTTTGCGGCCATCGTGCGCAATCTGATCCCCGACGGCATGTCCCAATTTGAAAACCTGCGCGGCCCGGAAGGCGAGTAAGCCGCCGGACTGTGCAGTAACAACACCGTCGCTCAAGCGACCAGGAGCAGCAACGTGGCGAAGCAAAGTTCTCAGAAATTCATCGCGCGCAACCGTGCGCCTCGAGTGCAGATCGAGTACGACGTCGAGCTTTACGGCGCCGAGAAAAAGGTCCAGCTGCCCTTCGTAATGGGCGTGATGGCCGACCTCGCCGGCAAGCCTGCCGAGCCGCTGGCGCCTGTGGCTGATCGCAAGTTCCTTGAGGTGGACGTCGACAACTTCGACTCGCGCCTCAAGGCCATGCAGCCACGCGTGGCGTTCCACGTACCGAATGAGCTGACCGGCGAAGGCAACCTGAGCCTGGACATCACCTTCGAAAGCATGGACGACTTCAGCCCCGCCGCCGTGGCCCGCAAAGTCGATTCGCTCAAGCAACTGCTCGAAGCCCGCACCCAACTGGCCAACCTGCTGACCTACATGGACGGCAAGACTGGCGCCGAAGAAATCATCATGAAGGCGATCAAGGACCCGGCACTGCTACAGGCACTTGCCAGCGCGCCTAAGCCAGCAGGGGATCAGTAATCATGACCGACAATACCGCCCGCGAAGGCAGCCAGATCCTGGGTGCTACCGAAGAAGCCAGCGAGTTCGCCAACCTGCTGCTGCAAGAATTCAAACCCAAGACCGAGCGTGCCCGCGAAGCCGTGGAAACCGCTGTGCGCACCCTGGCCGAACAGGCTCTGGCGCAGACGGACCTGGTTTCCAATGACGCGATCAAGTCGATCGAATCGATCATCGCCGCCATCGACGCCAAGCTCACCGCACAGGTCAACCAGATCATCCATCACCCGGATTTCCAGCAGCTGGAAAGCGCCTGGCGTGGCCTGCACTACCTGGTCAACAACACCGAGAGCGACGAGCAGCTGAAGATTCGCGTGCTCAATATCGCCAAACCTGAACTGCACAAGACCCTGAAGAAATTCAAGGGCACGGCGTGGGACCAGAGCCCGATCTTCAAGAAGATGTACGAAGAAGAATACGGCCAGTTCGGCGGCGAACCTTACGGCTGTCTGGTCGGCGATTACTACTTCGACCAGTCGCCACCGGACGTCGAGCTGCTGGGCGAGTTGTCGAAAGTCTGCGCCGCCATGCACGCCCCGTTCATCGCTGCGGCCTCGCCCACCGTGATGGGCATGGGTTCGTGGCAGGAACTGTCGAACCCGCGCGACCTGACCAAGATCTTCACCACACCGGAATACGCCGGCTGGCGCTCGCTGCGTGAATCGGAAGACTCGCGCTACATCGGCCTGACCATGCCGCGTTTCCTGGCGCGCCTGCCGTATGGCGCCAAGACCGACCCGGTGGAAGCCTTCGCCTTCGAAGAAAACACCGACGGCGCCGACAGCTCCAAGTACACCTGGGCCAACGCCGCCTACGCGATGGCGGTGAACATCAACCGTTCGTTCAAGCACTACGGCTGGTGCTCGCGCATCCGTGGCGTGGAGTCCGGCGGTGAAGTGGAAAACCTGCCAGCTCACACGTTCCCCACCGATGACGGTGGCGTGGACATGAAGTGCCCGACCGAAATCGCCATCAGCGACCGCCGTGAAGCGGAGCTGGCGAAGAACGGTTTCATGCCGCTGCTGCACAAGAAAAACACCGACTTCGCTGCGTTCATCGGCGCCCAGTCGTTGCAAAAACCAGCCGAATACGACGACCCGGACGCCACCGCCAACGCCAACCTGGCCGCGCGCCTGCCGTACCTGTTCGCCACCTGCCGTTTCGCGCATTACTTGAAGTGCATCGTGCGCGACAAGATCGGCTCCTTCAAAGAGAAGGACGAGATGCAGCGCTGGTTGCAGGACTGGATCCTCAACTACGTCGACGGCGACCCTGCGCACTCCACCGAAACCACCAAGGCCCAACACCCGTTGGCCGCCGCCGAGGTGATCGTGGAAGACGTCGAAGGCAACCCGGGTTACTACAACTCCAAGTTCTACCTGCGCCCGCACTACCAGCTCGAAGGGCTGACGGTGTCGTTGCGCCTGGTATCGAAGCTGCCTTCGGCAAAAAGCGCCTAACTAATGGTAGGACCGGCTCTTCTGTGGGAGCCGGGCTTGCCCGCGATGCAGGCACCTCGGTTTGTCAGTCAGACCGCAGTGATGCAATCGCAGGCAAGCCAGCTCCCACAGAACAGCATTGCCCCTTTGGGCATCACCAAATTCAGTGGCCCGTGCCACACAGGGAGAAAACATGGCTGTTGATATTTTCATCAAGATCGGCGACATCAAGGGCGAGTCCATGGACAAGGCCCACAAGGACGAAATCGACGTGCTGAACTGGAGCTGGGGCATGGCCCAGTCCGGCAACATGCATGTGGGCGGTGGCGGTGGCGCGGGCAAGGTGAATATCCAGGACCTGTCGCTGACCAAGTACGTCGACAAGGCTTCGCCCAACCTGATGATGCACTGCGCCAGCGGCAAGCACATCGACAAGGTCAAGCTGACCGTGCGCAAGGCCGGCGGCGAAAGCCAGGTCGAGTACATGGTGATCAACCTGGAAGAAGTGCTGGTTACGTCCCTGAGCACCGGCGGCTCGGGCACCGATGATCGCCTGACCGAAAACGTCACCCTCAACTTTGCCCAGGTGATGGTCGACTACCAACCGCAGAAAGCCGACGGCACCAAAGACGGCGGCGCGATCAAGTTTGGCTGGAACATCCGTTCCAACACCAAGCGCTGATAGCCCTGGCGGCCGCAGCACCTGGCTGCGGCCCCTGGCACCTTGTCCCTCTCTTAGCCCGTCCGTGGAGCTGCTTTGGTGGTAACTGAAATCGCTTCCCGCGACCGTCTGCAACCGTCCCTGCTGGACCGGCTGACCGATGACGACCCGACCAATCCCAAGGAAAGCGCCGATAAACGCGTGCTGTCCCTGAGCCAATTAAAAGCCTCGGTGCTGCGTGACCTGGCGTGGTTGCTTAACACCACGTCGCTACTCGACGCCGATGCTACGTTGCACACCCAAGCCGGTACTTCGGTGGTCAATTACGGCCTGCCGGCGCTGGCGGGCAATAGCGTTTCCAGTGTGGACATCAAAGCCCTGGAAGCCTTGATCTACCAAGCCATCGCCACCTTTGAACCACGTATTTTACGCCACACGCTGCGCGTCAAAGCCCGCGTGGGCCATGGCGAGATGAACCACAACGCGTTGAGTTTCGAGATCGAAGGCGACCTGTGGGCGCAGCCGGTGCCGTTGCGCCTGCTGCTGCAAACCGACCTCGACCTGGAGTCCGGGCATGTGCGTGTCGTCAATGCCGACCAGCGGAGGCGCCCATGAACCCGCGCCTGCTGGAGCTGTATAACCAGGAACTGCACCACGTGCGCGAAAGCGCCGCCGAGTTCGCCAAGGAATACCCGAAGATCGCCAGTCGGCTGACCCTGTCCGGCATGGACTGCGCCGACCCGTACGTCGAGCGCTTGCTCGAAGGCTTTGCCTACCTGACTGCCCGGGTGCAGCTCAAGCTCGACGCCGAGTACCCGACCTTCACCCATAACCTGCTGGAAATCGCCTACCCGCACTACCTCGCGCCCACGCCGTCGATGACCGTGGTGCAATTGCAGACCGACCCCGACGAAGGCTCGCTGGCCAGCGGTTTCCCGTTGCCGCGCGACACCGTGCTGCGCGCCGCACTGGGCCGCGAAACCCAGACCTGCTGCGAGTACCGCACCGCGCACCCGGTGACGCTGTGGCCGTTGCAAGTCAGTAATGCTGAGTACTTCGGCAACCCAGCCGCTGTGCTGGGACGCCTGGCCGCCAGCGAGCCGAAAGCCAAAGCCGGTCTGCGCCTGACTCTGCGCACCGGCGCCGAACTACCCTTCAACAGCCTCGACCTCGACAGCCTGCCGCTGTACCTCAGCGGTGCCGATGAGCAGCCGTTTCGGCTCTACGAACAATTACTCGGCAATGCCTGCGCCGTGTTTGCCCGCAAACCTGGTGGTGATTGGGTCGAGCGCCTGCCGCAAGACGCGTTGCGCTCCCGCGGTTTTGACGACGCCGATGCGGCCATGCCGGTGGTGACCCGTGCGTTTCAGGGTTATCGACTATTGCAGGAATACTTCGCCCTGCCCCACCGTTTCCTGTTCGTTGAATTCGCGCAACTGAGCCGCGCGGTCAAACGCTGCGACGGCCAGGAGTTGGAGCTGATCGTGCTGTTCGACCGTCACGAGCCGAGCCTGGAAGGCAGCGTCGGCGCGGCGCAGTTCATGCCATTCTGCACGCCGGCGATCAACTTGTTTCCCAAACGCGTGGACCGCATTCACCTGTCGGACCGCGTCAACGAACACCATGTCATCGCCGACCGCACGCGGCCGATGGATTTCGAGATTCACTCGCTGAGCGGCATCACCGGCCATGGCACTGGGCCGGAGCAGCCGTTCCTGCCGTTCTATGCGGTGCGCGATCCATCGCGTTATGGCCGCGACCAGGCCTACTACACCCTGCGCCGTGAACCTCGGGTGTTGTCCAGCGACCAACGCCGTAACGGCCCGCGCTCGACCTATGTGGGCAGCGAAACTTTCGTCAGCCTGGTCGACAGCCAGCAAGCGCCGTACCGCCATGACCTGCGCCAGCTCGGCGTGACTGCGCTGTGCACCAATCGCGATCTGCCGCTGTTTATGAGCGTGGGCAACGGCAAGACCGACTTCACATTGGCCGACAGCGCCCCAGTATTGTCGGTGCGTTGCGTCGCCGGGCCGAGTCGTCCGCGTGCCAGCCATGCCCATGACGCCAAAGCGTGGCGCCTGATCAGCCAGCTGTCGCTTAACTACCTGTCGCTGAGCGAACAAGGCCAGGGCGCTGGCGCCTTGCGTGAACTGCTGCGCCTGTACGGCGACAGCAATGATGCGGCGCTGCAATTGCAGATCGAAGGCCTGCGCGAAGTCAGCAGCAAAGCCGTGACCCGGCGCCTGCCGATGCCCGGCCCCATCGTATTTGGGCGAGGCCTGGAAATCACCCTGGAATTCGATGAAAACGCGTTTCGCGGCACCGGCGTGTTCCTGCTCGGTGCGGTGCTGGAACGCTTCCTGGCACGTTACGTGTCGATCAACAGCTTTACCGAGACGGTGATCCGTACCACCGAACGCGGCGAGATCATGCGATGGAAAGCCAAGCCCGGGCGACGTCCGACCCTGTGAACACACTGGATGCAATGCATCAGGAGCCCTGGGAATACGATTTCTTCCAGGCGCTGCGGCGCATCGAGTGCGAATCGCCAGAGCTGCCGCGCCTGGGCCATTCCCTGCGCCTGGCCGATGACCCGCTACGCCTTGGCCAGCAGGCCGATTGCACCTTCGCCCCGGCCACACTGGCCTCGGTCGACCCTGGCGGCGACGGCAAACCGGCGCGGCTGGAGCAGTTCTTTTTCGGCCTCGGCGGCCCCAACGGCCCGCTGCCGCTGCATATCACCGAATACGTGCGCGAACGCCAGCGCAACAACGCCGACAGCACCAGCAAACAGTTTTTGGATGTGTTCCACCATCGCCTGCTCAGCCTGTTTTACCGGGCCTGGGCCGAGGCGCGGCCGACCGTCAGCCACGACCGCCCGGGTGATGACTACTGGTCCGCGCGCCTCGCAGCGCTGAGTGGCCGAGGCATGCCGAGCCTGCTGAATCAGGGGCTGATTGCGGATACCGCGAAGCTGCATTACAGCGGCCACCTGTCGGCGCAAACCCGCTACCCGGACGGCTTGAAGGCCATTCTCAGCGAGTACTTCGGCCTGCCGGTAGCCATCGAAGAATACGTCGGCCAGTGGCTGGAACTGCCGGAACGCAGCCGCGTGAGTGTCAGCGCCAACCAGTTGGGCGTGGACTTTTGCCTGGGCCGCCATGTGTGGGACCGCCAGCATAAATTCCGCATCCGCTTAGGCCCGCTCAAGCTGGCCGATTACATGGGCATGCTGCCCGGCAGCCAGCCGTTCAACGAGCTGGTGGCGTGGGTGGCCGAGTACCTGGGCCATGAACTGGACTGGGACTTGAACCTGGTTTTGCAACAACCCGAAGTCCCAAAGCTGCAACTTAATGGCCAATTCCGCCTGGGTTTCAACACCTGGCTTGGCCAACCCAAACATGACGCCAACGACCTAATCCTGGCCCGGCATTACGCCGACCACGCCACCACCTCAAGGAATCCAGAGCATGGGTGAAATCAGTCGCGCCGCACTGTTCGGCAAACTCAACAGCGTGGCCTACAAGGCCATCGAAGCCGCCACCGTGTTCTGCAAACTGCGGGGCAACCCGTATGTGGAACTGGCCCACTGGTTTCACCAATTGCTGCAACTGCAGGACTCGGACCTGCACCGCATCATCCGTCAGTTCAACGTGGAGCCGGCACGCCTGGCCCGTGACCTGACCGAAGCGCTGGACCGCCTGCCGCGTGGTTCGACGTCGATCACCGACTTGTCGTCGCATGTGGAAGAAGCCGTAGAGCGCGGCTGGGTCTATGGCAGCCTGATGTTCGGCGAAAGCCAGGTGCGTACCGGCTACCTGGTGCTGGGCATTCTGAAAACACCGAGCCTGCGCCATGCGCTGCTGGGCTTGTCACCTGAGTTCGACAAGATCAAGGCCGAAGCCCTGAGCGAGCGTTTTGACGAATACGTCGGCGATTCGCCAGAGAATGCGCTGAGTGCCAGCGATGGCTTCAATGCCGGTGCCGTGCCGGGCGAAGCCAGCGGCGCGATGGCACCCAGTGCGATGGGCAAGCAGGAAGCGCTCAAGCGTTTTACCGTCGACCTGACTGAACAAGCGCGCAGCGGCAAGCTCGACCCGATCGTGGGGCGTGATGAAGAGATCCGCCAACTGGTCGATATCCTGATGCGTCGGCGCCAGAACAATCCGATCCTCACCGGTGAAGCGGGTGTGGGCAAAACCGCCGTCGTTGAAGGGTTCGCCCTGCGCATCGTCGCCGGTGACGTGCCGCCTGCGCTCAAGGATGTGGAGTTGCGCAGCCTCGACGTCGGCCTGCTGCAAGCCGGTGCCAGCATGAAAGGCGAGTTCGAACAGCGCCTGCGCCAGGTCATCGAAGACGTGCAGGCTTCGCCCAAGCCGATCATTCTGTTTATCGACGAAGCCCACACCCTGGTAGGTGCCGGTGGCGCCGCCGGGACTGGCGACGCCGCCAACCTGCTCAAGCCTGCGCTGGCCCGTGGCACCTTGCGTACCGTGGCCGCCACGACCTGGGCCGAGTACAAAAAACACATCGAGAAAGACCCGGCCCTGACCCGCCGCTTCCAGGTGGTGCAGGTGGCCGAGCCGTCGGAAGACAAAGCGCTGCTGATGATGCGCGGCGTGGCCTCGACCATGGAAAAACACCATCAGGTGCAAATCCTCGATGAAGCGCTGGAAGCCTCGGTGAAGCTGTCGCACCGCTACATCCCCGCGCGACAGTTGCCGGACAAGTCCGTCAGTTTGCTCGATACCGCCTGTGCTCGCGTCGCCATCAGCCTGCATGCCGTGCCGGCCGAAGTGGACGACAGCCGCCGTCGTATCGAAGCGCTGGAAACCGAGCTGCAAATCATCGCCCGTGAGCATGCCATCGGCATCGCCATCGGTGCGCGTCAAACCCATAGCGAAGCCTTGCTGAGCGCCGAGCGCGAACGCCTGGCAACGCTGGAAAGCCGCTGGGCCGAAGAAAAAACCCTGGTAGATGAGCTATTGGCAACTCGCGCGACCTTGCGTGAAAAGGCTGGCGTGGTAGACAGCGGCAACGATGAACTGCGTGCGCAATTGGTCGACCTGCAACAACGCCTCACCGCCCTGCAAGGCGAAACCCCGCTGATCTTGCCGACCGTGGACTACCAGGCCGTGGCCTCGGTGGTCGCCGACTGGACCGGCATTCCGGTGGGCCGCATGGCGCGCAACGAGCTGGAGACGGTGCTCAACCTCGACCAGCACCTGAAGAAACGCATCATCGGCCAGGACCATGCCTTGCAGATGATCGCCAAGCGCATCCAGACCTCCCGCGCCGGGCTCGACAACCCAAGCAAGCCGATTGGCGTGTTCATGCTCGCCGGCACCTCGGGTGTGGGCAAAACCGAAACCGCACTGGCCCTGGCCGAAGCCATGTACGGCGGTGAGCAGAACGTCATCACCATCAACATGAGCGAGTTCCAGGAAGCCCACACCGTGTCCACACTCAAAGGCGCGCCACCGGGTTATATCGGCTACGGCGAAGGCGGCGTGCTGACCGAAGCGGTACGGCGTAAACCCTACAGCGTGGTGCTGCTGGACGAAGTGGAAAAAGCCCACCCGGATGTACACGAGATCTTCTTTCAGGTGTTCGACAAGGGCGTGATGGAGGACGGCGAAGGCCGCGTGATCGACTTCAAGAACACCCTGATCCTGCTGACCACCAACGCCGGCACCGAACTGATTTCCCAGGTGTGCAAAGACCCGGCGAACCTCCCCGAGCCGGAAGAAATTGCCAAGGCTTTGCGCCAACCGCTGCTGGAGATTTTCCCGCCGGCACTGCTGGGCCGCTTGGTGACGATTCCGTATTACCCGCTGAGCGATGAGATGCTCAAGGCGATTACCCGCCTGCAACTGGGCCGCATCAAAAAGCGCGTGGAGAATACCCACAAAGTTGCTTTCGATTACGACGACGCGGTGGTCGATTTGATCGTCTCGCGCTGCACCGAAACCGAAAGTGGCGGGCGCATGATCGACACCATTCTCACCAACAGCCTGCTGCCGGACATGAGCCGTGAGTTTCTTACGCGCATGCTCGAAGGCAAGGCACTGGCGGGTGTGCGTATCAGCAGCCGGGATAATGAATTGCACTACGACTTCAGCGATTGACCTGACGAAACGCAATTCAACTGTGGGAGTGGGCTTGTGTGGGAGCCGGGCTTGCCCGCGATGCAGGCACCTCGGTATGTCAGTTACAACGCGGTGATGCTATCGCAGGCAAGCCAGCTCCCACACAAGCCAGCTCCCACATGTGGATTCGGTTTCTTCAGTGACTAAGGTACTTCGATGCTTTTTAACCAAGCCTCACGCCTGGCCAAGATCACCAGCCCACTCGGGCCGGATGTGCTGTTGCTCAATGAAATGGGCGGCGGCGAAGAGCTGGGCAGGTTGTTCAACTTTGAGCTGCGACTGACCTCGCTGGACGCCAACATTGACCTTAACCAGTTGCTGGGCAAGCCGATGAGCGTTGGCGTGCAGCTGGCGGACGGTGGCGAGCGGCACTTTCACGGCATCGTTGCGCGTTGCAGCCAGAATATCGACCAAGGCCAGTTCGCCAGTTATCAGGTGACCCTGCGCCCGTGGTTCTGGCTGCTCAGCCGCACCTCGGACTGCCGGATTTTCCAAAACCTGAGCATCCCGCAGATCATCAAGCAGGTGTTCCGTGACTTGGGTTTTTCCGACTTCGAAGACGCGCTGAGCCGGCCGTATCGCGAGTGGGAATACTGCGTGCAGTACCGCGAAACCAGCTTCGATTTTGTCAGCCGCCTGATGGAGCAGGAAGGTATCTACTACTTCTTCCGCCATGAACAGGACCGTCATGTGCTGGTGCTGGCCGATGCTTATGGCGCCCACACCACGGTGCCGGGCTACGCGTCGATCCCGTACTACCCCAAGGACGAACAGCAGCGCGAACGCGACCATATGCACAACTGGCACCTGGCGCAGGAAGTGCAGCCGGGGTCGCTGGAGCTTAACGACTACGACTTCCAGCGCCCCAGCGCCAGCATCGACGTGCGCTCAGCCATGCCGCGCCCGCACACCGCCGGCGACTACCCGCTGTACGACTACCCCGGCACCTATGTGCAAAGCGCTGACGGCGAACACTATGCGCGCACCCGCATCGAAGCCCTGCAAACCCTGCATGAGCAGATCGAGTTCAACGGCAATGCGCGGGGCTTGGGCTCAGGCCATTTGTTCAGCCTCACCGGCTTTAGCCGCCAGGACCAGAACCGCGAATACCTGATCGTCGGCTGCCGCTATGCCATCGTCCAGGAAAGCCTGGAAAGCGGCGGCGGCTCGGGATCGGCGCAGTTCGAAAGCAGCCTCACCTGTATTGACGCCCAGCAAAGCTTCCGCCCGCTGGCCAGCACCTATCGGCCCATCGTCAAAGGCCCACAGACTGCGCTGGTGGTCGGCCCCAAGGGCGAGGAAATCTGGACCGACCAGTACGGCCGCGTGAAGGTGCATTTCTACTGGGACCGTCACGATCAATCCAACGAAAACAGCTCGTGCTGGATTCGTGTATCGCAGTCCTGGGCCGGTAAAAACTGGGGCTCGATGCAGATCCCACGGATCGGCCAGGAAGTGATTGTGAGCTTCCTGGAAGGCGACCCGGACCGACCGATCATCACCGGGCGCGTCTACAACGCCGAGCAGACCGTGCCTTACGACCTGCCGGAAAACGCCACCCAGAGCGGCATGAAAAGCCGCTCCAGCAAAGGCGGCACGCCGGCCAACTTCAATGAAATCCGCATGGAGGACAAGAAGGGCCTGGAGCAGCTGTATATCCACGCCGAGCGCAACCAGGACATCGTGGTGGAAGTGGATGAAAGCCACTCGGTGGGGCATGACCGCAACAAGAGCATTGGGCATAACGAGACGGTGACGATTGGTAATAACCGCCTGCGCATCGTCAAGCAGGAGGACATTCTCTCGGTGGGCCAAAGGAAGACCGACAGCATCAGCCAGAGCTACGTGATTGAAGTGGGCGAGAACCTGCGGCTGGTCTGCGGCGAAAGCATTCTGGAGTTGAATGCCAGCGGGCAGATCAACCTCACGGGTGTGAATATCAGTTTCTATGCCAGCGGCGATGCCGAGTTTAATACCGGCGGCCTCCTGCACCTGAACAACGGCGGCGGCGCTGGCGCCACGCCCGATGGCCAAGGCGTCAAAGCCAGCATCGACGCCAATATCAAAGCCGCGTTCCCCACGCCTAAAAGCTCCTGACGAGACCTGTTTGCCATGACGTACCGAATCAACGAATTTCAGTTCCAACTGCCGGCCGCAGAGTTGCAGGACGCAACGATCAATATCCTCAAGTTCCCCGAGCTGGGCACGTCTCTGATCGTCAGCCGCAGCTTGCTCGCCGAAGGCGAAACCCTGCACAGCAACTTCGACGACCAGCTCAAGCGTCTGGAAAAACAGGTGCAGGACTTGCGTTGCCAACCGAGCGTTACCGTGCGTCTGGGCGCCGCTCAAGAGGTGGAAGGTATCGAGTTGCGCAGCCAGTTCAACAAGGGCAATGACAAGGTGTTCCAGTATCAGTTGGCGCTGGTGTTGCCGGGTACGCGCAAGATGCTTGCCTTGAGTTATGTGAAGGCCGAAAAGCTAGGCGATACCGAGGCTGCGCACTGGGCATTGATAAAAAATTCGCTGTCGTTTGACGCTATTTCTTGATGAGCTGCCTGCATGTCTGACGCGTTATGGGCAGCCCGGATGGGCGATGCGCTCTCCCACACTTCGATGATGGCGGACATCCTCGGCGGTGTGCTGGAAGTGGCGGCCAATATCGCGATCACGGCGGTGGCGACGGCTGCCGTGGTTGCGGCCACCGGCATTACCGTGGTCACCGGTGGCCTCGGCTGCTTCCTGCTGGGTGCGGTGGTGGGCACGATTGTTGGCCTGGCCATGAGCAAAAGTGGCGCGGACAAAGGCCTGACCAAGATATGCGATGCCTTCAGTAACGCCCTGTTTCCGCCCACGGTGCAGGCGAACATTCTCACCGGTTCCACCAATACCCTGACCAATAACATGCCTGCGGCTCGTGCGGCCGGGGCGATCAGTTCCCATGTCACACCGGCCGGTACCGAGCTGGAAGCGCCCGAACCGGAACCCGAAGCCAGTTATCTGGACATGGCCGCAGGTTTCTTTTCGCAGATGTGGCGCCCTACCGTCGCCACACCTGCGCCGGGTGCCGTGCCCAAGCCGCTGGATCTGGTGGTGTGCATGAAGCACCCGCCAATGCCGCCGCAGTTTCTGGCCGAAGGCTCGGATAAGGTCACGATCAACGGCCAACCCGCCGTGCGCAGTGGTGATCGCAGTACCTGCGATGCGACGGTGGTGTCGTCCGGGCTGATTTCCTCCAACGTGACCATTGGTGGCGGTTCGGTGGTGGTGCGTGAGATTCGCAGCGGCAAGACGCCCGGCGTCGGGCTGGCGGTTACAGCGCTGTTGATGCTCAAGGGTGGCAAGGGCAAGTTCTTCAGCAAGTTGCCGTGCATGTTGGTCAGCGGCGCCACTTCGATGGCCATCAGCAGCGCGATGGGCGCTGCGGCCAACGCCGCGATGGGCTCGTCGAACCCGGTGCATGCCGCGACGGGCGCGAAGGTACTGGGTGATGTCGACGACCTGGATTTCGTGCTGCCGGGTATCCTGCCGATTGACTGGCAGCGCTTCTACAACAGCCGTGATGAACGCCAGGGCAGCCTGTTTGGCGTCGGCTGGAGCGTGCCTTACGAGGTGTGCGTAGACATTCAGCCGCATCCCGAGGGCGGCGAAACGCTCGTGTATACCGACGAGCAGGGTCGGCCCATCGACATGGGCTCCATTCCGTTGGGCGGCGCAGTGTTCAGCGCGGGCGAAGGGCTCGCGGTGCGGCGACACCTCAATGGGCAATTGCTGATCGAAAGCGACGACGGCATGTACCGCTTGTTCGAAGCTGCGCCAGCAGCCCCGTCGCAACTGCGTCTGAGTCAACTGGGTGATCGTAACGACAACCGCATCTACCTCGACTATGACGAAGCCGGGCACTTGGTGCGTCTGCGCGACACGTTCGATCTGGTACAGGTTGAGCTGATCCGCGATCAGGGCTATCTGAGCCGCATCGAACGCCTGTACCCGGATCAACGTCGCGAAGTGCTGGTGAGCTACGGCTACGACGCGGCGGGTAATCTCGCGCAAGTGCGCGATGCAACCGATCAAGTCCAGCGGCGCTTCGCCTACGATGCCGGGCGCCGAATGGTGGAACATCAATTGCCCACCGGATTGCGCTGTTTCTATGAGTGGGCACTGGTCGAAGGCCTGGAATGGCGCGTGGTTCGGCATTGGACTGATGAGGGCGACGCTTACCAGTTCGACTATGACCTGCAGGCTGGCTTAACGCGCATCACCGATGGCCTGCAGCGCGTGAGCACGCGGTACTGGAACACTCAGCACCAGATCATTCAGTACAGCGACAACCTCGGCCAGACTTGGCTGTTCGAATGGAACGACGAACGTCAGTTGCTCAGCGCGACTGATCCGTTGGGTGGGCGCTATGAGTACAGCTACGATGAGAGCGGCAACGTAATCGGCGAAACCGACCCGCTGGGCCGCAGTGATTCGACCTTGTGGCTGGAACATTGGGCATTGCCGCTGGTGGAAACCGACGCGGCCGACAACAGTTGGCAATATCGCTATGACCCACGCGGTAACTGCATCGCCGAGACCGATCCGCTGGGTTATATCACCCGCTATCGCTATGACGCCCACGGCCAGGTCGTGGAGATTGTCGACGCCACCGGCAAAAGTAAAAAGCTGCGTTGGAACGCATTCGGGCAGTTGGTCGAGCATATCGATTGCTCGGGCTACCCGACGCGTTTCAGCTACGACGAACGCGGTTATTTGCAGGTCATCACCGATGCGCTCGGTGAACGCACGCAGTTCAGCTATGACGCTCAGGGGCGCTTGCTCAGCAGCCAATTACCGGATGGGCGCACCGAGTTGTATCAGCGCGACGCCAGCGGGCAGTTGGTGGGCTACACCGATCCCGCCGGGCACAGCACGCTCTACCAACACAACCGGCGCGGCCAGGTACGCCAGCGCACCGATGCCCATGGGCGGCAGGTACAGTTTGGGTATGACAGCTACGGACGGCTGCAAGCGCTGGTCAACGAGAACGGTGAAAGCTATCGGTTTGCGTGGGACGCCGGGGATCGGCTGACCGAGCAGCAAGACCTCGACGGCAGCGCCAAGCGCTACGACTACGACTTGCTCGACAACATCACGGCGGTGACTGCGCTTCCTGCGCCTTATGGCAATGGACTGGCGGTGGTGCCCGAGACGCCACCCGCGCCCATCGTTCATCGGCTGGAGCGTGATGCGGTCGGGCGACTGGTGGCCAAAACCACCGACGATGGCCGCACCGACTACAGCTACGATGCCGTGGATCAGCTCACGGCTGTGACCTTCACCGATCTGCAAGGCAATTCCCAAGCCTTGGGTTTCGCCTACGACGCTGCCGGCCAGTTGCTTGCCGAACAGAGTGCCGCCGGCAACCTGCAACATCACTACGACGAACTCGGCAACCTGATCCAGACCCAACTGCCGGACGGCCGCTGGCTCAACCGCCTGTACTACGGCAGCGGCCATCTGCACCAGATCAACCTGGACGGCCAGGTGATCAGCGATTTCGAGCGCGACCGTCTGCACCGCGAAGTGCTGCGCACCCAAGGGCAGCTCAGTACGCGCAGCGAATACGACCGCAGCGGCCGCTTGCGCTCACGCCAGCGCCGCCTGAATAGCCAGCCAACGCTGATGCCCGCAGCGGCGCAAAAGCAGTTCGAATACGACCCCGCCGACAACCTGATCGGCAAACTCGACCAACAACCCGCCGCGCAACATCGCCAACTGCTGCACTACGACGCCACCGGCCGCATCATCGCCAGCCAGGACAGCCTGCATGGGCAGCGCGAAGCCTTCGCCTACGACGCCGCCGCCAACCTGCTGGACGGCCCGCAAGCGGGTGCCGGGTTGGTGGTGCATAACAAGCTGCTGACGTATCAAGACAAGCGTTATCGCTACGATGCGTTTGGGCGGATGGTCGAGAAGCGCAGCGCTAAACGTGGTGTGCAGCGGTTTGCGTATGACGCTGAGAGCCGGTTGGTTGAGGTGCGTAATGACGATGGCAGCGTGGTCAGGATGGTGTATGACCCGTTGGGGCGTCGGATAGAAAAAACCGAGCATGGCAGTGATGGGTATCCGCTGGGGGAAACGCGGTTTACCTGGGATGGTTTGCGGTTATTGCAGGAGCATAAGCACAGTCAGACAAGCCTGTACGTTTATGAGGATGAAGGCTATCAACCTCTGGCTCGCGTGGACGGTGCCGGGCCGCTGCAGAAGATTCGTTACTACCACAACGACCTGAACGGGTTACCAGAACAGCTAACAGAGGTTGATGGGCACACGCTCTGGCAAGCGACTTATCGGGTGTGGGGCAACACGCTGGAAGAGGTGCGTGAGCCTTATTACATTGAGGAGCAGAACCTGAGGTTTCAGGGGCAGTACCTGGACCGGGAGACGGGACTGCATTTTAATACGTTCAGGTTTTATGATCCGGATGTGGGGCGGTTTACGACGCCGGATCCGATCAGCTTGCTTGGTGGTACCAATCTTTACCAGTACGCACCAAACCCAATTACGTGGGTCGACCCATGGGGCCTATTTAACTGGAACTACAAAAACATGCCTGGAATCGATGGGTTCCAGAAGCACCACATTATTCCTCAATCGCTGGCTGATCATCCTGCGCTGAAAAAAGCTGGATTCGACATACACAAAACATCCAACATCATTTACTTACCTTCTGAAGAGGGCAAACATGAATACCGTACTATTCACAAAGGCTCCCATCCGGGTTACAACAAAGCTGTTCGCGCACAACTCAATGAAATATCCATTGCAGGCAAGGCTGGAAAATGGAAAAAAGCCCAGTACGTGCAGGCTGTGAAGCAAGTTGTCAGCTCTCAACGGTCAGGGTTACGCAGCGGGCGTACCAGACTGAATAAAAATTCAACTCAAGCAGGTCGCTGCGGGAAATAATATGTACCTATTGGACGTCAGTGAAAGTTACTCGGAAATTTACTGGTTTAAATACGACCAGAAAGCCTCCCCCGATCACCTATTGTTTATAAGTGGAGAAAAACATTCATCGATTACTACCACACCGACCTTTAGAAACAAAAAAAAGGTCAGTAAGCCTCGCCTACTGTCTTACGATCTTCTTCAAAGTGACACACTCGAGTTTGTAAGCACCGCAATGGCCAACATACTGTGCACGTTTCCAGAAGACGTTCAGCTCTTCCCTGCTGACGTTTACCTCAAAGAAGAAAAACTGCATGGCTATTATGTATTCAATGTAATCCAGACGTTACCTTGTATTGACTTGGATAACTCTGAGTATGGCCCCATGTTTAGTTTTATGCCTGATGGTCCTCTTAGATTTACATCACTTCAAAGTCTACCGCCTGATGCTTTAGGCAATCATCATATCGTCAGGGCGAAGGAAAGCTCTCAACGCATCTTCGTTTCCCAGCAGTTCAAGGAGCAGTGCGAAGCTGCCCAACTTAAGGGCATGCAATTTGTAGATTGCTCTAAAGGCATTCAAGTGTGAGCTTATATAATAGAAGTTTCCACACATTAAAAGTTAATTCAAGTTATACAGGTCAGCAAGATTAAAAGTCTGTCCCCTTATCTATGCGAAATGCCGTAACGGAAAACGAGTAGGTGGCAGGAAAACCTGGGGGGGCGGGTCATCCTGCAGAAAATAAGGAGTTTCTGATGAAAAAGATGCAAGACATAACCAACCTGTTCAGCACCATCAACTCCCATACCGATAACGATTGGGTCTATACCAACCTAGAGAAATGGGAAGCGCATCCAGAGAGCGCAATTTTCTACCTCATTTCAGAGGATGAAATTGACGATCTCGAGGAAGAAGATAAAACAGTCGAGAATTCTGCCGGCGAACTTATCCCTAAATCCTTGGCTAAGGAAAACGTTGAAACCTGGCTGGATGCACAAACTCTACTAGCCATATTCGAAATCATTCAAAAGAAAGTTAAGGCGCCAGACGACGATATTTTGATCCGAGCAATCAATCACTATCGAGAATTCGATGACTTCATGGAAGCCTGATTACTATCCAAAAAAATGGGCACCCAACCCAGTCGGCGTGCCCATTTTCTTACCAACCCGCCTCCCTTCAGACGGTCCTGCTCTTAGGGGTTGACGCTGTCTTTGAGCGACTTGCCCGGCTTGAATGCAACGGTGTTGCTCGCCTTGATTTTCACTGGCTCGCCGGTTTGCGGGTTTTTGCCGGTGCGGGCGCCGCGGTGACGTTGCAGGAAGGTGCCGAAGCCCACCAGGGTGACGCTGTCTTTGCGGTGCAGGGCGCCGGTGATTTCTTCGAGAACGGCGTTGAGAACGCGGTTGGCCTGTTCTTTGGTCAGGTCTGCTTTTTCTGCAATAGCGGCTGCGAGTTCTGGTTTACGCATAAGTGAAGCCTCTTTGACGGTTTTTTGTTGTTATGTCCGTGCTGCTCTCTGGTGGAGCAGCGCCCAAGGCGCCGCAGGCTCTACTCTGCGGCAGACGGGAGTGAGGATGGCATGCCCTCGCACGCTCCGCCAGTCTCGCGGCGACCTTTCTGGGGGTAAGAAGGTGCTGATTCCGACAGAACGACCGGTATTTACGCCAGCAATGGCGGAAGTTCTTTGTTAAGGGCGAGTTTTTCCATGACAGCGCTACCAGTCAGCGCATAACCCAGCAGGCGGCCGCTGGCGTCGCGGCACAAGGCCTTGATGTCGGCGCCCTGCCCTTCGACGCTCCACACGCCTTCGGTGCCGCGTGGCGGCGGTGACACCACCAGCGGGCAGATCGGGGTTTTCACAGTAATCGGCATCGGCCCATAGCTGACGGCCGTGGCGTTGCCGGCCAAGGTTTGGGCCAATGCACGGGCGCAGCTCATCAATGGCATCACGTAGAGCAGGTTGAGGCCATCGACCTCGGCGCAGTCGCCCAGCGCGTAGATGTTGGCGTGGGAGGTCTTGAGGTGGCGGTCCACCATGATTCCACGGTTGATCTGCAGGCCGGCAGCGGCGGCGAGGTCCACGCGCGGGCGCAGGCCGATGGCCGAAACCACCAAGTCGCAATGAATCACCTCACCATCGGACAGGTGCGCTTCCAGGCCATCCGCCGTGCGCTGCAGGCGATTGAGTACCGGGCCCAGGTGGAAGCGTGCGCCGAGGCCTTCCAGGCCAGCCTTCACCGCTGCGGCCGCCGCCGGGTGCAGCAGGGTCGGCATGACTTGCTCGCAGGGGGCGACCAGATCAATTTCGTAGCCGCCAAGCATCAGGTCGTTGGCGAATTCGCAGCCGATCAGGCCGGCGCCCAGCAGTAGCACACGGCGCTTCTCGGCTGCGGCGGCACGAAAGCGTGCGTAATCTTCGAGATCATTGATGGGGAAAATCAGTTCCGCCGCATCGCCTTCTACCGGCACGCGCACGGTTTCTGCGCCCCAAGCCAGGATCAGGTCGCGGTAGGCCACCGCTTCCTCGCCGATCCACAGGCGTTTGTGGCCCGGGTCGATGCCGCTGATGCGCGTGTGGGTGCGCACTTCGGCCTTGAGTTGCTCGGCCATGGCGCCCGGTTCAGCCATGCTCAGACCGTCGGCTTCCTTGTTCTTGCCAAAGCCGGTGGAGAGCATGGGCTTGGAGTAGGAGCGCCCGTCATCCGCGGTGATCAGCAGCAACGGGGTCTCGCTGTCGAGCTTGCGAAACTCCCGGGCCACGTTGTAACCGGCCAATCCTGTGCCGATGATCACGACAGGTGCGTTCATTCCTTTCTCCTTGTAGTACGTTTCTTAAACCGATGATTAGCCGATTTCGATCATTTCGAAATCCATTTTGCCTACGCCGCAGTCCGGGCACAGCCAGTCTTCCGGGACGTCCTGCCACAGGGTGCCGGGTGCGATACCGTCATCCGGCCAGCCGTCTTTTTCGTCATAGATCAGGCCGCAGACTACACATTGCCACTTCTTCATTACTTGCTTCCTCAGGGTCCAGGCATCTTGGCCGACGGTCGATAGACCAACGTTGCCGTGCGGCTCAGGGCGTTTTGTACTGATCGGGGCCGACAGATGCAAGCATGTTCGACGCAAACGGCCGGTTCAGCCCGGCAAAAGCTCGGGACGCCATGGTAAGCTCGCCGCCTCTTTTGCTGCCAATATTGACTCACTGTGCCGCACTCAATCGCCCATCCCGATGCTTGCCAATGGCTGACCCAGAGCCTTCTGAGCCCAATGCCCGCGCCCTTGACCCTCAACTGGCTGTTCGACGAAGGCTCGCTGACGCGCCGGCTTACGTGGCTGTCCAACGACGGCTTCAGCGTGACGCCGCTGTTCGAAGGCTGGCAGCCACTGCGCGAGGATGAATGTGCCGCGCTGGGCATGGCTCCCGCCACTGTCGGCTGGGTGCGCGAGGTGTATTTGCGTGGGCATGGCCAGCCGTGGGTGTTTGCCCGCAGCGTGGCGGCGCGCAGTGCCTTGCAAGGCGACGGCTTGCACATGGACGAGTTGGGCAGCCGTTCGCTGGGCGAATTGCTGTTCTGCGACCGGGCCTTCGCCCGCCAGGCGATCGAGGTGTGCCATTACCCACGGCAATGGCTGCCGAGCCCCGACCAGGCCGATGGCCTTTGGGGGCGACGCTCGCGCTTTGATCGCGGGCCGTTGAGCGTGCTGGTCGCGGAAATTTTCCTGCCCAGCTTCTGGCATGCGCTGCATGACCACCCGGAGAACTGCTGATGTATCAACGTCTGCTCAAGTCCTTGAATCGCCTGAACCCCAGGGCCTGGGATTTCATTCAGTTGACCCGCATGGACAAACCTATCGGCATTTACCTGCTGCTGTGGCCGACGCTGTGGGCGTTGTGGATTGCGGGCAAGGGCTCGCCGTCTTTGCTCAATATCGTGATTTTCGTGCTCGGCGTGGTGCTGACTCGCGCTGGCGGCTGCGTGATCAATGACTGGGCCGACCGCAAGGTCGACGGCCATGTGAAACGCACCGAGCAACGGCCGCTGGTGAGCGGCAAGATCAGTTCCAAAGAGGCCTTGGTGTTTTTTGCGGTGCTGATGGGCATCAGTTTTCTGCTGGTGCTGCTGACCAACGCCACCACCATCCTGCTGTCCCTGGGCGGCCTGGCGCTGGCGGCGAGCTACCCGTTCATGAAGCGCTACACCTATTACCCGCAGGTGGTGCTGGGCGCGGCGTTTTCCTGGGGCATGCCGATGGCATTCACTGCCGAGACCGGGCATTTGCCGGCCACGGCGTGGCTGCTGTACAT
The DNA here is from genome assembly GCF_030263855.1 of Pseudomonas sp. ChxA. Classification (NCBI taxonomy): domain Bacteria; kingdom Pseudomonadati; phylum Pseudomonadota; class Gammaproteobacteria; order Pseudomonadales; family Pseudomonadaceae; genus Pseudomonas; species Pseudomonas sp. ChxA. The sequence goes on from NZ_JARPMK010000002.1 coordinate 1,422,722, forward strand.
CGCCAATTTGCTGTGGACGGTGGGCTACGATACGTATTACGCGATGACCGACCGCGATGACGACTTGAAGATCGGGGTGAAATCCACCGCCATTCTGTTCGGCGACGCGGACCGCGTGATCATTCTGACCCTGCAAGGTTTGTCACTGGTGTGCCTGCTATTGGCGGGGCAACGGTTTGAGCTGGGTGGCTGGTTCCACCTGGGGTTGCTGGCGGCGGCGGGCTGTTTCGCCTGGGAGTTCTGGTACACCCGGGACAAGGACCGGATCAAATGCTTCAAGGCGTTTTTGCACAACCACTGGGCGGGGTTGGCGATATTTGTCGGGATTGTGGCGGATTACGGGTTTCGGTAATTCAGTGCTGACGCCATCGCGGGCAAGCCCGCTCCCACATTTGGAGCGCATTCCAAGTGTGGGAGCGGGCTTGCCCGCGATGGTTTCAATGGCGCCGCAGAGTCAAGGCTTGGCGACCTTCCAGGCACCGTCCATTTTACCTTCACCGGTCATGTCGCCGGCCTTCTTGTCCATGACGAAGGTGTAAAGCGGCTTGCCGCTGTAGGCCCACTGGCTCTTCTGATCGTCACGCGTGATCACGGTCCATTTGCCCATCGGCTTGTCAGTGGACTCAGCCATCAACGGCGGCCAGTTCGTGGCGCACTTGTCGTTACACATGGACTTGTCACCAGAGTCCTTGGCAAAGGTGTAGAGCGTCATGCCCTTGTGATCCACCAACACGCCGTCCTTAGTCATCGCCGGCTCAGCCGCAAATGCCAGTGTCGGCAGGGTCAACGCCGCCGTTACCAACAGGGCTTTCCAGGAAAAAGTACTTTGAGTCATCGGAACCTTCCTTTTGTGGTTGTCAGGATTCGGACCCAAAGGGTAGTCCAGAGTGCCGCGAATTGCCCGATCGACTAAATTACTGTCACACGACTGCAATAATTCCGTTATCTAATGCGGCGCAAGACAGTTAAATGACAAGAGGATTTTGAGCATGGTTGGCAGGAGCATTCTGATCGTTGACGACGAAGCGCCCATTCGCGAGATGATCGCCGTTGCGTTGGAAATGGCCGGCTACGACTGCCTGGAGGCGGAGAACTCCCAGCAGGCCCATGCCATTATCGTCGACCGTAAGCCGGACCTGATCCTGCTGGACTGGATGCTGCCCGGCACCTCCGGCATCGAACTGGCTCGCCGCCTCAAACGTGACGAATTGACCGGGGATATCCCGATCATCATGCTCACCGCCAAGGGTGAAGAGGACAACAAGATCCAGGGCCTGGAAGTCGGCGCTGATGACTACATCACCAAGCCATTTTCCCCACGTGAGCTGGTAGCGCGCCTGAAGGCCGTACTGCGCCGTGCCGGCCCGACTGATGGCGAAGCGCCGATCGAAGTCGACGGGCTGATCCTGGACCCGATCAGCCACCGCGTGACCATCGACGGCAAGCCGGCCGAGATGGGGCCGACCGAATACCGCCTGCTGCAATTTTTCATGACCCACCAGGAGCGCGCCTACACCCGTGGCCAATTGCTCGACCAGGTGTGGGGCGGCAACGTGTATGTGGAGGAGCGCACGGTTGACGTGCATATCCGCCGCCTGCGCAAAGCCTTGGGCGATGCCTACGAGAATCTGGTACAAACCGTGCGCGGCACCGGCTATCGCTTTTCCACCAAAGGCTGAGCCGGCCCCTCCTTTCCTTAACAGCTGACAAGGACGCATGTTTAAGTGAACCAGAACTGGCATGGCACCCTGATTCGCCACATGCTTCTGTTGATCACCGGTTGCTTGGTGGTGGGCTTGATCAGCGGCTACTACGGCTGGAGTCTCGCAGTCGGTATCGGCCTGTACCTGGGCTGGACCCTCAAACAATTGCTGCGCCTGCATGAATGGCTGCGCCAGCACAAACCCGACGAAGCACCACCCGACGGCTACGGCCTGTGGGGCGAGGTGTTCGACAGCATCTACCACCTGCAACGCCGCGACCAACGGGTTCGCGGGCGCCTGCAAGCGGTGATCGACCGGGTACAGGAATCCACCGCCGCGCTCAAAGACGCGGTGATCATGCTCGACAGCGACGGCAACCTGGAATGGTGGAACCGCGCCGCCGAGACCCTGCTGGGCCTCAAGACGCCCCAAGACAGCGGCCAGCCGGTGACCAACCTGGTGCGCCACCCGCGCTTCAAGGAGTACTTCGAACAGGAGAACTACGAAGAAGCGCTGGAAATCCCCTCGCCCACCAATGACCGCGTGCGCATCCAGTTGTACCTGACGCGTTATGGCAACAACGAGCACCTGATGCTGGTGCGCGACGTGACTCGCATTCACCAGTTGGAACAGATGCGCAAAGACTTCGTCGCCAACGTCTCCCACGAACTGCGTACGCCGTTGACGGTGATCTGCGGCTACCTGGAGACGCTGCTGGACAACGTCGACGAGATCAACCCGCGCTGGAGCCGTGCCCTGCAGCAGATGCAGCAGCAGGGCTCACGCATGCAAACGCTGCTCAATGACCTGCTGTTGCTGGCCAAGCTGGAAGCCACCGATTACCCGTCGGACAACCATCCGGTGGCGGTGCAAAGCCTGCTGCAGACCATCAAGAATGACGCCCAGGCGCTTTCCGGCGAGCGCGGGCAACAGATCACCCTGGAAGCCGACCCGCAGGTATTGCTCAAAGGCAGCGAAGGTGAGTTGCGCAGCGCGTTTTCCAACCTGGTGTTCAACGCCGTGAAGTACACCCAGGACAAGGGCAATATCCGCATCCGCTGGTGGAGCGACGAGCACGGCGCGCACTTGAGCGTGCAAGACTCTGGCATCGGTATCGACGCCAAGCACCTGCCGCGCCTGACCGAACGCTTCTACCGCGTCGACTCAAGCCGCAACTCCAACACCGGCGGTACCGGGCTGGGCCTGGCGATCGTCAAACACGTGCTGTTGCGCCACCGCGCACGGTTGGAGATCAGCAGCGTACTGGGGCATGGCAGCACCTTCACCTGCCATTTCCCACCGGCGCAGGTGACCCGCTCGCGGGTGATCGGGAATGATGAATAACCCGAAAACAACGTAAATCCAAGTGTGGGAGCTGGCTTGCCTGCGATAGCGGTGGGTCAGCTGAAAATACGTCAACTGACAGGCCGCTATCGCAGGCAAGCCAGCTCCCACATTGAATTTGTGTGGTTTGGCAGAAGGCTTTCCACGCTCCGCCCGGCAGCGGGCACTAGGCAAGCGCCCCGTCAGCCGCTACATTGGCCGACTTGCGCCTGCCTTTCAGGCCTATCTGCCACCACTTATTGAACACACGGAACCTGCAAAACCCCATCATGGACCCTTCCCCTGGTATCACCCTCGCTACACTCTTTGCCGATTTCGGCATGATTCTTTTTGCACTGATCCTGGTACTGCTCAACGGTTTCTTCGTTGCGGCGGAATTTGCCATGGTCAAACTGCGCGCCACTCGGGTCGAGGCCATCGCCCACAAGAACGGCTGGCGCGGGCAGATCCTGCGCACCGTCCACAGCCAGCTCGACGCCTACCTGTCGGCCTGCCAATTGGGTATTACCCTCGCCTCCCTGGGCCTGGGCTGGGTCGGTGAACCGGCCTTTGCGCACATCCTCGAGCCATTGCTGGGCGCCATCGGCGTGCAATCGCCTGAAGTGATCAAAGGCGTGTCGTTTTTTGCCGCCTTCTTCGTGATTTCCTACCTGCACATCGTGGTCGGTGAATTGGCCCCCAAGTCCTGGGCAATTCGCAAACCCGAGCTGCTGTCGCTGTGGACGGCGGTGCCGCTGTATCTGTTCTACTGGGCCATGTACCCGGCGATCTACCTGCTCAACGCCAGCGCCAACGCCATTTTGCGTATTGCCGGCCAAGGCGAGCCTGGCCCGCACCATGAGCACCATTACAGCCGCGAAGAACTCAAGCTGATCCTGCACTCCAGCCGTGGCCAGGACCCAAGCGACCAAGGCATGCGCGTACTGGCTTCGGCCGTGGAAATGGGCGAGCTGGAAGTAGTGGATTGGGCCAACTCCCGCGAAGACCTGGTAACCCTGGACTTCAACGCCCCGCTCAAGGAAATCCTTGCGCTGTTCCGCCGCCACAAATTCAGCCGCTATCCGGTGTATGACGCCGATCGCAATGAGTTTGTCGGCTTGCTGCACATCAAGGACCTGCTGCTGGAGCTGGCAGCCCTGGACCACATCCCCGAGTCATTCAACCTGGCCGAGCTGACCCGCCCACTGGAGCGCGTCTCGCGGCACATGCCGCTGTCGCAGCTGCTTGAGCAGTTCCGCAAAGGCGGCGCGCACTTTGCCCTGGTGGAAGAAGCCGACGGCAAAGTCATCGGCTACCTGACCATGGAAGACGTGCTGGAAGTGCTGGTCGGCGATATTCAGGACGAACATCGCAAGGCCGAGCGCGGCATCCTCGCCTACCAGCCAGGCAAACTGCTGGTGCGTGGCGACACGCCACTGTTCAAGGTGGAGCGCCTGCTGGGCGTGGACCTGGACCACATCGAAGCGGAAACCCTGGCGGGCTTGATCTACGACACGCTCAAACGCGTGCCGGAAGAGGAAGAAGTGCTGGAAGTTGAAGGCTTGCGCATCATCATCAAGAAGATGAAAGGGCCGAAGATCGTGCTGGCCAAGGTGTTGCTGCTGGATTGACGCCTTAATTGCCCAACGCAAAGTTGGGCAATTTGCCAAGTGGCTGGTTGAACTCATACGGAATCGAAACCAGCCCGGCCTCAGAAGCCGTCTGCACCACAAAATGCAGATACGGCCCGCTGCTGTTGCCGGTATTGCCCGATAACGCCAGCGCGCTTCCCACCGCCACATGCTGCCCTGGCCTGACGCTGACCGAACCTTGCTTGAGGTGCAGGTACACGTCCTCGGTGCCGTCATCGTGGCGTATGCGCACGAAATTTCCTGAGGCATCCCCCCCACGCCCCGCCTGCTGGTTTTCAGTCTTCACCACCACACCGCTACGTGCCGCAATGATCGGTGTGCCTTCCGGCATGGCGATGTCCATGGCGTAGCGGCTCCTGGCGTCGGTGTGGCTGAAGGTGCCATTAGGGCCATGGGTCAAGCGCAATGGAACCGTGGCCAGCCCGCAGCACAGGACCAGGCGAATGAACATGGCGTACCTGCCGGGATGACTGAACGGCAGGCTAGCAAGGGTTGCTGGCAGCTCTAAGCGGGCAGCGCGGTAAAGCAGATATCCACATTCATCTGAGCAGCGGCTGACAGGTTGACCAGCGCATCGAGGGAAAACTTGTCGATCTTGCCGTTGAGCATGTCGTTCAAGCGCGGCTGACTGATACCGAGCCTTTGGGCCGCGTCTTTCTGAGAAAGCTCCCAACTGCGGATGGCGTTGCACAACTCCAACAGTAATTTTGAGCGCAGGCGCATATTGGCGGCTTGTTGGGGCGTGTCTTCCAGAGCATCCCAGACGCTGCTGAAACGTTCGGTGTGGATTTTTGAGTCTGTCATGGGCTTAACCTATCTCCTGCAATCTGGCACGAGCCAGTTCGATATCCCGCCCTTCGGTTTTCTGTGTGGTCTTGCGCAGCGCGTGCAGCACATAGACCGCTTCCGGCCGATTGACCACGTAGAACACTCGAAACGCTCCTGATTCCTCAGTGATCCGAATTTCGCTGACGCCCCTCCCGATAGTCTTCATCGGCTTGCAATCAAAAGGCTGTTCACCCTGCTGCAAGAGGTCCAACTGAAAGCCGGCAGCCCTTCGGGCGTCGAGAGGGAATTCTTTGAGATCCTTGAGCGAGCTTCCTAAAAACACCACATCCTTGTGCCTTGGCATTGGCTTCTCCTTTCCTGGAAAGAAGAAGCCTAATCGACGATTCAGCCAGAGGCGCTAAGGGTGTGTTTCAAGGCATAGCAAAGGCTCGATAACTGACGCGTTATCGAGAGAATATATCGGAACAGATATAAATCAAGCGACCCAACGGGAATCAGACGGTCGGTCGATTCCCTTGATTCAGGCGATCACGCACCCGGCACAAAATGCTTCTGCGCCGTACCGCGCGCGATCAGGCGGGAGATGTAATCGAGCTTCTGCGCATCCTGATCGATAAACCGGAAGGTCAGTTGCAACCAGTCGCTGTCAGGCCTTGGCTCATAGGCGACAACGGCGTGCAGGTAGCCGTTGAGGCGCGCGACTTCGGCGTTTTCGCCTTGCTCAAGGTCGAGCACGGCACTTTCCAGTACTTGCGGCAGCACTTCACCGCGACGGACCACCAGCAGCGCTTCCTTGATGCTCAACGCCTTGATCACGCATTGCTGGTTGCCGCTGGACAGCCGCAGCTGGCCTTGGCCGCGACCGCCGGCAGGCGAGGCCGCAGCGGCTTGCACCGGCGGGCTGTTGAGCAGGCCTTTGCTTGGGGCAGCCACCGGCGCCGGTTTGGCCGCTTCGGGCTTGCCGCCGGTCAGGGCGTTCAGTGAGTCGTTGCCGAAGGCCGAATTCATCTTGGTCGGCGCGCTGGCGATGAGGGCGTCGAGGCGGCCGATCTTGTGCAAAGCCTGCTTGACCTTGTTCAGCAGCTGCTCGTTGGTGAACGGCTTGCTGACATAACCGGAAACCCCGGCCTGAATGGCTTGCACCACGTTTTCCTTGTCGCCACGGCTGGTCACCATCACGAACGGCATGGCCTTCAGGTGCGCTTGCTCACGGCACCAGGTCAACAGCTCAAGGCCGGACATCTCGGGCATTTCCCAGTCGCACAGCACCAGGTCGAAGGTCTCGCGCATCAGGATGGATTGCGCCTTTTTGCCGTTCACCGCGTCTTCAATCTTGATACCCGGGAAGTAGTTGCGCAGGCACTTCTTCACCAAATCGCGGATAAACGAGGCGTCGTCCACCACCAATACACTGACTTTACTCATCGACCCTTCACCCTATTAAAACGTCGGCACGCAAAACGCCTGACTGATGGCATTTTGCCAAAACCCGCTGGTCACAGAAGGACTTTATTGCTCCTGCTGCGCAAAAAAATTCAGATGCCGCAAACGAAAACGCCCGACCAAAGGCCGGGCGTTAATTTCTCGGGCAACCTTACTTATCGTCAGATTCGCCCGGAACATTAGGGATTTGATCAGCAGTGCCTTCAACTTCGGCTTTCATGCGCTTAAGGCCCATGTGCCGCACGTCGGTGCCGCGCACCAGGTAAATCACCAGTTCCGAGATATTGCGCGCGTGGTCGCCGATACGTTCCAGGGAACGCAGTACCCAGATGATGTTCAAGACCCGCGAGATAGAGCGCGGGTCTTCCATCATGTAGGTGGCGAGCTCGCGCAGTGCGGTCTTGTATTCGCGGTCGATGGTCTTGTCGTATTGCGCCACCGACAACGCCAATTCGGCGTCGAAGCGGGCGAACGCGTCCAGCGCATCGCGCACCATGTTGCGCACTTGGTCACCGATGTGGCGCACTTCCACATAACCGCGTGGCGCTTCGCCTTCTTCGCACAACTGGATAGCGCGGCGGGCGATTTTGGTGGCTTCGTCGCCGATGCGCTCCAGGTCGATCACCGACTTGGAGATGCTGATGATCAGACGCAGGTCGGAGGCCGCCGGCTGGCGACGGGCCAGGATGCGCAGGCATTCTTCGTCGATGTTGCGTTCCATCTGGTTGATCTGGTCATCGATCTCGCGCACTTGCTGGGCCAGGCCCGAGTCGGCCTCGATCAGCGCGGTGACCGCATCGTTGACTTGCTTCTCCACCAGCCCGCCCATCGCCAGGAGGTGGCTGCGCACTTCCTCAAGCTCGGCGTTGAACTGCGCGGAGATGTGGTGGGTAAGGCCTTCTTTGCTAATCATGGGTTTGCTCCGCAAAAGCTGTAAGCCGCAAGCTACAAGCTGCAAGCTGATGTGTGTCGTTGATCAAACTGCTTCCACTTGCCGCTTGAAACTTGCGGCTTGCAGCTGGGGCTAGCCGTAACGACCGGTGATGTAGTCTTCGGTTTGCTTCTTCGCCGGGTTGGTGAACAAGGTGTCGGTGTCGCCGAATTCCACCAGCTTGCCCATGTACATGAACGCGGTGTAGTCGGAAACCCGCGCCGCCTGTTGCATGTTGTGGGTCACGATGACGATAGTGAACTTGGACTTGAGTTCGTAGATCAGCTCTTCGACTTTCAGCGTCGAGATCGGATCGAGTGCCGAGCACGGTTCGTCGAGCAGCAACACTTCCGGCTCCACGGCGATGGTGCGGGCGATCACCAGACGCTGCTGCTGGCCGCCGGACAGGCCGAGTGCCGAGTCGTGCAGGCGGTCCTTGACCTCGTCCCACAGCGCCGCGCCTTTCAAGGCCCACTCAACGGCTTCGTCGAGGATGCGTTTTTTGTTGATGCCCTGGATGCGCAGGCCATACACCACGTTTTCGTAGATGGTCTTGGGAAACGGGTTCGGCTTCTGGAACACCATGCCCACGCGACGACGCAGCTCGGCCACGTCTTCGCCCTTGCGGTAGATGTTAGTGCCGTACAGGTTGATCGCGCCTTCTACACGGCAACCGTCAACCAGGTCGTTCATGCGGTTGAAGGTGCGCAGCAGCGTGGACTTGCCGCAGCCGGACGGGCCGATAAAGGCGGTCACGCGCTGCTTGGGGATGTTCATGCTGACATCGAACAGCGCCTGCTTTTCACCGTAGTACAGGCTCAGGCCCGGTACTTCGATGGCCACGGTTTCCTGGGCCAGGCTCAGGCTCTGCTTGTCGCGACCCAGGGCCGACATGTTGATGCCGTGGGTGTGGGTTTCATGTTGCATGGGATGCTCCCTGTGCTACCAATTCGTTTGGTTGAACCGCCGGGGCGGTTTACTCAAAAATCTGTGTCTATCTCTGGACCCTTGAGGAGCTGGCTTGTGTGGGAGCTGGCTTGCCTGCGATAGCATCACCGCGGTGTGGCTGACACACCGCGGTGCCTGCATCGCGGGCAAGCCCGCTCCCACACAAGCCAGCCCCCACTGGGGATCGCATTAGCTGTCCAGCGCCTTGTATTTTTCGCGCAGGTGGTTACGAATCCACACGGCCGACAAGTTCAGCGTGGCGATCACCAGCACCAGCAACAGCGCGGTGGCGTACACCAGCGGGCGTGCCGCTTCGACGTTGGGGCTCTGGAAGCCGACGTCATAAATATGGAAGCCCAGGTGCATGATCTTCTGGTCCAGGTGCAAGTACGGGTAGTTGCCGTCCAGCGGCAGCGACGGTGCCAGCTTGACCACACCGACCAGCATCAGCGGCGCCACTTCGCCGGCGGCACGGGCCACGGCGAGGATCATGCCGGTCATCATCGCCGGGCTGGCCATCGGCAGCACGATCTTCCACAGCGTTTCCGCCTTGGTTGCGCCGAGTGCCAGGGAACCTTCACGCACGGTGCGAGGAATCCGCGCCAGGCCTTCTTCGGTGGCCACGATCACCACCGGCACGGCCAGCAGCGCCAGGGTCAGCGAGGCCCACAACAAGCCCGGTGTACCGAAGGTCGGTGCCGGCAGGGCCTCGGCGAAGAACAGGCGGTCAACCGAGCCACCCAGTACATACACAAAGAAACCCAGGCCGAACACGCCGTAAACGATGGCCGGTACGCCAGCCAGGTTGTTCACCGCAATACGGATAATGCGGGTCAGCGTGTTCTGCTTGGCGTATTCACGCAGGTACACCGCCGCCAGCACACCGAACGGGGTCACGATCATTGCCATGATCAGCGTCATCATCACGGTGCCGAAGATGGCCGGGAAGATCCCGCCTTCGGTGTTGGCTTCCCGTGGGTCGTCGCTCAAGAACTCCCAGACCTTGCTGAAGTAGAAACCAACTTTGGTCAGGGTGCCCATGGCGTTCGGCTGGTAGGCATGCACGACTTTGCCGATGCCGATTTCGATTTCTTTACCGTTGCCGTCGCGGGCTGTGAGGCTGTCACGGTTGAACTGGGTGTGCAGGTCGGCCAGGCGGGCTTCGATGTCTTGGTAACGGGCATTCAGCTCGGCGCGGCCGGAGTCCATGTCAGCCTGGGCGGCAGCGTCGAGCTTGCCTTCCAGCTCCAGTTTGCGGCCGTGCAGGCGGATGCGTTCAAGGCCTGCGTTGATCGCGCCAATGTCGGTTTTCTCAAGGCTCTTGAGCTGGGCCGCCAGCTTGTTCACACGATCGACGCGGGCTTGCAGCTCCGGCCATGCGGCTTCGCCTTCGGCGATCACCTTGCCATCTTGCTTGACGTTGACCAGGGTGCCGTAGAAGTTGCCCCACTCACGACGTTCAATGGCCATCAGGTTCTTCGGCGTGGTCTGGTCTTTCAACCACTCGCCGACGATCCAGGTGAAGTCGTTGCCATTCAAGTCGCGGTTACCGACCTTGATCAGCTCGCGGGTCATGAATTCCGGGCCTTGGTCCGGCACCGGCAGGCCCGCGCTTTTCAGGCGTTCGCGCGGCACTTCTTCCTTCTGCACCACCTCGCCGATGACGATATGGTTTTCCTGGCCTGGCACGCTGTAGTTGGCCTGGATCAGGTCGGCCGGCCAGAAGTGGCCCAAGCCACGCACGGCAATCACGGCCAGCAAACCAATGGTCATGATGACCGCGATGGACACCGCGCCACCGCTGATCCAGACGCCAGGGGCGCCGCTCTTGAACCATCCATTCAGGGAGTTCTGTTTCACAGACTTCTACCTTTCTTAAAGCGACGAGTATTTCTTGCGCAGACGCTGACGGATCAGCTCCGCGAGGGTGTTCATGATGAAGGTGAACAGCAGCAGCACCAGCGCCGAGAGGAACAGCACGCGGTAGTGACTGCCACCGACTTCCGACTCAGGCATCTCCACCGCGACGTTGGCCGCCAATGTGCGCAGGCCTTCGAACAGGTTCATCTCCATCACCGGCGTGTTACCGGTGGCCATCAGCACGATCATGGTTTCACCCACTGCGCGGCCCATGCCGATCATCAGTGCGGAGAAAATGCCCGGGCTGGCGGTCAGGATCACCACGCGGGTCATGGTCTGCCATGGCGTGGCGCCCAGGGCCAACGAGCCCAGGGTGAGGCCGCGCGGCACGCTGAACACGGCGTCTTCGGCGATGGAGTAGATGTTCGGGATCACCGCAAAACCCATGGCCAGACCGACCACCAGGGCGTTGCGCTGGTCGTAGGTAATCCCTAAGTCGTGGGAGATCCACATGCGCATGTCGCCGCCGAAGAACCAGGTTTCCAGGTATGGGCTCATGTACAGCGAGAGCCAGCCCACAAACAGGATCACCGGGATCAGGATCGCGCTTTCCCAGCCATCCGGAACCCGCAGGCGCAGCGACTCAGGCAAACGGCTGAAGACGAAACCGGCGACCAGGATGCCAATCGGCAGCAACATCAGCAGGCTGAAAATCCCGGGCAAGTGCCCTTCTACATACGGCGCCAAGAACAGGCCGGCGAAGAAACCGAGGATCACCGTCGGCATCGCTTCCATCAATTCGATCACCGGCTTGACCTTGCGGCGCAGGCTCGGGGCCATGAAGTAAGCGGTGTAGATTGCCGCAGCCACCGCCAGTGGCGCCGCCAGCAGCATGGCGTAGAACGCAGCCTTGAGGGTACCGAAGGTCAGCGGGGCCAAACTCATTTTGGGTTCGAAGTCGGTGTTGGCGGCGGTCGATTGCCAGACGTACTTAGGTTCGTCGTAGTTTTCGTACCAGACCTTGCTCCACAGCGCACTCCAGGACACTTCCGGGTGCGGGTTGTCGAGCAGCAGCGGTTGCAGCTTGCCGCCGGCTTCGACGATCACACGGTTGGCGCGTGGCGACATGCCGAACAGGCCTTGGCCATCCACCACCGGATCGACCAGCAGGGTGCGATGCGCGGTGCTGTGGAACACGCCGAACTTGCCCGATGCGTCGAGGGCGGTGAAGCCTTTGCGACGTTCCTCGGCGGTGATTTCCACGATAGGCGCGTTGCCCATCTGGAAGGTGCGGATCTGCTTCAGGCGTTGCTCGCCGTCCGGGTCACGGGCCATAAACCATTGGGCCAGGCCACCCTTGGAGTTACCGACGATCAGCGAGATACCACCCACCAACTGAGTGCTGGCGGTGATTTCGGCGTTGCCGTCTTCCAGCAGTTTGTAGCGCCCGTTGAGGCTGTTGTCGCGCAGGCTGAAGACGTCGGCGAGGGCGCGGCCGTTGACCACATACAACCACTGCTGGCGTGGGTCGACGAAAATCGCCTTCACCGGCTCAGTCATTTGCGGCAGCTCGATGCGCTTCTGCTCACTGGTGACTTCACCGGTCATCATGTTTTCTTCGCGGCTCAGGCTCAGTACGTTCAAAAACGAACCGGCGGAGCCTGCAACCACCAGCGATGAATCGGTGGCGTTGAGCGCGACGTGCTCCAGCGGGCGGCCCTGCTCGTCGAGGACGATAGGCGTTTCGCCGTAAGGGTATTCAATGGCCGGCGTAATGGTCTTTTTGCCGTCCGGGTAGGACACCTTATAGGTGTGGCGGAACACCAGGGACTGGCCATTGGACAAACCGAGGATCACCAACGGGCTGCCTGGCTGGTCTTTGCCGATCGAGGCCACAGTGGCGCCCGCAGGCAACGGCAGGTCGACACGTTTGAGCTCGGCACCGGTGCTCACATCAAAGAACAGCGCCTGGCCCTTGTCGGAAACCCGCATGGCAACTTGGTTCTGTTCTTCGAGGGAGATCATCAACGGCTTGCCGGCATCCTGCATCCAGGCGGGTGTCAGCGCGTCTTCCTTGGTCAGCGAGGCACCTTGGAACAGTGGCGCGACTACATAGGCCAGGAAAAAGAAGATCAGGGTAATGGCGCCGAGCACGGCGAGGCCGCCGATCAACACATACCAACGGGTCAGGCGATCCTTGAGCGCGCGAATACGGCGCTTGCGTTGCAGCTCAGGCGTATTGAAATCAATACGCTTGGGGGGAGAAGTCGTCGTCATGGTGGAATTGGCCAGATCATTCATGCGCACACCCTAGCGATCCTGTATGACAGAAAGATGACAATGCAGTGACGCAACAAAGCCGCCGCGTAGCAGAGCTGGCAGCGGACTAAAAATTAGGGGTGTAGACGGGCTTAAGGAGCAAGGGATTACTGTGGCGAGCAAGCTTGCTTGCGCTGGGGTGCGAAGCGCCCCCAAGGCTTGCGACTGCTACGCAGTCGAACGGGAGCAAGCTCCCTCGCCACAGCAAGCCCGCTTCCACAGGGCCCGCTGCTACACCAATTATTGCAGGCTTAGTTGCCTTCTTTCAGGCCCAGGTCAGCCAGTGCCTTGGCGGCAACTTTGGCTGGCAGTGGGATGTAGCCGTCTTTCACTACTACTTCCTGGCCCTGCTTCGACAGCACCAGTTTCACGAACTCAGCTTCCAGCGGGGCCAGAGGCTTGTTCGGGGCTTTGTTGACGTACACGTAGAGGAAGCGCGACAGCGGGTATTTACCGTTCAAGGCGTTTTCTTCGCTGTCTTCGATGAAGTCAGTGCTGCCTTTTTTGGCCAGGGCCACGGTCTTCACGCTAGCGGTTTTGTAGCCGATGCCCGAGTAACCGATGCCGTTCAGCGAGGAGCTGATCGACTGCACGACCGAAGCCGAGCCTGGTTGTTCGTTGACGTTTGGCTTGTAGTCGCCTTTGCACAGGGCTTCTTCTTTGAAGTAACCGTAGGTGCCGGATACCGAGTTACGACCGAACAGTTGAACTGGCTTGTTGGCCAAGTCGCCGGTCACACCCAGGTCGCCCCAGGTTTTAACGTCGGCTTTAGCGCCGCACAGACGCGTCGAGGAGAAGATCGCATCGACTTGTTCCATGGTCAGGTGCTGGATCGGGTTGTCCTTGTGCACGAACACGGCCAAGGCATCCACGGCAACCGGGATAGCGGTTGGCTTGTAGCCGTACTTCTGCTCGAAGGCCGCCAGTTCGGTGTCCTTCATTTTGCGGCTCATCGGGCCCAGGTTGGAGGTGCCTTCAGTCAGCGCAGGAGGTGCAGTGGCGGAGCCGGCAGCCTGAATCTGGATGTTGACGTTCGGGTATTCCTTTTTGTAACCCTCGGCCCACAGGGTCATCAGGTTAGCCAGGGTATCGGAGCCGACGCTGGACAAGTTGCCCGACACACCAGTGGTCTTAACGTAAGCCGGAATTGCCGGATCAACACCAGCGGCCACCGCGTTGGCGGTCGCAACGCCAGCAGCGACAAAAGTCATTGCCGCCATCAAACGTTTCAGTTTCATGCCTTGCTCCTAGCAGATAGGGATAGTTGGATCGGGGCCAAGTATCGGTAGGCCGTGTGAACACTCTATGTCTGGAATATGACAATTAGATGAAAGGCCAGTATTTATGAAAAACCTGACAGGAAGGGAGAAGTGCAATAAATCCGGGGCTTGCGAGGAGGTTTAGGCGCTTGGAGCGATGTTTCAGAAACACTCTGTAATCGTTGGCAGAACCAAAACCCTGTGGCGAGGGAGCTTGCTCCCGCTGGACTGCGCAGCAGTCCCGTTTCTGGGGCCGCTACGCGACCCAGCGGGAGCAAGCTCCCTCGCCACAGGGTTACATCAGCGTCCGCGCTTCCACAGGTAGCCGCCCACCGCCATCCCCATTACACACAGGACAGCCACGTAGTAAGCAGGGCCCATCGGGCTTTCCTTCATCAGCAGCGATACCGCCAGTGGCGTCAAACCACCAAATACGGCGTAGGCCACGTTATAGGAGAATGACAAACCGCTGAAACGCACCACCGGCGGGAATGCTTTCACCATTACGTAAGGCACTACACCGATGGTGCCCACAAACAGGCCGGTCAATGCGTACAACGGGAACAGCCAGTCCGGGTGGGCCATCAGGCTGTGATACAGCGTCCAGGAAGTAGCCAATAGCAACGCGCAACCGGTGACCAAAACGCGACCGGCGCCAAAACGATCAGCCAGCGCGCCAGAGGCGATACAGCCCAGGCTCAGCGTAACGATCGCCAGGCTATTGGCCTGCAGCGCCACGGTCGGGCTGAAGTGGTAGACGGTTTGCAGCACGGTCGGGGTCATCAGGATGACTACAACCACACCCGCCGACAGCAACCACGTCAGCAGCATCGACAGCACAATGGCGCCACGGTGGTCACGCAGTACCGCGCGCAATGGCAGCTCGGCAGCCAGGGTTTTGCGCTGCTGCATCTCGGCGAAGATCGGTGTTTCATGCAGCCAGCGACGCAAGTACACCGACAGCAGGCCGAACACGCCGCCAAGCAGGAACGGGATACGCCACGCGTAATCCGAGACCTGCTCCGGGGTATAGAGGGTGTTGATGGCGGTAGCCACCAGCGAACCCAGCAAAATACCGGCGGTGAGGCCACTGGTGAGGGTGCCGCAGGCATAACCGATGTGGCGCGGCGGCACGTGTTCGGAGACGAACACCCAGGCGCCAGGTACTTCGCCGCCAATGGCGGCGCCCTGGATGACGCGCATCAACAGCAACAGCAGCGGCGCCCACAGGCCGATCTGTGCGTAGGTCGGCAGCAGGCCCATGATCAGGGTCGGCACGGCCATCATGAAGATGCTCAGAGTGAACATTTTCTTGCGGCCCAGCAGGTCACCGAAGTGCGCCATGATGATGCCGCCCAGCGGGCGGGCAAGGTAGCCGGCGGCGAAGATGCCGAAGGTCTGCATCATGCGCAGCCATTCGGGCATATCGACGGGGAAGAACAGCTTCCCGACCACCGTGGCGAAAAATACAAAGATGATGAAATCGTAGAATTCCAGCGCCCCGCCCAAGGCAGACAGCGACAGGGTTTTGTAGTCGTTGCGGGTCAGCGGGCGCGAAGGTTGCGCACTGCTTGCAGGCACGGAGGACATGGCAAGGCTTCTCTTATTGTCAGAACGGCGAACGCGAGACCCCGGCAAGCGCTGGGGTCGGTTCGGCACGATAACAAATCGCCCGCAAAAGCACAGCGTTGCTTAACGCCCGCGTTTCCAGAGGTAGGCGCCGACAGCCATGCCCATCACGCACACCAGCGCCACATAGTAAGCCGGGCCCATCGGGCTCTCTTTGAGCAGCAGTGACACAAACACCGGGCTCAGGCCACCCAATACCGCATAGGCCAGGTTGTAGGAAAACGACAGGCCACTGAAACGCACCGCCGGTGCAAAGCCGGTGACCATCACAAACGGCGCCGCCGTCACCGTGCCCACGAACAGGCCGGTCAGCATATAGAGCGGAAATAGCCACTCAGGGTGAATCGCCAGGCTGGCATACAGCGCCCAGCACACCACCATCAAGCCGAAGCAGCCAAACACCAACACCCGGCCCGCACCAATGCGATCGCATAGCTTGCCGGCAATCACCAGGCCCAGCGCCATGCTGACAATCGCCAGGCTATTGGCCTGCAGCGCGGTTTTGGCCGCGAAGTGGTAAACGCCTTGCAGCAGCGCGGGCGTCATCAGGATCACCACCACGACGCCAGCCGACAGAAACCAGGTCATCAACATCGACAGCACGATCGACTCACGGCTCTCGCGCAGCACCGTGCGCAACGGCACCTCCCGCGACAATGCCTTGCGCTGCTGCAACTCGGCAAATACCGGCGTTTCATGCAGCCAGCGGCGCAGGTACACCGACAACAGCCCGAACACTCCACCCAGCAGAAACGGAATGCGCCACGCGTAATCCGCCACCTGCTCCGGGCTATACGTGCTGTTAATGCCCGTGGCGATCAGCGAGCCGAGCAAGATCCCCAAATTCAGGCCCACCGACAGCACGCCCACTGCATAACCGATGCGCTTGGCCGGCACGTGCTCAGCCACAAAGATCCACGCGCCCGGCACCTCACCGCCAATCGCCGCGCCCTGGATCATGCGCATCAACAGCAAAAGTACCGGCGCCAACAGGCCGACTTGGGCATAGGTCGGCAACAAGCCGATGGCCAGGGTCGGCAGCGCCATCAGGAAGATGCTCAAGCTGAACATCTTTTTGCGCCCCAGCAGGTCACCGAAGTGCGCCATGACGATGCCGCCCAACGGGCGAATCAGGTAGCCGGCGGCAAAAATGCCGAAGGTCTGCACCAGGCGCATCCACTCGGGCATGTCCGGCGGGAAAAACAGCTTGCCCACCACCGCGGCAAAAAATACGAAGATGATGAAATCGTAAAACTCCAGGGCGCTGCCCAAGGCGGACAGCGCCAAGGTTTTGTAGTCAGTGCGCGTCAACGGGCGGGCAGCTTGCGCGGCGCTCGCGGGAACGGTGGGCATATCGGGCTTCTCTTCTAAAGGTGCTGACCCGGATAACAGCCCAGATGCCGCAAATATTCCCGGCGATAAGCACAGTTTCTGCAAAAAGCCGCGATACAGCGCAGATTTGCCGACCAAATGAGCTTGCAGAGGTCGTCGCCGCCACAGGGTCTCGATATACTCGGCCCGTGCAAGCGCCAAACCCGCTGTCTTGAGGGGCTGCTGTGCCAAAACGTTGTTGGATGACCTTAAGGGTGCGCTCCAGCCGCTTTGGCAGAGTTTCCCTTTAGTGCGCCTTACGAGAAACGTATCGAGCGGTGTATGTTGGTGCTGAAACGTTTTTCCAGAAGACGGCTATCCACTTGAAACACCCATGAAGCGTCACGGGTCAGAGGCACCCTCGGCATGATCGAACTCGAACAAGAAGATCCTATCCCGCAAGGCGATCTCGCCTTGCAAATCACCGCGCTGCCGCGTGAAACCAATGGGTTTGGCGATATCTTCGGCGGCTGGCTGGTCGCGCAGATGGACCTCGCCGGCACGGCCATGGCCAGTAAGGTAGCCGGCGGCCGCGTGGCCACCGTAGCGATTGATCGCATGGCATTCCTGGTGCCGGTGGCCGTCGGCGCGCAGCTCTCCTTCTATACCCAGGCCCTGGAAATCGGCCGCAGCTCGATCCAAATGATGGTCGAAGTGTGGAGCGACGACCCGCTGTCCAGTGAATGGCGCAAAGTTACCGAGGCAGTGTTTGTGTTCGTCGCCATCGATGGCAGCGGCCGCACGCGCTCGGTGCCGTCGCGCGCGCGTTAAACCTCGCCGGGTTTTGACGGTCAATTGCCCCATTGCCTGCCATAAAGAGTGCTTCGTATGCCTGTGCCCCACGTTGAAAGCGTAAAAATCGACGAGCTGGACTGCTGGCGCATCCGCCACAACGGCGCTGAATTGATGGTGGCCCAACAGGGCGCGCACATCTTCAGTTACCAGCGCCAGGGCGAACAGCCGCTGATCTGGCCAAACCCTGAAGCGCAGTTCAAGCAGGGCAAAGGCATCCGCACCGGCGTACCGGTGTGCTGGCCGTGGTTTGGCGTGTTCGACCGCAACCCTCAGAGCGTCAAGGCGATGCGCCAGAGCGAGCAACCGGCCGGTGCCCATGGTTTTGTGCGCACGGCACTGTGGGAGCTGGCTGCAAGCGAACTCGAAGGCCAAGCGCTGCGGGTGGATTTGGTGCTGCCAGTGCCCGCGGGTGGCTTCCCCGGCTGGCCGCATCAGGTCGACCTGACGCTGAGCCTGCTGCTGGACGATCAGTTGCACATCCGCCTGACCAGTCACAACCGTGGCACCGACACCGTGGCCCTCAGCCAAGCGTTGCACACTTACTTCGCTGTGAGTGACGTGCGCAAGGTGCAGGTCGAAGGGCTGGATGGGCTGGCGTATATCGACACCGCCGATGGCTGGACCGAGAAGAAGCAGACCGGCCTGCTGCACTTCAGTGCCGAGACTGACCGTATCTACCTGGATACGCCGGTGCAGTTGAATATTGTCGATAAGGATTGGCAGCGCCGCCTCCAGCTCACCAGCCAGGGTTCGCACTCGACCGTGATCTGGAATCCATGGACCGAACGCGCCAAGGCGTTTGATGACATGGCCGATGATGGCTGGCAGGGCATGCTGTGCATCGAGACGGCGAATGTGCTGGATGATGTGGTGAGCTTGGCGCCGGGTCAAACCCATACTTTGGGCGTGAGCATCGCCAGCTTCGCTCTGGAGTAAACGCTGATCAAAATGTGAGAGCCAGCTCCCACACAAGCCAGCTCCCACATTGATGGGGTGTTTGGCTTAGAGATCGGATTCTTTTACGGCCCTGACCTTCCCCGCATCCAGCGCGTACGCCGCGTCCGCCAGGTCATTGTTGACCTTCTCCACCTTCAACGTGCCGGTCACCCACAGCGGCGTGTAGATATCATCCAGCTTCAGCCCCTTGGGATAACGCACCAGCACCAACTGGTTAGGCGGCGGTGGCGGCACGTGGATGCACGCGCCTGGGTACGGCACCAGGAAAAACAGCGTGCTGCGGCCCTTGGCGTCGGTTTCCAACGGCACCGGGTAGCCGCCGATGCGGATGTTCTTGCCGTTCATGGCGGCCACGGTCTTGGTCGAGTACATCACCGCCGGCAAGCCTTTGCTTTGTTTCAAGCCACCTTTATCGGTGAACGTGCCTTGGGCTTCGGGGGAGTTGTGGTCGATCTCGGGCATGGCTTCGAGGGCTTTCTGGTCTGAAAGCGGCATCAGGTCGAGCCAATCGGTTTCCGGCAGCTCGCCGGCGTGCGCCAGGCCAGAGCCCAACAGGAGGAGTGTGAATAGAAGACGGCGCATGAAAAAGCTCGGCAAGTTCAGATGCCGAGCATTCTAGCCCTCTGCGCCTGCGCAGCGCAGAGGGCTTTGTCGCTTAGATCATTTCTTTTTCAGCAGGCCGTAGATCACCAGCAGCACGATGGCGCCGATCAGCGCGCCGAGGAAGCCCGCGCCTTGACCCGCCTGGTAGATGCCCAGGGCCTGACCACCGTAGGTGGCGACCAGGGAACCTGCGATACCCAGCAGGATGGTCATGATCCAGCCCATGCTGTCGTCGCCAGGCTTGAGGAAGCGCGCCAGCAGGCCGACGATCAAGCCGATAAATATGGTTCCGATGATACCCATGGCATTTCCCTCTGAATGAAGTGAACTACACCAAAGCCTAGTCAGACTTTAGCGTCCTGCAATCAGAGAGGCGGCGCTAACCAATGGTTCCCGCCGCCCCAAAGGTTATTGCTCGGCGATCAGCGCTTCGACCTTGAGGATCTGCGCCTCAAGGGTCGCACGGTCCTTGCAGCGCAGGTTGGCGTGGCCGACCTTGCGCCCGACCTTGAACGCCTTGCCGTAGTGATGCAGGTGGCAGTCATCAATGGCGATGACTTTTTCCACCGGCGGTACTACGCCGATAAAGTTGAGCATGGCGCTCTCGCCGACCTTGGCCGTGGAACCCAGTGGCAAGCCCGCCACCGCCCGCAGGTGGTTTTCGAACTGGCTGCACTCGGCGCCTTCGGTGGTCCAGTGCCCGGAGTTGTGCACGCGCGGGGCGATTTCGTTGGCCTTGAGGCCGCCGTCGACTTCAAAGAACTCGAACGCCATCACGCCGACGTAATCCAGCTGCTTGAGCACGCGGCTGGAATAGTCTTCGGCCAGGGCCTGCAGCGGGTGGTCGGTGCTGGCCACGGACAGCTTGAGGATGCCGCTGTCGTGGGTGTTGTGTACCAACGGGTAGAAGCGGGTCTCGCCATCACGGGCGCGCACGGCGATCAGCGATACTTCACCGGTGAACGGCACGAAGCCTTCCAGCAGGCAGGCAACGCTGCCCAGTTCGGCAAAAGTGCCGACCACATCGGCAGCAGTGCGCAGGACTTTCTGGCCCTTGCCGTCATAACCCAAGGTGCGGGTTTTAAGCACGGCCGGCAGGCCGATATTGGCAACGGCGGCGTCCAGGTCCGCTTGGGTCTGGATATCGGCGAAGGCCGGGGTCGGAATGCCCAGGTCCTTGAACATGCTCTTCTCGAACCAGCGGTCGCGAGCGATGCGCAAGGCTTCGGCGCTCGGGTATACCGGCACGAACTGCGACAGGAAGGCCACGGTTTCGGCCGGGACGCTTTCGAATTCGAAGGTCACCAGGTCGACTTCTTCGGCCAGTTGGCGCAGATGGTCCGGGTCGCTGTAGTCAGCGCGCAGGTGTTCACCCAAGGCCGCCGCGCAGGCGTCGGGCGCCGGGTCCAGGAAAGCGAAGTTCATCCCCAGCGGGGTGCCCGCCAAGGCCAGCATACGGCCCAGTTGGCCGCCACCGATTACACCGATTTTCATCAATCAATACCTTCAGGCGATACGTGGGTCTGGGTTGTCCAGCACGCTGTCTGTCTGCTCAGCACGGAATTTTTTCAGCACCGCGTGAAACTGCGGGTGCTTGGCGCCCAGGATGCTGGCGGACAGCAACGCGGCGTTGATCGCGCCGGCCTTGCCGATCGCCAGGGTGGCCACCGGAATACCGGCCGGCATCTGCACGATGGACAACAGCGAATCCACGCCCGAGAGCATCGACGACTGCACCGGTACACCGAGCACCGGCAGGTGGGTCTTGGCCGCACACATGCCTGGCAGGTGCGCCGCACCGCCGGCACCGGCGATGATTACCTCGATGCCACGGGATTCAGCTTCATCGGCATACTGGAACAGCAAATCCGGGGTGCGGTGGGCAGAGACCACTTTCACTTCATACGGAATGCCGAGTTTTTCCAGCATATCGGCGGTGTGGCTAAGGGTGGACCAATCGGACTTGGAGCCCATGATCACGCCAACCAATGCACTCATCGTCGTGCCTCTTCTCTCTGGGCGCCCGCAGGCGCGTCAAAAAACAACAAGCCACGCGGGAAATCCGGCGTGGCTTGGTGTACGAATTAAGGCCGGTTGGACCGGCCGAAGGCCGCGCAGTATACCGTAATAATCCAGATAAACAGCCCCTTGGATGACCATCTGTCTTACGGCGCAAAGTGGCGGTTTTATTGACTTTCAAGTCAGCGAACACAGCGCAATTTTCCTATGGAAACTGGATCAATGTGGGAGCTGGCTTGCCTGCGATAGCATCACCTCACGATGGCTGATGTACCGAGGCGCCTGCATCGCAGGCAAGCCAGCTCCCACAGTTGATCTTCATTGTGCTCAGGTGCTTTGTGCAGCCCCACCTTCCAGCTTGCGCCACAGCAGCCGCACGTTCGCCTTACGCACCAACGCGCAGCGGTACAGGCGAATCTCCAGCGGCACATGCCATTGCGAGCCGCCGCACACCACCAGTTCGCCCCGCGCCAGTTCGGCACGCACGCTCAACTGCGGCACCCAGGCGATACCCAAGCCTTCAAGGGCCATGCTCTTGAGACTGTCTGCCATGGCAGTTTCGTAAATGGTGGTGAAACGCAGGGCCCGCTGGCGCAGCAGCAAATTTACCGAGCGACCGAGAAAGGCGCCGGCACTGTAGGCCAGCAACGGCACACTGCCCTCGCCTTCCAGGTCGAACAACGGCTTGCCATCGGCATCGGCGGCGCACACCGGGAGCATTTCGGTGTTGCCCAGGTGCAGCGACGGGAAGATTTCCGCGTCCATCTGCATGGCCGCATCCGGGTCGTAGAACGCCAGCATCAAGTCGCAGCCGCCTTCGCGCAGGGCGTGCACCGCATCGCCGACGTTGGTAGCGACCAGCCGCGTGGCGATGTTCAAGCCCTCATTGCGCAGTTGCGCGATCCAGCGCGGGAAGAAGCCCAATGCCAGGGAGTGGGCGGCGGCCACTTGCATGACTTCGCCCTGCCCACCTTCCAAATGATGCAAATGGCGCAGCACTTCACCGAGCTGTTCTACCACAGTGCGCGCGGTGACCAGGAACAACTGCCCCGCCGCCGTCAGCTCGACGGGCGTGCGCGAACGGTTGACCAACGTCAGGCCCAACGCGGCTTCCAGGCTGCGGATACGGCGGCTGAACGCCGGCTGAGTGACGAAGCGCCGCTCCGCCGCCTGGGAAAAGCTGCGGGTGGCCGCCAGGGCGCTGAAGTCTTCCAGCCATTTGCTCTCAAGGTTCATCACTTCCTCCCACGGGTATGCACCATTTTGGCACACACGCCCGCCATGATAACCGGGTCACATCAACATTATGCCGTTTGTGCATAGGCCAGTGCTGAACAGCATTGGCCCAAAAACTTCTACAAGCCTAGCATTCGCAGCGTTCCGGCCTGTTCCGGGTCCATATCGAGATGATTTCCGTCATGTCCTCCGCTGCATCATTCCGCACAGAAAAAGACCTGCTTGGCGTACTTGAAGTACCGGCTCAAGCGTATTACGGCATCCAGACCCTGCGAGCGGTGAACAACTTCCGCCTCTCGGGCGTTCCGATTTCGCATTACCCGAAATTGGTGGTCGGCCTGGCAATGGTCAAGCAAGCAGCCGCTGACGCCAACCGCGAGTTGGGCCAGCTCAGCGAAGCCAAGCACGCTGCCATCAGCGAAGCCTGTGCCCGTCTGATCCGCGGCGATTTCCACGAAGAGTTCGTGGTGGACATGATTCAAGGCGGCGCCGGCACTTCAACCAACATGAATGCCAACGAAGTCATCGCCAACATCGCGTTGGAGGCCATGGGCCACAACAAGGGCGAATACCAGTACCTGCACCCCAACAACGACGTGAACATGGCGCAGTCGACCAACGACGCCTACCCAACCGCGATCCGCCTGGGTCTGCTGCTGGGCCATGACGCGCTGCTGGCCAGCCTCGACAGCCTGATCCAGGCGTTCGCCGCCAAAGGCGTCGAATTCAGCCACGTGCTGAAAATGGGCCGCACTCAATTGCAAGACGCCGTGCCAATGACCCTCGGCCAGGAATTCCGCGCCTTCGCCACTACCCTGGGTGAAGACCTGGCTCGCCTGAAAACCCTGGCACCGGAGCTGTTGACCGAAGTGAACCTGGGCGGCACCGCCATCGGCACCGGCATCAACGCCGACCCGCGTTACCAGGCCCTGGCCGTACAACGCCTGGCACTGATCAGCGGCCAGCCGCTGGTTCCGGCTGCCGACTTGATCGAAGCCACCTCCGACATGGGCGCCTTCGTGCTGTTCTCCGGCATGCTCAAGCGCACTGCGGTGAAGCTGTCGAAGATCTGCAACGACCTGCGCCTGCTGTCCAGCGGCCCACGTACCGGCATCAACGAGATCAACCTGCCGGCACGTCAGCCAGGCAGCTCGATCATGCCCGG
Source organism: Pseudomonas sp. ChxA (assembly GCF_030263855.1). Taxonomy (NCBI): domain Bacteria; kingdom Pseudomonadati; phylum Pseudomonadota; class Gammaproteobacteria; order Pseudomonadales; family Pseudomonadaceae; genus Pseudomonas; species Pseudomonas sp. ChxA. Next base: position 1,446,724 of record NZ_JARPMK010000002.1, read on the forward strand.
CAAGGTCAACCCGGTAATCCCGGAAGCCGTGAACCAGGTAGCGTTCCAAGTCATCGGTAACGACCTGGCCCTGACCATGGCAGCCGAAGGCGGCCAACTGCAGTTGAACGTGATGGAGCCGCTGATCGCTTTCAAGATCTTCGACTCGATCCGCCTGCTGCAACGCGCCATGGACATGCTGCGCGAACACTGCATCGTCGGCATCACCGCCAACGAAGCCCGTTGCCGCGAGCTGGTGGAACACTCCATCGGTCTGGTCACCGCGCTGAATCCATACATCGGCTATGAAAACGCCACCCGCATTGCGCGTATCGCCCTCGAAAGCGGCCGCGGCGTGCTGGAGCTGGTGCGCGAAGAAGGCTTGCTCGACGACGCCATGCTCGACGACATCCTGCGCCCCGAAAACATGATTGCCCCACGTTTGGTCCCGCTGAAGGCCTAAGCGTTTGATGCACCGCTCACCAGGTTGAGGGACTAGACACCTCTCACCTTTTGAGGGCCTGAAGGCTCGTTCTTCAGGCCCTTTTTTTTGCCTCAAGGTTGTGAAATGAAGCCCATAAAAACTCCAATATCGCCCTGCAAACCCTCCTTGCCTGCCACCGCCTGGCTGAAACCTTTAATCGCCCCGTGCAGACGGATCACGCTCGCCTAGGTATAGTGCCGCCCCTCTCGCGTGCGCGGCCGTCGGTAACGAGGCCCGAAAACAACGCGAAACCGCATGAATAACAACACCCGCAAAAGGATTGGGGTCGAACCGTCGCGCACTGCCTGGTGCTATGCGAGGGCTCGCACCGTCCTGCGTTTGCCATTAGAAAAATCAGCGAGGAACACTCCATGCTCGAAGTCATCAACGACTTCCTCTCAGGGAAAGTACTGATCGTGCTCATTGTCGGGCTCGGCGGTTATTTCACGATCCGCTCGCGTTTCGTGCAGTTGCGTCACTTTTTCCACATGTTCTCGGTGTTTAAAGACAGCCTGAAGAGCAGCTCCGGCCAGCTCAGTTCCTTCCAGGCGCTGATGCTCAGCCTGGCCGGCCGCGTGGGTGCCGGTAACATCGCCGGTGTCGGCATTGCCGTGACCCTGGGTGGCCCGGGCGCCGTGTTCTGGATGTGGGTCACCGCGCTGGTGGGCATGTCCTCGAGCTTTATCGAGTGCTCCCTCGGCCAGTTGTACAAGCGCACCGATGCCGAAGGCACCTACCGTGGCGGCCCGGCTTACTACATCCAGCACGGTTTGCAGAAGCGCTGGCTGGGTATGGTCATGGCGTTCCTGTTGCTGGTGACTTTCGGTTTCGCCTTCAACGGCCTGCAAGCCCACGCCGTGACTCACTCGCTGAACAACGCCTTTGGCCTGGACACCACCTACACCGGCCTGGCGCTGGCGGTATTGCTGGGTCTGGTGTTTATCGGCGGGATCAAGCGCATCGCTTCGATTGCCGACCTGCTGGTGCCGGTCAAAACCCTGATCTACATCGCCGTGACCCTGTACGTGATCGTGCTGCAATTCGACCACGTACCGGCCATGCTCGCGACCATCGTCAAGAGCGCTTTCGGCCTCGACCAAGCCTTCGGTGGCCTGGTCGGCAGCGCGATCATCATGGGTGTGAAGCGCGGCGTGTTCGCCAACGAAGCTGGTCTGGGCAGTGCGCCTAACGTGGCAGCGGTGGCCTCGGTAGAGCACCCGATCGCCCAAGGCGTGGTGCAAGCGTTCAGCGTGTTCCTCGACACGTTCGTGATCTGCACCTGCACCGCGTTGCTGATCCTGCTCTCCGGTTTCTACACCCCAGGCTTTGAAGGCGACGGCATTGCCCTGACCCAGAACTCCCTGGCGGCGGTAGTCGGTGACTGGGGCCGCATGTTCATCTCGGTGGCCCTGGCGTTGTTCGTGTTCACCTCGATCATGTACAACTACTACCTGGGCGAGAGCAACCTGCGCTTCCTGGTGGGCAACAACCGCAAGGTGTTGATGGGCTACCGTGCGCTGGTGCTGGTGCTGATTTTCTGGGGTTCGATCGAGAACCTGAGCACCGTATTCGCCTTCGCCGACATCACCATGACCCTGCTGGCGTTCGTCAACCTGTTCGCCCTGGCGTTCCTGTTCAAGATTGCCATGCGCATCCTCAATGACTACGACAACCAGCGTGCAGCGGGCATCAAGACGCCGGTGTTCGACTCCAGCCAGTTCCCCGACCTGGACCTGGACCGCAAGGCCTGGCCGGCTAATCCGGCAAAGCCGCAAGCAATCGCATCGGCTGAACTGAGCGCTCAAGCGCAACGTTAATCACCGCTAGATGACACGCCGCCCGGCCTTGGGCATGCTCTGGGCCCGGCGGCGTTTTTCGTTCAGGAGATTTTTCATGCAACCAGCTAACAACGTGATGGTGCTCTACACCGGCGGCACCATTGGCATGCAGGCCAGCGCCAACGGCCTGGCGCCTGCGTCGGGTTTTGAAGCACGCATGCGCGAACAGCTTGTCGATGCCGCGCTACCGGCCTGGCGTTTTCAAGAGATGTCGCCACTGATCGACAGCGCCAACATGACGCCCACCTACTGGCAGCATCTGCGCAGCGCCGTGGTCGAGGCCGTGGACGCAGGCTGCGATGCGGTGCTGATCCTGCACGGCACCGACACCCTGGCCTACAGCGCTGCAGCCATGAGCTTTCAACTGCTGGGCCTGCCGGCGCCGGTAGTCTTCACCGGCTCCATGCTGCCGGCCGGCGTGCCCGACAGCGATGCCTGGGAAAACGTCAGCGGCGCCTTGACGGCCTTGGGCGAAGGCCTGGCGCCGGGCGTGCAGCTGTACTTCCACGGCGCGCTGATGGCACCGACCCGTTGCGCGAAAATCCGCAGCTTCGGTCGCCACCCGTTTGCGGCCCTGCAGCGCAATGGCGGCGTCGCCCAGGCCGACATGATCCCGGCCGCCCTGCATTACCGCCAGCCCAAAGCCGTGGCCAATGTCGGCGTGTTGCCGCTGGTGCCGGGCATCGCCGCCGCGCAACTGAACGCGTTGATCGACAGCGGCATCCAGGCGCTGGTGCTGGAATGCTTCGGCAGCGGCACCGGGCCGAGCGATAACCCGGAGTTTCTCGCCAGCCTCCAGCGTGCGCAGGATCAGGGCGTGGTCGTAGTCGCAATCACCCAATGCCATGAAGGCGGCGTGGAGCTGGACGTGTACGAAGCCGGCAGCCGCTTGCGCGGCGTGGGCGTGCTGTCCGGTGGCGGCATGACCCGCGAAGCGGCGTTCGGCAAGCTCAATGCCCTGCTCGGTGCCGGGCTTGAGGCCAGTGAAGTGCGCCGTCTGGTGGAACTGGACCTGTGCGGCGAACTGAGCTGACCGGCATGTAATTTGCTGCCCTTCCAGCCATCCCCTGGCTGGAAGTTCCCATGCTGCATTCCCACCTCACCACCCTCAACGCTGTTTCGCTGGTGCTCAACACCTTCAAAGGCTTGCCCCATGAAGCACTGCTGGCCGGCAGCGGTATCTGTGCGGCGGACTTGAGCCGGGCTGACACGCGCATCACCACCAATCAGGAAATGCGCGTGTGCGCCAATGCCGTGGCCCTGCGCCGCGATGTCGGCCTGGAGCTGGGCGCACAAATGCACGTGTCGGCCTACGGCATGCTCGGTTACGCCCTGCTCACCAGTGCCACCTTTGGTGACGCATTGCGCTTGGCCCTGCGCTATCCGGCGCTGCTGGGAACCCTGTTCGAGCTGAGCCTTGAAGAAGACGGTGAGCGCATCTGGTTCACCGCCGGCGACTACCGGGAAACCCCCAGCCTGGAAATGTTCAACGTCGAGTTGTGCCTGGCATCGCTCAAAGTGATCTGTGACGACCTGCTCGGCCAGCCTCTGCCCTTACTGGCTGCGCGCTTTGAACATGACGCACCCGACTACCGCGAGCGCTACGCCGAACGTTTCCCCTGCACGCTGCAATTTCAGGCTACCGCCAATGCCTTTGCCTTCGACAAACACTGGTTGAACCAGCCTCTGCCGCTGGCCGACGCCATCACCCACCAGGCCATGGCCGAGCGTTGCCGCAAACAAAACCTGGAGTTCACCGGCCGCCAGGCCTGGCTCGGCCGGATTCGCCAACTGCTCACCGCACAGCTCAATGCCGCGCCCGGCCTTGAGGGTTTGGCCGAGCAGATGAACTGTTCGGCGCGCACCCTGCGCCGGCACCTGCATGACCTGGGCTGCAGCTACCAGGAGCTGCTGGACGAGCTGCGTTTCGAGCGCGCCAAGCAACTGCTGGCCGAGGACCAGTGGCCGATCTACCGGATTGCCGAGGCACTGGGCTTCAGCGAAACGGCAAGTTTCAGGCATGCCTTTGTGCGTTGGAGTGGCGTGGCGCCGAGCCAATTTCGAGCGTGATGCTCCATCAAGGGGCGAATTTCGGACAGACAATTTGGCCATATCCATCCCCTTTTGGCCGCTCCTGCCGTTCTCTTAAAGCACGCCCGCCGCAAGACTGGATCCACCGATACAGCCTGCGGAGAACAACAAATGTTGACGATCTACTCGGACGATCACCACCTGCACCATGGCCGCTGTGAATTGATGGACGGGCAACTGATGCCCTGCTTTGAAATGCCCTCGCGCGCCGACCACGTGTTGCAACGGGTCAAAGACCGCGAACTGGGCCCGGTACACGCGCCGCAGGATTTCGGCCTGGCACCGCTGCAGCGTATCCACAGCCACGACTACCTCGACTTCTTCCAAGGCGCCTGGCAGCGCTGGACCGAATTCGGCCAGGAGGGCGACTTGCTGCCCTACACCTGGCCCGCGCGCACGCTGCGCCGGGTGATCCCCACAAGCCTGCATGGCCAGTTGGGCTATTACAGTTTCGACGGCGGCGCGCCGATTACCGCCGGCACCTGGCAAGCGGCCTACAGCGCGGCGCAAGTGGCCCTCACGGCGCAACGAGCAATCCAGAGCGGCGCCCACAGTGCATTCGCCCTGTGCCGCCCACCTGGGCATCATGCTGCGGGCGACTTGATGGGCGGTTATTGCTACCTCAACAACGCCGCCATTGCCGCCCAGGCCTTCCTCGACCAGGGCCACAAACGCGTCGCGATCCTGGATGTGGATTACCACCACGGCAACGGCACCCAGTCGATTTTTTACGCCCGCAGCGACGTGTTGTTCACCTCGATTCATGGCCACCCGGAAGCGGAGTTTCCGTTTTTCCTCGGCTATGCCGACGAGCTGGGCGAAGGTGACGGCGAAGGCTTCAACTTCAACTACCCACTGCCGGCCGGTTCCGGTTGGGCAGCCTGGAGTGCCGCACTGGAAGAAGCCTGCGCGGAAATCGAGCGCTACGGCGCCGACATCATCGTTGTGTCCCTGGGCGTGGACACGTTCAAGGACGACCCTATCTCGCAGTTCAAGCTCGACAGCCCGGACTACCTGGCCATGGGCGCGCGCATTGCCCGGTTGGGCAAGCCCACGCTGTTTGTGATGGAAGGCGGCTACGCCGTGGAAGAAATCGGCATCAACGCCGTCAACGTTCTCGAAGGTTTTGAAGGAGCCGCCCAATGAACATGCTCAAGTCGCTTGTCCTCTGCGCCGCCGTCATCGGTGGTGCAGCCCACGCCGAAGAGAAAACCCTCAAGGTCTACAACTGGTTCGACTACATCACGCCCAAGGCGCTGGAAGACTTCAAGGCGCAGAACCCCACGATCAAATTGGTCTACGACATCTTCGACACCAATGAAGCGCTGGAAGCCAAGCTGCTTACGGGCAATTCCGGCTATGACGTGGTGGTGCCGTCCAACGTGTTCCTGGCCAAGCAGATCGAAGCCGGGGTGTTCCAGCCGCTGGACCGCAGCAAGCTGCCAAACTGGAACCATCTCGATCCCAAGCTGATGAAGTTGATCGAAGCCAATGACCCCGGCAATAAATTCGCCGTGCCTTACATGTACGGCACCATCCTCATTGGCTTCAACCCAGCCAAGGTCAAGGCCGCCCTGGGCGACAATGCACCGATAGACAGTTGGGATTTGATTTTCAAGGAAGAGAACATCAGCAAACTCAAGCAGTGCGGAGTCGCGCTACTGGATTCGCCTTCGGAGATACTGCCTTTGGCGTTGCAGCACCTGGGCCTGGACCCCAACAGCAGCAACCCCAAGGACTACGACAAAGCCGAAGCGCTGCTGATGAAGATCCGCCCGTACATCACCTACTTTCATTCGTCCAAATACATGGCCGACATCGCCAACGGCGATATCTGCGTGGCCGTGGGCTATTCCGGCAGCTTCTCCCAGGCCGCCAACCGTGCCAAAGAGGCCAAAAACGGCGTGACCGTGGACATGCGCCTGCCCAAGGAAGGCGCGCCGATCTGGTTCGACATGCTCGCCATTCCCAAAGGCGCGAAAAACCCGGACGACGCCTACACCTTCATCAACTACCTGCTGCAACCCAATGTGATTGCGCCGGTCAGCGACTTTGTCGGCTACCCCAACCCCAACAAAGACGCTACCGAACTGGTTGATCCGGCCATTCGCCACAACCCCAACCTGTACCCGACCGAAGCCGCCATGAATACGCTCTACACCCTCAAGCCACTGGGGCGTGACGCGGAACGAGCCAGGACGCGGGCATGGACCAAGATCAAATCGGGCACCTGAGGAACAGAGCGCGCCCTTCAGGGGCGCTGAGGGTCCCGCGATAAACCTTCTGCCATGACTGGCGGCCCAGGCGACACTGGGCCGCCAGTTTTAAATGAGCTGCCGAGGGCTCGTCAGGGTTATCAGCGTTGGGTAATGACCGTGCGCAAACCCTAGCGGCGTGTGGGATCGATCCCAAGCCTGAACCTCGTATTGCTGCAGGTAACCAGGCGTTCCATCGAGGGCTTGCGCTACACGGCCGTTGAGCCGCAATACGCAGATCTATTTATCTACCCTCTTCCCCGCTGCGCCACTCGCTACCTTGCCCATCCGAAAGCCCGTCCGGGCCAGAGAATGCCAAGGAGCTGCACATGCCCAACGACACGTCCAACGACAATCATAGCCCTCCAAGCACCTATGAACTGCTGACCCAATTGACCACTGGGCCCACCACTCGAGAGGTCGCAGCCAACACACTGCGCCTGGCACTCAAAGAACAGTACCCGACGCTGAATATCGACCCAGACCTGGCCATCGTGGTCACCCCTCGGTGGCGTGTCGTCGACGGCATCGTCGAGCCGGCGCCCGCCCATACCGAATCACTGACTTCAGTGCTGGCGCATCAAGCGCTGTCCAACGAACGGGTGGCCTACATTGATGGCGAACATTTCCTCACCCAGCAGCCCCACGCTGCCGTACCTATCCACCTTGCGGTGAAGATCGACGCCATAGGCAGGCTGATCAATGAACTGTCCGAGTTGCTGTTTACCGCTTTCCAGGAGCAACAGCTGGACTTCTGGAACACCTCCAACGGCGGTGGCGGGCCACGTTGGCGGACCTTTTCCAACACACTGAAAAAAGTCTGGAACATCACCGAGCAGCAAGGCTTGGGTGAACATGAATGCGCCATGGCCCGCACCGTTTTTCATGAACCCGACCGGGCCAAGCGGTCTGTAAAAGACCCTTACAAGAGCCATGCCTACCTGGTGGATGTCGACATTCTGAAGGACGACCTGTCCACCCACGTCAGTTTCCTGGATATCACGGTATTGGTGGGTGAGCATGAGAACCGCCAAATAATCCTGACGTACTCGTTGGTAACCGGGTATGAGGTGTTTGAGTCACTGGAACAGTTCGGCGCTACTTTGCCGGCCCGGTTGAGTACTCCTGAGCGCGACAGCACCTTGCATTGGCGCCTGTATGAGCCCGATGGCAACTTCTTCGACACCTTGGCCTGCACGCTGATCGAGCTGCAAATCTACGCCATCGGCAGTTACGGAAAATTCGCCAGCAATGAGCCAATAGAAGAGCAGGCGAGCCTCCACACCGCCGCCCGTATCATGCCCAGCATCGAAGATTTGAGCGACCATCAACTGTCGAACATCCGGGACATTCATCAGCAACTCCCCAATTGGCTGGCCGCAGCGTCGGACGCGGACGCTGCCGCTTACAGCCGCCACATGATCAACCTGGCCCAACTGCACACCCATTACCACGGAGAAACCTTTCAAGACGGCATTGCCCCTATTCGTGAATACGCTCGGGCACAGTTGCAAAGCCGTTTCCTGGCCCGTAAAAACGGTGCGAGCCTGAACCTGGACAACATCGTGATTGTTATCGAGAGCCCGGTACTCTGGGGTACGCTTCTCGTACCGGGCGCGAAAGACACCACCCGGCGCAGCCTGATCGACCTGGCCCTGGATAACCTCACCGGCCTGCCCACCGGCGTCACGACCGTACGCTACAACGGCAACGGCAGTGACGTGCCTGCATGGTTGACCTACAGCTACCTGAAAGGCGTGATCGAGGACATTGATATTGGCGAACACTACCCGGCGCTGATCAAGCAAAAATTGCTCGACGACACCGCACAATCCAACCATCGGCAGCAGCTCTATACCAGCCACCTGCGCATACAACTGCCGCTACTGGCCCTACAAATGAAAATCCGCCAACAGGGCGGGATCGATGAACTCGGCTACCGCTACATCGGCGCGGCGATGCAAGCCGATGAGCATGACCGTAGCGTAGACGGGCAGCTTATAGTCATCCGCCCACTGGCCTTCGTGCCCACCTTGCGTCCCGGCCATCAGCAAGACGTGGTCGCCAACATGTACGTGATCGGCCCAAGGGCACCTGACGCCGGCCCCTGCCTACTTTATCGGCCCTTGCTTGAACCGGCCCTGCTGCAATATCCGTCGCGGCAAAACCTGCTGTATGCCATCAAGCACAACCGCGCATTGCGCGAGTCGGTGCTGGCCTGGCTGCCTGAAGCGGAGAGTTTCAACTACGCACAGTACGTTTTCCCGGATACCTGGCCCTCGCCGTGGTCGGCGGTGCGGGTGCTGATCGAGCCGGCCACTGTGCTGTACATGAGCGGGCCCGTGACCCTGACCAATGAAGAAGTGGGCAATGACGCCCTGGCAACGCTATTCAAGGCCAATGCCACTGCCATGGTCGAGTTGGCAAAGCGCCAGTCGGTGTCTAACGTGCAGAAACGTTGGGCGACTTTTCGGCACGCTGGCTGGCAAATATTCAACGCCGCCCTGCCGTTCATGGGGCGCACCCTCGGAATCGCCGCCTGGATCTGGCAAATCATGGACGACCTGCAGACTGCCGAGGAGGCAGCGAATACGCGTGACAGCCAGGTGTCCTGGACGGCGTTGGTGGATATATTCCTCAACGTGGGCATGGCCCTGGCCCTGCATGTTGCGGTGCGCCATTCTCAACCCAGAGAGGGCGTCGATGCCATCAAACTCAAGGTTGGAACCGAGACAACCCCGAGCGAAACCGCGGAAAAGCCTTCAATGCCCGCGCAAAAATACATCGCGGTGCAACACGAAAAATTCCCCGACGCCCAACTGCCCGCCGAGCATCAAAGCGTCTTGCACATCAGTGGAGCCCTGGCTCGTGATCGCTCGAGCCTGGCCACGACACTCGACAGCTTTAAAGTGACCAGGCCCGCCAATCTGGGTGAGCAAAATAAAACCCCCGGCACCTACCTGCACCTCTATCCGCTGGCAGACAAATGGTATGCGCCAGTGGGTGCGCGGTGGTTCGAAGTGAAGGCGGATGCCAACGACTACGTCATTATCATCGACCCGAAGACGCCATCACGTACCGGCCCAGTGCTGATCGGCAACCTGGCGGGGCAGTGGTTTGTCGATACCCGGCTACGACTACGCGGCGCCGGCCTGCGCAATCGCCGGCGGGCGGTCAAGGTCGATCAGCTTAAGCGTATCCCCAAGCTTGAAGAGCAGCTCAATGCGTTCAACTCGGATTCCCAGAGTAAACAATTGGCCGTTTTGGAAAGCCGGCCGGCACTGGATGCAACACCCGGCCCCTCCACCGATCTGAAGCGCTCGCAATTCATTAGCAAAGTCGACACGCGACTGGAGGAGTACGAAGAAGCCATCAGCAACCTTATGTCTCTGAACACCATCAACAGCGTGCCCGACTACCAGCGCAACATGAGCGGCTACCTGGAAAAGCAGGTGCTGCTCACCCATTTCGCCATTGAGCAACAAAGCCTGATGTATCGCGCAAGCTTGGAAGCCGTGAGTCCAGTGCTCGACGCCATCACGGGCATTGACCATCAAAACCAGACGCGAGGCGCACAAAGCCTATCCACCCTGAACCTGCAAATGATCAAACGCCTGGAATACATAAACGCCCATTTGCGCAAGCTCAGAGACCTGGGAGGGCATGGCGCACAGATCGCCCGGGACACCCTGGCGCGACTGCCGAGCTTTACCCTCCTGGAACTCAAATCCCTTGAGATCACCTTGGCCCGCTATTTATGCATCACAGAGCAAGAAAGCCCGGCACCGGCCATCGTACGCGAGCGTCTGGACCAAATCGTCGATGCCGCCGAACTCAGCGCTGAAAGTTTTAGAGAGATTCTGGGCCAGGGCATCGGCACTACCGTGGATGAACGTATCGATATCCTGAACAGCCTGGTCGACCAATTTACCAGCATCGACCAACGCCTCTTGGACCTGCACGCCGACCACCCGGAGCACTTGCTCAAAACCCCGCTGGAAAGCCTCCTGCGTCAAGTCAGTGAGTTCAAGCAACGGGCCGTTCAGGACCTGGCGCAACTGTTGCGGGACAACAAACCCCAGGAACCCAAGCCCGGCAGTTCAAAGGCCCCGCCCGCGCCACGACGCAAAATCATCAAGACACGCTACAACGGCGTCGTGATGGGTGAGCCCCGCCAGTCCGACGCTAGCTTGGTCGATATCAAGGCTGCCATGACCGGTAAAGTGATCGCCACCTTCCATGAAAAGACTCCCGGCGTGTGGGTCAAACGGCAAAAACCTGTGGCAAGCCCACCCGCACCTGCACGTGTCGACTTGTCGACCAGCATCAACGCCGGGCAAACGCTGTTGGATGGCAACCCAGCTGAGATCCTTAAATACCAAGGGTACTCAAAGAAACCCTGGTATGAGCCTCAGGATATTCAAGATTTGTTCAACAACTACGCAAAAGACCTGGAGGACGCATCCAACACCATCGAAGAAGCGTTGACCCAGCTCAACCTCACAGAAAGCGATCACCTTTCCGCCGCAACGACCAAGCGCAAACTCGCCGAGGCGGCAAAGCGCTGCTACCAGCAAGGCCGGGAAACCTATATCGACATGCTCAAGCGCCAACCGCCAGTCGCCGCACGGGTGGAGTGGTTGCATGGCCAAGGGCTGATAAAGATCGCCAAGTCTCGCAGCCGCGTGCGCCTCAAAGCACCAAACGACTTTCTGGACGAGTACGAGATTCGCGATAACAAAACCGGCGCGGTACTCTGGTACGCGCATTTTCACTACAGCTCTGCCACCGCCCCCCGTCCAGGGTTTTTCAAGGGCCACCTCAAAACCCGCGAACAACAACGGCTAGGCGGCGCCCATCAGCGTACAGGGCCCAATGACTGGGATGTGATCGACATTCATCGCCGAGGGATCAGCGAACGCTTGGCCCAGGCGCTGTTCTTCAGCGTCTGATCGCCCCGGCCAAACCTTGATACCCGCCGTTCATGTTGATGGCCGCCATACCTGGCGCAAACGCGCCAGCGCCAGGTCAATGTCCGCTTCCGGTACGGCGGCAAACCCCATCACCAAACCGGCGCGCTGGTCCGGTGATGGGCCAGTATCTGCCAGCCAATAGCCGCTCAAGCCGTTGACCTCGACGCCCACCCCATGGGCTTGGGTAAGCAACTCATTCTCGCGGGCCAAACTGTCCACGCGCACCGTCAAATGGAGCCCGGCGGTAACGCTCGGCAAGTCGCCAACCCCGGGCAAGCCGGTAGGCCAGCCGGCCAACAAAGCGTTACGCCGGCTCAGTGCGGCGCGGCGCATACGGCGGATATGCCGCTGGAAATGCCCAGCCGCCATGAATTCGGCCATCACCGCCTGGGTACTGACTTCGGAATGACGCATGTCGACGGCACGGCGCCGCGTGAAGGCGTCCACCAGCCCCGGTGGCAATACCAGATAGCCCAGGCGCAACGCCGGGAACGCCACCTTGCCGAAGGTGCCGACATACAGCACGCGGCCGCTGCGATCCAATGCTGCCAAGGGCGATAACGGCGCGCCGCTGTAGCGGTACTCGCCGTCGTAATCATCTTCAATCACCCAACCGCCCGTGCGCTCGGCCCACGCCAGCAATTCCAGGCGCCGCGCCAGGCTCATCACCACGCCCAGCGGGTACTGATGGGAAGGCGTGACATAGGCCACACGGCAGCCATCCAGCGTGTTGAGTACCTGGCAAACCATGCCCTCGGTGTCTACCGGCACACCTTGCAATCGACCGCCGGCCAAGGCGAACGCATGGCCGGCTGCGCGGTATCCGGGGTTTTCCACAGCCACGCCGTCCCCAGGCTCCACCAGCAACTGTGCACAAAGGCTAATCGCTTGCTGTGCGCCACTGGTGATCACAATTTGTTCAGCCGTGCATTGCATCCCACGTGAACTGCGCAAATAGGCCGCGATCAAGCCGCGCAGGCGATCGTCACCTGCCGGGTCGCCATAACACAGCAGCGCAAGGTTCGGCTTGCGCCAGAACGCCCCATTCAGCTTGGCCCATATCTCAAACGGGAACAGATCAAAGGCTGGCACACCCACGCGAAATGCCCGAGGCGGTCCTGCTGGAGGATGAGCCAGGTGGTTGTTTTTTATCCGCACCAGACCCGCACTGTGGATAACTTCGTCGTCCAGATCTTCCGGAAAATCCGCCCATTTTGTGGATAAGGCTGGGGATAAGCCTGTTGAAAACCCTGTGGATAGTTTTGTGGATAGTTTTTTTGCCGTGGGCAGTTGGGCCACGTAAGTGCCATCACCCACACGACTCTCGATAAACCCCTCCGCATACAGCTGATCGTAGGCGCGCACCACACTGTTGCGCGAGATCGACAGCGCCGCGGCCAAATCCCGCGTGGCAGGTAGTCGCGTGCCACTCACCAGCCGCCCGTCCAGCACCCGTTGGCGCAGGGCTTCATACAGTTGGCGCGTGAGGCCTTGGCGGCGATCCAGCTCGATACCGGCGGGGTTGAAGGACAGCGGCGGTGAGACAGGCGACATATTGGACCTATGAAATTGGTGCCAGATGGCTCTTACAACGAACCATTAGCCTGCCTAGGATGCAGGCATTCGCCAAGGAAAATCTCTATGTACACACCGCGCGCCTTTGCCCTCGATGATTTGCCTGAACTGCAGCAACTGATCCAGCACACCCGCCTGGCGCAGTTGGTGACCTTTGGAGAGCAAGGCCTGCAGGCCAGCCACCTGCCGCTGCTGCTAAACCCCGATGAAGGCCCCAACGGCACGCTGTACGGGCACTTGGCCAAGGCCAACCCGCAATGGCGCGACCTGCAAAATGGCAGCGAAGCCATGGTGATCTTCGCCGGCGCCGAGGCCTACATCAGCCCGGCGTTCTACCCGGCCAAGGCTGAGCACGGCAAAGTGGTGCCGACCTGGAATTACATCGCCGTGCATGCCTACGGCACAGCCGACGTATTTAACGACGCCGAGCGTTTGCTTGCGGTGGTCACGGCACTCACCGATCGCCATGAAGGCAACCGTGCCCAACCGTGGAAGGTCAGCGACGCGCCGGCCGACTACATTGACGGCATGCTCAAAGCCATTGTCGGCTTCGCCCTGCCCATCGAGCGCCTGATCGGCAAACGCAAACTCAGCCAGAACCGTAGCCAGGCCGATATCAACGGTGTACGCGAAGGCTTGGCGGCCAGCATTGACGTGCGCGACCAGACCCTCGCGCGCTTTATTCCCCAAGGAGCTTCAGAATGAGCCAGATCGACATCCGCCCGGTCACCGCCGCCGACCACGCTGCCTGGTTGCCGCTGTGGCAAGCGTACCTGACGTTCTACAACACGGAGTTGCCGGACGCCGTCAGCCAAAGCACCTGGCAGCGCCTGATCGATGCCAACGAGCCAACCCATTCAGCGTTAGCCTGGCAGGACGGCAAGGCAGTGGGTATGGTCAACTTCATCTATCACCGCTCCAACTGGAGCATCGAAAACTCCTGCTACCTGCAGGATTTGCTGGTGGACCCGGCCCAACGTGGCACCGGCGTGGGCCGCCAGTTGATCGAATTCGTCTACGCCACCGCCAAGGCCGATGGTTGCTGCAAGGTTCACTGGTTGACCCACGAAACCAACGCCACCGCGATCCAGTTGTACGAACGCATCGCCGAACGCCCTGGCTTCATTCAATTTCGCAAAGGTCTTTAAGGAGCGCAGCATGCCTATCTCACCCGCCGACTGGAAAGGCGTCCCGGCGCCCACCGTTCAACTGCTCGAAGGGCGCTTTATACGCCTGGAAAAACTCGACCCGGCGCGGCATGCCGACGGCCTGTTCCGCGCCCTCGAAGGCCCCGGTGCCGACCCGAAACTCTGGGATTATTTGCCCTACGGCCCGTTCCCCGAGCGCGGCGCCTTTGATGCCTGGCTGAATAATCACGCAACCAATAGCGACCCGTATTTCTTCAGCGTGATCGACCGCGCCACCGGCGACGTGCAAGGCATCCTCAGCCTGATGTCCATCGTCCCGGCCCAGGGCCGCATCGAAATCGGTCACGTCACCTTCGGCGCACCGATGCAACGCTCGCCGAAAAGCACCGAGGCGGTGTACCTGCTGGCCAAGCACGCGTTCGAACAGGGCTATCGCCGCCTGGAATGGAAGTGCAACAACGGCAACGCCCGCTCCAAATATGCCGCCGAGCGCTTGGGCTTCAGCTTTGAAGGCGTGTTCCGCCAGCACATGGTGGTCAAAGGGCAGAACCGTGATACGGCGTGGTATTCGATCCTGGATTCGGAATGGCCAACGGTGGGCGCAGGCTTTGAAGCGTGGTTGTCAGAAGCCAACCAGCGCGGCGATGGCCAAGTGAAAACACTGGCCGAGTGCCGCACCTGAATCTCAGGTACCACACAAAATAAATGTGGGAGCGGGCTTGCCCGCGATTGCAGTGGTTCAGCAACATAAAGGTTGCCTGACACTGCGCCATCGCGGGCAAGCCCGCTCCCACATTGGCTCTTCAGCGATGCTCACTGTGTGCTTAGCCCCGTCACCGCTCTGACACATTCCTGCAATCCCCCTCCGCTATACAGGTCGCCTCGTTTTCCATAACAAGGTCGTCCGCCATGCCACTGTCGCCCCATCGCCTCGCTCTCGCCATTGCCGTATTGGCCAGCGGCCTCGCAGAAGCTGCGCCCGCCCCTACCAAAAACCTGCAGATCGACACCCCCACCACCACCGGGCAAACCCTGGGTGGCAGTGATTCGTTGAAGGTTTCGGCGCCGGGCAGCATCACCACCTCCGGGGTGGCGGTCGGTCTCAAGGATGGCACCAGCGGCGTAGGCGTGGTGGTGGATAACGCGGGCAAGATCCTGTCCACAGGCGGCCGGGCCATCGACGTCACGGGGGACGCCAACACCACGCGCAACTACAGCATTTATAACCGCACGGGCGGTGTGATCCAGGGCAGCAACGACGCCTTGCGCATCAACAGCAACTTCGCCAATGGCAGCGTGTTGATTGATAACAGTGGCACCCTGCGTTCCGCCTCCGGCCGGGGTTTGAACCTGGATGCACTGCGCAGCGCCAACGTCACCACCACGATCATCAACCGCGCCGGTGGTTTGATTCGTGGCGATGCCAACGACGGCATGAAGACCGGTGCCAACGCCAGCATCACCAACTACGGCGAGATTTCCAGCGGCGACACCCATAACCGTGATGAGAAATTCGACGGCGTGGACATCGACTCCGCCACCGGCGTGACCGTGACCAACTACGGGCTGATTTCCGGTGGCCGTCACGGCATCACCACTGACCTGGGCGCCACGCTGACCAACTACGGCACGGTGATCGGCCGCAACGGATCGGGCTTTGGCTCCGATGGCGACGGCACAGTGATCAACCACGGCACCATCACCGGCGCGTTCTCCGGGCTGCAACCGGATGGCGACGGCGATGGCGTGGACATCGACAAGGTCGCCCACATCGAAAACTACGGGGTCATCCAGGGCGTCGGCGCGGGCGGTGTCGACAAGAACGGCTTTGCCAACGGCAGTGAAGGCATCGCCCTGGGCGGCGGCTATGTGTACAACGCCAAGGGTGCGCTGGTCAGCGGCGCCAACAATGCGGTGCTGGTGGACGATGGCAGCGACGGCCCAGGCGTGGCCGCGACCACCCTGGAGAACCACGGCGTTATTCAAGGCCTGGATGGTTTTGGGGTGAAGTTCGTCGGCAACTTTGCCGACACGGTGATCAACGCCGGCACGATCAGCGGCAGCAACGGCCTGGCCCTCGACCTGGGCGGCGGCGACGACAAGCTGGTGCTGCTCGGTGGCAGCCGCTTTGTCGGCCTGGTGGACGGCGGTACTGGTTACGACCGTGTGATCATGGATGACCCGGCGGGCGGCAGTTTCGGCAACAGTCGTAATTTCGAGTGGCTGGACGTCAAACAAGGCATTTGGACGCTCACCAGCAATGGCGACTTCAGCGATGGCGGTGAGATTTTCAGCGGAGCCAAGCTGATCAACCAAGGCAGTATTGCCGGTAACGTGACGGTCGACGCCGGCGGTACTTATGCCGGAGGCGGTTCGGTGGGCGGCCTGGTGGTCAACGGCACCTTGCAGACCAATACGGCCCTGGGCACCGCGACCATCACCCGCGACTTGAAGATGGGCGGCGGTTCGACCCTGGCCTACGGCGTGAACGCCGATGGCAGCAGTGCGCCGATCAAAGTCGGTGGTACGGCGTATCTCAATCGCGCGACCCTGGCGGTCAACCCCGGCGAAGGTACGTACCCCTGGCAAAGCCACTACACCGTATTGCAAGCAGGCAGCATCAACGGCACTTTTGGCAACGTCACCAGCGACTACGCTTTCTTGACCCCGACCCTGGATTACAGCCCCACCCAGGTTGGCCTGACGTACAGCCGCAATGACATCGCCTTCAACCAGTTCGCCACGACCCGCAACGGCGCCAACGCGGCCAACAGCCTGGCGGGCCTGGGCAAGAACAGCCCGTTGTATAACGCCTTGCTCAACACCACCAATGCCACGGCAGGTGGGGCGATTGAGCAACTGGCAGGCAGCAGCACCGCCAACCTCACCAGCGCCACCCTGGGCGCCAGCGCCCAAGTGGGCAACAGCATGCTGGCCGCCATGCATCAAATGGGCGGTGGTGCCGGACTGCTGGTTGGGCTGGATCAAAAAGACACACCCGCGCTCGCCGCCACCAGCGTGCCCAGCGATGCACGCAACCTCAACGACCCGAACGCACGCGGCCGCCTGTGGCTGCAAGGGATCGGCAGCTACGGCAAACTCGACGGCGAGCACGGCAGTAACGGGTTGACCCAACGCACCAAGGGCACGTTGCTGGGCGCCGATTGGGCGCTCGACAGTGACTGGCGCGTAGGCGTGCTGGGCGGCTATTCGAAGACCGACCTGGAGACTACTGGCGTCGACGGCAGCGTCGACAGTTGGCACGCCGGCCTCTATGCCTTGCGCCAAAACGGCCCATTGGCGCTGCGCCTGGGCGCTGCGTACAGCGGGCATCAGGGCGACAGCAAACGCACGGTGGCCTTCAACGGTTTCAGCGACCGCCCCAAGGGCGACTATGACGCCAACAGCCAGCAGGCCTTCGCCGAACTCGGCTACGCCATGGGCAGCGGGCGCCTGAGTGCCGAGCCGTTCGCCAACCTTGGCTACCAGCGCTACCAGCGTGACAGCTACAGCGAAAAAGGCGGGGCCGCCGCGCTGCATGTGGACGGCCAGACCCAGGACAATTTCAGCAGCACCTTCGGCCTGCGCCTGGCGCACCTTAGCCAATTGGACAATGGCATCAGCCTCACGCCGCGCGTCAGCGCCGGCTGGAAACATACCTACGGGGAAGTCGACAGCAACACGCGCCAGGCTTTCGTGGCCGGCGGTACGGCGTTCAATGTTGAGGGCAGCGCGCTGGACCGCGACAGCCTGTTGCTGGAAGCGGGCCTGGACGTGGGCTTGTCGGCTCGCCACAGCCTGGGCCTTGGCTATACCGGCGAGCTGGGCAGCAACAGCCGCAATCACGCGCTGACGGGCCAATGGCAAATGCGATTTTAATCGCACCGCAGTAGAGACAACTCACTCAAATCAGGGGTCGATAGCCTGACAGTTATCGCCCCGCCATCTCGCTAAATTCCTGGCCTCATTCATCAGAGGTCACGACTTCATGCCCTTTTCCGCCCTGAACCTTGCCCGCGCTATCGCCGTGGCCGTTGGCGTAGCCAGTTCGTCCTTTGCTTTGGCAGGCGACCCTTTCAAGTTCGAACTCAACGCTGCCAATGACCCTTGGCCCTACGAGCCTGCGCCCGAGACCGAACCCCTCGACAGCTACTTCAACCAGGCGACGACTCATAACGGCCAACAACTGGCTGCGGTGCTTAAACCTGCTGTGCAAGGTGCATTGCAAGCCGACGACCTGACCTGGGAAGCAATCGAAGGCCTGCAAAAAGCCGGTGACACACTGTCCCAACAACCGGGCGGCCTGAGTGCGGCGTTCGAGCAGCTGGCAGGCAGCCAGAATGCCAACTTGGCTGGCGCGACCCAAAACGCCACCGCGCACATCAGCAACTCATTGCTCTCCACCCTGCGCACGCTGCCCAACGATGACGAAGGCAACATTTGGATTCAAGGCCTTGGCAACGGCGGCAAGCTCGATAAACAAGGCGGCAGCGACGGGCTCAAACAGGGCACCAAAGGCTTGATGCTGGGCGCCGATTGGGCCGTGGGTGAGGCCTGGCGAGTCGGCGTAATGGGCGCCAAGTCCACCAGCGAGCTTCAGGCTCAACGTTTCAAAGGCGAACTCGACAGCTTGCACCTGGGCGGCTATGCCGTGCGCCAGGACGGCCCGTTGGCCCTGCGCCTGGGGGCGATCTACAGCGATCACGCGGGCAAGAACAAACGTGACGTCAACCTGCTCGGTTACAAGGAGCAACTCCAGGGCAAATACGACGCTCAAAGCCAAACGGTGTTTTCCGAGCTGGGCTACCAATTGGGCAGTGCCGACGTTCACGTAGAACCCTTCGCAGGCCTGGGCTATCAGCGCTACCACCGTGAAAGCTTCAAAGAAGCCGGTGGTTTGACCGCGCTGAACGTTGGATCACAGACCCAGCAAAACCTGAGCAGCACCTTTGGCTTGCGACTGGCCACGGTGTACCGGTTCGACAATCGGATGAGCCTCACACCCCACCTGAGCACCCACTGGAAGCACCTCTACGGTGAAGTCGACAGCCAAGTGCGCCAATCCTCGCGCGCCGCACAGGGGAACATCGACAGCTTCACCATCACCGGCACCTCGCTGGACCGCAATAGCCTCGACATGCAAGCCGGCCTGGACCTCGCCCTGTCCACCGAACACAGTGTCGGCATGACCTACAGCGCCCAAGCCGGTACCCATAGCCGCAGCCAGGGCCTGACAGGCGAGTGGAAGATGAGTTTTTAACCGCGCAGACCGGTAAATTTCAGGCAAAAAAAAGGGGGGCACCTGCCCCCCCGAGGATTAAGCGGTAGTGTCGAAGGCGGTATCAGCCTTCGATTTCAATCAGGATTTCGCCAGGGTTGACCCGGTCGCCCTTGGCCACGTGAACGGCGGTTACCTTGCCGGCAATCGCTGCCTGCACTTCGGTTTCCATCTTCATGGCTTCGGTAATCAGCACGGCCTGGCCCGCTTTGACCACGTCGCCTTCCTTGACCAATACGTCGACGATGTTGCCCGGCATCGCCGTGCTGACATGGCCCGGCTCGGTTGCATGCTTGCGCTTGCTGCCGCCGCTGCTGACAAACTCATTGAGCGGTTCGAACACCACTTCTTCGGGCATGCCGTCGATGGACAGGTAGAAGTGCCGCTTGCCTTCGGCTTTCACGCCGACACCGGTGATGTCCACGCGGTAGCTTTCGCCGTGTACGTCGATGACGAACTCGGTCGGCACGCCTTCACCACCGGCACGCGCCACGCCGCCGGCTTCAGGGATCGGCAACAGCACTTCAGGCGCCAGGGTGCCGGCGTCGCGCTCTTCGAGGAACTTGCGCCCGATGTCCGGGAACATGGCGTAGGTCAGCACGTCTTCTTCGGACTTGGCCAATGCGCCGATTTCACCGCGCAACTTGGTCATCTCCGGCTTCAGCAGGTCGGCCGGGCGATGGTCGATCACCTCTTCGCTGCCAATGGCCTGGCGACGCAGCTTCTCGTTCACGGTGCCAGGCGCTTTGCCGTAGCCGCCTTGCAGGTAGAGCTTTACTTCGTTGGTGATGGTTTTGTAGCGCTCGCCGGCCAGCACGTTGAAGAACGCCTGGGTGCCGACGATCTGCGAGGTCGGCGTGACCAGTGGCGGGAAGCCTAGGTCTTCACGCACACGCGGGATTTCGGCCAGCACTTCGCCCATGCGGTTGAGTGCGCCCTGCTCTTTCAACTGGTTGGCCAGGTTGGAAATCATCCCGCCCGGCACCTGGTTGACTTGCACGCGGGTGTCGACGGCAGTGAATTCGCTTTCGAACTGGTGGTACTTCTTACGCACGGCGTAGAAGTACAGGCCAATTTCCTGTAGCAGTTCCAGGCTCAGGCCAGTGTCGAATTCGCTGCCTTTAAGGGCGGCGACCATCGACTCGGTGCCCGGGTGGCTGGTGCCCCAGGCGAAGCTGGAAATGGCAGTGTCGATATGGTCGGCACCGTTTTCGATCGCCTTGAGTTGGCACATCGCTGCCAGGCCAGCCGTGTCATGCGAGTGGATGAAGATCGGCAGGCTTTGCTCGGCTTTCAGCGCCTTGACCAGTTCGCCGGTGGCATACGGAGTCAGCAGGCCAGCCATGTCCTTGATCGCCACCGAGTCGCAGCCCATGGCTTCCATTTGCTTGGCCTGGGCCACAAACGCCTCGATGGTATGCACCGGGCTGGTGGTGTAGGCAATGGTGCCCTGGGCGTGTTTGCCGGCGGCTTTGACCGCTTCGATGGCCACGCGCAGGTTACGCACGTCGTTCATGGCGTCGAAAATGCGGAACACGTCGATGCCATTCACAGCAGCCTTGGCGACGAAGGCTTTGACCACGTCGTCGCTGTAGTGGCGGTAGCCCAGCAGGTTCTGGCCACGCAGCAGCATTTGCAGGCGTGTGTTAGGCAACGCGGCGCGCAGTTTGCGCAGGCGCTCCCACGGGTCTTCTTTCAAAAAGCGCACGCAAGCGTCGAAGGTCGCGCCACCCCAGACTTCCAGGGACCAGTAGCCAACTTTGTCGAGCTTGTCGCAGATCGGCAGCATATCGTCGGTGCGCATGCGGGTCGCCAGCAACGATTGGTGTGCGTCGCGCAGGATGGTGTCGGTGACAAAAATCTTTTTGCTCATTGTTATATTCCTCACAGGCCTGCGTGGGCGGCGATGGCGGCGGCAATGGCCAGGGCCAGCTCTTCGGGTTTGCGCTTGATCGAGTAGTTGGTCAGCTCAGGGTGGCTTTCCACGAAACTGGTGTTGAACTGGCCGCTGCGGAATTCCGGGTTGCGCAGGATTTCCTGGTAGTAGGCGGCGGTGGTCTTCACGCCTTGCAGGCGCATGTCGTCCAGGGCACGCAGGCCGCGGTCCATGGCTTCTTCCCAAGTCAACGCCCACACCACCAGTTTCAGGCACATGGAATCGTAGAACGGCGGGATGGTGTAGCCGGTGTAGATCGCCGTGTCGGTGCGCACGCCGGGACCGCCGGGCGCGTAGTAACGGGTGATCTTGCCGAAACTTGGCAGGAAGTTGTTCTTGGGGTCTTCGGCGTTGATGCGGAACTGCAACGCGAAACCACGGTGCTGAATGTCTTCCTGTTTCACCGACAGCGGCAGGCCCGAGGCGATGCGGATCTGTTCACGCACAATATCGATGCCGGTGATTTCTTCGGTGATAGTGTGTTCCACCTGCACCCGTGTGTTCATTTCCATGAAGTACACCTCGCCCTCGGCGAGCAGGAACTCCACGGTGCCGGCGTTCTCGTAACCCACGGCCTTGGCCGCGCGCACCGACAGGTCACCGATGTAGGCGCGCTGTTCAGGCGTCAACTGCGGGCTTGGGGCGATTTCAATGAGCTTCTGGTTGCGACGCTGGATCGAGCAATCCCGCTCGAACAGATGCACCACGTTGCCAAAGCTGTCACCGAGGATCTGCGCCTCGATGTGTTTGGGATTGACGATGCATTTTTCCAGGAACACTTCCGCCGAACCGAAGGCCTTGGTGGCTTCGGAGATCACGCGTGGGAAGGCTTGTTCAAGTTCTTCACGACTGTTGCAGCGACGGATGCCGCGACCGCCACCACCGGAGGTGGCCTTGAGCATCACCGGGTAACCAATGCGGTCGCCTTCGGTGAGGGCTTCGGCGATGTCGGCGACATTGCCTTCGGTGCCCGGCGTAACCGGCACGCCGGCCTTGATCATGCTGCGGCGCGCTTCGGTCTTGTCGCCCATGCGGCGGATCACTTCGGCGGACGGGCCAATGAACTTGATCCCGCGTTCGGCGCAGATATCCGCCAGTTCAGCGTTTTCCGAGAGGAAACCATAACCTGGGTGCAAGGCGTCACAACCGGTTTCCACGGCCAGGTTCACCAGCTTGCGCGGGTTCAGGTAACCGGCCAGCGGCTCGGCACCAATGCTGTGGGCTTCGTCAGCACGTTTAACGTGCAACGCGTGGCGGTCGGCGTCCGAGTAAACCGCGACCGAGCGAATGCCCATCTCGGCGCAGGCACGCACGATTCGTACGGCAATTTCACCACGGTTGGCGATCAGGATCTTTTTTATCACTTGGAAATTCCCTTGAGCCGATTGCTGCGTTCTACGACCCGTTGGATCCGGGTCGGCGCGTGACCAAATGTTTCATGACAGTCGCGAGACACACACTAGGCGCAACGGAGGATTAACAAAAATCAATAATTATTGGGTTGTGTATAAGTAAAGACTTATAGTTGGCCGGACGGCCTTGGGCGAGAGGATTTAAATAATGCGTAAGTCATTGATGCGTATGACATTGCGTCAACTTCAGATCTTCAATGAAGTGTGTGATTTACGCTCCTACAGCCGCGCAGCCGAGGAAATGTCTCTCACGCAACCGGCCGTCAGCCTGCAAATTCGCCAGCTTGAAGAGCTGATCGGCCAGCCGCTGTTCGATTACGTCGGCAAAAAGCTCTACATGACTGAAGCGGCAGAAGCCTTGCAGCGGGCCAGCCGGGATATTTTCGGGCGCCTGGAAAACCTCGATATGCAGCTGTCGGACATGCAGGGCTCGCTGCAAGGCCAGCTGAAGCTGGCGATCGAATCCAGCGCCAAGTACTTCGTGCCGCACCTGTTCGCGGCCTTTAAACGTCAACACCCGGAGGTGCAGTTGCACCTTACGGTGGTCAACCGCGCCCAAGTGATTCGCAGGCTGTCGGACAACCGCGACGACCTGGTGATCATGTCCATGGTGCCCCAAGACATGGGCCTGGAATTCCTGCCATTCCTTAACAACCCGATTGTCGCCGTGGCGCCGCTCGACCACCCGCTGAGCCTGCAAGGGCCACTGCGCCTTCAAGACCTGGAACCCTACACGCTGCTCATCCGCGAACCAGGTTCCGGCACGCGACTGGCCTGCGAGGAGTACTTCAAGGAAAAACGCGTGCACTTCACCCAGACGGTGGAAGTGGCCTCGGCCGAGGCGCAGCGCGAGTGCGTCAGCGCAGGGTTGGGCGTGGCGTTGCTGACGCGCCACGCAGTCAACCTGGAGCTGGCCACCGGCGGGCTCAAGGAGCTGCCGGTGGAAGAACTGCCGCTGTACCGCAGTTGGTGCCTGGTGCAAGCCAAAGCCAAACGCCTGTCACCGGTGGCCCATGCGTTCCTGGGCTTTATCCGCAGCGAACGCGTACAGATCAGCGCGCTGGCTGAGCGTTTCGCTGGGCAGCCGCGGGTGCCTGCCAGTGGAGTTCCGGGTAGTCACTGATGCTCTGGAGCAGTTGGCGCTCCTCGCAGCGGTCTTCGATTGCACGACGGAACGCCATGCGGCGCTGGTCTTCTTGCTGACGACGGGTTTTGACGGTGCTGCTGTCTTCGTAGTGCCGGGCCATTTCGAGTCTCCCAATGCGAGTACGGGGAGTACAGAATGGGCGCAAGGGATGACGGTTTGGCGGCGCGAGGGTTACAGGACGATGAATCTTCTGAAATAAGCGCAAAACCAAGGTGGGAGCTGGCTTGCCTGCGATAGCGGTGGGTCAGCCGACATATCCGGCGACTGATACACAGCCATCGCAGGCAAGCCAGCTCCCACATTTGACCGAGGACGACCTCGAATCAGTCGTCGAGGGCTTTGACGGACTTGGGTGACAACCGCAGGCTGCGCAAGCTGCGCTTCACGCTCTTGAGGTGGTTGACCAGGCTCGGCCCGCGCGCCATGGCCACGCCCATCGCCAACACGTCGATCACCACCAGATGCGCAATACGCGAGGTCAGCGGCGTGTAGATCTCGGTGTCTTCGTGCACGTCGATCGCCAGGTTGACCGTCGACAGCTCCGCCAACGGCGTCTGGCTCGGGCACAGGGTGATCAACGAAGCGCCGCTTTCACGCACCAGGTTGGCGGTGATCAGCAGGTCTTTGGAGCGCCCCGACTGGGAAATGCAGATGGCCACGTCGGTCGGCTTCAAGGTCACCGCCGACATCGCCTGCATGTGCGGGTCGCTGTAGGCCGCTGCGGTAAGCAGCAGGCGGAAGAATTTGTGCTGGGCATCGGCCGCTACCGCGCCGGACGCACCGAAACCATAGAACTCCACGCGCTGGGCCTGGGACATGGCGGTCACGGCCTTTTGCAACTCCACCGGGTCGAGCTTCTCGCGCACTTCCATCAGCGTGTGCAAGGTGGTGTCGAAGATTTTCAGGCTGTAGTCGGCGACGGAGTCGTCTTCATGGATAGCAAACTGCCCGAAGCTCGCACCGGCCGCCAGGCTTTGCGCCAGCTTGAGTTTCAAATCCTGGAACCCGGAACAACCGATGGCACGGCAAAAGCGCACGATGGTCGGCTCACTGATGCCCACGCTGTGGGCCAGGTCGGCCATGGAACTGTGCATCACGGCCGCAGGGTCAAGCAGCACGTGATCGGCAACCTTGAGTTCCGATTTGCGTAACAGGTGGCGCGACTGGGCGATATGTTGCAACAGGTTCAAAGGGCAGGACTCTTGTTATTGGCAGACGCCAGGGATGTAGCAAGCTTGTAGTTATACTACAAGAATTACCGTTTTGCCCGCCCGATGCATCACTAAATTGCCCTGATGCCCTTTGAATCAGCGGGCAGCCACCTTGTAGCCACAGGGGCGGCGTGGCGGTCTTTAAGGAAAGTCTGCATTTTTTCGTAATAAATCTGCCAACCCTTCAGCGGCCATCGGCCGACTGATCAAGTAACCCTGTACTTCATCGCAGCGTTCGCCGCGCAGGAAATCCAGCTGCTGCTGGTCTTCCACACCTTCGGCCACCACCTTGAGCGCCAGCCCGTGGGCCATGGCGATGATTGCGCGAGTGATGGCCGCATCTTCCCGGCCCTGACCAAGCCCGCGGATAAACGTCTGGTCGATCTTCACGTAATCCACCGGGATGCGCTTGAGGTAGCTCAGGGATGAATACCCGGTGCCGAAGTCATCAATGGCCAGTTTCACGCCCAGATCGCGCAGTTGCTGGAAGGTCGCGATGATGTGCTCAACGCTGTCGAGCAGTTGGCTTTCGGTCAGCTCCAACTCCAGGTATTGCGGGTCCAGGCCGGTTTCTTCGAGCACTTGGCGCACCAGGCTGACCAACTTGCCCTGGCGCAGCTGATGCACGGAAAGGTTCACCGACACCCGGATCGGCGCCAGCCCCTGGCGCTGCCATTCGCACGCCTGCCAGCACGCCTGGCGCAGCACGAATTCGCCCAGCGGTACGATCAGGCCGGTCTCTTCGGCCAAGCCGATAAAGTCCCCCGGCGGCACCATGCCCCACTGCGGATGCTCCCAACGCACCAACGCCTCGGCGGCGTTCAGTTTGCCCGTGGCCAGGCACAGTTTCGGTTGATAGAACACCGTGAGTTGGCGCTCGTCGATGGCCTTGCGCAGATGGTTTTCCAGCTGCAAACGCTCCAGCGTGCTGGCTTGCAGGCTGTCGGTGTAGAACTGGAAATTATTGCCGCCCAAATGTTTGGCGTGCTGCATGGCCATGTTCGATTGGCTGACCAGCGCAGAAATTTCCCGCGCATTATCCGGCAGCAAGCTGACACCCATGGAGGCGCTGACCACCAGCTCATGCCCCTCCACCGTCACCGGCACCCGCAATTTGGCGAGCAGCCGCGTGGCCACCCGTGCCAGGCTCGACAGGCTGCCGTAGGCATCGAACAGCACCGCAAACTCATCACCGGACAGGCGTGCGATGGTGTCAGCTTCGGGCAAGGCATTGATCAGACGGCGGGCCATTTTCTGCAACAGTTGGTCGGCAACTTCATGGCCGAGGCTGTCGTTGAGCAGCTTGAAGCGGTCCAGGTTGATATGCAGCAGTGCCAGGCTGCGCCCGCCTTGGCGCACCCGCGCATGCGCCTCACGCAGGCGTTCGCGAAACAGCGAACGGTTGGCCAGGCCGGTCAGCTCGTCATAGTGAGTGAGGTAGCGCATGCGCTCCTCGGATTCACGCCGCGCGGATAGATCGGCGAAGAAGCCCACAATATGGCTGACTTTTCCCCGAGCATCGCGCACCACATTCAATTGCAGCCATTGCGGGTACAGCTCGCCGTTCTTGCGCGTTTCGACCAACTCGCCCTGCCAGGTGCCATGGCTGAGCAGTGCCTGGCGGATCACCGGGAAGTGCCGGCGGGCGTCGCGACTGCTGGGCAGTTCGACAACATTGCGGCCGATCATGTCGTCGATTTCAAAGCCGGTGACGCGGCTGAAGGCCTGGTTGACGGCGATCAGCACGTACTCAGGGTCCAGAATCACGATGCCTTCGCTGGCCGCTTCGAACACCGTCGAGGCCAGGCGTTGCTGTTCCTCCAGGGCCTTGTCGGCGCTGATGTCACGGCGGGTGCCGAGCATGCGCGTGACGCGACCGCTGGGCGTGCGCTCCACGGCACGACCACGGTCTTCGATCCACACCCAATGGCCGTCACCATGGCGCACGCGGTATTCCACCTGGTAATCCTCGCTGCGCCCTTTGAGGTGCTCCACCAGCGCACGCTTGAGCAGCGGCAAGTCTTCGGGGTGCAGGCGTGGCTTGAGGTGGCTGAGCATCGCCGTGACGTACTCGGGCTCCAGGCCAAACAACTCTTTGAGCTGGGTGTGATGCACCTCGTCGGTTTGCAGGTTCCAGTCCCATAGGCCCAACTCACTGGCCTGCAGGGCCATGGCCAGGCGCGCTTCACTTTTATTCAGGGCCAGGCTGGCGGCGTCCAGTTCCTGGCTGCGTTGCGTCACGCGGTCTTGCAGGCCGATTTGGGCGTCGCGTAATTCCTGTTCGACCTGGCGACGTTGGCCGACTTCGCGCACCAGTTCCTGATTCAATTGCTCGCTGCGTTGCTGCGCCTGCTGAAGATGCTCGATCAGCGCCTGGTTCTGAAAGCGCCGCAACAAACCGCGCTGGATCAGGCGGTTGACCTGCCAGGCCACCAGGCTCAACGAGGCCAGCAGGATCAGGCCAAGCACGCCCCAACCTTGTTGCTGCGCAGTGCCGTTCCAGAACAGATAGACAATCGCCGGCACCAGACACGGCACGGCAAAGGACAGGAACGCCGGCAAACTCACGGCATAGGCCACGCTGGCCGACAGCGTTGCGGCGCCGATCAGCCCGAACACCCAGGCCTGCTGCATAAAGCTGTCCGCCGGCACCAGGGCGATGGCGGCGGTGGCCAGGGTCAGGCCACTGACCGCCGAGCCGAGCATGAACATGCGCCGCCAGATCGGTAGGGCTTGGCGGCTGGGCATCGCCGAATCGAACGCCGCCACCTGGATCACGCGCAGGGCCACCAGGGCGAGCAGCCAGACCAGCCAGATGCTGTCCAACAGGTATTGCTTGGGGTTCCACAGCAACCAGGCGCAGACCAGGCCGTTGACCAGCATCAATAAGGTCGGCAGCAAGGAGCCTTGATACAACAGGCGAGTGCGTTCGACCGCCATCTCGGTTGCGTAATATTTACGGATGACCTGCGCGGGCGCCACCGAGGGGCCAAACAGGTCGGGACTGAGAGTCATAGGCAGTGTTCTTATAATGGTGAGCCCGAAACGTGGACGGAGCATACACAAGCAAGCGCTTGGGCCAAACTGCTCCAAGTCATAAAAACCCCGCGGTGTTTGCACGCAAACTTCGCGGCCAAAGCGCTTGAGCTAGACCCTGCGCGGGCTGTGGGCCATGACCAACCGGTCATCACCGCCAGCAGAATGTTTGCGCGGCCAGGATCGCCCGGAAAGTTTTGTATCGACCACCCGGCATTGGGATTTGCCCGACTCCCCGCAGCACCCTAGAATGCGCCGATGCGCGATGATCTCTCCCTTTTGCTGAACTCCCTCAACGATGCCCAACGCCAGGCTGTCGCAGCCCCCGTTGGCCGTCAGTTGGTCCTGGCCGGTGCTGGCTCCGGTAAAACCCGAGTGCTGGTGCACCGTATCGCCTGGTTGATCCAGGTCGAAAACGCGTCCCCGCATTCCATCCTGTCGGTGACCTTCACCAACAAGGCCGCTGCCGAGATGCGTCACCGCATCGAGCAGTTGATGGGCATCAGCCCGGCCGGCATGTGGGTGGGTACCTTCCACGGCCTGGCGCACCGCCTGTTGCGGGCGCACTGGCAGGAAGCAGGGTTGAGCCAGACCTTCCAGATTCTCGACAGCGATGACCAGCAACGCCTGGTCAAGCGGGTGATCCGCGAGCTGGGCCTGGACGAGCAACGCTGGCCGGCGCGTCAGGCGCAATGGTTTATCAACGGTCAGAAAGACGAAGGCCTGCGCCCGCAACATATCCAGGCCAGCGGCGATTTGTTCCTGGCCACCATGCGCAGCATTTATGAAGCCTACGAGGCCGCCTGCGTGCGCGCCGGTGTGATCGACTTCTCCGAGCTGCTGCTGCGCGCCCTCGACCTGTGGCGCGACAACCCAGGCTTGCTGGCCCATTACCAGAAACGCTTCCGGCACATTCTGGTGGACGAGTTCCAAGACACCAACGCCGTGCAGTACGCCTGGTTGCGCCTGCTGGCCAAGGGCGGCGACAGCTTGATGGTGGTGGGCGACGACGACCAGTCGATCTACGGCTGGCGCGGCGCGAAAATCGAGAACATCTACCAGTATTCCGACGACTTCCCGGACGCGATCACCATCCGTCTGGAACAGAACTACCGCTCCACCGCCGGCATCCTCAAGGCTGCCAACGCCTTGATCGCCAACAACACCGGGCGCATGGGCAAAGAACTCTGGACCGACGGCGGCGAAGGCGAAGCGATCAACCTGTACGCCGCGTTCAATGAACACGACGAAGCACGCTACGTGGTGGAAACCATCGAAAGCGCGTTGAAAACCGGCCTGGCGCGCAGCGATATCGCGATTTTGTACCGCTCCAACGCCCAATCGCGGGTACTTGAGGAAGCCTTGCTGCGCGAGCGCATTCCGTACCGCATCTATGGCGGCCAGCGCTTCTTCGAGCGTGCTGAGATCAAGAACGCCATGGCCTACCTGCGCTTGCTCGAAGGCCGTGGCAACGATGCGGCGCTGGAGCGGGTGATCAACATCCCGGCGCGTGGCATCGGTGAGAAAACCGTTGAAGCGATTCGCGACCACGCTCGCCACGCCGATGTGTCGATGTGGGAATCCATGCGTTTGCTGATCGCCAACAAGGGCCTGACCGGCCGCGCCGCCGGGGCGCTGGGCGTGTTTGTCGAGTTGATCGAGAACCTGGCGGCCAAATGCGCAGAAATGCCGCTGCACTTGATGACCCAGACGGTGATCGAGCAGTCCGGCCTGATCGCCTATCACGAAGCGGAAAAAGGCGAGAAAGGCCAGGCCCGGGTAGAAAACCTTGAGGAACTGGTCAGCGCTGCCCGCGCCTTCGAAAACACCGAGGAAGATGAAGAACTGACGCCGCTCGCCGCCTTCCTCGGCCATGCGTCGCTGGAAGCCGGTGATACCCAGGCCGATGAGCATGAAGACAGCATCCAGCTGATGACCTTGCACAGCGCCAAGGGCCTGGAATTTCCGTATGTGTTCCTGGTGGGCATGGAAGAAGGCCTGTTCCCGCACAAGATGAGCCTGGAAGAGCCCGGCCGCCTTGAGGAAGAACGCCGCTTGGCCTACGTGGGCATCACCCGCGCCATGCAGAATCTGGTGATGACCTACGCCGAGACCCGACGCCTGTACGGCAGCGAGACCTACAACAAGGTATCGCGCTTCGTACGTGAAGTGCCGAAAGGTCTGATCCAGGAAGTGCGTTTGTCCAACAGCGTCAGCCGACCGTTCGGCGGCGGCCAGCAGCAAAACTCCAGCAGCATGTTCGCCGGCTCCGAAATACCGGAAACCCCGTTCAGCCTTGGCCAGCAGGTCAAGCATGCGATCTTCGGCGAAGGTGTGATCCTCAACTTCGAAGGCGCCGGCGCCCAGGCACGGGTACAGGTGAACTTCGCCGAGGGCAGCAAGTGGCTGATGATGGGCTATGCAAAGCTCGAAGCCGTCTGACGAGGGCGCCTCATGATCGTTCCCACGCTCCGCGTGGGAATGCATCCAGTGACGCTCTGCGTCCCCCCTTCAAAGCGGGACGCGGAGCGTCCCAGGCGGCGTTCCCACGCAGAGCGTGGGAACGATCTGCGGTGGTGCCCTTGTTTTTAAGCAGTACGGGCCAATATCTGAGATAAGTCCTACGGGCCATTCTGAATCGGTCTTACGCAAAAGCCCGAAACATTATGTCGCTAGCCACTGTCACGACACCTGTGCAACATGGCGCGCGTGCAATCCACAAATGGGAATTCCCTTTATGAAACGTTTTCTTAGCATCGCCATGGCGTTGTGCATCGGCCTGACGATGAGCCTCGACGCCAACGCCAAGCGCTTCGGTGGCGGCAAAAGCATGGGCTCGGCGCCGACTCACCAGACCAGCCAAATGGCTCCTTCCGCCGGTGGCGTGGGCGGCGCAGCCGCGACCGCAGGCGCAGCCGGTGCTGCTGGCGCTGCCGCCAAGGCCGGCGGTGCTTCGCGCTGGTTAGGCCCACTGGCCGGTATCGCCGCCGGTGGCCTGCTCGCTTCCATGTTCATGGGCGGCGGCTTCCAGGGCATGCAGATCTTCGACATCCTGATCCTGGCGGTCATCGCCTTTGTGATCTTCCGCTTTATCGCCGCCCGTCGACGCAAGCAGCAGGAGCACCTGGCTCCAGCCGGCGCGCCGATGCAGCGTGAAGTGTTCGAGCAAAAACCAGCCATGGGCTCGATCTTCGGTGGTTCGGCTGCGCCTGCCGCCGCCCGTCCGGTGATCAATGCACCGGCCTGGTTCAACGAAGAACGTTTCGTCGAAGCGGCCCGCAGCCACTTCCAGTCCCTGCAGCAGCACTGGGACGCCAACGAAATGGACAAGATCGCCGAGTTCGTGACCCCGCAACTGCTGGAGTTCCTCAAGCGCGAACGCGCCGAGATCGGTGACGCGTTCCAGTCGACTTACATCGACGACCTGCGCGTGCAACTGGACGGTGTGGATGATCGCGCCGACAAGACCATCGCCACCCTGACCTTCAGCGGTGTGTCGAAGACCTCGCGCTTCGACCAGGGCGAAGTGTTCAGCGAAAGCTGGAACATGGAACGCCCGCAAGGCGAGAACCAGCCTTGGCTGGTCGCCGGTATCCGCCAGAACGGCTGATAACCGCACGCTTGAGCACTTGGTAATAAAAACCCCGGACATGTTCCGGGGTTTTCTATTTCGCGGTTGCACTTATAGCGAGCTACTGTATAAAACGCCCTATTAACCGCGCCAACTAGCAAGAGGATCCCGGCCGTGGAAGAAATCATCGAACAATTGCGTGAAGCCAACGAACCGGTCCCGGTTCCTCTGGAGCTGCCTGACGAAGATCAGATTGTGGAAATCGAGGAACAACTGTTCATCGACATCCCGTTTGTCTTCCGTGAATTCCTGCTGACTGTCAGCGATGTGGTGTACGGCAGCCTGGAACCGGTGACCGTCACCGACCCGCAGTCCCACACCTACCTGCCGGACGTTGCCGCCAACGCCTGGGACGCCGGTGTTGACCGCAGCATGATCCCGATCTGCCAGGACGGCGATGACTACTACTGCGTCGAAGAAGACGGCACCGTGGTGCTGTGGTCCGGCGAAGAAGAACTGGTCACCGAAGAAACCTGGGAATCGGTGTGGCACTGGGCGCGGGACGTCTGGCTGGAAAGCTGAGCCCCAAAACCTTAGGTGACCCCGCTTTTGTGGCGAGGGAGCTTGCTCCCGCTGGGCTGCGAAGCAGCCCCAACCAGGGCAAAGCGTTTTTCCAGGCGTGGCGAGGTGACTGTTTTAGGGCTGCTGCGCACCCCAGCGGGAGCAAGCTCCCTCGCCACAATGACATCAGTGCTCCGGCGTATCTTTGTGGTTATCCAGGGTCTCCAGCAAGGCGACCTGCATCCGCGTATGCACGCGGATGAACCACCGCCAGAGCACCGCCGCCACCGCCGCCGTGACCACGGCAATCAGCACCAGCAACTTGTTGGTCGGCAAAATACTCGCCGACAAGGCTGCCAATAGCAGGAAGATCACCAGCAGCGACAGGACCGGGATCACCTCTGCGATCACCCTTCGCACACGCTGGGTATGCCGCCCGGCCATCTCCGGTTTCACACTCATCTCCGCCAGCAGCATAGACAGCGCCTTGAGCTTGCGATACGCCGCAATCAGAAACGGCAGCGACAGCAGCAACGCCCCACCCCAGATCAATGCTTTCTGCCAGCTCGGATCACTGATCCAGCCTTCCAGATACCCGCCAATGCGCGCCGCGAAGAAGCTCCCGGCAAAGAAGATCGCGATCACCAGCGCCAGGTTAACCCCCACTTGCAGGATGATCTTGCGAATCATCGACGCCAGCATCGCGCCCTCACCTTGAGGCTGAATGCTGCGCAACCATTCGCCATACAGGCCGAACACCCGGCTCATGCGCTTGGGCATTACCGCGGCAATCTTCAACGACAACGGGTCAGCGCCGCGAATCAAGTACGGCGTGAGCAGCGTGGTGATCGCCGAAACCGCCACCGCCACCGGATAGAGGAAGTCGCTGGTCACCTGCAAGGTCATCCCCAGCGCGGCGATGATGAAGGAAAACTCACCAATCTGTGACAGCCCCATGCCCACACGCAGTGAGGTGCGGCCATCGTTGCCGGCAATAAAAGCCCCCAGGCCGCAGGACAGCATCTTGCCCAGCACCACCGCCACGGTAATCACCGCGATTGGCCAGGCGTACTGCAGCAGGATCTGCGGGTCGATCATCAAGCCAATGGCGACAAAGAAGATTGCGCTGAACATGTCGCGAACCGGTTCGATCAGGCGCTCAATTTTGATTAACTGGCGAGATTCGGCCATGATCGCGCCGATCAGGAACGCGCCCAGCACCATGCTGTATTCGAGCTTGACCACCAGCAGGCAAAAGCCGAAACACAGGCCCAACACGGTGATCAGCAGCATCTCGTTACTTTCAAACTTGGCCACGTAGGCCAGCAGGCGCGGCACCAGCAAAATACCGATCACCAACGCCACAATCATGAACAGCGACAGCTTGCCGACCGTAGAGAACACCTCGCCGGAACTCACCGTGCCGCTGACGGCGATGCTCGACAGCAAGGCGATGATGCCGATGCCCAGGATGTCCTCGACGATCAGCACGCCGAAAATCAGCTGGGCGAAACGCTGGTTCTTCATCTTCAGGTCATTGAGCGCCTTGACGATGATGGTGGTCGAGGAAATTGCCAGGATCGCGCCGAGGAACAGCGAGTCCATGGTGTTCCAGTCGAACCAGCGGCCGATCTCGTAGCCGATCCAGATCATCAGGATGATTTCCAGGAAGGCCGCGATAAACGCCGTGGCGCCGACCTTGAACAACTTGCGCAGGCTGAACTCCAGGCCCAGACAGAACATCAGGAAGATCACCCCAAGCTCAGCCAGGGTCTTGATGGTGTCTTCGTCGTGGATCAAACCGAACGGTGGCGTATGAGGGCCAATGATGAACCCGGCGACGATGTACCCCAGCACCACCGGCTGCTTGAGACGGTGAAACAGGATGGTGACAACCCCTGCCACCAGCATGATCACGGCCAAGTCCTGGATAAAGCTGATGGCGTGCATGGCGAGGGGCTCCTTGAGGGCTACTGGCGCTTTTCCCACTTCCGCACGCGCCCTTGAACAGTCGCGAAGCGCGGAAGGAAAAGTCTGCCTTGATCGTAAGAAATGCCCTGAGATGGGCTTTTGAAGGTTAACACCGCGACTTCCGGCAGAAAGCCGGTGCAATATATGGAAACAGATCGGCATTCGCGTGACGGCAAGCCGCCCATTGGCGTCCCGTTAGGGAGAGCGCTGTAAAGATTCCAGCACCCGTAGAGGTGTCCCCCAACCAATGCCTACAACCCGTGAGTGTGCTATGGAACCCGGAAACGCCCAGCTGTCGATGACGGTATTGATGACCCCTGACATGGCCAACTTCTCAGGCAATGTTCACGGCGGCACCCTGCTCAAGTACCTCGACGAAGTGGCCTACGCCTGCGCAAGCCGTTACGCGGGCCGTTATGTAGTGACGCTGTCGGTCGACCAGGTGATTTTTCGCGAGCCGATCCATGTCGGCGAGCTGGTGACCTTCCTGGCCTCGGTCAACTACACCGGCAACACGTCGATGGAAGTGGGCATCAAAGTGGTGACCGAGAACATCCGCGAGCGCTCGGTGCGTCACACCAACAGCTGCTTCTTCACCATGGTGGCCGTGGACGACCAGCGCAAACCCGCCGCCGTGCCGCCGCTGCAGCCGCAGAACAGCGAAGACAAGCGCCGGTTTGTACAGGCGCAGCAGCGTCGGCAGATCCGTCAGGAGCTGGAGAAGCGTTACCAGGAAATCAAGGCCGACGGGCCATAAATCCCGAGCTGTAAACCCAATCGAATGTGGGAGCTGGCTTGCCTGCGATGAGGGCCTGACAGTCGACATCTTTGTCGCCTGACACACCGCTATCGCAGGCAAGCCAGCTCCCACATTGGGTTTTGTGTGCCTATAGTTCGATCGGCGTGGCCTCGAAGCGCACGCGCGGATGCGCGATCCGATCCTAGGCCCGTACCAGCTCCAGCTCGTAACTGGCGCAGGCCTGGGTTTCCAGCAGCACTTCATGCACCGCTGCGGCGGTGAATTCAAAGGCCGCCAACAGGCTGTCACCCAACAGCACCCGCGCCAGGAATAACCCCGACGTCAGGTCGCCCACGCCCACCGGCTGACGCGGGAACGCCAGCAACGGCCGGCGCAAGTGCCAGCTACCTTCAGCGGTAACCAGCAGCATCTCGAAACCTTCCGGCAGCTTGCCCGGGTAATCCAGGTGCTTGACCAACACCGCCTTCGGCCCACGGGCCAGCAGCGCCTTGGCCATCGCCAGGCAATCGAACAACGATTGCGGCTTGCGCCCGGCAAAGCTGTCCAGCTCCAGCTGGTTGGGGCACAGAAAATCCGCCATGGCCGCCGCCTCGTCCAGCAGGAAATCGCTGACTTCCTGGGGCACGATGCAGCCTTTTTCCGGATGGCCCATGACTGGGTCGCACAGGTACAGGGCCTTGGGGTTGATGGCCTTGATACGCGCCACGCCGGTCAGAATCGCTCGGCCCTGGTCGGCACTGCCCAAGTAGCCGGACAGCACCGCATCGCAGTTGCCCAGCTCGCCTATCGCGGCAATGCCTTCTACCAACGCCGGAATTTGCTGCGGCGCCAGCACTTCGCCCGCCCACTGGCCATACTGAGTGTGGTTGGAAAACTGCACCGTGTTCAGCGGCCAGACGTTCACCCCGACGCGCTGCATAGGGAATACGGCGGCGCTGTTTCCGGCGTGGCCAAAGACCACATGAGACTGGATCGCAAGCAGATGAGGTGTGCGTTTCATGCGGGAGATTTCCGTAAAGCCGTTTGAATTCTGGCCGCGCAGTATGCGACTAAACGCAGCCTGTACGACAGACCAGAGACACAGTTAAGCTGCTCTTACTTTGTTGGAGTTCATCGCATGCTGACCCTGGGAAACATCTTCGTGTTGATGCTGTTGGCGACCGGTGCCGCCTGGGTGTGGCACAACCACGGCCTGCGCGAAAAGGCGCTGGAGCGGGTCAAGCAGCATTGCGCCAAGCTGGATATCGAACTGCTCGACGGCGCAGTGGCGCTCAAACGCATCGGTTTTGTGAAAGATGCCAATGGTCGGCGCCGCTTGGCGCGCATTTATAACTTTGAGTTCACCGTGACCGGCGAAGCCCGCCATCCTGGGACTATCACTCAGTTCGGCGCCCACAGCGCGCAGATCGAATTGGCGCCCTACCCGTTTGAGATTAAAACGCCGCTGCCCAGCGCCGAAGTCATCGAGCTGAGCCAATGGCGCCAGGATCACGCCAGCAAAACCCGTCACTGACGGCAGGCGGCCAGCGCGCTCTGTAGCCCAGCCACGTCCTGTGGCTGGCTGAAAATCAACTCGATACGTGAATCACGGCGCCACTCGCTGGGTTGCCAGGTGAGTGGACTATTATCCACAGCGTTAGCCGACACCCAGGTAACGCCGCTGTGGATAACCAGCTTGGCGCGGCGCCATTCAAGGCCTGACAGCCAGCTGTGCAGGCGCGCAATGTCGAACGACTGGCTCGGATGCCAGCGCCAACCGATACTCCAGCCGCCTTCCTGAGCCTGGCTCAAGCAAATGGGCAACGCAGGATCAGTCCAGATCGCCGGTATCTGTGCCAGGCCTTTGGGCACGTCTAAGTTATCCACAGCCGCGCCAGCCTGTTCATTCAGGCCGGGCAATTGCGTCAGCGGCAATTGCGCCTGGCGGGTCCAGTAGATCGGGCAAGCAGGCAGTTGCTGTTCTATGGCCTGGCGCTGTGAGGCATCCAACGCTTCATCTTTGTTCACTACCAGCAAACCGGCGCTGGCCAGCGCTTCCTGCTGCGCTTGCGGCAATGCCTTACCCGCGGCCAACGCTTGGGCATCCAATACCAACACACACGGCTGAACCGCGAGCACGCCTTGCCATGGCGCCTCGCGCAACTGCTTGAGCAACTGCGCCGGATGACCCAAGCCCGAGGGCTCGATAAACAGCCGATCCGGTTTGGCCTTACGCAGCAGGCGGCCAAGCCCCACCTGGAACGGTGCACCATTCACACAGCACAAACAGCCACCGGCCACTTCGCCCAGCGCAATGCCGTCGTCGTCCTGTGTAAGCAAGGCAGCGTCCAGGCCGATTTGCCCGAACTCATTGATCAACACGGCCCAGCGCTCGTTGGCCGGGCGTTGGGCCAGCAGGTGTTTGATCAGGCTGGTCTTGCCGGCGCCCAAAGGCCCGGCAATCACGTGGGTGGGAATGTTCTGCAGCATGGGGCTTCATTCAGGCCGGGTAGAGCGCTTGATCCTACGCGGTTATGCGAGCCAATCCAGCGTCAGGATCAACCGGCGCTCGTCGGCCTTGAGTGCGGGTGAGCGATGGATCAAGCCATGGTTCTCGTTGCCGTGCCATTTTGTGCCCTTGAGCAAGGCCACTTCGCCGCAGTGGACCTGCTCGATGCGCTCGGTGGGTTCCGCGTCGGCCTGGCTGAGCTTACGCCGGTCCATCACGCCTTCGCGCAGCCACTGGCTGCCGATCCCGGCGTAGGTGGTGATGAGTCGAACCGGCACATGGTCGACGTGAAAACGCGGGCACATGGCCTTGTCCAGCAGCCGCAACCGCACGCCAATCCTCTTGGCACCGAGCAGGCAAGCAAACGCGCTGACCAACCATGACACATCGGCAATAAAGCCTTCGTAGCCTTCAAGATCGCGGCAACTGGACGCCAACCCCTGCAAATTCGGCACAGCGTCCTCATTCTCGAGTTCAATCACCATGGAGTCCGCCAACGGCTCATTGAGCGCCACCAGCAAAGCGCCGAATTCGGCGATATGCAGGGGCAACTGGCGCTGCCATAGCGCCAGGTTGACGTCGTTTTCGAGGATGTCCGACAGCGCCAGCGGGGTTTCACCACGGGTTTGCCGGATCACCGGGCGTAAGGGGATTACCGGGGCCAGCATCAGGCTACCTGCTCATACCAAGGGCCAAAAGGGTCGGCCAACTGGCGCCAACCTTCGACGCCCAGGGCCATTTCTTCATCGTTAAGCAAGCACGCGTCAAGCTCGGCGCGCATCTGCGCGAAGTCAATGTTCTGCCCGATAAACACCAGTTCCTGGCGGCAGTCGCCGGTGCTCAATTGCCAGTTGCCCATGATCGCCGCCACGCTTTCTTCATCTTGCGGCCACTGGCTTTTCGGCACAAAACGCCACCAGCGCCCGGCAAAGCCATGGCGCATCAAACCGCCGGCCTGGGACCAACTGCCCGCATCCTGATGCTTGCTCGCCAGCCAGAAAAAGCCCTTGGAGCGCAGCAGTTTGCCGTTCACCCAAGGGCGGTCGATAAAGTCGAAGAAGCGTTGCGGATGAAACGGGCGACGCGCGCGGTAAGCGGTGGAGGCGATGCCATATTCTTCGGTTTCCGGCACGTGCTCACCGCGCAACTCCTGCAGCCAGCCTGGCGCTTGCGCTGCGCGTTCGAAGTCGAAGCGGCCAGTGTTGAGGATCTTGTTCAGCGGCACTTCGCCCATCACCATCGGAATGATTTCCGCCTGCGCATTGAGGCGCTCAAGGATGGCCATCAACTCCTCGCGTTCGCGGCTGCTGATCAGGTCGATCTTGCTGATCAGGATCACGTCGGCGAATTCGATCTGCTCGATCAGCAAATCGGTGATGGAGCGTTCGTCGTCTTCGCCCAGGGTTTCACCCCGGGAAGCCAGGCTTTCGGCAGCTTGGTAATCGAGCAGGAAATTCATGCCGTCGACCACGGTGACCATGGTGTCCAGGCGCGCGATATCGGCCAGGCTTTGCTCGTTTTCATCACGAAACGTGAAGGTTTCGGCCACGGGCAGCGGCTCGGAAATGCCGGTGGACTCGATCAACAGGTAATCGAAGCGACCTTCCTTGGCGAGCTTTGTGACTTCTTCCAGCAAGTCTTCACGCAAGGTGCAGCAGATGCAGCCGTTGCTCATCTCTACCAGTTTTTCTTCGGAGCGATTCAGGGTGACGTCGCGCTGCACCTCGCTGCCGTCGATATTGATTTCACTCATGTCGTTGACGATCACCGCCACCCGCAGGTTTTCGCGGTTGCGCAGAACGTAGTTGAGCAGCGTGCTTTTACCGGCGCCGAGAAAGCCGGACAGCACGGTAACGGGAAGGCGATTGGTCATCAGGTAGTCCTCATCAGGGTTGGCCGGTCAAATCGCCCGTTTATGGCGTTCGCGCAGCTCTTCACGTTCTTTGGCTTCGATACACAGGGTGGCGGTGGGCCGCAGCAGCAGGCGTTGCAGGCCGATGGGCTCGCCGGTTTCGCGGCACCAGCCGTATTCGCCGCGGGCCAGCAGTTCGAGGGCGTCGTCGATCTTGTCCAAGAGCTTTTTTTCGCGCTCCAGCAGGCGCAGCTGCCATTGGCCCTGCTCTTCGGCGCTGCCGATGTCGGCGAGGTCGCTGTTGGTTTCCTGCTCGCGCAGCAGCAAAAATTCGGCCTCGATACGCGCCTGCAATTCGTCGCGCTGGGTCAAAAGCAGCGCTCGGAAGAAACCTTGCTGAGCGTCATTCATATAGTCGGCGGGCGGTTGGGCCAGAAGGTCTTGTTCAGTCATGGAAAGCGGTTCACGAGTCAGGCTGTTTTTTAATGTTATAGTATAACAATACAAATAAGCCAATCCCCGCTTGCTCGCCACGACGAAGGGCGCAATGCTGGAACACTTTCTTGCCCGAGAGGCGCTATGAAAACCCTGGTGTGTGCCTTGTTATTGGGCGTGGCAGGATCTGCCTGCGCGCAAACGCCGAGCCTGCTGGCGAACTGCACGCGCAGCGCCAACTTGCTAGCTTGTGTAGACCCGCTGGGCAACGCCTACAGTGTGGCGACGGTTGGCAGCACCACGTATTTGGGGTTGTACGCCGGAATCCCAGAAATTTCCGTCAGCCCAGCTCCAGTCCCGCCACGAGCGCATCCAGGTCGATGAACTTGCCGTCAGTCTGGAAGGTGTAATGCCCGTTCAGCAGGATGTGCCGCCAGGCCGCTGGCGACATCTGCGTGATCAACGCCAGCGCCTTGGCATTGCCAGCTGCCTCGTACTTCGTCAGCAGCAGGGACAGGATCGCCGAGTTGTAGAAGATGATCGCGTTGCCGATCAGCCTGGCGCACTGGTTGCTGATCTCGATTTCGATGTCGGTGCGGCCGGTCAATTCCTTCTTCCCACCGACTTGGGCGATGGTCGAGCGTAGCTGGTGATAGGGGAGCCCGCAGAATTCGGAAAAAATCGTACGCTAAGGTTTTCCGGGCAATCGTAGCGGCCTGAACTTCCCGATCTCCAGCCTGCGGCTCTGCCGCCAGACGTAATCGCCAGTCAGGTTGATGTGCTCCCAGCCCAGCGGCAATAGGTATTGCAGCAGCTCGCCGCCCACCGACTTGCCAGCCTCGACCAGCCCCAAGTGATGCACTCCAGATACATCGTGTTCCATAGCACGATGGCCGTCACCAAGTTTGGGCTTCTGGCTCTGTAGCGCTGCGGCTCGAAGTTCCGATCCTGATTTTGCCTAAAACTGGACACTAGCTATTGTCTTTGAACAACGTCGATACGGTACGGGCAACATGGTCTGCACCGTCACTGATTTCACGCATAATAGTTGTTACAGTTGCGATCTGATCGTTGTTTTCTTCGGCGCTTCTAGCGATGCTGTTCATATCTATATTCAGTTGCTGAGTAAGCTTTCCGTTAGCAGTTACCACATTCTGGATTTCCACGGTGGCACTGCTAGTTCGAGCTGCCAACTGACGAACCTCGTCGGCTACTACAGCAAAGCCTCGGCCCATTTCACCCGCTCGGGCAGCTTCAATTGCGGCGTTAAGTGCTAGTAAGTTAGTTTGTTCTGCCACGCCTTGGATGATGGTAACAATTTTCTCGATATCTTTAGCCTGAGCATTTAGCTGTGTAATCGAAATAACCGCACCGTTTATTAAATTAAATGTACCCTGAGATAGTTCAATTGAACTAGCAAGGGACTCCATGCCCCGCACGGAAATTTGAGATGTCTCCTCGGCGGTGGTGAAGGAAAGCTCTGCGGCCTGACGGATTTCATCAGCCTTATGCTTCTGCGAGCTGACGTCGGTGGCAAATTTTAACACTTTCACAACCTGGCCGGCTTCATCAATGACGGGGTTGTAGGTGGCCTCAAGATAGATGGTCTCTCCCGATGCGGTCTTGCGCTCAAATTGCCCGCTTAAAAAAGTTCCTCCCTTTAAACTCTGCCAAAAATTTGGATTTTCTTGATAAAAATTATCGAAACAGAACATTCGGTGGTGTCGACCCTTGATATCGCTGAGGCGATAACCCATAGCACGGAGGAAATTCTCATTTGCATGCAGGATGTCACCGTTAGGTGTGAACTCGATCTCCGCCATCGAGCGGGAGATGGCTGCATGGACGGCTCTTAGTGAGAGTAACTCGTTTTCTCTCTGAGTGACATCTGAGCCAATCTTAATGATTTCAATAACTTTTCCATCTTGATTTTGAACTGGAATATAAGTAGCCTCAATCAATACTAAGTTACCGTCTTTGCGCAGCCGCCTAAATAAACCTGATTGAAGATGGCCGTCAGCCAATTTCTGCCAGAAGCGCGAATAATCAGCTGTGTTAGCATAATTCTTTTCGCAGAAAATTCTGTGGTGCTGCCCTGCTATTTCTTCGAGTTTGTAACCAAGCATCTCTAGAAAGATATTGCTCGCATAGATTACGCTCCCGTCTGGCCTGAATCTGATTTCCGCGACATTTCGACTTATTGAATCAAGCTGCCGCTGTAGTTCTGAGAGCTTATTTTCTGTGTCCAGCAGTTGTTTGTTTTTATTGAAAAACATAATCATTACCTTTGTGCAAATAAAATAATACTTGGGGCCCAATTTATACTGTATCGGTTAGCGCAACCGCTTCTTGAGAGCATAGCTCTTTATAGTTGGAAAATTAGCGATTTGCAGCCATGTGTCATATTGAGCTATGCCTCAACCTGGCGTCAGTGTCGTTTTCAGAAGACGACCGCACCATCTGACTGGATGTAACGCCTGGTGTGCATACGGCTCCTGACAGCCCAATATCAGGAGTCGTCTGCACCAATCTCGACTATGCTCAATACTCGTGTGCACCAAAGCGAGGTTTGGGCATGACATCAGACACTCCACCGATTGCCGCGCAAGGCGTGGCCACCCTGCCCGACGAGGCATGGGCGCAAGCCCGGCACCGGACGGAAATCATCGGGCCACTGGCAGCGCTTGAGGTGGTCGGGCATGAAGCCGCCGATGAGGCAGCCCAAGCGCTGGGCCTGTCCCGGCGACAGGTATATGTCCTGATCCGTCGCGCCCGGCAGGGTACTGGCCTGGTAACAGACCTGACGCCCGGCCGATCCGGCGGCGGCAAAGGCAAGGGGCGCTTGCCGGAACCGGTCGAGCGCATCATCCGCGAGCTGCTGCAAAAGCGCTTCCTGACCAAGCAGAAACGCAGCCTGGCGGCGTTCCACCGCGAAGTCGCGCAGGCGTGCAAAACCCAGAAGCTGCCGGTGCCGGCGCGCAACACCGTGGCCCAGCGGATTGCCGGACTACACCCGGCGAAAATAGCCCGCAGCCGGGGCGGGCAGGACGCTGCCCGTCCCTTGCAAGGCGCGGGTGGCAT
The DNA here is from genome assembly GCF_030263855.1 of Pseudomonas sp. ChxA. Lineage (NCBI taxonomy): Bacteria > Pseudomonadati > Pseudomonadota > Gammaproteobacteria > Pseudomonadales > Pseudomonadaceae > Pseudomonas > Pseudomonas sp. ChxA. Next base: position 1,489,806 of record NZ_JARPMK010000002.1, read on the forward strand.
TCCGCCCGAAGTCACCATGCCGCTGGAACAGGTGCAGATCGACCACACCGTCATCGACCTGATCGTGGTCGACGAGCGCGACCGGCAACCGATTGGCCGCCCATATTTGACCCTCGCCATCGACGTGTTCACGCGCTGCGTACTCGGCCTGGTGGTCACGCTGGAAGCGCCGTCCGCCGTCTCGGTCGGCCTATGCCTCGCGCATGCCGCCTGCGACAAGCGGCCCTGGCTGGAAGGGCTGAATGTGGAAATGGACTGGCCGATGAGCGGCAAGCCCAGGCTGCTCTATCTGGACAACGCGGCCGAGTTCAAAAGCGAAGCGCTGCGCCGTGGCTGCGAACAGCATGGCATCCGGCTGGACTATCGCCCACCAGGCCAGCCGCACTACGGCGGCATCGTGGAACGGATCATCGGCACGGCGATGCAGATGATCCACGACGAATTACCGGGGACGACCTTCTCCAATCCCGGCCAGCGCGGCGAGTACGATTCCGAGAAGATGGCCACCCTGACGCTGCGCGAGCTGGAGCGCTGGCTCGCGTTGGCGGTAGGCACCTATCACGGCTCCGTGCACAACGGCCTGCTCCAGCCGCCGGCCGCGCGCTGGGCCGAGGCCGTGGAGCGCGTTGGCGTCCCGGCCGTCGTTACCCGCCCCACCGCGTTTTTGGTCGATTTCCTGCCGGTGATCCGCCGCACCCTGACCCGCACCGGCTTTGTCATCGACCACATCCACTACTACGCCGACGCCCTCAAGCCGTGGATTGCCCGGCGCGAGCGCTTGCCCGCCTTCCTGATCCGGCGCGATCCGCGCGACATCAGCCGCATCTGGGTACTGGAACCGGAAGGTCAGCACTATCTGGAGATCCACTACCGCACCTTGTCCCATCCGGCCGTCACCCTCTGGGAACAACGCCAGGCGCTGGCCAAATTGCGTCAGCTCGGGCGCGAGCAGGTGGACGAGTCGGCGCTGTTCCGCATGATCGGGCAGATGCGCGAGATCGTGACCACCGCCCAGAAGGCCACGCGCAAGGCGCGGCGCGACGCTGATCGCCGCCAGCACCTCAAGACGTCGGAGCCACCGGCCAAGCCCATACCGCCGGATGTGGACATGGCTGACCCGCAGGCAGACAACCTGCCGCCGGCCAAACCGTTCGATCAGATCGAGGAGTGGTAGCCGTGGACGAATATCCCGTCATTGACCTGTCCCACCTGCTGCCAGCGGCACAGGGTTTGGCCAGGCTGCCGGCAGACGAGCGCATCCAGCGCATTCGCGCCGACCGCTGGATCGGCTACCCGCGCGCGGTCGAGGCGCTGAACCGGCTGGAAACTCTGTATGCGTGGCCGAACAAGCAACGCATGCCAAACCTGCTGCTGGTCGGCCCCACCAACAACGGCAAGTCGATGATCGTCGAGAAATTCCGGCGGGCGCACCCGGTCGGCACCGACGCTGACCAAGAACATATCCCGGTGCTGGTCGTGCAGATGCCGTCAGAGCCATCGGTGATCCGCTTCTATGTCGCGCTGCTGGCTGCGATGGGCGCGCCGCTGCGCCCGCGCCCACGGCTGCCGGAAATGGAGCAACTGGCGCTGGCCCTGCTGCGCAAGGTCGGCGTGCGCATGCTGGTGATCGACGAACTGCACAATGTACTGGCTGGCAACAGCGTTAACCGGCGCGAGTTCCTCAACCTGCTGCGCTTCCTCGGCAACGAGCTGCGTATCCCCCTGGTCGGGGTCGGCACGCGCGAGGCGTACCTGGCCATCCGTTCGGACGATCAGTTGGAAAACCGCTTCGAGCCGATGCTGCTGCCGCCGTGGGAGGCCAATGAGGACTGCTGCTCGCTGCTGGCCAGCTTCGCGGCGTCACTCCCGCTACGGCGGCCATCCCCGATTGCCACGCTGGACATGGCCCGCTACCTGCTCACCCGGAGCGAAGGCACCATCGGCGAGCTTGCACATCTGCTGGTGGCGGCGGCCGTCGCCGCCGTGGAGAGTGGCGAGGAAGCGATCAACCACCGCACGCTCAGCATGGCCGACTACATCGGCCCCAGTGAGCGGCGGCGACAGTTCGAGCGGGAACTGATGTGAAGTCCGCGCCGCGCTGGCCGCTGCATCCGGCACCCAAGGAAGGCGAAGCCCTGTCCTCATGGCTCAACCGGGTCGCCGCCTGCTACCAGATGGACGTGCACGAGCTGCTGGCCCACGATCTTGGTCACAGCCAACTTGATGACCTGGATACCGCACCATCCTTGTCGTTGCTGACGGCGCTCTGCCAGCGCAGTGGCGTCGAGCTGGAGCGGTTGCGCAGCATGAGTCTTGCAGGCTGGGTGCCGTGGCTGCTCGACAGTCTCGACGATTCGGTACCAGCAGCCTTGGAAACCTATACATTCCAATGCGCGGTGCTCCTGCCCAAGCGCACCCGCAAGGTGCGGTCCATCACTCGCTGGCGTGCCTGGCTACCGAGCCAGACGATTCGCCGGGCGTGTCCGCAGTGTCTGAACGATCCAACGAATCAAGCTGTGCTACTCGTCTGGCAGCTCCCCTTGATGCTGAGCTGCCCGCAGCATGGCTGCTGGCTGGAGTCCTACTGGGGCATGCACGGCCGGTATCTTCAGTGGGAAATCGCCGATGCTGCGCCGCGCCCTGCCGATGACGCAATCGCCTGCATGGACCGGCGCACCTGGCAGGCGCTGACGACGGGTTTTGTGGAGCTGCCGCGTCGGCGTGTCCACGCCGGCTTGTGGTTCCGGCTGCTGCGCACCCTGCTTGATGAGCTGAACACGCCGCTCTCGCACTGCGGCAGTTGCTCGGCGAGCATCCGCCATGTCTGGGAGCGCTGCGGCCATCCGCTGCGCGCCGGGCAGAGTCTGTGGCGTCCCTACGAGATTCTGGCCCCGGCGGTGCAGTGGCAGATGCTGGAGGCGGCGGCCACCGCCATCACGCTGATCGAGTCAAAGGCGCTGATCCCGCGCGGGGAACAGGCCGCGCTGTTTCAGACGGAGCCGCACACTGGTTTCACCAACGGCCTGCCGGCGAAGGTGCCGAAGCCGGAACCCATCAACCACTGGCAACGAGCAGCCCAGGCCATCGATGAGGCCATCATTGAAGCGCGACACAACCCGGAGACGGCCCGCTTGCTGTTCACACTGGCGTCCTACGGGCGACGCGACCCCGAATCCCTGGAACGTTTGCGCGCCACGTTCACCAAGGAGGGCATCCCGCCGGAGTTTTTGTCACATTACGAGCCTGAATGGCCGTTTGCAGGTCTTAGACTAAATGACGGGTTAAGTGACAGTTTTTGACGGCGAGAACTTTCTGGCTCACACTGTCACATAATCGAACGTATATGTGACAGGTACGACATGCTGATAGGCTACATGCGGGTATCGAAGGCGGACGGCTCCCAGGCTACCGATTTGCAGCGCGACGCGCTGATTGCCGCCGGGGTGTTGCCGCTGACCGAAAACTGACCCAGTAGAGGCTGTTCTGCCGACTGAAAACTGACCCAGGTGTTCAACTGCTTCTGCTCAATTTTTGAGCAGGAGAACACAGGGTGATCAGTATGGAAATGATGGGCAAAATTCGCCGGATGTATTTCCGCGACAAGCTGTCGCTGCATGAGATAGCCAAGCGCACCGGGTTGGCGCGCAACACGATTCGCAAGTGGGTCAGAGCACCTGAGGCCAAGCCGCCGGTCTACCAACGCCGCGCGATCTTCAACAAACTCAGCCCTTTTCACGCCACGCTGGAGCAGGCGCTAAAAGCCGATTCGCTGCGGCCCAAGCAACAGCGGCGCAGTGCCAAGGCGCTGTTGGCGCAAATCAAAGCCGAAGGTTATGACGGTGGCTACAGCCAGCTCACCGCGTTTATCCGTGCCTGGCGAGGGGGACAGGGCAAGGCGTCGCAGGCCTTTGTGCCGCTGACCTTTGCTCTTGGCGAGGCGTTTCAGTTTGACTGGAGCGAGGAAGGCTTGCTGGTCGGCGGCATTTACCGGCGTATGCAGGTGGCACATCTGAAGCTGTGTGCCAGCCGTGCGTTCTGGCTTGTGGCGTATCCGAGCCAGGGCCATGAGATGTTATTTGACGCCCATACACGCTCGTTCGGCTCCTTGGGCGGCGTGCCGCGCCGGGGCATCTACGACAACATGAAGACCGCCGTCGACAAGGTCAATAAGGGCAAAGGCCGGGCGGTGAATGCGCGCTTTGCGGTGATGTGCGCGCATTACCTGTTCGATCCGGACTTCTGCAACGTCGCCGCTGGTTGGGAAAAGGGCATCGTTGAAAAGAACGTGCAAGACAGCCGCAGGCGTATCTGGCTAGACGCCCAGGACTGCCAGTTTCACTCCTTCGAGGAACTCAATGCCTGGCTGGGCCAGCGCTGCCGCGCGCTTTGGAACGAGCTGACGCACCCTCAATACAGCGGGCTGAGTGTGGCCGAAGTGCTGGAGTTGGAGCGCGCTGAACTGATGCCTGTGCCAGCGCCATTCGACGGTTACGTCGAGCGGCCTGCGCGGGTCTCCAGCACCTGCCTGGTCAGCGTCGGGCGCAACCGCTACTCGGTGCCGTGTGAGTATGCGGGTAAGTGGGTCAGCAGCCGTTTGTATCCGACGCGAATCGAGGTGGTGGCTGACGACGCGCTGATCGCCAGCCATGTCCGCTTGCTGGATCGCGACCAGGTCAGCTATGACTGGCAGCACTACCTCCCGCTGATCGAACGCAAGCCCGGTGCGCTGCGCAACGGCGCGCCCTTTGCTGATCTGCCGGCGCCGCTGCGTCAGCTTAAGCACGGTCTGGGGCGTCATGCCGGCGGTGACCGGATCATGGCGCAAGTTCTGGCTGCCGTACCGGTCGCCGGGCTCGATGCGGTGCTGGTGGCTGTTGAGCTGGTACTGGAAAGCGGCAGCCTGAGCGCCGAACACATCCTCAATGTCGTGGCGCGCCTGGCCGCGACCGAACCACCACCCAGCGTCGAAACCCACTTGTCGCTCAAGGAAGCCCCCGTCGCTAACACGGCGCGCTACGACCGCCTGCGTGGCCAGACCGAGGAGATCGGTCATGCGTGATTTGATGGCGGAACTCAAGGAGCTGCGCCTGCACGGCATGGCCACGGCCTGGGCGGAGTTGACTGCGCAGGGTGAGTCGAACACAGCCTCGTCCAAGTGGCTGCTCGAACACCTGCTGGAACAAGAGCACACAGATCGCGCCATGCGCTCGGTGAGCCACCAGATGAACATGGCCAAGCTGCCGATGCACCGCGACCTGGCCGGCTTCGACTTCAGCGCCTCCAGCGCAGACGCTCGTTTGATCAGCGAACTGGCCAGTCTGGCCTTTACCGACACCGCGCAGAACGTGGTGCTGATCGGTGGGCCTGGCACCGGTAAAACCCACCTGGCCACTGCGCTGGCCGTGTCCGGCATCACCCGGCACGGCAAGCGCGTGCGCTTCTACTCCACGGTCGATCTGGTCAATCTGCTGGAGCGCGAAAAGCACGACGGCAAAGCCGGGCGGATCGCCCAAGCTCTGCTGCGCATGGATCTGGTCATCCTCGACGAACTGGGTTATCTGCCCTTCAGCCAGGCCGGCGGTGCGTTGCTGTTTCACCTGCTATCCAAGCTGTACGAACACACCAGCGTGGTGATCACCACCAACCTGAGCTTCGCCGAATGGTCGAGCGTGTTCGGCGACGCCAAGATGACCACCGCCCTGCTGGATCGGCTGACCCACCACTGCCACATCGTCGAAACCGGTAACGAGTCCTATCGCCTGCAACACAGTAGCTTGGCGGCCCAGGCCAAGATCAAATCACGGGAGCGAAAGCGTAAGGGCGGCCAGGAACCGGAGGACGATGAGCCGTTCTGATTTCATGGCGACGACGGCCTGCTACATGGCTGCGTGTGGCAGGTCTTAAACAACTGAACTGGGCTAGCGAAGGAGTGGGGGCAACAGCAGCTGCGCTGGTAGACTTATCCACAGTTGCTGGTAACAAAATCAGCAATCCGCCCTGGGTCAAATTTCAATCGGCAGGGTGGGGATGCGGACAAAAACTTGGACTGGTTATGCCGCTAAGCCCAGGCTTTCACGATACTCAATGGGACTGAGCGCGCCGAGGGAAATCTTTATACGTTTTTCGTTGTACCAGCGAATGTATGAATCCAAGGCCTGAATGAACTGCTCGATGCTCGTTGACTGCCAGTTGCGAGGATAGAACAGTTCCGTTTTCAGTCGGCCGAAGAAACCTTCACAAGCCGCGTTGTCTGGTGAGCAGCCTTTGCGCGACATCGAACGAATCAGCTTCGCATCAGCGATGCGCGATAACCAGCCGGGCCAGCGGTAGTGAGCGCCACGATCGGAGTGAACAACAGGCCGTTTATCGTTACTGGCCACCGTTTCGATAGCTGCATCCAGCATCGTGTTCACAAGCTCGGCGTCGGGACGCGTGCCGATCGACCAACTGATTACCTTCCCATCGAAGCAGTCGATCATGGGGGACAGGTACACCTTGCCTGCCGGGATCTGGAACTCCGAGATGTCGGTCAGCCATTTCTCATTCGGAGCTAGGGCCGTGAAGTCGCGGTTGAGGAGGTTTTCCGGCGCCGGACTGATCTCCCCGAGGTAGGAACCGTATCGACGCCGTTTCGGCTTGGCGACGACTAGGCACTCCTGCTTCATCAAGCGCTGCACCACCTTCTCTGAAAGGCGCACACGCTGCCTGCTCAACGAAGCTCGCATCCGACGGTAGCCATAGCAACGATGATTGCGCTCGAATATGTCCGCCATGGCACGACGCACTTCGGTGTACTTTTCCGCGACCTGCATTCGGGCTCGATGATAGAAATAGGAGCTTCGGGCCAAGCCCAACGCGTCAAGCAGCTCTAGCAAGGAGTACCTATGCCTAAGGGCATCAGCCAGCAATGTCTTCTCCCGATTGGTCAGGACTTGCCGGTTGATGCCCGTCTCTTTTTTTATGAGTTCATTCGCCCTCATCAACAGGTCATGTTCAAGCTGCAAACGGCGAACATCGAGCTGGAGAGATTCGAGTTGCCGCTGCAACTCCTCTCGTTCCGGTGACGATGAGGGTTCAAGTCGACACTTCATGGATGGGGATACCTCTGGGCCGAGTAGCTGGTTTTTCCAGTTGTACAAGGTCGGCCTGCACACGCCCAGCTTTTGAGCCAGGGCTTTCGCACTTTCTTTTCGCGTGCACAGCGCGATGACCGCTGCCTGCTTCACCGCTGGCGGCCGGGCTAACCCGTCTGATCGACTGACAACACGCGTATGCAACTCGGGGTGCATTTCGTAAATCCAGGCACGCAAAGAATCCCGCGCGGGGTAGCCCAACGCCTTGATGGTAGCGGCGATGTTGCGACCGTATTCGAGATAGTGCTCGACAGCCTTTTCCCTTTGGGCCGGTGAGTACTTCGACTTCGAGTTCTCGTAGCAACGCGGCAGGTCGAGGCATCGCTCATACTCTGCGTGCCAGCTCTTCAAAGAGTTCTTCGTCGGGTAGCCCAACTGACGAATAGTTGCCCCGGTTCGCTTGCCCAGTTTGATGTAGAGCTTGACCGCTCGGATACGGTCTTCGTATGAATACATGAACTACCTCCAGGTAGTCCAAGATTTCCGCCGCATCCCCGGTGGGTCAATTTTCCATCAGCGCCAACACACTAAGCAACCATCAGAAAATTTTGACTGTACGCCAAAAAATTCGCATCTACCAGCATCTAAACAGGCGTTGCAGGGCAATCGCATGAACGCCTGCCGATTTGAATGAGTCCTTTCCCAGCGGGCATCCTGAGCGCCTCTCTACTCAGGATGCCCTGCAATGTCGCATCACATACCAATCTCCGATGTTCTGGTCGCCATCAATGATCCCCGTCAGCAGGGCAAGATTCGTCACGACCTGGTCGAAACACTGGTCGTGGCTATCTGCGGCGTGCTTGCCGGCGCTGACACCTTCATCGAAATCGAACTCTGGGCTGAGCAGCGGCTGGACTGGTTCCGCCGTATTCTGAAACTACCCCACGGCATTCCCTCACACGACACCTTTGGACGGCTATTCAGCCTGATCGATCCAGAGGAGTTCGAGCAGGCCTTCCGCTGTTGGGTTGCGGCGATCCTACCGGCCCTTTCTCCGCAAGTGGTTGCCCTAGACGGCAAGACCAGTCGCCGCTCCGGCAAGAAAAACACGGCCCCGTTGCACCTGGTCAGCGCTTTTGCGGCTGATTCAGGGCTGATTCTCGGGCAGAGGGCGACCTCCCAGAAGTCCAACGAGAAGACCGCCATTCCTGAGCTGCTGGCCACACTGGCGCTTGAGGGCTGCACCGTGACGATCGATGCCATGGGTACCCAGCCGGACATTGCACAGGCCATTCTCGATCGCGGGGCGCACTATCTGCTGGCCATCAAGGGAAACCAGCCGAAGCTGGCCGAAGCGATCGATGACTTCGCTGACACCTTTTTGGACGGCGATCCTGCCCGGGTACCCCATGCGCACTTCGAGCATGTCGAGAAGGACCATGGCCGGCTGGAGGTTCGTCGCTGCCATGTTTTCGACCAACTCCAGTGCCTGCCACAGCCAGAACGCTGGCCAGGACTGCGCACTTTCGTGATGCTGGAGTCCGAGCGGACTGTGGGCAACCAGACCAGCCTGGAGCGCCGTTACTACATCAGCAGTCTTGCTCCGGATGCAGAGCGCATCGCACATGCCATCAGGGCGCACTGGGGCGTGGAGAACCGCGTCCACTGGTGCATGGATGTCATTTTTGGTGACGATCAGATGCGGATCCGAACCGGGCATGCTGCCCACAACATGGCCGTTCTCAAGCAACTTACATTGAATTTGATCCGGTTGGATCCGGTCAAGCGCAAGGGTGGCATCAAGGCACGAAGGCTGATTGCTGCAACCTCTGATGATTATCGGGCTGAACTATTAGGTCTCAGGTGAGCTTCATGCGATTGCCTTGACAGGCGTTGTTGATTATCATAAAACACTGACACTGTATTATATAATCGTGCTTTTGTGTTATTTTTTTAATATTTACTGATTACGTACTTGCTTAACCACTCAGTTGCGCTAGAACTAATAGACGCGAAATTTAAATCTCTAATTTTCCAACACTTAGTAAAACCTCGTTTGCCATCCCACTACCATTGTAGGAGCAAATCAGGAGACATAAAAAATTAGCGGTAGCGTGCCTGGCCCTCTAGATAAGTATTGGAGACTGTAATGAAGTTTGAAAAGTCACAGACAGCAATCGACCACCTGACTCCCGAGCAACACCGAATTACCCAGGAGGCGGGCACCGAAAGGCCCTTCACGGGCGAGTACAACGACAACAAGGAGCCTGGCATCTACGTCGACATAGTGTCGGGAGAGCCACTGTTCGCTTCGACGGACAAGTTCGATTCGGGTACTGGCTGGCCCAGCTTCACCAAGCCGATCGTTTCGGCAAACGTGAACGAGGTGCGGGACAGCGCACACGGCATGGTCCGGACGGAGGTCAGGTCAGTACACGCAGACAGTCATCTCGGCCATGTGTTCCCCGATGGTCCTTCCGACCGCGGCGGTCTGCGGTACTGCATCAACTCAGCGTCCCTTCGCTTCATCCCGCGCGACGAGATGGAGTCCGAGGGATACGGTGAATATCTCGATCAAGTAGAGGAGGCTTAACATGCATCAGCGCGCTGTTCTCGCAGGAGGATGTTTCTGGGGCATGCAGGATCTGATCCGCAAGCGGCCCGGCATCATCTCGACCCGTGTGGGTTACACGGGCGGCGATATTCCGAACGCCACGTATCGTAATCACGGCACGCATGCCGAGGGGATCGAGATTGTCTTCGACCCGACAGTGACGAGCTACCGGAACATCCTGGAATTCTTCTTCCAGATCCACGATCCGACGACGCTGAACCGCCAGGGCAATGATCGTGGGCTCTCCTACCGGTCGGGCATCTATTATGTCGACGAGGAGCAGAAGCGCGTCGCCGAGGATACGATCGCCGATGTGGATGCCTCGGGGCTGTGGGATGGCAAAGTGGTGACCGAGGTCCAGCCGGTCGGCGAGTTCTGGGAGGCCGAGCCCGATCACCAGGATTATCTGGAGAAGCGCCCGGGCGGCTACACCTGCCACTTCGTCCGTCCCGGCTGGGTGCTTCCGAAGCGCCAAAAGGTTGACGACGTACAGCCAGCGGCCGGGACCGCGGCGGAATAGGCTTCACTGCCGTTGCCACTGCGCCGATCCGGTCCGCAATCTTCGTGACCGCGTCGTTCAGCGACGCGGTCATCGAACCCTACTTCAGAGTGACGGCTCGTTCCAGTCAGTCGCCATCGCAACACCAGGATCGCAGATTTATGCCAGACCTCTCGTCCTTTCCGATCACGCAGCGCTGGCCGGCATCTCATCCCGATCGCCTGCAACTCTACGCAGCCCCTACGCCCAATGGCGTCAAGGTCTCGATCATGCTTGAGGAGACTGGCCTGGCGTACGAGCCCCACCTGATCGACATCTCGAACAACGAGTCGAAGGATCCGGCGTTCGTGTCGCTGAACCCGAACGGACGCATACCGGCGATCATCGATCCGGCTGGCCCTGACGGTAGACCCATCGCCTTATGGGAATCCGGTGCGATCCTCCTCTATCTGGCCGACAAGACGGGTCAGTTCATCTCCACCGAACCAGGCCAGCGTTACGAGACCCTAGCGTGGGTGTTCTTTCAGATGTCGGCCATCGGGCCGATGTTCGGTCAGCTCGGCTTCTTCCTGCGATTTGGCGGCAAGGACTATGAGGACAAGCGGCCGCAACAGCGCTTTATCGACGAATCCACGCGTCTGCTGGGGATTCTGGATCGCCGGCTGGAAGGCCGCGACTGGATCGTCGACGACTATTCGATCGCGGACATCGCGACGCTCGGCTGGGTGAATGCGCTGGTGGAATTCTACGCTGCGGGTGACATCCTTGGCCTCAGCAGCTTTTCGAACGTCCGCGCATGGCTTGGACGCGGGCTGGCTCGACCGGCCGTCCAGCGTGGCCTCCACATTCCCGCGAGGCCAGCATGAGCATCATCGCCGCCTATTATTACAACGAAGGCAAGCGAGTTCGCGAAATCGCGCTCGATGAGCACGTCAAGTTGGGCGAGAGTCGCTCGGGCTTCTGCTGGATCGCGCTTAGCGAACCCACCCCCGAGGAACTACTCGCGATCCAAAGGACATATAATCTTCATCCGTTGGCGATCGACAACGCGATGCACCCGCTGTGCCCGCCCAAGCTCGAGGTCTACAACGATGAGTTGTACGTCGTCGCGCAGACCGCCGAGCTGGTCGGCGACCGGATCAGCTACGGCAAGATGGCGATCTTCACCGGTCACAATCACCTTATCACCGTGCGGCACGGCAATGCCGGAGCGCTGGGCAAACTTCGGGAGCAACTCGAGGCATCGCCGACGCAGTTCGGCAAGGGTGTCGACTATGTGCTGCACGCGATCTTGCATCGCGTGGTCGACCAGTATCTGCCCATCTTCGAAATGATCGAGGACGACGTCCTGGCGATGGAGCGACGGTCGCTGCACGATTTCCTCGGGCCAGAAGAGGTGGCGCGAATCTTCGAACTAAGGTCCGAACTCACGCGGTTCCAGCGCACGCTCGGGGCTATGGCCGAGCTGGTGCGAAAGCTCGTTCGCGGCCACTTTCCCTGCATCAGCGCCGAAATGACACCATATTTCCACGACGTCGCGGACCATGTCCACCGCGTGCAGTCCATGGTCGACGGCCTCCTGCTTGTCCTGTCCACGGTCTTTGAGGCCAGCAGCCTTCTTGAAGCGCAAAGGACGGGGGTGATCACCCGCCAGCTGGCGGCTTGGGCGGCAATACTGGCAGTCCCGACGGCGATCGCTGGAATATACGGCATGAACTTTAAGCACATGCCGGAGCTGGACACGGCCTACGGATACTTTGTCGTGCTCGGAGTGATAGCGATATCGTGCGTTTTCCTATTTGTGCGCTTCAAGAAGGCTAAGTGGCTGTGAATACTGCCCATCGTTTTCTTCGCCGTCATCTGACGGTTACAGCGGGCCTTATACGGAAGCTTGTCCAATCCAACTCAAGATGAAGGTGCGTCCATGACATAGCAGCTGACCGACGCTCTACAAGCAGTTCAGTCCTTCATCGCCAAGGGCTAAGACCGCGAATAGCGCGTCAAGGACAGCAATCTCGTCGATCTCGAGCCAGGATCAACCATCGGTCCGTGCGGCATCTGCGTCGACGCGGCGTTTCGCCTCGGAAGCGGTGATGATGGCGATAACGCCTCCACCCTCTACGCGATCACCGATCCGGCGACCGAGCATAAGGGCCTGTTGATCGACGTGTTCGATGAAATCTGCTACCGCGACCCAGTTCAAGAGTCGGGACCTCAATGTAGAAGAAGTTGACTAACGAGCATTCGCGTCATCCGATCAAGCAAGCTGGAGACATTTATGAAAGCCATTGGTTACAAGGTTCCGGGACCCATCGCCGCGGATGCCGCGCTGGTCGACATCAATCTGCCTCGGCCTGTCGCTGCAGGATACGATATCCTGGTTGAGGTGAAGGCCGTCTCGGTCAACCCGGTCGACTACAAGGTCCGCAACAGCACGCCGCCGGCAGATGGCGATTGGAAGGTGCTGGGATGGGATGCCGCCGGGATTGTGCGCGAGGTCGGCCCCGACGTCACGCAGTTCGAGTTAGGCGACGAGGTCTATTATGCCGGATCGATCACACGGCCCGGTACCAATGCGGAGTTCCATCTCGTCGACGCCCGGATTGTCGGTCACAAACCTGCGTCGCTCTCCTGGGCGGAAGCGGCGGCGCTGCCGCTGACGACGTTGACGGCCTGGGAGGCGATGTTCGACCGCCTGGACGTGGCGAAGCCCGTACCCGGTGCGGCGGAGGCGATCCTCATCATCGGTGGCGCGGGCGGGGTTGGGTCGATCGCCGTCCAGATCGCGCGACAGCGCACGGACCTCACCGTCATCGCCACAGCCTCTCGACCGGAAACCCAAGAGTGGGTAAGAGGGCTTGGAGCTCACCACGTCATCGACCATTCTCGTCCGCTCGCGCCACAGATCGCCGAACTCGGCATCGGTGCTCCCGCTTTCGTCTTTTCGACCACACATACCGAGCAACATGTCGCCGACATCGCCGAACTGATCGCCCCACAAGGACGGTTCGGACTGATCGACGATCCCAAGGCATTCGATATCATGGTTTTCAAGCGCAAGGCGGTGTCGATCCACCACGAGCTGATGTTCACGCGGTCGATCTACGGCACGCCCGACATGAATGAGCAGGGCGAGATTCTGGATGCGATGGCAGCGCTGGTTGACGACGGCAAAATCCGCACGACGCTGACCCGGCGACTGTCGCCGATCAATGCCGCCAATCTGAAGACGGTGCATGCACTGATCGAAAGTGGCGCGGCTAAAGGCAAGATCGTCCTCGAAGGCTTCTAACGACCGCGATCGCCAAACATCTTGTCCAACCTCAAAAAGCCGAACGGGTTATGCCCCAGCGATGAGAATCCCATGACCAAATCTATTGCCACCGCCTCGATCAACCGCGAAACCGCAGTCGCCCTCATCGACGCGGCGCTCGCTGCGGCCCGTGCCATCGGCATCCCGGCTGCCGTCGCCGTCGTCGACGCCACCGGTAACCTGCGCGCGTTCGAGCGCACCGACGATGCGCCGTTCCTTACCGTCGATGTTGCCATCGACAAGGCCTGGAGTTCCGCCTCGTTTGGGTTCCCGACCCATGTCTGGAACGACTATGTGACCAACGATCCAAAAGTGGCGCCGCTAGCCTATCGCCCTCGGATGGTCGCTGTCGGCGGCGGTTATCCGATTCTGGAGGATGGGAAGTTGATCGGCGGCATAGGCATCTCCGGAGGCAACTATCAGCAGGATCAGGATGCGTGCGTCGAGGCACTCATGAAAATCGGGTTCCAGTTGCCAGCCTGACGACTGTGAGGCCATCACCGGTGGTAATGGCCAACAGATCCAACCTTTGAGAGGCCTAATGATGGAAGCGTTCGTCGTCTTTACGCGGGAAGAAACCAGCGACCCACATGCACTCGCAACCTATTCTGCAGGCGTCGGACCATCGTTCGATGGTCACGACGTTACCTTTCTCGCCGCTTATGGCGCGATCCAGCATTTGGAGGGGCCGCCCATCGAAGGGGCCGTAATCTTGCGTTTCCCGACGATGCAGGCCGCTCGCGACTGGTATGACAGTCCCGCCTACCAAACCATCGCTGCTCAACGCTTTGCCGGTTCCCGTTACCGCGCCTTTATCATTGAAGGGCGGCGGTGACATACCGACAGAAGCACTTCGGCGCTGACCACGAGGTATCGGCGTGTGAACTCGCATCTTGGGAATCTGTGGGGGGGACCAAGACAGCGGCGCTAGGGGCTCATATCGTCGATCGGATCAGAGAGTTGCTCGGCGAGAATGGGTTATCTATTGCCGAGCTGACGGAGCGGAGCCGCCCTCTCCCAACGGATTGATTCAATCGTTGACGCTCCTCCTATCCGGATCCGGGTTTTCGCACGCTGATCAACAGAGTTACAGCGCGCAACGCCTGTAGTGGGCATCAGGGGATGGGTGGCAATCAGGATGATTGCCCACCTTCCAACGATTAACCTTGCTCAAGTTGCTTCACTAGTCGCTCCGCGTCGAGATGGAAGTCCGAGAAAACAATGCTACCGCCAGCGTCGATAACCGTAAACCACGGAGTTCCTCGTGTGCGGTAGTCTTCCATGAAGGTTGGAAACGGCGAGCCGGTCGGTTGCTCGTCGTGACCGAAAACGATAGGAAGCTCATACTTGAGCTGGTTCACGCGCAACTTCTCGAAGGTATTCTCATGCGTTCCTTCGAAGACGGTCTGGATCACTGCGAACCCCACGTCTTTTGAGCTCAACGCTGCATGCAACTTTTGTAGCGTCGGAAACCCATGCAAATGGCAACCTTGGCACCAATGCTGGAAGGCAAACAAGATTTTCGGGCCGGGCCCGATATCTGACAGTTTGAACGGCGCGATACTTTCCCCATCTTTGCCAATCCATTTTTGCACCCGCAGCTCAGGCGCTTGTCGTTCGATCTCGTTCATCTGATCCTCCAACCCCGATACAGAAGCTTAGTGGATGATCGCGCGTCGCGACGGTGCGCGAACGTCCGACCTTATTTTCCCTATTTCCTGAAGCCAGAATAGATCAGATCGACATTTCGTCCTTAATATACTCAAGCTGCCGGCGAGCGCGAACTGGGCAACCATGCGCTGGTGAGCCTTGAGCTTTGCACGCTGCCCATCCGTTTGAGAGCGAACCTGCAACTTCCGCTCCGCATACCGCAGATCAGCGTACGCAGCCTTGGGGTTATCTACCCTATAGCCATTGGGTATTGGGAATCATGCTGGCCTGACGCTATGTTCGATACGCGATTTTTTACGATGATAGAGCATCTGTATCTGATTTTTAGTCGATTGGCTTATTCGGCGGATGTGCGGGCAAATGCTTTACGCAGAGTACTGAAATGAAGGCCGGCTTCGGTCTGCCGTATCGAGCAAGAGGGGTCACTATGGTCACCAGAGGTTTCACCGGTCGCGGTTCAGGCGACCAGTCCGATCGGATTCCGCCAGGTCAGCATCTGGTGGAGGATTTCCCTGTTCTGTCGGCCGGCCCTACGCCGAGGGTAGAGCCCTCCGACTGGAAATTCACAGTCAAAATTGGTCCGAAGCCCGTCAAAACGTGGAATTGGGGCGAATTCAACACTCTACCAAAGACCCAGGTGACAAAGGATATTCACTGCGTCACCTCTTGGTCCAAACTGGATACCGTTTGGGAGGGTGTACTCATTGAAGACATCCTTGCAGATGCAGAGCTTGATCGGCCTACCGATTTCGTCTTGGCGCACTGCTACGATAATTATTCGACAAACGTCCCTCTGACGGATCTGCTTTCCGGGAAAGCGATGGTCGCCCTCAGTTATGCGGGCAAGCCACTTTCCCGCGATCATGGGGGGCCGGCGCGTCTTCTAGTGCCGCACCTTTACTTCTGGAAATCCGCCAAATGGGTGAATGCGCTGCAATTCACGACGCGTGACGAGGCCGGCTTTTGGGAGCTGCACGGCTATCACATCTACGGCGATCCGTGGCGCGAACAACGATACACCCATGACTGAAAACGAAGCGCAAGTCCGTTCGTGGCAATCATGCGTGATCGACGACATCATCCAGCAAACACCGAGTATCAAGAGCTTCTTCCTTCGGTTGAGCAAGCCGTTCGCGCACACCGCAGGTCAGCACGTCGATATCCGGCTGACCGCGCCCGACGGCTACAGTGCAATGCGCAGCTACTCGATCGCGTCATCGGCAGTTTCGACCCCGATCGTCGAGATAGCTATCGAGCGCATGCCGGATGCCGAAGTTTCGCCGTTTTTTCACGACATCGCGGCGATTGGTGACGAAATCGAAGTTCGCGGTCCGCTCGGTGGCCATTTCCTTTGGCCTGAGCCTGCCATAGATCCGGTTCTGTTGATCGGGGGAGGCTCCGGCCTCGTGCCGTTGATGGCAATGATCCGGCAGCGCCGCGCATTGGCCCAAGCCGTTCCGACAGCGTTGCTCCTGTCCGCACGAACCGCCGAGGACGTTCTCTTCTCAGAAGAACTTCATTGCATCGAAATCAGCGATCCGGCGTTCGTCCTGGCGCTCGCGATTACGCGCGAGAAACCGGTTCGCGCATCGGACTTTGCGCGACGGATCGACGGCATGATGGTCCAAGAAATTCTAACCAGGCTTCAGGGAAAGCCGACGCAAGTGTTCGTCTGCGGGTCTAACGGATTCGTCAACATCGCAACCGATAGCGCGCTGCTGGCGGGCTTGGACGCCTCCATCATCAAGACGGAGCGCTACGGGGGCTAGCGGCGCGAGCTATCTCACGTCGCGCCGATCGTAGACGTGCGCCCTGGGAAGCTTTGGCGATCAACGTGAACCGTTTTGCCGAACACAGTCTTCGTACCCCCCGGCCTCTAGAACGCCTTCGCTCGCGATACCTGGCTCGACATCAAGCTCAATTTGAAAGTTCCTGCACTATCCGTCGTCCTGATATGCTCGACCAGCATGATGGGCGATTCGAGCGGGACCGCTTCCGTCCCAATCGAGGCTCGGTTACCTTAGAGCATCGGCTCGGCGCTACAGGAGGCGCGTGCGGCCTCTGCCTGGCGGTGAAAGCACTTTGGGCCATGTCGCCTGGATAGCGGCCAATCGTCAGCATCTGCTCCGATGTCGGCCAAGGTGCAGTCGCCATCTTTGAACGCCGCGAATTGGAGATCAACGCCATGACAGCGATCCGCGTGCAACTGCCGGAGATGCAATATGACAACTGATGTATTGCTGTACACCACGAATTGGTGCCCGTTCTGCCGCCGAGCGAAGGCGCTCCTCAAGGAAAAGGGCGTGCGATGGAAGGAGCTCGATATTGAGGCGGATCCGGCTCACCGGCAGGCCATGGCGGAAGCGTCGGGGCGAAGCTCCGTGCCGCAGATCTTCATCAATGGCACCCTTATCGGTGGCTCCGATGAGCTATTCGCGCTCGATGTCAGAGGCGAGCTCGACAAACTTCTCGGGCGCAACCCGCCTGCCACCTGAGGAGGTGCGGCTTGGGGCAGCCAGCCCGCGAGCCTTCGCCGGTTGATGAATACAAAAGGAGAGTCCGTTGGTCTCAGCCATCTGGAAAGACACTACTATCGCCACAAGCGACGAAACAGTCATCGTCGAGGGAAATCACTACTTCCCACCGTCAGGAGTCGACCTGAGCCTGCTTGAGATGAGCCCGCACACATCTGTCTGTCCGATCAAAGGCGCCGCGCGCTTCTTTCATGTTCGCGCGGGTGACGCGCTCAACGTGAACGCCGCTTGGACCTATCCCGCCCCCACTCCGGATGCCGAGGGTATCCGGGATTACATCGCTTTCTGGAAAGGCGTGGACGTTGCCTAGCAGACTGGACGGACGACTTCGCTGATAGCCATGCGGGCGCCGACATCTCAATTATCCTGCCCACCCCGGGCCTCGTCGGCTGCAGGAATCTGCCCGGCACCTTAGCGCGACCCGGCACTGGCGGTCTCGCACCCGCCGCGCCTCTGTTCTATCAATAAGGATGGATGACATGGAGCATTCCGAGTTCGATGCCGCTTTCGCGAAGCTTGCGGAGGGATACAGAGAAGGGACTTATGAAGGCCGGCGTTTCAGCTTGATCGTCCGGCGATCTGGGGACGGACGTCGCAACAGTCTGTTCGCCAGGGAGTTGGACGGGACTGACATTGTCAGCTTCAACCTCTTCCGCGTTACATCAGATAGGACATTGTTGAAGCCGTGCGAAATGTCCGCCGAAAAGGTCGTAGCGTTCGTGCTGGAGTTCCGACCGGACACCTGACGGGCAGAAGAAGATCCCGGCCAACCGGCGCGCCTGCGACGGCCGGCTATCTAAGGCTGCGCAAGCCTATAGCCGCAGCTCATTGCACTTCGTCTGGCGAGGAATTCAACATCGATACGTCGCCATCCGCGGGGATATCGGTACAGGCGCCCGTGTAAGCCAGATTGAGAAATCCTAAGCGATGACTAACACCAATGACGCCACCCTTCCGACACATTCTATTCTTGAGGAATGCACAGCGATGGCTGTCGTCAACGCTCTGAAGATTATTCTGAAGAACAGCTACGCGATCTACCTTAAGACAAAAAATGCCACTCGGGCGCATCCCGCCCCTACTTCAGGGACTTTCACTTGCTTCTCGCTCTGTCACTCACAGCATCGGCACGCCCATGACGCATGGTATCCAGGCCTCATAATTTTCCCATATAACCTTCTTGTCTTTTGCGCACCCAGAAAGACTCGAGGCTTTAACTGGACAGATGAGCCCTCGAGGGTAGTGTTCACCTGATTGGCTTTCTCATATCTGATGTTGATTCGCACAGTGTGCCAACCAGGTGATAGTTTCAAAAAACCTGCGCTTCAGAGCGAATTAGACGATCTTCGATAAGAGCGATCCGCCTCAAAATCCAAAACATCTAACATTGTCCTAGAGCCATATTTGTACCTAGTACTATGGCGCTCCCATTAACACATTTGATGATGCACAGAAAACTTAGCTCATGATAGCTTTCAGCTAACAGCTATTCGGAAGCCCGAAAGGATTCAACCGTTTAAGCGTGAACCGTCGATTATAAATACTTTCGTAAGTTAGCTTTAAAGGACGCTTTTAGTCCTTGTAAATACGCATTACGACTCCACAGCTACCAAATCCATACGGCGCCAGCAACCATTAAAACACCCGACACTACTAAAACAATAGTAGAGGCGCGATTGCTGCCTTTCAAAGTATGACCAACACCCACATCCATAACTAGGTGTCGAATTCCGGCTACGAGATGATAAATAAATGAAGAGTATACCAACCAGAAACTAACTTTGCCGAAAGGTGAAGAAAAAATCTCCTTGACTTCATTAAAACCCTTTTCTGACTCCAACGATTTGCTCAGCATATACAGTATCAGTCCCAGAAAAATAAAGAGCATAATTCCTGAAATCCGGTGCAGAATCGATGTAAGCGCCGTGAGAGGAAGCTGAATGGTTCGAATATCAAGATTAACCGGCCGCTTTTTATTCATTTTGACTCCAGTCAACAATTCTAGTGGGGGATTTCAGTTTTCGATCTCATTCATCATAGCAGCTGTAACTAAGGCTGGCGGCGACAATAATGGAGATATTCGGGGCTTACGTTGCATTTTGAGGTCGCAAGTGCATGTGCGTAAATTGAAGCAAATTGCAAGGTTATGCCCAATAGGTAGCTAGCTTATTAATTTAACAAAAGTGACGTGTGTCGTTCTGCAGGGCATGCTGTTCCCCAACCCTGGAAAACCTATCCTCTTTAACACGTCAAAGTCGATTGATAGGCTTGCTGCAACAGCTATCTGCCCGGTTGAAGTCGAAGATCGATGTATCTGTAGGGTTTGGAAATAAATGCGGGCGCCCACCGCACTCACGGCTCAGTTACCATTCTTTGTGCATCGCGGCCGCGCGGCTAGTTGGTAGCTGTTCTAAGCCTAGTCAGTGCCGCCCTTCGCCCCAAGCCCCATAGTCAGATTTGAGAAATGACAGTAGGCGATGCCGCAACGCGCTTCATCGACCTATGTAAAACGACTCCTTTATCGAAATAGTGCACTCATCGCTCTCCACGGCGATCCCTTCATCGCGAATTGCACCGCCCAAGACGATCTGCACTGAAATCAATACTTTCTGATGCCTCTTGATTAGAGATGCCAGCCATAATCATCTCATCGCCAACGCATACGGCGTTCGGCAGCCAACACACTCTCACTCACTACTGGAAGCTCAGACATGAAAACCATAGGCATTGAAAACTCGAAGTCCAGCGTACAGGCCCACTTAACGCTTGGAACCAAAACTATGGGGCTAGGTATCTATGGCGCGTACTTGGCTCTCGCTATTATTTACTTCTGGTTCGGCGGCATGAAATTTACCCACTACGAGGCCGAGGGCCTGGTTCCACTGGTGAGCAACAGCCCGCTTTTGGGATGGGTGTATAGCATTTTTTCGGTCGACATGTTCTCCAGCCTGCTCGGCATACTAGAGATTTCGATCGGCACTCTGATCGCAGGCCGCATGCTGTCGCCCAAACTATCCGTGGTAGGAGGCGCTCTGTCTGCAGGCCTGTTCTTCACAACCCTTAGCTTTATGTTTTCCACTCCGGGCGTCATTGAGCCTAGTTTAGGGTTTCCGGCGATTTCCGTTGCGCCAGGTCAGTTTCTGCTTAAAGACTTAGGGTTGCTTGCTGTTTCGATATTTGTGGCAGGCCATTCGCTGGTTGAACTGGAAAAACGTAAAATTAATGCATAATTTTTTCAATGGCTTAAGGCAGTAATGCCTTAGGCCTTTTTGCCATCATTTTCCCCCGCCAGATCTTTCAACCAGTCACGAGGGCTCAACCCCGTCTTGCGTCTAAATGCGCGAGACAGCGCCGAAGGACTTTCGTAGCCGACTTGAGCTGCAATCAGCGTAATCGAGCGCCCTTCTCGCATCAGCTTCTGAGCCAGGCTAACTCGCCAACTCAACAAATAATCAGCAGGCGTCTGTCCGATGACACTCTTGAAATGCACGGCATACGCAGCGCGTGACATATTTGACTCACTGGCCAGCTCTGCTATTGACCAGGCATGTTCCGGGGAGTTGTGCATCTGTAAAAGCGATCGGGCAAGCCGCATGTCGGCCAGTCCAGCCATCATTCCGGTGCGCAACTGGTGATGATCGAGCAGGTAACGGAGCAACAGAATGATTAGGAGCTCAAATAAGCGCTCAAGCGCGGCTTCCCTTCCACAATGCACATTTGCCGCCTCGGCAAACATCCACTCCAACGTGTCTGCCAGCATGGGCAGATCATCGAGTGCGAGCACCAAACAGTCCGGTAATGAAGCCGACAAAGGATTATCAATTCCGCCCTCAAACTCCATGGAAGCACACAACAACTTTGCGCCATCGGACTCACCCGCAAACAATTGATGCTTGGCGGGGCGTGGCATAAAAATCAAGCTAGGGCGAGTGAGCTGCAAATCCTTGCGATCGGGACCAAGCAACGTCACGCTGCCGGCCTGAAGCAGATGGATATAACCTCGCCGCTCGGCGCCATCGTAAGATGCAGAGCCGCATAGGTCGCCGTCATAGAACAGATTGGCCCGCACGCCGAACCGCGAGAGCAAATTAGACAAACGATCCATTGGCCGATCCTTGACGAGTCAGAACGCACAGACCATACCATCTGCGTTGTCGTTCAGTGCCTGTAGCGAACATGCCGGCGTAAATCAGCCAACGGATAAAGTGATCACTGAGCAGCTCAGCCTCCCTTTCCAGTTCGGCTGTTAAAAAAACAACACCGTTGTTTGAAAGCACCAGCAAATCAAGTGCTCACTCTTCTATTTTACGGGGTTGTACGCCGGAATCCCAGAAATTTCCGTCAGCCCAGCTCCAGTCCCGCCACGAGCGCATCCAGGTCGATGAACTTGCCGTCAGTCTGGAAGGTGTAATGCCCGTTCAGCAGGATGTGCCGCCAGGCCGCTGGCGACATCTGCGTGATCAACGCCAGCGCCTTGGCATTGCCAGCTGCCTCGTACTTCGTCAGCAGCAGGGACAGGATCGCCGAGTTGTAGAAGATGATCGCGTTGCCGATCAGCCTGGCGCACTGGTTGCTGATCTCGATTTCGATGTCGGTGCGGCCGGTCAATTCCTTCTTCCCACCGACTTGGGCGATGGTCGAGCGTAGCTGGTGATAGGACTCAATGCGGTTCTGCGAGCGGTGAACATTACGCTCCAGTTGCGGGTCGCGCAGGTAGCGCAGTGTGTAGATACTGCGGATGAGCTTGTCGAACTCGAAGATTGCGCGCCGCGTCGGGTTCGGCGCCGTATAGGTGCACAGCTTGCGGATCAGCGTGCCCTGCGTCATTTCCTTCAGGCCCAGTGTGGCGACGATTCGGTCGATGTTCGCCTTCTCACCGACGATGAGTTGCCGGTCGATCTGGCCAGCCGGCCGGATCAGGCATTTCTCGTACAATGCCAGATCATCGGCGCAATACAGCTCCTGCAACTGGTCGTCGAGGTCGGTGAAGCGCGGCTCGAAACGAAGTCCGAACCAGTGCAGGATGGCGAAGTTGGCCTTGTTGATGCTGTGCATGTCGCCGGTGATCGCGCTCGGCACGATGTCCGACGTGTTGCGGTACCAGATGTCGAACACGTGGTGAGCCTCGTACTCGTGTGCGCCTATCAGGTAGCCGTTCAACGGCACGTGATTGCACAGCAGCGTGTAGGCGACGACGCCCTTGCCGCGGCCGAAATATTTGCGCGAGTAGCGCGCCTTCACAGTTGGTCGCTCGACGCCGAATTTCTGCCCATCAACGGCACCGTACAACGAATCGAGGTCGAACGAGTAATGCGGGAAGATCGGCAGTGCGGCGATGGCGTTGCTGATGCAATCGTTGGCCACATGTAGCGTCGCCTGGCGCAGGTACTGCTGGTAGGTACTCTCCAGGACGTGGTACGGGATGTCGCTGGTACGTGCCATAACCTGGTTGCCGTGGTTCATGGCTTGGGCAATGATCACCGCCATCAGACTGTCGGCGTCGGCTACCTTCTTCGCATAGCGTGGCTGCAATGGTGTCAGCGCCGACAGGAACTGGCACTGGCCGTTGACGAAGCGAAACACGTCGGCGACATCGCAGTATGGCAGTTGCTCGTAGAGAGCTTGCTCGCGCGCCTTCTGGTTCTCCCCCTTGGGCTTGCGCCAGGTCAGTCTCTGCGTGTCCTTGTCGTATTCCAGGTGCGTCAGCTTGCCCTGTTTCAGCTCGCGATTGAACGCCACCCATTGCGCACGCAACTCGGTCGCCAGTGCATCGAGCTGGGCACTGACCGGCTGCCGCAGGAAGGGGATGTCCATCTGCGCGAGCACGGCGGCTTTCTCGTCCATCGAAACCAACTCGTCGGACAAATGCCGGTGCTGCAAGCTATCGTCAATGTAGAGCTCGCCCGCCTGGAAGCGTTTCCTGACCTGACGGTAAAGCCAGAATTCGTAACGATCGGCATGCAGGCCTGTCGGCGTGCCTTCGGCATCGAACATTAGCAGGTACGGACGCAAGCGTTTCGGCAGCGTTGCCGCCGGACATTCGTCGAGTGGCCGTTGTGATAGGCGCTGCTGCTTGGCGAACACGCTCTTGGCCCAAGTCAGCGCCGCGAGCCATGGGTTATCGGGGGCCGTGCCGGCGAAGTCGAGCGCGACGTACAGCGGCCGTAGATGGCGTCGAATGCGTTCGGCCAGGCCGTCCACCGCCTGCCAGTGCAGCGCCAGTTTGTTCAGTGGCTTGACGCTCATGCGCTGCGCCGTGTTTTGCAGCAATTCCCTGGACATGATTTTGTAGGCGCGTTGGCGCACCTCGCCGAACGGCGTCGGATCGGCCACGCTGTCGTCCACGTACAGCGACAGCAGGCGGCCAACCTGCGGCGTTTCCTGATGGCGTCGCAGCTGTTCGGCGACAAAGGACTGTTTCGCACCCGTGCGGCTCTCGTCCTCAAGTTTTTTCATGTGGAAGGCCATCGCGTCGACCAGGTTGTCGGTGAGCTGCCGGTAACGTACCCAGGCATAGCACAGCAGGTAGAGCCGGGTCTGCTCCGCCTTCAGGTGGCGCAGGTCATGGACGGTATAGAAGTTCGCCAGGCTCGCGTAGTACAGCAGGTTCTGCTGCGAGATGCCGAGCTTGGGCAGCAGCGCCTTGGCGATCCCGTGCAAGGACTTCAGCGTGGCGCGCTTCTCGCGCTCCCCTGCCATCTGACGCCAGCCGAAATCTTTAGCGTCCTGCTTGAGCGCTGCCAGTTGAGACAGGGTGTCGTCACGCACCAGGAGCTGGCCCAGCGCAGCTTTGGCCGATTCGTCCAACACTTCTGCCAGCAAGCCGCCCAAGCGCCTGCGTTCGGTGGACAGGGCTTCACTGACCAGCTCTTGTAAGGTGGTGTGGCCGGGCCGGATGATTTTGTGCTCGCTGAGCCAAACGATCAGTTCGGCGGCCACGAATCCTGGCATTACGTCGCGCCGCACGATCTGTTCAGCCTGCTGTGCCAGTTGCGGCAGGAAGCTAGCCGCCCACGACCGGTAGCCGAACAGTTCGGCGATCTGACCCCTCTGGCTGTAGTGCTCATGCTTGGTGATCGCCTTGCGTTCGAACGCTTCGCCGTGGAAATAGCGACTCAGCACGAAGGCGCAATCGTCCTCGACCTCATGCCAATCGAAGCGGAAGAAAGCATGCTTGGCCTTGAAGTAGCCGATCTGCAAGACGCAATAGACTTGGGCCTGCAGGCTAGGCCGGCTGCTGGCGAACGCCAGTTCAGATTCGGCCAACGCCAGGTATTCCAGCCGCTGAGCATCGTCGAAGTCCGGTAGGCCGTACAAGGCTTCCTGCTCTGCGTCAGAAAAGACGGTGAGTAGCTTATTCTTGTTGCTCATCGACCGTCCTTCCCGCACCACGCCAACCTGCTCGCGTCAATGTTTCGATCAACGTAGTGCGCTTGACATTGAAGTTGCGGCACACCGCCGCCTTAGACATGCCGCCATCGAGCGCGGCGACGATGGCGTCCAGCTTCTCACCAGTGATCGCCTGCGGCCGGCCGCCGATCCGGCCGCGTTTGCGTGCGGCGGCCAAGCCCGCGACGACGCGCTCCTGAATCAAGGCGCGCTCGTACTGCGCGAGCGCACCGAACACCTGGAACAGGAATTCGCCCGAGGGCGTCGTAGTGTCCAGGTTCTCTGTCAGCGAGCGGAACGCCACCCGCTTGTCCTTGAGCGAAGTCACAATGGCGAGCAGGTGCGACAGCGAGCGACCGAGCCGGTCGAGTTTCCACACCACCAGCACATCGCCGGCTCGAACGAACTCAAGCGCCCGCGCCAAGCCGGCACGGTCATCCTTCGCGCCAGAGGCACGATCCTCAAACAGGTGACGCGGATCGACGCCGGCGGCGAGCAGCGCGTCGCGCTGCAAGTCCGTGCTCTGGCGGTCGGAGTCCGACGACACGCGCATGTAGCCAACCAACATAGGCGGATAACCATCAAAAACAGGTTTCCGCATAATAGTGAATAGCGATAGAGTTTTCCGTACATTTTTGAGGGGGTGTTGCACAGGTAGCACAGCGGCGGCTGACAGCCTGTCGCAAAACAAATGTTTTACGACACCTCCTTGAGGTTGCCGCGTTTACATCATTACCTGAACAGGTATAAAATTCCGTCATGACAAACAAAGAAAAACCGCTCGAATGGATCGCGAGCAGCCACAAGGATTTGATGGCGTTGCCGTCCGACGTGCGTCGCCGTTTCGGTTACGCGCTCTCGTTGGCGCAGATAGGCGATCAGGATGACGCAGCAAAGGTGCTCAAGGGGTTCGGTGGTGCCGGCGTGCTGGAGGTCGTCGAAGACGATGCCGGCGGCACCTATCGAGCGGTATACACGGTCAAGTTTGCGGAAGCGGTGTTCGTCCTGCACTGCTTCCAGAAGAAGAGCAAGAGCGGAATCGCCACGCCAAAGGCCGACATGGACATCATCCGCGCTCGGCTGAAGGTGGCCGAGGTATTGGCACAGGAGCTACGAAATGCAAAAACGAATTATTGAAGGCGTCGAGGTTCAGCGCAGCTCGGGCAACGTCTTTGCCGACCTTGGACTGCCTGACGCTGAAAAGCTCAAGATCAAGACCGGCCTGGTGGTCGAGATCAGGAGGGCCATGCGCGCCCTTGGGCTGACTCAACAAGCGGCGGCCAAACGCATGGGCATCCCGCAACCGAAGGTGTCGGGCATGATGCGCGGCGACTTCACCAATCTATCCGAACGCAAGCTGATGGATTGTCTGAATCGCCTCGGCTACGACATCGAAATCAAGGTACGGCCAGCAGCCGAGCCGATCGGGCATCTAACGCTCGCAACCGCTTAATCGGAGCTCTCCTGATGGCAGCCCGCATCACCGACGACGAATGGGACGAACTGACTCCCGAGAATTTCGATACCACGGCACTGCTGCGTGCAGTCGATGCCGTGGACGTGCTGCGCGGCGATTTGAATGACAGCGCAGACGGCGCACCTCCGCAACTGCGCACCGACCTGTTGAAGCTGCATCAACTGGCAATGGCCGCGTTCAACGAGGGATCACGCAGCCGAGTGGCTGAGCTATTTGATCTCGCCGTGGATCTTCAGGATCAGGTTGATCATCTGATGACCTCGCTGGAACAAGTGCAAGAAACCCTGTCCCGGTTGACGGCGCTCTACCCAGAAAGCCTGTCCTGAATGTTCTTGGAGACAACCACATCATGAGCCGCAGCCGCCGCAAAACGCCCATCGTTGGGCACACGACCTGCCGTAGCGAGCGCGAGGACAAGAAACTCTGGCATCAGCGCTGGCGAACTCACGAGCGCACCGCGCTGGCCAGCGCGTCGCCGGAAGCTCTATGCGCCCATCTGCCTCTACTGGAAAACCAGGTCAGCAACGTCTGGTCGATGGGTAAGGATGGCCGCTCCTACTGGCCCATCAAGCGCCAGGCCGCCACGGCGGATCGCATTGCCAACCACAAGGGACGCAATCCGCAAGAGCGCGCCTCCCTGAAAAAGCGTCTGCTGCGCAAGTGGATGAGCAAATGAACCTGTCCACCATCGAGGCGCTGGCTATCGCTTGGGCGCGAATCGCTGAAGAAGCAGAACTCCCAGCCGGCTACGAGGGCACGGCGACGCCAGAGGCGCATCGGGCCTGCGAGGTGATCCAGGAGCGGATTCGAGAGCACGTCGTCGCCACCAATGACATGCGGCTGTTCGGCCTGCTGCACCTGCTTGGGCAGGCGTCGCTGCGCATGGAGCAAGCGCTGTGGCCGGAAGAATATGCGCGGATGACCCGCGAGGTCGAGGAAGCTCTCCGAGAGGCCGACGACCCCAACGCCAAGTCGTACACCCACGAAGAAGTCATGCAGGCGATGCAGGAACGCATCGACCGAGCGCGAGACAAAGCCATGTTGATCGGCTGACGGAAATTTCGGCGGTTCCGGCTGATCCAAGAATCTTGGCGTGACCTTACCTCCGCTCTACCGCTGGGTGCCAGCCTCGGCGCACGCCTAACCACCCAACTCAGAAAGGAAAATAAGTTGGTAAAACGCATTCCCGTATCCGAGCTTCGTCTCGGCATGTACATCCACAAGCTCGCCGGCTCTTGGGTTCGACACCCATTCTGGCGCGGCAGCTTCCTGCTGACCGAGCCTCAGGATCTCTCTGCCATTCGAGAATGTGGCGTCGGGGAGGTCTGGTCGACTTGGCCAAAAGCCAAGTCGACCCAGAGAGCCCAGAGAGCCCAGAGAGCCCAGAGAGCCCAGAGAGCCCAGAGCCCAGAGCCCAGAGCCCAGAGCCCAGAGAATTGTCGGAGGAGCAATCTCTGCCGTCTAGTCCACTAAGCAAGAAAAGTGACGGCGCAACCTCAATGGAGAGCGAAATGTGTTATGCACGGAAACTCTGTCTTGCGGCCAAGTCCCAAGTCATGGACATGTTCCAGGAAGCCCGGCTTGGCAAGGCCGTCGACCCAAGCACGACGTTGCCGCTGGTCGGAGAAATCGCTGCCTCGGTGCTGCGCCAACCTCATGCCCTCATCAGCGTCGCACGCATCAAAACGCACGACGATTACACCTACCTGCACTCGGTTGCCGTCTGCGCCCTGATGCTATCGCTGGCCCGGCATCTCGATCTAGACGAGGAGCAAACGCGCCTGGCTGGCATCGGCGGACTGATGCACGACCTAGGCAAGGCCGCGATGCCGCTGGAAGTGCTTAACAAACCAGGCAAGCTCACCGATGCCGAGTTCGCCATCATGAAGCGCCACCCTGTGGAGGGCGCAAAGATGCTGCGCGCAGGCGGGGCCGAGCCCGGGGTGGTGGACATTGCCCTGCACCATCACGAGAAGATCGACGGAACCGGCTACCCGGATCGCTTGGCCGGTGACGCCATTTCACTCCTGGCCCGCATGGGCGCAATCTGCGACGTCTATGATGCCGTGACGTCGGAGCGAGCCTACAAAAAGCCGTGGGACCCGTCCGCGGCGATGCGGCAGATGGCCAAGTGGGAGGGCCATTTCGACAAACGCATCTTCCACGCCTTCGTCAAGGCCGTGGGCATCTACCCCGTCGGCTCCTTGGTTCGCCTGTCCTCTCAGCGTCTGGCCGTTGTCGTTGAGCCGGGAATGGAATCACTGCTGACTCCCAAGGTTCGCGTGTTCTTCTCGCTACGCTCGAGAGAGCCGATCCCGATGCAGACCATCGACCTGGCGGCCACGAGTTGCAAGGACAGTATCACTGGCCCCGAAGACCCGACGCTCTGGAACTTCAAGAACCTCGACGACTTGTGGATGGAATAGCCCCCACAAAACGACGGCCCCGTGAGGGAGCCGTTGAACATCGTCGAGCGATGCCCGTCCAGGGAGGGATGGCCGAGCTCGATTCTCCAGAAGGTAGCTGGTGACACGAGTGTTGAGCCCACCCAACTAGGGTGACGGAAATTTCTGGGGTTCCGGCTTACATCCCCTATTTGCGCGGTTTTGAAGTGATCGGCAAACGCTATTGGGCACAGACCAGCAGCCGCTACGGGCAGCTGACGTTCTTTACCGGGTTGGCGTCCGATGGTGAGGCGTGGGTCGGCTACACGCGCCGCGTGGGCTGGACCACCATCAACCGGTTTTCCAGTTCGGGTGGCGCCAGCGCCAAGTTCACGTGCAGCCGTATAACCGGCTGTTAGACCTGGCCGCTCTTCTGTTCCTGAACCCAGGCCATGTAGCTGTTCATCGGCGGGTTCTTCTCGAAGTATTTTTTCAGGCCGTCGAACAGGCCATCCGCTACGGCTTGTTGATGACGCGCCGTCACCAGCCGCTGGGCGTCCTGGGTGTTGGAGATAAACCCGGTTTCCACCAGGATCGACGGCACGTCGGGTGATTTGAGTACCGCAAACCCGGCTTGCTCCACGCGCTTCTGGTGCAGCGTGGTGATGTTTTGCAGGCTGCCCAACACCGAGCTGCCCAGTTGCAGGCTGGAGGCGATGGTGGCGTTCATCGACATATCGAGAATCACCCCAGCCAGCATCGGGTCCTTGTCCTTGAGGTTGAGCAAGGTGGTAGCGCCCAGCAGGTCGGCGCCGTTTTCGCGCTGCGCCATGAAGCGCGCAGTGGCGGAGGTGGCGCCGCCTTCCGACAACGCATACACCGAAGCGCCCGATGCGGTGAGGCGTGGCGCGGCGTCGGCATGCACCGAGATAAACATATCGGCCTTGTGCTGACGGGCGATGTCCACGCGCTTGCGCAGCGGCACGAAAAAGTCATCGTTGCGCACCAACTTCACGTCAAAGCCCTTCTCGCGCTTCAAGCGTTTGGCCAGCAGTTGGGCGATGGACAGCACCACGTCTTTTTCGCGCTGGCCCTTGGAGCCGATGGCGCCAGGGTCTTTGCCGCCGTGGCCGGGGTCGACCACCACAATGATGTCGCGCTTGGGGTGCGCTTTATCTACTGGAGCCACCAGCGGCGCCGGCTCCGCAGCAATCTGGCGCGGCGCGTGGGTAGCGTTGGTCAGGTCGAGCACCAGCCGATGGCCTTGGCCATCCTGTGGCGGCAATAAAAAGCTGTTGAGCTGCATCGGCGAGGCCAGGTCCAGAACGATGCGCGTATCGCTCTTGCCGAAATGCCCCGAACGAATCGACGTAATCCCACTGTTCTTCAGCGCCAACTGCGAAAAATCACCACTGAGCCCGGCGCCGCTCAAGTCGATGATCACGCGCTCCGGCGACGTCAGGGAGAAGGTCTTGTACTGCACCGGGCCGCTGAGGTCGAACACCAGCCGCAGTTTGTCGTCGGAGCGCCACAAGCGCGCATTACGAATCTGTGTGGCGAACGCCCCCAATGGAAAGGTGAACAGAGGGCTGACCAGCAGCAGATTGAGAAGCTGACGTCTGTGCATGAAAAACACCGCAAATAAAGGAGCGTCCCTGCTCGACATGACTGAAGAAAGACTGGAACAGAAAAATCATCGTCGACTTAATAGTTATAATATAACATGTCTTTTTATTTCCAACGATGGACCTGCTCATGAACGCGCTGACTCTGCCGGATATCGCCGCGCAGGCATCACGGCAAGCCTTGCCACTCGACTGGGTGGGCATGTGCGGCATCGCCCTGCCAATCCTCATCGACGGCCAACGCCTGGCTGCCACCGCCGATGCTGGCGTAAGCCTGGACGATGGCGAGGCCCGTGGCATTCATATGTCGCGCCTCTACCTGGCTTTGGAAATGCTCGACCAGCAGCTTCTTACACCTGCACTTCTGCGTAATGTACTGCAGCGTTTTCTCGAGAGTCATGAAGGATTATCTAAGAACGCCTACTTGCGTATTCACACGGATTTGTTACTCAAACGCCCGGCCTTGGTCAGCCCGCTGGCCGGTTGGAAAGGCTACCCGGTGTGCATCGAAGCGCGTCTGGAAAACCAGATGTTCCACGTGGAACTAAAAATTGACGTTACTTATTCCTCAACCTGCCCTTGCTCAGCTGCGCTCGCCAGGCAGTTGATTCAGCAGCAATTTCTCCAAGACTTCGGCAACACGCCGTTGCAGCACGAAGACGTATTGACCTGGCTCGGCAGCGCCAACGGCATCGTCGCCACACCTCACAGCCAGCGCAGCAGCGCCCAACTGTCGATCCAACTGGACGCCAGCCAGAACACGCTGCCGCTCACAGACCTGATCGACACAGTCGAAGCCGCCCTCTGCACCGCCGTGCAAACCGCAGTAAAACGTGCGGACGAACAAGCCTTCGCCTTGGCCAATGGGCAGAACCTGATGTTCTGCGAAGACGCCGCCCGCCGCCTGAACCTCGCCTTGAAACGCTCGGATGCCGTCAAAGCCTTCCACCTGAAAGTGATCCACGCCGAAAGCCTGCACGCGCACGATGCCGTGGCTGAAAGCCGCTGGACGAGAGACTCTGCATGATCACCTGCAACGCTTTGCGCTGGGGCGCACCCGGGCAACCGCTCACCCCTGCGCTGGATTTGTGCCTGGAAAAAGGCAGCCTCACCGGCATCATTGGCGCCAACGGCACGGGTAAGAGCAGCCTGCTCAAAGTCATCGCTGGGCTGCAAAAGCCGTTGGCGGGCAACGTCAGCCTGGATGTTCCACGCCGTGGCGGCTTGTCGTTCCTGCCGCAGCAGCAACACCTGGACCGGCAGTTTCCGATTAGCCTGCAAGAGTTGGTGGCTGCCGGATTCTGGGGCACCAAACTCACCCCGGAACAACGCAGCCAGCGCCTGCAAGCCGTGTTGGAAGACTGGTGCCTCAGCGGCCTGGAGCATCGACCGTTGATGGCTTTGTCTGGCGGCGAACTGCAACGCGCGCTGCTGGCACGCATGAGCCTGGCTGAAGCGCCGGTGCTGCTACTCGATGAGCCTCACGCCGCCCTCGACGAAGAAGGCCAGGCGCTGTGTTGGAAACATGTACACGCCTGGCACGATGAAGGCCGCACGGTGGTGATCGTGTGTCACGACCTCGCCTCCGTGCGCCACCACACTCAGCAAGTAGTGCAAATCAAAAGCTCTGGCTGCGTATTTGGCCCCAGTAAAGAACTGATCCGCCCGCAACCTCAAATGCAGGTGGCCTGATGCACTTCGCCGCCCACTTGTGGATGCCGTTTCAAGATTTCGTTTTCATGCGCCGCGCCCTCATCGGCGGGCTGGTGCTTGCGTGCAGCACCGCGCCGTTGGGCGTGTTTTTGATTCTGCGGCGCATGAGCCTGATCGGTGACGCCGTTGCCCACGGCATCCTGCCCGGCGCCGCACTCGGCTTCTGGTTCGCCGGCATCAGCCTGCCTGCACTGACCATCGGCGGCCTCGGCGCTGGGCTGAGCATGGCCGGATTGTCGGCGTGGATCACCCGCCGCACCGGCCTGCGCGAAGACGCCAGCCTCGCGGCCATCTACCCCATCTCGCTCGCCGCGGGTGTGCTGATCCTGGGCATCGCCGGCAAGCGCCTGGACCTCTTGCACCTGCTGTTCGGCTCCGCCCTGGCGGTGGATGAAACCACCCTCACCGGCATGCTCTGGGTCTCGGGTTTCAGCCTGATCGCCATGGGGCTGATCTACAAACCGCTGCTGCTGGACACCCTTGACCCGCTGTTCCTGCAAACCGTCAGCCGCCTCGGCCCACTCGCCCACGGGTTATTCCTGACCCTGGTGGTGCTGAACCTGGTGATCGGCTTCCAGGCCATCGGCGCGTTGATGGTGGTGGGGTTGATGATGTTGCCGGCGATTGCTTCACGCTTCTGGAGCCGGCGCTTGCCGGTGTTGATTGCGGTATCGGCGGTGCTGGGATGCCTGTCGGTGTGGTTTGGTTTGCTGCTGTCGTTCTACTACTCACTGCCCAGCGGCCCGGCCATCGTGCTGGTGGCTGGCGGCGGGTATCTGCTGTCCGTGGTTTTCGGCCCGGTGCACGGCTTGCTGCGCCGCCCGCCCTCTCTTACATCCCAATGAGGTGTTTCCCGATGCGCGCTTTACTCGTGCTGTTCAGTCTTCTGCTGCCCTTGTCGATGGCCCAGGCCGCCGACAAACTCCAAGTGGTCACCAGCTTCAGTATTCTCGATGACATCACCCACCAGATCGGTGGCGACCACATCCAGATCAGCAACATGGTCGGCCCGGACTCCGACGCCCACACCTATGAGCCGACGCCGGACGATGCCA
Source organism: Pseudomonas sp. ChxA (assembly GCF_030263855.1). NCBI lineage: Bacteria > Pseudomonadati > Pseudomonadota > Gammaproteobacteria > Pseudomonadales > Pseudomonadaceae > Pseudomonas > Pseudomonas sp. ChxA. The sequence goes on from NZ_JARPMK010000002.1 coordinate 1,523,153, forward strand.
AGGCGCTGCTCAAGGCCAAGGTCATCATCAAAAACGGCCTGGGCTTCGAGCCATGGTTGGACCGCCTGGTCACCAGCACCGAAACCAAAGCCACGGTGGTCACCGCCAGCAAGGGCGTGATCTCCCACACCATGGAAGAAGACGGCGAAACCATCCCGGACCCGCACGCCTGGCACAACCTGGCCAACGCCGAAATCTATGTGAACAACATCACCAAGGCACTGGTGGCGGCCGACCCGGCCAACAAGGCTGACTATCTGCGTAACAGCCAGACCTACCTGAAAGAAATCTACCGTTTGCTGGCCGAAGCCAAGACCAAGTTCGGCGCGCTGCCAGCCGGTAACCGTCGCATCGTCACCTCCCATGATGCCTTTGGTTACCTGGGCCAAGCCTACGGTATCCAGTTCCTGGCACCGCAAGGGCTGTCGACCGAACGCGAACCTTCGGCTGCCGAAGTCGCTGCGCTGATCACCCAGATCCGCAAGGACAAGGTCAAAGCCGTGTTCATGGAAAACATCAAGGACTCGCGCCTGCTCAAGCAGATCGCTGACGAAAGCGGCGCGCAGATCGGCGGCACGCTGTACTCCGACGCCCTCGCCGCCGAAGGCCCGGCCAGCACTTTTACCGGGCTGTTCGAGTACAACCTCAACACCTTGTGCGCCGCCCTGAGCAAGCCATGACACTGAGCATGCTCGACCTGGAAGAGGCTGCCCTTGGCAGCCGCTTTCCACTCGAACCCGTGCTCGATGCCCTGCCGTGGAACAGCGATGGCCTGATTGCAGCCATCGCCCAGCAACACGGCAGCGGCGAGGTGCTGATGCTGGCCTGGATGAATCGCCAGGCCCTCAGCGAAACCCTGGCCAGCGGGCACGTCTGCTACTGGTCACGCTCGCGCCAGCAACTGTGGCGCAAAGGCGAAAGCTCTGGCCATTGGCAACAGTTGATTGAGGCACGCCTGGATTGTGATGGCGATGCCGTGCTGTTGATCGTCGACCAACAAGGCCCGGCCTGCCACACCGGGCGGCCGACTTGCTTCTACAACGCCATCGATGGCAACCACGTCCACATCATCACGGAGCCTGTTGCATGATCCGCAAGAACCCTTCCGGCGATCTGCCGGTGATTGCCGAGTCGGCCTACGTCGACAAGACCGCGATCATCTGCGGCAAGGTCATCATTGGCGAGAACGTGTTCGTCGGCCCCTACGCCGTGATCCGCGCCGACGAAGTCGACGCCACCGGCGACATGGACCCCATCACCATCGGCGCCAACTCCAACATTCAGGACGGCGTGGTGATCCACTCCAAATCCGGTGCGGCGGTAACGATTGGAGAGTTCACGTCTATCGCGCATCGCTCCATCGTCCACGGCCCCTGCACCGTCGGCGACCGCGTTTTCATCGGTTTCAACAGCGTGCTGTTCAACTGCGCCGTCGGCGACGGCTGCGTGGTGCGCCACAACTCGGTGGTCGACGGCCGCGACTTGCCCGCCGCCTTCTACGTGCCCTCCACCACCCGCATCGGCCCCAATACCGACCTATCGCAATTCCCGCCGGTGAGTGTCAGCGCCTCGGAGTTTTCCGAAGACGTCGCGCGTACCAACGTCGACCTTGTGCGTGGTTACAAAGCCCTGCAAAACGAGTTCTGAGCCATGAGCCGCCTGCTGATCCGCAACGCCCGCCTGGTCAATGAAGGCCAGGAATTCGACGCCGATGTGCTGGTCGCCAACGGCCGCATCGAAAAGATCGCCGGCAGCCTTGAAGGCTACAACGAGCCAGTGGAAATCGACGCCCAAGGCCAATGGCTGCTGCCAGGCATGATCGACGACCAGGTACACTTTCGCGAACCTGGCGCGCCGGACAAAGGCAGCTTCTACAGCGAATCCCGCGCAGCAGTGGCCGGTGGCATCACCAGTTTCATGGACATGCCCAACACCAGCCCGGCCACGCTGAACCTGGAAGCACTGGCCGATAAAAAGCGCCGCGCCGCGTTGCACTCGGTGGCCAACTACGGCTTTCACTTTGGCGTGAGCAACGACAACCTCGATGTCGTTGCCGCCCTCGACCCACGTGAAGTGGCCGGGGTCAAAGTGTTCATGGGCGCCTCCACCGGCAATATGCTGGTGGACGACCCACGGATTCTGGAGCGGCTGTTTGCGCAAGTGCCGACCATCCTGCTGGCCCACTGCGAACACACGCCGAGCATCCTGGCCAACGAGCAACGTCTGCGTGAGCGTTTCGGCGAGCAGATTCCTGCGGTCGCCCACCCGCTGATTCGCGATGCCGAAGCCTGTTATCGCTCGTCGTCCTTTGCCGTGGAGTTGGCCAAGCGTCATGGCACGCGCCTGCATGTACTGCACCTGACCAGCGCCCGCGAACTGGCGTTGTTCGAAGACACGCCGTTGGCCGAGAAGCGCATCACCGCCGAAGTCTGCCTGCACCACTTGCTGTTCGATGACCGTGACTATCATCGCCTCGGCCACCAGATCAAATGCAACCCGGCGATCAAGACCCGCGCCGACCGCGACGCGCTGCGCCTGGCCTTGTTGAGTGATCGTCTGGATGTGATCGGCACCGACCATGCGCCGCATACCTGGGCGCAAAAACAGCTGGGCTATCGGGAAGCGCCGTCCGGGCTGCCGCTGGTGCAGCACGCGTTGCCGGCGTTATTGGAATTGGTCATCGACGGGCATTTGCCCCTGACCACGCTGGTGGCAAAAACCAGTCACCGGGTGGCCGATTTATTCGCCATCCCAGACCGTGGTTACTTGCGCGAAGGCTATTGGGCCGACCTGGTGCTGATCAAACCCGAGCCCGAAGGCAAACCGGTGAGCAGCCAGCCGATCCTCGCCCGCTGCGGTTGGACACCCTTTGCCGAACGCAGCTTCCGCCACAGCGTGAGCACCACGCTGGTGTCTGGCCACCTGGCGTGGCACAACGGCCAGGTGGTCGACAGCTGCCAGGGCTTGCCTTTGCATTTTCTGCGCTGACCGACGCAAGCGGGCTTGCCCTAATGCCATTCAGTTAAGAAGGCTGAAGGGTAAAAAGTAACCTGTGGCGAGGGAGCTTGCTCCCGTTGGACTGCGTAGCAGTCCCATGCTTTTAAAGCAAAGAGCAGGGGCCTGTTCGCGGCCCAGCGGGAGCAAGCTCCCTCGCCACAGAGAAGGTGGCAACCTTCAATCGTTGTGCACCTGTGCCGCGATCAAGCCAACTCCCACAGTTTAAGCGCGGGGTTTAACCGTACCGCAATCGTTGCCCAGCCACTGGGCGTGGGTGTCCAGGCTGCCCTTCTGCTGGACGCCGGTGGCGTTGAAAGTACCGTTTACCGTGGTGGTAAATTCCTGCTGGCTCTGAAAAGTTGCGACGCCCGTGCCCTGGGCTTTCGGGCAGCTGAAGCGGAATTTCCATTGGTTGCCGGTCTTGTCGGTCACTTCCTGCTTGCAGCCCGATTGCGGGTCGGTCAGCGGGATCGAATCGGAGGCAACTTGAGCAGGCGTCAGGCATACCTGCACGCCTTTACCGGCCATGGTGATGCCCTGCTTTTCCAGCATGGCACGCTGCTCCGGGGTCATCTGTTGCTTGAGTTGACCGAGGATCAGCGACAGGTCCGGCAAGTCCTGGTTATCGACTTTCATATTGCTGGTGGTCAATTCCCACAAGCCCGGCGCCAGCATCTGCGCCTGAGCCGCCACGGGCAGCGTCAATCCAACAACCATGGCCAAATCAAGCAGACGAGCATTCATCGGGTAACTCCTGGGTAATTGTGGGCGTTAGACGCCGCAAAGCCGCCAGTGTTGCACGGCAAATAAAATAGCGACATTCGCCGTGGAACATGGTCTGTTAGGCACTCGATTGCCTGGAGTTACGTCGTTCATGGATTTTTTTGGCCCGCACCTGCTTGCCTACTTCATTGCCACGCTGCACTTTCTCGGGACGCTGGCCGCGATCCACGCGGTGCTGACGGTCAGGACCGCCCAAGGCTCGATCGCCTGGGCCTTATCGCTGATGTTCATGCCTTACCTGACGCTGATCCCGTACCTGATCTTCGGCCGCAGCACCTTCGACGCGTACATCCAGGCACGTCGCCAGGCCAACCAGGAAATGCACACCGCCATCACCGAGCTGAACTGGCGCCCATGGGTCGACGAAGCCCTGGCCGCGCGCAACTCCAGCGCCTACGGTTCCTTGCGCGCCATGCCCAAACTGGGACGCATGCCGTGCCTGGCCAATAATGAAGTGCGTTTGCTGATCAATGGTGAGGCCACTTTCAGCGCGATCTTCGACGCCATTCGCAATGCCAAAACTGCGGTGTTGTTCCAGTTTTTTATCATTCATGACGACGAGCTTGGCAGGCAGCTGCATGCGTTGCTGAAGGAAAAAGCTGCTGAAGGTGTAGACATTCACGTGCTCTACGACCGCATCGGCAGCCACGCCCTGCCCCACCGTTATGTGCAATCGCTGCGCGACGCCGGAGTCAAAGTCAAAGCGTTCGCCACCCGTAGCGGTTGGCTAAACCGTTTCCAGGTCAACTTTCGCAACCATCGCAAAATCGTGGTGGTCGACGGCATTACCGGGTTTGTCGGCGGGCACAACGTCGGCGATGAATACCTGGGCAAAAAGCCGCCGTTGGCACCGTGGCGCGACACCCATGTACAGGTCACCGGCCCGGTGGTGGCGTGCCTGCAGGAGTCGTTTGCCGAAGACTGGTTCTGGGCGGCGCGCGAGCTGCCGCCGCTGATTTTGCCGGACACTTACCCCGAAGACGGCGTGCTTTGCCAATTGCTCGCCAGCGGCCCGGCTGATCCGTACGAAACCTGCTCGCTGTTTTTTGTCGAAGCCATTCATGCGGCGACCGAACGGGTGTGGATCACCAGCCCGTATTTCGTGCCCGATGAGGCGGTGTTCTCGGCCTTGCGCCTGGCCGTGCTACGCGGCGTCGACGTGCGCCTGTTACTGCCATCGCGCCCTGACCATCGCATCGTCTACGCGGCGTCCAGCCTTTATGCGATCGAAGCGGTACGCGCAGGCGTGCGGGTGTTCCGCTACAAGCCAGGCTTTTTGCATCAGAAGGTGGTGTTGGTGGACAGCGAAATCAGCGCCATCGGCAGCGCGAACATGGACAACCGTTCATTCCGGCTGAATTTTGAGGTGATGTTGCTGACGGTGGACGAGACGTTTGCCAGCGAGGTGGAACACATGCTGCTGGACGACTTCGCCTTGGCCCATGAAGTCAGCCAGGAAGAAAGCCGCGAGACCCGTCGGCTGCAACAACTGGGCATGCGGGTGGCGCGGCTTATTTCACCGATTCTCTAACCCACAACACAATACAACTGTGGGAGCTGGCTTGCCTGCGATGGCGGTGTGTCAGGCAACTGCCCAGTCCTGATAAACCGCCATCGCAGGCAAGCCAGCTCCCACTGTTTTAGATCTTCGGTGCGTCTGAATCAGCGGTAAATATCTTCCCGCGTCCACGGCAGTTCATGGCTGCCATCGACGTGAGGCTTCACCGCCAATATCTGGTGCAAGTTGATCCAGCCCCGCGCAAACGCATACGCGCAACCGGCCAGGTACAGCCGCCAGATCCGCAATGCCTGCTCCGGCACCATCTTCGCCGCCGCTTCGAGGTTGTCTTCCAGGCGCTCGCTCCAGTGGTCCAGAGTGCGCGCGTAGTGCAGGCGCAGGCTTTCGACGTCGACCACTTCCAGCCCGACTTCACTGATTTCGGCGGTCATCATCGCCAGGTGCGGCAGCTCGCCGTTGGGGAATACATAACGCTCGATAAACTCCCCGGCACCACGGCCCACAGGTCGGCCATCGGTGTGCTTGGCGGTAATGCCGTGGTTCATCACCAGGCCGCCCTCGCGCACCGCGCCAAACAGCGTCTTGCAATACTCCGCCAGGTTGGCGTGGCCGACGTGTTCGAACATACCCACGCTCACCACTTTGTCGAAACGGCCATCTTGCGGCAGGTCGCGGTAATCGAGCAGTTGCAGGTCCACCCGATCCTCCAGGCCTTCGGCTTTCACCCGTTCACGGGCGAGCGCCAGCTGCTCCTTGCTCAAGGTGATACCAAACACTTTGACCCCAAATTCGCGCGCCGCAAACCGCGCCAGGCCGCCCCAGCCACAGCCTACGTCAAGCAAATACTCACCCGGTTGCAGCCGCAACTTGCGGCACAGGTGGCGAAATTTGTCTTGTTGGGCCTGGTCGATGGATTCGCTGCCGGTTTCGAAATACCCGCAGGAATACGCCATGTCCTGGTCCAGCCAAAGCTGGTAGAACTCGTTGGACAGGTCGTAATGGTAGGAAATGGCCGCTGCGTCAGTAGCCTTGTCGTGGATCGAGCGCACCGGACGACTCCCCTCGTCGTCTTCGATCAGGGCGTGACTCAATTCGTCACATACCCGGATGACCTCGGCGATGGAGCCTTCCAGCTCCAACTTGCCCTCAACGAAGGCTTCGCCCAAAGCATCAAGCGTTGGATGGGTCAGCTTGGACACGACCGTGGGGTCCTTCACCACGATGGTCACACTGGGCTCGGGGCCCAAGTTGAATTCATGGCCGTCCCAGAGTCGAAGACGCAGCGGTAGCTGAAGATTCTGTAAGGCCGGTGGAAGTTGCGCGAGCATGAGTAGTCCCCCCTTGTTTCAGACGTCTGGAGTGAGGGTAGACCATCCGAAGACAAAGTAGGAGGCTATCGATTTGATAGGCCTCCTCTATGGGGCTCGGCGCTCGAGCAAACCATCCTGGATCCACTGTTTCAGCCATGTCACTGCTTGCAGTGGCGCACCCTCTGCATAAGTGACTACCAGCGCTTCGCACAGTTCTGAAAAATTCCAACCGGTGGTCACCATGCCCGCCAAGGCACAGGCTTCAGCTGGCTCCAGGCTGCGGTAATGGCATACGTTCTGGTGGCGCCATACCAGGCAAATCTGCGCCAGCTCCAGCGCGTGGCTGTCGGGAAACTGCGACTCATCCTTGCTCGCCCGCCAAATGGCCACGGTATTGAAGTGACAAAGCATCTGCTGCACCGACGGCGCCAGGGTGACCTGCAATGCCGGCCATTCTTCGGGCGCCAGTTGCCCCATGGCGTACAGGCTTAGCGGCTCACCCTGCGGCGCATCAAACGCCAGGGTAAACGCCCACTCCAACCGCCCCAATTCAGCCAGTGGCGCGCTCTGCTCAGCCACCAAGTGCTCGACTATAAACGCCGGGAACCGCTCACCCAACCAACGCAGGCTGTAATGGGCGGACGGATAACGGCGCAAATAGGCTTCTGTCAGTGATGCGAACTCATCATCGCCGAGCCAATACCAAATGGCACCGAAGTCATGGCGCAGTACTTCCTGCAAGCGCGACAGGTAGGCGTTGTGATAAATCGCCAGGCCCGTGTCCACATCCAGGGTCGGCCCGCCGAGCAAAGTCGCGGCGAAGCCGCTGTTGGCGGCTGAATTTTCAGATAACAGGTGTTGCTCAAAGGCCAATTGCCAATCGGTCAGGCGCATAACGACCTCCTGGCCAAGGCGGTCGCAGCCAATTCACGGGCCTTGCTCAACTCGGTGAGCAGCTCTTCGAACGGTGGGAAATGGTCATCGCGTTCCAGCAAGGTCGAGACCGGCCCCAGGTGCTCAAGCGTCTGTTGATAAAGCGCCCATACCGGATCGCACACCGGATGGTCATGGGTATCGACCACATAGTCACCGTAGTCCATATGCCCGGCCAAATGCAGCTGGCGGATGCTCTCGGGCGGCAGGCTGCGGATAAACGTCCAGGCATCAAACCCGTGGTTGCGCGAGCTGACATACACGTTGTTTACGTCCAGCAACAGTTGGCACCCGGTGAGATGGGCCAGGGCATTGAGGAATTCCCACTCGGTGAACTCATCGGCCTTGGAGCGCACATAGCTGGAGACGTTTTCCAGCACCAGTGGGCGTTGCAACACATCCTGCACTTGGCGCACGCGGCCTGCCACGTGGTAAAGGCTTTCTTCGGTGTAAGGCAGCGGCAGCAAGTCGTGCAACTGATGGGCACTGCCACGGCTCCAGCACAGGTGATCGGAGATCCACGCGGGCTGAATGCGCTCGGCAAGCTGTTTGATTTGTTTCAGGTAATCGCTATCGAGGGCATGCGGCCCACCGATGGACAGGGACACACCGTGCATCACCAGGGGATAACGCTCGGCTATCGCGTCCAGGTAGTACAAGGCTTTACCGCCCTGGACCAGATAATTCTCGGAGATCACTTCGAACCAATCCACGGCCGGCGACTGTTCAAGGATCTGCTGGTAGTACTCACTGCGTAAACCCAGGCCGTAACCCAGACTTGTAAGGGAAGCGGACATCAGACACTCCTGGGCAAAGTGCCCGCAGCGGCGGGGGGCGTCCGCTGCGGTTGCACCCGTTGCCGGTTATTCGCCGACTTTGCCGCCAGCCTTCATGCAGGCATCAGCAGAAGGCTTGGCGAGGAAGCCCTGGCCTTTGCAAGAACCTTGACCTTTGCACGCGTGGTCTTTGGTTTTGCAATCGTTCTGGCCTTTGCAAGCGTTGATGCCGTAGCAGTGCACAGCGGTGTCAGCGGCTTGAGCCTGAGTGACAACACCAGCAAACATGGTAGCAGCGGCCATTGCGAGGGCGGCACCAGCAGCAGCGGATTTGAAGTTCATTTTTGTATTCCTCATGATCGGTAGTGGAATCGGTCTGAACGGATTGTTCAGTCTCGACATACCACTAGAGTGAGGTCCATCACCGGCGTTACAGCTGTGTGCAAATATTTCTGAAAATTATTCATCCAGCTTCAAAAGCGGCTCCTGGAAGCGTAGCAAACGCCCGGCATTGCCCAATACCAACAGGGTGCTGAGATTGTGCAACACCGCCGCGATCATGGCCCCGGCAGCGCCCAGCCAACCAAATGCAGCGAACACCACGATGGCCAGCGTCCAGCCCAGGCCGATGATCACGTTGACCTGCAACGTATGTCGGCACTGACGGCTCAAGCGCACACAGGTGCCGAGGCGACGCAGATCGCTGCCGATCAACACCACGTCCGCCGATGCCAGAGCGATGTCCGCCCCGCCCGCGCCCATGGCCACGCCGACCACGCCCGCTTTGAGTGCCAAAGAGTCGTTGATCCCGTCACCCACTACCATCGGCCGGAAACCACTGCTGATTTCTCCCAACACGCGGTTGAGCTTATCTTCCGGCAAGGCCTGCGCCTCGACATCGCTGATGCCTACGTCGAGCGCCAGGCTGTCGGCCACGCTTTGGCGGTCGCCGGTTAACAGCAACTGGCGACCCAGGCCGAGGTCGCGCAGCTCCTGCAGCGCTTGGCGTGCTTCCGGCTTCACGCTGTCAGCCAGCAACAACCAGGCAAGGAACTGCCCGTTCAACGCCAGCCCGGCAATCGGTCCGTCATGGTTAGGCACCGCCGTTGTGACGATACCCAGTTGCTCGAACAACTCCGGCCGCCCCAGCGCCGCCTCGCCCTGTTCGGTTTGCGCCACAACGCCAAGGCCCTGGCGTTCGCGGATGTCCGTCAGTACCAACATCTGTTCCTGCGTGGCCAACCTCGCCAGCGCACGGCTGACCGGGTGGCTGCTGGCCGAACCGAGGCTGGCGGCAAGACTCAACAACACCTGCCGATCCGGCGCCTTGGTTTCGATGGACTGCAAGCGCAGCGTGCCGAAGGTGAGCGTGCCGGTCTTGTCGACCACCAACGAGGTCAGGTCCGCCAACTCCTCCAGAAACGCCGAGCTGCGAATCAAAATCCCGTGGCGCGCCGCCACCGCAATCCCGGCAATCGCCGTGGCCGGCGCCGACAGCACCAAGGCACACGGGCATGCCGCCACCAAGACCGCCAACATTGCCTGGGCGTCATTGGTGACAAACCAGGTCACCGCCGCCAGCAGCAATACCAGCACCATATAGCTACCGGCGTAACGCTCCAGCAACCGCGTGATCGGTGGCTTGGAGCGCTCGGCGTTCTGCATCAGCGCAATGACCTTGCCCAAGGTCGATTCATTGCCGGTGCGGGTCACTTGCAAGCGCAGCAACCCATCCAGGTTGATCGCACCACCAAACACCTGCACACCGACACTGGCTTCCAACGGCACCGATTCCCCCGTGATGGGCGCCGTGTCCAGGCTCGCCTGGCCCGACAGCACCACACCGTCGGCGGGCACGCGATCACCGGCGCGCACTTCGACAATATCGCCGGTGTTCAGCGTGCCGTTATCCACTTCAATAATGCTGCCATCGGCCTGCAGCAACCGCGCATGGCTGCGGGTCAGTTTGCCCAAGGCGTGAATCGCTTCCTGGGAGCCGATCACGCTGCGCTCTTCCAGCACATGGCCGAAGATCATGATGATCGGCAACAACGCGGCGGTCAGCAGATCACCGGTGGCCCAGGCACCCAGCATCGCCAGGGCGATCAATTGGTCAGTGATGCCGTGCAGGCTTGGGTAACGCAGGCTGTACCAGGCCGAGCGCATCACTGGCACGGCCACCAGCAAGGAGGCGACGCCCAGCAGCAATTGGCTGACACCGGTCTGGTCCGGCGCCAGCCAGCGCCAGACCAGGCCCAGCACAAGTAAACCCAGAGCCAGCATGGCCAGGGTTAATTGCCGGGCAGCGCTGCGCTGCTCGGCGGAGGTCAACATGGGTGCGCTCATTGCTCGGCTCCCTGAATGATCAAGCGGGAGTCGTCTTTAGGGTCGACGGTGGTGACAGAACCGGCCTGGCCAAGAATCTTCGGCAAGCGCTCGCGATAAAGACGCAGCAACAAGCCCGGGTCGTTAACCTGCGCCAGGCTGGCGACAGTCGCGGTTTGCGCCTGGGCGTTGGCCAAGCGTTCGCTGGCCTGGGCGTGGGCAACCTGCACCAGCCGATCGGCTTCCTGGTTAGCGGTCTGGGTGAGTTTTTCCGCGTCGGTGCGCGCATTGGCCACGGCTTTGTCAGCCTGCTGGCTGGCCGTCAGCACGGCGTTGAATGCATTGACGGCCGGGCCCGGAAGGCTTGATTGCACGTCGACGCGGGTGACTTCGATGCCCAAGCCCAACCCCGTCGAAGCCAGCTGCGCCAGGCGTTTATTGATGCCTTGCACCAGATCACCGCGCAGCCGTTCACGGCGTTCGGCGGCGCCGTTGTCGGTGCCGATCAGTTCAGGGCGCGCCACCAGAATCGTGTCCAGGTCGCGCGCGGCGGTCAGGGCCACCGCGCTGCGCGTCACCAGCCGATCCAGGGCGGGCAGCACATGCTCGCCCTGCAACACAAAGGCGTAAGGCTCGGTGACCTTATAGAACACCCGCACATCCAGCTGCACCACACCGGCATCGCCCGTCAGCAAATAGCCGGAACCGGCCAGCGCATCGCTCAACGGCGTGGCAAAACTGGCCACGCGGTCGGCTTGGTTCGCCGCCTCGGAGCGCAACAAGTTCTCCACGCGCCGCTCGATCACACGGTCCGCCGCGGGCAACAGCACCACTTGCTCGAAGGGCTGCGGCCACGCCAGCAACAGCCCGGCGTTCTGGATCCGGTCGAGCGCGCCAAAGTGCAAGACCACGGCGCGGTTTTGCGGGTCGATCTGGCGCACATTCGAAAACGCCCAGGCCAACGCCGCCAATACCGTCACCGCGTACAGCGCCAGGAAGGTCAGGCGCCCGGCCTGGATCCACGGGCTATCCGGGCCGTCACGCTCGCTCATGGCTGAACGTCCTTAGGCCCGTCTACCAACGCACGGAACGGCGCAGCATCGGTGCGCAGGATGATCTTGGTGCCTGGAGTGACGACGGTGCCCAAGGTATCGAGCGAACGCAGCAGGTTGTACAACTGCGGGTTGCCGGCGTAGGCACGCCCGTAAATCTGCGCCGCCTCAACCCGCGACTGGGCTTCGATATCGGCGGCTTTCACCGTGGCGTCGGCCTGCACGATGCGCGCATCACGCTCGGCAGCGGAGCGAATCTGCGCCGCTTCACGCTTGCCCACGGCGGTGCGTTCAGTGGCGATGGTTTCGCGCTCGGCGCGCATGCGGTCGACGGTGGCGGTCAGAGTGACGGAAGGTAACGTCAGGCGCTCCACACCCACTTGCGCCACGCGCACGCCATAGGTGGTGAGCAACTGTTGATCAATCTGCTGGCGCAGTTGTGCTTCAAAATCAGCAATGCGCACCTGGCTGGCGTCGGTGTTGATCAGGCTGGACAGGTCAAAACTGGCAGCGGTGGTTTCCAGCGCCGAGCCGACGAAGGTGCGAATCTGCCGCGCCGCTTCATCCGGCTGGTTCTGCACCGCTCGCATAAAGCGTTGCACATTGTCGGCATCGCCCTGCACCTGCCACGCCACGTAGGCCTGGACGATGATGCGCAGGCCATCGCGGGTGCCCACATCCTGCAAACCGCTGGAGGTGGTGCGCAGGCGCAGGTCCACCGGGATCGCCGCTTCGAACGGCGCCGGCCAGCGCCAGCCCAGGCCCGGTTCCAGCAGTACCCGCGCAGGGTTGCCAAAGCGGGTAATCACCGTGGCTTCACCGGAACGCACCTGCACCAGGCTCGCTGCTGCGACGGCAAACAGCACCAGCAACACAGCCCAAGCCATTCGCCGCCAAGGGAATGGGCCAGCGGCCTGCTCGTCACCATGGTGGTGATGGTGGTGGCCATGATGAGGGTGATGACCGTGATCGTGAGAATGAGCGCTCAACAGACAGACTCCTTATTGAACGGCTTTACGCGGCGCCATCGGGTCGGCCGGCAAAGTAAAAGAACGCAGATCGATCGTCGGCGCGCCGTCGGCGCCCAGGCGGTGATCCAGAATAAGCAGCTTGGCGTTGGCCAGGCCTTGGCTGAGTTGGCCCAGGTACTGTTCCAGCACAAAGGCACGACCCGCCGTGGCGTAGGCTTTTTGTTCGGCGGTAAAACGCAGGTCGGCCGCCTGGGCACCCGCGTTGACTTCACGGGCGGTGGCCACCGCCTGGTCGCGGGCAGTGCTGGCTTGCAGCAACGCCTGGTTGGTTTGCTCGCTGGCGGCTCCGCGCTCGCGGGAGATCAGCGCCTGAGCGCCAATTTGTGCCGCCTGCACACCGTGATAGGCATTGGCCGCGCCTGCCGGTGGGTGGATCGCTTCGACTACCGTGGCCAAAATCTCCACGCCGCTGTCGAGCTTTTGCAGGTCCGCCTGCACGGCGCGGCCCACTTCATCGGCGAGGCTGGTGCGTTGCTCACCGAGCAATTCATCGAGGGTGCGCGAGGCAAAATCATGCACAAGGATGCGGCTGGCGGTGCTGCGAATCAGCGTCGGCACATCCGCACTGTTATAGGTGGCGGCCAGCGCGGCCTTGTCCGTCAGGCCGATGCGGTAGACGAAACGCACATCCATATTAACGATCTGGAAGCTCTGCTTGTCGCCGCTGCTGCTGGCGATCACTTGGGACTTGTCATTCACATGGCTGGCGTCCCACAAGCGGTTGGCGATTAGCGGCGCCGGGCCTTCCGCCGAGGCCACCTGCGGTACGGCGGCCTCGCTGACGCTGGTGGCCAGTTCATGCACCACACCGTTTTCCACGCTCAGCACGCGACCCAATGGCCAAGGCAACCCGGCATGCAAGCCAGGCTCGAAGACTTCCACGGGTTTGCCGAACCGCTCATAAATCCCACGGCCTTGCAGGGGCACTTCGTGCACGCCGGTCAACGCCCAGCCTACCGCCAGCACCACCAGCAGCACCGGCAGAAACGCCCGGCGCATGTAGGTAAACGCCCAAATCTGGCGCAGGTCGATGCCGAAGCGGTTATGCAACTCGTGCTGCAACGCCAGCAAGGGTTGTGGTGGCCAACGCAGCAGGCCCGCGATAAAACTTTGCGCCATCAAGCGCGGTTCGAGGCGCGGCTGGCGCGGGCTGAACAGTGACAGCACGCCTCGTAGCAGAAACTCCAGCGCCACCAGCGCGGGAAACAGCCCCATCAACACCGCCAGGCGCAGCGGCCAGACGGATTCGGGGCCGGCAAACAGCAGGCAGATCGCACTGACCACCAGGCTGATAATCGCCACGCGGCTCAACTGCGCCAGCTGGGACGCTTCCGGCCATTGCGCGGCGGTTTCCTGGGCCAAGCGGCGCTCGAACACCAGCAAGCCAAAGGCCAACGCCAGGGCCAGCGCCGCGCCGATGCTCGCCGATTGCCCCACCGCGTCAGCGGGCAAGGCCAGGTTCCAGAACTCAATGATGCTGATCAGCGCCAGCAACGACCAGCCGCACAGCCACAGCACCGGCGCGCCAACCTGTGCCAGCACGCCGCTGCCAAACCGATTGATCGCCCGTGCGAACGCGCCAACTTCCTCGCCGGAGGCTTCGATCAACTCCGCCGTGGGCGTTTCCAGCGCCTGGGCGCGCCAATCCGCTACCCACCACGCCGATTGCAACCCGGCCACCAGCACCAGCAAGGCCGACGCGCAGTTGATCAGCACCACCGGCCAGATCGACAGCGGCGCAAACAGCGCGACAAACAGCGCCAGCACCCAACCGGCCACGGCCAGGGCCGTCAGGCTGATACCCGCTTGGCGCAATCGGCGGGCATGGAACAACCCTTGTTGAAAACGCGGAAGGCCTTCAACCGAAGCGCCGTCAGCTTCCAGATCCACTTGCATCCACTTAACGTCCGCTTACATACAATTGGTTACGATATAACACGCAGCGTGAAATTTTTGTCCGAAAACAGCGCAAATCCCCCGTGGGAGCGGGCTTGCCCGCGATAGCGGTCTGCCAGTTATTGATGGTTGGCCTGATACACCGCCATCGCAGCATAGATATCTACACAACTTTTGAAGGCCGCCACTTTCTCCTGTGGCGAGCAGGCTTGTCGAATCGTCGCACCGCCTGCGTTGGGCTGCGAAGCAGCCCCAGTGAAGGCACTGCAATTTTCCTGAAAGTACTCAGTGTCTGGGTTTGGGGCCGCTTCGCAGCCCAACGCAGGCAAGCCAGCTCCCACATTTATTCTGTGGTGCTCTCTGGAAAGTGATTAAACCCCCAGAAACACGAGCCATCACTGGTGCAGGCACAGATTAATCGGCACACTCCAAACAGTTTTTCGCGGGTCCATGGACAAGGAAGCGTCATGATTTCGATCTACCAGCTAAAACCGCGTTTTCAGAACCTGCTGCGCCCTCTAGTGCAGCGTCTCTACGACAACGGCACCACCGCCAACCAGATCACCGTGCTGGCCGGCGTCGTTTCCTTGCTGGTCGGCTTGTTGATCGCCAGCTTTGCCCAACACCTCTGGCTGTTTGCGCTGATCCCGCTGTGGATGATCCTGCGCATGGCCCTCAATGCCATCGACGGCATGCTCGCGCGCGAATTCGGCCAGCAATCGCGCCTGGGTGCCTACCTTAACGAACTGTGTGACGTGATCGCCGACAGCGCCTTGATCCTGCCCTTTGCGCTGATTCCCGGTGCGAGCCTGGCCCCGGTGCTGCTGGTGGCATTGCTCGCCGTGTTCAGCGAATACGCCGGTGTATTGGGGCCGATGGTGGGTGCCTCACGGCGCTATGACGGGCCGATGGGCAAAAGTGATCGTGCGTTCGTGCTCGGTGTACTCGCCACTGGCGTGGCGCTGGGCTGGCTCGGCGCCGGCTGGGTCAATGCGGTGATGTGGCTGGTGGCTGCCCTGCTCGCCTACACCTTGGTCAACCGCGTGCGTCAGGGCCTCAAAGAACAACAAGAAACCTCTCCGATTGCATAAGGATTTTTGCGATGCGCGAACAGCAAGAGCACACCTTCGGTACCCATGATGGCGTCGAGCTTTTTTATCGGCACTGGCCGGCCGCTGCGCCTGTGGGCGACGCGCCGCGCAAGGCGATCCTGCTGTTCCATCGCGGTCACGAGCATTCGGGGCGCATTGCCCACTTGGTCGATGAACTCGACCTGCCGCAGTTCGACTTCTTCGCCTGGGACGCCCGTGGCCACGGCCAATCGCCGGGCGCGCGCGGTGACAGCCCAAGCTTTGCCACCAGCGCCCGCGACGTGCAGACCTTCTGCGAACACATCGGCCTCACCTACGGCATAGAAGAACAAAATTTCGCCGTTATCGCCCAAAGCGTCGGCGCGGTGATTGCGGCCACTTGGGTACACGACTACGCGCCAAAAATCCGCGCACTGGTGCTCGCTTCCCCGGCGTTCAAGGTCAAGCTGTACGTGCCCTTCGCCCGGCCCGGGCTGGCGTTGATGCGCAAATTTCGCGGCAACTTTTTCGTCAACAGTTACGTCAAGGCCAAGTTCCTCAGCCATGACCCGGAGCGCGTCGCGTCCTACGACAGCGACCCGCTGATCACCAAGGCGATTTCGGTGAATGTGCTGCTTGGTCTGTACGAAGCCGCCGACCGGGTGGTCGCCGATGCCCAGGCGATCCAGGTACCGACGCAATTGCTCATCTCCGGCTCCGACTTTGTGGTGCACCGCAAACCCCAGCAGCAATTTTTCGACCGCCTGGGCAGCCTGAAAAAAGAGCTGCACATCTTGCCCGGCTTTTTCCACGACACCCTTGGCGAGCGCGACCGCGCCGTGGCCGTAAGCAGCGCTCGGCGCTTTATCCTGCAGAACTTCCAGCACCCGCTGGACCGCGCCGCCCTGCTGGATGCCGACAAACTCGGCGCCACCTGCGCCGAGTCCGAAGCCCTCGCCGCGCCGCTGCCGCGTAACTCCCTGCGCGACCTCTACTGGCGCATCACCCGCGCCAGCATGGGCCTGGGCAAGAACCTGTCGGACGGGGTGAAACTGGGTTTCGACACCGGCTTCGACTCCGGCAGCACCCTGGACTACGTGTACCGCAATAAGCCCACCGGCAAGGGCGGCCTGGGGCGGATGATCGACACCAACTACCTCAACTCCATCGGCTGGCGCGGCATTCGCCAGCGCAAGTTGAACGTCGAGGAACTGCTACGGCTGGCCATGGCCAAGTTGCGTGCCGATGATCGCGAGGTGCGCATTGTCGATATCGCCGCCGGCCACGGGCGCTACATTCTCGAAGCCTTGCAGGGCGTTTCGCCGTTGCCGGAATCGATCCTGCTGCGCGACTACAGCGACATCAACGTACGTGACGGCGGTGCACTGATTCGCGAAAAAGGCCTGGGGGATATCGCGCAATTCGTCAAAGGCGATGCATTTGATAGAGCAGACTTGGCGTCACTGGCGCCCAAACCGACCCTGGCGGTGGTGTCCGGCTTGTATGAGCTGTTTGCCGATAACGGCATGGTCGGTGGTTCGCTGGCAGGTCTTGCCGAAGCGGTGGAGCCCGGCGGGTATCTGGTCTACACCGGCCAGCCGTGGCACCCGCAACTGGAACTGATCGCCCGCGCGTTGACCAGCCATCGCCAGGGCCAGGCCTGGGTAATGCGCCGTCGCAGCCAGGCAGAGATGGATCAATTGGTCGAGGCGGCGGGCTTTCGCAAAATCACCCAGCGTGTGGATGAATGGGGCATTTTCACCGTGTCCCTGGCGCAGAAGATCTGAGCATGCGCGAACCCGGCTTATTGAAACCCGCCGTCCTGTGGCTGCTGTTGTTGGCGCCGCTGTTTTTCAGCACCTATGGCTTCGCCACCTGGGTCACCAGCCAGCGCAGCGACGTGGGCACGCTGGTCTTCGGCTGGGAAACCCATATGCCGTTCTGGGCCTGGACCATCGTGCCCTACTGGTCCATAGACCTGCTGTACGGGTTTTCACTGCTACTGCCCAATACTCGTCATGAGCTCAAACAACACGCGTTGCGCCTGCTCAGTGCGCAAGTCATTGCCGTGAGCTGCTTTTTGATCTGGCCGCTGCGTTTCACCTTTGAACGGCCGGAGCTGGATGGCGTATTCGGCTGGCTGTTTGCGGTGCTCGCAGGCTTCGACAAACCGTTCAACCAGGCGCCGTCGCTGCATATCGCGCTGCTGGTGATTTTGTGGGTCATGTACCAGCGCCACACCCAAGGGTTCTGGCGTTGGCTGGTGCATGGCTGGTTTGCGTTGATCGGTATTTCGGTGCTGACCACGTATCAACATCACTTTATCGACTTACCCACAGGCGCCCTGGCCGGTTGGTTGTGTGTGTGGCTGTGGCCGGTGGAACATTCAAGCCCGCTGTTGAATGCACGCCTGACGCGGGACCCAAAACGATGGCGGCTGGGCATACGCTATGGTCTTGGCGCAGTGTTGCTGGTGATTCTGGCCTTGGTGCTGGGCGGCGGGTGGTTGTGGCTGCTTTGGCCAGCGGTTTCCTTGGGTTTGATCAAGGCGAACTACTTTGTACTCGGCGCATCGGGCTTCCAGAAGCGCCAAGACGGCCGGCTCACCCCTGCCGCGCGCTGGCTGTTTGCACCTTACTTGGCGGCTGCGTGGATAAATTCCAGGCTGTGGACACGTAAACATCCACAACCCGACCAGATTGTGGATAACGTCTGGCTTGGTCGAATGCCTACCACCGGCGAGCAAGGCGCCTTCACGGCCATCGTCGATCTGTGCGCCGAATTGCCGATTAATCCACAGGGCCGCGCCTATGAATGCGTGCCCGTGCTCGACCTGATCGCGCCAACGCCCGCCCAATGCCTGCACGCCGCTGAGGCCATTGAACGCCTGCGTTCAAGCGGCCCGTTGCTGGTGTGCTGCGCCCTTGGCTACTCGCGCAGCGCCACCGCAGTCGCCGCGTGGCTGCTGCACAGCGGGCGCGCTGCCACGGTCGACGAGGCACTGGCTATTATTCGTACAGCACGGGCCGAAGTGGTCCTGCATCCTGCTCACCGTAAAGCGTTGGAGGGTTTGCCCCATGCCCGCTGATATGGAACTTCAGGTGGTTGCCAGTCTGCTGCGCCGTGGCCGTTCGCTGGATCAGTTATCCACAGGCCTGACTGTGGCCGGCGTGTTATTCGGCCTTGCTCAATTGCTATTGGCCAGCGTTTCGACACTTTGCCTGTTGCTCAGCCTGTGGATGATTATTCTTGGCTTGCTGCAAAAGTACTGGGCCTTGCGCGTGGCCTTCGACGCCGACCTGTTCGCCCTGCTGGCCCGCGACACCGAGCGCACGGCCGATCTCGACCAAGCCTTGCAGACCCTCGGCCTGCAATCGCCCAAACGCGCCGGCCGACCCTGGACCGAACGCCGTCGCGGCGCGCTTAAACTGCTGCGCAAACAAGCCTGGTTGCTGGGCGCGCAAGCGCTGCTGACCCTGGCCGTGATCCTCGCCAGCCCTTGGCTACCCTTCGCCGGATAAGGAATCCCCATGTTCGAACCCGTGGTCGCCACCCTGATTACCTCGATGGCCCGCACCGTTACCGGCGCTCGTAGCCTTTGGCTGGGCTGCGCGCCGGTGCCGGTGCAGCGCATCTACTTCGCCAACCACAGCAGCCACGGTGATTTCGTCTTGCTATGGGCGTCGTTGCCGCAGAACCTGCGCAAATTCACGCGCCCGGTGGCCGGCAGTGATTACTGGAACCAAAGCGCACTGCGCCGCTACATTATCAACCGCGTGTTCAACGGCGTGCTGATCGACCGCGAGCGCAAAGACCCTGTGGATAACCCTTTGCAGCCGATGCTGGCCGCGCTGCAAGGCGGCGATTCCTTGATCATCTTTCCCGAAGGCACGCGCAACCTGGAAGACGGTTTGCTGCCGTTCAAAAGTGGCCTGTATCACCTGGCAAAAAGTTACCCACAGGCCGAATTGATTCCGGTGTGGATCGCCAACCTCAACCGGGTCATGCCCAAGGGCCGCGTACTGCCGCTGCCTTTGCTGTGCACCACCAGCTTCGGCGCGCCGCTGCAATTGGAAGACGGTGAAGACAAAACCGCCTTCCTCGCCCGCACCCGCGATGCCCTGCTCGCCCTCGCCCCGGAGCATGTCTGACATGGATAGCCAAACCCTGATGCTGTTCGGCGGAATCGGCGCGATCCTGGTGCTGGCCTCGCTGATCGGCCTGATCCTCAAACTGCGCACCCGTGGCACACCGAATGCGGTGGTCGACAACCTTAACGCCCGCATCAATGCGTGGTGGGTAATGGTGGTGGTGATCGGCATTGCCTTCTGGCTCGGCACTGGCGCGGTGATCCTGCTGTTCTATGCGGTGTCGTTCTACGCCCTGCGCGAATTTCTTACCCTCACCCCGACACGGCGCAGCGATTACCCGGCCCTTGTAGCCGCGTTCTACCTGGCGCTACCGCTGCAATACCTACTGATTTATGCGGACTGGTACGGGTTGTTTTCGATCTTTATCCCCGTGTACGTGTTCCTGCTGCTGCCGATCCTCGCCTCACTGGGTGGCGACAGCACGCACTTTCTGGAGCGCGCGTCGAAGGTGCAATGGGGCCTGATGATTGCGGTGTTCTGCGTGTCGTTCGTGCCCGCCCTGCTCACACTCGATATTCCCGGCTACGAAGGCCGCAACCTGTTGCTGATCGCTTACCTGGTGATCGTGGTGCAACTGTCGGACGTGCTGCAGTACGTGTGCGGCAAGCTGTTCGGCAAACACAAGATCGCGCCCAATTTGTCGCCATCCAAAACCGTGGAAGGCTTTGTCGGCGGGATTCTGCTGTCGTCCCTGATCGGCGCGGCGCTGTGGTGGACCACGCCGTTTAACCCATGGCAGTCATTCCTGATCGCGCTGCTGATCAACCTGCTGGGCTTCGCCGGCGGCATCGTGATGTCGGCGATCAAGCGCGACCGAGGCGTTAAGGATTGGGGACACATGATCGAAGGCCACGGCGGGATGTTGGACCGCCTGGATTCGGTGTGCTTCGCCGCGCCGATTTTCTTCCACCTTGTGCGCTACTGGTGGACCTGAGGAACACGCTCTCTCTTAAGCCCAACACAGATCAATTGTGGGAGCTGGCTTGCCTGCGATGGCCATAGTTATCTACACAACCGGTTAGGCTGTTGTGGCGAGCAGGCTTGCCCTGCGTTGGGCTGCGAAGCGGCCCCAGTAAAGGCACTGCAATTTGCCTGAAAGAACTCAGCGTCTGGTTTTGGGGCTGCTTCGCAGCCCAACGCAGGGCAAGCCTGCTCGCCACAAGAGGGAGTGGCTGCCTTGAAAAGTTGTGTAGATAACTATGGCCATCGCAGGCTAGCCAGCGCCCACACTAGGTTTGCAGTGCTTTCGAGCGCTCAGCAAAGTCTTAAACCACCGTTCCTACCTCCTGCGTCCCTTTCTTTCGCAGGACATTTCCGAGAGAATCCCAACCGCTTGTGCGCTGCCTTTTCGATGGCTAGTCTGCGTTGGTCACTGTCAATTCAGTGACCGGGTTTAGCAGCTCGAATGTACATTGGTTTATTGGAGTTATTGCAATGACCAAAGTGAAACCCAACGCACCCCATTCTTTTTTTATTACCCATCCTGAACTCAGTCTTGAGGATGCCCTCGCTTATGCCTCAGAACTGCTCCGTTGCGCTGAAGCATTGGATGAGTCGCCCAAGGCAGCCGGTTATCTGATGGAAATGGCCAAAGTGATGGTGGACCGCTCACTGGAATGCATGAGCAACTCATGAAAATGTAATGAGCGGGCTTGCTCGCGATAGCGGAATGTCAGCCGGCATCACTTTTGGGTGTGCCACCGCCATCGCAGGCAAGCCAGCTCCCACGGGGTTTTGTGGTGTATTGGGAGGCACCGCTAAAGCCGAAACCTTGCTTCACAGCCAACCTTTCGATCGGTTTTGCGGTACGCCTCACCTTTGTGCAACACGCCTGAGCACGCTGACCACTTCACGTCATCTTTTGTATCAAAGACGCGTGTAAGATAGGCCGCACTTTGCCAGGGATGCTCACCATGTTCGATTCGTTGAAAGCGATCAGCCGCCGGATTATCGGCGCTTTACTGACTGTGGTGAGTGCCGTCTTTGGCCAATGGCAGCCGCCAGCCTGGCTGCGAGCCACGGGTCGTGGCGTGGGGAACCTGGGCAGTAAAGCCCGCGCCCATCCCCGCCGGGCGGGTGCCGGGGTCTTGGGCCTGGTGTTGCTGGCCGCTGCTGGTTTCTATGGCTGGCACTGGTATTCGAATTTGCCGCAGCCCCACACCGTGGGTTATTCGCTGCATAAGCCGAACCTGACCGATTACACCCAGCAGCCTCCGGTTGTGGATAACTTGCAGGTGCGTTTTGCCGAGTCTGTGGCCCCGCTTGCTGCCATTGGCAAGCCGGTTACCGAAGGCATCAACCTCAAGCCTGGCGTGGCAGGCACCTGGCGCTGGTCCGACGACCGCACCTTATTGTTCGTGCCGGAAAAAGACTGGCCTGTGGACGCCCATTACACGCTCGACCTGGCCAAGAAACAGCTGCTGGCTGACGGCGTGCTGCTGAGCCAATACAGCAGCCAGTTCTCGACCCAACCGTTCCGCGCCACCCTGGCGCAAAACGAGCTGTACCAGGACCCGTCCAACCCGACACTGAAACAGCTGGTGGCGACCTTCCACTTTTCCCACCCGGTGGATGAAGACAACCTGCGCAAGCGCGTCTCGGTGACCCTTGGCAAAGGCCTGGCTTACCGCGACGCCCAAATGCCCAACCGCCCGGAAGTCACCTTTGACGACCTCAAGCTCAATGCTTACGTGCGCTCCGCCGCCCTGGCCACGCCACTGGAAAGCGCGCCGGTCAGCGCCAAGCTCGATGAAGGCATCAAGGCCCGTGACGGCGGCAATGCCAGCACCGCGCCACTGGTGGCGGAAGTCACCGTGCCCGGCCGTTATCGCCTGACGTTTACCGCTGCCGAAGTCAGCTTTGTCGACAACGAGCGCGGCGAACCGGAGCCGGTATTGATGTTCAGCAGCTCCAGCGCCGTGGCCGATGACACCATCGCCGGCAAGGTCCAGGCCTGGCTGCTGCCGGCCAAGGCCGAAGACGACACGCGCCCTTACACCAGCAACGATATCGACGACGCAATGCTGGCGCGCAGCACCAAGGTCAGCCTGACCCACGTGCCCAGCGTCGAACCACTGAACACCCTGCACGCCTTCAAGTTCAAGGCCCCAGCCGGCCGCGCGCTGTATGTGCGCGTGCCCGCCAACCTGGAAGCCATTGGCGGTTATCTGGCGAAAAACCCTACCGCCTCGCTGATCAGCATGCCGGCATACCCACGCACCTTGCAGTTCCTGTCGGACGGCGCGCTGCTGAGCCTAAACGGTGAAAAACGCCTGGGCTTCATGGCCCGTGGCGTGCCCGGTGCCCATGTGGAAATCGCCCGCCTGCTGCCCAACCAGTTGCAGCATTTGGTCGACCAAAGCAGCGGCAGCTTCGCGCGGCCGAATTTCGGCAATGAATACTTCGACCGCATGGTTGAGCGTCAGTCGCTGGATATTGCGTTGTCGTCCAATGACCCGGCGAAAACCGTCTACGACAACGTGGATCTGAGCCACTACCTCACCTCCAATGGCGGCCGTCGCGGTATTTTCGTGCTCAAGCTGAGCCCGCAGGATGACCCCGCCGAGCGCACGTTCGAGTACGAGCGCAACAGTACCAGCGACCTGCGTTTTATCGTGGTCACCGACCTGGGCATCATTGCCAAGCGCTCCAGCGACGGCAGCCATGATGTGTATGTGCAGTCCATCGGCAACGGCTCGCCGGTCGCCGATGCACAAGTCGACATCATGGGCCGCAACGGTCTGCCGGTCGCCAGCGGCCGCACCGATGCCGAAGGCCACGCGCATTTCGCCAAACTGGATGAACTGCGCCGTGAGAAAACGCCGCTGATGTATGTGGTCACGCGCGGCAACGACCAGTCGTTCCTGCCGATTGCCCGTCAGTCCCAGCAGTTGGACTTTTCACGCTTCGATGTAGGTGGTTTGGAAGAAGACGGCGCGATTAATCGCCTCAGCGCGTATATGTTCACCGACCGTGGCCTGTACCGCCCGGGCGAGACCGCGCACCTGGGCATGATCGTGCGCAGCGGCGACTGGAAAGGTGCCTTGCAAGGCCTGCCGGTTGAACTGCAAATCACCGACCCGCGTGGCCTGGAAGTGATTCGCCAGCCGCTGAAGCTGTCCACCAGCGGCTTTGAAACCTTTGATTTTCCCAGCAGTGAAGTCGCACCCGCCGGGGATTACACCGCGACCTTGCAGCTGATTGGCCAGAAAAACACCCGCACCGACCTGGGCAGTGTCAGCTTCAAGGTTCGCGACTTCGAGCCGGACCGCATGAAGGTCAGCCTGAGCCTGCACGACACGCCGGTATTGGGCTGGATCCCGCCGGACCAAGTGGTGGCCAAGGTCACCGCCATGCACCTGTTCGGCGCCCCGGCAGCCGGCCGACGCGTCACGGCAAAGATGTCCCTGAGCCCGACGCTCGCGGCCTTTGACCGTTACCCCGATTACCGCTTCCGCCTCAACGACGCCCTGGAAGAAGCCAGCACCGAAGACCTGGCTGAAACCACCGTCGACGACAACGGCCAGGCCGTACTCGACCTCAACCTGCAACGCTTCGCCAGCAGCACCTATCGCCTGCAGGTGATGACCCAGGTGTTCGAGGCCGAAGGTGGCCGCAACGTGGCGGCGCAAAGTGCGCTGCTGGTGTCGTCCGCGCCTTATCTGGTCGGTGTGAAAAGTCAGGATTCGCTGTCGTACGTCGCCAAGGACGCCCCGCGCCAGGTGCAATGGCTGGCCGTCGCGCCGGACCTCACGCCGATGGCAGTGGATGGCCTGACCAGTGAAGTGGTCGAACACCGTTACGTGTCGGTGCTGGTGAAACAGTCCAACGGCACCTACAAATACGAGTCGCGCATCAAGAACATCAGCCAGCCGGCCGCACCGCTGACGATGACCAAGGACGGCGCCAAGCAGACCCTGAACACCGGCACGCCGGGTGATTTCACCCTGCAAGTCAAAGACGCCAATGGCCGCCCGCTCAACCAGATCGACTACAGCGTGGCCGGGCGCGGCAACACCTCACGCTCGCTGGAGCGCAACGCCGAGCTGCAACTGCGCCTGGATAAACGCAGCTATGCCACCGGTGATGAAATTGCGATCAGCATACGCGCGCCGTACACCGGTGCCGGTTTGATCACCATCGAGCGTGACAAGGTTTACACCCAACAGTGGTTCAAGGCCGATAGCACCAACAGCGTGCAACATATCCGCGTGCCTGCCGGGCTTGAGGGCAATGCCTACGTCAACGTGCAGTTTGTACGCGACATGGGTTCGCCTGAGGTCTATATGAGCCCGCTGTCCTACGGTGTAGTGCCGTTCAGCATCAACCTGGATGCGCGGCGCATGGCGCTCAAGGTTGAAGGCCCGCAGAAGATCGAGCCGGGGCAGACCCTGGATATCAAGGTCACCGCCGACCGCCCAGGCCGCGCGGTGGTTTACGCGGTGGACGAAGGCATCCTGCAAGTGGCGCGTTACCAGACACCCGACCCGTTGGGCTTCTTCTTCCAGAAACGCGCATTGGAGGTCGGCACCAGTCAGATTCTTGACCTGATCCTGCCGGAATTCAGCCGCCTGCTCAGTGGGGCAGCGCCCGGTGGTGACACCGAAGGCGCGCTGGCTAACCACCTCAACCCGTTCAAGCGTAAACACCAGCCGCCCGTGGCTTGGTGGTCCGGGCTGGTTGACTTGCCCGCCGGTGAAACCGTGCTGCATTACCAGGTGCCGGACAGCTTCAACGGCAAGCTGCACCTGTTTGCAGTGGCGGTGGACAGTGACAGCGTGGGTGTCAGCGAGGCCAATACCGAAGTGCGCGGGCCGATTGTGATCACGCCGAACGTGCCGGCCTTTGTGGCGCCGGGGGATGTGTTCAATGTGAGCGCCGGGGTGTTCAGTAACCTTGACGCGGCAGCGGACGTGAAGTTTGAAGTGCAGACCAGCGACGGCCTAAACGTGCAGGGCGACAAAGGCAGCACACTGTCGCTGCAACCGCGCAAGGAAGGCACTGCCGAGTTCAAAATCAAGGTGGGTGAAACCCTCGGCTCGGCAGACCTGCGTTTTGTCGCGGTATTGCCGGACGGCAAGCGTATCCAGGTGGCAGAAACCACTTCGATCCGCCCACTGAGCGAGCATCGCGTGGCCTTGAGCCCGGGCCGTTTCGACAGCGCCAGCAAAGAGCTGAAACCTACCCGCGAACTGTTCAGCCAATTGCGCGATGTGCAACTGGGTGTGGCCGCCTCGCCGCTGGTATGGGCCAACGGCCTCAAGCATTACCTGGATGACTACGGCTACGCCTGCACCGAGCAATTGGTGTCCAAGGCCATGCCGGCGTTGATCTGGGGCGGTACGGCGCCAGAAGCCGAACAAGCCTTCAGCGGCGCGGTGCGCATGCTGCGCCAGCGCCAGAACTCGGCCGGTGGCTTTGGTTTGTGGGCCGCCAACCCAGATGTGGCGCCGTATGCCAGCCTGTACGCCACCGACTTCCTGATCGAAGCCAAGGAACGCGGGCTGCCGGTGCCGGAAGACCTGCTGGCGCGCTCCAACGCCTACCTGACCGACCTGGCCAATGGCCCGAGCGAAGGTCTGTCGGAATTGCGCAACCGTGCCTACGCCAGTTACCTCTTGAGCCGTCAGGGAATTCTGGTGAGCGGCGCCTTGAGCGACATCCGCGAGCGCTACGAGAGCTACTTCAAAGACACCTGGCAAAACGACCTGGGCGCCGCTTACCTGGCGGCCAGTTACAAGCTGCTCAAGCAGGATCGTCAGGCCGATACTCTGTTCCGCAAAATCCCGTGGCGTTCGCTGGTGGATAAGTGGGAGAGCGATGGCCTGTATTACGACCCGCTGGTACACGACGCCGAGCACTTGCACCTGCTGGCCCGTCACTTCCCCGAGTTGCTTGACGATGTACCGACGGCGCTGCTGGATAAACTCGGCAAGCGCCTGAACGAACAGCGTTACAACTCGCTGTCGGCCGCCCTGTTGCTTCGCGCCCTGGACAATTATGGCCAACGCGCCCAGAGCGACATGACCCTCAAGGCCACCGCCTGGCTCGGCGACAAGCAACAGCAACTGCTGGAGATGGCCGGCCAGCCACCGCGCGCCGCCGTGCCGGGTAAAACGCAGAAGCTGGTGATGGAAAAAACCGACGGCCCGGCCGCTTTCTACATGCTCAGCGAAGCCGGTTTCGACAAGGGTGCCAAGCTCAAGCCAATCAACAATGGCCTGGAAATCATCCACGAATACCTCGACCTCAAAGGCGAGCCGGTGAGCAAAGTCGCGGTGGGCGACGAGTTCCTGGTGCGCCTGCGCCTGCGCGCCACCGACCGTGACCAAGTGCAGCAAGTGGCCGTGGTCGACTTGCTGCCAGGCGGTGTCGAGCCTGTGTATAACTTGCCGCCGGAGCCGGAAGCGGCCGCCAGCAACGAAGAAAGTGAAAGTGAAGGCGACGATTCCGAGTACGTGGAAACCGCCGACGGCGATGAAGGCGATGCCTGGCAGGCACCGATCGGCGAGACCGAGCTGAGCAACTGGCAGCCGGACTACGTGGATGTGCGCGATGATCGGGTGGTGTTGTACGGCACCGCGCTGCGCGATGTAGGCACTTTCGTGTACCGCGTGCGCGCCACCAACGCAGGGACATTCAATACGCCACCGGCCTACGCCGAAGGCATGTACGAAACTACCCTGCAAGGGCGCGGCAAAGTAGGCCAGCTTGAAATTACCAAGCCTTAAACGCCTGACGCCGCTGTTTGCAGCGGCGCTGCTCGTTACAGGCACGCTGGCGGGGCTGCGATGGTGGCCCCACGCCCCACTCGAACAGGCCGTCACCTCGTCCCGCGTGGTGTTGGCCGACGACGGCGCGCTGCTGCGCATGACCTTGGCGCAGGATGGGCAATATCGCCTGTGGCTGCCGCTGGAACGCATGTCGCCGTCACTGGTCGAGGCGTTGCTGCTCAAGGAAGACCGCAATTTCTATTGGCACCCGGGCATCAACCCCCCGGCGTTGCTACGCGCGGCCATGGCCACCTACAGCGGCGGCCAGCGCCAGGGCGGCTCGACCTTGAGCATGCAGCTGGCGCGGCGGCTGTGGGACCTCAACACCCGCCAAGTGCCGGGCAAATTGCAGCAGATGGCCCTGGCGCTGTGGCTGGAAGCGCGCTACAGCAAGCACGATATTCTTGAGGCTTACCTGAACCTGGCGCCCATGGGCGGCAATATCGAAGGCGCCGAAGCGGCCAGCCGGATTTACTTTGGCAAGTCGGCGGCGCAGTTGTCGTTGTCCGAAGCGCTGGCATTGGCGGTGATCCCGCAGCAACCGGGGCGGCGCGCACGCTTCGGGCCGTCGCTGCAACATGCGCGGCTGCGCTTGATGGCCGACTGGCGCGAAACTTATCCACAGGACCCACGTAACGACAGTTTGCTCGACTTGCCCCTGGAGGCGCGCAACCGCCAGCAGATCCCGTTTCTGGCGCCGCACTTGAGCGAGCAGTTACTGGCGTCGCAGACCGGCAACGAACTCAACACCACCCTCAACCTGCCTTTGCAGCAACTGCTCGAACGCTTGATCACCGGTTTTATTGCCGAGCGGCGCAGTACCGGTGTGGAAAACGCCACAGCCATCCTTGTGGACAGCCGCGACCAGAGCGTCAAAGCGCTGGTAGGTTCGGCGGATTACTTATCCACAAGCATCCACGGGCAGGTCAACGGCGTGCTGTCGCGGCGC
The DNA here is from genome assembly GCF_030263855.1 of Pseudomonas sp. ChxA. Lineage (NCBI taxonomy): Bacteria > Pseudomonadati > Pseudomonadota > Gammaproteobacteria > Pseudomonadales > Pseudomonadaceae > Pseudomonas > Pseudomonas sp. ChxA. The sequence goes on from NZ_JARPMK010000002.1 coordinate 1,551,717, forward strand.
TCGCCGGGGTCGACGCTCAAGCCGTTTCTGTATGGGTTGGCGCTGGATCAGGGGGTTATCCACCCCATGAGCATCCTCAAGGATCTACCCAGTAACTTCGGCTACTTCCAGCCGGAAAATTTCGACGGCAGTTTTGTCGGGCCACTGACGGCGCGGGATGCGTTGATCCGTAGTCGCAATATTCCGGCGGTATGGCTCGCCAGCCAGGTGCAGTCGCCCTCGTTGTATGGCTTGCTGCAACGCGCCGGGATCAAAGGCTTGCGTGGGGAAAGTCACTACGGCCTGGCCCTGGCCTTGGGCGGCGGCGAGATGACGCCGGAGGAACTGGCCCGCCTGTATGTGATGCTGGCAGGTGACGGGCATTTGCGGCCTTTGCGCTATTTGCAGGAACAACCGCAAACCACCGGCGCGCAGCTGCTCACGCCTCAAGCGGCGTTTATGGTGCGCGACATGCTGCGCCGCAACCCACGCCCGGATGGCCTGCCCGGCCGCCACTGGCGCACCGCCTGGAAAACCGGCACCTCATGGGGCTTTCATGATGCCTGGAGCGCAGGCCTGGTCGGGCCGTATGTGCTGGTGGTGTGGGTGGGCAACTTTGATGGGCGGCCGAACCCGACGTTTATCGGCGCCAAAACCGCCGCGCCGCTGTTCTTCCGTATCGCCGACGCCCTGCCGCTGGCCTTGCCTAATGTGGTGATCAAACCCGACAAGCCGCCCGCCGGGCTGGTACGCATCGACGTGTGTGCGGCCTCTGGCGAGTTGCCCAACCGCTGGTGCCCGCAAACCCGCAAGACCTGGTACATCCCCGGCGTATCGCCGATTCGCGTGTCTAATCTGCATCGCCCGGTACTGATCGACACCCGCACAGGCAAGGCCGCGTGCCCGCCGTTTGACCCGCAATACACCCGCGAAGAAGTCTTCGAATTCTGGCCAAGCGATGTGCAGCGCCTGTACCGCGCCGCCGGCCTGCCCCGGCGCACGCCGCCTAATGTGATGAAAAATTGCCAGCCCAACCGCATCAGCGACCAAAGCGAAGCGCCGCAGATTCGCTCGCCGCTGACCCAGGTGAGCTACCAGTTGCGCCTGTCCCAGCCGCAGGAAAGTATCCCGCTCAACGCCAACGCGGCCAGTGACGCGACCACGCTGTACTGGTTTGCCGACCAGACCCTGATTGGCCAAGGCCCACCGCAAGCCACGTTGAACTGGCGGCCGGGCAAGTCGGGCGAATACCGGTTGCGGGTCAGTGATGATCAGGGCCGCAGTGCGAGCCGCGGGCTGAAAGTGGAGTTTGTGCCCTGAGCTGGCTAAGCGCAGATCCCTGTGGGAGTGGGCTTGCCCGCGATAGCGGTGGGTCAGCCAACATCACTGTTGGCTGGGCCGTCGTCTTCGCGGGCAAGCCTTAATGCCAGTCAGTTAAGACATTGCCGGTAACTGTGGCGAGGGAGCTTGCTCCCGTTGGACTGCGTAGCAGTCCCATGCTTTTAAAGCAAAGAGCAGGGGCCGCTTCGCGCTGGAGCGCCAGCCCGGCCCAGCGGGAGCAAGCTCCCTCGCCACAGGTCGCTGGTTGTCAGTTCTAGCTTTTAACTGACTGGCATTAGGGCAAGCCCGCTCCCACAGGGAATCTTTACGCCCTGATCAGGCGTCTTCGTCGCCGAAGCTGGCTTTGCCCACACGCTTGGCGTAATGGTTGTACGCCGCGCCGAGCTTTCTCTGCTCGAAGATCGAGAACACCAGGGTGCCCAGCAGGATCAGCATCCACACCAGAAACAACTTCATCGTATCCACATGGGCAACGAACAGCAGCAGGGTCACTACGCCGCCAATCACCATGCCTAACCCCATCCATGCCCCCAGTACGCGCCCCACGGCCAGGCGAATACCTTTGGGCAGGACCAGCCGCGTGGCCATCATGACGACGATAAGGGCCAGAAAGAAACCAAACGCGGCCATGAACGGAATCTGAAAGCCGCCCTCGCGGTACAGCCAAGCGAGCAGTTGATAGAACGGGCCCCGTTCGGCCATCTGTGGATAAGTCTCGGGGCCGGGCAAATGCAGTTGAGCAAAATGCGCAGGCGTCATGGCCATGACGCCCACCCCGAGCAGCGCTATCACGGCGCCATAAAAACCACCGGCGCGCCATAAAGGCGCCAGCACGCGGCGGTTTTCCACATCCTCAGTCAGCGCTACGCCGAACACCGCCTTCGGGTGTTTACCCTGTGAAATAACCGTTTGGCCTTCTCGCTCACCGGCGTCGCCAATCAGCATCACGTCCAGGTCCTGGACCAACAGGATTTCACCCTGGCGGCGGGAACTGCCCAGCAGCTCATACTCGACAGGCGATTTATTGCCAAACAGGTCAATCCCTTCAGCAATCACGCGGACCTCACCGCCGGCATCCTGCAGCCGGAAGTCATGACAGCGCGCCTCACCCAACACCCGACTCCAACTCCAATCGCCGTCCTTGTCTTTGGTCCCCTCTTCGACAATCAGCACGTAACCCACACACGGCTTGCCGTAAACCGGCGACAGCATGGTCTGGTCGGCGACCACCTTGCCGCGCACTTCCACCAAGCCCATAGCCAGCGAACGAATCTGACTGGTGGCCAGGCGCTGCTCGGTTTTGTAGAAACTGGGGCCAAAGCTGACCAGCAAACCGAACAGAATGCCCACGGGAAAAAACAGCGCGATCAGGATGTTTGGCGCATAAACCATCAACGCGATAAAGCCGGCCAGGACCACCAGCGCCAGCGCGGTTTTCCACTTCGGCTTTTTCACCACAACGCCTGCCTGGGTGGTTTTCATGCCCCCGGCACCTCAAGCTTCACGCCTTCGTAGCGGGTTTCTTCGGCGCTGATGGCCAACAACGGAATGCGCTGATAGCTGAGCATCCGCGCAAAAAACAGGTCGGGGAACACCGCAATGGCGATGTTGTAGAGGTTCACCGACTCATTGAAGAACTCACGCCGGTCAGCAATGCGCTCCTCCACGGCCGAGATAGCCTGTTGCAACTCGACCATGTTCGGCCCCGAAATCAGCGCCGGATAACTCTCCGCCACCGCAATCACCGACTTGAGCGCCGCGTTGAGTTGGTTGGACGCATCGACCTTATCGTTGAGGCTGCTGGCGTTCAGGTATTGAGTGCGCGCGTCGCTGAGGCGGGTAAACAATGCGTTCTCATGGTTCATGGCGGTCTGCACCACGCGCATCAGATCGGGGATCTGATCGGCCCGTTGCTTGAGCAGCACGTCGATGTTGGCGAAAGCTTTATCCACATCATTGCGCCGCATCACCAGGCCGTTGTAAACGCCGACCATCCAGCCGACCAGGCCGACGACAATGATCAGCACGACGATACCGGCGATAAGCAGTTCTATGTTCATGGTGAAGGCATTCCCTGGCTGAGTTATCCACAGGGAGGCATTCTAGGGCTAAAGCGCAGTGAAGCACCCGGACTTAGCGCACAGAACCGACAAGCGCGTTGTTCAAGGCTAGAAACGTCTGTGCAAATCAGGAAATATCAGCTGTGCAAACCACACAGGCAGTCCCGGAAAAATCGACCGTGACTTTGCTGAAGAGGCTTCAACTACCCCCAAATCAATGAGTTTTCTGAGTTGCTCACTGGCGACTCGGTCGTGCAGGCTGGAAAACGTCTTGAAGTCGGCTCGAAGAATCTCGCCTTGGGTCAGCAAGATATGGATCGCTTTGGCCATTTCCTGCTTCACGCCTGCCTGAATAAATCGCGGCTCAAGCCCAACGACCCGCTCCAGCCGGTGGCGCAAGGACACAAGGTCCATGGCTTGCTCGACATAGTCCATTTGATCGATGCAAATCTGCAGCATGAATTCCACAAAGCCAAACAAACCCGCTTGGGTGAGTTGACCCCGACCATCCAGATCGCCTCGGCGAGGCTGATCCGCTGCGCGCAGATGGGCATAGTATTCATCCTGCTTAAGCGCCAACCCTCTGGACAGTGACCACAATGGGGAAGCAAGCCCAAGCCGCATCAGTTGCAGGTGGGTCATCATGCGTACAACCCGGCCATTGCCATCTTCAAAGGGGTGCACGAAAGCAAGGCGATGATGGTAAGCCAGCGAGCCAAGGATTCGCGGAGTCAGGTCAGGTTGTCTGCCATAGACCTGCTGAAGCCGAGTGAGCATGGGGGTTACAGCTCCCCAGGCTGGCGCAGCATGGTCACCCACCAGAACATTTCGCTGCGCGGCGTCACGCAGTTGGCCAGGCACCAGCAGGTGCCCGTCACCCAGGCGCAAATCTTCATCACTCGCCTCGCGGAAAAGGCGGCGATGAATAACAGACACCAGTTCTGGCGTGAAGAACAGATCCCAAGGGGCGTCCATGGATTGGGGCCGTCGCAAGGCTCTCTCCAACAATTCCTGAACACCAATATGACTTTCGGCGAGAGCTCGCAGCTCCTTGGGGTCGCGCCTGGGCACGCGAGCCGACAACGTGACCGGCTCCGTAAACTGGCCCTCGATCAGGTTGCTGTAATAGCTACTGGTGATCCGCATCAAACCGCCTATGCGGTTGGCCGTTTGCCTGGGCAAGAGCCCTGTCAGCTTTCCAGCGCGAAAGCCGAGGGACTCTGCCGTACGCACTGTCGACGCAGGAAACCCCGGAGAAGGCCAGATAGGCTCAAGCCAATGGTTTCCAGAGATAAATTCCTGCGCCATTACGGTTACCTTTTTCCGATTTATCTTCCGATATATTTTTTCACAACGACCAATATTAGCTGGGCTTTTCCGGGTTTTAACACCGATATTCAGATTTATTTTTCCGATATTTTTTCCTATTTTTTAATCTAGGAAAAATCTGCATTCAATGCCATACGTATTACCTCATTACGCACCACCTTGCCCAACGCATTACGCGGGATGACGTCACTCAGCACGATTCGCTGAGGCAACTTGAACGGTGCCAGGCGCGTTCGCAGCCAGGCGAGAATGTCCTCCGCCGAGGTGCCCGCTGCTTCGGGTGCCAGCTTGACCAGTACAACCACGCGCTGACCCGCTTCGCAATCCGGCGCACCTGCCACCGCGGCATCTGCGACCGCCGGGTGCAGGATCAGTTGGTTTTCCACTTCCACCGGGGAAACCTTGTCGGTGAAGCAGACGATCTGGTCCTTGCAGCGTCCGACAAATCGGTATTCGCCGCCGGGCTCCTGGCGCATCAGGTCGCCAGATGCGAACCAGCCTTTGGGGCTATGGCTGATGATGTCGCCGGGGCCGGTCCAGTAACCGAGGCTGAGGTTGGGGCCGCGCACTTGCAGTTCGCCTACTGTGCCTGGGGTCACTTCGATACCGTCGGCACCCACCAGGCGTGCATGGCCGGGCACCAGGTTCAGGGTGTCCCAGGCCGAACCGAAGGCCGTGCTGCCCAGGCATTCCGTCAAGCCATAGGCATTGCTCAGTCGCACGTCGAAAGTGCTTTGGAAGGTCTCGGCAACCGCGGGCCGGCACGCGTCGCCACCGATGCCGCACACCCGCAACGAGCTGAGGTCGCGCGCACGTTTGCGCTGGGCGTCCACCAGCGGTTGGCAGATAAACGGCGCGATAAACACCGTAGTGCCGCCTTCTAGCTCAATAGCATCGAGAAGTCTGTCGGCGTCGAAGCGACTGAGCATGACCTCCTGACAGCCACGGATAACCGTCGCCAACAACATAAACGAACCGGAGACATGGGCCACCGGCGTGCTGCCGATGGTGCAGGCATCCGCATCCAGCTTCCACGTGCTCAATGCACCGATAACGTGGGAAATCGCCCGCTGGTTATAGGCCACCAGTTTGGGCATGCCGGTGGTGCCGGAAGTCGCCAGCAACAGGCACGTGGAGTCGATGTCGGCCGGTACTTTCGCCTGCTGGCGGCTGCCTTCGCCCAACAGCGCGTGCCAATGGGTGCTGGTAAAAGTGCGCGTACGCTCAAGTAACGTGTTGTCTATCTGCGAAACAACCGGTTGCAGGTCCGCCTCATGGATAAACAATTTCGGCCGCAGCCACCCCAGAAACTCATCCAGTTCACGGGCGGTGAATTCACACTTGAGCGGCACCATGATCGCCCCGCTCATCATCGCGGCAAACAGGAAAACCGCGTACAGCGGCGAGGTCCGCACCAGCATGACAACCCGATCACCCGGCTCAATGCCCGCCCGCTTGAGCCCATCGCTCAGGCGCACCACTTCAGTGACCAGGCGGTGATAGGACCAGATGTCGCCGTCGGCAATCAGGGCAACGGCGTTGGGCCGCTCGGCGGCATGATGGAACAGTGCGTGCAAAGGTGTCTGCGAAGGAGACTGGGCTTCAGCGGGTTCGAAACAGGTCAGCATGATCGTCTTCCAGGGGGCTAGTACCACTCGCGCCTTAGCGCTCTATCCCAAAGGGAACACCTGGAAGTACGGATTTATTTCGTGAAGGTTCGGTTACGTTCACATTGCGCGCAGAAAAACCCCGGCTACCGGAGTTCTGATGCTGTGAGTTCGACATAGCTGGATTTGCCGCCGCCGGTCGCACCCGACAGCCAGCCCCACTCGAAGTCCAGCGTAGTACGCCCGACGTCGTCGATGCCGACAGTGCCACGGGACCAGCCGGCCAGGAGCTCTCCTTGCGTGGTCAGGCACTGGAACAGAAGCTCGATGGAATTTGGGCCTGTCACGCGCCCGACCTGCTGCCCAAGGTGGATTCGGCCGCCTTGGTAAGTGCCGGTAATAGCGTCACCCTCGACCAGGTAATGAAATATCGTGCCGGAGCCGGAAAGCCCGTGGGTGTTGTTGGCGACAGCGAACCTGCGATTGTTCAAACGCTCGCGGATCGTTGAAAAGGGAGTTTGCTTCAAAACCGAATCCTTTCGTATGACGAGGTCCATTTCGACAGCAACCTGGAGACCCGAGTGGTGAAAAACAATATATTTTGACACCAAGAGGTCAATGAGTTCAGGCGATAATCGAGGTAGCAGACCATGCCAGCAGGATTAATATTTTGACACCTAGCGGTTGATCTCAACAGAGCTAAACGGGTTTCAACAATATATTTTGACAACTCTTGTCGAGAGCTAACGTTGACGCTGTGACGGCAACCCACCAACGAAGGCTCCCAAAAGGAGCCTTTGTCTCTTAACCCGCCGTAGCTATTATCTATCCAACCTGACGATCGCATCGGCAATTTTTTTCACGGCTTCAGGCCACCCAAGTGACGGATCGGAGAGTTCATCTATAACAGCTATGAGCCATTTATGAGCCTCATAAAGTTCAGGCCTTGTCTTAACCATGTTATAGACCGCTTTGGCAGCGAAACCCGTACAAGCCACCGGGATCAAGATGCGACCCTGCTCTATGGCTATCTCTGCTTCGCGAATCACGCCCCCGGCCACGACCAACTGACCGTCTTCTATCTTATTGCCAAATACAAAAATGCTCACTCCTGCCAAGCCAATCATTCTCTGGCGGTACTCTTCCCATAAAACGCTTAGATCCTGTTTGGAGCTCGGGAATTGCGGAAAGGGGCGCATAACCAATTGATCTTCGGAATACTTCTCCGGATGCTGATATATCGCGTCTAGAGCGCCATTGATCACAGCGCTACCGACGCCCCAGCCGAACCCGTTCACAATCCTGCGATCTTTAAATACAAGCTCGGATGACAGGGTATGAATGAATTTAAGGGATTGCTCCTTCCCCCAATCTCCATAGTCTTCGGCGCTGCCGGAAATAAAAACGGTCTTTTTTAGATATCGTCGTTCGATTTCCTTGAGAATTTCAGTAATGTCCGAGTACTTATCCACCAAGAGCGGTTGAATGCCGTACCTTCGCAGGTCTTCAACACGGAAATCTTGTTTCCGTCTTTTGTACAGTTGAATCTCTTCGTCCTCATCAGAATCCACGTCCTCTCGTTTCACGAAGCAATAGTGGGTCCGGATTGTGGATGTATGAAGACGGCTGAGTACGTAATCCAAGTTAGGATCCGTGAAACTGAAACCAATGAAAAGGAAGGTCTTTGAGACCAAATCACCACTGAGAGCTGTGACGAAGGGCGCGTAATCTCGGTAGTATGTCTCATACTGCTGCTTGTAGAGGATGGCGTTCGCAGCATCCGACACACAGCCGTGCATTTTGTATACGACAGCGTCTCTTTTCGGGCGAGTGACGTTCAGCTGGCTCAATTTGTATTTCACATCTGCGACCTTGTAGGCCTGCTTCAGAGAGTCCTCAATGAGGCTATCGTAGTTGGTCGTCCAATAGGTCCTTATCGGAAGACGAGCTAATATTTTGTGATTATCAGAAGGCTCAGCCTGATGGGAAAACTCTTCAACAATCTTCCGGGTCAGTTTTGCAGGCCCCTTAGTTTTATTTACGTGATATTGAGCCAGAGAAATCAAGTCACTTTCTAGATCAATCTTTAGTTCAAGCTCCTCTGCAATATCTGTTAACAACTCTTTCCAGTTCACATGCCCTGAAGACTTAGATAGACCCGCACCTGCAAAAATTGCGGCGTTATTTCCAGTTAAATCTTTGACAAAGTCCCGAATAAAACTATTTATCTCACCAGTGAATTTCATAGTCTGCACCCATAAGAAAGCCGCTTACTGCAAAGCAATAAGCGGCGCTATTAAAAATTAATATTTATTACGAGTTTCGATCGCTTTTTCGATCCAGCTATCAATATTCTCAGAAATATAGTTGTATCTCGCTTTGCTATCAGTACCGATTGGATTATAAATCTGTACAATAGAAGAAAGTTCCTTCTTGTCATCGCCCAGAGTGAAGTGAGCAAATGGGTCGGCACCTTGGCTAGAGGTCTTCTCTCCAGAATCCTTAATGCCATGGACGTAGATACCTAGCACCCCCATCTTATTAGACCAAGCTTTTTTGATTTCGTAATCGATCCATTTCCGCTTAGCTGTGTTCGAACCAATCAAGACAATTGTGCAAGTGCGACCTTTCATCTGAGAGTCAATCCATTTCTGAATCTCTCCATCACCGCCCTCGGTCACTTTCTCCCAATCGTTATCGAGTGCCGGCTGATTGCCTTCAATCGCGCCAATACTGCGAATCGTGCTTGCCCGCCAGCTATCAGGCTTATAATGGAAACTGAAAAAACACTTACGAGCCATCACATCTTCCTTTACGAGTGGTTACCAAACAGTTCGGGCATAACGCCCATTCTTCATATTGGGATCAAACAATGCCAACTGCCCGTCAGAGGCGACGTCAACACGACGATAGAGATCCAAATATTCTTGCCCGTAAGTGCCGCGAGTATCCTGAGTCGGTACGATCACTATTTTGTCGTTAAGTTTGACACCATCGGCAAAACCGATTTCCCAAGGACACCAACGGGAGCGGGACGAATTTTCCGTAGCCAAATATACGAAATAATCATTCTCCTTAATTTGGTGTTGAATTCGCGTAGCGGTATCTCTATTTGGCCGCTCGGGCATGTCGGCATCTAGCCAATCTATGTAAACCTTACAGCCAGCATCTTGCAGCAATTGCGCAAAGCCTAAAGCGAGATTCTGGTCTTTATGGCTATGGCACAAAAAAATGGTTGATTGCCCAAGATTCTTTGCTTGCTGAATCGATCTAGCTTGCGTATTGAACTGTGAACGCCGGTAAGATGCGCTACGTAGAGAGTCCGTTGTAATCAAGATTGAGCACTCGTCCTGTGTGATCTTATTTTGATATCACTTATTTTGAGGATTTTCAATAGTATTAAAGTAGGCGTCAAATTTTGGGCGACAGTGTTTTCAGTCTCCTCTAACAGGAATGCCCCTGTGTAAATGGCGCTTCAGAGCTTGTAATATTTTCAAACACAAAATCTTAAGATCAGGTTTGTCTGGTGACTCGTCGGCCCCTAAGCGGTGCGCCACGTTCAGGAGAACTAGCAGTCTCGAGCTAGAGCCTAAGCACTACACGGAAGTGATGTCCGCGAAATCGATTCATACACGCGTCCGAAATAGGTCATCAATTCGGGGAGGCTACCCCGAAACTCTCCTATATTGACTATCTCGGAGGTCGGCAAGGCTCCGCGCCTAAAAGGGAAATGATCGTCGATACCAGACTAAACCTTCGGCAAGATCACAAACCAAAATCGGACATATAGTGGAGGCCATGAAAAAGAAAAAACCCCTAAAATCAGGGGCTTAAGGCATTTTTTCAAAATCTATTGTCTGAAACCATGAGCTGGTGCTCAACAAAATATTTTGACACCAACAGCTCAGTAAACACTGGGGTAGACGGCTCAACAGAGTGCGCCGGCTGATCGAATATTTTGACACCTACCAGTCAATCTGACTAAACCAACCCTGATTTTCAACAATATATTTTGACACCGTGGGCACACCTAACGAGTAGCCACACTGTGATGGTGCTTGGTTAGCTGCAACCGCTGCGTAGTTGCGTGGACTTGACCACCCATTTGCATTCGACTTGACCAGTCGTTTGCATCGGAGTTGACCAGAATACTGAGTGGCCTTGACCGGCAAAAAACGGCCGATTCTGTTGAAAAAGTCGGCTTACCCAAAACGCTCGAATATTGATGGATGAAAACATCTCTTTTGCACGCTGCTACGTGAAATCCGACTCCTGAACCTTCTGCGCAAAACTCAGATTTCAATCTCAGGCGCGTACTTTTCTGCCGTGGAATTCGAAGCCGACTTTTTCAACAGAATCGGCCAATAGCTGTCCTTCATGAATTTCGCTCAAACAACATCCTTTCCAGCGTATTGTCCTTCATCCAATAGTGATGAAACAGCCCCGCCACCGCGTGCAAACCAATCAACCAATACCCTGTAGTGCCAACCAGCTCATGCCAGTACTTGAGCTGTTTTGCGAAGTCTGGGGCAATGGCTACCGGTGCCGGCACGTGAAAGCCAAAGTACGGGAACGGCTTATCGCCAGCTGCGAGCATCAGCCAAGCAAGGATGGGCGTTGCGATCATCAGCCCGTACAGCGAAAGGTGTGTCAGATGCGCGATAGCTGTCTGCCATACCGGTGGTTTTGGGGTTATCGGTGGTCGTGGGCTCAAGCGCCCGACCAGGCGAACCCACACCAGGGCGAAGATGCTTGTACCAAACAAGCCGTGAAAGCCCATGAGCAAACCCCGTGCTTCGCTGCCTTTGGGCAGATAACCCTTGATTTCAACACAGGCATATACCCCGACGAACAGGGCCAGCATCAGCCAGTGCAGGGTTATTGAAAGTTTTCCAAATCGGGTTACGGCGGTGTCGCTGGTCATAAGAAGCGTCTCTTGATTGTTGAGAGGAACGTTGAACCGGTTGCCTTGAACCGGCTGCGTAACACTGCTCGTCCTGTCTTAAGAGAGTCTGAAGATTGACTCTCAGGTTAACCTTCTTTCACCTTCAGACTTCGTTAAGAAATGGCTTGGATACTTCGCTCAAACCCATTGAGGGAGGCGTTCGGCCCATGCCCGATTTTGACTGGAACATACCCCTGCCGTTGTATTTCGGCCAAGCTGAAACGCGGCCGTTGACCCTGACAGCTGCGTTGCCGGATGACGCTTTGCGAGAGAAGCTCGAAGCCTTTATCCAGCAACGTTTCCGAAAGGCCCACGGCGCCGATATCCGCCACTTCATGCCCGAGCTGTTCGGCATGCACAACGGTGAGGGCCAGTTGTGCGCAGTGGCCGGTGTGCGTCGCGCGCACCTTGAACCGCTATTTCTGGAGCGGTATCTGGACGAGCCGATCGAGCCATTGATTAGCGCGGCCGCTGATCACTCGGTAGACCGAAATGCCATTGTCGAGGTTGGCAATCTGGCGGCTAGCGACACCGGCAGCGCGCGCCTGAGCATCATCGCCATCACCTATCTGCTGGCCATGGGTGGCCTGGAATGGGTGACGTTCACCGGCAATATCGGACTGGTCAACAGCTTCCGTCGTCTCGGCCTGAAACCCGTGACATTGTGCGCCGCAGATCCGGATCGACTGGGTGACGAGCGTCAACATTGGGGCAGTTATTACGAGAGCAAACCCTGGGTGCACGTCGGCGACATCCGCGCCGGGTTCGTCCACCTACGCAATATCGGCCTGTTCAGCCGCCTGGGCTTGCCGACCCCGATTGAAGGAGCCTGCCATGTCGCTTGAACTGCAACGCTTTCAGGAAACCTTGCGCGAGCATGCCCGGCGCAATGACAGCGCGACCGCGCTGTGGGGCGATACGCTGAAACTCGATTACGCCACCCTGTATGCAGAAGTGCTGTATCGCCAGGAGCGCCTGCGCGATGAGCAGGTGCAAGTCGTCGCCCTGGCGCTGGACAACGGCGTCGACGCAATGCTCTGGGATCTGGCGGTATTGTTCGAAGGGTTGACCTGCGTAACGCTACCGCCGTTTTTCAGCTCAGCACAACGCGCCCATTGTCTGGAGCAGAGTCAGGCCGAACGCGTGATTGCCGAACCGGAGCTGGAACCCGAACTGCGCGCTGCCGGCTATGAGCAACGTGGCGAGTTCTGGTGTCGCACCTTCAGCAGTCAAAGACGCATGCCGATGGGCACCGCCAAACTGACCTTCACATCTGGCACCACCGGCACGCCGAAAGGTGTTTGCCTGAGTGCCGACAGCTTGCTGCGGGTCGCACGAGAGCTGGATCAGGCGAGCGAAACCACCCGGCCGCAGCATCACTTGGCGCTACTACCGTTGGCGATACTGCTGGAGAACCTAGGCTGTTATGCCGCGCTGTATGCCGGTGCGATGCTCAGTTTGCCGAGCCAGAAAACCCTCGGCATTCAGGGCGCCAGTGGCGTCGATGTCCCGCACCTGCTCGGTTATCTCGCCGGGCGTGCGCCGCATAGCCTTATTCTGGTGCCACAGCTGTTACTGATGCTAGTCAGCGCCGCCGAACAGAAAGCCTTCGCCCCGCAAACTCTGCGCTTTGCTGCGGTCGGTGGTGCACGAGTTTCCAAAGATTTGCTGGACCGTGCGCAACGGGTCGGCTTACCAGTTTTTGAAGGTTACGGTTTGTCCGAATGCGCGTCAGTGGTGTGCCTCAACCGCCCCGGCGCACTCCGACCCGGCAGTGTCGGTCGACCGCTGCCCCATGTCGAAGTGCGGTTGGCCGAAGACGGTGAAGTGCTAATCAAGGGCTCGACGTTGCTCGGCTATCTAGGAGACGCACCGTACGCCGATGAGTGGTGGCCGAGCGGCGACCTGGGCGAGTTCGACCCGGAAGGTTTTCTTTATCTCAAGGGCCGCAAGAAGCATCAGTTCGTCACCAGTTACGGGCGCAACGTCAACCCGGAATGGGTCGAGTCCGAGCTGACCCAGCGCCGCCACATCGCCCAGGCGTTTGTTTACGGCGAGTCCTTGCCGCGCAATCACGCCCTGCTCTGGCCGCATCGCCCGGACTGCACCGATGCCGAACTAGCCGCTGCCGTCGCCGAAGCCAACGAGGCGCTGCCCGATTACGCCCAAGTGCATCAGTGGACGCGCCTGCAGCACCCCTTCACCGCCGCCAATGGCTTTCTAACCGCCAATGGCCGCCCACGCCGCGATGCCATTGTCGCGCAATACCACGCCCAATTGACCGAATCCGTTGTCCGAGAGGAAGCCGCATCATGAGTTTTTTCGACACCCTGCAAGAAGCCACACAGCATGAACGCCACGAGCTGTTCAATCTGCCGATCATCCTCGATGCGTTGCACGGTAAGGTCAGCCTCGATAGCTATCGGGCTTTTCTCGCACAGGCCTACTATCACGTGCGCCACACGGTGCCGTTGATGATGGAGTGCGGCGCACGTTTGCCCACACGTCTGGAATGGCTACGCAAAGCGGTGTGCGAGTACATCGAAGACGAATACGGCCACGAACAGTGGGTGCTCAACGACATCGCAGCCTGCGGAGGTGATCGCAAGGCCGTGCATGATGGTCAGCCTTCGCTGCCGATTGAGCTGATGGTGAGCTTCCTTTATGACCTGATCGCCAGAGGCAACCCGGTGGGTCTGTTCGGCATGGTCAATGTCCTCGAAGGCACCAGCATCGCCCTGGCCACACACGCGGCAGGGAGCATTCGGGAGCGCCTGGCGTTGCCGGAAACCGCCTTCAGTTACCTGAGTTCTCACGGTTCGCTCGACATCGAACACATGCAAACCTATCGCCGCCTGATGAACCAGCTGGAAGATCCTGAGGATCAAGCGGCAGTGATTCATGCTTCAAAAGTCGTTTACCGACTGTACACCGACATGTTTCGCAGCCTGCCTCGTGACGCGGAGATTGAACATGCAGCTGCGTAACGCGCGCGTGGTCTTGACCGGTGCCAGTGGCGGAATCGGCATGGCTATCGCCGAAGCCTTGTGCGCCGCCGGTGCGCGAGTATTGGCCGTGGCGCGGCATCAGGAAGCCTTGGCCCCGCTGCTCAAACGCTACCCTGAGGCCCTGTGCTGGGTCGCAGCTGACCTGACACTGCCAAGCGACCAACGCAAAGTACTCGCCGCCGCCGAAGAAATTGGCGGAGTCAATCTGTTGATCAACGCTGCTGGGGTGAATCACTTCGCCATGCTCGAACAGCTCGACGACAGTGATATCAATGCGATGCTCGCGTTGAATATCAACGCGCCGATTTGCCTGACCAAGCTATTGCTGCCGCTACTCAAGCAGGCCGATAGCGCCATGGTAGTCAACGTCGGCTCGACCTATGGTTCGATCGGCTATGCCGGTTACGCCAGCTATTGCGCGACGAAGTTTGCCCTGCGCGGATTCTCCGAAGCGTTGCGCCGAGAGCTGGCCGACACCCGGGTCAGCGTGCTCTACGTCGCACCGCGGGCCACCCGCACGTCGATGAACAGCGTGACGGCGCAAGCCCTGAACGATGCGCTTAAGGCCAACGTCGATGATCCGCAAACCGTGGCCTCGGCGGTGATCCACGCGATTGCCGGGGACCGCCGCGACCTGTATCTGGGATGGCCCGAGCGCTTCTTCGTGCGCCTAAACAATCTACTGCCGCAACTGGTCGATCGAGGTCTGCGCAAGCAGTTGCCCCTGATCCGTCGCTTCAGCGAAAAACCCGAGAACGAGACCCTCAAACCATGAAAAAAATCTTCGCGTGCCTGTTGATCGCAACCCTCAGCCAAAGCGTCTGGGCGCTGGAGGCCGCCGACCAGCAACGCCTGAGCAGCATTCAACAAACCTGGGCGCACATCCAATATGAAGTGGCTGAAAAACAGCGCGCCGCCGCGTTCGAGCAGTTGTCCAGCGAAACTCAGGCGTTCACTGCGCAGCGCCCGGCGGTGGCCGAAGCCTGGATCTGGAAAGGCATTGTCACCAGCAGCTGGGCCGGTGCCGAAGGCGGACTCGGAGCGCTGGGAAAAGCCAAGGAAGCCAAGGCCGACCTGGAGAAGTCCCTAACCCTCAACCCCAAGGCTCTGCAAGGCTCGGCCTATACCAGCCTGGCGGCGCTGTATGATCGTGTGCCCGGCTGGCCCATCAGTTTCGGCGATAGCGACAAAGCTGAACAGTTGCTCAAGCAGGCGCTGCAACTCAACCCCGACGGCATCGACAGCCTGTACTTCTGGGGCGATCACCTCTACCGTCAGAAACGCTACGCTGAAGCAAAAGCAGCGCTGCAAAAAGCCCAGCAAGCGGCGCCGCGTCCCGGCCGTGAAACGGCAGATGCCGGACGCCGCAAAGAGATCGCCACTCTGCTGGTAGACGTCAACAAGAAAACCGACTGACCAGGAGTCCTCGTGCGTGTATTACTGATTGAGGATGATGTGGCGCTAGGTGAAGGCATCCATCAAGCGCTGGGGCGCGAAGGATACACCGTCGATTGGCTCAAGGACGGCAGCAGCGCGCTGCATGCCCTGCTCAGCGAAACGTTCGATGTCGCTGTGCTGGATCTCGGCTTGCCACGCATGGACGGTCTAGAAGTACTGCGGCGCCTGCGCGACAGCGGCTCGAACCTGCCGGTGTTGATTCTCACCGCCCGCGATGCAACCGAAGATCGCATCGCAGGGCTGGATGCCGGTGCCGACGACTACCTGATCAAACCGTTCGACCTGGCCGAACTCAAGGCGCGATTGCGAGCGTTGTTGCGGCGCAGTGCCGGGCGCGCGCAAGCTCTGATCGAACATGCCGGCATCATCCTCAACCCCGGTACCCAGCAGGTCAGCTACAAGGGCCTTCCCGTAGCACTGACGCCCAAGGAGTATCAGTTGCTGCATGAACTGCTCTCACCTCCGGGTCGGGTGATGACTCGAGATCAGCTGATTCGACTGCTCTATGGCTGGAGTGAAGAAGCGGAAAGTAACACGCTTGAAGTGCACATCCATCACCTACGTAAAAAGTTCTCCACTGAGCTGATCCGCACCATTCGGGGTGTGGGCTATCTAGTGGAGGATCGCTGATGACTTCGATCCGCCGCCGTACATTGACGCTGATCATTGGCCTGCTGCTGGCCGGTCTGGCGGTGCTCAGCCTCTTCAATCTGCACGATAGCAATCATGAAATTGCCGAGGTTTACGATGCTCAACTGGCGCAGAACGCGCGCTTATTGCAAGGCGTGATGCGCATGCCGCTGGCGAGCAAGCAGCACGCCGAACTGTACCGGGCTTTCAATACCGCACTGGGCGAAGCGGTGCCGCGCGGCGATGGTCATCCATACGAACGGAAAATTGCTTTTCAGGTATGGAGCCCTGGCGGGGAGGTGTTGGTGCACACCGCCAGTGCACCGTCCTTCAGTTCACCGCCGACGCAACCGGGTTTCAGTGATGTGGTGGATTTGAACCATCGTCATTGGCGCGCCTTCCTCCTTGAAGACTCACAAAACGGCATGCGCATCTGGGTTGGCGAGCGCGATGATGTGCGCGCGGATCTGGTCGATCGCATCGTTCGCCATACGCTATGGCCGAACATCGTCGGCAGTTTACTGCTCGCGGCGATGGTCTGGCTCGCTATAGGCTGGGGCTTAAAGCCCTTGGCAAACATGGCCGAGACCCTGCGGGCCCGCCACAGCGGTTCACTTGAGCCGTTGCAACTGACACCGTTGCCCAGCGAACTTGAGCCCATGCAGGCGGCGCTCAACCGCATGCTCGCGCAGATTCAAGAAGTGCTTGGCCGCGAACGACGCTTCATTGCCGACGCTGCCCACGAAATGCGTACGCCACTCGCCGTGCTGCGGGTGCACGCGCAAAACCTACTGGAGGCAGGCACAGAGCAGGAACGTCGAGAATCGCTGGAATTCCTCATCTCAGGCGTTGATCGAACCAGCCGACTGGTCAACCAGTTACTGACCATGGCGCGACTGGAACCCCAACCTAATCCGCCACCGCTACAGCGCATCGACCTCTGCGAAACCGTGCGTAATAGTCTCGTGCAACTGACACCGTGGTTGTTGAGCAAAAACCTTGAACTGATATTCGATGTCAGCGACCAGCCATTTTATGTATTCGCCAACCCCTCCGCCATCGACATCGCGCTGAGCAACCTAATCACCAACGCAGCCAATTTCTCTCCCGAACACGGGTTAATCGCTGTGCAACTCAACCAGGCCGATGGCTTCTGTCATTTGACCGTCGACGACCAGGGGCCGGGAATTGATGAGTCATGTAGAGAGCGATTATTTGAGCGTTTCTATAGCCGTGGAACGGCGCAAGGAGCCGGTTTGGGGCTAACCATCGTCAACACAATCGCCATGCGCTTGAACGGTCGTATTGAATTGGTAAACCGGGCCGAGGGGGGGTTGAGGGCTACGTTATCAATTCCAGCCTAAGAATAACGGCAAAGCATCAAATGATTATTTCGTTTCGCACAGCCGGTAAACATCGTACGAGGAGGCAAGGTCCCAAATAGCGCAGGTTATGCGCTTACCAGTACAAGGGGCACTGGTAGGCCAGTGTAGGGAGCGCTGGTTACCGCAGCCATTAAAAAAGGCCCCCACACCGGGCTAACGTGTAGGAGCCTTTTGAACATAAGCGGCGTTATTGGAAAAGGTTACCGTAAGCGTTTACGACGTTAAGGGCGCATCGGTGCGTTTATCCAACTTTGGCTCGCAAGCATATTTCAAAAATTCCAGATTTTGAGGACGCTCTTAGAAATTAAAGGAGATACCTCTCGATAATCAGCGCGATGAATACTATCCACGACGCCGCCAACATACTAGTAATAGCAATCCATTGCGCGCCCATGACTTCGGTTCCGCTTATGCGCATCTATTCAGTGGAGAATAGCTAGTTGCCTAATCGGGTGTCTGTAGGAAATTGACCATGGGGCCTAGGATAATCAGTTTCGTCTACATTCATACGCCGGATGTGATCCGCCTGAACAAGAGGCGGTCACTCCGAAATGGAGTAAATTATCAATATCGGCTCAAAGCGATGGCGATTTCAGTTTTCACCATCATGTCGCTGATTGCCGAGCTATCATCTATCGATGCGACCGAATTCCCCGATTGCCAGAATCAAAGACTTACGATCAAGGGCTTCTAAAAAAATCTCAGAAAACCTCAGCTTTCTTCGTCTGCACAAACTACCCTGAGAGGTCACCTATGAACTCTGACAAGGAAAGTCCGATGAAAAAGCAAAAATCTGTGGCTGACACCGATGCGCTCATAATCAACATAAACGACGGGTTCGAGCTCAGTTTTTGGGCCGTGAAGTTCGGGGTAACTAAAGATAAGATCAGGGCTGCCGTCCGCCAGGAGGGGAATTCACTTACGGCAGTAAAGCGCCATTTCGCTCTCTCCCAGCACGCCTAACCATCCAAGACTACGATCGATAGACGTGAATGCGCCTCTAAACAGACTTCAGTTGCGCGTCAGCAATGCCACTCACTAGCCCGGTGAGGATTCTGCGTGTCCAAGGCGACAGAAGGTTGTGCAGCAAACTCCGCGTTATCAGCCAAATATGACCTATCACGCTCAGTAATAGCGGCAAGCTATGGCTTCCGTGATGTTCTGCATATCGAGAAAAACCGTGCTCGCTACGTTGGCCAAAACGACATGTTCTTTTTGCACCAACATAGGGCGCCATGTCCCATGGTGGTCCCATGGGGCTATTTTTCGGACGCCAAAAACCACAAACCCCCGACTTTCTCTAGGAACATCAGGGGTTTGTGTTTTAGAAATTTGGCGGTGAAGGAGAGATTCGAACATAGGGCGCGTTATTGGTAACGCTGTTCGATAGTGGGAGTGTTCTGAATCAAGCGGGCCGGAACTCAACGGTCAGATGACTGACTTCATGAACTGGTCTGAGCCGATCACGAATACTCTCAGCGCTCGCGGTGGATTCACCAATCACACTCACGATAGCTGCATGCGCTTCTGGTCCAAGGCGCCAGACATGCAAGTCTGTGATGGTTGCATCCCCTGGCCTCTCAACCAGCTCCCGGATCTCTTCCGCTACATGCTCGTCCGTTTTATCCAGCAGTACAGCAGAAGTCACCCCCATCAGCGTCCAAGCCCATCGTGCGATCACAATTGCGCCGACGATGCCCATAACAGGATCCAGCCATACCCAGCCTAGGTATCGGCCAGCGAGTAGTGCAGCAATTGCTAGGACAGAGGTCAGCGCGTCCGCGATTACGTGAACGTAGGCAGACTTCAGGTTGTTGTCGTGTCCAGGATGGACATGGTCATGACCATCATGGTCGTGACCATGACTGTGCCCGTGTCCCAGCAGCAGAGCACTAACAATGTTGACGATCAAACCGGCGATCGCGATGAGCGTAGCAGTGCCGAACTGAACTTCAGTTGGCTGTAAAAGGCGCATGACCGACTCAACGGCGATTATTAGGGAAACCATACCGAGAATCAGCGCCGAGGCGAACCCGCCCAAATCTCCGACCTTTCCGGTTCCGAAACTGTAGCGCTGGCTCGATGCATGGCGTTTTGCATATCCGTACGCCGCCGCCGCGATACCCAACGCGCCAGCGTGAGTCGCCATATGAAAACCATCGGCCAACAAGGCCATCGATCCAGTTATATAGCCGGCAGTAATCTCACCCACCATCATCACCACAGTCAGTGCCACAACCCAAAGTGTGCGCTTGGTATTTTCGTCATGCGATGAGCCTAGAAACACATGTTCGTGTACGTGACTGGTATTGGCGCTAATCATGAATATTCACCCGCATACTTTTACTTGGAGTAACGGCGAATGGCTTCAAGAAGCTCTTCGACGCCTTTTTTGCGCTCTTCTTCACTGAGCGAAGGGTTAGCAACATGCTCTCGAGCGTGGTCCTCAATGATTTCCTCCATCAAGCCATTCATTGCTCCACGAGTAGCAGCTACGAGGTGCAGTGTTTTGGCGCAATCGAGATCCGACTCTAATGCACGCTCAACAGCTTGAAGTTGCCCAGCGATACGCTTTACCCGCTTGAGAAGCTCTTCTTTGGTTGCTGCCAAGTGGCCCATCACATACTCCCCCGCCTCTATATTTTGCACAGGATAGGCATACCCCCTACCCCTATACAAGGTAATCAGAGAAAAATAGATCAACTTAAAATGCTGGGATGGAAAGAGATGCTGAGCGAAAGCGGGAGCACCAGGCCTGGAAGGCAGGTTTCGGTGTAGAACGACGAATTCAAGGACTAAGTTGCCGATCGAACGAAATGGCCCATCAAGGGCATTCTCCAAGCTTCATATTTGCACCAACATAGTGCGCCAGTCCCATGGTGGTCCCATGAAGGCTTTTTTAGGGCGCCAAAAACCACAAACCCCCGACTTTCTCTAGGAAAATCAGGGGTTTGCGTTTTAGTAATTTGGCGGTGAAGGAGAGATTCGAAACCTCAACAAGTCAAGAAGCTTCCGTATGCCACTCAGCGTCCACGCAATGACGGCTTTTGGCCGATTTCTGCCTGTCGTGAGGGGCAGCAAGCGGCCCAGAGTGTGTCAAAACCCTTGTTAGCGGCTTCCACTCTAGTGTTTTTTCCAACTCAGCCCAGGTCAGACATTAGTTGCTCAGATTACGTATAAGATTCCGGAAATCAGCAGGTACGCCGACAACGTGGGCTAGAGGCTAGAAATCTGGGGGTTGGATGATTGCAAGCAACGTTTCATATCTTTGTCCGGTTTGTGGATACCCCGGGCTTGAAGAGCCTCCATACGATGAGGTTGGCTGCTCTTCGTTTGGCATGTGCCCGTCCTGCGGTACGCAGTTCGGCTATGATGACGCAACATCTGCTCATGCTGATTTGCGGAGATTATGGATCTCTAAAGAGGCATTCCGGTATGCGAGACCGTATCGGTTCAGACACCGCGAATAGTCATCAAAAGCCAAACAATGCCGTCCCAGTACTTGATCGTTGCCAACACTAAAGCTCCAAGAATTGGTATCAAGGACAGCCCCTTCAGCAGCCGAAAGGTTCTGGTCAGTGTTTGGCCCTGTTTGTCCACCTGATCGATGGTGATCCTAAGCAGGCGTTGGAGCTTTGGTGGGTAGGTTTTTATCTTGTCTTTGAAATCATCGAAGATGACATTGAAGCTATGAAGCAGGCGCTCCGTCTGCAGCATTTGATTGTGCAAGATCGCAAGCAGAACCACCGAGACCACAGCCAGGCCGAGGACAAGGATAAAACCTTCGAACTTTGAGGTGGTTTTCTCCAGTGCTACCAAACCGGCTAACGATATCGGGAGGGCGAGCATCTTGCCGGCAATGTCTCCCAGCACTCCACTCAGCTTGGTGCCATAGTCGATTTCAGCCTGGGCCACTTCACGACGAACCCGCTCAAACGAGAAGCTATAGACATACGTTTGGAGATTGGCGCGGTAAGTGGCCAAGACCTCTCGCCACTCCCGCACGATCACCAGAAGCAAATTCGGCTCGCTTTCGAACTTCTCGATGACGCTCGCGACGGCCATCCGAATCATCAATTTTCGTTCAGAGAGGTGCGCCTTGTTTTCATTTTTCCGATTGAGAATTTCTTCCAATAAGCTCAAGTGGTTAAGTTCATAATCGAGCACTTTGACGTCGACCTGAGTAGGCAGCAGAAATGTTCTCGGAGGCTTCGCCCCATCAGGTGGTAAGGCAAAAAATAGGTTATAGCCGTCCGGGCTACTGTCTTTGTCAACGCCGATCGCTAGTAGCGCAAGCAACTCAATTAACCGACAGACGCACCTGAGAGACTTAATCTCCGGGGGTTCAATATCATCGCTGTCTGCCCAGCGAAGCTCAGTGATGTAAACATTGCTCGGAAATTGCCCCTTGCCCAACGAACCATTTCGCGCGACAAACTCGGTCAGGCTGCTGTAAAAATGGCCCGACTCATTCGATGGCAAGCGAAATTCAATTTCAAGAAAGTCTGCCTCGTCAGAAAGATGCTCAAACTTTCCATAGGCAGCCGGCAACTCATCACACATTCGTAATGCGCTAATGATTTCGGCCGTTGGCGCTCCCTCGTAACTGACGACCCCGTCTTCAATGGTGGGTGCTCCAAGGGCACGGTAGAGGGCTACCACATGAGAGAACATTTTCAGCCGTTCCTTGCCAGCAGTTCTTTCTCGACCACATCAATCAGCTCGGTCGTCATGTTGGACAGGGTCAACTTCTTCCGAACTTCATCGTAATAGACGTCTGCGGCGGGATCCTTTCCAAGCGCTCCGCGTTCGAACTGCAACGACCAATTGGAAGCATCTCCTTTGATCCGAGTCTTCTCCTTCAGCGTTTTAGCGTTGACCGTAAAGTCGTCAGGAACCTTGTTTTTTTCACT
The DNA here is from genome assembly GCF_030263855.1 of Pseudomonas sp. ChxA. NCBI lineage: Bacteria > Pseudomonadati > Pseudomonadota > Gammaproteobacteria > Pseudomonadales > Pseudomonadaceae > Pseudomonas > Pseudomonas sp. ChxA. The sequence continues at coordinate 1,574,372 of NZ_JARPMK010000002.1, forward strand.
GTTCAAATAATCTTTCAGGCCTGCGATTTCATCAACTAGGTCAGCAGGAACATGAGCGACGGCGGCGTGAACAATGGAATCCAATCGTGCTGACTTGCCTGCTGCCAATTGCACTTCTAGATATTTGATTACCGCTTCTTTAGCCCTGTAGCCGAAGCTTTTTAAAGATTTGTTGTCGCGAAAGAACTTGGCTACGTTATCGATAGCATTTTTCGTAGCACGCCCCGAAGCCACGCCTTTTGCACAGCCCAATGCAGAGATGAAGTAGTCAGACGCCTGACTGTCGCGGCCACGACTAATGAAACATAGATAGGTGGAGTCGGCTTCCTCTGCCATCTCACTTTCGGGTGTTGGGGCAGCAGCCATAGCCTGAATGGCGACAAAGCTCCCCAAGTTGATCCGAGCAGCTTGCTGAACTTTGTTCAGATCTACTTCCTGAATCTCTTTTGGGACATAGTTTTCGTCCAACTGAATGCCACCACGCTCCTTCATGCTAGCGACGAGGAAAAAATTGGAAGCTCCGGAGGAGTACTGGGCGCATAGAATATGTCCGCCGGTCGACAGCACCTGAGTACCCGCCTGCTCTACCAGTTGATCCATGGCCAAGTGAGTCAGATCGATGAACTGGGCCTCATCATCCTGTACGGCTACAAACTCGGTGAAACGTCCAGGAAATGGACCTTGCCGTTCATCATTGGCGAACTGGCCGTAGACCACACTGTTGCCTTCTTTGCCGATGAGACCGTGAATCCCATTCACCAGAAATTGTAATGCTGGGTTTTCGGTATTGAGTACCACATCCTTTTTCACCACATCGGAGATAAAGCTCGTTTTCGCCAGCTTTTTGAAACTGTGAATGATGGCGGTTTTCAGTGTAATCATGGGTCGAATTCCGTTCCGATAGCATCAATATGGAATCACTGAAAATAACACCTTACCCAACAAACTTCAGGGCTTATCTCGACACACTTAAGCGAGGAAGGGAATCCATGCCTACCCCTTGAGCGTAGCCGAGATTGCGACACAACTGTACATACATACAGCAAAATTATCCATGCCGTTCGTCCTGTCTGAATAAGGAGGTAACCCCCAAGCTCATTCCAGAGCTGAAGTGGTGCCGGCAAACATTACGTCCGAGAAATCAACTCAGGCACGATCCCCCCAAAATGGTCATCAACTGAAATTAGGACTACTCCGAATCTCTCCTATATTGACTACTTCGGAGGTCGACATGGCTCTGCCGCCGGAAAGGAAATCTTCTCTATTCGCTCGTTCAGTCCAAAGGAAATGTGATGAGAGTAGCGATCTTGGATATCCAAAATTTCCGCGGTATCCGTGCAGGAAGCGTTCACTTTAAAGACCATCCTGTGCTGATCGGGGCTAACAACACCGGAAAAACTACGGTGATAGAGGCATTGACGCTTCTTCTAGGAAGGGAGCGGATGATCAGGGAACTCACCGAACATGACTTTTACGGTTCAGATCCCCAGCCTGCCGACCGAATAAAGCTTATAGCCACAATCACAGATTTTCCTTCCGAAGACCCTTATCAGAATACCGATTGGTTTAGAGACGGCAGAGGCGTGCCTAAATGGCTGGACGAAGCCAACGGTACGATCAGCGCGGTTCGCACCGAGGAGGCATCGAAGCTTTGCTGCCAAATCGGCGCTCAAGCTTATTTCGACCGCGACTCACTCTCGGTCGAGATGGTTCGTTACTTCCACGATCACGATAGCCCGATGGATCCCTTCGCCGACGACTCGCCCGTTGGCGTTCCTCCACGCTTGATAAAAGAGATTGGGTTTTATCTCGTACGAGCGAGCCGTACCTGGGACAAGGTTTTTACATGGGGGAGTGAGCTTTTCCGGCGTACGCTGCAAGTAGCCGCAGCGCAACCGTCCGAAGCCATTTTAGCCGAGCGTGATCGGCTTAGGCGTCCGGAGGCCCCAATCGAGAACGATGATCGAATTTCACCACTGATCCAGAACGTCAACGCTGAGTTAGCGAGATGCATACCGAATGCACCCCATGTTCAACTGCGGGTGACGAGTACTGATAGCCGATCACTCCTAGACTCTGTCGCAGCACATTTCGCTGTCGTCGGAGGACTAGGCGTACCCGCCGCAAGACAAGGCAGCGGTTTGGTGTCTCTGCAAGGTTTATTACTACTTCTGGAACTAGGTCGAGGTCGTGCAGCAGAAGGTGAAGGATTTCTAATGGCCTTGGAGGAGCCCGAGCTTCATCTGCCCCCGGCAGGTCAGCAGCAGCTGGTACAACGAGTGCAAGCACTTTCGACCCAAACCTTCATTACTACGCATTCCCCATTGATCGCTGCGGTATCAGATCCAACCTCTGTATTGATTCTGCGAAATGTCGACGGTCATCTTTCGGCCCTCCCTTTTTTATCAGAGCCGTTGCTACCAAATGCTCAGAATTGGAAGAGGAAGTTTTTTCAGCAAAGTCGCGTGGATGTCCTGTCGGCTTTAATGCACCCGTGTGTATTGGTGCCTGAGGGTCGTGCTGATTTCCTGTTACTGAAAACGGTGCTACGACCTTTGATGTTGTCCGAGGGTTGGTCCACGAGCATGCCATCTATGTTTGGATTGGAGGTCGGCGTCGTACCCACTGAGGATGCCAAAGTGGTCGAGACGTTCCAGTTACTGTCAGCCACTCATAACAAGGTCTGCTGCCTGGTGGACGGCGACAGAGACGGTAAACGCTATATCTCAAGCCTTCTGGCAGAGCCCACTGCTCCCTCATCAGTAATACGGTGGGCTGACGACGAAATGATCGAAGACGCCATAGGCTGGATTTTGGCTGCGGATGAAGACGACGTAGTTGGGAGGCTTACGGAGTTGACGGAGGTTGCCCCCTCGACTGTGTCCGACATCGTCACCCACTTAAAAAATAAAAAAGTGGACGTGATCTGCTACGAGTCGGTGGCAGACGCGATAGTTAACTCACCTCTCTGCCGTGCCAGAGCAGCAGAGTTGTTCAGCTGTTTGGCTATGGCGTGCGCGGGAACTGCTAGCGCCCATTTCGCCGCCGACCCAGAGGGTGTCTGGGTATTCCAACCATGACAATTCAATCTTTTTCCGGCGCGGCGGGTTGTGGAAAGACTCATCAGTTAATGGCAAACCTAGCCGCGAGATTGGAAAGACAGCCTCTACAGGCGTTTCAAAAAGTTTTGGCGTTGACCTTTATGCATGGGTCGCGGAGGCGTTTGGACGACCGATTGGGCGATGTCGACCTTCTACGTCGGCAGTACGAGTGCACAACAATCGATGGATTCGCTTGGAGAATCGTCAGTAGATGGCAAGCACTAATAACCCAATTAGAGATGGGGCATCCAAGAGTCAATGATTATGAAGCGGTGTGTCAGATCGCCGCTGATCTCCTTTCTCACGATATCGTTGTCCGCTGGATCGCCGCGACGTATCCCATTGTGGTCGTGGATGAAGCACAAGATCTCACGCCAAACCGACTGCGGATAGTGCAGGCAATGGCTCCCCATGTGGACCTTCTAATTGCTGCAGATGAGTTTCAATGTCTCATCGAGGAGCTACGTCCTAATCCAGCCTGCGATTGGTTAACTGCTGTTGGCCACGACGCACTTCTTCAGCAGCCTAGGCGCACCTCAGATCGTAATCTCCTTGCCGCCGCCGGTGCTATCCGATCAGCACAGGCTCCAGCATCAAATGGGCTCTTTAAGATTTTCCACACACCCACACCGGCTCTCGCCGCTTCATACGTTTCTAATGGCATTGGTTGGAATAGAGGGGGGAATCGGGTCGCGATTATCACCCCAACAATGGGGCAATTTGCCCACGGCATCCTCACATGGGTCGCCACCCGAACAACAGGCAGAGGAAACGGCCCCTACAACATAATTCTGGAAGAGTCAGAGACCAAGCTTGCAGACACATTCGTTGACGATCTGGCTCTGCCGGACCAAGCCACATTGGCGGAAGCTTTCGCATTGATGGCGGAAAAACCTGCACCGATTGCTCAAGACTTCGTGCGTTGGCTAGAGAAACAGCGTCGGACTAAGGGAAGGACGCATGTCCTTCGCGAAGAAATGGAGGACACCATACGGCACTCATTTTCAAACCAACGACGTCTAAGCTCACGAGATGGGCCAGGTATTCGAGCGCTAACCGTTCATGGAGCAAAAAACAGAGAATTTGATCTAGTTATTGTGCTTTGGCCTGCGGCAATTCGTGGAAATGACGAGCAGCAGAGACGGCTACTTTATAATGCCGTTACCAGAGCAAAGCACCAGTGTCTGGTACTAGTACAACTCCCGAGAGCAATGATACTTCCTCCTTTCTCCGTTCGAGAGGAGTTAGCTTTAAACGAGAACTAGCTCCTAGCACTACGTAACTTTAGGTGAGGTTGAGACAAAAAGATTAGCTGCCGCAATGTCAGCAGCACCAGGACGATTTTTATGAATCGAGCTTTGAGGTATCTCAAATTCGTCTGCCTTAGTCCACCGAACTCCGAGTCCGCGAACCAGATAGCGGTTCGTTCTAGAAAAATCAGATGCCTCTGAAAAGTCACCCTGTCTGAATGAAATCATTCTCAGATCGTACAATCGCGTAATGGCATCCGCGATGTGGTGTCTCTTAACACCGGTAATCAGCGCTAACCGGTCATAGGACAGCATAGCGATGCCACCTCGATTTGAGTCCCTGTACGCAAGCAAGGCGATGTACACCTTTAATGCCGACAATGACGCTCTGCTGAAGTTGAACTCAGTGAGCATGAGAATCTTGGCGCCAAACGAGCCATCGTAGAGCCAGCGTTTCGGGATTTTCGCCCAACTTTTACTTTCAAGCCAGCCGCAAATCAGGATGCTCGACCCCTTCCTGAGGGCCTGTGCTTTTCGCTGGATAAGCCCCTCTACTTCTAGTCGCGTCAACGCCTTCGCAACAGTTGGCCGAGACAAGCCAGTGAGCCGAATCAGCTCCTCATAAGTCACGCTCGCATTTCCAGTTATGAAATCTGCTCGACAGCACAGCGCTAGGTAAAGCTTGAGCGAGGAAATGCATGCGTTTCTTGCGGACTTATCCTCCTTCAACCACATCGACTTTACCGAATAGGACTCATCCGCAAAGTTGACGAGTTCGCCTGCACGTATCCAATCGACAGGCATTTTGGCCCATTCAGACACAGGACGACCCATTTCGACTTCGCTCATTTCGACCTCCACGCATGCATCAGCAAACCAGCACTCAGAAGCAAGATACAGCACAACGCTAGCTTCAACGGATCAGCCGAGAGCGCTTTATCAATCACAAACAGGACGGAATTCATTGCCTGGAACCTCAAAAAAATGGCTACAGGAGAAACGCTAACGCCAAGCGCAGTTGCTATCTAGATATAGGCGCCTATCAAATCTTACATAACTATCTGTTAAATATGAAAATATAGGCAAACTGATTAGTTAATTTGAGGTCGGCTTGAGACGCGGGTTTTTGCCTGTTTTTTGATCAATTTGAACTCAATTTTAAATTTCCATGCGCTCCAGCACATCCTATCGAATGAGCACGTTTGCAGTGAAACCAGCTGACTTATGAGCACTCACTGTTGCAACGGTTCAACACAGGCTAAGTGCTATATCGAGATCTGTTCGAAGCCTTCGACCGAACCCCATCAATACATAAATCGTATTCTTCGTCTCAAACAAACACCCATGAGTGAAAGAAACCGCCAACGTTGTTCGAACCCAATCGCCAGGTGGGAAGCGGCCTTTGCTATCTTCGATAACGGTCAAAGCGTAAACGAGAGCAGGGATTAACCCTCTATCGGTGATGGCTTTTCTCTGACGCGTTGTAACTTCGATGTCCAATATTGCCCAATCAGCAACAAGACAGTAGGCACGGGAAGGAAAGTGCAGATTGGCGAGGGCCACTGCATCTGGGTTGGCGAGTTGGCACCCGCTTGTTTTCTCCCCTGCAGAAAGCAGTGAGGTAAACCCTGCCAAATTCATTCGTTCCTCCGGCCGATCAAAAAACCGATTCGAATGAGAATCATCCTTCAGCATAGTTCCCAGCGAATCGCCTGGTACAGATGGCGACGAATAGCAGCTAGGTCATCTCACACCTCGTTCCTCTACTCTTCCTTTATCTCACTGAACGGGATGATTTCTATTGGCGGCGCCACCGTACAAAGTGGTTTGCGCCAATAACCCACGCTATGCCATTGGCCATGCTTGAACCCAACCTCGGGGTAGGTGCCGATGTGGGTAAACCCGAGCGCTTCATGGATACCTATGCTTCCCGCGTTGGGTAAGGCGATGCCGGCATAGGCTGCATGAAACCCCTGTTTCTCTAGGACTGGTAGAAGCTGCTGATAAAGGGCACGACCAACCCCTTTTCGGTGCACTGACGGGTCGACATACACGGTGACATCCACCGACCAACGATAGGCTTCCCTGGCTCGATGCTGGCTGGCATAAGCGTATCCAACGACCTTGCCGTCCATCTCAGCTACCAGATAGGGATACGTTGGCAGTGTTGCGGCTATTCGTGCTGCCATCTCATCGACAGTCGGTGGCGTCAGCTCAAACGAGATGACCGTGTCCAAAACCATCGGCGCATAGATAGCCTGGATGTCAGAGGCATCAGCGGGTGTAGCTACCCTCACTTTATAATTCATGTCTTTCCTTGCTGCCCCTTAAAGAACCACGTTTGAAGGGCTGAACCACCTAGGCCCAGCCCTTGAGAATGTCGCGATAGAACCGTGAACTTTGCCTCAAACGGGCTCACCGCATCCACGAACCGTAGAGAGCACCGTTCACTGAATTGGTAGCTTCTGCTCGTGGAGACCAGGCTGCGGGATATCCACGACGACCTCTTTACCACCGAAAACCTTCGCCAAGAACAACGCCGTTAGCCCACCGAAAAACTGCGCGATTATGAACGGCGCGGCGTCTGATATCCGTATCCCCGAGAACGTATCGGTGAACCCACGAGCAATCGTTACCGCCGGATTAGCAAAGCTCGTGGAGGACGTGAACCAGTAGGCTGCAATAACATACGCGGCAACCACCTGAGGCACTTTTGCTTTGTGATATTTATCGCACAGCAGAATTGTCAGCACCAATCCCGACGTTGCCACGTACTCACTGAACCATTGCGATGGCCCTGTGCGAACATGATGGGAGAACTCGACCACAGGCAGCTCGAACATGAAATGCGCAGCGAATACCCCGAAGATTGCACCCGTTGTTTGAGCCGCCACGTATGGGCCCAGTTGCTTACTGCTCAGTCCTCCGCGCAAATAGTCGACTACAGAGACCACCGGGTTGAAGTGCGCACCGGAAAAAGTGGAGAAGCACACGATCAGTACATACAAGCTCGCGCCAGTTGCCAGCGCATTGGCAAGAAGCGCTAGCGCATCGTTACCGTTCGCCAGGCGCTGACCCATGATTCCAGAACCAACTACGGTGCACAGCAGAACTGCTGTACCGAGAAACTCAGCCAAGATCTTCCGTGAAGTACTCATTGGATAGGCCTATGAGGAGAGATTTGAGGGGTAGCGGCTACTGAGCTGGCTCGTAGCCGCAGACGCTGTTACGAGCAGCAGGACTTGGGCTTGACGGGCTGACTCCCTTCCACGACATACAGCGCATCGTCTGCGGAAAGGTAGGCATCTCCTGCGGCCAGCTCCGTAGGCACCCCGCGCTTGTAAACCCTGCCGCTATCGCCGGTGAGTTCAAGCCCAGGCCCTCGGTAGATCACCGTCACAGACTTCCCGCTCTGAACTTCAGGCTTGGTACCAGTAACAGTGACGGAGTAGAACCGGACTGAGCCTATTCGCTTGGTTGAGGCGTCGTTCCTCGCCTCAATCTTTATTCCCGTCAGACCGACTTCTTGAAGCTGCTGGTAGAACTCCTGTTCTTGAAGCACGCCTGAGTAGCAGGCCGACCACAGCTTAGTGTCTCGCTTCAACTCATCAGGAATGGCGATATCTGAAACGTTGTCAGAAATTGCAAAGCGTCCGCCTGGTTTCAGTACCCGAAAAATTTCGGCAAAAACATTCTGCTTTTCGGTCTCACCAACCAGATTGATCACACAGTTCGAGATCACCAGATCGACAGACTCTCTGTCGATAAGAGGCTTGGACTGAGAGCTATCGCTGATGAACTGCTCGAAGTTTTTCCACGATGCCCAATCAGCACAAGGCTCTGTACGCAGGCGTTCCTCGGCCAGCTCCTGATCGATTTTCAAGTTGCTCGCGGAGGCCTTGTAGAAACGCAAAGGTGCGCTATCCGTTGCCTTCTGAAACGCCTTCGCTTCTTCACGAGCGATCTGCAACATGCTTGGGTTGATGTCGATACCAAAGACAGCACCGTTACTGCCGACGATTTGGGCAGCGACGTAGCAATTCAGACCGGCCCCTGAGCCCAAGTCCAGAACGACATCACCTTCGCGCACATACTTGGTCGGGTTACCGCACCCGAAGTTGGCCTCGATGATTCGCTTTGGAATGTTCTTCAGGTATGGGGCGCCATAAGCGTCGCTGCAGCAGCTCTCAGTCAGCTGCGATTCAAGGACAACGTTGCCGTTGCTCAACGCCTCGGTGTAGTCGGCGATGATTGTGTTTTCAATTGCAGAAGTCATTAGTCACATCTCCCGTTTAGCAGCACGAAGTACCATCAGCGCAGCACGATTCCTCGGCAGAGCCTGCGATGGGTACAAGCCCTTTGGTGACCTTGGGATCCCGGATTGAAGGCGTGTTGCAGTCGAAGAAGCCACTCTTGTCTAAGGCTGGCTCGACATAGCAGCGCACTGGTATGAATTGGCCTTGGTAAGGCGCGGACATCAGCAGATTGAAGGTCTTCTCGCACACCGCTGTACGGATGCCGCGCTGGTAGGTATGGCCGTCGTCGTCGACGGTATGCTTCCAGGGACCTTTGTAGATAACGGCATGCCCCTGGTCGAGGCACACGCCGGCTTTACCCTTGTATGCGCTCACGGTGAACAGTCGGAACTCAATGCCGTCCTGAATGGAGACGGGCACCTCGGATGCGAGCTCATAGGTGATGCCATGGAAACCCGCCTCGCAGAGTTGCTCGGCAACAGCGGGCTCCGTGAGCGCGTTATTGCACTCCACCCCCTCAACAGTGAAGGCCCTGAGCGATACGGCTTCCTCATCAGACAGAATAGCCGGGAATACCAGTCGACCATGACGTTGCAGTCGCTCGTAGAGCGATTGCGCGATTCGGCCAAATTCGGGCTCAGCATTGAACCCTTCCCAGTAAATGTTCGCGAACACGGCCGCGGCGGGATCGGCTCCGTTCGCACTCGAACTGAACGCTAAGCCTTGAGCCTCCCCAAACTGGGCTGTGAGTTCGTCATTGCGGCTCTCGGAGCAGATGAAAAGAGTGTCTTTGCTATCCTTCAGCGACCTGTTCAATGCCTCGTTATGCGCGCGCCAGGCAATATGGCCCGGCACCTGGAGACCATCAGTTTGGTTGGCCAGCCTGAGAGCTGCCTGCAACAAAGTAAGTGACGACATCTTTTATCTCCTTAGCATTTCAGGCAGCAGCGTTTGAACACACCCTCTTCCGGCGGTGTGACCGAGTCCATGAAGAGCTTGTCCAGGCGAGAGTCCGAATGCTGCCAGTCGAAGTGAAATTCGTGCTCCTCCAACTGCAACTCCTTCACCGTGTCGTTGTTAAGCAACGGTGAGCCTTTATAGAGATGCAGCCGAGTCTCAAACTGGATAGGGTCGACGATGTTCTCCAGCTCGTTGCGAGCAATGAAATCGTGCAGCTCGGCCATGTCCTCAAGGCTCACCCAAGGGTTGAACGTGATGAAGGTCGGATTAACCTTGACGCCGGCCTCCTTCAGGAACGCCAACGCCTCCTCGATCATGGGCACGTTCATTTCCTTGAAGACCTGATCGAGAACTTCCTGCTTGGGGAACTCCAACGCGGTTGTGATGAAAGCAAGCCCGAGCTGCCCCATTTCCTTGATGGCGTCTTTGTTCTCCAGAATATGATCCACGCGAGTGGTGAAGTCGTACGTGAGGTCGGGGAATTGCGAATGCAGAGTCCGGATGATTTTCAAACCGTGCTTCTTGGCATTAAAAAAATCGGCATCCGTGAAGGTGAGGTGAGTCATTCCCTGTGCGACGAGGTTCGCCACGTCGCGCTCTACAAGATCGTCGGAGACCAAAAGCACCTTGCCGTCGTAGGCTGCATACACGGAACAGTAGGAACACTTGTGGTGACATCCGCGTGACCCTTCGACTCCACCCACAACTTTCTTTTCGCCGAGCAGCTTCTCCAACTGAGGTTGCGGGTATTTGTGTAGAGGCGGTGCCAAGTCCCTGCGCGGCAGGCGGAACCCGTCACGGATCAACTGAGGCACCACAATCTCACTGGAAAGGCCGCGAGTCCGATCGATCACTCCGCGCAGATCTTGTTCCTGTTCGCCACTCAGGTGTTTAGCCAAGCTGACAATGGGTTTTTCCCACTCGCCGGCGATCGCATAGTCACCGTATTTGGAGGCCAGGCTTTTTGCATTGATGGTCGCGTATTGACCGAAGAAGCAAATTTTCTGGGAGGGCTTCGCCTCTTTAAGCTGCTTGGCCAGCTGCGTTCCCGCAGTCAGAGAGTCAAAAAGCGGTACGCAGATGAAGACCAAATCTGCATCGCTGAATCTCTCTAGGGAAAGCCCCTCAACGTAGATATCGATCAGCTGCGCGTCGATATCTGCATCGAGTAGAGCTGTTGTAGCAGATATCGCGTTGAGCGGTTGATACCCCCCTTCGAATGTACTTGCGACCAGGTACTTCATTCTCTTTCTCCTTGAGCTCAGGCACGACGATTCGGTGACTGGAGTCACTGATGGTTTTGTAGGAATTCGAAGTTAAAGCGAGATCAGCAGAAGAACTGCCAGACCTATCAATGCTTGTAGAACTGAACCGGCAGTCACCAAGCGCATATACCTGCCGGTGCTGTATTCGGGGAAAGCGTCCGATTTGACCAGCCAGTAATAGCTGTCGTTAGGGAGAATGGCGACGAAGGATCCCAGGCACACGGCGAACGTGACGCTCATCAAATCCACTCCGCTGGACGCCAGGATCGGAGAAAGAACAGGAGGGATGGCAGCAAAGGTCGCAAGCGAAGAACCATTCAGAGTTTTGAATACCGCTGCCAGTAGGAATACCCCAACCAAAATGTGTGTGGTGCTACCCGATGCGCTGAATGCCTGCTGAATCAGGTCCTTGGGAAGCACCAGACCGAGGGCTTGGCCCAACGCAGACGCACAGCCGATCGTAAACAATAGCGAGCTGGTTCTACGCATCGCTTTGGACAGCAGATCTTGAACCTCACCAGGTTTGCAGCTAAATGCGATCAACAGCGATGTGGCGATCAGCGCCCCTGCGGGAGTAGTGAAGAACTCAATTACGGAGTGCTGGTTCTTGGGAATGGCATACCCGGTAATCAGGAGCACGAAAAACACAGCCAAAGGCAGCATTACCTTAAGAACCGAGTCCTGAGGCGCTATTGGGTCAGTCGATCCACGGGAGGATAGAAAGTCCGTGCGGGTCGTCCAGTAGGTCCAGATCGTCCCGGCAGCCCATGTGACGACTGTGAGCAACAGCCCTAGATACAGAAACTGCGGATCATGAGTGTTAGCCCCTAACCCAATCCCAATTATCAGCGGGCCAGCGGGCATCAGAAGCTTGAACCCCGAGTAGCAGCCGATCGCAATGTACTTCCTGTGTTGCCCCGCAATGGGAGCAAGAGAGGCATAAGCTGTATCGGGGCATACCATCCCAGCACCCAGCAGGGGTGACAGAGAGATACCGAACTTTCCGAAGGAAGCGCTTCCCTGCGTCGAGATCCAGCCAGCAATGAAAAACGCGCTCAGGATCACGATAGCGAAATAGCCGAGATTGTTTCCGAATCCTTTGCTCAGCGATTGGAATACGTCACCGCTGCTTGTGCCGGCAAGAAGGGGGATCAGTATTGCACCCAGTAGCATCGCGACAGGGAGAGGAATGGAAACGCTGCTCCATAGGTTCCGTAACCGGGAGCCAGTTTTCGTCCTAAGCGCTTCTACCAACATCCATGTACCTCCAAGCAATACCGAAACCGCCTCTGAAAGGTCCGTGAACCTTGTCTCTAATTCACAATCGCAAAATACGTTGCGCCTCGCAACCAATATTTTGGAACAATTTTTCGGGCCGTTATGCCCAAAAATATGTGTCGCTACGACTGCTAAGGTGGTATTAGCGTTTTCCCGGAATTGCGAGCCGAGTGCTATGCCAAAGAACGATCAGATCGACCAGGATGCCGAACAGCTCTATGAAGCGCTGAGTCATTTGGTTCGCGTGTACCAGTTTCGAGACAGAGATCGCAACTGCTGCGAAGGTCTATCCGTCACTCAATGCTACGCGCTTGAGCATGTGATAAAGGCTGGGCCTGTTCGCGTTCAATCGCTGGCCAGCGAGCTTTTTCTCGATAAGAGTAATGCCAGCCGGCTGGTCGATTCGCTTGCCAAACAGGGCCTGGTTCAACGTGTACCGGACGCAAGTGACGGCCGTGCGCTGGCAATCACCGTGACGCCCGAAGGCATGGCCATCTACGAAAGCATTCGATCGGACTTGGTGGGAGAAGCTCGTAATCTAGCCTGCGACTTATCGAAAGAAGCACGTGATGGCGCGATCGAAATGCTACGCCGCTTCGCCAAAGCCACCGAACAACGCTGCGGCCTGAAAGACCTTAGCCGTGACGAATATCTGCCAAGCAAATGTTGCTGAAATAGCAAAATCTGTCCTTCTCCCGAAAAATCGCACCGTCTCTAGACCTGTAAAGTCTGAGAAAAAGTGCCCCTCACCTAAAGTCTTACGAATGTCTCAAAAAATTCTGTTCTTCCCAATGTCCATGCCAGACGAGACCCTTCAATCACGAGTTACCCGATATCATTTACTTTCGGGAAATAGAACTGAGCGTGAGACTTTTAAAGATCTTTTTGGTGCCGAACCATTTGTTATCAAAATTATCCCGAAACGAATCGAAGACCTTGCGGAGAAGCTTCCTGGCGACAAGAGCGATAATCTAAATGAGTTGCTTGCGTGCAATACTATTCTTCCTGCTTACAAGCCATTCTTAGGCATCTCCAAAATCAACCATGATGACAATAGCACTTCGCTCGTATCCAGACTTCCTCGTAGAGAGGTAAGTTTTCATAGCATGGCTAAGATTTGCCTTTCCTGTGCCCAATCGGATCTTATTGAGATGGGACATTCGTACTGGCACCGATCTCATCACATTCCGGGCGTAACAGCTTGCTGGAGACACGGTGAGACTTTATTACAGGCCTGTCCAACTTGCACTCATCCGTTTTACCGAAAAAACAAGCTATTACCTATGTTAACCAGCTCCTGCGTATGCGGCTGGAGACCATTAGGCTCACACTCTCCTTCGAGAGTGCCGGAAATCGAGCAAAAATTTGCGCAGTTTGCAAAGGACCTTCTGCACAGTGACTTGCCGGCAGTTCCATCTGGGGTATTAGCCGCATGCTATCGTCGACAAGCTAAGAAAAATGGGTTTGCTCGTGGAAACCTTATGGCGACGACGAAAATGTTCGAAAGTATCCAATCAAAATTTGGTCATGATTTTTTGTCGCGAATTGATAACGCGTACGCGTCAGGCAAGTACCATCAGTGGATAAGAACCACCACTGTTAATGATCAGCTAGATATGCCCATCACCCGACACCTCATCATTTCTCTTCATTTATTTGGAGACGTGAAGACATTTAAAAAGAGAATTACGGAAGAGCTAATACTATTTACTGGAACAAAGTCCAGAAAACCATACAACAAAACAACCCCTAACACCACCAAGGCACTTCATCGCCTGAAAGTTAACAACATCATTGAAGCCCGTACGGGAGCAACCTTGGATTACTTATGGAAACATGCGTATCAAGCTACCCTTTGGCTCACAGCAAATGATAAAAAATGGCTTTTAGGCGTACTCTCAAAAAAAGTAAATACTGCGTCAACAGAAGAATCTAAAACCAATAAACTCGATAACGAATACGCAGACATAATTAAAATTGGCGTTAATGATCTTTATAAAATTAGCAAAACACAGATCCGCGTCAATCTTGGAAATATGCTTGCATTGCTACCAAAGAGAATAGCAGGCGTCCCTCAACGAAATAGCCTATTTCCACTGGTATCCGAACAGCTCGAAACTAATTTTGAATCAGTGTGGCACTTCCGTTTGCGCAGAATTATTTCAGTGCTATCAGAAATGCACCGTCTGAAATTAACTCCCACTATTACGAGCTTGGTTCAACTGTCGTCTTTGCCTAATCAAGCTTGGAGCGCACTCATTAGCTACTTCGAATGGAATGTGGAAAAAATGGTGAGCGAAGGAATAGATGTTGAAAAAGAATTGGCCAAAGCAAACGTCACCCGCCAATGGGAGGGCCCTCCTGGTTACCAAATGTCCCTCGGAGGACGAGCCTACACCAAGCAAAAAAGTTAAGTAGCCACCCTTGGCCTGCATTCCCTTCGCTTAGATGGGGCGATCTATCGATTCCGACAAACGATCCTCGGCTCGCCCTTCTTCACTGGAGGGTGACGCATCTAACCACCCAGCACATTCGCTTTACCGCATATTCGAATTATCATATATTCGATTTTCCATATGCGGGAGAAGTGAACATGAGCGAGCTCATCACCCCCACCGTCCTGTTTAAAAGCTTGGCAGATGCCACTCGAACCAAAATAACGCTACTCATCGCCCGCGAGGGCGAACTCTGTGTATGCGAACTGACCGTGGCTCTTGGGCAGAGCCAACCCAAAATATCTCGACACCTCGCGTTGCTGAGATCCTCTGGGTTACTGGCGGATCGGCGCCAAGGCCAATGGGTTTACTACCGACTCCACCCTGACCTACCTAGCTGGGTCACCGAAGTGCTTAAAGGTGTCGTCGATGCCAACCGACAGTGGCTGGACACAGAAACTAAGCAGCTCTGTGAAATGGATGATCGTCGAGTCAATCAGACCGTATGCGGCTGATCCAATCCTCATTGACACCCTGAGCGCCTTGGCTTTGCGCCTTAGCTTTTAATTCCAGGAGATCACAATGAAAGTCCTATTCATGTGCACCCACAACAGCTGCAGGAGCATCTTGTCCGAGGCGGTGTTCAATCACCTTGCTCCTGAAGGAATGGAAGCCGTCAGTTCCGGGAGCTTCCCAAGTGGCCGGGTAAACAAGCGAGCGATTCAAACGCTCAAAGCTGCTGGTATCCCTACTGAAGGCCTTAGCAGTAAAGCATCCGATGCCTTTGAAGGGGCGCCACCAGAGATCGTGATCACCGTCTGCGATCGGGCTGCCGGCGAAGCCTGCCCGATTTTCTTCGGCCCGGCGCTCAAGGCTCACTGGGGGTTGGCTGATCCATCCGAAGCTACGGGATCGGAAGCGCAGATCGATGCGGCATTCCAGCAAACCCTGATCAAAATCCAGGAGCGGGTAAACGCCTTCATTTCGTTGCCTATCGCTACGTTGAGCGAAGCAGATCTCAAAGCTGAGCTAACTCGCATCGGCACATTGTGAGCCAAGCGTCGCCGGGACCAGGAGTAACTATGAAAGACTATTTCCCAAACATCGAAGCGGATCTCATCGACGTCCCAAGCATGGAACGGCTCACTCCTTGTGAGCCGTCCACTCATAAACCCCGAATTCTTCTCATCTACGGTTCAACCCGCGAGCGTTCGTTCAGCCGGTTGGTTACCCAGGAAGCCGCGCGGTTGCTGGAGCACTTTGGTGCGGAAACACGAATCTTCAACCCATCAGGATTACCGCTGCCTGATGATGCTCCGGATACCCATCCGAAAGTCGCAGAGCTCCGCGAGCTAATGCAGTGGTCGGAAGGACAGGTGTGGTGTTCTCCGGAGCGTCATGGATCGATGAGCGCCGTCTTTAAAGCTCAGATCGACTGGGTGCCTTTGGCGATGGGCGCAGTACGTCCAACCCAAGGTAAAACCTTGGCAGTCATGCAGGTTTGTGGCGGCTCTCAGTCTTTCAATGTAGTGAACCAACTACGGGTTTTGGGACGTTGGATGCGCATGGTGACAATCCCCAATCAGTCATCAGTGCCCAAGGCGTTCACCGAGTTTGACGAGGATGGACGTATGAAGCCTTCGTCTTACTACGACCGCCTGGTCGACGTGATGGAAGAACTGATGAAGTTCACCCTGCTATTGCGTGACCGCCAGGACTACCTGGTAGACCGTTACTCGGAACGCAAAGAGTCGGCCGAAGAGCTGTCGAAACGAGTGAATCAGCGCTCTATCTAAGGATCTCATCATGTCTCACCCTTTCTCGATCCTAGCAATGCCAGATGGTACGGGCACTCTCATCTTTACCCCGTGTCCGGGTACTCAGGATGAGCCGCTTCAGCAAGCGCACGACACTCTGAAAAACGCAGGCGCCAGAGCCATTGTCAGTCTGATGGCCGACACCGAACTTACTCACAACGGCGTCGGTGAGTAAGGTCAGTAAGTCCAGGCAGCTGGACTCACTTGGTTTCAGTTACCGATTGAGGACGATGAGGCTCCCGACGCTGAATTTGAGGCCAAGTGGCAGAAGGCTCTCCCAGCATTGTCGGAGCTTCTGAAGGCAAGCCAAGCCGTTGCGATTCATTGCAAAGGTGGGTCGGGACATTTCCGATCAACAGATATTGGCCAGATATAGTCATTCGCTAGAGGTTCAGGATTTTGTCGTGCCAAATAACGTGGCTCCAATGGATTGAGGAGAAAGAGGTCATCGTTTTCCAGAAAGTAATCGCCATCCTTTAGGAAAAACCGAAAAAGCGGGCGTTAGGATGTGCTCATTCTTTAACTGTCGGGATGAGTACAAACTGGACGCGCACCTCAAACCCCTGACCCTGTCCCCTCGCCGGTGAGGCCAGGGTCATGCTGGCGCCGACGCCTTGAACAATGGTTTTTGCAATTGCCAGGCCCAGGCCTGAACCGCTTGCTTCACTGCTGCCTCGCACAAAGCGCTCGGTCAGGCGCTGCAACACTGGCGCTGGCACTGTTGGTCCGCCATTGACAACTTGCAGTAACGCCTGAGCAGTCAGGCTGACCTCGACCGGTTGATCGGTTGCGCCGTACTTCAGCGCATTCTCGATCAGGTTGCGCAACAGGATGCCGAACGCGTCCGGATCAATAGCGGAGTAGACGCAAGCCTTGGTGGGTAACTTCAACTTGATTCGATGCCCACTGCCGAGGTTCCACTCATCGACCCCATGGGCCAGCAACGGGATCAGGTCCTGAGGGACTGCGGAAAGCAGCCCGCCGCCCTCGGCCTTGGCCAGTTGCATGAGTTTTTCCGAGAGCCGCGCCAACTCGCGCAATGAGTTTTCGATCTTCGCCGCCCGCACGCGCAGCGGCCCTTCGGGCGCTTCGTGGCGCAGCCGCTGGATCTGCGCCAGGGTCGCGGCCAGTGGCGTGCGAAGCTCGTGAGCGCTGTTGGCGGTAAAGCTGCGCTCGGCCTCCAATGCCTTGCGCAAGCGCTCCAGCAAATGGTTGACCGCGTCGGCCAACGGGTCGATTTCTGCCGGCAGTCGGGCCACTTTGATCGGTGACAGATCGCCCACACCACGAGCCTCCACGGCACGACGATAGGCCAACACGCTGCGCAAGCTGATGCGCACAAACAACCAAGTGCCCAACAGGCTGATGGGAATCAGCGCCAATAACGGCATCAACAAGGCAAACAAGGCTTCCCGCGCGGCTTCGCGGCGATGCCCAAGTGGTTCGGCAATCTCAATAAACAGCGTCTCGCGCAGCGCGCTCGCGCCATACAGACGGTATTTTTCAGTTGTGGAAAAGCCTTCACTCGGCTGCTTGTTGAAGATCTTCGGGTTGGAGTCGTGGGACTTCATCAGAATCTCACCATTGGCATTGCGCACTAGGTACGTCAAGTATTCCTTGTGCGTTTTCAGGGTGGCGATGTGTTGTGCTTCGCGGGGCTCTTCGCGGTTGCTGATCTCCAGCACGGCCAGGGGCAGGATGCGTTGCGCGGTCTCCTCCAGAGCGCTGTCGAACGCCTCGTTCAACTCATGTTGCACCACCAGCCAGGCACCGACGGTAGCCCCGAGCCAGAGCAAGGTCATGCCCAGGGTCAGCCCCAGGCCGAGGCGTTTTTGCAGGCTCGACGACGACTTCATACGGACATCAACCGGTAACCCATGCCGCGCACGGTTTCGATCAGATCGCGCCCGAGTTTTTTACGCAAGCGACTGATATACACCTCGATGGTGTTGCTCTCGATTTCCGCGCCAAAGGCGTACAAGCGTTCCTCCAGTTGCGACTTCGACAGCAATGCGCTGGGGCGCTGGACAAACGCCTCGAACAACGCCCATTCCCGCGCCGTCAGGTCCACGGTGGCGCCGGCGCGCTGCACCGTGCGGGCGTTCATGTCGATCTGTAGTTCGCCGAGTTTGATCTGCGGGTTGGGGTTGCCGCTGTAACGTCTGGCCACCGCCGCCACCCGGGCAGAGAGTTCGAACAGATCGAACGGTTTGACCAGGTAGTCGTCGGCCCCGGCATTGAGGCCGGCGATGCGATCGGAGATCTGATCCTGGGCAGTCAGGATAATCACCGGGGTCACGTCCCCCGCTGAGCGCCGCTGACGCAAGAAGTCCAGCCCGCGACCGTCCGGCAGCATCAAGTCCAGCAGGATCAGGTCGTAAGGCGTGGTGCGCACGCTGCTGCGCGCATGGTCCAGGCGCTGCACCCAATCCACGGCGTGGCCGTCATCGGCGATCTGCTCGCGCACCGCTTCTCCCAGCCCGGGGGCGTCCTCGACCAATAAAACCCGCATATGGCACTTCCTGTGATGGTTGTCGTGCAACAGCCTAACCGCCTTACCTGACGTGAATCTGAAGATTCAGCTGGTTGTCAGGAATGGACCTTAGGGTATGCCACAGACGCCGACCCGGCAGGAGACAGATCATGAAATCAGCTTTTATTGCCAGTACCGCCCTGTTGAGCGTGCTGCTCAGCGGTTACGCCTTGGCCGACGACGAGTGCAATGAGCCGGTCAGCGACTGGCAACCGCGCGAAACCTTGCGCCAGCACGTGGAGCAGCAATGGGGCTGGAGCGTGCAGCGCATCAAGGTCGATGACGGTTGCTACAAGCTCAAGGGCGCTGACCGCAAGGGCAACGCGATCGAGGCCCGCTACGCCCCCGCCTCCCTGCGATTGCGCACGTTGCAGATCAATTTCGGCGATGACGGCGACGCTCGGGACTACCTCGCCAACCCTGCCCGCGAATGATCGCTGCGGATTTTTCCAGCCTGTTCAGGTTGCTGTCAGCCAGCAGGTCCAGGCTCTCGCCACAACGCTCAAACAGGACATCGCCATGAAAAAGATCATTGCCGCAAGCTGCCTCATCGGCGCCATTGCCCTGCCGGGGCTGGCCCAGGCCCGCGAAGTGACCCTGACCACCCAACTCAAGAACTACAGCGGCAACGATGCGTACCTGGCGATCTATGTCACCGACTCCAACGGCCAATACCAGAAGACCCTTTGGGTGGCCGGCAAGAAGGCCAAGTACTACCGGCACTTGACCGACTGGGCCCGTGGCAGCGGCATGAACCCGAGCGAATTTGACGGGGTCAGCGGCGCCAGTGTCGGCAGCGGGCAGACCCTAAAAGTCAGCGTTGAACTGGCAGACACTTTGATTGACGCCGGGTATCAGATCCGCATCGACAGCGCCGTGGAGAACAAGCGCGAAGCCCGGGCCGACATCAGCGTCCCCCTGACGTCCAAAGGTTCGGGTACATCGGCGACCGGCAGCACTTACGTCGATTCCTTTACCTACGACCTTTAGCAACAGCGACTCCTGGAGGCTGAATATGCTTCGCCAGTTCCATTCCCTGCCCGGTCTGATCGCCGCCCTGTTGGTCATGTTATTGGCCATCAGCGGCGCGGTATTGTCCGTCGATCCAGCGCTGGAACGCCTGCACAACACGTCCACGGCTACCGGCCAACTTAATGTCGGTCAACTGGCCGGCCGCGTCGCCAGCCACTTTCCGGGCGTGGAGCAAATCCAGCGCACCGCGTCCGGGACGGTCATCGTCTACTACAACCAGGACGGTCAGACCGGAGCCGAAAAGGTCGACCCACTGACCGGCCAGGGCCTCGCGCCTTACGAGCCGTCCGCGTTCTCGCGCTGGATGAAAGACCTGCACCGCTCGCTGTTCATGGGCACTCCAGGCCATGGGGTGTCGGGCGTCGGCGCGCTGTTTATGTTGATGCTTTCGGTGTCCGGCGCATTGCTGCTGGCCCGGCGCCTAGGCGGCTGGCGCAACCTGTTGCGGCCATTGCGCGGCACGTTCAGCCAGCGCTGGCACGCCGAAGTCGGACGCCTGGCCTTGCTCGGGCTGCTGGTGTCGGCCCTGAGCGGGCTTTACATGTCCGGCACCACCTTCGGTTTGATCGCCGACGGCAGTCAGAACGAGCCAGCCTTCCCCACTCACATCAGCGCAGGCCCGGCGTTGCCGGTGACGAACCTGCAAGCCTTGCAGGCCACCGACCTGAATGACCTGCGCGAACTGGTCTACCCGAGCCCCGGCAACCCGCAAGACGTGTTCTCCCTGCGCACCGCCCAGGGCGACGGCTACGTGGACCCGGTCAGCGGCACCTTGTTGTCGTGGCAAGCCCACGATTCGATGCACAACGTTTACGAACTGATCTACCAGTTGCACACCGGTGAAGGCCTCTGGTGGCTGGGCCTGCCGCTCGGGCTCTGCGCCCTCTGCGTGCCGTTGATGAGCGTGACCGGCATCCTGCTCTGGTGGCGCCGCCGCAAGGCCGGCCCGAACATCCGCCACAACAGCCCCGCCCACTCCGCCGACAGCGTGATTCTGGTGGGCAGTGAAAACAACAGCACCTGGGGCTTTGCCAACACCTTACATGAAGCCTTGCGCCAGGCCGGGCACCAAGTGCACAGCGCGGCAATGAATGAATGGACCGGCGATTACCGCAGCGCCCAACGGCTGTTCATCCTCACCGCAACCCACGGTGACGGCGACGCACCGGCCTCGGCCTCACAATTCCTCGCCCGGCTGACAAAGGCCGGCCTTAAACCCGGCCTGCCGTTTGCGGTGCTGGGGTTGGGGGATCGACAGTTTGCGCAATTCTGTCAGTACGCCCATCAGGTGCAGGAGGCCCTGGCGCAGGCCGGTGGCTCGGCATTACTGGGGCTGGAAACCGTCAATCGCCAATCCTCCCAAGAGTTCGCGCGCTGGGGTCACGCCTTGGGCGAAGCACTGGGGCATGACGTGACGCTGGTCCACAGCCCGGAGCAACCGCACACTCATCAACTGGAGTTGCAGGAATGCATTGTCTACGGTGAGCAAGTGAACGCGCCGACCCACGTCCTGCGCTTCAAGGCACCGGACGAGTTACCCGACTTTCAAGCAGGCGACCTGGTCGGGATTTTGCCGCCGGGTAGCCCGGTTCCGCGGTTCTACTCACTGGCCAGCGGCTCCGACGACGGCGTGCTGGAAATCTGCGTGCGTAAACACGCAGGCGGGCTGTGCTCTGAGTTCCTGCATGGCCTGACCCTCGGCGCATCGATCGAAGCCTTTATCCAGCCCAACCCGCAATTTCGGCCCACATCGGGCGCACACCCGGTGATTCTGATCGGCGCCGGTACCGGCATTGGTCCGTTGGCCGGTTTTATCCGCAACAACAAGGCCCGACACCCGATGCATTTGTATTGGGGCGGACGTAACCCGGCGTCGGATTTCCTCTACGAACCGGAGCTCAACCGATACCTGGCGGACCGACGCCTGACCGCATTGCGCGCCGCGTTCTCCCAGGTTCAGGACCGCAGCTACGTGCAAGACCGGTTGATCAGCGACGCCCTGGCCTTGCGCCGTTTGATTGAAAAAGGCGCTCAGGTGTTGGTGTGTGGCAGCCGCGAAATGGCCAAAGGCGTGATGCAGGCCCTGGATGAAGTGTTGGCACCGCTCAACCTGAGTGTGCTGACCCTCAAGACACAAGGACGCTACCGTGAAGATGTCTACTGACGGGCAACGCTACAGCCTCAACGGCGAGACCATGGGCAGCCGCTACACCGCGATGTTCTACGCCGATCCAGGCCTCGACACCGACGTAATCGGCCGCCGTCTGGCCGATGCCGTGGGCCGGGTGGACCAACAAATGTCCACCTGGAAAGCCGACTCCGACCTCAACCGCCTCAACGCCGCCCCCGAACAGCAGTGGCTGCCAGTCCCCAAGGAACTGACCACGGTGCTGGCCGCCGCACTGCGGGTCAGTCAGCAATCGAGCGGCGCTTTCGACATTGCCGTCGGTGATCTGGTGGACGCCTGGGGCTTCGGTCCCGGCGAACAATCGGTCAACGAACAGACACTGGCGGCAACGTCACTGCGCCCACGACTGTCCGCCAGCGCCGCGCTGGTGGTTGACCCGCAACGCAATCAGGTGCGCAAATGTGCGCCGCTGCACCTTGATTTGAATGGCATCGCCAAGGGTTTCGGCGTCGATGAACTGGCCCGCTGCCTGGAAGGTTTTGGCATCACCCGCTACCTGGTCGGCATCGACGGCGAGATGCGCGCCCGTGGGGTCAAGCCTGATGCACAACCCTGGGTCGTGGCCATTGAAAAACCACGTCGGGGCGTGCGTGAAGTCATGGGTGTGATGGAACTCAGTGATGCCGCCATCGCGACGTCGGGGGACTATCGACAGTGGATCGATGTGAATGGGCAAACCTACGCCCATACGATGGACCCGGTCACTGGTGCGCCACTGCGCAACCCTTTGGCAGCAGTCACCGTGGTGGCGGCCTCGTGCATGTTCGCCGATGCCTGGGCCACTGCCCTGCTGGTGCTGGGCGAAATCGAAGGCCCGCGGCTGGCACAGGAACGCGGGATGGACGCGTTGTTCGTGCTGCACGACGGTGAACAGTTCAAGGAAATTTCCATAGTCGGCGGCCAGTTGCTGGCGTACATTGAAACCCGTCCGATTGATCCACCCCTGACAGTGAGTCCCGCTAAACCATGAAATTCATGCACCGGCACACCGAGCTACACCGCAGTGAGCGTATCGGCTGGCTGCGCGCCGCCGTCCTGGGGGCCAACGACGGGATCGTGTCCACCGCCAGCCTGTTGATCGGCGTCGCCGCCGCCAACGCCAGTCACGCCACGCTGCTGGTCACCGGGATGGCCGGGCTGGTGGCAGGCGCCATGTCCATGGCCGCGGGGGAATACGTTTCCGTGCACTCTCAGGCGGACACCGAACGGGCCGACCTGTCCCGGGAGCGGGCCGAACTGGCCAGCGACCCCAAGGCAGAACACATTGAGCTGGCGAACATTTACATGCATCGCGGTGTATCGCCGGACCTGGCGCATCAAGTGGCCGACCAATTGATGGCCCATGACGCCCTCGGCTCCCACGCCCGGGACGAACTGGGCATCAGCGAAGCGCTCACGGCCAAACCGCTCCAGGCCGCCCTCGCATCGGCCGCCAGTTTCGTGGTCGGCGCAGCGTTGCCATTGGCGGTGATTTTCATCGCCCCAGCGCACAGCGTTGTGCCGTGGATATGCGGCATGTCGCTGGTTTTTCTCGGCAGCCTGGGGGCTGTGGCGGCCAGGGCCGGGGGTGCCAGCGTATTGACCGGCGCCTGGCGCGTGACGTTCTGGGGCGTGTTGGCCATGGGCATCACGGCGCTCGTGGGATCGTTGTTCGGGACCGTGGTTTAGTTCGCAACCGCTGCCGATAAAACAAAAGGCGCCCGATCCTCGAAGGGGCGCCTTTTGTGCGTTAACGACTAGACCACGCCGACGAAATCGCTCGCTGTGAAGGCGATATGCCCGACCAGATCAATCTGGATATCAGCCGCGTTGCCGTTGTTGACATTGCCCTCCACGTAGGTGTGATCGACCCCGCCGACGTCAGCGCCCGCGCCTGGCAAAGCGTCGCCACCCGTGATCAGGCCGTAGAGGACTTGCACGCCCCCCCTGCAGGTGTCGAACGCTTGAGGAACATCAATAAATATCTGCTCCGAATGGGTTACCTTGGCGCAACTCTCAAAACCCTGAGGCTTGGCCATGCCGTCTACCCGCACCGAAGTGGATGTCGCCATTATCGGCGGCGGCCAGTCTGCACTGGCCGTGGCTTACTTCCTGCGCCGCACCGGGCGCTCCTTTCTGATCATCGACGCCGAGGACGCGCCGGGGGGGCGCCTGGCGGCACGGCTGGAAGTCACTGCGACTGTTTTCACCCTCGACCTGGAGCTCCATCGCCGGCTGGATGATGCCGCCGGTTACGGACGGATACCCAAGCCGCGACCACGTGCTCAATTACCTGACCCAGTACGAACAACGCTACCAATTCCCGACCGAGCGGCCCTATTGGGTGAGCGCGATTGAACGCTGGGACGAGCGCCTCCACGTCAAGGCTCGGGGTCGCAGTTGGCTGGCCCGGGCGGTGGTCAGCGCGACCGGCACCTGGCGCCATCCCTTCCTGCCGCACTATCCCGGCAGTGCAACCTTCACTGGCCAGCAATTGCATTCGGCGCACTATGTCGACGCCACCCCGTTTGCCGGGAAAAAAGTCCTGGTGGTGGGCGGTGGCAACTCCGGCGCCCAGGTCCTGGCGGAAGTCTCCAAAGTGGCCGATACCGTATGGGTCACCCCGGATCCGCCGCAGTTTCTCGCCGATGACGTTGACGGCCGGGTACTTTTCGAACGCGCCACCGAACGCTGGAAAGCCCAGCTCGCGGGCATCGTCATTGAACAACCGGTCGGTGGTTTGGGCGATATCGTGATGGTGCCGCCTGTCATCGAAGCCCGGGAGCGCGGTGTGTTACAGGCGGTTCGGCCGTTCGAGCGTTTCACCGAAACCGGCGTGGCGTGGGCCGATGGCTCGCAAACGCCGGTCGATGCGGTGATCTGGTGCACCGGTTTCCGCCCGGCCCTCGGCTATCTGGAATCACTGGGCGTGTGCACCACCGACGGACGCGTGGCTGTCGAAGGCACGCGCTCAAAGCAGGAGCCGCGTTTGTGGCTGGTGGGCTATGGCGACTGGACGGGCGCCGCCTCCGCAACGCTGATCGGCGTCACCCGCACGGCACGCAGCACCGTTGAGGAAATCGAGCGGTATTTAACGGAGCACTGAATCGAGGGTTTATCGCCAAGCCTTCGGGGCGGCGATGCATTGAAGACTAGCATGCCACGCACGGTACTTCGTTGCTCAAGTTGGCTTTACGATCAACAAACTGCACGGTGCCCGGTTTAATACGCTCTCGGCGGTACTGCCGGTGAACCGGTCAAACCCGTGGTGACAGGCCGTGCCTAGCACCACGATGTCGATGTCATGCTCTTGGGCGAACTGGCCGATCACGGCGTGGGGAATGCCGGTCAGCAGGTGTCGATGTCTTTTCTCGACCCCGTAACGGTCGGCGAGCACATCAAACGCCTCTTCCTGGGCATCGTTGACCGCGTCTCTCAAACTCGCGTCCAGCGCCGGGGTCGGCAGACTTCTCGGCGCGTCGCCCACGACCAACCAGTGACTGACATTGAGCACCTGCAACACCGCGCCACACGAGGCCGCCAGCGTCGACGCCAGGTTAAGGATCCGGTCATTGAGCCCTTGGGTCAGTTCCTCCAGATGCGAGAGGTCGATGGCGGCGAGTACCTTCAGCGGCCTCGGGTGTCTGGCCTCCGTCACCAGGTGCAAGGCTGCGGGGCAGTCGCGCAGCAACAGCCAGTCCAGCGGGCGATGGAACGCACGGTCGAGCGCTGGTACATGGTGGGTGTCCTTGATCACCAGGTCCGCATGAAAGTCATTCACATACTCAAGCACATGCGCCAGGCTCGGCGTGGCCCACACCACTTCAGTGGTGACCCGCAACCCCGCACACCGTTGAAATCGGGCCTGCTGCTCCAGCCAGTGACGATGCACCTGCAAGTAGCCCTCGCGTACCTGGGCCATAGCGTCAGGGTCAAACAGACCGGCCATCGCCAGCGCAGGGACGAAATCGAAGGCGACGATGTGCAACAAAGCACCGTTTGCACTGGCCAATGCCTGTGCCCGATCAAACGCCGGGGTGTGGATCATGTCGTGAGAGGCGATCAATAGAATCCGTTTGAGTTTCAGCATCATGGGCCTCGTCCTGGTGGCTCAAGTATCTGGCGTGAGGCGCTGAAGGCTCTGATCTTTGTCAATGAATAACCCAGTCCGGGCAGAGACCTTTCCCCGCTGGTCGATTAACCCGCCAAACCCCGGAATGAACAGTGCGCCCCAATGCTTGGCACCTATGCTGGATACATTCCCTATTGGCGTCATTTCTCATGCCGGAAACACGACCACTGCACATTCAACACCTCAAGGCTGCCTGTTCCAGTTGCAGCGTTTTGGAGTTGTGCCTGCCCATCGGGCTGACCGGTTCGGAGGTCCAACGTCTGGACACGCTGATCGTGCAACGCATGAAGGTCAAAAAAGGCGCCACCCTCTACCGCGCGGGTGATCCATTGCGCTCGCTATACGCGGTGCGAATCGGCTCGTTCAAAACCAGCGTGCTGTCGGTCGATGGCCGCGAACAAGTCACCGGTTTCCAGATGCCCGGCGAAATCCTCGGCCTGGACGCCATCAGCACAGATCTGCACGCCTGCAATGCCTTTGCCCTGGAGGACAGCGAAGTCTGCCCGATCCACTTCGCGCACCTGGAAAAACTCGCTCAAGAGCTGCCATCACTGCAACACAACCTGAACAAGATACTGAGCCGGGAAATCGTCCGCGATCACGACATGCTGCTGATGCTCGGCAACATGAACTCCGATGAGCGCCTGGGTGCTTTTCTCTTGAACCTGTCGCAGCGTTTGTACATACGAGGTTATTCGCCCAAGGACTTCGTGCTGAAAATGCGCCGCGAGGAAATCGGCTCCTACTTGGGTCTGCGCTTGGAAACCATCTGTCGAGGCATTGCGCACCTGCGGGACCGGGGGCTGGTGGCGATCGCGGGACGTAACGTCAACATCCAGGACATGGAAGGCCTCAAACAACTCGTTGCGGGCTGTCATCGCCCACTGTGTTGATGCTGTTCACCCGGGTGTCTGATCCACATCAGATTCATGCGCCAGCAACGGCGTAGAAAGGAATGAACCGTGTGGCTCCCCACGCGCGACAACCTTTCGAACCGGATGGAGGATCACCCCATGCTCACCGTCAAAGACCACAATGATCGGGCTGCTGAAGCCTATGCCGCCGTCACGGGTAAGCACTGGATCGAAGCGCTCAAGGATGGCCGGCACGTGTTGATCCGGCCCCTGTCGGAAAAAGACCGCGAGCGTGAATACGCGTTTATCAAGCGCCTGTCTCCCGAGTCCCGACACATGCGTTTTCTGTCACAGATCAGTGAACCCGGCACCGCCCTGCTCGACCAGTTGATGGACACCGATAACAAACAGCGCACCGCTTACATCGCGCTGGAGCACGAAAACGGGCAACTGGTCGAAATCGGCGTCAGCCGCTACGCCGCCACCGCTGAACATCAATGTGAAATCGCCGTGACCGTCGCCGATGAATGGACGCATCTGGGGCTGGGCGCGGCGTTGATAGCGCATTTGATCAAATCAGCTCGCCAGAACGGCTTTCGCCAGATGTATTCGGTGGACGCTTCGAGCAATACGCCGATGCGCGACCTGGCCAAAGCCTCAGGTTTCGAGACGCACATAGACCCCGATGACAGCACTCAAGTCATCCATCGGCTGTACCTGTGAAGCGCGGCATCGCGACGCACCGGCCAACGGTTCGTCGCGGGCTGCTGCAACCCGTCATTCAGAATTGCAACGTCTGCCGTGGTTTGAGCGCCAACACACTGCACGGCGCCCGGTGCAAAAGCTGTTCGGCGGTGGTGCCCAAGCGTTTATCCAGCCCGCTGTTCTGCACGGTGCCCATGACAATCACGTCAGTCCGGTGCTCAGCCGCAAAATCACAGATACCCGCCAGCGGTACCCCCTCGATAAAGTGCCGACGATCCGGCGGTACGCCATGCCGTTCGGCCAGCGCGGCAAACACCTCGTGTTGCGCAGAACCTAACGCCTCATAAAGCCCGGTGGCCAGCGGCAGCGCGCCCATGCCCATGTCTTGGGTGTAGACGGCCGTCCAGTCATACACATGCACCAATTCAAGCGTGGCCTCACATTGCTCGGCCAGCTTCACCGCGGCATCGATGATCTGGTCGTTGAACACCAGGTCCTGATCTTCGCTGCGCAGCACATCGACAATCGCCAACATATGGCGCGGCCGCGGGTTAAGCGCGTTCGTCACCAAATGCACCGGCACCGGACAATCGCGCAGCAACTGCCAGTCCAGCGGCGTGAAAAACACCCGTTTCAACGCCGATTCTTCCTGGGCATCCTTGATGATCAGCGCTAGCGACATCTCGCTGACGAAATGCACGATCTCTTCATAAGGATGCTGCACCCACACCACTTCACTGGTGGCTTCGACCCCCTGCTGACTCATCAACCCGGCTTGCGCCGCGAGCCATTGCCGATGGGTCTGCAAATAGCCTTCCCGGGCCAGATTGATTTGTTCCGGCGCAAACAGGCCAGCCACCGCTAGGGCCTTCGAATAATCGAACGCCACGATGTGCAATGGCAATTTCATCACCAGTGCCAGCGCCGCCGCACGGTCGAACGCAGGGGTGCGGGTCATGGCGGGGGGAGCGATTAACAGTAAACGCTGAGTTTGCGACATGGGGCACCTCGGCACGCGGCCATCGGGACATGAGTAGAGCTCCAGATTGAGCGCTCCAGAGCCGGTCGACTTGATCTTTGTCAGTGACAGGGCAAGACGCGTTTCAGTGCAGCAACGTACCGGCCCACATCGCCAGCGTCAGCCCGACCTGACCGGGAATCACATACGCGGCGAACCGCCGCCCGCCGCTGACCCAAGCCACTAGGCATTTACTCACGGAGTTGCTGCTAACCGCGATCAGCGCCGGGCCGGCCAGGGCGCTGAGCGGCAACTGTCCGGATTTGGCCAGGGCGGCAATCGACGCCGTCGAAGAATGAGCGTCGGCGAAACCGGTGAGGCTAGCCGTCAACATCAGCCCCACTTCACCGAAGAAGTGCAGCATGACCGCCGACGCCAGGGTGATGCCGGTCATGGCCAACGTGACGACCAATGCTAGTTTGAGGTTGAACGCGCCACCGACCTTGATCGGCTGACGCGCAGCGGTCGCCGGTTTGAGAAACATCAGGCACAGGCCATACAACGCCGTAGCGGCCACACCGCACACCAGCGGCCCCCACATCTGGTTCAACAGCGCGGTATCGACCGCCCCGAGGATCAGACCGACCTGAATAACCGTCGCCAAATTGGACAGGATCGCGGCGGCGGCCAGGGTTTTTATGTTGTCGGGCTCCTCGCTGACAAGGTGCCCCATGGCAGCGATGGTCACGGTGCTGGAAGCAAACCCGGAGGCGATTGCACTGATCGCGTAGCCGTATCGCGTGCCCAAGGTACGAACCGCGACATGCCCCGAGGCCCCCACCGCCATCAGCAACACGGAAAGGGTGCAAATGGTCCGCAGGTTGATCGCGGCATAGGGGCCGATAAAACGGTCGGGTGCCAGGGGCAACACCACCAGTGCGACGATCAACAACACCAGCCCGTCGCGCATTTCGGCCTCGGTCAACTGGCTGTTGGCGAAGTGATGCAGTTTCTCGCGGTAGGTCAGCAATCCGGCGATCACCACGCCAATCGCAATGGCCAGCTCCGGCGCGCTGCCACACAAGGCCCCCAACACCAGCACCGTGAACAACGCCACTTCACTGGTCACGCCCGGGTCGTCGCGCAGGCTGCGCCAGTACGCCACGGTGACCAGCAACGCCACACAGAACGCCATGACCCCCAACAGCACCGCGCCACCGACCTGCATCGCCACATAACCCAGCAACGCCGTAATCGCGAACGTGCGCAAACCGGCGCAGGCACGACTGTCCCCGCTGCCCTTGTGCCGCTCGCGCTCAAGCCCGATGAGCAAACCGATCCCCAGCGCAGCCGCTGCACCCGCCATGCCGAGCGTGTCATTCATAGGATTTTCGTCCGGGTGAGCCGTGCTTTGGGTCGCAGGGCTGATGCACACCAGCCTGCACCGACCGGCTCAAGGATCGTTTGATCATGATCAACCCAATGAACATTCGTGGCCACGGCGACCACACGTCGGCGCGGCAAATACCGTCATGCGCCTGTTTGATGCAGATCAAGCCGCCCATGCCATTCAGCGTCAGCATCGGCCTCAGATGTCAGCGCCAACAGCCTCACGCAGCCATGTCGAGCAAGCGTTTGTGTGATGACCCAAGGGAGATTTCCATGTCTGAGCAAGCACGTTTCATGATGGTCGCCTCACCCCTGATGCAAAACAGCCCCGCGTTCGATAGGGCCGCCGCCCTGGCCAAGGCTGAAGGCGCGGCGTTGCACATCGTCGCCTTCGATTACCTGGAAGGCCTGGCCACCGCCGGGATGGTCAACGAACAAGCGCTGGAGCAGATGCGCCTGGGCTAC
Organism: Pseudomonas sp. ChxA; assembly: GCF_030263855.1. Taxonomy (NCBI): domain Bacteria; kingdom Pseudomonadati; phylum Pseudomonadota; class Gammaproteobacteria; order Pseudomonadales; family Pseudomonadaceae; genus Pseudomonas; species Pseudomonas sp. ChxA. The sequence continues at coordinate 1,604,969 of NZ_JARPMK010000002.1, forward strand.
GTCGAGCGCCATCGCCAGTGGCTGGAGGAGCAAGCCCGGCCGTTGCGCAAAATCGGCGTGACCGTCACCACCGAAGTGGTCTGGGTCGAAAAGCCGTTGCAGGAAATCCTGATTCACCTCAAAGAACAGCCCATGGCCGTGCTGATCAAAGCGCTGGAACACGAATCGCTGCTCTCGCGGCTGATATTCACCCCGCTGGACATCCACCTGCTGCGCGAATGCCCGGTGCCGCTGCACTTTGTGAGCAATGTGCAACACGCCTTGCCGCGAAGGATCGTCGCGGCGGTCGACCCCTTCCATCACGATGGCCAGTACAAGGGCTTCAACGACCGGATCTTGCGCGAGGCGGTGAAACTGGCCACCGCGTGCAACGCCCAGGTTGACGTGATTTATGCCCATGACCTGTCCTCAATCGGCGCCGATGAATTCGGCTTCGACAATGCCTCGGCCTACTTCTCCTCCAGCAATGCCAAAACCCTGTTCGACGCCCAGGGCCAGGCCTTCATCGACCTAGCCGAACGCAACGGCATCCCGCCGGAACAACGCCATATGGTCATGGGCAACCCGGCCAAGGTCCTGGCCAGTTATGCCGATGCCTACAGCATCGATGTGATCGTCATGGGCCGCATCGGCCATCGCGGCGTCGGGCGATTGGTGGGCAGCACCGTGGAACATTTGTTGTACAAAATGCCCTGCAGCGTTTGGGTCGTGTCGCCGGAAGTGCTGGAGGATTGACCCGCGAACGCTAGACAGGAAAAGTGAGTCGTTCTCTGCCGGTCGTCACTACGGCGTGTGCTGGTCAAATCGAATGCAAACGGTTAGTCAGCACGGATGCGATTAACTGGTCAGTGGAAATACAAATGGGTGGCCAAGTCCATGCAATTACGCAACGGTCAACCAACTGGAGGTCTGATCGAGGCTGATCTGTATATTGCAGAGCGCGTGATTGGCCTTCCAAGTCGTACAAGCTTTTCCGTTGCCCATACCAAGCGGCGGCGATGAAAATCTTCGGTACTTTCACACACTGAGGCCAATGCATAGGCACAAAGCGGAAGTCGATCCAGCTGCTTCTCAAAGCGAGATAAGGCATCGAGTTCGCGGCCGATCCGAGTTTTGCAGACACGTACTGGTTTACCCGGTAGTGCTCGAATTGAACGGGCGCACCCAATGATTTTTTCTGCGAGAAGCGTATCCAGCTCAGAGAACAGACTACTTGGTTGCCGGCATCCCCTATGAGCGTCAATCTCGTCTAAATGAGCCTTAAGCCAATGCAGGTCGTTGCGGTACAACCAACTGTAATCTTGGCATTCATGTGCAAGGGATGTCAGATAGTGGCTCGCAAACCGCTCACGTCTCGTCTCGCGAACTCTCACGAATTTCAGCTGTTTCCACCTCTCTGACCCTCCTGAAACAGCTCGAATCGAGCGGTAGACTGTTGCTGCTGACAACTTTGTTTCGCCCGCTATTTCCTCAGCTCCAGATCCTGTAATGGCTCTCTCCCAGACAGCCTGTTCAGTTCGTGTTGAGACATGCGGGCTTTGTATCGATTGCCGTGCCGACTCTTTGGTGACGCTCGTATGCAGCCCCTCAGTGCAAGGCGCCTTTTTTAAACACCCCGGAGGGATGCATGACTGCACTCCATTGGCACGTAGAACGCTGAAGAGGTCGAGACCGAAAGCACTCGCAAGCATCAAATATTTGAGGGGATGATGCGTTCCCCTCGGCTTGCGTAGGATCTTGGTTACCCAGCACGCTGGAAGGCTATCCAACGCATCTCTCAATATAAGGAACTCTCCACTCGCGGGGAAGGATTCGAAATAGCTACTTAGGTAGTGTCCTAATTGGTCCAGTCGTAGCCGACCCGAAGTTGAAGCTAATCCGAGCTCAATGGCACCGCTCACAAAACTATCGCGAACCAGGCTTGCCGATTGAGTAGGAGCATTTGCTTGAAGTACACGCAGAGAATTCTGGGAAATGGAAAGCAGACTGCGACGTTGACGGTCGGTGACCTGCAATGGAAGTGCGTGTGCTTGAATATCCTCATCCTGAGGTAAATAGAGCTTCCTTGGTCCTCTGGCTAGCCAGTGATGATCTACTACCATTAGGGGGCTATGGTCATGAGGACAGATCCAAACGCCTGGCAATTGGTGCACCCGATGCCAATATGCCGTGCCGTAGTCACTAACATCTCTAGTCAAACAGGTTGGGCAAAAGCGCGTTCTTGAAGTTATCTCCAAGCGGCTGGCGATGAGCCCTAGCTTGAGCTTGAGACCAATCCCTCCCTGATAGGCCATTTGAATCTGGGCGTTGGCGAGCTGATGCTCGGTTAGAAAAGGTTGGTAGTACGGCAGTAGCGTGTGACGCCCGATTATTGAATCTAGGTCAAGGTTCGCGCCCGATGGCAACGCCTGCACCAGATCAACCAAATGGCACGGAAATGGGAGGTCACGTGCAAAGCTTCCGTCGCCCTGGGCTGCGTCGAACACAGCCCCCCAAGATCCTAATCCAGATAGGCGAACGTACCTCGAAAGAAGGCTATGTAGAGTTTCATCGGGGCAGGCAGCAGGAAAGAAATGAAATACATGGTCCATTTCAACCTCACAAACTACACCTTTCGATGCAGAGCAGAGAATTCGAACACGTCAGAGTTCAACCAGCCTTCCTCTCTTAACTTTTGCAACGGGTCTTCAGCCTGCGCGATCACAGCTGATTTCGTTGATGACCTTGAAGAGTCCACCCCAGCTGGTTTGGTTTTCGGTGTGCTTGAAACTTTTGCTGAGGGAGCATCCATGCGAGGAACAGGCGTAATACTTCGCAATAATGCCAGCCGATCAAGTACCTCGTTCGCGCTCAGAGTCATCATTCCTTGAAGCTGATCATCAATCGGTAACAAGTCTTCAAAGCGGCCTAGCTGACGGGGATCTCGGCTGCGCAAAGCCGAAAGTGCCGGCTTGAGTATTTGCATTTTGGTGTCAGAAACGCGCCTGAACGTGCTGGAGGTCAGGCGCTCCTCCCCGCTCTGGATCGCAAAGCGCTGCCCAAGAATCAGCAGTTTCACTAAAAAGTCGGTGACCCCCTGAGTCAAGTCATAAAGCACATCAAACAACTCATCGGTCAGTGGGCTGATCTCACGACACCACTGATACTCCCATAGCGACTCAATCAACATTCTCCAAACCGGATCATCTTTTTCGAATCGCTGAAACTCGGTTACACCGAGACCACATCCTCGTCTCGCGTTTCGCAGAACATCAGAGAAGAGGCTAATCATCGAATTGGTGCCGATGAAGACGACCGGTATGCCAATGGAGTTGATCAGGTTTACGAAGAAATTGAGCATGTTGTCTTTACCGCCAGTACGCGCGGAACGTAGGTGCTGAATTTCATCGATCAATAGGGCACCGACAAAGTAGGTACTCGCAACCTGCTCCATGCGCTGGATGAGGTCAGGCAATCCATTCCGCGCACGATAGCTGTTCGCATACCGATCTTGGCCTATCGCCTGGTCAACAGCGCGGAAAAAAGCACGGCATAAACCGCTAAGCGATCCATCAAACGGGCAGTCCAGCTTCAACCAAGTGATCTGCGTCTGCACAAAAGAACGCCCTTCATAGCGCTGATGAACGATCGTTTGCGGATACAGCCGAAGAATTGACTCAAGAGCGGTGGATTTCCCGATTCCGCTCAACCCTACAAGACTGAAGGTGGTTGCCGTTGAACGAAACCCGTCTGAACCGCCTGGTGCTGACAGCGAGTGCAAGTGTCTAACAGTGGCTGTAGACATTGGGTTGCGCCCTACATATCCACTTCGCAGCAGCGAAGAAAATGCTGATTCGAGCTCAAGATGGATCGGAAGTGGCTGAACAACGGTACGCAGGCGATCAATGCAATGGAGCCTGACCGACTTGTCGTGCTGTCGCTCTTCGTCGACCACCGGAGGAAAATGCGAGATCAGCGATGCAGCGTCACTCTCGGAAAGGATTGGAGGTAACGCCTCAATCAACGGATTACCTTGAAACTCCAGAACAGGAGACTCATGGTACTTCGCGAAATTCTGGACACTCCGATTCATTTGCTACCTCCCGGGCGGAACCGACTGAGCAGATCAATTACCTCAGCACCACGGGTGCCTGCGTAATTTTCAGCGACGCCAACCCCAGTGTTCGAGGCTTGGGTATTCTGATTTGAACTTGCGGCTCTCAAGTCTTCAGGCGTTACTGACTCCGAGCGCTCCTGCATGCGTTCGTGGGACCTGTTGGTTCGAATATCACCGAGCTTCTGCGATTTAGAGCCCGGCTCCATCGTCAATTTTTTCTCCTTCACAGCATTCGACACAACGTCCGAAATTGTTGCGTCCAGCGCGACACGACTCGCCAGTTTGCTGTATTTGCTCTCAGGAGACTCTTGTTTGAGAACCTCCAACATGTCGATTACTTCCTCGAACCGGACGCCGTGATAACGCACCTCAGAGTTTCGGAGATCACAACGAATGAAGTGCCTGTCTGGGCCTTGAATCCAGATATGTTGAGTACTATTTGGGTCATACCAACAGACAATCCTGCTGACACCACGATGCCGAGCACGTGCAAACCAGTTCTGTTCAATAGCCCAGTCGCAGACGTAAAACATCCCCTTGAACTTAATCCCACCTTTCTGAATTGAGCCATTATCTCGAGGTAGTAAGTGCAGATAAATCAGCTCTTCCGTCTGAGTATTGGCCTCGATTCGATCATTCTTGAGCGCCCAGTCCCATATTCCCATAGGGGTTGGCTCGACCTGATCAGCAATCATCTCTTTATCGAGTCGAGCTGGCTGTCGATTCTGGCTGTTGTAGTGAAGGATTCCCTCAATGACGATCTTCGTAAATTCGGCTAGATTCAGCGTGGCATCGAGTCGGTAGTCACGCTCACCCCTCTCTAGAATTCGCTTGCGCACAGCTCCTGGAATCCAGTGAATTTGCGTCGTGGTATTCAGCACTTTGAATGAGCTTTCCACGATCGCTTTCCAATCTGGACGATAGGGAGGCGCGATACCCAAATTAATACGCAAGCCGGAGGCAAGCCCCTCAGCAGCTTGTCCAAGCATCTCACCACGATCCGCGAAAACTTCGTGCGGTAGGTGATGACAAGGCCAATCGGCATCTTCAATTTCAACGCCGTTGGCAGCACAGAACTCTACTTTTGAGGTAAACGCGTTGTAAAGCGCTTGTCGGGCACCATTCCAGCTTGGTCCCTCCAAGCCAACAAATACTCCTACGATCATTCCCGAAAAAGTATCGATAACGACGTAAACAACTGGACGGCCAATAATCCAATTTCTGTTGTAACGACTGACGAGATAGACATCTGCAATGGTGGCGTCGATTTCAAATAAATGGCCTGGCCCACGCAGGTTCTCCCGAACAGTACCGCTCAGCGGGCGATGGTCTTTTTGCCAATTGCGCTCACCACTGCGACCTCTCAGAACTGCAATGTCATCGAAAGCTTTGTTACCCCAGTAGGCAAACTGTCTGGCCGTGGGTAGCTCGCTGGCAGGAAGCAAAGGCGCATCGTCCCCTGCGTCACCCAGCATCGGTTTAATCGTATAAAAACGCCGAAGCATTTTGACGTAAGCATCTGCGATGGTCCCTACAGATCCCTTGGCAAATAATGCAAACCCAGTCTTGATACAGTTTTTATCCGTATCACTCAGTACCTTCGATTGAGTAGAGGATTTGACCCCCTGAAACATCGTCGAACGTCCCGGTTTAAGGCCGTTTGGGTAGTTTTTAGGTTTGCCTGGCCCTCCCGCGTTAACCCTATCTGGAAGCAGTGAGTTACGTACTTGCCCCCCCATCCAATATCGGTACAGCAAGCGATACAACGATTTGTTCGGCAGCCCAAGTTTGCGCGCCTGATCAGCGACCATTTGACCAAGAGCATCTGGCTGGAAAATAGCGTCTGGAGGGTCAGTGTCGACAAGCGATTGAATACGGGCCCAGTTGTTATCCCGGAATGCCTTCTCTTTATCAGAAAGGTCTCCCTCCGCCTTCAACATGTAGGTTGGAGGAGTAACCGATAAAAACTTGATATCGCCTGAGCTTAACCAGCTTTTCAGCTCAGATAGCTGCATGATCCATGGCCGCTTGGGTGAGCGTTCAATCGTCATCAGCACAGTCTGATCGCTGCGCTTATCAACCCATAGAACCCTCACTAAACCCTTCAATAGCTTGGGTTCGGTTACTGCCTCAAGGACATCATTCTTACTGAGATATGCCATATCAACCGACCTTCAGTTCGTGGCCATTATCGCTGGAGGGCCATACGACTTCGATTTGAGGCAACGAGCTCTTCATTGAAAGCCGTTCCGCTGCCAGCTCCAAGAGGATGTTTTTGTGCCAAACCAGATGCATGAACATGGCCTTGGTGTCGGTGTAGGGGATGAACAATGCGCCCGCTATATGGCGCAACACACGGTCAAGTGGCCATGGATACTCACGCACACGAGTGATCTCCTCTAGAAACGACTCGATCAGTGGACGTTGTTGAAGATGTCGTTGGAGGGTCGCTGATTTACGTAACCAGTCAAGGTTCTGGATCAGAGTGGCAGGGAGGTCTTTCTCGGTAACGATGTTCCAGTCCACCCCTTGACCGGACCAATAGGCTCGTTCGATCTCAAACTTTTCCAGGGTGCGTTCAAGTCCTTTGTCTGCCTTAAGCGACTCGGTGTATTTGAGCGTACGAGCCGCTAAGCGCGTGCTTCCATCTGGCTGCTTGATGGTCAGCAGAAAATCCGTCGTCATCACGAAAGGCACTTTGGTGCCTGGATAAACGGGATAGAGAATATTCAAAGCATGGGCAATCGACTGAACCGCCGATTGCGGAAGGATGGGAAATTGCTCCCGAATATCCACCACCTCAGAGGAAAACTCGGCTACGAGCAAATACCCGTATTCAAGATCAGACAGTAGGTGATGAAGCCGATCAACCTTTACTCCATGAACCTTGCGCGACCGACCATGTGATGGAACGTCTTGCACACGCAACCACGGCAAATAGAGCTCGTGACTTCCTTGCCCAAAGCCTTTTTCGATATGCCGATCAATATCGGACTGCGTCTTGAAGCTACGACCACGCAAGCCAACCTCCCATGCCTTCTGCGGCCTCCACATATCCTCAAAAATGGAATGTGCACAAAAAGTCCTAGGAAAATATCAGCGCTGTGAATAAGTCTAAGTCCTGTAACAGACTACGCCTCTAGCAAGATCACAACCCAAAATCGGACATACGGTGGAGGACATAAAAAAGAAAAAGCCCCTGAAATCAGGGGCTTTAGGCATTGTGTCAAAATATCTTGTCTGGTGTCAGAATATTTTGTCTAGTGTCAAAATATTTTGTCAAAAACCATGAGCGCTCTCCAGGCAGGTGGCCTATTACTCCACCGTCACCGACTTCGCCAGGTTACGCGGCTGGTCAACGTCAGTGCCCTTGAGCACGGCAACGTAATACGACAGCAGCTGCAACGGGATGGTGTAGAGGATCGGCGACAGGGTGTCGTGGATGTGCGGCATGTTGATGACGTGAGTACCTTCACCGTTGGTCATGCCAGCTTTTTCGTCGGCGAACACGATGAGTTGGCCACCACGGGCACGCACTTCCTGCAGGTTGGATTTGAGCTTTTCCAGCAGTTCGTTGTTCGGCGCGACGGTGACCACCGGCATGTCGTCATCCACCAGGGCCAGCGGGCCGTGTTTGAGCTCGCCGGCCGGGTAGGCTTCGGCGTGGATGTACGAGATTTCCTTGAGCTTGAGCGAGCCTTCCATCGCTACCGGGTATTGCGCGCCACGGCCGAGGAACAGGGTGTGGTTCTTGTCGGCGAACAGTTCGGCGACTTTTTCCACGGTGCTGTCCATGGCCAGGGCTTCGCCCAGGCGGGTCGGCAGGCGGCGCAGTTCTTCGACCAATGTGGCTTCGACGCCTTCGGCGAGGGTGCCGCGCACCTGGCCCAGGGACAGGGTCAGCAGCAACAGGCCAACAAGTTGGGTGGTAAAGGCTTTGGTGGAGGCCACGCCGATTTCGCGACCGGCCTGGGTCAGCAGGGTCAGGTCGGACTCGCGCACCAGCGAGCTGATGCTGACGTTGCAGATCGCCAAGCTGCCGAGGAAGCCGAGTTCTTTAGCATTACGCAGCGCGGCCAGGGTGTCGGCGGTTTCGCCGGACTGGGAGATGGTCACGAACAGGGTGTCGGGCTGCACCACCACCTTGCGGTAGCGGAACTCACTGGCGACTTCGACCTGGCACGGGATGCCGGCCAGTTCTTCGAGCCAGTAACGCGCAACCATACCGGCGTGGTAGCTGGTGCCGCAGGCGACGATCTGCACATTGCGCACTTTGGCGAACAGTTCGGCGGCTTGTGGGCCGAAGGCGTTGACCAGCACTTGGTTCTGGCTCAGGCGGCCTTCCAGGGTGCGTTGCACCACAGACGGTTGCTCGTGGATTTCCTTGAGCATGAAATGGCGGAATTCGCCTTTATCAGCGGCCTCAGCACCATCACGGTATTGCACGGCTTCGCGCTCGACCGGCACGCCGTTGACGTCCCAGATCTGCACGCTTTCACGGCGAATGTCGGCGATGTCGCCTTCTTCCAGGTACATGAAGCGGTCAGTCACCTGGCGCAGGGCCAGTTGGTCGGAGGCGAGGAAGTTTTCGCCCAGGCCCAGGCCAATCACCAACGGGCTGCCACTGCGCGCAGCCACCACGCGGTCGGGTTGGCTGGCGCAGACCACGGCCAGGCCGTAGGCGCCGTGCAGTTCCTTGACGGTGGCCTTGAGGGCGACGGTCAGGTCGCCAAGGTCCTTGAGCTTGTGGTTGAGCAGGTGGGCGATGACTTCGGTGTCGGTGTCCGAGGTGAACACGTAGCCCAGACCCTTTAGCTGTTCGCGCAGTACTTCGTGGTTTTCGATGATGCCGTTGTGCACCACGGCCAGGTCACCGGAAAAGTGCGGGTGGGCGTTACGTTCGCACGGCGCACCGTGGGTAGCCCAACGAGTGTGGGCGATACCCAGACGACCCACCAGCGGCTCGCCGAGCAAAGCTTGTTCCAGCTCGCTGACTTTGCCTGGGCGGCGCATGCGCTCGAGCTTACCGGCGTTGGTAAATACGGCTACACCGGCGCTGTCATAGCCGCGGTATTCCAGACGCTTGAGGCCTTCAAGCAGGATGGCGGTGACGTTGCGTTCAGCGACTGCGCCTACAATTCCACACATGGTGTATCTCCTAGATGATTGCCGCGCATATCAGCGTAATGCCGCGGGCTTGGATCTGGTCGCGGGCCTCAAGCGGCAGGCGATCATCGGTAATAAGGGTATGGACGCTGCTCCAGGGCAGTTCCAGGTTGGGGATCTTGCGGCCGATCTTGTCGGATTCGACCATCACCACCACTTCACGGGCGACGTCGGCCATGACACGGCTCAGGCCCAGCAGTTCGTTGAAGGTGGTGGTGCCACGTTCCAGATCGATGCCGTCAGCACCGATAAACAACTGATCAAAATCGTAGGAACGCAGCACTTGTTCGGCGACTTGGCCCTGGAATGAATCCGAATGCGGGTCCCAGGTGCCGCCGGTCATCAACAGCACCGGCTCATGTTCCAGCTCGCTCAAAGCGCGGGCCACGTGCAGGGAGTTGGTCATCACCACCAGGCCGGGCTGGGGGCCCAGTTGGGGAATCATGGCGGCGGTGGTGCTGCCGCTGTCGATAATGATGCGCGCGTGTTCACGCAAGCGCATGACGGCCGCACGGGCGATGGCGCGCTTGTAGGCCGAGATCGGCTGGGCGGCGTCGCCGACCAGTTCCTGGGGCATGGTGATCGCGCCACCGTAGCGGCGCAGCAGCAGGCCATTGCTTTCGAGGGCGGCAAGGTCCTTGCGGATGGTCACTTCCGAGGTTTCGAAACGCTTGGCCAATTCGTCCACGCTGACTTCGCCCTGTTCATTGAGCAGGGTCAGAATGTTGTGGCGCCGTTGGGGTGTATTTCGTTTCGACATGGTGATGATAAGTTTCGTTTCGAAAGAAAACGAAGGCAATCAAAACCTATTGGCGAAAGATCGTCAAGCGGAAAGCTGCAAATTTTTACGCAGTTTTTTGCTAACACCACTAAACCCATGTGGGAGCTGGCTTGCCTGCGATAGCGGAGTGTCAGGCGACATTCATGTTGAATGCCAGACCGCTATCGCAGGCAAGCCAGCGCCCACAGGAGATAGCATTAGCCGATGGGGTTGTGGATAACTCAGGTCTTTTTGATTTTGACCGGGCGTTTCCAGCCGTCGATGTTGCGCTGGCGGGCGCGAGCCACAGCCAGTTGGGACTTATCCACATCCTGGTTGATGGTCGAGCCTGCCGCTGTGTTAGAACCATCACCGATGGTGACCGGCGCAATCAGCGAGTTATTGGATCCGATAAACACATCTTCACCAATGGTCGTCTGGTACTTGTTGGCGCCATCGTAGTTGCAGGTGATCGCACCGGCGCCGATGTTGCTGCGCGCACCGATCACTGCATCACCAAGGTAGGCCAAGTGACCGGCTTTGGCGTCATCGCCCATTTTCGCGTTTTTGAGTTCGACGAAATTGCCGACGTGCGCGCGGGCACCCAACACACTGCCGGGACGCAGGCGCGCAAACGGGCCGGCATCGCTGCCCTCGCCCATCACCGCACCGTCAAGATGGCTGTTGGCCTTGACCACCACGCCTTTGCGCAAGGTGCTGTCTTTGATCACGCAGTTCGGGCCAATCACCACGTCGTCTTCAATGATCACGCGGCCTTCAAGGATCACGTTGATATCGATCAGTACGTCGCGGCCAACCGTGACCTCACCACGCACATCGAAGCGCGCCGGATCACGCAGGGTTACGCCCTGGGCCATCAGGCGGCGGCCTTCGCGCAGTTGGTAGTGACGCTCCAGCTCGGCAAGCTGCTTGCGGTCGTTGGCGCCCTGCACTTCCATCGGGTCATGGGGCTGCTCGGTGGCAACCAGCAGGCCGTCACTGACGGCCATTTCAATGACGTCGGTGAGGTAGTACTCGCCCTGGGCGTTGTTGTTGGACAAGCGGCTCATCCAGTCAGCCAGCTTGTTGGCCGGCACCGCGAGAATGCCGGTGTTGCCCTCAGTGATAGCACGTTGGGCTTCGCTGGCATCTTTATGCTCGACGATGGCCGCGACCTTACCGTTGGCATCGCGCACGATACGGCCATAGCCGGTAGGGTCATCCAGCTCAACGGTGAGCAGCCCCATCTGGCCAGGTACTACGTGCTTGAGCAGGCGTTGCAGGGTTTCGACCTCGATCAGCGGTACGTCGCCATAGAGGATCAGCACGGTGTCGGCGCTGATGAACGGTACGGCTTGCGCCGTCGCGTGGCCGGTGCCCAGTTGTTTGTCCTGCAACACGAAATTCAAATCATCCGCCGCCAGGCGTTCACGCACCACGTCGGCGCCATGGCCGATCACCACGTGGATGCGTTGGGGGTCCAGCTGCCGGGCGCTGTGGATAACATGGCCAAGCATGGAATTGCCCGCGACCGGGTGCAGCACCTTGGGCAGGGCCGAACGCATGCGTGTGCCCTGGCCTGCGGCGAGAATGACGATTTCAAGAGACATGAATGGCTACCAATCCTGGGCGGTCCGACTTCAGACCTGAGAAGTGTTTTGCTGAAAAAGAAAAAGGGTAGCCGAGGCTACCCTTTTTAATCAATCGCGCTTGAAGCATTGCGGCTAGGCCGCTTACTTCTTGCGGATCTGCTGGAGCGTGCGCAGCTGAGCTGCAGCCTCGGCCAGACGTACAGCAGCAGCGCTGTAGTCGAAGTCCGCACCCTTTTCGTTCAGGGCCTTCTCGGCAGCCTTGACGGCTTCCTGAGCGGAGGCTTCATCCAGGTCGCCAGCACGTTGCACGGTGTCGGCAAGTACCTTGACCATGTTCGGCTGAACCTCGAGGAAACCGCCGGAGATGTAAAACACCTCACGTTCCCCGCCTTGCTTGGTCAGAGTGATCGGACCTGGCTTCAAGCTGGTGATCAACGGTGCGTGACCCATGGCGATACCAAGATCACCCAGATCGCCGTGTGCAATCACCATTTCTACCAGACCGGAGAAAATTTCCCCTTCCGCGCTGACGATATCGCAATGGACTGTCATAGCCATCTGATTGCCTCAACCTGATGAGCGCCCGTTTCCGGGCGCCGAGATTACAGTTTCTTGGCTTTCTCGATCGCTTCTTCGATGCCGCCGACCATGTAGAACGCTTGTTCTGGCAGGTGGTCGTAGTCACCGTTGAGGATGCCTTTGAAGCCAGCAATGGTGTCTTTCAGGGAAACGTATTTACCCGAAGCACCGGTGAAGACTTCAGCCACGAAGAACGGCTGCGACAAGAAGCGCTGGATCTTACGAGCACGGTTTACCAACTGCTTGTCGGCTTCCGACAGCTCGTCCATACCCAGGATCGCAATGATGTCCTTCAGTTCTTTGTAACGCTGCAGCACGTACTGAACGCCGCGAGCGGTGTCGTAGTGCTCCTGGCCGATCACGTTCGGGTCCAGCTGGCGCGAAGTCGAGTCGAGTGGATCGACTGCTGGGTAGATACCCAGGGAAGCGATGTCACGGGACAGAACGACGGTGGCGTCCAAGTGGGCGAAGGTGGTCGCAGGCGACGGGTCAGTCAAGTCATCCGCAGGTACGTATACCGCTTGGATCGAGGTGATCGAACCTTCTTTGGTCGAAGTGATACGTTCTTGCAGAACGCCCATCTCTTCAGCCAGGGTCGGCTGGTAACCTACTGCAGAAGGCATACGGCCCAGCAGTGCGGATACTTCAGTACCGGCCAAGGTGTAACGGTAGATGTTGTCGACGAACAGCAGAACGTCGTTACCTTCGTCACGGAACTTCTCGGCCATGGTCAGGCCAGTCAGTGCTACGCGCAGACGGTTACCCGGCGGCTCGTTCATCTGACCGTAAACCAGTGCCACTTTGTCCAGAACGTTGGAGTCCTTCATCTCGTGGTAGAAGTCGTTACCCTCACGAGTACGCTCACCCACACCGGCGAACACGGAATAACCGCTGTGCTCGATGGCGATGTTACGGATCAGTTCCATCATGTTTACGGTTTTGCCTACACCGGCACCACCGAACAGACCGACTTTACCGCCTTTGGCGAACGGGCAAACCAGGTCGATAACCTTGATACCGGTTTCGAGCAGATCGTTGCCGCCAGCTTGTTCGGCGAACGAAGGTGCTGGACGGTGAATGCCCCAGCGCTCTTCGGTGTCGATCGGGCCAGCTTCGTCAATCGGGTTGCCCAGTACGTCCATGATCCGGCCCAGGGTCGCTTTACCGACCGGTACGGAGATGGCAGCGCCAGTGTCAAGCACACCCAGACCACGTTTCAGGCCTTCGGTGGAACCCATTGCAATGGTCCGTACCACGCCGTCGCCCAGCTGCTGCTGAACTTCCAGAGTGGTGCCGGCATCGCTTTGTACTTTCAAAGCGTTGTAGATGCTCGGTACGCTGTCGCGTGGGAATTCCACGTCGATAACGGCGCCGATGATTTGAACGATACGTCCGCTACTCATAGCTGGATCCTCTGAATATTTGAACCGTTAAACCGCGGCAGCGCCGCCGACGATTTCCGAGATCTCTTGGGTGATCGCAGCCTGACGCGCCTTGTTGTAGATCAGCTGCAAATCGCTGATCAGATCACCGGCGTTATCGGTAGCGTTTTTCATCGCGATCATCCGCGCCGCTTGTTCAGCTGCGTTGTTCTCGACCACCGCCTGGTACACCTGCGACTCCACGTAGCGCACCATCAAGCCGTCAAGCAGCTCTTTGGCGTCTGGTTCGTAGAGGTAGTCCCAGTGGTGCTTGAGTTCCTGATCCGGAGTCGCCACCAGTGGAATCAATTGCTCCACGGTTGGCTGCTGGGTCATGGTGTTGATGAACTTGTTGGATACCACGGACAGGCGGTCAATCCGGCCCTCCAGGTACGCATCCAGCATCACCTTCACACTGCCGATCAAATCATTGATCGACGGCTCTTCACCCAGGTGGCTGATAGCTGCAACGACGTTACCGCCGAAGTTGCGGAAAAAGGCCGCCCCCTTGCTACCAACAACACACAGATCGATCTCGACGCCCTTTTCGCGGTTTACCGCCATGTCCTTGACCAGGGCCTTGAACAGGTTGGTATTCAGACCACCGCACAAACCACGGTCACTGCTCACAACCACATAACCCACACGCTTAACTTCGCGGTCGATCATGAACGGGTGGCGGTATTCCGGGTTGGCGTTAGCCAAATGCCCAATTACCTGGCGGATACGCTCCGCATAAGGACGGCTAGCAGACATGCGCATTTGTGCCTTGCGCATTTTGCTGACCGCCACTTTTTCCATGGCGCTGGTAATCTTTTGCGTGCTTTTGATGCTCGCAATCTTACTGCGAATCTCTTTTGCGCCTGCCATGTAACACCTATCAGGTTAGCAAGCGGGAGCCTTGCGGCCCCCGCTGCGGCTTACCAGGTTTGGGTGGCCTTGAACTTCTCGATACCGGCTTTCATGCCAGCGTCGATTTCGTCATTGAAGTCACCCTTCACGTTGATCTTGGCCAACAAGTCGGCGTGATCGCGGTTGAAGTAAGCAATCAGCGCTTGTTCGAAGCTGCCGACCTTGGTGATTTCGACGTCAGTCAGGAACCCACGCTCAGCGGCATACAGCGACAACGCCATGTCAGCGATCGACATTGGGGCGTATTGCTTCTGCTTCATCAGCTCGGTAACGCGCTGACCATGCTCAAGTTGCTTACGGGTCGCTTCGTCCAGGTCAGAAGCGAACTGGGCGAATGCCGCCAGTTCACGGTACTGAGCCAGAGCGGTACGGATACCACCGGAGAGCTTCTTGATGATCTTGGTCTGAGCGGCACCACCCACACGGGATACCGAAACACCGGCGTTCACAGCAGGACGGATCCCGGAGTTGAACATGGCCGATTCCAGGAAGATCTGACCGTCGGTGATGGAAATCACGTTGGTCGGAACGAACGCGGAAACGTCGCCAGCCTGGGTTTCGATGATCGGCAGTGCGGTCAGGGAACCGGTTTTGCCGGTCACTGCGCCGTTGGTGAACTTCTCTACGTACTCTTCCGAAACGCGGGATGCGCGCTCCAGCAGACGGGAGTGGAGATAGAACACGTCGCCTGGGTAAGCTTCACGGCCTGGTGGACGGCGCAGCAGCAGGGAAATCTGGCGGTAAGCCACTGCTTGCTTGGACAGATCGTCATAAACGATCAGCGCGTCTTCACCGCGGTCGCGGAAGAATTCACCCATGGTGCAACCGGAGTACGGTGCCAGGAATTGCAGCGCAGGAGATTCCGAAGCACTGGCAGCCACGATGATCGTGTTGGCCAGGGCGCCGTTTTCTTCCAGCTTGCGAACCACGTTGGCGATGGTCGATTGCTTCTGACCAATGGCTACGTAGACGCAGAAAATGCCGCTGTCTTTCTGGTTGATGATCGCGTCGATTGCCAGAGCGGTTTTACCGATCTGACGGTCACCGATGATCAGCTCACGCTGGCCACGGCCGACTGGGATCATGGCATCGACAGCCTTGTAGCCAGTCTGTACAGGCTGGTCTACCGACTTACGCCAGATCACGCCTGGAGCAACTTTCTCGACCGCATCGGTCTCGGTGTTGCCCAGTGGACCTTTACCGTCAACAGGGTTACCCAGTGCGTCGACTACGCGACCCAGCAGTTCCTTACCAACCGGAACTTCCAGGATGCGGCCTGTGCACTTGGCGCTCATGCCTTCGGCAAGAGACTGGTAAGCGCCCAATACAACGGCACCTACGGAGTCTTGCTCCAGGTTGAGGGCCATACCGTAGACGCCGCCCGGAAACTCGATCATCTCGCCGTACATTACGTCGGCCAGACCGTGAATCCGCACGATGCCGTCAGATACGCTGACGACAGTGCCTTCGTTACGGGCTTGGGAGGTCACATCGAGTTTGTCGATGCGGCCCTTGATAATTTCACTTATTTCGGAAGGATTGAGTTGCTGCATTGCTCTGCTGCCCCTTCAAACTCAAGATTTCAATGCTTCGGCAAGTTTCGCGATTTTGCCGCGAATCGAGCCATCGATAACCAGGTCGCCGGCACGGATAACAACACCACCAATCAGGGATGCGTCCTCCGAAGCTTGCAGGCGCACTTCCCGATTGAGTCGTGCACTGAGAACCTTGGCGAGTTTGTCTTGCTGTTCTTGGTTCAATGCAAAAGCACTGGTCACTTCAACGTCTACCGATTTCTCTGCTTCGGCCTTGTACAGGTCGAAAAGAGCGGCGATCTCCGGCAAAAGCGGGAGACGGTCGTTTTCGGCAACGACGTGAATGAAGTTCTGTACCTTCACATCAAACTTGTCGCCGCACACTTCAATAAAAGTGGCGGCCTTGTCTGCGCTCGTCAGTCGCGGGGCCTTGAGCACGCGCTGCATGGTGTCGTCTTGCGACACTGCTGCAGCCAGGCCGAGCATGGCTGACCAAGAGGCTAGCTGCTGGTGGGCCTGGGCGTGCTCGAAGGCTGCCTTAGCGTAAGGTCGGGCCAACGTGGTCAATTCTGCCATGATCGCCCTCGCTTAGATTTCAGCAGCCAGTTTGTTAACCAGCTCCGCGTGCGCGTTTTGATCGATTGTGGCACCCAGGATCTTCTCAGCACCGCCGACGGCCAGAGCACCCAGTTGGGCACGCAGCGCATCTTTGACACCGTTCAATTCCTGCTCGATCTCGGCCTGAGCCTGAACCTTCACACGGTCAGCGTCGATACGGGCTTTTTCAACAGCCTCTTCAACAATCTGATTACCGCGTTTCTTGGCTTGCTCAATGATTTCAGCTGCCTGTGCCTTAGCATCGCGCAGTTGATGGCCCGCTTTCTCTTGGGCCAACTCCAGGTCGCGAGCTGCACGGGTGGCAGCGTCCAGTCCATCCGCGATCTTCTTCTGACGTTCATGCAAAGCTGCGATGACCGGAGGCCATACGAACTTCATGCAGAAAACGACAAAAATCAAGAACGCTAAGGACTGACCAATAATGGTTGCATTAATGTTCACGCCAATACCTCGCTCGTTCGTTGCACAACACACCAATCACTCGAAAAAACGAGTGATTAACCGGCGAGTTGACCAACGAAGGGGTTCGCGAAGGTGAAGAACAGAGCGATACCAACACCGATCATGGTCACGGCGTCGAGCAGACCGGCAACGATGAACATTTTAACTTGCAGCATTGGAACCATTTCTGGCTGACGCGCTGCGCCTTCCAGGAACTTGCCGCCCAGCAGGCCGAAACCAATGGCAGTACCCAGGGCGCCCAGGCCGATCAACAGTGCAACAGCGATAGCGGTTAGACCAACTACAGTTTCCATCTTTCCTCCCGACTTTTACGTCGTATGGTTTAGGTTTTTTAGATTTTAAAGCGGTAAAACAAATCGTTTCATAGCCCTGGTGGGCCACCTTCCCGTTTCACCGGGAAGGACATCAGACTAGTCGAGACCGGTCTTAATGGTTCTCTTCGTGCGCCATCGACAGGTAGACGATGGTCAGCATCATGAAGATGAAGGCCTGCAGGGTGATGATCAGGATGTGGAACACAGCCCACGCCCACTGCAGAACAATGCCCAGGCCGCTAAGCCAGAGCAGACCACTGCCGAACATCACAGCGATCAGAATGAACACCAGTTCGCCGGCATACATGTTGCCGAACAGTCGCAGTGCCAGAGAGATTGGCTTGGCGATCAGGGTGACGAATTCCAGCAGGAAGTTCACCGGGATCAGCAGGGCTTGAACGAAAATGTTCTTGCTGCCGAACGGGTGCAGGGTCAGTTCGCCGATGAAGCCGCCGATGCCCTTGATCTTGATGCTGTAGAAAATGATCAACGCGAATACCGACAAGGCCATGCCCAGGGTAGCGTTAGGGTCAGTGGTCGATACGGCACGGAATGGAATATGCGGGTCGCCGCTGATCGCCATGGCGAGCTGAGGAATCCAGTCAACCGGGATCAGGTCGACGGCGTTCATCAGGAACACCCAGACGAAGATGGTCAGTGCCAGCGGTGCAATCACCGGGCTACGGCCATGGAAGCTGTCTTTCACGCTGCCATCGACGAATTCGACCAATACTTCAACGAAGTTTTGCAAAGCACCTGGCTGACCGGAAGTCGCCTTTTTTGCCGCCATGCGGAAAATCAGGACGAAAATCAGACCCAGTGCGACCGACCAGCCCAGAGTATCCAGGTGGAAAGCCCAGAAACCCATTTCTTTGGCTTCTGCTGCGGTGTGGGCGAAGCCCCAGCCGCCGTTGGGAAGCTGACCGAAGGTCAGGTTCTGCAAGTGGTGCTGGATATAGCCCGAAGCGGTTGTTTCTGCCATGGTTGCCTCAAACGCCCTAAGGTTTCGAAAGTCTTGTTTTCATTAGCAGGGGAGCGAACCAGCTGACCAGTTGGGTCAACACGAAGACGCCGAATACAGCCAGCGGCGCCAATGGCTTCACACCTGCAAAGGTCAGTGCAAACAGCACTGCCGTCAAAATCAGTTTCCCCGCCTCGCCGGCATAAAATGACCGGACGATAGCCTGGGCTGCTCGGGCGCCGGAAAACCGAAAGGCCCTGTGAGCAAAATACATATTGGGCAGCAAGGCTATCAGGCCTCCGCAGAGTCCTGAATATCCGGCTACGACTCCATGCCAGTACCAAAGCGCCAACGCGGCGATCAGTAGAATGACAAATTGAGCCAATAAAACCGGGAAAACGGCCAAGCGATGGAACGGCAACGTGTTTGGCGTGCGGGTTTCCATCACTCTTGCTCCTCAATGGTCGGCTGCCGAGAATCAATAACTTGGCATAATTTGTGCCGACAAAATGCGCGCAGAGTATAGGGGCGGTTCAGCCCCTATTCAACTGTCGGGTAGTGTTTTCCGATCGCGCGCTACATAAGCAAATGTTTCAGCGGATGTGGGCAAGGACGCCCTGGAGCTCGTCAAGCGAGTTATATCCGATAACCAATTGCCCTTTGCCCTTCTTGCCGTGGCGAATTTGTACCGCAGAGCCCAGCCGCTCGGCCAGGCGCTGCTCGAGGCGTGCGATATCCGGATCAGGTTTGGCTGTTTCGACCGGTGCAGGTTTGCCGCTCAGCCACTGGCGAACCAGCGCCTCAGTCTGACGCACCGTGAGCCCCCGTGCGACAACGTGTCGCGCCCCTTCAACCTGTTGATTTTCCGGCAAACCGAGCAAAGCACGGGCATGACCCATTTCCAGGTCACCGTGGGACAACATGGTCTTGATGACTTCCGGCAACGCGATCAGACGCAGCAAGTTGGATACGGTGACGCGGGATTTACCCACCGCATCGGCCACTTGTTGCTGGGTCAGCTGGAATTCCTGCTGCAAACGCTGCAACGCAATCGCTTCTTCGATCGGGTTGAGGTCTTCACGCTGGATGTTTTCGATCAACGCCATGGCGATGGCGGTTTCATCCGGTACATCGCGCACCATCGCCGGGATGGTTTCCTTGCCGGCCTGCTGGCTCGCGCGCCAGCGGCGTTCGCCGGCGATGATTTCAAAGCGACCGCCGCCAATCGGGCGCACCACAATCGGCTGCATCACGCCCTGGGCCTTGATCGAGTTGGCCAGTTCTTCCAGCGCCTGGGGGTCCATATCCCGGCGTGGCTGATATTTGCCGCGCTGGATCAAGTCCAGCGGCAGGTGTTGCAGCTCGCGCTCGTCGGCCTGCACCGCTTGTTCTTCAAGCGAAGTGACAGTCGGACCACTCAGCAGTGCATCCAGTCCACGTCCGAGACCTCGTTTCTTGACGGCCATGGGGATTCCTTAAGTTGGCTGGGCTGCAGCGGTGCGTGAGTTGCGGCGTTGACGGCGAACCATCTCGCCGGCCAGTGCCAGGTAGGCAATGGCACCACGCGATGATTTGTCGTACGCCAGCGCGGGCATGCCGTAGCTTGGCGCTTCGGCCAGGCGGATGTTGCGTGGGATCACCGTGTCGTAGAGCTGGTCGCCGAAGTGTTCCTTGAGCTGCGCCGACACATCGTTCATCAGGCTCAGGCGCGGGTCATACATGGTCCGCAGCAGGCCTTCGATTTGCAGGTTCGGGTTGAGCAACTCGGCAATACGCTTGATGTTATCCACAAGGTCACTCAGACCTTCCAGCGCGAAGTACTCGCACTGCATGGGGATAATCACCCCATCGGCGGCCACCAACGCGTTGAGCGTCAACATCGACAACGACGGTGGGCAGTCGATCAAAATGTAATCGTAATTCTCGCGGATCGGCGCCAAGGCGCTGCGCAGACGGCTTTCTTTCATCTGCATTTCGAGCAGCACTACTTCCGCCGCGGTTAAATCGCGGTTCGCCGGCAGCAGTTGATAACCACCGTGCTCGGAGTAGTGCATGGCCTGGGCCAGGTCACACTCGCCGATCAGCAAGTCGTAGACCGAATTTTCCAGGCCGTGTTTATCCACACCGCTACCCATGGTGGCGTTGCCCTGTGGATCGAGATCGATCAACAGCACCCGACGCTTGGTGGCGACCAGGGATGCTGCGAGGTTGATGCAGGTGGTGGTTTTGCCCACGCCACCTTTCTGGTTCGCTATCGCGAATACCTTAGCCATTCTTGCTTGTGTTCCCAATCATGCCGTGCGGCGCAGTATCAGCAGATGGCGTTGGCCTTGGCAACCGGGTACGGCCAAGGCGTGTTCGCTATCGAGGTGGAAGTCTGTCGGCAATGCTAACAGCTCGTCGCTTGGATGAACGCCCTTCATTGCCAGCCAGCGGGTGTCGCGGTCGCCCAAGTGGCGTGTCCAGTTGCTGAAGTTCTCCATGCTGCTGAAGGCCCGGGAAACAATTCCGTTAAAGGGCCGTTCAGGCGTGAACTCTTCTACCCGACTGTGGATAACTTGCAGGTTATCCAGCTTGAGCTCGAGTTTGACCTGGGTCAGGAAGCGAGTCTTCTTGCCGTTGCTGTCCAGGCACGTCACTTGCGACTCGGGAAACAGGATGGCCAGCGGGATGCCTGGCATGCCACCACCACTGCCTACGTCGAGCCAACGGCCGTTTTCGATAAACGGCATCACGCTCAAACTGTCGAGCAAATGCCGCGAAACCATTTCGTCAGGGTTACGCACCGCAGTCAGGTTGTAAGCCTTGTTCCACTTGATCAACAGGGCCAGGTAGCCCAGCAGCAATTCGTGCTGGGCTGCGGTCAGGTCCACGCCCAACTGGCGTGCACCTGTGGATAACTCTTCGGCGTGTTGCGAGGTGACCAACGAACTCAAGCGCTTTGCTCCAACTGACGGCCCGCGCCGCGTTTTTTCAAATGAATCATCAACAGCGAAATGGCTGCTGGTGTGACGCCGGGAATACGCGAAGCCTGGCCCAGCGTTTCCGGCCGAGTTATCCCCAGCTTGCTTTGGATTTCTTTCGACAACCCGGAAATCCCGGTGTAATCAATATCCACAGGCAGTTTGGTGTTTTCACTGGCGCGCAGTCGAGCGATCTCGTCCTGTTGGCGGTCGATGTAACCGGCGTATTTGGTCTTGATCTCGACCTGCTCGGCAACCTGTGGGTCTTCTGCGCCCTGGCCTGTCACTTCGACCAGACCAGCGTAGTCGATTTCCGGACGGGACAGCAGGTTGAGCAAGTTGTATTCGTGGGTCAGCGGCGTGCCGAATTTTTCCGCAATCGCATCGCCCTGCTCGGTGCCGGGGCGAACCCAGGTACTTTTCAGGCGTTGCTCTTCGAGCGTGATGCTTTCACGTTTTTTGCAGAAGGCTTCCCAACGCGCATCATCGACCAGGCCCAACTCGCGACCTTTTTCGGTCAGGCGCAAGTCGGCGTTGTCTTCGCGCAGGATCAAACGGTATTCCGCCCGGGAAGTGAACATCCGGTACGGTTCCTGGGTGCCCAGGGTAATCAGGTCATCGACCAAAACACCGATGTACGCTTCATCGCGACGCGGGCACCAGCTGTCTCTGCCCTGTGCACGCAATGCTGCGTTGGTCCCGGCGAGCAAACCTTGGGCGCCGGCTTCTTCGTAACCGGTGGTGCCATTGATTTGGCCCGCGAAAAACAGACCGGCGATAACTTTGGTTTCGAGGCTGTACTTCAGGTCACGCGGGTCGAAGTAGTCGTACTCGATGGCGTAGCCCGGACGCACGATGTGGGCGTTTTCCATACCGCGAATCGACTGCACGATCTGAATTTGCACGTCGAACGGCAAGGATGTGGAAATCCCGTTCGGGTACAGCTCATGGGTGGTCAAGCCTTCCGGCTCGATGAAGACCTGGTGGCTTTCCTTGTCGGCAAAGCGATGGATCTTGTCTTCGATCGATGGGCAATAACGCGGGCCAATGCCTTCGATCACCCCGGAATACATCGGCGAACGGTCGAGGTTAGCGGCAATGATTTCGTGGGTGCGGGCGTTGGTGTGGGTAATCCAGCAGCTCACCTGTTTGGGGTGCTGTTCTTTGTTGCCCATGAACGACATGACCGGAATCGGTGTGTCACCGGCTTGTTCGGTCATCACCGAGAAATCCACAGAACGTCCGTCGATACGCGGCGGGGTCCCGGTTTTGAGGCGGCCGACACGTAGCGGCAATTCACGCAGGCGTTTTGCCAGGGCAATCGATGGTGGATCACCGGCGCGACCGCCGGAATAGTTCTGCATACCGATGTGGATAAGTCCGCCCAGGAACGTACCCGTGGTCAACACCACGGATTCTGCGAAGAAACGCAGACCCATCTGGGTGACAACGCCTTTCACCACGTCCTGTTCGACGATCAGGTCATCGGCAGCTTGTTGAAATATCCACAGGTTCGGCTGGTTTTCCAGGGTTTCACGTACCGCAGCCTTGTAGAGGATGCGGTCTGCCTGTGCCCGAGTAGCGCGTACGGCCGGGCCTTTGCGGCTGTTGAGCACGCGAAATTGAATACCACCTTTGTCGGTAGCCATGGCCATAACACCGCCAAGGGCATCAATTTCTTTAACCAGATGGCTTTTACCGATCCCGCCAATGGCAGGGTTGCAACTCATGGCACCGAGGGTTTCCACGTTATGCGTCAGCAACAGGGTTTTAACGCCCATGCGCGCTGACGCCAGTGCTGCCTCGGTACCGGCATGACCGCCGCCGATGACGATCACTTCAAAACGGGAAGGGAAATCCACCACGCACCTCGTGCCTGCTTATGTAGGTAATCAGGAATTGTTTGTTGAAAGAGTTTTAGAGCTTTGGCGGCAAGTATAGGGACTTAGCCCTTCCTAAAGAACCCTTTGCACAAAATTTAACCAGCTGTGGATGAATCACAGACAATAGAAATTAAAAAAAAAGAAATTTATAAGATCTTTGTTTTTATGTTTATTTCTACTGAGCCTACTTTCTGTGGATAGATCTCTACAAGCCTCTATTTACGTAGTGTACAGAGATTCAAAAGTCTGTGGTCATGTGCCAATGAGGCCCTTGGATAAGTGCTTTAAGCCTGTGGATTAAAGCGATGGTTATCCACAGAGGGGTTTTTACTCAGGTTTCAGGCCCTGTTATCAACTGGGCACAGGTGCGGTTATTCACAGGGCTTAATCCACAGAAATCCCTCCTTGAGGGCATGGCAAGGCCACCAAAGCTTTCGATTCGGTGTCTGGATCTAAAAAAAGCAGAGCTATTGTGAGAACTCGGTGGTGCAGTTAATAATAGCGATTATCATTAACCCGTCCTGTCGCGCCCTATGCCCTTTCCTTCACACACGGCTGCCGTCCAGCACATCTATGAGCAGCACCATTCATGGCTGCACGGGTGGCTTAAAGGCAAGTTGCACAACGCTTGCGATGCAGCCGATGTGGCACATGACACCTTCGTGCGTATCCTGGGCGGTCGCCATGCAGGGCAAATCCTCGAACCGCGTGATTACTTGGCCACAATCGCCAGGGGCTTGGTGATCGACCGCTATCGTCGATCCGCCATTGAACAGGCTTATAAACAGTCGTTGGCCGAGCGTCCTGAAGCCACAGCCATCAGTGAAGAAGACAAGGCAATCATCATCGAAACCCTGGTGGCTGTGGATAAAGCCTTGTCGGATTTGGGGCGGCGGACACGCCATATTTTCATGCTGTCGCAGATTGAAGGTCTGACTTATCAACAGATCGCCCAGCAGTTGCAGGTATCGCTGACGACGGTCAAGAAACACATGATCCGTGCGCTCACCGAATGCTCATTGATCATGGCGACCCTGTAATGCCCGCGCCGGATCGCAAGGTTTTCGAGGCGGCTGCCAGCTGGTATGTACAGTTTCAAGCGCAAGTGCCAACTGCCGCCGAACGGCATGCCTGGCAGCAATGGCTCAACAGCGACCCCTCTCACCAAGCGGCATGGAACCAGTTGGAGCAATTACAGCGCAGCCTCGGCACCCTGCCCCAGGATTTAACGCGTCGCGCTTTATCGGCTACGCAACAACGGCGCCAAGTGCTCAAGTGGATGTTGGTATTGGGCGCCACCGGCTATCTTGGCTTCAATGTCCAACAACACACGGCCGTGGGCAATTTCTGGGCGGATTACCGAACACGCGTCGGTGAACGTCGGCGCATCGAGCTGGCCGACGGTACTCAAATTGATCTGAACACCAGCACCGCAATTGATGTGGTGTTTGATCAACGCCAGCGTCTGATCCGCCTGCGCGACGGCGAAATACTTATCCACACTGGCAAACTGGGTGGGCAAACGCCTTTTTACGTCGAAACACACGAAGGCCGGGTCCAGGCACTGGGGACTCGGTTTACCGTGCGTCAACTAACGGGCTCAACTCGTGTGGGTGTGCTGGAAGACCAGGTGAGCCTCTCACCTGCCGACATACCGGATCACAAGCGATTACTCAGTGCCGGCGAAAGTGCTGACTTCGACCGGGAAAATGTGCGGCCCAGTCATTTCTATCGCAGCACGCAAGCGGCGTGGGTCGATGGTCAGGTCATCGTTCTCGACGCTCTCCTTGGGGATCTGCTTGCCGACCTTGCGCGTTACCGCCCCGGCGTTTTGCGCTGCGATTCGGCTTCAGCACGCCTGCGGGTCTCCGGGACGTTCCGCTTGGACTCCACCGACGCGGTACTCGCTAACCTGCAAGCCACGCTGCCAATACAGGTGAAATATTTCAGCCGCTATTGGGTCGCGGTCACGCACCTGGGCTGAAAGCAAAAAAATAATCCACAGGGGGTTATCTTTTTTATACCTGGCCCGGCCCTACAGGTAATCACGACGCTACCTACAGGGCTTCACCACCTATGCGCCTTCCTGCCAAGCTACGCCAACGCCTTTCTTACCATGGCATCACCTACGGTTTATTACTGTGCTCGGCCGCCCCCGCAAGTTTATTGCTGCCAACTGGTGCAATGGCCGCCAGCACAGCGCAGCACTTCACCATCGCTGCTGGGGCGCTGGACGCCGCACTCAGCCAGTTTGCTGCCAGGGCGAACGTGATCCTGTCGTTTTCCCCTGAGCAAACCGCAGGTTTAAACACGCCAGGGCTGCAAGGTGATTACTCGGTTGATCAGGGCTTTGCACTGCTGCTGCAAAACTCGGCCCTGCAGGCTGTGGCGCAAGCGCCCGGTAGCTATGTGTTGCAAGCCGCGCCTGCCGGACAACTGACGTTGGCACCCACAACCGTCAGCACGTATCAACAACCGGGTTTCAACCAGGATAGTGCCGGTGATGTTGGCTACAAGGCACAAAACAGCCGTATCGGCACCAAGACCAGTACGCCGCTGTCGGAAACGCCCCGGTCGGTATCGGTGGTCACCGGCCAGCGCATCAAGGACCAGAAGTCGCAGACGCTGACTGAAGTCTTGGGTTATGTACCGGGAATCTTCGCCCCACCCTTTGCCGCCGGCGATAGCCTGGCCGGTGATCTGTTCTTCATTCGCGGCTTCAACGCCACGGATTATGGCTACGGCCTGTTGCGCGACGGCCTACGGGTGCAAGGTAACCGGTATGACACCACCAGTGAGCCCTATGGCCTGGAGCGCGTGGAAATTTTCCGGGGTCCTTCATCCCTGCTCTATGGCGAAAACGCACCGGGTGGCTTGGTGAACCTGGTCAGCAAACACCCGACTGCCACGCCGCAAGGCGAGGTGCAATTGGGCTATGGCTCCAACAATCGGCGCCAATTAGGTGTTGATATCTCCGGGCCACTCAATGACAACGCCAATGTGCTGGGTCGCGTGGTCATGCTGGGCCGCAAGTCCGACACCCAGACCGACCATGTACCCGATGATCGCCTATATATGGCGCCATCCCTGACCCTGAACTTCGACGACTACAACACCCTGACCCTGCTGGCCAACTACCAGAAGGACCACACCAACCTCGAACTCGGCCTGCCTGCCGCCGGTACTTTGCTCAGTAACCCCAACGGCAAGCTGTCCAAACACACCATGCTTGGCGATCCGGATTGGAACACCTTTGAACGCGAAGCCTGGAGCACCGGTTACGAGTTCAGCCACAGCTTCAATGACGACTGGCAGTTCCGTCAGAACTCGCGCTACATGCAGTCGCGCATCAACCGCCATGAAACCTGGCCAAGTGCCTTGAATAATCGCGGCTTTGGCACCCAACTGAACATGACCGCCTACGACCGTTACAACAAGTCGATGGTGTATTCCCTGGATAACCAGCTCGAAGGTAAATTCCAACTGGGTGACCTGCAAAACACTGTGCTGTTCGGCGCCAGCTATGACCGCACCTCGTTCAATCAGGACTGGGACGCAGGGTTTGCCGGCACTATCAATGTGTATAACCCGGTATATCTGCGCGACCCGCTCACGCCGATCGCGGTACAGAACACCCTGCTTGAGCAGCAGATGAAAGGGGTTTATGCACAGGTGCAGAGCAAGTACGACCATTGGCTGTTCCTGCTGGGCGGCCGTCAGGACTGGGTCAATAGTGATTTTCGTGACAAGGTAAACAAGGCCAGCAACACCGGCTCTGAGGACAAGAAATTCACCTATCAGGGCGGGGTGATGTACCAGTTCGACAACGGGCTGACCCCGTATGTCAGCTACTCCACCGCCTTCGTCCCGGTGCAGCAGATTTCCAACGCAGGTTCGCCGTTAAAGCCGATTACCAGCCGCCAATACGAAGTGGGTGTTAAATACGAGCCGATCGGCTGGGACACCGCGATGACGTTGTCGGTGTATGACCTGCGCAAGCAAGACGACACCTACCTGGACGCCACCACCAACAGCTATCGCCAGGTCGGTGAAAGTCGCGCCAAAGGTGCAGAAGTCGAGATCAACAGCAATCTCACACCGAACCTGAATATCACCGCGGCCTACACCTATACCGACGCAAGGATTACCAAGGATTCTGCGACGTCACTGGTTGAAGGGCATCAGATGACTGGGGTTCCACGCAACCAGGCTTCAGTGTGGAGCAAATACCGCTTCCTCGATGGCCAGCTCAAGGGTTTGTCCCTGGGCGGTGGTGTGCGTTACTTCGACAGTACCTTTTCCTACACCGCCCCTACGCTATACGGCAAGTTGGATGCGGGAAGCGTGACGTTGGTGGATGCGGCCGTGGGTTATCAGATCAACCCACACTGGTCGGTGGATCTGAACGCCAAGAACCTGTTCGACAAGGAATATGTATCCGGTTGCAACGATGCGGGGCGTTGCTATTGGGGTGACAGCCGTACCTTGCTCGGCACGGTGTCCTACAACTGGTAAGCCGCTGTGGATAACTTGGCTACTTACCAATACAGAAGCTGGAAAAGATCCGTCCCAACAAATCATCGGAGCTGAACGCACCGGTGATCTCCCCAAGCAGCTGCTGCGCCTGGCGCAAATCCTCAGCCAGCAGCTCGCCAGCCCCCGCCAAGGTCAGCTGAGCCCGACCGTGCTCCAACGCCGCACTGGCGTGACGCAGTGCCTCCAGGTGCCTGCGGCGTGCGCTGAAGCTGCTTTCGGAGGTCTGCTCATAGCCCATGCAGGCTTTGAGGTGGTCGCGCAGCAATTCCAACCCATCGCCAGCCGACTTTGCGCTCAGGCTGATGGTGACGTGGCCATCGTCACTGGTCTCCATGGCAATGGCTTCGCCGGTTAAATCCGCTTTGTTACGGATCAAGGTGACTTTGGCCGGGTCCGGGCGTTGCTCGAGAAATTCCGGCCACAGGGCAAAAGGATCCATTGCCTCTGGCGCAGTGGCATCCACCACCAGCAATACGCGGTCCGCTTCACTGATCGCCTTGAGCGCCCGCTCCACGCCGATCTTTTCCACCTGGTCTTCGGTATCGCGCAAGCCGGCGGTGTCGACCACGTGCAGCGGCATACCATCGATGTGGATATGTTCGCGCAAAATGTCCCGGGTGGTGCCGGCAATCTCGGTGACGATCGCAGCTTCACGGCCTGCCAACGCATTGAGCAGGCTGGACTTGCCGGCATTCGGCCGTCCGGCGATCACCACCGTCATGCCGTCACGCAGCAAAGCACCCTGCCCGGCTTCGCGCAGGACGGTGGATAACTCATCGCGAACTTTATCCAGCATCGCCAGGACGTGGCCATCAGCGAGGAAGTCGATTTCTTCCTCTGGGAAATCAATCGCAGCCTCAACGTAGATACGCAGACTGATCAACTGCTCGGTCAAGTTATGCACACGCAGGGAAAAAGCCCCCTGCAACGAGCGCAGCGCATTGCGCGCCGCCTGTGCAGAACTGGCCTCGATCAAATCGGCAATGGCCTCGGCCTGGGCCAAGTCGAGTTTGTCATTGAGGAATGCCCGCTCGCTGAATTCGCCTGGGCGCGCCAGGCGGCAGCCCAATTGCAGGCAACGCTGCAGCAACATATCCAGCACCACCGGGCCGCCATGGCCCTGCAGTTCCAGCACGTCTTCGCCGGTGAACGAGTTAGGGCCGGGGAAATACAGCGCCAGCCCCTCATCCAATACCGTTTCGTCAGCATCCAGGAACGGCCCGTAATGGGCATATCGAGGTTTCAACTCACGGCCGCTGATGGCCTGGGCTGCCACGCTGGCCAGCGGCCCGGAAATTCTAACGATACCGACACCGCCGCGACCTTGAGCGGTAGCGACAGCAGCGATGGTTTCACGAGGAGCGCTCATCAGCAGGTTCCAGAACAAAAGTGACAGAAAGCAAAACGCCCCACTAGGGGGCGTCTTGAGTGGTTATCCACAGAGTAAATTACGCCGCAGCTTTTTTGGTAGCCGCTTCGATTTTACGTGTGATGTACCACTGTTGAGAGATCGACAACACGTTGTTGACCACCCAGTACAGCACCAGACCGGCTGGGAACCACAGGAAGAAGAAGGTGAAGATAATTGGCATCATCTTCATGACCTTGGCCTGCATCGGATCCGGCGGAGTCGGGTTCAGACGCTGCTGGATAAACATGGTGGCGCCCATGATGATCGGCAGAATAAAGAACGGGTCTTTAATCGACAGGTCAGTTATCCACAGAATGAACGGAGCCTGGCGCATTTCGACGCTTTCCAGGAGAACCCAGTACAGCGACAGGAATACCGGCATCTGCACCAGAATCGGCAAGCAACCACCCAGCGGGTTGATCTTCTCTTTCTTGTACAGCTCCATCATGGCCTGCGACATTTTCTGCCGATCGTCACCATGTTGCTCTTTCAGAGCGGCCAGTTTTGGCGCAACGGCACGCATACGCGCCATCGACTTGTAACTGGCTGCCGACAAAGGGAAGAAGATCCCTTTGATCAGCATGGTCAGGAAGATGATCGAGAAGCCCCAGTTACCCACAATGCTGTGGATATGTTGCAGCAGCCAGAAAATAGGCTGGGCAATGAACCAGAGAATGCCGTAATCCACAGTCAATTCCAGACCTGGGGACAACTCTTTGAGCACAGCCTGGCTTTTCGGGCCGGCGTACAGGGTAGTGCTGGTTTCAGCCTTGGCACCTGGAGCGACGGTCAACGCCGGGCCAGTAAAACCAATGATGTAGTTGCCTTGGCTGTCTTTGCGGGTTTGAACCAGGTTGGCGTCACCCTTGTTCGGGATCCATGCGGTCACGAAGTAGTGTTGCAACCAGGCAACCCAACCGCCTTGGACGGTTTCTTTCAGCGGGCCCTTGTCGATATCTTTCATCGACACTTTTTTGTACGGCTCGCTACTTGTCCACAGGGCGGCGCCCAGGTAAGTCGCGGTGCCGGTGGCGGTGCTGGAAGAAGGGTCGGCGCTGTTGTCACGCTTGAGCTGGGCAAACAGGTTGCCGGTCCATGGTTTGGCGCTTTCGTTGTCGATCAGGTAAGTGACCTTCAAGTCGTACAAACCACGGGTGAAGCTGAAACGCTTGATGTAGTTGACGCCGTCGAGGCTGAATTTCAGGTCGACATTCAACTGGTTCTGGCCATCGGCCAGTTGATAAGTCTTCTGTTCGGTCGAATAAACCGGACGACCGGTAGCACGAGCATCCGGACCGTCAGTGCCGGTCAGGCCGCTTTGCGCCAGATAAGTACGTTCACCACCGTTATCGAACAGTTGGAACGGAACATCCGGATGGTCTTGGCGACGTGGATACAGCGGCAGTTTCAACTGCGCGATATCACCACCTTGTGGGTCGATAGCCAGGTCGAGCACATCCGTTTTCACATGGATGAGGTCTTTATTGGTGACCACTGGCGTTTCTAGAGGGGCGCTTGTCTCGCCATTCGCGCTGGGAACATCGGCACTCGCGGACGCATTGTTACCCAGCGGGGTGTCCGGAATAGCCGGCGCAGCCTGATTGGTAGCAACATTCTGAGTCGGCAGGGCAGCCTGGCCGTAGTCCTGGTTCCACTTAAGAACCATGACGTAGGACACGATTGCCAGGGCGACGATCAGGATCGTGCGTTTAATATCCATGATTACTCGGCCATCGAAGAAGAACGGGAGGTAGGGATAGGTGGAACCGGGTCGAAACCACCGGGATTCCACGGATGACAGCGGCCTAAACGACGAAAGGCCAGCCAGCCACCGCGCAGAAGACCATGATTTTCTATGGCCTCTAACGCGTAGCAGGAACAGCTGGGGTAGAAACGACAGTGGTCGGCCATCAGAGGACTAATGGCATAACGGTAAAACTGGATCGGAACGAGGGCCAGTTTACGCATTGGTGCTGTCTACCCCTACAGTTTCGGTGCTGACTGCTGGTGCTGGCTTGTTGGTACGCGCCAAACGTTTCCAGAGCTTGCCGAAATGCTGAATCAATTCGGGGTTTTCTACGTCCCCCAAGCCTTTGCGCGCGACGATAACAATATCCCAACCAACCAGAGAGTCCTGGTGGAGGCGAAACGATTCGCGCATCAGACGCTTGAGGCGATTGCGCTCAACGGAGAGCTTTACGCTCTTCTTGCCGATCACCAACCCGAGACGGGGGTGATCCAGATCGTTGTTACGCGCAAGGAGCAGGAGATTTTTCCCCGGAACCTTGCCGGTGGGGGAGTCAAAGACTGCCTTGAAATGTCGGGGGGTTAGCAGACGCTTTTCCCGACTGAAGTCCTGACTCACCACCAGTACCGGATTATCAAACTGCCAGACGCGCACGACCTTTGGCGCGGCGACGCGACAGGACAGCACGGCCGTTCTTGGTAGCCATGCGAGCACGGAAGCCGTGAGTACGGGCGCGTTTGATGGTGCTTGGTTGGAAAGTACGTTTCATGGCGTTGTTACCTGGTTCGTCCACAACGGGCCGGAATGGCCCCCGTTTTAAGAGACCGGCGATTCTAGAGAAAGCAAGCCTCTAGGTCAATTTCCAACCAGCTTTTCCTTCAATTAGATCTTCTACAGGTATTCGCTCCTTTTCTGTACGCCAGGCTTTCACGAGCAATGCCATAGATATAAAAATAAAGAAGGAAGTTATTTAAAGCTTTTCTTTAAAGCTTATAAAAGCTAGGTAGGCGATCATCTGTGGATAACTGCCTTGAGGCCATATTCCACCTGCTGTACAGAGAATGACAAGTACGGGGGAAAACGGTGCTCTGCCTGTGCTGCGCTGTCGGATAAGCTGTGGGTGGAATGGGTTGTTATCCACAGGCCAGTTACCCACAGAGTTTCGACCCCACTTGTACAACGGGCTTAGGTGCGCTTATCCACAGAGCTTATGCACAGACCATTGGTCGGCTTTTTTGCACTTAACACATTGATTTTGGCTGCCCTGTGAGCAACCTACATGTGGATAAGTGGGCGGCTGGCCGCTACAATGGCGGCTGTTTTTGCCTCACCGGCTTTCAACTTAGGGGATATCCGTGTCAGTGGAACTTTGGCAGCAGTGCGTGGAGCTTTTGCGCGAAGAGCTGCCTGCCCAGCAATTCAACACCTGGATCCGTCCGCTACAGGTCGAAGCCGAAGGCGACGAGTTGCGTGTCTACGCGCCAAATCGTTTTGTTCTCGACTGGGTCAACGAAAAATACCTGAGCCGCGTTCTCGAATTGCTCGATGAACACGGCAACGGCATTGCGCCCGTGCTTTCCTTATTAATAGGCAGCAAACGCAGTTCTGCACCTCGCGCTGCGCCGAATGCGCCGCTGGCTGCTGCTGCGTCGCAAGCCCAAGCGGCACCGGCACCTGTTAATAACTCGCCGGCGCCTGTGGCCCAGGCGTCGACGAAATCCTCGTCGCAGAAAAACGCGCCTATAAATGAAGAACCGTCGCGTGACAGCTTCGATCCGATGGCCGGCGCCAGTTCCCAGCAAGCTCCGGTTCGCGCTGAGCAGCGCACCGTGCAAGTGGAAGGTGCGCTCAAGCACACCAGTTACCTGAACCGTACGTTTACCTTTGAGAACTTCGTCGAAGGTAAATCCAACCAGTTGGCCCGCGCGGCCGCCTGGCAGGTAGCCGATAACCCCAAGCATGGTTACAACCCACTCTTCCTTTATGGTGGCGTTGGCTTGGGTAAAACTCACTTGATGCACGCTGTGGGTAACCATCTATTAAAGAAGAACCCGAATGCCAAGGTTGTGTACCTGCACTCGGAGCGCTTCGTGGCTGACATGGTCAAGGCCTTGCAGCTCAACGCAATCAACGAATTCAAGCGCTTCTACCGTTCGGTGGACGCTTTGCTGATCGATGACATTCAATTCTTCGCTCGCAAGGAACGCTCCCAGGAGGAGTTTTTCCACACCTTCAACGCGCTGCTTGAAGGTGGCCAACAGGTCATCTTGACCAGTGACCGTTACCCGAAGGAAATCGAAGGTCTGGAAGAACGCTTGAAGTCACGCTTTGGCTGGGGCCTGACCGTTGCGGTAGAACCGCCGGAGCTGGAAACCCGCGTGGCTATCCTGATGAAAAAGGCCGACCAGGCGAAAGTCGACCTGCCCCACGATGCGGCCTTCTTTATCGCCCAACGCATTCGTTCCAACGTGCGTGAGCTGGAAGGCGCGCTCAAGCGGGTCATCGCGCACTCGCACTTCATGGGCCGCGACATCACCATCGAGCTGATCCGCGAATCCCTGAAAGATTTGTTGGCCCTGCAAGACAAGCTGGTGAGTGTGGATAACATCCAGCGCACCGTGGCTGAGTACTACAAAATCAAGATTTCCGACCTGCTGTCCAAGCGCCGTTCGCGCTCGGTGGCACGTCCACGTCAGGTGGCGATGGCGCTCTCCAAAGAGCTGACCAACCACAGCCTGCCGGAAATCGGTGATGTGTTTGGCGGTCGCGACCACACCACGGTCTTGCACGCGTGCCGCAAGATCAATGAACTTAAGGAATCCGACGCGGATATTCGCGAGGACTACAAGAACCTGCTGCGTACACTGACTACTTGATGACACCAGCGCAGCTTATTAAGGCAAGGGACTAGACCATGCATTTCACCATTCAACGCGAAGCCCTGTTGAAACCCCTGCAACTGGTCGCAGGCGTCGTCGAGCGCCGACAGACCTTGCCGGTGCTTTCCAACGTATTGCTGGTGGTCGAAGGCCAGCAATTGTCCTTGACCGGTACCGACCTGGAAGTCGAACTGGTGGGTCGTGTGCAGCTGGAAGAACCGGCTGAGCCCGGCGAAATCACTGTGCCGGCACGTAAGCTGATGGACATCTGCAAGAGCCTGCCCAACGACGCGCTGATCGACATCAAGGTTGATGAGCAGAAGTTAGTGGTCAAGGCCGGTCGCAGCCGTTTCACGCTATCGACCTTGCCGGCCAATGACTTCCCTACCGTCGAAGAAGGCCCGGGTTCGCTGACCTGCAGCCTGGACCAGAGCAAGCTGCGCCGTTTGATCGAGCGCACCAGCTTCGCGATGGCCCAGCAGGATGTGCGTTACTACCTCAACGGTATGTTGCTGGAGGTCGCTGAAGGCGTTATCCGTGCAGTGGCCACCGACGGTCATCGCCTGGCCATGTGCTCGATGCGTGCCGATATCGGCCAGCCGGACCGTCACCAGGTCATCGTGCCACGTAAAGGTATCCTCGAGCTGGCGCGTCTGCTCACCGAGCCGGATGGCAATGTCAGCATCGTCTTGGGTCAGCACCACATTCGCGCCACCACCGGCGAATTCACCTTCACGTCCAAGCTGGTCGATGGCAAGTTCCCGGATTACGAGCGTGTGCTGCCAAAAGGTGGCGACAAGCTGGTGATCGGCGATCGTCAGGCGCTGCGTGAAGCGTTCAGCCGTACTGCGATTCTGTCTAACGAAAAGTACCGTGGTATTCGTCTGCAACTGGCCAACGGTCAGCTGAAAATCCAGGCCAACAACCCGGAGCAGGAAGAAGCGGAAGAAGAAGTTGGCGTTGACTACAACGGCGGCTCGCTGGAAATCGGCTTTAACGTGAGCTACCTGCTGGACGTACTGGGCGTTATGACCACCGAACAGGTTCGCCTGATTCTGTCGGACTCCAACAGCAGTGCCCTGGTGCAAGAATCCGACAACGACGCATCGGCTTACGTTGTTATGCCGATGCGTCTGTAATCATGCTCAGCAGAAGCTAGATGTCCCTCAGTCGCGTCTCGGTCACCGCGGTGCGCAATCTGCACCCGGTGACCTTCTCCCCCTCCCCCCGCATCAATATCCTTTACGGCGCCAACGGCAGCGGAAAAACCAGCGTGCTGGAAGCCGTCCATTTGCTTGGGCTCGCCCGTTCCTTTCGTAGTGCCCGCTTGTTGCCGGTGATTCAATATGAACAGCTGGCTTGCACAGTGTTTGGCCAGGTTGAACTGGCAGAAGGTGGGCATAGCGCCCTGGGGATATCCCGTGATCGCGGCGGGGAGTTCCAGATTCGCATTGACGGGCAAAATGCTCGGAGTGCCGCGCAATTGGCAGAAATCCTGCCATTGCAGCTGATCAACCCAGACAGCTTTCGTCTTTTGGAAGGTGCGCCAAAAATCCGCAGGCAGTTCCTCGATTGGGGAGTGTTCCACGTGGAACCGCGCTTCATGGCCACTTGGCAGCGCCTGCAGAAGGCCCTGCGGCAGCGGAACTCATGGCTGCGGCATGGTACACTTGACGCCGCTTCACAAGCGGCGTGGGACCGGGAACTGTGCCTGGCCAGCGACGAAATAGATGAATACCGCCGTACCTATATCAAAGCCTTGAAACCAGTCTTTGAGCAGACCTTGAGTGAGTTGTTGGAACTCGAGGGTCTGACGCTGAGCTACTACCGTGGTTGGGATAAAGAACGTGAGCTGAGCGCAGTGCTCGCCACGTCCTTGCAGCGGGATCAGCAAATTGGCCATACCCAGGCAGGCCCACAACGTGCAGACCTGCGTCTTAGATTAGGCGCACACAATGCCGCGGATATCTTGTCCCGCGGTCAGCAAAAGTTGGTGGTGTGTGCACTGCGTATTGCCCAGGGGCATTTGGTTAGCCAAGCCCGGCGCGGTCAGTGTATTTATCTGGTGGATGACTTGCCGTCCGAACTCGACGAGCAGCACCGCCGCGCGTTATGCCGCTTGTTGGAAGACTTACGCTGCCAGGTGTTTATCACCTGTGTAGACCACGAATTATTGAGGGAAGGCTGGCAGACGGAAACGCCAGTCGCTTTGTTCCACGTGGAACAGGGCCGTATCACCCAGACCCACGACCATCGGGAGTGAAGGCATGAGCGAAGAAAACACGTACGACTCGACCAGCATTAAAGTGCTGAAAGGTTTGGATGCCGTACGCAAACGTCCTGGTATGTACATCGGCGACACCGATGATGGTAGCGGTCTGCACCACATGGTGTTCGAGGTGGTCGACAACTCCATCGACGAAGCTTTGGCCGGTCACTGCGACGACATCAGCATTATCATCCACCCGGATGAATCCATCACCGTGCGCGACAACGGTCGCGGCATTCCGGTTGATGTGCACAAAGAAGAAGGCGTATCGGCGGCAGAGGTCATCATGACCGTGCTTCACGCCGGCGGTAAGTTCGACGACAACTCCTATAAAGTCTCCGGCGGTTTGCACGGTGTAGGTGTGTCGGTGGTGAACGCTCTGTCCGAAGAGCTGATCCTGACTGTTCGCCGTAGCGGCAAGATCTGGGAACAGACCTACGTCCACGGTGTGCCACAAGAACCGATGAAAATCGTTGGTGACAGTGAATCCACCGGTACGCAGATCCACTTCAAGCCTTCGGCTGAAACCTTCAAGAATATTCACTTCAGCTGGGACATCCTGGCCAAGCGTATTCGTGAACTGTCGTTCCTTAACTCCGGTGTGGGTATCGTCCTCAAGGACGAGCGCAGCGGCAAGGAAGAACTGTTCAAGTACGAAGGCGGCCTGCGTGCGTTCGTTGAATACCTGAACACCAACAAGACTGCGGTCAACCAGGTGTTCCACTTCAACATCCAGCGTGAAGACGGCATCGGCGTTGAAATCGCCCTGCAGTGGAACGACAGCTTCAACGAGAACCTGTTGTGCTTCACCAACAACATTCCACAGCGCGACGGCGGTACTCACCTGGTGGGTTTCCGTTCCGCACTGACGCGTAACCTGAACACCTACATCGAAGCGGAAGGCTTGGCCAAGAAGCACAAAGTGGCCACTACCGGTGACGATGCGCGTGAAGGCCTTACCGCGATTATCTCGGTGAAAGTGCCGGATCCAAAGTTCAGCTCCCAGACCAAAGACAAGCTGGTGTCTTCCGAAGTGAAGACCGCAGTGGAACAGGAGATGGGCAAATACTTCTCCGACTTCTTGCTGGAAAACCCGAACGAAGCCAAGCTGGTCGTCGGCAAGATGATCGACGCTGCGCGTGCCCGTGAAGCGGCGCGTAAAGCCCGTGAGATGACCCGCCGTAAAGGCGCGTTGGATATCGCTGGCCTGCCGGGCAAACTGGCTGACTGCCAGGAGAAGGACCCTGCCCTCTCCGAACTGTACCTGGTGGAAGGTGACTCTGCTGGCGGTTCCGCCAAGCAGGGTCGTAACCGTCGCACCCAGGCCATCCTGCCATTGAAGGGTAAGATCCTCAACGTCGAGAAGGCTCGCTTCGACAAGATGATTTCCTCTCAGGAAGTCGGCACCTTGATCACGGCGTTGGGCTGCGGTATTGGCCGCGACGAATACAACATCGACAAGCTGCGTTACCACAACATCATCATCATGACCGATGCTGACGTCGACGGTTCGCACATCCGTACCTTGCTGCTGACGTTCTTCTTCCGTCAGTTGCCGGAGCTGATCGAGCGTGGCTACATCTACATCGCTCAGCCGCCGTTGTACAAAGTCAAAAAGGGCAAGCAAGAGCAATACATCAAAGACGACGACGCCATGGAAGAGTACATGACGCAGTCGGCCCTGGAAGATGCCAGCCTGCACTTGAACGACGAAGCCCCGGGCATTTCCGGTGAGGCGCTGGAGCGCCTGGTTAACGACTTCCGCATGGTAATGAAGACTCTCAAGCGTCTGTCGCGCCTGTACCCTCAGGAGTTGACCGAGCACTTCATCTACCTGCCGGCCGTGAGCCTGGAACAGTTGGGCGATCATGCACATATGCAGGATTGGCTGGCTCAGTACGAAGTGCGCCTGCGCACCGTGGAGAAGTCTGGCCTGGTATACAAAGCCAGCCTGCGTGAAGACCGTGAACGTAACGTGTGGCTGCCAGAGGTCGAACTGATCTCCCACGGCCTGTCGAACTACGTCACCTTCAACCGCGACTTCTTCGGCAGCAACGACTACAAAACCGTGGTCACCCTCGGCGCGCAATTGAGCACCCTGTTGGACGACGGTGCTTACATCCAGCGTGGCGAGCGTAAGAAAGCGGTCAAGGAGTTCAAGGAAGCCTTGGACTGGTTGATGGCCGAAAGCACCAAGCGCCACACCATCCAGCGATACAAAGGTCTGGGCGAGATGAACCCGGATCAACTGTGGGAAACCACCATGGATCCCGCTCAGCGTCGCATGCTGCGCGTGACCATCGAAGACGCCATTGGCGCAGACCAGATCTTCAACACCCTGATGGGTGATGCAGTCGAGCCTCGCCGTGACTTCATCGAGAGCAACGCCTTGGCGGTGTCTAACCTGGACTTCTGATCAGGCTACCCGCTAAAACAAAAAGGCCAACGCTAAGCGTTGGCCTTTTTTATTGGGTGAAACTTAAGCGTTTTACAATTGCTCCACGTGGAACATCAGCGTTTTTAACCTTGGGCAGCCGCCACACTCTCCAACCGATAGCCGTACCCGTAGATGGTCAGCAGCTGCCAACCCCGGTCGGCGGTCAGCCCCAGCTTGTTACGCAGCCGATAAATATGCGTATCCAGTGGCCGTGAGGAAACCATTTCTTCATGGCTCCAAAACCGCTCATACAGATATTCTCGAGACAGTGGCCGTGCCAGGTTGGCGAACAAGCAACTGGCCAGGCGGTATTCACGCTCAGTGAGATTGATCGGATTACCCGCGCGCGTCACCGTCAGTTCGGCATCATCAAAGGTCAGATCGTTGAAACACTGTACCTCGTTGGTGGCTGGCTTTTGCAGCCCATGGCGGCGTAGTACGGCGTTGACCCGAGCCTTGAGTTCGTTCGGCCGAAACGGCTTGCTGACGTAATCGTCCGCCCCGCTGTTGAGTGCGGTGACGATATCGCTCTCGGCATCTCGGCTGGTCAACATGATTACGGCGGGTGGTGAGTCCATGTGCTCGCGCGTCCAGCGCAGCAATGCGATGCCCGTGATGTCGGGCAGTTGCCAGTCGAGTATCAACAGGTCAAAGGTTTCACGGCGCAGTTGGCGCAGCAGGTCTTCACCGCGCTCGAAGAAATGCAGGGACCAGGGTTGCTCTGCGGTGCTGGGGATTTGTCGCAGCGTCTGTTCAACCCGACGCAATTCAGCGGGTTCGTCGTCCAGTATTGCGACACGCATGGGTGGGTCCTTTCTACAAAAAATACGACAGCCGACGGTCTGTTCAATCGCGTAGGTAATGCGTAGATGCCTGTGGTTGAATCTGAAGAATTGTGGCCAGACTCAATGTTCACAGGATCTATCGGTACGCTGATATCAAAGGGCCGTAAACCCGTTTAAAGTCTTCCGTACCTACTCGTTAAGCTAGTAGGCGAAAGATACCGGCTCCTACCCCTCAGGAAAAGGATCAGCCGACACATGCGCTGCCGTAAACCTGTACGTGCCAATGTCAGATGCCGTCTGAAACTACCCGGGTGATGAGCACCATGACCTGTTCTGCCAATCGATTATGGTGTGCCCTACCTGCGTTGCTGGCCTTGGTCATCGAAACCGCGCAGGCTGCTACGCCCTATCGCCCTGCTTATATTGATGAGCCGTTCCAGTGCCGCGCACAACCGCTGCCGGCCGTTGTGCAGCATTTGACGGGGGAAGCCTGGAAGCTCGATGCCAAAGGCAGGGCTCAGCCTTTGCTGGAAGGAATGAGCATTGATGAGCAAGAAGGCGTGAAGACGTCGACATCGGCTTTTGTCAGCCTGCGCCTGGGTGATGGTTCCAGTGTGGTGCTGCCCTCCAGTTCACAGGTGCGTCTGCACCTGGTGCAAA
Source organism: Pseudomonas sp. ChxA (assembly GCF_030263855.1). Classification (NCBI taxonomy): domain Bacteria; kingdom Pseudomonadati; phylum Pseudomonadota; class Gammaproteobacteria; order Pseudomonadales; family Pseudomonadaceae; genus Pseudomonas; species Pseudomonas sp. ChxA. The sequence goes on from NZ_JARPMK010000002.1 coordinate 1,644,955, forward strand.
AACAGGCGATTCCCCAAGTCATTTTGGAACAGGGCCAGATCGAGACCTATGTGATCAAACGGGCCAGTGACTACGACCGTTTTCAGATCGTGACGCCCGTCGGCGTTCTGGGTGTGCGTGGCACGCACTTTCGCGTGCGCAATGACGGCGAGCAATCTGTGCTTGAGGTGCTTAATGGCCAGGTAGCGGTCAACCGCGCAGAAGGCTCCGCCGCAGCCGAAGTGAAGGTGGACGCTCGCCAAGGCCTGCTGATCAAACAACAAGGCGAACTTAAGCCTGTGGAGCTTTTGCCGGCGCCGGTATTGATCGGCCAGGACGGCCAGAAAGGCCAGTCTCCGGTCTGGAGCCTGTACCTGCGGCCATTACCCGGTGCATTGCGCTACCGTGCCCAAGTGGCGACCGACTCAGCCTTTATGAACATCAAGCAGGAAAACTTTTCCAGTGAGCCGAAAATGCGCTTCACTGGGCTCAAAGCATCGTTTTACCACGTGCGGTTGTCCGCCTATGACGCGCAGGGCCTGGAGGGAGAAACCGGGGTTTATGACATTTTCTATTACCCACCCGCCACTCAGGTACAGGCCAGTGGTGGTTAACCCATGATGCTTTGGCGCAAGGTCGAGAAACGCCAGCCTACCCATGCCCAGCGATTGTTCCACGGCCTGGTGCGCGAGTGGTTGTGGATAGGTTTGCTGTTATTGCCAATGACAGCCTACCTCTCGTTGAGCCCGGGCCTGGCGCTGAACAACCCGCTGTATGACAGCCTCAGGCGCCTGGCGCCGTTGCCGGTAGACCCGCGCATCGTGCTGGTGACCATTGACGATCCTAGCCTGAAAGAGCTGGGCCGCTGGCCCTGGCCACGCAGCTTGCACGCCGATCTGATCAACCGCCTGAGCGCCGCGCAGCCAGCGGCCATTCTCTTCGATGTGATCTTCAGTGAGCCCGGTGTGCCCGCCAACGACGAACGCCTCGCAGCCGCTGTGTGCAACGCCGGCAACGTGGTACTGCCACTGTTGCGTGAGGAAGCTGCAAGTTACAGCGCGCCGGACGCGCAAGTGCTGCCGCTGCTTAAATGCGCTAAAGGCCTGGGGTATATCAATGTCGAAGCGGACAATGACGGCGTGGTGCGCAGCCTGTTTTTGCGTGAAGGCCCACCCGGCGACACCACGCCGCAGTTGGCGTGGATGGCCTATGCATTGAGCGGCCAGGCTTCTGAGATGCCAGGAGATCCCCAGCCGCCGATCAACCCGTCCTGGCATCGCGAGCATGCCATTCGAATCCCGTTCATTGCTGGCGACACCCGCTTTCCTACGGTCTCCTACGCCAGCGTCCTGCGCGGTGAGGTCGATCCAGAACGGCTGCGGGGCCGGCTTGTTCTGGTCGGCGCCACAGCGTCCGGCATGGGCGATCGTTTCGTTACTCCGCTCTCCTCGACTGTCGGCACCACGGCGGGTGTAGAGATCCAGGCCAACGTGCTCAACGGCCTGCTGCAGGGGCGCAGCATCGTAGATCTACCCGGCGCGGTGTCGGCCTTGATGGCGACTGCCTGGGTGGCATTGTTACTGGGCCTGTTGTTGTATCGCCCGCGCTACGCACTCTGGATGACCCTGGGCTGTATGGCCACCGCATTGCTCGGTGCGTGGGTGTTGCTGCGCCAGGGTCACTGGTGGTCACCGGCCGCGTGCCTGATTGGTTTGCTGCTCAGCTACCTGATATGGAATTGGCGGCGCCTCAGCGTGATCCTGGCCTACTTCGGCTGGGAACTGGCGCGCCTGGATAACGAACCCAAAGTGCTTCCCGAGCGCCGTCGAGCGCCTGCGAGCAAGGGTGATGTGCTGCAAGCGCGGATCTTTGCCCTGGAGCAAGCGGTAAGTCGTACACGCGATACCCGCAGGTTTATGGCCGACGGCCTGGAGTGCCTGCCGGTGGCCACTCTGATTACCGACCCCAGAGGCAGCATCCTGCTGGCCAACCGGATTGCACGTGACGTGTTCACCCGTATCAGCTACGTCTCTAACCATTGACACAGCAGTAGGCCTGCAAGATTGGGCTTTACCACTGAGTCAGTGAACTGCTCATTGACAGTCAATGTTTGCGCCTGATATTGACGCATCAGGAACGCCAAAAGTGGAGGATTGACAGAGGCATCCGGCCTCAGATTCTTAACGCCTCCAAACATTGACAGTTTTATTTGGGTGAATGCAAACGTGCCTTTGAAAAGGCAGTGCCGAAGCCGATGAGAATTACGACAATTTGCGGCCGAGCCAAGCACTAGCGGCGAGTTCAAACCTACGCCGAGGCTATATACAAAAATCACGACCTCACTGAAGCAGATATGCGCCGAGCGCTGTTTGGCGGTGCAGCCACTTGCGCAGACTCATGCCTTACATGAACATGACAATCTTTCGGATAACTCGAACATCCAGCCAGTGAAGGCTGCGGAGAAAAAGAAGATCGGTGAAAGCGTTCACCCCCGTGTTAAGGGTCACGCTGCGGGTCGGTAATGAGTTTGAGGGTAGGAAGCACACAATGGTCCATGAGGAGGATACGCTCAGTACGCGTCTCGCAGAACAGAAAGCGATCAAAGCGGCCAGGAAGAATTACCGCCTTGTAGAGTTGGTTTCTGTAAAACCGATGTAGCGTGGCTCATCGACTTGCCACCAAAGATCAGTGCACCCGTTATAAGACCATCCCCTCGGCAAACCTGAATCAGCAGTTTCTCGACCATCCGAGTGCCCTGGGTAGTGGATAACAGTGCGAGGGGCTGTTCCTTGGCAAAACGTTGCTTAGGCTTGCTCAGCCAGCGCTGGGCTTTTTTGACGTCTCCGAACAGCGCCTCTGCCATTGCTGTCACATGTGCAAGTCGGAACAACCGATCACTCTCGTCCAGATTTAAGCGTTGTCGGCGAGCCAATCGGGCGTTAAGGGTCCCAACCGGCATAATCTTTTCAAGGGCGACTGCGTCGTACACGCCAGATTCGCTAAGCAATTTGAATCTCTCGGCTGCGAATCCTGCCGCGATAATCTCGTGGTTCTCTTGCTCTGATGCCCCTACGCCAATTTGAAGTGAAACTCCAAGATGACGTCGGTAGTGACGGTACACCGGTTTAGGCAGCAATTCAGCCAACATAGGTCGCCTCTTGACCGGCCATGTTCCACGACGGGTGACGTTCTTCTAGGAAATATGGGCTGGTAGTACAGCCCTGTCAACGTCGGCATCTGACAACAAAAATTCCCCGGGAAGGAAATGTTGCTGCTCAAGACTTCAACTGACGCGTCCACACGAGCATGCAGGTTCTCCTCACGTATTCACATGCCCGGCCGATAACCACTATGCCCTGCTGGGCACTGGATAACGGAATTAGGGATGAACCGGATGATGTTTCGCAACGCTCTCGCATTTACGCTGGCATTAGTGGCCTGTAACTCAATAGCAGCAAGCTTTGATTGTTCTAAGGCCGCAAATTTTGCGGAATCCAGCATCTGTAATGACGGCTATCTGAGTGGCGTCGACAGCATTCTGGCGCGCTCCTATCAAAAAGCCCTCGCTGAAACGGAACACCCGGATGAGCTACGGCAATCACAACGCGAATGGCTATCGGTGCGAGACCAGTGCACCACCCAGAAGTGTCTCGATCAAACCTTGGGAGCTCGTGTCACCTTTCTGGATAGTTACTCACGCGTTGAAAAAAGTAAGGCATACGCTGCAGAAGAGAAGCTGCGCAAGGATGAGTATGAAGCTCAGCGCCAGGCAGAGGATCTTGCCAACTCACAAAGAGATCAGCAGTACCGGATCGCTCAGGAACAATTCCGTCAACAAAAACAGCAATCTGCTCAGCCGCACCAGGTGGCTCAAACACAATCACAAAGTGTGCAACCGGCGCCCTCCTCTCAGAGCCCAGCCAATGTGTTTTCGGCACAGCAAGTGCGCCCTGCTCAGCCTGTAGCTGGGAAACCAGCAGTGCTACGCATGTGGCAGGCCTTCTGGGCAGGCCCGGCATGGAAATACACGCTCTTGATAGGATCTTTGATCACCTGCCTGGCGATCTGGAGACACCACACAGAGGCTGCCACGATCTACACCGACTACACCGATGCTGCGATCACGAATGCGCTGCCCGCGATCGGAGCGGTTGCGGCTCTGATCCTTCGCTGGCTTGAAATGCCTGGCTTGGTCTCAGGGATAGCGTTGGGTACCGGGATTATCTTGGCCATTGCATATGCCGTATTCGCGACCTTCCGGACAAACCAGGGAGCTCTGAGTATCACCCTAGTTATTGTTGCCAAGCTCACTCTCATCACAGTGTTCTACGCGTTGATTGGAATGCTGATCGCGTCTCTCTTTTCGAACAGTGCCAGACGCAAAGGTGAATCCCAAGCGCGTGCTGCTGCTAGAAACAGTCGAGAGAAGAAGCAAACGATGGCTCTGATCACAGGCTTGTCGGTGGCTTACACCGCTTTTACTGCCTGGGTCTGCCGGCGACCTGAGTTCACCTCACTTTCCGAATGCCTGGAATTTGATACAGCACCTGCATAAGCCAGGGCGATCGGAACGCGATCGCGTGCTTTAGTAAACAAGTAGCCCGGGAGATTTCCTGGGCTTTTTTTGTGCCACGTTACTATCACTGCAGCACCTACACATTTGCTAACCAAGTTTAGTAGCACCCCAGCGGTCAAAGGTGAATACCCAAGATCAAATTGGGGCAGAATTCGACGATCAAAATGGAGCACATAAATGAAGTGGATTAAAGGGGTGATTGTCGGCGCATTCTTGCTCGTAATCACTGGTGCGGGACTGGGTCTGTTTTATGTTTTGCCGCAGTACGACGTGGTGGCCATCACCGGCGTTGAGGTAAAACGTGTGGACGATGACGGCGTCATCAATGCTGAAAACCCGGCCGACGGCCCGACCCGGGACGTGTATTTCATTAACACTGAACACCCAACATCGAAAGTGGTAAAAGTTTACCGAAACGACGACACCGGCTGGAGTTTTCCGTGGTACTTCAAGTTTGATTCGGCCGACGTTCAGGCAAAGGCTCAGGGTTACTCACGAGATGCCCAGCAACTGGCGCTGATCCGTTACTACGGCTGGCGCATTCAAATCTTGTCCGTGTTCCCAAACATCACAGACATCGAAGCCACAAACAGTCGCGAAGAGCCGTTTCCTTGGTTCAACACGATCTTCCTCAGCGTAGGCACGCTACTGATTTTGTTTGTGGTGTTTTTCATGCGCCGGCGATTCAAGCGCAAGACCAGGGGCGAAGTACTGGGTTGAACAGTTGAACCACCCGCCTTTTCAGCTTGGAAGATTCGTTAACCGCAGAATGAATGCCAGTCAGTTACCTGACTGGCATTTTTTTGTAGGTGCGATTCCTTGTTACGGCTAGGCTAAAGCAAGCCAGTCAGCGCTTTACCATTTCACACTGACGTCGCATGTCATCGTTTTTGATGCTCCCGCAACTGCCATTGCCAGTCTTGGCGTAGCACAGGTATCGCTGGTCGTCGTCGCGGATACTCGCGCAACTGCCGTTGCCTGTTTCGACGTAGCAGGCGTTACGCAAGTCGTCATTGTTGATGCTTGCACAGCTTCCGTTGCCCTCTTTCACGTAGCAGTATTTGCGCTTGTCATCATCACGGATACTCGCACAACTGCCATTGCCGGCCTCCACATAGCAGGTAGCGCGCAGATCGTCGTCCTTAATGCTCGCGCAACTCCCATTCCCTTCTTTGACGTAGCAGTAGGCGCGTTGATCGTCGTTGTTGATGCTGCCGCAACCGGCGTGAGCGAAGCCGCTGAGCGCCAGCAGCATTACCAAAAATAGCCTCATCCCACCCTCCATTAATTGCCAAACGCTACCTGAAACTGTTCGTAATTGCCGCCTCGATAACCGTGGTTCGGGCACAAGAAGGCAAATGACAGATCAGCCGCGAGCTTCTTTCTGAAGGTCGTCCAACTCGTCCACGATGTCTTCATCACGATCCTCGAACGCTTTGGCCATATCACGCTGTAGATCAACCTGGACTTCCATGGTTTTCTTGGCCAATTTCATGCCGTCCTTAGAGCCCATGATAATTTTCATCGCCTGATCCGGATGCTTGCTGGCCTCGATCATCAATTCGAGTTCGTCGGCATCAAAGTGATCTGCGTAGACCTGGACCAGGGTGTCTTTCAGTAGGTCCTGGGAAATGTTGTCCTCGATCACGGCCTTGATTTTTTCTGGCGCGACTTCGCGATATTTGGATGCATAACCCGACGTGGCGACTTGCACTACCATCTTGTATTGGACGTCCATGCCCATCAACTTGACCAGTTCTTCAGCTTTGTCCTGGCTTGAACCGCAACCGGCCAGCAGCACCGAGCAGAGCGCCGTGATTGCCCATTTGGAAACGTTCGTCATGAAATGCCTGCCTTTGTCTTGAGATTTTTTTAGGTGACCGTGGAGTACGGCGGACCGCACTCCAGGCTCTAGGAAATGTGGTGATCAGTTCGTCTCAAGCGTGAAGCTTTTGCTCACGAACAGGCCGGAAAATAACGACTTGTCTTCCTTGAAAATGTAGGACTCTTCAAACTTGGCATCGGTGGCCAGCTTTTGAGCGATCGCGCACTCCGAATCGCTGTGATCCTTGCCCTTGACTCCAAAGTCACTCTGATAACCTGATAGGCCTGTTTCATTGCAAAAGCCGGTGAACTCCTCACGCTTGGTAGCGGCCTTGAATTCGTCGAACGACTCCTTTAACTGGTCGAAGCCCTTGTAGGTCAGCGAGTAGCTGGCCACCTTGGTCTTACGAGCAAAGTCACCTGCGGCTTCCGCAATTACGGCCTGGCCCATGGACGTACTGTAAGCCCCCATGATGAAGCCACTTAGCGCGCTCTTGAGTTGCGCCTGGACATCGTCAAGCTCTGGGATGGACGCAAATTTAGCCTCGCGCACAATCCGGCCAACTTCGCTGCCGTCATTACGATGCACCACTACAAACTCGACCGAGCCTTCGCCGTCGCTGGAGCGCGTGAGCTTGAAGTCCAAGTCAACTTTGGTGCCGAACTCCCCTGTAGCGCCGGTGATAAATGCACCAGTGAACGGCAGACGTTGGACGATATTGCTACCCCACGAGTAGGGCGACTTGACCACGCCTCCGTACTGATCCATCTCCGCGCGCGGCTGGATCTCATCCGCTACTTCCGAAGGCAGGACCACATCTGTGCCTTTGTGCGACAGGTAAGGAGTACTCATGTCCATGCCCAACAATTGGACATGAATCTCGCCCTTCTTGTTATCACCTTCGCGGCTAACCTTGAGGGCGTCGGCCTTCAAGTAAACGCCACCGGCACGACCGCCACCAGTACTGGACGAAAGCAGATACCGTGACCATTCGACCAGGGCAGACTCTTTTGCCCCGGAGTCCATTCCACCGAGCAGCCCCATAATCCCTTTCAGGAATTTATCTGCGCCGTTGGTCTCTGCTGCAACCAGGCGGATTTCTGGTGTTTCAACGGTGACGTTTCCCGACCAGAAGGAATAGGAAATATCTCCCTCGCTCAGGACGTTCTCGAGGAAGTACTGTTCCTTCATCTCATCGTACTGACGCAGCGCTTGCTTCTTGCCGGAGCTCGATAACCCCACACCAGCCGCAAGAATCGCAATACCGGCGACCGCAGCGGCGATGAGGATGTGCTTCTTGTTCATCGTTTTCATAGTCGGTTGCCTTACTGAATTTGAGCAGATGCTTGCTGCCAATCAATCACGTGCTGCTGAGAGACTGCAGGCGTCCAGTTGAAGTCGATCCCGGCGCTAGGAAATTCCTTGGCCAGTACGGCACCAAATGACACTCTGTCAGCACAGTGGTCTTGCTTGCAGGCCTCAGCCGCGCCAGCGGTATACACGCGATACGTAGGAACGGCGCGACCGTCTTCGAGCGGCAGGAAGGGTGTCATGTTTGCCGCCGGCAGCACGTACCACTGGCTCTCCAGTTCAGCATCAGCCTGTACACGCCCCTTACGTGGGAAGTCGACCTCGTAGAAGTCGCCGCTCTTTCCGGTGACGTGAATCATCATCGGCACAGCGGACTTTGAAGAGCTCGGGTCCTGCATTGCGATCGGCGATGGGAAGGTGACTTTGATACCGGCCATCTGCGCCAGCGCTTCAGCCTCCCGACCTTCGAATTCCTTCATCCCGGATTTGAGTTGTTCGTAACGCTCCAAGACGCGTGTGTGCAGCTCAGCCATTTGCTGCTGCAGGCGACGTACTTCTCTCATGCGGATCTCCTCGCGACGCAGGGCGAAGTTATTGCCTTGGCGAGCATCGAAGTAAAACTCACCACGGTTCTCGCCCATACGCGTTTTGAGAATGTTGTCTTTGGTTTCCGACGCGTATCCCTCGGGGTAAAGCGCTTCGAAGTTCTTGGCGAAGAAGAGGTTCGACAGGCCGACGGTCGTTGGCGACGTTGCCTTCACCAATTGGTAGACCTCAACCACAGCGCGCTTCAACTCAACCGCATCAAGAGCAAATGCCTCATCTGCAGTGATCACTACGTAATACGGATCACTGGAGAACGGCGACAGGACACGGTAGTTGGGGCGCTCAAAGGCCAAATACACCTTCATGTTACGCGCAGGCAGTTCACCCACCTGAAAGAGTGCTTGGTCTGCCCGGCTATTCAGGAAAGAAAGCGCCTTGCCTTTCACCGCTGGGACCAGTGCCTGGTTGAACATCAGACCGCTCGGGTGCACGGTTGTTTTTGACCAGGTATCACCGCGATAGGTGTTCGGTACCGCCCAACGCAATTTGTCAAAGGACCCCTCGGCATAGCCTGATGCAGAGCAAGGCATGGCGGGTGTCGACGCAAAGGACAGACTTGGATCGGACTCATCAGTTACCGACTTACTGATAACCCATTTGCATCCGCTTCCGTCGGTAATCCCCATCAGGTTCTGGTTGGCCAGCACCAATGAGCGGCCGAAGTCACCGGTAGGAACGGCGGCAACAGCGGCCGGCGCTTCAGCTGGAGCGGCAGGCTTAGGGGCGGCGGCTGGAGCTGCCTCCACAGGTACTGTGGCCACGGCAGCTACAGGAGCAACAGGGGCAACGGGCGCAACCGTCACAGGTACTTGAGCCACCGGCACCGGTTGCACTGGCGCGGGTGAAGCCTCTGGTGCTGGTTGTGGTATCACAGGTGCCGTTACAGGCGCTGGGGCCGGTGCAGCAGCCACAGGCGCTGCGACGGCAGGCTCAGTAGGCGCAGCGGCGGCTGGTAGTACAGACGCAGCCGCCCCAGCTGCTGGTGGCGTAGGAGGAGAAGCCACGGGGGCTACCGAAACAGCGGGCGCGGCAGCGGCCGGAGCGGCAGGCGGTGAAGTCAGCGTGGCCAGGCCCAGATTGGTCGCATTGCCCGCACCGGTGGCGTAAACCGCCCCCTTTGCGTCGACTGCTTTCCAGGTGACCTTGGCCGTCGGGCATTCCTGTCCGAGAATATACGGGAGCTTCGATAGAAGCGTGTTCAGCGGCTTCTGGTCATCCCACGTTGGACGCTGCATGGTGATGGCCACTTCTGGTTTGCACCAGGTGGTCGCCTCACCATCGACGTTCACCTGGATCTGTTCTGTCTTCGAGTAGGCGAGCTGGTGAGCCCAGGCTTGCGGCGCGATGCCGCAAGCACCCACTACAACGAGAGCGAGTGCGCGGTTTTTCATGAAGATCCCTTAGATGAGTTCCCAGGTGCCGTTGGCTTGTTTGCAGAAGGTGTTCTTCTCCTGCTCAGTGTTTCCGTCGGCCGCTTTGAGGCTCACGGTCACCGGCCGGCAAGACGTTTCAGCAGCGACCTGCTGAGTTGGCAACGTCGGGATCGAATCCAGATCGAAGGCCTTTGTTTCCTTGTCGGCAGCGACGTTCATCTCGTCCAGGTTGGCCGCGGGCTTCACACTCTTCGCAACGGCTACTGATTTTGGTTCAACCAAATCTTTGTGGACGTAGCCGACAGTGACACCCTTGCGGCCGACAAGAATCCAGTCGCCTGTCGAACCAACGGCAGTGAACTCGGTGCCGGGTTTCAAACCACCCACTTTGTCTGCGCCTTTTTCAGGCGCGGCGCGGACGTTCGAACTGCTTTTGGTGACGTACTGCTCGTTAATGAGTTTCATCGAAGGGACGGCAACGATCTTAGGTGCACGTTTCACTTCAACCGTTTTGGTTTGGGTGAACTCTTGGCCCTGAACGATCTCCGCCGAAGCGCCGGAATGCGCCGATGTCCAGGACACAGGCAAACTGGACCCGCTCGGCGAGGCGTTCAAAGCATCTTGCGTGCGTTGCGCCAGGGCCTGCTGATCCTGCTCATCGAGTTTTGCACCGATTTTGTTACCGATGTAACCGCCCAGTGCACCGCCGACCAGGGTTGCCACGATCCGTCCGTTGCCTTTCCCGATGAACTGCCCGATGACAGCGCCAGCGACGACACCCACTGCGGTACCAGCCTGTTGCTTGTTGATGCCCAACTCAGCGCAGCCAGAGGTTGATGCTGCGATGGCCAATGCCAGTACTGAAACGAGAAACTTTTTACGCACGGTGACTCTCCCTTTGTGTAGGTCACTCTGCTTTCAGCAGAGGCCTTGTGATGTTGTAAAGCATTGCTTCTGAGGACATGGCCCAATGGAAAACGGTGGCAAGCACAACTGGCTGTTTGCCCAAGCTCCTGAACGCATCTCTATAACCGGGGCTATCGACAATTGCGTTGCCAACAACGAGAGGCAGCATAACGATCGAAATCACGGCGACCGGTCGAACGAAGCGAATTCGCCCGGGGAGGCTTCGAAGCGCCTCAATACCCGAGATGATCAAGACCACAAGACTGATGCCGCCGAAGAACAACCCGCTAAGAAGGGAGAAGGGGATAAACCACATATTCTTGAGGACGTTCAAACCCTCAGCGCCGTGGATGTCGGTGTGAGCGACGTCATAGGCCATGTTGTCGGCAATGCCAGGCAGATAAGCCTGGTACTGCTCTCGCGTAGCCAGAAGGTTCATGCCCTTCACATAGAGAGGACCGAGCTTGGTTTTCGCCATGTGGCGAACCTCGGTGGTGTTGGCCAGCGCATCTCGTGTCCGCACACCGGGATTGATTGACCGGGCATACTCGTCAATGGTCGGCTGGTACCCCAGATCTGCCCCAGCATTCGGCCACTTGATCGGTCGCCACTCACTCCCCGGAATTCCCCCTGCACGAAAACCTTCGAGCTGTGCATACGCCCTGCTGATGTCACTGATGGAGGGCACGACAGTTTCTTGCAGCCGCTCGTATAACGCGTCTCCATTACGGACGGTGTAGCCACGAAAAACTGCAGCTGAAAAGCCTTGGAAGTTCTTGTCGATGCGCTCGACGTAGGAGCCTTGAACACTCATCAGAACGCCGAGGTTTGCTATGAAAGCCTTGCCCTCTCCCTGGTCCTTGTAGGCCTTGTAGGGTATCTGCGGAATAGTCAGGGAGTCGTAAAGCAACCCCTTTTTGGTGACGTATGCGTAGAGGCTGCTAACCCGTAGCGAGCCGGGGAATTGCTCGGCGATCCAATCCGGAGCGGCCCCCTGAAACCACCAAGTCAACGGAGTGACAACAAGTGTCGATGCTGCGAGCCAAACCCACAGCACCCTCCCCTTGCCTTGGTAACGTCGATAGCAGATTCGCCATACCAGCAAGCACATGCTCGTAGCCGCCAGGATCTGGCTATACGTCTCAAGGACTTCGAGTTTTCGGAGGGGGATATCAGCGCCAGCGAAGTTGAGCAGCTCGGCGTTGAACAGCAGACTGCAGATCAAATAAAGGGCGTTCAAAACAACAAGTGCGATTAGCATCCAACGGGTCCTTGTCAGAAATTAAACGCCAGGCCCTGGATGATAAGGGGGAGCGCGAATAGATGTAGCATATTGCCATCTAGCAGAAGACGGCACCACTCAAAATGCCCCGTCGAATTCCGATGCAGAACGCCGGGCAGATGTTTTCGTTACCTACGATCAGAACTTAACGGGACTGAGAGGACTTTCAATGCCGGGCACAACATTCCCTCCCGCACGTTCCAATTCTGGGTTTCAGACGGTGTGTAAATGGAGAATGGATGTCTCGGCGGTCGCCGGCGGCCAAGCCGTTAAACTGCATCAATGCGATCAGTCCCAATGAGGGGATCTTTCCCCTTGGCCGGCGTTCGCGCTCAAACAACGAAAGCGCAGCGCATGAACAATGCATTGCGAAAACCCATGGAATAGGCGGCATGAATTGAATCAGTCACTCAAACCCGGCGAGAACACAACGATCTCTTCCTCCCAAGGGCGGGTGGAAGTTACCCATGCGGCAGGTAACAACCTGGACGTAAACCTTACTGCGTTTTTGGTCACCGACACTGGCAAGGTGGTGGATGACAGCGGCATGGTTTTCTTCAATGCACCCGTGCACTCTTCAGGCGCGGCGACATTCGCGCCCCCGATCGCTCATGGCGACACGGTCAGTCACAGCATCAGCTTCGACTCGTCTCGACTCCCGTCCAATATCACGAAGATCGCAATCACTTTGACGCAAGACGGCAACGCCGGCGGCTTCGAAGCAGTCAAAGACCTTCGCGCTATCGTCATTGCCGGGGACCAAACCCTGGAACTGGCACCTGAGCCCTTTTCACAAGAGACGGGCATCATCGTGCTTGAGTTGTACGTCCGGAACGGCCAGCTCAAGGCGCGCTCTGTATGGCAAGGTTTCGCCTCAGGTCTTGCCGGACTCTGCGGGTTTTATGGCATCGAAGTTGAAGACGTTGCATCCTCCGCGCCGGCGGCGACACCTGCACCGCCTCCAAAGCCCGTCAACATCGCCAAGACCGTGGTTAAACTGGACAAACCTGGCAGCAGCCACAAGGTGTCCCTCGAAAAAGGGCCGTCCGCTCCAAAGGTTATTCGGGTCAGCGCAACGTGGGTTGATAACGGCGACGGATCTGACAATGACGACCTCGATCTGCGGATTGGCATCCTTCGTCCTGATGGGCGAATGTCCATCATCCAGGCACCTGACAAGCGTGGGGCTTTTGACGTCGATCCCTTCGTTTTCCATACCGGTGACGTAGTCTGCGCCAGCGCCTCCGCTCCAGGTATTGAAACCGTCGAAATTAATCCAGCAATCTCGCAGCTCATGGGGGGCAAGGTAGTGCTGGTCTGCAGCGTTTATTCAGCAGTAGACAACGGTGCGGTTTCGGTGGCATCGCTAAAACCAAAGATGCGGATGGAATACGGCGACCAGGTCGTAGAGTGCGCATTCGAATTCAAGTCCGGGTTTTTCAGCTCAATGGTGTTCACCTATGTAATCGGTCAAATCGAAATTGACCAAGATGGTATCCATCTAAGTCCATCCGGAGTTACCTCCAAAGCCGGCAGTGAAGCCACCCCCTGGCTGACTCGGAAGGGAGACAAAATTGAGCTAACGATGGACGGCCCACACGTATTCAAAGGGCGCCCAATCGAAAGGAGCGGCAAAAAGCAGTACGTCTAAGCTTTCGTGCTAGTAGGCGCTTTAAGCAGCTTCATGCCTGACCAGTACTCCCGCGACGGCACACGGCCGCCGCGGGATTTCTATTTTGGTTGTATGCCAGCATCATCGGCCTCATAAACCCATGTTGAATCGCCCCGCGCCCTCGAACAAAACAGCTCTTCCCATAGGAACTTCCCGCGGCGACCTCACTGGCCGTATAAGACTTGCAGGAACTTCGAGCGCCGTTAGGTTTAACCCGACGGATGAACCAGCCGCCGGTGCAGATACGGCTGTTTCACCAAGGCCATCTCATCATCAGGCGCTCTAATCGTCACAAAGGAACCATGCATGCAGATCACCCAAGGCCAGCGCATGTCGCTGGCAAATATTCTTCCCGGTCTATCCTTCACTCTCTCGGTCAACATCGAAAGCCCCAGCGTAGTCGACTTCGTCTGTTTCGGTGTCGACGACCAAGGCAAGCTTTCTGATGATCGCTATATGGTCTTCTTCAATCAGCCTGTTACGCCTTGCAGCAGTGTGAAGCTTGCTGCGGGTGGCCAGTTTGAAATTAATCTAGCCATCCTGCCCGCCACTATCGATCGCTTGATCTTCACTGCCTCCATCGACGGTGCCGGGGCGATGAGTGACATCCGGAATGGCAACTTCAAAGTAATCAGCCCCGCTGGTGAGATAGGAGCGACCTGCGCGTTCTCAGGGCTCACGTTCACAACCGAGAAAGCGGTAATGATCGTTGAGCTTTACCGAAAGAATGGGGAGTGGCGGTTGGCCTCTAACCTTCAGGGTTTTGCTGAGGGCCTGGACGCTCTCGTGAGGCACTTTGGCGGCGAAGTTACTGAAGAAGCTGCACCGGCACCAGCACCTGCCCCATCTCCCTCCACAATCTCTCTGGAGAAACGTGTAGCTGCTGTCGCGCCGGAACTGGTCAGTCTGGCCAAGAAGGCACAGGTAAGCCTCGAGAAAGCCTGCTTGGTTGGGATGAAAGCTCGTGTTTTGCTCGTGCTCGACGTCACCGACTCGATGCGAAATCAATACAAAACCGGCCGCGTACAGGAAGTTCTCAATCGTCTTGTGCCCATCGCCGTAGCCATGGATACAGATGCCGAACTTGAGTGCTGGACATTCGCCGAACGGCCACTGCGACTCTCACCTGTGACGCTTACCAACTACCAGAACTTTGTCGAATCCGACAACAATGGCTGGACCAAGTGGGACGTCGGTCGGCGTTACAATGATGAACCGAGAGCGATCCAAAAAGTGATCGAATCCTTCCAGGCGTCCAAAGACAAAACCCCTATGTTTGTCGTTTTCATCAGCGACGGTGGCGTTTCTGAAAACCGCAAGATCACGCAACTGATGGTGGATGCAGCGAAGCTGGGAATCTTCTGGCAATACGTTGGTTTAGCAGGCCGGAATTACGGCATTCTGGAAAAACTGGACACCATGCCCGGGAGAGTCGTGGACAACTGCGGATTCTTTGCCCTGGATGACCTTCACGACATGACGGAAGAGCAGTTGTACGACCGGCTGATGCAGGAATTCCCGATGTGGATCTTGGAGGCAAAGCGCGAAGGAATCATTCGCTAATCCTCTCCTGCACTGCCCTGCCTCACACCGCGGCGGCTCAAGCCGCCGCGGTTGTCTTCAGTTCAAGACCAACATATCCATCGGCGTCACCTCAACAAAACGCGCAGAGCGGTCCAGCTTTACCACTGCGCCACACGCGTTCAGGGTCGCTGCAGGATCGATCGCATCCAGACGATTAAAATCAATCGCATCCCACTGATCTCGGCCTACTAAGACCGAGAGCACGTAGTGATCATCCACCGCACCGGTTGCGGTGTTGTTACGCTGAATGTAGCCCGACACCAGGATCTTCTGGATCGCTGGCAGTAGAGCAAATACCTCTCCTACAACTCGAAACAGAGAGCCATAGCACAGCGCGACAAAGTCTCTGCGTACCTGGGCATCCGAACGATTTTTGAAGGTTAGTTTGCCGTTACCCCGGGCTTCAGCGCTGCGCTGCGGGATATCGCCCTCATCAGGTAAATCAACATCGAGCGCGACGCCGGTAACGTCTTGTGAGAACTCATAGGCCACTTGGGTTTCTTTTGGCCAGGCAATGCCGCTCAACACATAGTCCAGGGCACGTTCCATCTGAGCACTGAAGCCCTTTGCCGCCAGCCGGAATGCTTTCTCGATTTCGGTGCGTTCAAGTTCATGGGCGTCCCGCGTGGACTGCCAGTTCGCGAGGTCTTGTTGATACTGCTCTTCCGCCGACTCAGCCTCACGCTCAATCTTCGCGCTGCGAAGGAGCATTCGATCCATCAAACCCGGTGTTTGCTGAGCAGGCCTGCGGGGCTCTTCAATGGCGAATGGAGCTGGGATTACCGGCATGGCCCCCGGCCGAGGCGTCAGGAGGTGCACGCCTAGGCAGGATTCAAGCTCCTGATTGACCTTATCAGCTGCTTTGGTCAGCAAGTCCTGAATGGAGTCGGCCATCTCGGATTTGACGCGTTTGACGACAGCCGCCGGCAACTCGATGTCATCCATGTCCGTAATCAACAACGTGCCATCGTCGTTTACCTTGACCTTTACCTGGCCCGAGTATTCGCTTCCGGCAGGACCTGGTTGGGAACTACTCGATCTACTGGGCCGGTCGATCCTCTCACGGTATGAAAGACCAGTACCGGGTAACCCAGCATTGAGAAAGGTGCCATTGCGGCCCATCGTCATACTCAAGCCCCGGGGGCCAACTGAAGTGCTGATCCCTTTCCCGCTGATGTTAAGGCGTACGCCAGGCACAATCGTGATTCGCTTGCTGAAACGAAATCCCATGACTACTCCTTGATCCTTATTCCTGGATTCTTTGTTGTTTGAAATGCCGGCATCGGTCGGAGCCCCTACGATAGGCTCGACGTCCATTTACATCGGAGGTCGCGCCTGTGGCAATAGCGCAACCACCGATATATCACTTATGCCCGTCCGGCAATGTAATCGTCGATCGAACTGAATTGCCGATTGCGGCACATCCAGCCTGAGAGGAATACGAATATCGTCGTGGCAAGAACTGCCCAGCCGCGCCGCCGCCGGGCCTCACTTTTGGTGCGGGCACCACCGCACAGCAGGAGGGCCATCATCAGGAGGTAGAAGGTCAGCAGAATGACCTTTGCGAAGAGGGATAGAAGAAAAAACCAGATGCTGTTGCTTCTGTACGTTTGAATAAGCACCTGCAATGACATAAGACCACCAAGGACACAGGCAGCAATGATGGAGTAGTTGCGTGGGACCTCGAGCCAGGCGCTCGCGACGAAATACGCACCAATTCCCAAGATTGGAGTCAAGGTTGTCCAAAGCGCGTCGGTGTAGTCCTGATAGATCGTAATGGTCCCCCGGCGGTGCAGGTAAATGCAGACCAGCAGCAACATTGCCATCACGAACAAGCCAATCTTCAAGTTCAGGATCGCTTGATGATCATCCGCTGCACTTCGCGTCGCTGCCGACTTCACCACGGCAGAGACCATTGGAGAAGAAGCAGCCTTTGAAATCACATTTGTTTCAGATTGATCAACCCGGGTAGCGGCAACGGAGGTTGGCGCTTTAGATGGCAGATCAACCTTGGTGCGTGATAGAGCACTGAGCCGCTCATTCATCGATGCGGATAAGCAACTGGCGGTCTTGCAGTTGTCACGCAGGCGCAACCAGTCTCGTTGGTCTTGACGGACCTGTCCCTTGTTCGGCGCTGCGTCTAGAGCGCGGACATATTCGGAGTTCATCTGCTCATCCAGATGACTGAGTGCAGAATCTGCGCAAATCGATTTCTCAGCAAAGCTTGCAGCTTTGTTGCAATCAAAGCTGGTGGCATTTGAGTGGGCTGAGACTAGGGTGAGCAACATTACGAAAAGGCCAGAGCCGATGTTGAGTCGCGACATATTCGATTTTCCCTTCATTTTGTTTGCTCCAGCGTTTCGCCAGAGCCCTGCCTAACCGCGCTCGTATGCGAACGCCTAGGTGCCTGATGTCTGGCTCTTATTTACGACGTTGGGACCTGAAGAAATGTCGTGCCGTCCCACTTGTAGTTTTCGGTGCTCTGAACACTCGGGCAGCAATCTGCATCATCCGGACCGACGGAGAGAACAGTCAGCCTGACGGTTTGGGGGTCAACAACCTGGATGTCCTGGACACCATTGCCGACTACAGCTTTCCCACGGAACTCCCAGCCTGCCGAACCGCCAATGAACGCGGCAAGTGTTTGGAAGTAGCCATTTCCACCACCCTGGCCTTCGATCGTGTAGAGCACCACAGCATCCTTGATGCCGTCGCTATTCAAGTCTGCAAAGATGATCTGACGGCCGTCCTTGTATTCATCCCCGCCATCCTGAGCAATCTCACTCGCAATCATCCGATCTGCAGATGCAGCAAGATCGGATGGCACTAATGCCTTTGCCTGAACTGCAGGCACAACGGACTGGCTCGCTGGCTCAGCTGCAAAGGTAACTGGAGCGGCCGGAGTCTGAGTCGGTGTGTGAGGAACCTTACCTAACAAGATTGCCTCGGTCTCAGACATTGGCTCGGCAGGCTTAGCAGAAGCGTTGGTGGCCTTAATGCCGGCACTGACCTTTTGAAGCACTGCGGCACGCAGTTCTTGCATGTCTGAAATGTCGAAGAGTTGGTTGCGGGTATTTCCGAACGGTTGGGCTTCCCCCAGGAACCATCGCGCAAAAAAACCGGGACGTTTGTTTTCTTGTTGGTCGACCAGGTGGTCAATCAGCTCATTGGCGGTTTTTGAGAAGCGTTCAAATCCATCCTTGCCAACGACCTGCACGATCGAGTCCTTTTCCCGGTCAATATTACTGCGCGCGAGCTCGAGCATGACAATGTTCGTGTCGACCAGTTTGCTTTCGCACTCGTTCGTATAATTTCCAAGGCATGCCTGCCTGTATTCTTGAACTGCGTTGTTGGCCTTGAAGTCGTTGTAGGCTCCGCAGCCTGACATGGACACCAAAACACCTACAGCTACAACCCCACGAAACATGCCCATCCAAATATCCTTTTAAACCCGAGAACCGGTGGACTGCCGTGGAGATCGCCAGCAGTCGTTCCTAATGTTGAAGAGATCAAACCGCCGCCCACATGACCCATTCCGAGGTCATTCTGTAGGCAAGAAAAAGCCCCCGGTTCGCGGGGGCTTTCTCAAGCCTTCCGGCTTAGCCGATGTTCACGCCCATCGATTTAGCCAGAGGGGCCAGGCCGCCCGCAAAACCTTGGCCGATCGCCTTGAACTTGAACTCGTCGCCATTGCGGTACAGCTCGCCGAAGATCATGGCGGTTTCGGTCGAAGCGTCTTCGCTCAGGTCGTAGCGCGCCAGTTCTTTGCCGTCAGCCTTGTTCACCACACGGATGTAAGCGTTGGCAACTTGGCCGAAGCTCTGCTTGCGTGCTTCAGCGTCGTGAATGGTCACGGCGAATACCAGTTTCTTCACAGCGGCAGCCAGACCGGTCAACTTGACGTTGGCTTGCTCGTCATCACCGGCGCCTTCGCCGGACTGGTTGTCGCCCAGGTGTTCAACCGAACCGTCAGCCGATTTTTTGTTGTTGTAGAAAATGAAGCTGGCGTCGTCGAGGACTTGGCCGCTTTCACCCAGGATGAAGATCGACGCGTCGAGGTCGAATTTCGAGCCGTCGGTAACTCGTGCGTCCCAACCCAGACCTACAGTGACTTCGGTCAGGCCTGGAGCCTCTTTAGACAAACTTACGTTCCCACCTTTCTGCAAAGATACGGCCATTTTTGATTCCTTTTAGTGAGGTTGAAAGGCCTTTAATACAAGGCCAATCAGGAAAAATATTTAATTAAATCAACGACCTACGCGCTAGAAGTTCATGCCGTAGTTATTGGCAAGAGCTTTCAAGCCACCGGCATAGCCCTGGCCAACAGCGCGGAATTTCCACTCGCCACCGTTGCGGTACAGCTCAGCAAACACCATCGCAGTTTCGGTCGAAGCGTCTTCTGCCAGGTCGTAACGAACGACTTCCGCGCTGGTCGTATCGTTAACGATACGAATGAAGGAACCGCCGACCTGACCGAAGCTTTGCTTACGTACTTCAGCATCGTGAATGGTAACGATGAAGACGACTTTGTCCACGTCGGCCGGGATGCGGCTCAGGTCAACCTTGATTACTTCGTCGTCGCCATCGCCCGCACCGGTGCGGTTATCGCCAGTGTGCTCAACCGAACCGTCAACGCTTTTCAGCTGGTTGTAGAAAATGAAGTCGGCTTCGCCGCGTACTTTGCCATTTGCTGCCAGCAATAGCGCACTGGCGTCCAGGTCGAACTCAGCACCATCAGTAGCACGCGGGTCCCAGCCCAGGCCTACCAAGATTTTGGTCAGGCTCGGGTCGGTTTTGGTCAACGAAAGATTGCCACCTTTCTGTAGGGTCAACGCCATGGGTATTACTCCTTGTGGTATGGGCTGTTACTCAGCGGTTTCAGGTTGAGCTTCTTCCTTGCCTGGGAAGACAAGGCTTGCAACCACACCAATCGCCAGTACAACCATAACGATCAGCAGGCTGGTGTTTGCATCGATTGTGTAGCCATGGTGGAACATGTGGTCGGTTGCGTTCAGGCCGAGTTTAATGGCGATGAAGAACAGCAGCGCGACTACAGATTTTTCCAGGTGGACCAGGTAGCGTTTCAGCGCTTCGAGCACGAAGTACATGGTACGCAGACCCAGGATCGCAAACAGCATGGCAGAGTAGACGATCAGGGGCTCACGGCTAACCGCGATCACCGCCGGCACAGAGTCGAACGCGAACAACACGTCAGACACTTCGGCCACTACAAGGCAAAGGAACAGCGGGGTCGCAAAAATCGTTCCTTTTGCTGCCAGAGTCATGCCTTTGTTCTCAGGCTTCTGGAGTTCCACCTCCAGCTGCTTACGGCTGACGAAGAAATTATGGCCATGGAGTTTCGGCCACACAGGGAACAACTTCTGGGCGAAGCGGTAAGCCATATGCTTGGAGTAGTCCTCTTCCTCTTCATCATCACCGCCGGCGCGCAGCATCATAACTGCGGTCCAAGCCACGATCACTGCGAAGACGATTTCGACCCACGGACCGAAAGCCAACAGGCCGGTACCAATGGCAACGAAGATGCCGCGGAACACAATGGCGCCGATAATGCCCCAATACAGGACTCGGTGACGCATGCCATCTGGCACTTTGAACCATGCGAAAATCGCCATGAACACGAACAGGTTGTCGACGCTCAGAACTTTTTCCAGGGCGTAGCCAGTTACAAACAGGCTGGCGACTTCAGGGCCGTGCTGTACGTATAAGAAGCCGGCGAACGCTAACGAGATAGCGATCCAGAAGATCGACCAAATCGAAGCCTTAGCCAGGGAAATTGGCTTGTCACCGCGGTGAGTAACCATGTCGAGGAGAAGCGCGCCGAGCGCGATCCCGACGAATACCGCCATGGTCAGCGGAGGGAAACCGATTTGAGTGTCCAAAGTAACGCTCCTTAGAGTTCAAAATCAGCTGGGTTAAGGCCCAGCTCAAGGCAGACCAAACGGCAGGCCGCTTTTTCTTGGGCGTCAAAGTCGCCGTCCGACGCACCGATGGCACAGCCCACGCGCACCAGGAGTCGGGACGCGCCGGCATCGTTCTTGATCTTGCCGATGACCTTCAGTGCTTCGGCTTGGCCGAGTTGAAAGTCGAACTCGAACTTTTCACAGTGTGCGTTGAACGCCTTGATCACATCGCCCATGTCGAAAACTTTCAACTCAGGCGAGTTTTGGATGAAGCCGGTCATCTTCTGTTTTTCCTCAGAAGAGATACCGCCGGATGCAGCTGAGATGAGAGCGCAATTGGCGGTCATCGCATCTAGAAATTTCTGATTCTTGAACTTCGAAACTTCGGTAGTTAGTGCTTCACGCGCTGCTGCTGCGTTTTGCTTAAGCCATGCAAACATGTTGTGTTCCCCCAAGGGCGGGGTCGTATGACCCCGCCATGATTTCTATTTGGACCCTGCAGTCCACCTCATGCCCCAGCCATAAGCCTGGTCCATGAGTTTGTGGCCTCGGTGGAAGTCCACCCGCCGAGAGACCTTAACGGCACCGTTCACGTTTTCAAGCATCGCTATGGCACACATTGGTTCACGGCCACCCTCTTCATTGAGACGCACCTCAATGTCAGGCTGACCAGGAATGTAAATAGTCACCACTCCATCGGTTTCTTTCCAAGAAGGCGAGCCCTCATAGATGAAGGCGAACACTAAAATGCGGCGAATTTCACTCCATTGTTTGCCATTGATATGCAACCACTCGCCACCGGAAACAGAGCCAGTACGGTCATCGCCCATCAGCTGTATGTATGGTTCCCGATTGAGACTGCCGAAGGACTCCCCGAGGGCTTGAACAACGCCCTTCTCGCCGTCTTGCAGCTCGTACAGGCAACCAACGTCCAGGTCGACGGATTGGCTTCGCTTGAAGAAGCCGCCCGAGCTGCCTTTGTTCCAGTTCAAGTTCACCTTGATTTCGCCGAAACCGGCTGCCGTCTTTTCAAGACTGATAGACGATCGTGTTTTATCGAGGGTGACCTTGCTCAGACTAATCGTAGATTTAGGTGCAGCGGCCGGAGCAGGCGGCGGCGTTTGTACCACTGGAGCAGGTGCAGGTGCAGGGGCCGGCGCTGGTGCGGCGACCTCTACACCAAAGTGCTTGGCCAACGGCTCAAGGCCGCCATTGAAGCCCTGGGCCACACAGCGGAATTTCCAGTCACCATTTCGGCGATAAAATTCGCCGAGGATGAGTGCTGTTTCCTTCATGCCACCGGTTGGGATTTGAGCTTCAATTCCACCCGTCACCACAACCGAAAGTTGTGACACGCGCTCAAAGCTCGCCTTGTTCTCGTAGATCGTGGCAGTGAGCGCCACTTTCTCAACTGCAGACTCAAGACGACTCGTATCGAGTGAAAATACTGCGCGCCCAGCCGAGGATTCGGTCAGCTGAACAGCGCCACCCAGAATTTGAGGCTGGCCATAGAAACACATGTCGCCATCGCCTCGGACTTTGGCCGAGGCGCCCAGTGCGAAGGCCGATACGTCAATGTCGGCCCCCGGGATAGGCGAGTAATTGATATCAACGCGAAGCTGGCCGCTGGCAACCGGCGCATTACCACCAGGTACGAGATTAGCCATTAGCGTAACGCCTGAACGGCCAGAGTGATCAGGTCGTCAGCAGTACGACCATTCGTGGTGGTGCCGATCGCCTTGAATTCCCAGTCGCCATTTTCGCGAGCCAGGCTCGCCATGACGATGCCGGTGTGCCCACCTTTTTCAGAAAGGTTGAAGCGTGCCAGCTCGGTGTTGTTGCTGCCATTCACGATACGGCAGTAGGCCTTTTCGACCTTCTCAAAAGACTGGCCCGTGAATGAATTAACGGTAAAAATCAAGTACTTAACGGAGGCTGGCAGGCGCTGCAGGTCGACATTAATGGTCTCGTCATCGCCTTCGCCATCGCCGGTACGATTGTCACCGGAGTGCTTGATCGAACCGTCCTGGGACTTCAGTTGGCGGAACCACACCAGGTCGATTTTTTGGTAATCGCTGTTCAGCAAAATGCAGGAAGCGTCGAGGTCGATCTCGGAACCACCACCAAACATCTTGCCGAGGAAACCGCCCGCCTTGACTGGGTCCCAACCCAAACCAAGGCTGATGCTGGTCAGCGAACTGCCGGCCGTTTTAGCTAGGGAGATGGATTGCTGTTTTTGCAGGGTAAGTGCCATGGTTACGCTCCTTGTTGGTCATCAGTGTTCGCGTGTCGATCAGGGTTGACCGCCACTTGCAGGTTAGCGTGCGCGACATTGCTCACACCCAAATTCCCGCTTCTATCTGCCCGCAGGCGAAGACGGCGCCATGCGGGGTGAAAGTGTCGCCAGTGTGCTTCTTGCGCCGCGGCCAACAACTCGAAATCACCGCGGGTGTCACCCCATGCTTTAAGCCGGTACTGGCCGAGCGGCCCATACACAGCCTCAAGTCTGAGTACTTTGTTCTCGCATCTGCAGTTGTTGCCAGTCATGCGTCCGGTCAACAGACCGTCTACCGCCTCAAGCTCGGTGCCGATCAACTTGATGCCAAGTCGATCCGCAAACGGCTGGAGCACCAACGCTGGGGACGCGGAGCAGAGAGTAACTACTGCACCTGCCTCTACTTCGGCGGCGACAGATTTTAAACCTGAAGGGCGCATGAGCTGTTCCCAAAACAACCCGCAGAATTTCACGGCCTGCTCCTGCACCCATTTCATTTCTACGCCTGTAAGAAACGTGCTGATCAGCTGTGCTTTCAACTCATCACGATTCAAACGCCGAGCCAGGAATCGAACGCTTGGCAGCGCAAGCCGCAAAATGCGTCGATTGAATTCCCGGGGTCCGAAGGCAAACTTCAGGAATGGGACGAAGCTATCGTGCCGGGTCAGCGTGCCGTCGAAGTCAAAAACCGACAGCACCTGACGCCTTTGCCCGCCAGCATCGTCAAATCCCATTGTCATCGCGCGGCCTCGGCCAAACGGATAGGCGCCTCAATAGGTCCTACATCCGGTTGCCGAACTCCGTGCCACTCTGCTCTTTCAAGGATGTTGACCGCCCATTTGTAATGGGTCGCAGGCTCGCACATGGCATCGTTGTGCTTGAACACTGCCGGAGCAACTTCACTGACAATCATCCTGGCGCAGTTGAGGTCTTCGAGGCTTACGCGCAACGCGTCCTGGATCGTGTTGATCTGAGATGGATGAATCGCCGTCTTCCCTACCAAGCCATGGGCGATGTCGAGTTCCAGCTCCTCCATCAGCAAATGCGGTGTCGCGAGTTGTTCGAACACCGGTGCCGTCAGTGCGAAACCTTGAGACCCCATGACGCCTGCCAACATTGGGATCACGTAGCCCATTGGGGTGCTGTAGAGCGTTGTTGCGGGATTGCGACGAAGTCCAAGACTTCCCATCAGGTCGTTCCCGCCGATACGTAGGGCGATAATTCGCTGATTCAGGTTCGCCTTCAGCGCCTGGCCCAACTCGACCATTCCACCTGGGTTGAACACGTCTGTAGTTTCCAGCGTCGGCATGAGGTACAGCGCCGGGTTTGTAACGGCCTGTTCCCAATCTCCAAGGTTGCGCAGGGTCAATTTCGGCACAACGAACCCATCGACGTGGGCCATCAATGGCCATTCATTCAGCACGGCAGCCATCACCGAGTCTCGGGGGCGAACAAACAGCAGCGGACCATCAGACGGACGCCCACCGCGCTCGTTGATCGCGGTCAACAGGCCATGCAGATTTTTCAACGCCGTGTCGACGTCAATTTCCGCGACCGCATCCTCCAAGCAAACAACCAGAGAACGCAGTTCAGGCAGTTTTGTGCGGAAAACCACTTCCAGCAGATCCGCACGTGTGGCCGGCATGTAGAGCGTTGCCCCCAGGGCATAAGGAGAAAGGACTTTCATCAGCTCACACTCCGAATGATGGTAACCGCCCGGTAAGGGCCCAATGCAGCACCGACCTCTTCCACAGCCACCCCAGCGCCCTCAGTCAGGTGCATGAGCAACTGAACATCGCTGTCGCTACGGCTGCGAACCAAGACGTGATCCGGTACGCGACGCAGTACCGCGCGGGTTGCTTCGGCAATACCTGGCTTTACTCGGTTGAGATTGGTAATGCCGAACTGGGAGGCCAGCGACTTGACTACGTGCGCAGCTGCACCCTGCAATTCAAAACGCTGGGTGTCGGTCCATGGCGAGGCTTGAGGAACCGCCCCCAGCGCCTTTCGCTTCTCGTCGATCTGCTCGATGAACTCGCGGGTTAAATCGTGCTCACGCAGATGGTCGTAAACCACACAACCATGCAGGCCTCCATTCGCGGGCCAGATGGAGCGCGAAACCAGACCAGACACCGTCGCACCAAGGATGCCGGAGGGGATAACCCAGTCTTCAGCCGACGCGGACAACCACGCCCGGCCGCAGGGATCTGCCAGCACAACAAGCCGAGGTTCCTCAGGAAAGCGTGAGTCGCCATTGAGGCTGCGCTGAATCTCACCAGAGATAGCGCCCTTCCCTGTCCAGCCATCGACGAAGACGATGTTCTCGGCACCATGTGCCTGAATGATGGCTTCGAGGGCGACCTTATCTATCCCCCGATCCCGAACGATGCTGATTCCGTAGTGGTGCGCATCTCGACCCATGTCGAGCAGGGCCCGACGCAACAACACGCCGAGCGGCAGGCCAGCACGAACGAAAGACACGAGAACAATTGACGGACCCGTGCATGCCTCGCTCAGCGCCAGCGCCAGGGACTGAACGTCCATGGCCATGCGGGTACCGTTTTGTTCAAGTGCGCGCTCGTATAGGGCTTTATGCACGTCAGTCGGCGCACTCTCCAGGCTGATCATTTCGGAGTAGTGCTTCTGCTTCGACTGAATCAGACGCTCCTTCTCCAAGACATCAGTGGTTTCCATCTGAACGGCCTGCAGCAGAAACTGAACATCATCTGCTGCATAGCTGCCGCTCCCTACGGTAACCAGACCCGCAACGGCCTTAGTCATGGATTTTCACCCCAACCAGCTTGGCCAATTGGCTACGCGCAGGGGTCGCCCACATATGACACTCCTGCATGAAACCGAGGTCAGTGATGCTGTCCCCAAAGCCCAGCACAGGACGCTCACCATTGGCCTCACGATCACGGCGCAACAATTCTTGAACGGCCACTTCCTTCGACAGGCCCAGCGGCAAGAACGCGAGGTTGTTGGAATTTCCGTGGATGTGCATCCCTTCCAGTAAACCGCGAGCCTGTACTTCCGCGAGTACCGTTTGCAGGACTTCATCGTTGGATTCGTTGTGCTTGGTCACCACGTAGTGGCGCAGGCCTTCTTCCTCGACAACCCATCCGCGCAAGGAAATGCCAAGCTCCTTACCAATGGCGAGGGTTGCTTCACTGAGGCCTGGCAAGCGAGCCTGATAGTCAGCAAGAACATCGCTCATGCGTGCTTGCCATTCCTCGTCAAGCTTTCCATCAGGACCAAGGATCACGCCGCCATGGGAGCAGACGGCACCGTGCATGAAAGGCAGTTGCACACGACTGAATGCTTCAACGCTGCGCGCTGTAACTGGGATCACGTCGGTTGTGGATAGGAGCCAATGGGCAAGGGAATGTTGGACAGTGCTCATGTAGCCATTGGGTTGACCCTCGATATCGAGAGTCGCAGTGACCCGCGGCAAACCTTCTGGCATTTTGCGAGCAGTCTGGAACAGGGTGTCGTCGAGATCGACCAGGGCGAGGGGGCGCTTATTGACCATCGACAATCACCTCCGCGTTCAGGGATTCAATCAGCGAGGCGGACACAGCCTGCACAGGTGTTTCCGAGCAAATCAGGACGCGATCAAACTGTCCGGGGCTCACGTTGTAGAGGAAGTTGGGGATACCGAGACCGTAGTTGTCCGCGAACGACAACACGTGACCGATGGCATGGCCCAGAGCGATTGGCGAGCGACTGGTTGAACTGAAATGCACATCTGCGCCAGCACGCTCTAAGCGTTCAGCGAGCAGAAATGGACGCCAGACGAATTCACTGGTACCGACCACAAGTACGCGCTCACCTGCTTTGACGTTCAGGTCCAGAGCCAGGGTGTCTTCTACGACGCGAATACCATGACGCCCCCAGTCACTCTCCGCCATCAACGGCCACTCACCAGGCTCGATGGTACCAACGGCCGGCATTTCCGGTAGCGGCGCCTCAGCGTCCTCGTGGAAGGTGTACGAACCCTGCAACAGCGATACCTGATGTGCCGAGTCCCCAATGGTTTTGCGAACAGCATCGCCGGACCAATCCGTCAGTACGCACGTCACCACGCGCTCGACCTGGGTCAGGCCGGCATCGACCAGCGCACGGTGAAGATTGATGAAAGTTTTGCCGGTGGAGGCTTCGTCGTCGACCAGCACCAGCGAACGGGCATTCAACATCATTTCCCGAACATCGGGATCGACAGGCAGATGAATGAGATGAGCGCTGGCGTGGCTATGCTCTTCTTCAAAACGGGCGAACAATTCATTGCCCGTCGGGTGACGTGTGCTGACCATGTAGACGGTGTCAGGGCGGGTCGCGCTGAAGGCACGATGTACGCCGGCACCCAAGCCAACTGCTGTTTCCGCCATGCCGATAACGAGCACAGGCCCTGGCAGATCTTCAGGTATTTGCGCCGCGAGACTGTGAAAGCTCGCGTTCATGATCGAAGGACGCACAGGGATATGGCGGCCCAGTACTTTGGACACGAATAGAAACGCACGCTTGGGATTACGGCGCTCGGCGAAACCGAACAATGAGCCCGGGTCGATCTGTGAGGCATCGACGGTGACATCGAGACGCCCGCGCATCAGTTGTGCGCTTAGCGCTTTTGTTACTGCGTTACTTTCCATGAAACAAATTCCTAGGTTAGCGTGAGGTCGATAACCTAACGTCTCGTCCGCAGCTTTCAAGTCAAAATAGGGGCTAAAAATTCTTGGCTTCGACGCGCCACATAGATGCTTGGGCCGAGCGAGCTAATTCAGCAGTGGTGAACGTCTTGCTGTTGGATGTTTGAGGTGCATCGACGCGGCACGCATCCAGAAAGGAGAGGAGCAACGACGCCTTAACCGCAAAATTCATATTTTGAGCATCAGGCATTGTCGACGTGACCAAACCGACTACGGCACCTGATGAATCAAACAAGGGAGATCCGCTAGAGCCTGGTTGAATGGCCGCGGTAAATTGCAAAAGGCTTGAATCGTTGTGGAGGCCAAACAACGCCGACACACCACCCTGGGTAACGTGCACACCGCCGCCGGCAAAACCTGACAACGGGAAACCCAAAGCAACAACAGATTCGCCTAGGTCACAGCCAAAGCCCTTTTTGAAGGACACTGGTTTCAATGTGGGGGATTCCATGACTCTGAGGAGAGCGATGTCGTTACGCTGATCGATTACGACTGGCTCCGCACGATAACGACCCTCAAAGGAGGAAATAGATATCTCACTCATACCCTCGATTACGTGGGCACAGGTGAGCACATGGTTCTGCGAAACAGCGAAGCCGGTACCGGTTGCTCCCGTGCGCGATCGATCAGGATCACCTGTACGACTGCGCCCTTTGGGATGAGCGTCATTGATATCGATGCCAATCCGACGCCCAAGGGCTGCCAACCCATAAGCCGAACCCTCAGCTAGGGCACGAAACTTCCATTGCTGATTACGGATGTAGAACTCGCCGATGATGATCGCCGCTTCACCGTTATCGTGAAGGTCCAATCGGTATTCGATCTGTTCGTCCACAAGCAAATGCAACGAACGAAGCTCGCTTACCGGGCCGGCTGCGGAAAATGTGTACGCGATAAGAAGCACCCGATCGCTGCCGGGCGGGAGGGCTGACAGGTTCAACTTACAACCAACCTTCGCTTGGTCGCCGCTCCACTCCATCCATGACTGTGTAGTCTGGAATAGTGCAGCCTCACCAGTGGGTTGGCGTTTGTCATTTACCGGCAGTATGGCAATCGCCGCGTACTCCCCGAAAGCCGAGGAGTTTCCGCATTCCAGAGTCCATTCACTCCGTGCACCTGATACCGCGGTGTTTACGCCTGGCGCGAGCACCATCATTCCTTGATTACTCCTTGAGTGCTAAAACCACCGCGCTGCAATGGTACCAAACTTCAGGTTTCTCGATGCCTCAGGATGTCATTTTGGCACTACAGCTGCAACGGTGACCCCTTTCACACGTACGTCTGGCCGCCAAACGGTAGCTGGCTCAGGGAGATTCAGGCGGCGAGTAGCAAATATGCCCGCCAAATTGACGCCAGCCTCCCGGGTATAACCAACGCCACCAGAGTAGCGCGGGTTGATTTCCAACAAGTGGGGTATACCCTGCGCATCATCCTTTGTCTGAACGTTCACAATGCCGTCACACTGGAAATGCTCGGCCGCTTTGAGTGCAAGCTCAACCGCTGCACCATCGTTTTCAAAAATCTGATGGACGCCGGTCTTCCTCCGGGCCACGAACGCGATCGCTCGGCCAGCCTCGCAGACCATATCGACCGAACACTCGCTCCCGGGCATGTAAGGCATCACAAGCATCGCTGGCGGCGTTGCTCTTTCGCTGTAAGCACGCATGTATGTAGCGAAATTCGCAACCCGTGCATCGGGATCAGCAAAGCAGCGAAAGGGATCAGCACCCTCTTTGAAACGCCAAAAGCCTTGGCCATAGATGCCGACTGCAGGTTTTACGCAGACCTCACCCGACGCCGAAAGAGTTTCGTAAGCAGCAAACATATCCTCAGCATTCGTAGCAGTGATCGCCGGCACGCAAGCCAAGCCAGCACGCTCTGCCTCAGCAGTAAACCTGCTCTTGTCATCAACGAGGTCGAAGGTTCGCATCGATGTCCCACCGGTTACCAGCACCAGGCCAGCTTCCTCGAATCGAGCCCGGGCCTGCTCAAATACACCCCCCAATCGACCTGCCAGGATTACTTTGATGCCATAGGTGCGTGCAGTCGAAATCACCCACGAGATCCGCTCTTCAGCACCACGAGGCTCGGTGAAACTAATATCTGCACCGGCCGTGATTTCAGGGCGATCGTCGCGATGCGAGGCGAAAATCTTCACCTCAGGTGGCAGCGCATCACGCGCACCTTGAATAATGTCGCGCTGGCTAGACTGCCCTTCGAGAAACCAAATCATGTTTTAACCTCACTTGTAGATGTGCACTGACAGTCAAACCCGATGACGGGGACTGACAGCATCCGATAAGTTCAACCGGAACATAACGAGTCCGGCCGTAGCGTCAAGGCAATGCAGCGCGTTGTTCCAGGAGAGCGTCATCACGAGACAAGCTCCCATCCACAATTTCGGTTTTCAGCTTTTAAACTGGACCGCTTGCATGCGGTTCCTGCGCTCGTAAAATAATTCGGGACGGTGGTGGTGAGGCAAAACTAGGCGAGGTCAGCCGGAGAAAAACAAACAGCATCGTCATTTTCGAGTCGAGTCCAGTTAAGAATGGGCACCGATCGCAACATTTTTCTAACAATTCTGCAGCGACATCAAGTAAATCGTCCACAGACATTCTATTTCAGCGTATGAAGCTGCAGGGCAACTGAAGCTCACCCCGTACCGTCCTCAAGTTTTGAACCAGTATCGACCCCGGGATAATCTATACCACCACCTGGAGTCCGGCGACTAAAGGGTCAACAACTACGCGATTGGGCAAAATTCCGCGTATCCACATTCCATGAAACGAGGACACCCGTGAAGGTCCATTTCCGCATAAGCCAAAACCCGCTCGCGCGCACCAGATGAGTGGCCGGGGATTAACAAACTCGAAGTAACTGCGTGCGGTAGTGTTGCGAAAAACTAAGCTCGTATGCAGGTCCAATCACGAAGTCTTTAAGAGACGCTGAAGAGCTATGACCAGCTTGATCTGGATGCATAAGGCCGAACCCGATCTCCAGATCGCTCCTCGACTCAGCATCGCCACTTCCAAACTCGTAGCTGACGGAGTCACTCGGCGCCCCCCGTACCAAGCTGAGCACAGCATGGGAATCTGGCAAGTCATCAGCTACCCGCTCAGAAAACTGCTGAAGCGTTGGTTCCGCCAGGACGTAAAGCCATGCTTCGTTGTCAGTGGTAGTTGAACGACGCAGGATCCGTCCTAGAACTTGTCGGTAGTATAATTCGGTCCTGATCCGACTCAGGTGACAGCACACCTGTAACCTAGGGATATCCGTCCCTTCACTGATCATCCCAACAGCGACTATCCAAGGACAACTGCTGTAGCGAAAGTCGTTGATTACCTGCTGAGCATTGGGAGTCTTGTTGGTTACGACTTGGCACATCTCACCTTGGTGCCGGAGCATAGCCGCGATCTGATGGGCATGTTCAATGTTCGTTGCTACCACTAGGCCGCCGGCGTCAGGCTTCACCTCGCGAATCGAATTAAGCTTGTTACACCCCAAGAGCAGTAGCTGCTTGAGAATATCCTCATGACATAAAAGATCTTCGTAGGACACAGGAGAGTCGGCCAAAAGCCTGGCTATGTTTGGGAAAATCGTGACCGTATTCTCGCTTGCAACGGCCTCAGAAAACCTAACCATTTGATTGTCAAGAATGACTATCCGAGGCGATCGACAAACTTGGTCCGCGATTGCCTCTGGCAATCCATATCGATAATCGCAGATAAGATTTGCCTCAGGCGTGGAATAGCGTGCCAAGGCGATTGCCTTTTGATCAGATCGCCAAGGAGTACCCGAAAGTGCAAGCGTGCATGCTGCGCGATCTTGAACTCTCTGAATGATCTGTTGGCCCCAAGCATTGCTTAACAGCGCATCGTGGCCTGCACAGTGATGTATCTCATCAAATACGGCGAATATACGATGCTCATCGAAGAGCCTCCAAAACGCCTCATCCCGATACTCCATACCTTGATAGGTACACACAGCACCCACAGCGCCGATTAACCCATCAAGCCGTCTCCCGAGCACTTCGGCAAACGTCCGACGGAAGCCATCTACCACTTGTCGAGATGGAGCGAAACAAAGGATCAAATCAATTTCATTGCGCTCGAGCAGCACCTTGGCTAGCTCTGCTGCCATTCGCGTTTTTCCCGAACCTGGTGTTGCTTGGCAGAAGAAGTGAGGGTTACCGCGATAGTGCTCAAGCGCGGTTTCTATACATTCCCTTTGCCACTCTCGAAGAGATTTTGTCATGCCGCGGCAATTGCCTTGAGCGAGTTTTCAAGCGCACGAAGATGCCCCAGCAACCGAGAGCTGCGGTCTCGAACCTCATGGTATTCGCCTTGAAGCCGGGCTCTTAAAACAGGGATCTCCTCAAAGAGCTGTTTGTAACGCTCCGTTTCCCCCATTGAGGACAGGAGGTCTAGGCGAGTCTCTTTTAGCATTTCTTGAAGACGGCCTTGGTCGTCCGATTCATTTTGTGCTGATCGTGTTGGCAGCTCGACCAACGGACCTTCAACGCTTTCAGAGTGAAAAGGGGATGAGTTGTCAGGTCTTTGAAATCGGGAAGCAACCAGCACAAGGTTTATATGGGCCGGCATTTCCAACAGATGGAAGAGCTGTCCACGCTTACTGAGTTTCGGCGACTTCACAACCCAGCCGGCACGAATCAGTCGACGGATTTGCTCATAAACGTAAATCCGAACTGCGCCCAGCTCATAGCCAGGGAAGTCTAGAGTCGCTGCATAGGCATCTCGAAGCTGGCGAGTCGTGAACCGCTGATGTATTTCTTGGCAAAGCAAGTCGTACAACTGCCTGTCGAATTCGAATGAATCATGTTTCATGCAGGCACCCAGAGTTCCGCGAACAAAAATACGGATTATAGTCCGTGGCTGATTCGTCCGCAAACGCCCGATAGTGCTGCCTCAAGCAGGTTGAGGCAGCTATGGGGAAATTGGCGAAGGCCTTGGGAACGAAGATACGGGAAGCAAGGAAGGCTAAGGGCTTGTCCCAAGACGTCCTAGCTCTCGTCTGCAAGGTTGATCGTAGCTATATGGGGCGCATCGAACGTGGAGAGGTAAACATAACGGTCGAGAAGCTTTATCAGATTGCTTTGAGCCTAGGGTGTGAACCAGGGTCACTTCTGCCGACAGCCAAAGATGCTAGCGATTGATAAGGTCAGGAATTGCCCCCTAGCAACCTCATTGAGGTAGAGACAAACCTTGACTTTAAGGATGCAACCTAACCTGAAAAGGCTTGATTTGGCGCTCCGCCAACTCTAACTCCCTTACGCGTTCCCATAGCTGTAGATTTTGTGTGAGGACCCGGTCGCGCTGCGCACGAACAGTTGCTAATTCAGTCGCCAAGGCATCAAGCTTATCTTCCAAACTGTCAATTTTTTTAGTGTTTGAATGACTGCCCCCCCGATTTGCCTCTGCACGAAAAGCCTCAATCCTGGCTAATATGGGCAAATGTGCGTTACGAGATTTCTTGAGGTAGCCACGATCAAATCCGGCTTCGAAACTTACAATGCTCGCGGTGATTTTCGAACGAGATAAGCCTACATGCTCCGCCACAACTGGCCTGCCTTCGAGAAGGCGCTGCAACGCCTCTTCACACTCAAGCAAACCACGACCAACTACTTTATTAGAACGCATAGCTACACATCCTTATCAATAAAGCGCGCCTTAAAGCTCAGGAGTCGTTCAAGATCCCCATTGGCTACTTGATATTCTCCCGAACCATAAGAATATAGCGTTAACTCTTCAGTCATAGCCTCAATGGCATGGCCAACTTTTTCAGGCTGTATTATTGCGCCTTCACATATCAAACATTCTGTGAAATCACCAAGCAAAAAATAATCACATCGACCAACCTTAGAACAACCACCTAAAAAAGTTGGCCGATAGCTAATCTCGCAATTCTTCACACGAATCAAAGTGTCTGCCCTAACATCCTCAATGCATACTTCACCATTCTTCAAACGAGCTTTCTGTTTCTCAATATAAGACCCCGTGCCTCCGAACAATGGTGCTTCCCTGAACAGCACATCGGACAGCAGTTGATTCGCAACAGCCATCGGCATCCCCATCTGAAACTCCAACGCAACATGCGAGTTGGGCAAGACAAAGCCATTACTTTTCGGATCGTAGTATCCAAAAATAGTCTTTAGATTTTGAAACCCATTACTGTAATAGCGAGCCATTTCGAGAGTCACTTGTTTGTATTGCGACTTCAAACTGGGCAACGAAATAAATCCACTATTGCTACCATAGAAAGCTAATGAACGGCGAAACTGGTGACCTGTCAGCGGCCAAGAACGACCTACCGCAAACTCTGGCTCACTGTAAAAGTCACGCTTCGTATCAGTTTGCGCCAACTCCTGTATGTCAGAAAGCTCAATCCTGACACCTTCTATTAGAGGAATTTTATTATAAAAATTCCCTAACTTCCCCACACCAACATCGGTATTGCGTTTTCGAAGGACTGCGGGATTTAGAAATAATGGACAGTCATTATCCACATCAATTTTATAGATACTTGCTAGTCCTCGACAAATTGCCTGCGCAATTTTTACAGCCTTGACAACTTCGCTCGGCGCGAACCACGATTCTGATTTTTTGTACCCTGTAAATTTTGTGGTCGTCGACAGAACTGAGACTGATCTCGCCAAGTCGCGAGTCACTCCATTATCATCAACGACCTCCTTTAAATAGATCTCATCAGACAAACAATCATACTGCATGCGCAGCACCTCTTGCTCTCTCATGCCTGTGTATAAGTGAATTACGTTTTTTACAATGTATTGCATTTTCAATAGCGCAGGGCTCAACCCTCTTTTATGAGAACAAGAAAAAACTCCAGAAAAAACCTCATTCAGACAATGAGCCTGAAGCACCTCAGTCATAATTGGTCTGTAATTAGCCTTTCCGCCAGGCAACAGACTTTTCTGAACATCATGAGCGAGCCCATAGAATTCATCGCAAAACTTAGATACAAAGCACTCCAGGCTTTCTACGCCTCGGTGAATCTGATCAAGCATATCTTGGAGAACGTTTATTAGCTCCAAATAGATCCTAGTTGGAATAACCGGATGTTGATTAGGCTCATGTCGACGCAATTCAATATCACGCGAACTAATAACGCGATAACCCAATCGATCATCACCAACAGAAATTAAATTGGCAAGCAAAGCTGATAGCATTTGCGGAAAATGTGGCTGCGCCCTCTCAGCAATAAACGCTGCCAAATAGACCGGGGTACTGAAAAGTTGTTGCAAGGACAACACACCAACTAAAGGCTTTTGGATTTGCTCATAACAAAACAACACCGCGCTCCGCAAAACCACCCAGCGCTGCTCTAATGTCTTTGCACTCAACCGCCCCAGACGACCACCTCCTGCGAAATATGCAAGACAATAGATAATGTATTTCACCTCATCGATCAACGCTTTGTTTTCGGGACCAATCGACTTTAAAATCTTATCAAATCTAAACTTCGTGACCCTCGTCGCTCCAAGTCGATATGGATTAAAGTCCCATATCCACTCTTTATATATTGCCGTTGGCGTACCATGTTTATTTCGACACAGAACAAACTCAGATGAGGGTTTAAAGTTTATATCCAGCATTGCAGCATCAGGAGCAACGGCACCCAAATTACCCATGGCGGCATATAAACCACTTACCGCAGAGGCACTCAAAATACAACCCCCATTGCTTCATAGCGTTGCAGGCGTCGCTCCCAAAATGGCGTTAGCACCCCAAGATTAAATACTTTATTCCTCATGGCAGATACTAACTGCGAAACAGACTCCGAGCGATTTGCAATTGCCTCTAAGATAAACTCGACCCGAATGGATAAGTCCTTATAGAGTACTTCTGCGTGACCACTATCCTGAGCAGTATTGCGTACAGCGTTAACCACATAATGGAGACTTAATAACTTATGAATATCATCTTCATCGGCGTGACAGAAATAATGAGTGCAATACAAACAGCCGTACTGATTACGACAATTCGGCTGAATCACCGGTGCTTCGGTATCGCTGACGGGAACTGGAAACCTGAACGAGTCACAATGACCAACGGCAATTGAGTCAAGTTTATCTGACGCTGTAACACTTCGCTCACGTACCATTTGAGCAGCTTTACGCACTGAATCCCAGTAAGTACCAAACTCACTTTCCTGCTGTTCAACAGTGGCTTCTGAGTACGACGAAATATTCACCCCACTGGAATGATTTAACGCCCGCGCAACTGTTTCCAGGGAGTACTTAGCCGCGTGATGAGCGGAACTTTTATGCTTACGCGCCTTGTTATAGGTTATTTTTGGATATTTGCCATCTACAAAAACGCCCGAAATCGATGAGTAAAACCTAGTTGCCGCAGCCCCGGCATCAAGATCAGAAAATGATAGACAAACAGCGCCTTTAGAAATCTTTATCTTGAAAAACAATCTATCAACATATTCTCCATTGAGAATCCAATCACGCAACTTAAAATACTCTCGAAGCAGTGTTAACCCTTTTTTTCGCCCTAAGACATATCCGGTCATCTTTCCTCTAGCACGAAATTTTACAGCCGTTAATTCTTTCTTCAATACTGACTTATCAATCCCCAGAGCATCCTCATAACTAAACTGTTCCAGTTCAGTAGGTGATGCACCTGTCATCAACATAAAAAGAGAAATATATGCTTTTACAGCAAAGGCGGCCATTTGCAACCGGACATAATTACGAGATTCAGAATTAGCAAATTCTACGCTAGCCTGCGCATCTGCTATAGCACGCTCTGCTTCACAAAGCCTAATTGTCTGACCTCTTCCAGCATATTTGGACATGTATTCTTCGACTGTTGCAACACGTCTTTCTGCCACGTTATAACAATCATGCCCCTGTCGAAAAGGACTATTCATTCCACCATTAGAAGGAAACTTAACAACTTCATAATTTCTTATCCGGACTACGCATGGAAATGGCTCTTGCTCAAGAATAAAATTACTGTAATCACGCGCAATGGCAATACATACGTCCGTAAAAAAGTGTACATCGGATTCTCTAGGCGGCTTTATTGCTTTTCTTTGCCTAGCAATTGGCACGGCACTACGAACTACATAATCCACTACTGATGAAAACTGGAGTCCAATTATGAACTGTAAGGTCTTCTGACATTTAGCGGCATGCTGAGGAGCAAAATCCCCTTTTCTGATTGAATCATTAAGATAAGATGTGTAGTCAGCGTATGCTCTAGATGCACAACTTACATCAGTAAAAACCTCCACATAACCATTGGCATTTAACCAATTCACGACAATGTGCAACACTCTAAACTGGGTTACTATCGAATTATCGCGCAAACCTATTAGAGAATCGAGGAGCTTCACCACTAGCTCACGCCTACTTTCCACAAGAGATGACTCGACAACCGATATAGTACCGGCATTGTCAAACTCCCTCGATCTAGCTTCGCCTCGCGTTGCATATGCGATACTCCCAATATCGATAGGCGACTTATACCCCTTTGCATTGGCAAGCTTTAGACGCAAGCGCTCCGGAAACACATGCTCCTGACTGATTTCATCTACCGTGATGACTTTTGTTTCACGAAATGACCAATCAACATGACTATTCATCTTGAGCACTCAGTATAAAACTTGAATAACTACCTAAAAATAGACTAGCCTCAAACTTTTCCTGCGCGACAGTTTTCTGAGGAAGCATCTTGAATAGTTGAAGGTAATGCTCTGTCATCTCTCGTGTGGCGTGGTGCATTCGCTCCATTATAAAATCAATATCATCTCCTGGACGCATAAGCCCCACAACAATAAGGGCCTGCAATCTTTGATAGAGCTGAAACCCAAAAGTCGCACGCAACCAGTGATACGAAAAGTCCTGAGGGTACTTATCAGATGTCTTTTGCAATATTTTTCGCTTTATTGTGTCTGTGACTTGGCCAATGGGTCTAGATTTGACAATAGGGTAGCGCGGATCATCTTTTGCCATGTAATAACACCCTCCCTGATCAGATAAAAAGACGTACATATCCTCGTCTTTTATCTGTATATTTGGGTAATATAAAGACAGAGCGGTTCTAAACTTATCTCGCCGTTGCCTCATCATCGGACTATCTCCAAGCACCCGTAACTCCTCAGCAAGTTGCTTTGGCACGTGCAAACGTTGGCTACGGTCTTTCTTGGTATCCATCCCTGTGCCTGGACCGGCATGTAACAGATAGGTGCCATCTAACTGCAGCCTTTCTGAAATGAACCCTTTTAGATGCTTTAACCGCATCGTAAGCACGGTCTGCTTACGGGCGCCAGTCATCAAAGCCGTCAACAGTATAAGACGTTCTAGTGCTGACCACTCCTCACCTTCAATAACCTTCAAAAACTCAGCCAGCTCAACATTAGACAAAGGACGAAGATCTTCGTTGTCCTCTCGCACATACCCTATTGATACCAGCCTTCCTGGAACCGTTGATTTAGTTTGACTACGCTTTTCAGCCGTAATCACCCTAGCGGCCCCGTAAGCATTTTTAATTAAAAATTTTACCTCCTTGACTGTATCTACTCGCTGCAAGTCAATGTCATGCCAATTGGCACAAACAAATCTATAGAAATCAAATACCACGCCTGTGTATTGATTTACGACTGCCGAACTACGCCCACTATGATTTATCAAATTAGCAAAATACTTATATGTAGGTCTCAACACAGGGCGACGCCCCGAAAAGTCGAGCCAGTTAAGTCCTTCGCTTTCACAGTAGATCAAGTAGTCTAATAATTTGCTGGCTCGACGGCGCAGATCATCGGTAGGCCTATTGCTTAACGTTTTATTTTCAATCAAGGATAAAAGGTATGAATTGGCTTCATGCCAAGGCTCACCTTCCTTATGAAACAGAAACGGGAGATTGTAGATATCTCCCGAGGTAAACGAAGAGCCGATTTCCTCAACCTGGTAGAGCTGTTTGGTTTCAGCCCCTTCAAGTACCGATTTAATTGAGTCAACGGGCTGGATACCGACATGCAGGGTCGCGAAGGCGCTCTGCGCGTGAGGGATGAGAACGAGGCGACCTTCGTAACGCCGATTTGAGTAGGACATGACTCACCCTCAAAGGACTGAGTCAACCCTAGATGTTAAGCGCTAAAAATCAAGGCTTCTTGTCAATGTCTTTCTTGTTAAGCGATTCGACCCAAGGGTCTAACTTATGGAATACAGTAATGAGTTGGTCAACCAAAACCTGCTCGAACAACTCGCCGACTTGGGTTATCCGCCGCTGCACAATGGCGTGCGCCCTGCTCTCTCAGCGCTGGAACTCGTTGAGTTTCGCGACATCCATCAGCGCAGCCTGCGCATTGAGCTTGCCCCCTTACTGCCAGCTGAAGGCGACGTCGCCCTCGGCTGGCTGATGAGCCTCACAGACTTGAGCAAAGAGCGCGAAGCGCAGCAGCACCGCGAAACCATGCTGCGCTTCCTGTCCCATGACCTGCGTGCGCCGCACTCGGCGATCCTGGCGTTGCTGGATGTGCATAACGGTGAGTCGCCGGTGTTTGCTCAGATCGAGCAACAGGTCAGGCGTGCGCTGAGCCTGACGGAATCCTTCGTGCAACTGGCCAAAGCCGAGGCCGATGGCTACCAGTTTCAGCCCACGCTGTTTGCCATGCTGGTTATGGATGCTTTCGATCAAGTGGCGGTCATTGCCCAACTTAAAGGCATTCAACTGGTTCATGACCTGGACGAGGCCGATGAGGGCATGGTCTGCGCCGACCAGTCGCTGCTGACCCGCGCGTTATTCAACGTGCTGGAGAATGCGATCAAGTATTCCCCTTCCGGCACCACCGTCACCTTGAGCCACGGCAGCGCGCAAGGGTGGCTGGAATGCCGTATCAGCGATCAAGGACCTGGCATTGCGCCAGAGGATTTACCGGAGTTGTTCAGCCAGTACCGACGCTTTGACTCGGCGCAAGGCAGTGAGGGCCTTGGGTTGGGATTGACCATGGTCAAAGCGGTGGTGGAGCGCCATGGCGGTCGCATTCTGTGTGAAAGCCAAGTGGGTAAAGGCTCAACCTTCAGCGTGCAATTGCCGCTGCTCGAGGATTGAAAAACGCACTTTTTTACTGTGCATAAAAAACCGGTCACAAGGACCGGTTTTTTTATGCGGAAAAAACTTATGCACGTTTTTCGCGATTTTATGAGCTTGAGAAATATGTAAGTAAATCAGCTTGTTATGAAGCAAAAACGTCAATTCGCCAACAAACCGTACACAGGTTATCCACAGATCACTAAATCGCCGGTGTCTCGACTACAACGGGCTCAGGCGGCAGCGAACCCATGGCGCGTTGCTGCGCTTCATTCCACGCCTGTGCGCGGTCATTGAGTGCGGCAATGGCCCGTGGTCCTTCACCTTCTGCGTACATGGGCTCGCCAATGACCACGGTGATCGTGCCTTCGCGCTTGGCCCAACCGGTCTTCGGCCAGAACTTGCCGGCGTTATGCGCAATCGGCAGCACGGGCAGATGGGCGTTGACCGCCAATGCAGTACCGCCGCGTGAGAACTTGCCCACGGTGCCATACGGCACACGCGTACCTTCCGGGAAGATAAGCACCCAAACGCCATCCTTAAGCAGCTCGTCACCCTTCTTGGCCACGTGCTTGAGCGCCGCCTTGGGGTTGTCACGGTCAATGGCGATCGGTCGCAGCATGGCCATTGCCCAGCCGAAGAACGGCACGTACAGCAGCTCACGCTTAAGCACCTGGCTCAGAGGCGAGAAGTACGCCGACAGAAAGAACGTTTCCCACGTGCTCTGGTGATTCGACAGAATCACGCAGGGCTGGTCCGGGACGTTTTCAGCGCCCTTGATCTCGAAACGAATGCCCAGGAATACCTTGGTCAGCCACAACGCACAGCGGCACCAATAGACGTTGATAAAGCGATAGCGCGCCTTGAATGGCAGGAACGGCGCGATAAAAAAGCTCAGGGTGCACCACAGAAACGAACTGGTGCCCAGCAGCAGGTAAAAGAAGAAGGTTCTGATGGCCTGCAAAATCGACATGGCAGCATTTACCGTTGCGGGACATGGCCCGCCTGCTAAAAGCACACTCCCGAGCAATCCTTGTTCAGGAAGTCGAGGGCGGCTAGTTGTTAATAAGTTCTGCGGCAACCGCCGCCAGATCGTCAAAAATCAGAGTGCCTACCGGCAGGTTTTTCGCCTGGGTCTTTTCGCCTTTCCCGGTCTTAACCAAAACTGGCTGAGAGTCGACGGCTTTGGCCGCCTCCAGGTCACCGAGGCTGTCCCCGACGAACCATAGCCCAGCTAACGGCACCTTGTAATGTTCTGCAATGGTTTTCAACATGCCAGGCTTGGGTTTGCGGCAATCGCAGCCCTCATCCGGCCCGTGGGGGCAGTACACCACCAGCCCCACCTCACCGCCCTGCTCGGCCACCAGCGTGCGCAAACGCGCGTGCATGGCGTCCAGGGTGGCGATGTCGTAATAACCGCGGGCGATGCCGGACTGGTTGGTGGCGATGGCCACCGTCCAGCCGGCTTTGCTCAACTGCGCGATGGCCTCGATCGAGCCGGGCAGTGGAATCCATTCCGCCACCGACTTGATGTAAGCGTCGGAGTCGTAATTGATCACCCCGTCCCGATCAAGAATCAGCAGTTTCAACATGATCAGCCCAGTACGGAAATGTCAGCGATGTTGATGAACAAACCGCGCAAGCGTGCCAGCATGGCGTAGCGGTTTTTCCGCACGCCAGCATCTTCGGCATTGATCATCACCGCTTCAAAGAACGCATCCACCGGCTCACGCAAGGTGGCCAGGCGCGCCAGTGCTTCGGCGTAGTTGCGTTCGGCAAGCAGCGGCTTCACGGCGTTTTCCGCTTTGGCGATGGCCGAGTTCAACGAGAACTCCTTGGCATCGGCAAACAGGCCTGGGTCGACTTCGGCATTGCCGAGGTTGTCGGCCTTGCTCAGCAGGTTCGACACACGCTTGTTCACGGCGGCCAGGGCATCGGCTTCCGGCAGCTTGCGGAAGGCTTGTACGGCCTGTACCCGCTGGTCGAAGTCCAGTGCCGAACCTGGTTGCAGGGCACGTACCGACAGGTAGACGGAAACGTCCACGCCTTCGTCTTCATAACGCGCACGCAGGCGGTCGAACACGAATTCCAGCACTTGCTCGGCCAGGCCGGCTTGCTTGACCTTGGTGCCAAACTGGCCGACTGCAAACACCACGGCCTGGGTCAGGTCGAGGTCGAGCTTTTTGTCGATCAGGATACGCAGCACGCCCAGGGCCGCACGGCGCAGGGCATACGGATCTTTGCTGCCGGTAGGCAACATGCCGATACCAAAGATACCGACGAGGGTGTCCAGCTTGTCAGCGATGGCCACGGCCGCACCGGTCAAGGTGCTTGGCAGCTCAGCACCGGCGCCGCGCGGCATGTACTGCTCGTTCAGTGCCAGGGCCACATCGTCCGGCTCGCCGTCGTTGAGGGCGTAGTAGTAACCGGCGACGCCTTGCATCTCCGGGAACTCGCCGACCATTTCGGTGGCCAGGTCGCACTTGGACAGCAAGCCTGCGCGGGCTGCCCAGGCAGCGTCACCGCCAATGCGTGGGGCAATGTAGGCGGCCAGCTTGGAAACGCGCACGGCCTTGTCGTAGACGCTGCCGAGTTTTTCCTGGAACACCACGTTTTGCAGGCGCAGGTTGAAGTCTTCGAGCTTCTGCTTCTTGTCTTGCTTGAAGAAGAATTCGGCGTCAGTCAGACGCGGGCGCACGACTTTCTCGTTACCGGCGATGATCTGTTGCGGGTCTTTGCTTTCGATGTTGGCCACGGTGATAAAACGCGGCAGCAACTTACCGTCCACATCCAGCAGGCAGAAATACTTCTGGTTGTCCTGCATGGTGGTGATCAGCGCTTCTTGCGGCACGTCGAGGAAACGCTCCTCGAACGAGCACACCAGCGGCACCGGCCATTCAACCAGCGCGGTCACTTCGTCGAGCAGACTTGGCGGCACGATGGCGGTGCCTTCCTGCAGGCGAGCCAGCTCTTCGGTGCGCTTGCTGATCAGCTCACGGCGCTCGTTGGCATCGGCCAGTACGTAAGCGGCACGCAGGTCGGCGGCATAGTTGGCGGGCGAGGTGATACGCACGGCTTCTGGGTGATGAAAGCGGTGACCACGGGAATCACGGCCAGACTTCTGGGCGAGGATCGTGCAGTCGATGACTTGGTCACCGAGCAACATCACCAGCCACTGAGTTGGGCGCACGAACTCTTCCTTGCGAGCACCCCAGCGCATGCGCTTGGGAATAGGCAAGTCGTTCAGCGAGTCTTCAACGATGGTCGGCAACAGGCTCGCCGTTGGCTTGCCGGTGATGACTTGGCTGAAGCGCAGTTTCGGGCCGCTCTGGTCGATCTCGCTCAGCTCAACGCCACACTTCTTGGCAAAACCAAGGGCGGCTTGAGTCGGATTGCCTTCAGCGTCGAAAGCTGCCTGACGCGGCGGGCCGTCGAGGTTGATGCTGCGGTCCGGCTGCTGGGTTTCCAGCGCGGTCAGCAGCACCGCCAGGCGACGTGGCGCGGCGTAGACTTTTTTCGCGGCGAACTTCAAACCGGCGCTGTGCAGGCCTTTTTCGATACCGGCCAGGAACGCATCGGCCAGGGTATTGAGTGCCTTGGGTGGCAGCTCTTCGGTGCCCAGTTCAACCAGGAAATCTTGAGCACTCATTGTGCAGCCTCCAGCTTAGCCAACACTTCATCACGCAGGTCCGGGGTAGCCATCGGGAAGCCCAGCTTGGCGCGAGCCAACAGGTAGGCTTGGGCGACGGAACGCGCCAGGGTGCGTACACGCAGGATGTATTGCTGGCGCGCGGTCACCGAGATGGCACGGCGGGCGTCCAGCAGGTTGAAGGTATGGGACGCCTTCAACACCATTTCATAGCTCGGCAACGGCAGCGGCTGGTCGAGTTCGATCAGGCGCTTGGCTTCGCTTTCATAGAAGTCGAACAGTTCGAACAGCTTGTCGACGTTGGCGTGTTCGAAGTTGTAAGTGGACTGCTCCACTTCGTTCTGGTGGAACACGTCGCCGTAGGTGACTTTGCCGAACGGGCCGTCAGCCCACACCAGGTCGTAGACCGAAT
Source organism: Pseudomonas sp. ChxA (assembly GCF_030263855.1). NCBI lineage: Bacteria > Pseudomonadati > Pseudomonadota > Gammaproteobacteria > Pseudomonadales > Pseudomonadaceae > Pseudomonas > Pseudomonas sp. ChxA. The sequence goes on from NZ_JARPMK010000002.1 coordinate 1,689,112, forward strand.
CCACGCCTTGCAGGTACATGGCCAGGCGCTCAAGACCGTAGGTGATCTCGCCGGTCACCGGGTAGCACTCGATGCCACCGGCTTGCTGGAAGTAAGTGAACTGCGTCACTTCCATGCCGTTGAGCCAGACTTCCCAGCCCAGGCCCCAGGCGCCCAAAGTTGGCGATTCCCAGTTGTCTTCGACGAAACGGATGTCGTGTACCAGTGGGTCCAGGCCGACATGTTTCAGCGAGCCCAGGTACAGCTCCTGGAAGTTGTCCGGGTTCGGCTTCAGTACCACTTGGAACTGGTAGTAGTGCTGCAGACGGTTCGGGTTTTCGCCGTAGCGGCCGTCAGTCGGGCGACGACTGGGCTGCACATAAGCGGCGTTCCAGGTTTCCGGGCCGATGGCCCGCAGGAATGTTGCGGTGTGGAAAGTGCCGGCGCCTACTTCCATATCGTAGGGCTGAAGTACCACACAACCTTGCTCGGCCCAGTATTGCTGGAGGGCGAGGATCAAGTCTTGGAAGGTACGCACGGCTGGCGTAGGCTGGCTCACGAAATTCACCTGTTACTTGGGCTGCGATTTAAAGAGCGGGAGTATACCCGATTCGGCCCTGCCACCACTCCCTGGAGCCTTATGCCACGCTGCTTTTGGTGTTCTGAAGATCCGCTGTACATGGCTTATCACGATCAGGAGTGGGGAACGCCGCTGCGCGATGCGCAGGGCTTGTTCGAGTTGCTTTTGCTCGAAGGGTTCCAGGCGGGCCTGTCCTGGATCACCGTTTTACGCAAACGCGAGCATTATCGAAAGGTCTTGTTCGGCTTTGATGCGCAGCGTTTGGCGCTGTTGACCGATGAAGAGATCGAAGCGCTGATGCTCGACCCAGGCATCGTGCGCAATCGCCTCAAGCTCAACGCCACTCGCCGCAATGCTGCCGCCTGGCTGGCGCTGGAGGACCCGGTGGGCCTGCTCTGGTCGTTTGTCGGCGGCGTGCCCAAGGTCAATCACTTTACCGATCGCAGCCAAGTCCCGGCGATTACGCCTGAGGCCGAAGCCATGAGCAAAGCGTTGAAAAAGGCCGGTTTTACCTTCGTCGGCCCGACCATCTGCTACGCGTTCATGCAGGCTTCGGGCATGGTCATGGACCACACTCAGGACTGCGACCGTTACGCGGACTTGGCCAACGCCGGTTAGAATGCCCGCTTTGCGCACCACACACGATCAGGAGTGACCTGTGGAAAAGTTTAAAGGCGCCTTGCTGGTAGGCGCTCTCCGGTTGTTTGCCCTGCTGCCCTGGCGCGCTGTCCAGGCCGTCGGCACGGCGATTGGCTGGCTCATGTGGAAAACCCCCAACCGCTCCCGCGACACGGTGCGGATCAACCTCTCCAAATGCTTCCCGGACATGGACCCGGCTGCCCGCGAGCGTCTGGTGGGCCAAAGCCTGATGGACATTGGCAAGTCGCTGACCGAAAGCGCCTGCGCCTGGATCTGGCCGGCGCAGCGCTCCATCGACCTGGTGCGCGAAGTCGAAGGCCTGGAAGTGCTGCATGAGGCATTGGCCTCAGGCAAAGGCGTGGTCGGCATTACCAGCCACCTGGGCAACTGGGAAGTGTTGAACCACTTCTATTGCAACCAGTGCAAACCGATCATTTTCTACCGCCCGCCCAAGCTCAAGGCGGTGGATGAGTTGCTGCAAAAGCAGCGCGTACAACTGGGTAACCGTGTGGCGGCTTCCACCAAGGAAGGCATCCTCAGCGTGATCAAAGAAGTGCGCAAAGGTGGCCAAGTGGGCATTCCCGCGGACCCCGAGCCGGCAGAATCTGCCGGGATCTTCGTGCCGTTTTTCGCCACCCAGGCGCTGACCAGCAAGTTTGTGCCGAACATGCTCGCAGGCCATAAAGCCGTCGGCGTGTTCCTGCATGCCCTGCGGCTGCCGGACGGTTCGGGTTACAAAGTGATTCTGGAAGCGGCGCCGGAAGATATGTACAGCACCGACACCGCCACCTCCTGCGCGGCGATGAGCAAGGTGGTGGAGCGTTATGTCGGCGCCTACCCGAGCCAGTACATGTGGAGCATGAAGCGCTTCAAGAAACGCCCGCCCGGTGAAGAGCGTTGGTACTGATTTACCGCTGAACTCAAGACCATTGAGGATCTGATGTGGGAGCTGGCTTGCCTGCGATGCAGGCAACTCGGTTTTTCAGCCATACCGAGGTGATGCTATCGCAGGCAAGCCAGCTCCCACAGGGATCGCCTCAGGCTTGGCGGTCGAGTTTCTTCAGGAACACGGTCATCTCTTTTTCGGCCTGTTTGTCGCCATGGGCCTGGGCCGCTTCAATGCCCTTCTCCCACGCCAGCCGTGCTGCGCCACTATCCCCCTGCCCTTGCTGAGCCTTGCCCAACAGCTTCCACGCCGCCGAATACTTCGGATCGAACTCGACGCATTTCTGCAAATGCTCGGCCGCCTTGGCGTTGTCCTTCAAGTCCAGATAACCCTTGCCCAAACCAAAGCGCAGCAATGAATTATCCACACCCTTGGCGAGCATTTTTTCCAGGGATTCGAGCAATTTGTTGTCACCTTGAGCGAAAGAAGGTTGTTGTGGCGAGGGAGCTTGCTCCCGTTGGATTGCGCAGCAGTCCCCCAACATTTTGCGAGCGCTTCGCACTCGAGCGGGAGCAAGCTCCCTCGCCACAGTGAGATATTCCGGCCTAGAAAAAACTCAGCCCCACGTGAAACAGCTTCTCCACATCGCGAATATGCTTTTTATCCACAAGGAACAGAATCACATGGTCACCCGTGGCGATCATCGTATCGTCATGGGCAATGATCACCTCTTCATCACGAATGATCGCGCCGATGGTGGTGCCCGGCGGCAGGCCGATATCGCGGATGGCTTTGCCGATCACCTTGCTCGACTTCGAATCACCGTGGGCAATCGCCTCGATGGCTTCCGCCGCGCCCCGGCGCAGGGAGTGCACGCTGACGATATCGCCACGGCGCACGTGGGCCAGCAAGGTGCCGATGGTCGCCAACTGCGGGCTGATGGCGATGTCGATGTCGCCGCCCTGGATCAGGTCGACATAGGCCGGGTTGTTAATGATGGTCATCACCTTTTTCGCCCCCAGCCGTTTGGCCAGCAACGAGGACATAATGTTGGCCTCGTCGTCGTTGGTCAGGGCCAGGAAAATATCGGCGTCGGCGATGTTTTCTTCCATCAGCAGGTCGCGGTCCGAGGCGCTGCCTTGCAAGACCACGGTGCTGTCGAGGGTGTCGGACAAATGCCGGCAGCGTGCCGGGTTCATCTCGATGATCTTCACCTGGTAGCGGCTTTCGATGGCCTCGGCCAAGCGCTCTCCAATCTGCCCGCCGCCAGCGATGACGATGCGTTTGTAGCTCTCATCGAGTCGACGCATTTCGCTCATCACTGCACGAATATTCGCTTTGGCAGCGATGAAAAATACCTCGTCATCCGCTTCGATCACCGTATCGCCCTGGGGCAGAATCGGCCGGTCGCGACGGAAAATCGCCGCCACGCGGGTCTCCACATTCGGCATGTGTTCGCGCAGCTGGCGCAGTTGCTGGCCCACCAGCGGCCCGCCGTAATAAGCCTTCACCGCCACCAGTTGCGCCTTGCCTTCGGCAAAGTCGATGACCTGCAACGCGCCGGGAATTTCGATCAGGCGCTTGATGTAATGGGTCACCACCTGTTCGGGGCTGATCAGCACGTCCACCGGAATCGCATCGTTGTCGAACAGACCGGCGCGGGTCAGGTAGGCGGCTTCGCGCACGCGGGCGATCTTGGTGGGTGTATGGAACAGGGTGTGGGCGACCTGGCAGGCGACCATATTGGTCTCGTCACTGTTGGTCACCGCCACCAGCATATCGGCATCGTCGGCACCGGCCTGGCGCAGCACCGTCGGGAATGACGCACGGCCTTGCACGGTGCGGATGTCCAGACGGTCGCCCAGGTTGCGCAGGCGCTCGCTGTCGGTGTCGACCACGGTAATGTCGTTGGCTTCGCTGGCCAAATGCTCGGCCAGCGTGCCGCCGACCTGCCCTGCACCAAGGATGATGATCTTCATCCGGTCACTCCCTTAAACCCATTAGCTGCGCGCGGCAGCAATCTTGATCAGTTTGGCGTAGTAGAAGCCATCGTGTCCGCCTTCCTGCGCGAGCAACTGGCGGCCATGGGGCTGCTTGATACCGGCCGCCGTGGCGAGGTCCAGTTCCCGCGCGCCACTGGTGCGGGCGAGGAAGGCTTGGATAACCTCGGTGTTCTCGGTGGGCAAGGTCGAGCAGGTGGCGTAAAGCAGGATGCCGCCGACCTCCAGGGTTGGCCACAACGCATCGAGCAGTTCGCCTTGCAGCACGGCCAGGGCGGCGATGTCGTCGGGTTGGCGGGTGAGCTTGATATCCGGGTGACGGCGGATCACGCCCGTGGCGGAACATGGCGCGTCGAGCAAGATGCGCTGGAACGGTTTGCCATCCCACCACGTGGTGGTGTCGCGGCCGTCAGCGGCGATCAGCTCGGCGCTCAGGCCCAGGCGTGCAAGGTTTTCACGCACCCGCACCAGACGCTTGGCTTCCAGGTCGACGGCGACTACACCGGCCAGGTCTTTTTCGACTTCCAGAATGTGACACGTCTTACCGCCCGGCGCGCAGCAGGCGTCCAGTACGCGTTGGCCTGGGGCCAGGTCGAGCAGGTCGGCGGCCAGTTGTGCGGCTTCGTCCTGCACGCTGATCCAGCCTTCGGCAAAGCCCGGCAAGCTGCGTACGTCGGTGGCTGCTTCCAGCACGATACCGTCGACGCTGTACAAGCACGGCGTGGCGCTGATGCCTGCGTCGGTCAGCAATTGCAGGTAGGCATCACGGCTGTGATGGCGACGGTTGACCCGCAAAATCATCGGCGGGTGCGCATTGTTGGCGGCGCAAATGGCTTCCCATTGCTCGGGCCAGAAGGCTTTCAGGGACTTTTGCAGCCAGCGCGGGTGCGCCGTACGCACCACGGGGTCATGTTCCAGCTCGGCCAGCAGCGCTTCGCTTTCACGTTGGGCGCGACGCAGTACGGCGTTGAGCAAGGCCTTGGCCCACGGCTTCTTCAGCTTGTCGGCGCAACCAACGGTTTCACCGATGGCGGCATGCGCGGGCACACGGGTGTAGAGCAGTTGATACAGGCCGACCAACAGCAGCGCCTCTACATCGGCACCGGCGGCCTTGAACGGCTTTTGCAGCAGCTTGGCCGCCAGTGCCGACAAGCGTGGTTGCCAGCGGGCCGTGCCAAAGGCCAGGTCCTGGGTGAAACCGCGATCACGGTCTTCAACCTTGTCCATTTGCGTAGGCAGCGAACTGTTCAGCGAAGCCTTGCCGTTGAGTACGGCAGCGAGAGCCTTGGCGGCGGCCAGACGCGGGTTCATTGAGCGACCGCCCCGAGAACCGTGCCCAAGGCAAATTTCTCACGACGGCTGTTGAACAGGTCGCCGAAGTTCAGTGCTTTGCCGCCAGGCAATTGCAGGCGGGTCAGGCACAGCGCCTGTTCACCGCAGGCGACCAACAGGCCGTCCTTGCTGGCACCGATGATTTCACCCGGAGCACCTTTGCCATCCGCCAAGGTGGCGGCCAGCACTTTCAAGGCTTCGCCATTGAGGGTGCTGTGGCAGATCGGCCACGGGTTGAAGGCGCGCACCAGGCGCTCCAACTCTACGGCCGGGCGGTTCCAGTCGATGCGGGCTTCGTCTTTGTTCAATTTGTGCGCGTAGGTGGCGAGGCTGTCGTCCTGCACTTCGCCTACCAGCGTACCGGCCGCCAGGCCCGCAATGGCCTGGATCACGGCGGGTGGGCCAAGCTCGGCCAAGCGGTCGTGCAGGCTGCCGCCAGTGTCTTCAGCCGTGATCGGGGTGGCAACCTTGAGCAGCATCGGGCCGGTATCCAGACCCGCCTCCATGCGCATCACGGTCACGCCGCTTTCAAGGTCACCGGCTTCCACGGCGCGCTGGATCGGCGCCGCACCGCGCCAGCGCGGCAGCAACGAAGCGTGGCTGTTGATGCAGCCCAGGCGCGGGATATCCAGCACGGCTTGAGGCAGGATCAAACCGTAAGCCACCACCACCAGCAAATCCGGCTTCAACGCAGCCAGCTCCGCTTGCGCATCGGCGTTGCGCAGCGTTGGCGGTTGCAGCACAGGGATGTTGTGCTCAAGCGCCAGCTGCTTGACCGGGCTCGGCATCAGTTTTTGCCCGCGACCGGCCGGGCGATCCGGCTGGGTGTACACCGCCACGATGTCATAAGGGCTGGCAAGCAGCGCCTTGAGGTGTTCGGCAGCGAATTCGGGAGTGCCGGCAAAAACAATGCGCAGTGGCTCGGTCATGGGAGGTCTCGGTTAAAAACAGTCACAAAAGAAAAAGGCTTGCCGCAGCAAGCCTTTGGAAGAAGGGCATCAAGCTTGCTGGCGATGCTTTTTTTCCAGCTTCTTCTTGATCCGGTCGCGTTTAAGCGTGGACAGGTAATCAACAAACAGCTTGCCGTTGAGGTGGTCGCATTCATGTTGGATGCACACCGCCAACAAGCCTTCGGCGATCAATTCATAGGGCTTGCCGTCACGGTCCAGGGCCTTGATCTTCACGCGCAGCGGGCGTTCGACGTTCTCGTAGAACTCCGGCACCGACAGGCAGCCTTCCTGGTATTCGCCCATCTCTTCGGTCAGCGGTTCGAACTCTGGGTTGATAAACACCCGCGGCTCGCTGCGATCTTCCGACAGGTCCATGACCACGACGCGCTGATGCACGTTGACCTGGGTGGCGGCGAGGCCGATGCCCGGGGCTTCATACATTGTTTCAAACATGTCATCGACCAACTGACGAACCTTGTCGTCCACTACGGCCACCGGTTTGGCGATCGTGCGCAGGCGCGAGTCGGGAAATTCGAGGATGTTCAAAATAGCCATAAGCGTAATTGCTGCACATGTGAGGTAGAGGCAAATCGGCGTTGGGATGGACCCAGACCGCCGGTGTGAAAGGTTCGAAAGCCGCTAAGGCTCTGGCATTTCACGCGAACGTACATAATAAAGGAGATTGACCCCATGAGGAAATCGCTACTCGTCTTGCTGTTGTGGGCGCCGCTCACCATGGCCCTGGTTCCCCAGCCCGCGCCGCGCCTGGAACAGGCCACGCAACAGGTCATCCGCCACTTTTTGCTGCACAACCGCATTTTCGATACACCCCAGGACCTGGACAACGCGCCTTACATTGTTGCCGCCGACGCGGGGCGAGTTTTGGGTGCCAACGGTGAACGCGTGCATGCCCGCGGTAACCTGGACCCGACCCAACCGGACTATGGGATCTTTCGTCGCGGCAAAACCTACACCGACCCGCAAACCCAGGAACTGCTGGGCGTCAATGCCGACGATATCGGCAGCGCACGCTTTGTGATGGCGGGCGACCTCAGCACCCTGGCCGTGCAACGGGTCACCCAGGAAGTGCGCCCGGGCGACCGCTTGCTGCGCGCCGAACCGCCCGTCGAATGGGCCAACCTAGGGGCTACGCCTTTCATCGAAGGGCACATTATCGATATTCCCAAGGGCGTCACCCAGATCGGCGTAATGGATGCCGTGACCTTGAACAAGGGCCGCCGTGACGGTCTGGTCGAAGGCCACCTGCTCACGGTGATCAAGGCCGGCGCAAGCGTTCGCGACAGCCTCACTGGCGCCCCGACCCAACTCCCCGATGAAGATGCTGGCACGCTGCTGGTGTTTCGCACCTACGAAAAACTCAGTTATGGCCTGGTGCTCAGAGCCTCACGTTCGCTGGCGGTGATGGATCGATTCGAGACTGCCCGACAAACGCAATAAATAGCCTGCTAAATAAGTTACCAACAGAGTTATCCACAGCTTGTTCAGATCAAGGACGATCAAATGTATCCGACAAACAGCCCTGAAATTTCCCCTGCAGAACTGGAAGCCCGACTACGCTTGCACAGGCTGCCGGAACTGGGTCCCCAGCTTTTTCGTGTATTGATCGAGGCATTTGGTTCTGCCTCCAAGGCCATCAGCGCACCGGCGAGTGCCTGGCGTTCTCTCGGGTTGCCAGCCATTAGCGCCGATGCCAGGCGCAGCCCTGAAATTCGCGATGGCGCCAGTGCTGCGCTCGCATGGTTGGAGCGCCCGGCCCAGCATTTGCTGATGTGGGACCAGCCTGAGTACCCTGCATTGCTGGCGCAGATTGACGATGCACCGCCGTTATTATTCGTCGCTGGCGAGCCGAACATCCTCGAAAAGCCGCAGTTGGCCATGGTCGGCAGTCGCCGTGCTTCACGCCCGGGGATGGACACTGCCGCCGCCTTTTCGCGCAGCCTGGCGAGCGCCGGTTTTGTCATCACCAGTGGCTTGGCCTTGGGCATCGACGGTGCTGCGCACCAAGCGGCATTAGATGTCGGGGGGCAGACAATCGGCGTGCTCGGCACCGGCCTCGAAAATTTTTATCCACAACGCCACCGCCAGCTCGCAGCGGCGATGATTGCCCAGGGCAGCGCGGTGGTTTCCGAGTTCCCGCTGGACGCCGCGCCCCAGGCCGCCAACTTCCCACGGCGCAACCGGATCATCAGCGGTTTGTCGCTGGGGGTGCTGGTGGTGGAAGCCAGCATCGCCAGCGGTTCGCTGATCACTGCCAAGCTAGCCGCCGAGCAAGGGCGCGAGGTGTATGCGATTCCGGGTTCCATTCATCATCCGGGCGCCAAGGGCTGCCATCAGTTGATTCGCGATGGCGCGACGCTGGTGGAGTCCATCGAGCACATCCTGGACGGCTTGCGCGGCTGGCAGGCGTTGTCCCGCCCTGCACCAATGCCGGTCACCCATCCGCTGGTGGCGCTGCTGCACGCGGCGCCCCATACCAGCGAGGGCTTGGCGATTGCCAGCGGGCGGCCTTTGTCCCACATACTGGCGGCGCTCACTGAGCTTGAGCTTGAAGGGCAGGTGATCTGTGAAAGCGGTCGCTGGCTTGCGCGTGGCCCGCTTATGTAATTAGTTTTTGCAAAGAACATCGGTAAACTGCCCACAGCTTTAGTCCGGAGAGTGAGCAATGGTCAACAGGTGGCGTGTGCTGGAAGCCGCACGAGAAATTCGCGCAGGCGCGGTGATTGCCTATCCGACCGAAGCGGTCTGGGGCCTGGGCTGCGACCCTTGGAATGAAGACGCGGTGGACCGGCTGCTGGCGATCAAGAATCGCTCGGTGGACAAGGGGCTGATCCTGGTGGCGGACAATATCCGCCAGTTCGATTTTCTGTTTGAAGACTTCCCGGACACCTGGATCGACCGCATGGCCAGCACCTGGCCGGGGCCAAATACCTGGCTGGTGCCGCATCAGGGCATGTTGCCGGAATGGGTGACCGGTGTGCATGACACCGTGGCGCTGCGGGTCAGCGATCATCCATTGGTGAGGGATTTATGCGCACAGGTGGGGCCGTTGATCTCCACCTCAGCCAACCCGCAAGGTCGCCCGGCGGCGCGCACGCGCATTCGTGTGGAGCAGTATTTCCGTGGCCAGGTTGACTTGGTACTGGGCGGCGCCCTGGGTGGGCGCAAGAACCCGAGCCTGATTCGCGATTTGGCGACGGGTGAGGTGGTGCGGCCGTCTTGAGACCGAGGCGCGGCCATCGCGGGCAAGCCCGGCTCCCACAGGGGAATGCATTCCAAATGTGGGAGCGGGCTTGCCCGCGATGGGGCCCTTACAAACTCTAAAGATCTTAGGGCCTTACGGCAGCAGAATGGTCGACCCCGTCGTCCTGCGCCCCGACAACTCCGTCTGCGCCTTCGCCGCATCCGCCAGCGCAAACCGCTGGTTGATATCAATACGCACCTTGCCGCTCTTGATCATCGAGAACAGATCATCGGCCATCGCCTGCAAGTCTTTCGGGTTGCTGGCATAGGTCGCCAAGGTCGGCCGAGTGACATACAGCGAGCCCTTCGCCGCCAGAATCCCCAGGTTTACGCCGTCCACCGCGCCGGATGCATTGCCGAAACTCACCACCAAACCCCGTGGCGCCACGCTGTCCAGTGAGGTCAGCCAGGTGTCTTTGCCGACGCCGTCGTACACCACCGGGACTTTTTTGCCGTCGGTCAATTCCAGTACGCGCTGTGCGACGTTTTCCTTGCTGTAGTCGATGGTTTCCCAGGCGCCGAGGGATTTGGCCAGTGCGGCTTTTTCCGGCGAACTCACCGTGCCGATCAGCTTCACGCCCAGCGCCTTGGCCCATTGGCAGGCCAGGGAGCCCACGCCACCGGCAGCGGCGTGGAACAGAATGGTTTCGCCGCCCTTCAACTCGTAGGTCTGACGTAGCAGGTACTGCACGGTCAGGCCCTTGAGCATCGCGCCGGCGGCTTGTTCAAAGCTGATATCGTCCGGCAAGTGCACCAGGTTGGCGGTAGGCAACACATGCAGCTGGCTGTACGCACCCAGCGGGCCGCTGCCGTAGGCCACGCGATCGCCGACCTTGAACTGCGAGACCTCGCTGCCGACGGCATCCACCACGCCAGCGCCTTCTGCGCCAAGGCCCGATGGCAAGGCTGGCGGCGCGTACAGGCCACTGCGGAAATAAGTGTCGATGAAGTTAAGACCGATGGCCTCGTTACGCACACGAACCTGCTGTGGGCCAGGTTCTGCCGGGGTGTAGTCCACATACTCAAGCACTTCGGGGCCGCCATGGGCGCTGAACTGGATACGTTTGGCCATCTGCACTTCTCCTGAGGTCGAATCGCGTAGCCCCCTATCCCACTCCTAACCTTGATCTTCGTCAACTGCGGCGCAGTCGGATGCAGTGCTATCCTGTGCGCCCATTTGCCGCCGACGCCCAATGGCCTCGCGTAGCTTTGCCCGATTCAAGGTGATGCCATGACTACCCGCACCGAGGCTGTTAAAGCCTACCTGCTCGACCTGCAAGACCGCATTTGCAGCGCCCTGGAAACCTTCGAGACGGACACTCGCTTTATCGAAGACGCCTGGACCCGGCCTGCCGGCGGCGGCGGTCGCACCCGTGTGATCGAAAACGGTTCGGTGATCGAAAAAGGCGGCGTCAACTTTTCCCACGTATTCGGCAGCGGCTTGCCGCCGTCCGCCAGCGCGCATCGTCCGGAGCTTGCCGGTCGTGGCTTTGAAGCCCTCGGCGTGTCGCTGGTGATCCACCCGCACAACCCGCACGTGCCGACGTCCCACGCCAACGTGCGTTTTTTCATCGCCGAAAAAGACGGCGAAGAACCGGTGTGGTGGTTCGGTGGCGGCTTCGACCTCACGCCCTACTACGGCAATGAAGAAGACTGTATCCACTGGCATCGCGTGGCCGAGCAGGCCTGTGCGCCGTTTGGCGCGGATGTGTATTCGCGCTACAAGGCCTGGTGCGACACCTACTTCCATATCAAGCACCGCAATGAACCGCGCGGCATCGGCGGCCTGTTCTTCGATGACTTGAACGAGTGGGGCTTCGACACCTGCTTCGCCTTCATCCGTGCCATCGGCGATGCCTACATCGACGCCTACCTGCCGATCGTGCAGCGCCGCAAGGCCATGGCTTACACCGAGCAGCAGCGCCAATTCCAGGAATTCCGTCGTGGCCGCTACGTCGAGTTCAACCTGGTCTATGACCGTGGCACTTTGTTCGGCCTGCAATCAGGCGGGCGTACCGAGTCGATCCTGATGTCGCTGCCGCCGCAAGTGCGCTGGAGCTACGACTGGAAAGCCGAAGCCGACAGCGAGGAAGCGCGCCTCACCGATTACTATCTGCAAGACCGCGACTGGCTGGGCATGGCTGCGCCCAAGGCGGCTGTCTGATGGACCGTTATGTGGTGTTCGGCAATCCCATCGGCCACAGCAAATCCCCTTTGATTCACCGCATGTTTGCCGAGCAGACTGGCGAGCAACTGGACTACAGCACCTTGCTCGCGCCGCTGGAGGATTTCACCGGCTGTGCCCGTGAGTTCTTTGCACAAGGCCGTGGCGCCAACGTCACCGTGCCGTTCAAGGAAGACGCCTTCCGCCTGGCCAACAGCCTGACCGAACGCGCCCAGCGCGCAGGCGCCGTGAACACCCTGAGCAAGCTCGCCGACGGCAGCTTGTTGGGCGACAACACCGACGGTGCCGGCCTGGTGCGCGACCTGACGGTAAACGCCGGGTTGAGCCTGCAAGGCAAGCGCATTCTGCTGCTGGGCGCCGGTGGTGCGGTACGCGGGGCGCTCGAGCCGTTGCTGGCCGAGCAGCCTGCCTCCTTGATCATCGCCAACCGCACCGTGGAAAAGGCCGAACTGCTTGCCGAGCTGTTCGACGATTTGGGGCCGGTGTCGGCCAGCGGTTTCGATTGGTTGCGTGAGCCGGTGGACGTGATCATCAATGCCACGTCCGCCAGCCTGTCAGGCGATGTACCGCCGATTGCCGGCAGTCTGATCGCGCCGGGCAAGACCTTTTGCTACGACATGATGTACGCCAAGGAGCCGACCGCGTTCTGTCGCTGGGCTACCGAGCAAGGCGCAGCGGTGGCGATGGACGGCTTGGGCATGTTGGTCGAGCAGGCCGCAGAAGCGTTCTACTTGTGGCGCGGCGTACGCCCGGAGTCGGCGCCGGTGTTGGCTGAGTTGCGTAGGCAGTTGGCTGCGGCATAAATCTAAAAGTGAACACGGTCTAATGTGGGAGCTGGCTTGCCTGCGATAGCGGTGTATCAAATACAGATGTGCTGGCTGATCCACCGCCATCGCAGCATAGGTATCTACACAACTTTTGATGGCTGCCAATTTCTCCTGTGGCGAGCAGGCTTGTCCTGCGTTGGGCTGCGCAGCAGCCCCAGGCCCAGACGTTGAATTCTTTCAAGGAAAATTGCAGTGCCTTTACCGGGGCCGCTTCGCGGCCCAACGCAGGACAAGCCTGCTCGCCACAACAACCCACTTGCTACAGACGTTGTGTTCAACAGAAGTTGTGTAGATACCGATGGCCATCGCAGGCAAGCCAGCTCCCACTTTGTTTAACCGTATTCAGTCTTCGAAGTGGATGGGGCATTTGTCTGCCCCTTCCAATTTCTTTAATTCTTCCACTACCTGCGGCCTGGCTCGGCGCAACGTCAGGCTGCGCCCCACACCCACTAACCGCCGCGCCTCCTGGTGCAGCATCTCCACCCCGGAATAGTCGATAAAGTTAATCTGCTGCGCTTCGATCACCACGCGCCCGCCCTGCAGGCTTTGCAGTCGCACTTGCAGGTAATGGCTGGCGCCGAAGAAGATCGAACCGCCCACCCGTAATACATCCTCATCACCGTCGCGCCATTGCTGAACCCGCGGCTGCGAGGTGCGTTTGAGGTAGAAAAACAACGATGCCAGCACGCCCGCATAAATCGCCGTTTGCAGCTCCAGCAGCAAGGTCGCGACGCAGGTCAGGCTCATCACCACAAACTCGGCGCGGCTGACGCGGAACAGCGCGCGAATGCCACGATGATCCACCAGGCCCCAGCAAATCAGCAGGATGCTTGCGGCCATGCTCGGGATCGGGATGTGCGCGATCAAGGCCGCGCCGAACAACGCAAACAATGCCACCCAGAGCGCGGAAAACACGCCCGCCAACGGCGAGCAGGCGCCTGCTTCATAGCTGAGGCCGGAGCGGGTGAAGGAGCCGGCCGACAAGTACCCGGAGAAAAAGCCGCCGACGATATTGGATAAGCCCTGCGCACGGACTTCCTGATTAGCGTCGAGCAATTGCTGCGAACGCGCCGACAGCGAGCGCGCAATCGACAAGCTGGTGACCAGCCCGAGCATGCCCACCGCCACAGCGCTCGGCAGCAGGCGCAGCAGCATGTCCAGGTCCATCGGCAGCGGGCTGAACGGCGGCAGTTTGCCGATAAACGAACTCACCAACGCCACATGCCCGAACATCGCCGGCCACAGCCACGCCACCAGGCTGCCCAGCGCCAGGGCGATCAACAGCGTCGGCCAACGCGGGACCAGGTATTTGAGCAGCGCGCCCACCAGCAAGGTGCCCAGGCCCAGTGCCAGTGAGGCGTGGTCCCATTCCCCGGCATGGTCTACCAGTGCCAGCAAGCTATTGATCGCTGTGGCCTGGCTGGGCAACTCCAGCCCCAGCAAGTTGGGCAATTGCCCCAAGGCAATCACCACGGCAGCGCCCAGAGTGAAACCCAGCACCACCGAGTGTGAGACGAAATTCACCAGCGCGCCGAAGCGCAGCATGCCCAGCAGCCACTGGAATACACCGGCAAGGAATGTGAGCAACAGAATCAACGTGATGTAGTCCTGCGAGCCAGGCACGGCCAGCGGACTGACGCTGGCATACAGGACGATGGAAATCGCCGCCGTCGGCCCACAGATCAAGTGCCACGACGAACCCCACAAGCACGCGATCAACACCGGGATGATGGCGGCATAGAGGCCGTATTCGGGTGGGAGCCCGGCGATCAGCGCGTAGGCAATCGACTGCGGCAAGGCGAGCACGGCGCCACTGAGCCCGACAATCGCATCGCGGCCGACGCTGGCGCGGGTTTGGCGCGGCAGCCAGGCGAGGAAGGGCAAGAGAGTGTGGCGGTTGGGCCGGGGCATCGCAGACTCGGTAGAAAGGTTTAGCTCAGAGTATCAGTACACATAAGGCTCTGTGGGAGCTGGCTTGCCTGCGATAGCATCACCTCGGTAGGTCTGGCAGACCGAGTTGTCTGTATCGCAGGCAAGCCAGCTCCCACGCAAGCCTTTTCCCATTCGGGATTGTGTGCAGCCTTTAGAGTTTGGCTTTTACTGCGGCCAACGCATCCTGGCCGTCCACGGTTTTCACACCGTCCAACCACTTGTCCAACACCGCAGGATTAGCCTTGATCCAGGCCTTCGCCGCCTCGGCATTGCTGACTTTATTGTTGACCACCTGCGCCATGATGCTGTTCTCCATCTCCTGGGTGAAACTCAGGTTGGTCAGTAACTTTCCTACGTTCGGGCAGGCCTGTGCATAACCTTTGCGGGTCAAGGTATACACGCTGCCGGTGTCACCAAAATATTTCTCGCCGCCTTTGAGGTAGTGCATCTTCAATTGCACGTTCATCGGGTGTGGTGTCCAGCCGAGGAAGGTCACGAACTTCTGCTTTTTCACCGCCCGCGACACTTCGGCCAGCATCGCCTGCTCGCTCGACTCGATCAGCTTCCACTGGCCCAGGTCGAAGTCGTTCTTCTTGATGATCTCCTGCAGCGAAATATTCGCCGGCGCGCCGGAGCCAATGCCGTAGATCTTCTTGTCGAACTTGTCGGCAAATGTGTTCAAGTCGGCAAAATCATGCACACCGGCGTCCCACACGTAGTCCGGCACGGCGAGGGTGAACTCGGTGCCGTCGAGGTTTTTCGCCAGTTGCACCACATCGCCATTGGCCACGAACTTGTCGTAGAAACCCTGCTGTGCCGGCATCCAGTTGCCCAGGAACACATCCACCTGGCCATCCTTGAGCCCGCCAAACGTGATCGGCACCGCCAGGGTGTCGACCTTGGCCTTGTAGCCCATGCCGTTCAACAGGAAACCGGTGATGGCATTGGTGGCGGCGATATCGCTCCAGCCTGGATCGGCCATCTTCACCGTGTCACAGCTGGTGTCTGCGTAAACATTGGCGCTGCTCAACGCCAAGACTCCGAGTATCACCGTTAACTTTTGCATGGCCTTCCCTCTGTTTATTTATTGGTTTTGGCAGGGTTGTGGATAACGTGCCTTGCGCTCCAGGTCGTCGAGGTCGATATGGTTGCGCATGTATTGCTGACTGGCGTCCACCAGTGGCTGGTGATCCCAGCTCTTCAGCTTGCCTTGGGTCAGCGCCTCGAACACCAGGCGGCGACGGCGTTGGCTGGCGAGCACCTGTTGGTGGATCGCCGGGATGTCCCATTTGGCCCGCGCCTCAGTCAAAAACGCCTCGAACAGTGGCCGGTGTTCCGGTGACTGGCTGAGGTCTTCCCACTCGTGCGGGTCGTTGTGTACATCGAACAGTAGACAGGGGTCGTCTTCGCTGTAGATGAATTTGTAGGCACCGCGCCGAATCATCATCAGCGGGCTGATGGTGCCTTCGGCCATGTATTCGCCAAACACTTCGTCGTGCCCGCCCTGCCCTTGCAAGTGCGGGACCAGCGAGCGGCCGTCCAGCGCCAGGCGCGGGTCCAGTTCGCCGCCGGCCAGTTCCACCAGGGTGGGCAGCAGATCGGCGGTGGACACAGCCTTGCTCACGCGCCCCGCCGCAAACTGGCCTGGCGCACTCACTAGCAGCGGCACGCGGGCGGCCATTTCAAACCAGTGCATTTTGTACCAGAGGCCACGCTCGCCGAGCATGTCGCCGTGGTCGCCGGAGAAGATGATGATCGTGTCGTCGGCCAGGCCGGTGTCTTCCAGGGTTTGCAGGAGTTTGCCGACGTTGCTGTCGATATAGCTGCACGCGCCGAAATACGCGCGACGCGCATCGCGGATCTTGTCCACAGGCAGCGGCTTGTCCCACAGGTCGTAAACCTTTAGCAGGCGTTGGGAATGCGGGTCGAGATCGCCTTGCGCGGGGGTTGCCGGCATTGGGATGTCGCCGTCGTCGTACAGGTCCCAGAATGGCTTGGGAATCGTGTACGGGTCGTGTGGGTGCGTCATCGACACGGTGAGGCAGAACGGCTGATTGCCGTCTTCACGGATATGGTCGAACAGATATTGCTGGGCCTTGAACACCACCTCTTCGTCGAAATCCAGCTGATTGGTGCGCACGCACGGCCCGGCTTGCAGCACCGACGACATGTTGTGGTACCAGGTGGGGCGCACGTGCGGCTCATCCCAGTTCACCGCCCAGCCATAGTCGGCCGGGTAGATGTCGCTGGTCAGGCGTTCTTCATAGCCGTGCAATTGATCTGGCCCGCAGAAATGCATCTTGCCCGACAGGGCCGTGCGGTAACCGAGGCGGCGCAGGTAGTGGGCATAAGTCGGTACATCGGCGGGGAAATCGGCGGCGTTGTCGTAGGCGCCAATCTTGCTCGGCAACTGGCCACTGACCAGGGTGAAGCGTGAGGGTGCGCACAGCGGGCTGTTGCAATAGGCCGCGTCGAACACCACACCCTGTGCAGCCAGGCGGCTCAGGTTCGGCAACTTGATCGGGGAAGGTCCGTAGAACGGCAGCATCGGCGCGGCCATTTGATCGGCCATGATGAAAAGAATGTTCTTGCGCTTCATGATCTATCGGCATTCCATAGGCGGTGTTTATGCGAATGAGCATGCGGCCCATGGAAAATGGGGTAAAGCCCATGAAAAGCAATGTCTAGGATAAGCACAGCTTATGTATGAAGCCCTCGGTGATCTGTCCCTCGACCTGCTGCGTGCCTTTGAAGCAGCGGCGCGCCATCGCAGCTTTACCGCCGCTGCGATGGAACTGGGCACTACGCAGCCAGCCATCAGCCAGCAGATCAAGCGCCTTGAAGAGCAACTGGCGATCCGTCTGTTTGATCGCATCTACCGAGGCATCGAACTGACGGATGCAGGCGCGCTGTTGTTCGAACAGGTGCAAGGCGGTTTGCAGGCCATCAACCAAGGCCTCAGCGCGATCACCCAGCAGGACCAGCACGAAGTGCTGCAAGTGGCCACCGACTTCGCCTTCGCCGCCTACTGGCTGATGCCGCGCCTGCATCGCTTTCACCAGGCCAACCCGCAGGTGGACGTCAGCCTGGTGACCAGCGAACGCAACCACGCCACGTTGCGCAGCGATATCGACGTGGCGGTGTTGTTTGGCGATGGTCGTTTCAAGCAGGGCGAGAGCTTGTGGCTGTTCAACGAGGAAGTGTTTCCGGTGTGCAGCCCGCAATGGCTCAAGGCCCAGTCCACGCCACTGACGGTGCAAAATCTGCACGATTACCCGCTGCTGCACCTGCGCCAGGAAAACAACAGCCAATGGTTCGACTGGAGTGGCGTGTTTCGTGAGTTGGGCATCACCACGGCGCCCACGCCTGGGCAATTGCGCTTCGACAATTACACCCTGCTGATCCAGGCCGCGATTGCCGGCCAGGGCGTGGCCATCGGCTGGCGCCATTTGGTGGATAACCTGCTGGAGCAGAACTGGCTGTGCCGGCCGATCAGCGACACGGTGATTTCGCGTTTCGGGTATTACGTGGTGCAGCCCCAGCGCAAACGCCGGGGGCAATTGGTCGAGCGCTTTGTCGATTGGCTGGTGGCCGAGCAAGCCAGCAGCGCGCAGTCGTTGACTGGGCTAGCCCTGCCGTCGATTGCGGTCTAGGATCGGCGCATATTGGATCCGGATTTCGCCATGCAACGTATCAAGGGCTACCACGCCCATATCTACTTTGACGCCAGCACCATCGACCAGGCGCGCAAGCTCTGCGAAGACGCGGCCAAGCTGTTCCCGCTGCGCATGGGCCGTGTACACGAAAGGCCGGTTGGCCCGCACCCGGACTGGAGCTGCCAGCTGGCGTTCGAGCCGGAATACATCGGCGTGGTGTTGCCGTGGCTGGCGCTGCATCGCGACGGGCTGGTGGTGTTCCTGCACCCGGATACCGGCGATGACTTGAAGGACCACACCGATTACGCGATCTGGATGGGCGCGATGCGCGAGTTGAACCTGTCTATTTTTTAACCACTGTTGCACCTAATCCCATCACCCTGTGCAAGGCGATGGGATTTTTTATTACAAAAACCCAATATGTGGGACTGTTATTTATATATTGAGATATCGCCAGTCATAGGTTTATATTCGCCCATCTGCTTTTTTCAGCACCCACTCATTTCAGGTGAAGCGATGCAGGCGCAATTGATCGCGCTCGATTGGGGGACCAGCTCCCTTCGTGCTTACAAACTCGGCCCGGCGGGCTGCGTGCTCGAACAGCGCGCGCTGGCGTTCGGCATCATGCACCTGCCCAGCGAACCCCGGGAGATTGCCGGCGTGCGTTGCGCCGATGGCTTTGAGTTGGCGTTCGATGCGGCCTGTGGCGACTGGCTCGACGCGCAGCCCGGCCTGCCGGTGATTGCCTGCGGGATGGTCGGCAGCGCACAAGGCTGGAGCGAAGCGGCTTACCGCCAAACGCCCGTCGACGTCGCCAGCCTCGGCCAGGCTTTGCACCCGGTACTAAGCCTGCGCGGGGTGCAGGTGCACATTGTGCCGGGTGTGATCGAGCGGGTCGGCTTGCCCAATGTGATGCGCGGCGAAGAAACCCAAGTGCTCGGTGTGCTGCAGGGCCTGGGCGCCGACGTGTTGATCGGCCTACCGGGCAGCCATTCCAAATGGGTCGAGGTGGTTGAAGGCTGCATCACCCACTTCGACACCTTCATGACCGGCGAGCTGTTTGCGATACTCAGCAAGCACAGCATTCTCGGGCGTACCCAGCAACCGTCCGAACAATTCCAGGGCGAGGCCTTTGATCGTGGCGTGCGCGTGGCGCTCTCGGAGGATGGCCGGCGCGGTGTGCTGTCGACCTTGTTCAGCGCCCGTACCCTGGGCTTGACCGGCGAACTGGCGCCCAACGAACAGCCCGATTACCTGTCCGGCCTGCTGATCGGCCACGAACTCGCCGGTTTGCCGCAGCAGGCCAAACACAAGCCTATCGTCTTGGTCGGCGCCGCGAACCTCTGCGCCCGCTACCAACGCGCCCTCGCCCTCTGCGGCTTTGCCCACGTCAGCCTCGCGCAGGAAGCCACCGAGCGCGGCCTGTGGCAATTGGCCGTCGCCGCTGGGCTCACTCAACCTGTACTGGAGGCCTGACATGCTCAAGCAAGCACTCGCATACAACGGTTTGATCGCAATTTTGCGCGGCGTGCGCCCGGATGAAGCACAGTCGATTGGCCAGGTGCTTTATGAGGCCGGTTTTCGCGTGATCGAAGTGCCACTGAATTCGCCGGACCCTTACACCAGCATCCGCACCCTGCGCGACACCTTGCCCGCCGATTGCCTGATCGGCGCGGGCACCGTGTTGACCCCGGAACAGGTCGAGCAGGTCAAAGCCGCCGGCGGCCAAGTCATCGTCATGCCCCACAGCGATGCCAAGGTATTGCGTGCCGCCAAAGCGGCGGGCTTGTTCCTGTCACCGGGTGTGGCAACGCCGACCGAAGCCTTCGCCGCGCTGGCCGAAGGCGCGGATGTATTGAAGCTGTTCCCGGCCGAGCAAATGGGCCCGGCGGTGATCAAGGCATGGCTGGCGGTACTGCCGACCGGCACCTTGCTGCTGCCGGTGGGCGGCGTGACCCCAGGCAACATGCAGGTGTATTTCGACGCGGGCGCCAAGGGCTTTGGCCTGGGTTCCGGGTTGTTCAAACCGGGCATGTCGGTGGACCAAGTGGCGAGCAATGCCCAGGCCTATGTCGCCGCCTGGAACGCGCTTAACTGAACTCAAGGTTTGCGCCCCTGGCGCTGCATCGATAAGAGAGATAAGAAGATGAAAATCACCAAACTGACCACCTTTATCGTCCCGCCGCGCTGGTGCTTCCTCAAGGTCGAGACCGACCAGGGTGTAACCGGCTGGGGTGAGCCTGTGGTGGAGGGCCGCGCCCACACCGTGGCCGCCGCCGTCGAGGAACTCTCCGACTACCTGATCGGCAAAGACCCACGCAATATCGAAGATATCTGGACCGTGCTCTATCGCGGCGGCTTTTACCGTGGCGGCGCGGTGCACATGAGTGCCCTCGCCGGTATCGACCAGGCGCTGTGGGACATCAAGGGCAAGGCGCTCGGCGTGTCGGTCAGCGACCTGTTGGGTGGCCAGGTGCGTGACAAGATCCGCGTGTATTCCTGGATCGGCGGCGACCGCCCCGCCGACACCGCTCGCGCCGCCAAAGAGGCCGTGGCCCGCGGCTTCACCGCCGTGAAAATGAATGGCACCGAAGAATTGCAGTTCGTCGACAGCTTCGAAAAAGTCGACCTGGCATTGGCCAACGTGGCCGCCGTGCGCGATGCGGTCGGGCCTAATGTCGGCATCGGCGTCGACTTCCATGGCCGCGTGCACAAGCCCATGGCCAAGGTGCTGATGAAAGAGCTGGACCCGTACAAACTGATGTTTATCGAAGAGCCGGTGCTCAGCGAAAACTACGAAGCGCTCAAGGAACTGGCGCCGCTGACCAGCACGCCGATTGCCTTGGGCGAGCGGCTGTTTTCGCGTTGGGACTTCAAGCGTGTGCTCAGCGAAGGTTACGTCGACATCATCCAGCCGGACGCCTCCCACGCCGGCGGCATCACCGAAACCCGCAAGATCGCCAACATGGCCGAAGCCTACGACGTGGCCCTGGCCCTGCACTGCCCGTTGGGTCCGATTGCCTTGGCGGCGTGCCTGCAACTGGACGCGGTTTGCTACAACGCGTTTATCCAGGAGCAAAGCCTGGGCATCCACTACAACGAGAGCAACGATCTGCTCGACTACGTACGCGACCCAGGCGTGTTCGACTATGACAAAGGCTTCGTGAAGATCCCCAACGGACCGGGCCTGGGCATTGAGATCAACGAGGAATACGTGATCGAACGCGCCGCTATTGGCCACCGCTGGCGCAACCCGATCTGGCGGCATGCCGACGGCAGCTTCGCTGAGTGGTGATTGCTCACTGAAGGAATGCGGTCAAGTGTGGGAGCTGGCTTGCCTGCGATAGCGGTCCGCCTGTGCCAGATCAGTTAGCTGATGCACCGCCATCGCAGGCAAGCCAGCTCCCACAATGACCGCGCCCCGTCCTCAATAAACATAATAAGAGGCTCCCCCATGCACCCTGAATCCTTCACCGGGCAGGCTTCTCTCGTCACGCCCAGCAGAAAGCGTTTCTTCATCATGGTGTTGCTGTTTATCACCGTGGTGATCAACTACCTCGACCGCAGCAACCTGTCGATTGCCGCCCCGGCGCTGACCAGCGAACTGGGGATTGACCCGGTGCATGTCGGGCTGATCTTCTCCGCGTTCGGCTGGACCTACGCCGCCATGCAAATCCCCGGCGGCTGGCTGGTGGACCGCGTGCCGCCGCGCATTCTCTACACCGTGGCGCTGCTGTTGTGGTCCATCGCCACGGTAATGCTGGGGTTCGCCGCCAGCTTTATTGCGCTGTTCGTGCTGCGCATGGCCGTTGGTGCCCTGGAAGCACCGGCCTACCCGATCAATAGCCGCGTGGTCACCACCTGGTTTCCCGAGCGCGAGCGTGCCACCGCGATTGGCGTTTACACCTCCGGGCAGTTTGTCGGGCTGGCGTTCCTCACGCCGGTGTTGGCCTGGCTGCAACACGTGTTTGGCTGGCACATGGTGTTTGTCGCTACCGGTGGCGTCGGCATTCTGTGGGCGCTGATCTGGTACGCGGTGTACCGTGAGCCGAAGGATTTCAAAGGCGCTAACGCGGCAGAAATCGAGCTGATCCGCGAGGGCGGCGGCCTGGTGGATATGCAGGCGAAAGCGGTCAAAGCGCCGTTCAGTTGGGTCGACCTCGGGATAGTGCTGAGCAAGCGCAAGTTGTGGGGCATCTACCTGGGGCAGTTTTGCCTGAACTCGACGCTGTGGTTTTTTCTGACGTGGTTCCCGACCTACCTGGTGAAATACCGCGGCATGGACTTCATCAAGTCCGGCTTGTTGGCGTCGCTGCCCTTCCTCGCTGCGTTTATCGGCGTGCTGTGTTCCGGTATTTTTTCTGATTGGCTGATTCGCCGGGGTACGTCGGTAGGGTTTGCGCGCAAGCTGCCGATCATTGGTGGGCTGCTGATTTCCACGGCGATCATCGGCGCCAACTATGTGGATTCGACGGCCTGGGTGATTGCGTTTCTGGCGGTGGCGTTCTTTGGCAATGGCCTGGCGTCGATCACCTGGTCATTGGTGTCGACCCTGGCGCCTGCGCGGTTGCTGGGTCTGACGGGTGGAGTGTTTAACTTCATCGGCAACTTGTCGGCGATTACCACGCCGATAGTGATTGGCTTTCTGGCCAGTGGGGATTCGTTTGCGCCGGCGATTACCTATATCGCGGTGCTGGCGTTGCTGGGGGCGCTTTCCTACGTGTTGCTGGTGGGCAAGGTCGAGCGCATCGAGCTGTAGATCCATTGTTTGAGTGGACCGAAAACCCTGCGGCAAGCGGGCTGTTGTGGCGAGCGGCTTGTTGTGGCGAGCGGGCTTGCCCCGCGTTGGGCTGCGCAGCAGCCCCAATAAGGCCACTGCGTTTTTTCCAGAAGGAACCGTGTTGTCGGGTTTTGAGGGCGCTTCGCACCCCAACGCGGGGCAAGCCCGCTCGCCACAACAGCTCGCTCATCTCAACAAGCCCGCTCGCCACAACAAGCGGGCCTTGCTCAAAGGTATTCCAGGCCTAGTAAAGGGCGCCATCCAGGATCTGGTAGACGATGCTGGTGCCGATGGCGATCAATACGATATCGCCGCCGGACCGGCGCCATTCATACCCTGGGTATTGCGGCAGATGGGCCAAGGCGCGGTTGTCGAGGCGTTCGCCGTAGTAGTTGCGCGGCAGCGGTTGGCCCCGCACCAGGCGTACGCCAGGTGGTGGTGGTGCACCACGGCGGAAGTCGTTGTGGTTGTCACGGATCACCTGCCGCACCGGGCCGAAGTCTTGCGGCGGTCCACGACGGTTATCCTGTGGGCCGCGATGGTCGTCGCCGCGTTGCTCGTACTGACCTTGCGGGCCGCCACGGCCTGGGCCATCGCCGCGTTGGTCGGGCGGCGCGGCCTGCGCCAGGGCACTTGCGCCGAGCATCAACACGCCAAGACCTGCGATCAAGCGTTTAGGCATTTTCATGGGGGCTTTCCTCAGTACTGCACGAACAAAAAAGGGATTTCGAACGAGGCTCGAAATCCCTTGGTCTTGTCAGTTTAGGTACTGGATTGCCCAGATGATTCCTCTGTATCAGGAACTTTACCCATTGCTACACGCCGCTTACTTACGGGCGTTACGGACACCTTCCGACAGCGCCGCGCAGAGGCTCAATACGCCATCGATTGCTTGTTGATCATTTTTCGCATTGGCGATGTGATCGATCAGCGCCGAACCGACCACCACACCGTCTGCCAGGCGAGCGATAGCGGCGGCCTGTTCCGGTGTGCGAATACCAAAGCCGATGCTGATCGGCAGGTCGGTATGCCGACGCAGGCGGGTCACGGCTTCCTCGACGTGTTCCAGGGTGGCGGCACCGGCACCGGTCACACCGGCCACCGACACGTAATACACAAAGCCGGAACTGCCGTTGAGTACGGTTGGCAGGCGCACGTCATCAGTGGTCGGCGTGGTCAGGCGAATAAAGTCGATGCCTGCGGCCTGGGCCGGGTCGCACAGCTCGCCGTTATGCTCAGGCGGCATGTCGACCACGATCAGGCCATCGACCCCGGCTTCTTTGGCATCGGCGATGAACGTGGGCACGCCGTATTTGTGGATCGGGTTGAAGTAACCCATCAGCACCAGCGGGGTGTCCTGGTTGTCTTTGCGGAACTCGCGGACCATCTGCAGGGTTTTCAGCAGATTCTGTTTGGCTTCCAACGCACGGATGTTGGCCAGTTGAATCGCCGGGCCGTCGGCCATCGGGTCGGTGAACGGCATGCCCAGCTCGATCACGTCGGCACCGGCGGCGGGCAAGCCCTTGAGGATTGCCAGAGAAGTGTCATAGCCGGGGTCGCCGGCGGTGACGAAGGTCACCAGGGCGGCGCGATTTTGTTCTTTCAGTTGCGCAAAGCGGGTTTGCAGGCGGCTCATCAGTGTTTCTCCTGCTTCGACTGCTCTTGTTGAGAGAGGTCCATGTGGTGCATCACGGTCTGCATGTCTTTGTCGCCACGGCCGGACAGGTTCACCACCATCAGGTGATCTTTCGGCAAGGTTGGTGCGCGTTTGAACACTTCAGCCAGGGCATGGGCGCTTTCCAGCGCAGGAATAATCCCTTCCAGGCGGCAGCATTTGTGGAAGGCTTCAAGGGCTTCGTCGTCGGTCACCGAGGTGTACTGAACGCGGCCGATATCATGCAACCACGCGTGCTCAGGGCCGATGCCAGGGTAGTCGAGGCCGGCGGAAATCGAGTGGGCGTCGATGATCTGGCCGTCGTCGTCCTGCAGCAGGAAGGTGCGGTTGCCGTGCAGCACGCCCGGTACGCCGCCGTTGAGGCTGGCGGCGTGCTTGCCGGTTTCGATACCGTGGCCGGCGGCTTCAACGCCGATGATCTCCACGCTGGTGTCATCCAGGAACGGGTGGAACAGGCCCATGGCGTTGGATCCACCGCCGATGCATGCCACCAGGCTGTCCGGCAGGCGGCCTTCCTGGGCTTGCAGCTGGTCGCGGGTTTCCTTGCCGATCACGGCCTGGAAGTCGCGCACCATCGCGGGATACGGGTGTGGGCCGGCCACGGTGCCGATCAGGTAGAAAGTGCTGTCGACGTTGGTCACCCAGTCACGCAGGGCTTCGTTCATCGCGTCTTTAAGGGTGCCGGTACCGGCCACGACCGGGATCACTTCTGCGCCCAGCAGCTTCATGCGGAACACGTTGGCCTGCTGGCGCTCGATGTCGGTGGTGCCCATGTAGATCACGCAATCGAGGCCAAAGCGCGCCGCCACGGTGGCGGTGGCCACGCCGTGCATGCCCGCGCCGGTCTCGGCGATGATGCGTTTTTTACCCATGCGCCGCGCCAGCAGGATCTGGCCGATGCAGTTATTAATCTTGTGCGCGCCGGTGTGGTTGAGCTCTTCGCGCTTGAGGTAGATCTTGGCGCCGCCACAGAACTCGGTCAGGCGCTCGGCGAAGTACAGCGGGCTTGGGCGCCCGACATAGTCGCGTTGGAAGTAGGCCAATTCTTCGTTGAACGCAGGGTCGATCTTGGCCGCTTCGTATTCGCGCGCCAGGTCGAGGATCAACGGCATCAGGGTTTCAGCGACGTAGCGGCCGCCGAACGCGCCAAACAGGCCGTTGGCGTCGGGGCCGTTGCGAAGGTCGGTCTGGGACTGAGTCATGGGGCGCTCCAGGAAAGAAGGTGAGGAGAGGCAATGACGGCCACTCTACCCCTGACGCTGCGCGCTGAAAACCGATAAGATCGCCACAACCTGTCAGGAAAACTCACAGATGAGCCGAGACCTACCGCCCCTCAATGCCCTGCGTGCGTTTGAGGCCACCGCCCGCTTGAACAGCGTCAGCCAGGCGGCTGAGCAACTGCATGTGACCCATGGTGCAGTCAGTCGCCAGTTGAAGGTGTTGGAAGAACACTTGGGTGTCAGCCTGTTCGCCAAGGAAGGGCGCGGCCTTAAACTCACAGATGCAGGCGTTCGGCTCAGGGATGCCAGTGCCGAAGCGTTCGAGCGTTTGAGGGATGTTTGCGCCGAGCTGACCCAGGCCAGCGCCGACGCGCCCTTTGTGCTCGGCTGTTCGGGCAGTTTGCTGGCGCGCTGGCTGATTCCGCGCCTGGGCCGCTTGAACGCAGACTTGCCCGACTTGCGTCTGCACCTGTCGGCGGGTGACGGCGACCTCGACCCACGGCGCCCCGGCCTGGATGCCCTGTTGGTTTTCGCTGAGCCGCCATGGCCAGCGGACATGCAGGTGTATGAGCTGGCCAGCGAGCGCATTGGCCCGGTAATGAGCCCGCGCTTCGCCGGTTACGAGCGCCTGCGCCAGGCGCCGCCCCAGGCCCTGTGCGGTGAAGCCTTGTTACACACCACCTCGCGCCCGCAGGCCTGGCCCATCTGGGCGCAGCAACATGACATCGAGCCCGGCGCGTTGAAGCACGGCCAGGGTTTTGAGCATTTGTATTATTTGCTGGAGGCGGCGGTGGCAGGTTTAGGTGTGGCGATTGCGCCCGAACCGCTGGTGGCAGAGGACCTGCGAGCGGGTCGCCTGGTAGCGCCGTGGGGTTTCAGTGAAACCCCGGCGCACCTGGCGTTGTGGCTACCCAAGCGCGCCGCAGACGGGCGCGCGGGTCAGTTGGCGCAGTGGCTCAAGGCTGAGCTGTTGCGCCAGCCAGTTTAGTCACCACGTTTGCACAGCAGGTAAGCCGCCAACAGGCCCAGCGCGCCAACGGCAACGCCGGCGGTAGTCCATGGGTGCTCTTGTGCGTAGTCGCGGGTTGCCGCGCTGGTTTCGCGGATTTTGACTTTGCTTTCTTCGTAGGCATCGCTGATCAAGTGGCGGGAGTGCTTGAGGGCATTCTCGGCATTGCTTTTCAGGGCCTTCAGCGTTTTGCGCGACTCATCGGACGCATCGTCCTTGAGGCTCTCAAGGGACTTGAGCAGGCTCGAAATCTCGGCTTCCATGCTTTCCAGCGACGCTTTGCGTAAAGAAGTGTTGGCCATGTGGAACTCTCCTGAAGTGATTGAGTGGCATGTGTAGATACCGACTCCTGGGTTTTCAGAAAGTGCAGTAAATCTGAACTTTCGAGTGGGATTGGTCGCCAGAAGCAGTACGAAGATTCACTGCTACGCTCACTAGAGACCTCAGGAGAAACGTTATGTCTGATCATCACACCTACAAGAAAGTCGAACTGGTCGGCTCCTCGACCACCAGCATCGAAGATGCAATCAACAACGCTATCGCTGAAGCGCATAAGAGCATCAAGCACTTGGAGTGGTTTGAAGTGACCGAAACCCGTGGCCACATCAAGGACGGCAAGGCCGCGCACTTTCAGGTCACGCTCAAGGTGGGATTCCGAATTGCCAGTAGTTGATCCCGTGAGTTGAACTTGCTGACTGGCCGATTGCCATAACCTGCGCTACAACCATTGGGTGCCGATGCCATAAGCGTCGGCACGCTCTTTTCGATCAGCGCAAGGAAAGTAACGGATGAAGAAGTTCCTGTTAGCGGTAGGTTTGTTGAGCATTGCGGGCACTGCCCTAGCGGCGGGCAAGCCTTGTGAAGAGCTGAAAAGCGAACTCGCGGCAAAGCTCGACGCTAAAGGTGTTCAGCACTATTCGCTGGATGTTGTCGACAAAGGCGCCGCAGCCGATGGCAAAGTGATTGGCAGCTGCGAAGGCGGCACCAAGGAAATCGTCTACAAGCGCGGTTAATCCCGTGCAGACATGAAACGACGCACTTGTGGCGAGGGAGCTTGCTCCCGCTGAGTGCGCAGCGCTCCCTTTCTTTTGGGGCCGCTACGCAGCCCAGCGGGAGCAAGCTCCCTCGCCACAGGTGCGTCGTTTTTTTTGCCTGCGGGTAATCAGCCCTTCATTACCTGCGCCAGCAGCTCGTAGGAATGAATCCGGTCGGCATGCTCATACAGGTCGCTGGTAAAGATCAGCTCATCTGCGCCGGTCTGCTCGATCAACACTTCCAATTTCGCGCGAATCTTCGCCGGGCTACCGACCATGGCCAGGCCAAGGAAGCTGCCGACCGCGTCTTTTTCATGGGGCAGCCACAGGCCGTCCATGGTTTTCACCGGCGGGCGCTGCACCAGGCTTTGCCCGCGCATCAGCGCCAGAATACGCTGGTACACCGAAGTGGCCAGGTAGTCGGCCTGCTCGTCGGTATCGGCCGCCACCAGCGGAATGCCGAGCATCACGTAGGGCTTGTCCAGCACGGCTGAAGGCTTGAAGTGATTGCGGTACACGCGAATCGCCTCATGCATCAAGCGGGGTGCGAAATGGGAGGCGAAAGCGTAGGGCAAGCCACGCTCACCAGCCAGTTGCGCGCTGAACAGGCTGGAACCGAGCAACCAGACCGGCACGTTGGTGCCGGTGCCGGGTACGGCGATGATCCGTTGGTCGGGCGTGCGCGGGCCCAGGTAGGCCACCAGTTCGGCCACATCTTCCGGAAATTCGTCAGCGCTGCCGGAGCGTTCACGGCGCAGGGCGCGGGCGGTCATCTGGTCGGAACCGGGCGCGCGGCCCAGGCCCAGGTCGATACGGCCGGGGTACAGGCTTTCCAGGGTGCCGAACTGCTCGGCAATCACCAGCGGCGCATGGTTGGGCAACATCACGCCGCCGGAACCGACGCGAATCGTCGAGGTGCCGCCAGCCAAATAACCCAGCAACACCGAGGTGGCCGAGCTGGCGATGCCGTCCATATTGTGGTGTTCAGCTACCCAGAAACGGTTGTAGCCGAACTTTTCCACGTGCTGAGCCAGGTCCAGCGAGTTGCGCAATGACTGCGCGATGCTGCCGTTGGCGCGCACGGGCACGAGGTCGAGGGTCGAGAACTTCACGTCGGACAGCGATTTCATAAGCCTGCTTCTCCATTAGGTGCGCAGGCTTATAGACGAACTCAAACCTGCCGCTTCATGTGCATGCTCTATGCAATGAGGGCATATACCCGAGATTCAATAGCAGTCTGTGAAATTTCCTACTGAATCACTAGGTTTCTCCGACAAGATGAACTTTGCCGGGCCGTCTATCCTCAGAACCCTTACTGACGCAAAACCACCGTTCGAGGAGAGAGCTATGAGTATCGTTAAAAAAGCATCCGCGCATTGGGAAGGTGATCTGAAGACTGGGCTGGGTTCCATTTCGACCGAAACCGGCGTGCTGCGCGAAGCACCTTACGGCTTCAAGGCGCGCTTCGAAGGCGGCAAGGGCACCAACCCTGAAGAGTTGATCGGCGCGGCCCACGCGGGCTGTTTCTCCATGGCATTTTCCATGATTCTGGGCGATGCCGGCCTTAAGGCTGACAGCATCGATACCCAGGCTGAAGTGACCCTGGACCAGGTTGAGGGTGGTTTCGCGATTACTGCCGTGCATCTGGTGCTGAAAGCCAAGATTCCGGGCGCAAGCCAGGCGCAGTTCGAGGAACTGAGCAAAAAGGCGAAGGAAGGCTGCCCAGTGTCGAAAGTGCTGAACGCCAAGATCAGCCTGGATGCCACGCTGGTCTGACTGACACAGCAAGCTCCCATGTGGGGCTTGTGTGGGAGCCGGGCTTGCCGCAATAGGTTCACCGTTTAGATCGTTCCCACGCTCCCGCGTGGGAATGCCGCCCGTGACGCTCTGCGTCACACCTGCGCAGAACTTGAATTTTGTGGGCGGGACGCGGAGCGTCCCAGGCGGCATTCCTACGCAGAGCGTGGGAACGATCTGACATCGGGGCGCTGCCATCGCAGGCAAGCCAGCTCCCACACAAGCCGGCTCCCACATTTGTTCCGCGTTAAATCAGAACTCGTGTTTCCTGGATGTGGTCCTATAGGCTATGCAGCCTCAGGCGCACACCCGTGCGCAGTGCATTCACGGAGCTTCACACATGAAACGTTTTGCCTTGGCGATCATTTGCGGTGTATTGGCCACTTCGGCTGTGGCCGCGCCAAAAGATTGTGAAGAGCTCAGGAAAGAAATTGAGGTGAAGATCCAGGCCAAGGCGATTCCGTCTTACACCCTGGAAATCATCACCGCCGAAGAAGCCAAAAATCATGACAGCGCCATGATCGTTGGCTCCTGCGAAAACGGCACCAAGCGCATCATCTATCAGAAGAACAGCGACTGATCAGATGCAGTTAACACTGCGCTCTTCAGCCAACAGCTGATGCGCCGTGTTGTACAGCCGGATGTTGGGCGTAAAGGCCAGCGAGCGACCTTCCAGCACATAGCGCTGGCCTGCCTGGAAGTTGTCGTATTGCAGGGTCATGAAGCAGGTTCGGTCATGGGTCTGGTCCAGGCCGCCAAAGCCGGTCCCGGTATTCACTTCGAAATCAAAGCGCACCATCAGCTCATGGCTGCCGGGTGGCACCTGAAAGAAACGCCCGTCATTGAGGTTCTTGCCGTCCAGGCGCTGGGCCATCACCAGTTTGGCGCCGGGTGTCGGCGTGGCGAAATCGATCCAGGCCTGGTGCGGGTCGACCGGCGGGATGGGGGTCGAAGCGCAGGCGCTGAGAAACAAGGCGGTGACGGGTAGCAAGAGCTGGCGCATGGCGGGCACTCAACGGTGGGTAAGAATTGAACCTGGCTGCCTGTGGCAACAGACTCTGTATCAGTATAAACACGCCACGGCATGGAAAAATTCCGTGCAGGCAGGATAGTCTGGCGAGCCAATAACCCAGGAGCGGTCGGTGCATGGTCAGGCGTTTTCTTCCAGGGTTGATGGTGCTGCTGCTCAGCGGCTGTTCCAGTGTGAGTTACTACAGCCAGTTGGCCAGCGGCCAGTGGCACTTGCTGCGGGCCCGGGAGCCGGTTGCCGAGGTTATCGCCGACCCTGCTCGCCCGCAGGCGTTGCGCGATCACCTGGAGCAATCGCAGAAGGCCCGCGCCTTTGCCAGTGAGCACCTGCACCTGCCTGACAACCAGAGCTACCGCCTGTACGCTGACATTGGCCGGCCTTATGTGGTCTGGAACGTGTTCGCCACGCAGGAGTTTTCCCTGTCGCCAGAAACCCACTGCTTCCCCATCGCTGGGTGCGTGGCCTATCGCGGTTATTACAACCAAGGCGAAGCACGCGGCGAAGCGGCGTTATTGCGGCAACAAGGCATGGACGTGTCGATTGGCGGCGTTGAAGCCTATTCCACCCTGGGTTGGTTCAACGACCCGATCATGAGTTCGATGATGAATTGGGGGGATGAGCGCCTGGCCACGCTGATTTTCCACGAACTGGCGCACCAGCGTTTTTATGTAAAGGACGACACTGAGTTCAATGAGTCCTACGCCAACTTCGTCGAGCAGGAAGGCACCCGCCAATGGCGTGCGGCGCGGGGTTTGGCGCCGCTGAGCGATGCGGCGTTGCAGCAGCGTGATCAATTTATCCAGCTGGTTCTGGATACCCGCAAACGCCTGGAGAGGTTGTACGCACAGCCCTTGGCGGTGGATGTGATGCGCCAGGCCAAGGCGGCAGAGTTCGAGCGCCTGCGCAGTGAGTACCGGCACATGCGCGACAGCCAATGGGGCGGCGACAAGCGTTATGACGTGTGGATCAACCAGCCGATGAACAATGCGCGGTTATTGCCGTTCGGGCTGTATGACCAGTGGGTGCCGGCGTTTGCGGCGTTGTTTGCGCAGCAAGGCGGGGATTGGGTGAAGTTCTTTGCGGCGGTGGAGAAGCTGGGTGGGTTGCCGGTTGAGCAGCGAAAGGCGGCGTTGCGGCAGTTGGAAGGTGGTGGCCGTTAGGGCGTCATCGCAGGCAAGCCAGCTCCCACAGTTTGAATTGTGAACACGGTCAAATGTGGGAGCTGGCTTGCCTGCGATAGCGGTCTCAGCCGCGCTGCAAAAACGCCTGATGCATCTGCTCCAGCGTCTCAAAATGCCAAGTCGGCGCCTCAGCATTCAGCTCTTCAAAACTGCCAAACCCATACCCCACTGCCGCCGAATCCAACCCATTGCTGCGCGCCCCGATCAAGTCATGCTTGCGATCACCAATCATTAAGGTAGTCGTCGGGTCTAAGCCCTCTTCACTCATCAAGTGCGCAATCAACTCAACCTTGTTAGTGCGCGTGCCATCCAACTCGCTGCCGTAGATCACCTTGAAGTGCTTGGCAAAATCAAAATGCCGGGCAATCTCACGGGCAAACACCCACGGTTTTGACGTGGCCACATACAGCTGGCGGCCCTGGCCATTCAGTTCCTCAAGCAACGGCATCACGCCGTCGAACACGCGGTTTTCATACAGGCCGGTGACCTTGAAGCGCTCGCGATAAAAATTCACCGCTTCCCAGGCTTTGGCCTCATCGAAGCCATAGAACTGCATAAAGGCTTGCAGCAATGGCGGGCCGATAAAGTGTTCCAGCTTGGTCAGGTCCGGTTCATCGATGCCGAGTTTGCCGAGGGCGTACTGGATCGAGCGGGTGATGCCCTCGCGCGGGTCGGTCAGGGTGCCGTCCAGGTCGAACAGCACGGTGGAGTAGTTCAGGGTCATCGGTCGAATCCTTCAGCCAGGTGCAAATCTTTGAGCTTCACGTAGTTCGCGGCGCTGTAGGTGAAAAAGGCACGCTCTTTGTCAGTCAATGGGCGGACTTGTTTAACCGGGCTGCCCACGTACAAAAAGCCGCTCTGCAGTTTCTTGCCGGGCGGCACCAGGCTGCCGGCGCCGATGATCACATCGTCTTCGACCACCGCGCCGTCCATCACGATGCTGCCCATGCCGATCAGGATGCGATTGCCGACGGTGCAGCCGTGCAGCATGACTTTGTGGGCGATGGTCACATCATCGCCAATCAGCAGCGGGAAGCCGTCCGGGTTGAACGGCCCGGCGTGAGTGATGTGCAGCACGCAGCCGTCCTGCACACTGGTGCGTGCACCGATGCGGATGCGGTGCATGTCGCCGCGAATCACGGTCAGCGGCCAAACCGAGCTGTCGGTGCCGATTTCGACATCGCCGATCACCACCGCCGAAATATCGACAAAAGCCCCGGCGCCCAGGGTTGGCGTGTGGTTCTGATAGGTGCGAAGGGTCACGATAGCCTCTCTCTTATAGGTTGATAGCTGCGGTGGGTGTTGATTGTAATTAAGATGGCCCCATCTTTGTCTTATCAGTTTCTTCAGCCAAGGTACCCACCGTGAGCGCGAACAACCCACTTTTGCAGTCCTACGACCTGCCGCCGTTCTCGGCGATCCGTGCCGAGCACGTCCAGCCGGCCATCGAACAGATCCTCGCCGACAACCGCGTTGCCATCGAAGGCATCCTGCAAAGCCAGGGCAAAAACCCTACGTGGGCCGGTTTGGTACTGGCCATGGACGAACTGAATGACCGCCTGGGCGCCGCCTGGA
Source organism: Pseudomonas sp. ChxA (assembly GCF_030263855.1). Classification (NCBI taxonomy): domain Bacteria; kingdom Pseudomonadati; phylum Pseudomonadota; class Gammaproteobacteria; order Pseudomonadales; family Pseudomonadaceae; genus Pseudomonas; species Pseudomonas sp. ChxA. The sequence goes on from NZ_JARPMK010000002.1 coordinate 1,722,640, forward strand.
GCCCGGTCAGCCACCTCAACGCCGTGTGCAACAGCGCCGAACTGCGCGAAGCCTACGAGGCTTGTCTGCCGGCATTGAGCGCCTATTCCACCGAGATGGGCCAGAACCGCGAACTGTTCCAGGCCTTCGAAGCCCTGGCCAACAGCCCGGAAGCCGCCGGTTTCGATGTGGCGCAAAAAACCATCCTGGAACATTCGCTGCGCGACTTCCGCCTGTCGGGTATCGATTTGCCGCCTGAACAGCAAAAACGCTACGCCGAAGTGCAGAGCAAGCTGTCGGAGTTGGGCAGCAAATTCTCCAACCAACTGCTGGACGCTACCCAGGCGTGGACCAAGCACGTTACCGACGAAGCCACCCTCGCCGGCCTGACCGACTCGGCCAAGGCGCAGATGGCTGCCGCCGCCCAGGCCAAAGGCCTCGATGGCTGGTTGATCACCCTGGAGTTCCCAAGCTACTACGCGGTAATGACCTACGCCCACGACCGCGCCTTGCGTGAAGAAGTCTATGCGGCCTACTGCACCCGTGCGTCGGACCAAGGCCCGAATGCCGGTAAGAACGATAACGGCCCGGTGATGGAGCAGATCCTCGACCTGCGTCAGGAGCTGGCCAAACTGTTGGGTTACGCGTCGTTCTCCGAGCTGAGCCTGGCCACCAAAATGGCCGAGTCCAGCGACCAAGTGCTGAGCTTCCTGCGCGACCTGGCCAAGCGCAGCAAGCCGTTTGCCGCCCAAGACCTGCAACAGCTCAAGGCTTACGCCGCCGAACAAGGCTGCGCCGACCTGCAAAGCTGGGACAGCGGTTTCTACGGCGAAAAACTCCGTGAGCAACGCTACAGCGTGTCCCAGGAAGCCCTGCGCGCCTACTTCCCGATCGACAAAGTGCTGGGCGGCCTGTTTGCTATCGTGCAGCGCCTGTACGGCATCGAAATCGCCGAGCAAAAAGGCTTCGACACCTGGCACCCGGATGTTCGCCTGTTTGAAATCAAGGAAAACGGCCAGCACGTTGGCCGTTTCTTCTTCGACCTGTACGCCCGCGCCAACAAGCGAGGCGGTGCCTGGATGGACGGCGCACGCGACCGCCGCCGCACCGTTGACGGCGTGCTGCAAAGCCCGGTGGCGAACCTGGTGTGCAACTTCACCCCGGCCGACAGCGGCAAACCTGCCCTGCTGACCCACGATGAAGTGACCACGCTGTTCCACGAATTCGGCCATGGCCTGCACCACCTGTTGACCCGCGTTGAACACGCTGGCGTGTCCGGCATTAACGGCGTGGCCTGGGATGCGGTGGAATTGCCGAGCCAATTCATGGAGAACTGGTGCTGGGAGCCGGAAGGCCTGGCGCTGATATCCGGCCACTATGAAAGCGGCGAGCCGCTGCCGCAGGATCTGCTGGAAAAAATGCTCGCGGCGAAGAACTTCCAGTCCGGCCTGATGATGGTGCGCCAGTTGGAATTCTCACTGTTCGACTTCGAACTGCACGCCACCCATGGCGATGGCCGCACGGTAGCGCAGGTGCTTGAAGGCGTACGCGATGAGGTCTCGGTCATGCGCCCACCAGCCTACAACCGCTTCCCTAACAGTTTCGCGCACATTTTCGCCGGCGGTTACGCGGCGGGTTACTACAGCTACAAGTGGGCGGAAGTGCTGTCTGCCGACGCCTTCTCCAAGTTTGAAGAAGACGGCGTGCTCAATGCCGAAACCGGCCGCGCCTTTCGCGAAGCGATCCTGGCGCGCGGTGGCTCACAGGCGCCGATGGTGCTGTTCGTCGACTTCCGCGGACGTGCGCCGTCGATTGACGCACTCTTGCGCCACAGCGGCCTGAGTGAGGACGCAGCAGCATGAGTGAAGGGCCTGTGGTGAGCAAAAAGCAATTTATCGCCGGGGCGGTCTGCCCGGCGTGCGAAGAGTTGGACAAGCTGAAAATGTGGACCGAAGACGATGTGCCGCACCGCGAATGTGTGGCCTGCGGTTATTCGGACACGCTGAATGAACAAGGCAATTCGGTGCCCAAGGAATTGGGCACGCGGGTCAATACGTCGGCGTTGAAGGCGCCCGCGGACCCGAAGGTGCAGGCGGTGCAGTTTTTCCCTAATCCCAAGCTGAAAAAGGACTGATACCCGACGCCTGCTTCTGCTTGGGGCGGGCTTTTTGTGGGAATCGGGCTTGCCCGCGATGCAGGCACCGTGGTGTGTCATTCACACTGCGTTGAAGCTATCGCAGGCAAGCCAGCTCCCACAGCCAGCTCCCACAAAGGCGCGCTACAGTTGCTCTTCGGCCTTGTCTGTCGTGGTGATCCAGCTTTTTACCGAGCACAGTGCAAAGGCACTGGTGCTGCAGTCGCCATTGGCCAACGCAGTACGCAACTTGTCGATATCCGCCTTCATCATGTAGCGAACGCCGTCTTTAAAGCCGTTACTGGAACCAAACCCGCCCAGCGTCATTTCGTTTAGCGCATCCTCCTTGCTCCAACCCTGAATCACCACCCGATACATCGCCGCCATCAGGCCCGTGCGATCGGAGCCGTGCTTGCAGTGCATCAGCACCGAGCCTTGGGTTTCGGCTTCCTGGATGGCCCTGAGTGCCGCCAGCACGTCGGCATCGTCGACATGGTTGGTGCGGTACGTCAGCTGCACCTGTTTGATATCAGAAGTCTTCAGCCAGGGCGCATCAGATTCCGGCAGGAAGTTGATCACCGTGCCGATCTTCAGATTTTGCAGCACAGGCAGCGCAGTGCTGTCCGGCAACGCGCTGCGATACAGCGTGGGCGTCATCTGGTGCAGGTTGAATTGGTTGCCCACCGGCTGCGCCCACTCGGGGGAGCGGATAGAGGTAGCCTCGTCGGCCTGGGCCTGCAGCGTGGTGAACAGTGCCATGAACGCCAGGCCAAGGGCGGGCAGTAATCGAATCGTGAACATGCGCGTTGAGACCGAATGGGATAGGGCTGATGGGTCACAGAGTCGCCTACGAGGGGTCAATGCCGTGTGAGGTGGCCGTCAAAGAATCGTGAATCCGCCCATCTGATCTGCTGTTTTTTGCGCTGAATCGATTCCTCTAATGCTTAGGCTGCTATCATTTGTAACTATTGATTGCCAGTGTGTTCTATCCCTTTGGGATCCAATGCCCTGGTAAACCATCACGCTGCGCCTAGAAGCGGCGGATAAACCCGTGACCACATGATGAGGTGCACCTATGTCTGATCAAGATCAGGACAACCCGCGGCGTGACTTTTTACGCAAATCCCTGACCTTGATCCCGGTGGTCACGGTTGCCAGCACTGGCCTTGGCGGCTCGATGTTGATGGCCACATCGGAACCGGCACAGGCCGCTCCCGCCAAAACGCCCGTCAGCGACAAAGCCTATGAGCCAAGCTACTTCACGGCTGAAGAGTGGGCTTTTATCAACGCCGCCGTAGCCCGCCTGATTCCCGCGGATGCCCAAGGCCCAGGCGCCCTGGAAGCCGGCGCGCCGGAATACATCGACCGCCAGATGAACACACCTTACGCCGCCGGAGCGCTATGGTTCATGCAAGGCCCGTTCAACGCCGATGCGGCGCCAGAGATGGGTTGGCAGAGCAAATTGGTGCCCAAAGACATCTATCGCCTGGGCATTGCTGCCACGGATGCCTGGTCGAAGGCGTTCAACGGTAAAGCTTTTGCTGAGCAAGACAGCGCTACCCAGGATGACATGCTGCGCCGTATGGAAGCGGGCGGCGGTGAGATGACCGCGCATTTCGAGGCCGTACCGGCCAAGATGTTTTTCAACCTGTTACTGCAAAACACCAAGGAAGGCTTCTTCTGCGACCCGATCCACGGTGGCAACAAAGGCATGGTCGGCTGGACCATGATCGGCTTCCCCGGCGCCCGCGCCGACTTCATGGACTGGGTTGAACGCAACGAGCAATACCCCTTCCCGGCTGTTTCCATTCGCGGCGAGAGGGCATAAACGTGGCGACCATCATGAAGAAAGTGGATGCGGTGATCGTGGGTTTCGGCTGGACCGGCGCAATTATGGCCAAGGAGCTGACGGAAGCAGGCCTCAACGTGGTAGCGCTGGAGCGCGGCCCGATGCAGGACACCTACCCGGACGGTAACTATCCCCAGGTCATCGATGAACTGACCTACAGCGTGCGTAAAAAACTCTTTCAGGACATCTCCAAGGAGACGGTGACCATTCGCCATAGCGTGAATGACGTCGCCCTGCCCAACCGTCAGTTGGGTGCGTTTTTGCCCGGCAATGGCGTGGGTGGCGCGGGCCTGCACTGGTCGGGCGTGCATTTTCGTGTCGACCCTATCGAGCTGCGCATGCGCAGCCACTATGAAGAGCGCTACGGCAAAAATTTCATCCCCAAAGACATGACCATCCAGGACTTCGGCGTGAGCTATGAAGAGCTGGAGCCGTTTTTCGACTACGCCGAAAAAGTCTTCGGCACCTCCGGCCAAGCCTGGACCGTAAAAGGCCAGTTGGTGGGTGAAGGTCGTGGCGGCAACCCGTATGCGCCGGATCGCTCCAATCCGTTTCCGTTGGAGTCGCAGAAAAACACCGTGTCTGCGCAGCTGTTTCAGAAAGCGGCCACCGACGTCGGCTACAAACCCTACAACCTGCCGTCCGCGAATACTTCGGGGCCCTACACCAACCCCTACGGCGCGCAGATGGGGCCGTGCAACTTCTGCGGTTTCTGCAGTGGTTACGTGTGCTACATGTATTCCAAGGCATCGCCGAACGTGAACATCTTGCCGGCGTTGCGTCAGGTGCCGAACTTTGAGCTGCGGGCCAATTCCCATGTGCTCAAGGTCAACCTCGACAGCAGCAAGAGCAAGGCCACCGGCGTGACCTATATCGACGCCCAGGGCCGCGAATGCGAGCAGCCGGCGGACCTGGTGATCATCGCCTCCTTCCAGTTCAACAATGTGCGCCTCATGTTGCTCTCGGGCATCGGCAAACCTTACGACCCGATTACCAATGAGGGCGTGGTGGGCCGCAACTTTGCCTATCAGAACATGGGCACCATCAAGGCCTTCTTCGACAAGGACACCCACACCAACAACTTCATCGGTGCGGGCGGCAATGGCGTGGCCATCGATGACTTCAACGCGGACAACTTCGACCACGGCCCGCACGGTTTTGTGGGCGGCTCGCCGATGTGGGTCAACCAGGCCGGCAGCCGGCCGATTGCCGGTACGTCCAACCCGCCGGGCACGCCGGCGTGGGGCAGCGCCTGGAAGCGCGCCACCGCCGATTACTACACCCACCAAGTGTCGATGGACTCCCATGGCGCGCATCAATCCTACCGGAGCAACTACCTGGATCTGGACCCGGTTTACCGCGATGCCTACGGCCTGCCTTTGCTGCGGATGACGTTCGACTGGCAGGAAAACGACATCAAGATGAACCGCTTCATGATGGAGAAAATGGGCAAGGTCGCCGCGGCGATGAACCCCAAGGCCATTGCTGTGCTGGGCAAAAAAGTCGGTGAACAATTCAACACCGCGTCCTACCAGACCACCCACCTCAATGGCGGCGCGATCATGGGCACCGACCCGAAAACCAGTGCGTTGAACCGTTACCTGCAAAGTTGGGATGTACACAACGTGTTTGTTCCGGGTGCATCCGCTTTCCCACAAGGCCTGGGCTACAACCCTACCGGCCTGGTGGCAGCGTTGGCCTACTGGTCGGCGCGGGCGATCCGCGAGCAGTACCTTAAAAACCCCGGCCCACTGGTTCAGGCATAAGGAGCGATGACCATGAAAGCACTTGTTATCGCGAGTTTTGCCCTGTTCAGCAGTTGCTCTGTAAGCGCGGCTGAGACCGATTTGATCAAGCAGGGTGAATACCTGGCCCGCGCCGGTGACTGCGTGGCTTGCCACACCGCCAAGGGTGGCAAACCGTTCGCCGGTGGGCTGCCGATGGAAACCCCGATCGGCGTGATCTATTCCACCAACATCACTCCGGACAAGACCGGCCTGGGCGACTACAGCTTCGAAGACTTCGACAAGGCCGTGCGTCATGGCGTCGCCAAGAACGGTAGTACGCTTTACCCAGCGATGCCTTACCCGTCCTACGCACGTGTGAGCGACAGCGACATGCAGGCGTTGTATGCGTACTTCATGAAGGGCGTGGAGCCCGTCGCCCAGGAGAACAAGGACAGCGATATTCCGTGGCCCTTGAGCATGCGTTGGCCGTTGGCGGCGTGGCGCTGGATGTTCGCGCCGGCAGTCGAGGAGCAACCGGTGCAAGCCGCAGCCGACCCAGTGGTCAGCCGTGGCGCCTACCTGGTTGAAGGCCTCGGCCACTGCGGCGCTTGCCACACGCCGCGTGCCCTGACCATGCAGGAAAAAGCCCTCAGCGCTACAGACGGCAACGCCTTCCTGTCTGGCAGTGCGCCGCTGGAAGGCTGGATCGCGAAAAGCCTGCGCGGCGACCACAAGGACGGCCTCGGCAGCTGGAGCGAAGAGCAACTGGTGCAGTTCCTCAAGACTGGCCGCAGTGACCGCAGCGCGGTGTTTGGTGGCATGAGTGATGTGGTCGTGCACAGCATGCAGTACATGTCCCAGGACGACCTCACTGCGATTGCCCGCTACCTCAAGAGCCTGCCGGCGGTGGATCCGAAGGACCAGCCGCATCAGTACGACAAGCAGGTGGCCGAGGCACTGTGGAAAGGTGACGACAGCAAGCCGGGCGCGTCGGTGTATATCGACAACTGCGCGGCGTGCCACCGTACCGACGGCCATGGCTACACGCGGGTGTTCCCGGCGCTGGCAGGTAACCCGGTGTTGCAGACGGCGGACGCCACTTCGTTGATCAACATCGTGTTGAACGGCGGCACCTTGCCGGCCACTCACACGGCGCCGTCGACCTTCACCATGCCGGCGTTCGCGTGGCGTCTGTCGGACCAGGAAGTCGCAGATGTGGTCAGTTTTGTTCGCGGCAGCTGGGGCAATCAAGGCGCTCCAGTCAAAGCCAGTGACGTGGCCGACCTGCGCAAAAGCGATATGCGCACCACGTCGGGTGACGACTTGGGGCAGGTGACGCAAAAACACTGATCCTGCCCTGGCCGCCAGACGGCACTGGTCAGAAACCTCGCGCCTCGATACTGTATATAAAAACAGTATCGAGGCGTTTTCATGACTACTGCGCTGCCGCCCCGTGGCCGGGGCACGGCCACTAACCTGCACAACCGTTTTGCGCCGACCGTCAGCGTGGCCGAAGACGACGGCTGGTTCCAGGAAGTACCGCCGACCCAGGGCACCGAAGTGCGTATCGAAACGGCCAAGAGCATCATCACCCGCAACAACTCGCCGGACTTGCCGTTCGACCGCTCCATCAACCCCTATCGCGGCTGCGAGCATGTTATCGTCGAAACAAAAATGTATGGCCAGACTGTCTAGTGATGCTTGATATTGCTGGCTAAAGACCCAATCCAATTGGAGGTCAGATGCCACGCAAACCCTTCTCCAAGTCTGCCCTTGAGTCGAGTGAACGACCGCTCCTCCAGCGCAAGCTGCCAGAAAACACCCCCCAAGCAATCCAAAAAAGAAGCACTGCAAGGGGACAAGTGGATGTTTCAGCTCAAGGGTTGCTTGTCCGAAACAAGACCACTGGCACCAAGGACTTCGTCCGTGACTTCACCGATTTTGTCAATGAGTATCCGCACCATAAATTAATTGTTCAGCAGTTACTCATAGGTGCGCAGCTCCATGCCGCAAAAAGATTGATCACGTATCAATCCCATCAAGACATCTATTACTCAATCCAAGAGTTTGTGCTGTTTCTAAATAGCGCTGAGCCGATCAATAAATCAGTCAAAGGTGTTGCTGATGTCGATGGGCAGGTATGCATGAATTTTAGGTCATTTTTAATTCGTTCGTATCCAGGCCGCACCGTAAATAGAAAAAGATACGGTGCATTAAAAAATATATTCATCTCGTTGAAAAATAAATATAAAGGGCAGGGCTGGGTCGGCAAAGAGTTTCAATGGCCACTTGGACCGGCGATGAACGAGCAAGTAACAGAAGGATATAGCAGGGAGATTCATAATAAGCTTGTAGAGGGATGCCTGGTTGATATTAAGTTTATTATGAAGTGGATGGAGAGTTACAAAGGTCTAGTGAAAGACGGGCAACCAATGCTGGAATACGATCTTTCATTAGAAAACTTGATGTTTGATCTAGTTATGAATGAGCAGGCCAAAAGATCCAATGGGTCGATCAAGGCGACACATGTTAAGGGGTTTGAGTGGGTCATACGCATCACTGGAGATGTTAAATATTACATACGGGAAAATGGAATAAGTATAGAGAAGTTTCTGGGCATTTACCGAGCCCGCGCCCATGAACTGGCGGCTAAAGGTCGCCCTGTAGTTGGTACTGAGGTCAGTGAACGGGGATGGTGTATGGCTGTGATCGAGAAGAATCTGGCGAATTGCAACTGCAAATGTAGGAAGACTTTATCCTGATTGGCCTATGCAAGTGAGCTTCGAGGAAGCTGGACATCTCTTTTCCTCTGAGTGGAGTAAAAACACCGCTCACGGAACAAACAAAAAATATTCTACGCTGGAAAAAAGATTACGGTCGGCCTTGATGTATATGAGGGTCGGGCCAGAGCACCTACCCTATGAAGTAGGTCAAATGGCATACTTCAGCAGAGTAGCTTTCACAATGGGAACTATATTCCCATTCTTTCTCTTCGTGATGTTGCAGACGGGCTGGAACTTTGAGGTTGTGGTATCGATAAGCGATAACCTAGACGACCACATTGAGGAGGACCTTCTGGATGATGACTATGTGATTATTTATGGGTACAAGGGACGGTCCGACAAAAGCCAAATGCATAGATCAAACAAGCGAGATAAGTTTGGCGCGTATCAGGTCTTGCGCTTTGTTGCCGCTGAAGTAACCAAGCATTTGTCGTCGCCTCATTATTTAAAGGGTAAATTATTCCAGTGTGTCATTTCGAAGAATCTTTGGAATAAGTTTGGTCGCTTATGCGCGCCCGTAACCACTACGAATTTTGGGCACGCTTCAACGGAGTTTCTACTTCGCCACGGCATAAAATTGGATACGGATACCAAGTCCCCCAGAATTGAAACGAAACGTCTTCGAACTACCTATGAAACTCGACGGAGAGAACAGGGTTTAGATATTGACGAGGTTTCGGCAATGATGGGGCATTCGAATCTCGATACCACAGTAAATCATTATGATAGTGACTGGGGGGCGGCAGAAATATTAAATGGTCGTCTAAGGAAGATTCAGAGAAAACATGAAGAAGATTTTAGAAGTTACTCAGCAAATCTTCTTACAGATGTGTCTTTGGTTGAGCTGCGTGAAGCCACTCTACGTTGCGGTAGCAAAGAAGAACTAAGGTCAGTTGTTGCACCATTAGTCGGTAGGCTGAATTCTTCTGAAGATGCGGTAATACAGTTGCTTTCTCCGGAAGGTCAGACATTCATTGCAAGTTGTCTAAACTCAAGGCGACCAGATTGGCCAGGCGCTGAAAGTTTTCTTAGGACGGATACGCCGTGCAACTACTTCAATCGTTGTCCGTTATGCTCACAGTGTGTGATCTTCAAAGAAGCATTACCTTTTATTGCAAGAAGAATTTCCGACCTTGACGGTCTGAGGGAGCGGTTAAATCCCTTAGAATGGGAGAAAAGCTATCGGGCTGAGTATTTAGGGTGGAAGGGGGTTATAGAGGGCTGGGGGGACCCGATTGAGATTGCGGAGGCAATAGATCAATCGAAACATCACTGCTATGCACTGCCATTGACAATGATAGGGCTCTCATGACAACTCCAACACGTGACCAATTAAAAGCAGTTTTAGAAGAAATAAGAAGTGGACTGGGTTATTACGAGGAAGAGTCAGAGCCTATCTCTGCTGAAGAAGATGATGAGGCTCTGAGTGGCGACTCTTCACTTGGGCTCATTTTCGATAATGTAAATATACTCAATCTTTCAAAAATAGATAAGAGCGAGTGGAGTTATATTAGGGTAAGTCCTAGAAGCTCTTTCGGCGATCCGGTTTGGGATTTTGGGATTACCCCTCACCCTATGGATACCCCATACGAATCAATTTTGATTATGATAATATGTATGGTGTGAATGTTTGTGGCGTAGGGCACGAACATTGGGTGAATATTGCTAGGGCGCTGCTATTTTACCGTGTACCGCATTTCGGAATTCATGGTCGTGTTAATGCTTATACATCTCTAGAGACAGATAAAACTAAAGTATTAAGACTTGTCGGGTTGTTTCATGCCGAGGGTCTATATTTAGGTTCTGATAATTCACCAGATTATAGGACGGTGAATGATTTGGCCAAGTCGAGTGTGGAGCACTATATAGAGTCGCTTCCCACCTCTGGAATTAAGTGGGAGTTCTGTTACTTAATGTCCTTCTGGCAGGGCATGTCATCGATGGGTATGCTTCCGCCAGAGTACTCACTATACGATTCATACGTAACTAAAGATCTTGTCGCCAAATATAGAAGAGAATACGACGAGTCCTCTCGACCTTTCGAACCAATTCTGCTCGATGACTATGCAGAAATATTTAAATACTGCGTGGGATTTGTTGAAAACTATAGCGCTGATGTCCTATGGTTGTATAAAAACTTTGCACCAACGATAGTAGGCGCTTTTGAGACTCCCGAAAAGCTTGCCGCGATTAATTTTGGTGTTTCAACGGCGTCCGTTGAGGGGGTTGAAAGATTTAGGGATTATAAGCCAAAGTTGCTAGATAACGGTATGCCCTGGTGGGGAATAGTAATCAAAGAAAGAACGCATGAGAATGATGAGGGGCAGTATTTAAATCAAGCAGCTGTAATTAGCGTCGTTGTAGCTCTGATAGATGCGTGTATCGTACTTCTTCTTTGTCTGACTGGCATGCGTCGATCAGAGGTCATTGGACTTAAGGTGGATTGTCTTTCATTTAAGGCTGATGGATATTGGCTTACTTATACTGTTTTCAAAACTTCGATTTCTTCACAGGGCGATATTAAAACAATACCTATTCCGAAAATTGCTGCGGACGCAATTGAAGTCGTAGTAGAAATGGGACGTGATGCTCGTGCTTATGGTAAGCACGACTATCTGTTTGCCAAGATACCAAAGTTCAGTTTTGGAAACATTCCGCAGACCACTGGGATTGAGCGATCTTGCAATCGAGTGGCAGGCAACCTAGGTATTCAATATAGAGTACACCCACATCGTTTTCGGAAGTCTCTAGCCCTTTATATAATTCATCAAGACTCGCGTAATCTAGAAATTATTAAACGCCTTTTTTCTCACCGTAGCTTAAAAATGACGCTAAAGTACATCCTTTCTTTACCTGGCGTGAACGATGAAGTCAAAGCTACCTTGATTGAGGAAAATACGGAGATTCTTGTCGAAGTTTTGCAAGGAGTCATTTCTGGTCAAATTGGGGGCATTGGCGGGAAAAGGTTGGCCAAGACTGCTAATTCTTCTCCAATACTCAGGGCTAAATTGCAAAACGCGGGGAAAGAAAGCTTAAGTCAGTATGTCGCATCTTTGCTTGATGAAGGTGTGAAGCTTTTGCATAGAACGAATCTTGCAATCTGTTTGCGAACGCCAGGACTTACCAGCGAGTCACCTTGTGATGCTAAGAATGATAGCCCTGGGTCGAGGCTTCATCCAAATTTGTTTGCGTGTGACCCATATAATTGTAGATATGCTGCATTTGTCGAGGCTAATGTTCCATCATTAAAGAATGAGATAATTTTCCACGATAATATGATTAAGCATAGGTACTGTGGAGCGACTCAGAAGGAGTATTCGCAGAAACGAATCGCTGAAGCTTTTAAGAGGCTTCACGAGGTTGTAGGGGATGAGGCACATAATTTCCTTAAGCAGGTAGCGAATGGCTAAGCAAGAACTGCTCAACCGGGTATATGGGACTATTTCAGCGCTCCACAGAGGCGGCCGAAAAAAAATATCCGTGATGGAGGTTGCTAAATTATCTGGTGTCGCTCGGGCAACAATCAATCAAAAGCATGATCCTGACTGGGTGAAGGTCAGGGAAGTCATAAAAAGAACAGTTCATTCGGGGGGGGATGTAGAGGATTCAAGTGTGGTTTTCGAACAACCACTCAAAAACTCTCAAGAAATACATCATCGACTGAAAGAGTTGGAGGAGCAGTTATCCCTACTAAGGGAGAGAGCTAACACCACATATAATCAGTTGATCGAGAGGGTGCAATATTACTTTGCGTTGGCTAGTGAAAAGCCAGCTAAGCAAGTTGAGAAGGCTAAGGTCCTTCAAGAGCTAACTCATCAGAAGAATCAGAACGCAATTTTGCGTGCAGATCTCAAGGCGGCTCTTGCTGAATCATTAACTCCTGCGGTATCAGGAATTATTACTTCAAAAATTATTTTGGAAGTGCCTAATGCAGTATCAGAATCTGAGGCCATTCTGAATTTTTTGGAGAAACTGGACTCGTTATCTAATCAAAATCGATCTTCACTTGTTACCACAGTCTACATAATGTTCGGTCTTCCAATGTGCGGCAAGTCATCTTGGATTGAAAACCACAAGCCATCTACTCCAGGTGTATCCTTATATGTTAGTGGAGCAAGTGATACAGTTTCAATTCGGAGTTTGTTAATTTCTAGAATTAGGAAGGAATTTAACGTGCCTGTGCACTGTGTTCGATTTAGTATAGGCCTTGATGTCTGTATCTCTAGGGCCGAAAAACAGTTCAATGGTGCGGCTCTTGAATTGAATATTTTATCCATTAAAGGTGCGGCTGCGCGGCTCGAAGAAATACAATTCAGCGAAAATTTCGACTCAATCATTTTGGCATGAAATCAGTGAATGGTCTGAAGCGTTTCCAATCGTTTGTTGAAGAGCGACGTCGCTTGGGAGACTGGCGGAATACGGTTCAGCAGATATGACTAGGCTTTCAAGAGTAAAGCTTGTTGAAGCATGTGGGATTAAGCGGAGCTTAATTTATCAAAATTCACAGGTAGTAGCTCTGCTTCGTGACCTAGAATCCGAATTAAGAGCACATGGTGTTCTATATGCGCGCAGTGCGGATACTAATTGTGTTCCCCAGAATGGTTCAACTCATGACGAGGAATTTGAGCTACGGTTAGTTGATTTATCTGCTTCGCTTTGTCAGTTTAATCAGTATTTAAGTGATGTTTCTAAGTCACTTCTGATGTACCCCTTATCGAGGCCAAAATAATTGTGTGTATCCTTCATTTTGGAAACGGTTTGGCCAGCCACTCTGGCTATATGCGAGCGCGCGTAGGAATTTATTTTGATGATAATCACAACGTCCTTGAAGCACCGACCATGTGGGCGATGGCTGTCTCGAAGATACGTTCAAGGAGTGATGAAACGACAAGAAACTATGCGAATATCCTGAGAAGGTTTTTGCAGTGGTTGGACGATAGCCCAATCGAAGGGGGTGAAGTTGTATTTGGTGCGCAGAACTGGCAGTTGGTGGATGAGGATGTTTTTGATGCCTTCCTTGTTCACATAGCATCTCCAACGGATGCGCTTCCTGATGGTCCGTCTCACAAAACCATGTATCACATTGCGGCAAGGGTCTGGAGCTTCTATCAGTGGGCCGAAAGGCAGGGCTATAAACACTATTTGGATATCAGTAGGACTGATATCCGATACATGCTGAAAGACCAGAAACTCCTGGCCCATATCAACCCAGGGGTTAAAGTTACTACCTTGGGATTTAATCTGCCCAGTGGTAGACCAGCAATGCATCAACGAGAAATGCAGAAATTTGTAAGGCAAACTGATTATGAAATAGCTCTCGGTGTGATGAATGATCCTGTTTATCAAATTATCGCAGCGATCATACGAATTACCGGGCTTAGACCGATTGATCTTTTTCAATTGCCCTACCGAGGGAAAAATGAAAATTATGGATTCATTCCTTATGATGAGGGTGAGTACCCAGAAGGGTTAGATAATGGAGCTATCTATTATTATTTTAGGTCCAAGGGAAAATGGCGTTCCATAGACTTTCCAGGGAAGCTGTGGAGAGTTATTTGCGAGTATTATTTACCCTTAAGGCGGCAACGAGCGAAGCTATATGAGGCTAAGCATGGCATTCCACCAAGGAATAGCGACTTGTTTCTTTCCGCTCGTGGTGATGTTGTTACTCATGGAATGCTTGGTTATAACTTTAGCAAGGTGGTTTCTGCAGCGAAGAACTCCGAGAGCGCTACTGATTTTAAAGCCATACGATTCAATGCACGAATGCTCAGGCACACCTGTGCGACATATTTTGTTTATGAGGCGTTGAAAGCCCAGAATAGACTTGGAAGGAGTTTTGTTTACGATGCAGCGCTCGACGAAGATCTCAGGAAAATGCTGGGCCACACTAATGTTAGAACTACACTTGAATACTATGTTCATCTAGTCAACCGATATGTGCACGACAATCTTCTGACTGATCTTCATCGCTCACGCGTTGATGCTGGTTTGTCCGCTATTTTAGACCGACATAATTACTCTGAGATTGTGGTATAGAACAGGCACTAGGGATGGTCTGAAGTAGCCATGTATTTCCCCGGCATACCACCTAGCGCAACTTTTAAACTCGCCAAATGATCAAAAAACAATCAATTCGACGAGTATTTCTTACGTTTTCGCCACCCGGACCCCACTCCGGTGGCCATTTCCCGCATTACAGGCGCACCTCTCCTGCATTCGTCAGTAAATGTCGGCGCGCCATCCACAGGTTCGACAGAGCGAACAGTGTCACCAGTTGCGCCGTGTTTTTGGCCAAGCCGCGAAAGCGCACCTTGGTGTAACCGAACTGGCGCTTGATTACCCGGAACGGATGCTCGACCTTGGCGCGCACCTGAGCCTTGGCCTTTTCAATCTTGCGCTTGGCTTTGTACAGCACGCTGCGCTTATCGAGTTTTTTGTAGGTGCTGCGGCGTGCCGCCACCTGCCAGATAACTTCACGTCCTTCATGCTCGGGCCGCTTTTCGACACCGGTGTAGCCTGCATCGGCGCAGACCACGTTTTCGTCGCCATGCAGCAATTTGTCCACCTGGGTGACATCCGCCACATTGGCCGCCGTGCCCACTACGCTGTGCACCAGACCCGATTCGTCATCGGCGCCGATGTGGGCCTTCATGCCAAAATAATACTGGTTTCCCTTCTTGGTCTGGTGCATTTCCGGGTCGCGCTTGCCGTCCTTGTTCTTGGTCGAACTGGCGCATTGATCAGCGTTGCATCGACGATGGTGCCTGGCGCAGCGACAGGCCGCGGTCGCCCAGATAGCCATTGATGACAGCGAGGATGCCGGCCGCCAGCTCGTGTTTCTCCAGCAAGCGGCGGAAGTTGAGAATGGTGGTTTCGTCGGGGATGCGCTCCAGGTTCAGCCCGGCAAACTGGCGCAGGATCGTGGTTTCGTACAGCGCTTCCTCCATCGCTGGATCGCTGTAGCCGAACCAGTTCTGCAGCAGATGCACACGCAGCATCGCCATCAACGGGTAGGCCGGACGGCCACCTTCACCTTTCGGATAATGTGGCTCGATCAAAGCAATCAAGCCCTTCCACGGCACCACCCGATCCATCTCGATCAGGAACAACTCCTTGCGGGTTTGCTTGCGCTTGCCAGCGTACTCGGCGTCGGCGAAGGTCATCTGCTTCATCGGGAAACTCGGTGGGTGGGGTCGCGGTATTTTGCCAAATCAGAAAGTCTTTTTCAGAGTTTCCCTAGGCTGACAAGCCAAGCGCTGGATCGCAACCATCCATCACCTTATCCAGCTAGATCTGCCTCCTCCAATAAGTGCCGCACAAATCCCGGCGGGTGCAGATTTCCGGGAGGTTTGCGCCAGATCAGTTGGAGACGCTTTTCAAGCCCCGGGATGGGAAGAGCTACCAGCGCGCCACTGCGAACTTCGTCTTGTACTGCGGAAGCCATCACCAACGACACGCCGAGTCCCGCCCTCACTGCTTGTTTGACTGCCTCGGTGCTGCCTAGCTGCATACCGCTGCGAGGCACGCCCAGTTCGCCAAAGTATTCGGTCAGAAGCCGTCCGGTACCGCTACCCGGTTCACCTCCCAGCATCGGCAGGTCCACCAGACGATCACGTTCTATGCACCCTGCTTCAGCCAGCGCATGGTCGGGGCTGACGATAAGCACCAGCGGCTCGACCCGCCAGAGGCGGTGTTCGAAGTCGGGGTGAGGTAGCCACCATTCCATGATCGCGGCGTCGAGCTGGCCCGCCAGTAGCTGGTCGGCCACATCCGGGTTGGCGGCGATGCGCAGATCCACCTCGCCCCTCTCATTTGCGGTCGTCAGATAGTTGCGCACGAATGGCTGGAGAAGGTAGGTGCCGATGTTGGAGCTGGCCCCGACGCGCTCACGATTGCCATGCAGGGCTTCTGAGCGCCCGGGCGTGCATGTCGAGCAAGGCGGTCGCATGCGGCATGAAGGCCAGCGCCCGTGTGGTAGGCTGGCAGCCGCTACGACTGCGCTGCACCAGCGTTACGCCGACCTGCTCTTCAAGCTTCTGCAAGTGCTGCGACACCGTCGGCTGGGCCAGCCCCAACGCCCTCGCCGCGCTCTGAAAACTGCCTGTTTGAACGATCGCTACCAGGCTCTTCAGCCAGACCGGATTCAACATGCGGCAGGCTCGGCCTTGGGCAGACGGTTCGCAGCGTTGATTGGGCGCGCACCTGCCAATACCTGGATGATGTTCTGCGCTGCACAACGTTCAATCTCCAGGCGCACCGCGCGCACTGCCGACCCATGTGCGGAGTGAACAGCGTATTCGGATGCGCGAGCAGCGCAGGATCGATCAGCCGCGGCCGGTCCGCGCGAGCCCAGTCTTCCATTTCGAATACATCCGCCGCATACCCGCCGAGCTGGCCTCGCTCAAGCGCCGCGAGCACGGCGGCTTCATCCACTACCGAACCACGACAGGGGTTTACAAGCAGAGCGCCCGGCCGTACGAGGGCAAGCAGCTCGGCGTTGACCAGATGCTGGGTATCGGCATTCAAGGGAAGCGCCAGCAGGATGAAGTCCGAGCTGGCGAAGAGTTCGCTGCACGCCACCTGGCGCAGGCCGAGCCGTTGCTCGGTTTGTGTATCCAGAGCCTTCGCCTCGTGGTACTGCAGGGTCGCGCCCCATCCCTGCAAGCGATCAGCCATGGCCAGTCCGATGGCGCCCATGCCAAGGATGCCGACCGTAGCGTTATCCCAGCCCCGTGCCGTAGAACTGTGGTTGCCAGCCCTGGAACTCGCCAGAGCGGACGAACGCATCTGCTGCCCGCAGATGCCGCCCCAGCCCCACCGCCAGTCCGATCGCCAGCTCGGCAGTCGGGACCGTCAACAGATCAGGCACGAAGGTCAGCCAGACCCCGCGGGCAGTACAGGCGTCCACATCGAAATTGTCGAAGCCCTTGAGCGCGCAGCCGACTACACGCAGCTCAGGGCAGGCTTGAAGAAAGTCTGCATCGACCCGATCGGGCATGAACGCCATCATCGCCTGAGCATCGCGGCAGCGGCGCAGAATTTCCTCGCGCGTCAGCGTGCTGTCGGTCTGGTTGGTCATCAGCTCGCAATGTGGCGCCAGCAGTTGCAGGATCTCATCGTGTACTCGGTGAGTTATAACGAGTTTCGGCAGCATGGTTTGTCCTATTTGAAACGTTTGCGCAGCACGCCACTGAAGGCGTCTACTAGCGTGACCATGGCCAGGATGACCAGCAGGATTGCTGCAACCTCCTGGTACTGCATGATGCGCAGCGAGCCCATGAGTTCGAAGCCGATACCGCCGGCGCCAACCATGCCCATCACGGTGGAGGCGCGAAAGTTGTATTCCCAGCGGTAGATCGCCACGTCGGCGAACTGCGGCGTCACCTGTGGCAAAACCGCGTGCAGCAGCACTTGCATCGGCGTAGCCCCCGCCGCCCGAGCGGCTTCCACCGGCGCTTCGTCGACGTGCTCGATGGCCTCGGCGAAGAACTTGCCGACCATGCCGACCGAATGCAGACCCAGGGCAAGCACGCCCGGCAAGGCGCCGAACCCTACGGCTGCAACGAAGATGATGCCCATGATCAGCTCCGGCACCGACCGCAGGGCATTGAGCAGCACCCGGGCAACACCGAACACAAGGGGGTGCGGCGCCGTATTGCGCGCTGCAACGAAGGCCACCACCAGCGAGAACACCACTGCGATGGCCGTACCGGCGATGCTCATCGCCAAGGTGTCGATCAAGGGGCGAATCCAGCTTCGATAGCCCGAAAAGTCTGGCGGCATGGCCTCGCCTGCCAGGGTCGCGATGGAGGGCAGCCCGTTCAGCAGCGTGGTGGCATCGAGCAGCCCCACGTACCAGCAGGCCAACAGCACCACTCCGAATACAATCGCCACCTGCCCCAGCTGGCGCCACCAACCGAGGCCGAAGCCTCGAAGGATGTGCTCGCGTTGCTCTGCAGGCAGCGCCTGCACGTCGTAATGAGTAGACATATCGGTGCTCACATCGTGGCGAAGTCGAGGCCGAGCAGCGATCCCATGTTGCGGATCACATCGTAGTCGGCGTCGGTGATTGGCGCGAAGGCCTCGGCCTTGAAGTTGCGCAGCACTTCGGGATCGTCGATACCGACGAATACATCCCGCACCTTGGTTTTCAGCTCGGGGCTCAGGTTCGAGCGCATCGCCCAGGGGTACTGGGGTATTCGCCGCTGTAACCAAGTACTTTCACCTTGCTCGGATCGATTAGGCCACGTTCGGCTACGTGATTGAAAATTACCTCCGACAGCCCACCCGCATCGGCGTTGCCGTTCGCCACGTTGACGGCAACGGCGTCATGCGTGCCCACAAAATGTTGTTCGTAGTCCTGCCCACCCGTCAAATCGGCCGTCTCAAGAAGCACGGTTTTGGGAATCAAATGGCTGGACGTCGATGCCCGGTCACCATAGGCCATCTTCTTGCCCTTAAGGTCGGCATACTCATTCACGCCTGACGCCACATTGGCGATAATCACCGAGCGATAGGTCGGCTTGCCGTCGATGACCATGGCAGCGAAGGGCTCGATGTCGCTTTTGCTTTTGGCCATGACGTAGGACAGCGGACCGAAATACGCCAGGTCGATACGGCCAAAGCGCATCGCCTCAATCATCGAGGAATAGTCGGTGGTTACGATCAGCTGCACCTTCTTGTCCAGATGCTCTTCCAGATAATCCTTCAGCGGCTGGTTACGCTTGATCAGCTCGGAGGCGTTTTCGTCCGGCAGCAGGGCAACCTTTAGCACATCCGGATCGGCATCGGCCGCTAGGGCGGACAAACTTGAAACAGCGGACAGCAAGCAAGTCAATAAGAGCGCGGATAAGCGTTTCATCGGGACATCTCCAGTGAAGGTTCGAGCATGACAGGTGGTTCAGCCGGAGCATTCGCTGGCTGAGTCGTAGAGCGGCCTGCATAGATGCGCTCAAGCTGCGCATCGGTGAGTTCCGAGGGCGCGGCATCGAAAACAATCTGAGAATCGGCCAGCCCGACGACGCGATCGGCGAAGCGGCGGGCATATTCGAGTTGATGCAGCGAAACGATGGCGGTGATGCCGTCTTCCTTGCAGATGTCGCGCAGCAATCCGAGAACACGGACCGAAGTGGCCGGGTCGAGACTGGCTACCGGCTCATCGGCCAGAATGATCGCCGGCTGTTGCGCTAGCGCACGCGCGATGCCTACCCGCTGCTGCTGGCCACCGGACAGTTTGTCCACCCGGCTTAGCGCCTTGTCTGCCAGACCGACCCGAGCGAGGCAACTGAGCGCAATCTCCTGATCGGCACGCGGCAGAGGAAACAGCGAGCGGAGCGTGTTGTGAAGGCCAGCCGACCGGTAAGCACATTAGCCAGTGCGCTTTGACGTTCGATTAGCTGGTGGTGCTGAAGATCATGGCGGTACGCCGACGATGCTGACGCAAGGCCGAGCCGCTGCCGAGTTCACCGAGTTCGCTGGTGACACTGCCGCCAGTGGGCGTGACGAGTCGATTGAGACTACGGAGCAAGGTCGACTTGCCTGCGCCCGAGAGACCAAGCAGCACGGTGAACTCACCACGCCGAAATGCAATCGAGGTATCGCGTAGGGCTGTCACGCCGCCTGGATAGACGACGCTCAACCGGTCGACCCGCAGCACGGCGTCCTGTATCGGATGGGGCGTCATTTGATCACCTTTCGCAATATTGCTGGCCGCACAATTGCGGTTCGCGATGCAAAGGGTAGAAATTCCTTGTTACCGCACTGCTTCTAAAGGATGACATTTCGATGAATACTTCGAATCTGCCGTAGCGGGGCGGCAAGCGAAGCCGTGGAAGAACGGGCGCAACGTAGCGTCTTTCTTCACGCGGGATACAGGAGGCTTTGATTGATACTGCTGCGGATTCGCTACAGTAACGTTGGGCCAGAACGTAATGCCATCCAAGCAAGAGAGCGCACACTAGCGGACTATAGGAGACATTCTATTCTTGCCCGTCGATTGACCTAGGCCGTTATGTGGCTGGTCGAAACCTTCAGGTGCCGCCCAACTAGACGTCTGTTGTCGCGCCCAGCTTAATGCTAGGGAAACTCTGAAGAAGACTTCCAGATTTTGGCAAAATACCCGGATTCCACCCACCCAGTTTCCCGATGAAGCAGATGACCTTCGCCGACGCCGAGTACGCCGGTAAGCGCAAACAAACCCGCAAAGAGTTGTTCCTGATCGAGATGGATCGGGTGGTGCCGTGGAAGGGTTTGATTGCCTTGATCGAGCCGCATTATCCCAAGGGTGAAGGCGGTCGTCCGGCCTATCCGCTGATGGCGATGCTGCGCGTGCACCTGATGCAAAACTGGTTCGGTTACAGCGATCCAGCGATGGAAGAGGCGCTGTACGAGACCACCATCCTGCGCCAGTTCGCGGGGCTGAGCTTGGAGCGTATCCCCGATGAAACCACCATCCTCAACTTCCGTCGTTTGCTGGAGAAGCACGAACTAGCCGCCGGCATCTTGGCTGTCATCAATGGCTATCTGGGCGACCGAGGGCTGTCGCTGCGCCAAGGCACGATCGTCGATGCCACGCTGATCAATGCGCCGAGTTCGACCAAGAACAAGGACGGTAAGCGCGACCCGGAAATGCATCAGACCAAGAAGGGTAACCAGTACTGTGTGTCACGAACACAGGTCAGATGACCTGTGCTGCTGTGCCGAAGATGGAAGTAGGCCTTCCGAAGTCGGCTTGCAGGAGCGGACTTCAAACCACCCGGTGCTGCGGCATCCAAAAGGTGTGGTGGTGAGCGACCGAGGAAAGTCATCCCTGAGGATGGCAGGTGAGTATGGAGAAGATGAGCGAAAGCAAACCGTCCGATGACGCATCGTTATGCCCAAGGTGCTGCCGAAACTGAGGTGGAGTACTGGCTTCAGGACAAGTCGGGCGTTACCTGCTTACGGACCCGATGGCAGCCGGTGTATAGGCGGCATGATCTTCATACAGGCTTTGGTACGGAACGTGAGAACCTTGTTCCAGATGCGAAGGAAAATGACAAATGGCCAACACCATGAGGAAGAATACCGATGCTGGAACGAGGGGCGGAGCCTCCCGTAGTAGCGATGAAGCCTCTGTAATGGAGGTGGAGCGAAGGGGCGGCGTTATCCGGCCGACGAGCGTTGCCAACCTCCGGGGATGAGTGGCGTGAGCTCGGCGAAACCTTATGACATAGCGAAACGCACGGTATGGGACGCCTACCAGCAGGTCAGGGCCAACCGCGGTGCTGCCGGCATCGACGATGAAACCATCGCCGATTTCGAGCGGGATCTGTCTAAGAATCTCTACAAGCTGTGGAATCGGATGTCGTCGGGTCTGCACTCCCGCCTCCGGTCAAGCAAGTAGAAATTCCCAAGGCATCGGGAGGCACGCGCAAGCTGGGAGTGCCCACGGTTGGTGATCGTGTCGCGCAAACCGTGGTCAAGCTTCTCATCGAGCCGGAGCTGGACTCGATCTTCCACTCGGACTCCGATGGGTACCGGCCGGGACGATCAGCGAAGCAGGCGGTGGCGATCACGCGTGAGCGCTGCTGGCGATACGACTGGGTGGTGGAGTTTGATATCAAGGCAGCCTTCGATCAGATCAATCATGGGTTGCTGATGAAGGCGGTGCGCCTGCACATCAAGGAGGACTGGATACTTCTGTACATCGAGCGGTGGCTGGTTGCGCCGTTCGAAACGGATCACGGTATGCGCGTCCGACGCGAACGCGGCACCCCGCAAGGTGGAGTGATCAGTCCCCTCCTGATGAATCTGTTCATGCACTATGCCTTCGACACCTGGATGCAACGTACCAGCCCCAACTGCCCGTTTGCCCGCTACGCCGATGATGCGGTGGTGCACTGCCGCAGTCGAAAGCAAGCGGAGTACGTGATGCGCTCCATTGCTTCACGGCTGGCTGCCTGTGGCTTGACGATGCACCCCGAGAAATCGAAGGTCGTGTACTGCAAGGACAGTAACCGTCGCGCAGGTTATCCGCATGTGAGCTTTACCTTCCTCGGCTTCACCTTTAGGCCGAGGAAGGCGCTCAGCAAACAAGACCAGCTCTTCACGAGCTTCCTTCCGGGAGCGAGTGCGGATGCCTTAAAGCGGATGCGGCAAGCGGTACGCAGGTGGCGACTCAATCGCCAAACCCACGTGACGCTGGTCGACGTGGCTCGGCTCTACAATCCAGTGATACAGGGGTGGTCGCAATACTATGGCTCGTTCTATCGGACAGCCATGCTTGGCATCTTCCAGCACATTGACCGCGCGCTTGAACGCTGGGCCCGACGAAAATACAAGGCTCTTCATAGGCGCAAGCGGCGCATTAGCCAATGGCTGGACAAGATGCGGACTGTGGTACCCCGGCCGTTTCATCACTGGCGAGTGACCGGGCAGCAAGGTTGGATAACGGGAGCCGTATGACGCGAGAGTGTCACGTACGGTTCTGCGAGCGGCTGCGGGGCAGTTCCCGCGGCCGACTCACCACTTCGGCATGAAGGCGCACATCGGTGTCGATGATGAGTCGGGCTTGGTGCACAGCGTGGTGGGCACGGCGGCCAACGTGGCCGATGTCACCCAGGTCGATAAGCTGCTGCACGGCGATGAGAACATGGTCGGTGCCGACGCGGGTTACACCGGCGTCGAGAAACGCCCTGAACATGAAGGCCGGGGGTCATCTGGCAGATCGCCGCCCGCCGTAGTACTTACAAGAAGCTTGATAAGCGCAGTGCTTTGTACAAAGCCAAGCGCAAGATTGAGAAGGCCAAGGCTCAGGTACGAGCCAAGGTCGAGCATCCGTTCCGGGTGATCAAGCGCCAGTTCGGTTATGTGAAGGTGCGCTTCCGTGGTCTGGCGAAGAACACGGCGCAACTGATGACGCTGTTCGCGCTGTCGAACCTGTGGATGGCGCGCCGACATTTACTGGCGAATGCAGGAGAGGTGCGCCTGTAATGTGGAAATGGCTGCCGCGAGGTGCTCGCGGCGGCTAAAAACACAGAAATAAGCGGGTGATCTGAGCGTTTTTGATCGATTTGCCGCTTTTAAAATCGGCAGGGGCTGAAGTCAGCCAGAAATACACAACTACTTCAGACCATCCCTAGGTTCGTCGGATCCTGCCGATGCTATTTACGGGAGCCCAGTGTACGAGCGATTTTGCGAGGAGATTGATAACCTGCTATCGGGCGAAGCGGCAGACACCAATGCCTACGACTATTCGTGTGAAGATTTTGAGGTGACATCTTCGTCGTATGATGAAACCAAAGGCCTACTGGTACTGGAGGTTTCGTTTACTTACTCGGGTGAGCAGGATCAAGATCGTCCATACGCTGGTTGTGAATTTTATCTGGACGTTGAAGTTACGTTGGTGCGGCGCCCTGGCGAGTGGCTATTCGAAGAGGGCTGGGTAGCAGTAACCAAGATTGAGACAGATCAGGATCGCGACCGAGAGGCTGAGCTTGCTGACATGTACGCAGATTACTTGAAGGATAAAAAGCGAACTGATGGCATGTAAGTAAGAGCGCTGCGTGCGCAAAATGGCCGATAGTGGACTCTGGTGATAGCCGCTGTCGGCCAGGAGCAGACATCTGCGAGCTGCAACTCGGACAGTCAGTACCCGCGAATTACCGCGATCATTGAGCCGTGGCTGGGCAGACCGTGACTGGTCGGAAGCTAGGGGCTCGGGTACGCTGGCGACTCCATGAGTTGTAGTGTTAATTCGAATTTATTCTATTTAGCAATTACGAGAGATCAAAAAAATGCAGGGAGGCGATGAAAAAGCACTCCAGATGTGCTAGATGTTACTCAACTGATACGCATCGAAGCGGTACACAGAGGATTCTTATATCAGCACCTGTATACCGTTGGTTGCTTGCTATTAGCGCAGGCGGCCGCCGTCGATGTGGTGATGGTTGAGCTTGATGAGGATATTGAGCTTGTTACCGATCAGGGACGAATCTATGTGCAGGTTAAGACCCGTTCAAAACCAATCATTCCCAGCGATATTTCAAGCGCCCTAGAGCGTTTTGAAAACCTGCGAAATGAGCATGCTGAGGGGATGCGCAAAGGCGAGGCTGCCTTTGTTATCGTCGCGAACCAAGCACCGAGCGTTCAGTTCCAGCAGACTATCAACGATAAAAAACTCCCCCCGACGTTCTTTTCGTTTGGCCCCAATCTACTTCTGAACGCCACCCGGCACTTCCGCCCGCCTGGGAGTCGCTAACTGATGCAGCGGCATGGTGTATCGCCCAAGCGGAGAAGCTGAATTTTTCATTGTTGTCCCCGGATTCCCTGATATGGAAGCTAGCCGGACTGGCGCAGCTTGCAGCCACGGGTAGTGCCCCGAACAAACAGCATGCGTTTCACGCCAAAGACCTACCTGCGCTATTTGAGCAACTCATCGTTCAACTACAGGATTTCCCCGCACCTCCAGCGTTTTACAGGCCACAAAAACTGGAGCCATCTCTCGCATCCGACGAGCGTGTACGTATCATTTGCGGATTATCCGGTGCAGGCAAGACAGCGTGGGCAGCGCAGGCAGCTCTACACTGCTCTCAGCCGTGTGCCGACCATGACACCGGCGACCTTCCGGGCCCTGCTCTGGCGAGCACACTGGTTCGTGAGTTGGCAGCGAAATTTGCAACACCGGATCGGGATGGTCTGCGAAAATCCTGCTGCCGGGCGCCAGTGGTTACGAGGCACTCAGAACATTCGACACATTTCTGGATCAGCAAGGAGCCACCCTGCTGCTGATTTTAGATAATGCGCATCGTGTTCCTGTAGAAAATCTGCGCGATACACTGAATGCAACCAAATGCATTCGTTTCGTCCTGCTGTGCCAGCCCCATGACAACGTCCGCGAGCTGGAAGCTGTTACTGGACTGCAGCGTGAGGCACTTTTGGGGTGGGATATTGATACGGTGGCCGCAGCAGTAGACGATCTCGGTGGCTATGCCACCGCTCAAGGCTACGAGCAACTGCGGACTTATACCGGTGGACTGCCGCTGTATGTTCAGAGCGCTGCAAAAATAGCGGTCACAGAATACGGAGGCAATGTCGATGTGCTGTGCGCTGAACTTCAGCAGCAGGAAAACAGTGTCGAGACTGCGCAGGAAGTCATCCTTACCCGTATTTATCAGGGGTTTGATAAGTTAACTCAGGATTCGCTGGCATTGTTCAGCCTGACTGATGTGGGGTTGAGTCGCGAAGAAGTTTGTGAGCTTCTGGTCAAGTCACTAAATGTATCCACAGGTGGCGCTGCCTCAATTCTTAAGAAAATGCGGGCCACCGGCACCGTTGAGATTTTTGGGAACCAGATGCTGAAGGTACATGACGCCGTCAGAGCACTGGGGCTGCAGCACTTGGAGCTTATGGATCCGGCGGTGGCAAATAACGCACTTATGGCATTGAAAGAGCTGCTGGTCGTGAGCCTTCACAAAACTCGCGACACATCAAGATTCGCGTTGTTGACCCAGGTTTATATCAAACTCAACGATGTCATGACACTCATCGCACTTTCAGGCGAGGAGCTATTTTATGAGATGGGTATTAACGTCGACATACTGGCAAGTCTAGAGCGAGCAACGAATTCAGATACACTGGAACCTGTTCATAAATTCTGGGCGTTGGATGGACTAGTTTTCTCTGAGCTTCGAGAAGGCCGTCCTGATAAAATCGTCCAGCGACTTGAGGCCATGGAAGCTCTTCTTATTGAGTATAAGTTTGATTTTCGTGAACAAATTGCATATGCAATGAAACGGATATTATTCTCAGCAGAAAATGGTAACGCATACGAGGTTAAGCGGCTTGTAGAGCAGGCCATCACGAAGTTGCCCGATGCTGAGCATGAACGCATATTTGACTATAACCATGCCATAGCTCTATGGAAGTTAAAGAGATATAAGGAGGCAGAAGCGCTGTGCTGGAAGGTCACTGATGGATATTACGACCTGTTCGGTATTCGTCCGGCAGATGTGATGGGTAAAAATGCGGATGTGCTATGGAAAATTATAAAACGCCCAGAAAATGTTCATGAACATCTCAAACATCTCGCCGACGCACTAGAGTTGTACGCAATAATCCTTCAAGCGCGTGGAAAACCAACGCCATTCATCCGTATTCATTCGATGAAGTTCTACAACATGGCCGGTGCGCCAGAGTCTATGGTGCGGGTCGGCCAGGATTTGGCGGATGAATTTGTCGCCAGGAAAGACTATGAAGGCGCCAGAGAAGTCATGGAGCAGCACGTTTTGCCGATTGTAAATACGGCTGGACTGGTGAACAGGCTGGTTCAGGTACGAAGCCAATATGCGGTGATACTGGCACTATGCGGGCGGCACGATGACGCAGATGCTGAAATGACACGTTTGGGTCCTTATTTTGACGGGTTGACTGGCGAGCAACGTCAGGAAGTTGAAAATCAATCAAATTACATTGCCCAACTCGCCTATGAGGCGTTGAAACCTACTATCGGGCAGATGTTCGGTGCGGTAGGAAGAAATGATCGATGCCCCTGTGGCTCTGGCCTGAAATATAAAAAATGTCATGGGGCTTGACGGCCTAAGACTGAACAGGGCGCGAGCCTCTTCAACATCGCAGAAATGTCTGCTCTTGGCCGAAAACTGACCACTCCAAACGGTCAATGAGCCGGTTCGGCCGTACGCTTGTGTGGTGGGTTATTAGCAGGGAAGCAGTCTTGGAACTCCTTGTAGATGCCTGCCATCATCCCTGTCTCCGGCGGTACACCACTAAGGATCAAAAGCAGATTGCCTGCGATTCCGAGCAGACCATTCGAGTGCTGGATCTCTGCTAAAACCAGCTCTGGCGGAAACCCCCTTCCGTGACGATTAACTGCATGGATGCCTCCATGCACGTAGGAACTCAAAGGTCTCCAAGAGTAATGCTTAAACTCCTTTAGGTGTGCTACCGGAGCGTGCGGAGCTTTCACCTCAATCTCTTCCAACATTTGGCTGAGCATAGGGATTTTGCTTGCCTGCTTTGCCGTCTCATGTGTGAGCTCAGCAAGCATTAAATCCGCCTGACCATCCTTGGCTACATAAAGCACCCACAGTGCGCGAACTAGTGATTCGTACTGTACTCGCAGCAATGCTGCAGCAGAGGTGTACAGCCCTGCTGCCACCAGATGCTTCAGGCCCCGGGCGTGCTCAAATCCTAGACTAGCTAGAGCTTGGGTTGCCTGCAGGCGACTGGAGGCATTGACCAAGGGCAGGGCGAAAAAGCCGACAAGCCTGTCCTCAAGCATGGCCGACCGTGCCAGTAATTCATCGAAGTGCATACAGATGCCCAAGTCAGAGCAGAGTCATGTAGCCAAGGATTCTATCGACACCGGGCAATGACCGCATCTGGCCGATTCCGGCCTGCTACTACCTGGAACTCCCAGCCAAAAGTGGCATCGTGTGTCTCAAAAGCTGGGACGATTCACTACCTGCAGCCATAAACCTATGACGTAGTGGCAGGTTCGGCTCTGGTCGAGGCTTGTTAAGGAGCCGACATCTGCTGTTAGCTGGGCAGCCAATGCCGATGAGCCCGTTGGCCCTAGGTCACGCCGCGGATGCGATTCATTTCTGTTAGACCCGGTATTTCTACCTCTCCCTGGCGATACCCTCACACATCGGTGTCTAGGGGTTGACTTAATGGAT
>NZ_JARPMK010000003.1:0-8347 GCF_030263855.1 Pseudomonas sp. ChxA
ATCTGAATGATACTAACTGTTAGAAGACATTAACTATTTGATTTATATAGATTTCTTACTACTAATATTTTTCTCGCTGAATTAGCCATTTCGAGCTGAAACAAGGAATGGCTTCCCGACCTTAGCCCGGTAGAAATTCGTAAAACTCATGATTTTAAAACCAGCTTTACAGCTGAAGAGAACAGGATCAGAGTAGCGACACCTACAAAATAAATAGCAGTATCTACATGAAAACCTGGCTTTCTCTGATTCTTGGCCTTCCCACGGCCAATGCCACTGAACGAATGCGTGCGTGGCGTGCCCTGAAAGCATCAGGTGCGGCGGTTTTGCGCGATGGTGCCTATCTGTTGCCGGACACCGACGCCTGTCGTGAAACGCTCGCCGCTGTCGAGCGCGACATCCTGGCGATCAATGGAACTGCTTACATCCTGCCCGTGGTCGATCCTAATGGTGAGCGCTTTATCGAGCTGTTCGACCGTAGCGAGGACTACAGCAAACTGCGCACCGAGATCGAAGAATGCCGGGGTCAACTCACGACTGAGAATGCACTTACCACCACCAAGCAGATTCGCAAGCTGCGTAAAGCCTACGATCAGCTGACCGGCATCGATTACTTTCCAGGCAGGCCGAAACAGCAGCTTGATTCGGCTTTGCAGGAGCTAGAGACGGCGGTCAGCAGAGCCCTGTCTCCAGATGAGCCACACAGCCGCAATCAACCAATCACGCCACTTAATCTTGATGATTATCAGAGTCGTGTTTGGGCAACACGCAAGCGTCCCTGGGTCGACCGGCTGGCCTGTGCATGGCTGATTCGCCGCTTCATTGACCCGCAGGCTCAGATCCTCTGGCTGAACACGCCACAAGATTGTCCGGTGGATGCACTGGGCTTTGACTTCGATGAGGCAACCTTCAGCCATGTGGGCAATCGCGTGAGCTTCGAAACTTTACAAGCCAGCTTTGAACTTCAGGAGCCCGGCCTTAACC
This sequence comes from Pseudomonas sp. ChxA, assembly GCF_030263855.1. Taxonomy (NCBI): domain Bacteria; kingdom Pseudomonadati; phylum Pseudomonadota; class Gammaproteobacteria; order Pseudomonadales; family Pseudomonadaceae; genus Pseudomonas; species Pseudomonas sp. ChxA. The sequence continues at coordinate 985 of NZ_JARPMK010000003.1, forward strand.
GTATCGCGGCCTTGGTGCATTACCTCGATGTTGGAGGCATTCAGCCGGTGGAGGCTGCCGGTGTCGAGCGCGTGCTGGCCGGTCTACGCGAAACCATTACCCACGACGACCATCTGCTGGCTGCCGCGAGCGCGATCTTCGACGGCCTGCTCGCCGGGTTTGTGAAAGAGGAACAACCCAATGAATAAGGTTTTCGCACCCATGGTTGAAGAAGAATTGTCGAGACCTGATCCGATCAGTTTGCGTGAGGCGTTCTGGTTCTGGTTGAAGCTCGGATTCATCAGCTTCGGCGGGCCTGCGGGACAGATCTCGATCATGCACCAGGAATTGGTAGAGCGGCGGCGCTGGATATCCGAGCGCAGATTCCTGCATGCCCTCAACTACTGCATGTTGCTCCCTGGGCCAGAGGCTCAGCAGTTGGCAACCTATATCGGCTGGCTGATGCATCGAACCTGGGGTGGGGTGATTGCTGGCGTACTGTTTGTGCTGCCTTCGTTGTTCATCCTGATCGCTTTGTCGTGGATGTACATCGCCTTCGGCGAAGTGCCTGTGGTGGCTGGGCTCTTCTATGGCATCAAGCCTGCCGTGACCGCCATCGTCGTGCAGGCGGCCCATCGAATCGGCTCTCGGGCATTGAAGAACAATTGGCTGTGGGCGATAGCAGCAGCTTCATTCACCGCCATCTTCGCATTCAATGTTCCGTTCCCGTTAATCGTTCTGGGTGCCGCTTTGATCGGCTATGTCGGCGGACGCCTAGCACCCGAGAAGTTCAGAGCCGGGGGCCATAGCGCCGCCAAAAAGTCCTTCGGCCCGGCCTTGATCGATGACGACACCCCATCCCCTGAACATGCCAGCTTCAGCTGGCCGAAGCTGGTGTTGCTGGCCTTCGTCGGCGCAATGTTGTGGGCCTTGCCCATGGGCGTCCTGACCGCACTTTTTGGCTGGGAAGGCACCTTGACCCAGATGGGCTGGTTCTTCACCAAAGCCGCATTACTGACCTTCGGTGGGGCTTATGCGGTGCTCCCTTATGTCTACCAGGGCGCGGTCGGTCACTACGGCTGGCTGACCCCGACACAGATGATAGACGGGCTGGCCTTGGGGGAAACCACGCCAGGGCCGCTGATCATGGTGGTGGCCTTCGTAGGCTTTGTCGGGGCCTATGTCTTGCAGGTGTTCGGTGCCGATCAGGTGTTTATGGCTGGAGCCGTCGCAGCTTCCCTGGTGACATGGTTCACCTTCCTGCCCTCGTTCCTGTTCATCCTCGCCGGTGGCCCGCTGGTGGAGTCGACCCACAACGAACTCAAGTTCACTGCACCGCTAACTGCCATTACAGCGGCAGTAGTTGGAGTGATCCTCAATCTGGCGTGCTTCTTCGGCTATCACGTGCTTTGGCCGAAGGGCTTCAGCGGTAATCTGGACTGGCCCTCTGCACTGATCGCCATTGCGGCGGCAGTTGCCTTGTTTCGCTTCAAACGGGGCGTAATCCAGGTGCTGATGGCCTGCGCACTCGTCGGCTTGGCAGTGCATCTGTTGCGGTAAAACACGAGTCATATAACAGTCTTTGGCGGGCACCGGGCCCGCCTGATCACCCAGCCTATAGAGCTAGGTAGGAGGTGTTCCATGAGGTGGATTACCCGTGAACGACCCAAGATCGACCGCATCGCCTGTCCCTGGCTGATCGCTCGCTTTATCGATCCTCAGCCCGAGTTTTTATACGTGCCTAGCGGCGATGTGCTGCGGATTGCAGCGGAGAAAGACGCAGCGCCCTACGATATTCCCGGCGTAGAACTGACTCACGAGGGAGAGCTGTGCAGCTTCGACGCGTTTATGAAGAAGTACCAGCTCAATGAGCCCGCCTTGCGGCAGTTGGCCAAGATCGTGCGTGGCGCAGATACTTCGCGCCTGGATCTGACGCCGCAATCAGCGGGGTTATACGCAATATCCCTTGGGCTGTCGCAGCGCTATTCCGACGATCATGAGATGCTGGCGCACGGACTGATCGTGTATGACGCACTCTACGCTTGGTGCAAAGAATGCCAGGGTGAATCCCATAACTGGCCTCCACAAATGTGAAGAGGCTACAAGCACTGAAGCCCAGTCCAAGACTGGGCTTTTTGCATTAGTGGCAGTAGTAGTCATCCCCTGCGGGGCCGCGATGGCAAGCCTTAGCTACACGACCCGACTCGATCAGCTTTGGACGATCAAATGCCAATAGAGACCTATTTGCCGGGCTTAGGACTCAGAACAACAACCTTTCCGCTGGAGACGGCTTTAAGCTCCGCCAATTCAAAAAGCAGGCGTTGGTTCACAGACGCTATTCGAGCAAGCTCGGCCAACAATTGGTCATTTTCGGCGCGAAGTGCCCTGGTTTTTTGCTTCTCATCCATCAGCGCCTGATGCTTCGAATCACGTTGGGCGCGCACCGACTTGCCCATGAGGGTGCGAATCCTCTCTGCCACCGCTGGGTAGGTGTTATGAATGAGACCAGGCGTAACACCTGCTGCTCGGGCAACCGAGGCAATGGAAAGCTTTTCGTTACCTGCGACAAGACCATCAATGACCTTATCAAGGACATCAAGGGTCTTCGACCTTGAACGACCCGAGGGCTGACCTTCAGTGGGCCTAGTTGCCATTGCCAGCCTCGTCCATATCGTCGTTTACTGGAGAAAGACCCAAGCTGGAGATGACATCAAGTGCAATCTGCAAATCGCGCTCTGCGCGCTGCCTTACGGCAGGGCCAGCGTCTTCGATTTTGATCAGCTCCTGCTGTTGGCTGTAAATATCCTGCCAGGTGCCAGCGAAAAACTCATCAATCACCGAATTTTTGCAACCCGGACACCGTGTAGCTTCATAAAGTCCAGCACCTCCGCAGCCACGCTCTGTGGCGATGCACCAGCCATGTCCTGTCGCACGAATATTGGCATGAGGGGCAGTCTGGGCAAGCAAAGCGGCTCTATCCTTGATTGGAATTGCCCTCAACTCCACAATCTTTTCACCCGCCCCGCCGGCCAATGGCTGATCGTCGAGCCATGATTCGATCAGGTCAATTTTAAACTCGGTCATCTGCTGCAAGATCTCATCGAAAAGTGTCAGATCTTGCTGCGGATTGGACGCATAAAGCTGGGTCATGCTCATACTGCTGTGTTTGAACTGCCATTTAAGCCAGATCAGGGAAGTACGCCCCATACGAGACTCTACGAAGCACCTTGCATATGTGCGTCTGCACTGGTGTGTTCTCAGTGGCCAGTCGCTTCCAGCGGCTTTAGCGATTCGATCAAATGCTTCGTTAGAACCCTGACCACTGAGCGCCTCAACATGTCTCACTTTGAGCTTACCCCCCTTGGCGTGCCGCCCCAGAAATAGCTTCTTCGAGTCTTTCCGAGCTTTTTCCAACCTTAAAAGATGCTCAGCGGGATTGATAGGATCTGTAGTTTTTGCAAGTTGCCTAATCTCTTGCTCAAGTTCCTTCCTGATAGTCACTGAGTATTTTGCCAAAAGATCTAGCGCATCCAAAGTTAACTCTGGCACAAGATATTCTACGCGCCCCTTGCCAGTTTTATGTTCTATTGTCGAAACCCAGCAAAATAACACCCCATTTTTTAACTCTTTGCGCCAGGCACCAACCTCAATCCCAATGGCTTCGTCATTACGCATACCGCTAGTAATTGAGACTATATACAGCACAGCATCCCTGACACGAATGGATATTCGATCATCGCTGGGATGGTAACCAATGCCGCTGACAGCCAATTCACCTTTGGCCTGCGAAACAATCTCTTCGCAATAATTGAAAATTTTGGATTGTTCGCCAGGAGGAATAATATCTGTCCGCCCTACATTCTTACCGGCAGCGTCAGCGCCGTTGATTTTACCAATTCCACAGACCCGCCATAACGACGCTACGCCCCACGGATAACTCTGTAGAGGAAATATCGTATCGGCGGAAAATACCCATAAAAAATCAATAATCCGTAAGCGTCCATACAGAGGAAGCGGCCTTAATTTCAATTCCTCTTTGCAATGGTGTACATAGTTACTGATATGGAGAGGGCGGACATCCGAAAACCTTGAAACACCAAAATTGTTCAACCAACGAACAAAAGGCATAACACTTCCGGTAGCGAAAGTAGTGATGCCGCGTGCGATTGGGGGCTTGGAGCGGGGAAGACCTCTTTTAAACCATGCGTAAGCAACCGCTTTGCAGTCATCTATAAGCGCCCGAGGCATACTCATGTCCCAGGTGATGATTTTATAAGACTCGGCAACATTGGCCTGATCAAAAAAAGGACGTAAATCCCACTGCGCGTCACCAAATCGGCTAAGGACTAATGTCTCGCCCTTCTCATTGATAATTGCACTGATCACAATAGCGTCGCGTTCTTCTGGGCTCAAGCCATTCGCTGTAACCGGCTGTGCGATAAGAACATCATATGCTTTCAATGTGGCATTAGAGCTTCTGATATTCAAATCAAGCCGCTCCGTTTCTTTTTAATAAATTCAATCTTTTTTGCCCAAAATAGGTGCGGAGAATATTCAGCTTTGGCCCTGGCTTCAGTTACCAACACAGCGTCAAATTTTCGGGAGGTGAACTCATTGATCAACCGAATATAATCAAGCTGACGTTTACGCCATTCCTCCCACTCATCAGTAATGAAATATTCAATTTCCGCATACAGAAATTGCTGATAGCTGAATAATCGATATAAATCCTCCACCGTTCCCACAATTGCATAGCTAGGGCAACCTAGGCAGTGAATGAACTCAGAGCAATGATTTACGCCATCCTTGGGGGCCCGGCTTCCGTACAAGCTATCCTTGCAGCCGCCTGGTGGGGTTGGGGTGACGTTAATACCACGTAGCTTGTCCGGAAAGGCCTCCCCAACAAAGGTTGCGCCTTCGACCTTGATCTCATCGTTAATTTTCAGATAGTGGTTATCTGCGACAGCGGGGCTATGGCCCATGACGGAGGAAACTTCCAGGATGTCACCACCGCTCAGCTTCCACAAACGGCTCTCCATAGTCTTTCGCAGCCGACTAAGCGTTACGTGCAGGCGCTCACCTTGATCGTCCTGGAGTGCATGACGCTCACAGATGTTTTTAGTCGAAACATATAAAGCGCCAGGTTTAAGGTAAACAATTTTATTCTCGCCACCTCGTTGCCCTGAGCGGTACAACCAAATATGTGAACGAATTTCTTCGGATGCAAGAGCCACAAGAGGCTTACTTATTTCGAGGGCTTTATTCAAGACTGCAACACCATCGAGCGGGATAGTGCTGAACTCATCAACCAAATTAGTTTGCCGTATCGTCTTGCTCTGCGCACCTCTCCCCCTGCGCTTGATAGTATTTAACAATCTTAAATTTGGCACAAACGGATGAGGCTTGAGTGCGTCTCTAGTCATCTCTAAAAGTGGCGTAGTGTTAATACCGGATCTTGCCGCTGTGATTAGTAGCATTACCGACATTGCCTCAGCTCCGTTACCGAGAAATGTGCCCTTATGGATAGCAATTAGGTCAGACTTCAACGCCCCAAGTAGCCTCTCCATTTCTCCCATGGAAAGCGGGTCTGCGTCCTTGGTGCTTTGAGAATTATTAGGAAATGGATTGGGAGGCAAGAGACCATCAGTATCAGCTTCAATGAACCCATAATCAGCTAGCACAATGACCAATGACTTAAAGCTGGTGTAGTAGTTCTTGGCAGTTGAACCGTTTGGATATTTTAGCTTTAGCCAAGAGATAAAACGCTCCATGTGGCGTTTTGTCAGGCCATTTGGTGTTGTCGGTGGAGAATTTATTGCTCCGCCTCCCACGAAATCAAGGAAAAACCTCAATCCATTCACAGAGTAACCAATCAACGTGGACACGGAAAAGTTACCTCCTTGCAGCAAGGCCCTGATCACATGAATACTTTGAATTGCCCAAGCGTCGAAGCCAAAGCCTAAGTATTGAGTATGGTCGAGCTGCCTATGATTTCGAGGGTTTCTCGGCAAATCAATCTTGATGCTGTCTTCGACAGACTCGAATCCTTTAGTGACGGATTGCAAGGCCGCCTTATAGTTTTTTTGCCGAGCCAACGTAACTACCTCAGGTGCGCTTAGTGGAATCCGCCATGAACATCATGTCAATTTCGTCCTCATGCGCAAGAACGGATTGAGCCTCAAGCTGGTTGATAAGATGCAAGTAAATCATTGTTGTTTGAACATCTGAATGCCCTAACCTGTCCCTGACATACAACAGCGGCTCACCCTCAAACTCTTTGCTTTTTCGAAGAGCAAGCAAAGTGTAAGTCCCATAGGTATGACGTAGCATATGGGCCCGAACATAGAAGCCACACTTTCGTTCATAGGACTTCATAACGTCCACTACGGAGTCTTTTGAATAGTGCCTGCCTTCATTAGTCAACAGCAGCGCGGTAACACTTCCATCACCATTGGACTTACGAACCTCCCGCTGATGAAGGGAATAAGACCACATGCTCTCCATCAGCGACCATGGCACGTCAATAGTTCTAGGCCGGTCATACTTGATATGCATGTCTGAAGGATCAAGAGCAACGCTAATCATTTGCCCTGGGCGCAGTCCCTTCTTCAACCTAGGGTTGAATACATATTTCAGTGGAAAAGACCTTGCCTCACAGGAGCGAAGGCCGGTACGCACCATGAGGTGGAACAGTATCTGGTGGCTTGGATCGGTATCCAGGCCAAGGCATACCTTGACCTGATCCTTTGTCAGGAATTTGGTCAAGCGCTTTCGGTCGCGAACCATCACCGAAACTTTCGTGCTCTCTGCGTCAGGTCGAGCAATATGACTGAGAAGACCGGTATGTTGCCCCGCTCTTACCCTTTTTTCACCAAATGGCAGAACTGTTATCAGGTTCCGCTGCTTAGCCCATCGGTAGAACCTAACGATCAAGGCTAGGCGATTGTTCACCGTGCCGGGATCGAGTGCTAATTCTCCGCTCGACCAATCCCTGTACCTCGACAGAACGCTCAGACCATGGGCTGGGACTTCCTCATCCCATGCCAATCCATTGGCTTCCAGGAAGGCAAAGTAATCGTACAGACGTCGTCCATAGGCTTCCCAAGTCAAATCACTTAGAGCCTCGCCTGACTCGATGAGGGTGTGCCAAAGGAAGGATTGAGCTGGCTCGACTGGCCATCCCTCTGACCCAATCAGTAAAGGAAAACCTTCAAAGGATCGACCTGCTAATGCTAGGTCTTTTGTTGCGAATACCAGCCTCATGCCGCTGCCTTAAACCACTTCCAATGAATTGCCTTATGAAGCCTGGAAACCGCTGCTCCAGAGGGGTTCACAAGGTGGCGCGGACTGTACAGGATTTACTAACGATTTCCACCCCTCAGAT
>NZ_JARPMK010000004.1:0-128140 GCF_030263855.1 Pseudomonas sp. ChxA
TATAATGACGGTTGTGTGATCGCCCGTTCCTATGACGCTAAGCCCTTTGTCAAAATGGGCGCGCCTTACTTCCAAATCAAAGACTATCTCGATGAAGCCGGCATCGCGACGTTCAGCAGCAACTACACGTTGTACGGCGACCTCAGTGAGCGTGTTATGACCATCATTGAGTCTATGGTGCCCAGGCTTGAGATCTACAGCATTGACGAAGCGTTCGCCGACCTCACGGGGATGCCTGGAGATTTATCTGAGCTAGGAATGAAAATTCAGAAAGCCGTAGGGCAGGGTACCGGCATTCCTGTGGGAGTTGGCATCGCCCCCACCAGAACGCTGGCCAAACTGGCTAACCACGTTGCCAAGCAGTACATGGAGAGGACAAAAGGCGTCGTCAATCTCTGCGACCCCAAGACACTACAATGGGTGTTGCGCAAGAGTCCAGTGGGCGAGGTCTGGGGCGTAGGCAGAAAGCTTCGTACTCAACTTGAGGAAATGGGAATCCACACGGCACTCGACCTTTCAAAAGCTGACCCGAGGCTGCTCAGGAAAAAATTCAGCGTTGTGCTGGAAAAAACCGCTCGTGAACTTGGCGGAGTTTCTTGTCTCGACTCCTCGGAGGCAGACGCCGCAAAGCACGAAATCTGTTGCAGCCGGAGCTTCGGAGCGCGGCTGACGGAAGTTGAGCCGATAAAGGAAGCTGTTGCGACCTACGTTCAGCGCGCGGCGGAGAAGCTCAGGCTTCAGGATTCGCTATGCAAGACGATGAGAGTGAACATCAGAACCGGATTCTTTAACCCTAATGAGGTTAAATATTCCAATGGCGCGACTGTTGATCTCCCTTATCCCACCAACGACGTCAGGCTGTTGATTCGCTACGCGACAGAGGCTGTGGGGCGGATTTTCAGGCCGGGAATAAGGTTCAGTAAGGCAGAGGTGCATCTGTTGGATTTACGCAAGTCCAACGAATTCACTGACGACTTGTTCAGTGAAGTACAGCCCTTGGCCACGTCAAAGGTCATGGAGGTTTTGGATGACATCAACCAGCGCTGGGGAAAAGGAACATTGCGGCCTGCAAGCGTGCCCACCGACCCGGAGTGGGCCATGAAAAGCGAGATGCGCAGCCAGAGATATACAACACAAATCAGTGAGCTGTGGACGGTTAAGTGCAATTAGACCTAGCAACTTAGCGAGGGATGTCCAAAGATTTTTAACGTGAGTGCATATGTTGAAAGACAGGCAAACGTACTACGTCGGATGGGATGTGGGGGGCTGGAATTGCGAAAAGAATCCAGCCAGCAGGGATGCCCTGGTAATTCTGGACTCAGCCAGAAAACTGGTCGGTATTCCTTGGCGGGGGAATTTGCGCATCACCCTCAATGAGGCAACTAGCTCCGAAATTCTGGCCACCAAGATCCTTGAATTGTGCCACGTGAAAATCGATCATGAAAATTCGTTCAGGTTGCTGTTCGCGATTGATACGCCGCTTGGATTCTCCAAGGCATTTACTGACCTGATTGTTTCCAGGTTAGCCGCCGGCCAGATTCTTTCTTCATCAACCAACCCCTATCTGCACAGAGAAACAGAGCGGTTTCTTTTTGAAAGAGGGTTATCGCCGTTGTCTCCTATTAAGGACATGATTGGAAGTCAGGCCACAAAGGGAATTCATTTCCTAGCCCGCTTTGCGCCAGATCTCGAGAGGTGCGGACTTTGGACAGATGGCCGCCACATTCAGGCCATTGAGGCTTACCCTTCCGCATGCAAGCGATCAGCTTGCATTGGTGCGATGCGCCGGCCTTTCTACGAAGGTTGTGGTGACAGTGTCCCAATTGAAAAGCTCAAGGCTCGCCCTGAGTTTCATCATTTGGATCTGGAGGACGCGCTAACATGTGCGCTGATAGCGTGGTCATTTGAGAATCAACCAGATCTACTCGAGCATCCAACGCCAACCATCGATCCTTCTGAAGGTTGGGTTTTTGTACCCTGTGATGGACTGAGAAATCTGGAGCACGTCTAACTGTCTTCGCAACTCTCGCGTAGTAGCCATCGGCAGATTTGCAAACCCGAGGTCGCGTTGATAGTTAGCGCCCTGAGATGTTGATCACCCTCGAGCATTAGCTCCGGGTTTTGATTTAAGGCGTCAAACGAAAATCGAATTTGGTCAGTGTTCCGGTCTTCGCTCGAGACCATAACCTGAAAAGCTCGGGATAGGGCGAGTGAGATTACGGCGTTGCTACCGCATAAGTAGGCGCCCGTTTAGCTACGCAAGGCGCGCTCCCCAGACGGTCACCAACATCTAAAGAAGTCCAAGTACAGGCCGATACAGCCGGTACTCTAATGTCACAGGATTTTCGCATGCTTATCAATGCTAGCAATTCATCCTCCGTACCAACCAGCCCAAGCACTGCGACCCCGGCGGACGCTACCACGACCGATAGCACCAGTGGCACGACTGTCAGCTTGCCCGCCAACGCTAAAGGTGCCAGCACTGCAGGTGGCGGTCAGGCCACATCACTCAAGCCGGAATCCGAAACTGTCAAACAGTTGAAGAAACAGATTGAGCAGTTGCAAAAGCTACTTCAAGCGCAGCAGCAAGCTTTGCAGAAAGCACAGGCTAGCAGCCAGAGTGCAGAGGCTAAGGAAGTGGCTGTGGCGGCTGCTCAAATGCAGATTGCAGGTACCTCAGCCGCATTGCAGACCGTGACTTCGGCACTATTGCAGGCAGTCACTGCCGAAGGTAATGCATCCACCGGTTCAATCGTCAGCACAACAGCTTGAGGCTGCATCAAAGAAACCCTTAATGGGCCCGAAGCGGTGTCCACTCAATTTAAGTACACGCCATGTCTGGGCTTTGCGGGGTTGAGTAGATGACTTGGCCGGACGGTTACGGATAGACCAAAATACGGAGGCCTTACCGTGCCTCCGTTTACGTTTCCATTACCCTAAGCAACGATCCGTGCGTGAGACTTATCCGCTTCATACCCTGATAGCCTCAAAGGCTCACCAGGAATCACACTGCTTACCGCATCCAGCTTGCAAAGCTGTTCATGTGTGAGGTTTACGGACAACGCACCCAGGTTGTCGGTAAGTTGCTGCTTGGAGCGCGGCCCGATGATTGGAATAGACCCGTGTGTGCTAGCCCACGCAATGGCAACTTGGCCAGCACTGGCGCCGATTTCACCTGCAATTTCCAGAACCGCATCCAAGATCAGGCTGCGCTGAGGGGAATTTTCAGCTTGAAATACTTTGCCACCGAAACCTTCGGCACGACCTTTTTCACCTTGTCGATATTTGCCGGTCAGCATGCCACCCCCTAAGGGAGACCACGTCACGATCCCAAGGCCCAGAGCATAAGAGGCCTGGAAAAGGTCAGCTTCAGGCTCACGGTGTACGAGGCTGTGTTCGAATTGAGCCGCTGCAATAGGTAGCGCATGGGTGAGCTCGGCTAATGTGACCGCTCGGGAAAGTCGCCACGCTGGAAAGTTAGATAGACCGGCGTACAGAATTTTCCCTGAGCGAGCCAAATCTTCGAAACCTCTGACGATTTCTTCCACCGGAGTTACACCATCTGGGTGATGTGCCCAGTAAATGTCGATCCGGTCGGTTTTAAGACGTCTTAGACTCGCTTCTACCGAGGTCACCAAGGCACGACGGCTGTTACCTGTAGCAAGCCTATTCGCGTTGGCTGCAGCACCGTTGGTGAATTTCGTGGCCAGCACGAAATCGTCTCGTCGTCCTTCAAGCAGAGTTCCGAGCAACTCCTCAGACTGACCGAATTGATAGATATCCGCTGTATCGACGAAGTTGCCACCGGCCTCTGCGTAGGCGTTAAAGATCTCCGCACTGGAGTCGGGATCTGCGCCGTAGCCCCAGCCAGTGCCGAAGTTGCCTGTGCCGAGTGCGAGTTCTGAAACACGCAGTCCGGTATTGCCGAACGCTTTGTAGTTCATAGCTGTCTCCGCGTGGGATGTTGATTTAATTGAGCCAACGAACGCAGCGGCTGCTGCCACCTGGGAAAACTGTGCTGTCACGGATCGAGCATCAAACCACGCCAAACAATGTTGGCAGGATTGTTGACGGTATTGGATTCAGGCTTTTTTCGAGTGTCTCCATTTTGTACAAACGGTGCGCTCGCAATCTCTCCGCTCAACTCCCTCAAGCGTTTCTCAACAGCATTTGCCGTTTGCCTTAGCACTTTGGCATCTTCGCCAGACAAGACAGGGGCTTCAGCGGAAAGACCGCTTACTACAATTTCTGCGAGCCTATCTCGAGTGGCGCGTCCTTCCGAAGGTAGATTTTCATCTGGCGATCCCACGACTGAAGCCGATGTTTCGACGTTTCTGCGGCCCATTTCTGGCTCCTCACCAAACACGAGTTACGCTACGGTAATCACTACTTTCCCTTTGGATCTTCCCTGTTCGACATATGTAAGTGCGTCAGCGATAGACGCGAACGGGTAGACTTTGTCGATAACCGGTGTGATGGCGCCCGACTCAACCAAAGACGTAATTTCTTTCAGTTGTGCGCCGTTGGCGCGCATAAAAACGAATGAGTATTTGACCCCAACTGCGTGTGATGCTTTTCGGATCCCGAAACTAAGCAAGCGCAGGATCTGCTTGACCGGCCAAGACAAACCTTGCGCATCGCCAAACTCGGGCGTAGGTGGCCCGGAGATGGATACGAGCAGACCGCCCGGCTTGAGGCACTTCACCGACTTTTTGAGAACAGCCGAATCCAAGCCATTGAGGACGACGTCATAGTCGTTGAGGACAGTCTCGAAATCCTGTTTTTTGTAGTCAATAACGATGTCGGCCCCGAGTGCTTTTACCCACTCAACATTTGACGTGCTTGTCGTAGTCGCAACGAAAGCGCCGAGATGCTTGGCAAGCTGAATGGCAAAGCTACCCACGCCTCCTGACCCTGCGTGGATGAGCACCTTTTGGCCTTTCTTAACTTGGGCAGTTTCAACCAGAACTTGCCATGCTGTCAGCGCGACTAAAGGCAACGATGCCGCTTGCTCCATACTGACGTTGCGCGGCTTCAGAGCTAAAGAGTGCTGGTTGACCGAAATAAGTTCGGCAAATGTACCAATTCGATCTTGCTCAGGCCGTGCGTAGACTTCGTCACCAGGTCTGAACATGCGGACATCTGATCCAACGTGAACCACAACGCCGGCAAAATCATTTCCCAATATCAAAGGAAAGGTGTATGGGAGAATCTGTTTGAATTCTCCTGTTCTGATCTTCAAATCCAGAGGATTGATGCTTGTAGCGTGTATTTGAACGAGAACGTCGTTGGCGCCGACTTTTGGTTCAGGTAACTCACCGATACTTCCACTGCTCTTACCGTATTGGTTGATATAAAAAGCTTTCATGATAGGTCAACTCTTAGTAGCCGAGAGCGGTGAGGTTGGTGGCTGCCCCAGTGTTTGTGGGCTTTCAAGTGCTCAGGAATGTCATCGCCATGGGAACGAAGTCAGCGTGATGCTGGAAAATTCCTCCATGTCCGGCGTCTTCATAAATGATCAGTTGAGCGTTGGGGATGCGGCTGGCCAGCTCAGTCGAGTTGACAGTGGGCACCATGATGTCGCTGTCGCCGTTGGCAATAAGGGTTGGAACCTGTATGCGACTGAGATTTTGAGGCGCCTGGCGACCCCAAGCAGTTATTGCCCTCAGTTGTCGTATGAACGCTGATGGGGTGGGGCCTTTATCGCGTTCTTTTTCTCTCTCCGTCAGCCGTTTTAGAAAAGCGCGCGCCGCACTCTGACCGTTAGCCGATGGGGTGAAAAAAAGGTAAAACTTTGGATCGCGCATTGTCACTAGGCCCTTCAGCATCAACGGCCAAGCCACAGACCACACTTTGTCGATGCCCTGGCCACCAGCAGGCCCGGTTCCGGTCAAAATGAGTTTTCGCACAATCTCAGGCGCTTTTAGCGCGATGTCTTGCGCTACAAATCCACCGAGTGAGAAACCCAATAGATCGACTTTCTGGAATCCCAGAGTGCGTATAACCGCAATCGCGTCGTTTGCCATTTCGCTAACAGTTAAAGGTGCGGTTCCACCAGAGCCGCCGATTCCGCGATAGTCAATGGCAATGACCCGATGCTTCTTAGCTAGACCGTCAACGATTCGAGGATCGAAGTTATCCAGGACGGCGCCCCAATGGTTCAATAGAACGAGCGGCGATCCGTCTCTCGGGCCCAAGTCCCGGTAGGCAAATGTTGTTCCTTCTACATTGACCCACAGGTTGGCGGATTGGACGAACAGCCCCTGCGGCCCAAGATGATTATTTGTGGATTGAGCGGTCATTTGCGCACCGTGTCCGTTTGAGGTACAGATTGGTGAGAGGAGAACAATGTGCAGCTAACGCTCTGCCTTTAGGGCACTGTGTGAGCGTTTGCTGCATCACGGTCACGCCTTATTTTTTATAGCGCTTGGCAACTTCGGCTTGGCGGATATCTGCCAACAAACCCTGGCGGGCAGTCTGTAGAACATCCCAGTGGGCCTCGTCTTGTACAGGTGGTATGGTCACTGGTTCTCGGCGATCAAAACCAACCATCGCGGCATCAACTAGGTCTCCGACTTCCATTATTTCGCTAATGGCATTGATGTCGTAGCCTCCGCGCTCCCAGATTTCGGTACGGGTCGCGGCTGGCAGTACGGCCTGGATATACACGCCTTTGGGGGCGAGTTCGAGGCTCAAGCCTTGTGAGAGAAAAAGCACAAACGCCTTGGTTGCGCCGTAGACCGACATTCCATATTCCGGTGCCAGTCCTACGACCGAGCCAATATTGACAATCGCTCCACTGCCAGCTTGTGCCAAGCGAGGGGCTATGGCGCTGGAGAGTCGTACCAATGCGGTCGTATTGAGAGCGACCATGTTGGCAACGCTGTCGGTGGATTGCTCAGTGAAGCTACCGGATAGAGCGGCGCCCGCGTTGTTCACAAGAGTGCCGATACTAGCGTCGTCGCGAAGGCGAGTTTCGACTGTCTTCAAGTCGGAGGTTTGTGTCAGGTCAGCCTGGATCACGTCAACGGCAACACCATGTTGCTCGCGCAGGCGGGAAGCCAAGGCTTCCAGGCGGGTTTTGTCACGGGCGACCAGCACCAAGTTGTGCCCACGTCCAGCGAAACGCTCCGCGTAAGTCGCACCAATTCCAGTGGAGGCGCCGGTAATCAAAACGGTTTCAGGGATGCTCATAACAGGATGCTCTTTAATTGATGTCTGTTAACGGTTCAGTCGCGATTACTGCTCAGCCTGGCGTGGCGCTGGACTCGGCGAGTGTCGGGTAGTCGACGTAGCCGGCTGCACCGCCGCCGTAGAGAGTCGCAGGGTCGAATGCGGACAACTCAGCACCGGTCTTGAACCGCTCTACCAGATCAGGGTTGCCAATAAACGGACGACCGAAGGCGATCAAATCAGCTTTGTCATCGTTGAGTTGGGAGGTCGCGAGATTCAGGTCATAGCCGTTGTTGGCGATGTAGGTGTTTTTGAAGCGATGGCGCAGGGAGCCAAAATCAAAAGGCGCGACGTCGCGCGGCCCACCAGTTGCACCCTCTACCACGTGGATGTAAACCAGGCCCAAGGCATCGAGTTGGTCAACGACGTAGTCAAATTGTGGTTGCGGGTCACTGCTTGAAATACCGTTGGCTGGTGACACTGGAGAAAGACGAATACCTGTTCTGTCAGCACCAATTTCTTCTACTACAGCGGCAGCGACTTCGAGCAGCAAGCGAGCACGGTTTTCGATGGATCCACCATAGGCATCTGTGCGCACGTTGGAGCCGTCTTTGAGGAATTGATCCAGCAAATAACCGTTTGCACCATGGATCTCTACGCCATCGAAACCAGCTGCAATCGCATTTGCCGCTGCAACCCGAAAGTCATTCACGATCCCTGGCAGTTCGCTGGCATCAAGGGCTCGGGGTTCGGAGGCGTCCTCGAAGCTGTTGTTGACGAAAACCTTCGTCGCGGCTCCCAGGGAAGAGGGCGCCACTGGCGCAGAGCCATTGGGCTGAAGGTCAACGTGGGAAACGCGCCCTACGTGCCAAAGCTGCATGAAGATGTGCCCGCCTTTCGCTTGAACGGCTTGGGTGACTGCGCGCCATCCTTCTATCTGCTCCTGCGTGTAAATCCCTGGCGTGTCCTGATACCCCTGACCTTGCTGCGAGATTTGAGTGGCCTCGGAAATCAGGAGGCCGGCAGAGGCCCTCTGGCCGTAATAGATCGCAGCAAGTTCACTTGGGACGAAACCCGATCCTGCGCGGTTTCTCGTGAGCGGTGCCATCACGACTCTGTTGGAGAGTGTGAGTGAGCCAAGTG
The DNA here is from genome assembly GCF_030263855.1 of Pseudomonas sp. ChxA. NCBI lineage: Bacteria > Pseudomonadati > Pseudomonadota > Gammaproteobacteria > Pseudomonadales > Pseudomonadaceae > Pseudomonas > Pseudomonas sp. ChxA. The sequence continues at coordinate 8,317 of NZ_JARPMK010000004.1, forward strand.
TGTAGGGCTCAAACAAGGTCTTGTCGTTCATATCGATTCCATACTCGTTGATCAATGACGGCCATCTGCTCCCTCGCGGCAAAGATACGCTGCAGGGGCTTTTATGATGTCGACCATAATCAAAGGTGTCAACAGTTTTGATTGTGATCGACATCAGAGTATAGTGAGGCCAACATTAGTTAGGCTTAGGGGGGGCGCAATGAAGATCACCAAAACGCAATCACTCGCCAACCGGGCTCACATTGTGGATACAGCTTCAGAACTGTTTCGTGAGCGTGGATACGATGGTGTCGGTGTGGCGGAGCTGATGGCCACTGCTGGCTTTACTCAAGGCGGCTTTTACAAGCACTTCGGTTCCAAGGCTGATCTGATGGCTGAAGCAGCTGAAAATAGCCTTTCGCAATCGCTCGCCCGTGCCTCCGACCTCGATGTGGCGGGTTTCGTAAACATGTACGTATCTAGGGATCATCGAGACGGTCGAGGCGAGGGTTGTACGATGGCGGCACTTTGTGGTGACGCTGCGCGTCAGTCAGATGACTTGAAGGCAACCTTTGCCACGGGTATAGAGAGCACGCTGGCTGCGCTCGAGGAAAAATACCTAGAGGGTCTGGATGTGCCGAAGCAGGATGCTCGAGTGAAAGCGATTGACCTGCTAGCGCATGCAATAGGAGCTGTCATGTTGTCGCGTGCATGTCCGGATGACTCTCCTCTTGCAGATGAGATACTGGAAGCTTGCCGAACCCAGCTATTGACGTCGTTATCGGTCAAGGACAGCAGCCAGGATCGCAGCCGCAACAAGTGAATTGGACGCTTTAGCCTTTGTTTCCTCCAGAAGTGATTGTAGTACCTACGACCCCTGGGGCCTATACAGACGTTTCCAGAAGAGCAGGGCAAGATGATCCGTAACTTTGAGCTACCCTAGGAATTTTCTGAGCGCAGGTCGCGCTGTACGGACTGGTCACGCTTTAGAAGCGGCGTCGCAGCTCGCCGCGTCGCACACGCTTTTGAACGATAACCATTTATCTGGCTAGCCATCCAAGCTGATGCGAGCCCAATCATTCTTCTTTTCGCATACCTGTACCTTCTCGCCGCGTCTCACGTTGGAGATTACCCTGCAACCCAGCTTGTCACGCAGATTCAACCTATCCGCGTTTACGAACTGATTGACTGGTAGGGTCTGTGCTGGCTGGATTGCTGTTAACGGAGCAGAAACTAACATACTCCGGGTGGTCTGTTGGCTAAGCGGGGCCGGAGTTGGAGGCGTGTCTTTTCCCTCACGGCCCAAAGGACTGCGAATAGAATCAGAAGCGAGATGAACCGTGACTCAGATTTTACACGCACATCCTTTGCCTTCGTTTAGCTTGCTCCCGACGGTCGCTTTCCATAGTGCAGTAGTGACGTGACTGATAGCTTAGCCAAGCCTCCACTTTGCGCAGCCTGCCTACCTTAAAGATTGTTGGCTTTGCCGCGTCTATTATCTCGAGTAGTCGTTATTTCTCTAATGGGGATTGGCACCACGTGGCAATGATCTGAGCGTCAAGAGCAAACCTGACAACAACATCTGCAGCAGTTATATGGTGATCCGCGCTATATAGCTGTCGACCGCCTGCAGCCAAGCCACGCTTCGTCGCCCAGTGAAGTCAAAGATGCTCTTGCTGCCGATAAAACTGGTGGTGTGAATTGCCCCGGATTAACTAAAGCTTGCACGCTCATTGCCCCCATAGGGTTGAAGTCGATACCCGGTGCTGCTCTCATTAATTCACTCGATTTCTCCAGCAGCTTAAGTGGGTTTGATTAGGGCAAAGAACGTGCTCTAACGTGAGGCAGAGATTACTTCAGTTGAGCTGATTGGATGAACCAACCACTATGCTGCAGCTTTCGGTTGTCCATGAGAGGAACTCTTTGGGAAAACCAACAGCGTGTCGGAATGGTTAAGTCTGCCGAGCTTTTCCGTAATGCTGATCGATCTCCTGGTAAATTGGATAAGTCGTCGCAAAGAGACTCGATTTGATCCTTTTGTAAACCACGGGTAATAAACACCAGCCGGCTATACCCATCTGCGAATTCACCTTCTGTAGGCCAAGCGGGCAATCTTACGAGCGGATAAGCGATGTCTTGTACACATTGCACGACCAGTGGTCTGGAGTCATCAGCTGCTAACATCAAGCCCTTAACTCGCAGCAGGTGTTTACGGTATTTGCGCAGTATGTGCCCCATCACGAGTGAGAATCCGAACCAGGGGACTTCCTGGGTAAAGCGAACGACAAAACTTTGGGTTTCACTGGTGTGATGCACACTGGAATTGTATGTGCTGGAGCGCCAAATGCTTCTGTCGTTTTGCTCTGTAACGGCTTTGCCATCGTTGCTGACTTGTCTCAGACTCACCTCTGCTCCCTGCGTGAACTGAGTGCTCGCCATCCAGGTCGGGAGGCTTATTTTCTGCCGGTGCGCGTGCCCATACAGGCCATTGCCGGCCAATAGATCGAGGGGAGCCTGGCCTCTGCGCACAAGCGTTTGTGCAGCATGGGCATTGAGTTGTGAAAGGCTGGCTTGCAATTGCTCCACGGCCTGGGTTCCCGCCAGGTCGCACTTGGTTATCAAGAGACGATCCGCGGCTACGATTTGTCGCGTGGTTTCCGAGTAGTCTTGAAGCTGCTCCTGTCCATGGGTTGCGGAAACCGTCGTGAGAACGCCATCGCACAGGTAACGGGCGCTGACAAAAGCATCCTCCATCAATGTATAAATAACCGGCACTGGGTCTGCCAGACCGGTGGTTTCGATAATGACGCGGGTGATAGGTGCAATGTATTGGCGGGCACTTCTCTCGGACAAAGACTTGAGTGCACCAACCAAATCTCCTTGGGTGCGACAGCACAGACAGCCTGAATCCAGCAGCACAATCTGATCATTAATATGGTCAACCAAGTGATGATCAATACCGACATCACCAAACTCATTGACCAAAAGTGCCACGCCCGACATGCCGGGCTGGCTGGCCCAGTGGTTCAACAGTGTGGTCTTGCCCGAACCGAGGAAGCCCGTCAGGACAGTGACAGGAATACGGTCTACTGCGGCTTTTTTGAGGGCGTCGGTGGCGTGAGAAAGTTCAGGCGTCGAGGTCTTCATGATTGGATGAGTCTCCATGAGTTTGATTTTTTTGTTATAGATGGGCGTCTCCACGAACCCTAAACTGCCGGGTTCGGGGAGAGCACCACTTAACGTTGCATCAACCTACTCAGGCGCGTCTGCGCAGTAACTCCAAGGTTTCCAATACAGTCTCGGGATGAAGCCCGGGATTAACTGATGCAAAGTAAAACTCGCCGTCGGTCAGAGGATTGGGAACGCTGTGAGTGAACTCGGCGCTGATATCCCTACCCCGGGACAACGATCCAGTGTTGGCTCTTGCCTCTGTAATCACGGTGTCGAACTCATCCAGCCCGCTATCAGGTACCGAGGTACCTGGAGGCAAGCGCAGACCAAGCGACCAACCATAGTGCCGCACCACGTTGACGACAGAACTGTAGCGCTGCAGGTCGGCGGCGCTGAAGGCAGAATCACCCGCAGCTTCCTCCAATAACACTCCGCTTACAGGGGTGGTGGACACTGCCCGCAGCAGATCGGCCAGATACATGCTGGCATCCTCTACGATGTCAGCATCCGGTGTTTCGTCAGGTTGGTCGGCCAACCAATTGGCATGGCGCAACCAATGCCGTGGTGAAGGCATGGCAATCACCAGTGGCACCCGCCCCCGCAACTGAGAGTCCACCGCACCGATGACTTCAGCGAGCAATGCCTTGGGCTCCTCCTCACCTAACAAGGCACGCAACGCTGTCGTCGGACGGCGCCGCTTGGGAAGGCGGCTTTCTAATCCACCATTACGGGCTATCCATGAATCGAACAGCTCGCCTACTTCCAAAACTGCGACATCCGTTTTAAGCAAACCGTGGGCCTGTGAAAACCAGGCGAGAAAACTCGCAGAGCTAGTCCAGACATCGGCGTCTGCGCTACCTTGCAACAGACGCCGGGTATAGGCTGAGGATTTAAGCCATATACGTATGGCTCCGTTGCCTGCCGGTAGAGGCAAATGCTCGGCAAATGGCGTACTCATCTTTTTTCATCCATTAATGCTCCTGCTGCTGCAAGCCGGTTTTCCAGTTCTTCGATACGTACATCTTTTGGATGACGCATGTAGTTAGGCATGGGCTCGTTGGCATGGCGGGTTTTGTCCGGAGTGCCCATGTAGAGTGTTTCGGTGTCGTCACCCCAGCAACCGAAGAATGGAAGATGAGCAGGCGGCTTCGGTTTGTTCCAGGACTTGATGAACTCCGCGTAAGGGATGCCACGGGAGAGCCGGTCTTTGCGTTCGGTGTCGCGCAGCGTCCGAGTCGCCTGATGGTCGATAATGAGGGTGTCTGGAGCAATTTTGACCTTGTACAAACGCTCAGCCACACCATGTGAGATCAGCTCTTCTTCCAGGTCTTTAACGACCAAAGCCGGATCGCGTTCCAGCAAGTCGCCGTAACCCGCACCGGCCCCTTGAGAAATCATGAACAGCTCGCCGCGATTGGAAATCTCAAAACCCATGCCCATGTGATGGGTGGTGTAAGTGGCTCCATCAAAGGACTGATCGTTCATGATCTCCTCGATGGAGTGCTTGAATTTTTCTGGTTCATTGAGCAGCACATCGTAGACGTCCACGCCCTTGACCTTGGACAGCGGATAAGTGCCACAGGCATATCCCCCAAACAGACCCTGGAGCGGGGGAACCTTGGCACCTTGGGCGGTGGTCATGAAGCCCCATTCTTCACTATCTTTGGTCGCCACAATCATGGTGTAGCCCTGGCCGCCACGAAATTTGCCCGGGGCGATAGCGTCGCGGGTCATTTTCTTGGAGACCAGTTGCAGGAACGGTACGTCCTCTTCGTTCAGTTCTTGCTCGCCGACATCCGCCATGGTGGCGAAGATTGGCTGCAAGCCTGGCTCGCCATCCATGTCCACGCGTGCACCACCGCCCATGCCGTTGAGGTCAGCACACAGGTTGCCAAGCGTCTCGCCATGCTGGCTGACCCCGCCCCAGATGAAGGTGTTGATCATGTTGAAGCTGGGTGCATGGACTTTGGTGTATTTTTCCGGGCAGCTATAGAGGAATTTGGCGACGGCGTGTTGGCCGGCGGTAAATCCGGTGAATATGGACATCAAACTCTGCGAGTTGGGCGCGTTGTAAGACGAGTTGAGGATAGAGAAGGGGTCGGTGATTACTTCGATGGGCGCAAAGGCCGCTTGCCCACGGGGCAGATCGGGCCAGATGTAGCACATTACCAACTGCGAGAGCATGCCCTTGAGTCCGGCGAGGACGGTGTTAGTCGGGCGGTTGGTAAATTCCGGTGCAGAGCCACGGAAGTCGAAGATAAGTCTGTCGCCCTTTTTGGTCAGTTGGCAATTGATTTTGGCGATGCAGTTTTCACGCAGCGTGGAGTCTTGAACGATGAACGTGCGCACGGTCATGTCAGGCCATTCGCTGATACGACGTTTGACCTCGGTGCGCACGTTTTCCATGGTCAAGCGCAGGGTGGCAATCAGGGCATCCGGGCCATCGGTTTTGAGGACATCCTCAATGCGCTGCTTAATGCGCAGGCAGCCATAGAGTTTGACCTTCATGTCCTCGTACTGGAGCTTGGGCTCGCGTACCGAGTTTTGCAGGAATGTCAGCAAGTCGCGTTTAATCTGGTAGTTTTCCACTACCTTGAACGGGCTCATTTTCAGCCCTTCATCGCTGGGGCTCTCTGCCATAGACGGCATCCCCCCGGGTTCGATCGCACCGTTTTCGCCTTCATGAACCGTGGCGGCTACCCAGCAAACCAGTTTTCCTTCGTGGAAAATCGGAAGGATCATGCTCTGGTCGGTGTTGTGTACGTTGCCATAGCGTGAGTCATTGTGAATGAAGCCATCGCCGTCGCGGACACCCACAGTAGGTTCGTTGATCCAGTTCTTGATGATGAACTTAATCGGATGGTGCACCAAGGCTGAAAACAGCAGCACGCCGCCAGCACTGGCGATTGCTAGATCCCCCGATGCTGAGTAGACGCCGGTGATGACATCGCCCCATTTTGCACCCGGGGCAGCACCCATCTGTTCGACCATCTCATAGCCTTCGTCACAACCCGATTGCAGGCGGTCACGAATCTTCGCGATTGTGTGGGTGTCATTTTGTTTGTGGATGCTGATGTCTTCTTGTTCCGAACGCTCCATCAAGTCATGGTTGTTCATGATCTCCGGATCCGGGGCGAGGAATAGCGTCGTGTCTTCAAGGAATTTCTTGATCAGCGCAGCGTCTTCTGGACTGGGAGCCTGGCCGGGTGTCTTGATCGAAATATCGTTCATGTCTGGATCCTTTCTCGAGTTTTTTAAATTCAATTGATCAATGGGTGGATTGATCGCGAAGAAACCAAGAGGCGTTCTGCAGTGCCGCGACGAAGTTCCATCCAGGGTTAACCAGGAAGGTGGTGACTTCAGAGGCCACAATGGCCGGCCCACGTATTTGCACTCCAGGATCAATATCTGAACGATTCCAGACCGGTGTATCAAAGGCCTCCTTGTGGCCTGCGAAGTAGCATTGGCGAGTAGACGAAGGTGCTGGTGGTTGTTTGCGCTGCTCTAATGGCACTGGCTTGATGTTGCCAAACTGCACTGTCTCATGGTGCACATAAGCAGCCACTCGGATGGTGTTAATGCGGATACCGGCTTCTGGGGCTTGTGATCCTTCTCCGAATCGGCTGCCATAGTCAGTGGAAAACTGGGCTATGAGGGCCAATACATCGGCAGGGCCATGCACCGAGTGCTGGGGAATGACTGCCGTTGTCTGGACTAACTGGTTGCCGTAGCGCATGTCCAGTTCCAGGTTGTGACGGATGTCCTCGCGCTCGATGCCTTGGCGCAAGAGGTCTTGAGTGCCGCGTTCCTTGAGCGCCGCCACGATATCGTTGAATCGGTCGTAGTCGTCGAACAAGTGACGCGTGTTGGAGTCGTACAGCACCATGTACAGAGACTTTTCGTGGATATGGAGCTGGTGAATATTGCCCGCACCTACGGCTGAGAACACCGAGCTGAATGGCGGAGCAAGGATCCTGTCAATGTTGAGGTTCTGCGCAATGCTGCAGCAGTGCAACGGGCCGTTGCCCCCATAGGCCAGCATGGTGAAGTCTTTGGGGTCGTAGCCTCGAGCACGCAGTTCCGTGAACAGGCCGTTAGCCATGTTGTCGTCGACTTTCTCGCGGATGAGCAAAGCTGCCTCGATCACATCGCAGTCCAAATCTTCGCAGATGGTGTCTTCGATGGCCGTCACGGCCCGTCGCGCATTGAGGGGAATGGAACCTCCTGCATAATTTTCTGCGCTGAGATAGCCGAGTACCAAGTCGGCGTCCGTCACCGTTGGCTTCAAACCGCCACGGTCGTAGCAGGCAGGGCCAGGGTCAGATCCCGCTGACTCGGGCCCACATTTAACGGTGCTGTACATGCTGTCAAAGCTCGCGACCGAGCCACCGCCTGCACCCAAGGTCACCAGATGCACCATTGGTACCGAGACCATCCAGCGGTCGATGACCGGGTTGAAGTCGTAGTGCTTGATGCCCCCATCGACCACAATACCGATGTCGTAGCTCGTACCACCCATGTCAGTCGCAACGACGTTTCCGAGGCCCGCCTGCATGGCCAGATGCTCTGAGGCGGCAATACCCGATACCGGGCCAGAGTGGATAGTTTGCAATGCGTCGGTGGAGTTAAGCTGGGCCATGCCGCCCGAGTTATGAATCACTAACATCGGCTGTTCGTATTGGTGCGTACGCAGGTTCTGCTCCAGCGTCGAAAGCGCATGGTACATGGTGGAGTGGAGATAACCGTCGATGATAGCCGAGGCTGAGCGTACGTATTCGCCCTTACGACCCGATACCTGGTGCGACAGGATGATTGGAATGGCTCCTAGCAAATGGGAGGGATATTCCTCCTGCAGAATCTCTTCGATACGTTGCTCGTGTTCCGGGTTGACCACGGAATTGAGTAGTGAGACGACAATGATCTGTGCGCCTCTATTCACCAGTTCGCGGATCTGCAAGCGAACATTGTCTTCATCAAGGGCCATTACGAGCTTGCCCTCGAAATCCAGCCGCTCGCGAACGCCTCGAATCATGCTAGGTAGCACCAGTGGATCAGGTCGACTGGCGTTGGGTATGTCCGTTTGGCCGAGGATGTCCAGCCCCTCGCCGTAACCGCGACCACGGCTCAGAGGGACAGTTGCCTCATAGCCGCAGGTCACCAGCATGCCGATTTTGGGGCCCTTGTGTTCGATCAAAGCGTTGGTGCCGAGGGTGGTCGCATAGCGAACCGAATCCACGCTCGAGAGGACATCGGCCAATTCCAAGTTAAGCGTCTTGCAGCCTTTGCCCAGTGCTTGATTGAAACCCAGTGCGAGGTTGTGATGGGTGGTCAGTGCTTTGGTTTCGATGTATTTGCCATCCCAAACCACGAAGCAATCGGTGAATGTCCCACCAATATCGACAGAAACTCGTCTCATATCATTTCCCTTTTTCTTGTAATTGAGTGGAAGTGAATTGCTTAGTGTTTGTGGTCGTCTGAGCGCTGGATTACAGCAGGGCCGACGCTTACTTCGAGAACTTCAGGACGGCTCGCCCACTGTGCGCGCAAGGCAGGCAGATCAGGCTGCATGTCATGCAGAGGAGGGTGACCAGGAGGGACATACTCGGTTTCTACCTGGGTACCGCATTTGGCACAGTAATACTCAAGAATGCGTACCCATTCCGGATCGGGGCTGAAGGTGTATCGATATTTTTCCGGTGCCAGGATAGGTGGGTGGATATCCCGTGGATCACGGTCATATACCAGCATGCCTTCCTTGTATCCCTTATGGGCTGTACCGATGACGTGGTCGCAAACCCGACATTCCCATTGCTCCGCATCCAGGTCTAGGCGCAGGTATTCGGTCATTAATACTTTCATGTTCATGCCTCCCTGTTCAGTAAGATGTCTTGGTGGTCGCTGATGACAAACGTCCAACCGTCGAGCACCTTGCAGGTGAAGAAGTCCTCTTCGATGATCGCGGGCCCTTGGGCAAAATCGCCGACTTTCAAATCAGCTAATCGATAAACCGGAACATCAACGCGACCATTATTGCGAGTCAGAACATTGCGAGTCGTACTGGAGAGGGCGGCAGTTGTAGGAACGAATCGAACCGGCTGATTTGCGTCTTGACGCAATTGTTTGACAGCGGTGACTTCAAGTTCGGCGATGTGAGCCTCAGTCAGTGCAGATTGATAACCCGACTCACTTTGTAGTGGGAAAATGAGTTCCTGGCCTTTGGTATCGGTTATGACAAGGCGCGATTTGATGACGTAGTCGTCGGCTTGAAAGCCTTCAGCGAACATATCGCGCCCGGCCTTCAGACTCAGCTCTGTCAATGCGTCTTCAACATGGCCGTGGCTACGTTGGTCAGCGTCCAGCACCACGCTGTAACGATGGGAGATATCACAGGTGCCGATGCCGAACGCACTGAACACTGCTGCCATGTAAGGAACCGCTACACGATTGATGCCGGCGTTCTCGGCCACGCCACAAGCATTGAGAGGGCCTGCTCCACCAAAAGCAAGCAGTACGGTTTCCTGGCTGACTTGGGTGACGCGCAGTATCTCACTGGCAATCTTGGCCTCATATGCGCGCTCCATCTCCCTCAGGGCAGCGTCCGGCTCCAGGCCCAGAGGAGAAGCGATATGGATGGAGATAGCGGTCGCCGCGCGATCCAGATCCAGTTGCATGCCTCCACCAAAGTAGGATTTTGGATCAAACAAACCCGAGAGCAAGCTGGCATCGGTAATAGTTGCTTGCGTGCCGCCTCGACCAAAAGCCGCAGGCCCAGGTACAGCCCCGACACTGTCAGGGCCGATCACGATTTTGTTATCGACCACTTTGAAAATCGAACTACCACCAGCACCGGCGCTGGTGATTTCACTCAGAGGGAATGAAACACTGATACCTTCAACCCGACCTCGCCGCACTTCGGACACGCTTCCCTCGATGCATTGGCCGATGTCAGTGGTGGTACCGCCGACATCTATAGCAACAACGTCACTCATCCCATAACGGATCGCAAAGGATTTCATACCCTCCATGCCGCCACGGGGCCCGGAGCTGTAGGTTTTCACGGCGACAGTTTTGGCAACACGGGACGCATCGCCGTCGTTGCGAAATATCAGCAGTGGATTTTTCGTGTTGAAACCCCGGAGCCGATTTTCCGCATTGAACAGAAACTGCTCCATTGCAGGATGCAGAAAGGAGTTAATCAGGGCTGTCCAAGTGCGGCGTACTGGATCCGCATCCATGCTCAGGTCACTGCCATAGAGCGTAGGGACAGCGCCAAGTAGATGGCGGGGGTATTTGCGCAGCACGACTTTGCGGAAAATATTCTCCAACGCTTCGAAGTTCTTGTCAGAAAAACTGACGACGATGCGGTTGGCGCCCGCGGCGGTGAGAGTGTTTATGGATTTTACAATCTCCATCTCCGCATGCTCGATGCCCAGTGTTGAGGTGTCCAGCAAACTGACGCGTTGGCCCACCAAGGCATCGTACAAGTCAACATCGTGCTGTTTTATCAGTTCTGAGAGTTCACTGTCGTTGAGACTGGTGATCAACCCGAGCTTAGGGCCCTTTCTCTCGCATATTGCATTAGTGCCTTGAGTTGTGGAGTAGCGGATCAGGTCTACTTCCTCAAGCAGCCGCCGTACATCGGGCTCCCCATAAAGCACGCCGGAGGCTTTTTTCAGTCCTTCAAAAAAACAGTTGCTTAGATCATAGGGAGTGGTGAGTACCTTGGTCTTCTTGACGTCGGTATCAGTGAGTATGCAGATGTCGGTGAGTGTTCCACCGTTATCAATATTAATTTGTAATGTCACGGGTCTATGTCCTTTTGTTTGTTATCGGTCGAATGGTGTTGTTATGCACCGTCCTCCGTATTGCCGTTGCCGGCTTAGGCTCTTGAGCGTGTGACGCTTCACTGCATGTGAGCAGCTTCTTTGCGGCTGCGAAGTAAGAGAGAGCAAACGGCATGCCATAACGTCGATGATATTTAATCAATTGATTTCTATGGTATTAATTATTGACTCTAAGTTTTCTTTGAGCGGGTTTATGGGTAAACCGTTTGATTCTCGGACGGATGAGTGGATGATTTTCGTTCGATTCCAAGGGGAGGCAAATCTGGATGTCGTTCGGGCATTGAACAAACCAATGCGACGCCGCTGATCTTCTTCATCTGTGTGTGGGGGTGCGCGCGTGCGGGTGAAGGGGTACAGTTAAGACACACCTCTATGAGGTGCGTGGTTTGAATGGGCGTATTTTACTTTTAGCTCTCGCCCTGAAAACCAGACAGGGACATCAATAATAAGAATAGAGGGTGTGTCTATGAATGCTCCGTACCTGGAATTCGGCTACCCGAGACCAGAACACGACGGTCAGGTATTGGCCGCTTGGGAGAGCGTCCTCAATGGCGCTGAAACACCTGCTTCGGTCTTGCGCTATCCAGTGGGCGACTCCTGGAGGCGCTGCCTGGACAAAAACGTCAACCCTACGCTTCGACACGCGCCGGAACCGGTAAATCGGGCGCAACTCGAGACCATACGCGACAGTCAGGCACGCCTACTGGACGTCAGTACAGAGGCCATGGCGGTGGCCAATCAATTTCTTGCCCAAACCGGAACGATCATTGTATTGGCCGATAGCAGTGGCATGATTATCGAAACAGGCGGTGACCTGCAGACCCTCAAAAGCGCGGAACACATTCATCTGCTTCCTGGCAGTCCGTGGAGCGAAGATATTTGTGGGACTAACGCGATTGGCACCGCGCTGATGCTGCAACGTCCTGTACAGGTACATGCCGGTGAGCATTTTTGTGAAGGAATCCAGCGATGGACTTGTTCTGCCACAGTGATCCGCGACCCGTCTGATGGCCATATTCTTGGGGTACTGAACGTTTCGGGAGAGTCTCAGACCTACAACCGCCATACGCTGGCGCTGGCCGTCAGCACAGCTGAGCGGATTGAATTGGCCTTGGCCAGCCAAAAAGCCGAAACCGGCTATCGGCTGCTGGATGCGTCATTGGATCTGTGGCGGGATAGAGGCGATTGCATCATGTTGTTTGATGAAAAGGGCTTCCTGATAAAGGCAAATACCCATGCCTATGGTGCGTTGGTTGCTCGAGGCGTAGATATCAGTTTCACTCGTGATTTTCGACTGACTTCACTCTGCCTGGATGATAAAGGACGATTGACAGATGTCTTGCCACAGTGGCTGTCAGTCGACTGGCTGCAGCCGGTTGTTGCACAAGGTTTGCGTTTGGGAACATTACTCCGTATTCCTTCTAAATCCCTTGGCCGGCCTGGTGTTGACAGAACGGCCGACCATAGAGAAATGGAAACACTGGTCGGATTTGACCAGATCACCGGCAAGAGTCCGGCGCTGGTCGAAGCTCTTCGCAAAGCCAGACAATTGGCCTGCTCCAATGTACCGATATTGCTGCAGGGAGAAACCGGGGTGGGCAAGGAGGCCTTTGCCCAAGGCATTCATTATTCCGGCGTGGGTAAAAATGGCCCGTTTGTTTCCATCAATTGTGGAAGTCTCTCCAAGGATTTGCTCTCCAGTGAATTATTTGGCTACGCCGAAGGCGCATTTACCGGGGCTCGTCGTGGAGGTATGAAGGGCAAGATAGAAGCGGCAAACGGCGGCACTCTGTTCTTGGATGAAATCGGTGAAATGCCTTTGGACTTGCAAAGTTATCTGCTGCGAGCACTGGAGGAGGGGGAAATATATCGACTGGGCGAGACAGAACCGCGCAAGGTCAACTTTAGATTAGTTGCAGCGACACACCGCGATTTACGTGAGGATGTTACAAATCAACGCTTCCGCGGCGATTTGTTCTATCGGATAGCAGTGACGAGTGTTGGAATTCCCCCGTTGCGTGATCGCAAGGAAGATATTCCAAGGTTGGTAGAGCACCTGCTAACAAGCTTGGCCCATCGACACGGTATTCCAGTACCTTTAGTGGAAGACGAAGTGCTCGGCTATCTAGTTGCTTATTTGTGGCCGGGTAACGTCCGGGAATTACGTAACGTGATTGAGGGCATGTTGCTGATGGGCGGGGAAGTCCTGAGGCGTTCTGATTTGCCTTCCTACGTGCACGAAGTCGCGATTGTGCGCAGCGACAGACCCGTTGGTAACTTGAGGGAAAGCGAATGTCAGGTCATTGCCAGCACAATTGAGCGTTATCGAGGCAATCTTACTCTGGTAGCCAAAGAGCTTGGCATAGCTAAAAGCACTCTTTACTTGCGCATGAAGCGTTATGGAATTAACCGTCAAGCGTAAGGCTACTTTTCCCGCATTAACATCAGGCACAATGGAGCTCAAATCCCCATTGAAACCGGATCCACAATTAACTGATCGCAGCTTCTGCTGTCAACACCGCACTGTTGCTCAAGCGTTTAGTACCGGCGCGTTTAATTCTTTGCGGGGCTATTGCCCAACTCTGCCATCGGAGGGGGCTGTTACCAATTCGACCCCATATCAAGTGATGACGGGGTTCGCTATCGAGGCCAAAGAGTAGCCGTCCCACTTTTCGGAAATGCCTGCAGACAGTGCTGAGAAAGCAGCTCGCTCCGGGCTACTTGGGCTGAACGGCTTTCCGCACTGGCTTTCCAAGCTTTTCGGGTTGTACTCGCGTCTTATCCAAGGTCTGCGTCCGGGCATCACGCCTTGCGTGATTGAACTGGCTGTCATTTATGCTTAAGCATGCTCGATTTCACTCGCCCACTACGTCAGCAGGCGCGTGAGATCATCCTTTAGATCGGCGTAGATGACTTGGTCGGACGCACACAGACAAACACTTGATTCGATCCCTCCATCATTTGGTTATTGCGTCATAGTCAATGATGGATCTACTGCCATTCTCAAATCTAAAGGGATACCCGTCTTTGTCGTCTTCGGAGAACTGTTAATTAATGGCCGATATGCATTTTGAATGCCGAGGGAGTATCGCCAGGAGCGACCGATGGGGGAGAGTTCGTGGAAGCCAAGTGGGACGGTCACGCCTGGGTAATGCTCGAAGGTGTCCTCTGCGACCTGTCGATCTTTCAAAGCGGTTGCGCCACTAAAACGCCAAGCAACCTCAAACTTTTATCAGCCAGCAGTTTAGTAAGGGCAAGGGAGTACGAGCTTGCCGGCAGGAGCGCTCCGCTTGCGTAGGTTACTCAGCGCTTCCAACGTACTTCGTCTTACCAATGATATCCGCCTAATGATGACGGCTGCAGTTGATGCCAGGGAGCGTACTCTCCGATCTGGTTTAAATACACAAAGCAGAACTGCTTCTCGTCAACCTCTTCCAGAAGGGTGAGTACACCGATGATCTCTTTTTCAACTCCAAATCTAAGTCCACCGAGGGAGTCATGGGCGCACGGTATGCGATCAATAGACTATGGGGCAGGAGACCGCCTCCATACATCCTGATTGGGCTATGCAGAGAGATAGTGAGCCAAAGTTTCGCGACCTGTGTTGATAAATTTTTGACATTGTACTGCCGATAACTCGCAGTTCTACGAACTGTCAGACGGTACTGAGAGTACAACTAAATCACGGCTCAGCTTGATGAGTGCTAGGAGAGGTTTTTAGGCGGTAGCGTATTCTAGAATACATGTTCCAAACTACAGCAGTAAGAATTCGAAACGCGAATCATTATTAAAGGTAATCTTTTAAAATTGGCATGCATAACTGAATATATCTATTAGGCACCAGCAGCAAAAAAATAATATTAAATAAAAAAAGTTATTAGCCGATACGCTTTCTGATCAATGGCACGCCTCTAGGTTAACCAGATCTCCCACTATGAAGAGAAAATTCTATGATTTGGTTCCTGAATCTACGCCTTGCGGCAAAGCTGTCGATATCATTTTTGGTATGCGCATTGATAACTGTCGCGATCGGGTTCGTCGGGATGAGCGGTAACTCCAGGTTAGGCGACACAATCGCATCCATATTCGGCAACAATGTAACATCAATTAACAAGGTAAATGAGTCGCTTCAACAAGTAATTTATCACAATAGAGATCTGTACCTGCTGCTGGCACAAAAGGCTGGTAATGCAAGTGAAGCGGAACTCGCAACCACTCAAAAAGCATTATCTGATCGTAAGCGTGCGGTAGAGAGTTCATTCGCAATTTATCGTAGCACCCCTCTACGTGAAGACGAAAAAGTGCTGGGTGATAAATTTGAAACTGATTGGCCTTCCTACATAAAGGCGGCCGAGCAGTTCTCCAATACCTTGAACTCGGGGGATTTGCCAGGAGCGAGGTCGCTTCTGACAGGAGATGTAAGTAGTAAGTACGGTTTCGCTGAAAAGGAAATGCTGGGGATCATAGCATCTAATATTGATCAAGCAGACGATATGAAACGTGAGAGTGACGTACTCATTCAGAGCTCTAAGCTCACGTTGATTGCGGGCATGGTGATTGCTTTCGTTCTGGCAATGGGCTTGGGTCTTCTAATCACACGCCTTATTACGCGCCCCCTGTCTTACGCAGTAGCGGCTGCAGAGCTCATTGCCGCCGGTGATCTTACACAACGTATCGACGCAGGTAGCCAAGACGAAACCGGTCAGTTGCTTTCCTCCTTGGGTGGAATGCAGGCTAGCCTTAGAAATACAATCCAAAATATATCGAGTGCTTCAGATCGGCTTGCATCGGCAGCAGAAGAGCTAAGCGTCGTGACGGACGAAAGCACACGAGGCCTCACTCAGCAGAACAGCGAAATCGAGCAGGCAGCCACTGCTGTCAACGAGATGACAGCAGCTGTCGATGAAGTCGCTCGCAACGCTGTTACTACAGCAGAAATATCGCAACGCACGAATCAAGATGCCATGGCTGGTAAGAGCAAGGTTGGAGAGGCAGTTCTAGCAATTGAAGACATGGTTGGCGAAATAAATTCGTCTAGCTCGCAAGTTCAAGAGTTGGCTCATCAGACAAAAGAGATTAGCAAGGTACTTGAGGTGATTCGGTCGATTGCTGACCAAACCAATCTGCTGGCCTTGAATGCCGCCATTGAAGCGGCTCGAGCTGGGGAGCAAGGTCGCGGCTTTGCGGTGGTGGCTGACGAGGTGAGAGCCTTGGCTCATCGCACCCAGTCCTCCACTGTCGAAATTGAGGGGATGATTAATAGCGCGCAAACAAGCGCTACCTCAGTAGTACAAACCATGAGTAAGAGTCAGCGCCAGGCAGATAACACACGTCAGTTGGCGCAGGCTGCAGGCGTTGCGCTGGAATCGATCACTGAAGGCGTCGCTGCAATTACAGAGCGGAATCTGGTGATCGCAAGCGCCTCGGAAGAACAGGCACAGGTTGCTCGTGAGGTAGATCGTAATCTCGTGAACATTCAAAGCTTATCAGCTCAAACTGCTACAGGAGCACATCAGACCAATGCTTCGAGCCACGAACTATCGAGGCTTGCAGTGTCCTTCAATCAGCTGGTAGCCCAATTTAAGCTTTAGATCCGGATGAAAAGTACGTTTTACTGGCGCGCCTTTTAACTTACGTTACGCAGCACGATGCCCCGGTAAAGCCCATCAGACCGGATTCTTTGGCGTGGCATTGGGCTCTCCGGTCTGGAGAACGCTCCCTGCCAATTGCTCGTACAACTCATGCACCATTCTTGAGCTCACGGCCTTGGCAATCAAGGCTAGCGCGATGAGGCTGATCACCATAATGTGACTTTAAATCATCTCCATCACAATAGTGGCGGAGATGATTGGAGACTGAGTGACCGCAGCCAGAAAACCCATCACACAGAGTGCGATAGTTGGCTGCGCGGCCAGTTGGAACAGCTCTGCGGCATCCGCGCCGACAGCGGCTCCTACCGCCAGTGAAGGGGCAAAAATCCCGCCAGGGATACCCAAAAATATGTCACTACGGTCGCCAAGAAACGCGTAATTGGTGCGTGCCAGGGCAGGACAACACCGGATGCGATGACCTGGGAGGTAATGCCGTAGCAACTACCGAATTACATTCTGCCACTTCGCTATGGACGATATCGATCACTTCAAACAGATCAACGACAGGTATGGCCATCTGGCGGGAGATGCCACAAAAAATCAGTGTGCGCGACAACTGGCCCCACAAAACAACCTGTGATGCCTTTTCCCCCTGCGCGATCAATTGCGCTGTGTTCACCTTTGATCTTCTCACACTCTCAGCACTCTATTGTTAAGTATCAACCGCACGCATGCTAATTGGTTCATTCGTGAGGTGGATACACGAGCAGCTTTCTAAACATTGATACTTCTGCTTCATTCGAGTGTCTATTCTGTAGTAACGTGACTATATTAATCCCTCAGGAAATTCCCATGTCCAAACTAGCAGAATTCCGCCAGCTTGAGAAACACCTCGCCGAGCAACTCCAAGCTCTCGAAGCTCTTAAGGGCGACGCCGGTCTCAAAAAAGAAATTGAATTTGAAACGAAGCTTCACGATTTGCTCGCAAAATATGGCTACAGCCTGAAAGATGTGATCAACCTGCTTGATCCACAGGCTAGTCATCGCGCTCCAGTTCCTGCGCCAAAAACCGGCACACGTAAAGCCCGCAAGGTGAAGGTTTATAAGAACCCACACACCGGTGAAACCATTGAGACGAAAGGCGGTAACCACAGAGGCTTGAAACAGTGGAAAAGTGATCACGGCGCTGCGACAGTAGAGTCTTGGCTCGTCAAGTAATCTCTGGTGAGTACAAAGGGCCTATTGATGGCCCTTTTTTTGGCTCAACTTTTGGTGCGCCGGCAGCGCTCCGGCAATAACGAACCTCCTTCCATCAGCGCGCCCATTTCTTCCTCCAAGTAAAGGGAAGGCCGCAGGTAAAGCAGGTTTTACTGGAAGCTGCTCGCCTTCAACTGGCTTACTGGTACCCCCATGGCGATGCCCGTTGGCTTTGCGACTTCCCTCGTTGCATCCGACTGCCGTAGCCGCGCAGAAACGCCCCAGGCAACTCGCGAGGCCCACTGCAGAGCATACGCAACATTTTGATAGCAGTACGCTATCATGTCGGTGCGTATTACTAACTAGATGACCTTTCTCAGTCTACGTATCGTCAAGGCATCAAGCGTGATGGGCTGGTAGCACCGTTCGCGTCTTCCAAATCAACAGAGGCCTGTACAGGTCATGTTTCCGAGATATATATGAAGAAAACGCTTTCGTTGGCCACACGCATAGGGCTTAGTTTCGCGGCCATCCTGGCGCTGCTCATATTGATAACCTCCATTGGCATTCACCGCGTTGCGTTCATTGACTCCACCTTGGGCGACGTAAGCGAAAAAGCCTCAAAAGTGCAGCGCTATGCAATTAATTTCCGAGGCAGTGTCCATAACCGCGCCATCGCTATTCGGGATGCGGTGCTGGTGAAGACTGATACAGATTTGGCAAAACACCTATCGGAGGTCACAGCCTTGGAAAAGGCCTACTCCGATTCGGCGGCTCCAATGGATCAGTTGTTCAAGGACGCAAGCGTAACAGTCGAGGAGGTTCGATTACTGAACGCTATCAAGGACATCGAACAACAAACCCTTAACTCCACCAGGGTGGTAATCTCCCTGCGCCAAGCGGGTGACATACCAGGAGCCCAGGCGCTGCTGATGCGTCAAACGTCTTTGGATTACAGTGAGTGGCTGAAACGCGTCAATGCGCTGATCGACTACGAGGAAGTATCAATCAAGGCAAAGCTGGGAGCAGTGCAGGCAACCGCTAGCCAGTTCAGTACGCTGATGCTTATCGCGACAGGTATTGCTTTGCTGCTGAGCATCACGTTGTCGGCTGTAATTATTCGCTTCGTTAAATCCACGCTGGGTGCCGAGCCCACAGATGTTGCATTGGCCATCGAGCGACTGGCAGCTGGTGATCTGAATCAGACGATTTCCACAGATTATCCCGGCAGTGTGATGGGCGTCCTGAAAGACGCGCTAGGACATCTCGGAGAGACTATTCAGCAAGTACGTAAGGCGGCCCAAGAGGTCAATCACTCGTCCACCCAGTTGTCTGCCGCATCATCGGCTAACAATGAGCAGACCAGCTTACAAACCCGCGAAGCGGAGCAGGTAGCCGCGGCCATGATGCAAATGGCCGCGACGGTTAATGAGGTATCTGGATATGCCGCGCAGGCAGCTGATGCCTCCCGGTTGGCTGATACTGAAGTGGGAAGTGGGAACAAATTGGTTGCAAGCACCACGCTTGCCATTGAACAGTTGGCAGTAACTCTCGAGCAAACCACTGCTACCGTGAACCAGGTGTCCAAACACAGTGAAAATATCGCGTCAGTGATCGACGTAATCAACTCTATCGCCTCACAAACCAATTTGCTTGCCTTGAACGCTGCCATTGAGGCAGCGAGAGCTGGAGAGCACGGGCGTGGGTTTGCGGTGGTAGCTGACGAAGTGCGTTCTTTGGCCAATCGTACACAGCAGTCGACCGAGGAAATTCGGGAGATGATCAGTACGCTTCAATGGGGTACCGAAACGGCATCCCAAACTATGCGCGATAGTTGCGAGCTAGCGAGCCAAACGGTCACACAAACCCGCAGCGCGCAGAATGCATTGGCAAGGATCAGCGAGCAGGTTGCCGCAATCAGTCATATGAACGCCCAGATCGCGAGCGCCTCCGTGCAGCAGAGTAGCGTGACCGATGAGGTTGCTGAAAATATTAACCGCATTCATGGCTCGACTGTTGAGTCTGCCAACGGCGCGCGCCAAGTGGCGGCAGCTAGCATCGAGCTATCAGGTTTGGCGGATAGTCTTACCGCTAAAGTGGCGTTCTTCTCTGCGGCTTAGTGGATTCAGGACAGCTTTTCACAGCCGCACTGACGTTTATGTTCGACTGCTGGGCTACTCATCAGGATGTTTCGACAAGAAGTAATAAATATCCCATCAAACCCCATAGCGCTTGTTTCCCCCTGAGGTAATGCAGTATCTACCGCCCCTAGGCCCTATACAAACGGTGCCGGACGAACAAGGGCAGGAGGATCCATGACTCGGCGCTTGCCGAGGAACAGGCAGAGGAGCAGGTCTCGCCTGACGGACTGGTTCCGGTTTGGTAGCGGCGTAGCAGTTCGCCCCGTCGCACAGGCTTTTGGACGATAACCATTTAGCTGGCTGGCCATCCAAGCTGACGCGAACCCAGCCATTCTTCTTTTCGTATACCTGTACCTTCTCCCCGCGTTTCAGGGTGGAGATGACCTTGCCACCAGGCTGATTACGCAAATTCAATTTATCAGCGTTTACGAACTGATCGACTGCTGGAGGTCGTGCTGGCCGGGTTGCTGGTAATGGGGCAGAGACTGGCATGCTCGGCGTGGCCTGTTGGTTAAGCGGGGCGAGAACTGGATGCGAGTCTTTTTTTCCCATTGCCCAAAGGACAGCGCAGAGAATCAGAAGCGGGATAAACAAAGACTGAGCTTTTTTGCGCATATCCTTTGCCCTCGTTCAGCTCGCTCCAGGCGGCTGCTTTCCAAAGTGCGGTAGTGACGTTACTTCGAGCTTAGCCAAACCTCCACTTTGTGCAGCCTGCAAACTTTGAAGAGCTTCGGCTTTGCCGCTTCTAGGATCTTGAGTAGTCGTTGTTTCTCTGACGGGGAAGGAAATCAGTCATCAATCTCGACATTGCAGTGAGCAGAGTCGCTAAGTGCCCATTTCACGATCATGTCCGCAGCAGCCCTGTAGTGATCAGCCATGTACTGCCGCCGTCCCTCAACAGCACAGCCACGGTCAGCTAGCTGATCGGTGACGTCGGCGATCCCCAGGTCTCCAAAGTATCCGGTGGTGTTAGGATAATGAATGCCTGCCAGTGAAACCTTGGCCACACCTGATTCTCGCTCAAAATACGACAGAAAATGCCATCCACCCGTGGTGCTCCCTGCGTGCGGAAAATTGATCGCAGCTTTTCCAGTGATGTAGTGCTCGTGTGAGACACGTTTGAGATCAAAATGAAATAGCGGCGGGATCATGGGAGCTTGCTGAGACGCGCAAAGCCCTGTTTTATGTGGCCCGCGTTCTCGCCGATTGCCTCCAGAGCGCCCCGGACGTTATCTCCTACGTCCGCATGACCGTGCGCTTCTACGTTGAGGGTCAACTCCATTATTGCTGCCTCCAAGACGAGCTGGTTTGATACATCCTTTCCAGCACATCCGGCAGCGAGTATTCCTTTGGCATTGACATGTTCTCCTTAGGGGACGCTCAGCATAGCGCAGCACAAGAAATGGTAGGTGTCTTGCGGATGAATCCAGAGGTTCATCAACTTTGAACTAATCATTGAGCGCATCTCCCTAACTCTGTGCAGGTTGCCTCAAGCCCAAACTTCTCCTGGGCTACCCAATTACAGACGAAGTTTTTGTTAATCATGAAGAGCGAACAGGTCGAAGGTGTTGTAGAGAAGGTTGCAGGCAAAGCTCAGAGCGCCGTAGGCAAAATGCTGGGTGATTCAAAGATTGAAGCTGAAGGTGCTGGACGCCAAGCTGCAGGTCAGCTGACACAAACCTACGGCGATGCACTGGACAGCGTGTCTACGTTCGTCAAAGAGAAGCCAGTTGCTGCACTGGCAATCGGTGCTGTTGCTCTACTCGTGCTCAAGAGGTTGCTGAGTCGCTGAACATCAGTAACTTGAGTTAAGTTTCCCTCGTACTCTCTGGCGTTCCGTAGCTAGGAGTACGAGGGCGTTAAGTCTACGGCCTTTCGAGCTGTCATCAGCTCCCTTTATGAACTCATCGCTAGCAGCCATTACCATCAAAAACCGGTCACCTGCGTAGTTCTTTTGTCGCTTAGTGAAAGCCCTGAATACACTCAATCTTTCACTTAGATCGAACTGAGGGGTCAGAGGTTGCGAGCCCGATTCGCCAAAGTGATTACGTTCGCCAATCGCAATGGCCTAACCTCAGCCTAAATAGCCTATTCATTAGATTTGATCCTCGACGAGAACGTCGGATGACGGATCGGGTTTTTAGGGGAATTCCCTCATTGCGAGCTCTACGTCGCGCTACTAGGATTGAATTCAATATTTGGCCCAATCGAGGAAAGACCATGGCTACATCGCAGAGTGACGACAAACGCCCAGCGCCAGATCATGCAGAGGACAACGCCTTTTTCCCATCGCCATATTCGCTAAGCCAGTTCACTTCCCCGAAATCTGATCTCAGTGGTGCTGACTATCCCAACGCTTACAAAGGTGGGCGATGGAAGATCCTACTGATTGGCGCGGATGAGCGATATTTGCTGACAGACAACGGCACGATGTTTTCCACGGGCAACCATCCTGTTGAAACCTTGCTGCCTATGTATCACCTCGATAAAGCAGGCTTTGCTTTCGATGTCGCGACGCTGTCTGGCAACCCGGTGAAATTTGAGTTTTGGGCCATGCCTTCAGAAGATACTGAGGTGAAGGATTTCTACGCTAAATACCGCGAGCAGTTCAAAAGCCCTCTGAAGCTGGCTGACGTGATAGAAACAGCGTTGGGTGATGACTCGGACTACATAGGCGTCTTTATACCTGGTGGTCACGGGGCTCTGATTGGGTTGCCGGAAAGCACTGAAGTGAAACGTGTCCTGCAATGGGCCGTCGCTAACGACAAGTTCGTGATTTCCCTATGTCACGGCCCAGCAGCGCTGCTAGCGGCGGGCCTTGGGGAGTCTAAGTCCTCCTATATTTTCAACGGCTACAAGATGTGCGCTTTTCCCGACTCTCTTGACGCGAAGACACCTGAAATCGGCTACATGCCTGGCCATTTGACCTGGAAGTTTGGCGAGCAGTTAAAGGCGCTGGGGGTCGAGATTATCAATGAGGGGATTTCCGGGGCTATTTTCAAAGACCGAAAATTGCTAACCGGTGACAGCCCTCTGGCGGGGAATAACTTGGGTAAATTAGCGGCGGGCGCTCTTCTGAAGGAGGTTGAACCGACTTGAATAACGCGCTTGTAGAGGCAACGTTGCTCGCCGCTCTCGAAATTGAAGCGGCGCGCGATCTCGGCACAATCCAATATGTCGTCCGTCGGATTGCTAGGCCCTATGGGTATGATCGTTTTGTACTCTTTTCGGCTTCTTCCGCAAGCGAAGAGGTTGTCGAACGCCTTTATTGGGTCGAGGGGGATTGGTTTGGCGAAGGCCAAGGGGTTGATGCTGAGACGTACGTAAGACGCTGCCCGGTTACTCGTCATATTCTGAGTGCTCGTGAAGCCTTTTTCTGGAAGAAACAGCACCTGCATGGCGAAGACTGCTATCAGGTCATACGCTCACCTAGCGGGCCGGGTCTACAGGGATTGCAGGTTCCCGTATTCGGGCCGTTGGGGCTTGAAGGTGCCATGAGCTTTGGCGGTGAAGGGATAAATGGATCGGCGCGAGTACGGCTTGGATTAAGTATCGTCGCTACGGCGGCTTTTTTCTCCGCTCGACGTTTACTCGAGGCACCAGTGGGTGAGGTGGTTAACAGCCTTTCACGGCGAGAGCGTGAGGTTCTGGCTTGGATATCGGCAGGACGCCGGCAAGCGGATATAGCTGCAACTCTTGGCTTGTCTGAGCGTACTGTTGAGAATCACCTGCGCTTGGCCCGCCGACGTCTTGGAGTCGCAACAACTGCACAAGCGGTCAGGTTAGCGATTCGAACAGGTCAAATCGAAGGTTAAGACCGGAACCGTAGGCGGCGAATATCCTGTGTTGTCTCAATCACGATAAAATGTTGACCCGGCAATCCTGGTGGAAAAGTGAAGTGCGATCATTGGCAAGCGGAGCGCGCTGGCGGGAGGATGAAAGCCCGCAGGGCTAAGACTCGGGAGCTCGAGGCTTGGTTAACGACAGTCGCCCTCGTAGAGGCCCGCTCGACCTTGGCTCCCTAGAGCGCCTTTAGGAGACGCTCAAGCGCCTGATGTTCCCATGTACTGAGCAACGCTATGGGATCTGTTCCAAATCGATCCCCTGCGTCAAAAGACCACCGCCGTCCTTCCGGACTCACGCATTCTTCGCAGTAGTCGAGAGTGTCACAGTCGTTGTAGATCGATATCCGCCAACCCTCGACGCTCACCAAGAAATGGCCCGCATAAATCTCATCCCAAGACGCCTGACTCACCTTGGTAATCGTCCGTCGCTCGAAGGTGACCTCTCGCAATACCTGGCATACCTCTCTCGCAGAGAGCTCCGCCGCAGTGCTTTCGCTGATGCTACGTACCTGGGATGAATGCGCTGCCGCTCTGGCCTCTTTCAGCCTTTGCTCAGCGTACATAGCCGGATCATCGTCTGGCGGAGGGTAGCCTGCTGCTGCGAGAGTTTCGGCGCGCTCCTCAATGAGCAGACGTTCGGGATCTCGAGTGACTTGATAAGCTCTGCCCGGCACCCGCCAAGTAGCATCCATTCGTGGCTCCTCAGTGGCTGACCGGCTAACTCTCCAACCGGTTTCGTCGGAATTTTTCGAAAGAAGGCACTCACCACAATTGGGCACGTGGTTCGCGATTTCATACTGACGCCAGTCCACCATAGCTCCGCCATCTATGCTGAGCGGCTTGCGCTCAATCAGCCAGGCTACAGCGTTGATGAACTGGCCATGGGAAAAAGCAATGATGTCGCAGGCATGATGCGCTTCAAGACGCTTTAGGAAAGACCGAGCTCTAGACATGAAATCTAAAAATGACTCAGCGCCGTCACCATCCGTGAAACTAGGATCTGCTTGGGCCCAATAGGCCTCCACCCAACCTTGTCTCTGGGCAACGGTCGTGTTGATACACCGTGCGGGCTCAAGATAGGTAAATTCGTGGATGGGCCAAGTTTCAAATGGAGTGTTAGGGAAGGCAGCTACGGTAACCATAGCGGTTGACTGCGCTCGGGAGAACGGCGATGCGACGATTAGAGCCGGAGGCTGGATGATTGACCGCGCCACCAAGTGAGCCTGCTCGATTCCCCTAAGCGTGATAGGAATGGTCGCGTGATCCAAACTGGCTTCGCCGGCGTTAGCAGCACTCTCTCCGTGTCGCATTAGCCTCACATGCTTCATTAACGAACTACTCGCACAGATTCGGCTATCATTTCTCTTAAATCCCCAAGGTCACTGGTACTAAACCTTCAATCAAGAAGTCTCGATAGCAATCCCTCTATCTGGGTGCCTGCATGCTTGAATTTTAGCTCTTCGAGCTTAGCAGCCCTTCGTTCGCCGGTGAGCAAGCTTAGTCCGTGAAGCGCGTTAAGTAACTTCTGGACTTCGCTAATTTCCGAACGCAAGGTCAGCCAGGTAGTGTTCACTCGACGAGCTAGCTCGTCGGCCTCATGGCTCAAGCGTTGTGACTCAATTAGCTTGTTAGCGTTGGTGGTGGCCTTAAGATGACCTAAAGCCTGCTCAAGTTCGTCCAGTAGCTCGGTAACAGCCTCCGACTGGTCAAGCGACACGGGGCGCCCCTCCACATAAATAGTGTCCGCCTGAACGCAATAGACAGCTAGTGGCCCTTCACCCCCTCCGGTGCAATCCAGTGCAAGAACGTTCCCTAGCCGAACAGGCTCCGGAATCCAGGTGTGCCCCGTGCACACACGCCAGACCCCTTTGACACCTTCTCGATGGTGCTTTTTGATCCGCTCGCGCCCCCATAGCGCGATCTCTTCTAAAGCAGGGATCGATATGTCTCGGGTGAACTCGACCCATGACATCCCGGCAGGGACATCAGCATGAACAACGCCAACCAAACCACGAGGGGACTCTATTTCTATGACTGTGGGAAGGCTCTCGAGCTTCCCAATGACCATCTCTTTCGATTCGTCAGCGATGGTCGACCACCAGCCTGCACCATGAGCTACATAACGAGCGCTGGGGTTTTCCCTGTAAGCGTTGATAAGCATCTGCTCATGGTTACCTTGAACGGTGAAGAACCACGGCTCACCAAGAAGCTTCAGACCGTCGAGGACTCCAGGCCCGCGATCTATGAGATCACCCACCCCAATGACTCGGTCGATAGTTTTGTCGAAGCCTAGCTTCAATAATCCTTTGTAGAGATCAATCGTCTTGAAGTGAATGTCACCGATAACGAAGTCGCGACCGACGTCGTTGCGGGGAAGCCTCAGGACTTTCTGACTCATGCGCGGGTTCCTTCCTCAATGGCCACCTACCAAGTGACCAAACCCGTATTGTCCACCCCGCGACTGCACCTTCCAACAGAAATATGGAGGGATAGGATGACCACAATCCATTGCGCAGTGCTGAGGCATCCCTGGAGTTTCTTCCGTTGATGGAAATAACCAGAGCAAGCGGAGCGCGCAGGCCAGTTAGGCCGCAGGCGCGAGGATGGAAGCCCAAAGAGCCATGATTTGGCGTCAGCCATGGCACGGATTACGACCGCCGACCCGATAGGGCGGGCCATAAACCGCAATTTGCTCAGATTGCAGGATTGCTGATGCTCTGTAGGCTTATTTATTCCAATATTTTTGGACTGTGCTTCTGGCAATGCCGAGCTTTTCAGCGATTGTTTTTCTGTCGAAACCTTGCGCTTTCAGGACTCGAACGTAGTCCGCTTTAAGCGGCTGCTTAGGCTTACCTTGGGAGCGCTTGATAAGCTTTCCATCACTGAATTGCTCCTCTACCAACTGCCACCCTCCGGACATCTCGAATTCCCTGATTCGCAAGGCAGTACGTTGCAAAGCTTCTGAAGGAAGTTCTTCACCCTGCGCAGCAATGGCGAGAGTGACCATAGTCAAAAGGTCGAGGCCTAGGTAGTCAGCGATCTCGTCCAGTTTCTCCAACGTCGCATTCGCTCGGGCCTGCTCAAGCTTCCCGACGTACGTTCTGTGCGTCGCCCCCGCCAACTCTTCGTAATTCAACCCCTGATGAGCACGAGCTCCACGTAACGCCCCTGCCAGTGCTTCTTTCAGATGCATGAGACGGATCCTCAAAAGCGAGGATAGAGCCACGCGGAGCATGTTCCGATAAACAGACCATAGTGATATTATAGTGGCATTAGGTTCGTCAGGCGGTCGTCGATCAAGGCGGCACGTGCCAGGAGCGATGGTTTGATGATGAGAGCGGGCTGGTGCGCAGGCTCGGTGGCCTTGATGCGAGCCCCTCCATAAAGCGTGCATTGAATAGCCTCCGCGTGCCCACCTGCAACCATCATAGAAGGGCTCCTGGCATGAACCGAATGCGGTTTTTTAAGCGAAGGCAGGGATAGGTAGTAATGAAATTTGATTGCGTGAAGTTTTCTGGGAAAGTCGATTACGTCCGGCATACGGATCGTATAAGTGGAGGTTATAAGGCCACTGTCAGTATTGATGGGGCCGTGATACCGAAATTACAGCTGACGAATAAGTTTTACGAAGAACTGGAAGCTGGCGAAAATGTGACGTTGTACGGCGTTTTCAAAAATAAAAGTAAAAAAGAAGAAAACGACGGATTCATATATGGACTTCAGAGAGAGAGTGGCGAAAAAATGTTCGCGACTCACTACAGATATCAAGTTCCTATTTTTATGGCATTTACGGCAGCTATAGCTTTCTGCCTGACGTTCGTTGCAGGCTGGTTTGCGTCAATATTTCCAGTGCTGATGCTCTTTGGCAAAGATGATCCGAATTACATGTATAACACCACTGTATTGGCGACAATTGAAGCGAGTATGGTCGCGGCTTTTTTCCTGTGGCGGGCCTGGCGAATGTTCAGCGTTACTGCGGATCCAGAAAGCTGGGAAACCATTGAGCCAGCGACCCTTTCGAGCCGCTTCAGTAAGTTTTATAAGTAGCAAGGCTGGCGGTGAGTGGGGTACGTGCAACGCTTGCCCCCTCGCTAGAGAGCGCAGTCAGAATCAAGGTTCGCTGCGCCGGACTATCCTTACCGTGCCGTTCAGCAGGGCAAGCGGAGCGCGCAGGCGTGCTGGATGAAAGCCCGTAGGGCCGAGACGTGGCTTGCCACGGCTCGGTTCACGTCAGCCATCCGCCGAAGGCGGCACGCCATAACCACCGCCGAGCTTTGTGAAAAGGAGGCTGAAATGACCTGCGATTTACTCCGCGAACGAGAGAGGACTAGGCGAAGGGTTCTGTGGGCGCTTGCCAGCTTCCACCCCGGTGATTCAAATGCATCCGAACTCCTCACCATCCTTGATGAACTCGACGACCAAGAGCAAAGTGGCACGTCCTGTAGCGATAAGCCACTCGAGCTCATTGAGGTTCGTAATTCAGTCTCAGCGAAGCGTCACAACTCCGGCATCGACATCATTATGGAGCAGGCTATTCCGCAGCCGTGGAGGGAGCGCTTCCATCAGGCAAGCATCGGTTCGACCAGATTGGTTGATGGGTATTACGCTACAGACTGGGATAAATTCCTGGCGGGTTGGGAAGCAGAGATGCGGCACCTGGAGCAGCATAGGGCCGCAAGACATCAATAAAAAAGACTGAGCGGGTGAGGGCATGGGACAAGAGGATGACACGGTGTACTGCGATATCCAGATGCCGCTAGCCCAGGGCCGAGAGCTTCTGGAGTTGGTAAATGCACTGCGAGAATCGAAAGCTCATCCGCATCTCGACAAAGTCTTCGAGCACATGCAAGACGAACTCAGTACGTCCATCGATTTCGTCGAAAACCCACCAACTAGGGACTCGTTTGGGCCGGCGCACCACTGAGCATCGGCACTAGAGCATCAAGGAAGATGGAGGCTAAGGCCAGCGTACTAGCTGAAGCTCCTTGATTCGTATCGCCATCGCAATATCCGAAACCCCAAATTGAACCGAAAGTGGAATCAAATTACGGTTGTTGAACCGGGCACACCTTGCCAGCGAAATCTCTCGATCAAGCGAATCCCTTTCTGCGTTCAGAAGCGACCAAGGATCTGAAGGGTTGAGGTGGTAACAGGTGGTATCGGTGAAGGGGAAGGGGCCCTTCATTTGAAATTGAGCAGCAAAAGCATCCAGTAGAAGTCGGGCTGGTATCAAAAAACACGCCGCAAAGTAATCAGCCTCCCTTTCCTTGGGAGGGCGACTTTGTCCTCGTGCCGATCCGTCCAAAGGCTTATCACGATGCATTACCTCATCTTCATGAAGCACAAAGTGACCGACCTCATGAGCGCCGGTGAACCGGATCACATTTAGTGGGAATTCGGTGGAAACTGCTATGCGTCGAATCGAGCGATTCATTAAACCAGCAGCCTTGAAGCGCTCTCCCTCTCGCCCGAACAGTGGAGAGCCCAGGTCTGGAAGGAGCTGGTAATCAAGTCCTAAAATATGGGCCGCGACCTCAGGTGCCAGCATCTGAAATGGCGTCAGGTGTCGGTTTGGCCATAAGCGTTCTTGATTGTCCCAAATTTCTTTATGAAGACGATGGGCTGCTTGCTGGATGCTTTCACGATTCATAGCTTTGTACACCATATGATGTGCTGCTCTTTCAGCCCAATCACCATATGTAGTGTTGTCAACGACCTGTAATGCCAAGGTGATGTCGGGTTAAAGACATGAGTGGGCTGCCGGTGCTCGTGCGCTGGATACTCCAGCCCAGAACCCATCTCGGTGCTTGTTCTGTTGCGATCCAGACTACCGACTACCCTAGCTCAAGGTTTGCGTACGCAGCCACGCTTCCACTTTTTGCCATCGGCCAACCTTGGAAAGCTGTGACCTTGCTGTATCTAGAATCTCAAGCAGTGGCTGTCTTTCCGCACGAGAGGGGAACCAATCATCAATCTCGACGCTGCAGTGGTTGGACTCGCTCAGTGCCCATCTCACGATCATGTCTGCAGCAGCCCTGTAGTGATCCGCCATGTACAGCTGCCATCCTTCAACAGACCATCCGCGCTTTGCTAGCTCTTCGGTCACGTCAATAATGCCAAGGTCACCAAAGTAGACGGTGGTTTCAGGGTAATGAATGCCTGCCAACGACACCTTGGCCACCCCGGACTCCAGATCAAAATAAGAAAGGAAATGCCATCCACCCGTGGTGCTTCCAAGATGGGGGAAATTGATGGCGGCTTTCCCTGTTATGTAGTGCTGGTGCGAAACGCGTTTGAGGTCAAAGTCGAAAAGCGGCTGAGTCATGAGGGCTACGCTCGTTAGTGCTGGGCCGATATTCGAGCTACAAGATCAATCAGCCTAATCCATCAGGATCTTTTAAGAACTCTTGGGCGATGTGAAGTGTAGAAATGTGGTGAAGATAGACGATCAAGCTGTCACAGGGGCCGGCGGGGCCGTCTTATGTGGATAGACATTTGCCTTGGATTTGGCAGGTGATGTGACGGACGACTCGGTGGTCGTCGACCACATTAGGCTGTTCCATGTCCGACTCGATTTCATTTGGTAAAGAAGAAGCTTCGTTGCTTCTTGAAGGCGATGATGTCTGAAGTATGGATTTGGCTGGCCTTGCGTCTTGTTCCACCGGTAGCGGTGTGAATCTCGATCTCGTTGCTACCTAGTAGTGCCGTATTGATATCATCGCTATGGGCTGGAGTATTGTTATAAATCCTTTCGAAAAAATCTTTCACGGATAATGCGGGTGCCGAGTCGTGGAGGAATTTTGGAATGTCCTCCTTAAGCTGGTCTTTTGCTTGATCTCTCGCCGACTCATTGAAGAGGTAAAGCGCCTTACCTTCGCTAGGGTCATGCGCGAGCATGCCAAGGCCAGATCTGCCGAAATGAGCCTGAGTCTCGCTATTTTGGTGCAGCCGGTCATTGTAAACCTGGCGAGCACGATACGAATTGGCGAGGTGTATCAGCCAATATCGCCAACCACTAGGGTTGTTGATTGAAAAAGGGCTGACAAATTTTGCACATTTCTTGAAGTTTTCGAAGACGATGTTTTCCGCCACCCCGAGCCATGCTGTCTTCGATTGCTTCTCTTCAAGAATCTCGAAGTCCCGGCTGCTCAGCTGCAAGTATGCCAATTGGTTCGACAGCGTTTTTGGATCGTGCTGCTTCAGGAAGGCCAGTAGAGAAGAGATGACGAAGGTGTAGAAAACCTCCACCGATTCATTCAGATTCATCATGTCGATCAAGGTCGCAGTGGCAACATGACTGTGCCCACATTGATCTAGGTTGAAGATTATGTTCGGGTATTTCTCTGATTTGATCTGAGCTTTGATTCTTGGATAAGCATGTTCGAACAACTCGGTCGAGTAGCGGGTTTGGATTTTGAGCCGGCTATTCGAGATGCTATGGTGGAGGATAATTGGATTCAAGATTCCCTCCAAAATGCCGATTGCCATTCGCTCGGCGTCATTCAGGAAAAGGCTACACTCGATATCCACGAGGGGTAGATTGTTAACTGTTCTGTAGGTGTTGATGTCAGTTAACGCTCGATTCAGCTCTTCCACAAAAATTATGGGTGAACCGGCAGTGCCGCATTTATATCGGCCTGCGCCACTGAAGCCGTCTACTACAGCCAGGCGAAATTTTCTGACCTGCGGGTGCTTGCACCGTGTGATCACGTACTGATAAAAATAATCGCGAAGTATTTGATGCTTCTTCCTTGAGTGCTCTTCAAGAACTGCACCTTCTTCCCAATCATATTTCTTCTTAGCCATGGATATTCCTTGTCAGGCTACGGTATTTCCACTAGGCCATGCCCACCAGCTTTACAGGCATCTCATCCCAGGTTTTGCCACGGTATTCGCGACCGTTAGCTTTTTTCGAACGGCGGACATTATCTTTACCCCACGTCCCCCATTGTTTAAAGAAAAACGCTGTGTCACTTTCTAGGCATTGTGTGTAGATCTCATCAATCCACCCTTCTTTCACCGGTCGCGCTTTATTACCGCTCTCGCCGCCGACAATCGCCCAGTCAATCTGCGAGAGATCAATGCTGCCTACGGGGCCGATCAATGGCTCAAAGGAGATGAACCTGATCTGGGCGGGTGTGTCTTTCAAAAACTGAATGCGCCCAGCAGCATCACGGTCTTCCACGGAAGTACCCAGCCACACATTCGGCAGTACCTCAGTTATGACTTCATTGAGGATCTGTTTCATCCGCTCTGGCCGCTTGGTCAAAATTTGGTAATTGTGATGCGGGGTTTCTCGCATGACTTTCCAGACGGCAACTATGAACTCGTCGCTGACCTTCTCATGGAAAAGGTCGCTCATCGAGTTCACAAAAACCTTCCTGGGCTTCTTCCAGCGATACGGAATCGCCAAGGCGTCGTGGTCTTCGACGATGGTGCCGTTCCAGATTACGCGCTTGTTCTTTTTACGGGTTAAGCCCATGTATTTTGGAGTGCCCATGGCTTCAAGCCGACGTGCCATTTCCATGGCATAGCAGTTTTTGCACCCGGCACTAATGATGGAGCAGCCTGCTACCGGATTCCAGGTAGAGTCTGTCCACTCAATCTGTGTCTCTGCCATATCCTTTCCTAGCCCCCTCGTTTGCGTTCCTAATTGGCGCATTTCTGACCGAGAGAGCCGAATTCGATGGCCATCATAATGAATTAGTTGCCATTAGGGCAGGTATGAGGCGCTGATTGGGGCTCTGTCAATCGACTGCTGTGCATATGTACAGTGTACTGTCGTTTGCTCGATTTGGCCCTCTGAGGCCGACGCTTCCCGCCCAATGGCGCGTAGGGAAGGGAGGGACAAGCCGAAAAGGTAGGAATGGCCTTTGCACTAAGATCCGAAGCCAAGGCATGCACTCCAACCATAATCACAGGGCTAGGGTTTTCATCGTAGAATTCGTGCCCGCGATCAGCCTGCAGTGTTCGTCAAACGTCTCCGTTGTCGAGTGAGGGCTGAGTGCATTCGCCATTTAGGAAATGCTTCATCACGATTTATCAGCAATGACGTGCGGTCGCCCTAACCTTTCTCAAGAGAAGGTTCTGTGGGACATCGCGCTTAGCCATTTTGGCCCAGAGGCGCTGCACCAATTGGTACGCGACATCTGGTGTGAAGCCAAACCTCCCGCTCGCATACTTGTCGAGACGTTGGATATCAGCAATCTGGGCAGGGTGGTTTTGGATATTTTGCTAATTGTCAAAATTGAGTTGGAGATCGCTGTCCCGTACCGAGCGGCACGGCCAGACCAGATCACGTGGTACAGCCATCATGTTCAGCATTTAATCAATGGATTGCTCGACAAGATCCCTGCCTAGCAGCTCCCTAGAGACCTGAGGGGCTTCAAGTTGCCAGTGGACTTGGGGATTTGATGCTGGGAGGGTTGTACACCCGTCTGAGATGCTGCGAGAGCGATCCCAACTGTAAGGTTTTTTGCACGTCTGCCAGATGGCTTCCAAGGTGCACGCGCCAGGTAGATGGTTGATTCAGCGCCTGCGTGAAAGTACGCCGGTCGTTGCATTTTTTAACCCCTCCGGTAGCTTGCCATACACCCTTTCCTCAGTCATCTTGTGGTGGTATTTTGCCATTAAGTCTAGGTGGTCATGCATCCACGGTGTGCTGAGGGAATAGCCACAAAATCAGTCAAGGAGAGGATTCCACCTATGTATCTGGATCAATTGCATCTGAAACAACAACGTCTTGCCTGGATGCATGCGGTACTCGTGCTATCGAAGAAGATTGGCATTGGCAGTGCGAAGGTTAATGACGATCTGCGAAAAGCTTTGATGCAGGCAGGTTCGCTAGAAAATATCTACAACGACCATTTCTCGATGATCCCGGTCGACGAGGAAGTCGCGCGAAAGGTATTTGAGAAAATTCAAAAGTTCGACGCCGATTTCGATGCTGTGACGTGTCTGGACGAGCACTATCCTAACGTCTTAAATCAATATGCTGGCACTCCTCCGATCATCTATTTTCAAGGCGATCTAGATCTCGCGTCAATAGACCGGACTATCGGTTTTGTGGGCACGCGTGAGCTGTTTGATGAATCTCATCGTGATCATGGACGCCGAGTCATCCGTCGGTTGGTAAATTCGGGCTATGAAGTGGTGGTAAGTGGGCTGGCAGAAGGATCGGACACCCTAGGGCATGAAACTGCAATCGAGAATGGTGGGCGAACAATTGCTGTTCTCGGTACGCCATTAAATGTGCATTATCCAAAAAGTAATGCTGGTTTGCAGGACGAGATTGCGGCCCATCACCTGGTTATTACCGAGTACCCTATAGGTATTGGTTCCTTTGGTTCCTATTTTGCTAACAGGAACAGAACTACAGTCGCTTTATCTACAGGGGGAATTGTCGTTGCTAGGGCGGGCGACAAGAGTGGCACGCAGCACGCCATTAGAATTTGTTTAGAGCAAAATAAGCCAGTGTATGTCTTGGAGAATAACATTCGCGAGGCATCGTACACATGGGTTGTGAAAAATAAGGACAGGATTAAATTGATCAGGGAGAATTTTGATGCGGGTACTTCTATTTGATTTGGATTTTACGCTTGCCAACACTACTGCGTGCCTTCCATACCTAACAACCTCAAGAGGGCGAGGACAGGTTGTCGATGCACTTGAAGAGGGGGGAGTCGCCGTAAGTTTGTATGATGAACGGTTAGTCGAAAGTTTTAATGATTCATTCCGGGATGGCTTATGTGCTGTGGTGGTTTCTGACTCACCTAAAGCGTATTGCCTCAAGGTTTTAGAAAGGTGTGGTTACGAAATAGAATCAGACTTGGTTTTTGGAAATCAAAAAAAACCAATAGTCGATTTCGAGTCACTCAAGGACTCTTTGGAAGATACGCTGGAAATTGCTTCAGATGAAATGGAGTTTTTGGTTATAGGAGACAGTCCAAAAGATATCTATTTCGCTCACAGGATCCAGGCGCCTTCGGTTTTCGCTGCATGGGGATCGCGACATGATTTAAATTTAGCCCAGCGATCTAGACCAACAAGAGTTGCCAGAAACTATGAGCAGCTCCGAGCAGCCGTTATCGATTTTTTGAACGGTGAAGTGGAGTTCAATAATTATAATTTTTATAATGACTTTGAGTTTTGCGAACCTGAGAGTCTAGATTGTATTGAGTTAGATAGTGACTCGATTGGTAATGCTCGTGAATATGTTCCTAATTATGAACATTACCGGGGTGACAACGATAGGTGGGCTGCTCGAGATTTGCGGTGGGTAGTGAAACCTGCTAAAAATTATGGGATATGGCACCACCGGCGAAACCAAAGCATGACTCTGTATGGTGCTGACGGGATGTTCGAAACTCGGTCGCTAAAAAGCCTAGCTGGTATATACAAAAGGGATTTTATGGCGTGGCTCGATGAGCTCGACGTCCACGGCAAGGTTCTGCTCGTTCCAATTCCACCTTCGGTTCCTGAAGAATGTAATCTTAGTAACCCCGTTAGCATAATCGCTGAGTGGTGGAGTTCGTGGGTAACTGAAGCTTTGGATGACGTTGACATGAGTAGCTTCGATGTCTTCCGCAGAATTGTGCCAAAGCAGCCATCCCATGATACAGCTGGGCCTAGGCATTTGACCGACCAGTTACCCACGCTTGGAGTCATCCCTCGATCTCGATATACAGGTGGTAATGTGGACTACGTAATCATCTTGGATGACGTAGTGACCTCTGGCTCTCACATGAATGCGATTGCATCGATTATAAATTCTACGGGGCTTATACCGGGCGACCCAGAAATTCTTGGCTATGCGCTATTCAAAACTGTACATCCAGAAAACGAAGATGACGGCTGGGATACGTTTTAGCTAAGACGGCTTTTGACAACTCCGTCGATTACCAATGATACGGGCAACAAGGACTTGGTGAGCGCACGTGATAGTGCCTCCGGTCACTCAGGATACGAAATGGCCTGGGCAGGGAGGTCATGTTAGGGGCTTGCTTAGACATCTCAGCGACAACGTTGCGTTTCCCCATTTTAGGAACCGCCACGTTCCTCGTTGGCCCGCCTTGGAGACATTCTCGCACAGGTGAAAATCTCGAGGCGGGCCACTATCGATACTTAGACCAACCTGGCCGGCCATCCAGCTCTTCAAGAAGATCATCGTCATCGTGTTTCGCCCGATAGCCATTCGACACAGGACGCTGATCAAGCTCTTCGAAATTGAGGATTGACTGGGTCTGTCTGGTCGGTGCGTGATAGGTGGCTTGTTCATAGCACGCGAACCGCCGAGCATTATCACTGGAGCTCCAATCTGTCCCCTCAATGTCTGCCTCATGAGGGCCGCTGATGCCGGCCTTGTACGCTTTGGCTGCTGCGGAGTTTTGAGGTAACGGAATCCCCTTGGTGATCCACACTCTCGCTTCGCGCAACGCTTTTGACACAATGGAATACTTGACTACACCGTCCTCTGCAACGACGAATGCCAGATGGCCATCGGAAGCCTGAGCGAACCTTGACGCGATGCACGAGCGTGATGCCTGGAAGTGCTCCGCGAGCTCGCCAAGGTGCTCCAAGGTGAACTCCTTATCTTCCGCCATAGGTTGAATCAACGCCCATGGTGCCAAGCATTCGGCAGCGAAGACGTCACAGAGAATCTCTTCTGGATGACGGCCAGTAAAACGCTCCAGCTCATCAGCTGGCACCTTGTCCCCGTGCTTAGAGGGGAGTTCCAAAACGTGATGGGCAATCTCATGGAGAATGGTGAAACGCTGCCGCAGAGGGCTGTCGTTTTCATTGACCAGAATGTGTTTCTGCCCGCGCTTGATGAAGGTGCTACCCGCCTCAGTATCAGGCAGCTCCACGCGCGAAACTTTAAAGTCCAAAAAAACGGCGAGGGTTTCGACGTCAACAGGCGCTGCTTTAATGCCGGCGTCCTTCAGTAGCTTTTGTGCTCGTCCAATCGCAATGTTTTCGTCCATGAAAATCTCCTCTCCTACATCTGTTGGATGAGCTCGATCCGCTTCATCCAAGACTCTTTGGTGTTTGGGCGTTCACCCCGGAAACTCATGGTCGCAACATCCTCAAAGTCCTCCCATGGGATGTCCGTGCGCTCGAGCATCAACTGGTACAGCGAAGTTTCGACAGCTACCGACTTGGCCAACAGCTTAAACACTTCACTCTCACGATTGTCGAGTTCGAGTGCTTGGCCCAGTCGGGCGACTACTTCGTCAGATGGTGCTACTCGATCTCCCTTTTCAAGTCTCCAGATATAGGAGTGATCAAGGTCGTGTGCGCGCTTCTCTAGGTCACGGAAGCTCAGCTCTTTGCGTTCACGCATGGTGGCGATGAACTCGGCCAAATCCATTTTTTTCTCCAGGCACTTGCATTGCCCAAACGGGCGGGAGTAGTCTGTCGACTGGTCAGGCAACAGCTCGCAATTCATAGTTCATGATAAGCGGCTTTTTTTTGAAGTCCACTGTTGTCTGGCCAGTCGACGGCAGTTGTGCCGTTTTTTTAGAGTCGCAGTGTTGCCTGGCTAGGCGACGGCTCATCCAGCTCAAATCCGAGGATTCATCTATGAACCAGCTGAAAGATTTAGAGATTGAAGACGTTGCCGCCGCCCTCGCTGCAGGGCGCCAGGTACGTGACCATGGGCCGTACAAAATCCAGGTTGGTAACGAGAATCTGGAATACCGTCCTCTGGTGATCAGCGACCCAGTCCCGACTGGTCGTCAGGTGCTGGAGGAGGCTGGCTTTCGTCCCGTAGACGAGTACCTGCTGTACCAGCTTCTCATTAACGGTCATCTGGTTTTGCTCAACCCAGACAACACGACTGATCTGCGTGAGGCGGGTATCGAAAGATTCCTGACCTTCAAAAGCGACCGCTCTTTCCGCTTTTTTATCGACGGCGAGGCTCAGGACTGGGGGGGGCAGCGGATTTCCGGGCGCACCCTCAAGCAACTCGCCGGCGTCGATGCGGATAAATACGACATCTTCCTGGTGGTGCCCGGCGATGACGATGAGCTGATCGAAGACCGCGACTTGTTCGACCTGGCTCGTCCGGGTGTGGAGCACTTCGCTGCAGTTGAAATCAACATCAAAGTGTTCGTCAACACCCATCCGGTGTTCGTCCACACCCGCACTATGTCGTACTGGGAGGTGGTGCATTTGGCCTACCCGGACGCGCAGCCTGGGCCCAACGCTCACTTCACCGTGACCTATGCCAAGGGCCATGAAGGTAACTCGCTGACTAACCTGGTTGATGGTCAACACGTCCGTATCAAGAAGGGGATGCACTTCAATGTCACACCAACTGATAAGTCGTAGTCCTCATCTCCTGAGCCTGCGCAACGAAGGGTATGACCTGGATACCAAGGAGGGTTATCTCCTGGTTCGGGACGTGCCCTACGTGAACGCTGAACGTCAGGTGTGCAAAGGCGTGTTGGTTATGGCACTTAATCTGGTGGCCGATGTTGCAGGCAAACCAAGCGACCATACGGCACATTTCATTGGTGACCGCCCTTGCGATTCGCAAGGGCGTCCCCTCGAAGAGATCATCAACAACAGCAACGCGAACACGCTGCTGCCGGATCTGGTCGTTAACCACTACTTCTCGGCCAAGCTGCGGGGTAGTGAGTATGCCGATTACTACCAGAAGGTATCGATCTATGTATCGATGCTGGCCGGCCAAGCGCAGGCCATTGATCCTAGCGTGACTGCGAAGACCTTCGCTCCCGTTCGTTCGGACATGGAGGACACCAAGTTCGCTTACACGGATACGGCGTCACCGCGTGCAGGAATTGCAATGGCCACCCAGAAGTTCAAAGGGCTGAAGATCGCGATTGTTGGGCTGGGCGGCACCGGTGCCTACATCCTAGATCAAGTCTCGAAAACTCCAGTGGCGGAGATTCACCTCTACGATGGCGATCTGCTCCAGCAGCACAACGCGTTCCGCTACCCTGGTGCTGTGCCGTTCACCACATTGGAACGGGGCCTAAAGAAGGTGGAGTATCTCCATGAGGCGTACAGCCAAATGCACCTTGGCATCACTCAGCACCCGACAATGATCACCGCAGCGAACGTGGGTGAGCTGCGGCAGTTTGATTACGTGTTCCTTTGTGTGGACAACACCGCTGCGCGAGCAATGGTCGTCCGGGAGCTCAAAGGAACTCGGACATCATTGCTCGATGTGGGAATGGGAGTGCATCTGGTCGATGGTACCCAGCAAGTCTGGGGCACCTGCCGGGTGACCGCCCTGAAGCCAGATCATCACGATCATGCGTCTCGTACCATGCCGTTGACCGAGAATGAGGCAGAGGATGCTTACCGTTCGAACATTCAGATCGCAGACCTGAACGCGCTGAATGCGGTGCTCGCAGTGGGCATGTGGAAGCGGCTTTGCGGTTTCTATGTGGATAACTGCCAAGCTGGACAGGTCACTTACTCGACCAACCTCAACGAGATGGGCAACAGCGAGAAGGAGGAGGATGAGTTATGAAGGTGAAGCATTTAACGCCGCAGTTTGTCGAGAGCTTCCCTACCAGGCTGGAGCAAGGAGAGCTCTACCTCGCCATGGAGTTCGCAACTGCAGCTCACCTCTGTGCCTGTGGCTGCGGAACCAAGGTGATCACACCCTTCTCCCCAACCGATTGGCAGATGTTATTCGATGGCGAAACGGTGTCGCTCAGGCCTTCAATTGGTAACTGGACTTTTAAGTGCCGCTCTCACTATTGGGTGAGGTCAGGACGCATCGAGTGGGCTGGAAGTATGTCTGAAGAGGCGATCAATGCTGGGCGCAAGCGTGATGCCGAAGCGAAAGCGCGAGTGCAGTCGAGCAGGTCGGAGCAGCATGTGGTTCGTGAGCCGACACCACAGGCCCGGAAGCAGACCGAGGTGCCGTCTTTTATCGGCAAGCTCAAGAAATGGCTCGGGTTCTGATCCAAGGTGATCAGTGTAGTACCGATAAAGAAGGGGGCCGGGTTGGAGGAAGAAGGCCCTTCGATCATTCAGTCTGTCCACCTCCCCCCCCCTTGTAGTAGCCTGCACGCTGAGTTGTAGCTTCACAATGCCGCATCGATGCACCAAATCAGTGCAAAAATAATGGTAAATTACACTTTAAGTGTATGATTCCCATATGCCATACTCGGTTTATCCAATGAATTCCGCTGTGCTGTAGCACCTCCCTTTACGGAGGTTTTGGAGCTTCAACTCCGATAGCAGACGAGTTTGATCAGGCCGCTATGCGATTAGTTGACTGGTGATAAAACTACTTTTTGACAGATTTTGAGACTGTTTTTTCGTGAACCTTGGAGCATTGGCTCGGTCTGTTCTACAGTTAAGAAATGCAGCTGGTCGGCTGTCAAATGGTATTGCTTGTGAGCTCGGTGAGTGGACTTGATAATCCGCGCCGCCCTCGTCAGCGCGTTCAGCACCACGTCGCAGTCCAGTGGTCGTGCATTGGAGATAGGCTATCTTGAAAAATACCGACTTAGGGAAGGAAAATATGGGCCTGGAGCATCTGTTTGAGGAAACTCGCAAGCGTATGGGAGCTAGTCGTGAAGATCGACTGAAGGCTGCCCGTGACCGTTCTGAAGCGTTCAATCGCCGCGCAGCTGACGACTTCGCTGCCCAGCAAATGAACCGAGAACTGTTGGCCCGTACTTGCAGCCTATAAACATTTCCTAAACACTTTTAAGAGAGCAGCCTACTAGGCTGCTTTTTTTTGCGCGATCACAATGACTCCATACCTCGTTTCCAAATTCCAAAAAGCAACGTTGAGTGCCCTGATCCGTGAGAGCTTCGACGCCGATTTCGCGGACATCTTCTCAAAACCTCAGGTCTCTTACCTTTTCAAATACCTGAAGGAGTTAAAGGCAGAAGGTGTTCTGCTTGAGCCAGATTACATTGATCGAGAGTTTCTGGAGGATTTCTCGAACTACTACGTCAAGCGTTTTGGTAACGACGGCTACGTCTGCTCGCGCCTGCACTTCTTCAAATGCCCCATCAGTCACAATGACATGGACGAGCTCCTTCTCGGGCGGCCTGACGCGAAGCTGACAGCTGAGTATCTCCAAGAGAATTACTTAGGTTTCATAGTGGTTAAACCGTTGACCAAGACCTTTGTGGGCAAGACATGCCTGCGGGTCGTTGGCGAACCTAACTTGGGCCCGGGAGTCCGGAAGAAAATCGCACGTCGCTATGACGTCAGCCTGTTCGGCATTGACCTTTATGTAGACTCTATTGCTTTCCAGGAGCAGGACAAGGTTGTGGCTGCCTGCGCGACTACTGCAGTCTGGACGGCTCTCCATGGTTTTCCAGGCCGAGATGTGAGGAGCGTCACATCTTGTAGCCAGATCACCACAACCGCACTCGATCTGGAAGATAGCTCTGGTAACGGGTTCCCCAATCTTGAGCTCAGTAACGAGCAGATACAGCGTGCACTGGATGCTGAAGG
Source organism: Pseudomonas sp. ChxA (assembly GCF_030263855.1). Lineage (NCBI taxonomy): Bacteria > Pseudomonadati > Pseudomonadota > Gammaproteobacteria > Pseudomonadales > Pseudomonadaceae > Pseudomonas > Pseudomonas sp. ChxA. Next base: position 49,543 of record NZ_JARPMK010000004.1, read on the forward strand.
GCTTCGGTATCACACGACTCAATTGAGAGAACGGTCTTCAGATTGGTTCGCCGACTACGTCGCAGCGCACGTTGACAGTAATCTGCCGATAATCCTGACTGGGATGGTTTACGGATTGAACCGGGCTCCGGAGAGAAAATTTGATGTCGTGGCTCGCGGCGGGCATGCGATCACACTGCTCGGTTATGACTTCCGTGATGGGGTTCGGTCGATTTACATGCACGATGATAGGCTTGGGCCTTATGCCCGTGCTCAGATCATTTCTCTTAAAAAGCTCCTCGGCAAGGATACACCGCCGGGGATGGCAGACACATGGGTGATTGCGATCTCCAGGCGCAGCGACACAGGCGTTTGGGAGAAAAAAGCTCATGAGTTTCTATTGCCAGAAGTTTCCGTTGCGTTGGCGGCCAAGAAGGCACGACTGGCGTACACCTACGCCCACACTACCGCGCAGCGGATCAATGTGGAGGTGGACAAGTGGATGTCCACTCTCAGTCATGTACTCGGCATCGACAATCAACCGACAAGTCACACTATTCAATTAGTCACCGTCTCGGAGGCGCGCCAAGGAGTGCTGGCTTTCGACGCATCAAGCCAGCTTGGCAGCTCGTTGGTGGCGGGTGAATATCGGCTCGAGGTGACCGAAACGATCTTGGAAAGGTGGGAGCAGGATAAGATCAAGTTTCTGACCAGCCACATCGCCCGGTGGCAATGGCAGATCGATTTTCTGTGGGGCGACCATAGAACTTTCCGAATCCTACTTGATGCTACAGACATCCCATCAGGTAACGCGGTTTCCGGCGTTTTCATCTTTGATCTGATCTACGGTCGGATCACCCTCGGAGCGTTCAAGGAGATCATGACCAAACTGGATCCGCCAGAGCAGCCGCATTTCTACAACGCCTTCCTGAGAAGCCTCAAGCGACATGCAGATGACTACGCCGGTAATTTGCAGAAAAAATATGGGGCGCTCCGTGCACCGAACTATCTGAAGGACGATGAAGTCTCGGACACTGGCGAGGGTAAGAACCGGACAACGAAGAGCTTCTATGACCCCTCTGAAAAGCGGCTTCGGAGTATGTTTAGCGCCATATCAAAGGACAGGTATCGCAATCTCATCTGGGCAATCGGTAAAGACGGGATCCTCTATGTGGCTGAGGACATCACAAAACCGGTAGTTCTGGGCCACCCAAGCATGACGGGCCTTCAGCCTGCACGGATTGCAGGTGAAATGTGGTGTGAGTTTGACGGGAAGAAGCACATTTGGCACGTGAACTCTGAGTCCGGTCGTTACAGCCGAGATTACAGCACCCCTAGTGTGTACTTGGAGAACGCGATCCGAAAGATATCGTCTATCTTTCCTACTGAGAAATTTGTTTTAGGAGGCCAGCGTCCACGCGCTGAAGAAGCTCCAGCGAATACACCTATCAAAGATAATATCGCCACTGATCCTCAGTCTAATTCGACAGCGTGACTCTCAGGCCGCACCTTCTGGATGCTGGAAGGTGCGGCTCAAGCTCAATGGGCATGAGCCGTATGCTTATCTGAAGCATGTACTGCCTCGTTTGCCGACTCAGCGGGCGAGTGAGATTGATCAACAGCTTTCGCATCGGTGGGTATGGGCATCGAACAACATCTCGTGGCCTTGGCTGGGATACGCAACCAACTAAAATGCGCGACTGGCGCACAGCTTCATGTGGGAGACCTAGATGCGTCGAAACAGGCCACTGATCAGCAGACCTTCTTCGCTCCAGTCAAACTGGAAGGCCTCTCCGAGTGCAAACGTCAGCGGTACAAAAGCGCATAAAGACTTGCCTTGCTCACCTCGCCACGAACGTACAAACGCTGTAAGCCGGCTGTAGCCACGGTCATAACCCTCGGCCTTGATCTGCTCGAAAAGTGCTTTGGCGCTCCTGCGGTTGTGCTTTGCCCGGAATGAATCGGCCTTCAGCGCTTGTTCCAGCGTCTCTTGGAATGGGCTGAGTTTGTTGAAGGTTGCGCTGCGCTGGTACGCCGGCTGAGTTGCTTCGGGCGCTCTGACCCATTTTCTGATGGTGTTCCTCGACAGCCCGGTACGCTTGGATATCTGATGCAGCGAGAGCTTGTCGCGGAAGTACATTCGCCGGAATTTTTCCCAACATTTCCATGCTGATCACCCTGTGTTCTCCTGCTCGAAAAGTGAGCAGAAGCAGTTGAACACCTGGGTCAGTTTTCAGTCGGCAGAACAGCCTTTATTGGGGCAGTTTTCGGTCAGTGGCAACAGCTATTTCTTAACTAAGCCTTTATACAGCTCTCGAGCGGAAACAATCTGGTCTCGAATCTCCTCTGGGTCAATGCGCATACCGCCTCTTGGTGTCACCTGCAGTGTCTTCAAACTGTTGGCTGCCTTAATGAATGCTCGCTCCTCTGCTTGAACCCATTCAGGGCGTTTGTCCTTCCAAAATGACCATGCCATTTCGCCTAGCCTCACTCCACGATGGATTGAAGCTAGTATGTGGTAGCCGCAGGGAATGTCCAAGCTAGGTGGTGACTTTGATCATTATGCAAGCGGAGCGCGCAGACCAGGAGGGTCGAAGGGCATGAGGATGAAAGCCCGAAGGGCCAAGACCTGTCGTAGGCAGGGCTTGGTTAACGACAGCCGCCCCTGCAAGGGCATGCCACGACAACCGCACGGTCGATGACTACCGAGAGGTGCGCTGATCAAATGATCGGGACACTACTCCCTGCGCGCAAAGATCGTATGTTCTGCGCAATGCCACCTCGTCACCAGACGACACCCTGAAATGGGTAAAGATCGTCGACAGAAAGCGTTTCCTTTCGCCGTTGCCGAGCTCAGACCAGATCCTCGGCTGCCCTTGTGCATCAGGGATCGCCAGTCGGTCGAGGAGATACTCCTCCAGGCTGTGCAGACGTTGTTGGCCATCAATCAAAATTTCACTGTTTTCGGCCAATGTCCTGCTACCGATTTCTGGCTCGTACCAGTCATTCGTGAGGTAGCTCCCCAGATCCGCGCCTGACCATACTGCAGTGATGAAACGAGACTTCTGACCGAGGTTCCACTCCAGCCCACGTGCCCAGGTTGGCACTGGCATGCCCATAACGAATCGCGCAGCCCACGGAAACTGCTCACGAGCGGAGGAGGGGTCTACCAGATACTTTTCCCAATGGCCGACTAAGACCTCGAGGGGGCAATGACTGACGGTCGTAGGCAGAAGACGCTGCGGCATATGGATGTGCAGGTCGGATGTTCCGCCGTCGGCGTAGCGTTTAAAAATGGAAGTCATGGTTTTCCTGGTAGGCTCAGGTTGGTCGAAGTATTCGGGTAAGTACGGGCGCAACGCCATGCATCCATCGTTGCAATGATCAGAAGATCTCGATCCGTGGAGATATTGATCTGGCCGCTGTCGGCCAAAGCCTGTGCATAGCCCTCGGCATAGGCCGCCGCTTTGTTGAATTCGGATGTGCAGGCTGCGGATTCGATGTAGCTGATCAGCCGATCCCATGTGCGCCGTTGGCGGTTGCCGAGCGTCGTGCAGGGGAACGATAAGGCGCCGCTCAGGCGCTGTGCGAAGTCATGTGTAGAGAGGGTCAAGGCCGTCGCTCAAAAAGGGTACTTACACATCACAAACGGTTGGTTTCGGAAAACCTTGAGCCTGAAGCGATTTTTTTTGAAGAAAAAACATGTTTGCCCAAATGCGGCAGCTGGGACTGATGTGTTGGAGGACTGTCACATCAGGCAAGCGGAGCGCGCAGGCACAAAGATGAAAGCCCGGAGGGGCAAGATAGCCATTGAAAATGGCTGGCTTGATTCACGACAACTGGCCCGAAGGGCGTGCCAAATGTTGGTCTGCATGAATGAGCTGTCTGACGGAACTGCATGCAGTAAAATTACTTAAACACCCTGTTCCAGTCCCGTTTATTCAGCTCGCTACAGGCATCTTGTGCGCCACCGAATACACGTCCAGATACCTTCGCCATGGTGGCTTCAGTCGTATATTGAACAGGTGCCCCATCCTCGCCAATCAGCACCCCCTTGGCACCACTCAACAGCGCATGACCAGCCACTACATCATGGGCGCTAACAGGGTAAAGCGATATACCACAAACCCCATCTCCTGCAGCAACTTTAGCGAGTCGATACGCAATGGATGGCATCGCGTAAAAATCTGCCGGCGCGCATAACTGGTTATTGATATCGGGCTTGCCAATAGCTGCAGCGCTAACCATAACGGTGGCTGTCTCAGAAAGTTTTTGATCAGAGAGGTCGACGACAATGCGATTGTTATTTCTGAGCAGATGATCCATACCCTTTGCCCAAGCAATGCAGTCAGAGACTCCGGAAGGCGTAACAGGGGCGTGCACCACTCCAAGGATAGGCTTGCCGTCATGGAGCATGCCGACGGATATTGCAGATCCCTTTAGGCCTCTTAGGAAATCGCTGGTGCCATCGTTAGGGTCGACTACCCAGCAGAAAGGATATCCAGTAAGAATGTGGCCTGTTTCCTCGCCCCACCAATCGCAATCCAGGAGTGCCAGCAGTTCTGCGCGAAGCAATACCTCTATTTCGACATCAATCTCGGCTTTGTCTCCACAACCCCTCCGGCCATCGGGACGTACGCATTCTTCTGCCAACAGAGCGCCGGCTCGTTCCACAACTTCGATTACTTGGTGGAGAATGTGCCGCAGCCATTGATTAGTCATGTTGATCTCTCGCGATAATTAGAGAGCGGGAAACAGAGGAGGAATCACTTGGCCTTCCAGCCAAGCTTAACCCTACCCCCTAGCCAGAGCTGCGGATCAAGCCGTTGATCGAGACGATCTCGTCATACGTCATCTAGTCTGTAGAGTTTGATCTTAAGCAATCTAAACACGTTGGCCAGATCGTGATCGTCTGGAAACCACTTGGAGAGTTCGACATTACAATGCACCGATTACCCGAAGGCCCAAGCGAGAGTTCATTCAGCGAAGCAAAGCTCAGCTTGCTGAGAATTCGTCTCTGAGCGATTACTTGAGGGTTTTGTAGAAGGGCGTGGCACTGGCAACTCAGCACACGACGAAATCGCCAGGTTTTTGAGAACTCCCTCATGACCTAGGCTCGCCAGTTCCTCTTGGGTGCGACGCAGCAACGCGTTAACAGACTGCCCGGACTCGGCGCAGAGAGTGATGGCTACTAGAGTGAGAGGGTTCACACTGAGCGGGCCACTCAGAGCAGTAATCATCTCAAGAGTGGGGCTTGACTGAGCTCGCTCCAATTTCGAGACGTATGTTCGGCTGCTGACTTCGGCGAGGTTTCTCTGAGTCAGTCCTTTGCCGGCACGCATCGCTTTAAGCACAGAAGCAAAAGCAATTTTGAGCGACATAAGCACGTTCCTGATTTGAGTCAGTCCATTTGAGCATCGATGCGCTGGAGAGAGCCATTCTAGATGAGTAGAAGGCTATCACGGTATCGCAGTGCTCTACGCTCTTGACGAACTGTGCGACGTGCATGTGCCGGAGATCATTCATTTGAGGTTCCTTAGAAGCTGACTAACTAACGCTCAAAGCGGAGTCAACTGGGTACGTGGATAGCATGTATCCGAATGTTCAGAACTGCTGGCGGTGATGTCTCTCAGTCAGCAGTGCATCAAATTGTGGGACACAAAAAAGCCGCCTAATGGCGGCTTCGTTGTGTGGGAGGCTCAGTAGCTATTCAAATGCTTGGCATTCGATTCTAGAATCTCACCAGCCAAAATTCTGCGGGCACGAGCAGACAGCTCTCTGCTGATCTCTTCGGCAGTCTTAGGGCGTGTTTTAGGTTTCGCAGCACAAGCTTTGCGAACCAGAGTAACGCGAACCTCACTGGTCATGATAAACCTCCGATAGGTACGTCAGGAATCACGAGTGGTCTTCAGTAACGCTAACATCTTGCCTAGATGGTAGCAAACCGGCACCATGAATTGGGCGAATTGATCAGCTCGGTCTGCGTTTAGCAGCATGTTCTCAGCGTTGCGGCTCACATTCAAGACGCCGATGAGCTCATCGTCATGAAAGACCGGTAAGCTTAGGATGGATTTCGCATGCTTCAGGTCACGGTAATACTTACCGATTTTTTGCTCATACCGGCCGTTCATTTCGCTGACTTCTTCACGTTGGGCGGTAACCCAGCTGCTCACCACGCTCGATGTGTTGGAGATATATTCAGGCTGCCCTGACGACGCGACGCGCGGCGCTCCAGGAAGATTAGGATGGTGGAACTCAGCATCGAAGTCCATATCCAAGGTGTAGGGTAGGCATACCTGGTCAAGTCCAGTATCTGCTCTATCACCGCCTGATGAAGTGGTTGTAAGTTCATCTTCTAGAAATAGGATGCCTGAGCAGCGCTGCAGTGCAACCTCATAATTCTGGTTGTGCAGGAAAAAATGGTCATGCATAACCCAAACCTCACGGGTAAAACGTCGAGCCCGCGCCGTTTCGGGTGATGCTGAATTGATCTGGGCCTGAGCCCCTGCGCCCGACTCACCAGCGGTGCCTGCAAGTTGTGCCGCCCCCTCACTAGCCTGAATATCGGCTTCTTCCTGATATACCTCCTCTGGTTCAGGCATCTGCTGCGGAAGCACAAGGCTGTCCAGTTCCACCTCGTCCTTAGGAAAAACACTCATGATATTGGCTTGGTAAGCAACATGCTTATTGGTACCTGATACCCCGTCCCACAGCCTTGTCAGCGCGAGAATGCTGTCCAGCATGGAGCGCATATGTTCAGCTACTTTTTCGCGGGTGATAGTGGGATCAGTTTTGGATGCCCTACGTAGCTGACCGATGGTGGCCTGGGTGTCTACATATTCCTGAATAAACTGTCGGGGGGGGAGGTAGGTCAATCTGCTTTCCATTTCCTCATTCTGCTTACGCAAGCTCACCTGCATCACTTCATTCTGGCGCTCCTTCTCGTCCGTGACCGCACTCAACGCGCGCTCCCGTCGATAAACCAGCCACAGAGCAATAGTCGAGAGTACGAGCGCACTGATAGTGTGCTTAAAACTTTCCTGAAAATTTAAGTCTGTGACACGGCCAAGCTCCGTAAGGATCGGGCCGCTACAGACGGAAATGAAAGCAGCACTGGATACGCTAGCTAACGCAAGTAGAAACGAGCCCCACTCAGAAGCAAAGAAGCTGGGCTCTTTTTTGGAGGATGCTGGATTTTGGATCTGCGCCTTAGCTTGGGAGGAGGCTTTGTTGGCATCACTGCACATGATCACTTCCTTGCGGTGTCCTGCTACGCTGTTCAAGACAATTTAGGTTTTTATGCTGGAAATTTGAAACTGGGCGACGTCAGAGATCTAATAAATCCATGCGTCCAACGTAGGCGGTCAAATCGCAGGCGCCGCCATTTCAAGCATTCAAGCACCATCAAATTTAATCAGATTGGGCCGAAGTTTCGAACATGTGACCCAGTCACTAGCTGAGATCCCTACCGTGCCGACGCGGGTGGGGACGCTGCAGAATCTAAAGCGTCTTAGGCAGGATGTACCCGAGGGCTGCTGTATGAGCGTTCGCGGCGGCTAAAGCCGAGCATTGATCCAATCCCATACTGCTTTATCCAGCCATCCTTGATGGGCTCCAGCAAAAACCTGGGTTACAAAAAGCCGGTCATTCGGATCGAGCCTACTTCTCAGGTCTACGCAGACTTGTTCCGCTGTAGCGCTGGAGCTAACCCATCGTACCGACTCCAGCCCGTGATCTGTGACGTTCTGATAACGATCCAGATGCTGAATTAGTGAGGCGCGTGCTTGATTGTAGGCGTAGGAGCCGTGCTCTTTGTTCAAGCTCCATGTCACCATGAATACTGACATCTATCACTCCTTGTTGAGCTAATGATGGCATGATCGAGATTAAGCTATGGATTTTCAAGCATCAACTTCGGATATGCCTGTGTCGTAAGTTTTCAGGCAGCAACCCGAAGGGCATCAATACACTCGTTGCAGGACTGTGCTGACACATCTCACCTTTTCGGAGGCGGCGGTGGCGGGGGAGCAGCAGGCCTCTGGCTGGTAGTCTGCTTATTTATGCCATTATTTACATGAACCTTGCCGCCGGATTGGTTTGTCATGGGATTACCTTTTGGTGGGAGGTGGAGGTGCTTTCGGAGGAACAGCAGGGCGTTGAGCAAGTGGCTTGGGCGTATTTGAGTGCCCACCACTTGGCTTGCGTGGTTGGGGCGATATACCTCTTTCCTCGTACATTTCGACCTCTATTTTTTCGGCGCTTTAGGGGGAGCAGGCGGTGGTGCTGAGGGACGTATGTTAGCTGGTGCAGGAGGATTAACATTCATCCCCTCATTACCAGTTCGCTGTTCAAGCACGTGATGCCTAGATTTATTTTCGCTATTCACTTCTGATCTCCTACTCTAGAAATTCGACTAGGTACACATCGCTGTTTGCAATCAAATAACTCTCGATGCCGGGCGTGTCGACCCACTCATTCTCTTCGTTCATCCAGCTCGGCTGTGTAATGAGGAAGTGCCCATCTTTAGGCTCGGTTGGCCATACTGCCGGGTACCCGAATAATCGCCGTCCATCAAGCAGGGTAAGCACCACGCTTTTGCCTTCGCGTTTGCGGAAGGCATAAATCCACTCGGGATACGACGAGCGAGACGTCAAGGTCAACCACCTGCCAAATCTGTACAGGTAGTCGTGGTTCGAAGCGAAGGCTAGCGATAGGCCTAGAGATGTCGCTAAGCCTATTCCCCAAACGCTTTCTACTTGAACCGTCCAATGCCCCAGCTGAAAATGATGCTCGCCGATGTAAAACAGCACGGGCTTGATGCCTGACACCAGCATCGTAATCAGCCCAGTGCTGATCAGTGCTTGAACTGTGCGCTCAAACTGCCCGGGCTTTTTAACATCGGCCAACCAATAGAAGATCATGGTGGTCAGAAAGCCAGGAACAAGCGTCTGTACCAATGGGATGATTTTCGTTGCGAGATCTTCCATAGCCTGTCTCTCTTACCTCATTAGTCGGAGGTCTGAATCATCCGTTGGCTCAAATCCGGTGCTTACACCGCTATCGTTCTTAACCATGGCCGAGAGAGCGGGCATGTCATTTCTTATCAAGAGAAAAACTCATCCCCAGGTATCTTTGATTGAAAGAGACGCATCAGAGCATAAAATTTTGGACGCCTTCGACATTTGAGATATCGCATTTGCTTGGGGCCCTTCGGCGGAGGGGGTAGGAGCCACATCTTCATTGAGCCACCGCCTGACTCTGGTGTGCGTAGCACGATGTGGCCGTGATTATCGCGAATGTAGCCATTCGCTATAAATCCTAGATGTAAGCCTGGATAGGAGTAGACCGAACCTTCGTGAAAGTAGGCGAGTGGACGGCCACAGTATGCATATAAGTGCTCGTCGTCATCTGTATACGCGATCGGCTTGTGTTGCATATCATAGAAATCTAGGCTCATGAGGCTCTTCATTGCAGCAATGGGAGAACAGGGCACTTGTGTGCCCCGAGCTCTGTTAAGCAGTCAAATTACTTGGCTGCTTTAGGGCGAATGACGATACGAAAGGGCTGACCGTTTGCACGTCGAATCACCTTCCCGGTTTTGGTGGTGATGGTCATGCGATAGATGACCTCACCTTCCTCGTCGGGCTTTTCGAACATCTCAATCTGGGACATAAATGTCTCCTGCTGAGGTAGGCTCAAACACAGAACTCGCTCCCTTGCGAAAGGAGCCCACAGGGGCTACCATCGCAAAGCTTTCTCATACGAAGCGCGAGAGACATCTGGAGTCTGTTCAGACGTCTTTTCCCAAAAGCCGGTCAAGGTGCGAACTTGATCGGCTTTTTTGTTTCTGGCTTTCTATCATCTCGTCCTATGCAGGCTCAGAAGCCGCGCAATGGATCTAGTGATGAATATGTGTCGCAGCCATTTTCAAAGCCTATCATCATCATTTTGATGACGTCAACTGCTCATGTGTTATGCTGAGTAAAAGGTGACGGGCTTCACTGACTTCTATATTCGATGGAGAACACATGATTGATCTGAGCGAGTACAGCCAAGCGCAACGGGAGCGCCTGGTGTACATCGATTTCCGCCTCTACTTCACGGGCGCCGTCTCACGTGCGGATCTCATGGATAGGTTTGGCGTAGGCGCCGCTGCCGCTACTCGTGATTTCGCTCAGTACAAGGACGTTGCCCCCCAGAACACGGAACTCGACACGGTAACGAAGCAGTACGTGATACGCGAAAAATTCTCTCCTTTGATCGCGCACGCATCTGAGCGAGTTCTTACTGCGCTTTCGCAGGGATTTGGCTATGGTCTGGATTCGTATGAAAAGCCGCTGATCCCCCACGAGTCGGTTTCGCTGCTCAGTAAACCTAAGGTAGAAGTTTTAGCGCCCATCACCCGGGCAATACACCTTAAGCGTGTCGTAAAAATCAGCTACACCTCCGGTTCAGGTCAGTCAGAGCGAACCATCGTACCGTTCGCTATTGGTTGTGACGGTCTTCGCTGGCACGTCCGGGCGTTTGATCGGAAACGTAAAAAGTTTGCTGACTTCGTTCTAACTCGAGTGGGGCATGCTGAGCTTCAGATGGGGGAGAAAGCAGGAGACGAAGAAACGCAGAAACATGACGATCAGTGGAATCGGATGCTTGAGTTACCTATTGTTCCGCATCCCGATAAAGACTCTACAGAGATCGTAAAGCGTGACTACGACATGCTTGATGGCGTGCTCAAACTACGCGTTCGCGCCGCCATGGCTGGATATGTCCTGCAGCAATATCACGTCGATTGCTCCCCTGATCACAGCAACACGGACAAGGCTTATCGATTGTGGCTCAAGGATCCTCTGGCGCTTTACGGAGTAGAGAGCTCCATGTTCGCTCCTGGCTACCAAAGTCCAAATTAATTGCCAGACAGAGGTGCAGCACTGGAGAAAACCTGTTCGTAACAGGCACTATTTGTTCCTCACCTGTTGTTGGCCAGTCGATTCAAAAGTGCCCGACTGGCCACCAAAGCTATATGAAGACGCATGGTTGAATGGTCTTCATCCGAGAGGCCTTTATGCGAACCATCTGAGTGCAACATCTTCATCAACCCGTTGAGCATACCTTTCCCATCTTGGCTCCATTCTGAACGGCTTTCCGATAAAAAACCGCGACTGGCCAACGCTTGAAAACCGTTGTTCAAGCCCGGGTGAGGAGGGAGGTCAGCTGACGCAATTTGCGTTGCTATCTCCAGAACGAGGCTTTCGATGAATGTCCTGATCTGCGCGTTTGCTGCCGCCCAGTCGCCTCTCGTATGCGCGTCAATAGCCTGATCAAGATGACCGCAAGATCTGACGAAACCAAATCGTTTCAGGTGCTCGTGAACTTGATCATCGCCTGCAGGCAAATCCACATTTTTTGGCAAGCTTCGCCTTAGCCAAGGAGGTGTGCCTTGTCCGCAGTCGCCAGCATCCCAGGAAACAGTGAACCCATCCCGCGCTAAGCAGCGCTCGAATTGTTCCTGTTGCTCATGTACGGAAGGCAAGCTCATGAGCCGAACGGCTTCACGAATCAGGGCTTCGCCATGCGTCATCTGACCTTCTCGAGCCCAGAAAACCAGCCCAGCCCGCTCCAAGAGTATCTTATTGAATACAACTCTTTTTTTCGGAACCGAAAGATCACCTCCGAAAGGTACCCACTGATCAAGCTCAAGCCGTTGCACCATCAAATCAAAGCCTGCGTTTGTTCCTGCTTTCTCAATAAAATCCGATGCAGCCAGCAGGGTCTGGCGAGTGAAACGCAACTGCTCAGACATCATATCCTCCAACGTTGGTAGTTATTCTGATTTGGAGTCAGGCGGTGATTGGGGATTCGGTCACCGGACTTGCCTTCTTTGTACGCGCCGCCTGTTTAGCATTTTTCAATCGTTGTTCAGCATGCATAGCGGGGTCATCTTCCGGCAGCGGGTAGCCAGCCTTTGAGAGTGCCTTGGCCCGTTCTTCTATCTGCACGCGCTTAGGACACGGCTGGCTTGATAAACCCTGCCAGGTACGTCTGTGCTATTGCTATCGGTCATTTGCCGCTCACCTAGACAGTCGAACCCGCAGTCGACGAGCACGCTCCTTAAACGCGGTCTCACCACCTTCGAGAATCTCGCATACCCGCTCACGGATCAACCTGTCCTCCAGTCCGCCCGATAAGTAGGTGATAGGAGGCAACTGCCCGTTACCATGAGGGCCGCATTCGGCGATGATAATTTGGTCGGCATCCGTGTTCACGACGAGGTTGGCATTGTGGGTCACCATAATGACTTGTCGAGTCGACTTGGCGGCCATGAACAGTGGGACGAGATCATTGTAAATTGACTTGGGGTCGAGGTTTTCTTCTGGCTGATCAATGATCAGTGGCCGGCTGTCTTTCGCATCAAGCGAAAGGTAAAGAAGCAACAGCACAATTCCTCTGGTGCCAGGAGAGAGCTTCTGGATTTCGACGCCGTCGTAATTTATGGCGTAACGTACAGAAATATGGTCGGTGCCGTAGAGCCATTGAGCCAAGCGTTTAGTCCACCGTCGATACTCCGCAATATCCGATGTGGCTACCGGCGCGTGCTCAACTAGCTGCTCCTGATAGTTTTTAATAAAATCTCTCAGCGCGAGAAGCACGCACTCGTCATCTCCATAGAGCCAAGGAGTATTCAAAGAATAGAGCACTTTCTCGCGCAAGCTTCCCCGGCCTCTGAAAGGGCCCTTTTTCGATAGGTTGAGCAACGACTCGCCCTCGGCTGCCCAAGCTTCAATGTCGACAGTTCTGGCTATTGAAAACGAAAGTTTATTGAGAGTCCCTTGGGCACTTTCCAATCGCTGTTTGATGGGTGAGTAGAGCTCCTGAAGGACTTGCTCCTCAGCTATCAGGGCAGAGAAAACCCGCTTGTATGACTCACAACGTTCACCTGCCAGAACTTCGAGACGCTGGGAGGCCCCCACATGGTCGTTTAGCTTCTCCCTGCTTGCCCGCAATAGCTCAGTTTCCGTTGTGATTTTTATTGAAAGCTCTTTGAATCGCTTTGCGGTGTCTTTGTCGATGCTGACCAACTGCTGGAGTCGATCAATTTCTGCCAGCAGCAACGAGAGATTGCATTCTTCAAGCTTGGCGCCTTCAGCGATAAACGGCTGTTGAGCGTCTTCGTTCGGAGTCGGTGGGGTTCCTACCCATGCGTCTCTGCTCTTTTGAGCCTTGAGTAGCATCTTCGATAGGATGGCTCCGACGTCGCCTTCGTAGTCCCTGAAAAAAGCACTCCACTCATCATTCCCCAGACCACTTTTGGTATGGCGTGCTTGGATGTCTCTAAGATCACTGGGCGCCACGACTTGGCGAACATTGTTGACCTCATCCTGCATCAAAAGAATCTGCTGCTCTTGGGCTTTGTAATACCTCACATAGCCGGCAACCCGCAGGGCCGAGACGCCGTCAGGCGGCATGGTGCATGACAGCCGTACCTTGGGCGCCCCAGTCCCCACGAATACGACTTCCCATTACGGTGAGCTATCATCGGGAGCAAACAGGAGGCTCTATGACTCGAGACACCAAGGACACAGTCTACTGTAATGTCCAGATGCCTATGGCCATGGGGCGAGAGCTTTCTCGGTTGGTGGCTGAGCTACGCGCATCAGGCAGTCATCCTAGACTCGACTCAGTCTTCGAAGAGATACAGTGCGAGCTGGATTCGTCGATCGAGTTCGTAGAAGAGCAGCTCCGTGGTGAAGGCGGATTCGGCCGGCGGCCACACTGATTCTTCTAAGTTGAAACTTTCCAACACCGGAGTCAGATGCAACTGGCAAGCGAAGCGCGCACGCCCTCAGGCCGAGGCGCGAGGATGGAAGCCCCCGGGCTGAGACGCGGCGAGCGGCTTGGTTCACGACAGCCGTCCCGAAGGGCGCGCACAGACAACTCCACGAACATTCATGTCATCGCGGCAACGTTGTCATAATTAATTTTCATGTCCGCTAAAGTTTTTTGAACGACAAACCGTTTATGTTTGTATTTAGCTGCAATGGTGAAGGTATATGGTTAAGACAGTTGATTTGTCGATGAGTACGCTCTTTAAAGCTGAGCGTTTGATGATATGTCGTGCCTTCATCGAGGAAAGGCCGTTTACTGCCTCGGTTGAACTAACGAACAATGTTGTGACGTGCACTCTCGATGGCTCTGATTACTGCTTCACAGCGCAGCAATGTGGGGAGCTGGCGGACAGCCTCGCAACCTTGGTGCAAGCCAGCTATGAGCAGGTAGGTAACAAACCTAAAGTGGGGCGAGCGCTGAAGGTGAATTATTGCAAGATTTTTTACCAAATGATTTTATCAACTACCCCAGCCGCCCCGTGCGACCAACTGCACGGCTATGGCTACAACTCGGACAATATGCACCTTGGTGCGTCTGGATCTTTCCGATATCGCGGTACGCGTGATTCTTACAAGCTATTCATAGGGTTCAATGATGAGCTTTGCCTCCCATTTTTGGGTATCGAGGACTGGGTGTACACCTTCAGCTTTGAGGAGGCATCCTGGCTAATCGAGCAGTTATGCGTTGGAGGCTATCTGCTTGCACAGATAGAACAGCCAGAAAAACCTAAGAAGAATGGAAGGAGTTATCAATGAGTGTATCCAATGCAGATCACGCTGTTGTACTAGAATTCAAACGCGACGTCCTGTGCTGGCGAGGTCGGGAGTTCGATGAGTTCTATGAATGCCGTGTTGCAGGAACTGACGGGAGAGGCGCGAGAATTGAATTTGAGTCTGAAGGGGTGGACTTCAGTGCAGAGGTCGCGGGAGAGATCGCCTTTTGCTTGTCCGAAGCTTTGGCAATCGCGGAGCAAACAGATGTAGAAAGCGTTACGGCCGCGGTACGTGAAGAAGGTTTGCTCAACAGAAAGTACCGATTGTTGTGCGGCGCATGGCAGTTCAGCGCGGAAGGTGCTGTACATGTTGAGAATGCTAACCTTGAGTTTCTTGACGGTGCCGTCGGCGCGGGCATCCTTGTTGCGGTTCGAACCATTGAGGAGGGCGGCTTCGAACTTCAGTTCGAGTGGATGGGCTTCTCATTTTCAGCGCTGGATGCATCTTGGTTGCAAGAGAAGTTACTTAAAGTTAGCCAGCAGCATCCAAAACAGTATCCTCGAGTAGGTTTACTTGAGGCCGCAGAAGAGGCAGCTGCTGGAGGTTAGGTGTTGGAGAGCCTACATGCTCCATGCTCTAAATACTGGCATCGTGGGCGTCCATCGCTTCCCTGAGTGAGTCGAACCATAGCAACGGATCGACACAATCAGTTGTCTTTAGTCTCTGTGCAATTCTATGCTCGAGCGAATTAGCGTATAAAAGCTTTTCGTCGCCAGAAAAGTAATTAGTGACTGCGATGGCGAACTTTTCTGTGTTCAAGCCTTGGAGGCAAACATAACGAATCGCTGTATTCGAGGGTTGGCGCCGCCAAGAGATGAATTGAACGTAATCACTGGCGCCGATTTCGTGTGTATTCTTTGTGTCTTGGTCGCGCTCCTGCTGCGCATTCGCAGGTCTTCTATGTGACGGAGCCACCAGGAGCTTTAAGGCATCCCGGCTGTCCAAAATTTGGTCGCGAATCTCTTCCGGATCAATAGACAATCCGCCACGTTCGGTCACTCGAAGTGTCTTAAGTTTGTTTGCGGCTTCGATGAAAGACTGCTCTTTCAGTTTTTCATGCTCGGAGCGCTTTCCTTCAAAACACCACGCCCACATAGCAGTGAGGAATTTAGTCAACCATCGCATGGAGCATATACTTCCTATGGCTGTATGACGCTTCGCTTCTGCGAAGCTTGCTATACGATTTGGTAGTGAGCGCCGGGAGCGATGTACCTGCGGCGGGCTTCATAATCGTGTAATAGTTCAGGTCTCCGCTTGACGGTAGGAACTGCCATCTCGTCAAGCGGTGCCTTAAATAATTACCGGGAAAACGGAATCCGCAGGCCACGATTATTTTTAAGGCGAATATAGCTTGCACTCAGCCTTTTGAAATATTAAAGCTAGCAGGCCCACAGTTATGGCATTCAGTGAGGGGGTTTGATATCGCGGGTATGTCGTCATAACTCGGGCAGTAACCAATCGGTTTTTTAATATAGCTCATTGTCAATTCTTTCGAATTATGACCCAAAGCAGACCTCACTCGCTCAAAGATAGTTTTAACGTCGGATCCATCCATCGCAGCAGTAGAGACTAATGTCCTGTAGTGGAGGGTGGTTTTTTTAGACAACTGAAGTGCTTCTTCAGATAGCTTCACGCCTGAACCACCTGACAGCGTGCGGAAAGCATGGAGATGTATGAAAGGCGACTTGCAGATTCGTGCGTAAATATCTTCATCGCTAATGTCTGCTGGTCGATAATATTTAGCTATTTCAGTTTTGAAGGTCGCAACGCTCTGTGCTTGCACATCTTCCAAAGAAGGGAATACAGGATCGGCACAGTCTGCACTCACCCTGACGTCATGAAAATCCACATAACCAAGGCATCTGCTCATCAGATTTTGGGCGGTGCTTAGCTTGATCTGGTTTTTTCCAGGCCAGTCACGCTGAAGGCATCTCGCTAAACGCAAAACACCTTTACCAGATTCGAGATCTTTCGAAAAAATGGGTACTCGCATGGTCATTCTCCAATGGCCTCGGCGGTGTCGGCTGCCCGCAATGACTAATGTTAAATGAGTTGCACAGAGCGGGGTGATGAACCTGTGAGTTACCATTGCGTGCCGACCGCTCGACCCAGGCTGGCCGATTAGCCAATCCTAGCACGTGAAATATGGAGGCTGTCCAATATATTATAAGAGTATGCTCCGAGCATACTTTGAGGTGCGGTTGGTGAGGGGGTTAAGGTAAGTTTTTTGGGGCTTGTAAGAAGTTTTAAGCGATAGTCTCAGAAGACTTCTGGATTCCTGGCTGAGCTTGGGGTTGTCTGCTAGTTACTGGAATTTCTTAAATATATGATATGTCTGGGGTGGGAGGTGAAGTGAGCCGTTTTAGGTGTTATTAAATGATTGTATGTATGTTTTTCTACTGTGGTTTTTCAGGGTGGGAAGTAATTAAATTGTAGGTGGGTAGTTGTCTATTGCCGTGAGGCAGTAGAGCTAGATCGAAGGGTTAACCCGGTCGTGCGTTCAAGCGACGTTTGTTGTTTAAGTCGCGAGCGATAAAGGATGTTATGGGTCAAGGATAAGATTTTTTGCACGCTTCGAACATGTATGCCATCGTGTCGGCTATTATGCAACCATTGGGATTGGCATTGGTTTTGATGGCGGTAGTTAGTTAATCCATGAATTGTGAAAATATACCAAGGGTGGAATGAAATGGCTGGTAGCAGTTTTTTTGCGTTGTTGGATGATATCGCGGTGCTGTTAGATGATATTTCTGTAATGAGCAAGGTGGCCGCTAAAAAATCGGCGAGTGTGCTCAGCGATGACTTGGCAGTAAACGCTGAGCAGGTCACTGGTATGAAGGCGGATCGTGAACTTCCTGTGGTCTGGGCTGTATTTAAAGGATCCCTAAAAAATAAAGCAATTTTAGTTCCGAGTGCACTTCTCTTGGGTGCTCTGCTGCCGGTAGCAATCAAGTGGCTTCTGTTGGCAGGAGGGGTCTACCTTTGCTACGAGGGGTATGAGGCTATTAAAGCTAAATTTTCACGCGCGGAGCATGGTGAAAAAAAGCTGGGCAAGAGTTACATGCGTAAAAACGCAGAAGAGCTTGCTGATTATGAAAGCCGCAAGATCAAAGGTGCGATAAAAACTGACTTTATTTTGAGTGCTGAGATAATAGTAATTACGTTGAATGTCGTTGCAGAGGCTCCGTTATATCAGCAGATTTTGACGTTGATAGTTATTGCCCTAGCGATGACGATAGGCGTTTACGGATTGGTCGCTGGCATTGTCCGACTTGATGACGCCGGGCTCGCGCTTGCGAAGTCGAAGGCCCGAGGAGTGTGGGGGAAAGTGATCAAAAAGTTTGGTCAGGTTTTGGTGTCGGCGGCTCCGTTTCTGATGAAAGGGTTATCATGGATTGGAACATTTGCAATGTTTCTTGTCGGAGGGACATTTGTAGCTGAAGGCATACCCCCCCTTGAGCATGCTATCGAGGCAACAGTTACGGCAAGTGCTGGATGGGGAGCGACTCTTAAAATTGCATTTTTCGGAGCAGTAGGCCTCATGGCTGGCTTTGTGGCTGCAGTCACTATTAGCGGTGTTTCAAGGTTCCGCAAACTGGGGGCGAATTGATCACGCTAATGCCTGACGGTCATTTCTATGCCGTTTTTGAGATATCGATTATTGTATATCGTGGCTCACTAGCGGGTGATACTCGGCTCCACAGGTGCCTGCCCGATCATGCCTGGCCGCCGGAGCTGTGCTGCGGATGAGCCGCTCAATAGCGGATTTGACGTAGAAATGTCCATTTTTTTGATGTCCATGTGGACACGGCTAGATGTTTTCAATATGCTGAATTTAAAGGAATTTATGGCGTCCATATCCGTATACATGGCGACTGGGTGGGCGGCGGAATTTACACACATGGGTTGCCTTTCCTTCACGTCATGAGTGAGACCGTAGTTGGAACCGTATCTAGTGTTGCAGTCGCCGGGCCGGCGCTGGCTGTAGTAGGGGCGCCTTTGTTCGATGGCATTGTCGGGATTGTCGTAGGGTCCTTGCTGGTCGGACTGTTCATGCTTGGGAAGCTTGTGCTTGGCCGTAAATCGCACTTAGGGTGACTGTCAAAGCCGCGCGGCTGAGGGCATCTGTGATCCTGTAATGGCTATTAAGTGGCACTGAATGGTGAGATAGTTGCGCATCTCATCATTTCACGGATTTATCATGGTCGCACAAGCTGCTGGCAGGGTTGCCTTAATCGTTGGCGGTGCGGCTATCGCTGCATGTGTGACGGTGCCCGGGATGTATTTGTGGAACCGCAGCGCCAATAAAACAGCCCACGCTGCTGGCCGGGCAAAAGGTGAAGCAGAAGAGAAAGCACGCCAGGAAATTCTGCGGCAGATGAATAATGCGGCTACAGCAGAGATGTTGGCCAAATACGCTGAGTCCCAAAAAGGGTTCAAGATCACCCTCGCCTGCGTCACGATCGGCGTTGCATGCGCGGCTACATTCGGACCTGTCAGCAATGATGACGTAGCCATGATCAAGGCATACCTTCTCGGAGTTTCCGAGGCGTACATACCAAGCTTTGTCCGGATCAAAGTAGACGAAGCCGTAGCAGCACCTCCATCTATCAACACCGCCTATGCACTTGCCGCTAAGGTCGGCTCGCCCGAAAACTGGAAGCTGTTCGATGAACTCGTAGACCTGGTCGCGCAATCTAAGCAGATGGCCAACGAACAATGCCGATCCTCATTCCGGTCGGAATGGCATCTGTTACGATCCGTCGGTTGAGGCCTTGTTGATGAGCGAAAGTGCCGATCGATTCCGTCAGACCCAAGCGTTGCTTGCACAGATCCGTAGTGCTCCCTCACTTGTTGTGCTGCCCTCCCCAGCTGATTCGCAGCGCGTACTTAATGCCCCAGTGGACGATCAGTTTCTTGCCCAGGCTTTTCCCACGGAATCTAGACTCTTGGGGCGAAATGAGGCCCCTGAATACGAGGTTCGGGCGAGATTATCCGAGCTTGAGATCGCCTTTCACTCACAGCGTATAGAGCGTCTTTTCTCTGACACACGTCGATCAGCTCTTCAGGCAATCGCCGGGCCTTTTGGGGTCGGGAAAATGCTCAGTGCCTATGACAAGACCGGCGGTGTAGTGGATACGATCCACAACGCCCGGGCCGGTGTGTATGCCACTGATGAGGCTGAACAGAAGTATGCGGATAGGGGTGAGTACACGAAGAGGGTGAAGGAGAACTATCACCACCGTGATCCCGCCTACAAAAAGATGAGCCAGGACAGCACAAGGGATCGGGTAGAAGGCAAGGTGACTGATGCCTACACCGGTGAGCAAATGAGCAGCCAGCGGAGTGATAGCCACAGCATTGATCATGTTATTGCCGCAGAAGAGATCCACAACGATGCCGGCAGAGTTCTCGCAGGATTGGACGGCGTTGAGCTTGCGAATGCTTCAACAAATCTGCAGATCACCTCGTACTCAACAAACTCGGCAATGGGCACCAAAACAGCCACTGAATATGTGCTGTGGCTTGAGCAGACGAAAGACACCCGAGCGAAGAAACAAGCAAAGCTACAGGCGAAGGTTGATGCCGGCGAGCCTATGAGCCAAAAGCAAAAAGACGAACTCGCCAAGCTCAAAGAGCAAGAGAAAATCGCGGCAAATCCGGAGCCTTTGCTTGAGGCAGATAGAAAGGCTCGGGCGGCCAACGAGAAAAAGATCAACGACGCCTATTATCGCAGCCCAAAATTCCGGAATGACTGCTTGAAGACAAGCGTCGCAGCCGGCGGCCGCGCCGCTTTTCAGTCAGCAATGGGGGCTATCCTGGTCGAGTTGTTCGCAGGGATATTTGATGAGGTAAGCGATTGGTACAAAAACGGCCGAGCCGACGGTAATTCAATATTTGCTGAGCTCAAGCGTCGTCTCAGGAAAGTCGGACTGAGAGTAGCCAAGCAGTGGAAGGCTGTGCTCTCAGCCGCGGCTGGGAGCTTTCTCAGTGGTTTCCTAGCTAACCTAGTCACTGTGCTGACCAACGCTTTCCTGACCACTGCCAAGCGGACTGTTCGTATGATCCGCGAAGGTGGCAATGCCTTGGTTGGAGCTTGCAAAGCTTTGATTGTGCGCCCTGAGGGAATGGGGATCCGAGAGGGCTTGCATGAGGCATCGAAGGTGCTAGTTGGTGGGGGCATCATAGTAGGTGGCGTTCTGCTGGAAGATGCTGTTAGCAAGTCGATGATGGCGGTTCCGTTCCTTGTTCCTTTTGCCGACACTGCTACAGCAGTCATCGTTGGTGCGGCTACTGGCATCATCTCTACCATGGCTGTGTACCTGGTCGACAAGGCAGACGTGCTAAGTGTGAATCGAAGCAAGATGCTAGCTGGCATTAACTCGGACCTTGACGCATCGCTTCTGCATCAGCGCGCTATTGAAGCCTCCCTGCTCGAGCAGTTCAAGGCACTCTGAGCCTCTCTTCTGGAAACTCCTTGCGTAAGTTTCACGTCAGGCGTTGTGCATCGGAGCGGGCAATCGGGTGTGAGCCTCTGCTGGTCTCATCAAGTGTTGTCGCGTGGAAAAGGAGCGCCTCTTTTGGCTATCGCCTTTATCTGGCCATGGGCTATGCTCGCCGGCTTGTAAATCGCAGTCCGACGGTTATAACAGACTGCTCAAAACACACGCCAGGATTTAGCATGAAACGTTTCACAGGTATCGCTGTAGCAATCTCTATGGTAATCGTAGCATCAGGCTGCACCACTCACCTGGCAGATGGACAGAAACAAGAGATGGAGGTGTATGAAAGCAAGGGGCTTGCTGTTGAAGAGAAGTCAGTCGCATTAGCCGCTGGACTGGGTGTTCTGCCAGCCGCTGGTTACTTTTATACTAATCATCCCGCAGTCGCAGTCTTCTCCATCCCGCTTTGGGTAATCTCTCTCGGTCCTCTGTGGATGCCTTTTGATACTGCTGCCGCAGCTGAAGTGCAAAACTTCTATGCCACTCGGCGCAAAGTAGAGTTTGAGAAGGCAAAAGATCTGCGAGAGCTTGATCATCGCCTTGAAGACAAGCAGTTGACCTATGAGCAACACTTGCGCGAACAACGTACCATTGAGCAGAAGTATTCTGCTTACTGATCCCAATGGTCTCCTTGTCCATGCCCTTCCCCTTCGTGTGATCAGGTGAAACAAAATGAGCACATTACTCATTGTCGATGATTCCCCCACCGACACTTATCTTGCTAGAAAGTGTGCAGCTGAACTTTTTGAAGAAATTCGTGCGGTGCACAACGCGGAGGGTGTGTTCCGGGAACTGGAGGAATTCAGGCCTTCTTGCGTCATCATGGACTGGACGTTGGACGACTTGATGAATGGAATATCGCTGATCGCTGAGATCCGCGACCGAAACGATGATGCTAGTGTGGTGCCAATCATCGTCTGCACAAGTCGATCAATGCCTGCAGACAAGCAGATTGCTGCTAATGCTGGCGCTTCGGCTTACATCGTCAAGCCAATTACTGCTGAGGCTCTTGCCGAAGTCTGTTCACGTCTGATCCCTGGATTTGCTGGCCCCAGCCTTCCTCGTTCCGATAAGTAACGCATCACTATGCTGCGCCTGAACAAATGGGCGCAGCTACCCTCCTCCGCCTTGCCATTCCCCACAAAATAATCAACTGTCTAAATACCTCACTATCATCAGTATTTAAACCCTTCCGGGATTTCACAGTACCCTAGTAGGGATGGTTGTACGTTGGTGCCGAAAACATGGATATCAGACATGTTCTCGACAATCTCGGGTGCTTCAATGGTTTCGAACCTAACGGCGAAAACCAGAAACTCCTGCGCGATATCCCTGCCGAGATGGGCTAAGCATGAACTGCTTTTCTTTGCGTAAGACACCGATGCTAATTGGCCAGTGCCCAAATCGAGCGATGATTTGAAACCATGCTTCAGTATTGAGAACAAATTCTTCTTTGGAGTTGCATGAAAGAAGACTAGGGTGTCCTGCTCTAATGCTCCGGCAAATAGGGAGTAATTGTTTTCTTCAGTAGGTTGGAATGATTCAAGTTTTCCGCATTCATTGTTCATGCTGGGCTTCACTCTTTCAGTTTGATTTCTAGTAATAACTGGCCAAGTATCGCGGCTAGCGCCATGGTAGGCCTGAATGGTGTTTTTCCGTTCAAAAGACTGGAAGTTAAGGATGGTCTGAAGTAGCCATGTATTTCCCCGGCATACCACCTAGCGCAACTTTTAAACTCGCCAAATGATCAAAAAACAATCAATTCGACGAGTATTTCTTACGTTTTCGCCACCCGGACCCCACTCCGGTGGCCATTTCCCGCATTACAGGCGCACCTCTCCTGCATTCGTCAGTAAATGTCGGCGCGCCATCCACAGGTTCGACAGAGCGAACAGTGTCACCAGTTGCGCCGTGTTTTTGGCCAAGCCGCGAAAGCGCACCTTGGTGTAACCGAACTGGCGCTTGATTACCCGGAACGGATGCTCGACCTTGGCGCGCACCTGAGCCTTGGCCTTTTCAATCTTGCGCTTGGCTTTGTACAGCACGCTGCGCTTATCGAGTTTTTTGTAGGTGCTGCGGCGTGCCGCCACCTGCCAGATAACTTCACGTCCTTCATGCTCGGGCCGCTTTTCGACACCGGTGTAGCCTGCATCGGCGCAGACCACGTTTTCGTCGCCATGCAGCAATTTGTCCACCTGGGTGACATCCGCCACATTGGCCGCCGTGCCCACTACGCTGTGCACCAGACCCGATTCGTCATCGGCGCCGATGTGGGCCTTCATGCCAAAATAATACTGGTTTCCCTTCTTGGTCTGGTGCATTTCCGGGTCGCGCTTGCCGTCCTTGTTCTTGGTCGAACTGGGCGCATTGATCAGCGTTGCATCGACGATGGTGCCCTGGCGCAGCGACAGGCCGCGGTCGCCCAGATAGCCATTGATGACAGCGAGGATGCCGGCCGCCAGCTCGTGTTTCTCCAGCAAGCGGCGGAAGTTGAGAATGGTGGTTTCGTCGGGGATGCGCTCCAGGTTCAGCCCGGCAAACTGGCGCAGGATCGTGGTTTCGTACAGCGCTTCCTCCATCGCTGGATCGCTGTAGCCGAACCAGTTCTGCAGCAGATGCACACGCAGCATCGCCATCAACGGGTAGGCCGGACGGCCACCTTCACCTTTCGGATAATGTGGCTCGATCAAAGCAATCAAGCCCTTCCACGGCACCACCCGATCCATCTCGATCAGGAACAACTCCTTGCGGGTTTGCTTGCGCTTGCCAGCGTACTCGGCGTCGGCGAAGGTCATCTGCTTCATCGGGAAACTCGGTGGGTGGGGTCGCGGTATTTTGCCAAATCAGAAAGTCTTTTTCAGAGTTTCCTTAAGTGAAGCACAGGTGAATTCCATGCATAGGTTTTGAGGTGTCGAATTTTCCAAGCCCGGTAAAATCAAGGTTGCGGGTTTGATTCCGTCTCCCAACCTACCACCGGTGACACACCATGACCACGTTGCACTTATTGAAGCTCTATCCAGCAGTCTTTGCGATCCTAGTGGGGATTGTAGGCCTGATGGTCGGCAGCTTCCTCAACGTTGTTGTCTACAGGCTGCCTGTGATGATGAAGCGATCCTGGCTGCAGGATGCCCGTGCTGCCCTTCAAATGGAAGCCACTCCGACCGAGCCGTTCAACCTTGCAATGCCGAATTCCCGATGCCCATCCTGCGGCCATTCGATCAAGCCTTGGGAGAACATTCCGTTGATCAGCTGGCTCTTGTTGAGGCGAAAGTGTTCAGGCTGTCGATCGCCGATTTCGGCAAGATACCCAATAGTTGAGCTGGTGACTGCCGGCCTATCATTCGGCACGGCCTGGCACTTTGGCTATGGTGCAGAGACTTGCTTCGCGCTTCTGATGGTTTGGGGCGGAACTGCACTTTTCCTTATCGACCTCGATGAGATGCTTCTGCCTGATACGATCGTTATTCCGGGCATATGGGTTGGCTTAGCTGCCAGCTTTCTTGGGCTTTTCTCGACGCTCCAGGATGGCTTCATTGGAGCTGTCACAGGCTACCTGCTCCTTGCACTGCCGGCGTTGATCTTTCAGGCGATCACCGGCCGCCAGGGAATGGGCAACGGTGATTTTAAACTGCTCGCCCTCTTCGGGGCCTGGCTCGGCTGGCAAGCACTCCCTTTGATAATTCTCGTATCTGCCGTGGCTGCATCAATTGTCGGACTCATTGCGGGTTTAGGGGTAAAATCTCGAAGCGAGCCTTTCCCCTTTGGCCCCTTTATCATCGCCGGCGGTTTACTAGCCTTGTTCTTCGACCATGAGCTGTACACGCTTTATGGTCATGTAGCCGGCGTCAACATTGGAGCACTACTTTTTGACTAAGCGAGTAGAGGCAATTCCTCCCCGCCCCCTTTTCGATACCATTGAATCGATCCTGGGTGACTACGCCGACTTTAAAGACCTGCATCCAGACATGGCCCCTTACCTGGCTGCTTTTCCAGCCGAGATCAGTGTTGAGACCGATCTTCGTCATGCTCGAGCTTTTTTAAAGTCCTACAGCCAATCGCCGTCCACCTTCAAAAACTACCGCGGTTATCTGGAGCGTTTGATTCTCTGGAGTTGGATTGTCCAGAGCAAGTCCGTACTGGATCTGACCCGCACTGATGCTGAGGCTTTCCTCGCGTTCAACGTCGCGCCACCACAGTCATGGGTTGGTGCTTCTGCGATGCGCAGATTTGCTCCCAAGGATGGCCTGCTTATGTTCAACCCTCGGTGGCGACCTTTCGGCGTGAAGATCGAGAAAGCTGACCGCAAGAGGGCTGCTGAGGCGCATGTGAAGCCCGTCGCCAGTCAGAAGAAACAGGGATCAGGAAGCACTGATCTGATCTACTCGGTTGCGTGTTCGTTTTATGACTTCTTGCTGCAGGACGGCATGGACATCGCTAGCCCGTTCAAATCTATCAAACGGGTGAAGGGCAAGCGGGGAAAACCTAAGATCAAGGCATTGACCACGCTGCAGTGGGACTACCTTGTCGGTGAGGCCGAGACAATGGCCAATGAGGACCCCAAACACGAGCGTACTCTGTTCATCGTCGTGGCCCTCTTTGCGATGTACTTACGGGTTGGTGACTTGTCTGGCCGAGATGATTGGCTTCCGACCATGAACTCTTTTTTCAAAAGAAATGGTTCATGGTGGTTCGAGGTTGTTGGGAAAGGCAACAAGGAGCGTGAGATCACGGTTAAGGATGCCTTTATCCCCTACCTCAAGCGGTACCGTGAGAGCTTGAATATGTCGCCACTGCCGACCAAGGCCGACGATGCACCGCTGCTCTATACAAGCCATGGCCGGCCCAACCTGACTGCACGCCAGATCCGGAATATTGTTCAGCCAGTTTTCGACCGCGCTCGGTCCAGAATGCAGGCCGACGGACAGCCTGAGGACGAGTGTCAGGAATTGATGGAGGTTACCTTGCACTGGTTACGGCACACGGGCGCAACGTTCGATGCCAAATTCCGGGACGCAAAGCACCTGCAAATGGATCTGGGTCACGAAAGCCTTTCAACCACCCAGGACATTTACTACAACGCAATTAATCAGGAACGCTCCGCAAGTAACCGAGGCAGTATTCGCGGTCGATAACCTGTCTTATCAGAAGGCAGCCTCTCAGCTGCCTTACTTCACGTCTCTCCACATCCATTCAGCGAACTGTTCGTAGTTCTCGATTCTGAATGTCGAACCTGGGCTCCAGGTAAAGCCACACCGAATAAAATGGCCGTTCGACTTATCAGCTAAGGTGGCGCCCTCCCCGTGGCAGAGCGCGCCATACGACGTCGGGCCTGTAGCCATCGACTCGCTTATCGTCAAAGGGCTCGCAAGTATCATGGAGTATGAGTCAGCGTTCACCCAGTACAGTCGTTCAGCGGTCATTAACATCCCCCATATGAGGAATGCCAGCCAGGCTGCTTTGATGAGTGAGTTGACTCCTTTGGTTGTTGGCACTGTCAGAAGCTCCACGTTGGTACGACGAGGACCACCAAGCTCAGAGATCCTGCCAAGCTAGCCAGTGCAATCAAAGCCTGTTTTCGTGTCGAGGTAATGATCTTGCCGCGCTCACCTGCTAGCTTGCGCAAGTGGAAGGCTTGCAATTGAGGTGAGCTATACCCGTCGCGATCGATGGCCCTAAATACCAGGTATCTGTAGGTGTAGCGGATTGTGATACAGATGCATATTGCTAGGCAGAGAGTGCCGGGTAGGTAGAAATTCGCTGGTGAAATGAATGGCTGTACGTCGTTCATGGGGAATTGATTGCTATTTGGTAGTTGAATACGTCCATGTTACCAGTTTGAACTGCTGGTCGGCCCCTGTGCCCCGTTCGACAGGCCGGTTAAGGGGTGTAGCGCTTGTGGCCTAACCACAGCGCTACGCCCCATTGCTCTCAAGTCCTAGACGAGCTTGAAGGCTCCGAGCACTGATGCTCGTACTGATACCGCACCCACAGTTCGGTTCAGGTGCTTGGCGCATTTTTCTCTGGCTAGAGTATGCACATTGGCTAAAAGCCAGGCATCGTCTTCGGCACTCCAAGGCGTGGTGACTTTGTTGGAGTGCAGCCCGAGACTTTGTGCTTTGTGCCTGATTCTCTCTGCGAGCATACCTAGCTTTGCAGCACACCAGATCGATCCTTTCTTAGGGTAATACTCCCTCAGAATTTCGATTTCAGCGCTGGTCCATTTCCGCTTGTTGACCTCTGCCGGCCGCACTGGCAAGTAGATGAGCCCGTCGACCCATTCTTTGCCTTTGGATTCAAATAGCCGACTCAGTCCCGCCCTTGAAAACTCAGAGGTCTCGTTTTTGAGGAATCGCACTCGTTTATCGACTGCATATTCAGGTCTGTTGATCAGCTTGCCAATCTCGGCGTTGGTCTTCTTCCCAAGATTCTGTAACAGCAGCTGATCGTCGTGACCTGTCCAGCCCGGGAATATACCCAGCTGCTTTGGACGCAGACTAACAGCAGCCATTGTCCGGCCCAACTGCTCTGCTACCCAAGGAAGCGGCTCTGTTTGGAGATGCTCGAGCAGGAAAATCGTTTCCTCGCGGGTCCAGGTAACCAGTGTGTTGGCTACCTTCAAGCGTCGAGCTCTGTTAGTGGTTTGGTAGTAGGACATTCCGACGTGGTCGGCTATCTGTTCGACCGGTTGGCTATGGTAGTGCTGCTTAAGGTAGTCGTCCTTCTCCTTCGTCCAGCGTGATCTAGGTGGCAAATCAGGAACGGGTTTAAGCAGGGATTCGTGCGGAGCTATGTGGAAACTGCTCGCAGCGGCGAGAAATGATTCGGCTGCCTTTCGGAACTCTTTAGCGGACGTTACGGCCGGCGGTACAAATGGCTCGAGCAGCATTGTCTCATCAGGATCCTCATCGCCCTTTGTTGCTAAGACATGTTTTGTGGTTGCTGATTTGTCTTGAGGTTTGCCATGCAGCGCCTGCGGGGTAAGGGGCATTGGGGTCAATGGCGGGCTACTTCTTCGCTCTCTGATAACTCTTTTGTTGGGTGCATCAGATGTTCCTGCAAGGGCCAGGGTTATGGTCATGGCCTCGACATCCTGAGGTGACCTGCCAAGCAGGTCAGCTATCGAAGCGATCGACTGGTGGCCAACATATTCCTGCCGCAGGATTCGTTCATCGCCACTCGGCCAGGCAGCTCCTCTGCTTGATCGTGGCCAAGGCCCAGCACCGTTCGGGGGAACATAGATGCCTAGAGCTACTGCCAGCTCATATGTTTCCCGCAGTGAGTGTTTGGTTTGATCGGCAGCTCCCTGTATGCCCTGCTGAGGCACGCTCTGCTCCAGGGTGGTTAGATCTTCGGAAGACCATTTTGCCTTCATGCCTGCGTATCTCCAATCGCCTCGGTCGGGGCTGTCGTTTAGGGCTTTCTGCCCACGCTTATGATTATTGTGTAGCTAGGTTTTGGTATCGCAAAGTTTGGTTCTGCCTATCACCTCTTGAAAACGATAATTTGAGGCTGACTAGGAACGCTTGCAAGCGTTTGACCCTGTTGGAAAGCGTTTATCACGATTGGCTGATTGGTTGCTGCAGACATTTAAGGGCCAGGCATTGATCAGCCGCACTCGTGCCGCGCTTCATCAGTCGCGGTACTCCTCCGGGTATTCAATCCCATGCAAGAACCACAGACTTTTGGCATTGCTCTCATGAGGTGCCTGATTAAAGATGAAGGCAGGGCATTCCTCATCTGCTTTGTCGATCAGCTTAGCCACCAGATCAGCGTTGCGGCGCTGTTGCTCTGACAGCTTTGCACTCGCTTCTTCCAGTTGATCAATGCTGCACTTTTCCATAAAGCTGAAATGTTTGCCCAGGAGTCCGCAGAGAATGTCCGAGATCTGTATGGCTGGTTCATTGTGTGAAATTGCGAACCGGTAGCTTACGGGCTGGCCACCCCACACAATTTCGTTGCGGTCAAGGCTTTCCCTGACCCGCGGTTCTTCGTCAAATACGTGAACCGACCTCACGAATGTGGCAAGTCTATGGATGAAGGCTGTATCAAAACCACTCACCAACTCATCCTTCTCGTTGCCGCAAAGATACACCAACGTAGTAACCCTGGCAGCCTCTTGGAGAAGGTCTGAGAGCGCCATTCTTGCCATGTTTCTGAACGTGAAGCCGCCCCTGAAGAGAAATTGGCGTACAGCTTTTAGGAATTCGGGTATTCGCGCGGCAGGTACGTTCGGGTAGTCGAAGGTCTTTAGTAGCCGGAAATACCCAAGTGGTTCTAGCCTCACTATGGCGTGGAGTTCGTTTTTCAGATCGTCCCGAATGGATCTGTAGGCCTCGAACTGATCATGGTCTAGCAGCGAGTCAATCAGGTCGACTATCGACCAGTTCAAGATGCTGAAGTTAGAGAAGTGAATGTAAGCTGGCGACGCCAGAAGCCATGTGAGGAACTGCTCCAGCTTGTTGGAGCTGAGGCAGGTGATGTAACCCCCTTGGGCAAGGTGCTTTAGCTTCAACTCTTTGACTGATGGCTGAATTCTCAATTGAGCCCTCAGGTCATGAATATCAGGCAGGCTGGCCCCTGGCCCCAGCGCTACACCCCCGAGCACAAAGCAATCCAGAACCTCATGATTGAGCCCGGTTCCAGTCAAGGATAGGCTTCGGATATTGTTCGTTTCGTCGTAATACAGCGTGTAGGCCTTATTGATGTTCTTCATCAGGTCCTGCCCGGGGAATCTAAACAGGCCGGCATCGATCACTGTTTTTTCGTAGCTGTCATTGATCATGGGTCTACCTGGACGTTGATTGTCAGTCCGTTTTCTTCTGTCCTGAGGTGCTTTTCGGTGGGCGCTTCGCTCGAGGTTTTGGTGCCGCCGCAGCCTTCCTGGTCTCAATCAATTGCTGTTCCAGCGTATCAGCTCGTGCCTGGGCCGCTGCTGACTGTTCACGTGATGATGCCAGGGCGCTCTGGTTTTCCTGCAGGGTCTTCAGTGTTGATTGAAGCTTGCCATTGGCTTCCTGCAGTTGTGCAGCAACCGATTTGAGTTCCTCTCTTGCACGGTCAACTTCTCTGTGAGATCGATCCTCAACATCGCGCGTGTAGCGCTCCTGCTCAGCCCGAGTGTTTTCGGCCTGAGCCGATGCTTCTACCAGCTTCTGCTCCGCGGCCGCGAGTTTTGCACGATAGTCAGTTCGCTGCTCACGCATATCCTCTAGGTCAGCATTTCGCTGATCCAACAATACCTGCAAGTCCTTCAGTCTAGTTTCAATGGCGAGTCGTGCGGTCTGTGCTTCGTTGGTTTGAGATCTTGCGAAGGCTACGTCCTTGCGAGCCTGCTCTTCGAGGCCGGCAATTCGCTCGCGCTCCTCTGCTAGCACCTTTCGCTGGACAGACATGCCCTGCTCCACCACAGCCTCTGCCATCAGAGTGGCCTGCTTCCAGATGTCCACAAAGGCGTGCGCCACTTCAGTGGGCAAGCCTGGCAGGCGCGTCTCAGCGCGCAGCCTGGCTGACAGGCGCACCCACCACTCATCAAGCAGGGCGCCGACACGCGCCGGGCTACCGCGCCCCAGCTTTTCTCGTACCCGCTCAACCGTTGGGCGCTTACCGCCCTCCAGCACGGCGTCAGCCGCATCAAAGACTTCCTGCTCAGGTACACCTGTCGACATGGGTCAAACTCCACTATTCTATATCCGATAAGGATTGGTTAACGGATCATGAATTAAGAAATAATACGTTGGACGTAATATATAATACGATTCCCGGAAGTAAAGATCGAAAACCCAAAAAAATGGGCCTTTGCATAAGAAGTTTGAGGGGAATGGGCATGAAGTCTGAATTGGTGAGTTCAACCACCGACGCATCTCTAGAGCGCCTGAAGAGCACCCCCCGCGGGGGATTGCTACAGATTGATACACTCAGCCAGGCAGCGCAGGACGCTGTAACGGAATTTTTGAAGGCTGGTACTGCGCCCAACACGGTTCGTAGTTACCAGAGCGCGCTTACCTATTGGTCGGCTTGGCTGCAGGTCCGTTATGGGCTGGCACTAGGGGATGGGCCAATATCACCGGCGGTAACCATCCAATTCATCGTTGACCATTTAAATAGGCCGCAGGATGACGGCACCTGGACACACAACCTCCCCCCTTCAGCTGATCAGGCATTGGTCGACGCCAAGATCAAAGCTACCCTGGGGCCTCACTCTTACAACACGGTCAGCCTTCGGCTGGCAGTCCTTGGCAAATGGCACGGGATAAAAGGCTGGGATAGCCCTACTGATAACAAAGAGGTCAAAGCACTGATGCGGGATGCGCAAAAGGCCCAGGCCCGGGGCGGCATTTCGGTTCGCAAGAAGACAGCGCTCGTGGCTGAGCCTTTGAAGGCAATCCTGGACACATGCTCAGTAGATGGAGTGCGAGGCATACGCGATCGGGCACTTCTCCTACTAGCGTGGAGTGGCGGCGGCAGGCGCCGCTCTGAGGTTGTGGCCCTTCAGGTCTCGGATGTTCGAAGGCTCGATGCTGACACTTGGATGTATTCACTTGGGGTAACCAAGACAGATACTGCTGGCGTCCGGCGTGAGAAGCCTCTGACGGGTGCCGCCGCCCATGCTTTGACTGCTTGGCTTAGTGTTGCCCCGATTGAGAGTGGCCCGCTTTTTCGGGGGATGCTACGAGGCGGCAGGGTGGGAACAGCACCCATGACTGGTCATGAGGTAAACCGAATCCTACAGAGGCGTGCAAAGCTTGCCGGCCTAGAGGGTGATTGGGGTGCACACAGTTTACGATCAGGCTTTGTGACTGAGGCTGGGAGACAGGGTGTGCCGCTGGGTGATGTGATGGCTATGACAGAACACACCAGCATTTCGACTGTGATGGGGTATTTCCAATCCGGCAACATGCTGAACAGCGCCGCTACGACCCTGTTAGCGGGCTATGACGTCCCTGAAGTGGAGGTGGACGATTCCAGCCCCGAATCGGGTTCTCATCTTCCGCGTTGATGTCTGGTGGGGCACTATTGTAGTGATGCAGCCCTTTCCGGGTGGCACTTACTCTGGGTACGAAGCAATGGCTAAAGGGATGAGGTCTTTGAAGTGGGGAATCATAGCGGGCTTGCTTGTGCCTGGCTTCGCCTCAGCTGACTCTTCAGGCGAAGTCGGGGTGGCGCTCAGCGCTTGGGCTCCAGAAAGTGTGACTGAACAAGGAGCCCGAACCACGGTTGTGCTTGATGAGAATACGGTTACAACGCAAATCTTTACTCAGGCCATCAGTAACGGTGTCTGCGCAAGAGTTTGGCTCAAACAGGCAAGCAGTGCGTATTTGGCCGGCATCACCGAGATTGCTGTCGTCAATAGATCACAGCGGCAAGGCTTCATCCTAGAAGGCGGCAAAGAGATTTGTGATGAGTTGGGGCTTGTACCTAGTAGCAAAATTCCTGAAGCGTTAGCCGCAAAGACACGGTCGCTTTGATCTTGGCCAGATGGTGTGTGACGCTCATATTAGTTTTCCGAAGCCAGGTAATGGGTTGCTTTTCGGCGGTATAGCATTAGCCTCAAGTCGTGAAAAAGATGATGTCCTACCGGTGGAAGCGAACAGCCGGTGGGGGCTACAGAGAAGACGAGGCAATGATGAATCCCGCAGAATTCAATGCGATCCTTAACACCGCAACCCCTGCTCAACAGCTGTCCCTTGAGTCGGCCCACTGGCGGTACATGACGCTCATTGGCCATGTGCGAGGTGTAGTGGATCCTGAAATTGCGTCAGGTGATCGCGAAGCTTTCCCCCGCTACTCTGTCAGCGTCGGACATTCGCTGGCGTTCTCCGAACCTGACTGTTGCCGATTCATGGTTGCAGTTACCGGCCTATCAGCAAAGTTATGTGCTGCATGGGCGGACCCTGATTTCTACAGCCTACAAAACGAAAACCACGACGCATCTATCGCGGACACCGCCTAGCAGTGCTGAATCATGATCGTAGCGGTAAATCGTGCACGAGGATTTTCGCTCAGCCGAACCCTGACGCACCTGCAAGGGATCCCACAAATGAACGGGGTTATACTGATTTCATCCTTATGAAATTGTTTAACCAAGGCAAAGGTTCCAGTGTCTATGATCATTCAGATCCCCCTTTCACGATTGAAATACTTCAAAGCCCTAGGCAGCCCTGCTGAACCCAATGCCCAGGTAGAGGCCATGGCCGCTGACATCAAAGTACATGGCATTCGCGAACCGCTGATTGTCAGGCCCGTTGGCGATCTCTTCGAAGTCGTATGCGGCTTGGTCCGCTGGAAAGGCGCAATAGTTGGTGGACTGGAGACAATTCCTGCTGAGGTTCGACAGCTTAACGACGCTGAAGCCCTTGAGCTTTCGATGATGGATAACATGCGGCCACTCGGAGAGCTGGAGTTCCCTCATGCTGAGATGATCGACCAGCCCATCGCGATTATGGATGTTGTCGGATTTACCTCGACGGCACCCTACAAGATCGACGAACCGCTTGGCACCGGGTTTTGCAGACTTTTAGAAAGCGACTTCTCCCTCGAGGACGTCCAACTCCTCATGAAAGAAAGTGCAGTCGACTCCAGTAACTTGGAGGCGGACCTATCCATGTTCTGGGAAGGCTTAGCGAACGGCCGGCTACACATAGAGGGTCGCGGTGATGATTGCGGCCAGTTCATCTTGACCTATATCGAGGCCTATTTCGACGTTGAGGAGCCCGATGTTGCATTCAGCGGCCCTAACATCGGGATCTGGCAGAACCTGACTGATGGAGAGCGAGAGCAAGTGGTTGCAGATGCGATTCGCCTAAACCCGATAGTTAACGCTGCTCTGTCTGTGATTTATGAACTTCGCGACGATGATGGCAATTTGTAGAAGCGAAAGACTAAGCCCCCAGGGATCACGGGAGTGAACGCACTGCCAGTTGTTGCACACAGCCCCATGCAGTAACTGGCCCTTTCAGCACGCGTTCTGCAAGTAAGCACGCTGGGCGTGAAAGTGTCGCAGACCATATTTCTGTAATTCTCTTCTGCGGGTTCTGGCACGCGCTAGAGTGGGTTGAAATGGCTCCACATTCATAGAGGAGCATCACCATGACACAAGCAGCCAACCCAGCAGCAGCAGCTAACTTTGACCGCACGAAAGCAAAGTCGGCTGTTGAGTGCATCCAGAAGGCCATGAATGGATTGAGCACCGGTTATGAGCTTGAAATTGGGAACGGTTCTTTTTCAGGAAGCGAACTGACTGTTCAGCTTAAAATCCGCATTCCGGGAGGCGTGAGTCAAGAGCGTACGATACTTGAGCTGGAATGCAAGCACCGAGGCGTCGATCCTGATACGACCCTGAAATCA
Organism: Pseudomonas sp. ChxA; assembly: GCF_030263855.1. NCBI lineage: Bacteria > Pseudomonadati > Pseudomonadota > Gammaproteobacteria > Pseudomonadales > Pseudomonadaceae > Pseudomonas > Pseudomonas sp. ChxA. Next base: position 84,026 of record NZ_JARPMK010000004.1, read on the forward strand.
TCGTCTTACGGCGAGTTCAACCTCGTGGGATATCACCCTCGCCGGCCGAAGTACCCTTGGACTGTCCAAATTGTAGGTGGTCAACGTTACAAGTTCACTGATGAAGCGATTACTGACGCATTTAACCGTCTGAAAAACTAATTTCATTCTGACAAGAAAAGGGAGCCTCGGCTCCCTTTTCGTCATGGATCAATCCTGTTGGAGCTCCCTGTAGAGGGTACTCTTCTAAAGCGCTGCTGTCGGTTCTTGAAATAAATGCGAAATGCTGGAAATAACTGCTATTACCAAGACAAAATAGAGTCCGCATGAGCGGGCCGGTGGTGTGGAGCGTTTTTTACCTAGGCTTCTAAGCGCGACCGCTCAAGAGCTTGCACGACAACCTCGCTGGCAGATCCGCCGCGAATTTCTACATCAATTTGAGTTCACGAGCGGCTTCGGCCCAGGCCCAAGATTCGCGCTGTCCCCAACCAGCAACATTGCGCGATTTTGGGGTAATCAAAATTTTGTATCGCACCTTGCCACCAGCAAAAGTCCCAGTTTCTTTTACAGCAGTTGCTTCGGGATATTTACGAATGACCAAATCCTTCGCTTTCATACGGCTCTCCGTGATCAGTTGTCTTGGCGGTGAGACGAAGCCTTCCGTGCCTCTAGGGCGGACAGGAACGCTTCGCGAGTAAGGTCTGGCGAGATAGCCGGATTGACCCGCGTCCAATCCTCATAACCCTGGCAGTCTGCAGTCTGTACACAGCCAGAAGCGCTCATCTCGCTGACGTACTGGCAGTGGTGCAGGTCTTCGGAGCTGGCGTCATAGGCTTGGGTGATAGAGCCATCTGCACCGACCGTCGAACTTGGCTGCGCCTTGGCAGCACATGCAGCTGCAATCATCGCAGCCCCAAGTTCTTTGTTATAGGCCACGGTCTTGGCGTCGTCCCCAGCTAGAGCGTAGTTTGCAATCAGGCCGAGCAAGGCAGCGCAAATCAATTTCATCGTTGTTTTCCTAGGCCGCTGTGGCGGTTGCGTGGTCGACTGGATTTGCCCACTCGCGAACCAGCCCGTAAAGCGGTGGTTCGTCGAAATCGACACCTGCCGGGTTCAGCTCAACATCCTGTCGCTCTGCATACTCCAGCAGCTCTGTGAGCAACTGCGTACGGCGCGCATTGTCTTGCTCCAGGGTGTGAATTTGCATCGACTGCTCGTCAACTTTCGAAGCTTGCTCTGCCAGGGTGCGCACCACTGTCGAGACTTCTGCCAAGCCCTCGCCTGCGCCCATATCGGCCAAGTTGCGAACGTTGTTCAACACTTCTGCGGCCAGCTTGCCAGCGGCGCGGTAATGATCGCCCAGCACCGAGCTATCGCCCAGCGCGTGCAGTTTCCAAAGTGCGTTCTGAATGTCCATTTTTCGATTTCCGATGTGGCTGTGAGGGCTCACTTGAGCCCGTAATTACGCTTCAGCTTGACGATGCGAGCTGCACGCTGCTGCTTTCGAGGCATCCCGTTCGATAGCGGCCTGAGTATTGAGGATCGGGTACGGGCCGCCCAAACCGGGATCGCTCACGACTGCTTTGCTGCACCTGGTTCATTCGTGAATGCAGTAACCCAGCTTGCCGGCAGGGTGGCCATGGGCGATATGGAAATCGTGTCGCCTTAGCAGGCACAGAATCTTCATAGCCATTTCCCTTAACAGTTCTGGCTGGGCCGCAAGTCACTCATCTCCATTCCGAGCAAGCCCAATGCTTTCCCAGTCAGCGATTCGACTGATAGGTCATCGACGTGCCCTCCAATCGCCACTCGGACATGGCCCGAGTCAAAATTACGCTCCAGGTGCATGACGATCCGCTCACCTTGCAGCAGGTGCATTACCTGATCCAAAGCGGTGCCTGATTGACCAACCAAAATAAGAGGACAGTCGTTTCCGGCGCACCATTTGACAGCGCGGGTGACTATCTCTGTGATATTGGGCACGCGGGTGAAGTGGTCGATCACTACGGCATCTACCTCATCCTGCGGCGGCTCCCAGATAGGCTCTTGCATTAGGCTTGGCTCAAGCATGAGCATCTTAAGGTGCGGCCGCATATGCCAAAGCAGGAACGACTTTCCAGACGCAGGGCCTCCAGTGATTACAAGGGCTTTCATAAAGTGTCTTCCTGATGATCAAAGGGAGCGAAAAGAGCCCCTCTCCTAATGACTCGGCCCAGCAACGGCTGAGCTTGGAATGCAGCTGAGCGACTTCCCCTTGAAGATTCCACAGGCCGTCGCAGCTATTATGGACAGATCCTAGGGCAGTCGCATCAATTGCCATCAGCAGTCGCAGGTATTCCGAAAACCTGGCACCGCCGATTGAGGCTTTCACCAATCAGATGGCGCATCTATTTCAGAAACCTACAGCTGCGATCCTTCAGAGCATGCTTAAAGCGTATGGCATCGAGCCGACGCCCAACTAAAATTTCAGTTTAACTTTCGGAACGATGGTGCCGTCGTTGCCAAGGTTTGAAGCCACAACTTGGATCACGTGAGAGTTGAGCAATTCCTTTGCAAACTCCTCCGAAATGATTTCTGAATCGCCATTAAGCGCAACGAGGTAAGTCAGATGAGTATCCCCCGATATCTCCATGGAGTTACCGTTTTGCTGGGTTGTTCTGGTTATGATCGAAGCCTTGACGGAACAAACTGCTGCCCTGTCTGACAGCGGTTTTGCGATCATCTGGAAGCCGCGCACCACCTTCTGTTCGCGCACACCATCTTTAACAGTACCGGGCCTTACCAAGCCGGAGAATACAGCACTATGTCCGCAGAAATCTTCCAGCGCTCGCCGTGAAAAATCTTTCAAAGAAGCCGGTGGTATGACCTGGGTTTCAACTGGATCGGTATGCCAAATTGCATATCCAACGGCGATCCCTACCGCAAGAGCCAGCACCGTTAGAGCGGTGGGCATATTTCGTTTCATGTAAATTCCTATGAGGACTTTCGCCTAGTAACTGGTAATTTAGCAGCCAGTTTTAAACTGCCGAAATCAAGGGTTCAGGTGACAGACCGTTCAGCTATCAGTTGAGAGTTTTGCTAGCATTACCTTTTGACACCCCGTTGAACGCTACAAACGCATAAAATGCTGTCAAGGCACCTGGACCCACGTACATGACTGCTTTAGCCACAATCAAAGACATCGCCAGGAGACTATTCGCAATCTGATCCATTTGAGCATTGGCGCTTGATGTATCAAGAAAGGTATTGAAACCAACTCCAATTACCAAGACAACTGCAACAAAGAAAACTGTCATGAACCTCCAATATTTACGTGCAGGCTTCGACATAATTAGAAAGGCGAAGCATACGCTGAGGCAAATCATGTAGTAACGATAAGTCCATTCAGTAAAGCCAAGCAAATCGGCTCCGGCCCCAATTAGCTGGGTGAACAGAATTATTCCACAGGCAACAAATACCCCGCCGACCATTCCCCAAAACATTCCGACTAAAGTTTTCATATTTTTCACATACCTTAATGCAAAAGCGCAATATTTAAATAGATATCATGGCGCAGAATTGTAATTGGTTTATTTCCATATCGGTCTATCGGCTATCTACCAAGCCAGTAGAGCAGTCGGGAGGTGATGCTCTGTTTTTTGATCGCTGCCTCCCTTTTCACTTGGCGATTTTGGTAAGGAGAGTTGGCATGAGTTACAAGCTGCAATCCGGCCTCGGTCAGCAGGTAGACGTCACGTTTGCATTTCAAGCAACATTTCCCCTTGATGGCCAGGCCCCGTATTTGAAGCGAATTAACCGTATCCAAAAAGGTATTCGATACGTGTACCGAGAGCCAGGTTCGGTTGAATTTCCACTGAATCGCACTTCCTTGTACCCAATGACCCTTTGCAAGTGATCGTAAAGCTATGAATTGATCTTTCGTGAGCCGTCCACGGGCTTCATCCTGGCTAGGAGGTTTAGATTGAAGTGTATTCATTACGCATCCTCACTTATCCGTATAATTATCGATAGCCTGCAGCGACTTAGCGATCTCCTTGGCCGTGGTTACACCGACAAGCCTGGATGATTGAACCTCAACCCCATCAGAGCGATACACCTGAACAGATGCGGGGCCCAAAAGTCCGTTTAGCTCCAATAAGCTGCGAACCGAATGGCCACCCTGACTGAGGTCGACTCGAATAGTTTTGAAAGCCCCGAGACTGTCTCTTATCAATGTAACGTGCCGCGCTGTGTCGGCAACTTGGTCGCTCCCTGGGGCCCAACTCGCTACCCACTCCACAAGAGCCGGGCTTCCCGCAGTCTTAGCTTCAGCAAGGGCTATGGCCAACTGCTGTGGTGTGTTGACCAATATCCAGGGCTGTTCACGGGGGGCCTCTGAGGAGATGCCTGGACCCAGAGGCTGTAAGGGTGACGTTTCGCCTTTGAGCATCCCGATCCATGCGGCGATCCCATATAACAAGACGGCAATCGCGGCGACCCTACTTGACAGCGATAGCGCTGACCCCAGTGATCCGAAAACTCCAAGTGACACGGCCGAACAGACCGCCACTACCCCATAAAGGCCCAGTGTTACCGGCCCTGGCAGCACACGTCCAAGCACCCAAACTCCGACAATGGCCAGAAGCGCGCGAACGAACACCAGAATCGCCTCATTCCACTTCCCAACTGAGGAAAGCAGTCCTCCCAATGTCGCGGCAAACAGCACCAGCGGACTGCTCATACCCAATGCGATCCCGGCAAGTTGCGCTATCCCTCCAATGGGCTCACCCCCTGCCTTGAGGTACAGCATCACCGCTGCCATCGATGATGAGGTGAATGGTGTTGTGTAGATAAGGGATACTAAGCCCAGCATTACTGCGCATGGGGCGCCGGCAAAAAATACAAAGACTCTTCTGGCGTGATGTCCATGGACATCTCGCCGGGTTTTGCCAATGTGAGTTTCCATAACAGCCAGACCCAACAGAACTAATACTGACGGTACGAGTATCCATGCGGACTGAGCGATGGGCTGTATCTCGATGCCGGCTTCGGTTAGCGCTATAGCTGAGCTGAGGACCACAAGACCTGTCGCCATGGGTGCCGTGAAAGCTAGTCCTATAGTGATGCCTCTTCGGACTGAGGGTTTATCGAGTAGAAGCAGAAACGCGAGTAGTGGAATGACAGGCAAAACACCTGGTGTGAGGAACAGTTTCAGGCCCGCTATGAATGCGGAAACCACTGACATTGCGCTCCAGTCACTGGCGGCTGTAATCCCTGCATCCCCTTCTATACGGATGATCTGTTGATCAGGGGGATAGCAAAGACCTTTTTCGGCGCACCCTTGGAAGCCAACCCTCACGTCAAAGCCATCAGCACCATGGTTCTGAACTGGTAGGCGTACCACCAATGTGTCGTGATAAACCTCCACGTTTCCAAAATAGGGATCTGCTTTGTGCTCACCCGCGGGCAGCACTGCTGCGCCTGACCGAACACCAACGCCCTGAGCTTGAAAACTCAATTTGGACTTGTACAAGTAGTACCCAGGCGCTGCCAGGATGCGAATTTGTACGGAATCTGGAGTGCCAGTTGCGGAAACCTTGAACGCTTCATGGACTGGGAGGAAGTCTTGGTTTGATGTGAATTCAAACCCATGAGCAGGTACCAGCACCGCGAGACAGGTAAGCCCGATGATGGCAGAGATAAAGCTTCGGAACATTGAGGGCCGCACCTTCAGGAAGAGCAGCCATGTTAGATCACTTGCTTCGGGCAAGCCGCCCAAAACGGGTGGGGCTTTTCCACCTCCACTGGGACATCTGATCAGTTCAGGTTAGGGGCGCACACGAGGGCAAATGAGTAGCCGAAGTCATCGTCATGAGCGGATCCCGATGTTTTTTTCGAGTTGATTTCGTTCATTACAGAAGCGATCAGGTTGTTGATGTCAGGGAAGTTGCTATGCCGGGTGCCCTGCAGGCGAACGAACAGTGCCTGCCCGGCGGTTGGTGCTTCTGGGTGAAATGCCACAGGCTCGTCGAAGAACGATGGGCCTGGTACTTGTTCTTGGTACGCATACTTATGGGTTACGACCCCGTCACTACGTTCGCCTACCGTTTCGCCTTTGATGAGTTTCAGGAATACCTGGTCAAGCTCAGCAATTAAGTGCGCCAGAGTCGTCTGAGCGCTGCCATGGATCTCGATTACAACTTGCTTCAATGGGTATGCGTGATCTATCCAGCTCTGGCTTGGGCCTTGTTCTAGGTTTACGTCAATTGCTTGGATCCCTGGGGCTGAGCTATCGACTGAGGTGGCCTTGAGGAGAGCCGAATCGATATGCACTACAGGTTTGCGAGGCTTAAGGCTTAGCGAGTCGAAGAGTTTACGGAACATGATTGCTTTCCTGGGCGGGGGAATGAAAGGCCGGCCGTTGAGTTGACCACCGGTCGTAGTGACGAATAGCTCCGCCCTCGCTGGTGATGGGTTGAAGGGCAGCGGTCGTTGTTCCGGGCTGTGGGCGACCTGCTATAACCATCATTTCAACAATACCCTGCCGTCTCAACCCAAAATGACGGTACAAAATAGCGCTAGGGTTGACCAAACCCGTTACCCCTCCATCCATTGGGCCGTAGAGCTGGTATCGACTATTCAGTTCGCGCTGTTACCCTGCACTGAATGATCAGCCCCGCCATGGAGAGTGAGATGGCCCTTCCCGATTATTCAACCGTTTCAATTTTGAGCTACAGCCCTATCGTCGGTGTGCGGCGCGCAACTGGAGTCCCGATTAAGCTACTCAAGGATGCGGATGAGCGAAACGCTGTGTTCAGTGCAGATGCTACCCAGCTAACATCCCTCACAAAGCAACCGGACCCCAAGCTCCGACTTGTCTTCGGGCTCTGGGCAATGGATAAGGCTCCATCGCCGGATCTGCGGGATCTAATTCCCCTTGAGGTGATGATCGTTCACTACGTCCGTTCGCTGCCTACCTGGTCGATGTTGGGCAAGGCCCCTGCCCTGAATATCATCACTTTGGATTGGCCGATTGGTGACAGCTACGAGCTCAGAGCCTTCCTGATCGGAGGGGATGCGCCTATGCCACCTGAGCAGCTCCGGTATTTCTACGAACAGCAGAAAGGACTTTATCGCCCCGAGGTGGCTGATCTGATGCCCGAGGTGAAGGAGTAAGAAGGCGCGGGCGTCGGTTCAGCTCTGCGATTATTCGTCAATGCTCGTGATGTGTCGGCGTTTGAGCGAGTTAATTACTCCAGCTACGCCCTCAAAGAGAATCCCCGGCACAACTACAAGTCCCAGGCCCCCAATCATGGCAAGCGTGACAAGCCTGACGGCTCCGGTCAGCCCCATCTCAAGGGTGACCCGAATCCAGTACGTTATGAGCAGCCCTAATGATTGGACGCTGCTCCCGAAGCTCACATATGAGGCCGCTATCTCACTAGCCGCGCCGGCGAATATTGCAGTAACTCCCAGCATCAGCGAACCCTTCAGCCCAACTCGTACATCTGCCCAGCTTGGAATGGAGTGCATGGCGATCACCAGTATTCCCAGCAGTACAGTGAAACCCACGCCGCCAGACGCAGCCATCACGACAGTGGCATTCAACGTCCTAACTGCCTCATCAACGATCCAGCCTGGATCGCCAGATATCTCAGACGGCACGCTCACAAGACCTTGGCCCTTCAGGACGTAGTGCACGATCGTCGCACCTCCGATCAAGGGTGCAACACCCTGTACTGCCATTCCCGCGTTATTGAAAATAGATCTGGGGTTGGCTGTGAATACTACGTATCCAAGGCACCCATCTGTTCTGCCAGGCGTGTAAAGCGCTACCCGTTGGACCTGCAGGCGGAACGCGATACAGGCCAACAAATGAGATAGCTCATGGACAGGGGCCCCGATCGCACCAGTTATCTGGTACGCGCGCCATGTGAAACGGCTTATGCGGCTCAGGGCGAGGTGCCATACGGTGATTGCTGCCGTGGGTATAAGGAGCAGGGATAAGAACATCTGGAGCATCAGCTATACCGCTGGATTAAGTTGGGCGTCGATCAAGTATGAGGCCATTTCGGCTCGCATCATCCCCAAAAAAGGGGTATCAAGTGCCCCAAAATGTAGCCATTCAGGTTGCGGCCGTTATTCTTGTCCTCATGGCCAAGCCCCTTTTATCTGCACGGCCCGGGAGGTAAGTGATGTTCAGCCCTATTTTTCGAGGTTTCGTCCTCAGCCAATCCCAACTTGATGCTTTGGTACCTTTGCTGAACGAAGAGATGAGCAGAGCCAGACCCCGAAGTCGGAAGGCACTCGAGGAAGCAGCTGATGCTTTGTTCCGGGCTGCTGGTTGCGAAGTGAATGAAGTCAACAACGAGCGTGCCACCCCAGAAATGATTGCCAAGGCCGATAAGCGTGACCGCGGGAGTGTGAAGTGAAAAGGATATTGATGCTCGGCCTAGCTGGCTCGCTTGCCCTTCTGGCGGGTTGCAGCGGCATTCAGACAACCAATCCAGGCGTAGTAGGCGTGGATCGAACTCAATACATGTTTGCCGGCCTTTCTCAGAATGATGTCGACACGTCATATGCCCTGTCTTACCGGGCCGGGGTGAAAAAGGCCGAGGCGTCGGGAGTCCTGATCACGAACTCTCCACTTGGCAAACATGTCCAGCAGATTGCTGTACGGCTGGTTATGCAAACACACGTCTTCCGCCCGGATGCTGAAAAGTGGGGATGGTTCGTTAACGTCATCGATGCCGACGTTGTGAACGCGAACTGCGGGCCAGGCGGAAAGATCATTGTCTATAGCGGCCTGATCAAAAGGCTCAATCTCACTGATGACGAGCTTTCGATTGCCCTAGCGCATGAAATTGGGCATGCAATACGTGAGCATGGACGGGAGCAGGCATCGCAGAATGCTGTCTTTGAACTTGCAGGAGGAGTTGGAGCGAATGTCCTGGGTGCTGGTTCGTTAGGTAAGAGCGCTATCACTAAGGCGCTGAGCACCGGGGTAGGTTTGCCATTTAGTCGACGCGACGAGGAAGAAGCCGACTTAATCGGTTTGGAGTTGGCAGCTCGTGCTGGTTTTGACCCTCGCGCAGCAATCACCCTTTGGAAGAAGATGGCAGCCGTTAGCAAGGGTTCGTCCACCCCGAATTTCCTGAGCACTCACCCGAGCGATGGCGATCGGATGAAGCTGCTCGAAGCTGCAATTCCTAAAGTGATGCCTCTCTACCAAGCTAGCCTGAAATAGCCTTGCCACATTTGCGGCCGGTCAGGCTTCATCGAGTTCATGCAATTCCGAAGCCTGGGTTTGAGTAGTCATTTCATCACCGTTCGTTAAGCTATTCATCCATACCAACTCATTCAGTTGCTGAAAGCAGCCAGGCTGCCAGCGAATTCGCGATCGTCAAATCCGCACTACAAGCTCGCCTACTCTTAGCCCCACCCATTCCTATTAAGGTTCCTTCGAATGAAAGCCCATGTCCGCAAACAGAATTCCTTCGCGAGGGTAGCCATAGCTGCGACTTACGGAATTCTGGCTGCCCTATGCGCTCTGGCATCAGATGCCTCAATCCCTACTACGATAGGGGTTGCTATGGGTATCAGCGCTGGAGTTTGGATAAAAGCACCACGGCTGTTCAAGTTATCCCGCTGACCTCCCTCTCCGCTTATACATCCCCACGACCCGAGACGTGAATTTGGTGACCCCCTTTTGAATGGAGTCATCACTGGATCACGGGGAGAATATCCAGCGCTAGGCAGCCCGCCTAGCCGCCTGAAGGCGTGAATCCCTGAAGTGATGGAGCGCTATGCGAGCCCTAATTAAAAATCTTAGCCAGGTTGAGGGCGACGCCTCAACCGTTAACGTTAAGCGGACGACACTCGTCGCCGGCGCACTTATCACCATCGTCGTTCTGATGGTCCTGGTAGTCATCGCGTTCTATGCTTCCTTCAAGGCTATGAGTGCTGCGAATGCGGTGGATGATGCCTGGCAAAGTCAACGTGAGCGGATCCTCAACATCGAGGCTAAGTCAGTGCAGGCCAGCAGTGACGCGGCCGAGGTTAAGATCAGCCAAGCAGCCATCCAGCAAAAACAGCTTGCCTCCGAAAAGAGCATTGCCAGCCTGCAGCAGTCGATCGAACAGTCACAGTCCTACCGCACAGCAAAAGCCGCGCTCGATGCTGAGCAAGAGGCCGCTGTGGCCAAAATTGAGGCTGCGAAGGCTGACGCTCAGAAGCAGGTAGAAGAAGCAGAGAAGAAGGGCGTTGAGAATTTCGACAAGATGCTTGTCGCTCGCCTTCAGAGTCGATGGATGCGTCCTGAGTCAGCCACTTCTCCCGTGTCAGTAGAGGTTCTAGTCCAATTCGCTCCAGACGGCACCATTACCAACGCACTGGTGCCGACTTCCAGCGGTTCGAAGGACGTGGACGACTCAGTGATAAAGGCTGCTGCTGATTTGGCCAAAATTCCTGAAATGGCCACGGTGAATCGTGCGATATACGTGAAATATCTTCGCCAGCGCACAGTGAAGTTCGAAGCCGGCGCGTAAGCAATTGAGGTAGGGAAAGACAAGAAGGCCCCTAAATTAGCGGGCCTTCCTTATGCAGCTGTGGGAACGAAGTTCGCGGGTATCTCGTATGCTCGTATTCCAACAGAAGTACAGTCTTCAGACTCACTACACTCATCCTCAAGCGCTGAGTCATCAAAGCCCGAGACAGCCTCAATTTTCACTTGATAAGGTTTATGGTCTGGGCCTAGCTCAACAAATACCTCTGCATCAGCGCTATATCCCGTCAGCGCCTCGATAACTGCACTTGTCAGATCGTATTCTTCTTTCGAATCCCGGAGAAACCATTCTGGGTCATCAAGCGAGCTCGCACATTTCCCGTGCTGTATCTCAAAAGCGCGAATGAGCACTGAGATCCCGGCTTTTGAACTGGCATCCGCGACCAGTCTGATGCTTTCGATCGATACACAGTACGGCTCACCGTCCTCTCCAAGGGTCACAAAAATGCAGCTATCTGCATCAAACTTGCGAAGGGTCTTAACCAAGTTTGAAATTTTCATATGATTAAACCAGTGACTTAGGTGCAGGCTGGTCAGCCAGCAGGGTTGGCTGATCGTCAGCAGACACCCCTTCGGGCAGTTCGTAGTGAATCCCTTCGAAAATTGCTTGAGCCTTTTTTGGCCCTATACCTTTTACCGCGCACAGCTCATCTATCGAGGCGTTGTTGACCCTGAAAACAGAGCGGAAATGATTGAGCAGTTTTCGGGCGGCTACAGGACCACAACCGCACTTCCCCTCTAGATCGAATAGTGCCTGGCCAATACCCGCCGGTACTTTCCCTTTGCGCATGGGAGGTTCATACCCCAGCCCTGTCTGGGCGTGTTTCGCCATTCTATAAATTATCCCCGCAGCCCGCTTCGGGCTTTTGTACCAGATGACAGTTTGACCCAAAACCACTGCAAGGTAGCTCAACGCACCATCTAGTGCGTCAGGGTGGATCTGCGATCTGACGGCAAAAATGTCGCCTTCTATCAACCAAATGACTTTCTTGAAGTTCAGCCCCATCTTGTTGGCCTGGTTGATAAACCGGCTATCTATGATGCTGGCGCAGAAATCCGCAGCCGTCTTGCGCTCGACCACTAGGTTCGCTTCCAAAACGTAATCGCCAGTTTCGAGATTCCCGGTTGCGATTTCAGCACCCAGCTCACGAAGGGCTTCGGGGATGCGCGATGGAATTTCCCGGGAGTCGACAAATATCTTGACCATTTCGGTTCCTGGTCCGGTTTAGGAGTGTCTTCAATATAACGACTGTGCCCGTTTCTGCCACTTCGAACTGCATACTGAAAAACCATCATCCCTACTGGATTCGGGCACCCTGTTTTGGCTTTGAATTCCCTTATAAGCCGTTACCCTATCCGCACCAACAAGAGGGATGAGTGGTGACTGAAAAGCATCTGGCGCTCCTAGCGTCGACAATTTCATTGGTCCTAGCAACCATGTCTGCCACAGCGCTGATCATGGTCAACTCTGCACGCACCGAGATGAAGACCCAGCATGAAGAGAGCCAGCGGGAGATCGGGAAACTGAACTCGCTTGTTTCGCAGCTAAAAGATAACCAGATTGCCATGCTGCCGCTCCTGGGGCGCCCAAGTGAGATTTCCACGCCACAAGAGCAGGCACCCCAAGATGAGGTCCAGTCTGTTGCATCAAGTCAAGCCGATACGAGCAATGACCAGCCAGATGCGGCGACAGCCGTAACCGAACCCCACCCGACTCCTAAGGTTGCTGTACGGGAATCGCAGCACGATATCCCGGTGGGTATCGCAAAGCCCGAAATCCCTCTAGGGCCGGCTGCCCCGACTCCTGCCGGCGTAAAAGTCTTCAAAGCTACTGACTCTCGGATCGAAGAGTCCCCGGTGCGTGAAAGTGGAGCTCCTCAGGCGAGTATCGGAAATGCTGGGGACACAATCCTTGCGGCTTTCCAAACCCCAACAATGGGGTTAAAGCCCCACCCTGTACTTGATCAGATCAAAGCACCCGTTGTAGTCGAAGAGCCCAAGGTGCTGGAGAGTGTGGACGGGATTCTCGTATCGAAGATCATCTCAAACTGGAAGCGGCCTGAAAGCGCCCGGAACGGTATGGCCGTCGAGATCGTGATCAAGATGGGGCGTAAGGGTCATATTGAGTCGGCAAAGGTGGTCAAATCGAGTGGTGACAAGGCATTCGACTCCTCTGCGACTTCTGCCATCCTGGCTGTCAAGCAGCTGCCTGAAATGACCCAGGTCACCGACGGTACGTACAAGCGCCTTTACCAAGAACGCAGAGTTCGCTTCAGCCCTGAAGACCTCTCGGGCTAAACCAGCTGCTTCAAAAAAGCCGACTAGATGTCGGCTTTTTCGCATATGTACATCAGTCTACTTTCGACTGCTTGGCAGCTATGCCTGCACCGCCGTTGCATAAGCATGTTGAGCATCAGCGTCCTTAACAATTTCGACTTCAAACTCAACGAACTCTTCAGCTAAGGCCTTGTTGATAGCCTCAACCTCCAGATCCGTAATCCCGGTAACCCCTGGCCAGATTCGGACGTAAGCAGCTTCGCGCGGAAACATAAAACGGCCTCGGGTGTACGACTCGCGCAGGACAACATCCACGAGCGTTTTCTGAAAAGCATCGGAACTGATGATAAATCGTAAGTCTGACGAGAATTTGCCACTGAAGTGCTCGGCACCTTCGATTTCGATCACGTTAGGTTTTACGTTCAGATACACCCGATTTCGTACAGCTTTCCGAGTGAACAAAATCAGCCAAGTGCAAATAGCCATACAACTAGCTGTACAAACGGTTACTGGCCAGAAAATTTCTTTAGGTACATAGCCGCGCCACAGGAATGAAAGGCAGCACCAACCAATAAAAATCAACGGAGGTGAAATGAGCTTCCCAATTTGCTTGCCCTGTATTTCCTTCAAAGTGATTCCTCTTTAAGTCGTCAGTTCCAAAGCCGCCCATTAGCCTTTTAAAACAGGTTTTCTCGATCTCAAGCGGTATTTTCTGTACAGATGAATAAGGACAGCTTCAACACTGCTCACCACAACAATGGCTATCAAGAAATTGGTCAGCGTAGCGCTGAAATAGATGAGGCAAGCCATCATGGCCAGATGTCCCAGGCCACTGATGATCATGTTCATCCTTGCGATGCGTGTCATTGCTAACTCCCATACTGGAGACTTTATACGGCCTAATTCTTAGCGAGCGGCGTCTTCCGCCTGAACCTGGGTATCCAACAGATCCATCACTGACGGCGCATCAATCTCTCTTCCGATCCGCCCATACGCCGGCACAGTCTCATCACCTAACATGAGAGTGAGGGATGGTGTTTCATTCACTCCAAACTGCTCACGAATGCTGTGGGTAGCCGCGTCGGGGGTTTCGATACGAATAAGCCTATAGCCAGCAAGTTTGGGGTTTACGCTCGGATTCAAAACTGTCAAATCCAAAACTGAAGAACATGCAGTACAGCCAGGCGCGGTCCAAAGGATCAGACTCTTCTGTCGCGCCGCAACGGCCGCTGCTATCAGGTTCCGCCCTTCCCCTTCGTTGTTTGCAAGCTTCCATAGCGATTCATGTGTTTGTGCTGGTGGCTGCAAGCTCCTGAGCGGCGTTGTAGGGGCCTCGTGACCGGCGAGCCCACCACCAATTGCACAGGCGCCGTAAACGATTAGGAATACCCCGAGAGTCTGCCTCATGGCAGGGCGAAGCGGCTCAGTTCGCCTCATCAGGAAAATAACACCTGAAATAGCAGATAGGAGGCCAAAGGATGCAAGCCCCGCAGATGACCAGGTCGCAGCTGGCAAAACGGCGACAGCGGCAATCCCGGCCAAGGTGAAGGCTGACGCCCCCCAGAACACCGGTGAGCCAACTTTTAACCAATCGTGCCTACCTATGCGCGGTATCAATGCTTTGTTGCCTCTTCAGCAGATTCGGCTTCACTGGCTAGGAAGGTTTGAATCAGCTCAGGATCGGCCCCGACCCACTTCAACGCATCAGACATCAGATTAAATCCCCGTGTGCTCGCGTCGGTTTTGCTTATGGTTTTTTTGACCTTTTCATCCATGACGACCCATGTTTTCTTGGTGTCTTCAATCAGATCAACGACTGAAATCAAACCGCTCTTGGACGCGACTAGCATGGGTGAGTTCCTATGTTTTGGGGGGTGTGCCCATTCAGACCCAATGCTAGGTCCCAGATCTGTCACTAGCAAACCAAACACATGCTACGAAATCGTGTTGCTCGTTCGACCCTTGCAAGCTTTGATTAATCTGTGCGCGAGCATCGCCCACTTGAGGTAGGCATCAAGCCGCTCTACATACCCAGTGCCGGGCTTGCTCGTGCTTTCTCCGATTCTGAACAGCTGAAGCTCTGTATCACAAAGTGAGATCCTTAGAACCAGGATGCCGCGGATGGATTTTATGTGGTCATGAGCTTCTTTCGGCGACATGCCTGCCAGGCCGAACAGCGGCAGTTCGCAATAATGGCAACTAGAGAGATTTACGCCGTTCCACAGCAGCGAGGCTGTCCAAGGGTTTTTTGAGGCTTCCCCACTGTTTTTTGTGCACTCACTGCAGACGACCTGCCAACGCTTTCGCTTGCCCGGGCGCTTTACCTCGGTGAGGATCGCGCCACTTGAACAGGAGTCGCAATCGAAAAGCGCCACGACCCTTGGGTCATGAGAGCCAAAAGCAAGCGTTGGTACCGCACATGAACCCTGAGATGTGGCCAGAAGCAGTTGCAGCGCTTCTTTTTTGCCGGCCAAGCTCAGCTTCTGATGTCCCTTGGACAATCCAGGCATAACAGCATTCCTTGCTTCCGGCCGAAGCCGGCTATTTACCGCGACTTACAAAGCAACGGGGTGGTAGAAAAGCGATTCCACAGGGTCCCGTATCCATCATTGTGTGTTGCGTCTACGACAACGATTTCCACGCAAGAGCCGTCAAGCTGAGCGCTGTAGGCCTGCGCGACTGAAGGGGGAACCACTGGGTCGTTGGAACCAACAATGTGTCTTTGGGGAATCTGAGCAAGCCGTGCTTTGTACGCCAAAGGGGTGATGGGGGCTTTGAGTGGGCTCAGCTTGTGGAGCTTTGTCCAAAATACCGGGTCTACGTTGCCGGCAATGGTCTGCACCTGGTCAACATCATCGCGCATACCGGCCAGCACGAGCGCGACCTCACCACCGCCCGAGTGCCCAACCAGTTCAAAAGCCTCTACATTGAAGCGACGTTTCAAGGCAGTTAGGGCTGAATCCATAGAGTCGATGGCCGGCTTACCGAAGCGTGATCCAGTCCAGACATCAAGGGTGCAGGCGCTGGACCTTACAAACTGACATGGCCTGGCCAAGTACGCCGCGGATGTTAAATCCTCAGCTGCAAACTGAAGCATGAGTGAAGAGTGTGGGGTTGGATCAGTGCTCGGTTGGGAGGATGTTGCCCAGGCGTGGCCGTCCCCCTCTATGTACACACGTAGGTGCTTGTAAGTCCCCGGTGCGGGAACCATTCCCTGAATAGGAAATGTAGGTGTCTGTAGCACGGCTCCTCTCAAGGAGCCTGTCGAAAACTGGGCAAGGTTTACCGGTGATGCACAGCCTCCCAGCAAAGCAGCACTGGCTAGGGCGATGCTGGTGATCATAGTCTTAAGCATTTTCAGCCTCTCTCTAATGCATCTCTCGATAGCGTCCCTCAAGGAGGCTATCGGCAAGTGCATCCAAAAGAATAACGGCCAGCAATGCTGGCCGCTTCTTCTAACATCCTGAATTTATTCTAGAAATCGTATCGGGCCTTGACCGTGAAGGTATCGGCATTGAAGTCGGTTTTCTTGAGGTAGGAGTAGCTCGCGCCTACCGTAACCGCACCGATCGAGTAGTCAGCGCCCAGGCCCAGCTCGAGGCTGTTGCGAGCGCTAGACGCGCCCGAGGACACGAATGGAGAGCCGCCCAGTGTGTAAGTGCTGGTGGTGTTCGCCTTGTCTCCGATGAAGTCGTGGTAAGCCATGGCCGTCGCCGAAGGCTTCAGCGTACCGTTCATGAAGCTGAAGTCCTTGGCGACACGAACGCCGCCGCCGATTTCACCTACTTCGATACGCTGGCCACCGACGCTGAGAGCAGCACTGGAGTTTTTCTCGGTGTAACCATCGATCTTCAGGTTGCTGTAGCGCAGAGCAGCACGTGGTTCGACGAGGAAGCCGTTGTCGAAGTTGAAGCCGTAACCGCCCAGTACGTTGATACCGAACAGGTCACTGTCGTAGTCGCCTTTTGCAACGGTGTCTGCGATGTCACGCTTGCTGGTGTTTTCGTTCTTACCGATGGTCACGCTACCGTCTACGAAAGCAGGGCCTTGGTTCCAGCTGCCGTAGGCAGTCAAAGCGTATGCATCGACGTCGGTCTTGTTGTACAAGCCGTTCACTTTCGAGTTGATGTAGCTGTAGGCAAGACCCAAGGTCAGGTCCGGGGTCAGCTTGCCGTCAGCACCGATGACGATACCGCTGCTGTAAGCGTTGTAGCCTGCAACACCATCACGCGAGCCTTGGTCTGCATCCGAGTACAGTCCTTTGACCCATACGCCGGTATCTTTCAGCACGTCACCGGAGGACATGCCGCGAACTTCAGCATTGCGGCCGTTCAAAGCGTTGGAAACCAGAGATTGGCCGCCCAGTGCAGCTTGAGTCGAGCCACCGTTCACGTTCGGGGACAATTGCTCAGCCAAGCGAGCCAGCTGCTGTTCATCAGCATTGGCGAAGGCTTTGAAGACCTTGTCGTTTGCATCCAACTTGCTCAGGACGCTGTCAGTGAAGGGGCGGATAGCGCGGGATGCATTACCTGAAGCGCCCATCTTGGCGATCAGGTCGGCAACAGTCGAACCAGACTTGCCGGTAACGGTTGCGGTCACTTGGTCGCCGCTAACGTTGAAGCCGGTGATGTTCAGTAGTGCGGAGCTGCTCACCACGGACAGACCGTTGTCGGTCAGCGTACCGGCTTTCACCAGAGTGTAGGTGGTGCCTTGGCTGTTGCCGGTGAAGTCACCCGGGTTAGCGGTAACACCGATTTTGCTGCCACTGGCGAAGGTAGCGTTACCGGCCACATTCAGGATTGGAGTTGCCGGGTTGGTTTGATCGCTGACTCGAAGTTGCAGCGTCCCCGCCGAGGCTACGTTCATATCACCAGTAAAGCTGGTACTGGTAGAAGCCAGGTAAAGGGTGCCCGAGTTCACATCGACCAAGAATGCTTCGATCTCTTGGCCATTGAAGGTGCCATTGCCGTCGACCTGGACGAGGTTCAGGCCTTCCATGTTGCCGGTGATAGTGCCGGCAGTCCACTCGAGGCGGGTTTGGAAGTTACCGTTGATGGATTTCTCGCCGCCGACGATCGATCCGCCGTTCTGGTGAATTACAAACAGATTATTCGCATTGTCATCTCCGCCCTCGGAAGGGTCGTAGTTGACGCTTTCCACGCTGATCCCGGTACCAGTCGAAATGATGTTGCCGGTGTTGATGATGCCGTTGGTGGCAGTCTTCACTTCCGGGGCCAGTGAGTCGACGACGCGGATGCCCACCGCGTTGTCACCAGAGACCTGGATGGTGCCGATGTTGTTAAGGGCGTTAAAGTTCAGGCTTTTGATGACGATGCCGGAGGTGTTGCTGCCGCTGCCTGCGATAGTGCCTTCGTTGATGACGTCATGGCCGAAGTTGATTTTTTCCAGGCTGATGCCGGCCGAATCATTACCAGACACGGCGATATTGCCTTTGTTGATGACGTCTTTACCGATGGTGCCCAGATTACTTGTACCGGTGGATGTGAAGGCGTAAATGCCTTTAGAACCCGTGCCACTAACCGAGAGCTTGCCAGTATTGATCACATCGCCACCGATCTGGGTATTACCCAGTTCGATAGCGCGAGGGGTGTCGCTGTCGATGGTGTTGTCAGCGCCGACCAGGGACATGTTGCCATTGTTGACAAAATTGCCGCCGATCGTAGCGCCGTCAGTAACGATACCTACTGGGGCCATGCCGGAGAGTTCGAAGTTCCCGTTGTTGGTGAGGTTGCCACTGACGGTGGTAGGTACTGCATCGCCGTCGTCCGAGGAATCCAAGTCCAGCGCATCAACGAATTGACCGTGAGCGGTTACATTCGCGTTATTGGTCAGGTCGCCGGTAATGGTTGCACCTTTAAAGCCGGTACCATCTTGATCCGCTTCGCGGTTTGCGTTGCCGGATAGGGTTACATTGTTGTAACTGACTCGAGAGTAAGCCACCTCGCTGGCTCCACTAACATCCTTGTTCAGGTCGGCAGGAACAGCCAGTGCGCTGGCGCTTGCAGCGGTGATGGCCAGGGCCAGGAAGGTCTTGCTCAGTGTGTGTTGGCTCACTTGTTGAATCCTTGCAATGTGTGGGGGGTCCGGCGTCCGTAAGGGCTAAAATTTGCTTCGGATGCTGGCTGCGGAAAAGAGCATAACGACCAAAATCATTTCGACCAGTCAAAATGGGTGGACAAAATCCTCATCCGCAGAACGCCTTTGTAGCAACCCTGATACGTCTCCAAAACGGGTGCTTAGTTAGCACACTACCGTTCGTCAGACAAACTGAACTCTCAGGGAATTTTCAAACCACTGTTTTATATACGTTTTTTTTGAGGATAAAAAATTAATTTCCTCAGATTGGGACTGAATGCTCTGTGAAGGGTTTCACAGACGAAGGTGTCAATGTACTATCACTCCCCGAAGCCAATAAATTGGCTCATAAAGTTTGGCGTGCTGGGAATTATCCCGCCGTCAGACACACGTGTAGAGGGGGAGACCTGGTCTCTCTGCCTGTAGTTGACGGCACCGACGGCTGGGAAATATTTCCCCGCTACTCGCTAGGGAAGGTCGTACCCATTTTTTGGGCGCGGCCTCCGTCCCTGTCTTGTCTGCTATAAGGCCGAGTCCAGTCAATGGACAGCCCCCTCACAAATAAATGTAGGGGGTGAGCAGTGCACAATCAGATTCTGGACCTGAATCCGAAATTGGCTGATAAGGCTAAGGCAGCCGAAACGGCAGCCTTGAACGATTTCCACGAGAAAGTCGTCAAGCTATCTGAAACCTTCTCTATAAAGGAGACGGCCCGACTTCTTCGTGTCAGTACCGGATTTCTGAGGACGCACTCAATACAGCGCGGGGTGACGTTTGCCGATCGTGAAAGCCGCACCCCTGCAGAGAAGCGTAAAGTCAAAAAGCTCTGGGATCACTATCTGATCCACTATGAGACCCGTCAGGTCCAAGCCCCTACCCCATTTGTTAAGCCCGGTGACCTAGCCATCAATCCCGGTCTGGAGCTCAAAAGCCGCCGCGCCTGGGTCAATGGTCAAAATGCGTTCCTCGCCCGTTGTGTCGAACTTTCTGAACTGTTCACCGTTGCAGAAGCAGCTGACATCCTTAAGGTCAGCCATCGCTTCCTCAAAACCTACGCATACAATGAGCAAATCACATTCGTTGGCGGCCCTTCGCTGGATGTGAAGAACGAGTTCTATTGCCGAGCTGAGAAGCTCGCTGCGGACAAAGCGCCGATCCAGGCAGCTGCCCAGACCCTCAACGTCACCACTCGGTTCCTCACAGGATTTGCCAAACACTGGCAACTGCCCTTCATCTTCCCTGAGTCTGTCGATTCCGCCGCCGAATCCGACGATATCTCCTTTATGGAAGACATGTGCATCGACGAGGACGGTGATGACGAACTTGTAATGTCGGATGCTGATTCCGACAGCGACTCGGTCACCTCCTCCCCTTACTACGACCGGCCGACGAATAAGCAAGCTTACGGCTCTTCGTACGCTCAGTTCTAAATGGCCCATACGCCTGGGAATCCAGAAGTCTGGCGTTAGGTTGGGCTTCTCCCCTTCCTAACCAAGGACCAATCATGGACGC
Organism: Pseudomonas sp. ChxA; assembly: GCF_030263855.1. Taxonomy (NCBI): domain Bacteria; kingdom Pseudomonadati; phylum Pseudomonadota; class Gammaproteobacteria; order Pseudomonadales; family Pseudomonadaceae; genus Pseudomonas; species Pseudomonas sp. ChxA. Next base: position 104,433 of record NZ_JARPMK010000004.1, read on the forward strand.
TGCCGTAGAAACTGTTTCAACTGCTGATACCGAGCTTTGTGTTACCGACATCTCGATTTCTGATCAGATTAACGGTAGCGGAGACTCCCAAGAGAGTGACGGAAGGCTCCGTCTCAGCTACATAGTGCCACCAGCATTCCGGCAACCAATGGTAAATCAGGCAGCCTGGACCACTTGGTATGGCTCTCCAAAGGCCATCGCTGACGTTACCGATGTTTTGATGCGGTTACGTAGCCCGAAGCTCAATAACGTTCGGGGCCTAGCCACTTTCAACCTGCCCAAAGGGCGGAGTGTGCCCCCGGCAACGATAATGCTTAGTTTTCTGGGCGTTGCCGAGCACCGGCACATTGTGGCCGAGGTTATGGGGGATGAGTTCGATCGCATTGACTTAGGCTCCAAGCTTGAGTTCAACCTCGGTCAGCTGCTTGGTAATAAGGCCCGCGATCAACTGCGCACCATGGCACAAACCTCCGCTGCTACTGATCTTGTCAGCCATATTGAAAGATGCTTCCCGATCATGCGCAGCCTTTTCCAGGCAGGCGTATTTTACCGTGAGCTTGCACTGCCGCTTTTATACCTGGGAGCACTGAAGGATCGGCTTGCAGATAGCTCTCAGAAGCTTAATCAGACCGATCGCTTTCGCATTGATATGGCTTTGTCTGTCTTGCTCAATGCACTGCCATCGCCGTTTTCTGGGGTGATCCTAGGAACCTGTGAGTCGATTCTTAAAGTGTTCCCTGAGCAAGCGGCCAAGGAAGAACGGTTGATCGCCAAGCGGGGTCCAATGGACCCTGCTGTGCCGCTTGCTGAGCAAATGTCTGAGAACGGGTTTGCAAGCCTCGTCCAAGAGGTTGTGACGTTCCACTACAGTTCGAGCGCAGGTCGAAAGCAACCACTCCCAGCCTTGCTCAATGCCGCCGAAGCAGCAGCTTTAGCCTTAAGTCCCGGCGAAAACGTGCTGACTATTGTATACAAGCAATTCTGTGATGACTTTGCACTCCCTCGATGGAACGCGCTCACTGAGTCATTGCAAAAGCATGCAGGATCGATGGAGGTGCCCTTTGATCACAAGGCTCTCCCGAGGGACCTCATCGGCCGGGCAATTGAGCAGCCTAAAGGTCACACCTGTGAAGCCGTCCAATTGCTTCGGGGGCTTATCCAGTTCAACCATGCGCATATGGATGTCGAAGCTTTCACAAAACGCGCAGATAAGCAGTTAGCCAAGGCCCGCGAGTTGGAGTCACAGATCTCAACGTTGGGCGCGAACCTTACCGCGAGCGCGATGATCAAGATCGCCAGCCTGGCTCAGGCCGGCAGCGAAGAGATCATGGCCAACCGTAATTGGTTCAAAACCGAGGTCGAAAGTCTTTCACCACTGGTACGCACCTGGCAGCGGTTCTATGAGGAGTGGGATCGTTTGCTGCGTAAAGGTTCGCCTGGTCCAAACAAGCACGCCGCTTCCTTGGCGGTCGTCGAGAAGCTCCACAAGCAGCCTGCAGCTCCTACAGCGACCTCACCAGAGGTTGAAGACCTTCAAACCCAAATTGAGACTCTTAAGGGCCTGCTTGAGCAGAAGGACATCGACAGCAACGAGATGCGTGTTGAGCTCTACAACCTGCGGCTTTTCAAGGAAAACCTGGGTCTGCCCGTTCACCGGCCTGAACCGTTGGCTTTGAACATGGACATGATGCGTCGCGTAGCTATGCGTGACTCGATTACGCCCACGGACGTACTCATGTTCATCGAATCTGTTTCTGAAGGGCGCGTTGTGGTGCTGGATTCTGCTTGGAAGTCTGCCAAAGAGGCGGCGTCTTTCCAGCAGACCGGGCGCATGCTGGACGTTATCACCACGATGGTATTTCCGTATTACGATTCGCTTATGGCCGGCAATCCCGACTCGACGGCACGGGCCATTCTCGGCAACTCGTACTCAGCAAACGAATCTGAAACTGTTAGCTCGCATCGCCGTCTGCGGGCGCAGCGCGAATTTGAATATCAGGGCGAGATCCATTTCTTCGAACGTCACCTCAAGGCTGGCAATGGCGCTGGTCTTGAGGGTATGCGAATTCACTTTGATATCATCGATGGCAAGGTAGTGATCGCCTACACCGGGCCACACCTGGAGTGCTCATCTAGTAACTGATCGAAGCATCAATTACCGTCGTCGCCCTTTACTTCAGATGGCGTCGACGGTTTATCTTTTGGGGCGACCATCTTCGACCTCATAGTCTTCTTCACCGTCACCTCCACTGCGCCCGGTGCCTTTTTCGGGACTGTTGGTGTTGGACTGGCTTTCCCGCAAAGGGCAGGTCTTGGTTTGCGAATTGGTGCAGTGCCCACCTGTGCGCTTGCAAGCATCTCGGCTTTCTTTTTCTTGCGCGCTTTTTTACGGGTGATGTGATTCCCTCTCCCTTTGTACTCAAGGAAAAGTGGCAATATTTCTTCTGCGCGAACGAGAGCAATGTAGGACTTCGGGATCATCTTAGGGATTTTCTCTACGCGCGTTGCGCCTAGGAGAATGCACTTCCGGTCGTGATCCACGATCTTCCCCTGCAACGCTCGACCTGAGTCGAGGTAGACCTTGATTAGAATTTCGTTGCGCTGACAATAATCTAAAAAACGATCCTGCTCATTTGTCGACCGATCGTGTTGGGGTATAGCTCGATCGGAATGCTCGTTCGTTATGCGGCCGTCCTGGTCGCTAATTTTTCTGGCCATCGTTCATATGGACACCTGCATATGGACACCTGTGAACGTCAATGCACACATAATACGACCGAAAGTGATGGCATAACAGTGCGCGCCGCGAATTGGGCACGGCAAATGGCCACACATCCACAGTTTTTGGTGGTATTCCGTCAAAACTAAAAATTCTTCAGTGAGGTGATTACCAGCCGTGCTGTGGCTTAGGTATTGGTCAAGGCTGAAGGTTCGGCTCCTACAAACAATATACCTATTATTCGTAGGAAATGTCGTACACACAGTGTAGATCAATTGGCTGCAACCCGCGTCGCACGGGCTTTGCTACGGCACCTCAGAATGGATCGCGTGGCCTTGGCGTAACCGACGCAGCAAGGCTATCAATAATCAAGATCAGTTCAATCAGGTCGCAGTATGGGACGCAGCCTTCGCCGTATTTTTTCCATATGAAGGACTTCAGCCCCTCAGGCCAGTCCTCCATCATGTAAAGGGCTTGGTTTGAAACCATACCTAAACGCCGTTCAGTTTCGTTCGGTGAGCAATCCCTAGGTCCAATGGTTTTGTGCACCCGTACCCAAAGAGACTTGAACCCGTCTCTATACGACTCTGGAGCATCATCAAATGGCGTCCTGAACTGATCCGAGTCGACTAGTGCAACATCGGATTTTGGCTCAGCACTCTGTGAATCAATCGAACTCAATGGTGTCGTTGATTTCTGATTACGCCGGCGCTCTAGGTATGGCTGGAATGCAATGATCATCGGACCTCGCGTGCTGTCGGATTGTGGCCTACGGCTCCCCGAGATTCTCAAGCTAACCCAGCTGTCCGCAACCCAAACCTCAATCTCGAATTTGGTTGGGGTGTTTCGGGTTGCTGGCTAAATTTGCCCGGTTATTCTCCTCTAAGACCTTCAGCATCGCCTGAAGCGCTTGTCTCTCCGTGCGGGAACTCGTTACCGCCGGCCTCAAGCGAACCGTCATAAATAGCCATTGCTGGACTGTGGCTCAATCAATATGCGGGCTTGGTGCCCAGCCTAAAGGAATGCCAATGTTAGTATCGATGATCGGAGCTCTCGCTCAACCTGTTGCCTTGGCCATGTCTCTGTATTCCAGCGCCGAGTCGCTCACTACGGTGATGCTGCACCAGGAGGCCCCTGTTGCAAAGGTAGCCACAGTAAAGGCTGTTGCAGCTACCAAGGAAGAGCTTTCTGAAATTACTGCCCCGGGCATCCAGCTCAGCCAATACCTGACACCAGCTGGCAAAGCCTCAATGTGTGCTGCATTGGCCCAGACACTGGGAACTAAGAGCACGTCGGCAGCTATGAATCAGGCCATGCGTGACTGTTACCCCGAAGCCTCCAACACCAAGGGTGTTGAGAGCACTATCTCAACGAAGGCCCTCTGACAGGCCACCTAAATGTCCATTGGCGCATGGGTCTTCACTTTTCAGGCTCATGTCGCCTCTCACTCGATCTAGTCAGATATGCGAGCCATCAATTATTGAATTTAGTCCTAGCCCTGCTGGATAGCACCCCCTCCAGCTTACGGAGGGTCCTGACTTCGTTTTTCTGCGGTAACTAGCGGCCCATGTAAACTGGCTGTTCACAGCAGCTAGGTTTTCGGCATGCCCACCTTTCCCGTCCACACCAATGGGCCTTCCAAGGACTACGTCCTTTCGGCCTATAGTCTCCTACTTGAATCCGCTTCAGTGCTAAGGCTCGCTGCGCCGTATTTCAATCGATCTGATGAGATTATCAAGGCCGCGCGCCGCGGTGCGACCGTACAGCTTCTAGTTGGCCTCAACTCGGCAACTCATCCAGGCGAACTGGCGAAGGTTGTCGCCGAACCCAACTGTACGGTGCATTACTTCACAGATGGCTTCCACTCAAAGGTTTTCATTGGAGATGACAATCAGGCAATGCTTGGATCAGCGAATCTCACTCAGGGAGGACTGGTCCAAAACCGCGAAGCAACGATCACGCTGGATCAGCCCCACGACGAGGCTCGCATAGCTGCGCTGCTACTGCATTTCGCCGAGCTTTGGGATGATGCAGCCATATTGACGCCGGCAGAGCTCAGCAAGTTTCGAATTATCTGGGAATCGGCAAAGAAGTTGCCCTCTGCAGACGCCCTGTTCGACAAGGGCCTGGCCCCCGTCACGCCTACCAACGTTTTGGTAGGTAGTGAAAAGAAATCACCACAGCGCCTATTCCTGGCTGACATGCAAAAGCTCATTTACAGCCAGTACATGCCCGCGTTTCGTGAGGTTGCCTCATTCTTGGAGAGTGGTGGGTATCGTCGACCTGAGCTCGCTAGTTTGGATATTTCGGCTGAAACCAACAGGTTTCTAAACTGGTGTCGCCTTACTCTGATTCTCGATGATGAAACCTGGAAGGAAGCGCCGGAGCTGGACCCGGCGGCGCGGCTTACAAAATTGGCGTCGATCTCTCAAGCGTGGGTAGATACGAGGGATCCCCGTATTGAGTCCGGCTACGTAAGTTCACAAAACCTTCTGCACCAGGTGTTTGGATCACCTGAGGCTATAGGTCAAAGCAGTCAGGAGCTGCTTACAGAGGGACTGCTGCAGGTGCATGCCTTCTCGGAGTTACTACGGTTTACCCGCGGGGGCTTGGCTCAGCTACCTGTGGTCTTTTGGAAGGACAACGGCGGCGACGTCACCCGGGTGAAAGCAAGCCTTACACATCTCCTATATGGGAAGGACGACTTTGCCGTCAGGATCTGTGACTTGCTGTGGTCTGAGAACTACAGACTGTCCAAAATTGGGAAGTTCTGCTCATTGGAGCTTGTCGGGATGGTCAAGCCTCACGAGGCGCCTCCAATCAACAGCAGGATGGCCAAGTCCCTGAAATTTCTAGGGCACAACGTCCGGGTTTAGGCCAGACCAACCACTCGACGCTCGACCGCTCCCAAAGCGAGCCATCCGGACTATCCCTGTCAGCATATGTCCGACTCACTGAATCAGGCAGTGTCAGCTTGGCATCGGCCACTGAGTCAATTCGGGGGCAGCGCCAGTGACTGAGTGAGGATTGAGCCGCCACGCTGCGCCGGGTGTGACTGCAAACTCCGGCTGCGGAGGTTCCAATCATGGGACTGCGCTCCGGCGCTTATGTCCTGCACATCAACGCTGTGAAAGTTGCTTAGCCGAGCAACCGAGACTTGGGCCTGGCAGGACGCGAAACAAAACACGTTACCAGCCCTCTTTTCGCTGATGTCAGGCTGCCATGCTTAAATCGTTGCCGTAATACAGCCGACAGGTAAACACACGACGACCACTACACAGATTCCCGTCGCGCCGATATGCGAAAGACCTAAAAAACGTGGTTCTGCGCCCATTTTCGGTTAATATTTTCTGAGTGATCTGGGCATATTTTAAGAAAATTCTGGCTCTGTTAAAAAAATCTAGCCAAAGACAGGGGGAATAATGGGAAATATGGTGGGTTACGCCCATTTGATCAATGAGATGAGGCTGAAGGCTATCGGGGTAAAGAACCCAGCACTCGTTCAACCCGTCACCCGCATTGAGCGGATCAACGGCGCGCTTGCAGTACCGCAGGCGGTTGCGCCGGAGGCTGGGGATTTTCTCGCCCACATCATCTTTGCGCTCAAACATGAGGGCGTCAACCTCTCTATTTTGGCGCAGGCTCTGCCTCGCATTGAAGCTCGAATCCTTGTCGAGGCCATAACCCAATCTCCCAGCAGCGGCTATCTGCGCAAAGTCTGCTTCCTCTGGGAAGCCTATTCCGACTTATTACTGGACTACACGGACAAGCCTCGGGGCCCTGGCGTCCTGCTGTTTGATCCAGAGCGGTACATCACGGGCCCATCGGTGCGAAACAACCGCTGGCGCGTGGACTTCAATGGTCTTGGGACGCTCCAATATTGCGCGACGGTAGAACGCACGCCTGAGGTTCAGGCCCTGCTTGAATACGACATTCTCGGCCGTTCGAAAGAGTTCATTGCCTCCTTGCCTAAGGAAATGATGGATCGCGCCATAAACTGGGCGTACCTGAGCGAAACAGATTCTTCATTTGCGATTGAAAAGGAAGCACCAAGCCAGCAGAAGTCAGAGCGTTTTGTTCAATTACTGCGCCAGGCACATGACCGCCAGCCGCTTACCGAAGACTACTTGGTTTCTTTGCAAAACAATGCGATTTCCCAACCGCTCGAATGGGCGGTGGCCTTCCGGCATGAACAAAACCACCTGACCAACTCCTTTCGAGGAGCGGCGGGGGTCACCTATATCCCCCCCCCTCCAGATCTTTGCCGGGAGCTGATGTTCGAACTCATGGCCTTCGCAAACCGTGCACCCTTGGAGCTTGACCCGCTGGTGGCCGCCGGCATTGCCTCATTCGGGTTCGTCTTCTTGCACCCCTTCATGGATGGGAATGGGCGACTGTCGCGCTTCTTGATACACCAGGCATTGTGCTGCAGTGGTGCGCTGGAGAACGGCTTGTTACTTCCTGTCTCCGTGGCCATGAAACGAGAGGAGCAACGCTATCTAGAAGCTCTGCAGAGCTTCTCAAAACCTGCACGGCAATTCTGGGACGTTCGTTGGATCGATGCCGACAACATGTCGCTTAACTTCACCGGCGACCCAAGCCTATATCGCTACTGGGATGCGACTGAGTGTGTGGCCTTCACGCTGGAAATGGCCAAGCGGGCATTGGAAGTCGAACTTAGGGAAGAAACTGAGTATTTGCAACGATACGACACCTTGCTCAAGGTGGTTAATGACAACTATGACGTGCGCGGCAACCTCTTGAGTAAGCTGATTATGCAGTGCTTAGACCAGAACGGGGTCGTATCAAAGGGTCGGCGCAAGCAATACAACGGGTATATCCAAGAGGAGGTTTTCGACTTCCTGGAAGGTCACGCCCAGGCCCTTCTGGCAGAAGCCTACACAGAGCCCGACGACGAATAGTTCAGCCCAAACCTTAACCCAGGGTACATAGCATTCTCGGCCCCCTGAACCACGCCTTGCCGTGTGACCTACTAAATAAAGTCTGTCGGAAACCGGTGTTGAGGCACCCAATGCATCGCGCCATTCAACGCACCTAAGGCTCTGATTTATAGGGTAAGCGGCGGATTTCAGCGACAGCATTCAAATGCTCTGCGACAGACTTTATTTCGTGGCTACACCTGGCGACAGTGCCACCCAAAGCGTTACCACTAAATAAATAACATCATAGCAAAGCGGCCCTATTTTCCTATGGCACCCCTCGAACTACCTGTTACATCTCCTGTGAAACGCTCTTCCTTTAAAAGCGTCCTACCCGGCCGGCCCAGGTGCACGCCGCACAGGAAAAGCTGGGGGAGAAGCAGAAAGAAAAGGGCCTGGCGACAGCCAGGCAAAGGAAAGAAAGGAAAAGCGGTTAATCAGAATGGTGGGTAGGTTCAGGCCCAGCAAATCTGGGGGAATTAGGGTGTGTCCTAGGAATAAAGGTTGTCACAAGCCCCCTTTTATTTCGAGGCCTCCAGCCAAAACCTGCGTGGCAAAAAATTAATAAACTCTGTCACAAATCTTGAATTTACAAAAAATGATGGGGTTTTTCGAAGAATAAAGATTGTCACAGCGGAGGATCAGAAGCCGAGGAGTCAGATGGGGCGGAAAAGCCCCCACTCAGTCATGATGTTATTTTTCTGACGGAAACGACCGCAACTGCATCAGTTGTGGTTTTAGAGTGCGGATTCCACAACACTTGGACACTCAGCCCACGATCATTTGGACACTCATTCCACGCTCACTTGGAGAGGCAGTCGGAGCGCAGCGACGCAGGTTGGGGTTGTACGCCGGAATCCCAGAAATTTCCGTCAGCCCAGCTCCAGTCCCGCCACGAGCGCATCCAGGTCGATGAACTTGCCGTCAGTCTGGAAGGTGTAATGCCCGTTCAGCAGGATGTGCCGCCAGGCCGCTGGCGACATCTGCGTGATCAACGCCAGCGCCTTGGCATTGCCAGCTGCCTCGTACTTCGTCAGCAGCAGGGACAGGATCGCCGAGTTGTAGAAGATGATCGCGTTGCCGATCAGCCTGGCGCACTGGTTGCTGATCTCGATTTCGATGTCGGTGCGGCCGGTCAATTCCTTCTTCCCACCGACTTGGGCGATGGTCGAGCGTAGCTGGTGATAGGACTCAATGCGGTTCTGCGAGCGGTGAACATTACGCTCCAGTTGCGGGTCGCGCAGGTAGCGCAGTGTGTAGATACTGCGGATGAGCTTGTCGAACTCGAAGATTGCGCGCCGCGTCGGGTTCGGCGCCGTATAGGTGCACAGCTTGCGGATCAGCGTGCCCTGCGTCATTTCCTTCAGGCCCAGTGTGGCGACGATTCGGTCGATGTTCGCCTTCTCACCGACGATGAGTTGCCGGTCGATCTGGCCAGCCGGCCGGATCAGGCATTTCTCGTACAATGCCAGATCATCGGCGCAATACAGCTCCTGCAACTGGTCGTCGAGGTCGGTGAAGCGCGGCTCGAAACGAAGTCCGAACCAGTGCAGGATGGCGAAGTTGGCCTTGTTGATGCTGTGCATGTCGCCGGTGATCGCGCTCGGCACGATGTCCGACGTGTTGCGGTACCAGATGTCGAACACGTGGTGAGCCTCGTACTCGTGTGCGCCTATCAGGTAGCCGTTCAACGGCACGTGATTGCACAGCAGCGTGTAGGCGACGACGCCCTTGCCGCGGCCGAAATATTTGCGCGAGTAGCGCGCCTTCACAGTTGGTCGCTCGACGCCGAATTTCTGCCCATCAACGGCACCGTACAACGAATCGAGGTCGAACGAGTAATGCGGGAAGATCGGCAGTGCGGCGATGGCGTTGCTGATGCAATCGTTGGCCACATGTAGCGTCGCCTGGCGCAGGTACTGCTGGTAGGTACTCTCCAGGACGTGGTACGGGATGTCGCTGGTACGTGCCATAACCTGGTTGCCGTGGTTCATGGCTTGGGCAATGATCACCGCCATCAGACTGTCGGCGTCGGCTACCTTCTTCGCATAGCGTGGCTGCAATGGTGTCAGCGCCGACAGGAACTGGCACTGGCCGTTGACGAAGCGAAACACGTCGGCGACATCGCAGTATGGCAGTTGCTCGTAGAGAGCTTGCTCGCGCGCCTTCTGGTTCTCCCCCTTGGGCTTGCGCCAGGTCAGTCTCTGCGTGTCCTTGTCGTATTCCAGGTGCGTCAGCTTGCCCTGTTTCAGCTCGCGATTGAACGCCACCCATTGCGCACGCAACTCGGCCGCCAGTGCATCGAGCTGGGCACTGACCGGCTGCCGCAGGAAGGGGATGTCCATCTGCGCGAGCACGGCGGCTTTCTCGTCCATCGAAACCAACTCGTCGGACAAATGCCGGTGCTGCAAGCTGTCGTCAATGTAGAGCTCGCCCGCCTGGAAGCGTTTCCTGACCTGACGGTAAAGCCAGAATTCGTAACGATCGGCATGCAGGCCTGTCGGCGTGCCTTCGGCATCGAACATCAGCAGGTACGGACGCAAGCGTTTCGGCAGCGTTGCCGCCGGACATTCGTCGAGTGGCCGTTGTGATAGGCGCTGCTGCTTGGCGAACACGCTCTTGGCCCAAGTCAGCGCCGCGAGCCATGGGTTATCGGGGGCCGTGCCGGCGAAGTCGAGCGCGACGTACAGCGGCCGTAGATGGCGTCGAATGCGTTCGGCCAGGCCGTCCACCGCCTGCCAGTGCAGCGCCAGTTTGTTCAGTGGCTTGACGCTCATGCGCTGCGCCGTGTTTTGCAGCAATTCCCTGGACATGATTTTGTAGGCGCGTTGGCGCACCTCGCCGAACGGCGTCGGATCGGCCACGCTGTCGTCCACGTACAGCGACAGCAGGCGGCCAACCTGCGGCGTTTCCTGATGGCGTCGCAGCTGTTCGGCGACAAAGGACTGTTTCGCACCCGTGCGGCTCTCGTCCTCAAGTTTTTTCATGTGGAAGGCCATCGCGTCGACCAGGTTGTCGGTGAGCTGCCGGTAACGTACCCAGGCATAGCACAGCAGGTAGAGCCGGGTCTGCTCCGCCTTCAGGTGGCGCAGGTCATGGACGGTATAGAAGTTCGCCAGGCTCGCGTAGTACAGCAGGTTCTGCTGCGAGATGCCGAGCTTGGGCAGCAGCGCCTTGGCGATCCCGTGCAAGGACTTCAGCGTGGCGCGCTTCTCGCGCTCCCCTGCCATCTGACGCCAGCCGAAATCTTTAGCGTCCTGCTTGAGCGCTGCCAGTTGAGACAGGGTGTCGTCACGCACCAGGAGCTGGCCCAGCGCAGCTTTGGCCGATTCGTCCAACACTTCTGCCAGCAAGCCGCCCAAGCGCCTGCGTTCGGTGGACAGGGCTTCACTGACCAGCTCTTGTAAGGTGGTGTGGCCGGGCCGGATGATTTTGTGCTCGCTGAGCCAAACGATCAGTTCGGCGGCCACGAATCCTGGCATTACGTCGCGCCGCACGATCTGTTCAGCCTGCTGTGCCAGTTGCGGCAGGAAGCTAGCCGCCCACGACCGGTAGCCGAACAGTTCGGCGATCTGACCCCTCTGGCTGTAGTGCTCATGCTTGGTGATCGCCTTGCGTTCGAACGCTTCGCCGTGGAAATAGCGACTCAGCACGAAGGCGCAATCGTCCTCGACCTCATGCCAATCGAAGCGGAAGAAAGCATGCTTGGCCTTGAAGTAGCCGATCTGCAAGACGCAATAGACTTGGGCCTGCAGGCTAGGCCGGCTGCTGGCGAACGCCAGTTCAGATTCGGTCAACGCCAGGTATTCCAGCCGCTGAGCATCGTCGAAGTCCGGTAGGCCGTACAAGGCTTCCTGCTCTGCGTCAGAAAAGACGGTGAGTAGCTTATTCTTGTTGCTCATCGACCGTCCTTCCCGCACCACGCCAACCTGCTCGCGTCAATGTTTCGATCAACGTAGTGCGCTTGACATTGAAGTTGCGGCACACCGCCGCCTTAGACATACCGCCATCGAGCGCGGCGACGATGGCGTCCAGCTTCTCACCAGTGATCGCCTGCGGCCGGCCGCCGATCCGGCCGCGTTTGCGTGCGGCGGCCAAGCCCGCGACGACGCGCTCCTGAATCAAGGCGCGCTCGTACTGCGCGAGCGCACCGAACACCTGGAACAGGAATTCGCCCGAGGGCGTCGTAGTGTCCAGGTTCTCTGTCAGCGAGCGGAACGCCACCCGCTTGTCCTTGAGCGAAGTCACAATGGCGAGCAGGTGCGACAGCGAGCGACCGAGCCGGTCGAGTTTCCACACCACCAGCACATCGCCGGCTCGAACGAACTCAAGCGCCCGCGCCAAGCCGGCACGGTCATCCTTCGCGCCAGAGGCACGATCCTCAAACAGGTGACGCGGATCGACGCCGGCGGCGAGCAGCGCGTCGCGCTGCAAGTCCGTGCTCTGGCGGTCGGAGTCCGACGACACGCGCATGTAGCCAACCAACATAGGCGGATAACCATCAAAAACAGGTTTCCGCATAATAGTGAATAGCGATAGAGTTTTCCGTACATTTTTGAGGGGGCGTTGCACAGGTAGCACAGCGGCGGCTGACAGCCTGTCGCAAAACAAATGTTTTACGACACCTCCTTGAGGTTGCCGCGTTTACATCATTACCTGAACAGGTATAAAATTCCGTCATGACAAACAAAGAAAAACCGCTCGAATGGATCGCGAGCAGCCACAAGGATTTGATGGCGTTGCCGTCCGACGTGCGTCGCCGTTTCGGTTACGCGCTCTCGTTGGCGCAGATAGGCGATCAGGATGACGCAGCAAAGGTGCTCAAGGGGTTCGGTGGTGCCGGCGTGCTGGAGGTCGTCGAAGACGATGCCGGCGGCACCTATCGAGCGGTATACACGGTCAAGTTTGCGGAAGCGGTGTTCGTCCTGCACTGCTTCCAGAAGAAGAGCAAGAGCGGAATCGCCACGCCAAAGGCCGACATGGACATCATCCGCGCTCGGCTGAAGGTGGCCGAGGTATTGGCACAGGAGCTACGAAATGCAAAAACGAATCATTGAAGGCGTCGAGGTTCAGCGCAGCTCGGGCAACGTCTTTGCCGACCTTGGACTGCCTGACGCTGAAAAGCTCAAGATCAAGACCGGCCTGGTGGTCGAGATCAGGAGGGCCATGCGCGCCCTTGGGCTGACTCAACAAGCGGCGGCCAAACGCATGGGCATCCCGCAACCGAAGGTGTCGGGCATGATGCGCGGCGACTTCACCAATCTATCCGAACGCAAGCTGATGGATTGTCTGAATCGCCTCGGCTACGACATCGAAATCAAGGTACGGCCAGCAGCCGAGCCGATCGGGCATCTAACGCTCGCAACCGCTTAATCGGAGCTCTCCTGATGGCAGCCCGCATCACCGACGACGAATGGGACGAACTGACTCCCGAGAATTTCGATACCACGGCACTGCTGCGTGCAGTCGATGCCGTGGACGTGCTGCGCGGCGATTTGAATGACAGCGCAGACGGCGCACCTCCGCAACTGCGCACCGACCTGTTGAAGCTGCATCAACTGGCAATGGCCGCGTTCAACGAGGGATCACGCAGCCGAGTGGCTGAGCTATTTGATCTCGCCGTGGATCTTCAGGATCAGGTTGATCATCTGATGACCTCGCTGGAACAAGTGCAAGAAACCCTGTCCCGGTTGACGGCGCTCTACCCAGAAAGCCTGTCCTGAATGTTCTTGGAGACAACCACATCATGAGCCGCAGCCGCCGCAAAACGCCCATCGTTGGGCACACGACCTGCCGTAGCGAGCGCGAGGACAAGAAACTCTGGCATCAGCGCTGGCGAACCCACGAGCGCACCGCGCTGGCCAGCGCGTCGCCGGAAGCTCTATGCGCCCATCTGCCTCTACTGGAAAACCAGGTCAGCAACGTCTGGTCGATGGGTAAGGATGGCCGCTCCTACTGGCCCATCAAGCGCCAGGCCGCCACGGCGGATCGCATTGCCAACCACAAGGGACGCAATCCGCAAGAGCGCGCCTCCCTGAAAAAGCGTCTGCTGCGCAAGTGGATGAGCAAATGAACCTGTCCACCATCGAGGCGCTGGCTATCGCTTGGGCGCGAATCGCTGAAGAAGCAGAACTCCCAGCCGGCTACGAGGGCACGGCGACGCCAGAGGCGCATCGGGCCTGCGAGGTGATCCAGGAGCGGATTCGAGAGCACGTCGTCGCCACCAATGACATGCGGCTGTTCGGCCTGCTGCACCTGCTTGGGCAGGCGTCGCTGCGCATGGAGCAAGCGCTGTGGCCGGAAGAATATGCGCGGATGACCCGCGAGGTCGAGGAAGCTCTCCGAGAGGCCGACGACCCCAACGCCAAGTCGTACACCCACGAAGAAGTCATGCAGGCGATGCAGGAACGCATCGACCGAGCGCGAGACAAAGCCATGTTGATCGGCTGACGGAAATTTCGGCGGTTCCGGCTGATCCAAGAATCTTGGCGTGACCTTACCTCCGCTCTACCGCTGGGTGCCAGCCTCGGCGCACGCCTAACCACCCAACTCAGAAAGGAAAATAAGTTGGTAAAACGCATTCCCGTATCCGAGCTTCGTCTCGGCATGTACATCCACAAGCTCGCCGGCTCTTGGGTTCGACACCCATTCTGGCGCGGCAGCTTCCTGCTGACCGAGCCTCAGGATCTCTCTGCCATTCGAGAATGTGGCGTCGGGGAGGTCTGGGTCGACTTGGCCAAAAGCCAAGTCGACCCAGAGAGCCCAGAGAGCCCAGAGAGCCCAGAGAGCCCAGAGCCCAGAGCCCAGAGCCCAGAGCCCAGAGCCCAGAGAATTGTCGGAGGAGCAATCTCTGCCGTCTAGTCCACTAAGCAAGAAAAGTGACGGCGCAACCTCAATGGAGAGCGAAATGTGTTATGCACGGAAACTCTGTCTTGCGGCCAAGTCCCAAGTCATGGACATGTTCCAGGAAGCCCGGCTTGGCAAGGCCGTCGACCCAAGCACGACGTTGCCGCTGGTCGGAGAAATCGCTGCCTCGGTGCTGCGCCAACCTCATGCCCTCATCAGCGTCGCACGCATCAAAACGCACGACGATTACACCTACCTGCACTCGGTTGCCGTCTGCGCCCTGATGCTATCGCTGGCCCGGCATCTCGATCTAGACGAGGAGCAAACGCGCCTGGCTGGCATCGGCGGACTGATGCACGACCTAGGCAAGGCCGCGATGCCGCTGGAAGTGCTTAACAAACCAGGCAAGCTCACCGATGCCGAGTTCGCCATCATGAAGCGCCACCCTGTGGAGGGCGCAAAGATGCTGCGCGCAGGCGGGGCCGAGCCCGGGGTGGTGGACATTGCCCTGCACCATCACGAGAAGATCGACGGAACCGGCTACCCGGATCGCTTGGCCGGTGACGCCATTTCACTCCTGGCCCGCATGGGCGCAATCTGCGACGTCTATGATGCCGTGACGTCGGAGCGAGCCTACAAAAAGCCGTGGGACCCGTCCGCGGCGATGCGGCAGATGGCCAAGTGGGAGGGCCATTTCGACAAACGCATCTTCCACGCCTTCGTCAAGGCCGTGGGCATCTACCCCGTCGGCTCCTTGGTTCGCCTGTCCTCTCAGCGTCTGGCCGTTGTCGTTGAGCCGGGAATGGAATCACTGCTGACTCCCAAGGTTCGCGTGTTCTTCTCGCTACGCTCGAGAGAGCCGATCCCGATGCAGACCATCGACCTGGCGGCCACGAGTTGCAAGGACAGTATCACTGGCCCCGAAGACCCGACGCTCTGGAACTTCAAGAACCTCGACGACTTGTGGATGGAATAGCCCCCACAAAACGACGGCCCCGTGAGGGAGCCGTTGAACATCGTCGAGCGATGCCCGTCCAGGGAGGGATGGCCGAGCTCGATTCTCCAGAAGGTAGCTGGTGACACGAGTGTTGAGCCCACCCAACTAGGGTGACGGAAATTTCTGGGGTTCCGGCTTACATCCCCAATAGCCTTCGGGTTTTTCTGCCGCACGGCGTACTCAAGGGCAACATACGCGGGTTCGCTGCGACCTTGGCTGAAGAGCAGCTGGGCCAGGTCGAATGCCGCATTAGCGTCTCCCTCCGCGTACTTCATGGTCAACTTCTGCTCCTGCAGGCTTGGCTTGCGAAGATCAGCTTTGGCCATACCCTTTTCTGGAGTTGGTTCGATGTGCTCAGTAGGCTTTTGTATCGATCCCGGTACCGGCCGGGGGGTGTGCGGTTGCTTTGGGATGGGCCTAGATAGCGTACGATGTGGATCAGGTTCCGGATGTACAAATGCCGCCTTTGGTATGGCCACCACCGGGGGTTGCATGGTGGCCAGGTCCATGTAGATCACTCTCTCCCGTGATAACGGGTGAGGAGTGTCGATCGGTACCCACCTGCTGGCTATCCCGTGATCGATCTTGTACCACTGCTGGGTTAGAGACTTCTCAATCACAGGAACATTTGGGTTCGCAGGGGAGCTGGAGCATCCAGTCAAAGCCAGGCCCAAGGCAAAAACGTAAAACACATTCATCTTTAATCTTCCAGATTGAAGAGAGCAGCGCCAGCGGAGGTAGACGGACACAGCTCCTCAACAAATGTCCGTCCTACTCCCCGGCTCTTGCCAGACTCAAGATCGAAGCCTTGAGCCGGACCGCCCACACTGTCGTTGAATGTCAGCCCTTCTGGTTGCGCTTGAGGGCATCAGTCAGTTGGGTTGGAAGGCTCTTGATCATCAGGGTGCCGGCAGTTTCGTCATATTCGATCTTCGAACCCAAAAGATGAGCTTCAAAACTGATCGAAAGCCCTTCTGCTCGCCCAGTGAATTTGCGGAATTGGTTGAGGGTGCGCTTGTCGGCCGGGATCTCCGGCGACAGACCGTAGTCTTTGTTACGGATGTGGTCGTAGAAGGCTTGCGGCCGATCCTCATCGATCAGCGACGACAGCTCTTCCAGGCTGACTGCCGCGCCTTGCTTCGTCTGGTTGACAGCGTATTCAACGAGGGTACTGACCTTCTCGCGGGCCGATTCCTCAGGGAGGTCTTCACTCTCCACAAAGTCGCTGAATGCCTTTAGCAGAGTCCGTGTTTCACCCGGACCGTCGACACCCTCCATGCAGCCGATGAAATCGCGGAAATATTCCGAAATCCTCTTACCGTTCTTGCCCTTGATGAACGAGATGTACTGCTTCGACTGCTTGTTGTTTTGCCACTCGGAGATGTTGATGCGTGCGGCCAGGTGGAGCTGGCCAACATCGAGGTGTCGCGAGGGTGTGACATCCAGTGTGTCAGTAACTGTGACGCCTTCGCTGTGATGCAACAGCGCAATGCTGAGGTAGTCGGTCATGCCCTGCACATAATGAGCAATGAGAACGTGCCCGCCGGTGGAGAGATTTGACTCTTCCATCAGCTTGGTCAAATGTTCGATCGACACATTCGAGAATTCGAGGAAAGTAGTTTCCTGCTTCAAATATTTGCTGAGCCAGCCACTGAATGGGTGAGCGCCTGATTCTGGATGAAACAAGCCCCAGGCCTTTCCCTGCTTGGCGTTGTAGGCGTCATTCAGATCTGCCATCAGGGTTTCAGTCGTCTGAGACTCTGCCGGCAGTTCGTGGTCAGCAAAAAGGATGACCGCGGGATTGCCGTCGGGTTTTTTGTCGATATGGTGAATGACAATCTGCTTTATAGGCATGGTGGCGCGTCCTGTACTTGGCTGTTCTGGCGTATGAGTTCCGCCAGATCTAGGCCCCGCAATATGCGAGGGCATAATTGATGAGGTTAAGCAGGGATCAAGGCCCGGCGAGCTGCACGAGCAAAGTCAGCAAGATCGGCATGCTGAATCCACTCCTCAATCATCAGTGCAGCGTTGGGAGTCGTTCTTTGAGCCACCAGCAGGCCAGCTTCAGCTGCGTGAATACGCTGAAGCGGATCAAGCTCATAGCCAGTAGCGGCCTCGATCAAGCTGAGCAGCTCGTATGGCTCCTTGGAGAAACTGGCAAACGGATTGATCACAGCACTTGGCTGGTCACTGCTGAATTGCAAGAGAGTGCCCATCACAAGGGGCTGAGGCTCTAGGTTGATCATGGTATTTGGTCGACTCTCGGTCTCTGCCGTCTAATGGCCATCATAACTTGTGATTCGCCAAGGCCCAGCCAGATGCCCCCTCTCAAATTCGTCGTGGCCTTTTGAGTGCTCAACCGCACAGGTTCAGAGTTACTCACGGCTTAGTCCGCTGGCGGCACAAGAGAGCCACGATCAGGAGAATCCCTGCGATTACGAGGATGATGCTGGGTAAAGGAACTCCAAGGATTTGAAAATCTGCAACCATACCCAGCAGAGGTATAAACCGCTGACCTGGGTCTGGGCGGTGCGCTGATAGGTAGGCGCCTACCACCGCAAACCAAACTGAAGCCATCAGGATGGCTGGTTGAAACAAGTTGATGATGAGGCCGGCAACGGCCCCAAGTACCACACCGAACAGAATGTAAGGTGCGAGGATGAGCAGGAATGCAAGTTCCAGGAGAGAGTACATGCAAGAGCCCCAGGTCAGTGCCTCGCTGACTTGGTTTGAGCAAGATCTAACGAGGCTGGTTGATGACCTGTTGCAACATAACGCCGCCAGCCCTTTTGACTAGGGGCGCCTTGACAGTCTAGCGATCGAGGCTTGACTCAATCCCCCATCGTATTAATCAACTGCATGAGGTTTACGGGCTTGGCGCGGGGCATTTCGTCACTGACATACAGATACTTGTGATCGAAGGCCTCCTTCCGGCGACTGCTCTCAAGCTCAATGGACGAGGAGATCCGATTGATACGCGCCTGCTGATTCTTAAGTGCGG
The DNA here is from genome assembly GCF_030263855.1 of Pseudomonas sp. ChxA. Taxonomy (NCBI): domain Bacteria; kingdom Pseudomonadati; phylum Pseudomonadota; class Gammaproteobacteria; order Pseudomonadales; family Pseudomonadaceae; genus Pseudomonas; species Pseudomonas sp. ChxA. The sequence continues at coordinate 122,936 of NZ_JARPMK010000004.1, forward strand.
CGACATAACCCTCATACTGCACAGCCACCTCATGGATAGAAGTCAGCAAGATCACGCCGTTGTACCACTGCCCCAGGGCAATTTGAGAAGGTACCATCCTCAAGAAACGGAAGCGCCCCCCCCCTTGAAACCCTGCCTGCAGCAGCACCACCGCACAGAAAATGTCCACGAGGCGAAGGGTTGCGGGGAAATGATCACCAAAGGCGCCTTGAGCGTGAACCGCAACGACGGCGTAAAGCACATCAGGGTGAAAACCGGCGAGTTCGGGAAACCAGCTCACCATCTTTTGCGACACGTCTTTAACCCGCTCGGTTTGATCACTGCCATCAAATAGCTCATAGATCAGGTCGCCAGCCAGCTGCTCAAGTACCACAGACGTGGTCGCTGCCTCCACCCTTGTGAGTAGTTCGCCCGATGTTGCTGCCTCGGTTAACTGAGCAACGGCTTTTTCATTCTTCCGGTTGATGATGCTTTCAGCGCGAACTTGGAGTTCGATCGATACGGGAGGCAGGAAAACCTTGTTCTCCAGATCCTTCGACCATGCAAACCTTTCACGATGGTCAATAGCCGGTGGCGCAACGTAATCGGGGAACAAGTCAGAAAGATCGGACTCGGCTAGCCATGGCTCAACTTCGTAATAGGTGTTCTGCAAAGACTGACGATCGGCGTGGCTAACGCGAATAGCCTTACCATCCAAGCCCCAAATTGTTAAGTTTCCGCGCCCCCCTCCACGCAGAATCTCTTGAGAACCGGCGAACAGATTTGGCACAAGATCCAGCTCATGCGGATTGGCTGCAGGTTGGTTCAGCGGGTCAGTGACAGCCCCCGGGGAACGAGCGCCAGGCTTAAGCTGATACACAAGGTCATTACCTTTCGGCACACTCAAAGAGTTATGCCCCTGCGACGACCCCCCCTGTACATATGTACCAGTCAGGGTCATGGCAAGACCTTCTGCGACTTCAATATCGGTCAGAAACAACCGAGGCAAGAAGCTACCGTGTGCTTTGTGGCGGATACCACGACCGATGCACACTCCAGATTCTACATACAGCCAGACTGCCTCATGATCTGGGACCGTGAGCCCGTCCTGGATGAGTTGCGAGAGTGGAATCCAGCATTGGGGAATGAGGGTCTCGCGAAGGTAGGTGTCGATGGCATCATCGGAGCCAGCATCAAACAAGCCATTTGGATTGATGATCGCTTCTTTGAAGCGCGAAGAGAGAATGGCGTCGTAGAGCACAGTGAACGTGCCCCAGTGGAAAGCTGCGACTTTATGCTTAACGCACAGCTCAAAGCTCGGGGCCCCGTTACGGAAGAATCGCAGCTGCTCATCATGCCACTTGGGCGTCGACACACCTATGTCCTGCGCCAAGTGCGAACTTGCTGCAACCCCGCGAGCCTTCAGCCTAGCAGAGCGCAAAGCTTCAACAGTGAACTGGTCGATACTAAGCCCATACAATCGAGCCCGGCCTGCGCGCAGCCATGCTTCAACAAAGGGAATGTTCGCGACCTTTACCAATCCATCCGCTGCGACAAGCCGAATATCGAACCGGGTGATCGGGGCCGCCGGCGCAGGAATCACGTCTTCAGCAGCTTTAATCACTTCATGAAAGTCGTTGTAGCCGAAAACCTTGGCAACCAGCTCACGCATGCGGTCAGGGTTCTTATGATCAATGAGATCAAGCCCGCGGAACAGACGTTTCGCGATGCCTTTGAATTCTTGGATATCGGTTTTCTGAAATGGGATACGGGTCATCACAATCGCCTTGAAGGTTACGCCTGGCCAATGCCTAGACGTGAAGGTATGCGCGATGAACGATGGTTGCTGGCTGACCTGTGGTGTGCGCAAAACCGACTTCAGGGTGTGACGTGTATCAGTAACTCGTTGCACAGCTGATGAAGCTCTTTATCCCGAGGTAACACGTACCAAGCCACGCCAGCGGCCCATTTCGAGACCCGGAAATCATAGGGCATCAGAAAACAGCTTGGCAAGATGATTTTTGGTTGAGTGCTTTTTGCTGGCTTCGTGAAGGTGGCTGAACCAAGTCGGACCTATATGAAAATTTTCGCCCTGCTGGCCATAAAAAACCGACGGCATTTTATCGGCTTGCCTACCTTGGGAGCTCGCGGAAAAAATCATTTTTTGCACCGAAATGAGGCGATCTGCTTACTATTTTCGCGGCAGACGGCCACTTGAATTTTGCGCCTTGGTTTTGGGTTGTATCCCTCAACAGCTGTGAAATGATTCGATCCGGAGTGTCATTTATAACAGCTTGAGGTTGTCATGTACCCAACCCGTCAGTCAGGTTTTTCACTTTTAGAACTGGCCGTTAGCATCGCGATTATGGCAATGATGGCTGCTGCTACCGTGCCTTCGTTTATGGAAAACATAAACGAAAAGCGAGCGGACCTGACTGCGCAAGAGACTCAGACCATCCTTGATGCGGCTCGCACCTATCGAGGGGAAAAAGGCTCCTGGCCAGGGGCAAGTCTCTGCGCTAACGCAATCACGGTACTAAAAGGAACCACGCCCCCTTATCTCGCTGGTGTATCAACCGTAAACAAGTACAACTCTCCCATAACGACCTCATGCACAGCCAACACCTTCAGCGTTGACCAGAACACCATCGCGGATTGGGACGGTGTCGTAGCTAATAATCTGCCCGGGACAACGGTCGTCTCATCAAGCACTCACCTCATCCGCAGCACAGTCGGTGTTCCAGGGAGTGAAGCGGCACTAAGCGAAAAGCTCTCTCGAACAGCCCAAGCCAATGCTGAGTTGAACCGGATGCGAACCACATTGTTGATGGGCAACAACAACATCACAGAGGTCAACAACGTCGATACGGTCTCTGTGACTGCTAGTGGGGGGATATCGGCCCAGACGATGAATTCATCGGGTCGAACGACAGTTGGTGACCTCGCCATCTCCGGCACTAACACCGAATCCGCCGCGTGCTCCCCGAATGGCCTAGTGAGCAGATCTGCAGCCGGCACACCGCTCTATTGCACCAGTGGCAAATGGGTCAAGCAGGTTGCATACAACCCGGGCAATGTCAGCGCTGGACAGGGATGCGGCGACTTTGCCAAGGGATCAATTGCATTCGACTCTTCAGGAAAGATGTTCGTCTGCAAGTGAGTGGATTAGTCCCTCAACGGACCAGGCGTGCAATCAAAGCGAAGCTCCGCACTGACATCAGTTCTAACAGCGGAGTTTAACTCCTCCGTCTTTGGCAATTCGTGCACAGCAGTATTCCATCGAAAGCCGTACCTCAATTACCCAGTGGCGCTGATCATGACCGACCCGTTACCGATAGAAAGCTGCCTATTGGGCAGTCAATTACAAGCCACTTTGCGTCAAATCCAACGTAGTGAACATAGGTCAAAGGTATCTCGGCGTTCGCTGCAAAAAAGGATGCGCTCCCTAAGAGGCAGTATTACTGCCGCCGTGGCTCTTTTTGCTGCTGCAATTGTGCCATGGTCACAAGCATCTACCTGGGCTCCGATCCGGACAACGTCTGGCCCGTCAGGCTGGGAGTCCGTGGTATGTGACAACGCTACCAATGGATGGCGTTCTTGCGAAATGGGCCTGAAAGTTGAACTCGTAGCCAACCCAGCTTCTATTGCAGCTACAGGAGAGGTCACCACCATTACTGCCACTGTCACTGACTATTTCGGCGGCAACGTAGGAGCAGGTACCAACCTAGCGTGGAGCACAACGAGTGGCACTCTCGGAGCTTCTCAAACGGCGACAGATGTAAATGGTCAGACAAGCGTAACTCTGCGCTCATCGAACGTTATTGGCGGTGCAACAGTCACTGCGGCAACCGTAACCAATGAGGGGCAAGGTTCATTGTATGTCCCATTCACAGATGCTTGGGCGGCGATAGCTCCCATCTACACGGGATGGGCCAACTATGACAGCCCTTACAGCTGCTCGGGCTGGACACCGGATCCAAGCACTGTTCCAGCAGGCAGCGCTTTTACGCAGTCACAAAATTGCTATCAAAATCAGATTGCTTATCGACAGGATCGACAGCAGAGCCTAGTAACCGGTCAGATCGTGAACGTTGGGGGGCCAGTACCAGCGTACCAAACAATCCTCATAACGCAGCAGCAGGCAGCAATCGGCACGCAGGCGCCTGCGACGCCGCCCCCTCCCGCAGCAGCGACTTGCGAATGGGTCGGGCAGAAGAACAATAACGATATGTACAGCCGTAAGGGATGGACGTATCTCACCAATAACAATACCTGGCTGCTTTACGATGTAGGGCCCACCGGTGTCGGGGCAAGTGCGGGTAAGAACTGGCGTGGTCCCGTCGACTACAACGGCTATAGGTACACCGTAGGAGCCAAGGCAGGAACGATGACTGCGGGTCGAAACTTTGAGTACGACCTTTATCAAATGTGCAAGGCTCCCTTATAAACTTGCACCGACTGGAGCGGGCAGAAAACCTCCGCTCACTCCGTGTGACTCGAACGATGGGTCATTTCACCTAACGTCATAGCCCACGTAGCCCAATTGATCTGCAAGGCCCTGCGTCTATAAGCCAAGTCTGCGGCGCAGCCATGGCGCTCGCTTGTCTGAAATCCCCTGGTCGGAATTGACTGAAACAAGGGGCCGGGATCTATACTGTGCATCCATACAGCATCGTGATTTCATTCCGTGATCATTACTAGCCTGCGCCAACTCACAGCTTCCGAAGTCCCTGGCCTGATTTGTGTTCTGTCAGGCAGGTTCTCCGGTGGGTTCCCGAGCCCTGCCGCGGACCACTACGAGCCGCCTATTTCCCTTGACGAGCTTGTTGATCTGCGAGCACCCCATGTATGGCTTGGGGAGGCAGAGGGTGTGTCGATGCTGCCGTGCGGCATTGTTTCTGGCAGCCGGTTGATAATTGATAGAGCTAGGACACCAAAAATTGGCGATGTCGTGGTTGCTTATATATGCAATCAGCCTGTAGTGAAGCGGCTGGACAAATCTCAAAATGGATCGTGGGTTCTGAGTTCTGACAATCCAGAATACCCACCAATTGAAGGTTCCGAGGAGATAGAGGTTTTTGGAGTTGTAACATGGAGCCTGACCCATCATGCGTCATGACAAACCTACCTACGCGCTTATTGATTGCAACCGTTTTTACTGCTCATGCGAAAGACTATTTCGACCAGACTTAAGAAACACTCCAATAGTAACGTTGTCAAATAATG
>NZ_JARPMK010000005.1:0-448630 GCF_030263855.1 Pseudomonas sp. ChxA
CGTTGTTAGACAAAACAACAATCGGCACCTTGGCAAGATCCGGCCTGAACACTCTCTCGCAGCTCGCGTAAAAGCTGTTGCAGTCGATTAAAGCAAACATTTCGTCAGTTCCGGCCATGATCACGCACGCTGTATTGCACCACACCCCAGATCATCAATTCATCCTCATCGGATAGCGTTCTCGTGGTGTAGCTGTCGTTCTCCGGCGCCAGACTCAGCCGTCGACCTTCAAGTCTGAGCCTCTTGCATACAGGCTCAGCGTTGAGCGACGCAACGACTATGTCGCCGTCAACGGCTTCCCTGCTGCGATCAACGATCACAAAGTCGCCGCTGAAAATCCCGGCTTTCTGCATGCTGTCCCCGTCAATCTTGACCAGGAAAACATGAGGTGCACGAATGTTGAAAAGCTCGTCGAGTGAGATGTGTTTTTCAATGTGATCAGTAGCAGGAGATGGAAATCCAGCGGAGGCAGTTGCGGAAAAAACCGGGATGGGCAACCCTTGCGCCAGCAAAGCACCAACAGCAGTCACACTCATTCTGTACCTCTAGTGGTTCTATGCGTTCTAGGTTACCCAACGTCACAGCCAGAACTAAGCGTAGTGTTCAGAAAAATACGCGCAGTGGCTGGAAATAATGCAGTCATTGCAATGAGGGCTGCGTGCAACACAGACCTTCATCCCATGCTGAATTAGCCATTCGTGAGCGTGCTTTTTGTATTGCGAAGGGGTTACTTGGTTGATCACCTTGGTGGTGACATCCGTTGAAGTGGTGTCAACAATCCCTAAACGGTTTAGCAGGCGATGGATGTGCGTATCGACGGCAATTAATGGGGTGTCGAATATGAAGTTCATGATCAGACTTGAACACTTGAGACCAATGCCTTGCAGCTGGAGCAACTCTTCTTTTGTTTCTGGAAGCTTGCCGCCGTGTCTGTCGATGATTTGCTTGCACATCATCTTCAGGCTTTTGGTCTTTTTGTTGTAGTGTGCGACAGGCTTGATGATGCTTCGAAGCTCTTCATCATCCAGCGCCAGAAGTTCCTCAAACGTCGACACCTTCTTGTAGAGGGGCACGCACGCAGCCACCACTCTTTTGGTAGTCGTCATGGTCGACAGTGCAGCAGAGACAATGCTTCGGAATGGCGTGCTGGACAGCCCGTTGGTCATCCATTCATCGTCACTCTGATCGAACGTCGGGTAGGCGTTACTTAGAGACTTGTAGATGGATGAAATTTCACTTTTTGCAAGCATCTAGCAGGCCTCTTGGATAGTCTTGTCGGTGGCAGCATGGAAGGACGCGATATGCCCAGCGACACATGGATGTATCAGCGGGTTTGTCGGTTCACCAGGACGCTGTTGAAGAGGGGTTCTTGGCGCCACCAGCTGCGCCTGATGGGAGATGACTAGAGTTTCAAGTCGACGATTGTGAGCAGCACACTCGTCGCGCATCCAATGCAGATCGTCTTTTTGGTGGGACAGCCCTAAAGCGTCGAACGCGCTACTCAGCTCGTCGTAAGAAAACTGAGCGGAAGCAATAGTCGCGCGAAGGTCACACAGCGCTGAAAGAGAGCTGATCGGCGATTGGTCAGCCTGTGCGGACGTGAGATCAGACGCCGACTTTTGGCATGTGGTATCGCCCGTGAAACCAAGATCGGCAGACACTGACAGTTCTCGCATCAGACAAGCGAGGGTTCGCTGATGTCTGCAGCAGACCTCATAGATGATCGCAGCTTCAAGAAGCACGCCCGCTTGAACAGCACCGTCTTCACTCATTAGTGCCTCGGCCTGAGCAATTACCCTTTGGTTGAGTAAGCGCAGAGCACTCAGACGGGCCGCACACCATTCTTGATACAACGAAGTCGACATACGATCTCTCTCTGTGATTGCAGACATCATCCAGGCGTGGAAATCAGGCCGGTCGCAGCCTTCCTGAGCCGTTGCAATGCTGCTCAACTTCTACCTCAAGTCGAGCCTGTAAGCGCGAGCCTGGCCAAGTCTCTACGCGGCTGTGAAGCTACCGTCGCATCCACAGGACGAACACAAGCTTCACGATGAATTAATAGTACGACAGCGTACTATTAAAAGCCACACACCTCGTGTTCCTTTCGTCGTTTCGTTGGTACTTCGCTTTTCGAAGGGCAACGGCTAGCCGATACCAACCTAGGACGGTCAGTAAATGGCACACTGTGCAACTCAGTTTCTTAAGATGGATTGATGGTTTGAAACAGGATCGCTCCAAAAAAAATCCCACCTCGCCCCGCCCAAGACCAGGTCGTCCACGTGCTGACCAAGCGGGTGAGGTCGAGCGGAGAATTCTTGATGCAGCCACTGCCATATTTTTGGAGCATGGATTTGGACGCTCCACCCTTGACCACGTCGCAGAGCGAGCCCATGTGGGTAAGACCACGCTTTACAGTCGTTACGCAACCAAGGAAGCGCTCTTCGAAGCTGTGGTGCGCAAGTGCGTGGAGACATTTCTTCAAGAGATGGATACAGAGCCCGCCCGGGGAACGCTTGAGGAAAAATTAGTGCAGGTGGGTACCGCGCTAGCCGAAGCCACACTCACCCCCTATGTCATTTCAATCATGCGCATTACCTTGGCCGAAACTGATCGCTTCCCAGAAATTGCGAAGGAAGCGTTTCGTTTAGGCTTCGGCGCATGTGTACAAAGTATTGCTGACGCCCTGAAGACCGCTGAAGAGCCTTTGAGCGATGAGCTTGCTTTAGAGGTAGGGAGACGATTCGTCGAGCTGGCACTTCACCCCCTCTACTTTCACGCGTTTTTTGGTGACGACCTAGGCTTTCTTAACCGGCGTGTTACAAAAGACGTCGCTCAGGTCGCCCGGATGCTATCGAAGGATCTCGATCAATCCACACTCGACAATCCGGTTTAGCTGCCAGCCCCTCAGAGGGGTTGGCAACTAGATAAATCACTACATCTTGATGACGTAGTTTGTGAAACCTCCGCAGCGACTGTCGGTATCGTTGACAGCCTCGTTCACTTGCTCGAGGGGGTAGACCTTGTGCTCGTAGAATCCAAGATCCAAGAGTCCTGCGCCTACCATGTCAACCATCGTTTGACTCTGATGCGTTGTGAACCAGCTTGATCCGATGATTGTTACGTCATTAGAAAGCGCCCAGAACAAGTCCAGGGGAACGTCGCCTTGGACAGCACCAACGTCCACCAACCGACCGCCTCGTTTCAGACTTTTGAAGCCCTCCACCAATGGCTCGGCAGGCGCTCCTGGAGCCAAAGCATCCAGCACAATGTCGACACCTTCGCCGTCAGTCACTCGCTGACTCCACTCCTTCACGGACTCAGAACCCGACTTCAATATCTCGATCCTGCCCGGAGGCCCCATGTTCTGAACCTTCTGAAATAATGCCTCGTTCCGGGCAGTACCAAGAATTTTCTTCACCCCGAGCGCAAGGGCCAGCGCAACAGCGCCTAGACCCAACGTTCCGGTGATCCCGTTGATAAGAAGAATCTTGCCCGGCCCGGCATTGGCCCTAACCAGCCCGCGATAAGCCGTGCCGAGATAACCAAGCCTGGTCGCCGTTTCAAAATCCACTTCATCAGGCAGTCTGACTAGACTGTACTGGGGCGCCGGCATGTATTCACACAGTCCTCCGTGAGGATAGTCCTCGAACATCCGAGCGCCGTTCTTGCCCAGGCCGAAGTAACCGTTGAGCACGAAACTGTCACATGAAACAGGCTCTCCAGCTTGACAGGCACGGCACGAACCGCATGAACGGCCAGGGTTAACGTAGACTCTGTCTCCGGGTTTAAAACCGTAGACTTGCGCCCCTACAGACTCAATTGTTCCAGTGGCATCAAGCCCAAAAATCGCAGGAAGTTTAGGACGCGGCAGTTCAGACGCTACCTCGTCCCATTTTCTCAGCACGTTCTGTAGATTTTGCACCACACCGCATGCGACGACCTTTACCAGCACCTCAGTAGGCCGGATGTCTGGCAGCGGCACCTTTTCGACTTTCATTGGCTCGTCTGTGTCATGAAGGCGGGCTGCACGCATATCTCTGTGGGGCATTTGCATCTCCTGATCATAAGCTTCACGCCAAAGGACGGCATGAAAAAAAGTACGACTGAGTACCATTAATTGAGCTGCAGTCGACTCAAGGAGTTCAACGAATCTTTAGCAATGCATGTTTTTTGTTACCAAGAGGTGCGAATCTGGAAGACCGTTTGCGCAGACTACTGTGGTCACTTAGTCACTTGCAGGAGGCGGTAACCACCCAAAGCCCCTGATAAGGGCGTCATCATTCTCGAGAAGGTACTTCGCCCTGTCCAGCTGGATAATCCACGTAACCCTCGGCTCCCAGTGAGTAGTAGGTCTCTGGATTGCTCGGCACGGGGGACAGTCCTTTATGAAACATCGCTGGAAGATTTGGATTGCTGATGAACGGCCTGCCATAGGAGATGGCGTCCGCTTGGTGAGTGGACAAGCAATCCTCACCACGTTTGAAATCGAAGTCGCTGTTCATGATGAACAGGCCATCGAACACTTCTTTCATCAGAGGGTGGATCTGTGCGGTATTGGAGGAGAGCATGAAGTCTCCGGGCGGAGCTTCGCGAACCTCCAGGTAGGCAATTCCAATTTCAGACATTCGCTGCGCTGCTCGCACAAAAAGTGGAGCTGGATCGGAGTCATTCACTCCCAAAATTTCCCCGTTAGGAGAGAGTCGCACTCCGACCTGTTCCTCACCGACCTCAGCAACGACCTCCTCAACAACTTCAGAAAGCAGACGAATGCGGTTATCGATACTTCCTCCATATTGGTCTTTACGGAAATTTGAATAATCCCTCAAAAACTGATCGATCAGATAGCCGTTGGCGGCATGCACTTGAACGCCATCGAAACCCACCTGCATGCCGTTGCGAGCCGCCACACCGTACTGCTTGACCACGTCCTTGATCTCGCTTTCGCTCAAGGCGCGAGCAGTTTCGTACTCTTCGTTGCCGTGGTGGTGTGACCGTGTCCAGGGGAGGTAGTAGGAGATGCGGATACCGGCTGATGACCTTGATTGAACGAAGAATGGACTACACGACCCATGTGCCAGAGTTGCAGAACGATTTTGCTACCTTCGCTGTGCACAGCCTCGGTGACCTTGCGCCACCCATTCATCTGCTCTTCGTTCCAGATTCCCGGCGCGTAGGGAACGCCTAGCCCCTGTTGTGAGATCCCTGTCGCCTCGCTGAAAATCACGCCTGCGTGAGCACGTTGTCGGTAGTGTTCGACCATCAGGTCAGTAGGAATGTGCGTGTGAGTAGCTCGCCCTCGTGTGAGCGGTGCCATGAAGATTCTATTCTTGCAAGAAATGCTACCGAGCATGATTGGATCGAAAAGTGTTGGCATTGCGCCCCCCTGGATACCTGCAGTGATAAATGTACGACTCCGTACCTTTATTTACAGATCCTGGAGCTCGGTACGAGTTCCACTGGTTTCGATCAACACTCTGGCCGCTGATTCCGCTTTGATGACCACGCGCTTCCGTGCGGCAGTCACTGTAATCCCGAGCCAGTTCGCGCTAAGCCCGGTTATTTACCCATCATGCTGACCGCTTGCTGAGTTGCCTCAGTCGTCCTTGTCGCAAGCTTACGAACTTCATCTGCAACTACCGCAAAACCTCTGCCCGCCTCACCGGCTCTCGCCGCCTCAATGGCAGCGTTTAGCGCAAGCAGGTTAGTTTGGCTTGCAATACTTTGGATTGTGCTGACGATCTGTGAAAGATGAGCGAGGTTATCCTCCAGTTCGCGCTGGTGGATGGACTCCGCCTGACGCAACGCATCCTGCTCATGCTGCAGGTTCACATCGACCAGTGCCCCCACAACTCTCAGCGGCGCACCCGAGGCATCTCGGCGTGTCTGACCCCGCGCTCTGAACCACCGGTACTCACCACTTTTCACCTTTAGTCGGTACTCTAAGTCGAAAGGTGTTTTCCCTGTACGGTCAGTCAAATGGGCACCAAACGCGTTCAGACTTCGCGCTTTGTCTTCAGGATGCAATTTGGACGCCCAGCTATCGAGAACATCCGGGAACTCCTCCACGGTGTCGAAGCCCAGTAATTTTCTGAATTGCGGTGACCACCAGAAAGGATTTTTGGGGTTGACGGGATCCCCTGCAATAACCTCCATGTCCCAGAGGCCATCTGAAAGCATCTCACGCGCTAGCTCAAACCGGGTGATAATCACGTCATGGACTTGATCCCTCTCAAGCTCTTCGTGGATATCACGCAGTGAGCCTGCAACACGAACAGGCATACCATTGTCATTACGCAAAGTTTCACCCTGAGCGTAAAACCATCGATAGCTTCCGTCTTTCATTGCCAGTCGATTTTTGACCTTGTAGGGTGTCTGACCTGACTTGTCATTGAGATGCTTTGCAAAAGCATCTAGCGTTGCCTGTTTGTCATCCGGATGTAAGCGATCAGCCCAACTCGCAAGTACATTTGGGAAGTCACGCTCGTCGTTAAACCCCAAGAGACTTCGGAACTGGGATGACCACCAGAACCTGTTTTTGGGATTAACTGGATCTCCAGCAATGACCTCCATGTCCCACAAGCCTTCGCTAGAGGCCCGGTTGACCAAGTCAAATCTAACCTCTTGAGCAGCAGCACTCTCAGAAGCCTCTCTCAAGAGCAAGCGCGCAGATTCAAGTTCGGCCTCTAGGGCGGAGACATGTGCCGCTACTTTGGCTTCGTCATCCTTTATGACTTTCCAAGCTTCGAGAACTCTCGGCGCTTCCGCGCAACCTGAGACTTGCGGGTCGCCCCCCTCAAGGATGGAAGAAATCAACTGGCTTAGCGCTGTGCGATCACGGCGCCCAAAGAACGATTTCGACATAGAGAAATACTCAATTGGCTTAGGGCCCTCATCCGTGGCTCCTTTCCATTTACATCGGCAGCCCCCCCCAAACCTCCAGGAAGAATCGTAAGAAAATGTACATTTAAGACGATTGGTAGGGTTTTCATCTTCGCAAAAGTCCGTCGTGCGCCATGCCCTATAAATAATCTAGTGGGTGGCAGCGCTTCATGAACGAGCCCCATTAAAGACTGGACTCCTCTCCCCTGATAGGCAAACGGGTATGTTATGACTCACAGTAATGATAAGGGTGGCGAGCTGCTCGACCAGGAGAGATGACATCAATGCCAACAAGTTTTTCCTGCGACGCAAGCCGTGTCAGGACGGAAACCTCTCCGCGATCAGCGCTGACGAAGCCTTGGTGCAAGCCTAAGAGCTGAATGATGCGCTCAAGCCGATCCGTGAACTGCAACGGGTGCTGGGCAATAAAACGATGGAAAATGAAATCCTCAAAGAGGCCATGAAGATTGCCCGGCCACGAAAATGGATTGCGTAATCACCCTCGTTGCTGTGGGACGACCAGTGAAGCTGGTCAGCCAATGTGTCGGTGTGGCGCGCCAGCAATTAGCGGTTCGACTCAGGTAATCGGTATCATCCAAGACGCGGCAAAGTAGCCCTGTGAAAGAAGCTGAATTGATGACCAAAATCCAGCAACAGCTCTGCGAACTGCCCAGCTATGGCTGCCGTCGAGTCTGGGAATTTTTGCGTCGCGACCGTGAAACCAATTTGCTACGCGCCCGATCAATGTGATTCGGGTTTACCAGGTGATGCGTGATCACAATCTGCTGCTTGACGCAGGATCAAACAACCCTACGCGGGGTGTCGGCACGAAGGACGTATTGCCGTGAAAATCAGCGAAACCACCGGTGCTCGGACGGTTTTGAGTTTCGCTTCGAGGACTGCGCCAAACTGAGCGTGAACTTCGTCCAGGATTACTGTGACCGCGAAGCCACCGGTTGGCTCGGCAACCCAACCGTATGCGGCGGCGATATCCAAAATTTTATGTTGTAAGGCGTGGAGAAGCGTTTAGGTAATTAGTCGTGCAGTAGCTCAGCGGTATCGGTTCGGCTTACACCGTCGAATAGACGCGCCTGTTGCTCAACAGATCCGCTTGCAGTCGTTGACCATATAAGGGCGTAGCCCACAGAGTAATGGCATGTCAGAGTGCTTAGTGAAGACAATAAGCGTGATTACTTCAGTGTAAATGGCATCCGTAAACTCCTGGGATCGGCAATTCAAATAGCCACGAGGCGCCTCCTTGGCGTCCCAGCGATCTCTGACTGGTTAGCCCAAGGAGCATGAAAAGTTATGTGGGGGGCCCGTTCTTCGACCACGCGGACTCAGTTGATGACGAATCGTAGTAGCCGGTGCGCAGCACGTAGAAGAGGGTCTCGGACACGAGTCGCATCGGTTCAAGTGGGCAAACGGTACCCGGCCGGCGCGCGTAAATCTTCTTGCCGCGCGCAGGAGTCGGCGGCTCGATAAGCTTCGCCACGGTTAGATCCAACACCGCACACAATGCGGCTTGGATCTACCGCTAACCTGTTTGCTACGGATGAGCTCTTAGAAGTCAATCATGACTTTCATGGCCTTTTCATCTGCGGCATGTTTAAACACATCATAGGCCTTGGGCAGCTCGGAAAATCCAAAGCTATGAGTGGCGAGCTTTTCCATCGGTAGTTTGCCGGAGCAGCAAGTTTTGAGGAGCATGCTGGTGGTGTTGGCGTTTACGAGGCCGGTGGTGATAGTGAGATTCTTGATCCAGAGCTTCTCCAACGCAAATTGCACAGGCTTGCCATGCACACCCACATTCGCAATGTGTCCACCTTCTTTGACGACGTGTTGGCAAATATTCCAAGTGGCTTCTAGGCCAACAGCCTCAATCGCGCAATCCACTCCGCGACCTTCGGTAATCTCTAGCACGCGGGCGATAGCATCTTCCTGGGCGGAGTTAATAGTGTGAGTTGCGCCAAGTTCGCGAGCCATGGCCAAACGGTTGTCATCCATGTCGATGACAATGATGCTAGAAGGGGAATACAGCTGAGCGGTGAGTACACAACCCATGCCAACGGGCCCAGCGCCAATGACGGCGATGGTATCGCCCGGCTGAACATTGCCGTATTGCACACCGATTTCATGTGCGGTTGGTAGGGCGTCAGAAAGTAAAACGGCAACATCTTCGTTGAGGGCTTCTGGCAGGAGGTACAGCGAATTGTCTGCAAAGGGAGTGCGCACAAATTCTGCCTGAGTGCCGTCGATCATGTAGCCCATGATCCACCCGCCGCCATTGCGACAGTGGGCGTATAGTTGCTTTTGGCAGTTCTCACAAATGCCGCACCGGCTCACGCAGGAGATAATGACCTTGTCGCCTTTTTTGAATTTACCTACGGCATCGCCTATTTCTTCAACGACGCCGATGCCTTCGTGACCCAAAATGCGACCATTAAAGCTTCCTGTTTTATCTTTTGCCGCTTGCTCAATCTCGGGATTTTTACCTTTCCATATGCCAAGATCCGTACCGCAAATGGTGGTTTTCGTCATGCGGATTATCGCATCAGTGGGTGCAAGCAATTTTGGCTTTTCGCGCTCTTCCAAACGAATGTCGCCTTCACCGTAATAAACCATCGCTTTCATGGAAAAAACCCAAATAAAGAATGTGAGCGTGTTTTATAGGGTCAAATCAAAACGATTGTCAAACTACTCCCGCTTAAAACCGCTAAGCCGATTATGTGGCGAGAGCGACGGCCTCTATCCCTCGATATAACTAAAATACATAAAAAAGCGCTAGTAGTCTATCAAGTTGTTTTAACAGGCTTTTTTTGATCTCGCGCCAGGGCTTCTTATCAAATAATCGGACAGGCCGTGCGTTTTTCCTGCACGAAATCTGCACGGACACACGCCGTTTCACCGTAGGCGTCTGCCCTACAAGTCTTGCTCAATGTTCAGCGTTTGACTGAAAGTAGAAAATCGGGAGCGGCCAGCGAACAACCTCGCATAGATCAGACAAGCATTCATTGATGCGGCAGCAGTTACTCAATCTCAGTTGCTCGCTGCGTCAGCAGCCGCGAAAGCACGTTTTTTGAGATAAGCACACGGGTCATGTCCATTGATACATTCTGACTGGATCAGGTTCATGATCGCAGCAACTCGCTTGCCTCTGCCCAGCGATCCAGCAAGTCGAGCTAGCCGAAAGGCGCTTCACCCTTCGGCTAGCTGACAGAGCCAGACGTGAAAGTCTTCGCCCTATGGCGCTTAGCCGAGTCAGTGCGTTATTTATGACCTGCTGCGGGCATTCCACAAAATCGACTCCTTACTGGTGCCCAAACTCAAGCATCCTTTGGGTCGCCCCCCTGGAGGGCTTGACTTTAGATGCTTGAGGTGTTCGTGAGGCTTTAGTCACATCTCTCGACCGACTGAACCATAACGCCCTTTTTATTCGTGCCTGCGCACACAGGTGTGGCACGACCCATTGATTTCTCTAGAGATTTATGACTCAAAATAACAATTCTGTTGGTATAGAATTGCAGTCATTGACAGCACATCGGATAGCACCTAAATGCGTAGAAAGTATCTGCGAAACTGGGCGGCGCTAGGCGCGATAATCTATGCCATTTCAGTTATCGCGTTTTCTGCCTATTTCGCTGTCCGCAGTGGCACTGAAAGAGCGCGCGATGATTTGAGCGATGTTGCGGATGAGGTCATTCGTCGCTCTGTAACCACCCAATCGCAAGTCGATGAGGTGGTAACTGCCCAACGTACAGCAGGCTTGGCGCCCTGTTCGCCTGACCACGTTGCCCTGATGCGACGCCTTTTGCTCAATGCTAGTTATCTGAAAGACCTCGCGTACATCAAGGGCGACGACGTGCTGTGTTCTGCGCTGTATCTATCCACCGCCCCCATACATCTGGGGCCTGCCAGCCACACAACCGGTACCGGAGGCCGACGCTGGAATCGATTGATTTTACCTAATGCCCCTGACACAACCTTTGTTATCAACGAGCGAGATGGATATGCCGCGATCATCACCCCAAGTCTTGTTCTCGATGTCGAGGATGACAAACCTGATGTTTCTATCACCCACTTTCGCAACGTCAATCAAAACGTGGTGCGCTCAAGAGGTACGTTCAAGTCCGAGTGGCTGATCAACTACATTGGGCAACCGACGTCATTTTTTGATACTGACTATTTGGTCACTATCAAACTCAGCAGTGATGGCGACTCTTCGGTCTTAGCGGCAATGCCCAAGGCGCGTGTCAATCAGATGGTTCTTGCAGCCATACCGACTTATTTAGTAGCAGGCATCTTGGCAGGTGTAGGTGGTGCCATTCTGCTCTGCGCATTTGCACGTCAAAGACTGTCATTCAGATCTCAGATCCTAGACGGCCTCAAGAAGGGAGAATTTTTTCTGCTTTATCAACCAGTCATGAACTTGGGGACAGGCGGATGTGTTGGGGCTGAGGCTCTCCTTCGCTGGAATCAGCCCGAAAGAGGTATCATTAGTCCGGATATTTTCATCCCAGCCGCAGAATCCAAGGGACTAATGAAGAAAATTACCGAACGAGTCATTGAAATTGTGCGCGAGGACGCGACGCAGCTCTTCAAAGACTGCCCAAGCGCTCATATAGCCATCAACGTTTCAGCCGAAGACATACATTCCAAGGAGATCGAACAACAACTTCTAGAGCTCATCCGCGTGACAGCCGCCCGTCCTAAAAACATCATGATCGAGGTCACCGAGCGTGGTTTGATCGTGCCCGACAAGGCTAAAAAAGTGTTGGAGTCGATCCGTGCGAATGGCTTTAAAATTGCAATCGACGATTTTGGGATGGGTAATTCGAGCCTGTCGTATCTGTCTACTTACGATCTCGACTTTTTGAAGATTGATAAAGCGTTTGTGAGCGAGATAGGCAGCAATCGCGTTAGCAAGCCGCTGCTGTTCAACATCATAGAGATTGGCCGCTCTCAGGGATTACAGATGATTGCTGAGGGGGTCGAGACTAAGGAGCAACGTGACGTCTTGGTGGATGCTGGGGTTCACTTTGCCCAAGGCTGGTTTTTTGCCAAGCCCATGCCTATCAACGATTTTAGGAACTTCCTGTGCAACCGCCGGGGGCTGGCTCAAGGTGATACTCAGCCTAAGGATGACCATTTTCATCTTTAAGGTAAGCTACGCAGCCACTTGTTGCATTTTTGCTCCAGGGACGGTCTGTAGTGGACATCGATTTTGGATGCGCTCGTGGCCCGAGGCTCAAAAAAACCAGCTCGGTCAGATGAACATACTTTTCCAGCATTTAACTCATCTATTTTCATTCGAGCAGCACCTTTCCAAACCGTTTTTCCGTACCTCAGAGTAAGCGGTAGGGATAACAGTTACCTGCTAACGCAGCGTGCAAGTGAAATCGCCGAGTTGTTGCCGCATAACTGGGTGCCGTTGCGCAACCTGTGATCCCCGTTCAATTACATAGATCATTCAGCTTAATCCGGGTCAGTCACGGCGCTGACTAGAAGCGTCATGCGAAGGACGACACACACGCAAACCGCAGTGGCGCACTGGTTTCTAACTACCAAGTCTTTTCGGAGGGGCGCCACGCAAGCAGCTTCAAGCCTGCACAGCGATACCGGCTTTGCTTTGGAACATGGCGGTGTCGGCTTTGAAAATCAGATCGTCCAGACCTTCGCCATCTTCCGGATACCACGCCACCCCTAGGCTGGCGCTGACCTTGATCTGGCTGTTTTTCCATGGAATGGGCAGGTCGACGGACTTGCAGATTTCATGGGTGATGCGCTGGATATCGCCACTGTGATGCGCGCCGTCGAGCAGCACTACGAATTCGTCACCTCCCATGCGCGCGGCTATTTCAAACTCGCGAATACTGGATTTGATAGCCGTGGCTACGTGGATCAGGATGGCATCGCCTGCCTGGTGGCCAAAACGATCATTGATCTGCTTGAAATGATTCAAGTCGATATAGCACAGGGCTAGATTTTCTCCACGGATCTTTGCGGCCAGCAACTTCTGACTTGCAAAGGGAATAAAACTATTGCGATTGGGTAAGCCAGTCAGGCTGTCATAGAAGGCCAGTTTGTGTACTTCCTCTTCGGCGAGTTTGCGCAACTTGATCTCGTTGCGCAGATGGCGCTGGGTATTCAACAGAACCAGAGCGAACATCAGGACAAGCACACAGCCGATACTGATCAGCGCAATGGTCTTGCGTAGCCGCTCTATAAGCTGTGGCGGGCT
Source organism: Pseudomonas sp. ChxA (assembly GCF_030263855.1). Taxonomy (NCBI): domain Bacteria; kingdom Pseudomonadati; phylum Pseudomonadota; class Gammaproteobacteria; order Pseudomonadales; family Pseudomonadaceae; genus Pseudomonas; species Pseudomonas sp. ChxA. Next base: position 13,121 of record NZ_JARPMK010000005.1, read on the forward strand.
GGGATCGTAAATGAAGTTTTCCAGACCGGCGATATTGTCGACCATACCCAGCTCGAGGAAGGTTTCAGCCATACGTTGCCAGCGCCCTGGGTTCATATGACCGATCTCGATCAGGTCAGATACCACCAGCGGACGCATGGCCTGAGCTTCGAATTGCAAGTGCGCGCGACTTTTCTCCACCGAATACTGATTGAGCAACAGGTCTATGATTTGCTCGGGGTTATCCATCGCGTAGCGCCAGCCGCGCAGGGTAGCGCGGCGGAAGGCCTCGACCCGCTGTGGATGTTCGTCAATCTCGGCCTGGCTGGTGAACAGGATGTCGCTGTAGAAGTCGATCCCGTAGGTGACGGGCGAGATGATGTTGTATTCCACGCCCCGCTGTTGCAGGTAGAAGGGCTCGTTGGTCAGGTACGAGTTGAACGCCGTCACTTTACCGCTGGCTAGATCCTCAATTTGATAACTGCTGGGTAGCAGTTGTAGTTTTTCGAGGGGTATACCCTCGCTACGGAACATCGCCAGAAAATCGGCATCGGTCTGTGCATCCATCAACATCAACGGCTTGCTGATCAGGTCGTGCACAGTGCGAACACCTTGGTCTGTGCGAGCCACGAGTACGGAAGGTGAATGCTGAAAAATCACCGCCAGCGCTACCAAGGGCTTCCCATGCAGACGTGCGTAGAGCAATTCACTATTGGCTTCGCCGTATTGGGCACGCCCAGAGAGCACTTCTTCGACCGGTGTGACATTGGGGCCACCTTCGTGCAAGCGCACATCCAGTCCTTCTTCGCGGTAATACCCCTTTGCGATGGCAGCATAGTAGCCCGCGAACTGGAACTGATGTTTCCAACGTAGCTGTACATTAATCACCTGTTCGGCGCCATTCTGTTGATGGCCAGGACTCGCCCACGCAGTCTGATCCCAGAGCAGCACAAAACACATCAGTCGAAGCAGCCGAACCAGGAGAAGTCTCTTCGGCGGGCCTGGCGTGTTAGAACAGCAACAGAGGCTGGGCATGGTGATAGTCCGTGAATCGCGGTTATTGTTGAGCATGCAGGCGAGGTGCATCATTGTGACATCACTCATGCGCGGCCAGCAATCTTGCACCACGATAACCAAATCGCCCGTTATCCTCGCTTACGGCATGGTTGGTATGCGGGCAGTCTGGAAGAACCGACTTTTTCAACAGAGTCGGCCGGTAGCTGTCTGTTGCAGGGAAGCAAACGCCAATCGCAGAAAACTCTTTTTTGCGCGCCGCTAAGCGAAATCTGAGCTCGGAATCCTCTGCTCAATGTAAAGATTTAAATCTCAAGCGCGTACTTTTCTACTGCGGAAACCATGGCCGACTTTTTCAACAGAATCGGCCAGAAGCAGCCCTTAGAGGCGAACCGCATTTGGCTTCATACAGCACTGATGTGGAGGTGCTCTCCTTGCAATACCGTCCAGAGTGTCTCTGCGTATGCTTTGAATTTATTAGCCTCCTGTTCTTCCTGTTTTCACAAAGGCATGAAAAACTGCGCGCTCTTTGCCACTCACTTTTTGTCTGTTTTGATGGAACTGCCGATGGGCATCATGGATACCCTGCAAGAAAACAACCTCGAAAAATCACTCGGACTGGCGGCGGAGGAACCGGCCCTTCGTCCAGACTTTTTCAAGACTCTGTTGAATTCCACTATCTACGTCCTCGGTACTGCCAGCACTGGCGACGTCTTCTGGTGTACTGGCGAGCTCAACGAAATCTGAATCCATGTTGAACCCAAGATCTTCCGCTATTCGCCAGGTAGGATTGCGGTCTCCCCACGAAACGTACTCGGCTTCGCTCCCGGTTTCAGGGGCTCTATCCCCCACTGTTCAAACACGTATTTGTGCGCCTCGACTTCAGTGGCGAAATTGGCACCGAAGAGATGGAAGTGCCAGCAGCCATCTTGCATGACACGATCTCGATTGTTGATGAGTCGTCGGGATCGTACCTGATTAAAATCCAAGGAGCAGCTTGTGAGGGAAACCCGACGGGGAAAGATACTCACAATCCGACCTCATCGTCGCGCCAAGGTTGAAAGCTGCCCGTCCGTCCAGGTGCAATATAAGCTTCCCTTCAAGCGTCCGAGAGTAGTGATCTACTGGCGCCTAGGCGTGATACCACTGGAGTATCCTCACAGCAGCACTGCACTAAAGGACTTCGCCATGCACCAAGTTATCAGCGCCGCTTACTACCGACCTGGATTCGCCAGGAGCGCTTGCGCATGGTTAATGATTGACGGCATTGGCATTGAGCAATGGCTGTCCACTCATCTCGAATGGTCAGACGTCGCAAGGCTTGGTCTTTCTCTGATCTGGCTTATCGACGAATACGAAGACGCTCTTGCGAACCGTCGCATCATCCCGGCGGAGGATGGAAGCTCCACAATCGTGCCGTTGCTGGTCTGTAGCGATGACATGAATTTCGACTGTATCGTCTTGGTCACTGAGCAGGTAATCGAGGCTGACACCGTACACTGGCGGCGCTTCGGTCGAAGTATTTCGGACAAACTGGAAGTTGGAATCTCGACAAAATGGATCGCCGAGAGCAAGCCGGTAAGCTTTGCATTGGAGGATTTCCAAAACGCATTGGAGCAGTTCACTCAGTTGTCGAAGACGAAGCCAGACAACCATTGCGATGAACCCTTAAGCCCTCAATAGCCTAGCTTACGTTGCATCATTTTTAACGCTATCTAGCCCACTACCACGTTGAAATGTTGACCACGTAGCCCGAATTCACAGTGACCATACATGCTCCCAGAGGACACGCTGGAGCCGCCATCCTAGTAGAATTCGTCGAGCTGATTACCGCCCACTTTGAGATGTTCTATGAACTCTGATTTAACCGAAGAAGAAATGCGTCGTGCCTTGTTTGGTACGGTTCAGCCTGAGGTGCAGATTTCTGCTCCTCCAGTTCTGGAACTTGTGCCAGAGGTTGTGTTCACAAAGCCGGTGGTTGCTCCAGCAGCCAAGAAGAAAGCGGCGAAATCATTTACGCCTAGGCTGAGGGTCACGTTACGTGTTGGAAACGAATTTGAAGGGAAAATGATCGAGTTGATTCACGAGGCTGATACGTTGAGCTCGTTGCTTGCTGAGCAGGAGGCTGTGAAGGCTGCGAGGAAGAAGTACAAGTACGTGGAAGTGGTATCGGTTAAATCGATGTAGAAAAGGGTAGCTGGGCTAATGAGTTATCACGTCGTTCACTTAGGAAGATATTTATCTCTCACGAACAAGCCCCCTCTTCACTCTGCTCTCTATCTGAATCAACTCTACGGCGTTGTCGACGAACAGCCCGTCACTTGTGGGTAAGTCTGGCAAACCACCATAATTTTATTTTTGGGCTCAAAGCCGTGATCAATCATGCAACGCTGCACTTCTGCAGTGCGCCCTATGCTAGCGACGTCCAGATTCGACCCAAGTGGTTTCGCATAGCCGCACGCATACATCACCGGCAGGGCTTCACTATCATTGGCTACCTCGAATTCGAAATGACGTGATGCTCCCGCTTTACGCCATGAGACCTGCATACGTTCATCCCGACCAGAATTAGGCTTGATTGGGTGAAATGCTTCATCTTCTACAAACGGCAACGCTTCGAGCTGCGACAAACTGAGAGGACGCCCCTGCCTTTCTTCGACGCAGGCTGGCATATTCTTCATTATTTCACAGTATTCAAAGCCGTCCTTGCGAATAAAGCCAAGACGCTGCATACACTGGAATTGCAGCACTTGCTCGTTTATTGGCAAGTGGGTTATCGAACTACCTACCGGGTCGCCACACTCTGTCATTGCGGCTTTGACACCCTCAACAGTGGTCGAAGCGCGTTTCCACTGGGTGAACGACGCTGATGGCGGGCAGCCGGTGAGTAAAAGTACCGATGAGATCAGGACTGGGATGGTAATGATCTGAGATTTGCTGAACATATTTTGTCCTTAATTTATGCCAGGCTACGCCAATGGCGTCCAAGTCTTTGGGGCGAATAATCCCACCACATGCCCCCTACATTACCCGAAAAACGATGTGCGACTCATGACCAAGGCTGCAACCGAAGCGGTCAATCGCCTCTTCCGACCAGGCTTCAAGTACAGCAAAGCAGAGGTTTTGCTGATGGATCTTCGACCGCGAGGAGAATTCACAGATGACCTATTCGCGCACTCGCAGCCTGCGATGGCGGACAAGGTCATGAGCGTTCTGGACGAGATCAACAGCCGTTGGGGTAAGGGAGTTGTCCGTTTAGCCAGTGTTCCTGCGGCGCCTGGTTGGGCAATGCGCCGCGAGTTGATGAGTCAGAGCTATACGACGAAGGTTGATCAGTTGTGGACGGTAAAGGCTAGGTAGCAGACAGGTTCGGTCTGGCGATGCTCGAATGATTCTGGAGGTGCAGTGCTACCTGCAAGATGTCGCCAATGAACGTAAGATCAACACGTTACCTGTCGGTAGACTCCAGTAGATGAGCCAAAGCTAATTCGAGTTTTCACATACTTAAAATCAAGTATCTCTTGCCTATTGAAAGTATCCGTCCGTACCAATAGGATGATGCCGCAGCAACTAAAATAAAATTAACATCAAGGAGAGATTTTATGGCGCTTAAACCAGGCCCAAAACCGATTGCCAAATCAACCGGCGAAGTTGATAAGCGTCGTCGTGACAATAAAGATACGCCAAGTAACAATCCTGACTTGAAGCCTAGCAAGTCTACAAAAAAATAGCTTGTCGCTGGCAGAAGCTACTTTAATGGTAGCTTTTGTCATTGAAGCTTGTTGGGTGTGAATGCATAGTCTGTAATTTCGCTTTATCTGACGATCAGTGCCCTTTCTATGATCGCTACAACGACATATTGAATAGCATCATTGCGGCACTGCCTGAGAGTTGAATTACACTGGCTCATCAAGATACCCTCCTGGTTGAGTGCGTACAGTATTTTTCAATACGGTTGAACTGCTCCTGTTTCGCGAAGAAGCTAAGTGACCGCTTTTGGCCGTATATAGCCGTCGCAGACATGCTCATAAACGAAAACCAGCCGGTTGCTAACCGAAAGTATCGTTCTTACATGAAGGCACCCTTGCTCCCACGATTTAGAGTTCAATGGTTCGGAGTTTTTATGGTCTGCCCGGCCTCGAGTGCATTTATTTATGTGTGTGGTGCCCTGTCGGCGAGAGCGAGCACAGGCGATCAAGGAGACGATGGCTTTTAGCCTCGATGCCAGCTAGATTTGGAGCTTTCTACGATCAAGGAAGGATATGAAAAAGCTCATCGCAGTAATGGGAATCTGTGTCGCACTTGGCGGTTGCGCTACGTCCCACTACACCGCAGGACGAGACTTTCCGTCGGCCAGTGTAGCGAGCATCACCAAAGGCAAAACGACGACTACTGAGTTGAAGTCCCTGTTTGGTGAGCCCTACGCCAAGAGTGCTGTCAGCGAGACCGACGAAAAGTGGATCTACACCTACACCAATGGCTCAGCCCATGCCCAGAGCTACGTGGTCACCATGAAGGTGACGACCACGGGCACTCAGAAAACTCTCGACGTCTTGATCCGAAATGATGTGGTCATCAACTACACGTTCAGCGAAGGCCCCGCTCCAGGCACTACCACTGCGACGAACTAAATTCGCCACGTTGCCATTGGGCGACCCACTGCGCTCAGCACGTTGTTGATGGAACAAGCTCATGGACAGAACATATGCCTTCGTGGATGAGTCCGGGAATTCCGACCTTGATACGTCAAAGGGAGGAAGCTCGGGCTTCTTCATCGTGTGCTCCATTCTGGTGGCAGAGAAAGACCTGGAAGCTGCTTATGCCCAAGCTGAAGCACTCCGCATGCGTCATTTTCAAACTGGCGAGATCAAATCCAGCAATCTGAAACCCAAAGATTCAAATCGCCGTGCCCGAATCCTCAACGAGCTAGCTGAGCTGCCATTCAAGCTCTATTTCACCGTCGTTGATAAGTCCCGAATTCACAAAGACGGCGGCCTCCGTATCAAGACCTCGTTCATAAAATACGTGAACGGGTTGCTCTATGAACGTTTGTTCCGCGCATACCCTGACCTCCAGATGATCGTAGACGAGCATGGTGGCCAGGAATTTCAGGAGAGCCTCAAAAGCTACGTTGCAGAACGATTCGTGGACGACCTATTTGGCGATAAGGATGCCTTCCAGACGATGGCCAGTAAGGACAACGTTTTGGTTCAGGTTGCAGATTTCTTCGCTGGTTCAGTCGCTCAGATCTACGAAGAGAAAGCTTCGGAAGAAGCAGTTCTTGCCTACAAGAAAATCCTTCGCAGCCTGACTCTTGGAATGCTTGAGTGGCCTTCCAAATACCAGCCTCTACTGCCGCCCCCGACGGATGAATCTGGGTATGCAGACTACCAGGTACACCAAGAAGCTGTCCGCCAGGCAAACCTTTTTAGCGAACGCGTTGATGAGCACCCTGATGAGGATGAGCGCCTGCAGCTAAGCATCTTGCGGTTCTTGAGATTCCAAAGCGAATTCGTCACCAAAGACTACGTGCCAACCGCAGAAATAGTCGCCCACCTAAAAGATAGCGGCTTCGGTGACGTCAACGACCAGAGAATCCGCTCCAGCGGCATTGCCAAGCTGCGCGATTCCGACGTGATCATTACAAGTGCGGCGAAGGGCTACAAAATTCCCCAGACGCGTGCGGACATCAATGAGTTTCTTGAAAAAGCGTCAGGCATTGTTGTTCCACTACTGGAGCGGGTCAAAAAGGCTCGAGAAGTGTATAGGCTGAGTAGTCGAGGAAAATATGACATCGTGACTGCAGCCAATCTGACTGAGCTAGCCAAGCTGCTCGCGGCGCTCGAGGCGTTTGCAGATGACTGAACTCTGTCATAGCAACGAACCTCAGCAGGCTGCATTGATCCAGGATGAAATCCTAGAGATCTTGAAAGAAGCCAAGGTGCTTGCGCGTAGATTCTATCGCTTGACCGGCAAACCGCTGGGCGTGACAGGCGAGGTCGCAGAGTACGAAGCAGCTACTAGACTCGGCCTGTTATTACATCCTGCAAGGCAGGCAGGTTACGACGCTACAGAGACGCTGGAAGATGGCGTCGCGAGAATCCAGATAAAGGGCCGCTGTATCCTGAACCCGCTAAAGATTACGGGCCGTATGGGCGCAATTGATCTACGGCAACCCTTCGATAGTGTGCTCTTGGTGCTGCTTGATTCAGAGTTCAACGCATTTGCAATGTACGAAGCAAGTCGTGCCAAGGTAGAGGCAGCGCTGACCGTGCCTGGGTCGAAAGCCAGAAATGAACGTGGTGCGTTGGCTATTAGGCAATTCATGTCGATAGCTACGTTGCGCTGGGCTCGTCATGAGCCTACCGACTCAGAAAGTTAACTGCCACCCTAAAGCCGAGACCTAGTGGTTGGTTGCTTTTAGATGCAAATTTAATGTCCCCAATACGGCACATTAACCATCATTTTTAGGCTTAATGACCCCTTTTGGGAGCGTTACGCTCAGCGACGGACTGCAGGCGACCATCACCGCCTAGCGTGATCATAGGTCAGAGGAGATAGCCCCGCAATACGCCGCCCTGAATGCTTTCAGTGGCGGTTTTTAGCGTCATCTACTGACCGTGGAAAGAGTTAAGGAGCAGCACCTGACGGAAAAACCAAACCATATCTAGCGAAGAAATGACGCCACCGGATTGTCATTTTTAACAGCAGAGGGTGGCTGTTCTAGAGGAAGCAGGGGCATGCGAAAGGAGTATGTTTCAAAATATTTCAATGGCGAAACGTCTTACCCCGCGATTTAGAAGGGCTGGGCATACATACAGGGACATAATAGATCCAACCACTGATTTGCGCACAAGTTATCCACAGGGTTATTGCCTTGCAATGTCATTTTGACCCCATTATCTTGTAGGTCATCTCGAAGACAGCACTACATGTTGTGTTTTTTGCGAGAGGCTGAGGTTTCAGTGAACACAGCGGATATGCGTGCAAAGTTTGGACGCCGAGCACACATACCCGCCAATCCCTGAACCAATGCGGACACTGGTGGGACGCGCATTAGAGAAAAACCGAATTTGGATGTCAACCATTCAGCTCGGTTTTCCGCTCAAGGGTTGCTCCTGCCTACTCGATTTTTTATTCATACAGGAGCACCTAATCGTGCCGAAAAAGCCTAAACAAACTTCGTCTCCCGTGGCCAGCTTGGCCTCCAAAATCCTGCGTAGTGATAGCTCCTCGGCCATCCAGAAGGAATTGGCAGGGTCGGCCATGGCTCAAGCTTCGACCGGCAAGCAAACCGGTGCCGATATGGAGACTAAAGCCAGTCATGTCCTCGACAGCAACAAGTACAACGCCACCACCAAGACCTTAGCAGCCTCGGTGCTCGCCCAATCGAACAAAGAGCGGGGTGAGTAAAAATGGCTCAGTATTTCGTCAACCGCAACGCACAGACCAATGGTGATCACGAGGTACATACCAGTACGTGCATGTATTCGCCGGCAGTCCACAACCGTCTTGATCTTGGCTACCACACCACCTGTGCGACTGCTGTACGCGAGGCTCGCAACACCTACCGGCAATCGAACGGTTGCAAAACGTGTTCTTCGGCGTGCCATACCCAGTAGGTTAAGTCTAAAGCCCCCTGGGTCTGACTCTTGAGGTAGCCGGCTCTACTCGGGCTGGCTCCTGTTCATTGATGTAAGGCTCTTCAGGGAGTTTGCAACGTGAGCTAGTTGCTCTACTGCACATTCGATTTGATCAGTTAGGGACGACCTCTACCATAAAGTGCAAGCTGCTTTTCAGGCGCAGCGACTGACTTCAGAGATGTTCATCTTAGTTGGTTAAGTTGGGCTTGGGGAGCTGATACGTCATGAAAACCGACTCGTAAGAATAAATGTCTAATCTTTTATAAGGATTTATGCTGTGGCCTCTAATACCTTCATGCTTAGCTACACTGTTCATCGAAAAGAAACACTGTCATATGAAGCTGATGAAGCGAAACAATGGGCAGATCATGTCCGCAATCAAATTCCAACAGTCAAAGAGGATTGGAGCACACATGCCGGTGTCGAAACTACACTGACCGGAAGCATGGATCTGTACGGTTCCTATGACAAAGTTGGGCTCGCAAAAACTAGCATCTCGAAAGAGATCAAACCTCTCTTCAAAGATGTTCCCAGCAAATACAAGCCTGATGTTTTGTGCGTGTTGCTGGTTAACGGCATTGATGTGGTGATCAAATTCCAGCTTTAATCATTCTTAGCCCCAAGGATCGGGGCCTCCGCTCACTGGCTTCGACTCCCGTGTACCGTAAGGATAGACTTCTGCTATGTGCTGGAGGGTTCCAGGGTCGTGCCCTCACGTCCTTCCCACAGGGTGTTTCGCTCACCTCATCAGGCATCATCTTGTGAATGAAAAAACTTCGTAGTCATGGCAAAATGCTACGCATAAATGCATGGAGCTGCCGATGTCTGACAAAAACCCTGAGTCCTACGTAAACCGCACAGCGCGCGAAATTTCAGACCTTTTTAAATTGTTCTGCAAGAACTGGAAAATTGGTCTGGGTGTGATTCTGGTCGGGGCAGGTTATTTGGCTATAGAAAAGCCAAACTTGGTTACGGGCACTTTTTCATGGCTCCGTAACCAGCTAACTGTCTCAGCGCCCTCTGAAAAGCAACCTGTAGCAGTTGATAGTCCAACAGGAAACGGATCAACTGGTAAAACATCACCGTCAGGAGCTTTGGCGATTCAAAACGGAGAGCTGCTGATTATGAAGAGCTCAATGGGCATGGCTGTGTTGGAAATGTCCTTTAAAGATCGTTGTGAAGCTTCTTACCGTTGGCGATTCAAAGCTTCAAAGGGGGGTAGCGAGCTCACGGGAAGCGGTAATCTTTTTGAGCAATACGGTTCTGCACAGAACTCTTCTCAGGTCACCGATTTGGCCAGCAGGCTAGTCGTAGTTGCTGGGCCGCTGGAGACCTCTTGGTCTTGCAACAGTGATGATTCAGGATGGATATACCCACGGGATGGGTTGGAGATATACGTGGTTAAGAAAATTCCTTTTTCAACGTTCAGGTTTTCAGACTACAAAGCGTGAAGGTCGTCGAGGGGCTCGCGAAGTAGGCTTTGGATCAATTCTAAGGCAGCACCTTTGAGAAAGTGCTCTTGGCTGCTGACATCAAACCGCACAGGATTGATGTGAGCAACAGTCGCCCCACGCCCCAACGCTCGTAGCGGAAGCTCAGCAGCCGGATACACGACTCCAGACGTTCCAATCGACAGGAACATATCGCACTCTTGAGCAGCGGCGAGCCCTGCACTTCAAGCGTCCTCGGGCAGCATCTCACCAAACCAAACGACTCCAGGTCGAACATACCCATCACATGCAGTGCATCGTGGCGGATCAATTCGACTCCCACCCTCAGGCAGAGCTTCGGACGTGAGGGGCAACGCATAAGCAACCCCACAATCGATACACCGAGGCGAGTGTAGGCTGCCATGCAGATGGATCACATCCTGGTTGCCCGCTCGCTCATGCAACTCATCAACATTTTGTGTCACCTCGGTCAGCTTGGGCACATGCCTGGCCAGTTCGGCGATAGCGAGATGGGCTCCATTTGGCTGCGCTTTTAGAACTTTCAGCCGGCGCCACTCATACCATCCCCAACACAGTGATGGGTCAGCCCGGAATGCTTCTCTGGTAGCAAGCTGTGCAGGATCAAACCGCTCCCAGAGTCCTGTAAGAGCGTCCCTGAATGTTAGGAATGCCGCTTTCCGCTGAAGCACCCGCCCCAGTGAAGGCGACGACATGCTGAGCGTTACGCAAGCGCTCAGCGAGGCGGCTGATAGTCACAAACTAACTCCTTGAGTTGCGGCAATTCATCATCGCTCACGCGGCCTAGACCTCCAGCAAAATCCTAGTGATGCATGTTGAACTGGTCTGAGCCGCGCAGCCCATTAGCCATTCGAAGGCTCGCCACGATTTAACCACTTCAAATCTTACATTGCGGAAGCAATCAATGATGGATAACATCCAGACACGGTTCAGAGAACCATCCCCTCCCGCCCCTCTTGGGCACGGTAAATCTCTGGTGAAAAATTCTTTGCTACGCTCCTGACTGAGCACTGAATGGCAAGGGGAGGCCCCGTTCTTACATGTGCTCATCATGGAGAAAGGTATGCCTGCTCTAAGTGTTGCCGAAGCCAAAGAATTAGCACACTACGTAAAACAATCTCACGCACAAATCTTCGATACCGTTCCGCTCGGGAAATGGCTGACCGCTATATCGCGTGCCTGTGGGTTCCGTGACTGGAACGTGATGAGCGCCAAAGCACCGAAATTACCCGATTCGGCCATTGAAAACTGGGGAGACTCTGGTCTGGGTTTTGCCGTTGTTAGCGCGCCGGGGTGTGCGACTTCCCATCACTTGATCCATGATCGCAGCAACGCCTGGAACATGGTGCAAGTCGCCGAAAAACTAGCTCAAAGGATTGCCAGCGGTGGAGAGCATCGGTTTTCAGGAGCGACTTCAAAGTTTTCGTTGCCAGACCCAGCCGAATCTATCGAAGACTGGCCAGCTTTCAACCTCCCCATACGAAGAAAGCATTCCACAGCGCTTCCGCCTGTGAAGGTCACGATAGCGGACGGAGATATCACCATTTGGCTTCGGTGGCTAAGTCAACGTTACCTGCTTCGCGCAGGCTATCCAGGTGAGCCGGAAACCCTCGCCTTCTACTCTCTGCATGAGCAATCCACGACTTCCAACAATGAGTGCGTTACAAGCTCATTTTTGCGTGAGCTGACCGGTCAGGTTTTACCAAAAAGGCACTGCTACTACTGCACCGAGCTTCCAAACGAGCGGCACATTTACAGGCTGATGTTCATTCAGGAAGGCAGTCGTGATGGGCAAGCAACCCAATACGCTTATGACAACTATGATTCCGCAGCCAAGCAGAAAATAGCGTTGAACTCGAGACTTGGGTTGAGTCAGCGTGATGCGCAATCCGTATCAGCGGTATTCGCCCAGTACGATCCTTACTATGAAGAGGATTATTTCGACGACTACTCGCACAACAACGACTGACTCAGCCATTGCCTGCTAGGAATCAATCTATATGTCAACGTATCACTATCAGTGCCAACATTGTTATTGCACCACCAGTATGTGGGAGGTGGAGGATGGCGAAGACAACTACTACGGCGGAGCCATTGAGGACTGTGGATGTACGGCACACCAAAGTAATCAAGATGACGATGATGACTAACGCTTGATGCTCATAGGCATGACCGCAAGCGGAGCGCGGCGGCCCTGCGGGCCAAAGGCCTGAGGATGGAAGCCCGCAGGGTCAAAACCTGGCGAAGCCAGGGTTTGGTTTACGACAGCCGCACCCCGATGGGGGGCTGGCCCAAAGCGGGAATACTCCAGATCGCCGTCGACCTATGGGGCAGGAAAACCGCCAACCATCTCGCGAATCAAGCTCTGTATCATTTCCGAGTTTGGGCCTAGTCATCAGTGCTACTGTTTGTCGGCAATCCGACTGCGTATGCCAATGACATGTTTGCTGAGTGGTGCCCCATCCTCTCGCTGATTTTGCGCATCAAGTCAGCATAATCATCAGTGGTCTTGCGTACGCTATGAGGTGTGAGCGGGCCCGCATCAATATTCGCTTTGCGAGCCCACAAGACACAGATCTTTCTCAGCGCATCAGACGATAGTGGACGCACAGAGGCATTAGCAGCACAGAAAAGATACTCTCCGTCCGACAAATTCGAGGTCTTGATGTACTGCTCGAACACCGACCTATGCCTATCGGGATAGCATCCAGTATTGCACCGCTCCGCGACCTGCTGGATCGATTGGAAACCGAGCTGCTCGACCTGCAACATTCAGGTGTACTCAAAGACCTCGAAATTGATTTGGAAACGGTTACAAAAGCGCCGAGGGCGATAGCTCGAACACAGCCGAGAAGGACGGCTGCCAGCCCATCTCTGCAGACAGAATTGCACTTCAGCGACTGAAGTAACGATGGAGCTGACGCCGATTACTACAGCGCCACCAGACGGCTCGGCTGGTAACTTGCTATTCGCAGTGCCGATCAAAAAAACGTACTCAAGGGATCAAGATGAGCCGAGGCAAAGAATTCTTCCAGGGAATGACGAAGACGCAACTGAAAGAGATGATCCAGAGAGAGATCGCAGAGGTCGATTTCGGACAAGAGTTTGAGTCTTTCATCATTGCCGACCTAATACATCAGAAGCACTACCACTGTGCAGCGCAAGATCTGCGCCCTACTCGCTTCCGAAAGCTTCACCGCCCAAGAGCAGTTTACGATTTCCAAGGCTACTTTCCGGGTCATGGCTGGCACGGAGTCTCATGGACGCAGTGCATCAACCCTCGTGACGAAATGGCTTGGTTGGATCGCGCACTCCGAGATGCAGCGCACCCTATAGTTTCGAGATACAGAGCAGCGCATCTAATGTGCGAACGCTGCGGAGAAGAACCATCAACTGAAGTCGACCATGTGTCTCCAGAGTTTAACGTAATGATCACACAGATCATTCAGGCGCTCAGCGCGTCTCAGGTTGAGGAGATATTTTCCCGATTTGACTGGCTGGAAAAAGAGCCTTTCTCGTTACCGCCAGGCCATTCTGCTTTGCAGCTCCTCAATGACGCACATCAAGCTGCAACTCTCCAGGCAGTGTGCCAGCCGTGCCATGTGCGCAACGGTAATGAACGCCGGCGTTGTGCGACTTAGATACTCGCTATGAAGCGGAGAAAATACCTCTCGGGATAATCCTCAGCCCCTGAAATTGCCCGCAAACAAGCTCTTTTAGAAAGGCTCTACAGGCTATAATCGTACATTGATCTGCTACGAATCTGAGACCCTGCGCAGGCCATCGGCCGTAGGCGTGAGGATGGAAGCCACCGGGCCGAGACACGTCGTGGCTCGGTTTACGACAGCCGTCCGTAGAGCGGCACGTCCAATGTCCAGACAACGTATGACGCCCTCGCAAAAAAAACGGGCCTCGGGAAAAATAATTTGAGGAAAGCAACGATGCCCATTACCACAATTGCAAAGCACCTTCGGGTGGCCAAACATGTCGTGGTTTTTACAGGCGCCGGCGCATCAGCGGAAAGTGGTATTCCGACCTTCAGAGATGCCCTAACTGGCCTTTGGGAAAACTTCGATGCATCGAAGCTCGCGACAGCCGAAGCATTTCGCGCAGACCCCGGTTTGTGCTGGGGCTGGTACGAATGGCGCAAACGCAAAGTCATCCAGGCGCAACCTAACGGGGCACACTATGCGATCGCACAGCTCGCCAACCACGTGCCCAAATTGACGGTCATCACTCAGAACGTGGACGACCTCCACGAGCGAGCAGGAAGTGCCGCAGTGGCTCATCTCCATGGAAGTCTGCATTCGCCCCGATGCATCGACTGCAGCGCCGCATACGAGGCGCTATTGCCATCTGCACCACTACCAGACGCCGGGATTTGCATCGAGCCACCGCGATGCGCGAGGTGTAACGGGTATGTGAGACCAGGTGTTGTCTGGTTTGGCGAAATGCTTCCAGACGACGCTTGGGCTACTGGATTGGCGGCCGCAAAAGACTGCGATATGTTCATCTCGATAGGTACATCTGGGATCGTTTATCCTGCCGCAGAATTGCCATTCGCCGCTTTAGCGAATGGTGCGAAGATCGTACACATCAACCCAGCACGCTTTGCGATTAGCAGTAAGGAGTTTTTCGTAGAGGGCACCGCAGCGCTCAGCATGACGTCCTTGGTTGAAAGGGCATTTCTCTAAACAGTACGAAGCGTAAGCGTCGCATCTACCAGAGTGAAACGAGAGCGCGAGCAGTAGTCGTTGAGGCAAGTCATCTCCCCATGGGTATTGCCTTTAATCAGTAGGCTCACATGCATGGCAGCAAAAAAACCGCCACACCCTTTACGAGCAAGCGAAATTGAACGTTTCGAACGAATCTTGCGAACTGGCTGAAACTGGACGCTGCGGATGCGATGTACCACCGATTCCAAGGGATACTGGAAAGCCAAATCACGACTCTACAAATCTGTGAAGTAATCACCCGCCAAGGAGCGGTGAATTTGCTGATGCCCATGGGTGAAGCGAGGCGAGAAAAGGATGCAGCCGCCGACGTCGACACACCCGGTGGCTTGAGATTGGTTTGAGACGTCGGAGGCCACACGCCCATCCCGTACCGTCTCAGCCATGCGTGACCCGAGCTTGGTAAACCACCCTTGCTCGTCGCTCGGGCCGTCAGTGCATCCGTACTCTAGAGAGATTCACCGCCGCTCCGCTGGAACTTGAGGCCAGCCCGCCCCGCCTTGGAAAACTTGACCCAGCCAAAACAACGGATAGCGTCCGCCGCCTCAAGATTCTCATCGTCGGGATCAGCACGATCATCCACTCCATGGACTGTGCCAAAACCAGATACTTCCCAAGTATCAGAAGCACCCCAAAGCGGCTCGCTGAACGATCTCCCTCCTCCAGCTCGACCGAAAATGGCTCAGTTCCTGCCGCAGCGATTACACCCTCATCCGAAAGAATGACATCCCGAAGCTCGTGTTGAACGTAATCATCGAGAAATTCGGGCAGATCTGAAAACACACCATCGCGACAGTTGGCGATAGCATCGATGACATCCTGAACAATGAAGGCCTGCAATACCTCGAGCTCAGCCAGCCGAGATACACCGCCTTGATAATCGAGGACGATAACCTCAGCATCAGCCAGATGATGTTTCAGATCCTCACTACGCTCTTCAACCACAAACGCGGCGTAGGTTTTGTAGCCGAGAAACGCAGCGACGACCTCCAGCGCGATACCGTGCTGGACTTTGATGCCTTTCGCAGCGAGGGATGTTTTGGCTGCAAATGCAGCTGTCTTGACGAAGTCTGTCATCTGAAAATTCCGGAATGTGTCGCTGTGCTGGGCGTTTTGTCGTTAGCGAATAACCGGGAAATCCGGATGCCGATAGCAGAATATTGAGGCGGGAAGGACGTTCTCTTTTTCAAGCCGACCAGAGCTTCGGCGGAGAGCCGAGGACGATCGTATCGGAGGGGGTGATGCCGGACAAGACCTTAAATGAACGATGAAAACCAGATTCTAAGACTGCTCGTCGCCCAAGGCGCGCACGTCTCCTGTGGATGCTGTGTTACTCGGTCGCTGACTGGCGCTTGGCGGTGGCAAGAGTCCCCGCCAAGCCCACCACAAGGCCCGCGTTATCTCGATCAACCAATCCGCCCGGGTCGTATTAAGGGGCGTACTGAGCAATCGTCCGTTTGACGCGGGCATCGGCCAGCCGATAGATATTCAACAGTTCAGCGTCAAAGGCCTGTTCTATCTCTTCCAGGGTTGGAGAGTCACCCACTCGGTCAAACGTGCGTCTTAGGCGGGACTTCACCTTCTCGTACACTCTGCTAAGCACCTGGTCGCTCTCCAGATACCTTCTCAAGCTAGAGAGCTTGTAGGGATCAGTAAATCTAGCTGCCGCATCCTGAACCATCAGGTCGTATTGCGACGTATCTACCGAAAACGCGGGGGCAGTGTAGAAATGGTAGGCACACGCCTTCCTGATGCGCTCATCGTGCTCATAGCTTTGTTGCTGCTGCTCTTCATGCTCGCGGTCAGCCTCCTCCTCTACTGCTTCATTAGCGCTAATCATGCTCTCGACTTGCATCTCGGCTTTCGACGCGAACGCAAGCAGATCGAGATCGTCTTCTTGGTAGGCTATCTGCTTCAGGAACGTCGCTATCCCCAGCACCTTGTACTCCAAGAAAAAGTCGTAATCCGAATAGGGGTCGAAATCCGAATGACGGTCACGTCCCTTATCCTGCTGTGCTTCGAGCCGGCCCACCCACGACTGCAAATGGGCTTTGAGTGTAGCTTTCATCAATGTCCTCTTTAACTCTGAAAATCAAACCTGTTAGCAGGGTTATATCGACACCATCCCCATCACTTCTGCCCTTGGTACAATAACTAAGAGGTCTCGGCGCTTGTGAGGGCCTCCCTACCCTGCGCGTATCTGGCGCTTCACATTGCGGGGATCACTGGCGCCGCTTTAAATCGATCAGCGCAGAAATGTCTCAAAGATATTTCGCCCCCTGCCGTTAACACACTTGGACGCGGAGGCTCTAGCCCGTGCATTTTGCTTGACTTATCGATTATGTTGGAGACAAAAAGTTGAAGAATTTCACGGCGCGAAGCATCAAATCAAAAAGCAAATTCGAAATGTGGGGGGAGCGTAATTGGGGCTGGATCGTAGCAGTTCTGTGTGCGGCGTTGGCTGGAGGGCTGGTAGTTTCCCTTCGGTTTAGCATCAGTAACACTGCCCTAGCTGTGTCCCTTGCATCGGCCGTGATAGCGATAATCGCGGGTGCCGCTGGCATGAGGCTCAAAAACAAGGCCCTGGGTTTCGTCACCTTGGCGGGAATAATAATTACGGCGGGGGTTTTCATGTGGGGCGTGAAAGACGCAGCACGACCTAACGAGCACACGATTAGCATCACTGGTGTAGAGATGGGATTTGTCATTGATCACAAGGATTGTGATTTCTCAGACCCGACCAAGCTGGTGTGCAAGGTTCGATAAGCGTGAAATGTGCCGCCCCTGTCTCTGCTGCAGGGACAGGGTCTACCTTCTCGTGCAATCCGAAATGGCAAGTCAGCCTCCGTCAGAAGCCAGCAGCTCCCCTTTGCTGCGGGCTAGGGCCAAATGGCGGCATGGTCACTACGGGGACAAAACAAGGGCGCGTCAGCAGAGCACCTAAGCCTGCACTCGGCATCAAGTGACGCCCTTGCTCTCGGCTGCCATATCTAAGGAAGATCAAGAGCCGATATGGCTAGCTACACCCTCATGTCTCGGGCAAGCGGAGCGCGCAGGCCGCTCGGCCGTAGACGTGAGGATGGAAGCCCGCTAGGGCCAAGCCACGCAGGGGCTTGGTATATGACAGCCGTCCCCGAAGGGGCACGCCAAGAACTCTCAGCAAGCGATTCAACGCTCAGAGTCGCATTCATTTGTAGCGATCGAGGACTTATCAGCAACGCACAATCAAAAGTCGTTCTTCTCCTCCCGTCAGTTCAACTTCACCTAATGACCCCAAGTGAATTCTCCGACAAGGTAGCTCGACAAGGAGACCTTGCTCAACAAGCACCCGAGGAACCTCCCAAAGCACTCCAGTGACTTCCCAAGTTTCAGTAACAGCAGATACGGTCTTGGCAACGAATGCGCTAAGGTCGAAATCCTGAGTGGCTACAAACGGCCCTTCCCGGCTGTACGACTCAAAAATTCCGGAAGCAATGGAAACAACCTCGCCTTTCTTCAGGAGCATCACCCCACCTCGATCAGGACTTATGACAAGCCGTAGAACCGTCAAAGCCTCGCAGAACCATCACTGCAAAATGGGAGGGGTCGGATGGTACTGCCCCTGAGCAATACGCAAGAAATAACGCAAGCTAGCGCGCCCGTTCTCGCGCTGGAAAGTTGCCAAGACATAACGGCTATTCTCCGTCGTCATCACCCAGAAGCGCCCTTCGCGCTCGACTTTCAACACATCAGAAGTCCTGATCAGATGACCATCACCAAACCGACCATATTGGTCTTTACGCTTGTGGCCGAAGACCACACCGATGCCTGCACGTGCCTTAATTGAAACTCCACACAGATAGGCCGTTACCGGTAAATCGAAGCCTTGGGCCTCAGCCTTAATAATTCGTGTGAGATCGAAATCAGTATGGCGTTTCCCATGAAAATTGACGTCTAACGTGTCGAGCATGATTGCGCTCCTGTTGTGGTTCGTAGGGCATTATCAAGAATTGCGCACGCAACCAGACGCGCTGGTATCGTGCAGAAATCTTGGTAATTTTCAGACTGATCGAATCATGCTTGAGAGGAAGATTGGGCGAAGGTCTGTCAGCGAGTCAATTTGAAAGCCTGGGCGGTGCGAGCTGTGATAGACAGCGCCTCCCTCGACCTCAATCAGGCAAACCTCAAAATCACTGTCGTTGCCGATAGTTACTTTTGTTACGCGCTCCATATCCCATCCGACCCTTCTGTTCATCCATGCCGGAGTCATAACTTGGACGTCGACTAGCTCTTGTTCATCGCTCTGGGTCACGAGCATGTTCTGCAACCTGTGCTCTCCCTCAATCATGTGAGTAAGTTCAGTGCTTCGCCCCTGCTCGCTCACGCGGACAGTGAGGTGGTACCAGTGAGTTCTGAGAATCCGTGACACGCTATGCCAATGCGCAAGGCCTTCACCAAAGATCCCCGGCGCGCCGATTAGATCTGAGTCTTGTGTTCTGAACATGGGATGTCCTTTGCTTTGCAGAGCTCATATAGAACGGAAATTAGAAGAAGGAAAAAATGGTCTTGAGACTCGCAGTTTGCTCATGCCCCGACCCCATCAAAACGTAAATCGTATTCTTGGTCTCAAACATGACGCCGTCGTCGAAAGCGGTACACATGCTAGAACGCACCCAATCGCCTGGATGAAATCTCGCCTTGGAGTCTTTTACTACCTTGTGGGCAAACAGGAAGAGCGGAACGTGGTTGGCAGCATGAACACGGACGAGCTCATCTTGAGTTAGATCGGCGCGGAAAATCGTCCATTCCTCCACTAGGCAATAGGCCTTGGGTGGTACACGCAGATCTAGCGTTGCAATGATCTCTTCTACCGAGGCTATTGAGCCTGGTAACGGCTCACTGCCACCCAAGAAAAGGTCACTCTGAACTGGGCCGGACAAGGCTCACGCTCCGTCAAAGTTATGCATAAATTGACAGCGCGAACGCCGTCTTCATCCTGAGATATGCCGCAAAACCAGCAAAATCAACACATGAATCACTATATATATTTGTATGTTGATTGGCAAACGCGGCATACCGTCTCTTTTTGAAGAGACGCCAAGATGTCACTGCGCCGCCCTTACGCAGCCGTGCTCCAGCTGCTACGTAGATCCAAAGGGTTGCACCAGCACGCGATCGCCGGCGAGGTTGCTCAGTCGTTCATCAGCAAGCTTGAAGCCTCGAAAACCACAGCCACTGTGGACTCTACGAAAGCCTTGGCTGACGCCCTACACGTGAATGCTGCAACCTTCTTCGGTTTGGTCATCGCAGCCAGTCAACATCAGACTCCTCGCGAGGTGATGCTCTCAGCCATTGCTGAAATGGAGGCACTGGGGTTGGCGGATATCGTTCTTCCTGCAGAACCTCAGAAGCTCGAATCGCCATCGGTGGCTGAAGCCCGGGACAGGAGGGATAAGGTTCAGCGATTGAAAGCACAGGGCTATAGTCGCGCTGAAGCTGCGCGCGAACTCGGATACGCCTGGACGACTATCAATAGGCTTTGGTCAACGGATCGGAAATCAGAAGATTTATAATGGAAAAGTTTTAACAGCCTCATTTTTGACAATACGGAGCATTGCTCTAATTTAGGACTACGCACTCGAATGAGTTTTCGGACGCCGGCTGACTGAGGAATTCTCTCACTACCTGGTCAGCGTTTATATGGAGCCGGGCAACTAAACAACCATGCGCGAGCGCCAGAACACATACCACACCAAAATAATGATCGAGGGTGGCAACCAGATGAGCATCGCGTATCTGCTCGCTGGAGCATTCGATCATATTAGCTAGGCAGCCACGGCATCAAAGCTACCGCCTGGACGCCCATTGGGCATGGGCACTGACGTAAAGATAAGCACTGCCAAAAGGCTTCGGGCATAGGGTATACCCGTAATGAAACTGCCAGAGATTTAGGACTATCAGAGGCAACAATGCATAGGTATCTCAAGAGAATTATTTAGATTAAAAGAGAATCTATTCGATCCGACACTACTCCTGCACGCTACTAATATTACCTCACCGAAGCTTAGGAAAATTTAACACATTGGTTTTCTTCTCTAGCTCATCAACTTTCTTCTTCAGCACAAACACCTCGTACACAAGGGAAATATTCTTCTGGAGTGCAACATTATAATCTTTCTCCAGCGCTTTGTACTCCTTCTGGAGGCCCTTGTCTGTCGAATTAACATGCTCTAGAGTAGTCGAACTTATGGAATCAGCAACCTTCAGCTGCTGCCTTTCAGCGGCTTCATCAATCGCTCTGCAGAGGTCTGGATAGCGCTTCTTCTTTATAGAACCTCGCTTTCGGCCAGCCTCAAGTGCAACCGTATCGTTATTTATTGCACATCCAACAGGAACAATTTCGGGGCACCCATTTATCATCCGATCTAAAGCAGTGAGATAATCGTTAACTGCACTCATAGTATCTCCTCTTAAACCCCGTCAACTTTGGTTAAGCGTTGCGTGATCGCATCAACCTCATTAGAAAGCTGTTTATAAAACGGACTTTCCGGCGCGAACATAGACATACTTCGCTCAAGATTACGAAGTCCATGCTTAATTTTTACAACACTGGCGCCATCAAGGATTGAGTAATTACAGTCAGTACACACTAATACATTCATAAAACCAATCTTCTCACATGGCTCAGGATTCACGCACCCACCCAAAGGCCCCTCTTTATAAACCATATCTCCACTTTTAAACTTTTTAAGAGTCACTTCTCTATCAGTCGCAATGATCAATGGGCGACCCCGATCTCGTGAAACCTGTATTCTATTCCCCTCCCCACCCCATAGACGTCCAGAAGAGTTGATGACGTTTTGGTTGTACTTAACGTACCCAAACATTCGTTGCTCTGCCGCAATTTCACTTACAAAAAGCTTCTGATCATCAGAAACTATAAAGTTTTGCGCAAAAGCGCTATCAGCACGATAGTACGACGTCATAACTTCCGTAAGGTGTTTATACTGAATTGATAAGACGCCCAGAGAGACCAAGCCAGAACGAGCGGAATAAACAGCAAGTGATCTACGGCATTGGTGTGTACATAGAGGCCACTGCGCACCAACCTTCAGATTAGATTTACCTCTCCAATCTCGAAATCCGTCGAACTCATCAAGTTCAGCTAAATCCTCCTCAACTATATTAAGTCCATCAATACGTTTCAGCGCCCTGTAGGTAAAGCGAACTAATGGAGTCGCCATGATAGGAGCAGTCGCATAATGCACGCACTGAGTATTTTCCTTACGCTGGGATATAACGGGAAATAACGGAAAAGCTGACGGTTCTGAATCATCCCACCCGTTCCTTATCACGGCAATCTTAGCAAGAGACTGCGCAGCCGTAACTCCTTTCTCGACAATCGGAGCACTGACCCAAAACGTGGGAGTCTGATTTTGCCCTTCAATTTTTGAGGTATACCCTCGGAGCACTATAAATTCCTCACCATTGACCTCAATCTTCTGAAGCGTATTGAATGGCAAGCATCGAGCCTCATTGCACCGCATACCGCTAAATAAATGAATCCAAGTCTTAGAATAATAACGAATAAAATTCAAATGAGAATAAAGATCTACCATATTCACAATAGAATATTTTGAAAAGTAGTCATGTAAACCGACTGCTTCCAACGCTGCACTCCATACAACCGCCCTGCCATTATTCCGATACTTGGAGACCTGGCAGCCAAACATAGGATTATGTTTTCTCTGTTCAAAGAATTTACATAGAGAGCCAGATACTCCATTAAACTCATCGAGCGCGCAATCAAGACCAGCTATCAAGGATGCGTAGCGTCTTGTAGGAATCAGCATTGTCTGCTCAACCGCCAGACCATACTGATAACCAAAAATTTGCCTGAGCTCTTGAATACAATCCTTGGGAGAGTAAGGAAAACGCGCTTCAGGGTGCATTAAACTTAAATCGTATAGCTCGCTAAGAAGCTCGATCACTGCCACAACAGAACTTTTACTCTTCGCAGACAACGCGTCGCCAAGTAGTTTTACATTATCTAATGAGCCTAGAAGCTGTCGGAGCGTGAGATTATTATCCATCGCCAAGTTAGCCAGCAACCTCAGCGGGGTCAGCATAATAGAGCCTACCTTACGCGGCTTTGAGTACAAATTCATCCTAGCAATTTGCACCTGCTTCATCTCATCTACAACTATACCAAATAACTCACTACCTATATCAGAGCGCCAATTGACAAAATTGTAAATCGTTTTACCTGCCGCACAATATACCTTCACATCCCAAACTTTATCACCATATCTTGAGACAACAGCCCCGCTAAGGCTCCGAGATACAACAAACTCATTACCAACAATAGAATGCCTAATTTCGTGGTACACATCGGGCAAAGAGATAGCTTTCACCCCTGCCAACTGGAGTCCTTCTATAATGCTCATGACACCACGCCTATTGATACCAAGGTATCAAAATGAATCCCCCAAAAACAATCAAGATCTCCATGACCAATTCCCTTGGAGACATTTTCAATCAGTTCTACCATAGTAGGATTTTTACCCACGATTGCCTCAAGGACTTCTTCGACCCGATGTAACATTGGAACAAAACGATTATTAAAACTTTCTGAGGATCGCCGGGCCCTGGTTTCGTTAATAATAAACTTCAAGGACAACAACCTACGAATATCATGCTCATCAGCATGCACTCCATAATGAGCACAAAACAGGCACGTTTCAGGGTCTTTGCAAGATGGCAATGGGGCGAGCGGAGTAAAACCATCAGCCAAGCCAGGAGCGTTATCATCACTATTTACGCATTGGCCCGCCGGTACCGAATGTGAAGAAACCGTGTCATCGATTAACTGTACTGGAATGTTCGCTTGACTACGGGTTCGTATAAGCGCGGACTGATGTAGAGCATTAAAGAAAGAGTTAAGCTGGTCTGCAGAATCTTCGAAGCTAGGCCGGCCGTAATGCGCTCGGACTACCCCTTCGGTGTTTCCTAGCTTTTCTGCTACAAGGTGAGTGTCTCCTCCGCTCAACCTTAAATATTCAGAGCTAACATTCTGACGCCATTCTTTGGGAGTTACCCAGCTCAAATTTGGAAGCGAATGCGAAAAGAACTTTTTCAAACTGTTGATATTGATATGTTGAATATTTACCAATTCAGCTTTCTTGCTGAACACCGGAAATACCAAATCCGTTTCTTGTTGCTGAACCATGAACTGACGAATAGATAGGATTTTTTTATAAATCGGGGCAAACTCAACCCCAAACTCCGGATATACTTCCTTACCGTCAGCTCGGCCTTTCGTACCAGAAAAACGTCGTCCTTGCGTCGAGGGTACTACCTGCTCAGTCGTAAGTTTTAAGTCTCGACAGACACTCAAATTCTGACCCGAAGCCGATACGAAACATATTAATGCTGCAACCATTGCCTTGTTGGCCAGAGCCCTTGCTGCTGGGCAACCAATGTCAGACCTAAAGTTTTTAAAGGATGCCCTCGCATTCCAATAGGCGTTGCGCTCACGCACTGACTCATCAACTGTATTCAAACGTAGGAGAACTGATCGGCGCGAGGGAAATTCTGAAAGCTCATTCAAAATATCATAAATAGTCCCAGACACCTCTGATGACAACCCGGCTTGACTCGAGGAGTAATAGTAATAATCTTTGTCCTTTTCTGAAACTAGCTTTACCGGCAGCGCGCCAGCTAAAACAATGATACGATAAACTTCATCAATAAAATTAACAAGTGCAGCAAACGTAACCGTTTTGTCATCGGACGAAGTACCGATGAAAAAATCGCCCCTACTTAGTTTACGCCGACCGATAAAGGCTGCTAACCGCCTCAACTGAACATCATCTAAATCAAATGCAACACTGAGGGTTAGCCGAGCCCCACGCTGATAACCCCTTGCAGTTTCCTGACTGAGAGGTGCTCCGGCAATGCCGCTTACGTGCATTTCTCGCAGCAGATCGGATGTGTAGTTTTGATAAGCAGCTTTTAGCAATGTACAATCGTGAATCTGACTAACATCATATTTAGAATCCATCCAATTCATAAAGCGCCGAACATCACGGAAGTTCCCTTCTACAGTATTGGGATTACCTTTTCGAAAGCGCTCTATCAGTTTCCTTACAAAATCACGACGCCGCACATCGAAAGATGCCGGATCAACTTTAACTCCGCCGCATCTCTGCGATCTTGAATCTCGCGACGTGTAACAGAAAGCGCCGACATCCCAGCGATACGTGTGCGCGCTGTATAATCCAATCTTGGACGTCAACACAACAGATTCCGGTTGCAAGGCTTCCGCATTGTAATCACCAACGTCCAATTGCGTGATCGCACGGGCCTGAAACTCAGAGATCACTAGGAACCGCCGCAATCACTGATACTGCTGAAGTATTCACATATTTAAAAAGCCGAGACTCATATTTTCCTTGCACGGAGGCACGCCACTTAAGTCGCGATTTATAATTCAAATACTGCAATGTCGTCTTTTTATCACTATGGCCAAGGCGCTGCTGCACATACTCTAGGACTTCAGTAGTGCGCCCCTCCCCCCTAGCATCCAACTCAGACTCAAGCAAGTTGATACCAAAAGATGCTCGCAAATCATGAAATGTAAATTTTTGAAAATCGGCATGCTCAAGATATATTTTTGGAAGCAGAATTTCAGTTATGAACTGCCGTATGGCTGCACCATCTTGAAGGGGAGCGAGATCTGCATTATGCCCACCCCCACCTGAGCCGTATCGCTGTGCTTCCCGGCGATCGAGAAGTTCAGTCTTGCTAGTATAGTACGGGTTGCCGTTCTTACTGAGAAACAGATAATTATCACCTGCATCCCTGTAAAATGAACGGGACTGCCTTTTTAGGGAATCTTCGCACTTGCTATATATTTTTAAATCATTCACTAGCCATCCAGGCACGAGCAATACCATTCTTTTACCGTTTTTAGTATCGACTCCAGTGCCCATACCGATTTTCAAACGCAGCATCCCGTCTTTATCCAGCGGCCCACTCAAGCTACTAATCCGCAATGTGCAAACGGTTTGAATTCGCGCGCCTGTAAAAAGTGCAAAGTAAAACATCAACTGATATTCACGCGACGAGCTAAGCAAAAACCTTAGAACAATTTCCTGATCTTCTACATCTAGAGGACGAAGTTTACCTCCATCAGAAATACGATCCGGCTCAGACGACACCCGACTTTTTATTGCGAGGTTATGTGACTGCACCTTTACTGCGGACGCGATTCCATAGTTATTCAGTGTCGATATATACTTGTAGACATCTTTAAAAGGCTCAACACCTAAAAAGCTTTCATCAACCAATCTACAGCGCATGATTTCACGGTAAAATTTTACTACAGCGTTTATTCTTGCCGTGCCTGTTCCTAAACCAATTTCCCCCAAGACGGCTCGATCTATTAGGCGCTGCCGATAGCGATATGTAATTTTTAGCCGATCATTCACTGGAAAATAAAAAATATCTAAGCCTTCACTTTCGGAAAACCTTAGATAATCGAGGAGATGGTCTGCAATCCCTCTATAGGTGCGGGACTCGTAGTTAATCTCAGCTTGTAGCTTATGAACTAGATATAGATTACCTATATCCCAAGGCTCGCCGTTCCCTTGGATGATCACTGGGAAATTTCGATAAGAAAGGGGATCTGCAGCGAACTCTTGTAAAGGAGGAGCCAGGTGTGTGTTGACGTGACCTGTAAAGTGGACTCGCTGGAAACGGAACTCGGGCAACAAGATCCGCCGAGCTAAAGAATCATACCTCGCACAGGGCTGTTTTTTTGAGGTTTTATCCGCCACCAGAGCCATCCTTTATGTCCACATGTCCATAGACTATTACATATGGACTCCAGAGTCCATATGCGTACATGTAGATTGCCGACAAGCCACATCGCAATTGTCCCCACGACAGCCAATACACGCATCAGCACGGGTGCAAACCACAGAAGAAACCGACCTGACGCATTGCCAATGGTACGCGTGCTCGTTACCAATCGCAGTCCAACATCGTCCATACGAACGATGCCCGCAACAAACCCGTATACCGCGAATGTGATGATTAGAGAAACGACCACCAGCGTGAGGAACTGCTCAAGCAGTGGTTCACTTGCAACGGTAGCCAGCGCCAGCACTAGAATCTCGCCGCTCAGCACAAGGTCGGTTATCACCGCCCCCCGGATTTTCTTTCGCTCAAACTCAACCATGTCGACCTTCGGCTCGGCGATCGCCTTTACGCGTTCGGCCCGCTCTTGGTCAACTTCAGGATGAAGGAAGCGATGAAGGACTTTCTCAACCCCCTCGAAGCAAAGGTAAGCACCGCCAACCATGAGCAAAGGAGTAATTGCCCACGGTGCAAAGGCACTGATCAACATCGCGATTGGGATCAAGGCTGCCTT
Source organism: Pseudomonas sp. ChxA (assembly GCF_030263855.1). Lineage (NCBI taxonomy): Bacteria > Pseudomonadati > Pseudomonadota > Gammaproteobacteria > Pseudomonadales > Pseudomonadaceae > Pseudomonas > Pseudomonas sp. ChxA. The sequence goes on from NZ_JARPMK010000005.1 coordinate 40,374, forward strand.
ATTGAGTAGTGACCCTTTGGCGACAGCCAGTACAACCGGGATCTCGCGCTCGGCTCGCACCCCGGTAACCTGCTGAGCATTCAGCGCCAGGTCATCACCAAGCACGCCTGCCGTTTTCGTTGTTGCGATTTTACTTTGGGCCGCCACGTCGTCTAGCAACGTCGCGATATCATCAAGCAAGGCCAAGCCAGATCCAAATGCCACGGTAATTCCAAGTTTTAGAAGTGTTCCATGCAAGGTAACTGCATGATTCAAAATGGCCAGGACTCAGCGAAATGCCTGGATTGCCAAGCCTGCAGCGCCTAGAAAAATACAACCGGCTACAAGTGCCCAGGCCAAAATTCGAGTTTGTCTCCCAAGCTCGATGATGAAATGCGGCGAAGACGGGTAAGTAGCAGATCGAATCTCACTGGCTGTGGCTCTTGCGGGTTCTGAAAGCAGCTGAAGGTAAGCCGCTTTGGCCTCATCCATCTCCCCCGTGACTCTGAACAGATCTGCTTCCGCATCTTCAAGCCCCGATACAAGCTGAGCCTCACGCTCTGCAGCTTGCAGCAGATCGGAGTTCCTTCTTTCTGAAAGCGCCCCTAATTCAGTCCTGGACGCCTCCAGATTATCGGCAGCCGATGCAAGCTCATTTTTAATCGCTTCTACCTGAACGCTGAGAGCCTCACTAGCTTTCTCGGCGCTACTGCAGCGATTGATCGAATTGGCGGCGATGTCAATCAATTGGCCTGGATTCAGAAACTTCACCTTCTCCCAGTTCCAATGGGGTTTCAGCTCAGCGACCTTGCGCGCGCCAATTACCCTTACACCCGCAGCACTGGAAAGGTAAAAACCAGCGTTCCCGAAAACATTATCTATCCGCCGCTCATTCTCCGCTCTAAGGGCCGCGGGCAGGGCATCAAGCGTGATCTGCGGCAATTCTGTAGTTACAACCTTGTAAGAGCCGTGAGCAGTACCGCCAGATAGAATGCGAAGCAACTGGCCGACAATGTACGACCCGATGCCAAGCCCAGGATGACGAACGATCAAGCCATCTTGAGGGCCGAACTGAACTAATCCATTTTTGTGGTCCACAATGAACCAAGCAACGTCGTGAGTAGGGGAGAAGGCATTCGAAAGTTCCGAGTTCTCGCCGGCGAACCGAAATGAAACCCGGCCGAACAAGGCCCCCGCGAACTCTCCACCGTGATGAACAAAGTTGACCACCTGAGTAACGCCGAGGCGGGTGGAGCCGTCAGGAAGGGTGATCAGACATGCTCGATCAGACGTAGGAAGGGGAGATTTATCCAGTTTTCGAGCTAGAGTAAGTAATGCGCTATCCTGATGTATCAGCTGAGCCATAAACTGGTTTCCAAATCTGAACGGACGCGGCCGGTAGAATGTTTATTCTATCAGGCGCCCACTCCTAAATTTCCGCACATGTGCTTTGGCGGAAAAGCGTTTAATTTCAACAAGTTAACCTCATGTCAGGGCTAATGACCGGGCTTAATTATGAGTAGGCGTATTCAAACGGCGGAATACTCATCGCTTTACGTCGATAAAAGACGCACCAAAAATCAATTTTCAGCAACTCAGCTACTTTGCTATCTGCTGCCGTACCAAGAAGGGAGTCTTCTTCCTCCGACCAAATCCTTTTTTCCCCGTTAAGCTTCCCATCGGTTGATTGAGCAGGGGGCAGGTACGCCGAATCTAGCTGGTTTAAATCGCTCCAATGATCAGACTTCGGCAACTTACAAGGCCTGAAGCGTGCGATGGAGCGGGCATCGCGAGCTCGTTTTATGGTGGTCGCCGCCACCGAATAACGACGGACAAGCACAGAGTCCGGTACCAATCCTAACTGCTGAACAAGCTCTTCTGGCAGGTTGCGACCCTTGGTGTAGGAATCTAAGCCACGAATACCACGTTCTTGTTTAACCTCCTGCAAGGATCGACCGTATTGGCTTGCAAGCTCTACGTCGGGGACCTTACCAAGCAGCGCGAGGGCTTCGTCTGGAAAAGCCACATATTCAGGGCTATCCGGCTTTTTAAGCACTCTGTACCTGGGTATTGATCGATTTTGACGGGCCCGGAAAAGCACAGGCCCTGGAACACCATACTCCTCAGTCAGTTGGGCATCGGGAACCTTGCCCAATTGCTGCACCAGGCCGTCAGGGAGATCGTAACCGCGGGTGAGCGGTTCTATGCATTTCGCTAAGCGTGCTTGCTTGATGAAATAAGGACTCAATCCGGAAAGCTTGGCGAGTTCTCTGTCGGAAACCTGGCCAAGCTTGCCGGCGATTTCAGGCGCGAGTGCACGATGGCGATTCGGGGGCATGGGTACCGATCTGGTCTGTATTCACGACAAGATTAACGCGCTTATTCAGGATGTCACGCCATAAACCACACATGAAATCCGGATGAGTGACAGGTAGGAAGCGGGCAAACCATGCTATACGTAAGAAGGAGGTTTCCATACCTGCTTTTCACATTAATGGATCTCATGCTCCCGCTGAGGGAGCAAGAAAACTGATCTAATGATAGGAAGCGAATAATCGCAAGAATGAGGAACAAAGCCTTAGAAATCAGTTAGTTGTAAATTACCGCCTTTGGGAGTTGGCGGAAATTCGATGGTAGGCTTTTGGGTCGTCAACCTACTCCAGCCTCCGCCAATACCTCACTCTACTCGAATTGTAGATGATGCTGCTCAGAAGGCCTAATCTGCAAACGAGGTCAATCATTCACCGCTCAATTATCTCTGCAATGTGACTGAGGTGAATACGCCGCATACCTTCGTCCAATATCTCTGACTCGTCCCACACAGTTTGCATGTACGGCTTCAACTCCCTGGCCAAAGCCCGGCATTCCATTTTGTTCAAGCTGTGGCCGATCAGCGTCGACGTCGGTCTCGCCAAATCTAACCAGCCAGGCTGACCACCTTCTGAGTACGTAAACTCCAGCTGAGTCGCCGTCATAACGCACGGACCGTCGACGACTACATTGGCTTTCTCCTGATTCCAGAGCATGGCCAAGTATTCGACCTTGCCAGTTGTGTTCAGGTCCTCAGGCCAGCATTCAAATGACCAGCGCTCGGTGCCTTTACCAGGAATTGCCCCCAACGCCTTAGACTCGGCGGCAGCGTGTCGCGCAGTAGCTGCCTTGGCGTCATCCGAGGGGCCGCTCACATACAGCAAACCGTACGCATCCCTGTCGATCAGATCCGCCGGCGTGAATTTCGAGAAGCTAAAGGGTCCAGTGGAGCTGCAGTCCGGCCGCGTACCTCGATGCCGCTTATAAGCCACAATTGCTTTCGCGACGTCATCCCGCGTTATCACGCGAACACTAGCGGTGTTCCATAGCTGGTCGAACCAGGCTCGGGCACTTTCTACCTCTTCGATGGCTACTGTATGTACACCTGCCTCAATCCATCGGCCAGTTTCATCGCCATCAAGACCAAGGCCGTTAGCGGAGATATTGGCCGAGCCAATGATCGCCTGTGACCGGCCTACCAAAACCTTTGCATGTAGCACATCGCATTGGCGGATCTGGATGTTGGAATTCAACTCAGCTCGCTTAAGAAAGCGTGCAATGACCCAGGGGTTCGTCCCGCCGCTTAGCAGGTTGCAGATGATGCGGATAGGTTTCGTCTCATCAGGATGCACTTTCATCTCAGCACCCTTCCCCCAAAACGCCACAGCAACGTCCAGCGAAGACTCTTCAGCGACCATCCGCATCAAAGCGGCGCTGTATTGATCTGGTCCCAGGAACATGGGGCAATCCTTACTCCTAGTGATCAGTGAAGGCGTACGGGTGCATGCTCATTGAAAAACGCTGCGCCAGGATCGACCGCAACCATCGAAGCAAGCGCTATGACTACCCGTTCTGATATGTGTTTTCTGAGGCTCGTCTCGATTTGAGGGACTGTGAACGTACGCTTCGTTACGAAGCCGAGCTCCCATGCATCTGCGGCTACCAGTGAGCTGTTCATCATAGAAACGGCGAATGACATGTCTGACTTATCACCCGAGGTGGTCGCGTTGTCGACTGTCTCCTCAAGCGTACGGATTAGTGCGAAGACAACCACTCCAATCCACTTGACATCGTAGGGATTCTTTATCAATTCATCACGGACGCGCGCCAGCACCGTTTGCGCATGTGATGAGCTGCACATCTCGTCTGCCTTCATGCCGGCCGGATTGACCCTGGGGTCATCATTCGAAAGGGCCTTATGGGCATCAGCAGCGCATCGCTGGATGAAATCTGCGAAAACAGGAAGCCGGACAAATGAAGATGCGATCTTACCCGACCAATCGTCAGCGGGCGGCTCAGTCTGTGATGGAGCCCCAACTTCACCTAACGTGATCTTTGGCATCGGGCGGAAAAGCTGCGGGTGAAAAATCAGCCCAGCAGCTTGTGCCAGTGCAGCCCCAACCTGGGCTTCAGTGAATACGGGGGACTTAATGCTCATAGCCAACCTCGAACAGTCTTCAGCATGCTCACCGGAGCATTGCCAAAGTGTTAAACGAATAGTCGGCTCATCATAACGACTGGGCTCACGATCGCACAGAATTCAGAAACGCTGCGCCTAGCCCTGTTGAGTAGAACGAACTTCCACACGAGCATTCAAGTCGGTTTGACTGTAGGCCGGCCCCATTTGAAGCCTAATCAAAAAAAGCTTTCACTCTACCCCTCCTCCTTGAACATCGACTATATTGGCCGCGCCGCCAGGCATACTTGTGCGCGAGTAGAAACCGGCTTTGCACCACCAAATTCTCGTTCAACCCTCTCGCTCGTCGACAGGTCTTAAACGCGCACCCCACACTCCGTCGGCGAGCTTTGAGGATTGACTCATGCTGCTCAAAGAACTTGTATTCTCCCTGCGCCAGAACCTTGCTGAACAGACAGGCGAAAAACCTTCGGTTGGCCACACGTACGAACTGCTTTCAGCGCTGTTGGGGTATGACTCGTTTGCAAGCCTGAATAGCCAGGCATTCATCGTCTCGCTCAGCGGGTGCGATGGCAACGCAGTCGAGAACGTTCGGCTCCTTCTGGCTGGGCTTCTAGATCTTAGGCGGGCCACAGAACGGCATGTCGCACTCCAGGCTGCAGGCTCTCCACGCCTCACTGCGTTGGTGGTGGAGTCTTTTGCACAGCGCCATGAGCTGGCAGCGATTCCCCTCGCAGGGGTGCTTGGCCTATACGATGATCAGGTTTCAATCGACCATGCCACCGAGTTCGCCCTCGAGGAGCTGCACGGCTGCCTCCTTGATATGGAGCCACCTCAACTGCGGCTTTCCTTGGGGATGCTTGAGGATTTCAGCTGCAAGAACCCGTCCGCGCATTACGCCCTTTTCCGGATCTACGAGCGGCTGGTCAAGCATCATGACTCAGGGTCGGTCTACTGGCTGCTCCAGATGCGCTTAGGCCGACAACTATCAGGTTCTGAGAAACAACTTGCCGTCGAAGCTCTCTTCGAAGAGGGTTTGATAGAGCGTGCCGAATTTCATCTATCGAAGGCATCCGCATCTGGCCATCCTGAAGCTATCTTTTTTGAGCTCGACGAATTGCAAAAGCGGATTGCTGTAACCGCGGAGGACTTCGCAGTCCTAGATTCGCATGCAGGGGTGCCGGGACTCGCCGGGCGGGTTGCAACCCTCGCTGAGGCTGCAGGTTTGACTTTGTTGGCGATGTCATGGTCCCAGGTAGCCGCACGCAATGGTGACACTGAAGCGTTACACCGGTTGGTGAGCGCTGACAGAGATGCTCCGACCGTTGAAACCTGGACGTGGATTCATCTGAGCCGTCTACTCGGAAGAGATGTCACGGTCGGGACGCTGCGGGCATACCACGCCGGTGGCCAATACGCAGGAGAAGAGTTTGATGATGACCAGGGCGGCGACTTCTACGTGGATGGTGACGAAGGGCTGGATATTGCTCCGATGAGCGCAGAACTTGACCGGGATGCTCAGGCCGCGGCCGCCATTATTTATGAGCGCATTCAGAATGGACACTCCAAGACGTAGCGGGCTCACCCATCTCCGCCGCGGCATGGTAGACGGTAATCAGTGGATTCCCTACTGCCCGCCGCGCTGATGCTGTTGCGGGCGAGGCTTTCAAATATCTGCGCCGGCCTGAACACTGTTTGCATTACCAGTAGTGGTAGAATGCCAGTTCAGTCAACGGAGGTACGCGATTTGGAGCAATCGATAATTGTCCTGGACAGCTTTGAAGATCTCGCCAAGCGCCCGAACTTCACGCAATCGCTAGCGTTCCGCCCCAAAAGCGATCGCGGCTTCGACGCTGTTGTCATGCCCTACCACTTTCTCGATTCGATCCCCTGCGGCATCGAGTCCTGCCATACCCCGCATCGTCGAGGCTACCTCATCACCACTACGGATGGACTTGAGACTGGCATTGGAGGCCATTGCGGTCGCAAGCATTTCGGGATCAGCTTCACCCTAGAGCGCCAGCGGATCGACAAAGCCCTATCTCGGCAGCGCCGAATTGATTCCATCATGCGCGCACGTGAAGACATCCCTTCGCTGATCCTGGCAGCGAGCAGCCTCAAGCAAGCCCATACCGAGCTCTCAGAGCTGAAGCGCCGTTTCATGGGGGCCGTAGGCACTCCGTTCTATACCCAGCTCAAACAGCGAGCTGATAGAGGCCAGGATCGGATCATCCGTGATGAACCCATGACCGCAGATGAGGCTGCTGCCTACTGGGAGACGACCAACAAGAAGTCCAGAAAGGACTTGCCGACGAAAGAGGTGTTGGTCACCACCCTCTCGGGACTAACGTTCCTCGCCGCCAACTTCAAAGACATGCTGGTGACGAACCTAGTTCTGCCGCTTGAGCAATTCGCCACACAATCCATAGATGACATTGAACGCATGTCACCGCGCGTGCTGCAAAGCACTGCGAAATGGGTCGGACGTGTCCCGCAGGACCTGATCAAAGCCCAGGAAGTGGTTGACGCCGGCCGCGCCTTCTTCACAGTTGAAAATATGCTCAAGCTCGTTAACCTGAATGCCGATATGCAAGCGCTCGGCCCTCTAATTCAGGAACTGAAAAGCAAGCCGGCCTCGCCTGCCACTCGTATGTAGCCGCGTCGATGTTTATCACCAAAAGGGGGTTGCTGTGCCCAGCCGGTGATAGATGCATATGCCCAGCAATACTCCCAGCCCCGCCATAATGCGGGGCCATTTTTTCACATAGTTCAAGAAGAGAATCCAAATGAAATCTGCACTATTCATCGCATTGCTCATGGCGTCCATGTGCGCGTCGGCTAAGAGCGCCGAATCAGGTACATCAGAGGCTGCCGGGGCATTAGCAAAGGATTATATGGCAACTCGGTTCATTCTCGTGGGAACGCCTAAGATTGATGGCGACCACGCGTTGGTAACTGCCAAGATGCTTGGGCAGGAATGCCAACTCAATATGGTCCGCATCGGGAAGGAATCCGGCAATGAGCATGGATGGCAGATATTTGGTCAGGTGTGTGGCCCTATACCTGGTACCGACTCCGGCAAGTGGATCACTGATGAACAGGGCAAACCACAATATGTCCAGCCATAGGACTGGGTTCGCCTCTACAAGAAGTGACCCGGTAGAAACCCGGCACCGGCAAGAGCCGCGCTGGGATGCAAATCCTCAAGGATCTCTGTAATGAGTGCCACCCCCAACGTTAAGGCTGTTTGGTCGCTTACCCTCCTCGTTAGCTGCCCTGCGTGCAAGCAGGAGTTTGATGTGTTGGAAACTCACGACATTGCTGCTGAAGGTATTCAGACTTGCGAGCACGACACAGAGGCCAGCCGGGATATCGAACTGTCCTGCCCCGAGTGTGAGCACGAGTTTCAAGCAGACCTGGCCTACTGATCCAATCGAATAAAGCGGCGCTCTGCAACACTCAAATCCAGGCCAGTCGGAGCTGTGCACATAGAGACGCGACCACGCGCTCAACATACGGGGAGTCAAATGACCACAAATATCGTAACCATGAAATCCGCAACCGGTGAGGAAGCTAAGATCGATCTGGCGAATAACGGACGCATTGGCAAGGGCAAGGGCTTTCTTCCGGAATTGGCGTATCTGTCGGATCTGTTGCAGTCGGGGGCCGTTGTTGCCCTTGATGATCTTCAGGTCGAGCAGCTCGACCAGGTACTCACAACCCTTCCGGAAAAAGCTGGTGTCGCGGAACTGGTAGAGGCGTTGGCTGGGTATGAGCAGTTGGCCCAGCTTCGTGCAGCACTGCAGGAGACTCACGACCAGGGTCGCTATGCGACGGTTTTTGATCAGGCTGCCGCCCCCTTCGCCTAACCCAACGCATGTCGCTCCCACTTTTCTCTTCTGCCGGCAGTTGGAACCTATCCCGCTACTCCATTGGGGGATTCAAACGGGGCTGGGCCATGGACTGGCCACCCCAGGCCCTCAGTGATTCCGCACGTTTGAGGAAAGTTCGAAGCTCTCCCTTGGAAACACTGGGAGTTCCTTTGAGGATCCGATTGAGAAGCCCGAAAGCTTCGGTGTCACGCTGTTGCGCATGGTGAAGGCTGGACTCCAGCTCGATTTCCACTTTTTCGGCCGTTTCAGTGAGATCATTTATTTCTTGCCGCAGTCGCTTGACGACAACTCGTTGGTTTGCAAGTTGATTCAGCGCTGCATTCAGTTTGATCCCGCCCTTGCACCAGCTGACAAACGCCAGCTCAACCTCGGGATAGACGAATCTGGCATCAGAGCCTTCACCGACCCGATCAAGCACCAGATAGCCGTTCCACTCCGCGATGAATGCAGACAGCAGATCTTTGGTGAAGTCACGAGTACGAGTTGCCGCCTCAAGCTCCTGAATTGCTCTCGTGAGCACTTCCTTGTTGACTTGAGGTGTGTTGGTCCAGCTGCAGGCCTTTAATGCTTCAGCCGTGTTTGAAGTTAAGTGCTGGCCGGGATTGCAATGAATGCAATGCGCTGTCCACGGAGAGTGCTTGCCCCCACAGCACAGGCAGCCGTACTCCACCGGGACGTCTATGGTCTCGAGCAGAAGTTGTTGGATATCAAAAGCCAATTCCTCACAGCCTTTGGCGAGGAGTTCAGTAGCCGCGCGCTCAAGGACCTCTCTTGCTCTCGCATCATTGATGCGGTCATTGGACATTAACTCCTCCCTCACGAATCTACGCTCCTGAAGCTATGCCTACAGCCATTCGATACCTGAACCTGCTGGCCGCCCTCAATGCATATCAAACACTAAGCAGGGAGCAAGCTTCCGCGGTGCGAAAGGCCACAGTTTCAGCACATGACGTTACGGCCATCGACATGACAAGGACAGCTGCACACTCGCAGCTTTTCAATGACTGAGTCGTCCCAGTCGCCTACGGTCAAATTCTCGACAATTTTCTCGAGGCGTTCCTGATCAACCTCATCTTCGTTGGGTTTGAATTTCATGCGTTCTGCGCCGCAGCAACCAAGCATTGGTAATCGCCTCATCAAGGGTCGGGAGGTCTGGACCTCGGATTGGGATATCTACCCTACTGCGGCTCTAAACGGGGCACAACTCAAAACCTGACTGTGAAAGCCCGGGGCACCGTCGTAGCCTGAAGAGGGTTGATTTAGTATTTGGAAGGTTTAACGAGGGGGGCCTTCACAGGCGAGCGTTGCGGTATCGCAGTACGTTGCCTGGACAACTTGCACTACATTCAGGATCTCGCCTCCCCGACGTCACAGCCCGCTGCAAGGAAAGCCGCAAGATTGGCTTTACCCTTATGGTATATGCAGACGCGTGGTGGCTAATGGGCAAGCGTTACAGGACTGACGACTCCTTAGAGTTTGCACCTCGTGTCATGACCCTAGTCAAGTCTGCCGCACGGGATACCAGCGTGCTCTTGGCAAGCGAGCGTGGTAGCTGAAGTCCAGAATTGCTTCGAGCCGCTGAGCCACTGCTACGCAATGCATTGCTGATGGCCATCGCTGCAAATGGGACATTGAACCTGATGGCCAATGTCTCGGGGGCATCGAACCTGTATTCAGCTACGTGCTTGCGTGCCGCAACGAGTCTTCCCTGCAGGTAGCAGTACATAAGGTGCATAGCGCAGTCCAGCGCGCACTTGCCCCCGGGCCTGAAGCCTGGGGATTAGTAGCGCTGCGCTCACTGCCCCTTAATTGAAGCGCGCTTGGCATTCAGACCTTTACTCACCGTTAGCCAGTCGATACCTTCGCTTCGACCGTCTAAATTGGCCCTATGACGGACCATGTGCCGAACACGCTCCCAAAGTGCAGGATCGTAATTGGCAATTCCGGTTACGCCGTAGTGACCAGTCTGGTAAAGCTCAAGATCCGGCTTCGTTTCAAACGCTGGGGCGTGGCTAGCTTGATGACCACGGTCGGGCATAACGTGATTCCTCGTTTAGGCGGCTTATCCGGGGCTTCTACGGACTAACCCCACTTGTAACTGCGGGATTTGATATAGCGGGTCAGTCGAGCCGCGCCATTGCTTTAAAAATAGTTGCCCAGTCTACGCCAGAGCATACGGAGCCAACCAATCTTAAAGGTCCGCAAGGGTCGCTTTGCTCAACATACTCGGACTTATATGGGATGAGCTTAGGGCAGCCTTTTTGAACTAAAAGACCGGCAACGACGCACGCTGTGCTTCTGATCCATGCTTCCAAAGGAAATTCACCATGGCTTCAGACAAAGGCTTTTCCAAATCGAAGTCACCGTATCTTTGCTGAAAGTCAGCCCACCTGGTCTCTAAGAGGCCCATACGCCTGAACATTGGGGCAATCCAGATCCATTGGAGTGACCACTCTCCTTCAGCCTTTCTGGACGTTGTATGCATGAAAGCGCAAGCTCCGGCGATTTCGCCCCCGGGGCCAGCAAACAAATGGCCTCTCCAATCAGATGGTGCGCGTGTACTTGAGCCACCAGGCCACTGAATAAAATCGTAACCAAATTCCCTTCTGAAAGCTGCCGCCCTCTCGTACACCTCACCGTGCATCCACAGCGGGGCGTCCGGACCTACGAGTTCGCCGGTAATCCCGGTAACGACTCGCTTCTGAAGGCGCGCACTCGGCTTGGGATTTAATCGGCGAACCACTCGATCGTGTGTTGTCTTGTGCCGCCGCGCATCACCAGGATGATTTGTGACGTAGAGCATTCCGCAGAGGTCGCACGTCACCGCCTCCTGAGGTTTGGGCTCCCGGTATTTAGGCCCACTGATTTCCAGTGAATATGGCAGATCACCCCGCGAACAAACGGTGTATCGATTCCCGATCGAGTCTTTAAACGTCTTCTGGGTAACTGGCCCCTCAAGGAAGGTTCGATCAGCATTCAACTGGATCCGCCGTTTTCCCAGGGTATGCTTGTAGTGAAGGATGTCGAACTCAGTGCCTGTAAGAAGTTTACGATCCCCGATATGGGTAACGAGTGCTTCAACAAGTCTACTTGGATCAACCTGTACCCCAATCGCCTCCAGCATGATGAGAAGCCAGGTAGCATCGGCCGCATTCAACCCCTTCTCGCCCTCAACCTCATCACCAAGGCACTCAGGCCTGGGGTAGATGCCCTGGATGTACAGGTCAAACACAGTGGCCAGGTCTTCAACCAGTTCTTTAATGGCCGAAAACCCCCGTTTCTCATTGGCAACCAAGTGGGTTCCTATCGCGGTTAGCGTACAGACACCCTCCGCTAATAACGCATTCTCAAACCTCAACACCGTCGGAGAGGCAGTAAAGGCTCGCTGCGCCTCAGAAATAATTTCGCAAAGGCGAAGCAGGGTCTCGCCGGGTAACTTGAAGATCATGGTATCAGTGCTCAGTTTCAGACTCAGTATCTTGCCAACCGATAGCGGCCCGCACAACTAGGAATGCGTTACTACCGTATGTTTGGAAAGCTGAGGAATCGTGACACATGCACCCAGATACTGAGTAACCCAGCCTCCGGCCGAAAATCGGAATTCAGAACTTCATGATAGAATCGTGCCAAGTCAATTGTTTATTGATCTGTAGTCCGCCTGCAGTTGTTTGAGGGCTTGTTCAAAAGCAGCAGTATCTACCATGGGAAGCCCACCATTTCCACCAACTTGTATTTCCATTACTTGTTTTAGGCTTTCTTCATCAGGCGCACTCCAACAGAAACCTCTTTCACACCTCTCGTATTCAGTATGCTCATCACGCGTTACAATCCGCTGCGTTACTGGCGCCGACGCTTGCAAGGCAAGCTCTGCAACACTTCGCGAGTATGTTTGCCTATCTATGTAGATCCTGAGCCCATTATAGATACAGCCTCCCAATACTAACAAGATAGCCAAATACAAAACTACACGAGTGCCGACTGGAGATTTTGTACTAGTTTCCACCGAAATTTCCCTTTTTCAACTTGAAGTGAAAAGCTGAGAATTAATACCCTGGCCTGATTTTGAGGGTTTCTCGACGGTATTCACCCTTGTCCGAGCATATCCACAGCTTACCGCACCACTATGGCTGCGGGCTACCTTTTCTCGGTAGTTTCCTTGCAAGCAGTAATTAACTCCCAGCGCACTTGAAAAAAATAGTGGATTAATGCTTGGCTGGACAGTTTCAAGCCAGAGCCAACTTGACTATAAGGTACTGAACTACACAACAGAAATTTGTAAAGATTATGTAGCCACGGAATGGAGCCAGCATATACATCACGTTTTCTTCTTTTTGGGTTCATGGCACTCCAGTGCAAAGAGCGCTATAAAACACAAGGCGATCACCCACCATATACTGAAATTGGCTACAAAGTACACGGCAATAGGAATGACGATTAGGCACAACACCGTTAAAAAAAGTAACACTTCAATGAGCATCATTTATACCTATATATGAATTCAAGATTTAGATAGAGCTCACCAACCCACTCCAACCGTTAATATAACGGCGACGACCTCAGGTTTCAAGTCCAAAGCAAATTACGGATTCAATCTTGACTTCTCAAATGATGATGACAACGTTCTGCATGCAGCCCCAAATTACCAACCCATCGGATGCCTTGTCCGTGCGCTCATGAACAATCAATTTGAAGCAGCGGCGCCTAGCTGACCATCGACTTTTAACACGACGGCCAGGAGTATAGGCTTGCAATTACGTCATCATATCAATGCGCTCCATCGTGATGTGGTGCATTTTTCTAGCGCATGGAAACAAATTACATCTGGTATTACACTAAGACCTAAAGACCGCACTTCGCCTTCAATCCAACTCCCAACAGACATTTTGAAAAAATAGTCTGACCGTTACAGTCACCTTTGAAATCTCTATTTTTGCCTTCGAACCGCTCATGTTCTGTATTAACGCTTCAAAAGGAGATTTCACAGATAGCCGGAGCGCAGTTCAAGGTGGCTTTAACTGAAACCTGTTGGGAAAGAATCAACGGATTGGTAGACTTAGTATCTGAGACTGAAACCTAAATTCTGATCTCCGCCTCGCAATAGCACCTCCTTTTCTCACCAAAGGCGCTTCAGGCAGAACAGATTCAGAGAGCTCTAGGCTGGACCACTACGGCATTTGGATCTCGAGTCTTGCCAGTAACGCAATCGTAATCATATGGAGCACCAAATGAGCCTCATCAACGAATACCGTACCATTGAAGCAAATATCCTCGAATTGGAGGCCCGTCGAGAAGCACTCAAGGGTGACCCGAAGCTTCAAAAAGAGATCGAGTTTGAAGCCAAGTTGAAAGACCTACTGGCTTCCTACGCGAAAAATCTCCGCGACGTGATCAATATCCTTGATCCGCAGGCTTCCGCGAGCAAGGTTGCCAAAGCGGTGCCCGGTAAACAGGTCCAGCGAGCGCCACGCCAGATAAAAGTCTACAAGAATCCACACACCGACGAAGTTGTTGAAACAAAGGGTGGCAACCACAAAATTCTGAAAGAGTGGAAAGCTGAGTGGGGTGGTGATGTAGTCGAAGGCTGGGTATCTGTTCGTTAAAAATCTCGCGGCCACCCATACAGGCCAGGGAGATATCCCTGGTTTTTATGACAGTCAGGGCACGTAGTGATTTTCTTCGCTATTGGGCGCTCCTAACAGAGCCAAAATCAATTAGGCTGGCTCGCCACCTTCGAGATACAAGGTCTAGAGCAAACACATTTGTTAACCATGTTTTTTCCAAAAGTCACTGTTAAAAGTAAATCCCTAGGTCGATTTAGGGCAGAATTCGATCATCTATAACGGAGCACACGCATGAAGTGGATTAAAGGAGTGATTCTCGGCGCGTTTTTGCTGGTGGTCACCGGCGCTGCCCTGGGTCTGTTTTATGTTTTACCGCAATACGATGTGGTGGCCATCACCGGCGTCGAGGTAAAACGTGTGGATGATGACGGCGTCATTAATGCTGAAAACCCCGCGGACGGCCCTACCCGGGATGTGTATTTCATTAACACTGAACACCCAACATCGAAAAACGTAATGGTCTATCGCAATGAAGATACCGGGTGGAGTTTTCCGTGGTACTTCAAGTTTGACGCGGCCGATGTTCAGGCAAAGGCCCAGGGTTACTCACGAGATGCCCAGCAGCTGGCTCTCATTCGTTATTACGGCTGGCGCATTCAAATATTGTCCGTGTTCCCAAACATCACAGACATCGAAGCCACGAACAGTCGCGAAGAGCCGTTTCCTTGGTTCAACACGATTTTCCTCACCGTAGGCACGCTGCTTATTTTGTTTGTGGTGTTTTTCCTGCGCCGGCGATTCAAGCGCAAGACCAGGGGCGAAGTACTGGGTTGAGCGGTTGAACCACTCGCCTTTTCAGCTTGGAAGATCGTTAGCCGCAGAATGAAAAATGCCAGTCAGTTACCTGACTGGCATTTTTTGTAGGTGAGATTCTTTTATCCGGCCTGGCAAAAGCAAGCCAGTCAGCGCTTTACCATTTCACACTGACGTCGCAAGTCGTCGTTTTTGATGCTCCCGCAACTGCCATTGCCAGTCTTGGCGTAGCACAAGTATCGCTGATCGTCGTCACGGATACTCGCGCAACTCCCGTTGCCTGTTTCGACGTAGCAGGCGTTACGCAAGTCGTCATTGTTGATGGTTGCACAGCTTCCGTTGCCCTCTTTCACGTAGCAGTATTTGCGTTTGTCATCATCACGGATACTCGCACAACTGCCATTGCCGGCCTCCACATAGCAGGTAGCGCGCAGATCGTCGTCCTTAATGCTCGCACAGCTCCCATTCCCCTCTTTGACGTAGCAGTAGGCGCGTTGATCGTCGTTGTTGATGCTGCCGCAACCGGCGTGAGCGAAGCCGCTGAGCACCAGCAGCATTACCAAAATAAACCTCATCCCACCCTCCATGAATTGCCAAACGCTACCTCGAACTGTCCGTAGCAGCCGCGTCGATTACCGTGGTTCGGAGCAAATGAAGGTCAGCCGCGGGCATCCTTTCGGAGGTCGTCCAGTTCGTCGACAATGTCCTCATCGCGATCCTCGAACGCCTTGGCCATATCACGCTGCAGATCCACCTGGACGTCCATGGATTTTTTTGCCAACTTCATGCCGTCCTTAGAGCCCATAATAATTTTCATCGCCTGATCAGGATGCTTGTTGGCCTCGATCATCAGTTCGAGCTCGTCGGCATCAAAGTGATCTGCGTATACCTGGACCAAGGTATCTTTCAGTAGGTCCCGGGAAATGTTGTCCTCAATCACGGCCTTGATTTTTTCTGGCGCGACTTCGCGATATTTGGATGCATAACCCGACGTGGCGACTTGCACTACCATCTTGTATTGGACGTCCATGCCCATCAACTTGACCAGTTCTTCAGCTTTGTCCTGGCTTGAATCGCAAGCGGCCAGCAGCACCGAGCAGAACGCCGTGATTGCCCATTTGGAAACCTTCGTCATGAAATGCCTGCCTTTGTCTTGAAATTTTTTTGGTGACCGTGGAGTACGGCGGATCGCACTCCAGGTTCTAGGAAATGTGGTGATCAGTTCGTCTCAAGCGTGAAGCTTTTGCTCACGAACAGGCCGGAAAATAACGACTTGTCTTCCTTGAAAATGTAGGACTCTTCAAACTTGGCATCGGTGGCTAGCTTTTGAGCGATCGCGCACTCCGAATCGCTGTGATCCTTGCCCTTGACTCCAAAGTCACTCTGATAAACTGATAGGCCTGTTTCATTGCAAAAGCCGGTGAACTCCTCACGCCTGGTAGCGGCCTTGAATTCGTCGAACGACTCCTTTAACTGGTCGAAGCCCTTGTAGGTCAGCGAGTAGCTGGCCACCTTGGTCTTACGAGCAAAGTCACCTGCGGCTTCCGCAATTACGGCCTGGCCCATGGACGTACTGTAAGCCCCCATGATGAAGCCACTTAGCGCGCTCTTGAGTTGCGCCTGGACATCGTCAAGCTCTGGGATGGACGCAAATTTAGCCTCGCGCACAATCCTGCCAACTTCACTGCCGTCATTACGATGCACCACTACAAACTCGACCGAGCCTTCGCCGTCGCTAGAGCGCGTGAGCTTGAAGTCCAAGTCAACTTTGGTGCCGAACTCCCCTGTAGCGCCGGTGATAAATGCACCAGTGAACGGCAGACGTTGGACGATATTGCTACCCCACGAGTAGGGCGACTTGACCACGCCTCCGTACTGATCCATCTCCGCGCGCGGCTGGATCTCATCCGCTACTTCCGAGGGCAGGACCACATCTGTGCCTTTGTGCGACAGGTAAGGAGTACTCATGTCCATGCCCAACAATTGGACATGAATCTCGCCCTTCTTGTTATCACCTTCGCGGCTAACCTTGAGGGTGTCGGCCTTCAAGTAAACGCCACCGGCACGACCTCCACCAGTACTGGAAGAAAGCAGATACCGTGACCATTCGACCAGGGCAGACTCTTTTGCCCCGGAGTCCATTCCACCGAGCAGCCCCAGAATCCCTTTCAGGAATTTATCTGCGCCGTTGGTCTCTGCCGCAACCAGGCGGATTTCCGGTGTTTCAACGGTGACATTTCCCGACCAGAAGGAATAGGAAATATCTCCCTCGCTTAGGACGTTCTCGAGGAAGTACTGTTCCTTCATCTCATCGTACTGACGCAGCGCTTGCTTCTTGCCGGAGCTCGATAACCCCACACCGGCTGCAAGAATCGCAATACCGGCGACCGCAGCGGCGATGAGGATGTGCTTCTGGTTCATCGTTTTCATAGTCGGTTGCCTTACTGAATTTGAACAGATGCTTGCTGCCAATCAATCACGTGCTGCTGAGAGACTGCAGGCGTCCAGTTGAAGTCGATCCCGGCGCTAGGAAATTCCTTGGCCAGTACGGCACCAAATGACACTCTGTCAGCACAGTGGTCTTGCTTGCAGGCCTCAGCCGGGCCAGCGGTATACACGCGATACGTAGGAACGGCGCGACCGTCTTCGAGCGGCAGGAAGGGTGTCATGTTTGCCGCCGGCAGCACGTACCACTGGCTCTCCAGTTCAGCATCAGCCTGTACACGCCCCTTACGTGGGAAGTCGACCTCGTAGAAGTCGCCGCTCTTTCCAGTGACGTGAATCATCATCGGCACAGCGGACTTTGAAGAGCTCGGGTCCTGCATTGCGATCGGCGATGGGAAGGTGACTTTAATACCAGCCATCTGCGCCAGCGCCTCAGCCTCCCGACCTTCGAATTCCTTCATCCCGGATTTGAGTTGTTCGTAACGCGCCAAGACGCGTGTGTGCAGCTCTGCCATTTGCTGCTGCAGACGACGTACTTCTCTCAGGCGGATCTCCTCGCGACGCAGGGCGAAGTTATTCCCTTGGCGAGCATCGAAGTAAAACTCACCACGGTTCTCGCCCATACGCGTTTTGAGAATGCTGTCTTTGGTTTCCGACGCGTATCCCTCGGGGTAAAGCGCTTCGAAATTCTTGGCGAAGAAGAGGTTCGACAGGCCGACGGTCGTTGGCGACGTTGCCTTCACCAATTGGTAGACCTCAACCACAGCGCGCTTCAACTCAACCGCATCAAGAGCAAATGCCTCATCTGCAGTGATCACTACATAATACGGATCACTGGAGAACGGCGACAGGACACGGTAGTTGGGGCGCTCAAAGGCCAAATACACCTTCATGCTACGCGCATGCAGTTCACCCAACTGAAAGAGTGCTTGGTCTGCCCGGCTATTCAGGAATGAAAGCGCCTTGCCTTTCACCGCTGGGACCAGTGCCTGGTTGAACATCAGACCGCTCGGGTGCACGGTTATTTTTGACCAGGTATCACCGCGATAGGTGTTCGGTACCGCCCAACGCAATTTGTCATAGGACCCCTCGGCATAGCCCGATGCAGAGCAAGGCATGGCGGGTGTCGACGCAAAGGACAGACTTGGATCGGACTCATCAGTTACCGACTTACTGATAACCCATTTGCATCCACTTCCGTCGGTAATCCCCATCAGGTTCCGGTTGTCCAGCACCAATGAGCGGCCGAAGTCACCGGTAGGAACGGCGGCAACAGCGGCCGGCGCTTCAGCTGGAGCGGCAGGCTTAGGGGGGGCGGCTGGAGCTGACTCCACAGGTACTGTGGCCACGGCAGCTACAGGGGCAACCGTCACAGGTACTTGAGCCACCGGCACCGGTTGCACTGGCACGGGTGAAGCCTCTGGTGCTGGTTGTGGTATCACAGGTGCCGTTACAGGCGCTGGGGCCGGTGCAGCAACCACAGGCGCTGCACCGGCAGGCTCAGTAGGCGCAGCGACGGCTGGTAGTACAGATGCAGCCGCCACAGCTGCTGGTGGAGTAGGAGGAGAAGCCACGGGGGCTACCGAAACAGCGGGCGCGGCAGCGGCCGTAGCGGCAGTCGGTGAAGTCAGCGTGGCCAGGCCCAGATTACTCGCATTGCCCGCGCCGGTGGCGTAAACCGCCCCCTTTGCGTCGACTGCTTTCCAGGTGACCTGGGCCGTCGGGCATTCCTGGCCAAGAATATACGGGAGCTTCGATAGAAGCGTGTTCAGCGGCTTCTGGTCATCCCAAGTTGGGCGCTGCATGGTGATGGCCACTTCTGGTTTGCACCAGGATGTCGCCTCACCATCAACGTTCACCTGGATCTGTTCTGTCTTCGAGTAGGCGAGCTGGTGTGCCCAGGCTTGCGGCGCGATGCCGCAAGCACCCACTACAAGGAGAGCGAGTGCGCGGTTTTTCATGAAGATCCCTTAGATGAGTTCCCAGGTGCCGTTGGCTTGTTTGCAGAAGGTGTTCTTCTCCTGCACAGTGTTTCCGTCGGCCGCTTTGAGGCTCACGGTCACCGGCCGGCAAGACGTTTCAGCAGCGACCTGCTGAGTTGGCAACGTCGGGATCGAATCGAGATCGAAGGCCCTTGTTTCTTTGTCAACAGCGACGTTCATCTCGTCCAGGTTGGCCGCGGACTTCACACGCTTCGCAACGGCTACTGATTTTGGTTCAACCAAATCTTTGTGGACGTAGCCGACAGTTACACCCTTGCGGCCGACAAGAATCCAGTCGCCTGTCGAACCAACGGCAGTGAACTCGGTGCCAGGTTTCAAACCACCCACTTTGTCTGCGCCTTTTTCAGGCGCGGCGCGCACATTCGAACTACTTTTGGTGACGTACTGTTCGTTGATGAGCTTCATCGAAGGGACGGCGACGATCTTCGGAGCACGTTTCACTTCAACCGTTTTGGTTTGGGTGAACTCTTTGCCCTGAACGATCTCCGCCGACGCGCCAGAATGGGCCGATGTCCAAGACACGGGCAGACTGGACCCGCTCGGCGACGCGTTCAATGCATCTTGCGTGCGTTGTGCCAGAGCCTGCTGATCCTGCTCATCGAGTTTTGCACCGATTTTGTTACCGATGTAACCGCCCAGTGCACCGCCGACAAGGGTTGCCACGATCCGTCCGTTGCCTTTCCCGATGAACTGCCCGATGACAGCGCCAGCAACGACACCCACTGCGGTACCAGCCTGTTGCTTGTTGATACCCAACTCAGCGCAGCCAGAGGTTGATGCTGCGATGGTCAATGCCAGTACTGAAACGAGAAACTTTTTACGCACGGTGACTCTCCCTTTGTGTAGGTCACTCTGCTTTCAGCAGAGGCCTTGTAATGTTGTAAAGCATTGCTTCTGAGGACATGGCCCAATGGAAAACGGTGGCAAGCACAACTGGCTGTTTGCCCAAGCTCCTGAACGCATCTCTATAACCGGGGCTATCGACAATTGCGTTGCCAACAACGAGAGGCAGCATAACGATCGAAATCACGGCGACCGGTCGAACGAAGCGAATTCGCCCGGGGAGGCTTCGAAGCGCCTCAACACCCGAGATGATCAAGACCACTAGACTGATGCCGCCGAAGAACAACCCACTAAGAAGGGAGAAGGGGATAAACCACATATTCTTGAGGACGTTCAAACCTTCAGCCCCGTGGATGTCGGTGTGAGCGACGTCATAGGCCATGTTGTCGGCAATGCCAGGCAGATAAGCCTGGTACTGCTCTCGCGTAGCCAGAAGGTTCATGCCCTTCACATAGAGAGGACCGAGTTTGGTCTTCGCCATGTGGCGAACCTCGGTGGTGTTGGCCAGAGCATCTCGTGTCCGCACACCGGGATTGATTGACCGGGCGTACTCGTCAATGGTCGGCTGGTATCCCAGATCTTCCCCTGCATTCGGCCATTTGATCGGTCGCCACTCACTCCCCGAGATGCCTCCCGCACGAAAACCTTCAAGCTGTGCATACGCCCTGCTGATGTCACTGATTGAGGGCACGACAGTTTCTTGCAAGCGCTCGTATAACGCGTCTCCATTACGGACGGTGTAGCCACGAAAAACAGCAGCTGAAAAGCCTTGGAAGTTCCTGTCGATGCGCTCGACGTAAGAGCCTTGAACACTCATCAGAACGCCGAGGTTTGCTATAAAAGCCTTCCCCTCTCCCTGATCCTTGTAAGCCTTATAGGGGATCTGCGGAATAGTCAGGGAGTCATAGAGCAATCCCTTTTTGGTGACGTATGCGTAGAGGCTACTGACCCGTAGCGAGCCGGGGAACTGCTCTGCGATCCAATCCGGTGCCGCACCCTGAAACCACCACGTCAACGGCGTAACGACAAGTGTCGATGCTCCGAGCCAAACCCACAGCACCCTCCCCTTGCCTTGGTATCGTCGATAACAGATTCGCCATACCAGCAAGCACATACTCGTCGCCGCCAGGATCTGGCTATAGGTCTCAAGGACTTCGAGTTTTCGGAGGGGGATATCAGCGCCAGCCATGTTGAGCAGCTCGGCGTTGAACAGCAGACTGCAGATCAAATAAAGGGCGTTCAAAACCACAAGTGCGATTAGCATCCAACGGGTCCTTGTCAGAAATTAAACGCCAGACCCTGGATGATGAGGGGAGCGCAAATAGATGTAGCATATTGCCATCTAGCAGGAGACCGCACCACTCAAAATGCCGTGTCGAATTCCGGTGCAGAACGCCGGGCAGATGTTTTTGTTTCCTACGAACAGAACTTAACGGGACTGAGAGGACTTTCAATGTCGCGCACAACATTCCCTCTCGTACGTTCCAAACTTGGGTTTCAGACGGTGTGTAAATGGAGAATGGATGTCTCGGCGGTCGCCGGCGGCCAAGCCGTTAAACTGCATCAATGCAATCAGCACCAATGAGGGATGTTTCCCCATTGGCCGGCCTTCGCGCTCAAACAACAAAAGCGCAGCGCATGAACAATGCGTTACGAAAACCCATGGAATAGGCGGCATGAATTGAATCAGTCACTCAAACCCGGCGAGAACACAACGATCTTTTCCTCCCAAGGGCGGGTGGAAGTTACCCATGCGGCAGGTAACAACCTAGACGTAACCCTTACTGCGTTTTTGGTCACCGACACTGGCAAGGTAGTGGATGACAGCGGCATGGTTTTCTTCAATGCACCCGAGCACTCTTCAGGGGCGGCGACATTCGCGCCCCCGATCGCTCGTGGCGACACGGTCAGTCACAGCATCAGCTTCGACTCGTCTCGACTCCCGGCAAACATCACGAAGATCGCAATCACTTTGACGCAAGACGGCAGCGCCGGCGGCTTCGAAGCAGTCAAAGACCTTCGCGCTATCGTCATTGCCGGGGACCAAACCCTGGAACTGGCACCTGAGCCCTTCTCACAAGAGACGGGCATCATCGTGCTTGAGTTGTACGTCCGGAACGGCCAACTCAAGGCACGCTCTGTATGGCAAGGTTTCGCCTCAGGTCTTGCCGGACTCTGCGGGTTTTATGGCATCGAAGTTGAAGACAATGCATCCTCCGCGCCGGCGGCGACACCTTCACCGCCTCCAAAGCCCGTCAACATCGCCAAGACCGTGGTTAAACTGGACAAGCCTGGCAGCAGCCACAAGGTGTCCCTCGAAAAAGGGCCGTCCGCTCCAAAGGTAATTCGGGTCAGCGCAACGTGGGTTGATAACGGCGACGGATCTGACAACGACGACCTCGATCTTCGAATCGGCATCCTTCGTCCTGATGGGCGAATGTCCATCATCCAGGCACCTGACAAGCGTGGGGCCTTTGACGTCGATCCCTTCGTTTTCCATACCGGTGACGTAGTCAGCGCCAGCGCCTCCGCTCCTGGTATTGAAACCGTCGAAATTAACCCAGCAATCTCGCAGCTCATGGGCGGTAAGGTAGCGCTGGTCTGCAGCGTTTATTCAGCGGTAGATAACGGTGCGGTTTCGGTGGCATCACTGAAACCTAAGATGCGGATGGAATACGGCGACCAGGTCGTCGAGTGCGCATTCGAATTCAAGGCTGGCGGTTTCTTCAGTTCAATGATTTACACTTTTGTTATCGGCCAAATCGAAATCCATGATGACCACATCCTTTTGAGCCCATCCGGAGTTACCTCCAAAACTGGCAGTGAAGCCACCCCCTGGCTGACTCGGAAAGGTGACAAAATCGAACTGACCATGGACGGCCCACACGTATTTAAAGGGCGCCCAATCGCAAGGAGCGGCAAAAAGCAGTACGTCTAAGCTTTCGTGTTTACAGGCGCTTTGAGCAGATCCATGCTTGACCAGTACTCCCGCGACGGCACACGGCCGCCGCGGGATTTCTTTTTTGGTTGTATGCCAGCATCATCTGCCTCATCAACTCATGTTGAATCGCCCCGCGCCCACGAACAAAACAGTTCTTACCATAGGAACTTCCCGCTGCGACCTCACTGGCCTTATAAGACTTGCAGGAAGGTCGAGCGCCGTTAGGTTTAAGCCGACGGATAAACCAGCCACCCGTGCAGAACCGGCTGTTTCACCATGGCCACTTCATCATCAGGCGCTCTAATCGTCACAAGGAACCATGCATGCAGATCACCCAAGGCCAGCGCATGCCGCTGGCAAATATTGTTCCCGGTCTCTCCCTCACTCTCTCGGTCAACATCGAAAGCCCCGGCGTCATTGACTTCGTCTGTTTCGGTGTCGACGACCAAGGCAAGCTTTCTGACGATCGCTATATGGTCTTCTTCAATCAGCCTGTCACGCCTTGCAGCAGTGTGAAGCTTGCCCCGGGCGGCCAGTTTGAAATTAATCTAGCCACCCTGCCCGCCTCTATCGAACGTTTGGTCTTCACAGCCTCTATCGATGGTGCCGGGGCCATGAGTGACATCCGGAATGGCAACTTCAAAGTAATCAGCCCCACTGGTGAGACAGGAGCGACCTGCGCGTTCTCAGGGCTCACATTCACAACCGAGAAAGCGGTAATGATCGTTGAGCTTTACCGAAAGAATGGGGAGTGGCGGTTGGCCTCTAACCTTCAGGGGTTTGCCGAGGGCTTGGACGCTCTCGTGAGGCATTTTGGCGGCGAAGTTACTGAAGAGGCGGCACCGGCCCCATCTCCCTCCACAATCTCTCTGGAGAAGCGTGTAGCTGCTGTCGCGCCGGAGCTGGTCAGTCTGGCCAAGAAGGCACAGGTTAGCCTCGAGAAAGCCTGCCTGGTTGGAATGAAAGCTCGCGTTTTGCTCGTGCTCGACGTCACCGACTCGATGAGAAATCAATACAAAACCGGCCGGGTGCAGGAAGTCCTAAATCGACTTGTGCCAATCGCCGTCGCCCTAGATACAGACGCTGAACTTGAGTGCTGGACATTCGCCGAACGACCATTGCGACTCTCACCTGTGAAACTGAACAACTACCAGAACTTTGTCGAATCCGACAACAGCGGCTGGACAAAGTGGGACGTCGGTCGGCGCTACAATGATGAGCCGAAGGCGATCCAAAAAGTGATCGAGTCCTTCCAAGCTTCCAAAGACAAAACCCCTATGTTTGTGGTTTTCATCAGCGACGGTGGCGTGTCTGAAAACCGCAAGATCACGCAACTTATGGTGGATGCAGCGAAGCTGGGAATCTTCTGGCAATACGTTGGTTTAGCAGGCCGGAATTACGGCATTCTGGAAAAACTGGACACCATGCCCGGGAGAGTCGTGGACAACTGCGGATTCTTTGCCCTGGATGACCTGCACGACATGACGGAAGAGCAGTTGTACGAACGGCTGATGCAGGAATTTCCGATGTGGATCTTGGAGGCAAAGCGCGAAGGAATCATTCGCTAATCTTCTCCTGCCCTGCCCCACACCGCGGCGGCTCTAGCCGCCGCGGTTGTCTTCAGTTCAAGACCGACATATCCATCGGCGTCACCTCAACAAAACGCGCAGAGCGGTCTAGCTTTACCACTGCGCCACACGCGATCAGGGTCGCTGCAGGATCGATCGCATCCAGACGATTAAAATCAATCGCATCCCACTGATCTCGGCCTACCAAGACCGAGAGCACGTACTGATCATCCACCGCACCGGTAGCGGGGTTGTTACGCTGAATGTAGCCCGACACCAAGATCTTCTGGATCGCCGGCAGTAAAGCAAATACCTCTCCTACAACTCGAAACAGAGAGCCATAGCACAATGCGACAAAATCCCTACGCACCTGGGCATCCGAACGATTCTTAAAGGTCAGCTTGCCATTTCCTCTGGCTTCAGCGCTGCGTTGCGGGATGTCGCCCTCATCAGGTAAATCAACATCGAGCGCGACGCCGGTAACGTCTTGTGAGAACTCATAGGCCACTTGGGTTTCTTTTGGCCAGGCAATGCCGCTCAACACATAGTCCAGAGCGCGTTCCATCTGAGCACTGAAGCCCTTTGCCGCCAGCCGGAATGCTTTCTCGATTTCGGTGCGTTCAAGTTCATGGGCGTCCCGCGTGGCCTGCCAGTTCGCGAGGTCTTGTCGATACTGCTCTTCCGCTGACTCGGCCTCACGCTCAATCTTCGCGCTGCGCAGCAGCATTCGATCCATCAAGCCTGGCGTTTGCTGAGTAGGCCTCGTGGGTTCTTCAATGGCGAAAGGAGCTGGGATTACCGGCATGGCCCCCGGCCGTGGCGTCAACAGGTGCACGCCTAGGCAGGACTCAAGATCCTGGTTGACCTTATCCGCTGCTTTCGTCAGCAAGTCCTGAATGGAATCGGCCATCTCGGATTTGACGCGTTTGATGACAGCAGCCGGCAACTCGATGTCATCCATGTCCGTAATCAACAACGTGCCATCTTCGTTTACCTTGACCTTTACCTGGCCCGAGTATTCGCTTCCGGCGGGCGATGACTGAGAATTACTTGATCTACTGGGCCGGTCGATCCTTTCACGATATGAAAGCCCGGTACCGGGCAAACCCGCATTGAGATAGGTGCCATTGCGGCCCATCGTCATACTCAGACCACGGGGCCCAATAGAAGTACTCACCCCCTTCCCACTGATGTTAAGGCGTACGCCAGGCACAATCGTGATTCGCTTGCTGAAACGAAATCCCATGACTACTCCTTGATCCTTCTTCCTGGATTCTTTGTTGTTTGAAATGCCGGCTTCGGTCGGGCCCCTTAGACTGGCCCGACGTCCATTTACATCGGGGGCACGCATGTGGCAATAGCGCGACCTCCGATATGTCACTTATGCTCGTCCGGCTATGTAATCGTCGATCGAACTGAATTGCCGATTCCGGCACATCCAGCCTGAGAGGAATACGAATACGGTCGTGGCAAGAACTGCCCAGCCGCGCCGCCGCCGGGCCTCACTTTTGGTTCGCGCACCACCGCACAGCAGGAGGGCCATCATCAGAAGGTAGAAGGTCAGCAGAATGACCTTTGCGAAGAGGGATAAAAGGAAAAACCAGATGCTGTTGCTTCTGTACGTTTGGATAAGCACCTGCAATGACATAAGACCACCAAGGACACAGGCAGCAATGATGGAGTAGTTGCGTGGTACCTCGAGCCAGGCGCTCGCGACGAAATACGCACCAATCCCCAAGATCGGAGTCAAGGTTGTCCAAAGCGCGTCGGTGTAGTCCTGATAGATCGTAATGGTCCCCTGACGGTGCAGGTAAATGCAGACCAGCAGCAACATTGCCATCACGAACAGGCCAATCTTCAAGTTCAGGATCGCTTGATGATCATCCGTGGCATTTCGCGGGGCCGCCGGCTTCACCACGGCGGGGACCATTGGAGAAGTAGCGGTCTTTGAAATCACATTCGTTTCAGATTGATCAACCCGGGTAGCGGCAACGGAGGTTGGCGCTTTAGATGGCTGATCAACCCTGGTGCGTAATAGAACACTGAGCCGATCAGTCATCGAAGCGGTTAAGCAACTGGCGGTCTTGCAGTTGTCGCGCAGACGCAACCAGTCTCGTTGATCTTGACGGACCTGGGCCTTGTGCGGCGCTGCGTCTAAAGCGCGGACATATTCGGAGTTCATCTGCTCATCCAGACGACTGAGTGCAGAATCTGTGCAAATCGATTTCTCAGCAAAGCTTGCAGCTTTGGTGCAATCAAAGCTGGTGGCATTGGAGTGGGCTGATACCAGGGAGAGCAACATGACGAAAAGGCCAGAGCCGATGTTGAATCGCGACATATTCGATTTTTCCTTCATTTTGTTTGCTCCAGCGTTTCGCCAGAGCCCTGCCTAGCCGCACTCGTATGCACACGGCTAGGTGCCTGATGCCTGGCTCTTACTTACGACGTTGGGGCTTGAAGAAATGTCGTGCCGTCCCACTTGTAGTTTTCGGTGCTCTGAACACTCGGGCAGCAATCCGCATCATCCGGACCGACGGAGAGAACCGTCAGTCTGACGGTTTGGGGATCAACTACCTGAATGTCCTGGACACCATTGCCGACTACAGCTTTTCCACGGAAGTCCCATCCTGCCGAGTCGCCAATGAACGCGGCAAGGGTTTGGAAGTAGCCATTGCCGCCACCTTGACCTTCGATCGTGTAAAGCACTACGGCATCCTTGATGCCGTCGTTATTTAGGTCAGCAAACTTAACCTGACGGCCCTCTTTGTATTCATCCCCGCCATCCCGGGCGATTTCACTCGCGATCATCCGATCTGCAGATGCAGCAAGGTCGGATGGCACTAATGCCTGAACAGTCGACTCGGCGGCCTGTGCTGCTGGTTCCGCCGGCTGGGCAGTCGGGGTGACCTGAGCCTGAATCGGTGCCTGAGGTACCTTGCCTAACAAGATTGCCTCAGTCTCAGTGATTGGTTCATTAGGCTTAGCAGATGCTTTGCTCGCGTGGACACCGGAGCTGATCTTTTGAAGCACTGCAGCACTTAATTCTTGCATGTCTGCAATGTCAAAAAGTTGGTTGCGTGTGTTGCCGAACGGTTGACCTTCACCCAGGAACCATCGTGCAAAAAAACCTGGACGCTTGTTTTCCTGTTGATCGACCAAGTGGTCAATTAGCTCATTGGCAGTTTTTGAGAAACGATCAAATCCATCTTTGCCGACGACTTGCACAATCGAGTCCTTCTCCCGCTCGATGTTGCTTCGCGCGAGCTCGAGCATGACAATGTTCGTGTCGACCAGTTTGCTTTCGCACTCGTTCGTATAATTTCCAAGGCATGCCTGCCTGTATTCTTGAACTGCATTGTTTGCCTGGAAATCGTTGTAGGCTCCGCAGCCTGACATAGACACCAAAACACCTGCAGCTACAACCCCACGAAACATGCCCATCCAAATATCCTTTTAAACCCGAGAACCGGTAGACTGCCGTGGCGATCGCCAGCAGTCGCTCCTAGTGATGAAGTAGTCGAAACCGCCTACAGGACCAACTCCGTGGTCTTTCTGTAGGCAAGAAAAAGCCCCCGTTTCGCGGGGGCTTTCTCAACCCTTGCGGGTTAGCCGATGTTCACGCCCATCGATTTAGCCAGAGGCGCCAGGCCACCAGCAAACCCTTGGCCGATCGCCTTGAACTTGAATTCGTCGCCATTGCGGTACAGCTCGCCGAAGATCATGGCGGTTTCGGTCGAAGCGTCTTCACTCAGGTCGTAGCGCGCCAGTTCTTTGCCGTCAGCCTTGTTCACTACACGGATGTAAGCATTGGCAACCTGGCCGAAGCTCTGCTTGCGCGCTTCAGCGTCGTGAATGGTCACTGCGAAAACCAGCTTCTTCACGGCGGCAGCCAGACCGTTCAACTTGACGGTGGCTTGCTCGTCATCACCTTCGCCTTCGCCGGACTGGTTGTCGCCCATGTGTTCAACAGAACCATCAACCGATTTCTTGTTGTTGTAGAAAATGAAGCTGGCGTCGTCGAGGACTTGGCCGCTTTCACCCAGGATGAAGATCGACGCGTCGAGGTCGAATTTCGAACCATCGGTAACTCGTGCGTCCCAACCCAGACCTACAGTGACTTCGGTGAGGCCTGGAGCCTCTTTAGACAAACTAACGTTCCCGCCTTTCTGCAGAGATACGGCCATTTTCGATTCCTTTTAGTAAGGTAGACAAGGCCTTTAGATCAAGGCCAGGTAAAAAAAGATAATTAGATTAACGGCTTAGGCGTTAAAAATTCATGCCGTAGTTATTGGCCAGAGCTTTCAGGCCGCCGGCATAACCCTGGCCAACAGCCCGGAATTTCCACTCGCCGCCGTTGCGGTACAACTCAGCGAACACCATCGCAGTTTCAGTCGATGCGTCTTCTGCCAGGTCGTAACGAACGACTTCCGCATTGGTCGTATCGTTAACGATGCGAATGAAGGAGCCGCCGACCTGACCGAAGCTTTGCTTGCGTACTTCTGCATCGTGGATGGTAACGATGAAGACCACTTTGTCCACGTCGGCCGGGATGCGGCTCAGGTCTACCTTGATTACTTCGTCGTCGCCGTCGCCCGCACCAGTGCGGTTGTCGCCTGTGTGCTCAACCGAACCGTCAACGCTTTTCAGCTGGTTGTAGAAAATGAAGTCGGCTTCCCCGCGTACTTTGCCATTTGCGCCCAGCAGTAGCGCACTGGCGTCCAGGTCGAACTCAGCACCATCAGTAGCACGCGGGTCCCAGCCCAGGCCTACCAAAATTTTGGTCAGGCTCGGGTCGGTTTTGGTCAACGAAAGATTGCCACCTTTCTGTAGGGTCAACGCCATGGGTATTACTCCTTGTGGTATGGGCTATTACTCAGCGGTTTCAGTTTGAGCTTCTTCCTTGCCTGGAAAGACAAGGCTTGCAACTACACCAATCACCAGTACAACCATAACGATTAGCAGGCTGGTGTTTGCATCGATTGTGTAGCCATGGTGAAACATGTGGTCGGTAGCGTTCAGGCCGAGTTTAATGGCGATGAAGAACAGCAGGGCGACTACAGATTTTTCCAGGTGAACCAGGTAGCGTTTCAGCGCTTCGAGCACGAAGTACATGGTACGCAGTCCCAGGATCGCAAACAGCATGGCAGAGTAGACGATCAGGGGCTCACGGCTAACGGCGATCACCGCCGGCACAGAGTCAAACGCGAACAACACGTCAGAAACTTCGGCCACTACAAGACAGAGGAACAGCGGCGTCGCAAAAACTGTTCCTTTTGCTGCCAGGGTCATGCCTTTATTCTCAGGCTTCTGGAGTTCGACCTCTAGCTGCTTACGGCTGACGAAGAAATTATGGCCGTGGAGTTTCGGCCACACAGGGAACAACTTCTGTGCGAAGCGGTAAGCCATGTGCTTGGAGTAGTCCTCTTCCTCTTCATCATCGCCGCCGGCGCGCAGCATCATAACTGCGGTCCACGCAACGATCACGGCGAACACGATTTCGACCCATGGACCGAAAGCCAGCAGACCGGTACCAATGGCAACGAAGATGCCGCGGAACACGATCGCGCCAATGATGCCCCAGTACAGCACGCGGTGTCGCATGCCATCCGGCACTTTGAACCATGCGAAAATCGCCATGAACACAAACAGGTTGTCGACGCTGAGAACTTTTTCGAGGGCGTAGCCAGTTACAAACAGGCTGGCGACCTCCGGGCCGTGCTGTACGTATAAGAAGCCGGCGAACGCCAACGAGATAGCGATCCAGAAGATCGACCAAATCGAAGCCTTAGCCAGGGAAATTGGCTTGTCACCGCGGTGAGTGACCATGTCGAGGAGAAGCGCGCCGAGCGCGATCCCCACGAATACCGCCATGGTCAGCGGAGGGAAACCGATGTGAGTGTCCAAATTACCGCTCCTTAAAGTTCAAAATCAGCTGGGTTAAGGCCCAGCTCAAGGCAGACCAAGCGGCACGCTGCTTTTTCTTTGTCATCGAAGTCGCCGTCAGACGCACCAATGGCGCAGCCGACGCGAACCAAGAGGCGGGAAGCGCCAGCATCGTTCTTGATCTTGCCGATAACCTTCAGTGCTTCGGCCTGGCCAATCTGAAAGTCGAACTCAAACTTTTCGCAGTGTGCGTTGAACGCCTTGATTACGTCGCCCATGTCGAACACTTTCAACTCAGGCGAGTTTTGAATGAAACCGGTCATCTTCTGTTTTTCTTCAGAAGAGATACCACCTGACGCAGCCGAGATGAGCGCGCAATTCGCAGTCATCGCATCAAGAAACTTCTGGTTCTTGAACTTTGAAACTTCAGTAGTCAGTGCTTCACGCGCTGCAACAGCGTTTTGTTTAAGCCATGCAAACATGTTGTGTTCCCTCAAGGGCGGGGTCGGCAGACCCCGCCAGATTCTCTATTTGGAGCCTGCGCGCCAGTTCATGCCCCAGCCGTAAGCTTTGTCCATTACTGCGTGACCTCGATGGAAGTCCACACGCCGAGAGACCTTAACGGCGCCGTTCACATTTTCAAGCATCGCAATGGCACACATTGCGTCACGACCACCCTCTTCATTGAGACGGACCTCAATTTCGGGTTGGCCAGGGATGAAAATCGTCACAACACCATCGGTTTCTTTCCAGTTCGGAGCACCTTCATAGATGAAGGCGAATACCAAGATCCGGCGGATGTCACTCCACTTCGCCCCGTTGATGTGCAGCCACTCACCACCAGCGACAGAGCCCGTACGGTCATCACCCATCAATTGGATGAAAGGTTCCTGGGTCAGGCTGCCGAACGATCTTCCGAGGGCTTGAACAACCCCCTTCTCGCCGTCTTGCAGCTCGTACAGGCAACCAACGTCCAAGTCGACGGATTGGCTTCGCTTAAAGAAGCCGCCCGAGCTGCCTTTGTTCCAGTTCAAATTCACCTTGATTTCGCCGAAACCGGCTGCCGTCTTTTCAAGACTGATAGACGATCGTGTTTTATCGAGGGTGACCTTGTTCAGACTAATCGTAGATTTAGGGGGCGCGGCCGGAGCAGGCGGCGGCGTTTGTACCACTGGCGCTGGGGCAGGGGCCGGCGCTGGTGCGGCGACATCTACACCGAAGTGCTTGGCCAACGGCTCAAGTCCGCCATTGAATCCCTGGGCCACACAGCGGAATTTCCAGTCACCATTTCGGCGATAAAATTCGCCGAGGATGAGTGCTGTTTCCTTCATGCCGCCAGTAGGGATTTGAGCTTCGATTCCTCCTGTCACCACAACCGAAAGTTGTGACACACGCTCAAAGCTTGCCTTGTTTTCGTAGATAGTGGCAGTAAGGGCCACTTTCTCAACTGAAGACTCAAGACGACTCGTATCGAGGGAAAACACTGCGCGCCCGGCCGAGGACTCGGTCAGTTGAACGGCGCCACCCAGAATTTGAGGCTGGCCATAGAAACACATGTCGCCATCGCCTCGGACTTTGGCCGAGGCGCCCAGTGCGAAGGCCGAGACGTCAATGTCGGCCCCCGGGATTGGCGTGTAATTGATATCAACGCGAAGCTGGCCGCTGGCAACCGGCGCGTTACCACCAGGTACGAGATTCGCCATTAGCGCAGCGCCTGAACGGCCAGAGTGATTAGGTCGTCGGCAGTTCGGCCATTCGTCGTCGTACCGATTGCCTTGAATTCCCAGTCGCCATTCTCGCGGGTCAGGCTCGCCATGACGATTCCGGTGTGCCCACCTTTTTCCGATAGGTTGAAGCGAGCTAGCTCATTGTTGTTGCTGCCATTCACAATACGGCAATAGGCCTTTTCGACTTTCTCAAAAGTCTGTCCCGTAAATGAGTTTACCGTAAAAATCAGATACTTGACGGAGGCAGGCAAGCGCTGCAGGTCGACATTAATGGTCTCGTCATCACCATCGCCTTCGCCGGTACGATTGTCACCGGAATGTTTGATCGAACCGTCCTGAGACTTCAGTTGGCGAAACCATACCAGGTCGATTTTTTGGTAATCGCTGTTCAGCAAAATGCAGGAAGCGTCGAGGTCGATCTCGGCACCGCCACCAAACATCTTGCCGAGGAAACCGCCCGCCTTGACTGGGTCCCAACCCAAACCAAGGCTGATGCTGGTCAGCGAACTGCCGGCCGTTTTAGCCAGGGAGATGGATTGCTGTTTTTGCAGGGTTAGTGCCATGGTTACGCTCCTTGTTGGTCATCAGTGTTCGCGTGTCGATCAGGGTTGATCGTCACTTGCAGGTTGGCTTGCGCGACATTGCGCACACCCGAATTCCCGCTTCTATTTGCCCGCAGGCCTAGACGACGCCATGCGGGATGAAAGTGTCGCCAGTGTGCTTCTTGGGCCGCAGCCAACAATTCGAAATCGCCGCGGGTATCACCCCATGCTTTAACCCGGAACAGGTCCAGTGGCCCGTACACAGCCTCAAGCCTGAGTACTTTGTTCTCGCATCTGCAGTTGTTGCCAGTCATGCGCCCGGTCAACAGACCGTCTACTACCTCAAGCTCGGTGCCGATCAACTTGATGCCAAGTCGATCCGCAAACGGCTTGAGAACCAACGCTGGGGACGCGGAGCAGAGAGTAACTACTGCTCCCGCCTCTACTTCGGCGGCGACAGATTTTAAACCTGAAGGGCGCATGAGCTGTCCCCAAAACAACCCGCAGAATTTCACGGCCTGCTCCTGCACCCATTTCGTTTCTACGCCTGTGAGAAACGTGCTGATCAGCTGTGCTTTCAACTCATCACGATTCAAACGCCGAGCCAGGTATCGAACGCTTGGCAGGGCAAGCCGCAAAATACGTCGATTGAATTCCCGGGTTCCAAAGGCAAACTTCAGGAATGGAACAAAGCTATCGTGCCGGGTCAGCGTGCCGTCGAAGTCAAAAACCGACAGCACATGACGCCTTTGCCCGCCAGCATCGTCATATTCCATTGTCATCCCACGGCCTCGGCCAAACGGATAGGGGCCTCAATGGGTCCTACATCTGCTTGCCGAACCCCGTGCCACTTCGCTCGTTCAAGGATGTTGACCGCCCACTTGTAATGGGTCGCAGGTTCGCACATGGCATCGTTGTGCTTGAACACTGCCGGAGCAGCGTCACTGACAATCATCTTCGCGCAGTTGAGGTCTTCGAGGCTTACGCGCAACGTGTCCTGGATCGTGCTGATCTGCGATGGATGAATCGCCGTCTTCCCTACCAAGCCATGGGCGATGTCGAGTTCAAGCTCCTCCATCAGCAAATGCGGTGTCGCGAGTTGCTCGAACACTGGTGCCGTCAGTGCGAAACCTTGGGACCCCATGACGCCTGCCAACATTGGGATCACGTAGCCCATTGGGGTGCTATAGAGCGTTGTTGCAGGATTCCGACGAAGTCCAAGACTTCCCATCAGGTCGTTCCCACCGATACGTAGGGCGATAATCCGCTGATTTAGGTTCGCCTTCAGCGCCTGGCCCAACTCGACCATTGCACCAGGGTTGAACACGTCTGTGGTTTCCAGCGTCGGCATAAGGTACAGCGCCGGGTTTGTAACGGCGTGTTCCCATTCCCCGAGGTTGCGCAGGGTCAATTTCGGCACAACGAACCCATCAACGTGGGCCATCAACGACCAATCATTCAGCACAGCAGCCATCACCGAGTCTCGGGGACGAACAAACAGCAGTGGACCATCGGACGGACGCCCACCACGCTCGTTGATTGCGGTAAGCAGTCCATGCAGATTTCTCAAAGCCGTGTCGACGTCAATCTCCGCGACCGCATCCTCAAGGCACACGACCAAAGAACGCAGTTCTGGCAGTTTTGTGCGGAAAACCACATCCAGCAGATCCGGACGTGTGGCCGGCATGTAGAGCGTTGCCCCCAGGGCATAAGGAGAAAGGACTTTCATCAGCTCACACTCCGAATGATGGTTACCGCCCGGTAAGGGCCTAATGCAGCACCCACTTCTTCCGCAGCGACCCCAGCGCCCTCAGTCAGGTGCATGAGCAACTGAACATCACTGTCGCTACGGCTGCGCACCAAGACGTGATCAGGTACGCGACGCAGTACCGCGCGTGTTGCTTCGGCAATACCAGGCTTTACTCGATTGAGATTGGTAATGCCGAACTGGGAGGCCAGCGACTTGACTAGGTGCGAAGCTGCACCCTGCAGTTCAAAACGCTGGGTATCGGTCCATGGAGAGGCTTGAGGAGCCGTCCCCAACGCCTTTCGCTTCTCTTCGATCTGCTCGATGAACTCGCGGGTGACATCGTGCTCACGCAGATGGTCATAAACCACACAACCATGCAGGCCTCCATCTGCGGGCCATATGGAGCGCGAAACCAGACCAGACACCGTCGCACCAAGGATGCCGGAGGGGATAACCCAGTCTTCAGCCGACGCGGACAACCACGCCCGGCCGCAGGGATCTGCCAGTACTACAAGCCGGGGTTCCTCAGGGAAGCGCGAGTCGCCATTGAGGCTGCGCTGAATCTCGCCAGAGATTGCGCCCTTCCCTGTCCAGCCATCGACGAAGACGATGTTCTCGGAACCATGTTCCTGAATGATGGCCTCGAGGGCGACTTTGTCGATCCCGCGATCTCGGACAATGCTGATTCCGTAGTGGTGCGCATCTCGACCCATGTCGAGCAGGGCCCGACGCAATAAAACGCCGAGCGGCAAGCCAGCACGAACGAACGACACAAGAACAATAGACGGGCCCGTGCATGCCTCGCTCAGCGCCAGCGCCAGGGACTGAACGTCCATGGCCATGCGGGTACCGTTTTGTTCGAGTGCGCGCTCGTAGAGGGCTTTGTGCACGTCAGTCGGCGCACTCTCAAGGCTGATCATTTCGGAGTAGTGCTTCTGCTTCGACTGAATCAGACGCTCCTTCTCCAAGACATCAGTGGTCTCCATCTGAACGGCCTGCAGCAGGAACTGAACATCATCTGCTGCATAGCTGCCGCTCCCCACGGTAACCAGACCCGCAATGGCCTTAGTCATGGACTTTCCCTCCAACGAGCTTGGCCAATTGGCTACGCGCTGGGGTCGCCCACATATGGCACTCCTGCATGAAACCGAGGTCAGTGATGCTGTCCCCAAAGCCCAACACCGGACGCTCACCATTGGCCTCACGATCACGGCGCAACAATTCTTGAACAGCCACTACCTTCGACAGGCCCAGCGGCAAGAACGCGAGGTTGTTGGAATTTCCGTGGATGTGCATGCCTTCCAATAAACCGCGGGCCTGTACTTCAGCGAGAACCGTTTGCAGGACTTCATCATTGGATTCGTTGTGCTTGGTCACTACGTAGTGGCGCAGGCCTTCTTCCTCGACAACCCATCCGCGCAAGGAAATGCCAAGCTCCTTGCCAATGGCGAGGGTTGCTTCACTGAGGCCTGGCAAGCGAGCCTGATAGTCAGCAAGAACATCGCTCATGCGTGCTTGCCATTCCTCGTCAAGCTTTCCATCAGCACCAAGGATCACGCCGCCATGGGAGCAGACGGCACCGTGCATAAAAGGCAGTTTCACACGACTGAATGCTTCAACGCTGCGCGCTGTAACTGGGACCACGTCGGTCGTGGACAGGAGCCATTGTGCGAGGGAGTGTTGGACCGTACTCATGTAGCCATTGGGCTGACCCTCGATATCGAGAGTCGCAGTAATCCGCTGAGAACCTTCTGGCATTTTGCGAGCAGTCTGGAACAGGGTGTCGTCGAGATCAACCAGGGCGAGGGGGCGCTTATTGACCATCGACAATCACCTCCGCGCTCAGGGATTCAATCAGGGCGGCGGACACAGCCTGCTCAGGTGTTTCCGAGCAAATAAGGACACGATCAAATTGCCCTGGGCTGACATTGTAGAGGAAGTTGGGGATACCGAGACCGTAGTTGTCCGCGAACGACAACGCGTGACCGATGGCATGGCCCAGTGCGATTGGTGAGCGACTGGTCGAACTGAAATGCACATCAGCACCAGCACGCTCCAAGCGCTCGGCGAGCAAAAACGGACGCCAGACGAATTCGCTGGTACCAACCACGAGTACGCGCTCGCCCGCTTTGACCTTCAGATCGAGAGCCAAAGTGTCTTCTACACAACGAATACCATGGCGCCCCCAATCGCTTTCCGCCGACAACGGCCACTCTCCGGGCTCGATGCTACCCACGGCCGGCATTTCCGGCAGCGGCGCATCAGCGTCCTCGTGGAAGGTATACGCCCCCTGCAACAGCGAAACCTGTTGAGCAGAGTCACCGATGGTTTTGCGCACCGCATCGCCGGACCAATCCGTCAGTACGCAAGTCACCACGCGCTCGACCCGAGTCAGGCCGGCATCGACCAGCGCACGGTGAAGATTGATGAAGGTTTTGCCCGTTGAGGCTTCGTCGTCGACCAGCACTAGCGAACGGGCATTCAACATCATTTCCCGAACGTCGGCATCGATCGGCAAATGAATGAGGTGCGCACTGGCGTGACTATGTTCTTCTTCAAATCGGGCGAACAGGTCATTGCCAGTAGGGTGGCGTGTGCTGACCATATAAACCGTGTCCGGGCGCGTCGCGCTGTATGAGCGATGCACACCAGCACCCAGGCCAACTGCTGTTTCAGCCATGCCGATAACGAGTACGGGCCCAGGCAGGTCGTCAGGAATTTGTGCTGCGAGGCTATTGAAGCTTGAATTCATGATCGAAGGCCGCACAGGTATGTGGCGACCAAGTACTCTGGACACGAAAAGAAACGCACGCTTTGGATTACGGCGCTCGGCAAAACCGAACAAGGAGTCCGGGTCGATATGTGTGGCATCGACAGTGACATCGAGACGCCCGCGCATCAGTTGTGCGCTTAGAGCTTGTTTATCTGCGTTGCATTCCATGAAAAAATTCCTAGGGTTGCGTGAGGTCGATAACCTAACGTCTCTTCCGCAGTTTTCAAGTCAAAATAGGGGCTAAAAATTCTTGGCTTCGACGCGCCACATAGATGCTTGGGCCGAACGTGCTAATTCAGCAGTTGTGAACGTCCTGCTGCTGGATGTTTGAACTGCATCAACGCGGCACGCATCCAGAAAGGAGAGGAGCAAAGACGCTTTAACGGCAAAGTTCATATTTTGAGCATCAGGCATTGTAGAAGTTACCAACCCGATAACAGCGCCTGTCGAATCAAATAAGGGGGATCCGCTAGAGCCCGGTTGAATAGCCGCAGTAAATTGTAGAAGGCTAGAATCGTTATGCAGGCCAAACAACGCCGACACGCCGCCCTGGGTCACGTGGACACCACCGCCGGCGAAACCCGACATAGGGAAACCCAGCGCGACTACAGATTCACCCAAGTCGCAGCCGGAGCCTTCCTTAAAAGTGACAGATCTGAGGACAGGCGACTCCATCACCCTGAGGAGAGCGATGTCATTACGCTGATCAACGACGACCGGCTCTGCACGATAACGACCTTCAAAGGAGGAAATGAATATATCACTCATGCCCTCGATTACATGAGCACAGGTGAGCACATGGTGCTGGGAAACAGCGAAACCAGTGCCGGTTGCGCCCGCTCGTGCGCGGTCAGCCTCCGCAGAGCTAGTGCGCCCTTTTGGATGAGCGTCATTAATATCGATCCCGATGCGGCGGCCTAGAGCGGCTAAACCATAAGCCGAACCCTCAGCCAGTGCACGAAACTTCCATTGCTGATTGCGGATGTAGAATTCGCCGATAATGATCGCCGCTTCACCGTTATCGCGAAGGTCCAACCTATATTCAATCTGTTCGTCAACAAGTAGGTGCAACGAACGAAGATCGCTTACCGGTCCTGCTGCAGAAAAAGTGTATGCGATGAGGAGTAGCCTATCGCTACCGGACGGGAGGGCTGACAAGTTCAACTTACAACCAACCTTTGCTTGGTCGCCGCTCCACTCCATCCAGGACTGAGACGTCTGAAATAGGGCAGCCTCACCAGTGGGTAGGCGCTTGTCATTTACCGGCAGTATGGCAATCGCAGCGTACTCTCCGAAAGCCGAGGAGTTCCCGCATTCCAGAGT
This sequence comes from Pseudomonas sp. ChxA, assembly GCF_030263855.1. Classification (NCBI taxonomy): domain Bacteria; kingdom Pseudomonadati; phylum Pseudomonadota; class Gammaproteobacteria; order Pseudomonadales; family Pseudomonadaceae; genus Pseudomonas; species Pseudomonas sp. ChxA. Next base: position 78,865 of record NZ_JARPMK010000005.1, read on the forward strand.
CCATTCACTCCGTGCACTAGATACCGCGGTGTTTGCGCCTGGCGCTAGCACCATCATTCCTTTTTTACTCCTTGAGTGCTAAATCCACCGCGCCACCGGAAGCGCTCCAATGGTACCAAACTTCAGGGTTCTCGATGATTCAGGATGTCATTTTGGAACTACAGCTGCAACGGAGACCCCTTTCACACGTACGCCTGCCCGCCAAACGGTAGGTGGCTCAGGAAGGTTTAGGCGGCGCGTAGCAAAGATCCCTGCCAAATTGACGCCAGCCTCCCGGGTGTAACCGACTCCACCGGAGTAGCGAGGATTGATTTCCAACAAATGCGGTTTACCCTGTGCATCATCCTTTGTTTGAACGTTCACGATGCCATCACACTGGAAATGAGCAGCCGCTTTTAGTGCCAACTCGACCGCCGCACCTTCCTTTTCAAATAACTGATACGCGCCGGTCTTCCTCCGGCCTACAAACGCAACCGCTCGGCCAGTCTCACAGACCATATCCACCGAACACTCGGTTCCAGCCATGTAGGGCATTACAAGCATCGACGGAGGATTTTCCACCTCGCTGTATGCACGCATATAGGTCGCGAAATTCGCAACGCGGGCATCGGGATCAGCAAAGCTACGAAATGGGTCAGCACCCTCCTTGAAGCGCCAAAAGCCTTGACCATAAATGCCAACGGCAGGCTTTACGCAAACCTCTCCCGAAGCAGACAGAGCCCCGTACGCTGCTAACATTTCATCGGCATTAGTTGCGGTTATTGCCGGAACGCAATCCAAGCCCGCAAGCTCCGCCTCAGCGGTAAACCTGCTTTTGTCATCAACAAGATCGAATGTGCGCATCGATGAACCACCAGTTACCAGCACCAGGCCAGCTTCCTCGAATCGATCCCGGGCGCTTTCAAATACCGCCCCCAAGCGACCCGCCAGGATTACTTTGATTCCATAGGTGCGTGCAGTAGTAATCACCCACGAAACCCGCTCTTCAGCACCACGGGGCTCGCAAAAGCTAATATCTGCTCCAGCCATAATTTCGGGGCGATTGTCGCGGTGCGAGGCGAATATCTTCACCTCAGGTGGCAGCGCGTCACGCGCACCTTCAATAATGTCACGCTGGCTTGACTGCCCTTCGAGAAACCAAATCATACTTTAACCTCACTTGTAGATGTGCACTGACAGTCAAACCCGAGGAAGGGGACTGACAGCATTCGATTGTTCAACCGGAACATAACGAGTCCAGCTGTAGCTTCAAGGCAATGCGGGGGGCCGCCCAAAATAGAGACGTCATTTCGACAAAAAGCCCCCCTCTACAATTTCGTTTTGCGGGTTTCAAATTGGTCGGCCTTGCTTGCGGTAACTGCGCTAGCAAAATATTTCTCGACGGTGGGTGTGGGGCAAAACGAGGTAAGGTAGACCGGTAAAATATAAACAACATCTACATTATAAGTTTCGGCACGGCCAAGACTGATTAACAATCCCAACAATCTCCCTCTAATTATGCAGAGACTCCAAGTTAGTCGTCCACAGATAATCTATTTCAGCATATGAAGGATCACGATACCCAGCTAAAAATGATTCGGTGTAAAGTGGGCCAACGCAGAACGGAGGATCAATATCAAGTCTATCACTAGATGTCAGGATTCACCGTTTCGAATTGGTTGCCCTTTTCCGTTTGCAAGCCGCGATCGGCCCAGGTGAAGAGAACCATTTCAACATCGGCGATGCGCCATCCCGTCGCTGACGCAGCGGAGGGTAGATTGCACTCCGGGCGGCATATGCCCTTAGACTCGAGCTCGAAAACCAAACTCTCGCAGAGTGTTTGGAATTTCACGTAGCCTTCGATCATCGAGCTTTTATAGCTATCGTGTATTTTGGGAAGTAGGTCTGCTTTCAACAGTGCAAGCCTAATCCGGCGATCCAAGCTCCCATACCGGCCAGGGTCAAAAAAACGGAGAAGCTTGGAAGCATACGTCAGACCAAATCCCGGAATTTTAAGAGCAGCGTCAATAGCAGCAAGCGGCTGTTCAAGACTGGCCACTACTTGCTGGAGGATTACAATGAGAGACACGTTACCCAGCCCGGCCTCAAATTTCATCCCGGGGTCATTCTTCCCCGCGCCCCATGCAAGGATCTCGCGAAGGTAGTCCGTCGGGCACGCAGTAATGACACCTTTCGCCACAATCCTCACACCACGTCCTTCTAGCGACTGAATCCATGGAAAATCAGGAAACGTGTCCCCTGGATATCCACGAGAAGCATGATTAACGTTAGTCCAGCGATAGGCGCGAAGAAATGCAGGAAACTCAGCAACGTTGATGGCTGGCAAAATGGATCCTTAGCGCTGGACTGAGCCGGCGAATGCTTGTTCTAGTTGAGGGTTGATACGAAAGCCTGGGCGCTCGCGGAATAGCTCTGCTGCACCACGAACGTACTGTAGAGCCCGCTCGCCAGTGATCCAAGTCCGATTAAGCATTTCGGCGGCCAAACCTGTCATCGAGCGGCCACCCCATGGATCCACCACAAGGTCACCTTCCTCAGTCAAATATTTGATAAGGAATTCAGCAACGCTAAAGGGCTGGCCCGCACCATGACTAGGCAACCCCAGCGCTTCCGCTGAAGCACGAAACTGTGAGCCATATGGGCAGCGAATGCCGCGCTCCAGTACGTTCTTAGGAATACGTCCCTCAGTTTGGTTGCTGTAACTGCCAACCCGTAGCCGATAGGCACCGTCCCCATAGTTTGTTGTTCTCTTTTCGCCACCTGAATTGATTAATGCAAGATGCCGCTCAGAGTGAGGCTCGAGAACGCGCCTATTGTCCCCTTTAAAAAGCTTTGGGTTCTTTGCAAATATTAGAATTGGTTCATAGGTTGCGTTAAGAAGTTGCCTCGTCTTAGACGCCCAATGAACTGGCCCAGGCGGCTTGTTGGACTTCCATACCAAACGATCTATAAGCCCTAGACCCATGTCTTCCAGTGTTATCGTCAATCGCTCAACGTAGGTTGAGCGCGCGGGGGAATTAGGCAGGAAAATATCATTGCTGACATTGATAGCGAGACTACCTGTGTCTGCAAGCTTTTCAATAATTGGCTCAAGAATCCCCACAATGTATTTAACGATTTCCGATTGGGTAGGATTAGAGTAAGCCCGACTTTTTGCCAAAGGATAGGGAGGACTGCAAATAATTGATACTGGCTGAACATCTAAGTTATTGAAGATATACTCGCTACCGCCGAAAATTGCGACACCTAGATCAGTTCGAAAGCCAAGTACCTTGACGCCTGGCTTCGCCATGTTTAAATCGCGCTTAGCCTCCTCCGTAAGGCGCCAAATACCACGCTCACCCGGTACTCGCTCAAGGACCCCTGCCCTGCGCAGATCTTGCTGCGTCCATCGAATCGCACGCCTCTCTAGGCTATGCCGCTGCCCTGATCGGCCTACGGGTACACGCTCGTTCAATGCGCCAGCCGACAATCCGTTTCGCATGGCAACCAATCCATACAAGGTGGCATTGTCGATGTGTGCTTCCGGTTGGGATCTATAGATGGCGGCGATCTGATCTGCCCCGAAAAGCTCACCTTGCGAAGCTGGTACTGACTTGGCCTTAAAAGACTTCATTGCTGATAACTCGTCTAAAATATCGATGCCCTACCTTCCCATCGCGAAACCTGTGGCAGAAGCCTTCAGGTGGTAGGGATGATGTAGCGCGGTTAAAGTCTTGACTCCACTATGGAGATCTACTGTGACCCGCGATGAACTGGCTGCCCTCTTCGACCCTATCCAGCACTCGAACGTCGAATGCGATGGATTTTCACGAATTGTCTTTTCCGTTTTGACGGAGAGAGGGCACAAACCAATTCTCAAAGCGGGGGCACTGTCCGCCCGCGGCGCTATCGTGCGTCCACACCTCTGGATCGAGGTATACGGCTTTATGATCGACTACCAGGCCAGGCGGTGGCTTGGACATGAGCCATGGATTCCCCATGGCGTATTCAGAGCCTCTGAAACCGAAGCTATCTACGAAGGGGTCACCATAGAGGTAAAAGTGCTCCCTGAACCGATTAGAAGGCTGATGTTGATGTCTTTTGCCGACGTCGAGTCAGAAAGCCAGAGCAGCCTGATTACGCCCGAAATAATTCGCTGAGTAGAGGGCTCGACCCACTGTTTGTGGCCGCAAAGCACTGACCAGGTAAGCCTGCACAAACGTCAGCGCTTATGGTCACTCTGCCTACAGGAACGCTGAGATGCATGTAGCGACGCTCCACTTAATGACTAAACTTCTCAGTCAGCCCATACGCCCCATCGAGATCTACACCTGACAGAACAAGCACAAACTCCTCACCACTATTTCGAGCATCACCTATCGGCTTTACCAGCCCATCTACTAAATACCTACCGCATCAAGCACGGCGCTCATCATCGAAGAGTCCCGGCATCAGCCCACCCAGCACACTCGCGGTACGGACAGTACCCACTCCGCGATTTGGAAACCAAATGCACTTATGCCTCGCCCTGGTGATTGCCACGTGGACTAGGCGCAAAGCCTCGCCGTGAGAGACCGTATCCCCCGGCGCAGAGTCACCACCCGAACTGAACCCCGCTATCTTGTAGAGCTGATTGCGGTACCAAGACGAAACACCAGTCGACGGGTCTCCGACCATCACGACGATGTCCGCTTCAAGTGACTTCGCCTTGTGGAATGAACGAACACGGATAGACCGCCCGCCTGAAGCACGATCATCTCTAATCTGGTCCCCAACAGCAGAGTCGACCCAAGCCTTGTCGACCTCGCTGTCGATGAGTATCAAAACTTTGTAGCCATCTGCCGCTGCTGACTGGCAGATGCGTTGAAGTTGATCCAGATCATCACCAACTATCCTGACAGGCTGATCCTCCCCCTTTGGAGGTCGAATAGACCTAGGGCTTCGGTTTACTCCCAAAGAAAGGTTTTGGACCAGGTTAGATCCCGCATCGATAATGGCTTGAGTAGACCGGAATGACTCGGTCAGGGTCACCTTCGTAGCCGGTACCGGACTACTAAACATATCTTCGAAGTCAAAGAACAATTTTGGAGTCGCCCCAAAACTACCGTACACCCACTGATTCGGATCTCCTGCCACTGTAATACTTGATGACAAACCCCTTGTGTATATTTGAGCTGAGTCTCTTCTACGTATCTCAATCAGTACCGACCGCACCCAAGAGGCAACCGGGAGCGTCTGATCTTCTGCACCGTCAATGAGAAGGTGGCGGCATTGCTCGAGAATACTCATAGGCACGTACCGTACGGCTGGCAGCTTACCGCCCCCAAGCGCGGCGAACAGACGACCAAACGGAATCACCGGTCCCTCTAGTTTAGAGAGGTGCCGCTCAAGGGCCTCCCAGTAAATCGCCAATGCCTCAAAGTAGAGTGCGTCAGAATCTGCAGGTAGAAAATTCATTCTGCCAGGCACAGACCCTACCTCTATGCCCAGCGAATCAAGTAAGGCTGACGTTGAATTGAACGAATCGAGAACCGGTACCGGACCTGTTTGACCTTGTAGTGCGTAAGAAAAGCTTGGAGCGGCTTGAGCGAGGTATTTCAGCCTCTCCGACAGTTCGGCAGCATCTTGATAGGAGTCCAGGTGCACCACACCCTCTGGAAAGTAGGCCTGGAACAGGGTGCGCTTGATCGCGACCTCTTTGTACAGTTCCATTGAAGCTGAAGGATCGCGGCGCAAGCTCGGCCCTTCCGACCTATCGAAGCCAAGCACCACGTGGAGTTTCAATTGTGGGATGTAGCCATGTGTTGCATAAGGTCGACCTCTGACGGTGAAGACCTTTCTAGCGGCTGTCACACCCTCAACAGGCCAGGCCTTTGCTTTGCGCCACAAAGCCTCAACAGAGTTGGTCAGGGCCTCGTCATGCTCGCTGAGCTTCCATCCCAATGAAGCGCGCCTTACGACTTCGGGTGAATCGACTTCAAGCTGAGGTAGTCTTAGCGACGAAATCCACAAAGCAATGTAAGTTTCATTGAACCGCTTATTGGATCGATAGAGAAGGTTGAGGCACTTGGTCATCTCCACCCTCTGCGTATTGTTCAATGACGCCTCGAAGGGTCGGCCGTCAGCGAGGGCAGATGTGTCAGGCGGGCTGGCTCCATAGTTCTCAAGCGGTATCACCGTGGCAAGGTCAGGAAGAGCCATCGATTGGGTTAAAAGGCATGAGCGTGGGGTCATCACTATCGCTTGACATTCGGCCGGCGAGAGCACCACACCGAACAGACCAAAGACCTCCTGTAGATCGCTGGCCATCTCTACACGAGCCTCACGGCTGAACGTGAGAATACGTATCTGAGATAGAGGGACCTGCGCATATCGATGGAAAAACAATGCCCTGAACAGCAATGTCTTGGTCTTACCAGTACCCGCACCACCTCCGAGAAGAGTCGTATTGGATGTCGAAAGGATAGCCTTCCATTGCTCCATTGTGGGCTGTGCACACTTATCTAGCCTTGCTTCACAGTCAGCGCGCATAGCTGCGCGAGCATCACTGCTGATATGAATGCGTTCGCCGCCAAACACCAAGTCATCTTTGCCTGTGACCTGATGATCGGGCTCAGTGGTTTTCAAACCGGGAATTACGACCTGATCCTGGGTAGATGACTGCTGAGCTAATGCCTTGGCCTCCATGAGACCGATACGGCGGCCAGCCTCCCAGGACTCGAGATGTCTCGCATTAAGTAGATCCAATCCAGCACCCAACACCTGGGCTGCCAAGCGATGATGAAATGGAAGCTCATCGAGTTCGTAGGGTGGCTCGATTGGTTGATTCACTGTGATCGCCTGTCGAACAAATTAATAGATCAAGTGTGTCTTCAGGATCCTCTATGTGCTACCCAAAACGAGCTCACGGAAATTACACAGCCCTCTTTTGAGTAACACCTTCCACTGAATCTGGGTATCGTCCTGCCATCTCCCAATGACCAGGTATCTCGTCATTATGGGACTTACAGATGATGGAGCGATGAATGAAACATGCCGGCAGCAGTGCGCTCCAGAAGGCAGGCGCTAATACCTTGTTTACTGCGTCGGGCAAAAGACGAAAATTTGCTCGGGGTTCGACGTTGATGAGATTCGACTCTGAGGAACCATGTGTTTTTTTGCTCACAGAAGGTACTGCGGCTATACAAGTCACTGATCATTCTCAAGTAAGCGAGCTCAACATTGCGCACCTAATTCCTGGCGACGTATTTGGAAGCATCGATCCCGGAGAAGGCAACAAGATCGAAATGTACGTGCTTGCCAAATCTGAGTGCTTTGCATACGTGCTGACTGCCAAAGAGCTGCTGCAGGCCTGTGCATCTCAGCCTCTTGCGATGTTTGGACTCTGTCGTGAGCTTTCACGCACGAGCGTTAGGTCTTTACGCAAGGTCGGCCAATTTGCCTTCTATGACGTTCGCGGCAGAGTTTCAAGCGCGCTCGTGGAACTATGCAGTCTACCCGGTGCAATCTCTCACCCAGAGGGGTACGTATTGAAGAATACACGGGTCGAGATCGCGTCCATGGTCGGGTGCACGCGAGAGATGGTTGGAAAGGTGATGAAGGAGCTTTCTCAGGAAGGTCTTATCAGCATCAGGGGAAGGCAGACCCTCGTCCATGCCAGCACCACCAGGTGAGGTGAGCTGCAGGGTGTCTTTGCGTAGTGGACTACCTTGCAGACACTTGCGCTTTAATTAGTCCAGAGCCTTCGCCGGGAGGTCGCTATCTGGTGCGACCTTACCGAGTTGGTGGACTAGTTGCCGAACTAAAGCCGCTAATTCGTCCACCGCGCGGCTGAATGCTTCCTGATCGTTCACAGCTTGTTTACTCGAAAACTGTACGGTTACCTTGATGCCATCGCCGAGTTGCGAGGCAACGAGAACACGGCCGATAGCCCCCAGTATTTGATATTCACGATCGATCCTGGGAGCGAAAATCACGCCGCCCCTACGGCAACGGCCCCACGGGTTAGGCGGGGCTTGGGTGTTCCTCATGCGATTTTCTTGATGTCTACTCGGACTTGCTAGTAATAATCCCAATTGACCATCCGCTGGGGTTGCCGATGCTGTTCACAATGTATTTTTGGAAGAACTCCGCGCTAGACTCGCACTGGGTCTGCACCATAAAGAAGCGAATCATGCATTCCGAGCCGCTGTCCTGAAACTCTGGCCCTGGCTCATTAATGTCCTGTAGAGCAGTTGTTGCACGAAGCAACTTGTCGAATGAGTCCAGCGATCTGTTCAGGAGCAGATCGCGCCAAGTCCCCTCATGATGAATCTGGCCAGCGTAGGTGAACCGCTTGCCCCCAATTTCTTTTTGCTGCAAATGTCCCCAGCAGAGGAGCAGGGTATCCGCACCAGTGATCGCTTTGGCGCTCTCAAGCATCACTCGACGAACCTCATCTGCCATCTGGTCATGATGATCTAGCGGCGTGTAAGCAAGGCTGGTCAGGAAGACCGGTACCTTTTCGCTATCGGATATTTCAGGGCTACACGGCATGAAGAACGATGGTCCACCGTATTCATAATCTTCGACAAAGGTATCTTCGATCAGGTCGAAGCCCTGATCGCTGTAAAAGTCCCAGAAATCCCCCGGTTCAACCGGATGAGAAATGCGCAGGCGGTCGGTTAAGTTATCCAGATTGCAGCCTTCGAGGCCTGGCGCACCACCTAGCAAATCCTTGAGCATTGCGTTTGCTACCCGAGGATCATCAAAGCCCGGCACATAGAGGCTCAAACCTTCATCTTCAGGCGGAGAATGCAAAGTACTTCGGTTGATTGATATAGTCTTAGGCATTTTGCCGCTGGAGGGACTGAGGTTCGCGGCCAGGTGGACGGCCATCGATGGGTTTATCGCAAAGACATCAACCATCACAGCAATGTAGCTATCCCGTCGAGCCATCAACTCGGGTACTTCTAGTTGCTCGTCTGGAACACTGGGCTGCTTGTTCCCTATCGCACTGGTAACTGCATCCCAAGTTCGGAAACCGCACAGATTTGCATACATGGCTGCGGCCTCAGCACGCTCGATGCCCAAGCTCTTGCCGCAGACCTCGACCCATAGGCGAGCCAATTTGTGTTCAGTAGCTATGAATTGCGTCATGACGGTGGCCTCGTATTCAAACAACGCTGGGTATCCCGCCATCGCTGTGGCGATACATCTGCACTGCGCCACCTTAGGCTTTTCACCACACGGTGTTGTCAGTTAAACATACGATTTCACTGCTGCGCATCTTCAAACCGATTCGGGCGACGATTTCGTCCAGCACAATGCCTTCGCATGTGAAGCGGGCGTTGACCGCGCTTTGCGGGTTCACTGGGTGGCATCAACATAGATTGACACAAAGCCCCTAAATCACTGACCACTCACGTATCAACCCGGACAGCAACGACAACATAGTTTGACACAACCTACCAGTGATTCCGGGCGCTGCAGGCTGTTGCTCTGCTCCAGAGGGCGATTCATCAGCGTTTTTGTGTCAATCTATAATGCCGAGTGTCGCAATAAGTTGTCTTGTGTCGAACGATGTTGTTTGCTGCCAACAGATCGCATGGCTCGTTTTTGTTTGCAACAGTCAGGACTGTTTCCGTGGTCATTCGTGGTCAAAAATCGCCGCCTCAATCTCTCCACTGTTTTTCGAGCGAAAACTTCTCATCGCATGAGAGATTTTATCGTGAGCGATTTTGACCTTCAAAGCGTATTCGGGTGGCATACACGGCAACCCTTCGATCAGGGTGCAAACATCTGTGATCAGCGGGAAGCCGTTATTGAAGTCCGATTCACGGAGCAGGGAGCGAATATTGAGCAGAAAGAAGTCCTTATTCTGTTGGGTTTGAGAGAACACGTTCCACCCGCCAGAATATTCACCTCCCGCAATCAAACTTAGCGAGCCAAAAACAGAGTGTATGTCACCATGAATTGCCGCTAGGGTGCGGTGACTGTCGAAAGCTAAAATTTCTTCGTCACGACCGATAATGGCATCTGCATCGCGAAGTACACTAAGAAGTTCAGTTAGGACATTCAGTACGTTTTGATTGTGTTCGGTTGCCTGCTGCATTGTGGCTTTCATTGGGTCTCTCATTTTATATTTACCGTCATTCATGACAAGATGCCGTTTGCTTACCTTACTTGCAATTACCCGCCTTCCTGTAGTTGCTCGTAATCGCTTCGGCTTCACTAGCAAATACCACCAGATTCTTCTCCGAGATCATTCCGTAGGACGGGCAACCGCTGGAAAGGTGGTAGATATGGGAGCTCTTATTACCGTGCACGCTCCCGACCTGAGTATTCGAAGCGGTAGAAAGGGCACCAAGCCCGGTCGATGCGAGAGGAGTGAAGACAGAGTCATTACGAGCCGGAGCATTCACTACCTGGTGCATCAGCTGAGCGGGTCCTTGAGGATAAGCCATCTGGACAGCACTCCCCAGCCTAGCCTTCCCAAGCTGGAAGAACACTGGCGCATGATCGCTCACGGCGCGCCGCCCATCCTCATGGCTTACCTTGAGCATCGCAGGGTAATTGACGATCCCAACACCGGACATCATCGATCGCGCTGACTGGTTGGCAAACACATTGTCGTACAGATTGGCAAACCGACCGCTTGTGTTCGACAACGTGCTTGCGCCGTCTGTAACCATTGGGATAGCACGTGCTCGAAGGGACTCGAACGCAGGGTCCGAAGGGGGCATGTTGAAATCACCCATCAGCATGATGGGCTCTCCTGGGTATACCTGCTCGAGCCATTCCCAGTAATTACCGAGCTCTTTCAGCTCTGGGGTTCTGTCAGCGGCTGACTTGCCGTAAATGATATGTACGGTGGCCAAGGCGAAGGTATTGCCGTCACTGAGGGACTTAAAGCGCGCGCTATAGGGCTCTCGCATGAACACATGCTTACGATCCAAAAAGCTTACGGCGCCGTCTTCATATTGAACTGCCGAATCGCGGCTAAGAAAGCAATACTGCTCCTTATAACTGCGCGAGCCTACAGGGCTTGAGCACAGCGAGCTCCACTTTTCACGTGTCCGTTGCTCCAGTGCCAGTTTTAGGTATTGGATGCCCTCATCATTCATCACCTCCTGAACGGCCAGGACGTCAACATTGGCGGCGACTGCTGCTAAAGCTGGGTAACTTTTCTGGTCACCGTTGCCCAGACGCATTGTATTCCAGGTTCCAACACGAGCGTCTGCGGCTGCGGCAACCCCTGATATAGCAGTAGCCAACACCAACAAAGCAGACATCAATAACGTTTTCTTCAAAGGTTATGCTCCAGGCAGTTAGGCTTCATATTCTGTGGGGGGGGTCATCTGACAACGGGGTTCAAATAAGCGCCCTGCGTAGTTCCGTGACGGGTTTGAATGTCTAGATCTTTGTCGTAGGCAGAAATCCGTTCTATCAGCGCGGCCGTAGCCTTCTCAGCGATCACCTTGGCGCGAGAACAGGGCACATCAGTGCGTGTCCCGTTTATTTTTGCCAGTAGCGTGGTGGCGGCCCGGTAGGCGTTTTGCGCATGCAATGCTTCATGAGCATTGAGGGCGCTGTAAAACCGCCGCCACTCTTGCTCAACACCTGGGGATTTGGGAATCGATTCCAGAACAGGTAGGTGAATCCTGATTTTCAAGAACACCTGCCCGTTATCGAGTAGGCAGCCATGTGGGGAGGGAATCAGGTCATAGGATGCTGAGAGATTCCATATCGTGACGCCGGCGTAGTAGGAGCCCCCGTTTCGACTGGGTGTATGCTCTGCAATCGATCGTTGAATTTGATCGATGGTTTGCCCGGACACTCCGTAAGTGACCAACTTGGAATCCACAACTGGAACCGTTGATGCCACAGAATGTAAAGGCATCCAAGCGAGGATCGCTGATATAGCGATTCTTCCAGCCCAATTTGAAGCACTCAGTCGAATCCTAAGTAGCATTTGCCACCAAGCGGGTGTCGAGCTTCTTTTGAAATGCAGCGATTTCCTTCGCTTCGCGCTTGATTAACGAGCGTTTCCCAATTCCGTGCTCAAGCATGTAATCGGCTACTTGCCGCGCAAGGGCTGCTGCGTCGACATGACCATAGATCCATGCCGCGCGAAGGAATTCCAGGGCGCCTTGCAGGTCACCACCTTTGGCAGACAATTCTCCAAGCTCGTAATTGGCTTCAGGATCCTTGCGAGAGGCGGCTTCGTTCAAGAGAGCCAGACCCTCGTCTACTCGCTTACTGTCACAGAGCATCTTCCCGAGGTCTGTCATCGCAATCGGGTATCCGAACTCGACAGCGATTCGCAGATATCGCTCAACGGCGGCTAAGTCTCCAGCTCCCAAAGCCTCATAGGCCAAGCCGTAAGAGCTCAATGGGTGCAGGGCCCCAGCCTTGCTTTGCCAAAGATGTGCCGTTACATCGCTTCCATCAGCTTTTGATGACTCATAGCACCGAGCCAGCGCTACAGCAGCTTCGACAATTCCGTCATTAAAACCCTGCTCAAGGGAGGCTATTGCCTCTTTGCGCCTGGCATCTTCTTTTGGCAGCTCTGTTTGAAATGCCAGCTTAATTCGACATGCCCACAGCAACAGCTCACGCTTGGAGCTCGGCATCAGCCTAAGCTCGCTGTCCCATAGATGGCCGACAACGCGGAGATCACGTGAGTCTTCATTTTTTTGGAAGACATGACCAGTTGAAGGGTCGATGGCCATGTTGCCAAGCAATCCCAACGGGATGATCCGGTTGAAGGCTACACCGTTTATGCGCTGGCCCAGGCTCCATGACGTATGGAGTGCTCCTTCAGCACATACGAGTCTCATCGCCGTGCGTACGAGAGCGGCCTCGCAGGGATCGCCGAGCTGCTGCGCCGGCTCAACTTTTGCCAATATTGCACCCCATCCACCCTCTACCCCTAAACCGAAGGTAGAAATGCCGTATCGGTTGATGGATGGGGCCCCGCGAGTAATCGGACCGCCAAGTGGCTGCAACTGCACAGAGTGATGTTGAATCAGGAAATTCTGTGTGTGGAGGTCGACCTCGTTAAATGAGGCCGAATAAACAGGAACACCTTGCTTGGTGGACAGCGACATCGCAGTGGAGGTATTCAGAGCCTCAGCCTCGTCTGCCGACTCTGCGGCAGGGTGAACCCATATTGCCAAGTCGACCTTCGAAAAGCCGCTCTCGACTGCTTCGCCGTGGGTCAATACGCTACATGCGGGAAGGTTGAGCGCTGTCGCAAGCTTTGAGAATTCGGAGTCCGCATTCTCGTCCAGGGTATAGATGATCTCCACAGCTCCTGGAGCTCCAAGAAATTCGCCAGCCAAGCTAGCCCACTTGGACTTATCGAATCTTATGAGAGGATCTGATCCCAGCAGGAGGACACGAATTGGCTTCTCGCTCCAGCTGATACCTGATTGACGAACGACATTCGCGACTAAAGCTCCCGGGGCCATTACCGAGGCAGCGTTGTTGAGCTTGGCCTTCACCCCGAGTTCGAAAAGTTGGGTCTTCAGCAGAGGCTTGATTGTGCGCAACCAGGCTTCAGTAAGAGCGCCCAGGTTCACTGCAGATTCAAAGGTTTTTGCCAGAGACAAGATTCGGATACCCCAATTTGGTTATGTGCCAGAGTGTACCCGCGCCATAATAGAATCCAATTCAAAACGCCTAGTCGAAAATCCAACGCCCGTTAAAGTGATGTGTGGGCTCACGCAGTGGACATCTCTATGGAACTCCACCTCAGCGCTATCAGTGAAGCAATCGCAGTGGTCAAACAGCTTGAGGCCGAGCTCAAGGTACTGGTCAGAATGCTCAATGACTCACGACACCGATTGAGAGTCGATGCGATTTTTGAGATGGAGTTTCGACAAGAGCCAGAAGTAGACGAAGCTGCGCCTATCCCGGTGAGGAGGCTTGAAGGTAGCGACGCGGTCGACGCAGCTATAGACGTCCTCACTTGCATCACGATGAAGGAAACTCAGAACGCGAAGGAAACCTTGAGGAGTCCAGGGGTAGTTGCGCTGCCTGGGGAAGTGATTGCCAAAATCATCGAAACGAATGATCTGCGCAGCAAGCTGGAAATGCTAATCGGCAAGATCAAGAAATCTAACGATCGCCGGAAGGTTTGGATTAAGTTTGAGGCCATATCGCCAAAGCAGGCAATGCGTTGCACCCCGGTGCTGATGAACCCTCAGACCATTAATTTCTACTGGACTGATACCGGCACATCCGGATCAAGGCATGTGGCTTCAGATTTAGTGAAAGAGTGGGAAGACCTCTTAGATGAGCTTCACGACCGACGTCCTACCATGTCCGACGCTCCTGAGGGATCAATTGAAGAGGGCTTGCTGACCGCTATTGATCTCTTACGGAAGCTAGGCAATGAACAGGTCGCTATTCGGAGACCAGTCAAACCCCACATCCGAGCACGGGTTCGTGACGGTGATACGCCGGTGCGCCAGATCATCTCTTCCGTGCCCTTCGTTTACGACATCGATGTATGCAAGTTTGCACCCACAATTAAACCGCTACTTAGCTACGACGTAGTCACGGCACGACGCAAATCTGCCGGCCGCGAACTACTCGAGAAAGAACCGTACATCAAGAAAATGAACCTCTATCAGTATCTCGAGAACTATCGCGTCTTTGGGCCTTTGGTACAGAAAGCCGAAAGCGATTCATTTCCTGCCTCAATTGATGAATAAGGCAATAATCAGAATGCAGTCCACTGACCAAACCACCAGTCTCCGCCTGGCCAGTCTCACTCGAGATCTGGTCTCCTGCGATGAGCGAAACCGAGCGAACGCATATCGAGACATGCTTGAGCTTGCTGAAAATGGAGATGGCAAAGCAATGTTCCAAGTGGCGAGGTGTCTCAATCAAGGCATCGGTGTAGACACTGACATAACCCGCGCTGACCACTGGCTCCGGCTCGCCTGCATTGCTAAACCTGCATCGACCGACGCCCTATTCACCTACGGAATGTCCCACGTCCTCAAACAACGCGCAGGGGCCGATCCAGTTAAGGGCATCCAATACATCGAGCGAGCTGCTTCTGCCGGTTACGTTAAAGCCACTATAGAGCTCGTCAAGATCGTCGAGCATGGCATGACTGACATCAAACCAGATCTTCGCCGCGCTTACCGCTTACTGGCATCCTCGCTTAGCGAGAAGTCCGACAAAGCCCTCTACGCGGCCTACGTTGGATTCGTAGAGCGCCACCAGCCCATCACCAACCTTCTGGACTCGTGAGCATGTACAAAGAGCAATCTGAACGTTTGGTCAAGAAAATGGCCTTGGGCATTAATGCTGAAGCGGCAAATGTGATCGTTGCGCGTGCCTACGGGTACAACCGTCTGAACGCTAAAACTGGTGAACTCGAAGAGCCAATCAATGGCCTGCAGATGATCAAGACCCCTGATCAGATAAGAGCCATTTCCGATCGAAGCCTCCAGATGATGGAGTTCTTGCGAATGGCCATGAACATGGATCCCCTCAAGAATACGTTACCCGACATTCGTAAAGGGCACCCTCAGGGAACGCTCATTGCAACCATGTGGGGGTTTAGCAATTTTGAAGCGCTGAAGGCATACGCAAGGCAAGATAAGATAGATCCAACCTCTCAATCAGCGGAGGAAATGGCGAGATTCAAGGCTCGCACTGGTTTCATGCCACCCTCCCAATATTTACTGGGACGTGATTATGCCGGCCATACCCTAATCATCCATACCGAGCCCCTGCACATCTCTCAATGGATCGACCAAGAGATTTGCCTGAACCGCCTTGATGACCTGTTCGTTGCCGTAGTGCGAGCCACACACGATGGCGACAACTATCTGAACCGTTACAGCCGCGGCCATGATGTCTTCAGAAAGTCGCTTTCTGAAGATCACAGTTCGTTCATCCTGGGTGAACGTCAGAAGCATCCAGACCACCACTTGGCGGTGACGATTTTACCAAGTCGTACCTACACGCTCGAGCAGCTAGTCTCCGCTCATTATTCTGCCCTTAACGAGGGAGCTGTGCGTGGACGCACCCTCATCATCGACCGGGTATCGGTCGCGAGGGATGAGGAATCGGTCACTGCCGGTTTGAAGCTTGCCAGTAGCGTAGGCATCAACGTCGTTCTAACCATCTCTCATCCAGACCCGATGCTTTGGGACAAATTTGATAGTCGTGTCATATTTGGCTTCGACCCTACAATGGTTGCTACGGGCCATGAGCAAATGGATCAATCGCTAGTTGCTTCAGCTCCATTCATTGGCCTCAAGAAGAACAACCTGCAACTCGCCTATCATTCGAACGACACAGGAGTAATCTTCAGCATCGTCCAGCTCGTGCCGGAAACCCAAGCCCAGGCACAAGGAGCTACGCTATTCAAACGGATATTCGGCAAGCCTGCCGTTGGTTGAGCTCTCTCATTCCCAGACGCGTCCTAAATTAGCGCGTCTGTTATTGCCAAGAATCACAACCAAGTTGACAGAATTGTCGTAAAAGGGAGGTGTAGAATTCCCGCAACAGGAAGCTACACGCCCTGAAATAGAGCATTACCAGTCCACTCGGGCCGGAGACAAGAAAAGAAAAATCCTGGTTTTTTTTGAACCGATGGGCGGCGAGAGGGTCGAAGACACTTGAGATAGAAAGCTTTTCCAGATTTTCGCCGCTTTGCGAGATTTCTGAGACCGCTGCATAGGTGTCAATTTATCGCAAATTCACGGCCTTCATCTTCACAAAGCCCGGTCGTTCGTACAGAATGTGCGGAATGGGGTTCACTCCCCCATGCCAGTTTTTGACACAGTTTCTTGAGGAAAGCATAGGCTTTAGACCTCCTAACTCCTAAGTCACCCCCTTCTACATCCAAATGCCTATGGGTGCCGTTGCTTCTCCTCGACTTATTCAAGGCCCGTCCATGCAAATGGGCGGGCCTTGTCGTATCACAACCAAGCAGTCACTGCTATCGGGTCAGCGCGCTTCGGGGAAGGACTCGCCCAGACTGTGAAGAAAAATATGTTCACGAGATTCCGGAGCTTGTTCGGACAGGGCAATCCCAAGCTGGAAATTTCCGCTTCGATGATCAGTACCGCAGTTCACCACCCTCCCTTCGAATTGAAGCTCGTCACCATTCCGCTGGATCAGCTTCATCGAGATAGCATCTCCGATTCCTTTCTTCTTTTCTGTCAGGATCATAGCGCCCGCGATCGATAAATCTCGCACCCGGCAATCGGCCCAACCCAGGAGCCCTGCTACCAAACCCTTTCCTTTGATTTTTTGAGAGAGCAGCGCTCCTTCAGAGATCACGTACCGCGTGTGCCGTCGGCTGGACGCATTCATCCTTTGTTTCCTATAGCTAGTTGTGCGGATCTGTTCAGAGCGCCGTTACAGAAATCCGAGACCCCTTTTTGGCTGGTCACCTTCAAGGAACTGAATAGTATCGTCACAACATATTCAACGGCTATTCAAAACCCCCTTATGAAATTCCTCCCTAGCACAGCTTCAATTTGGCCCCGAGGTGCTGGTGTGCTCGAGTCCCGAATACCCTGGCAACTTCAGATCCCGGTGTTCCTTTTTGTTTACTTGGCTGTGTGTGTGACTCTCACATTCGCCACACCTGACGGCGAACAAATCACTTTCCTGAAAGTGCTCGAGGATCTTGGCGTCTACGTTCTATTTCTGAGCTTATGGACTGGTATCTATGCTCATTTCCGCCGTGAAATGACCTTGGGGTGGCTCGCGGCAATTGCCGCAGTTTCACTATTCCAAGAAGAGGTCAATTTTCTTAACCTGGGGTACGAAGGAATTTGCTGGATGGTCGGTCACGTACCCACCGGCGAAGAGCGCCAACGCGGAGACGTCTACACACTGGCTCTCGTTTTTACGAGCTTGATTTTGCGGTTCATCGCCCAGCGTGGGTTCCGCAGTTTCATGCGAATTCACATCACATTCTTCCTTGTGGCCTACACCACCTTCTTGTGCTGCATCCACTATCTCTTCGCTTACTACATCCAGGGCGAATTGCTGACAGAAAGGATGCGTTACCAAGAGGAACTGACGGCGACCTATCCGGGTCGGTTCAAGTATGAATGTGAGCGTCTACCCATCAAATGCTTTCAATGGGTGGGAAATGAAATCCCAGCTGAGGTTTTGGCTGCACCTTCTGCTCAAGGTATCCTAGAGTCGATCGAAAGCTCAAAAATGAGTGTTACCGGATGGCTAGAGGTCTTCCCTGCTACCGATAACGAATCCGATACCGTCCTGAGGGGGGTTAGCGCAAGCCAGAAGGTGATCATCACTGCTTACAAAAACGACACCCTACATCGGGCGGTTTTCGATGAAAAATTCCCTAGTCATTCCCTCAACGTCGCCAAGGTTGGTCTACTTTCGTTCTCAACCACATTCATAGCTGTGTGGTTTTTTGGTGGGATGCATCTGGTCTTTATGCACCAGGCCCGCAGGAAGTCAAAACCCAAGGGAGCAATTAAGTGATCCTCGACTATAAGCTTTGGAAGCAACAGGTCATCAGTCAGGCCGTCTCTGCACATGAACAGTCACTCCCTATGGTGAACCAGCTCGCCAATCCCCAGATAATGGCTCTTTACGACAAGATCCTTGGGGTTCTCACTGGGCCGCACACAATCCGAGTCCGCCGAGACCCGGGGCTGTTTGATGCACTGCGCCTAAGGAAAGCGCAGCGATCCTTCGCAAGCGCCCTCTATCATCATCAGAAAATTGCAGATCTGAACAAATAATATCGGTCAAAGTCGCTGAAATGGGGCTGTCTCTTTCCACTATTAGGGCATGAGATATTTCAAGGGCCCCGTCCAATGTACAGCGAAGCGAAATCTGCCCAAGCCTGGGATCTTGCAGATCCCAGGACCATGCGCTCGAATTTTTCCTCCGCCAGCTTCTACATCGTCATCGATGGGCTGGACCACCCTATCGTCCTGCAAACTGCCAAAACGATTAAAACTGCCCTGCGCCGCACGCAAGGGGTGAAGGTGCGAGGCCCTCTCGCGCTTCCGACTGTACGCAGACGTCACATCATTCTCCGAGAAGCCCTGTCCAATGGCTCCCGCGGTCTTTACTGCGCCAAAGCCAAACGAATCAGGAATGTCCTCCTGGTTGAATCTCCAACCTCGGAATCCATCATGTCGCTCGTGGCGTTACCACTGCCGGCGACTGTCAACATCAAGATCGAGTCGTACCAGAGCCAATACGACTTGAAGGAAGCTCAATAATGGCAAACGGTTTCTCACACGCCATGAAACACCCAAACATTGCCGTCCTCGAAACGCCCGAACCTGACTGGTTCAAAACAAGCCCTCAAAAGGGAACGTGGGCCAGTTGGCTCATCCATGGCAACCATTACGGGACATTGATTGACCTCCCGCCAAAGACTCAACTGGACATCGACCGAGGGAATTTCTTCATCGTCCTTCAAGGCTGCGTGGTTGCCTATGCACTTTCGCCAGATGTCCAGGGCAAGGGGATCTTCGTAGACGCCCTTCGGAAGGGTGACATAATCTGGCCACTTCAACCTAAGCAGGTACGGTTTGGCTACGAGACTCGAAGCCATACCTTCCTACTCGCTGTCTCAAAGTCAAAATACGATGAGTTCATGAAAGCGAACAGCTACAGCGAGACTGTTCTCATGGCCGCTGAACTGAACTTGATGACCAAGCATTCCCAGGCTGCGCAGTACCTATTTGCCAAGGACCTTGATCGCATCAAGCGGGTGATTACCATGCTGGTTGAGCATCCCGACTCACGCCCCACGGCCCGCGGTATAGAGGTCCATGCCAGCAAAGATGAAATAAGAACCCTTGCGGGGGTCGAGAGGCGGTCGGGCAGTCGCGCGTTCAAAGCATTGGAAGAGGAAGGGTTGCTGAAGTTTGATGGGTACAAGACCTTTTTCTTTCAATCACAATCTGAGGTTTCGGCATGCGCCGCAGTACGAACGTAGCTGTTAGCAAGATCGCCGCTTATGCAGAGGATCCGCGCAAGTTCGTTGGGGCCGGTGGTGGGGCATACAACCAACGTTTAGCCAAAATGGGTACCGCAGCGCATGGCCGGATCGGCGCGGGGCCAAGCAAAGGCGGATTTATTGCCATTGTGTTGGTAGCCATCGCCGCCCTGCTCTACTTTAAGGTGATTACATTCTGACATGCTGATCATTCTTGGAATTATTGTAGCGGCCCTGTCGCTGTATCTGGCCCTCAAAGCCAAGGCACCACTCGATATTTACAAGCAGTTTTCGCTGCCTGCAACTCAGTGGGTAATTGTAGGGACTGACCTAGGCAAGGGGCATCCACGAAAACGGCTCAGCGCACTCGGCGTAGCAGGTGAACCGGATGCCATTTTCCGCGGAAATCGTACAGGGCAAATTGTAATCGGTGAATTCAAAAACCGAATGTACAAGGGGTTCGTACGACGCCGGGAATACTACCAGGTGATGCTGTATATCGGCCTTGCTCGGGAGGCATTCAAAGAATCGAATGTGGTTGGGCTGCTGAGCTTTAGAGATGAGTGTGTGCAGATCCCGTTCGATGAGCAGCTATTTCGAGCTTTGGTTTCCATCAGGACTGAGGTACCCATTTCACTCAAGAACAGAAAGCCGCAAGATTCAAGGCCTCTGCATAAGCGAATGGGCATCACAGTCAAGAACCCGAAAATCAGGTTCCCTCGTTAGGCTTAGGCAACCTCTGCAAGCCGGTCGAATGCTGGGAAATACAGCACCTTTTTAACAGGGATGGTGATACCGGCATCTTTCACAGCACGCTCGTACTCATCCATTTTCGGCCGGTACCGCTCAACCTCCCGCGCAACAAAAGCGTCTTCGGACATACCCTCCGGGCAGTCCGGAGTTTTGTAGTCGCTGATCCAGTAAACCCCATCATCTTCAAAAGGTCGATCCAGGAAGCGGTGAACCCAACGTCCGTTACGGTATGCACTGACCTGCACCTCATGGCCACTGCCCGGACGCTTCTTCAAGATCCATTGCCCATGAATACTGTTTACGGTATTGGACAGCAGCCGGAGGATGCGAGCAACCGCCTGAGGAACCTCAGCAGCAGGGAAGCCTTCACGACGAAGCATCGATGCGATAGCCTGAGCCTTTGTACGCACGCGAGCTTCATCCCAGAGTTCGATACCCTGCTTACCGATCTGCTCTACAAACCAGTGGTAGACGATACCGATGGTCTTGGCGCGATAGTCGCTCCCCTCCTCCTCCCGCAATTCATCGTTCAGTTCATTTTCAGTGGGTACTTGGTCATTGCTTGCAGCCGGAACAAAGACCGTTTTAGGCAATTCGACTTTGTAGCTGGGAGCCAGGCGTGCCTTAGAGGGAACCCCAGAATCCGTAACTGCAACAATAGGGAATGCCGGGGCGACCGCTTTCACTTGGGCTCCAATAGCCGACCACAAGCACTCAGCCAACGAACCTGCTGCTGGCTTGATTTCCTTCTCTTTCTGGACCTCACCCTCGGCAGCAGGGAAACGGTCGACGCATACGAAAAGGTGGCAATCTTCTTTGGCCCGAGTCGTCCCCACGTACGCCGCCCGACATACTTCATCAGAAATATCCTTGCGAACCATGCGGCCAACGAATTTGAATAGACGACTATCAGGGGTGGTAGTGTCCAAGTCTCCGAGGTTAGGAACGACGGAAAAGACACCATCCATCTGGCGGAAGTAGAACAGAGGCGCATCATCTTTAGCCCCGCCTTTGTTTAAGCCAGGAATCAACACAATGTCGTATTCCAGGCCTTTGGAGCCGTGGCAAGTCATGACTGTTACCGCGCCAGCTTTTGGGCTTGCATATGCTTTGTCAATCGCGCGGAAAAAGGCCTGAGGGTCAATAAGGTCACCTGACTCCGTGTGTGAAGTGAGTAGCTTGAAGATGGTTTCCACATCGTCCATCTCGCCAGTATTTACCGTTGCAGGTCCGCCCAAGGCGATCCAGGCTGATTTAACAGCCCAACCCAGCTCTGAACCACGACTGGAGCGCTTCACTCCGTCCAGAACCTCCAAGAGCCTCAACACTCGGGTCAGTCCTTCGGAAGACAATTGAGCCTGCACGCCTTCGTCGCGTAGAGCATTCTCAATGACGTTATGCCCCCGGGCGACAGTCAAACAGTCTGCCCAGCTAAGACCAACGAACGCTGCCCGTAACAGTGCGATCCACGAAGCTCGATCAGCGGAATGCCAGAGTGAACGAATCAGTGAAATCACTTCAGAGACAGGGGCAGCCTCTCCAATGGGATCAATATCCTTACCGCGAACCTCAATTCCAGCCTCTTTTAACATCGGCAGAATGTGTTTCAGGTGCGAGCGACCACGTACTAGGATTGCGATCGACTTTGAAGGGTCTTTTGAAAGGGCTTCCTGAACAACCTTTGTAACTTCTTCGGCTTCACCGATTTGACCTGTGGCCACGGGGTGTACGCTCACACCGCCATCGCCTTTCCGGAACGCTACCGATGGGACGAACTCATAAGCTGAGTCTTTGAAGACCTCGGCATAGGTCGCGTTATTCCACTCAACGACGCCCGGCAAGGACCGAAAGTTGACAGTCAACCGGAGAATATCCATTTGCTTGGGCCCGAAAGCTTTCGCCTCGACAACTGATGTGAACAGATTCAGGTCAGCGCCACGGAAAAGATAGATCGACTGAAAGCCATCGCCGACATAAGCGATAGAACGATTGTCGGCCGGCTCCCAGTTCTCTACCAGCAGTTTCAATAGGTCGTATTGGGCCTGGTTGGTGTCTTGGAATTCATCAACCATGATATGCAGAATACGGTCTTCTTCGAGCAAGGCGTCGCCGACAGTCTCACCAGCGCCGAGAGCTTGAATGGCGCGCTGAGCGATTTCAGGGAAGTCCAGTGAGTTTGTCCCTTCCATTGCCAGCGTCAGATTGGCCAACAGATACCGAAGAATTACCGTGAAGTGCTCGACCATTTTTGCTGAACGAGCTGGGTATTGAAGTTCTGGCAGGGTTGCAAGTGTGGCTAGGGCCTGAGCATATTCTTGAGAATGAGGGTTAACCTTGAGGTCAGCCAGAATTCCATTCATCTCAACTGTGCAGAAATGCTTAGCTGGGAATCCGTTGGCTACGGTTACTTTCGCCCGGAGCGTGCCGGTACTAGTCAGCATGTAGGAGGCAAATTGCCCGAAATATTCGAGCGTTTTCGCACTCGCAATGGCAGCGGGCATTTCCGCAGCCCACTCGAAACCATCAAGGGCACCGGAGGCAGATTTAAGGCAAGTCATTGCACGTTCGAGATCAGATCCTGGGATCAGTGAAATAGCTTGTTGGGCAGCATGCAGAACAACTGAGCTGACCGCTTCCTGCATTTCAATAGTGTCCAGTGCCATGATACGGCCGGCCCACTGATCGCGTTTCATTAGTAGGTTTTCGAACAGTGGAACCAAAGCTTCAAATCGGTTTTTAGCGAAAGACAATACCGCCTCAAGCGCGTTAGAGAGAGACTCAGGAATGTCGTTGTCGTTAACGGACTTGAGGGTTTCGAGAATCGCTTGACGATAGATGAGCGAAGCATCGTCGGTAGTTTTACCGCCACCCAGCCCGGACATGATTGGAGTTTTGCTTGCCAGTGAAGCGCAAAAGCTATCGAAGGTCATAATGCGCAGACGGCTAGGGTTCAAGAGAAGGTTCCAACCCATTTCCTTATCTCGATCTAGCACCAAACGAGCCAGACGGTATTGCGGGAGCTCATGGGCCAATTCAGGCTCAATGCCAGTCGCTGCCTGCTGCAACGCACCAATAACACGCTCTACAATTTCAGCAGCAGCCATGTTGGTGAATGTGATAGCCAGCACTTCCTCAGGGCGCTCCACGACTGTCAGGCAGGAAAGCAAGCGCATTTGCAAGGTAGACGTTTTACCTGATCCGGCCGGGGCCAGTAACAGTAGCGAGCGGCGAGGGTCGATAGCCAGGGCGCGCGCTTCGGCATCTGCAATGCTGAGACCTCGGATTCCAGCAAAAATAGGGTCCAGGTGCGGCAGAGCGGCGAAGGGTACGAATGCAGTCATGTGGTCAGCTCCAATTCAGATACACCCAGAATAACGTCGCCCCCGCGTGCCACCAGCCGCCAAAGTAATCTTTCAGGACGCAGGTCGGTAAACCCGGGATTGGACTAAAAGTTTTCGCATGCGGAATGTTTTAAGCTATGGGCTCCCCTTCGCTATGCATTGGGAGCCCGACTGACGCTTATCGTGCGATAGGCGCAATGTACTCGTAGCCGATTGGAAACCCCTTTCCACATAGGTCCAGAGTCGCTTCGCCACGGATGAAGCCAGCACTCATAGAATCCAACTGCCGGTTCCATGCATCTTTCTGAGCTTCCCATTTGTCCGAGGTATCGACGTCCTCTTGTCTGGCCTTCTTCCCTTCGACGAGATTGGCCGAAAAGTTTGAGCGAGCATGAAAACCGAGAGACTTTTGATTCACCTGAGCCAGCACAATGCCGTCGATTGGTTCTACTGAAGCGACACTGAGGTCGATCTTGGTCGCGTAGATTGGCAATTGAGGCTCTGTGAGGGTGGAAGCATTCAGACTGTTCATCCGCATCTCTTGGCCTGTCTTGTAGTCAAACACAACACTCCGAGAGACCGTTTGCTCTTCGTTCAAGAAGATGCGCTCCCGACGATCAAGGCTTACCGTCAAAGGTACCTGCCCAACAACGATGTCATGGCGTTCTTCAAAGCCGATAACCTCGAACTCGAATTCCCGCTTCTTTTCGAGCTCCAACCACTCAATGGTCAGGTCGACGATACGACGTTGCTCAAGCATGATCAGCTTCATGCCGTAGCGCCAGATCAGCTTGTATAGAAGGTCCTCGGAAGCCAGCTGAGTGTGGTGCTGGACCTTGGCTTTGAGCTCGGCAACCGAGAATGCCTTGAGTGCCTTGGAGGTCACCACCTCAGTCCAAAATTTTTCAAGCACAAGGTGGATCATTGTCCCTTGGATTCGAGGATCAAGGCCGATGATTGGTTGCGGAAACATGTTGGCTCGTAGGCGATTGCGCACGAATGAATAGAATGGGGACTCTGCATAGTCCTTGAAGATGCGAACTCCACCCTTGATATCAGTTAGTTCGATATCGCTGACAGCTGGGGCCTCCTCTTGCTCGTAATTATTCCTATCCAACTGGCCCATCAGGTCATCAAGGAAGTCACCCTTTGTTTCCAGGGTAGGTGCAGTTGCGGGCCACGTGCCAAACAACTCACTGGCCCCGATGGCCGCCCCCTTTTCGTTATGGCTGGGGCACGACACCGTGACGTCAGCGCTAGAGCTGAGGAGTGCGCCCACAACACTTTGAGCATATGCCAGCATCCCTTCGCTAGAGGCGTCAGAAATCCCCGCATCAATCTGAAGATCGGTAGGAATGAAGGGTGATGGCTCAGCGCGGCCCGGCAATACGTTGTTCGATGCGCCAACGATCCATAAGGCGTCGAAGTTGAGGCCGATAGCATCCTCATAGCCCAAGATCGAAACTGGGGCCAAATGGCTGATACGGGGCTGGAATTGTCGTGTGTCTACGACCTCCCTGAGCCACATGAATGCTCGCTCATACTGAACAGTCCCGAGTTGAGCATCCAGTGTGCGGAACATTGCAAGCGCCTCAGCCCAAGCATTAAGTGTCTGGAAATTGGCACTGTCCAGTTCGCTCTGACCGGGCCAGCCCATATCGTTCAGGGCTTCGGTAAAATGGTCGGCCCACTCAGATGGATATCGGCTTTGCTCGCCGGACACCAACTTCTCAAGAAGTCCACCAAAGCGCTTTCGGAAATCAGGAACTGCATCCCCCTTGTATGCCCCAATAGCCCGCAGAAAATCCTTGCCACCCATGTTCAGGCCTAGGTTGTCACGGAACCACAGATCCAGAAGGGCACGGGTCGCAGACTCGCCCACATGGCCAGCAATCCAGCGAGAGCGCAGCACACGGCTGAAAGTCTCGGAATCTGCCTTGTCGGGCGTGATGGACAACAGATCCATAGCCGCACGGATCATGGGGCGGCTACCCAGCGTTGCACCACTGGAAATATCCCACGGCGCCCGTGTTTCACCATCCGGACCAACAGGCATTAATGATCCTGGGCTCGTATGCAAGCTCAGCGCATCAAGCAAGGGGCCTTTGTAGGAACGGATGTCAGGTACGACGATGGCGAGTGAAGGTGCAGCATGAGGGGCGTCCACGAAGGGCAGCAGGTGATCTGACACCCATTGCGCGACCTCAAGCATTTCGCTCGCATTATTGTGGCTGCGCACAAGACGCGGGGTCGTCTTATCCCCCTCTGCTGAGACGATAATTACATCAGTACCGAGAGCCTCTAAGGCATCGAACACGGCCTTTTCTGCTGGGTTCAGGGACATCATGCCTACGATAATCACCCGCTCCGGGGGTTGAACATCGCCAGCCTTGATAGCCTTAAGCAGGAGCGTAGGGAGGTGAGCACGGAACACATACTGTTTTGCGCCGCACACGCTATCGAGTTGAGTCTTCCATTGGAGGAAAGCCTCAAACTCTTCTTTGAATCGGAAGCGATCACTATCCATCCCAATCAGGTACTTGTTTACCTGCGAGTACGCCACCCCAACTCGGCGAGCTGCGTTCGTGGAAGAGATCATGTTTGACGGCAGTAGGTCCGACTGGTCAATTACCGACTTCACAGTGGCCAACTCCTGAACAGGGTTGAGGGCTTGTTCGTCGGGCATCAGCTCCAACCAAGTGGTCTCAATCCACTTCGTGATGGTCATAATCTGCCCCTTGGTGAACCAAGCCTTCTTCCCACCTACCGCCTGGAGCAGTGCTGCTTGTAGCTTAATGTGTCGCGCGACACGCTCTGTCGAGGCCAGGACAACTGTCCCGTCTGTGATGTTTGAGAGGTGGCTGAGGAATTTCATTCGGGCAGATCTCCGTTTTCGATACACCCAGAATAACGGCGGTCTTTAGTGCCACCAGCCCAGACCAAATGAATCATTTCCAACGGAATGCGGCAAATGGGGTAGTGACATCCCACTATTAAGGTATCCGCTCAATGCTTGGTTGCGTCATATGTCGATCCAGAGGTTATCCCAGACTTCGCCTTGGGCACATGAGGGATCAGTGCCCGTAAGATTCAGCCTGGCATACCAGCCAGTCTTCAGTGTCATGGATGACCAAAGATCAGTAATAGCCTTTGAGTCCTTGCTTCGGATTTCTGACAGCACTGGGACTCAGGGGCCAGCTGCGCTTGTCGCGCGTGCAGAGTCTGATGGTTCGATTGTCGATATCGACCGCTGGGTTCTGGCCCAGGTGATCAATCAATTGAAATCCCGGCCGAGGCTTTCTGTCTGGATCAACACAAGCCAGTTGTCGATCGCGCACCCATCCTTCGTCGGAGATGCCGTGCAGGCCCTCCTTGCAGCGAATGTGATGGGCAGGGTCACGTTTGAAGTGACTGAAACTGCAGACGTTGAGGCTCACCTGCTTGCGAAGCGTCTTGAGGCTCTTCGTTTACAGGCGCTGACAGTGATGGTCGATGACGTGCGTGATGGTTACGCAAAGCGCTCGCTCTTGCTAAGCGACTCGGTTGTAGGCTGCAAACTCTCACGCGAGTCAACCATGGAGCTCATGGTGTCTGAGTCAGCGCGGGCAGAGGTGCAGCGTCTGGTAAAGCTTTGCCGTCGGCGAGGTAAGCAGGTTGTGCTTGAGGGAATTGAGACTATAGACGAGTTGTCACTGGCCAAGCATTTGAATATTGACCTGTGCCAAGGGTACCTGCTTGGTATGCCGGCAATCCCCTCAGAATTACAACACTTCGCCGAGATGCGCCCCTGACTGAGGGGCGCTAGAGCGTATCAATACATTACCGAACGTAGTCCAGTTGTGAGTCGTTGATACGACCACGTGTCTCAAGCCATTGGCGAAGTTCTTCACGTGTTGCCTGATTCTTGCTTACCCAAGCTGTCGCCGACTGGGCCATAGATACACGTTTCTGAGAAACCATTTCGTTCATCAACTGAGGCAGCTTCTCTGGGCCGTCAGCAATAATCTGACGTACAGAATTGGTTACATACAGCGATTCGTAAATGGGTAGCGGCTTGCTTTTCCCATCACCGCGTCGATAGACATGCTGCCACCAAAGTCCGCGTAGAACAGATGGCAAGATCCGAGCGAGTTTGGGATCGAGCAGCGAAGCCATGCGCGTTGGGATATCGATGGCACTGTCCGCATGGAGGGTACCCACAACACTGTGACCGAGGGATGCGGCGAGAACCGCTGCGTCGGCAGTTTCTGGGTCACGAATCTCACCAACCATAATTGTGTTGCGATACTGCCGGACGAAGTCACGGATCGCTTCTGCGAACGAATCAACGTGCGTACCTACTTCACGCTGAATCACCCCCCCGCCTTGGAACTCAACTTCAATAGGATCCTCAACCGTACCGAGGTTTCCGCGCTTGCGCCCCAACTGCTCAATAGCTGAGATCATCGTGGTCGACTTACCAGATGACATCTGGCCAGCAAAGATGGTCAAGCCCGACCCTTCAAGAAGCGGACGAATAGCGTTCCAGTCTAAGCCTAGGTCTTTATCAACCCTCGGAATGGACTTCATGAGCTTGCGCATTGTGATGACCTGGCCGCCGGATGAGTCAGCCAAGATGCAGCGGTAACGCTCGCCGTTAAAGGGGGTGGTGAAGTTGGCTGCCTTACGCTTGTTGCCTCTCCCCTTCTCGGAGAGCATCCGATCGAAGAAGTCTTTCCAAGCACCCGGGGGCTTCATGATTTCGAACCGACCGTTGTTATCTTCAGCCTCAAGGCTGTCTTTGGTCAGAGTGATGTTGGTCGCGTCCTCTGGCCTCAAGGGTTTGTCATTAAGATGACTGGATGTGAGCACAGACACCGGGTATCTCCTAGTACAGTTGAACGGGGCCACTGAGGCGTGGATTTATAGCGTTGCGATTGATGGCATGCGCCACAAAACGCTTTGCGCCAAAGCACTCATCGTCAGGCTTGTTTGGTTTGGCGAACTCGAGGAGGCATGCGTTACGAAATTCGCATGATGCGCACTCAGGATTGTTGTTCCTACGCATCTGCCGCCGGAGATAAAGAAGCCGCTCACGCGAACAGAGGATGTCTCGAAAGGTCACCCCCGGCTCAAGGATGTTCCCAAATGAGTGCAGGTACTCCTTCCAGCCATCACGGTAGTTGGGAAGAACCATGTCGCCATCGGGGAGGAGGAACAGTGTTTGACCGGCCATGTTGCTCATGGCGTTGCCTTTGATCTTTTCCACGGCAAAGTGTGCTTCGCCGATCGCAGGAGCATTGAACCCACGCTCCTGCAGCTCGTACCAGTAGTCGAGCATTTCGATCATGAAGTCATTGAAGCCTTTCATGGTTGGGGCAAGTACATCGTATTTGCCTGGCACGTCGTTCTGCTCATTGAGCATGAATGGCAGCCAGCCCGACTCCTGAATTCCCATCTCACGTAGCTTATCCAGAGTGTGCCTTGGGCCCTGGGTCAGGAGGTCCGAGTTGACCACGCTGATGGTACCGACATTCAGGCCTCGCCTGATCGCCTCCCGAACCTTGAGTTCCCACTTGCGTACATAGTTACCTGAACGCATATCGCCATCGTATGAGGTCTGTACATAGCCATTGCAGTGCTTCTTCCACAGCGGTTCCCAAACATCGAGGTCGACACCAAGCATTGAGGTCAGCATCACATGACGTACTTGGTAGCCCTCTGCTGCTGGGAATTCTTCAGCCATCACCTGAACGTACCCTTCGAAATATTCAGGCCCGGCGGCAGTCGGCTCCCCACCGTAGTTGTACGCAATGATGGTTTTCTGATCCGGCTGCTGCTCCTCGAAATAGTCGTAAATCTTGCGACAAATGACCCGCAGGTCATCGAGGGACATAACGCTCTTGTCTGCTCGCTGCTCCTTACTCAGATAGCAATGTTTGCAGTTATAGGGGCAGTGCAGCGTCGGCATTATGGTGAAAACGAAGTAACCATTTTCAATGGTATCTGGCCTAATATCTGGGCCCATGAGTGAAAAGCTATCGCTGCCGGACTGCACGCAGCACCTCCTCATTGATAACGAATCTGCCTTGGCCAAGCTTGTTGGATTCCTCAATGAGGGATTCAGCTTTTCTGAAATACGGCGAGGACGCTTCCTCCACGTACACTGGGGTCGACTCAAGGTGGGCCGCGAATTCGAGCTCTTCAGGCGTGCGCTCTCCGCTGCCCTGCCCCTGCTTTTTCTCAAGGGCCACGATGGTTTCGAAACTCAGCAATTTCTTGCCAGCCCGGAAGATGATTCGAGCCAGCAGAGGAAATATCGAGAAAAATCCAGGTGGTTTAGACTCGTCCACTTTCACCCCACCGCAATCAGGTTATTTCCCATCGCGCGCTCACGCTCGAGAACAGATTTTGGAAGTACGCCCTTCTCCTCGACGAGATGTCGCACGTACTTGATGAAGGTCTTGAAGCCCGGGCATTCGTCTTTCTGATTCCACTGCTCATGCAATACACCGCAGTTTGCCTGGCACAGCGTTCGCTCATCGCAGGTACGACATATCTCAGGCAATCGCCGTGCCTTCGCGACCTCTCGCAGATAGCTTTTTGAAGTGAGAACATCGTGGACGGATGTCGTAAACTCAACTTCAGTAACACCGCCCTCTCCAATGACCTCTCTAGTCTCAAAGACATTGCCGTGGGAAACGTAGTCGTTAGTGCCGCCCTTCTCGATACAGCTGATCGTACGGCCGTCAGAGTCGAAATCCAGAGCGCCAGCGACTATTGGACATACCACGTCGTCCGAGGGGACGTTCCGAAACACAGCTTCAAGCCATGACTCGCAAGGATTGATCCAGAGGTCATCGATGTGATCACGCTTGGCCAGGTACCAGTCCATCAGTTCCATGTAGAACTTTGAGGTTGCCGCGTGCTTGGGCTGAATGAGTTTTGCATTAAGATCCCCATCGCCCGATGGGATGAAGAACCCGAAATGGACTTTCGTGAAACCCAATTGGTACAACTCTTCCATCATCGCAACGGCGCCGGCTTCGACAACAGGCTTAACTAGCGCAGTCGTGACAGCGAAATCTTTGGGTCCGTAGATTTCTGGTTGTCGGGATTCATTCATGAGCGTGGTTACGTTGTTTCGCCAGATCTCTTCCTGCCTACGCTTCGTGAACCTGGTCGACCGCTCATAGGATGTCGAAATCTTGTCGAACAGCCGAGCGACATCGAGCGCCTCTTTTGTCACAAGGTTGGTCACAATCGAGAATGAAACCGCTTGTGGGATCAGGGCTAACAATGCCTTAGCTTTAGGCAATGCGCTTTCATAGAATGGCACTCCAAGCATCGAGGGTTCACCGCCGATGACGTGGATATCGACATGGTTGTAGCGCTGAGCGAAATTATGATCCGCCTGCATGTGCTCGACGATCCCAGCCACAATATGGAGAAACTCCGTTTCGCTCATGTCAGGGCTCTTGTCCTTTTTGTCGGACAAAATGTAGCAGTGTGAGCAACGTAACTGGCACCGGCGAGTGACGTTGATCTGAAACAGGAATGTGCTACGCCCCGTTTCGCCGATTGAGGTCAAGCCTGGCTGCATGGGGGCGTCCCTTTAAATAATACTGATCGGAGGTCGTCGATGCGGCCGTCGCTATCAACCACCTCGGGTTTGTTTAATCTTGCTTGGCCAACGCGCGTGTATGCACTCCCGCTTGAGTCAACGAACGATGACGGGTGGCTTGTCAAAACGACGGAGCGTGCGCTGATGAATTCGATCTCATCGTGGTTAATGATCGTTCGGTGTAGACGTCTTGATAGGTATTTCCAGCCAGGGTTGATTCCAGCTGCATCCCGCTCGCCCGGACGTACCGGAAACAACACTTCACGACCTGGCTCACCACGAATATGTCCGTGACTAGTCTGAAAGGTCGCACCATCAATCAAAGTGACCCGGCCAGTGGCCATGCAAGCGCTGCAGAGCAATGAAAGGCATTCGGCGATAGAGACCCCGGAGGGTAATGATGGGAAATGACTGCGAACTTCCTCGGCGATCGCTTCATCCCAAGAGTTGAAGATCGCGACCGCATTTTCGCCATAGTCAGGATTGGGCCATGATTTGGCGTCCAGTGTGTCTGGGAGCACGACAACTTGTTGGCCTTGGTCGGCCAGGGAAAGGGCTGCGCAAATCCCCACGAGGGGATCATTTCCCATCACAATTGTGTCGGGACGAAGCGACCCGTAAATCCCATCCACAAAGGCATCAAGAACACGTAATACAACCCCAGTAAGCGTTAGCGAAACCGGAGCCGTTATTAGTGCGTCCCTGAATTGAAGCCGCCTTAGCGGGAGGTGAACACTGCTCAACGCCAATCATCTCCATATCTCTTGCGCGGGTAAGCACGCATTACATTCTCTCGATAGCCGAATTGGCCAATCAGTGTGTAGCGCGCCTTGTCGCAAAGGATCTCAGACACGCTATGAACCCATCTCGGGTTCGTGTTAATCAGCCATACGGCTGTGCCATGGTTGGGCGACACAGCTTCTTTCACGACAACCTTTGATGGATCGACAAGCGCTCCCTTGTCGTCAATATCACCCTCACCCAACAACAGCTGCCCGCCGTCTTCAGGAGTCCAGATTTCATCCGATAGGTAGATGATCACCACCATCTGCATGGGGTCGTAGGAGTCGTGGTGCCATCCCATCGAGTCTCCACGCTTACCACGCTGGAGCATCACGTTAGTCCGGCTCCAGTCGCCCAAATGGGCCCGGATGTGCTCTGTCTCTTTGCCCAGACCAATCAATTCCATGGGCCCCAGGTAGTCCAGCGGTACTGACAGGCTTCGCGAGGGATCATCTTCTTCCCACGACACCACATCAGGGCTGCCAGGCTTATCGGGCTGGAAATCATCCGCCTTCGCGGCGTTCAGAAAAGCGTCAGCAATGTGCTTAGGGATAGAGCTTACAGCGAAGCCATCCCTGTAAATCGAATTCAGGTGCTTCAAAATTCAGCCTCCACCATTGCGGCCAGGTTGGCCCTATCAAGACCCGCTGATTTGGTGTTCGCGTGCCGCATGTCAATTCTATGAAGCCAATCAACAACCTCACCTAACCCATGCTCGGCGACGCCTTGATCGATCAGTGAGAACAGAGACTTCCAACTTGTGCAGTGCTGGCTTCTGCCGTACATGCCACGCCCTTGAGCTGCTGACTCGAACATACAGCCACCCTGGCATTCAGTGAGATACGGACACGAACGACAGTTGTCGTCGAGACGGTTCGGCCGCTCACTGAGCATTGCAACCATTTCAGCGTCCCAAACGCTTGTGAGGGCATTGCCTAGCTTCCCTATTCCGCCATCGGCCATGTCTTGGCATACATAGAGATCTCCATTCGGCTCAAGGGAAAGTGACCGCTTGGTGCAGTCGGACTGAAACGCACAGGCAGCGCCTACAGCTTGCTGCTGGCCAGACAGCGTTCGAACTCGTGCCTGAGTGAGGTAGAAGTAAGGCTCTACGATGATGGGTAGTCGCATGAACCATAGGCGGAAACCTGTTACAAATGCGTCCTTTGTAGCCTCTGCCCCCTGCAAAACCTGGCCTGGAGTGCCGCCTTGGAAGAGCGGGCGGAGAGTCAGCATTCTTTGATCTCTTGCAGAGAGCATCATTTGTCGGGTTACGCCGTTTAGGCCAGATTCATCAAGGACATATACGGCCCCCGGCACACTCCGCTCACGCCGAAGAGCGGTATCAGCTTCCTTCCAAATAAGACGGTACTTTTCTGGCGAACCGCCAACGGTCCGGACATCACTCATGTCATCTACAGAAGTACCAAGCCGGCCTTCAAACAAATCGTAAAGTCGTTTTGCCCGGGCGGGAGAACCAATCAGATTACTCTGGACACCATCTACAAATTGAATCCCACGTGAGGCTGCCATCTCGCGCAAGTAGGTGACACACTCCAATAGCTCCGCGTGAGGTACCGTCAAAATCTCTCCGCCGATGTACTGGGCAGTGAGATGTGTCGGAGAAATACCGAGTTTTTGAAACCCTTCCTGGAATATGAAATCGATAGAGCGCTTGAAGTCATTTGCGGGCATTCGTGTCGACTGCGATTCCTGCCAGCTGCTGCAATACCCGCAATCGGCATTGCAGGCCTTTGTCATTCGAATATGAAGCGTGAGTGGTGAGGGAGTCATGCTGCTCGCTCCCGCATCTGAATCACCTGGCTACAAAATTGGATCATCTCCTCGTGGCTTCCACCGATCGTTTCCGCTCCAACTGGCAGACAACCCTCAAGCTCCTGAATCGTCCGCATCATCAGCTTGGACAGATACCATTCGCCGCGGTAACGAATCTCATTGAAAACGGCGACCGGGTCGAACTCGAGGAAATGAAAATTGCCATAGACAATATGCCGATAGAGCTCTTCTCCACCTTCGTCGGCGGCTTCAACGTACCAGCCCGGATAGTCATCGATTTGGGCACCAATTGCATCGTAGAAAAAGAGCCGCTCTACCCACCTTTTTTCGAAGAGCTTTCCAGGCTTCATTGCTACTAGCCTGGCCCGGTCGAACTCAGTGAAATACTTGTCGTAGTTACCAGCAACGCTGTCCTCAATGAGTGGCACATCCTTGCCCTTGGCCACAGCAGTCGTAACGAGCCTCTTTGTCATTGCCCCCTGGCGCCGGCGAGCTTCTGTTCGTCTGAGATAGCCAGCTCGGTCCAACCTACCTACCGTGGTTTCATCTGCAAAGTCCCACACGCGCTTCAAACCAGCACAATCGCCAGACGCAATGAGCGATGACATATTTGGATCGAGATCCTTATGCCACGCCCACCCTCCAGAGCAGGTGATGGCGAATTTGCACGTCCCGCATGCTTGATAAGGCATCCGATGCCGAGAGACGTACTCAGGTGTGTTATTGAAGATGGCCTTCGCTGAGAACAGTGGATCGTGCACGGATAGAGTCTGGGTCGGGAAAATTGACTCATTACCGGTGTAGCTAGAATTGAACGTGACCTGACCGTTGGGCTCGATTTCTATGTCGTATGAGTCGTTGCCCGGATAGTGATAGTGCTCGCCTGATCGGGAAGCGGTTCGCATCTCCACAAGCGGGCTGATAGTCACACCCTGTGGAACCAACGAGTTGAGTTCAAGCAGGTAGTCGGAAACATCTCCGTACGTACAGGTCTTCAAGAAATAGCTCTTACCGCTGCCGGCCGGATACAGCATGTCGCAGCTGATGTCAGTTATTCCACGGCTGACGAACTCATCGACGATGAATTGAGGGCCGCGCTCAATGACTCCTCGACTCATAGTGATACACAGTGTTTTCCGTTTGATACCGGTAATGGCTTCAAGCGTCGCGAAATACCGAGGAAGTAGTTTGTCGTTTTTTAGAAACCTGTTGGTGTCGGGCTCCCACGGGACAAAAATGTCAATCCCGTACCCAAACTCGGTTCCTACAGAGTTGAGCAGGTCAATGTATTCAGGGTCTTTGAAGATAAGATTTGTGCACCAGATCAACGCTGCCTCAGCGTCATAAAGGGTTTCCCAGGCCTTCATAGTCTTGAGGGTCCACGGCAGGTTCCGCTCCCAGAACTGGAGGGGCATCATGGTCAACTCCCCACCCAGCAGCTCCACGTTTATCTTGGTGACCTTTTTGTCGCGACAGAACAACTCCTCGATCCGCTGGAAGGACTCGCGGTAAGTACCTTCATCCATCATGCTTTTGTCCCGCAAAAGGGCGGGATCGACATAGCAATGGGTGCAACTGAGGTTGCACAATCGGGTGGGCGCTATGCACACATTCAACATGTCTAGGGCGTTATGCACAAAACACCCCACCTGTAGGTTCAATTCGAATGGTCTTACCAACTAAATCTGCACCACATTCCACGCCCACAACATGCGGAATGTTCAGCCTGCGGGCGTGCTGAAGAAGATGCGATAGCGAGGAGCCAGATCGGACAACTAGAGCACCAGCTGTCGAAATTATGGCAAGCTGGGACATGTCCGTCGTTTCCAAGTAAACCGCTGTGCCTGCAGCAAAGTTGTCAGGGGTTGTGAGTGTCAATTCGAGCCCCGGGCGAGGTACGCCCCAGGCAATAGGCTTGGTGCCCGCCTGCGGATGGTGCTGACCATACTCAAAGAATTTGCGGATTTGCTTGGGCACTTCATCAAACACCGGGCAGTTACCGGATAGATCGCCCAGGTATGACGGCAAGATGTCTAGCAGAAGGTCGGCGACCCCGCGCCGGCAAAGTTCATCAATTGCAGGACTCAGCCTTCCAAGTTCAACCATCATCATTACTGCGCATTTGTCCTTCATCCAGGCAAGAGGGGAATCCACTACCTGTATAACGCTTGATACCAGCTCAGCGTCTAAGCAAGGTTCGGCAAACGGAGCGTATGAGGTAACACCTGCATACCCTGCCACTGATGCCATTTCTACAGTCTCGTCTGGGCTGAACTTGCTGGCCTCATGCCCGATCAAAGTGGAGGTCAAGGCCCGTTCAAATCCCTGACTTGGGGATTCAATCTTCAGCTCGATCGCGGTCGTGGCTATTCGACTAAAGCGGCCGTAAAGGCGAGAGACGACAGCAAGCTCACATGCAATAGCTTCGGCCAATGCGCGATCAGGACCGCCAAGCGAGATTTGGCGGGTCCGGCGATCGCTATCACGCTTTCTGTCAGCCAATTCAAAAGCCTTCAACAGGAGAGCTCCTGGGACGCGGGAGAATGCAGATCGAGGCAGGGACCCAAGTACCGAGGTGATATCGGCCAGCTGAAGTGCCCGAGCACTTACGAAACCGCGAACCCGAGCTAGACGCACTCCCCCAACCGAGAACTGATCACCAGGTGCCGCCATAGCGGCCACCACCGCGGCACCTACGGAGCTTCCATGGTCTACTGGTAGTGCAACGAACCTAGATGATGTACGGCCATACCCGCTGGTGCCTTTCAACAGTTTTGAAAGACCGGGTCGCCCAAGGGTATCTGTACTGACCTGGAGGATCGTGAGAACTCCATTTGCCGACACCGCCCACTCAATCGAAGTTGCCCCCATATCCCGGTGCAGGTTTAGAAGTGCTGCGCGAACCTTTTTCGTGTCATTCGACAAGCCAGAAGTTTTCCAGATAGGTATCGCTACACGCTCTGTCTTCCCTGTGCCGGCAGTAGCAGCGTCGCCCACCCCCCCTTCACAGATGAACAGATGACCGTCACCAGCAGTGCCAAACATTGCTACACCGAACATTCTCGCGGTGATAAATGTCTGGATAAGTGAAAAAGGGACTTCGCCGGCGGCAGTGATCTGCGCATGAACAGTCTTCAGTGCTGCCTTTACCTCAGCCTTGCCCTGGGCAGGTATCGACTCGAACACCCCGATTGTTTGAGCAGACGAACTCTCTGAGGAAGCTGCGGATCGAACCAGTACACGCGCTGAAGTTACCCAGTGCGGAAACCTGTCGAGGTCAACGTTTGAAACCACGTACCCCTTCTGCACGTTGTAGCCAAGCTCCGCAGCCCGCTGCAGAAGACCAATTTTCGCGGGTAAAACATCAATGACAGCGTCAGTTTTGAACTGCCGGCGGGCAAGAAAGTGCTTGGCTGCAATCCAGCCTGACAAGGCACCCAATATTTGCGAGATTGAAATGAGATCATCGCTAGCCCAAACCGGCGTTGTCTCAAGATACGCGAGCCAGAGAATGTAAGTGGCCACTGTACCAACGAGAGCTACGGCGACCTTCATGGCCGGATGTCGTGGGCGGGCAGCTAAGAATGCACCAATAAAACTGATGGCCAGGTTCAAGAAAACAACCCATGCAGCTGATCCAGGAACCAAACCGAACACGCTTCCAATAGCTCGGATGCTTCTGCCCTCGATACTTGCGTACATCGCCGCTTCCGGGTCGATGAGATCGTCGTCAGTAAGCACCGCTCGATTGAAGAGGCCGGGCTCTGTGTTGATACCGAGCCATCTAACTCCGCCTGCCGACAGGATTTCGCCCGCAAGGATGGAGTGATAAAAAGTCCTTCGATCGTATGCCAGCCCAACGTAAGCTTTGCTTTGATCCAGCCCGGCAATAGCTTGAGTAAGCCCACCTTTGGCCACGATTTCCATGTCGATATGGTCAGTGTGTGGTAACTGGTTTTTTGTTCTGGCCCAATCATCAGCAGACTGGAAGTCTAGGAATCGAACGTCTTGGTAACCCAACACGTAGTCGAACGATTGGGCTGCTCCGAAGTATCGATCTGCGTTTTTGTAAGCCTTGAAGTATGCTGGCTTGATCAGCAACTCTTCTCGGGTTGGCTGCATGAAGTAGGCATCGACACCCCTAGCTCGAAGCATATCGAGCAAAATCCAGGTATCACCCGAGTAATGACTTTCAGCCGCAGTGATGAGAACGGTCTTGCCATGAAGGGCTTCGGCAATAGCATCAGCCCCTGACAAGAACACAGGAAGGGTCACCGTCAGCCCATGCAGCCAGCCATAGTTCAAAAACTCATCGGGATTGGTCGTACTGATGATGGTTGGGTTCCGCTGCTCCTTGAACGATGGAATGTCTGCTGGCAACACCGCATGATCATCACCGAGCTTAGCCAAGTGATCCCACGCATAGTCATTGAGAGCATTGGCGCCGCCCTCCAAAAATTGTATGTGAACGCCGAATCTCTCATTCAGATCCTCAGCTATCGCAGCTGCTGTAGTCCCCCTCTCATCGACCAGGACCACTTGTTGGTTTCCCTTCTTAGCTATCCCTAGCAGTGGCTCAGGATTATTGTGGATCTGCGTCGCAGTCGCTCCAAACCCGAAATCCTTGAATAGCTGAGGGCCAAGGTCGACGCGGATGACACGAATCTTGCGATTAGAGACCCCTTTGTAGAAGTCATCTGCGGTAATGCGCGACCCTGATAATGCTTGGGCAGCATCACTTACATAAGGGTATGGGATGTCAGTAGTGCGCTGTGAGGGGGCTCCAAGGCTCTGTGTGTTAGCAAGGATCGCTTCACGATTCGCGTCAGCCCACTGGATGCAGACGATCGCGCAAATGAAAAATCCAGCCAGGGAACAAATAATCAGGGCAAGTCGGGGGAGCTTCCAGAGCTTGACGCCGAAATATAAGGCAAGACCAATTCCCAGAAGTGGGAGGAATCCCGCACCCAGAGCCAGGGCACCAGCTCCACCCAAAATCACTGGGAATGCCTGTGTCTGAGCACTGACACCAATGAGCAACAACAGCCAAATTCGATTCATGCGGCACCGTCTAGCGAAGGTTCGTTGTGATCAATGCCGAGTTCACGACCGCCAATCGCTCTTGCGACTGTTGAAATTCGACGAAGGAAACTGGCTGACTCTTCAGTTATCACCGCCGGCCGCCGAGCGAAGGCCAAGGCAAGAATGTCAGGCGGTGGACGTCGGAACAGGGCCCAAATGAGCAGATCCTCGAACTTATGGGAAACCTCTAGGCCGGAGCTTTGCCGGGTGCTACCGCCCAAGACGTCAATAGGAAGTTCTGCCCACGAAGAGAGTGATAGAGCGTCGATGACATAGCGGGACAATGGCGTCGTGGGACCTGACCTGAGAGCCGCCCATACCAGCTCGTCACTGAATGCAATCGAGTGGTAATTACCTGCCAGATGGTGAGCCAGAATCGAATAGCGCTCATCGAAACCATCCAGTCTGCCGTCCGGCAGGAGGATCTGTTTCTGCAGGCGATCGTAGAACCACAAGCGCTGGCGGGGGGTGCAGCCGAACATATCAATCGGTTCCAGTAGGACTCGAGTCGCCCCCTTCACGGCCTCGAAATAACCTTCGTAATCGCACGTGTAGTCAGCCTCGCGCAGCGGAGCAGAGTTATCCGCAACAGCTTGCTTCCTGAGTTGAGCTCGCTTAATACGGCGGACGTTGGCGTACTTGCTTACACCTAACGGATCAAAATTCTCACTCGCCTGTGACTCCCAAAGCTGGAAAAAACCTGGGCAGCTGAAGCTGTCATCTGAACTCTGCATGAACGACCGAACGGTTTCAGGCGGCAAGTCCTTGTGTGGATACCACCCGGAATTACACGCCTGCAGGTATTGGCAGTCACGGCAGAAGTCGTGCTCGTAGCTGAGCTTGTTATCGAGCTCACTGTTGTTACCCCAAACAACTTTCAGTGCAGCATTCGCATCGTGCGCATTTAGATTTATGTAGGGCTTGAGCGCCTCTGTGCCGGTCTGATTGGGATTGAGCGAAAGCTCCCCTCTCTGGTCCCAGTGGAACTCGTAAGCATCGTTAAGCGTGTTCTGGGACCGTGACAGCGTACGTAACGACTTTTTCATGTCGTCCAGGTGATCGACCGTCAATCCATATTGCTTGCCCAGCCGAGCCAGTGTCGAAATGTACTCGGCAACGTCCTGGTACTGAGGTTGGGCTCGATCGAAATACGCCTTCCCTGAACCCCATGGAAAAATCATGTCGCAGGTTGCGTCGGTAACGCCCCGCTTCACGAACGTTTCGATGATGTACCCAGGCCCAAGATCAATTAGACCCTGCCCCATTACAAGCACCAGGTTGAGCATGTTGCAGTCGCCCAAGGCTTCTATACGCTTGAGGTACTTAGGCAGGATGGCCATGCCTCTTCCGAACCGCCCACTCTCAGGTCCCTCAAAGGGGATCGCAATATCCATTGCGGGGTGCCCCTTGAACTCACGAAGGAGACCTAGATACCGATCGTCCTTCCACATCAGATTTGAACAAAAGGTGAATTCTGTCTGAATACCAATCCTGTTCATCTCATCAATCTGGCCAAGCACCCAAGGGAGGTTTCGCTGCCAGAACTCAAAAGGCATGAGGGTGGCTTCCCCCCCAAGTACGTCCAGGTGTAGGTAGGTAACGGACTGATCTAGATGGAAGGCTTCAATGATGACCTCCACCGCCCGCCGAAAGGTCGCTTCGTCGATGTACTCTTTACGTCGGAGCAGCTCTGGCTGGATGTAACAGTGTTGGCACGCCAGATTGCAATTGAGGTTGGTCGAAATGGTCGTCGACATCATCTCAATAGAGCGGTTGCGCGGAAGGGCGAAGGGTTGAATATTCATACCCTAATAGTGGGAGGCGACTGCCCCATTTCGGCTGTTCTGAAGAAAAAAACCGCTTCATGAAAGCGGTTAAGGTCAGCTTAGGTTATGACGACGCTTTTCAATTCTGTCTTTGGCTCGTGCTTCAAGCTGAAGGTGCTGCGCCAACTGCTGTACGAGTGGGTGCCGCTCGTTATCCGAATCACCAGATTGCGAAAGGCGCGGGTACCTAAGCACCCAGCGGACAAGTTCGGTATTGTGCCCGGCCACCAATATGTCTGTGTGGCTCAGCCCGCTAGACTTGAGGTCAATCTCAGCTCTTGCAAGCAGGTCAGCCAATGGATCACCGGCATTGGTGTCAACCCAACTCCATAAAGCCTCTGAAGGTATCGAAACCGTGGGTAGGTCTTGATACACCACGTGCTCGAAGAGCACACGCTGCTCCGTGGCCGCGAGCATGTGTATCTCAGTGTGTTGAATCATCGTGGCCGTTCCCACACCTTGATACGCCCACAGTCGCTGGATCAACGGCTTATCGAAACTGCTCGATGCACGCACGTTTACCTTTGCTCCGCGGGTTTGCTTCAACCAATTTGAGAATGTCTCTGCAACCTCTACCGCCTCATCATGTAAAACGTCAGAAGGGAGCTGAGCCTTAGCGCTCATCATCATCGATTGCATTTCCGAGATATGCCTGGCCTGGACAGGATCAAACGTGCCGTGTCGATCCTTAACCTTCGTCCATAACTGCTTGTAGCCCGGGCAATCTCCTTCATCCCACGGCCGGACATCAGCTGGATCGGCTACTCTGTAGTGGTACCAGCCACCAGCACACGCCGAGTGGAATTCACACTGAAAACAATAGCTGTGGTACTTGGATAGCTTGTTATCTAGCTCTTGCGTGTTATCTGCAAGGACCCGGTAAGCCCAATCATCGTCACCAACGTATATCTTACGCTCGCCCAAGGCCGCTTCAGCCGTCGTCTGATTAGCGTTGAAGGTAGTCAACCCGTCAGGCTCCACAGCCAAGTCGTAACGAAAATTTCCGATGCACTGATAGCTTGTTCCGCGGAATACGGCACCTGACATTTCATCTGCTGGAGTGAAGGTAATCCCGGGTGGCGCAATTTCAAAGAGCCGGCAGAGGTAGTCACTCATCTCTTTGAAAGAGACCATATTTGGCTGCCAAAAAGCCCTCCCCGAGCCGTAAGGGCTGATCATCTTGATGCTGAAGTCGGTTATGCCGAGCGGCAGGAACGTTTCTAACAAGTAATCTGGCCCCATCGCCACGGTAGCCTTAGTCAGAATCACATCAAGAATCTTCTGCTTGGCCTTGATCGCGCGCACAGTCTCAGCCCAAGGCCCCATGAGCTTCATGTTCTTACCAAAACGATTTGTGTCGGGCTCCCAGGATGTATAAATCGCCATCTCTGGCCAGTGGCCGTAGGTGTTGAACAAGTCGACGTACTCGCTCCGATGCTTATCGTTGGCAAATATCAGATTTGTCAGGACATTGATCGAGCCTGGCGTTTTGAAGCCTGCATTGAATTCACGGCACTTATTCAGGGCATAGGGGAGGTTTCGCTCCCAGTACGCAACGGGGAGCTTTGTAATCTCGCCCCCGATCAACTCCCACTCCACTTCTTCTAGACCAGTATCCAGCGCGACAAGCTGAGCAACACTGTCGAAAACAGATCTAAAAACAGCCTCGTCCATTTGGGCTGGATTTCCCAGCTCAGCTGGGTCGATGTAACAGTGGGTGCAGCGCCGGTTACACCACCTGGTCGCGGTGATGCTGATGTTTGCTTGGTTTACGCGAGACGCCTTATGCACTTTGCATCCTCAACAAAGAATTCCAGATGCTGAGTCCACCAGCACACTCGCCCGAGCCATCAAAAACAGGTACATGCGCAGGTCCGCCACCACAATAGCTGACATGCTCACACTCGTTACACGCTCTCATTCTTCTGCGCTCATGGGAAATTCGGGCTAACCGGTTTCGTGAAATGATCATGGAGTCGAGGGAACTATGGTGCAGATCTCCGAGTATGGTGCCTTCGAGGTCAGAGTACAGGGGGTTGGTAGTTACTGTGCCGTCTGGATTGAGGGTTAGGAACCGATCCTCGGAAAGCACATTGAACTGAAGGTTTCCAGCATCAGGATTCTGCTCGAACACACCGATTGTGATGCCGGCCCGATTCAGCCGCGCATAATGCCGCTCCTTCAGATCTGCGAGGTATGACCAGGCTTTCTGGTATGGAACAGTGAGCGGTAATGCCGGCGTACTGGCGGGGTGATATACGGGCGTCCTCAAGAATGAAGCGAAATCGACAGAAATGTCGAACTCCCATATCTTGCATTCACTTTGAAGCATGACATCCACAAGGGCATCCGCTCCAGCCCGAACCGTCTCTGCATTGAGCTCTACGTTGACAACGCAAGGAACCCCTGCGGACCAGAACTTGTTGAGGCCGGAAAGGAACCGTTCCTGGTAGATGACTTCAGATCCGGCCAGGTTGAATTTGTTGCCAAGTGCATAGGTAGTTTCGACCAGTCCATCAAACTCTTCATGAACCATTGCCAATAGCCAGTCTGGCACCGAAAAGCAGTTTGTAACCATGGTCTGCTTTGCGCTTGGGAGCTGTCGACGCGCTGTATCAACAAGAAGCTGCATCGCCTGCGGCCCGATCACAGATGGCTCACCACCCTCCCAAATGAGGGTGCATTCTCTGTCTACCCAAAATGATGACCGGAGGAATTGCTGAAGTATGGCGACCGACAACCGTTCCTTTGTGGATCGGTGCTCCTCAGTCAGATAGCACCGCTTGCAGTCGACATTGCACTGTCGGGTTACGTTGATGAATCCGATAGCTTCTGAGCGCATGAATGCCTCATTGGCTGGCAGCATAGCGCTGCCAGCCGGGACTTACCCGACAGCGATTAAGCCACTGGGTGGGGTGGGCTTAGGTGGAGCAGGTGGTGGTGCCGGCTCTATAGCTCCGCCAGCTTCGAGCACCACCTGAACAAGAGTCGCAAGCTCACCTGCAGCCAAGGCTGCAACCTTTGGTGCAACACCAAGAGCATCAGCTAGGCGACCTGCAGCCAAACTTGGAAGCGT
The DNA here is from genome assembly GCF_030263855.1 of Pseudomonas sp. ChxA. Classification (NCBI taxonomy): domain Bacteria; kingdom Pseudomonadati; phylum Pseudomonadota; class Gammaproteobacteria; order Pseudomonadales; family Pseudomonadaceae; genus Pseudomonas; species Pseudomonas sp. ChxA. Next base: position 123,065 of record NZ_JARPMK010000005.1, read on the forward strand.
AGTTTCCCGGTCAAGGTTGATCCGCTGATCAAGCTGAGTTGCAGTCTCAATGGAAGCCCAAACAGCTTTTAGAGCCTCAGGGCCTCCAGCAACAGAGCTGGCCATCAGGCACAAAGCTTTGGCTAGGTCAGCTTGCTTGGTATTAGGCGCGCGAACACGCTTAGCTGAATCCTCTGCCGGCACTTTGGCCTCTGGGTCGACTTGCTGAACTCCATCTGTACTCGCAGTTTCAGCACTGGAGTCGCTTGTAACTACAGTTTTAGGTTCCGAATCCTCAACTGGATCTGGAGGTAGGTACTTATCGAGCACAGTGTGGATTGCATTCTTCAGTTCGAATAGCAGACCTGCGGCGTCGGCTCCGCGAAGCCCTGTAGTCTCAGCCAGGATTCGAATCATGTTTGGGAACGGTGTACGGGTATCCAGCTCTGCCTCAAGAATACTGGCTCGAGCTTCCATGAACTGAAGATCCTTCAGGTGTAGGGCTTTAACAGTATTTAAAACGAGGTCCTTCATGAAGTCCGGGCCTAGTACCTCAATCACAACCTCCTCGATGCAGGCTTTAACATGATCCATGACCACTTCGGACATGGTATCGGTGTATAGCATGTTCATCATTTCGTCTGTGGAGATGACCTTCGGTTTGTAGCCAAGCTCTGCGTACAGCAGGTACTCCATGTAGCCATCGATAGGCGACACCCGGATATTACAACTCTGGCCCTCCAAGCAGATCCGACCGTAATCACGTAAGAGGTCACAATAGGCCTCAACCTCGGCGTTGATAACCGTAGCGTTAGCCGGGGGAAGAAGGTTCACCCCGAATCCAGCAGACTCAGCTTGGTAGAGGATTTCACGTGTATCCACCGACGTGTCAAAGGGCACATCAATTGTGCCAGGCGATGACGAACCCATTGCGAGGATAAGGCTGAACTCGAAGTTTTCGCTCAACATCGAAGGGTCAAGTTCATCCCCCTGTACAAGCAAACCTAAGGATCGTGCGTCCAAGGGGATGTGATTAAGTTGCTCGTCACAAATGACAGCTTGATAAGCTACATTGCGCTTAGGTTTCTCAGCGCCTTCCTCCCGAATAAGACGGTGCTGCTCCTCAAACATGGCCCGGAGCTCAGAGACCTTCTTGTTAAACACCACGTTGTAACGGAATTCTTCCGGGATCGACTCGTCAACGGGGTCATCACTGACCAAGCTGGTTGAAGCAATATTGTCGGCAGCTTCATGAGTAGCATCAGGATCGATTTCAAGCGGCGCATTCGGCTTACTCGACTTTCGATATTTCAAATAAGCATAGGTAGCCAGGAGAAATACGAACACTACTGTTGCCAGGAACAGGCACCAGCTTGAAAAGGTTGGATCAGAAGGAGTCATGTTCATATTGCCTTAGCGCCAGCCTCGTGCACCGTGGCATGCACCGTGGCACGCGCCATGGCACGCACTATGGCAGTAGCCCCAATTGCCCACGTTCGTGGAGTCCATGTCCTTGGCGGTTGCTGTAGCGGCCAGAAGCATGTTGTTGATCCGCGGTACGGCCTCGTGCTGAACGACGCTGTTCAAAGTATCAGCGTGCCGCTCAACCATCGGCTTGATCGGGTTCATTTCGAGCAGCTTCCGCATCTGGGCGACGTTGTGGTCAGCTTCCAGTTCGGCCTGGGTCTCGTTGATTGTAAATCTGGTTTCAACGCTGTTGAACGCTGCGACCGCGATCGCGCTTACGGCCAAAGCAGCCAGCACCCTGTTGGGAGTAAATTTACTCATTTTTTGCCTTCTCTCCAGATTATCAACGCGGCCCATACGGCACCGACTACTCACCCATTGCCGACGGGATCGGGCTTGGATGTAGCAATACTTCAGAGGTCCTGACCATTTCCGACCAGAAGTCTCGCCCAGCCCACCGAAAAACTGTGGATGTGGGAGTACAGCGGGATAGTACATTTAGGTTTCGCAATCACGAAGCCAAAATGACTCCATCGAATTCTTCAGATCCAGGAGTTCTACCCTGTGACTGCAATCAGCGAAGGCTGCTCAGCCAATGCCATTTGCTCATTGATGAGCTTGAATGCGGTATAGCCGCCGGCACACTCTCCGCTCTCATCAGTTTTTGGCGTCGCCATGCATCCTGAGCTGCAAATTGGCTTGAACTGACAGCTATGACAGTCAAGCTGGCGATCCTGGCGCATCTCAACGAGGCGAGTCGGCAGGGCATCAGATACGCCCACAGCGTTGCGGTTGTTTGATTCGGATGTGAGCGCAGTACACGCTTTGTAGTAGCCGCCATCATCAAAGGTGTGAAACCGCGTATCACAAGCGCCAGACAAGCATCCATAGCCACCTCGCTGACCGCTGCGAAGCCGCCGGACGCTCTCAGTCAAGCCATCGAGAGGGGATATATGAAGATCTTGGTAGTGATCACGGGGTGTGGCGATATACCTGGAATAGGCCATTGCGAACCGAGCGATCCAAAGACTGTATTGGCGGTTGGTTACCCCAATCCGATCCCAATTTGTGATTGCATAACCTGTCCTTGTCAGCCTTTCAAAGTGAACGTGACGAACTCCTCGGGAGCGAAGGTAGTCGATCAGATCTGAGGGGTTCCGGAACTGTTGCATAAGAATTTTGGTAGTTGTAATAACCATGTATGGCTCAAGACCAGCGGCTTGCAGGGCTTCCAAATTGCGCCAGAACCGCTCCTCAAATTCGACATTGGACTCAGGCTTGCTTGCCTTGGTGCGACGAATAACCGGGTCCCAAGAAACACCTACAACACCATCAAAGAATTCCCTATAGAGCTCGGCCCACCGGAGGTCGAAGCTCATCAGGTTTGTCTGCAGTGAGAACACAACCTTGAAGCCCTCGAGATTCGAACGCAGGTATACAACGACCTTACGCATGAACTCGACACCAACGAGCGTTGGCTCCCCGCCATGCATTTGAAACAGTATGGTGCTGCCGGCCGTAGCGAAGGTTTTGACCTTATCCGGAATTGCTTCAATCTGCTCCCAACTCATCCGCTTGGGATTGTTTGGGATGAAGCAGTGCTCACAATGTAGGTTGCAGGCCTCGATTAGCCGCACGTAGACCATGTGATCGAAATCAGGGGCGCCGATACTCACTGAATACGCTCTATGCCATAGGTGTAAGGGTCATAGCCGTATATTCCAGCCGCCGCTAGATATGACGATGCCAGCCTGTCGCCATCCGGTGAGCTCAGAAACTCTTGGACATGGATTAAGTGTGATCGATATCCAGCGCACTCACCTGGTCCTGAATGCACCTGATGGGCTGTGATAGGGCAACCTGACTTGCACCAACTGCGGAACTCGCATTTACGGCAGTGATTTTCTACGTGTTCTATATGCTGGATTCTGATCCAGCCCTTTCGCGCAGGACTTGACTGAAATGCATCGATACCATCTGAGGCCTTGGGCCAGGCGTCGACTTCATATTCCATCCTGTCGGGGCACGAATTGAGAGACCCGTCTGGGTTAATTACGAGGAAGTCACGCTGGCAAGTACCGCCCCAACGCTCACCTGGCTGGCCGTTCAAAACACCGGCTATCGAGGCACCTACAGCATTGTTGGTAACACACGAGCCAGACTGGCGTATGTCAGCCATTGAAAGGTCAAATAGATCACGTAGAAATGTTGCGTGCTCCCGATTATCAGGACGATTCTCGTCACCGCCCTGGCTGTTGTAGCGCTCGATGTTGAAGTGCCGGAAGCCGTTGCTCTTGAACCACTCGTAGATCTCAGGCGCCCTGCCAAGCTCACCGCGGGTCGGTACCATGACTGGCCCCACTTCGAGGCCATTATCCCGTGCCAGCTGAACCTTATTCAGCCAGAGATCTACGTAGCGACTATTAGACCCGTCGATTGTGCGTCCCGAAAAGTCGATAGAGGATCCAACGAAGGCACCACACCGCTCGCGCAAGAAGTCCATGTGGCTAGGGCGCAATGGGATCAAAGAAGTTTGGATCGACTCTTGTATTTCGAGCCCGGCGAGACCACGGCGCACGGCATCTGAGAACTCAAACAATATTTCTGAGGCAAGGGTGAGTGGCTCACCGCCGTGGTAGAGGATAGAGACACGGTCGTGCCCTTCCCGCGCAGCAAGATTCCGGATCAGCTGGAGCGAATGCTCCAAGGTCTCCGGGGTCATTCGATTCTTATTAGACCTGATTTCCTCAGGCAGGTAACAGAAATCACATCCAACATTGCAGTAGTTTGTTGGCTTCAAGTAGACCTGGAGCATCAGGACACCTTGCTCAAGTCTGAAATGCGCGCGTGAGCATCCGCCGGGGTGATGCCAAGCTTCAAGAGCAGCTTATCAGCCTCCCCGCTGGCTACTGATTGCTTGAGCCTGGTGAAAACCATTTTCCAGCTCTCACAGTATCCAAATTTGCCACCCATGCCACGCTCAAACAAAACCGAATCCCGGGCACAACCACCTTCACACTCGATGAAATGATCACAGGACCTGCAGTCGACCGGAAACTTGATTTGACGCCGCATTATCTCTTTTGACGCTGGCGACGCAGCTAAGGCTGAAACGATCTCAGCTGGCGGGTAAAATTTCACCTCTATAGGAGTTGACCCTTGTACCTCGCCAGTCAGAATGTTGCCAAATCGGTACCGCTCATCACCAAGGTCACTGAACTCACTGCAATTGAATACCGAGCCGTCTGGATCGATGGTCAGAAACTTACCGCCGCAAGACTTCGTCCAGGGGCACAGGGTGCTCCGGTAGCCAGCAACCTTTTGGAGCATCTGATCTAGAGGGGTAATGTTGAAAATAGGTAGATCAGTGACCCAGCGATCGTAGAGATCTACCAACATCTGACCATACGTTTTGGGCTTGATTAGCATGCCCGAATCTCTAACCCGCCCGGCTGGATACGCATAGTTGAAACGAATGTCGAAGCCATATACGCCATAAGCCTTCGCCCGGTCATACATTTCCATTGCAGCTGGAGCGGCACCTTCATCGTACACACCGATGACAAGCGGTCGATAACCATCGCCAATCGCCGCATCCATCGCACGCCAGAACAATCTGTCGTAGGTGTCTGCCGATCCCTTTACCGTGCGGTAGCGCTTATAGGGGTCAAAACTGGTTGAGATACGACCTTCGAAGACGTCTTCAAAGACGTCTTTCCAGCGCGAGGACTTGTAGGCCAAAAGGTTCGTCTGAATGGCAAATTTCACTCCAGGGTGGCGCGCCCGAGCATACTCAGCACACTTAATGTAGAACTCTGGCTTCATGAGCATCGGCTCGCCGCCGTGCCAGATCCACTGCACATTAGGTGTAAAGGAATCGAGAAGCCGATCAAACATCTTCCGGAAATCGTCGAAGGTCCAACCTGCATTGCCATCAGGCGGCGCAGAGCAGTAGGTGCAATCTGCGTTGCAGTCCTTCGTGGGCTTGGCGATGATGACTGAGTACGGCACTTTTCAGATAACCTATGGTGGCGATCGCCTCAAATGAGGCGTTAGGGGTAGTAGCAGTACACGTCTACGAGCGAGTCCAGCTTGTTACGTTCTTCCGCGGTTCCCCAGATATCCGTCTGGACTAACCACATGCTTCCGCTATCGATAAGCCGATAAACGAAACCGAAAATACCGCTACCAGTGACTCCAGGGTCGTAGCCTCCGGACATCATGCCTGGCCGTAGCGAAGCTCTCGGGAGACCACCATTTGGGCATGAAGGCTTTATAACGCCCCAGCCATGCCTTACAAGGTAGGTTCCTTTCTGAACGTAGTTTGGAAGCAGGTCAGAGAGGAGAGCGTTGTTCTTCGATCTAACCCGGATATCGTCAACTGTCAGAATGTTGTTGGTCGCGATGCTTACGCTACCAGCCCCCGATCCAAGCACTAGCTCACCGTTCTGAGCGGTAATGGAGGGATTGGCCTTGGAAAGCTGAATATCACCGCCCTCAGCGATGGTTTGCTGACCCATGAGGAGCGCTGTCCTCATCCTGTTGTCCTCAGCATCACCAGTAGCGATACGGCTCAACTTCGAATCAAGGGCAGGCTCGGTACCAGGGACCCCAATTGTCGTCTTTACGGTATGGTTCGACGTATCCGTGATGGTGGTCGCAGGCAAGCCGTTGGCAACATCCCCATCCCAGTCCGAAATGATGTTTTGAGTAATGCTGAAGGTGTAATCGGTGCAAGAAGTATTGATTGCCGATTTGAATTTGTTTGTATTGGCGACTCCCGCCAACATTGGTGGAGCAGTACCTTGAAGCACGGTCCTGGCGTCTGTGCAGCTAGGACTCGCGGGCCAAGCTCCAGTCTTCATACGATATGTACGCACAGCATCCAAGAAAGTTTGCGTCTCCTGGATAGTTAGGCTGACACGCCTTTCGTTGATCGACTCCATTAGCTTAGGGACCGTAAACACAGCCATTAGCGCAAGAATTGACAAGACAACTGACAGCTCGATGAGTGTGAAGCCAGCCTGGGCTTTGCTTCTACTACGATCAGCGCGTTTCTTCATCGTGCAATATCCGTTTCTGATTAACAACCCAAGATGGGTATGCGGAATTCTTGATTCGTGCGGTAACTATCACCCGGGTCTTCCCGCCAACCGTTTCCGTTGAATAGCCACCGTAGTCGCTCTGCAGGAACGGTAGATCTACTGCCACGTAGCACCTGGAAGCGTCGAACTTCACAAGAATTTGGGTATCGAGGGCGTTCTTCGTAGGGAGGTGGTAGTTGGTGGTCAGTTTTGACTGAAGGGCCGTAGTAGAAGCCCAGTTGTCTAAAGAACCATATGTGTGCGTGTAGCGGCCCTGGGCATCGACAGATGTAGTCAGGGCTTTGGTTCTAGCGATCTCACAGATCTGCAAAATCATCTGAGCTTGCCCGATCGACCCCTCAACCTTGGCTTCAGTAATACGTTCAAGTGCTGGAGGCAAAATCGCCGCGGTAAGCACCGCGATGATAGCCAGCACGAAGATGATCTCCATGAGAGTGAAGCCCGCTTGGGCATTTCGAATTCTCACATCTGCTTCAACGCTGAGTTGAGGTTAACAATCGGCATGTAGAACCCAATTGCGAACATCATGATGGTGAGGATCATCATTCCAAAACCGAGCATCGATGCAGCCCGGCTAACACGGGAGGAGTATTCGAGGTAGTACGCCCGGAGAGCCTCGTTCAGATTCGAAAGGATCATGTCCCGACCACTAGGGCCCTGCTCTTCGAACCCCTGCAAATTCTGATGGACAATCGCGGGCCATTCCGGACTGTCAAAAACATCAGAGAGCTGTCGACCCTCTGTCAAACGATCCGCGGCTTCCAGATAAAGGCGATGACTGAGACCCTTCGATCGAACGGCAAGAAACCGGAAGCTCTGAAGGTTGTTGAAACCGCTACCGAGCAACAGTTGGTACGAGGTTACAAAATCGAGGCCCCGAGAAATCTTCATTCTGTCATTGATGAATGAAAAGACGGGCAACGTGCGGATGTTGTCCCAGATCTTCTCCCGAAAAACATAGGTCGCTGCGATTGCAGCGATCAAGAAGACGAAATACTGGGTGTATACCATGTAGAGGAACATGATCACTTTGCTCAGGGTATTAAGCTTCAGTGGAATGCGTTGAACCTCAATAAAGTCGTGCATTGTTCCGCCCGCCCATAGCGGGATTCCAATCATGAACACACAGCCCAGCACCGTGTAGAGAAGGCCTTGTTGCATGGCCTTCCCGAATTCTTTCTTGGCGTTGATCCGCTCCTGAATAGCCTTAGAAGCCCTGAAAAGGGATTCGGACAATTTGCCGGCCTTCTCGCCAGCGTCTGCAACCAGAATTGCGGTTTCATCGAACCGGAGTTTAGTGAAGTATTCCTTGGGCGTTTCGCACTGATCCAGTTCGGCATATGTAATACCTAGACGCTCGTAATCGACCGACTCTTTGATAGCCTTGCCGATCGTTTTACCACTAGCCAGCTTGGAACCAATCGCAGACAGGATGAGAACCTGCTCAACAGGTGGAAATCGCTTCTCAAACATAGACTTCACCGCACCCAAGTGATCAATCTTCACTTGCTGGATGAAGGCCGGGGGCCGACCGGAGAGAGTAATGGCTTGCTCGCGACTCTCAGCCTTGATTGACGAAGAGGTTTCGATGGAGCCGGACTCTCCGATGTAGCGAATCTGCCAGTAAGCCATTCTCTCAATTCCCGATCAGTTGCAGCGGTAGGCAACAGCGATTTGTGTGTTACCCGAGGCAGTTGCCGACTGGACGTTGTTGTTCGAGGAGAGGGCGGTTGCCATGTCGGCAGCCGTTTTGTCGTCAGTAGAGTCCAAGGTGTAGTTGATGGTGACGGTATTAGACGTCACACCAGCAACACTCCAGTCAGTGTTCCAAACGGTCTTGGCCGGCAGGCCACGCTCAAGCAGAAGCTCCTTAGTGATCGAAGTGCTGGAGCAGGTATTAGTGCGCGATACCTGACGTGTGATGGCCGACGGGAAGTCTTTCTCGAGTTGTGTCAACGCGGTGCTGTACTTGGCATCTTCCTTGTTCTGGAGCAAGCCAGGCAGAATGAATGCAGCCAGCATCGCCACGATAGCGATCGCGATTACGATTTCGAGAAGGGTGAAGCCCTTCTGCATTTTCAGTGCTTGATTCGACACTCGGTGTTGGCGTTTCATCTTGGAGTTGCCTCGGTTTCATGACTGTTTGTAAACGCAGATGCTGTGAGATAAATCTGCTACTAGGTGCTACGGGTACCGCCGAGGCGGCCATCCATGACAGAACGAGAGACCTCAGGCAGGACAGGGGGTGAAAAGAGCTCGCCCCATCCGAATGCCATCCCTATCGCCCTGTTGTTCGGGAGAGATCTGCACTGCAAGATTGTCTTGGATGTTGTGGGGACACGCTATCCAAAACACCCCTCCCAAATTCCATAGGTGTCGCCACTCAGTACAGGTCAGAGCTGTGGCTGAATTCGAAGATGCGAAGGTGTTTGTTGCCCGGCCGGATGTGACAAGCCCTTAGCCACATGCTGACTTGCCCGGCCTGCACTTAGGCGGTCAGTCAAATAAGGACGCAGATGCTTTTCGAGCTCTTCGAAGCTGGTGATGCCGGCCTTGACCAGGCGCAAACCATCGTCCCAGAGATCGAGGAAGGAGCCGTCCGCAATTGCGTTCCTGCGCATGGTGTTAGGCGGCACGCCAGCCAGGATTGCTTCCTGGATATCAGGCGTGAACTCAAGGATTTCCAAGATGCCAGCCCTGCCTTTCATGCCACCCGATTCATGCCCGCACTTCTCACAACCCTTGAGGTTGGCGCGATAGAGGCAGACATCGGTGTCCCCATTGAATATCTGGTTCAGACCATAGAGCGAAGCCTGGGCCGCAGAATCTTTTAATCTGTACTCAACCTTGCAGCCGCTGCAAAGTCGGCGTACTAGCCGTTGGGCTGCAAACGCAGAGGTGTTGGAAGCGATTATGTCCAGCGGGATGTTCATTCGCTCAAGTCGACCGATCGACTCGTGGGCGTTGTTAGTGTGCAGGGTAGTTAGCACCAAGTGACCAGTTTGAGATGCCTTGAATCCCAGATCAGCCGTCTCCTCATCACGCATCTCACCAACGTAAATAACGTCAGGGTCTTGCCGCAAAAGTGCCCGAAGCGCGTCAGCAAAAGTCAGATGTTTCCCGCACTCAGTATGCGACATCCCCTCATGCTGAATTTCAACCGGCTCTTCGATGGTGTGGTAGTTACGATCAGGGTTATTGCGATATGCATCAACGAGCACAGCGCTGAGCGTGGTTGTTTTTCCAGAACCAGTCGGCCCGGTCATAGCTATGAGACCGTTGGGCTGGTTACCTAGCCGTCGCAAGATGTCCTCGTTGCGCTTCGAAAGGCCAAGCTGCGGGAGGCTAGAAAGCTGGGTGTTGTTTCCGAGAAGACGCAACACTAGCTTCAGCGCTTTATCAGAGCCGCGCTGGACGGGCAAAGAGCTCAACCGTAGGTTGATTTTTTTATTGCCCGTCAAATCGAAGCTGAATTTGCCGTCCTGGGGAGTACCTGTTTCAAGAATCAGGTTGCTTCGAGTTTCAATCGCCACCCGGCAGATAGAGTCATGAAGGGTGTTTAAATAGGTTCTTTGGGTTCGAAGATCACCATCGATGCGATAGCGCACCTGAACCCGATCACCCTGCGTCGGCTGCAGATGGATATCGGTAGCGTCCTTCGATGCAGCTTCACGAATCATGTCGTCAATACGCTTGGCAGCAAGCTGTTTAGCTTGTTCACCATCTGCGGTGATGACTTCATCATCATCGATAACGGTGTTGCGTAACCCGTCTAGTTTGGCTGCACCAATGACGCCAACACGAAGCTCGCTATCGGTCTTCAGCTCCCCTTCGTTCTTTTTCTGACGGGCCCAAGCCAAAGCTCGTGAAATGGACCGCTGATCCAGAGGGTTGGTTAGAAACACAATGCCATCGTAAACGCAGTAGTTTTCAGAGGGCCCCGGTAGGACAGCTTTCCGACCCTCTTCAACCTCGACAAATGCAGGACGACTCAAGGCTGTTGCTACAGCAGCAACTAATGCGTCCTCGTTATTCGTCATCCGAGCAATGTCTGGGATGATCGACTCAACGGACTCAGACGGCGGTAACGACTGAGCCTGTGAATTGGTGATCTTCCCCTCGGAAACTAGAAGATTAAGAATTTTCTTCTGTTGAAGCTCAATAGATCGTATGTTTTCAGAGCTCATAGTCAGTCGTCCGCATAGCGCTTGGAAGATGTCCAGTCAATTGAAACTACCTGGGTTCCCTTAGGCCCCTTCAAATATGCTTTATCAACTGAGAAGCGAGTCAGAGTGAGGTCATAGACCTTCTCACCAACACGGAGGATCCGGTCGCCGTCATTGGTTCTGAGAATGATTGAGTCGCCGCGAACTTCTTGGAGAGAAAGGATCTTCTTCTCGTCGTCATCAGATGCCGGCTGCTTTTGTGGCTCTGGACGCTCTTGATTCGGCAAGGGTGCCTGTTGTAGACGCTGCTGATTGCCAAATGCGGAATTCGGCGTGCTGGGTACGGCCCCGCTCATGGTCGGCTGATCGAGCATGAAGGGCATCGCATTGGGGACGATTGGTGAGCCAGAACTCTGGAACGGGTTGGCCTCGGAAACTCGGCCCTGCTTGCGCACCTCTACGCCCAGTTTCTGGATGCTTTCCACCCCAAGTGGATTACCTTCATTATCAACAATGAAACTGGCATCGGACATCTTCTTATAGGTTTCAGCCATGTCGGCTTGGATCTTCAAGAGGTCGCGCTTGTATTCCATTGCACTGAGGGTCTTCTGACGGTCAAGTACCTGGTCAGCATCATCTGCGAAGATCGGACATGCAACAACAGCAGTGACTGCGATTACCAATAAGTTAGGAAAGAATTTCATCTCAGGTCCCTACAACAGTGATGTTTAACTTCATGATTCCGCCTGAGATCGTGTAGTCATACAAGAACGTCGGAACCTCAGATTGGATTTTTTTCACCGCTCCAAGTACAGCCCGCGGCGAGCCGCTTACTTGAGCCGTCCAGTTTCGGAGAGGCCCAGAATAAGTATTGGCTTGTTCACTTTTGGCTTGATCATCCAGAGCTTTGAAAGAAACTCTGTGGATGGCAGCGGTAGCACTAGCCATTTTCCATGAGCTTTCAAACTTCGGCAGTACCGGAAGCTTATTAATGGCATCAATTTCGTTCTGTAACCCGTTATTGACACGATCTATCTGCTTGTAGTCATTAGGTAGCTTTCGGTCTTCACTCAGCGACATCGTCACTTTGAGACTGATGAAAACTACAGAAATCATCGCCAAGTACATGGCGCCGGTGAAGAGAGGCTCACCACGGGTGTTTTTGCCCTTGGCCCCAAATCTTTTCCGGAAGGATTGAATATTAATACGCTACCTCCAGTGCATCAGGAGATACAGTCAAGAGATAGGACATTTGGGGCATCAACTTTGATGTTACACCTGGAATCTTTCCCGAAAGATCCACTGCAAAATCAGGCCGCGTCATAAAAACATGCCCAGCTGTAAAACCATTTGTGTGCCCGGCAGCAGTAGGCGTAGATATCTTGGGATCGAAGGCAAGAACCTGATCTATTCTCGAAATAACGACGCCATCATTTGGTATGGTCTGAAGCCGTTCTTTCAACAGGCCCGCGACGCGCGTATCCAAGTCGCTGCTTAACTTCTTTTTCGTTGTGTATTCGGCCATGTTCATCGTGAAAACCGCATACATTGTGTAGTTGTAGCCAACGGCGGCGACAGCAGCAACGATGCAAATCGCTAGAGCGAGATACCAACGCTTTGTACGTTCGTGTTGCTTTTTGGAGAAGAGCTCAACTCGTGTAAACGCTGGCGTCGATGGAAGGATCAGGTCGGTGATGTCAACGCGGATTCTTGGCGCTGCGAGCAGATCATAGCCATATAAGTCCGCAGAGTAGTTGTCGATATACTCAGAGGATCGCTTGATATTTGCAGGACTGTCATAGTCCGTCCCATTCTGCATCTGCAGGTATACGCCACCTGCTTCGCTGGTAGGGAATACAACAACCTCGTGCCCCAAGGGCACAAGGTTGTTTGCAAATAAGAGCTGCCAGAGGCCATACACGTTTGTGCCGGGAAAATCCTCCCTTAACGTGCCGAGCTCATTCTCATCAATATAGATTGGCGGACGACCATCCGGGCCGGCATGCTCAATGACCGTGAATACTTCAGCATCACGGCCAGTTGCCAAAGCATCGGTACCGATAGCGTCACGGAAGATGATGACTTCTTCACCACCTATCTTGATCGGTATCCCTAGCTGAAGTTCTGCCATTACAACGCCCCTTGCACCAATGTTGGGGTTACGACCAGAACCAGTTCACGGCGCTCCAGAGAGTTGTTAATGCCTTGAGTGAGCGGATTAAGAATCGCTTTGGTCACCAGGTTCTGCCATGGCAACTGGCGCATGGCTTCGTTCATACGCTTTGTGATCAAACCACCAAGGTGCACCGACTGGCCCGAGGAAGTAATCAACTGGGTGCTGAACTCTTTAAGATTCACTCTCGGAGTATTGAACGAATAATCACCGATGTTGATTGTGTCCGGGTCATTCAGGTTGGAAATCACAGGCCAGACATCAACAAGCAACTGGTCATTATCAAGAACACGGACAGTAACGCTAAGCGTTACACCAACCTTCAGTCGGCCAAGCTTAGGGGTCACTGTTACGTTTCCGCTTTCATCCTGAGACTGTTCAACATCAACGATGTAGGTCAGTTCCTCACCGGCGTAGATTTGAGCTGGGACCCCATTGCGGACAGTGATGTTGGGTTGATCTTTCAGCTCAACACGGCCGTATTGTTCGAGGAATTTAACCAGAGCCGTTGCCGTTACCTTGGAGGAGGTGTAAGTTCCTTGAACGTTCCAGAAAGGGTCGTCGCTCTTAGGAGACGTGTTAAAGAAATTCAGGCCGAGGGGGTTCCCGCTGACCGTAGAATTGACCAACAGATTCCAGTCGATCCCCTTTTGCTTGCCATCTGTCAGGAGGACGTCATAAGCCTCGACCTGAACGTTCACAACCTTCGTGGACTCTTCGATTGCACGCTTAAGATATCGATCAAGAACCTTCATTTTTGAAGGCTTGCCGCCGGCAGTAACGATGCCTACAGACCGAATACCCTCGATGTACGCTGGTGCTTCATCAGAGTCACCCAAGCCGCCAATCATAGCTGGGAGTTGTACATCGAAATTCAACCCAGAACTTTGTTGGTTCGATGGGCCAGTGGGGGAGTTGCTACCGCGGCTTCCAGATCCAACGGCCGTACTATCTGCAGTACCCATTGAGCGCGTAGAACCGCCTTTATCCGAGGCGGCACCGATGATCTTTCTGGCACCTTCCATGATTTTGGTCCATTCGTCCTCAGACAGGGTGAAACCAATGATGTTGCCAGTGGACGTGCCGGTTTCCTTTGTGTTGTCTTCACTGTCACCGGCTTTGGCACCGCGTGTTTGAGTAGACGCAATCACGTTGTTTACGTTACGGGTCGAGGCAAAAGCTGCCAAGTTCCATTCACGCGTAGAGTAATTGCTGACAAAAATTCGGTTACCTTCGATCTTGATGTCGAGATCTCGAGTTCCCTCAATGTACTCGATGAAATCCGCCATCTGCATGCCATCAGCGGATACGTCGATAGTGTCATTCAGGTTTACCTTACCGCGCGGGATAATTGAATAACCCGGAAGTGTTTGAGCCAGGACGGAGCGCAGGGGAATCCCCTTCTTGCTCAGGAAAACCGGCTTACGCCTCGCAGCATCCTCCGTGCGAATCTCACGCACATAGGTATTGCCTCGAAGAGCCTGCATTTTCTCTTTAGCATCGGGCCGCAGGGCACCGTACTGAGTTTCAGGGGAGAATTCGAATTGGCTCTGGCAACCGAGCAACCCGGAGGCCAGTGTCAGTGCAAGTACAATATGCTTGAGCTTCATTAGCTGGCCTTACGTTACGGGCGATCGGTGAGGAGGATCATTGGAGAAGGGTTGCCACTGGCATCCTTCAAATCCCAAAAATATTGGTAACGGACTTTCGCGTCGCGAACCGAGGCTGTAAGACTTCGGAGTGCGACATCCCGAGCATCCGTGGAAACGAATTCATAGGTGCGAACCTCAAGTTCAGGCTTACGGCTGAAGTCAGTCTTCACACGCCAGCCATTCGGCATGATGCCGGTTACGATTTGCTTGATTGTTGCTGCCTGGTACTCAGCGGTAACCGTTTCGTTCATCACGACTGTGGGATCGATTCGCTCCAGGATCACCCGCTTATGGGCAGAAGACTCAATCACTTCAGCATTGTTTTCGGCCAGCATTAGCAGCTGGTCGCTATGAGCCTTGATATTGGCCACTGCTGCGACTTGCTCATACTTCAGGCGTTCTGCTTGTTGCTGAGCTTGTCGGTTAAGCGCTAGCGCTTGCTGAATCTCTACCTGCTGCGCAAGCAGATCGGAACGGCGCTTAGCCGCAGTTGCTTCGGCGGTAGCTTTAGCAGCCTCCAATTGGCGCTCAGTTTCCTTACGCGCATTCATCAGAGACTGCTTATTTGTTTCTAGGTCAGCCAGGGTTTGCCGGTACTTACGCTCCGTTTCAGTTTCCTGAACGGAAATCACTGGATCATCAGCAGAGAGATCGAGTTGAAGGCCGTGTGAGGGCTTTGTCTGCTGGTAGTCGACGGGTTGGTTGATGTTTTGCGCACGACCGGCCTCATAGGACCGATCGAACGGGGACAAGGCTTCGTTGCGTGCGAGGGCGCTGTCGCTGAACGCGCTATTCGCCGCATAAGCCGCTTGGCAGCCGATCATCAGTGCCAGGATGGACAGGGCATGCTTCACAAACAAAATCCTTTGGAGGTGACTGTTACCGTAATAGTGGAAGGCCAGTGCTCCAAAAACGCGGTTTTGGTTGGAACTTTTCGAAAAAAACCGGCACCCTTTTTGAGTCCCCGCTTTTGGTATGTCAAAAATGAGCTCTTCAGCAGCATCGAGCACTAAATCCGCGATGTTCCCATTGATCGTCATGTTGGCTTTGGTGATCGGTGGATACGCGGCCTACCTCGTCGAGATCGGCGAGGAACTCAACTACCAGGCACACGCGCTTGCGCCCGTCTGGTACATGTTCAAGCCACACTTGGTTACGCAGGTGATTTCGGATGGTGGCTACTTGGGTACCCTTGCTGCTGTAGGCATGAATATTGTCCACGCCTTATTGTTCTCGGCGGTGGCTTACTCCCTCGTAACCATAGGCTTTGCGAAAATCTATGCTCCACGCAACGATCAGCCCAATGCTGAGGAAATGGAGGAACCAGATCCGGCGGTAACAGGCATTTATCCTTGTGACATTCCTGGTTGCACGATGATGGTAATGATCCCGGATAGCCGAGATGCCAGCACTGGGGCAGTCATTCCTGGTGTTAAGGATTCGGACCCCTTTGAGCAATACTATTTGCGATGCGACCGCGCACCGGTCGCCACTGCTAGGCCGCCAGAATCGCCGATTGAAAAGCTCCAAGTTGCCATTCTTGAGTTACTCAAGGCTCATCCAGAAGTTCCGGCGAGCGTAGGACATCACCATGCTGATGCATCTCTCGGGGACCACTCCATAGCAATCTCTAAATCCGTTGCTGATTACATGCGTGCCAAAGGTTGGGAGGAGCCTCTTGCTCGCGTCGCCGGCCTGGCTCACGACATCGACAAGCTCCTCGCGTATCAGCAAAAAGGCCCTGGTGAATGGGTCAAACGCAAGGACGCGACCCACCACAACACATTCAGTGCTTATCTAGTCCGGCAACAGCCCGAGTTCAACTCGCTTGCCCCTGAGGACCGCTTCACGCTCACGATGGCTCTGCGTTACTACCACCACCCGACCCATCTGCCTACTAATGCAGGGGACCGCGTAGAGCGGCTCATTAGCGCTATCCGGCATGCCGACGGAAAGATTATTCAGTCTGAGAAAGCGGCAGGTATCGCTGCTGCTCAAGCTGCCTCAAATACGGTCGATCTTGTTGCTTCGGCAGTAGAGAAGTTCTTGAACGTGGCAGATATCAATGCTTACCGTGGCGGTCAAGATGCAGGCTGGACGAAGGATGCTTTCGAGTATGTGATCATGCCCATGTCACGCTTGATTGAGTCCCTTGATGAATTTTTACCCAACGCTCTTGCTCGTCAAATGCAGTTGGGCGTGGACTCACGAAGCTTCAGCCACCCGTCGATTCCCGTAATCAAGAATGCACTCGATTCACTAGGCCTTCTGATGTGGAAGGTCAAGGACATGGAAAGCCCCACTGCGATGTTCGACGTAAGGGTTGGTGTGAAACCATGGAAGGCCTGCGTGCTTCTCAATAAGGATCGAATCTCCGAATTGCTCCCAACAACAGTGCCTAAATGGGGAACCACCAAGTACGGAAACGTCAAAGTGCTACGTCCAACACTCGACAAAAATGAAGACGACAACGAAACGCCGGATGCAGACGCAACCAGCTAAAAGATTCTGCATGCGGAAACTTTTCCCCGGGGCAATCCCGGGGAAAGTGATCTTAAGGGGTGCTCAAAATCCGAAGGGCTGCCTCAGTTCTGACAACCCTTTCAGCACGATCTATCTCACCCATTTCGTTCCAGCAGTGATAAGCCTCTTCGTACTTTGCTTTTCGCTCTGATATGCGGCACAGGGTCGTCTGATACTCTGCCCCGGATAAGTAATCTTTCGCGAACTGCTTCAACGAATCGTCGCGACCGGTCTCCCAGAGAAGAGTGGCTACGGTATCGATTGCATGCTTTCTGTTTTCGCCACTGATGCCGAAGTATTTCATTCTGAGTTGGCCAGAATTATTGCGGCTAACGTATTGGGCAAGCATCCGCTCAGCGTGCTGGTACTTACCCATTAGAACAGCCTGGTCCGCGCCCGAGAGTTGGCTCCGATCCTGCAATTCAGATTCAGAGGGTGCGAAGAAAGGCTTCTCGACGTGAGCACAACCCGACATGGCAAGGACAGCCATAGCCAAAATGGAATAGCGCTTGATCATCACAATCACCGGAAATGGTTCACGAGCGAGTATGGACCTCCGGTACCGAACAAAAGGTTCTCGCGCGGCAGGAGAGATTTCAGCAAGGTCGGACGAACACCAAACAGCTTCGTTATTTCTTGGTACGAGGCATCAGGGGTCTTGAGCAGGAAAAACGTTGCAAAGTTCTTGAGCAGATCTTTGGTGACCTGGTCGGGCTGCTGCACACCACACCAGACGCCAACACCATAGCCTCGACCTTCCGTACCGATTCGGTTAAACGGACTTATTGGAGAGACGGAGATTTCCTTGATGTGTTTACCCTCGTCCGCAATGAGGATGTGAGCTGGAAATTTAGGGTTGAAGGCGTTGTTACGCTTGGTCTCCATTACCCCCATTGCGAATACCTGGCTTGCGATAATCCGCATGATCACTTGCTGGTGAGCTGGGCTCAGAGCGGTGAGATCATAGCGGTTGATTTTTCCCTGCCTCGGCTTAGACGGATTGCCGGTGAACAGCCTGCTATCAACCATCCCTTGGATGATTGCTTTGAGACTGTATAGAGTTTCCTTTGACCAATGTTCCCAGTCGCTACGGGCGCCATTTCGATTTGTGAGGGCATCGAAGTTGATAAGCTTTGAAGCATGACCTTTTAGCGTGTCCTCAAGGGTCGCTCGAATTTCGTGAACTCGCTCCTCAATTGCTGAATTAGGCTCCTCATCGATCTTCATCTTCCGGATGTCTTTTTCAGCCTGGTTTTTGGCCTGGCCAAAGGCCTTAAAGATGTCCGCAACGGTGGTGGTGTCCATTCCCCCAGTGAGGGCATTAAAGATCAAATCGATCTCACCAAGCACGTCGATCAAGGTTGGAGATTGCCGCGCCCAAGTCTCAGGGTCATCGTGGTCGATTCCTGACTTCGTGTAGACCGTCTTTAGAATCTCGATGAGGTAGTTCAGCTGCTTCGGGCCTGCCTGCGGGTTGAAGACCTTAACAAGCTCTTTAACGTACTCAATTGTACGCACGACTCCCCCACCCTCCTCTGTCCGCGGGACCTGCAGCGGATTGAGCGAGCAGCCGTCTTGGTAGTAGTTGAACTTGATCTCATTAAAGTCTTCAGGGTGGAGCATATGCCCCAAGCCCGTAGCCTCAAAGTTCGAATGCGCGAAGTCACCCTTAATGTCGATAACGTGTAGGGTCGTACCTCGCACATACACATTTGCTGCCATGTGATGGATCGTATGTGTCTTACCGGCACCCGACCCCCCAAGGAAAATGATGTTGAAATTGGTGACCGACGGATACGACCATATTTTGGGTTCGCCAGTCTTCGCGTCCACACCGATATGGATGTCTACGAAATGGTCCAACCCACTCCCGCGAGATACGCCTTGTGCTAACGCTGAAGGTGCGTGTGCTGAAGCTTGATGCATTTGATTTTCTCTAAGAATTTTAGGTCAGCGGCGATGCGCTGCGGAATTGAATCGCCCTGAAACCGGACGTAGGGAAACTTGCAGGTGGTGCACTTCAGCTCTTCGTTACGCAATTTGGCTGAATTACCTGGGGTGTCGGCAATCACATCGATTGACTCATCATCCCCGCATTCACACTCAACCAGGATGCCGCTCTTGCTCAACCGTACTGCTCGATCATCAAACTCACCCCGAACCTTGGCCAATGGCTCAATGTCCTGATCGAAACCACCTACGAGGTCGATGAAGATGTCGCTCCAAGCCTCGTCATGTGGTTTCTGAATTTCGACGCCATCAACCTTGGACTTCACACCATGTAAGACGTGAGCTAACTCATGGGGGATAACCTCTCTGATCATCACCTCGAAGTCCTGCATCAAGAATAAGGCCTGCAGGTTTAGCTTCACGATACCGTGGGGCTGCCCCCGTATCAGCATGACGTCTAGGTTTGATGAGGAGTGGTCGCTCAATGAGTAGTCGAACCGGAGATCGATCCACACGTCCTCACCAGGAAAGCCAACCTTCTGCAAAAGCCGACTAACCTCTTTGGCCGCATGTATCTCCCGGGCGTACTCAGCGTTGTGCTGATAAATCAGTGGGAATTTCAGATTCTCGTTCATACCCCAATAGTGGGACTGGACTGCCCCATTTTGGAGAAGTCACCTGGTCGAGGGGTGAAGCAAGCCGTAAATCTTGTCCCACTCAGTGAAGTCACCAACGTTGCCGGCTTTCACAAAACGATCCATGGCATCGACTGGACCATTCTGAATGTGCTCGATCGTACCGATGTCTTTGCGTGGCCATCTATTCTTTCCAACTGCGAAAACGGCCTTCTTGGCCTTCTCAATGTCGACCTCTAGGAGACACTCACCATTGGCAGGAATAGAGCCCAAAGGAGGCTCTGCGGGGAGCTCAGTTGGTTCGGGAACCACATTGACCAGGGATGGTGTGCCAGTGGTCGCGGTGCATGAAGTTGGGGTGCTCATGCGAGGCTTCATGTGGGCTAGAAGAGCAGTATCACTCAATGATGGATAAAGCAGCTTGGCTAGCCCCAGGCAGTGCAGCTGCAGATGGAAAATGTCGGTGTCGGATAGCCCAACCAAAATAGACCTAGCACTACCATCCGAGTCATTTTCGAAGGCACGTATGCTAAGTGGGAATTCAAGGTCTGTCTCAAAGCCTGTCACCCGTTTCTTGGGAGCACCCGGCCGAATAATCTCATAGGTGAAATTGGGGGTATCGCCGGCTAACCATGCATAGAGTGATCTCACTCCACCCATGTCGAGAGTTAAGGAGATTTTTTGCATATCATCTTGCAAAAGAAACGTGCCCTTAACCTTCCGACTGAACACAAGCTTCAACCCAACGTGAACCTTAATTGCACGGCCCGCCTCGAAATCGTTCCTCAAGTAGAGGGCAACTCCAAGCCCCGCATTACTGAAAACCTGGTAGGTGCTCAGATGTCTACCTGTTCTAGGCTTTGCGGGGTTTACAGGGTTAAAACTCCAACCGGCCTCATCCATTGAACCCTTCAGGTAAGTTCGATGGACTGTCTCGAAGTCAATCAGCAAAAGACCTCCTCCTCGCGAAGCGGCGCTTGTGGAACCACAGAAGCCCAAGCGCCCCGAAAAGCCATACCGAGTGTGCTGCTGCACAAAGGATGTAGAAGGACCTCAGAATAACGGTATGGGCGCGGACACCATATCTACTGTCACCGATCACCCAGAAATGGCTGCCCTTCTTGTACACAAGCACCGCCATCGTTCCATTAGATACAAGATCATTGTCGGAGCCAAAAGTCGTACCCAGCTCTGCTATCGGTTCTGACTTAAGCATCTCAATGCGCGCCCTGACTTGATCCCGAATGTAGGGATTGAATGCTGACGGCTCAAAGGTATCGCCTTGCCAGCAAACTAGACTACTTTCGCCACAGACCCGATCCATCTCAGCGGGCACCGCTACTGCCGCAACATTGCCCCAGGCAATGCTGAAATTCCAGCCTGGCAGAATTGTCTGCACAAGCAGCATGTGGAACAAAAGCGTTGTCGCTACCACGGTGCATTGAGCACTGAAAATCATGATCCGATCAAGCGTGCGCCATTGCTTCACGACCACCGTAACGCCGACCCCGAGTAGTGAGACAGCAGCCAGGGCGAGATTTAGGAACTGTGGGTTTACTGATGGTCCGAAGATCAAATGGGCAAGCGTGTAGTTTTCACCCTGATGCCATAAAAGCAAGACGACAAAAAACGCACCGAGTCCGCTTTTGGCGTTCAGTGTCCGACGAAAAATCATGGCTATCGATAGAGCAAAGGATAGGTAAATCAAGAGGTGAGAGTAATCGACGATCCAGTCGAAAATGTTGCCGGTGAACCAGTCACGGATGTAAGTGTACGAGAGGGAGAAATGGTCGAGATCAATGCTGCGGTCAGAGGCATCCTCGGTCCACATGATCTTGAAAAACTCTCTGTTAGACATTGGCAAGCGGCTTCTCAGTATGGGCGGTCACCTATGCTGCCGGTGAGGTCCTAAGATCGCTAGTCAAAATGGGGTAGGGAAAGTACAGGAGGCGTAAGGGCCGACTGCTCGGCCCTCGGTGCGTGTCCAGGTACACGCACGCCGGATGAGGTTGCGCCAGCAGAAGCAAGCGAGGAAGTAGGCTCACTTGCTTGAATACTGGAGCATCGAACCGCCAAGTATCGGCGGTAGGGTCTCGTTCTCGACGTTGCCCATAAATGAGTTACAGAAACTGATGTCCGCAAAGAGTACCAGTACGTGGTACCCAGGGTTGGCCATCTCGTCTTCTTGACTGAAGGCATAGTACCCAGTTCCTGGATGGTACCCGTGCAGCTCATTATTCCATTTCTCCATGGTATCGCGAACGAATTCAAGCGGCAGGGAGTCTTGGAAGTAAAGCTTGGGTGCCTCAGGCCGAGCAAGAATGCACTCTGCGCCGTAGCGAAAATGGCCCTCGAACGAAAAGCCTAAGTCTGTAACAAACTGGGGGGAATTGTCGCTAACGTGATCGTACATCGTGACACCTCATCGTCTGATTTCTGGGGCGGGCGCCACCTCCAATCAACCTCCAGAGGAAGATGCTTGGAGGTGACGCCCGCCCCTTCCGTCAGTCGGAAGAAGCGGGTCACCAATCAGTTAGAACAGCGCAGCCACGGCAGCTTCAAGAAAGCTCAAGGCCATCTGAAAAATGCCGTACACAACGCCCCCGATAGCTAAGTACCAACCGAGTGCCCGAGCCGTACGGCTAGAAGCATCAACGTCTTGATACATATGATAAAACTCCTGGTCACCGAGGTTGGCGGGGCCAACAAACAGCTTGAGTTCGGTCTCCTGGTTTTTAGGAATACCCAAAGCCTTTTTCGCGTCATAGTTCAACGCAATAGAGTCTTTGGTCAGCTGCTTTTCACCAGCTATGGTCGGTACGCCCTGGGCTCGGATCATCAAGAACTTACCGTTCTCAGCGTTGTAGATCTTGATCAGACCTTTACGGCTGACCAATCCAGTACGCCCTTTCCCAGTGCTACTACCAATGTGCATGTTTGAGAGCCGAGCAATACTTAACTCAGCATCAGCACCGCGTAGTGAGAAGCAATGCGTGACCTCAATGTTTTGAACCGGCTTACGAGCAGCAAAGTGCGTCTGAAGTGGACGTGGGTCAAAGACCTTCATGACCAACCAGAGGAATTTTGCTGCCTTGAGCACAGCTACGTCGAACATTGGGACCAGCTTAGCTTTGATATTTGCTTTCATGATTTTCTCCTACTGAGGGCCGGACCTCAGCTCGCACACCGTTTGGTGGCTAATGAATTATGGAGAGGACGCCGGCAGCGCCCCTCGAACATCAGTTAGTCAAAATCGTAAGAGAAGTCGTCAGACTCGAAAGCATCCATAAGAGCTTTAGATACTGGTTTTCTTCTCCCGCCCTTACTCGCAATGACTTCATCTGCTTCGTCGTCAAACTCAGCGAGATCTGCATTGAGCTCAGGCTCAGGTACGAATTCGTCTTCGACCTGTGCAGGCTCTTGCACGTCATCCACCGCCGGCACGCAACTGACCTCAACTGTCACGGAAGCAGGAACCACAAGTGGCTCGGCAACCTTGACGGGTTTAGATACAGCTTCGATCGGAGGTAGACCCTTTGCAGCACGTTGCTTGGCACGCATTTCACGCATCTGATCCCGCTTGGTAAGAGACCGGATGGTGTCCCCCGTGCGGGTGTTGTCGATGAAGTCGTGTTGGGCAAGAACTTGAAGGAAAGCTTTGAGGCAATATTGGTGGTCCTCATCGGCGTCCATCATTCTCAACCGAACGTCTAGGACGATAATTGAGTTGATGACCAACCAGGAGCAAGGGTCATGGAACAGCGGTTCGATTGCAGACCTCGCGGAGGTCAGCACAAGCTGCTTATTCAGATCCCGGAAAAGGCTGCCCTTCTCCCCATAACATTTGGCGCCTTTGAATGGCTTACCAACGCGCCGGTATTGAAACCCGAACGTGTCGTTTAACCACTGCCCATTCTTCACGAGAGGTTCGAGCCCTAGAGCCTTTTCCAATCGCTCAATCGTTGCGTTGTCAGATCGAGTATCAGATGTGGCCATAACCTCAGCCACGTTTTCCTTATCAACCTGAACAGCACCGGGCAGATATCCAGAGGTCGACCACAGAGCCTTACGATCAAAAACCAGCCGGGTGGCGGTAGCTTTTCGGTCGGACTGTTTTCTAACGGATGGTGTGCGAATTACTTCGCCGAACAGATCAGTTTGCATAGCGCGCTCCAAATTGGGCGCACCACTCCCCTAACGGGTGTGGTGGCCCGTCAGGGGTGGGAAGTTTCGAAATTTAGAAGTAGAAAGCGAGCGAACCGGGGTTAGCGGTTTGCTGGGCAGATACGCTTGATTCAACGGCCGGGACCGCCTGCTCTAGCTTCACATCAGCAGCTTGTGCAGCTACGGCTGGAGCCGCAGCTTCTTCAACAGGAGCAGCCACAGAAGTGACTTCAGTTGTTGTCGAGGCAACCGCGGGGGCGGTCGCTACATTTTGCTGTTGAGCTACATCGCCCTGGACAGGAGCGCTTGCAGTGTTGCCCTGGGGAGCCGAGGCACCCAACAAGGTTTGCTGCGCTGTACTCACAACAGAGATCAATGGCAAGCCTTTGGTCAGGTGATCAACGACTTTCCGTTGGTCACGTAATGCAAGCAGGCACTGTTCAAAGTTGGTGAACTCAGGAGCACTCATGAACCCAGACTCAGGCAGCTTTTCCAACTCAGCCGAAAGGGCGTCGTGGAGCGGCTTGATCAGCGGATGAATGAAGGCCAGCGGAACCAGCTTTTCAGTCATCGCTTTAGCACGACGAATCGTGCGAGGGTTCAATTTGATCTCGCCAGTGCTAGTGGTCCGATCCTTACTGTCTACAAGCTTCCAAATTGCATACGCTTCAGCACAAACATGCTGAACGCAGGCACCCATCACCCCTTCACGAAGAGCCACAACGCTGTCGCGCTGGGCCTTGTAAAGCTTGGTATTAAAGTTCGCATCGTCCAGCTGGATAATGTGAACGCTGTACGCAAAGGTGAGGTTCTTAGCTACTTCCTCCCACGTTGGTTGACGCTTGACCAGTGCTGCCATCAGTTTCGAGACAGTGAGTTGATCTGCGCCACCTTTAATTGCTTTGGCACCCAATTCGAGCAAGTGCTTTCGGCACATGTCGGTGTAGCGCGCCTCATCAGTTGCCAACAGCTCATCCCATTTAACTTCCAATGCATCAAGTTCTTCTGCCTTCTCAACTGCCGAAGCGATGGTGTTAATACCGCCGAGATCAGTTTTGATGGAGCCGAGCTTGTCCAGCACCTCTTCCGCTTGTTCGCGAATGCGGTGGTATGGACGCAGAAAGTCCTTAGGGAAGATTTTCTCACAGAGCAGTTTACGTGCCTCCTTCGGCAGCTCTCCAACCACAACGTCAATGTCTTTCATGTCGATCTGACGATCTTCAGAAATGCACTTGATTTGATGATTTAGAACAGCAACCTCAGTTTCAGCAGTTTGAGCAACGATCTGAACAGAGCTGTTTACGTTTGCAATAGTCATGGTATTTCTCTCGCACCCGCCGGACCACGGGGCAAATTTAATTAACACCCGGGGCCGGAGCCGGGTGTGTATCGAGCAATAAACTCGAGCAAACACCCGGCGTAAGCCGGATGTTTGATCCAGCTCACTAGGAGGAGAAGAGGCCCGATATCGGGCCTCCCTGACTTATTGGCCGAAGCCGAATTCGTCAGGTTTAACGGTATGACTAAAGCGAGCCTGTGCGTTAAGTCCGATCGAGAACCACTCGGTGAGGAGAGGGAATCGCTCGAACTCTGGTGGGGTCAGTGCTCCCGGAGGGGCATTGAATCCAGCATTGTGAATCGCCCCGGATTCTTTAGACACCTTGCAAACTCATTGCGTAACGTTTTTCAAACTCTACCGGTGACAGCTGATTGTTGAAACCATGGCGGCGTTTTGCGTTGTAGAACATCTCGATGTAATCGAACACATCACTCCGAGCATCTTCCCGCGTGATGTAGATTTTTCGCTTGATCCGTTCCCGTTTCAGAAGCTGGAAAAAGCTCTCGGCCACGGCGTTGTCATGACAATTGCCTCGGCGGCTCATGCTGGCGACCAAATTGTTTGCCTTCAAAAAGCTGCGCCAATCGGAGCTGCTGTACTGGCTGCCCTGGTCGGAGTGAACCATCACCTCCTGTTTCGGTTTTCGCCTCCAAACCGCCATCAATAACGCATCAATGGCCAAATCACTGGTCATCTGCGATTTCATTGACCAGCCGACGACCTGACGAGAAAACAGATCCAGCACGACCGCCAAATACAGCCAGCCTTCATACGTGCGAATGTAGGTGATGTCGGTGACCCAAACTTTGTTGGGTTCTACGACATCAAACTGGCGCTTCAGCAAATTGGGTGAGGCGACCGCTGGCTTACCGCCGTACTTGCTAGGGCGGCGTCGATACCCTGTCTGAGAGCGCAAACCTTCAAGACGCATCAGCCTCGCCACACGATGCCGACCACAATCTTCACCGACCTCGCGCAGGTCGTCATGGATTTTGCGATAGCCATAAACTCCGCCGCTCTCCAGCCACGAGTGCTTGATCAAACCCAGCAATCGCTGGTCGTCTTTAGCGCGTGCAGATTGCGGCTCAGACAACCAAGCGTAATAACCACTGGGATGGACTTTCAGCGTCAGGCAAAGCCGTCGAATGGAATAGTCGCCCGCGCGCTGCTTGATAAAGGCGTACTTCAGCCGCACTCCTTGGCAAAGTACGCGGCGGCCTTTTTTAAGATGTCTCGCTCTTCAGTGACCCGCTTGAGTTCCGCTCGCAGACGACGCAGTTCAGCGTGCTGATCATCGTCTTGCTGCCGTTCTGCCTGAGGTTTGCTGTAGCGCTTTATCCAGGCATAGAGGCTATGCGTCGACACGCCAAGACGCGCCGCTACGTCAGCGACGGGAAGCTTCTTTTCGGTCACTTGATTGACCGCTTGGATTTTGAATTCTTCGGGATAACGTGGGTTGCTCATGGCACCTCCTGATTGGCCTCAGTTTAAGGCATGGAGGTGTCTACGAAACCCGGGGCGATTCATTGCACGCTGCACAGATAGCGGCCTTTTCATCAGGCGCGCCACCGTTAGGAGCTATGTTCGTTAATGCGCTTACAGCGGTATCTACTAGGTCCATGATGGATCTCACTCCCGCCGTGTCGGGGTATTTGGTTTTCAAACACCTGGTCACGGGGCCAGGTGGAATCGAGATCGATGTCTCGAAAATCACCCAGCTAGGTCTGCCCGAAGGCCGTCCTGGTTGAGATAAGGCTCTAGAGAGCCTTCAGCTTCACTTCGCGGATTTCTCAGCGAGACGCTTAGCTGCTTCTTCCTTTTGATCGCGCTCACAAGCGGCTTTCCACCCAGCATTCCAGCCTTTCAGCAGAACAGGAGTGGTTTTAATCACGTCCGGTGCACCCCATGGATAACCATGGAAACCAGCTGAGTAACCGTGACCCTCTACTGTTTCCAGAGAGATTTCACCGGGCTCTAAAACGTGATCATTGAACGCCGAAATTGCTACTTCGACGTAGTCGTAGTTGATTAGACCGGACATAACTTCCTCGCACCCTAGTTGGGGCATTTATGAAAAACGCCCAGGGCTACCCGGGCGTTCTGAGGCAAGACCTCGGAATACCCAGGTGGGTACAGTGATTGTTACATCAACAGTTTTCTGGCTTCAGCCAGTAGAACAGGTGTTACCTCAACACTCGAAGCTGCTACTGCATATGGGATACGAGCCTCAGTGAGCCAGTCTGTACGGACCTTTTCTCCAATGACCAGATACACCACACGAACACCACTGCTTTCGCAGAAGCGGGTCATTTCAACAGCCTTGGCAACGTTGCCAGGGGCACCATCCGTGAGGACAAACATCACCTTACGGTTGGCTTCGTGGCACACCAGTCGACGCCCTGCATGGAATACAGCCTCTCCAATAGGGGTGTGACCGCCGCCCGCCACTTTCCTGAGTCCGCCAATGCGGTTGATTGCAGTTTTAGAGGAATCGCCGAAGCAGCGAGCCATAGAAATCAGCTCGCCGCCTTTAGGTGCGAACCCAAGAATCTCGCGAGGGCAACCGATCTGGTCGAAGACCTTCTCAAGGAGCATCACGGATTCAAGGATCGAACGAAGAGTGCTTGGAGCCTCAGCGGCCTCAAACTGGTCCTTCTCACCTTTGGCGAAATCTTTATCGGCTTTATCCTGAGTAGAGCTGGATAGGTCGACAACAATTGAGATTGCGGTAGTAGGACGTTGAGCTTCCTCACTTTGAGTGAAAACGCGAACATCGCCCAGGCCTACACGGTAGAGATGGTTTTGCCCCAGCTGACCGCGAGTAGTCGTAAACGACTCTGCTTCCTGCTGTTGCATCAGTAAGCCTTTCAGCTTACTAGCTAGCACTTGAGACCTACGCCCCAAACGCTTTTCCATATCGCGGGCCTCAGAAATGTCTTCGGGGCATACCGTCATCCCGTCGACCTTCTCCTTGTTGCCAGCGCCTCCACCGAAGCCCTTACCTGCTTTACCTGGTGCTTGATCCAGTTTGCCGTCAATGACGCAATCAGGAGCCAGCGATTGGCCTTTGTAGTCAGGGTTGGTACCGCTTTGTACAGACTTGGAGACAGACTTGACGGCGTCACCGTCGTCAAATACTTCTTTGTCGCCGAGGCCAGTGGTATTGAGAATCTCGTCAACGATTGATTTCAGGGAGCGACCATCAGCCGCCTGTGAACCGCCGGTTTGACCCGCATTACCATCAGTTGTACCAGCCTGTGTACCAGTTTGGCCATCAGGCCCAGTAGCGCCATTACCTGGGGACTGCTCATCACCATTGCCTTTCCCGCTGTCAGCACCATCACTGTCCTGAGACTGTTTTGGGTCCTGGCCGCCGTCTTTGCTCGGTTCAGATGGATCCTCAGGTTCCAAATCGCCAGTGGTACCTTCAGTGCCACCGTCCTGTTTGGGCTCCCCATTCGAACCTGAATCGTCAGCAGGTGATGATTGCTCACCTCCCTTCGACTCCTCAGGTTGACCCTCATCCTTCTTCTCTTCATCTTCACCAAGCGCTTTCAGCATCGCAATGATCCGCAGCGTCAAGCTGCCAGCATCTTGAGTTGATTGCACATTTGGGAATTCGTTGATCAGAATTTCATTGAGATTGCCACGAACGTGATCAGCATGAGCACCGAAGTGCTTATTGAAGTTAGCCTCGATTACCGCGAACGGGTCACGATACTCACTCCACCGATCGGTACGTAAGTAGCAAAGGGAATAGCAGGCAACCGCTTCAGCAACAGAATTGCTGCCGTCACGGAATCGCTTGCGTTCAAACAGGATGCTCGCCTTACGCCGGAAATAGATTTCGGCTTCTCGGGTCGCTTGTGCTTGTTTGTACTCCATGTAGACGTCGTCCAATGCATTGAGCAGGAAGCGGGCGAAATCGCCATGCTTCGCAGCAAATGCCTGGAAGAAAACCACATCAGAGAATTGGATGTGCCCAACCTCGTGGAAGCCAAAGGCTTTCGTAAGGTCAAGATCATCTTTAGTCAGGTTCATAGGCAGGCTTGGAAGGTAGACACGTCGACCGTCCGTACGGGGTTGCTCATCCTTACCAAAGACGAACTCGATCCCCGAGTTTGAAGCCAAGACCCGAAAGAACGAGATCCAGCCTTGAGTGATTGCATTTTTGCTGAAGTTCATCATTGCAGACATGGTCATTCTCCGATTCGGATTGCTTTAGCTTTCTGATCGTGCAGCACTGCGTTGCCACGCAGCTTCGCGATAGAAGCTGTGGGAACGCGGTGTTGCGTGTGAATGACAAGATCGGCGTGATGAGAAGCCAGCTTCCGGTATGCCAGAGCCATGCGGCGGTGGTAACGGATCATCACGAATTTGGAAACAGCCTGCGCTACGGTTTTGAACAGTTTCATGGTGTTGCCTCGCACCCGCCGGACCTCGGGGCATAAAAGATCTACACCCGGGGCCGGAGCCGGGTGACGTTGAGTTCGAAGAACTCGACAAACACCCAGCCAGAGCTGGATTTCAACTCTCAGAGCAAGAGGCCGCCCGTTAGGGCAGCCCGTAAAACTGTTAAACCTTACCCTGCAGCAAATCAGCTTCCAGCTTGTGACGGAGAGCCTGGTGGCTCACGTAGTCAATCCGCGGGTGCTCAACTGCTGCAAGGGCCAGACGCTCAGCCAAACGGCTAAAACGTGCGGCCTGCGCTTCGTGATAAGTACGCAGAACGATGCCAATCCAGAACAAATCCAGAGCAGCGTCAACGCGAGTGATTGCTTTCATCAATGCTTTCATATTTGGAGCCTCTTACCTGCCGTGCACAGGAACAAATTTGGTTTCAACCCGGGCACGGTGCCGGGTCGTGTGAGCTCAGTGAACTCGAACAAAAACCCGGCGTGAGCTGGGATTTTGGTCCAACTCACTAAAGAGGTGCGGTCCATTGAGGACCGCATTTTCAACAATAAAAATCTACTGCACTGAAGACTTTCGTCGCCTGTACAGGGATCGTTTGGTCTAGCTTGAGAACACTGCTGAGAACTTCAGGGTGATCCTGATACCACTGAAGATGTTTCACATCAGCGGCAATGAACGGATTCGATTCGAGAAAGCGCCAGTTCTGATCAGATGTAAGCTCGATCACCGCGCCCGCCTTGATGGCCCCTTGCAGAAATGCTCGAACGTACACATCAAGAACGGTTTCGCGAGTGCGCAGATGCAACAACCCACGCCCATCAGGGAGAAGGTAATTGTCATCCAGCATTCCGCGGTTCTCGCAAAGCTCCTTCGCCTTCGTGGTCATGATTTCCCATAACCGTTCAGGCACAAATCCAAACCTGATGATTTGAGCCCCAAGGCGCATCTCAACAAATTTGTCATCGTCATAGCTCTGTAGCTGGACATCAGCATGTGACAAGACCTCATGAACTGCCCGCAACCTGGCAAGCCCGGCTGCGAACTGATCTTTGGCCATAGTCTTCACACGTGCGTAAAAGCCTCTCAACACCAGAGGGAATTCCTCATGGTGAAGATCTGCTGGCACCTGCAATTTGCTGGCAGTGAATGCAGTGTCGAGATAACCGTCAGCTCTCGCCTCAGAAACCATCTCGCACATAAATTCCCATGCATCGTGAGAGCTGCTTGCAGCTCCCTCCAAACGCTTAGTGATCTTAGGTTCGCCTTGAACCATTTGACCCTCGAACATGATGCTTTCGCGCGTCCCAGCCGGCAGGAAGCCGGCCAGGAAACTTCCATTGGGGTTCACAACGTAAAACATGGCGAACTCCTTTGGTTAGGCGGCTGCTGCTTTTGAGGCAGCTACACTTTTGGTGATGAAATCGTCCGCGATCGACGTAACCGAATAAGCATGCTCTTCAGGCAAAATCAGGTCGCGGCTGAATGTTGACTTGAACAACTCAATAGCCAGCACTCGGTCGGTTTCTTCAAGATTGGTGTAGAT
Organism: Pseudomonas sp. ChxA; assembly: GCF_030263855.1. NCBI lineage: Bacteria > Pseudomonadati > Pseudomonadota > Gammaproteobacteria > Pseudomonadales > Pseudomonadaceae > Pseudomonas > Pseudomonas sp. ChxA. The sequence continues at coordinate 154,177 of NZ_JARPMK010000005.1, forward strand.
AGAATCCACGAAGGACTCATCAGTGTCGCCGTACATCATCCACTTGTAAGCCCAACGCTGAATCTCGCGGAACGAGATATTGTCGCAGGCTTCTTCCATGGCGAACGCTTTACGAAAACGGAAAGCGAACTCTACGAGTTGATGGATGAACATGTCATCCATTGGGGTCAGCTCACGCTTGGCAGCGTAGGCATCTGCAGCACCTTTGAGGGCTTTCATTTCCTCTTCAGGTGTCATGAAGCCCACCTTGAAGCTGGTCATGCGACTACGAACAGCAGCGTTCTGAGCGTTGACACCGGCGAACCGGGCATCGCTCTGCTGCTTACCACCAGTGTTATCGGTCGCGAACAACCGGAACATTGGGTGTTTAACGATAGTCATCCCGCCGTCCACGTTCAAAAGATCACGTGGGTTGAGCGTAGGATCAATACCGTGGTGTTTCAGGTTGATTACCCCGTCACCCTGAAGGATGTCGTTGACACCAACCATAACACCGGGACGCAGTGTGCAGATCTCGTCGATGAGGCATGTCAAGCCAGTGCGATACGCATAGCTCAAAACACCATCGAACTCTTCAACGTCACCACCCTTGATGGTTTTGCAACCAAGCAAGTGAGTGTCGTCGATGCCATTGCTGCCAGTGATAGCGATCATCGGCTTCTTCAGGCGATTGTGCATCTGTGTAACCAAGGAGGATTTACCTGTCCCTTTGTCACCTACCAGCATAAAGCTGGTATCACCACCCTTCATGCTCAACAGGATCCGGCGAACCAGGCTCTTGTTGAAGACATGATCATCGTTACCCTTCGGCACTAGAGGATGGTCCCCAACGAAGACAGGCAGTTGCCCTACTCCCTTGAGTTCCTCAGAGAAGCCAAAAAGCTCGTGAGCCATGACCATTTTAACCGGCTGCGAAGCCAGGGATTCACGGTGCATCGCTTCGATATCAGCAACAGTGCGAGCAGCTACGGTGTTGGTTACAGCGTTAGTTACGTTAGTCATTTTAAAAGCCTCTCACCCGCCGGACCACGGGGAATCTTTAAGTAACACCCGGGGCCGGAGCCGGGTGCGAATCGAGTAGTGAACTCGAGCAAACACCCAGCGTGAGCTGGAGGTTTGATCCAGATCACTAGGAGAAAGGACGCCCGGATAGGGCGTCCGAATTACAGAAGAATGAGATGTGTACCCACACCCAATTGGACCGGGCATGAGTAGTCGCCACCTTCAATCTCAGTGAGATCGAAGGAGTGCAGTTGACCCATCCATTTCAGCTTCAGCGTAAGAACGTTGCCGTTCATGCTCAGCTGCGTGCCGGTGTACATAGCAACCTCTTCAAGGTACTGCTGGAACTCAACTTTCGAGATCCTGCAGCCCGTGGAAGCGCGACGAACGTTCAGCAACGTTTCGGTAGCGATACCAGTAAAACCTGGTAGCCATTCGGCAGATATAGACATTTTGGTTCCTCGCCGGCAGTCGCCGGGATTCAAAATCCAGGCGAAATGCCAACGAGCTAACCGTCTGAGATTTACTCAGACTGGTTGAGCAGACCAGATATAACTTGGTGGTAAATGACGAAGCTGAGTGGTCACTTCATCGTAAGATCCCTTTCGGTGATACTCACAATTCGAATTCCCATCCCATACTTTAATCAGCCACATATTTATTTCCCTTACCTACTAAATGCATGCGAAAGCACACACGGTCGAATGTTTAAAACATCCGGCAAGGCCGGATGCTTTATCCAGCCCTAATGCAAGGGTTACCCCGCTTCGCGAATTCCCAAAGGAATCGCATCCTCATCCCAGAAGTGATGAAGGATCATTCCAGCGCTTAACTGATCCCGAGAAACACCCAAGCGCGCAGCAAGTGCGAACTCAGACATTCCACCGACAGATAATCGGTTAGCTTCGGCCCAGAAGGCCCTATCAGGTAGGTGCTGCACTTCCATCAGAGGTAGTGAAACTACAACTGAAGCATTGATGGATTGCGACACCGCCGGAGCGTCATGCGACACCCCATGAGCAAAACCTTTCGCCCATTCAGCATGGTTGAAAGTGTTTGTCTCAAAAGGGTTGCTGGTGAAGCCCGCTTTGAGGTTAGCAGCCTGGCGGCCAGCCTCCCAAGGAGTGACTAGATCGTTAGCGAGGGCGATAAACCATACGAGGTCACCGCGAAAATTCATGTTGTTCATTGCAAAACTCTCCTACCCGCTGCAGACGGGAGATTAAAAAAAACGCCCGTCTGCAGACCGGGCGTGGAATTGCCGACGCCCGGCAACAGCAAAGCTGTGCCGGACGTTTTCACGACCAGACAGCGTTAGCTGTTTAGATACCCGTAGTGCTTCATTTCCATCTCTGCAGCTGCGACAGCTATCGAGAGAATTTCACCGGTCATCACGCTAGCGACTGAAAGCCACCAAGGTAGATGGATACCGTTGAAAAAGAGGATATAGAGCGTAAAACCAGTCACCCCCCATTTGAAAACCTTAGCCAGCCATACCGACACGAATGTAGGTACAACTAACCAGTGCCTCATAGGTCGCTCAGAAGTGATCGTCGATGCAAGAAGCACGAAGACCAGGACCAAGCGGTACTGATGATAGATTTTAATCAGTGCTTTCATAGGAGCGAGCCCTTTCTGAAATCCTGATAAACGAGTTTGTTGATTTTTGCAGTTTTGATAAAACATATATTCACCATTATTATTAGATTTTGTTTTTATAGAGTGCTGCGCCCTCCCAAAACCTAACAACCCAAAGGGGATTGTTAGGGCCCCTGGGCGGTGAATCCTTGCAGCTCCCTCAGTTACGAGGGGTGTGTCTGAACGGAATAAAACGCTTTCCGTTTGCTTCGCAGTGATCGCAACGTAACCATACTAAAAAAGCCATGATCAATACCGCTATGATTGCTGTGGAAGACATGGTCAGTTCCTTAAGTGAGTTAATGAAAGTTTTCATCTCACCATTACACTTAAGGGCCATGACCTTTTCTTTTCTTGCCGCGTAGGGACTTACGCTTACGCGCTCTCCGCTGCTGCAATTTCATTTTTCTGCTCTTCTCCTTTGAGGAAGTTGAAGACTTGGTCAGCATTACTGCGACCATCAGTACCGAAATCAGAAAAACAATCTTCTGTTCCTTAACAGTCCACCCTTCAAACAAGGAGGCAGAGACAGTACCCATGATAGCTGACACAATTGCCAGCATCAGGTTTTTGATGTATGACATCAGTACCTCCAGTGACGCCGTCGCGCGTTAGTTGATAACACTCCCGGGGCGTCCCGCCGGAAGTATTTACTTCCGGCCCGAGGGCTGGATTTAGCCCATCGTCTGATGGAAAACTATTTAACCGACATTAGCTTCAATGAAGTCTATAGCAAGTTGATTCTTTTGATGCTGACGCACGGCAACTCGTCTCTCCAGTCTGTCACGCAATGTAGTGCGTAGCGCTTCATACTGATGAGGACCTACCTTACGAACCCAAGAACTAAGGTAATGCTGTCCTTCGAACTCCTTCCGAAGTTCGGATGATAGGAGTCTATGGGTCAAAACCTGTGAATTGGGACACCAAACCACGTTGATCCCTTCCGCACCGTCTGAACTTTCGATCAGTTCGGTGTGTTGGGATATGTACATTTGCCGCTCCATTTGGCTCATCTTTTGCAGTGCCTCACAAAGATGATCACCTTGCGCAAGATATTTGATCAAGACAAACTGACCAATCTTGCGGTTAGAGTCTTCCTCTTTACGGCGCTTATCGACGGCACGTTGAGCATACCGCTCCATACGAACTGACTCTTTCATTTGTCACTCCGAAGGGCAGCATTACCCTGGGGGCAGTTGTGCCCCACTAGGTAGGATGATTTAGACCAGATCAGCAATTGTTAGCCCACCTGGTATTCTGTAGCCACGCTTTGAACCTTCCAGACACAGCCCAGCGAAATCACAACGAGTTTGACTATCACAGGGAGAGTTGTAAGCAGCACCAGACGTTCGATGAAACTCACCACGTCTAATACGGCCAGCAACTACACGAGCGTAGTCGAATGCTTCTTCAACATCACTACGTGTACGCTTGGTCCATTGCACTGGCTGCCACATGGCTTTTACAAGAGACTCGGAATCAGGTTTTGACATACTCGGCTTTAGCCCTGAGGCAAAACCACACGCTGTCGGTTCCTTAATCCCAAGAGACTCACACGCTAAACGTACAGCTTCCCAGTAAAACGTCAGTTGCAAAGCGATGCCTGCAAATAAAGCGCCTTCCTTAGTAGCTGCCGTTTTCCAGTCAAGAATGACTGTATCCCCTTTAGATGCGATAAGAACACCATTGAAAATGATGTCCCTTTCCGCAACACCAACAAAGTCGATGACCAGGTTGATGTAGGTATTGTGTGAAATCCTTAGCCGAAAAGCTCCCTCAATGATCAAAGGTCGAAGACCCAGATTCTCGAAAAACGATGGGAACTGATCTGCTAGACGCTTGCCGATTGCTTCGTTAACCTCGCGCGTCTTTGACTTTGCCATGCTGATTAAGCCTGACATAGACAAACGGAAAAACTCATCTGAGAAGTGCTTTCCCATTTGATCGCGGTCGATATAACCTTTGATATAACCTTCTATTACCCAGTGCAAGGCAGAACCAAACACAAGATTCAAAGGTGTAGCCATTGGTTTTATACGAGCTCGGTAATAGCCAAGTGAACGTTGGCAGACCTGAGATTTCAAAATCTGCGTAGGTGACATATCAACAACAAAGTCATCAGAGACAGGGTTGAAAATATATGTCGGATTAAGATATGCAGTCATGCTCTCACCTATTTACGGCGCACACGACTAACCCAAGGGCAGTGTGAGTGCCCTTGAGGGAAATAATATTTAGTTAAAAAGGAGAATCGTCAGACTCTTCCTTTTCATCCTTCAAATCAAAATTACCTTCGTGTTCGTGCGACAAAAAGCGTGCTTTCGCTTGCTCAAATGAATCGCCTGAAGGTGTCCTCCAAATTGGAGGGACACTCACGAGTTCAACTTCGTTCGACATGAAGAACCTCCTATATCCCTGACTGCACCAGGAATAAGCTCATAGAGATTACCCGTGCAGGGGAGTTGGCATGAAGCCGGAGGAGCCATTATCAGAGCAAGAAAGCGCTGAGATGGCAGAGATACAAAATCCTGGGACAAATCTACTGAAGCGCGAACGCAGCAGGAAATGCCTAGTACCTCGAATATGGAAACGTCAAAAGACGGGTCCAAAATGGTTCCAGCAATGTCTGTGCTCAACAAGCCAAGAATTAGCATGACTTGAATCACACCCTGAAAAACCTCATAGAAATGCTACGACGTAGATCAGGTTAGCTCTCGAGGAGGGCTAGTAGGACGGGTTAATGCTGACTCACCTCTGATCGGCCGTCAAGCCAAAATGACAGCATAAAAAAACCCTCTGGCAGCAATAGCTGGCCAGAGGGTTGTTTTGTAGTCACGCCACTTTAGCCTCAGCCAAAAAGGTCTCTTTCGGGATCTTCTTAACGTGGCCTGTAGGTGTAAACACACCGCCTTCGAGAGCACGGGTACGCAGGTAGTCAAAACGCTCAGTCAGGGGCATCTCCAGCACCTTCTCATTGACCGCGATGTCCTCCCAGTCAGGACCTTTCGCTTCCTTGGTGGGGTTCGTATCGGGGATCATGAGACATACGCGAAAGCCTGCACGCATCAGCTCGATGAAGAGCTTGTACATGTAGGTCTGACCTGCACCATGCTTTTCGCTAACTTCGTTGTAAGGGTCGTGATCGGCCCAAAGCACAACGTCGTCAAACTCATCACGGTTGACGTAGAGACCAGGCAAAGACGTGCAGCTATTAGCAGCCCGTACGCTTTCACCTGTAACCAGATGAAGCGCCCATCCTTTTTCGACACCTTCACATATGTGCAAGGTTCTGCACTCTGGGACGGTGGCAATAGCAACGGGTGTCTTCGACCAGTTGTCCAAACCTGAGCAAACCTTCTTAGGCTTCGAAACCAGGGGGTGATCAAGCTTGAATCCGTCCTGAGTGAGGAAGATGCGATGAAGGTTCATCACCCTACCCTGCCCATTACGAAATGCAGACACGATCGCCGGGAACCTTCCTACCAGTTCCTTGATCCGGACTTTGTTCTCCACACGAGTGCGGTAGTACGGAAGAGCTGGATGGAATTTAACATCGCCAATGGCTTTGTTGAGTGGGATTCCGCGGCGACGGAAGTACAACCGTCCGACTGCAGCATCAGGATGACCAAGCGGAAGCAGATCCTTGACAATCTGTTTCATCGAAGCCGCCTTAATTGCATTGTCTTCAGCAGTTGAACGAGGACGCTGACGCTTAGGAGCCGGAGCTTCTTTAGCCTTATACGCCTCACTACCGCCACCAAACGCCCGCTTAATCTCTTTACAGACATCGACAAAATTACTGCCAACACCTGCTTGAATAAGCAGATCAAACTGACTCCATCCGTCCTGGTTGCAGGAGCAAATGGCCCGGCCTTCATGGTCCGCCTTTTCGGAAAACCTGAAGGAGTCACGACCGCCGCCTTCCCGATGACGCTCTGGGAAAGGACAATCTACGCCGTGACCATGATGTCGAATTGCGGGCGCGAGGATAGGGGCTACACGTTCGATGACGTTTAACCAACCACCAGCGTGCTTAACAATATCGGCAACCTCGTCCTTCAAAGGAAGACGTTTTTGACTATCTGACATGGCTGTATCTCCTTGAAAAATGAGGCAGCCATGTCCCAAGGGGCATTAGGCGTGCCCTTGAGGGTGTGTGTTACGTGAATACGGATTTTTAAAGAGCCCTAGCGCAGCAAATAGCTGTACGAGGAACCTTCGACAGAGTTCGATGCGAAATGCGCATGCGAAAAACTGACAAAAAGATCACCTATGACGCTAAAGCTGTCGGAACTCGTATTCAAGGACACGATGTACCAGAAACGCAAAAAGCCCTGACGCGAACGCCAGGGCCTGTTGGGATTGCTTTCGCCTGGGTACCGCTCCTACAGCCTTGAGAAAAGCTGTACGAGGGGTACCCAGACAGAGTCATAGATGCAAAGAAAACGCTCTAAACCTACATCACGAAGTGTGGTGCGGGCGAAATACACGACTATGAACTGCGCATCAAGAGCTGATAACCAGCAAAGAGCAGCGGCGAACACGGTGGCATAGTCCTGAGGTTTTCAGTATCGACAAACGATAAGGTAGTCGAAACACATCTCTCTGAGGAGATTTGATACTGCATCAGAGATGTCATAGTTTTTAAGATCGGGACGGCGAACTGCGACAAGATAGTGATGAATGGTGAGTGCGAAAGGACACACACACAAACGTCAAAATCCAAGCAGACCGACCACATGCAAGTGAAAGCACAGATGGGCAATGAGCGAGGTGACGGATGGATGTGTAAACACCAAACGACAAGTCGCAGGAAGCAATCCTGAGAAAAACCGAAGACAATGACTTTTTAAAGAGCAGATCAGCGAAGCCGAGAGACCTGAAGTCAAAGGCAAGCTGTGAAGCTGAAGCAAGTGCAAAAAAGCAAAAGCAAAAGTCAAAGCAAAAACGATTAGTCAGGCCGGAGGAGAAGTAGCACCTCAGACAGACCACCTAAACAAACCAACGAAATAACGTAGGTCGGAGCAGGCCGTGATCAGCGCTTGAGAAATACTCGAAGCACAGGGAGATCACTAAAAACACCTTCAGGCTACTTTTGCGCAGATTGAGAATCAAGGACGGCATGTCCCAAATCAGGCACAAAAAAAGGGCCGCAGCCCTTTAAATGTTTTCGCATGCGAAATCTTTTAGTCGCCCGACGCTAGCTGAGCAATAGTAATTATTTCGATCTGATCAAGGTCAAACAGAGCTTTTTGCTGCTTGCTTCCATCGAGATACGAAACCATGCCTTTGTTAGGGTTTCCGCAAACCACATTCAGAAGCAACTCGCCGGTGAAGTGCTTCTTGTCAGTGCATACCCGAACCTGCATAACCATCTGATCAGCTGGAATCTCACGGACTTCGCTTTTCCCGAGCTTCTTCGCCTGCTGCCTAGCCGTTGGTGGCGTAGGGTTCAGTTCAGTGTGGCCGGCTCCAGGTTCTGACGGTGTAGTTACTGGTGGCGGAGTCTTTGGGAGGCTTCCTCCGCCGTTTTGTTCTTTTGCAAGGTTATCTTCGCCGCCCTGTTGCGCTTGCGGATCGGATGTTTCGATACCACCCTGCCCTACCCCGCCGGCTTCAACTTCAGTCCCACTTTGATTTGTTGTTAGTGGGTTCACCTGAGATGTTACATGAGGGGGCTCGGATGGTTGTTTAGGCGCAGGCGACCCTTTAGCTGCCTTTAAGTGATCGCGGGCCTCAGAGCGGCTTAAGCCGCCTTCAGACCGTGCTTGATCGATCAGTTGTAAATATAAATCTGGTTTAAGTTCACAAATTTTGGCTAATGACTGAATCAATTCCGAATCAGACGTGATCTCATCATCAATGAGAGCGGCAAGCTCATCAGGTAGGTCAGCAAGTGCCAGGTGTTTAGAAACCCACGATTCGGGCTTGTTGCAATAATCTGCGAGTTCACGGCCGGTGCCTTTCTTGCCCTCTTCCTTCATCTGTTCGCGTAAATCAACCAGCGCGATTGCGACTTCGATCGGGGTAAGCGGTTCACGCTGAATATTCTCAGCCAACTGGCTAGCTGTGGATTTAGACTTTGTTCGAATCGTCGGGTCGACGATAGCTTTGATTTTAAAACCTTCTCCGATGAGCATCGCGGCACGCAGCCGCCGCTCGCCTTTCTGAAGCAGATAAGTGTTAGTGTTTTTGTCTAGAGGCGAAACGATGATCGGAGATTGCTGCTCCTCCTTCATCGATCTCGCCAACTCTTCGATGTTACGAAATTTTTTACGGACCTGTTTTTCTACGCGAATTTGACTTGGGTCCAGCTCGAGAACAGTTCCCTGCTGAGCTCCCTCTGTCAGCGCATTAACGCTGGAAAGGCCTTTAAGACGGGTAAGATCGCGGGCCATTACTTTGTAACTCCTGATTGCTTCGCTACAGCCTTAGCTTGTGGCGGTTGGATCTTAGCACCCACATAACCGCAGATTTCCTGCATGAGAGAAACCATGCTCTTGGCTGTCTCTCGTTGAGCACCTGTTCTTTTGTTCTTCCACACAGGCACTCCATCCCGTAACGCATCATCCACTGCGCCGTTTGTCCCCAAACGAGCTGTCAGGATGTTCACGCCCGCAGCATTAAGCTCGGCCAACGCTTCCGTGTGGGAGTTAACCGGACGGAGCCGGTTACAAATGACGCCGGTCACTTGTAGCCGGTCCGATACATAACGCTGAATCTCAGCCAGAGTTTCAAGAACACTTTCGACCCCTGTTACGGCGAAGGCAGCCATTTCAACAGGAACAAAGATGTAATTGCTGGTGATGCTTGCAGCAGACATCTTGTTGCCGTGGGCTGGAGGCGTATCCATGACGATGTAGTCATACGCATCCAGCATAGGGTCAAGATTTTCGTTGAAATTGATCAGGGCTTTGTCGAAATCCATACGCTCAACGTTGAAGAGCTCGACATCGCGATCAATCGAATAGATCAAATCGACGCCGTCTGGTGTGTCCAGAGGTTTGAGATCAGGCGCAGTGTCGTTGAAAAGATGAACGGAGCGGCAGCCACCTACTCGCTTGGATCGATCGAGGAACCGGCTTGAGAGGTTTCCTTGGCCGTCTAGATCGATAGCTAAGGTTTTGTACCCCTGCTCAGCCAGGTAGCAGCTGAGATGGTAAGCGATGGTGGTTTTGCCAACGCCGCCCTTCTGGTTCTCGATGACAATGACCTTCGCAGGCTTGTGGGTGCGTTTCTTCGGTGACATGACTGGCTCCTTTGCAGATGCAGATCAATGTAACCGCATCGCGGGCATTTTCAAGGATAAAAGCCCGCATGCGCAAATATTTTTTGAATTCTCACGCAATGCGGGATATAGACCAAATAAAAAGATTCTGCATGCGGAATCTTTTTCTATCGAGGAACCTGCGTTTCGCGCACCTTCACATTGGATGAGGCGGTCGTTTTGTTTAAGTACGCAACTCGAGTCGCTGCTTCATCCTTGTCGTAGTAACGACCGCAATAGATGAAAAACTCACCTGCCTTGTTATTCCTGGTAGGCTCGAAATCAGTGATCCCGTATGCCTTCAAAAACTGCTGAAATTTAGTCCAGCTCCCCTCGTCCTTGTACACATAGTAAACGTCGTAGATCGTGCGTGTTTTGGGCGAGACCATCAGAGGGGCTACAGAAGCCTGTGCGGCCGGCATAGAAACTCGTGGACCTCCTGCTAGCACAACGCCACCGATCTCATCGTTCGTGACAACTTTGGGCGTTGCATCTACTTTTGGTTCGAACCTACTAATGGTGAGAACTGGAGCTCCCTTAGCCACAGGAGTAGCAGGCTTTTGAGGCGAGGCTTGTGTTTCAGTTGGGATTTTGGGGGCTGCCTTGGTTTTCATTGTCCCGTTGTAGACGGCCCTTCCGGTTACAACCGGTGCAATCACATCCGCTTTAGCCATTTCAGTGTTTGCTGAAAGCGAAGCTAGCTCTGTCCTTGCTCTTGCTGTGATTTCGTTTTTATCCCGAGCGGATTGCGACTTCACTTCAGCAATCAACTGAGTCTTCCGGACATCCGCCTCTGCGCGAGCACGACTGAACTCGGCATTTTTCGCCTGCACATAGTCAGAGCCTGCTGGGGTAAGACCAGCTTGAGCTGATGATGCCGACGTCTTGAGTTCGCTACTGATCTTAGCGAGCCTATCGACTTCACCCTGGGCGAAGCTCAACTTCGATTCCTGAGTTCGGATTGCAAGCTGATCTTGGCCTTTGACCTTGACCAGGTTGGCTTCGATTACACCAATTTGTCGTTGAAGCTCTGCAATTTTTGCTTCTTCAGCGCTCACATGCATGGAAGCTTCGGCTCGTGCTCTATCTAACGCGGCCGACTCTTGATCACGGCGCTCCTTAGCAAGCCTTTCAGCCTCAGCGTTAGCTAATGCAAGGGTAAATCGTTGATCATCAAACCGCTTTGACTCAGCAAGGCGTTCAGCGCTATCAATACTGCGCCTTCCCTCAATGTCTTGATTGATACGATCCTCAACCTTTGAGAGATCCTTAGCAGCGTTGATCTCTATATCGGCAATCAGCTTAGCGGCTTTGCTGTCCGCTTCTAAGAGCTCCTTATCTCGCCTGTTCTCGATCAATGACTGCTCGATAGCCATGCGAGAGGTAGCTTCAGCAACACGTGACTGAGAGGCTCTTGAGGCCTCCTGGTACTCTTGTATTCGCCCCGCTTCAGTATCAGAAACGGGTGCGTCGGCTAGGCCACTTTCGTAAGCCCTGGCGTTGAGCCTTGCGTCCAAGTCACGCCGTTTCTTTTCCAGATCGTCGATCTGCGTTTGGTAATCGTTGAACCTGCGCTGATAAAGGATCTGTGCTTCTGTGTACTTTTGGGCGCCCAAAGCATCTTGAATGCGATCGTCATACTGGCTCTGCGGTTCAAGGGTCGATAACTCTGACGGCTTGGACGCGTGAGAACCGCATCCCGAAAGCGTCAGCGCCGCGGCCAACAGGGTCAGTTTGAAAAGATTTCGCATGCGGAATGGTCCTGGAGCTGTACCGCTGAGGATCTCCTGCCCAGCATCGCGCTCAGGACTAAAACAATCTATGAGTTCGAGGTGGGAAAGCATCTGCGGGGAATCCATATGTATTTATCTAATAGTGGAGGGCAGGTGTCCCAAAAACATGATGTCGCGGTTCAGTTTTCCAAATCAGAATCGAAGCGGACACCCAATCGGTCTAGAAGGCCGGTAAACGATTCACTTTCGGGTGCGAGAAACCCCAACTGCCAGCTGCCGCCAGGAGTGCGTTTAACAACGCAATCTAGCCCAGTGACCTCTGAAATGTCCCGCTCAAGACGCTTGAGATCAGGATCCGTATCAGACAGCTTAACGGGGGAGGGCTTACGCTGAGTGAGAGCGTTCACTGCCTGCTGAATCTTTTGAACGCTCCATTCAAACCGAACAGCCTTTTCCGCAATGTTTCGTTGATCAGCTTTGTTTTTCAATGAGCAAAGAGGCCGAGCATGACCGTAGGAAAGCCGGGAGCTGATTAGCGAGTCGCGTACTCGAATGTCCAAATCCAGCAAGCGAACATAGTTAGAGATGTGGCTTCGGCTCTTTCCTAGCTGAGTAGCCAGATCGCCATGTGAAAGATTCAGTTCCGTGCAAAGGTCATTGTATGAGGTAGCTTCCTCGATGGGGTTTAGGTCCGTACGCTGAAGATTCTCAACAGCCGAAATGTATGCAGCCTGCTCATAGCTATAGGCACCAACCTCGCATTTCAGGGTTCGAAACCCCAGCCGTTGGCCTGAACGCCATCTACGCTCGCCTGCAATGATGCTGAAGTCACCATCTGGCCGGAAACATACAATCATGGGGACAACGTTCGTTCCCGTTGTCTTCATCGAGTCCGCCAGGTCATCCAAGGACTCTTCACTGAATAGCTTTCGCTTCTGCCAAACCCCAGGGTGAAGCCGCTCGACCTCAATGTTCATGAGGGTTGTAGGTACATCCTGGATACCCAGACAGGACAGCTTTTTCGGATCTAATTGATACACGTGTATCCACTCTGTTCGTCGTGTAACGGATACACAGGTATACCCGACATGAGAATTAATGCAAGGTCAAGCCAAAAATACAATAAACGACAACTCAGCTAAGGCCGAGACTGTGTAGATCTCGTCCTCAAAAACCATGTCGTCGAGGATTGGGTTTCCACAGATCGTTCAGTTCCCGAGCATTGAAGTCCTAGCTCGGAGCATAGTGTCGTCATCGATCAAGCCCCACGGCTTAGGAGTAGGCTTAAACCGGATGAGGAGACCAGGATTCTGGCCCCTTTCAGTGAAGGCGAGGGGATGGGCTATAAAGTGACCGTTGTCGTCCGGCAAAAAGCCATTCACGACGAATGCATCGAGGATAGGCTTGCAAGCTGCTGCCACTGATTCGTGGTCCAAAAGCCTAACTTCTGGGGTTATATAAATCTCTTCCACAATGACTGGGTACTCAGCGCGAGCAAGCCACTCTTTGAAAACTGGCATGCCTTCAAGCTTCATCGCTTCAATTCGTTTAACCCAGGTAGCTTTGAGAGAGGTGCTCTTCGCATCATGCACTCGCAACATCACATTGAGTCCTAGAAGTAGGGCACCTGGGAAAAAGGCACACAAAGACTTAGTCAACGTGTCGAATTCAAACCGATCATTCCGTCCGTCCATATTGGCATCACGCACCTTGCGCATGCGGGTGGTTGCCTTGCTTTCACCTGTCCGGCCAGAGGGTTGGGCGTTTATCTCTGAGCGAGGGGTGGCAGCTGTTTGTGTGTTTGGGGTTAACCCCTGCTTTGCAAGACGCTCAAGAAACTTCGGGTCAGAGGCAAATGCAGATCGATGGTTTGTTTTTGACGGCACTGGGTTCTCCTAAACCCAAGCAACATAACGACTGCCAAAAAAAAACCACCTCAGATTCGCTGATACCCCAGATATGGAGCACCTGAACCTCACTATTAGGGCATAGAAGAGGATTCAATATGCCCAAAATCAGATCTGTCTGCATCGTCGATGATGCCGGCGGTATGCGGAAGCTAGGTATCACGCTGCTTGAAAAACTCGGGTACGAGGTTCACGTCGCTGAGGATGGGTATAAGGCCCTGGCCGTGATCCGAGAAACAAACCCCGACGCATGTTTCATAGACCGTGAAATGCCCCAGCTCGACGGGCTTAGGCTCATCGAGCTACTACGCGGTTGGAAGGATTGGGGTGACAAGCCAATCGCAATGCTTTCAGGTGCAAGCAGCGTTTTCGACCAGCAATCTGGTCTCATAAGCGGAGCCGATCTGTACCTGACTAAACCCTTCACACGGGCGAAGCTTGAACAAGCTCTAACTGAGATGGATGAACTCCTTGAATAGCCTCAAGCAGAAAGGGGGGATGCACTTTGCCGGTTACCGGATAGGTGAAACTTACTGCCTTAGCCCGTCTACTTCGATCATTGCTGTAGATCAGGTGCCGAAGTTGCTCAATCAAATTCCGGGCACCAAGCCGTGGTTGATGGGCGCTGGGAGATTGGGCAGACAACTCCTTCCCTTCGTAAATATTTCACGCTTTTTGAACATATATCGAGACCCCGCCCTAGTTAATGAAGCAGGAGCGGCCCTGTTTGTTAAGGGCGGTGAGGGCGTCGGTAACGTGGCACTTGTCGTAGATGAGATTTGCGAATTCTTACTTGCGAGCGAGCTTCGGGATTGCGATCAGAGTGAATTCATGATCCCCCCAGGGCTTGGTAAGAGCATGCGGAAAGCTGTAACTGCAAGGGGCCGCACCTGGGCCCTCATTGATCTCCCAGCGCTAATAGCAGACGACAAGCTGCAGAACGTTGACCTCACTTGACCCCCACCCGAGATTGGACAGCATGAGTAATAATTCTTCCATCGTTTCACTAGCAACAATTATGGTCCTCCTGTCGGGTGGCGCAGCCGGTTATACCGGGTATCAATTCCTGAAAAACAATACCCAGCAAGGCTTCTTGCTGAAGGCCAGCTACCAAGCACAAACAAGCGCTATGCAGGCCATTTACCTTGCTGAGCGAGCAGCGACAGATAGCAGCTACAACTCAGATATGGCTAATTTAGAAAATGTTGTAGAGAAAGCATTCGCTGCTCTGCGCAACGGTGATCCAGTCCGAGGTATCGAACCAGCTCCACCAGTAGTGCTGGCGAATCTGGAATCACTTCAGAAGGTCTGGGCAGAGATTTCACCATCAATCTCCCAAATTGTTAGCCAGCGTACAGTTACTGATCAATACAGCAGGACTCTGGCTGACACCCAGAGAACCGCAGCCGAGGCTTTAAAAGCTGCGAAGGAGGCTCGTGCGAGCCTTGAAGCATCATCGGCCGGGCCGCAAATCAAGGGGCAGCTTTCTAAGGCTGTGTCGTCGCTGGAAGAAGGCCAGCAAGCTTTGAGCTCGGATGGCGCTATCAACAGCGATACGTTGCGGGCGGCTGCGAGCGCATTCAGCCAGTATGTGACTACATTGGCCAGGCTCGGACAGTCGCTTCCAAAAGATCAAGACTTTATGACCCCCTTGGTCAAAAGCTATCGAGAAGCTGAATCCGTCGTTCGCCTGGTTCAAAAGACCATTGATAACGCATCAGGGGTAAGTGAAAACATTCCGCATGCGAAAACTATTTGGAATGTCCGTGACCGAGTTTCTTCGTCCGCGGCCAGCCTCATCGGTTCAGTTGAAGCACTGCCTGACAGTCGCCCAATGGGGATCACTATCGTCGCAGGCCTGGGCGGATTAACGTTGCTCCTTTCGATTATCTCAATGCTGATGATGCGATCGATCACTAGCAGTCGTACAGAGTCCATTGAGACTCAGGGCCGCCATCAAGAGGTCTCGATAAGCACACGATCTAAGCATTTGAAATTGCTGCTTGATGAGATCGAGTTGGTAGGGCAGGGCAAGCTCAATACACGGTTGACTGAAGACAACGAAGCTACGCGCGATATCGCCAAGGGCCTTAACAAAACATTTGGCAATTTCGCCACAATTCTTGACGAAGTCAAAGAAACAATCATTGGCCTTTCCGCAGCGACTGAGCAAACCCTGATAACTGAGCAGAACGTTGCACAGAATCGTGGCGAGCAGGACAAGGCAATTGAACATATCAGCCAATTGTTTGGCGATCTGTCTCAGTTCATCAACCAGATTGAGGATATGACGTTAGAGACTCAGCAGATCTCTGACGACATGGTGCAGAAGGTTGCCTCGGGTGAATCGTCGGTAACACAGGTTCATGACAACATCCTCGAGCTGCAACAGCAGACCCTGTCAATCCAACACCGCTCGAAACACATGATCGAGAGTTTCCAGGTTCTGGAAACAATTGCGCAGGTTGTTGCAGAGGTAGCCTCCAGGGCCGCGATGCTCTCTTTCAACGCAAACCTTATGGCTGATGAGCTTCAGGATAAGGGGCAGTCGATCCGCATTGCCAACGCAGCAAAGGCAATGTCCCGCCTTAGTGAAGAGACGAAAGATGCGGTCGTGCAAATTAATGTCCAGCTGAAAACAATGAACGATGCCGCACGCGAAAACCAGTCCGCGGTGGATCGTGCGCAGCGTGAAACAGACAAGCTCCGTGATAGGTCGAATGTTGCTCAAGACGCATTGAAAGACATCAAGGACCTGGCTGGTAACCTGACTCTGGGTGCACAGCGTGCAACCGAAGACACAAAACAGCTGAAGGCGAAGTCGAGCGACGTGGGAGATCTTGTAGACAGCGTAAACCAGTACAGCGCTGATAACAGCGCAGCTAGCGAGCAGACAGCCGTCGCAATCAAAAACGTTAACCGACAAGCTCAAGACCTACAGAGCACGATCGCTCAATTCTCCAAGGACTGACGATGAATAGCCTCGATGCACCGGCTGAGCTGGACATATTTGACCGATGGTTAGTGACTATCGAGGCTAGGTTCTCAATACAGATTGATGCTAACCGTCAGGGCGCGTTCAAGAGCGCTCTGACGCGTTTTGTAGAAAGTATTGGTATGGACCTGGAAAGCCTGGATGAACGGCGTAAGTCGGGCCGTGTGGACGCTGAGACATGGTCAATGCTTCTACATCTGGCTACGAACCATGAAACTCGGTTCTTTCGATCGCTGCCAGCCACTGAACGAATCGTCAAGCTATGCGAAGGCATTACCTCGCCGCGGATTCTCTCTGTCGGATGTTCGTCCGGAGAAGAGCCTTTCAGCATTGCTTCCGCGCTACTAGATGCTGGTCACCCGACTTTCAGGGTTCACGGTACCGATGTTTCATCTGTGTGCATAAACACTGCGCGTGAGGGGCTGTACCCAAGGCATGAAGGTGTTGGCTTACTGGCCGCGGCCCCTACCCGCGGTAACAAGATGCGATTTCACAGGTTCGTCCGTGAAATGGTGACGTTTGAGGAGCACAACATTCTGCAAGACAGACCCGTGCAACTGGCGAATCCGAACATCGTAATCACACAGAACATGCTCATCTACTACCGCACAGATACTAGATACGAAATCCTGGACAGACTTTCAGCAATGCTTGTCCCAGGTGGCCACCTCATCACCGGCCCCGGGGAGACCCTCAATTGGTCTCACCCATTCATGACCCGTATTCCAAACAGTAATCCCAACGTATTCCAAAGGTCTGTCGATGTCTAACAAACTGCGTATCGCCCAACTGACTTGGCTTCGGGCTCCTATACAGAAGAGCGTCGACACGACCAAGTTGCAGCTTGAAGTCTTTAATAAAAAGTCAAAAGCTTTAGCGAGTCCTCCACCCGATGCCGAGCCTGTTTGGTTTGAAAACCAAAAGAAGGATCGCGATGCTGCATTCAAAAATGTCGAGATCGAGGTCAAGCATATCCATGCCGCGCTCGATGTTGCTGAGTGCATCGGCGGCAGTGCCTTAGCACTCGAAGTGAAGATCATCGTTACAAACATTGCAGATCATCGACTAGCTCAAGAGAAGATTGAGCAGGCGCTCGTCTCAATAATGGGTAGTCTTCTGACCATACCGAAGTTTCTGGGTATGGTTGTGGACGGCGCGCCAGATAGCGCTGGCATCCTTGCTAAACAGATCAACGAATTGAGGGAGCTCCGTGGGGTTCCACTACTGGAAGAGGACAACCTTCTTCCACCCGATGTGGAGTTCGTCTACGTCGAGCCACCACATCGAAACCGCGATGTTTCTGACGATGAACGTCAGGATGTCTTTGGTCGTTCGCCCAAGCGATTTCAAACCGCATTCAGCGCGTACATGACCAACCAGAATAAAGCTGCGGTTATCGAACTGCGCGACATTCTTCGAGAACTTCAGGTCGTAACAAGCGATTTGGAAGTCGGTTGCTTTTGGTGGGTCGGGGAGTGCCTGACTGAAGCACTTGCTTGTGGTGCTATCCGAGCGGCTGGCGATACCCTTTCAAAAATTCGTATGCTATCTGTTGCCATTCAGAAAGCCGAGTCTGACGGAGAGGATGGTGCTAAAGCGACGCTAGGTGTCACAAGATTCAAATCCCTGCTTTCTGTCTTAAGCATGTCCGCGAAGCTACCCCAGTCCATCGAAGACGTGTTGGCCGTATTCAACGTCAGAAAGTCAGTGGACGCTACCTCGCTCGCGGAGCTTCAAGCCCGTATTGAAACCGCCAGTGCTGACTCGATAAAGGATGTGGTAGTCGAGCTCAAACCTCTGCTGGAAACCTCTATGGTTTCCCTTGGCCGGGCGATCATCAGCAAATCGCCGCTGACGTTTGATGCCCAGATTGCGACCTTCAGGGCCTCCATCCGGCAGGTAGCCAGCGTGTTCTACATGGTGAACGAGAGCGAGATGGCTGCTGTCGCGGCGCAATCGCTAGCGAGAGTGGAGAAGGTGTCCACCGTGGACGGTTTCACAACTGAAGTGATTGAGAAGCTGAAGTCGGATTTCATGTTCCTTGATGAACACATCCGACGCCTGGACTCAAACGAATCGATTCAATCATTGCGTATTCCAGGGGTAAAACCTGACGTCATCGCCAGCGTTGTGGAGCAATCCATCAAAGAGTTGGCACTCACCCGACGCTCGATCACCGATCACTTGGATAGCGGCGCAGGCATCGAGGATTTGAGATCAGGCCTAAACTGCTTGGTAGGCGCCAGCGCCGCACTGTCCTTCACGGGATTGACTCGTGCAGGTCTTGTTCTCAATGGGTCATGCCAGGGCTTCCTGAGTCAGATGACTGAACAGGGGATCAAAGGGTCCACTGCGGTAGATATGTCGGCACGGGCACTTGTAGCCGTCGAGAGTTACCTTGCGGCCATTCTGGCCGGCATGGCACCGTCCCCTACCCTCATGACACGGGCTGAAGAAGCACTTAGCGAGCTGAACATCCAGGTTGAGCACGTTGATGTTGTATCTCCCTCAGAATTGATGGAAAAGTTTGAGGCAGCAATCGCTACCGACGAAGTTAATGAGAGCGACGAAAATCACTTCCTCTCAGAAATCTTTGAGCTCAGAAAGATCTTCGAGCCCGTACTGCTCAAACCAGATGTTCGCGATAGAAAGACAATGGAGCAGCTGTACAAAGCCGCGGACCGTTTGGCGATGGGTGCGAAACTGTATGGGTTCGACTCATTCCACCGCCTTGCAAGAGCAATGGGCACGTTCAGTCAGACGGTTAATAACCATTCACGAGATGAGGGTTTCAATCGCACCGAAGCTGACGCTTTAGTCGTTTCGTCCCTCCAGATGATTTTCCGTTGCATGGACGAATACTCTGCTCGCGGTAAGGTCTCTATCTTCACTAGGGATATGGAGAAAGCCCTACTTGCCCAGTCCGATCCAGGCATCGTCCAAGCACTCGACGAACCCCAAATTACCAACCACGACGTGAATCAGAATCCTGACTCCTCAGATACTAGTTCGGTGCTGGTTGGTGAGTTGGTTGAACTCGATACTGTTACTGAGCTCCGCGAATATCCAGAAGGCATCGACGGCGGCCACATCGAACTCTACCGTGAGGAATTCGTCCTCTACCACGGGATTCTCCTGTCATTTAGCGAGGCCAGCCAACCTCATCTGACTCGTGACATTTGCAGAGCTGCGCATTCAATTCACGGCATCTCAGGGTCTGTGAATTGTGAGGTATTGCACGAGGTATACGGCGTCCTAGAGTCTCGTTTTGAGGTTCTGTTCACGGCTGGCAAAGCGCTAACGGCCGACGACATATCGGTGCTTACCGACGTACTCGCGCAGACGCATAAGTACATGTTGGATTTCCCGTGGGTGTCTGAGACTTCGCGCTTAGGTGCATGGGTCACGATGGCTGCCTCGATTGGAGATGACATTGAGGAAGCGGAATTCACTGAAATGCCTGCCGCGATTGCTAAGCCGCCAACCGAGCAGAAGGTGGAGGTTTTCGCAAGGCACGACAAATCGGAAGGTGATTCTGAGGAGCAAAAAATTCCGCATGCAGAATCTTTTTTGACCAACGACACAGGACCGACCCATGGTGAGGAAGTTGAAGCAGTCACCATTCAAGCGTCTATGGAGATTCCTCCAGAGTACAACGAGGATTTCCAGTTCTATCTAGATGAAGCTGAGGATGTGTTCCCCGATCTCGAAAGCAACGTTGCAGCCTGGCTCGAGGATATGAACGATAAAGATTTGGTGCTGACCATCAAACGCAATATGCACACCCTGAAAGGTGCAGCGTTGATGGCGGAAGCACAATCGATTGCAGCAATTACGCATTCGATGGAAAGTCTGTTTGAAAGCCTTTCAATTAAGCTTATCAATCCAAGTCCAGCGTGCGCTCAGCTAGTTATGCTGGTGATGCAAGCTATTACGGCGATGACGGAGGATGTTAAGAAGGGCCGTGGATACTCAATACCGAGTGCCCTGATTCAATGCCTTGAACAATCCGTAAATACAAACACAATCGATCTGTCTTTACTCCATTCAGATCAAGCAATTCCCGGTGCTCAACTCGAGGCACAGATTCAGACCGTGATCCCAAGCGAGCCCGTTCTTGAGCCTGCCACCGAAGACCAAACCAGTCTCGAGCAGCCTCATGACACAGGCGAAGTACCGGAACAAATGCCGGAGGTAACGTTCCTCGATGAGGTCAGCGCTGATCAAGCTGAAACCAAACCGGCTCGGAAGAAACGAGGTGGCCGCGGAAAAGGTGGCAGGGGCCAAGCTTCAACGGCTGCTGCCGAGATGGAAACTGATGGCGAGTATGGCCCAGCTGTACGTGAGCATAGCGTTCAGGGAGGCATAAATAATGAGGAAATCACCACTGATGACGCCGAGCAGGCGACAGTCTTAAACATTCCTCAAGCACCTGAACAGCTGATTCAGTCCGACGATATCGTAGCGAAAGAATCAACTGCTGATCAAAATCCTGTGCAGGAATCCCAACCTCAGCGGGAGACTGATGACCAAAACCAAATCGCCCCTAGCAAAAAGATTTCGCATGCGAAATCTTTTGAGGACGATCCAGTACGAGCCGAATACGCCCGCCAAGCTTCCGAGGCATTCGACAGGCTCTACACCATTAAAATGGACAGCGATATTGAAGTCGAACAACCGATCGTCTCTAACGCTGTACTAGACCTGCTAGGGCGTGAGCAGGCCCAGGCCAGTAATGAGGGCAAGAAATCTAACGGGGGTACCTCCGAAAAGATCCGTGTAGAACTTCATCTGTTAGAGGCTGCTGCGGAAAGGGCTTCGGAATTGGTCGCGGTACGCTACCGTCTTAGTGCCCTGAACGAAGAGGCGCACATCCGGCTAACCGGTGCCCGGGAATTACTTGAAGCCAACAGTCTTCAACACGGTCAGCTTACGACGGCCCTCAGGAGCTTCTTCAACAATCAACCTCAGGCCCGGAAATTTGAGGATGCTGCTGAAGCAGATTTAGAGCGGTTCAATGACCTTTCTGCGATGCATGTTGCAATGGGTGCACAAGTAGATGAAGTCCGTGAACAGGTTCACGAGATCTTCTCGTACATCCGCCAAATGCGAAATGCTCTCTATGAGCTTGATCCCGCCCTAATCGGACTCCAGCGAGATCTGCTCCATTCTCGCCTGGTACCATTCCTCAACGCCAGACAGAAGCTGACAGGGGCTGCGAAGACAGCCGCGAAAGCAACTGGCAAGGAAGTTGAAGCGACGATGGCGGGTGAAGAAGTCATCATGGATAAGATGATGCTGGACGCAATATCTGACCCTTTGACTCATATTATTCGGAACGCCATAGACCACGGTATCGAACCCCCTGCCGAACGTTTGAGGCTTGGTAAGCCGGAATTAGGCTCTGTAAACATCAAAGCATCCCGCCGGGCTAAACACATCGTTCTCGAGATCAGTGACGACGGTCGAGGCATTGATGTTGAAGCCGTACACCGTAAAGCCATTGAGATGAAGATCATCTCCAATAGCGATCAACTGAGCCGTGCCGAGATCATGCGACTGATCACACATAGCGGTTTTTCGACCGCGGCTAAGCTGACGCATGTCTCGGGCAGGGGTGTTGGGATGGACATCGTTGCAACCACTGTTGAGGGGCTTGGGGGTCGCCTCTATATCGAAAGTGAGAAGGGTATCGGCACTCGGTTTCTGATTGAGTTGCCATTCACAATCGGCTCTAACAAAGCAATGATAGTGAGCTCTGGCAGCCAATGGTTTGCGATTCAGAGCTATTCAATGGTTCAAGTATTACTTGTATCTCGTAGTTCCCTGGCAGCGCAAAGAGCAGCTAATGGCTTTGCTACTGTCACGTACGACGACCGCAGCTTCGACGTCGTTCACCTAGCAGATCTGGTCGCTATGCCGGACTCACGCAGTGCCGATCAGAAAGGAGGGGATGTAACAGTCATTCTTTGCCAGCAAGGTGATGAACGGATAGCTATCGAGGTGGCTGAAGTCGACTCTATGCCAGAAATCCACATCAGAAAGCTTGAAGGTATGCTCGCGAATGTCCGTGGATTGGTGGGTGAGACAGAGATGCAAGATGGCAGTCCTGTCTTCGTGCTGGACGTAATGGAAATGGCTCGACTGAATCTCAAGCAAGGTTCGAAAGGGTATCAAGTTCGACAAAATCGCGTTCGTTCGCTGAAGCGTGAAAAAAAGCCAACTGTTTTGGTAGTAGACGACTCAAGAAGCTACCGCAGTCAACTTGAGCGAATCTTCACCGGATTCGGATACACCGTCATAACTGCAGTCGACGGTCAGAACGCGTTGCACAAGTTGGGCTTAATCGATAAGCCGGACCTGATGCTGGTTGATGTTGAGATGCCGAATATGAACGGTTTCGAGTTCACTGAGGCGATCAGGCGCAAGCCGGAATTTGACGACACTCCAATCATCATGATCACTACACGTACGGGCCTTGAAGAAAAAGCGATGCGGGCCGGCGTGACCAAGTATCTACTCAAACCTTGTGATGCACCGTCTCTTCAACAGGCTGTAGCTCAGATCAAGGCGCAGAAATCGATGGAGGAATCCGCAGCATGAGAGTTGGCGTAGTAAGTACGGATGAGGTGCAAAAGGCGTTGTTCACTGAGCTTCTTGCACCACTGGTCGGCGACCTGATCATGTATGACGTTTCGCATGCGAAAGATGGCGACCTGGAAATCAGCAATGCACATATCCTGCTGATAGACATGGCGGACTCGAACGTCGTGGAATGTGAGGAGGTGATGGAGGCACTGGGCCGCGAAGAGCCCATCTGTCTTGTGCACGATAAGAATCTGTATGCCATGGCTCAACGTGATCGTATCTCATGGCGAAACCGTACGATCGAAGAAATCAAATTGGCTCTGCCTGACCTAGCCAACGAATTGGATGAAAAAAAGGATGAGGCGGACAATAAGAACGTGCCCGACCTTTGGATCATTGGTGCGAGCTCAGGTGGACCGCAGGCGCTGCGTCAGTTCTTTGGTGATCTTCCAAGGATGCCCATTTCAATTTTCGTTGCCCAGCACATGTCAGAAGCTGGATACAGTCAGATGCTGGCACGCTTGAAGGATGTTGCTCCGGGGTGGGGAGTTCAATCAGCGGAGTCAGGCATGAAAATCAAGCCTAACTCCGTGTACCTGGTTCCGCGCGATAACACGATTGTGATCAATGCTGGTGTGATCCACCTTCAGCCATACAGCGCTCAATCTGTGTCATTCAACCCATGCATAGATGCAGTGATTCGTTCTGTCTTCGACTGTCACCCGCACCTCGGGGTGATCATTTTGTCAGGCATGGGAATGGATGGGTCTGGTGGGATCAGAACGATCAAGGGCAAAGCAAAAATGATCATGGCCCAAGATCACGAATCATCTGGGGCTAAGAGTATGCCGGACACTGCTCGCAATACCGGCGCGGTTCAGTATTCGGCGAACCCTGAGGGACTGGCCCGAAAGCTTGCCCAAATTTACGGACAAAAAACATTCTGATTCAAAGGCTACCCAAGGGTAGCCTTTTTTTTCGAGAGTTAGTTGTTGTGCCGGTTGGGAGCGGAACGAAGCAAGTCACCGATTGCCGTACGCTGATCTTCAACGCAGCGGCTTGCGACTTCATGAATTAAGTCCAGGGCGCCTGGATTCGAAGTGGCAATCAAGTCCAGGAGAAACTGCAACTGCTGATCTGAGTCGACGGGGTAGTCGGCAGGTGGGAATTCAGCCCTGAGAAGCGTCTGAGGTCCCATTTTTGTGGTCACCTGTATGCAGGTATTCGGCATCAGGGTAGCGAAATTGCGTAGGAGGGGAGAGGTATTGATTTGAACGCTTGGCATAGTGTGATCCTCATGGTCGGGACCACTCTATGCGCTAAATCACGTGCCAGAAGCCCATCAGCCACACGTTTGTGGAGTACAGAAACCCATGATCTCATCATAGGATTTGCAGCAAACAACTGGGACCCACCACACAAAGGTATAGATCTCCTCCAGCGATACTGGCCACAACCGCATCTGGGTATCCAGAAGCAAGCTACCAGCCTCAAACCCTACAGTTACCCCTGGTGACGTCTGCTGAAGCTTTCCGACCGAAAGAGAGGCATTGAAAGGGAAAGAACCAACAGAAAAGCCACTGACATGAATTGCTCGGTAGGCAGCCTTTCCTGCGGCAATTGCCGCATTGTCATCGTGATCAGCCATTTGCCGCGGATAAAGGGCTCCCCACCTGGTGCCTATGCAGATCTCCGACCCAAAAAGGGAAACGCTGGATGTCAGAGGATTTGTGCATGCCACCATACCCAAGGCGGAAGCAACACCGATATCTCTGCACCCGGTGTTCCAAGTGGGGTCAAATTCAGTGTCATAGATCATTTTTGGAAAGCAACTAGGCAAGGCTTGGTTGAACGCATTGAGCGCTTTGCTTTGGAGGACATTAGATGCCGCTCCGCATACATCAAGGATATTGGTCAACCCAACATTCGAGGTCCGAGCCATATCAGGCCCGCAAAGCTTGCAGCTTTGATAGGCCATAGCGATATCAAGGGCCCAGTCAGGGATCTCCCAAAGTCGCACATGCATTGAGGTGTAGTCGTTGTTATCAGTGCCGGCACTGAGCGGACCGCTGATGGGCTGACCCAAGGCGGTATCGCCCCCGCCTTTGATCACTTCACAGATGGCTACAGGCTGATAGTGGGACACGATGAGGTAATCCTCACACCACCAGCAACAAGGGCCATAAACCATATAGCTGAGGGTGACAGGATCAATGACAAGAAGGGTCGCTAGTGATGTTACTGCAGCTTCGGCATCTTCCGGCTTAAGCCCAAGGCCCAGACCAGACGCAGCTGCTAGAGCGGTAACCGCAGAAAGCTTGTTGAATTCGCGTCGAGTGGTCATCCCAATCTCCAAAAAGGAATCTTTACCTAATAGTGGAGTTGGAGTGCCCTAAAACGGGCTAAGGAATGTTGGTTACGGGTACGTGCGAAGGCCAATGCAACGCATCGGCCGTATCGTCAGAGTCGCACCCTTGCCCTACGCCCAAGGCAGCAGCGATCTTGACGGATAAGTGGTAGCCAGCTTCCAGGTCTGGAGATGGATCAAGAACCGATACCGTGGAGTCTGGATTGGCCGCCTGGTACAAATAGCCAAGGGGGTTTCGGACTAAGCCACAGCTAGATCGCCCATCATTGTGTTCGAGAGCGACGCAAGGTCCAGAGGTACAGTTCAAGTAGGTGCTGGCCAGCATGCAAGGTTCAACCGTGCAGCAATAGCCACATCCGTTGCAGGGCTGACCCAATCTAGGTTTTGAGAGGGTAAAGGGATTGATCATTATGGAGTCGACCTCCCACTCAATGTCGAGTCAATTTAGGGCGAATGACATGCCACGGAATGGAACACTCACCAAAGGCGCCTGACCATCGAGGCTCATATCTTCGTCAAATGAGGGGTTCATAACGTGCACAGTGGGGTCGGAAGCGTCCATCCGGACAAGCACGAGCACTCGCTCTGCGTCAGTCTGTGGACAGCGGCCTGTAACGTAGACATCGTGCTCAGATACGTAAGCGCAGATTCGACTGCGATACCGGTCCGCCCCGAACTCGCCCTTTCGCGGTTTAAGCGCAACAAGCGCACCTGATACGTTCATTGAGAGGTCGTGCTGTACCTCAAACATCAAATCGCCAACCTGGGCTTGGCCCTCAGTGCTCCAAACATCACCCTCAAACGAGAAGGAGGCTTCCCCCGTCTCACCCATGGCGGTTTCAGCTTGGAGGAGCTGCTTGAACTGAGCGAGTGCCATCGCGCAAAACTCCTCAGCATTGACATGCGCGGGGAGTGTGACGTTAAGCACACCATTGAAGTTTACTGGAAGGCTGATGCTTTGGGTCTGTTCGCTGCGTACTGTGTTCATGGTGATGCCCTTGAGAGAATGACTTGAGTATCCGCTCAGCGAGCTGTGCCACCAGCGAAAACCACATAAAATGGGGTAGTGGGTGGCCACTATTAGGGTATTAGCAACGGGAGAATTTGTCGTGATTGATGTGCCATCGAATTTGATTTGGATTGTAGGCTTAGTGTTGCTCGTAATTGCCTTGGCGTTCCTTTGGAACCTGAAGCTGAGCAACCATGCGTCCGAGGCGCAGCATTATGAGCATCCTCCTGAATTGTCGCATCCAGTGAATGAGGTACGGAGATACAAAGGCATGCCGGTTCTTGCGCCCGCGCCACCTCCTGTAGAGATCATCCTGGAAACTGAAACAGTTACTGTAGAGGAGGTCAAAACGGAAGAGTCCAAAATCGACAACCTCAATGAGGTGCCTGACTGCGAGGATGCGGAACGCATGCTTTCGCTGGCATGGAAACTTGAGGTGAACGGTGATTTTGAAGGTCGTGATGAGTTCGCAGGCATGGTCGTAGAGAAACAGGATGCGTCACCACGTCAACGAGACCGTGCCCAAGCCATGTTGCGCCGTGACAGCATGGCCTGAAAACCTTGAACATCTTCAGATGCCTGGAAGTCCTCAACAGAGTGACCGAGCATCGTTGAGAAATCCTCATCGAATCGATCCCCAGTCGGACTCTTGCGCCACTTACACGCCCCCGATGAGACCGTAACGACACAGTCACTGATTCGCTGGATACCTACCAGGCAATCAATGCACTTGATGGCCATTAAGGACACGTTCGAGGCCGATGATCGAATCGTGAAATAAACCTGCCCGTTACTCATAAGATCGGCCCCCACGAAGGTTCCCATAACGCCCTGGACTTCTACGTCGGCCCCAGGAAGAGGCAAGCGATCGTTCACATGTCACCCCACATTTCGAAGAGCGTCTCAGCGAATTCAGAGTCGCGAATTTTACTCAAAGCCTGGATCTCCAACTGACGCACTCGTTCTTTCGAGAGGTTCATTTCGACCGATAGTTCTGCCAAGGTTTTTTCACGGGCGTCGCCCATGCCGAAGCGATTGACGATTACGAAGATCTCGCGCTGAGTTAGAACGTCTCCCAGGGCGCTTTCTACAAACTGGCGCATGCTGTCTTCTTCGATCTCAGACATGAAATCGTTGTTGGTGTCAGCGAGCAGCTCATGAAGGCCATCTGCATCTGAAGAGTCAGTGCCCTGGAACGCTGTGTCGAGCGATCTCTGACCGCCGGCGAAGTGGACAAGGTCACGAACAACGTCCTGCTCCAGCTTCGTTGCCTCGGCCAGGGAATTGATAGACACGTTTGGCTGATCACGAAGCATATTAGAAATCATGCGACGGTGTTTATGCATACCTTCGGGTAGGCGGATGGACTCTTGGTCAGCCAGATCTCGACTGATGGATACATTGATCCAAGTGAGCGCGATCGTCGAGAAACGGAAACCCATCTCAGGCGCAAATCTGTAAACCGCACGAGTCAATCCCATGTTGGCTGCAGACCGAGCAATTTCCTTGTCCGCAAAACGGAAGCGGCCGATTTGCTGCTCTACCAGACGAACATTTGCATTGGTGAAGATATCAGCGCATTTCTCAATATCACGATCAACGCGGTTGAAAACGGACCACGCGGAAAGAATCTCAATGGCTGGTGCTTCGCCGGTGGACGCAGCGTCAAGGATTGCTTGCTGACGGCTGGTGATACCGAGACGGAGTTTCTTCATCGCAGCTGGGGGGAAAAGCTTAAGCTCATAGCCGCCAGAGATCAGTAATGCCGGAATCAGCTTAGGTGATGTCCAGTTGCCAGAGATGATCCCTTCAACCTTGATCTTAGAAATCCGAACCTCGTCGCAGATAAACTTGATCAGATCACGAGTGCGAGCACTCAACTCCTTGCAGTTGACGCGAAATTGATCAGCCGCACGATTCAAGATGTAGTCGTATGGAACGATCTCAGCGAGTTTCAAACGCAGCTCATCGCGAACAGCAGCGCTGAAGAGAGTGCCGTCCATGCCTTCGGCCGCATAGCCCCGCAATTCGCTAATCAGGGTTCGGATCGTGTTCAGCTTGCGTCGAACAAGTGAGGCGAATTTCTGATCAGCAATAGCCTTTGCATTCTTGTGAGCCTCTTTGGCTGAGTAGTCGCCTTCAGGCAGGGTACCAACACGTAACCAGGCACCGTCGTGGTAGATCAGCGCAACCGCTTTGTCGACCTTGTCCTTCTCGCCCATGGCATCCCAGATCTCCTTGACCATCGAAGAGACAATGCTCGTATCGACGGCCAATGCCCGTACCAGGTCCAGTTGACCCATGAGGATCCGGAAGCCCAGAGCTTGCTCATCTTGAGCGCTCAGGAGCCCCTTTGGGCCATCGAGGCTTGGAAGTGCCGGGGTCTGGGTAGGCAGATCGAAGCCCCTACCAATACGTGGCTCTGCCGGGCTTTGGTGTTGTGTTGAAAGCTGGATCGCAACATTGCTCATCATTTATCTCCAGAGCCTGGCCCTATAGGCGTACCGGCATCAATACGAAACTGTGTGATGGCAAGTCTCGAGCTCTTAGGAGCGTGCCAGAAGCAGCTCCGGAAAAAATCACATCGATCTCGGCGGCTCCAAGAGAACGTACAATTTCCCCAGCCAGCTGGCCGTTGAAACCAATCTCCAGCGGCTCCGCGTTGTAGTCGCATGCGAGAACATCGTCGGCCAGGTCTTCGGCCTTACCGCCCACTGACTGGATCGAAATGGACTCGGCGGAAACTGCGAGGCGCACCAAGGAAACTGCACCTTCGGACAAGAGCCCGACACGGGCCATAGCACCAGCAAATTCGTCGCGGACAATGCGGGCGACGTCGCCTTGCTCAGCAGCTGCTAACAGCTTGCGGTAGTCAGGGAATTTTCCTTCAACTAGCTTCGTGTGTAGTACGCCACCCTCTCGAGTGAAGCGCGCCATGCTGCCAGAGGTTGAAACCCGAACACTTCCGGTGCCAACGAATTGGCAAACATCCTCAATGCAGCTGCTCGGCAGGATGAAGTTTTGCATCGGTTCACCAGTCACAGGTACTTCAGTGACACCCAGGCGAAGTCCATCAGCGGCAGCGAGGGTCATGAGCCCCTGTTGGAAATCGAACAGAATGCCGTTGAGCATCACCCGAACGTCATTACGGGCAGCACAGAAGCCCACTTGATGAACTGCGGTACTGAGGGTACTACCAGCGATGTTCAGCTCACCCTTGCTCTGGTCGGCAGTGAACTCCATGACGGGAAAGTGATCGGCAGGAATTGTGGCGAGAGTGAAGCGCGATCGCGCAGCTGAAATCACGAGCTTAGGCTCGGCAAACTGGATGGAAACCATCGCATCTTTTGCCAGAGCTGAAACCACTTGGTCGAACTTGACTGCCGGGACGCAGACAGCAAACCCATCGCCCTGCAGGGTGAACAGATCGGCTGGGATGGTTAGGCTCATTTGCTTCTGGCCGTTATGAGCAGACAGCACCAAACCTGAGGCATCTACCTGTATCAAAAAGTGACCGTAGACGTCAGTGGCTTTGCGCTGGGGTACACGTGCAACGGTTTTGAGGTAGTGAGCTAGATCGGAACACTTGATGGAGAATTTCATGGGCTAATCCCTTTGAGGTATTGCCCATAATTACTGCCAAAAGAATGTGCCAGAATCAGTCGTGCTGATCAATTATTAACCACATCCTTTGAGGGTTGTTACCGTATGAGTTGCGGAGGGTTATGCACACATTTGTCCCTGGAAATTGTGGATAACATTACATTGCTTCGATCAGAACCTTGCTGAATGCGTTGGTAGCATCACGTCCGTCGACTCTAAATGATGACTTCTGTGCAAACCTTGCCATGTCACTGGCTACCCGGTGGGCGTACCCAGTTTGCCCTGAACGGTCAAAAAGGATCGCCAGCTGAACGTAAGCTTGAAGCCTCATGGCGTCACTAGAAAACTCGTAAAAGTCCTGTGGAGGAGGGTAGACACCTTGGGCTGCTTTGATAACCAGCCGGAACAGCACACCAATGTCTTTGCTGTTCAGTTCTTTGACTAGGCCTGCCGCCCGTTTCAGGAATACGTTTGCGTCTTCGATATGTCCGGTAGTCGCGTAGCTAATCGCTATCTGAGCGAGCTCCATCGTGCTGCCCGGTCGCTTCGCGTAAAAATCTAGCAACACGTCTCTCAGGGTATTTGCCCGCTCGATGTCGCCTGTTGCCAGAAGAGTGAGTAAGCGTTGCTGAAGCGCGTCCATATACGCTGGCTGGTCTACCGAGTTTAAGGTGTTGAGGGACCGTCCAATCGCCTTAACATCGCTTGATCGAGATGCCAGCGCAGCAATGTGGCGAAGGGCTAATACCTGCGCTTCCGGATCCTTCACACTCAGTGCCTCATCGAGTGCTGAATCAAAGCGCTTCTCTCTAGCCGCGTTGATCGCTTGCCCAGCACTAACAAAGTCGCTATCGGGCCTCAGGCACATGAAGGTTTCAGACTGCGTCTTCAGGTCTATCAAAAGCTGGGGGGTTGGAATACCAGCGCCTAGAGTTAATGCCGTAGTGCTGCGGATGGCTGAGTCCCGAACTGAACCAGGATGTTCGGTCTCAACGCTTTTAGCGATCATGTCACCGATGCACTTTTTGTCCGCGTGCTCAAAACAGATGGCTTTTGGAGGCGCTACAACCCAGGCAGGGTCTGCAGCGCAGCCACATAGCGAAAGCATTGCAATGATCAGCGCTTGGGCCTTCACGACTTAACTGACCCAAGGGAAGCGATGAAAGACCTTCCCCTGCTCCGCAGCGAGTTGTAGCAAACGGTTTGCCAGGGAAGAATCCGACTCAGCCTCTACACTGATTGTGAAGACATGGGTTCCCTTAGCGAGCATCTGATCAGCACAGTCTTGATCTGCTGAAGTGAACACTCGAAGGGGGATGTACCTGGCAAGTGCATATTTGTGCACCATTTCAGCTACCCCCGGTTCATCTGAAACGTAGATTTCATCGGGCATTCGGTTCTGAAACAGATGGTCAAAGGTTTTGAATATCTCTGCATCGATCACGCCTACGTCGCCCGCCAGTACAACCCGCCGCAACTCATTTCCTGGCTCATGAGCTTTCATCAACCGCTCGTAGATGTCCGCGGCAACCTGGTCAATCAATGGAACACCTGTTTCGCATCCTGCCTGAAGCAATGACTCACGCAGGTGGTCTTGGTGCTGAACCAACTGCATCCACATTCCTGCTCTTATCAGAGCAAACCGAACCTGAACCCAATCCTGCCGTACACCACCCTGGTCAATGGCACCTGTCTCCAGCAGGAAGTCATCACGATCATCTTGCTTCAGCAGGAACTGACGATAGGACTCATCGACACCCCGGAATTTCTCAGATTCGACGAAGTGCATCAATGAGTAGCAAAACTCTCCCTCGGGCCTATCAAGAGAGCGATAGGCAACAAAGGGTAAAAAAGCATATGGGTCGTAGCTGGGTGAGGTCGATGATTCCATGACTTATCCGATATTGCGGGTAATGCGTTTGTGCAGCTGCATAAGGCCGACTGCCGCTGATGATGCTTCATTGCCATCTTGTGCCTGTTTCAAGAGCTCTGCTACCCAAAGTGGGGGGGGCGAATTTTTGGCGAACCGCAATTGAGTGAATGCATCAACCTCGCTTCTTTGGCCGCTTGTTAATATTTCCGGGGCTATCCTGCCCAGCAGACGGACTACTAATTCATGGAACCTACCGTCGCTCGCGCCAACAGCTAGATTTAGCCATTCCCCCATAGGCGCTTGATGGAGCTCTTGCATCAGTACCTGGTCTTTAGGTGAAAAATCTCCTGCCCACATGCGGTGGTACACGTCAGAAGGTTGAGACGACAACTGGAGTACAGGTGTTTCCTTTAACCTGGACGGTAAGAGCGTCGCAGACCTGAGCTGGGCGATCCTTCGCTTCACCAGTCCGATATCGATGGAAAGCCGAGCTGCATCGGCCGGTCGTATGGCCGAAAGCGGTGCGCAGAAAGGAAAGCGGCTGAGGGAAATCCGCACAAGCGGCCCATTTGGATTTGATGAAGGGTTTCGGACAAAGCTTTGGTATGAAGTGATTGCTGGATTGCATAGTTGGCTAAGATCGGACTCAAGATCCGCCACATACAAAATATCGGGGTATGTGATATCGACACCAACTGGCAGTCCAAGGATGAAGCCTTTCGGTGCCTGCAGACTTTGGTGGACCAGGTACATGGGTGTGGCGCTTTCGAGATCGCAGACCTCACCCTGCTCTAAGCCCAAGGCAGATTTGATGCTCTGTAGAGATGAGTGCTTGAGAGCATGGCCAACAAGCTTGGGACAGCTGGCGTGCGTGTCCGCCAGTAGATCTCTCAACCTCACCGCGCGATTCTCGCCGCTTACATTCGCATCCCACATGAGGAAATGATGGAAGGATTGGGTGTTGGTTGGGTCAGGGCTGTCCGCCCAAGGGTACTCATCCGGCCTTAAGATATTAATGGCCCGGAGCATGGTTTCTAGATCCAGGTAGTAGCTGTGTCCCGGTAGCCCAATGCAGGGGAAAGGCAGAAGATTGCGGTAAAAAGTTGACCTTAGAAACGGATCAACCCGCGTAGTATTACCTAAGCCGATATGCAAACAGTTTGGTCGCGTGAAATGACGATGGACTGTTCTCGCACACTCCAATTCCGAATGGCCGCTCAGCAGATCCATTGAACCGAGTTCAGAGTTAGCAGCAGCCTCCAGATCAACATGCACATCACTGCGCAAACCGACCATCATCTCCATAACCTGAGGCATTAGAGACTCCTCGCACATGAGCGAGTCATAGCGCACGATTTGACCTTCAGCGGGTGATTTACCCGCTGTGATTGCATCGTAGAAATGGATTGCTAACGGCATTTTGTCTCCCCTATAGCCTAATAGTGGAAGGCAACTGCCCTATATTGGGATATTTAGCTAACTGAGCCAGGATTCAGAAGGTTTGCTTTCAGATGACTCATTCAGCGCCAGCGTTATACTCGTATCACACCTCCAAACGTGATCGATCCGTGGGCCCAACGACTACCTTGCAACAAGCTATTCGCCAAGGGGACACCTTGGTGATGCTGGTGATGCACAAGCACGTTCACCTTGCTATGGCCCGACCTGAACCAGCTTTGATTGCAAGGCTAACTCTTTGTGATCTGTCTGTAGCTGGGAGTGAGGTCATCTACACTGTGGAAGTTGATGATCTGCCCGTGCTTCAGGATTTCACGATTTGTACATCGTGTGCCGCAGCATTCGCAGCAAATCTCAGGGAAGGAATGATTGCCCGGGCTAAGGCGTCAGGGCATTCCGGTCTGCCGCCCCAGTGTATGGAGCGGATTTATTTCGAGGCGAATCAGCTATCGCTGTTCTGAGGCGGGAAAGGGTAGGTTTGCTGCTCGCCCGTTTCCAAACTGACGGTGATCCAATTTCGATTTGTAGAGCCAGTACGTATCAACTCCCACACGACGTTCATCGCCGCCGTGGCAACCGTTCGATTAACTAGACAGTCTTGGGCTGCAATCGATTCAGCAGCAGAGCACGACTTCGTATGGTTGTCAGCCATGTCAGCAATTTCGGGGTAGTGATCCAGTACACATGGAAACTTCTTACGGTCTTTGGCCCGCAGCCCACCAAAAACAACCTGACCGTGACGATGTCCGTTGCCCATGTCGAGCCACATTGCGTTGTGCTTGAAGTCACCCTCACTATTCCCGATTGCTAACCGGGCCGAGTTCACATCAACACATGAAATCAGCAGGTCGGCCTTGGCGATCGCAAATCGAGTTTCCTCACAAGGAAACCGGTACGGTAGGCCCACCCAATCAAGTCCAAGGTTCAGGTTGTAACGGTTGGCTAGGGCCACACTCTTGTATGCGCCCAAATCACAAGGCCAAAACCGCTGCCGGACTAGGTTGGATTCGCGCACGATTGCATCATCGATGACGGTGACATGCAGCCCATGTGAATGACCAAGGCTGCGCAGGGCGCAGTGCAACGACGACAGGCAGTCTACGACCTCGCTTCCGTTGCCCCCAGCTCCAAGTACGACGATACGAATTGCTCTAGAAGTCCATTCGTTGGGGGTCTTGTAACGTGTCGCCACTGGCAAGGCCTGAACGGTAGCAGTCATTCTTCACCCCCTGTAACCACTGCATCCTTCAGAGTGAGTTGAACCCCCTTGGCAAGCATCGGAAGCAGTTGAGCTGCCGGAAAGTTTTTGGCGCTGGTGTCGCTCAGCATTTTATAGAAGGCAATAACCTCCTCGTAATTCGTCGGAGTCTTGAGCACCTTGATACCCATGTGCGTATTCACGCATTGCAGCACGAATCGCTCCCAGCCGGGGATGCTCGCGATGGTGTTGTCCTTTGGAACATCGCAGTTGCCCGAGCAGAAGGACCCCGAGCTATACATATTGCCCATTGGGGCCAAGAACAGTTTAGTGTCAGGGGTAGGTCGCCCTTTACCCTTGAAGGCGAAGCAGCGGAGCTTTCCTTGGGAAGCGATAAATATCAGGCCCGGGATCGGAGCTTTGTGAACAGAGTCCCTGAACAGAACGTCAATGACCTGAGGCGGGTTGTACCAAGCCAGCAAGCTACGCGACTTGATCAGAATCCGGGTGTCGATAAATTCGATGCCAGCGTCAATATTCAAAAGAAGATCAACCAGCGTTTCCTTGTCTTCTTCTGAGAACGCCCGACCAGCTCCGAGAGTGAACCCACCTTCTACTGGTGAGTTAATGACCTCATGGGAAGTGAAATCGAGACGATTGGTCTTGGTGTGGTGAAACGCAATGAGGGCGCGGGCCGTGACATCATTGTTGAGCATTTGCAGGAACCTCAAGAGAGAGCTGGATGCGCCTTAGCAGTTCAAGGCATTGGCTAGTTCTCTCCATTATCGGGACTGTGACCTGTGCCACCAGCACCCCGGTGTTTAGCGGGAGCTTCACCGTCACATCGGCGCACTCCTCTAGATCGGCGTTGAAGCCCTCAACAGCTTCAACGTGAAGCGCCTTATGGCGTTCATCTGCGAGCACCCAAATGCAATCGAAGAATCGGTTTGGGCTGTTCTCGTATCCCCCAAGCTCCTCGCTGTCGCCGTAAGCCTGAGCAATTAGGGCGTCAACGGGTTGGTGTCCGTCAACCCGGCTAATGCAAGAGCTGAGCGCGTCAGACAGAACTTGCGCAAGACCAGATTCCCTTGAGTTCCGGCGGCTAATTTCCCGAGCCTGGGAAAGCAATTCACCCAATTCGGCTTTACGGTTTTCGTTGGTAACATCTTGGCCATAGGTAAGCTGATATTTGAAATTGCGCTCGACGTCATCCATCTGCCACAGCAGTGAAGCGGCGCGCTCAACAGATGCATCATCCATTTCGTCGGCATCCATCTCCATCCCCAGCCAGCCAAGCTCGTCGAGGTCATCGTGCGCCTTCAAAACCTCTACAATTTCAGCATGGCTCTTGCCCGTAACGTCATCCTTGATTGCTTCGTAGCTCTCAGAAACCCCGCCCGTGTACTGGCCCCAGCAACTGAAAGCTGTGAATGGCGTGTGAAACGGGATCAAGTAGGTATTCATCGCGTCGAGCGTCTTGGTCAGCAGGATATGCATCTCAAGATTCTCTTGGGTCAACTCTGGCCAATCGAGGTAGAAGCAGTTGCGCTCGCAGGCTTCTAGATAGAAGTCGTTACCGTGGATGTGGCTGTAAAAAGGCTGATCGGTGTAGACCGTGCCGCCTTCGACATTTCGGCATTCGCGCTGAGCTTGAGGCCACAAGGCGTCAAGGGCTGTCTTAGTTGCGTTGACAAGGTCATAGCCGCAATCGGCCCCCTGAGTGAGGATGGGGGCGAGAACAGAATCGTGCAGCAATCCTGCCTCAGCTACCGACAGCGCAATCCCGGAAGCGTATGTGATGTCGATGTCCTTACGGGCCAGACCGTAAGCAATTCGCTCGGCATCAGGAACCGCAGCCTCGCGTGTGAACTCGACCCGCGACTCAATGCTACGCACAACCTTGCCAGTCACCAGATGCAGGCCGTACCCATTCGGGTAGCAGTTGAGAGGGCTTAGGTCAGATTCGTGAAGCAATCCTCCCTGAAGGGCCTCCAAGCAGAAAGCGCTGTGACCTTTATGATCTACCAAATAGCCGTGCTCGCGCATGAACAAGGCAGCAACACTGTGTTGCACTGCTGCACTAACATGCGGGATGGTCAGCGCGGTTAGCGGGGCGCTAGGGAACTGGAGAGGACTCCAGGTTTGCTTGGTTTGTGCATGAGATTCCACAGTCTGACCTGCTGGCTGCGCTCAAGGCAGCAATCGTTGATGGTGGGTTCGGGAGTGGGGGCGGCTGCACCGCCCGCCCATGCCCTGAGTTGTTCTATCGGGCTAGCCGCGGTCGCCGAAGTTGCCTTGACGGAACTCATAAACTTGAGAATCTCCTTCGTTGATAGGGTCGATCAACTTGCCGCCATTCAGGCGAGGAAATTGACGGGCATAGTGCTTGAGCACATCCATCGGCTCCATGCTCGGATCAGGATCAGGAAGATCGCGACCGGCAAAGCGAAACAAACGGCTCAGAGTGAGAATTGAAACGGCCATAAATCCCCCTTAAAAGTTCGTTGCACTGTTGCCAGTAACTTCAGTTGCCACGGGGGCGCGATGGCCTGAGGCTTCGCTGTCTGCATCGCTGTCGGCTTCATCGTCACGGTCTTCGCTTTCGCCCACAGCAGGTGCAGTGGAGGCAGCTTTTGCCGCAGGCTTCGACTTGGCTTCATCAACCGCCTTAGTGGCAAGGCGCTCGATTTCATCCAGAGCGCTCAAACCACGACGCACTACAGCCGCCTTGGATGCGATCAACTCTGCGAACGCTTCCTCGATTTCCTCTGGCGTGCCACTCACTACCATTGGCTTTGCAATTGCGGAACGAAGCTGAACGACTGCCTCGGAGGATTTTTCAGGGGTTGGGCCAATGTCCGGGGTGTACAACAGCTTTATCTTTCCATCACCTAAGCCATGCAGCTCGACGGTTGATTTCAGGCCGGTGGTGAGTACCGCACCTACTGACTGGAGAAAAGTGTTCATCGTTTGTGTTCCTCGTTAAGTTGGAGCCAGTGTGGGGGTGGTTAGACTGTGCCAGAACCATCGTAAGCAGAGATTTTCATCGTCTCTGGCAGATAGCCTTTCCAGCTGAATTCCTCAAATGCTAGGACGGCCTTGATAATTTCATCGCTCTTGCCCATCACAAGTTTTGCGAACTCTTTCGCCCCTTTGACTTCGTCATACTTCGCTTCAAAACCGCTGGCTTTACAGTCAGCGACCACACCGGCTTTAGTCAGGGACTTGAGGTAGCTTTCGGTCATCTGAAAATGATCGACCGGATCCATACCCGCTGCCTTGATGAATGCAATGGATTGAGCACCAGGAATCGATTTCTGGAATTGGTCGCTGCCGTCGCGGCGGAAAACAGTACAAGCGGCCAGTTGGCTCAGATATCCCTGAAGCTCCTCTGCGGGTTTCTGTGCCAGTGCAGCCTCGGTAGATGCCCGGTCATGCCCGAACAGACCATTCGGTAAGCCAAGGGCCTTCTGCAAGCGGGTAAGCAGTTCGCTTGGCAGATCGGAACGCATGTCGAGGTACATCGAAACGATGGCAATCGCCAACGAGTAGGATGGATTCGCTTGAATAGCCTGACTGCCCATTTGCGAAAACAGAGTGAATGCCTCGCGCTTGATCGCCTTTTTGACCTCCTGCGGCTTGGCAGGGGAGTTAGCACCGGGCTTAGTTGCCGACTTTGGGCCGGTAGCAGCCGGAGCTTTTCCAGTCGGGCTAAGCGATTGTGCGTTGTCGCTTTGATTCGCTGCGGGTTCAGCAGTGGCGCTAGCGATCAAGGCTTTATAGGCAGTTTTATGCTCGTTATGGCAAGACGTATTGAAACAGTGACCACCGATGATGTGCCCTTCGTTCCCCGGCTTGGTGCTCACCACAGCGCCGTAGCTCTTGCAGGCTGTGCAAGCAGTGAATTGATTGATGCCGACGCCATTCGGGCCTTTGTCTTCCAAAAGCACATAGCCATTGTCAGGAAGGGTCAGGTCGGTATGGACGATTCCGTACTCTTGCTCGGCCTCAATGAGCTTGACCTTAATGAGCGAGGACGTTTTCTCCTCCCAGCAGGTGCGATTCTGGCACTTAGCTTCACCAAGCGAGGTGCCGAACAGATCACCGAATTGCGAGCTGTTATGTTCGCAGCCTTGGCAGGCAGTTGTATCGAAGGGGGCATTAGCGATAACCCCGGAAAGTTGGATCAGTCGCTCGCGGGTCGCGGCAACTGTCATCTTGCGCTCAACAATACGGGCACAGATTAGTCGCTGGTCATCGTGAATCATTGGTGCAAGCAGTTCGGCATGGCCGAGCTTGATATCCCCTTGCACAAGGGCTTCAGCAACATCGTCGCAGCATTTGGACAGAAGGATGCGAGCGTCGAGCTTGGAGCGCGACCAACCGAGTGTTCGGCATGCCTCTTCGTGATCGTTGTTCTGATCAGCAAGCTCAGTAACGGCTGCATACGACTCCTCAATGGGAGTCAGATCGGCGCGCTGGATGTTCTCGATGGTGGCTGCGCGGCGCGCCTCAACATCGGTCATTTCACGAATAATCGCGGGGATATCCGATATGTCCAGATCGACGCTGATATCGAAACGGGTGTTCCCATAGACGACTTCGTATGGATAGTCAGCATTGAGGACAGGGCGCAACAAGATGGGTTGAATGACACCTTCAGCCCGGATGCTTTCTTTCATCTGTGCATAGCGGGCCTTATTGCGACCCTTACGGGGGTCATTCTTTGGATTGCGTCGGATTAGATTACAGGCCACTCGCTGACCAGAGAGCGCTGGATCAATTTGGGTGTGGGGGACATTGGTGGTCGCAAGAGAAAGGTTCGTCACGGGAGGATCTCGTTATGTTGGGATGGGCAAATTGTTGACCCCATAACTGCGTGCCAGAACCCTCAGCGTCCGTATTTATCTTTAAATCCAGTTCAAAGTTTAAGTACGGAGCCGGGTTAGGGTTTTATTTTCCTTTGCCCTTTTGATTTCATAAATTCGGGTACCACAACACCATTGAATACCTGGGTGTCGAGATGGGGGAATGAATGGACCTTCTTACGTAGCCACTCACCCCAGCGGTTAACCGCTGAGAGTTGAGCTTCAGTGAGATGCCACTGACTATGGAGTTTATTGAGCATCGCAGTCAGAAATTCGCGTCGATCGGCGTGCGTGTTCTCCAGAGCCTCACGAAGCCAGTGATTGACTCCAATGCAACGCATCACATTAGCCTCACTGAAAACCGTATTCTGCTCACCCGCATTCCGAATCGTCCCTGCAACTCTCTTGCGGTCAGCTTCATCAAGTTGCCCCGTTCGGGTATAGGCATCAAAAGCCTGAGTCAATATTTGAGAGCGATGGTGCGCAAATTCGGACATGAATTCGCACCTCAGCCTGAGGTACTGAACGATCTTGTCGAGAGGTGGAAGTGGAGAGCGGACCTGAACCTGAGTCTTGGGTACAGACCCAAGCTGCGGAACTGATTTCAAGCTTGGAAGAGTCGAGGGGGCGGGAGGCAAAGTTGGGTCATCGTCGGAGACTACGAGCAGCGCAAGGCGAGTAACGTCCAGAAGGCGTTCTTCTGGAGGGCCTAGCATTGTTTTCGCGCAATTAGGGCCGGCAAAGGCCTCTTCAGACCCGTTGGAAATAACGATTCCTTTGCGGCTCCGCAGAAGCCGGTTGCAGAAAATGCAAATGGCATGAGGGCCCAGATAGTCAACACGCGAGTAGTGCCACATTCTGAAACCCTCTAAAAAGCCGAAAAGGTCTACATCACTTTCCGGGGGGCGGTGAGTAGGATCCTGTTGTACGAATGAGCCATAAATATCAAACGAACCAACCTTTGCCTCCCCATAATCCGGACGTAAGGGCTACAGCAATAGCAGCGCACACACATACGAGTATCAAAAGTCTTAACAAGGGGACCTCCAAGGACACACCGATCTAAAAACGTTAACCCTCGTAATACATGCCGAAGCACATTCAAAAGTGCTAAAGCACCTTCAACATCACCACGTATTTACCATCGATCACAACGACCTTTGTACGGTTGGGCTCAACCTGGACGGTATCGGAGAACGCTTTATTACTCATGTTCACCTCTTGATTTTGACCGCAGGAAAAACGCTTGCCGTCGACCAGACTATCAAGGGTTGAGACCTGACCGATGACCTCGACAGGCTGCGAGCCATCAGCTGCTTTGGGCAAGGAGCGCAAAGAGAGCAGCAGACCAGTTTTGTACTGGGCTTCCCGGCAAACGTCCCGCTTGGTTGCACCATCCTTGAATGCTGCCTGGTAACGATGGCTCTCACGAATGTCGAGCTCGTATTTGTTGCCATCCAGAGCGTAGTGGTAAGCCTGTGGCTCTTCAGCACCTGCAACCACAGAGACCTGCAGTTCCGCGGTTGCTGCGTGGGTTACCAAAGGGACCAGGCACAACATGAAACCAATCCAACGCATTGGTAAG
Organism: Pseudomonas sp. ChxA; assembly: GCF_030263855.1. Lineage (NCBI taxonomy): Bacteria > Pseudomonadati > Pseudomonadota > Gammaproteobacteria > Pseudomonadales > Pseudomonadaceae > Pseudomonas > Pseudomonas sp. ChxA. The sequence continues at coordinate 195,269 of NZ_JARPMK010000005.1, forward strand.
TCCTCACAGGATATTGGCAAACTTGCTCATGATGAGTTTGAGAGCTGGTACGTCACCAAAGGTGGCGTGATCAAGCTTCGCTTTTGGGGTTGCAGGGTATTTGTCGAAATCGAACTCAATGACCTCAGGAACACCCGCCCAAGCTGTAACCTGATGGCATTCGGTGTAACCGTTGCAAAGAACGTCGATCAGGAAAGCATCCTTCCCATCCGGGTACGAGACACGGCATGTCTCGAACATACTTTCGTAGTACCCCATGGCGTATTGCGCCAGCTCGATCGAAGTCAGTCCGTCAATCGAACAGGCCACACCGACATTAGGGGCAAAAACCAGAACCGTTTTCGTAGTCACAGTGGTGCGGCCCGGACATTAACGCTGATCGGTTGAACCGAACCGAAGTTGAAGGTCTTCTCTTCACCAGGTTTGCCGTTGAATCGGACGTTCAAACGGTCCATGTGGATCAGCGGGTTAGGTGTATTCAACTCTGCAGATGGGACGTAAGTCCGATCGACACCTAGGCAGAAACTCAAGTTTTCGTCTTTGAACTGAGGCTGTGCAGCACGGACAAAGTAACCTTCAGGGAAGTAGAACAAATCGCCCTGTTTGACCATGCCATTTTTGTCGACGCCGACCATGAGAGTCTTGTCTTTCTGAAAGTCGCGCACCAGGACATCACGGCCGTGGTTTGATGGGAGTTCAACCTTGATCAGGTTTCCGTAGGTGTCAGGGCTGTGGTCAAGGATTTGAATTTCAATCCGAAAACCGGTGATCTGTTGAACACCATTGGGTTGGTAAGTCCGCTCATCCCGCCAGCGCTCTGTGCACTGTTCATCAGGAACATTGGTGGTTTCGGTAACAGCTACGGTCCCAGAGTGCTCTTTGGAGTCGTACTGGTACGTTTTCTGCTGGAACTCGGGCTTGCTAGCACAGCCCGCGATGGCGAGGCAAAGAGCTGTGAGGCTGAACAAAGACTTGAGCATGGTCATCCCTAATTGGCCGGGAGGCAATATTTGTTGAGTGAGGATTGGTTCACGATGCCGGCCAGGCCGAGTTCGTGTATTGCTTTTACGACATTGGTCTGGTTGAGCGGAGGGATAACAATCATTGACCGTTCGGGTTCTCCATTGCCGACAACCTGAGGACCAACACACATGAGCATTGCGGGGGTGGTGTCGGTTATTACCTGAGCCAAAGCCTTGAATGGCTGGGACCTGAAACCCTCAAGCCCAAAGACAATCACCAGGTCAGGCTTTGATTCAGCTATTTCCTCAAGTGCTCCGGCAACGGTATTGCACGCACGAACCCTATCGAAGAAGTCGCTTAGGATCTGCTGAGTGTGAAACGCCTCGGACGCGACGTCAGTGAGGATGAGTGCTCTTGCCATGACAATGGTCAGTTCTGGCCCATGATTGAGCAGATTCTAACTGCCGCGGCACACATGACAATCCAAAACACCTCATCAGAATTCGGGAAGGGCGTTATGACTTGCTGAGAGGGGGAATACCGGCACAGTGGTTTGATCTATACAACCACTGGTGAACCATGGCAGATGAGTCCGCTACAACCTGGATGAATACCTATTCAATGCCAGTTGTGCCAAAGGGTGAGAGGTATGTGAAGCTCAGCGGCCTAGCTGAGAAATACAAGCGTGAGGCATGGGAACAGATATCGAGCACCAATCCTGCCTTGGCTCAATTGCTGAAAGAGCCAGAGCTTAGGGAAGCCATAAAATTCTTCGACGCTGATCTCTTTGTCGAGGCGTCATCGGCCCCTTGCCTTCCTGTGGAGTCGCTGAAGGGCCGGAAGCGAGCGGAATCTTAGAACGGCGACCTTAGGTCCTCTTTCAACTGTTCGAAGCGTCTACGGCGCTCGACGATGTCCAGCTCTGGTTCAAAATGCTCGGAGTTGCCGCCCAGGGGGCTAAGGTCAAGGCAAGCCTTGGGCGGGGGATCTGGGAGAACCAATTCTGCTGGATCTTTTCCAATCGACATCATCAGATGAGAAATAGCAGCCATGATCTGTTCGACAGATAAACCGCTTGGTGGCCTCGCCACTTGGTGGCATAGATTGTCGACAGATTGCTGAATTTCTTCAGTGTTTGGCTTTTCATTCGAGAGCCATTCTTTTGCTTGCTCCAACGGGCTCATCTGAAACCTCCTGGGCGAACCAATGTGGATCTGAGCTCTTGCAGCCTGCTTCGCTTTTCCTCCTGGCTCAGCGGTGCGACCGTTACCTGATCGGGGTACAAGTTCCCATAATCAAGCCCTGCTGAACCAACAGTTGCCAGCTTAGTTTCCAAGCCGTCACTGATCGGAATTTCAGGGTAGGAGGGGAGGTCTGATAAGTCGCCACCGCCGTCGACAAAATGCTCAGTCAGAGCGTCGTAGGTATCCCGAGAATCATCGTCGTTGGCGATAGCACCTTTGGAAACCTTGGCAACTATCGCTGATAAGGCTTGCTTCACATCGAGCAACTCAGGGTTGGACATGAGCCATTTCTGGGATCGTACGAGCAGTGATTGGGTGCCGCCAATTGGACTTGCTTTTGCGTTCATTAGCGTGCGGCTCCAGAGATCTCTTCATGCCCAGGCTGTACCGGCATCCCGAGTGCTTTGTTAGTCAAGCTTCGTATCAAAGTCCGCTCTAGAGCGACTGCTAGTGCGACCATGGAAATCATGAGCAAACCAGCTATCGTCATCTGCAGACCGCGTTCGCTCAAGAAACCGAGCAAGCAAGCGAAGGCAAAATCCAAAGGGACTGCAAGCCCTCCAATCAACAAGGTTGGAGCCAGAAGCCATGACATCGAACGCACCGAGCGAGCAATCACTAACGCGATGATGCAGGCTGGTGATACAGCGCCAGCGAAAGAGATAACCGTTGGGCCTACTGGTAGTGGCGAAGGAGTAAGCATCAGATACCCGATGACCAAGCTCCCAACGAGTGACCCGACCGTAAAGCAAATGACGGCAAAACGACCGTAGGCGGTTAGTCCTTCCATAGTGAAATCCTCGCAGTGAATGTGAGGGTATTAAGCTACGTAAGGGCGCGTGCCAGAAGCGGGTAAATCAAAGGAATAAATAGGAAAAGGACAAAAGAAGGAAGGAACTCAGGAACCCAATAACCGCGGGCCTTGCAGCGTATCAACGTGGACCAAACCTGACTCCAACCGTGCATCAATCCTGATTAAGAGACAAAAAGGAAGCCGGAATCATGGACCAATCCTTACTGTATAAGAACTGATCGTGAACTAAACCTCACTAGCCTTAGCTTGATCGTGAGCCAATCCTCGCTAAGGAAAGCTGCTATTTAGAGCGAATTTCTGTGGATAACTAGAGATACAAAGGGTGAATGCACCAATCCTGACTACTATCGTGAACCAATGCTTACTACTGTATAGCGGTGAAAAGAACAAAATATTTTCACTTGGTCAAAATTAGAGACGAATGTCAGAGAACAGTTCATTCCTTTCGACATCAAGGAATCGTGAAGCAATCCTTGCTAAGCGGTACCGAGAACACAGTTAACATTGAAGTCAATTCAGAAAAGGGCGCGAACGGGCAAAATGCAAGTCTGCCTGGAACACACCGATTTGGAATTTTCGAATCGTGCATCAATCCTTGCTATCGTCGCTGGTGAATCGTGGAGCAATCCTGACTGTTCAAATGACAGTAATCGATCGATGGCGGATCGGCCAGATGTCGATTTTGAATAAGGTTTGAACGTGATTCGACAGCGAGGTCTTGCCATGAAGACGCAGAGTCCTCGGATTGGAGGCAAGGAAACCGAGTGTAATTTGGTATCGAGAGAAGATTAGGCTCGGCAATCGTGCACCATTCCTGACTTCTGATTTGCCTGCACCTGGAACATGTTTCAGAACAGGTTGGTTTGAGAGAAATACAACTATAGCTGCCTATTCAAACCTGTCGCAGCGGGCTTAGGATTAATGAGCGCAACAGGATGGCACCTAAGCCTTCGGTTACAATTGGTCTGTAACGAAGGTTCTCCTGAATCCATTGAGCGATGCTTAGGGGTTCAATTATGATTAGTCAAACTCTGACCCAGGAAATCAAACCATGATCGAAAAACAGAGCATCGATGAAAGGCTTGAACAGTCAGTCAGAGCAGCAGGCAACGAGGGCAGTATTAGATTTTTGGATTCTCCGAACGACCCTTGGCGCAATGGCTATCGAAACCTCTCACCTTCTGAATTTGAGACGATGAAGGCATCTTTGGTTGGACAGCCAAATACACGCACTTCTCCCAACCAGTGCCCGGGCTGCGTAATAGACGCAACCCTCACGGCCGCTACCAAAGCTTGAAAGTCATAATTTCCCAAATCCGAGATGTGTAGGGGAAGTTTTCAGCAAGTGCAAAAAAGCCCGCATGATGCGGGCTTAATGCTGTATGCCGGTTGATTACGCTGTGAGGGCAAGCTGGCGGTTGTTTTCTCGACGATGGCCATCGATCATCATCCCGACAAACTTTTTAGTTGGTAGGATTTCGTAGACGTAGTCGATTGCACCTTTGCCCTTAGGCTTCTTGATCGGTGTCGACTTAAACTCGGAGAGCACCCCTTCCTGCACAAGCTCGGCCAAGGCTATGTTCACCGCCCGATAATCCTCAGGCATGCGTTTGGACAAGCCCCTCGCTGTATTACTCAAAAACTCAACAAGGTGGAAGCGATAGGGGTGGGTAGGGGAAGCATTCCGCCAGCGCATTGAAAGCTCCCGGTTTAAAGTCTTAGCAAGACTGTTCGTGAGTTTCATCGAGGTTGAGTAGTGGTACAGGCGGTAATCGCCCCGTTCGATGCCACGTGAGATCAGGGGGTGTAATACGGCCATACACAGAGTGGCGTCACCCTTCTCCTGATCGGAAATATCCTTCACATCGATGTAGTTTTTGCTCTTCTTGTTCTTGCTTCGCAAGTAGAGAAATGGGAGATAGTTGGAGGTAATGTCTATCACGTCTCCATCGGAGGACCGGGTTTGTATCGTCAAGCTTGATTTTGCCAGGATGTCCAGCGCCTGGCGCAGTTCATCGTAGGTGTAGGTATGGCCTACAGACTTGAGTTCCTGCCGGAGGTCGTAAAGGCTGAAGCTAACAGAGCACTTCACCTCATTGAAGCGCCCGGGCTGTGTGCTGAACTTTCGAAGAGCCTCCTCAACACACTCTTCGCGGCTGCTGGGGTACAAGCCAACCCACTCCGTCTGGCCAGTCGCCTTTCCTTTGATTTTAATTGGGATCTCCATGCTCACAGCCTTCATGACCACACGGAAGGGCTGACCATTGAGGCTGCCCTCAAGCTGGGTGCTCATCTGGCTCATGTCACGAACAGTCTTCGAAGCCCAACTGAACCGAGGCAGAGCATCGTAGATCGATACCAGATTACTGTGATCAGCATCATCAAGTCGGATTTCATATGGGTTGAATAGTTCGCCCTGCAGATCTGGCCCGGCCGAGCGTTGCATGTTGCGATGCTGCATGTTGCGCAGCTTGGCAGCGATAGAGTTGTCGGGGCGGCCAGCCGAAGCTGATACATTTTCCATCCCAGGGAGTTGCTGTGTGCTTGGATTGCTGTGGTCCATTAGGGGTTACCCGTGCACCCCGCGATGCATATATGCATTGCGGCGGTTGAAGCAAGAAGAGTGAGCTGGCTCACTTTACTTTTGAATTTACGCACTTCGCTTTCAATCTGCCGACATGGAGGTAGACAAGACGATAAGGAAAGGCGGACGAAGAATGCATGGGTGATCAAATACCCTTGTTGGCTTGTGCCATAGCTACGATTACGCGGAAATCACAGTCAGACATGCCGGATTTCGATTCCATAACCCCATCAATGACGCGTTGAAAGTCCTGAACATTGTTCGCGACAGAGTCAAGCATCTGAGAAACCTCAATGTATTGGGCCGCAGTGGCTTCAGCAGATTGCGTGCAGACCGCATATCCTTCCAGCCGGGCTTTACCCAAACGTGTAGACGCTGCAGGCAGATCAAAAGACTTAGGATCAGCAATGAATGCCTTGCCGATCGCCAATCTTACGGTGTCAGAATCCTCAACCTGCGCAGTAGCAAGTGCTTGCACATCGTCTGGCCGCTGCAAAGCTGCGTATGCAGCAGCTGCCATCGCCATGGCGGCAACGGTCAAAACGATCTTCTTCATTGAAATCTGCACAGTCTTGGTCTCGAGAACAGGTCAGTCTCCGAGGATAACGGCTGATATTTCGATTGCACGCCAAAAGGGGTCGTCGGAATTCATGAGAATCCCAGCACTGAATTCGGAGGACCATTTTTCGGATGCGTCGGACCCGAGCAGGGGATATGGTCTTGGAGTCAATACAGGAGGCAACATGCTCGTACTTACTCGAAACAGCGGTCAATCAATCAAGATTGGTGATGACATCACGATTACTGTCCTGAGCTGCGTTGGTACCCAGGTCCGCTTGGGGATCACTGCTCCGAAGGATGTTGATGTTCATCGAGATGAGATCTATCAACGCATTCAAGATCAGCGCCAGCTGGAGAAGGGCAGTGCCTAGAACGACAACAGCCGTGCTTCTATTGACCGTTGCATCGTTAGCTGGATGTACATCCGCTTGGATAACCGATCCAAGCCCGGCGATGGCGAGCCTGATCAACGATCTCAAGCTTGAAGGATTCAAATGCAAGGCTGGGTTCTCAAATATCGAGTGCCGGCAGATTGATGCATTAGTCGAGAAGTCAGCAAAAATCTGCTCCTCAGAAAAGGGTTGTGAGCCTCAGCCTTGTCACGATGTACGCCTTGTTTACACCATCACACAGGCCCGAGACGGAATTCCGGGTATAGCTCAAACCACTGAGCGTACTGAGACTCGAAAGCTCCCGTCGGGCGACATGTATTCACAGGAACGTATCGCTGACCTTAAGGAATACTGCGCCATTCGATGACGAGGTTGACGCGGCCAGGCTCGCCGGCCGCGGTCACCGCCTGATTATGAAATAGCGCTGGCGGGTGGATAGGCCATCAGGTGGGAAAGGTAAGGGACAGGATCACCGTAGTAGAGACGGTGCAGCCCATTGAAAAAACTTAAGACCTCAACCTGGTTCGTAAGCACTGTTGTTGGCAGGTGGTATGTACGCTCACCTGAGTAATCGTGATCAATGGCGATGCCGTCAACAAGATGCCGAGCCAACGTACGCATAACGGTTCTGGTTTTATCTGCCCCACAAGAAAAACCTTCAGCACGCTCGATGGCCTTTCTTACATGTGACTCAATAAAGTCCCCATGCTTAAACAGGAATTTTGCACTCGAGTTACCCCCAAGTTTCGCCAGGAGCAAGCCGTCCACAGCTCTCATATGCTCGACACTCAGGTGCATCGAGAAACGTTCGGGCGTTCGTTCTTCGATATCCTGAGCGAGCTTTGCATAGAAATCTGTTTCGGCCAGACCCAGGTATGCTTCATGGCTCTCCTGTTCAAAACCATTCAATATTCCGCCAAGCACAGCAGCTAAGGCGTCTTTCATCGTGGGGTATCCGCTATTTGGGCGGATGATTTCACCAACCCCGAGCGTAAAGCATCCTTCTCAAAGGCCGGGAGGTTTCCAATCGTGGCCCAAACCTTATTATCCGAACCCTCAATTCCAAAGCGCCCGTATACCACTGGCTCGGGTTTTAGTGGATTATTAATCGTGGTGTAACCCTCTACTGTCACCTCGATGCTCTGGGATTGGACCAGACACTCAGATCGTGCTTCGAACACGTTCCCAGCAGCCGCAAAATAGGCTTTGAATGCATCGCTACCCCCGCCGGCCATTGCAATAGAGCTTGCCTCGTATATGAGGAATAGGGATTCGGGATGCGAGCAGACTATCGAATCGGTTTTCAACGAGGTCCGTATTGGTTTGGGCAGTGTTTCTACAGGTGCTGCAAGTGCTTGCACCTGAACAAGGCTCAAAGTGATCAGCAGACCGATCCCAGCGCTGAGTGGCCTTCTCATAAAAACACCCCTGCATCAGTCTCCGTAAAGCTGATGAACGATCCTGACTGGCAACGATAGATAGTTGGCTGGAAGCCAAGCGTGCGTGCTTCAGCTGCAGCGATGTGCGGGTTGTTGGTAGGGCGTAGTTGTTGAATGTCTACACCCCCACGGGACTGGGTCCAAAGCTCAAAATACCGAACCCCAGTGTCACGTAAAGAAGTTCGCTCAGCGATCATCAGGAGGATTGAGCGAGGGAACTTATCACGTGGAGATGACATGGCATGGCGCACCGACATGTTCAACAGCTCTGTGAACTGCAGTGGTGAAAATTGACCTCGGCCGAGTGCCAAGAGCTGATCCACGGTGAACGAAGCCGGCAAGTAGAACATCGTGTCCGGCTTATCGGTCAGTTCGTTTCCGTCCGGAATACCGAACGACAAGCTAACCCCTACACGCATCGGTAAAGCCTCGTTCGATAACCCGCACACCTCAGGCTCCATGAGGGCAAAGGTGATGCCCCCCTGATCAGTCAGTAAAGTGAGCTTTACCCAGTCGCCCTGCAGATCAAAGCTCGTAGGTAGACCTACCTCAGCAAGACCGCTGGCAATGCGGGTAGCTAGATCAATGAGGCCTTTGGTGAAGCCAGCCAGTAAGGGTTGCAATGCTTGGATTTGAGTCGCGGCTATCGGCTGATAGGCATCAGTCATCATCTAACAGCCTTGCATGCCGCGCAGCAAGCCCAGCCACAGTATCTGTGGTGGTTTCCTCGATTGTATGAAGGGCTGAGCGAAGATTGCGAATGCGCTCTTCGTCAAGAGCAGACTGTTTGTCCGCGGAATGCTCCAAAGCTGAGCCTATAAGAGCTTGGACTTGCTCCAGACTGAAGCTGTCCGGTAGCGCATCGGTCTTCAGGACCGTGAGAATAAAGCTGTCGACATCATTCATGCTTTCACCATAAGGCCCGCATGCGGCGGGCCTTATTCAGTCAGTTAAACGCCGGCGGGAATATCCTCGCCGCCCAGGGCGGTAAGCAACGCTGGAACGGCTTCGTTCAAGGTTTTCATCATGAGCAGGAAAGATGCGTCAAATTGGGAATCTGCATCATCACCACCATCCTGAACTGCCTTCTCATGCAGGAGCGATTCAAAACGGAGGCCCTGAATTGCAAGCTTGTCGTTCACAGTGAAGCTCAGCAAGTCCTTGTAAGCCAGATTGATCTGGCTGACGATTTTACCGCTATCGAGCAGTTGTTTGATCTCGTCAGATGTAAGGTCCTGATTCTTGACCTGGATTTCCCCGCCGTCCTCACTGATGTCGTTCAGACGGCAGTTGCTGAGGACGTAGAAATCATCAGCAGCCTTCTCGGTCTTGATCCAGGAAGTGTAGGTGGCCGTTGGTGCAATTTTGACTGCTACAGGACGTACCGGCAGGCTGCCCAGCACCTCTCGCAATGTCGAGAGAAGTGCCTCTGCCGATTTAGGGCTCGAGGTGTTCACATAGATCAGGTTCTGTTTGAGATCGATGGCAGCGTAGGTTGTTGCCTTTTTGATGAAGGCGCGCGGCAAGAAGGCCTGGGTGATCTCGTCCTTGATCTGATCCTTTTCCTTTTTGTAGACCTTTCGCAGCTGACTGAGCTCGATTTCTTCCACCTTCTCAGCGACAGCATCAGCTACTACTGCTGGGGGGAGGATACGTTCATACATCCGGAGTGCCACGAGAAACACACCATCAACAACGTGAGCAAGGGGAGCGTCGGGGTTCTTGCTGTTAGGAGCAAGGAAGCCAACAGTTTGGAGGACTTGGCTTTCAGGTAGCTTGGCAACCTTGGTACGCAGCGCTTGCTCAAGGCTCTCGAGGGTAAGAGGCAGATCTTGGGTCAGCCGATAGACCAAAACGTTTTTGAACCACATCGTGCACTATTCCTCTGTAATCAGTTTAATGAAGGCGAACAGGGTAACGCACTGCCCGCCTTTGCCAACTCAAAGGAACCGCTCAGAAATTAGAGCTTGGTTAGCCTACCAGCGATAAAACTGTCAGTCCTATCATCGCTGGATGGGCCCAGGCCGGCGGCGATGTCCTCTCCCAGGTCATGATCGTACTTTCGGCAAAGCCTAGCTTCGATCCGAGGGAACCAGGGGTAAGGCCCAACCGCTCACGCAGACTACTGAAGCGCTCACCAGATAGCGTTTTCACCCCTTGATCAACAAACATAAGGCTACCTAGGCCTAGGCAGGCAATAGTCATCCACGGCCGAGGAGATGTTTTCTCTGCAGTTATGATGGTCGTACGGGCAACGTCAAATTCGATAGCCAGCTCAAGCTGGGATAGCCCGAGCTTGTTTCTAGCTTCACGTAGTGCGTTGAACGGCCTGTGCTTCTTGCTGGTTGATTTCTTCTTCATACGTCTCCACCCATCCCGCAATGATCTAGTTCTAGGCAGCAGCGAGCCACACAAAGCAGGCTTCGGTTTTGAGGCCGCCGGCAACAGAGAACAGTTCGCGAGCAGTCGCCATATTCGACATGGGCAGGTACCAGGATCTGGCTGTTCTCAATGCCTCGGAGAAGCCGAAAGTGGGTGCTGTGTGAGCCACGTCGGTACGCAACAGCACTGTCAGGTTTGGCCCGTCCACTCCGTCATCCATAAGGTCGAGAGTGAATCCAATATCATCAAGAATCTCGCCTGTTCGCGGGTTGATGTAGCAATGGACAACATCGCGACCGTCCCGATAGCTGCTCTCGAGCTGGTACCCATGATCAAGAAGAACGTCAGCAATCGCCTCACCTGCGGCTTCTACCAGCCGCGGAGTAACAGACCCGGCGTTTAAATCCCGATGTTCAATATCAATCAGATGTTGAATTACAGCTTGGTTAATCCGTCGGCTCACTTCACACCTCCGATCCCCAAGACCTTCAGCACCTGGTCAAAAGCGGCCTGGGCCGATCGAGTGATCAAGAGGTGATCCTCATCGGGAAAGGCCTCGGCCAGCTTTGATGTGAGAGATGCCGCGGTTTGAGAGGCGCCGTCGTTCACGCAACCCGCTGTCAATGTGTCCAGATCCAGTTCGAGAGCCCCAATTTGCTTGCGGCCCAAGAAAAGGCAGAGAGTCATCGTCTCCTGGAGCACGACCAGTTCAACCTTGGTCGTGCCCTGGACAATTACCCGCCCAGACTTCACTTGCTCTTCTGTTTTAAGGCGGGAATCGAGGCGGTTTCTGAAAATTGACTGAATGACGTACTGCGGGCCCAGGTCCGGCATGCGCTGGATCGGTCCGAAACGAAGACCAGGGGTGCGAAGGCCTACCTGACCACTTTCAGAGGGATACAACTCTGTGTGCCCGAGAGAGATCGCACGGTCGAGTAGAGCTCGCCAGGTCGTCATGCCCATGTGGAGAACGCGATCATCAACGATCATTCGTGACAAAGCCTCCCCGGCTGCGATCCCAGTTGGGTTGGTAAGGTCGAGATCCGGGATGGATTTAGATCCAGACTTGTTGATGCCGCCAGAAAGGGCCATGCCAGTGGGGAAATCGAATCCGAGCTGGGGTGTAGTAGAGCGGGAAGAGATGGTGGTGTTCATGAGTACACTCCTAGAAATTAACCCCATTGGAGACGTACTTGTCGCGTGGCAGAAGCCTCACACCAAAAAAGGGGCTAGGCCCCAATTCTGGTTACGGCTCGATTGAGCGGTCCGAACGTTTCTAAATAGCGGGTGAAGGAGTGTGGGCGGTGCCAGAAAGACCAATGAGATCACCGAGAAGGTCAACAGCTGAATCACTGCTCTTTGGATTGGCATAGGAGCTGAGAAATGAAGAAAGCAAGTCGTTGAGCATCTTGCCGCCAGGCTCTCCTCTGAGGACGGTCATAATGCAAAACTGCTCGAGGAGCGCAGGGTTCACGCTTGAGAGGAACCCTGCGCCTACCTCATTGGCTATGTTGGTTAGGAGAATCCTAAGGTAATGATCAGGTGAGCCGCTATTCTCAGCAGGGTTGACCCCATCGTTAGAAAGACTCAAAGGGCGTTGATGAGAAGGGCCGTGAGGCAGTTCTTGAAGGACGCCTAGCGTGCGGGTGACATGCTCGCTGACGTCAGTGCAATCAGTCTGCATGACTTGTCTCGTATTATAGATACGTTCAAGGCTATCAGCGTTCTGAATAAGGGCGTAGCGAAACTGCCAGTCTAAATGAACAATCGATTCAGACAATGCTACCGAGCCCACTGACTCACTGCGCAGATGTGCGCCTCGTCTAGGAAGGCCCAAGCCTGAGCTGGAGTGAACGCGCCTAAAAGGTCGACATGGCAAAGGGCGAGCGCAACCATGAGTCGATCCATATCTGAGGAAAGGTCAACAATCACGCCGGCGTCCACAGCACGAATAAGCGAAACGAGATGAGTGGCTTCGGGAGTGCGGATTGCATCAGGCCGATCAAGTCGATGTGACCTGATCCAGGTTGGAGCGAACCGGTAACCACAGGGTTGTGAGTGGTTGTTATCGCAGGAAGTGACCAGTCCATTATGAAATTTGACGAAGGTTTCAACAACGGCCCCATCGATCTCACAGCACACCAGGAATACGCCCGAAGCGTCGTTGCTTGTGTAAGCGAACTGATCACCAATTGGGTGGCGAACAAGAATCGAAGCTTGATTCACAATGAAGGAATCACCTGGCTCCGCGCCAGAGACAACCATATGTTCTGTCGTCGGCAAGTCCTGAAAATGGAATTGAGATTTGAATGTGCCTCGCATTAGAGCGCAACCACTTGATGAACAAGGGTCTGAGGCGGCTCTGCCTGAGGAACGAGGTATGGGGCGAGGAGATTAAGGTACTCCTGAGGCACACCAGCGTCTTCCAGAGCTTGAGTGATTGAGCCTGAGCGCAAGGCCTGCACCTGAGGAGCAATCTGACTAAGGAGAAATCCTGCGCGAGCACCGTGTGCGTGGTCGCCTTGGGCAGCGGGCTCGGCAAGAGCTCGGGAAAGAGCCTCATGGACGGCCCTATAGCCGTCCAAACCGCCAAACGCATTATGAGTTTGCTGTAGATCCGTCATGTTCCCTCGTTGGACTCACTGGATATTGATCCAACTTTGACACTTTACAGCGACCGAATCACGTCAAAACGGTTATGCGGAATGCGCGTCTGTGGAAAGTTCAGCAGCCACTACCTTGCCGCCAATACGGCCGGGCAACAAAAGGATCCCGCAGAAACTTACGAATGCGAACCACAGGCCACCAACGCAGAACCAATCCTGAAGTGCGCTGTTGGATGCGGTCAAAGCCATGGTGCTTGCAACGGCGCAGGTACCGAAGAAGAGCCCCATCGTTAGAAACGAGACGCGTAGGAATGACTCGGAAAGTTTGTGACCGGGTTTTGCAGCGGCAGCCCTCGAGGCCCAAGTTACAATCAGAACGAAGGCAACGAATGACACCCAGATACTGCTCAGACTGAGCTTTTCGACAGCCGATAGGGTATCCGCACGGCTTAGAATGGTGCTTGTGAGCAGCGCGCTCGCAAATGTGTAGATGCCAATGGCGAAGTAGGCAATACGAAGAAGTGATTCAGTCATACGTGTTCTCCCGAAGCGATCACAGAAGGGGTCGACATTGACACCCTGTTTGGTAGGCCGTTGGCCTGTGATACTGGGATAACGTGTGAATCTGAGTTTACAAGGGTTGAGATGGAAAATGATGTAAAGGTGGGGTTAACGGGGCCAAGATGGAAGGCCCCGTGGCATCGATAGGGTCATTGCTGATTGGTGCTGCTGGTCACTTTGTAGTAATCGGCACAAAGGTAGGAACGTGCTTAGTAACGGCAGCGATCAGGTCTTCTTGCTTGAACGGTTTTGACAGGTAATCAGTTGCGCCGGCGGCCATACCCTTGGCTTTGTCGAAAACCCCGTCTTTCGAGGAAAGCATTACTACTGGTTTTGAATTGAGGTGTTCGTGAGACCGGATGACCTGGGTGACCATGTAGCCATCAACTCGGGGCATCATTACATCAACGAAGATGAAGTCAGGAGCGAAGTCTTTGATTTTGGTGAGGCAGTCAAACCCATCCTCTGCAAGCATGACTACGCATCCGGCACTGGTCAGGATGTCTTCGCCAGCTTTGCGAATTGTGCGGGAATCATCAACGATCATAACGCGTAGTGGTGAATCAGCCATTTCTCAACCTCGGGGAAATTGGAGCTCCATGCGGGGCCATGGTTACCGATAAACGGTAGAGTAGCTACCCAAAACGATGGTGCTTTTTTTAATCAATCAACAGAGCGCAACGAGTGCTCTCAAATTTCGAAGGGCCATAATGACTTGCCTACGATCCTTGACCATATAGAGTTGCTGCGACCCGTAAGCGTAGACATGAGCTAATGAGACACCCCAAAACACCGCTACTCGAACATCAGAATTTTTCGCGGGGCCCCGCCAACATTGTTATTTCCGAGCTCGACCTTCAAGCCCTGAAGGTACTGAATGGGCTAGGAGGTTCTGTGCTCACTGCTGCAGACTTGGGCGGTGCACTCAACAGCAAGCTGGACAACTCGCGCAAGTCGATGCTGGGCGGGCGTCACCTTCGTCGCCTTCAAAGCGTCGGTTTTGTAAAAGCTATTGAACTGCCTGGTGGTGGTTACGAGATTACGGTTACTGGCCGCGCGGCGGCCAGCGTCGCTAGCTAGCCATCGATTGCAGCGTTCAGTTCTGCAATGCAAGCATCCATTCTTCCTGGGTACTTTTTGTCGGCGAGGGTTCTGACTCCCGCCAAAGACCGAACCTCTTCCCGTGCTGGCCCATACCCGCGGGCGGCAGCCACGGAATACCAGCAGTAGGCCTTGAATTGTGGATCTCCCTGGGCGCGTATGCGCCCTAGTGACAGGTTGAGCGCATATTGGTAGATCGCTGAGGTGTCGCCTGTTCGCCCCAACTGCTCCAACTCATCACCACCATCCCGAATAGCCTGGCGTGGTCTGGCTTCATAAGGCCGCTTTGCTGTATCCGCTCCCGCGCTAAGTGCGGTACTGGGCTCAGGTTCAGGCGCAGAAGCTGGGTTGGCTGTGAAAGCTGCCGCAAATGCCTTAGCGGCCTCTGTATCACCTGCTTCGGAGGCCGACTTAAGATATTCGAGCCCTCGCTCCATATCATTCAGATGAGGAATGCGCTGGTTAGTCAGCGCCATACCAAATTCACGTTTGGCTCTAACGCTGGTCTCCGCGGATTTAGCTAGCAGCATTTCACCATAAGCAACGTCTTTGCCTACCCCGTTACCCATCACATATAGCCAGCCCAAGACGCGCGTAGCTTCTGAATGACCCAGGTTCATTGCAGAGTTGAGGTACCCGACAGCGGCGTCTGGGGCTTTCTCAACACCAATGCCTGTGAGATAGATCTTTGCCAATTCATAGAACGCGTTTGGATTGCCCATGTATCCGGACTGCTCAAGCAAGGCAAGCTGTCCCATAAAATCTCCAGTACGTCCAACCCGGCGCGCCTCTTGAAGCACCTCATCGGCTTGGCTTGGGGTTGTGGTTGGCTGGGTCTGACCTGGTGACGAAGGATCAGAGGTATCCACAGCTGGAGAAGGGACAGAGACGCTAGAGTAGGGAGCTTCATCTACAGCATAAACCTGTACATCAGACTCCACCGGCTGGTCTGAAGCCCCATCACTTAGTTCAACCTGATTGGGGAGCTCTTGCGGAGTTGCGGGAACAGGTAGTGGTGGCTGACGTGAGACCGAATCGACAACCTCAGGTGCAGCGAGAGGCTCATCAAACGGATTGCCGGAACTCATAGGCCTCGTACTTGATGAACACCCAGCTATGACAGCAACCGTGAGGATACAAAGAGGTAGTCTGGTGAAACTCATGTAAGTGGAATTCCGGCATTTGCGGGAATCAGATCATTACACCAAGCAGGGTGTGTTCACAGTCAAAACAGGGGTTCAGAATTCATTGTTCTCAGCCGGCTGGACAAGGCCAGGGTAGTCATCAAGAGACAAAGCATTGGTTCTGATCGCCGGGGAGACGGAGGTAGCCGAATCAGCTGGTGTTTTGTCCGCCTGGTGGTCTCGCATTTTTTCGAGCTCGCGCTTGAACGCCACTTCCTGGACGGTTGGGCGTTTCACATAAGGTTTAGGGTCCGGGGCTCGCTCTGCGGCATAGAGCACGACGGCATCAGGATTCTGCTCAACGGCTTCTGCAAACTTTGATGCTAGGAATTCCCGGAGTGCATCCTTAGATGGGGGTGTGTTCAAAACGATTTCTCCTATGTAGCTACTACCGAGGTGTTATTTCCCGGCACAATCTTTGGCGCTGTGGTTAAGAGCAGAATCAATGGGGTTGGTCGCTATTAAGGGTAGCCTAAAGCAGCAACGCTGGTCAGACCACCGAAGGGACTTTGCGACCATGGAAGCTCCAGATCGATGGGGACGTGCTCCAAAGCTCAAGGCTCGCTAACAAGTGTTCAAGCTCGGCGTTTGACGCACCAGATATAGCATCCCACCGATGAGCAGTCGTCATATCGGGATTAGGACGTTCTCCTACATTGACAGCTAAATGAAGATCGCTCATGCCGTGTCGGCCGGCAGTCCAGATAACGATGCCACCAGTGATAACGCAGGCACCCGGTCCGTCACTAGATAACCAATTCTCTACCTCGAGCAGGGCGTCAAAAATCTTGAGCACAGTCTCAACTGCACAGGACGCCCTAGCTACCTGATTCGACCACTCCGCTAGATAGGTTTTAACTAGCCCCTTTGACTTGGGGCGAAAGCGGCCAGGAGACTCAAGGAACCTGCTCACACTTTCAGTGATCTGCATCATATCAAGGTCATCAGCGCCAATCAGTGCGCGAATCGGCGAACAGGATGCGCAGCCGTCTGTGATCTGGGCGCAGTGCAGTACCGGGGTGTGCTCCAGATGAAAAAAGACGTGACCGTCGATAACTGCTGCATTCCCCAGCCCTCGTGAACGAATCAGACTGGATAATCCGCAAAGCAATGATGGATGAGGGTAGAGAGCTTGATGCGCTTGAGTTGGCATTGACGTGAGGCCTTGGACATCAGTCCAGTATTGGTTGCTGGCTACAAAATACTCCCCCTAATGCAAGACGCAAATCCATACCAGGGCAGTTAAAAACTGCCCTAGCGAGAGGCTATCCCTGCTGTTCTTCCTTCCATGCCCTGATCATTTCAGGTGGAACCTGGTTACGGGCCGCGAGGATGCACTGGCTGAACTCAGCATCGTAGTAAATCACTGCAGACTCAGCATCGAGCTCGGCGCGTACCCTGGCCACCTTCTGAGCTTCGGTAGAGTCATCACCGTTATCAGTGCCTTCTCGGCTGACGAAATCTTCGATCAACCGTTGAAGAGTTTCGGGTGAGAGACGCCCGGGAGGGATGATCATTAAAACTGCCTCCCTACCTGCAGAGATCCTGAAGAGTGATCAATTAGACCTTTGCTGCAAGGGTAGGTGAGTTGACCATCTTGCCAGCGGACAGCAAAGCTTCTCCCCAAGCAGCCTTCCATCTGACAGCGACGACTACCGCCAGTCAAAATTCCGAAAGTGGTACCGTCGGTACTGTATACCCGCTTCTGCGGGGATGAGGCTTCGAAATCTGCAGCTGATCGCATGGTTTGCTCCTCTATGAATGATAGAGAATCCTCGGTTCATCCAGGCCGTGGCAGAACCCCTAGCGGTCTGTGCAGTGCTTGATCCAACTTCTGACCAGGTCCTGCTCGCCTGTTGCATCGACCAAGAAGCCGTAGAACGTGTTGGAATCCTTAGTGTGGAAACCAAAACCGAGTTGTTCGCCACCGGAAATGGCCCACAGCATTGAATCGTTAGGGGTGAAACTGGCGAGTACATAGTCACCACTGACTGATGGTTTTCCCTGCAGGGAAGCAATCGGTAAGAACTGCTTGTTAATGCGTAGGGTGTAGTTCGTGGCGTTGCGAGTGATAAAGCCGTTGTTATCGCCGGCGTCATAAAGGGCTGAAAACCTCACCCGCTGATTTGGAGCGCACGACATTATCAGCTTGCCTGTGCCGTTCCAGGTCTGCTGACGCCCCATCAAATAGACCTGCCCCTGCTTTCCTTCGATACCCCATTCAGCCGGAAGCACACCGTTGTTCACTAGGTTGAGCCTAGCGGCGTCAGAGTGCGAAAGAAGCTCCATCTGACCTCGGCCGACTTGGACCATTCTTTCGAAAAGGGCAGGCACTACGCCCATCTTGATTAAGTAGGCAGTGATGGCCGCGGAGAGCACCTGAGCAACATCAAGATCCGTCGACTGTGCGGTGCGCCGGTAAAACCGGTGAATCCCTAGCTGGGAAGCTGGATCAATGAACCTGAACTTACCGCCAGCATAAGTTAGGACGCAGGCACTCATGCATTTCCCGGGGGAGGGGCGTCCAGATGTTTTCCCCGGCTTGCCGATAGCGGTGTTCATGCTAGACCCGCGGATAAGCTCACCAAGCCGCATACCAGCTTGAGGATCTCCGCCGGCAGAGTCCAAATACACGATTGAACCAGCCAAGCCTCTGCTCGGTATTAGACTTGCGAGCTGTGCGACGGTGTCGTCAGTAATTTCGCCAGCCAGGTATACCTCTGGAGGGGAAGAGGCTCCTGCAGTAGCCGAAGGTAAAATCTCAATATCGTTTGCTGTAGCAACGCTAGAAATAGCGCTGAAAACGGAGGCTGCGAGCAGCCCGCAGAGGAAGAAGCGCATTCTAAATTCCTGAGGCTCGCCCACTGACCAAAGAATTGAGGCCGGGCATCCTGTAGTAGGAGCTCGATCTCAGAACTCGAATTTATGGTAGATGACGCGGCTCATTGGTAGCGCTTGGACAAGGTCACCATCATCATTACGCTTGAGTTGAGCGAGACGCTTACCCTGGGTGTCGAAGGCGGTAAAGGTGGCACCCTCACGCTTCCATTCGGAAATCGAAACAGCGCGGCCATCTGCGATGATCTGGTCTTTTTGAATAATCGCCAACCCCACAGGGCGCGGCTTTTCTTCGGCGTACTGGATAGAGGCCTGGTAGGCGCCATTGATACTGTCGCCGCACCCAGCCAGTAGAAGTGGGAGCAGCAGAAAGGCGAAGGGTTTCATTATCGATGTGTCCTGGAATACTTGAGGACAACGTACCGCAAAGATTCAGAATCACCAGTCAAAAGGTGGCGTCCGAATTCGAAGCTTAGCTCTTTGAGCGGCTTGCCCTTCTACGCGCTGGCTGTGGAATGTCTGTGAGCCCCGCCTTTGACATACGGCGGTACTGATCAGCACGAGGTGGGGGCGGAGACGGTAATTCGTCCGGTAGAGGTATGCCATCCCGTTCAGCAATGCGCCGGATCAGGTCATGGTAGGCTGCAGTGTAAGATCGCTTGCCTATGTATGCCCGAAGGGGTTTCAGTCCAAGCACATGGTTGCTCCCCCAGTAAGAGCGCCCCATAGGCGATTTAGAAACGATCAGTGAAACCCCAGACCAAGGCTTCCCAGCTGATCTGGATCTCAGACTGCCTGGCTTTATACCAAGCTTCGACTCTGTTGCATCGCGCCAGGCTTTTGCTTGGAGAAGGGCTTCTTCAATGCTGCCTCCAAAATCCGATGCCCTGAAGCATTTATTTGGGTGCTCGCCATCCGAGCCATGCCCCTGCTGGATCATGGGCCGGTACCCAATCAGTTCTTTTGACTTGTTGTGAAGCTTTGAGATTCTGCGCATCTCAAAGGCATCCTGATGCTGCCAGCGCTTGGATCGCTCGTGAATAGGGGGGCCGCATTCGGCTTCTACTGCCGGCGGATCGTCCACGTCGACTGTATCCGCCAACGGTAGGCAGGCTCGACGACGCATGAAAATGAGGTCGAAACTCGTGGCTGATTGGATTTCAGGCACAGCAGAAGTGGGTTGACGCAATTTTCCAGAATCCATTGGTACTTAGCGGCTCATAACGATCTGGGGTGCCAGGTCGACGGCTCATTTTTGCATGGCGCGATCCTGGTGCCCGGTCGTACCCTTCGTGTAGGGGCACATGAAAATTCTATGGTGAAGCAAGTGGCGTATGTGGTTTGCAAGGCCTTGCACGCCGAATGTTACTGAGACGATACAGCAAACCTGCAGCTATTTTAAGATGGAAAATTCCATAACGGCCACATCCACATCCGGCTTTATCGGCTTTAAGCAGGTGCAGTATCCACATCAGGACTTTAAACGGGAACGTTTCTAAAGAAACTTTCATCATACTCAGGCATGTCGTCCATCTGTGGGGGCGGCGGGGTAAAGTCCGCATGCTCAGGTGGGGATTGGTAAGACTGACGATTTGGGGCGGGGTGTCGTTGGCCTTGGGGTTGGGAACCCTGCTGAGGTCTGGACTCTCTCTGAGCCGGCGCGGATGAGGTTCGAATAGAAGCACTCGCACTTTCCACAAAATGGCACTGTCCGTCGAAGTCATCAACGATGATCTCCGTAATCGACTTCTCAACGGAGCCAACAGTGTATTTACGAGATTTAAGCTTGCCCACGACGTAGAGATCTCGGCCCTTGCGGCCACCCTGCGCCACTACGTCAGCGTGCCTGCCCTTCAATACGATGCGATGCCACTCAGTTTCTTCAGCCTTCGAACCACTTTGTTTGTCAGTCCACGACTCGCTTGTAGCCAGGGAAACTACGGTGGTGGAGCCGTTATTGAACTGCTGAACCTTCGGGTCAGAGCCCATTGTTCCGATGATAGTGACAGTGTTAACGCCGCGCTTTGCCATTGTTCGGGAAGACCTTAAAAGACTGATTTAACGCCGAGCGAACCCAGCAATACCCGCTATTCAACCATCGAACAGATCGCAGACGTACTCAAAACACACCTCTCAAACCAGAATTGGCTGATCAGCCAGCTCGCCCAATAACCGGTGTAGAAGGTTGGCGAGATCTCGACGGCGGTCGGCAGTCAAAACTGAACCATCGCCATAAAGCCCTTTGGAGATATGTCGAAGGCGAACAAGCTGTTCAGCTTCAACAAAGAACCCTTCATCTGAAGATTCGTCGGTTGGTGGTTCATAGCAGTCCCTCCAGTGCGTAACACTATCGGTCAGATCAAGGCTGTCCGGACATTCACTAATCCAGCGGCCGGACCACATGTCACCGTCATCGTCATAACGGACGAAACGGGCTACCCGTTGTGAACCCCATTCGAGGAAAACCATGACTGGTACAGATCTCGCGTACAGAAACTCTCTGTCGGGCAGAACCGGCAAGGCGCGGGTTACTTTGTGCCAGGGCATGGGATGAACCTCAAATAAGATGAGATCATCATGCTGCCTATCGACTCGTGCCAGAATCACCCATCCAGAATATTTTGTATCATCTGACTCAGGCGCTCGTGTAGGACTGGGGAGCCCTGGGTTGTCAAAGGCAGGATCAGCTTTTTCTCGCCCGCGTAGGTGAGAGCAAAGGCAGGGGAGCGCTGCTGCAGGTCAGAGAAATTGTGTATGGCATCGGCAAGCCTTAATGACTGCCCATCAGGCGACGCCTTGGACAGGTGCTGGCGGTCGATCGCTTTTCGAACCGCCCTGCTACCATCATTCATTCGACTCGGGTTTGTGACTTCTTTCACGAGCTGAAGGACGACAGGCCCAAGAAGGTCGAGAATCACTCGCTCACGCTGAATGCGAATTTCTTCAGGGCACTCAAGGGTGTCATGGAGATAGCCTGCCGCGATCAGTTCCCAACTGTCTGAGATCTCCGCCAACAAGTTTGCTACCGCAGTAGGGTGTGTGATGTATGGCACATCGGTAGTGTAGTTGCGCAACTCACCCAAATGCCATTCTGTGGCCAGTCCCATCGCAACCTTCAACCGCTCATCCATGGAGGTGAGTGCCTGAAGCATCCAGCACTGGATGGACCCAGTACGCCAGGCAAGGGTAGACCGGTAGATCTGAAGGGTGGGGAGCTTTTACCTTGCAGAAGCCTGCGTTCGCCAGGCCGTTGATGCCCAAGTAGTTATTGGTTTTAAGGCCAAGTCGAATTAGTGAACCTTCCCCACTATATTCGTCGTTGCGGATGATCCGGAACTCAGGAATGCCAATCTGTATGCCGGCGGCCCACCCCCAGGCAGTTGCCTCGCCGTCACCGATCTGGACAACTGCGCGGTCCAGTGGAGAGCCAGGGAAGACATCAATGCCGGAGACCGCGTTGAAAACAGCTCTCTGACCTGCCCCGACATTTCCAGAGAATAAGTGTCGGAACTGTTCAGGAACGGTAGCCAAATGTCCCGCCTCATGCAGGAGTGCAGAAGCTCGGCAGCGAGGATCAACGTTGATTGATCCCGCAGAAATCTCGCAGTGCTGGGCAAACCCAGTAGCTCCAGGTACTAGCCTGACAGTGATGCCAACTTCGTTGAGGAAGTCCATGGTTCGCGTGAGGTACTTGTCCATCTGAAATCCAATGCGCTAGCTAATGAGGCGGGTAAATAGCAACCGCCGTGTTTGACTATAGCGTGGCATGACCTTTGATGTGGCACCACCCTAGTGGGTCAGTGGCACGATGAGGCGATTAAACGGATCAATGCCTCCTCAGGGGGAATAACTTCCCAACGCCGGCCAAGCTTTTGGCCCGCGGTGAACGAGGTGCCCGCGTAGTGCCCCTCCAACCGAGTGATTGTTGTGTAGCGACGGTGAGCCACGTCCTCGACGCGAAGGAGGGCGTTTTCACCGGGCTGCATAATGTATTCACCGGGACGAAGCTGATTGGTGGATTTGGTCTGTCGCTGAGAGAGGTCTAGGGACATCGATTGAGCACCTGCAGATAACCACGTTATCTAGAGCTTAACTATCAAGTCCCATATTGCACTCCAAAAGAGGGTGCCAAAAATCAGGAGGCTACTGGGGAAACAATGAAATGAAGGCTGGCATAGGCAGAATTACAATTCCAAACCTCCACTCCGGATTTGCTGAAGTAGGCCCACCCATCACGAATCGTCAGGTCAGCTTCAGGCCACACAGAGCTGTGACCATTGATGCCTGCCTTGAGAAATGTAGCCTCTTTGCAGCGGGCCAGGTAGACACCGGCCTTCAGCTTGGTTGGTTCATTGAGTCGACTCATCTTTGGGCTCCACAATCATGCGCTGAATCATACCAGCCGGCGCATGACTGCACAGGGAACGCAATTACAGACAGAACCGCCACTGGAGAAATAAAAGGATGTTGCTTTCGATGATGGCTCACTGGACTCTGCGCCAGAACCAAGGCCGTCCTCAGTAGCTGTACGCTCTTGAGCCTGTGCAGCCAGCTGGGCCATTACCTGATCGGCGAGGTACTCGAGCAACCCCTTGTGAGGCTGGGTATGAGAACCAATTTGATTGGTTGGGTACAAGCTAAATCCTCCATCCGGGCTTTAGACGCTAATGAGAGCATTTGAAACACCAAAGCTGAGTCACCACCTTCCCGATGCCAGGGTATCGGCCGCACAAAGGCATGCCTTAGAAAGTGTGATCTAACCTGAAGCAGCTCAGGTTCAGAGCTAGTCTGATAGGCATCAAGGTGTGCCAGAAGCAAAAAACCCCCACAACCTGAATAAGGCTGTGAGGGTCCTCCCTGCTAGATCAATCAATCTCAGTGCTCGGAACTAAACCGTTGAAGGGCCAGAACATTGCACCAATATCAAGCGGCCAGCTTTGTCGGCTGGCTATGCTTGGTTTCAATCTTTTGAAACTCTGCAAGCATCTCGCTATACGTCAACGACCCACGTTGATGGGCTTCGATGTGCGCTAGGCGCTCGCAACCTTTTTTCCACTCCAGGGTGGCTGACAGTTTGTCGAGAGTGTCTCGTGGCGCGACCCGGGTGAACCCAGATTTAAACGCCTCAAGGACTGCTTCGTCGAGGGTGTCAGTTGAATAATGGGACATCCATCCTATGTCACGGAACGCAGAGTAACGAAAGCGTCCCGCTTCTGAAGCATCCGGCAAGATCAAAGCCCACGAATCCCCCGATTCGTTTTGCAAGATCATGCCGAGGCCAAGCTCATCGAGCTCGACATACACCGCCTGTAAATTCTCGTGTCGAACCTCAATTTCCCGGATTAAGGATTTCTCGAGCGCACAAGGGGTGTCTTTGTTCGATTGGATTGGACGTAACAGTTCGCGCGTAGCCTCGATTTGGTCGAAGTAGTAGTTACGAAAGCTGAATGTGGTCATGGGTACATCTCCGAGGAGGGGCATCCATGCCAGAGCATGAGAATGCCCTGGTGGGGTGGTAGGTACGACTCTGCTTGCCTAGGGCGCGCAGCTTGTTACGGCGCGCAGCGGCCTGATTAAGCAATAGCTGTGGAGCACCCCAACTCATGAGTTTTCATAGGGTTTCTCTCGCCAGTAGAACGGTGGGCACATTACATATACCCGGTGCTCTAAGGCCAGGTTCGGAAGGTGGGAACCAACATTACCTGGCCAAAACCTGGGGATGTCAGGCCTTACCGGAAGGATCCGCTTTTGCGGAAAGGGTGATCTGTATCGCGTAGCCAGCCACAAAAAGAGCATTAGGCGGAAGCCGATCAGATCAGACATTGCGACGGGTCAAGGAGGAACTCAACGGCAAGCCGTTGGGGTCCGCACAGCTGGTGAGCTGTGTTCTGCGCAATGGATTTCTCGTTACCGAGGATTTACCCAAAAGCAATGCAATGAGCAAAGCTCCAAGCTAGGCGCTCATACCTGAAGGAAATGAAAACACCAAGCCTGACGGCAGGATGTGATCTCTACCGTCTGGGGGAAGCACCTTCAAAGAAGGGCAATGCGATCATCACCAACAAAAGTCGATGCGATCTGGATGCGTAGGAAGGTCGAAACCTTGCTACGAATTTAGATTGATCTAGCAGTATCTACGCAAAGGAATGGCAGAAATAACTGACAGTCCAATGAGTCCCTGCAAACCTGACGGATTAACGTCGAGATAGGTAGGGTGCGCAATCAAGGATTGGGCATAGAACGTGATCTTTTTAGCACCGCTCGCTCAGGGCCACAAGTCAAAAAACCACCCCAAAATTCAGTGTAGCGGTGGAATGGCATTCGTTGTCGCACCTGGGGCATGAAGATATTGATATGAAGTTTGACAGGGATACACGGCATTTTGGCGACCATTGCTTGGGTTGGGATAAGGCGCCAATGGGGTTACGCTAGCTCAGCTGCAGCACAATTTCTCAAGGAGCTATCATGGATACATTCAGTGCCGAACCAAAGCCGCCAAAGACAAAGCAATCGATCGCTTGGCTGGTTGCCATCGTAGCTTTCGCTTTGGCGGGATTGGTGCCCATGCCTGTTGGGGCTCAGAATCTTCTGACTCTACTGGGACTCGGAGTCTTTGGCTTTGGGGCTGTGATCGGCATTAAGCACGATAGGGCCCACGCGAAGTGGCTATCAACTCAACCAGCCTCAGTAGATCCAATGCGTGGATCTCCGAAGCTTCCTCACGTCCCCCAACTCATCGCTTTTTTGATTGGGATAGGCTCAATAGGAGCCCTCTGTTATCTGGGGCTCCCACTGAAGGATGGCGGTTTCACCAGCGCAGATTGGTGGCTTCTGCTGCTTAGCATCACTGCCTTGGGAGGGTTTGGTTATGCCTCGAAAATCCAGAAAAAACACAACAAAGCCTATATGGAATGGCGGAATACCAAACATCCCCTCTAAGTGCGGTATCCCTTCGCGAACACATTCAGCTAAGCCCCGCTGGTATACAGCGGGAGCCTTCTTCACGCCGCCACTGACTCAATCATTCCAATAGTTGCCTTGGCGTCTTCCAGCTGCTGGATGATGCGCTCCACGGTGTCGGCTGTGGTCCGATCAGGTCGAAGCTCGCCGAATCGTGGCAGAAACAGGCTGTAGAGGTTTGTTTTCTTGTTGGGCTTGGTGACGTCGTTGAATGTCACCTTGATGATCGAGTCAATGTAGCGCTCAGGATTGTTGAAAATCTCAAGTCGCAATTCGTCCGAAAAGCCTGAAATGTTGACCTCCAGCATTCCGCACTCACTCACGCACTCAAGTGCGCCGAACGTCTTCGCATTTTTACCCTTCCCTTTACTCAACCCCTTCACCCGCAGCTCAGCTGGTGCTTCCATTTTGATCTTGACGCTGAACGGCGAACCACTGGAACCGGTGTCGCGCCAAGGGCCGTCAGGGTGCTTGATGACCGCACCTTCTTTGCCATTACGGATATGCACACCAGAGGCGGCATAGGCCTCGTCCAGCGAGTAAACGACCTGTGTGTGAATCAGCCTCACCTTACCGCCGCCCAGATCCTCGACCACTTTACCGACTTGCGAGAAGCGCTCTGAGTATGGCGTCAGGCAGCTACCTCGTCGGGTCAGGGACTCCAACGGCACAACGTCCCAGAGGTACGGCACAGGCACGCAACCAGCTTGGAACGGGGTGCCCTTGTTGACTGACGTAAGCATGCCATTGCCAATCTCACGCGGCAGGATTGCCCCATCTTTTTCCACGAGCATTTCGCCGTGGTACTGGCCGTCAGGCCAGCTGGCAAAGACCTCACCCAGATCACCGTACAGCTCAAGGGGCCACTCGAAACCAGAACGGCTGATGACGGTTGCGCCACCGTTTTTAACGGTGAGGGCAAAAAAGGTACCGTCCGCCTTTTCTTGTAGATAGATTCCTCGCGCCCATGGCCAGCTTTCCAGATCTACATCTGAAGGCAGGCTGCAACGCATGTACGGTACTTCGGGAATGGTAAGCGGCAGAATCTTATTGATTGAGCCCTCAGAGAAACCTGCCCTCGGATCTCGGTGGAGCACTCGCCACAGCAGCTCCGAGGATTCTGGAGTGAGGGTATTCAAAGCCGATTGCACTTCACGATTTGCGGCGTCCCCTGAGAGTTGGCGGGTAGCCAAGCGGTCAAGCATCAGCCAAGTGTCATCGGTGAATACCCCGGTACCGAACACCTCGGAGCGAGCTGGACGCTTGTAGAAGCTGATCAGTGGATTGAGCATGAGCTTCATCACGCGTTGGAATGTTGGGTCAACCATATAAGTTGTCAGAAGCGCCGACTTCTCGAGCTTGCCGCTTACAGCAGCAACGGTATCAAGGGCACGCAGGATTTCGCAGGAGTTCATTTAGGCAGTCTCTTTAGATGATGGGATAGATTTTACGGGTGGCTAGCTGTGCCACCAGCGGGAACAGGGCGTCAAAATTCACTAGGCAGCTCGTGCCAGCAGGCCTGTGTTGATCCCAGTTACTTGAACTTCAGTTCCTACCTGGTGGATTGAACGCAGATGGGCCTTCGCGAACTCCAATCCCGTATCACAGTCAATCGCTCGAACAAAAAGGACGGTGTCGTCGCAATCACCTGGGTAGCGAAGCTGATAGTGGTAAATATCACCCGTAGCATCAGCTATAAGAATGCACTTTTGGTTCAAGCTGAATAATTCAGCATTGGGAGCGAGCAAAGCCGCGATCGCTTCGGCTTCATCCTTGGGGTAATACCCGAGCGTCACTCGAGACTGCCTGCCTGCTGCGTCCTGAAGAGCCACTTCGGTTACACAGCCATACCACTCAACCTGCTCACCACTTGCATGCTCAGCAACCCAGTCCATTGCCGAACAGCTATAAGGCCCATTGGCAATATGGTCCAAGCAACCTTGGTAATCATGGTCTGCGATCAGTAAGAAGCTATCAGTATCGGCAACCAATCTGAAGCCGGGAGCTGTCCCTACATCCATGGCATGGGCATCCAGCAAGGCTTGATCTTGCTCGGGGTGGGCTGACAGGTAGGCGAAATGATTCGGGCCAGCAGGTGTAAGTAGCTGGCCGAGGGTGCGCAGAACTGGATATGGGCGGGACATGAAAAACTCCATATAGGTGGTGGAGCCATCTTATGGATGCCGCCGCGTGCCAGAAGCCCAGCTCAAGCAGAGCAAGGGGAGCTTTGAAAAAGGGCAGGGGGTTTTGAGTCGCGATGTGAAGGATCAAACCATACACTCGCCCCAGAATAAGCCACATGTTGCCTGTTGGTATGAGCCAGAACATCCTCATGAGCCGCCGTAGCATCGTCACTGCGGCGATTGCAGCGCCTCTAGCCATGGCTGCACTACCAGCCTTCGCAAACAATCCAGGTCAACGCGACTGGCGTGCCGTGCTCCTAGACCACGACCGATTCTTGGACCTAGAGCGGCCACAATCAGGAGAAAAAGCCAGGTTTTACTACTACCGAAAAGGGCAGGGATGGGACCCCCGCGGCTATGCCATCGCTTGCACCATCCTGAGAGACGTTGTCTCGAAGAAAACGGTGCAGATCGATGCCAAGCTCCTTGATCTGTTATGGATCGCAACTGCTTACCTCAGGGTCAAGCAGCTGCCTGCGAAGATCATAGTGACCAGCGGATACCGCACGCCTGAATTCAACTCGTCCCTAGAGGGCGCCGCCCTCAATTCGATGCATGTGAAAGCCAAAGCAGCTGATATCAGAATCCCGGGTGTGGGAACTGAAGCTCTGGCCAACCTGATCAAGGTGATTGGTGTTGGCGGAGTGGGGACCTACATCTCGAAAAACTTTGTTCACCTAGATGTTGGATCTGTCAGAACGTGGAGGCAGGCATACTATTCGCCCTACGAAGAAAGCTGGCTTGCGGGTTATTCAGCGTTGGATCTTGAAAGCGTGCTGGCCTCGTCAGATACACCTGAACAAGGCCGGATCGTTTACGCCTGATTTTCAGCCTTGCTTGATCTGGATCTCTACCCGGCGGTTTTGTGCGCGGCCTTGAGCAGTAGCATCGGTAGCCACCGGCATGGAAGGGCCGACGCCTCGCACTGCAATAACTTGAGCGGGTACACCAGCGGCATAGAGATACTGGGCTACTGCTTGAGCGCGGGCATAGCTCAGGACATTATTGAACTGACGGCTGCCCGTACCATCTGTGTGGCCAGTGATCTCCAACCGCAGATCTTTCTGGTCTTTCAACGCAGTGGCAATTGCACTAAGGCCTTGGAACGCTGCTGGCTGTAGGTCGGCGGATGCGGTGGCGAAGGCAATGTCTGCTGGGGCTTCAATGGTCATCATTTGACGGCCAGTGACTGGGTCGAGACTGGTCGTTGCATCCATACCCTTCTGGCGAAGCTCTTCTTTCAGCTTCGCCGATCGCTTATCCATCCAGTAGCCCGTACCGCCACCGAGCGCTGCGCCAGCTGCAATGCCCACCAAAGCACCACGTTCGCCCCCTACTGCTGCACCCAGGATGCCACCGGCCACCCCGCCTATGGTTGTACCAATCGCGGTGCGGTTGAATTCCCGTTCGCCTGTCTGAGGGTTCACTGAGCAGCCGGTAACGATGGCGAAGCACAGGGCAAGGGCGGCAGCTTTGATAACGTTTTGCATGGGTTAACTCCTTAGTAAGTGGACCCATGTTCATTGCAGATAGGGTGTGCCAGAACCCCTAGATAAAAACAAAAAGGCAGAGTGTGCCTAACTACCAGAACAGTCAGGATTGGCGCACGATTCTGAATGCTCAAGTTGAGACCCTATCCGCTCGAAGGATAGCCACCGAAGCGCCTGTACCCTTGAACTCTCCCTCATAGACCTTCGACCATTGGTGCTCCCAGCCTGGCAAGATGTCCTTACCCCGCAGGCTGGCTGGGAGAATCGCAACGATGCGCCGACGTGCGATCAATGAGGCTGACTCAAGGTGAGCAATGGCCCGCCCACTTGAATAGGGTGGGTTCATAGCGACGACATCAAAAGATGAAGCGTTCAAAGCCCAGGTAAGGAAGTCAGCTTGGACGACCAGGTTGAAATCAAATTTACGGAGGATTCCACAGTTAACCTCGGAGACCTCGACGCAAGTGGTCCGGTTTGCGGGCAGATATTGAGCGATTCCAGCCTGGCCAGCGCTAGGCTCGCATACCGTCTCGCCAGGCCGGATATCTGCAATTGCTACTACCTCCTTTGCCAAGGTTTCACCTGTACCATAGAACTGGTGTGTCTTTTGCTCCGGCAGACGCCCAAGGGAAACAACAAGGTCGACTACCTCATTCACCTCCGGGTAGGGAAAGGCATACTCCTGGTAGTCAACTTTCGCGCCGCCGATGGCCTGGATGATCATTTCTGCTTCAGGCATGAACTTCATTTCAAAACGTGAAACGTCAAGGGTCCAGACGCCAGTAGGCTTGATGCTTTGGCGCTTCAGTTTGGAAACGATTGCAAGAGCACCGAAGCTCAATGGGACTTCCATCAGGGGCCAGTCTTTGTGAACAGCCCGCTTTTTGGTCGGGCGACGAAACCTGTCAGGGATGGCGTTGGGGTAAATCGAGGCCAGGATTTGGTTGAGCTGCCAAACCATTTCAGGGTGAATTTCGACATGCACTGTCCCGCTAAGGTGAAAGCGAACCCGCAGAGCCCCGCCGTCAAGAAGGATCCACTTGCCAGGGTTATTGCACCCATAGCTCATCGCTCTTGGGTTCGAGCCAACTGTACGGTCCCGGCCCATCAACATGGCGATCACATAGCGAAGGTCGGCAATCAGGCGAGTCTTCTCAGACTCGGGATTGCCTGTGGCCTTGCAGCGGGCGTACTCGAGGATCATGCGCTTTCCGAATCCTGCAGGTGAATTCGAAACATGGTTAGGTGACAAAGCATGGAACACGCCATCGACTTGCTCGGCTAGGAATCGAGATCTGCTAGCCAGTAAGGATTGCAGTGTGTCTCGAACTGCCAGCTTCTCGAATGGCAAGCACGTTCGGTTTTCGATCTGTTGATCCCACTCCTTCTGACGTGCGGATGGCATGAAAACGCGGACATCCGTAAGGCTCAAAGCACGATTCCAGTATTCAGCATCTAGTGCTTTTACCGCGGCCACAGCATCGAATAGCTCGGGTGTTGCCCGCATGCGCAAAGCCAGTTCGCCATCAGCGCCGGCGAGGAAATACCCCAGGATTTCGTGGTACCCACTCCCGGCCATCAATTCGCTCACACGCTCAATGAGAGCCTTTTGGTACCGGTGTTGGGAAACCAAGCTCTCGATCAGATCGTATTCATTAAGGTCTTTAAGGCCTTCGGCAGAGTCAACCAAGTGACCCTCTGGGGTGGCCAGGTTCGCTAGAGGCGTTGCCATGTGATAAATCCTGTATTTGATGGGCACAGGATGTAGGCAGTATTGGAGTGGCAGAACCCTTACGGCTCTCTAGATACACGCCATCTCGCAGTGGGCAATAAGGCAGTGGCCACTGCCAATCGCTTGCTCACCTGGATGTGGAACTGAGTGATTGGTTGTTGGCGACACTCTAGATCGTTGATAGCCACCCTGTCCTGTACTGCACTGCAAACGCTGCAGCTATTCAGCACCACTGAAGCCTTGGATGGTTGGTGGTAACGTTTGCGGATGTCACCCACTTTGAAGGACCGAAGATCCTTGGGCAGCAGCTCGCCCAGTAGATGAGCAGGTATCTGCTCAAGGCCGTAGAGAGCAAATGTCGACTCACGGTAGGGAGAGATGATCTCGATAGCAGAGCAGAGATTGGTCCATGCGCGGCACGTGGTGCATTTGGTGAACCCGCCATCAACCCGGACAATTGCCGATTTTCCCTCACGTAGCGTTCCAAACCACAATGCGCCATTCAGCGCCGAGGTGATGAAATCTTGAAGAGGTAATATCTGGGCCCAGTCACTCAATCGGTTAAAACTCCGAGTGCCGGAAGGAGTACCCGACCCGGCAAGCAAGGCAGTGTATCCGCTCGCTTCTGACCAGGTCACATGGGCGGCTGGTAGATCAGCCGCCGGGGTGAAAGCAGGGAAAGGTAAAAGCCACATACCCCTAATGCCGGCACCCCGTAACTCTCTCTGTTTGGCTAATACCGCTTCGGGGCTCGATCCCGCACTCGGAACCTCAACTGAGATTGTCACCCTGCCTCTCCTGGCGCGAACTGAAGCCCACCCTGGCCCCGATTTACTGAACAGGACCTGCCAGCCACACAGTGCAACCGCAGATGAAATGACCTGCTTCAGGGAGGCTGGCTGGGGAACGCGGGAAGAAGGCATGGGCAGAACGTTGCCAATTCGTGGATTTGGCACCGATGATGACCCAGCGACCGATAAGCTGCTATCCAAAATGGGCAAGTCAAACCTTCGGGTAGATGCTGAATTAGCGCTGACTTCAATTCAATCCTGCACGGCGATCCTTGGCGTGCTGCATCATCGAAATGACCATTGTGTTTAAGGCAAGCATCTTCATCCCTCTGGTTGAGACCACATAGTAGAGGTTGATCTCGTCGTTGCGGCGATCAGGATCATCCTTCGCGGCCTGCTCATCCAGGGGATCGTAAGTAAAGTCATCACCGAGCTGAACGTAAGGCCATTCGAGACCTTTGGAGCTATGCCCTGTTGAAAGGGTGACTGTCGCTGCCATTTCCTGCTCAACAGTGATCTGTTCCAAGCGCTTGATCAGATCAGGAAGCGAATCACCATAGTTCTTGAGGATTTTGATGATCCGAACCATTTCTGGATCTTCGGTTTGGTCCGCAATCTCTGCGTATTCCTGAAAGCTCTTATAGTCCCGTGTGAGCTGGAAATTCTTGATCTTCGATGGCTGGTTCAACGAAAACCAGTACATGTCCAAAATGGTTTGAATATTGTATTTTTTGATGCCCCCGACCCAATACACACGCTCCCCGTTGTCAGGCTCCTGGGAGGCGGGCAAGCACATTAGCGCCCGGTCGATAACACCAGCCACTGTCCGATAGAGGTAGGTACGGTGCTCAAGTCCATCAGGCAGCTTCGACTTGATCTGCGTCTGCTGACCGAAACCCTGCAGTAGCGTCTTTTCACCCTTGAGTGCCAAGATTGTATTGGCGACATGACTCGCAGCCCAGCCAAAGCGGAAGCTTTTTGAAAGGGTGTGAACCTCGGCATCCTTGAGCCATGGCTCGTCAAGGGCATTCTCCGCCCCACGGAACCGATAAAGTTGCTGGTGGCGATCGCCGACAAAAATGACTTTGCAGCCATTCAGATATTGCTGCTTCACGAATTGGGTCAACAGCTTCGTGGTGTCCTGCGCTTCATCAAGCAAAATGGTCTTGAATCGACGACTCATGTCCGGGTTGGTGAGTAACCATGCCTTCAGATACCCGTCCTGGCTCATTTTAGCGTCAAGATCCTGAAGATCGCACATGCGGTTCCAATACGAATGGGCGTGTCTCATGACCAGCTGGGCATACTGGATCTGGCGGCTGTTGATTGAGATGCCTCGGAAGCGCACCAAGTGGTGCTGAGCAATTTCAGTGTCAGGGCTGCTCAAGAAAGAATTGAGCATCCCGACAACGTCCTTGGCCATCGACCAGTCAGATGTATTCATCGCCTTGGCCACGTCGGTGAGGCGAATGTTGTTACATAGCTTGTGGCTGTACTTGCTGCCCAAGGGACCATATGCAAGACCGTGGGACGTAGAAGAAAATGCATTTCGTGGGAAGCGGCGTTTACCCTCAGCGGCAACCTCTGTGTTGTAGGCAATGTAGAGGATCTTTTCATCGGGATGGTTCTCGGCGTAGCCGACCAGAGTCGTGGTTTTGCCGGTACCAGCGAACGCGTTTACTTTGACCAACCTAGCAAGTGTTGTGATGATGGGGTATTGCTCTTCAGTCCACTGGCGCATGGCCTGTCGTCCTTCTGAAAAATTGTGTCAGCCATGCCGAAGTGGACAAGCCTATCCGACGACTGCTCTCTATGCCCGCCATAATGGAGGCACAAAAAGTGTGCCACCACCTACCGAGCTAGATCTGTTGGCCATGCACAATCGAAGGGGGCTACATCGAAAGCGAGTCCGTTCGGTGATAGGAAGTCAGCTTGTGCTTCGCCGTAGTTCACCGCGGCGGTGAGTGGAGCGCAGGTCTTCTCATAGACGCTCACCGAAGTCCCATCCACAGAGTGAGCACCAGCGGCCGCTGAGCAAAGCAGAATGCGCTTAGCGCTATTCACCCTGCCAATATGGAGGTGGCATCGCCGACGACGCGCCAAGAGGCCCCAGCTATGTGCAGTTTTCAGCTTCCACCCTGTCGAGCCCCCAACAAAGATACCAACTCCAGGATTTAGAAGGTCACGTACGTCATCGGGAACCATCCCGTCTTGAACTGCCAGCAGCGCCACGCCTGGAATGCCTTGAATTCGGTTGAGCCACTTGAGTGAGAACTCAAGGGACTTTAGGCCGCCAGCGACGATGTCTGGCACGACAACCATTTTGGCATTCTCACCGAGGAGATCAAAAGCCTTCCCAAAAGCTCGCTCGTCGAATGCCTCTCCCTGTGTGAAGGCAGTCCAAGCTCCGTTATCCAGCATGTACGGAAAGCCTTCAGTGCGCAGGACACCTTTGGCAGACACCAAAAGACCCCATCCATTGGCACGCATAGCGTCAAGATTGCGCTTTGTTCCAGTTCGGCTGGCGTATGGGATCATTGGGGTCCTGAGGCTACCAATCAGCTCTTCGATTGCGCCATCAGTGTCAGCAGAACCATCAGTGCAGTACATCTCACCATAGGCCTGCAGGGCTTGTGACCGTCCGATGCGGGTACCGTCCCGGTAGGGTTGCAACCAACGCGGGGCGGTATAAGCGGGCGCTTTAGCACTGGGAAGTTGGTGAGTATGCATTCGATGGTCTCCGAAGTTGTGGAGACCATACTCGGCCGGAGAATCGCGTGGCAGAAGCCTCTACCTCAGGTTTTTCAAGGCCGGTAGAAGACTCTCAGGGATTTTGCAGAAGGCAGCCAGATCGTCAATTGAGAGTTGTTTAGTGAAACGCTTCATGCGCCAACTCTCGCTCGGGTATGAAGCCGAGGTGTAGCTCGGCTTCAGCCAGTTCAGAGCCTGTGCAAGGGATTGAAAACGATGAATGCCTTGGTATCCAAGGTCGGGACCAATATTCACGCAAGTGATTCGGCTCCGAAGTCTGACAGGAACAGACTCAATAAGAGTGATTAGTGGGCTGGCCGGTGTGTACACCTGGGGCAGTCTCCCATTGATGGCAAACTCCATCATGGCTTTCGGGCTGCGCAGCATCAGCTGAATTCGTCGTTGGTCGTTCATAAGTTCTCCTAAGAAAACACAATGATCAGCGGCCCCGGGTTGTGCCAGAAGCCTAGGCAGCTTGTGAGGATGCATCCTTTGCAATGGCTACGTCAGCCATATGAGCCTCCCAGTCGCCGCGAGAAAGCTTCAGGCGACGTGCTGGAGCGTCATTACGACTGAAGGGATAACGTGCGTCAGGGCGCATGCGATAACGACTCAGGTTGATACAGTCGCTGTTCCAATCCACCGAGGTAACCCACCAAACCTGCAGGTCATCGGAGCGGGGCATCATCTCGTCATCATCTTTACCATCGAGCAGCACAGCTACGCCGGTGGCCACACGGATGTTGCTCTGGATTTCACCATGCTGGCCCGCCAGCACAGCCTTGAACGGTTTTAAGCCTTGAACCTTCTCCCACATGCGAGCGAAGGTGCCACCAGAGATGCAGGACTGGGCATAGAAATGTTCGTCGAAGGGGCGAAAGACTCCCACGCAGGTACACATACTGAGCGCATTGAGACGGTTGGCGTCATCAGGGTTAAAACCCATTTTGAGACGGATCGCGGACATCAGGAATTCGTTAAGCGCAGCGCTTTTTTGTCGATCGCCAATGGACTTTGCAATGCCGGCGGCGGCGGCAAGCATGAAAGCCAGGCCGGTAGACTGGGCTTCGTTAGTTGTCTTCATCGGGCTAGCCTCAAGCAATAGCAGGTTGAGCATCGGGATTCAATGCGCCGTGGACTTTGAACGTCCCGAGGTTTGAGTAGACATTGGCAGACACCCCGTGTGGGAAAAGTCCACCTTCACGCACAATGCGAACGCGCCAGTTGCCGAGGTTGGTATCGAGAGCCTGGAACACAGTCCCGCTGATCACCGGGGCGAGTTCGGAGATTTCGTTTGGTGTGAAGGTCACGCGGTCGAGCGGGCTGACCGGGCAATTGGGCAGAGTGGTGGCAGGGGCTGAGGTATTTTGAACATTGATCACGGGGGAAAGTCCGGTTGGCTGTATTGATGCCATGTTCCCCCAAGGCCGAGCGTGCCACGAGCAGGCAGAGAGGATTATTTCGAACAGCCCAGGATCACCGAATCCTCGTCAGCTCGCACCCGCCAGGTAGTGTTCAGGACCTAGCACAGCAGGCGTAATCCGCTGGATCTGCCAGCCACGATGAAATAGCTGCCCGTCTTTGACCAACCATGTATCACCAAGCAGGCTCAGCATGTCCGCAGCTACTCGGGCTTCGATCTCTTCAGCCGTGAATTCGACCGATTCACCTTTGGCTTGCCGTTCATTGGACAAGAATCTGAGATGTGCAACTTGCTGATCGGCAACGATCGATGTGAAGCGACAGCCTGCCTTTCCAGCCTGGCCTGAGGCGATGAAAGCGGCCTTCAAATCCTCGTTGCTCATCTGACCGGCTCGAGATAACCAGCTAGCATCTCGCTCCGCACGCCAACGGCACTCAGCTTCGACCAGATCTGGAGTTGTGAGCTTGGTGATGTCTTCTCGGTGCCAGCATACAAGATGCGCCGTAGTGGTCTCAGCAGCCTCATCGGCCTGCCAAATGCGCCAAACAAAACCAAGCGCGTCCCAGCCCGGGAATGTCACGGAGAAATCAGTGTCATTACCACCAGGAAGCCGGTCCCAAACATCCTGACAGATCGCAACGCCATGGCGTGTATCCCACTCAGGTGTCCAATCAGTTGGTCCGAAAGGCAGGGGGACTGGCGTGTCAGACTCGACAACGCTGTACCAGGGATAGCTATGGTTTAGCGGGGGGCGAATAGCCAATGGCTGCAAACCTTTTAATAGCCGTTGGTACAGAGACGACTTGGCAAGGATGTGATTTTCCAAGCACCCCTGTGCTGACACTACTTCGCGGTACCGAGCCAGTACGCGCTCTTCATTCGGGATTTCCATCTCGGATGTTCCTCAACGGCAGTGGCGGCAGATGCCGCTCGGAGCTTGATCAGCAGTGACAAATTGGCCACAGCCTCCACACTTGGGCGTCATTCGGCGCTGGGGAAGGGGGCGCTGTAGCGTGATGCCAGTTCCAGCAAGAGCTTCATCAACCGACATGGTCACCGCCGAGGCAACAGGGCGTGCCCTTGCATCGACGTAAGCCTTAGGCCAGATCTGCCGAGTGAATGCGGAGGCTTCGCTACCAAAATGGGAAAAAGCTTCATCCAAGGTAAAGACGGAGGCTTTCGTCAGATCAGTGGTCAGAGCATCACCGCTAAGCCAGAAGATGTCGTTCCCGTCAAAGTGGAACCTGGCCGCGACATAGCAAAGTTCAGTTCCGCCCCTTGGGACCCAATGGATAGTGACGTACTGGAAGTCCACCGCCATCTCGTGTCGTGGTCTGACAAAGCCCAGCGGCCAAGGGATATCGCTCCAACGTGATGCGTGCTGACTCATCGCATCGTCACGTGTGAAAACCTCAGCTTGATTGAGGTCAGTGGTATATGAGCCACCCTCGCGCCACCAGCTTATCCGGCTACCGATCAGCCCGCGGGAGTCTTGCAAGATGAACTGTTCCATTTCCTTCAACCCATTCAACCCAATCATTGATTGGTGTGACGATCGTGAAAATCATAAGTAGAGTCAGAACGGCGACACTAGGTCGCCGTCCAGGTTGTAGAAGACTCGGTTGTCTATGGTGTTGTGCTGTGAGTCAAGATAAGCAGCTCGCCACATGACATCGGGTATTTGGATGGAGAGCTTCGAAGCAATCGCTTTGAAGTGGGCAAGGTCTGATGGATGCCCGACGTCGTCAAGGTTGCTGTAAACGATACCTTCATCGAACTCATCCAAACCTTCCTCGCCATCCTTCTCGACAACCATGTAAAAGCCTTGGAGAGGCCGGTCCCAGCCCAGTTGGACGCGAACTAAGCAGCTGCTTTGAGCGTGGTAGACCTTAACGTAGTGCTGGCTCATGCAACCTCCTGATTTGCTATGCCGCACAGGCTACATCCCTGTACGACCGTCACATATCCAAAACAGGCTAGGGTTTTTCACCAGCAGCCAAGGCGGTGAGGGCGCCACCAGAGATAAACGCCAGCACTATCGAGATCCAGCCGAAGCTGTCACGGATGAAGCCTTCAACCACTGCGCCATAGGTAAGCGAGAGATATTGCATACCCATGGCCACTAACAGAATAACAACGGCGCCGAGGCTATAGATGAAGCTGCGCATGATGATGCTCCCTTGTTGAGTGAGCCCATTATCAATGCGTTCTAGGCGTGCCAGACCCCTCTGCGCGCACACGGATTGCGAAGACATCAACTGGCAGATCACCAAAGTGTTCATGCTCAATTGTCTGCTCTTCAAACCCCAGCCATGGGATTAATATCTCTCGCTCTGCATCCCCCTTATTGGGGTATCCCCAGCACACCCGAACCATGTCGTAAGTGCGCCCTTCCAGCCGAGTTCGCCAGTAGGGAGTCCGCAGTCGGAATTCAAAGGTTTTGGTGCCCGCCTTGATCTGATGGAAGTAGGTGCCGATCAGGTTGAGAGTCAGGATCCTCAAAGGGCAACCTCTGACGGAGCTAAATGGAACCCGCAGGGTGTCATGCCACAAGTGCACAGGGCGGTGATCATTTGGAAGGGCGTTTTGAGGGTCATGTCGAACATTCGGTACACCTCCAGGGCGGGCTATATCCGGGCAGAGTTAAGGGCGGCCAACTGAAACTAGTGGCCAGATATCTACACCTTAACGTGCCCGAAAGGAGTCAACACCTTCGCGCGCGGGATTCACAAGCTAATCTGATCCATCACCCCAGCGCATCCATGCTAGCTGCCGTATTGCAGCGATCCCAATTCCCACCAGTAGAGCCAGAAAATCAGAAGTATTCCCAAGCCAAGTCGCTATGGCCAGGGTTGGCAAAATCAATGCGAAGGCAATGATGGCAAGTCCGGCCGGGCTTCTCAGCCAGAAATACGTGGTACCCATCGTGATCTCTCCATAGTCATTCGGGCTGACCGCCCCTTATTAGCTAAGACAAGATATTAGTCGAAAGGTCGATTTTTGAGTTGTGACTGATGCCCGCGGCATGGCATGGCTATGTCATAGCTCAGAACCATTTTGGCTTCCAGGTTTTGGGTTGCAGACCATTATCGACGTGGCATTGTGCAAATTCGATTCCGGTAATACTTGCCGGAATGGTTATGGAGTTCACCATGCGAAAGAAAATCATCGCTCTGCTGCTCGTTGCAGCGGCGAGCCCCACTCTGGTAATGGCAGGCGACAAGCACGGTTCTGACTGCTGCCCTAAGGGTTCGCACGGCCACTTCGAAGCTGGCCCCCAAGGTCCAGTCCGTGACTTTGCTGGCAGTCCAGGTCTCCTAGGCATTGATCTGAATAGGGATCAGCGCAAAGCAGTTCGTGAGGCCGGCCGCGATGAGCGCCTGGCTGTCAGCAAGATAAATCGCGACTATCTGGACAAGCTCTCTGAGGCTGATAAGGCTGCTATGAAAGGGGCTATCCAGACGGCACGATCCGATTCAGAAGGCAAGGTTCGTATGGCGCTGAATGCTGATCAAATCAAGCAATTCGATGCAAATCTGAAGCGCGAGGCCGATCAACGCGCAGAATGGGAAGAATTCCAGAAGTGGAAGGCAGCCAAGAAAGGCTGAATGGAAGCGTCAACCGGTCCACGCAACCGGCTGACGTTCACTTTAGATTCCGCATGGGGAATGCTTTTGCGTCTTCTCCGTCAGATCTTCTCGGCAAAGCTGGGCCGCGCACCAGAACAGAACTGAGCAAAGCTATCGATCATCTCGCGTGAATCGTTGACGTCGATAGTGAACTGAGCTTTCAAATCCGTAGCATCTTTCTCATACGAAAAACCGACCGTTCGACCTCCTCTGAATGCTGCCAGCTGCTCTGGGGTGGGATCGAAGGTGATGTAAGAAAATCCATTCTTCAAACTGGGACCGACCTTTCCGTTACGGACTGAGAACCGCTTGTTGTCAACGATCAACGACAGCTTATCCATCAGCCCAAGCACGCTTGTGTCGTACCACGCCTTGTAAAAGGCCCCCATCGATACTCCACCCTGAGAGTTGCACGAAATCCCGATCCTGCCGGTACCGGTGATCTTTGTCTGCTCACCCATCAAGTACACAAGCCCGTGCTCACCGCGAATGGTCCAGGTTGCTGTTAGCGATCCTGCATTCACCAGATCCAACTCATAGGCTTCGAGCGGAGTAAGATAATTCATGTCTGCCGGACCGGCTTTAGAGGCAACCTCAAGCAAGCGAAGATCGATTCCAAGGTTGCTGAGGTGGTTAGCAAGCAGGGTAGAGGTGATCTGGCCCGTGGCTATGTCCGTATCCCCAGCTACGCCGCTGGCCTTGAAGAACTGGTGGACACCCATCTTGGATTCACCGTCCATCAACCGAAACACGCCGCCGGCGAAAGCAAATGGGCAGGCACTCTCACAGTAACCCGCACTGGGGTTGGTATGAGGGCCATTCCAGACTCCAATGCGCGTTGAATAGCCGCGCTCCCGGATCAGTTGGCCAAGCTCCATAGCCGCAACCAAATCCCCACCATGAGAATTGAAATACACAAATCCAACCTGCCGGTCTTTCAGGAAGCCGTTCTTGCGAAATGCTTCGACCGTAGGCCGGTGGATGTAGCCATCGATGTAGACCTCAGGTATGTCCTGCGGGGTCTTAGGGGGAACGAAATTGATCTGTGCTGGGATTAACCGCTTATCAACGTGATCATGGGCCACTGGCGCGGCTGCTACAGAGCAGCAGAGAAGCAAGGAAGCAACCGCAAGCAACGGGCGAATCACGAGCGCTCCTCGACCTGCTTAAGGAAAACGAGACCTGATTGGGCTGACAGAAACTCAGCGAGTTCCGAGCCCGCGGCCAGTACAACCCCAAGGTCGGTTCCCTTGAGCCGAATGCCTTCTTCGCTAATAGCCCCAGCGGGGTCCAGCTCCAGACCCAAGGCAGCACAGAGTCGATCTGCCTCTGCCTCGATGCGTGACCAAACATCAGAGTGAAAGCCTTCATCAGCAATGCGGTCAGCAGCCCATGTGAACGGTATTTCGATGTAATGCTGAACGTGGAGCGCGGGGGTTGTTACGCGTGTCATGGTCATAATGCTTGCCTCATCAATACTCAATGATTGCATGGTGAGGCAGGATTGCGTGTGCCAAAACCTGTGTACCAAAATTAGTCGGTAGGCACCAACATGCCCGGTTTACCTGCAAGCTCACTGACACCTAGGACAATGCGCTGGACCTCTTCCTCCAAGCTTTCACGTGGGACAACCCACCGCAGCCCCACGTAATCAACGCTACAGGCCGAGTGCGGCCGCAGCCATGTCAGCGGCCCGGGGCGCTCACTGACTCGACGGTAGCCGCGTCACTCTCCTGCCGATCGGGCCAGAGCTCAGAACATACCAACCAACTGGTAGCCGTACTCAAGATGCCTGGAAGG
Source organism: Pseudomonas sp. ChxA (assembly GCF_030263855.1). Lineage (NCBI taxonomy): Bacteria > Pseudomonadati > Pseudomonadota > Gammaproteobacteria > Pseudomonadales > Pseudomonadaceae > Pseudomonas > Pseudomonas sp. ChxA. The sequence continues at coordinate 236,697 of NZ_JARPMK010000005.1, forward strand.
TCACTGATACTCTCCGTTGGGTGTCGGGGTTCGTGAGAGTCATCAGACGACAACACAGCAACACTCGCCGCGCTTTCCAAGGCTCGGTTCGCAAACAAGTAAAGGATCACTGCGTTTCCTCTCAAATGCTGGCTTTCCAAGCGCTCTGGATCGCTGGAACCTTGGTCGACCGAACCCCAATGGCATCCAGCCCCTTCCTAATCTCCCGATAGGTCTTCACGAAGTCCGATTTAGGTATCGTCCACTGAACGCACAGAAAGCCGTCATCACCCTGCGGACGCAGCCAGTGATGCTTGAGTGGCGAAAACGCAAACACATCGCCCGGGCGGACCGTCATCGATGTAACGAGCCCAGGAGCCACCATAACTTCAAATAGGTGGTTAGCTTGAACAGCCAGGGTGAGGAAGATCGACTCACCCCAAGATGGATCGGTGTGTGGGTGGGCCTGGACACAGCCAAGCCAGTCGGCAAGATCAGTCCTAGGAAGGGGAAGGTCATCCAACGCGACAACCTCAATATCCCAGGATGCAGCGCATTCTAGGGCAGCCTCTGGTATCTCCAGCCTCTCAATGCTGGCTGCGTCTATTCGCATGCGGCGCAGCGCGCGAGGAAGGGCGCATTGAGTATTCATCACACTCGATCTCATAAAAAGGACAGCTGTTGAGGTTGGATCTGTAGAGCCGGGATCAACTGGATAGCGCTCTCACCCTCTTCAGCAGCAACCCCGCCCTTCAGTCTCATCTGTTCCATCAGTTCCTCGTAGCGTTGAATGATGCTCTCGGGTGTGGAGCATTTGATGGTAAGCCCCACGCCCGCCGCTACCTCGCTGCGAATTTCTGCCAGCAATGTAGCCTCCTCAAATGTTGGGATGCAGGTTGGCCAGCCTTTGGTGTAGAGCAGATGTTTAGGGATTGCGGCTTCTAATGCCTTGCGGCGTAAGGATACCTGCTTCGCCATAGCCAGGCGGCCCAAGGTTTCTGAGGACAGAAGGGAAGGGTTTACATCTCCGAGCCATTTGTTGCTCTGGAAGGCGAAAGTGGAATCAATCTCCAGATCAACCATCTGCCGGTATAGGGGATGTCCGGCCTCATCCAAAGTGGCGTTATAAGCGTCGCCAGCACTCGACATAATGCACCACCGGCAACTTACCCTTGTCATGTTGAACCGTGTATATGCCTCATGTGGCTCAAGTCCCACGCTGGCGATTGCGCCCCATACAGCCCCCACATCCCACTCAATGATCGGGTTCCACTGATAAGCATCAAAGCCGCGGCGCGCGGCCACAGGTTCATGCTTGGCAATGGGCATTTTGGCTCGATTGGGCGATTCCTGGCGGCGAACCCCAGTGGCATTGAGAATATTAAAATCAGGGTAAGTGCGCTTAAGGTGGCTGCGTATTACGGCGCTCTTGAGCTCGGATGTGCAGAACCGCATCGAGGGCGTTGACCACGGCAGGATCAGTTGGACACAACTCAGATCAATGTAACGCTCAACGTTATTTTCCCAGCGCTTCAGCCATCGCTCCATCATTCCACCGGCGGCACGTTTAACAACCTCAAGCTTCCAGCCAAGCTTGTCGGCAACCTCCTGGCACTTGAACAAGCTCTGTTCCCATTCAACCGAGCCCAAGTCCGCATGCACGGCGCACCTCGGCCCTTCGAACCCAATGCTGTCCAAGTAGCGATGGACCGCAATCAGGCACGCTACGCTATCTTTTCCTCCGCTGACGCCGACGGCTACAACCGTCTTCTGCTTCAGGAGAATGTCGATTTCAGGTGTAGTGGCTACTGGGGGAAGGGCGAGCATGGTGTGGATTCCTGGCTTGGATTCGATGATCCATGGTGAGGTCGGCCAGAGAGTGGCAGAAGCCTTTAGGCTGATGTTTCAGCGCAAGGTCGGTTGTCCAGGTAGAGAATGAATACAGGTAGGATAAGGGGCAGGATCATTGAGGCCGAGCACCAACGATCCTGCGAATCAGCTAGGGTCGGCTACTGGTTGTAATGATTTTGTTCTGAAAGCGAGTTATCCAGCAGTGATGAAAGGCGCATGCCTCCAATCTCCGCAATCAGGTTCTCGACAGTGATAAGCGCGCAGACACGTATCTGGTGCTTGTCGATTGAACCTGTTCCACCGCCCAGCACCACTGAAGCGTTGCAAGCCGACAGGCTAGCGATTCTACAGCCAGTCTCATACAGGCTCACAACCAATGGCCGATCACCCTGAGAGCAGACCGATCTCGGCTCCGCATGGACTGATATGTTGAAATCCGTTTCGTTAATACGGTGCTTGAACAGATCAATCTGCTCTACCTCTACCATCTCACCTTTGCGTCCAGCAACGAGAATCGAGTGCGACATGTTGTATTTCCTTCTACAGGTCCTAAGACCTCATCCATTTCACGTGCGCCCTTGGGCACAACAGTTGGCCTTAACTGGCTCTGACTCCCTTTTCGGCAGAAGTACCGAGTTATTAAGACCGTTCGTCGGTTCTGTGAAGGGTTTCACAAAATTGAAGTGATGCCTCGCCACTCAGACTTTTTCGTAGTGCCGGCAGTTCCTGGCCAAAATGGGAGATGTACGGGAAAATTGTTTGAGATCGGATCAGCCTTTATTGGCCATTCACGGTTTCGTCGGTTGCCAGAAACACGTGCGGTGCTCTGGCCTGCGCAATCGCTTCCCCCTGCTTTGCTAGCTGGAAAATGCCCATGTCCCTACTCTCTGGAGTTTGAGGCATTGGATCAATGAGGTTGTAGGCAACCCGAATACGGCGCGCGTCGTCTTCAGGCCTAGTGCTGAGGATCAAGTCACGATTCTGTAGAGTCAGGCCAATGTCAGTCCATGTGACGACCTGGTACTTCAACCCAGCATGAGCCGGCACCCCGGAAGGCATAGCCTCGTCCCAGGCAATACACCGGGCTTCCCACTCAGAGAACGGTATGTCATCGGGGCCGTCAGTAGCGTTCTGATAGTGAAAGTCCGCAAACCCCGCTTGGGTGAGCATCTGCGTGAACCCTGGGTTGTTTTCAAGGTAATAGAGCGCAAGTACATGCTCATGGTGGGGGATTAGAATTACTTGGAATGTAAAGTCCCAGTCCACGCTGCGTATCCCTTCACCCTCGACCTTGATGCGCTGCTGCTTGAGGATGTCAAGGACTCTCCAGTAGAAGCTGCCGTACTCCTTACGTGGAATGGGGATGAAGTTCTGGTCCATGTCAGCCCAGTAGTACCGCTTTGCAGCTATGAGCTGTGCCACTGCAGCTTGTGCCCTTGTCACTGCCTCGGGGCGCAAATCCTTAAGCCTGGCCAGCGCATCGCTGAGAGTTGCATTCCTCAGAATACGGCCGTTGTATAAATTGGTGCTCATCCACGTCTCCTCAATCCGATGAGCACATAATCAAGCAGACGGTGTCGTGCCACTACCCGAATTGATGTATCGCTTTTCAAAGCGCCAGATGGATGCCCGACAGAGCTAGGGTGAAGACAATCATCAGGATGAAGGTCAACTTTACCATCAGTATTCGACCACCACAGACCAGCAGGGCAGGGGAAAATCCTGCAAGTTGGGCTTGTGTCTTTGACGACGTGGAGGCGAACCGGAGAATGCCGGCAGTCATGACCACGACCAGGGAATGAATGATCACAAAAATCACTGCAGCCTTTGGACTAACTTGGGAGAAACAGCTCGCGAGCACACCACCGAGCCAGTAGGGGAAATAGTCAAACACTTTGCCTATGCTGAGGGGCGGAACGTTGAGCTCAGCAGATGGAAGCAATCCTTCAGCAACGGTTCCAAAACCGGCGGCCGCAAGTATGCAAATCAAAGGGACCATGACTTCGCCTCGGTAATAGGGAAAAGGGCACCTACTGACGTGAGATCTTGAAGCATCGCTTTCACTTCTGAACTGTCTTCGTTGACTTCTGATCGCAGGGATCGGCTACTACCTTGCTTGAGCTTGAGGCAAGCATTCCCTACCTTCACCAAGTGGACGATGGTACCGAAAGCCTCTGCCCGAGAGGTCGAGGTGTAGCCCTTGTCGAGCTGCTTGAGGCGCGAAAACCAGCCTGAGGATTCGATATTCGACTGGGGTTTCATGCGGACCTGAATCATGGATCAATCCTGCCTAAAAATTGGGAAGCCATGGTGGAGGCAGAGAATGTGTGGCAGAAGCTGAATACAGGGGGGGTTAAGGTCATTCAGGCGATCGGCCAGGCCTTGAGTGCGGGCAAGAGCTGCACCGGGTAGAATGGAAAAATTCAACTCGTAAACCGAGGTTCTACTCAACGAATCTGGGCAAATCGTATTTTGCAGAATGCTGAGGAGCAATTGATGGCTAGCACCGGAAAAAAGGGTATTGCGAAGACTGGGAGCAAAGCTACAGACAAAACACCCCAGCTCGCCCTTTTTGAGCTTCTAGACTCCTCGGAATCTGACTACAGCAATACGATCGAGCTTTATGACGCCTTACCGAAATACGTTTGGGCGAATACTGAACTCGACCTTAGAGAAAACAGCGTTATCACCCGGCAGTTAAAATCTCGCGGGGCGGTGTACACGATCAAGATCAAGCCGGCCGTTGTTGAGCGGACGAACGATAACGGCGAGACGGTCAGCGTCATGCTCTATCCTGGGTCAAGAGAGGAGATCGTCGAGGAAGCACTGCGGAAGATTGCGGTGAACGGTAATTCCTTCGAGTCGCCAGACGATAAAGAGGTAGGAGTTTACTTCACCATCAGCCAGCTTAGGAAAGAGCTGGCCAGAACGAAGCACTCTTACAGCGCCCAGGAAGTACAAGAGGCTCTTGATGTCATGAGTTCATCACTACTCGAGTGCTCAACAGGCTCGGGTAAGGGGCGGAACAGTTACCGGGGCAACCTGCTGCCAAAACTCGCTATCACAACACGCGAAGACTATCTGAGCGATGGGTCGGCAAGGTGCTTTGCTACTTTTCACCCGCTGGTGACCTTGGGGGTAAAAACGCAGGCGTTCAGGATGTATGACTACAGCATTTCGATGGGGCTGAAGTCCGACCTTGCTCGCTACATTTACAAGCGCATCTCCCATTACTGGACCCAGGCATCGCTGAACCATCCTTACCAGCCAAAGTTGGTCAGCTTCCTAGAGCAGAGCCCTCGTGGTCTCTCAGAGCGTATGAAGGACAACATGCGGGCCATGCGCACAGCGCTGAAAAGCCTCGCCGAACAGAATGTGATCCTGCCTGGGTGGAACGAAGTGATGATCAAAGACGATCATGACAAGAGGGTCACCAAGGATATTCAATTTGAAATCCTACCCCACGACAATTTCATCAAACACATGATGAAGGCCAACAAGAAGGCTAGCGATATCAAGGGCAAGATAGGCATCGCTGAGGCTAAAGAAGCGGTTAAGGGGAAAAATGTCATTGAAGGTTCCGCTGAGGCTCCGCAGAACATTGGCGCAGAGGGCTCATTCCCTGAGGACGGATCCGACCAAGTGTTCGACTGATCGGGCCCACCAAACCTACAACATCGTGAACGAATGCAGGGTCGGACTAGGTCAGGCCCACTGAACCTACAACATTGTGTTGCCATCTAGAGCGCACCAAACCTACAACCTACAGTGATGTGGCCAAGTCTCGATGAGATAGGGCCCCACAAACCTACAACCCTATTCCTGCTTACACCCGCCGGCGCTACCTCATAAATGCAGCGCATCAAACCTACAACCCACGGCGGTCAATCCAACCTGCAGCATTCCCCCAACACCCCACCTGCGTCCAGGACAAACTCAAACCTAGACCACGTAGGCTGATGTCATGTCTGGTCTACAGCCCCTCAGGGGTAACGGCTTGAGCCCAATTTATGTGGCCGTGGTGGGAGTGATGGTGAAGAAATAGGGCACATCAAACCTACAACGTGGGCTGAGTTTTCTGAGATTGGGCGCAGCAAACCTACAACGGTCGATTTGCATAGGCACTAATATCAGATGCTTAGGAATGATACATACCTTGAGATCGAGCTATGTACCGTAACCCACTGAATCCTGGCTAATTAGTGAAAACTGAGAATTTCATTGAAATTGCACGCTTGGTTGCAATTTAGGGCGCAGTAAACCTCCAACCCCAGCACTTGCGAGAAGATAGGGCGCATCAAACCTCCAACCCGTACATGCCGGCCAACGAATGCGGGCGGGAGAATCAACAGCCGAGCTGGCATTAAGACAATAACGTAAGCCACTGGAATTGAACGGTTAAACCTATGATTGGTGCAGTCAAAGCCCTCACCTGGGCGGTGAAAAGTAGAGCGCAGCATACCTACAACCTTGAAAGCCATAGGACGGTCCAACAAGGGCTCACCAAACCTACAACACCACACGCTGGAACTGCCCAGATAAAGAGCGCACCAAACCTACAACTCAGGCCAGATATAGCTTGATACTGTTCCTCATGGGAGGGCTGTGGCTAAGCCTGTGTGTAACTGAGAAAAAGTTGTAGGTTTGCAGGGCCCGAAACGCAACAGGTTGTAGGTTTGATGCGCCCAACCGATTTCGAGGCGACAGACACCAGAAGAAAAACCTCCTGAATTGCTGCAGAGTTGTAGGTTTGGTGCGCTGCACAGGTGAGAGCCTTTCCAGATCCACCAATTAACTTCAATCGGGTTGTAGGTTTGGTGGGCTCAACTGGTCATTGGAAGTGCTGGAAGGGGGTAAATGTGGATAAACTTGTGGATAAAAGCAGGCCAAAAATAAGCGTTGTAGGTCTGGAGGGCCCTAAGTAGTAGGTCTGTTCCGCTCCATGATGTAGGTATGCAGGGCCTGAATTTTAGCTGAGATCCACGTAGCACAAGGGCCGTAGGCTGAAATCCATCGACCTATCCGTTCTTAATCGCTCTTAGCCTTTTAACCAAAAAAACAACAACACGCTTCGCAACCGGTGAACAGGAAAAGCCCGAAAAAATCAGAAAATGGACCTAGGCAGGAAAACATCGGACACTATCTTCCAGTAAAAATAGGATTGGTTTCGTTCTCATCGCGAATCGCATTCATAAGATTGTAGAGCGCTTCACGCACCTTTGGGGATCGACCACCTCCTGTGACCGAGGTGCAAAATTCTAGAGCTAGTGATTCACCCTCTGTGCTGATCACCTCGATGATCACGTCAGCGTCACCATCCATGATCATCCGGAGCCGGCCCAGGCCCATGTCATCTTTCCTCTCGAAGAACTCAAGCAGAGGAATGGGGGGGCTCGACTGACGTTCCAATGTGACTAAATGCGCTTCTGCAGCAGCAATTACTTGGTGACCAAAATAATCTGTCTCGAGACGCCCACCATTGTCATCGATAACGTAATCACGAACAGCCTGGATTGCCGATTTACTGATTAATGACATCGCGTTGTCTCCACACTGGTTAGATCGTTGAAGTCTGCTTGATCCAAGTGGCCCAACCTAGGCCTTTGACCAAGCACGACGGATCAAGGTTACCTGGGATCTCATGCAGAACATCAGCACTGATTGCATGCTTGAGGGCCATGGCCATGCCGGCATCAGAAGTGAGCAAATGTACTGCTCCATGACGTAAATCCAATCCTGTGACTTCGAGATCAAGCTTATCCTCACCAGCTTCAAAGACGCACTGGTACCGTCGGTATAAGCGATTGGCCATCATTTCAACGGGGCCCCTGTGACAGATCGGTGAGCCTCACTGAGGCCAGCCAGCGCCTCACGCATTTGATCTCGCTCGGTACGAGTGAAATGATCGGTATGGGCTGAGCGCCAAAGCTTGTGTTTAAGGTCACTGTGCTGAGCGTAAAGCTGGGCAGCATCACACGTAGGAGTCAACAAGGGGGGTAAAAGAGTGGTTTGAAGTTTCATGCATATATCCATCAGATTTCATCTCGGGAAATCATTCATACCGAGTGGTGATAAAAAAACGATGTGGACGGCGAAGTCGCCTTGGCCACTAACCGAGTCATCATCATTTTGAAGGGGGCGTGCCAGAAGCCCCCCGGGCGAATGCGGGTTACACTGGGCGCACTATCAAGTACTAAGGACTCGGCGCAATGGCTGCCACAAATCCAGACCCATACCAGGACCCTGACGGCATCGTGGATGCAAGAGGACTTCAATGTCCCATACCGATCCTGAAGGCTCGGCTCGAATGCAATCGAATGTCACAAGGGCAGGTACTGCAGGTCTTGTCGACCGACGCTGGGAGCAAGAGGGACTTCAAAACCTTTGCTCAACAGACTGGCCACGAATTGATAGGAGAGGCAGAAGAAGGTGGAGTGTTCGGATTTTGGTTGAGGATCCAGCGCAGGGAATGAAGCGGTACGGGCAGTCCTTCAGCCCGTACCGAACTCGATCAACCCTCAGCTTCTCGACCAATCTCAAGCAATGCAGCCGGATTATTCTTGAAAGCTGAAGCAAAGGCCGAGCGATTTTTCGCCATGAAAATACCTACTTCTTCACCCATTTTTTCATCTAACCCAGGCACATTCTGAATCAGTGCCGCAGTGAGTGCTTCGCCAAGCTCAAGCATCGCATCATGTTGATCTGCCAGCTTTTTTTCCACGAAGATTGTCTCCAGGTCTCGGGTACTGCGATACAAGGTTTCTACAGCCATGATCGGCCTCGTTTATGTGATGACTTTTAGTCGGAAACTGATTCAGCAGGTAGGGTTCTCTGCTCAACGCTACAGGTTGCTAGCCTGTACAAAATTATTGTCTACGGCTGTGTGTGCCAAAACCCCACAAGTGAATTCAGAAAGCTGCGTAGCTGAATCCTCTTTCAGATAGGCGATTCCCATCTCGCTTTCAAGTGAAAAACCGCGCTTGAGCTTGTAGTCAAAGAGATTCATGGCATGTGAGGGGGTATGCCAATGAGAATACTCAGCTAGCGTCAGGGTATTGCCGTGTACCACAACGGCCGGGATGTGAAGCAAGCTCAACTGAATGAAGGCCATGTGAACGGCGCGTATGTCGAGATCGATCAAGGTGGCGTGCAGGTGTTGCTGGTAATTGATACCCAGTTCGAGCATTGAATTAGCAAACCCGATGACCATGGCACCAGATCCGCTTGCGGGTTCCGAAAGCGTCACGAAACCTCTGCGCTTCACCTGTGCTTGAATATGCTCGGTATCCATCGCGAGCTTTGAAAGCACGGTTGAAATAGAGGGTGGGGTGAAAAATTGCCCCATATCGGCATTCGATACCCCGAGGCGCATGTAGAGCTCGCCGAGTAGATCACCAGCCTGTAAATCAAGGGCTTGAACGAGATGCTGCAGTAGCTCACCGAATTTGGGCTGATCTTGTGGTTTGTACTTGCCAATGAGGGTTAGATAGCGGGCTTCCCGAACATCACGCGCAGATTGGTCGCACGAATTGCGTATCGCGATTGCGGCCATCTCAACAAAATCGGCGAATACGCTCCTGGCTGGGTAGTAGCCTACAGAGCTGATGATGCTAGACATCGTCGCAAGGCTTTCTTTGGTACTGGGCATTGAAGCACTCCATGATTGAGCTATAGGAGTGAGTCTCTAGCGAGTGGCTGAGTGCCAGAACCACCATTTTGCTTACGGCATTTTGGCTCGCCGTATTCACAAGGTGCCGTTATCGTGAGTAGTGGGCGTCATCCATGCCTGCTACCTGGCCGCAATGAAGCGGCCAGGTACCGATCTGAACAGGAATCTATTCGTGAAGAAAGTTGCACTAATTGCCGCTGCTGTATTGTCCTTGGCCGTCCTGGGCGGTTGCGCTAACGGAAAGTCACCTCTTGACTACGAAACTGGGACTTTCGTCGCGCCAGAGAAAGTTCAACAACTTAAAACTGCTCGCGCATCTCAAGAGCAAGTTGTTAAAGAAATCGGTTATCCATCTTCAAAAGGTGAAATCTCTTCCAAGGAAATTTGGCGATACGAATATAACCTCATTACCGCGATTCCTTTCGTAGGTAAAAACAAAGCCGAAGCGACCGTCTTTGAATGGTCGAAGAGTGGTAAGTTGCTGGACGCTTACAAAACCAATGGTGGGAATGGTAGCTCCAGTAACCCACTCCTGAAAGCCGCTGGTATGTGATTTCAGTCAGATCAAAGAGGGTCTCAGATTGAGCCCCTTTTTTGTTCTTTGCTCATGATAGTCGCAAGGGTCAGGTCGGTGCTCACAGATGGCTGCAGATGGCGCTAATGACATTGTCATAGCTTGAGGCCGGCAAGAGTGAGAAAGGCGGGAGGCAGGTCGTAGAGAGGCAAGGACGGTCAAAGGAGATGAGAGGCGGGCCGCATTTAGCCCGCGCGGATCAGTGTTTGACAACTGCCGAGGGGAATTGAATGTCAGGATCTTCACATCGCTTCAAAAGTGCTTCAATTTGTTGGCTGTAGTAGACCCAGTCAGCACAAGCATTGGCAATCGCAATCTTCATGGTGTCGGCCGATGATGCTTTAACCTCATCCCGCAAGCCTTCTGGAAAGCGAATGTTGAAACCCTGTACGGTGCCTTCCTCAGGATCAATCCGCTGGAACCTTAAAAGCACCTCGTCAGCCACATCTGAGCCCAGCCGGGTGGCCAGGGAGTTGCGCATTGTGATCAGCCGGCGATGACTCTCAAATTGGCTGATAACTGCGAGTGCCACTTCACTGTTGAAACTGCGGAACTGGCGTCGAGCCACCTCTTCGATAGCTTCTTTGAGCACGATCGGAATACGAAGTACGAATTTTTCAGCCGTCCGCGACGGGGCCGCAGGGAATGCGGAATCCGGGGTTGATGTCAGGCTGGTCGAGCTATTCATGGTGTCAGACTCAGGTCGGTAGTCAATAAAACTGGGCGCATTCTCCGCTGAACCTTATCATTTTTCCAGTCAAGAACATGACGCCAAATTGCCTGTTGTCGGATTTCTACGGCAGTTTGGCGCTTTGTTCATGTGGGGAATAGGTTTCAGCAGATGTTTTGCATTCAGAGGCCTTTGAGTGTCTCGTTCAGGAACTCGATTTCTGATTCACCATAGGCCTCAATCAAACCTTTCTTCACCTCAGGGGTGAAGATGTAAGGGAAGACCTCAACTTTTCCTGGAGTTGAGTTGAACACTACCAGTGTCGACTTTGCAGTGGCCTCACGCAATTCACGCACGATGTCCATTTCATCGGCTATTTGGGCAATGGCCAGGCGCATGAAGTCAGTTGGATTTGTGGGGCGGATTGCATTCTTGGGGATCTGCGTGAGATCCAAGCTGAAACCATGCTTCACTAGATTCTCAATGATCTGTTCTTGAAGCCCCTTGTTCAGTACCAAGGTGAATTCTCGATTGCGCTCAGAACCTGATGCAGAGCCTACAATTGCACCAAAGAAAAGGAGTGAGCACGACCACTCTCGGTTTCCAGGACTGGATGACGGTCCCTTAAGATTTCCGAGGGTGAGTTTTGCAGCTTTTGCCGCGCGCAATGATTCGAACATGATCAGGTGCTCTGCTGTTAGGAAGCACCAGAATCAGTGGCTTTAGGGTGTGCCAGAAGCGGGTCATTTGAGAGATTCAATAACTGTGAAATACAACGAAAGCGCCTATTCACTAATTCCACGGACATCCATAAGGCTTAGCTCATAGCCAGCTCGATCCTTGTTGCATAGTTCAATGCCTATGGAGATTAAAGCTCTGCGCGTGCGATATGAAGCACGCGCAAATTGCCCGCGGTTGTGGTCGATCTTGTTCTATTCACGTGGCAACCAAACGGTACTCGCATCAAGATCTACGGTGAATCCTCATGCTGCTATTTCTGCGGCTGCCAAGGCGTAGTCGTCGCCCCATGACTATGTGAGGAAACGAAGTCATCAAGTATTAGCAGTTCGATAAAGGGCTTCTTGCGATCTCGGCCGTTCCAGTCGCTACCATGTCCAGCTACCAGGTGCTGATGTGAATCTCGCAACCGGGGCATAGCTAACGGATGTCCACAGTTAGGTTGATTGAGGCATAGCCCTTACAGCTTGAAGGAGACCTCCACTAGGCATGCAGGTTTCGAAGTAGCAAAGAGCTTATGAGGTCATGGGGGCTCGCTTGATCTTCTTGCTGTGGCGTCCTGAGCCGCACTGAGGTGATGTGACAGCAAACTACTGGTCCACGCGCGCCATGTCGGCTTCGGTGTGAGGAACTCCGCCTTTGTTCAGCCGTTTGTAGAGCGACTTCAAGGTCAGTTCGTCACCGATGTACTCGATCTCCATTTGAGGGAATGGATGGTGTAGAAAACGTCGCATCTGATCGGCGCGGGGAATATCTGACCAGTAGATGTCACCAAAGATTGGGAACTCGCCGGCAAGGAAGTCACGCACGGCCGATACTCGCTGCTGACCATCCAGCAACCATCCAGCCATGGGAGCCGGCTTAGCAGAATCTCCCTCCCACTCACGGCCGTTTACAACGAGAAAACCGGTTCCGAAGCCTAAAAAAACACCTTCGATGAAGCTAACCTTCTTCTCACGGTCCCAGCATTCAGCACGCTGCCAGTCGGGCAACACGAAGCGCATGATTTGGCGGCTTTCTGGAAGAAGGGTGAGGTCGCGATTTATTGAAGCCGTAGGGATCAGGCATTCGATCGTAAAAGCGCGGGTCGTACCATTGAGCAGTCGAGGGGGAAGCATTGCGGTATCTCCATAACGGTTATACCGCACATCTTCTGGTGGTTTATATCGTGCCAGAAGCTACCTATGTATGACTCCACTGATAGCGTCACTAGGCATAAAGCCAGCGACCATCTCAAGACCAACATCGCCTCCGGAAGTCATCAGCAGGGCTGCCATTGGGTGCTGACGCGCCTCTTTTGCGTTCATCCCGAAAGCGTTAAACACTGGGATGCCAAAGTAGATCTGATCTGTCGGTGCAATGCCTACCTGTTCGGAAACCGCAGCCAGGGCACCACTCAGAGCGGCTTTACGCTCACGCCATGGCAGCTCAGAGATAATTCTGGCAGATCGGTTAAATGGTTTACCTACATTGTCCAACGCTTCATAGGGCACTGATTTCATCGACGGTTCTCTGTATTCAGAAGTTGAGTGCACCCATTGTCTTGCTATTAGCGTGTGCCTCAAGCCTGGTCATCCATCTGGATCGAAACTCGCAGACCGAGGCCCTTAATCAGTAGCGCGGCTTGCGTAGGGTTGATCAGCGAATTCTTGAATTGGCGTGGGTCAGACATGAGAATGAGAGTTGAGTACAATCCAAAATGGGGCATGGAATGCATGCCCCTTGGGATGTGCTTTGGGATCAGAAGCAGAAACCATGCTGCATAGGAGCGCTCGATTCAGGGGCAGAATGGGCTGGCTCATTTGTTGGCTTTGGCTCCGACACTGGTGCGACTACCGAGACAGCTGTAGGTGGCTGGTATTCGGGTTCAGTGATCTCACCCTTCTGGACGCGAAGCGCTTGAAGGGATAGGTAGGCTTCAAGGTATGGTCGAAACTTAGATCCGTGAAGACCGCGCGTTGAAAGGTCGCGTCCCTGGGTCTGAGCACGATTCGCGATGTAGTTGCGCTTGTTTTGAGACATCAGCAGGACGTAACCAGCGCTATACCAGCCTTCGATCATTGTGATGATCGCCGGCATGTTCTCCTTGAACACCCGCTGCGCAGATTTGAGCTCGTGATCAAGCCGGGCTTTCGCTTTCGTCAGATCGTCGTCCAATTCACTTACACCACACCATGCTCGGAGGGCTTCGCGTGAAGCTCCTTGGGCCTTAGGAAGTTTCAGGCCTGCAACTGTGCAGAACACTTCTTTGCCAACTGAATTCAGTCCATTGCAGATGTGCTCAAGGCCGTAGAAATCTTTATTCAAAACCTTCTCTGCAAAGCCGATGTGGTACTCGCGGACGTCCGCAGGCTGGCCGGCGCACTTCGCGTGCATGCTCTGCATGTAAAGGGTCGCGATCGAGGTGATCAGTTCAGCCCGGGGCAGACCGGACTGCAACAGGGTAGGGGTGGCATGGCTGGAAGTGCTGATCATCTGAATGAAGCCTCAATGTAGTGAATGAGGCTATTTTCAGATCGGAAATGATGTGGCAGAACCCCTGGAAGAGTAGGCGTACGAGGTAAATCAGGATGCTTGTATGTCTTCAGTAAAGTGTTCCTGGATAGCACTCTCACAGCTAACCCGGTGAGGGCCTGGCCAGTCTTTTACCCATTGCGGCGCCTCCACTGCTAGCCTCAGGTCGTCGGAGTGGTCGTCGTTGTCCTTCAGCTTCAGCGCTTGGAGCATACCCATGTCAAGTATGGCGGCCGTGACATCGATCTGCGTTTCACCCGGGTCCGCCACAGTGGCATTGTCTTGAATCCAGACCTCTGGGTAGAACGTTACGAAAACACGTTGCGATTCTGAGGCTGACGCCAAGTACCAGGTGCGGAATTGAACTGCGGTCGCACCATCGGATGCCGCGGGAAATCGGTCAATGATGTAACCACTGACCTCGATGTTGTGGGACGGTTCGCCGTCGCGTGAACAGGCGAGAAGACCGAACTGGCCTTTGAGATGTGACGGTTGGAAGCAGACCAGTTGCTTCATGCTGTCTTTGTAGTAGACCCGGCAGTTGCCGTTATCGGTGTGGTGGAAAGTCAGAAGTTTCATGGGCGCTCCCAATGATTGGACGCGCCCATGATTAGACCTGGCCCAGCGTGGCAGAACCCTTAGGCTGCCTGTTGAGCGTTTTTAGGCAGATAGCGCTCTACCAACAGTCGCATGCGGCCTGTATCCGGCACATTCGCCTCAAAGACTCGGCCGGGGTCAGTGATACCTGTGCCTTGTGCAGCCTTAACTCCCAAAAGTTCGATGATCGGAGGATCTGATCCATCCTCTGACACAAGGAATATGGATAGCACAGGGTTGGGCTGACCTTCGCGGTCTAGCCTTCCTGTGACCTGCTCGTGCACTTTGGGCGGCCAGTCCAGTTCACCGTGCAGCACAACACTGCATCGAGCCTGTAGCCCGTCGAGGCCTGCCCCGGAGCGCAGTGACAGAATCAGAACATTCGACTCTCCCGCTAGGAAGCGACGTTTGGATTCTTCCTTCTGCTTGGGCGACTCACTCCCCGTGTACATAACGGGGTTCCACTGGGCCAGCTCTTCATTCCAGATGTCGTAGACGGCCCGATGCCAGCCTGCAAGAAC
Organism: Pseudomonas sp. ChxA; assembly: GCF_030263855.1. NCBI lineage: Bacteria > Pseudomonadati > Pseudomonadota > Gammaproteobacteria > Pseudomonadales > Pseudomonadaceae > Pseudomonas > Pseudomonas sp. ChxA. Next base: position 251,810 of record NZ_JARPMK010000005.1, read on the forward strand.
AATGGGCACATTGTCCTCCAGAAACATGCGCGCGTATTGAGCAATAAATCGAGCCTTCGAGATGCCAGTGGCCTGGCGCACGAGCATGTCGAGCTCTCTGCCGGCCTGACCACGCTCTTCGAAAGTGCCAGTTTGGTACCTAAGGGCTAGCTTTCGAGCTATCTCTTCGATCGACTTCAGAGCCTTCTGATCATGGGCAATGTCCTCAACCATCGTGCTGACCTGGGGCAGCTGTCGTCCTACATCCTCTCGCGTGCGCCGCAGGAAAACCTTCTGTTCCCTAAGGTAAGATCCCAACGCCTCTGGGTCTGATACGTGCTGGCCATCGCTACACCACTCTCGAATGAATTCTCCACGAGTACCTAACACATCGGTCTGAGGGATCTCGAAAATATTAAAGATCTCAATCCCAAAGTTGTACACCGGTGTTGCTGATAGGCCCAATCGAAAGTCCACATTCTGGGCGAGCACGTTCGATGCTTCGCCTTTGACGCTCTCCAGGCCTTTGCGAAGGCCGCCGATCTCATCCCAGCAAGCTGATTTGAAAAAACGACTTCTGAACATATCAACCCACCCGGCCAATTTACCGTATGTGATGATGTAGACGTCGCTGGGCGGGAGGTCGTAGGGCGTTCCGGTCCGGATTATGTGCGCCGACAGATCAGAGAATTCCTCTACCTTGTTCAGCCATTGTTTCTGAAGGTGAGTGTCCACAACCACTAACCCGGGTCTACATGCCGGATTCAGCAGCCACATCACGGTAGCCGCCGTTTTCCCGAGTCCGATGTCGTCCCCCAGCAGAAGTGTGCCGGTAGCGTGGGCGAGTGCAGCAGCTTGCATTTGGTAAAGCCGTGACTGGCATGCGGGCTTCAATCCTGAGCATGGGGACGGAACGAAGCTGGGAAGGAGGATCTGTTCGAGTTCAGCCTTCCGAGCCTGAAAGCCTTTGCGGCCCTTTTTCAAAGCCCTGGCTGCAGAATCCGAAATGTCGAGAGGGTAGCGACTGGCAAACCATTCAAGATCGCTGCAATGCTCCAGATCATTAGGGAACGTGAAGCAATCAACCTGAGTTTTCGATACTCGCGGGAAAATCTGCTTGAGACGGATCGCTACGTGCGGAGCTAACCCCTCAAGCAGCCACTGACGTTTACTGTCTGTCAGGGTCAACTTGCCATAGGTATTCATCGCAGCCACCCCCGGCCCATTGAAGCGAAGATGGCGGGGGTGTCACTGATCTGCGGTGGAATGGCAATTGCTGTAGCGCTGAGCAGGATGATCCCGTCCACGCTTTGGTGCTTTGAATAGCGCTCTAGTTGGCGGAGGATCTTCATCCGTTGGCACCGGGTTTTCATTTCGAGAACGATTGAGAAGCCCGATTCTGAGATAAGAAAATCGGGGATGTCCTGGGCTGAAAGTCTGTGTTCGCGTTTGATGTCAAAACCTGCGCCGAGAAGTAGAGTCTCCATTTGGGCTTGGGCGACCTTCTCATCTTTCATCGCGACGCGTTGACTGGAGCAGAACCTGACAATCTTGGACATGGCTAGTCGAAGAGCCGTTATCCGCTCGTCATTGTCGATAGCCGTGCCCACAACGGAGTGTGTTGGCATATGTGGTAACCATGGGAGATAGTCGTTCAAGTACACCTTAACGACGGGCATCCGGCTATCCAAAACCCATGCATGAAAATTCGCCAATGCTTTGTGACTACTTAACAGATTTCGGCAGCCTGCTCTCGCGAGGAACTGAAATTACGGGTCAGAGCATTGCGTTTCCTCGCTGCAATGCGTTCTTGGATACGGGAGCGGGCGGCCAGCCGTTCTTCACCAAAAGACGGCAACGCTAAGCCCAGCAGGTGGAAGCGCAAGCGTTCTGCTGCAGTCATCCAGTCCAATACTGTGCATCCTGCAGAATCACCCGCCATGTAGTGCCCTGAAGGTTCGGCCAGTCCTGCGCGGTCACCCGTCTCGTACCTGGATTTGGATATCTCAGTTAAGGAATGGCGCTCAGCCGTAATAGCGTCGACACTCAGTGATGAACGGATTTCTTGGGCATGGGCCTCATCGCTGGTTACCGCGGTAGAAGGCTGCGGTTTAACTTCCAGCACAGAAGTTGTAGGTATGTATTTCATGATGAGCCCCGATCAGTGAGTGATTGATAATCGGGGTGTAATGGTTGTGGCAGAAGCCCATGTGGGGTTATCAGTGCATCAATGCCCGGTCCATATCCACTTTGACGCCCGCCCAAGCTTCGAGCTCCCATCCTGATCCGAGCTTCACTCGATAGCTTGCCTCAACCTCGCCGCTTGTGAATACGGCCCGACCATCACCAAAGTGAATGCAGGTGAACCCTTTGTACGGCACCAGGTTTAAGCAGTGTTTTTTCATGTCGACATCTGAGGGAACGTAGTGCTGCTCAACCTTCACCATTTCACCGTCAACCTCACGCTGCCAGACGACCACGGAGCCCTCTTCGACAACCACCTGTAGCGTTTCCTCCTCATCACGATAGAGGACGCCGTATTCCTCACCAAAGGCTAGAGTGCTGCCGGGCATCCAAGGTCTGTGTTGAGGGGCTGCCGTTGTAAGGCTTTGGCGCGTACTGCCTGACTTCAGCTCCATGAGTGCATCCGTGGACCATGCCTGAAGGCCGATACCCCGGCGAGCAAGCAGGTCAACCAAGGCCAAGTGAAGGGCAGATGCAGCATCAGCTACTACGGAGTCATCGTTGTCTGAGCTCATGACCTTGTTCAAGCTACTACCAAGTTCATTAAGATGTTGACGAACACTCTCAACCGAACTGTATGCGGTCGGTACCGCAGCTTTGCGGAACCGGTTAAACAGAGCATGCACACTCGCCTCAAATGAGGTTGGGAGTGGTGCCAGACCGACGTACGCGTCCTCCCGGCGGGTCACGGCTCCCGAGTCGACATCCCCAATCAGGACATACTCACGCTCGCCTGGGTATTGGGCGATGGTGAATAGAGGATCACCCGCCAGGTTGTCTCCGGAAGACGTTTGGTAGGACAGGCTGAGCAGCTCAATAACAAGCGCTGTAGGCCGGCCGATGAAATCCTTCATCAGGGAATAGAACAAGATCTCAGGGTCTTGGCTGTCGTGACTGGAATTGGAGTAGAGAGTGGCCGCGGCCGGGTGGCCAATCTCATAGATGATCCGTTTGCCCATAAGTTGAAGCTCCATCTGGTGAACGTTTAGCCATGATCAATTTTGTGCTCGGAAGCCGACAGACCTGGTTAGAAAATGACGTCTTTGAATAGGTAGGCAGCTACGATAACTTGGAGCATAACAACGAGGTGTACCGGCCGGTTTAGCAGCCACCTGATTGTCGGTGGGGTGTTCTGATTGTCCGCTACTCGTCTCATCATCCGACGCAGCTTCTGCCCCATCTGAGTGTTCGCCACGAGGTCTAGAAGTCCGGCGGGGTTCGCAGAGATCGGTGCTACGCGTTCGGGAATATGTGGGGCGGGACGCGGCTCTTGCTCAGTTCTGTGTGATTTCGCTGCCAGTGCAGACTTGCGTGCTGCCTTCAGTTTTGCATCGTAAACCGAGCGTTTATCCGGTTCAGAGAGTATTTCATAAGCATCTGTGATGATCAGAAATATCCGGCTGGCTTCCTCAGCGTTGTCAGAGTTCCTGTCAGGATGATAGCGCTGAGCGAGGACCTTGTAAGAAGCCTTGATGATTGCCTGATCTGCGTTCTCTTGGACCTGCAGGTTGTGATAATGGGTACGCATATTCGAAATCATGTCTTCTTGGAGAGTGCAGGCGGCTACTGACCACCCATCGCGGGCAAAAGGATCCAATGATAGATGCCGTTCATGTTTGTCAGCAGGAAGCAGGCTTGCAAGGTGAGCAGCCAGCGAGCTTTTATTCTACCGGCATGACCAGCAAGCATCGCGCTGCTCACCAAGAACAACACGTAACCGTAAGAGGAGTAGGTGACATTCAACGACAAGAGCACAGCCCCGGAGATTCCTGCGACAGTGCCAGCTTTTTCCAGAAACCGCGTCAGGTCGAATGTCATTGTCCTGCCCTCATGAGTTGGTAATTGGATTGTGTGTGGAAAGGCTTTGTGCCACCAGCCAAAACGAGGCAGCATTTTCAGGACTTCTGGTTGTGTGGCGTGGTCTTGAGGAATTGAGCTCCCCTCGAACCGTCTGGCGTGGCGAAGCGATAAGCAAGAGGGGAGGTCGGTCAGGTTGGGATTCGAGCGATCTTGAAGAAACACTGGTAGCTATCCCACTGCCTGGCGCTGGCGTATGTGTCGGCCAACACTTCAAGTGCGACGGTGGGAAGAGACTGCACGTTTTCAAATTGCAGAGAACCGGGTTCCTGGAACTCACCGTGCCCTTCAGCGGCAAGTCGTGCAGCGCATGAATCAAACAGCGATTGATCTGCAGTGATATGTGGGAGGGCATACCCAACAAACCGCATCAATGCCGCGTGGGCCGAAGGGTAGAACTCTGGGCCAATCAATCCATCCGAAATGTTACCAAGATCGTGAACATCAGCAAAAATCAGGACATGAGCTGCAGATGCTGGCTCATTTTGTAGTGTTGAAGTAGCTGTCATGTTTCCTCCAGATTAAAGGAGCCCGCAGGCTCCACAGCCATCTGTTTATTCAGCGTCCGGCTCGAACTCTTCCCACAGGCCGAGTTTCACAAGCAGGGCTTTCAGCGCGATGGTAGATGCCTCTGGATCAGTCCCCTGCTCAACGTCGAGCACAGCCTCACGAGCGGAGCTTGCGAGCTCCCGCAGTTGATCTCGAAGGGAGTTCGCACACACCACTGAGGTGTGAGTGCCGGGGATTTCAATAGCGATGCTATCTCCCTCAATCTCACTCCAAACTGCTTCGCTAAGAAGGCACTCGGTGCCATCAGAGTCCGCGAGGTAGACATCATCACCCACCTGCTGAGTTTCAGATGCGTCCCAGTTCAGCTGCGAGCCGCCGGTAAACTCGAACTGCGTCTTGCCGGCCTCTTTGAAGATCTGCTGAGGTACGCCAGCTGGAATGAACTCGATGGTCTTTTCCAGGCGCAGGCCTGTAGTTGGGTGATATGGGAAGAGTGTGGTGGTGGACATGGTGACAGCTCCAGTGCGTGTTTGGTGGAGCCATATTCATGCCTCCTCGCATGTGCCAGAACCCCCTAGCAAAAGAACAACCACGTTTAGAGTTGTGTCAGCTCAGTGCCGGTAGAATCCCCCACATCGGATTTAAAGGATGTGTTTGTGGATCAGGAAAATATCGCTGCCGGCAGTATTGAAGGTGAGGTGATCAGTTTTGTTGCCTCGAAAGGCTACGGTTTCATCAGCGGTGATGATGGCGAGCGATATTTCGTCCATCAGAAGGACGTCAAGGGTGGCGAGCCTCTGACATCCGGCCAGCGAGTGACCTTCGTTCCTACTCCGTCCCCCAAAGGGTCGAAGGCCAGGCATGTTCTTCCAGGAATCGGACCAACCCTGATTTATACCAATCCCGACAATTTTGTTTGGTCGAAATCCGGTGCTCCGAAAGGGATGGAGGTCATGATGATCACCGGGGATGGCTGGGCACAGTCGAACGATCCCAATCTAGCACGCGGGATGTTGGTGGCTCAGGCTCAGGAGAATGGCGCGAATGCTGTGATCTTTGCTTCGCTTGAGAAGTACACCGACTCAGCCGCATGCAGTAATTACCGCTTCACCATGCACCGCTTTACAGGTCAGTACGCCATTGTGAAAGTCGTCAGACTCAGCTCAGATCCAGCGGCCATCATGGAGTCTCAAGCGCAGATGCAGGATCTTCACGACTGGTGGCAAAGCAAGACAGTCCCTCGAAGCGAAACGTGGGAGCTGTCGGCAAACGAAACTAGATTGATAGAACCCGCAAAGGTCAAGTTTATCCTGGGACTAATTTGGTCTTGGTCACTAACCCTACTCAAGATACTTGGGCTTTCTTGTCTGTTTTTTTACCGGCAAGGGGTGAAGTTCATCAAGGGGCGGTTGGCTGCTGACCGAATTGAAGACAAAAAAAGGCCGGATGACCCAGGGGAGTAGGTCATCCGGCTCAGGACCGCGGAGGGGACGCGGATTACTTAACACGATGAGACTGGGTGTCATCCTTGGCACCTGTTCTACAGAGTAACGGCTTGTTCTTGAATGACCACCCAAAACACCCATTTCTTTTTCGTCGCGCGTCTGCCGCTGTACGGGCATGGTTCAACCAACTTTCGCCGAATCGCCAGAAACTTCGCGCGCCTTCTTCACTTCAATCCCCAGTTCAGTAAGGTGGGAAGCGTTGTCTCCACTACGGCACCCGCTAACCAGACCAAGATTTGATAATCCAGCCATGACCATGCCGTCACGATGACTGGCTGCGTCTATTGCGTAAAACAGCGCTTGGGCTTCTCGTGAGTCTAGTAGGCCAGCCACTCGAACTGGATCCGGGTAGCTGCCAGATCCGTCGCATGCACGGCACTTGTAACGACTCGTCCAACCGATCCGCTTGTCCCCAGCACCATTGCACACTGGACACGTTTCGACTTGAGGATCTGAATCAGCCTTTCCAGCAAGGTGTGCGCTATAAGCCCCATTAAAGGTAAGTGACACGATTTCGCATAGTTCGCTATAGGTGTCGGCCTGAAGTGTCCCTTGGTTAGCCGGAAGGATTGTAGGGCCGCCGCCCCACCGGTCGCCGATCTTGAAAGTGATCTGTGCCTGGCACGCCTGCAAATCCAAGTGAATTTCGCTGTAGAAAGAATCCCCGGAAGATCCCAGCGGCCGGAACACATAGGCGGTGATCCTGCGACTACCTCGTTGTGCTACTTGAAGCACGCTTGCGTCGACGTCGTAGCCGATAACGTGGCCCCGCGGAAGCAGTAGTGAGTTCTTCAGTCTGGGGAAGACTTCATTCGCGACCTGGCGGGTGCTATCTGCGATATTCGAGCGGATGGTATTGAGCAGCACCTCTTTCGAGAAACGACCCATCATAGATGCAACCGTAAAGCCACTGTGCTTGGCCTTAGTAAAGCGTCCGTCCTGCTCAAACGAAACGCCCGCCCGGGCGTACGACATATCAGCGCAACCCAGTGATTCAAAACACGCAGCGCGGACACGGGTCGCTAGCATTTCGGTCTCGCGCTCATCTAATTTAGGTGGAATGGTGCAACTCGATTTGCTGGTGGCAGTGTTCATGATCTGGATCCTGATGGCTAATTGACTGAGGCCAATGATCAAGCTAGTTGCGGCGTGCCAGAATCGCAGGCCAAAAAAAACCCACGCCTGGGGGTGTAGGCGTGGGCCGATAAATTTAGGGGATGCCCGAAGGCTTCGAAATCTCCAGCAACGTGCTCAAGGCCGTGAAGCTGGTGACTTGCATGCCCACCCCTGGGCAAATTGATTAAAACATCACTGTGCCAGCACAACTACCCAAAACACGTTGCCAAAATTCAATGGGCATGAGCCCTGCTGCGAGGTCTATCACTAGGGTGGCGTGCAAGGTGAGCTTCCATCGCAAGTTGGGCTGCGTTGGTGACTTGATGTGGTGTCATTAACTCAGCTTGGATTGCACCTGCTTGAACGAGAACGTGTCCGTTGGAGCGGGTGTTCCAGTCGACCACAACAACATGTACGCCTGGAACCATGGTGTACGAGGGAAGTGTGCCCCAGAGACGTGTTCCACGGGTGAAGTTGAACATGTGAGCCAACAGGTTTTGCTTGTCTTCTTCTGTAGCACCTGATGAACGGGTATCGAAAATCGCTAATTTGTTAGCGTACTCATCACCGGCGTTCAGGGTGAGAGAGGACAGGAAATCCTGTGGTAGGCCATTTTCATAGATAGCTTTCAACATTTGGCCGTGGAGCCTGCAACCAGCCTCGTAACCGTACGAGTAAATCCATACGGGCACAAATTCGAGATTTTCTGCTGGTAGGTTTTCATCAGGGGCCCACCCTTTTGCCAGCACTTGTTGCATCATCTCCGCGGTCTTTGGTGTGCTTCGTTCCGTCATACAGATGCCTCAGTGATTAGGTGAGTGCCTATGATGGAGTCCTCCACGTAGTGCCAGAACCGGGGGGTCAGGATTTTTTGGATTTCGCAGACAGATCCGTAGCCCAATCACGAACCTCTCCAGGCACGATTAACTTGAAGCGTGCCCGAGTGCCGCCGGTGTAAATGGCAGCCAGCGCTTTAGCAGCGCCCATTCGGTCGCCGGACTCAATCCTCGATAAGAGGTCAGGTGCGAGCATTACAGTGTCGACCTCTGCGTTTCGAGCATCCGCAACTCGTCCGAGTTTGATAGGGGCGCGGCCAGTAGCATCGAGCCACAAAAGCGATGCTTCGAAATCGGTGGCTTTGTAACCCTTCTTGAGCATGCGTTCTATACGGATAAAGGCCAGGTCATCCTTGGCCATGTCCTTCACAAGGGACGCCCAGCTTGTGTACTTGAACAGTGCACTGTGCGACGGCCGAACGCTTTTGTTGAACAGCTCGATGCAATCAAGCACGAACAGCCTGAACGCTTTGTCTGCGCCTGGCAGAAGACTGAATTTTGCCCCGGCATTGCCTAAGCGCTGGAACCACTCGAATAGGCCCCATTCGGAGTTGCAGAGTATCGTGGCCGGCTCGGTTGGGATCTCGGCGTTGTCGTAGTAGATGACTTTGGTGTCACGCTCTCGACTGCCCTCCATGTGGGCAACTCGAACCACTGGATTCTGGTCGATCAGGGTATTCACTACACCCTCAATCTGCCTACCTGCCCTTATGGAGTGAACGACCTCGCGGCTTCGGGTAGCCGGCGAGCGTTTGCTCAGGTTTCCATCCAGCCTCTGGCATGCGTCGCCGAGAGTGATCACGGGCTGTGGGCAGCGATCCAGGAATGCGCACATGGGCCACGTGAGGTCATGACTCTCGTCAATGATGATGTGGGTGTAGCCCGGGTCTATGAACGTATCGAGCGCCAGCGCCAGGTGCTTGATTCGGTGGTAACCACGCAGAGGCATTTCAATCCGAGGATCCGTAGGCTCTATAGTTTGTTGCCAGAACACTTGGGCATATTGAGCTAAGGCGATTTTATCCAACTCGGATAGTTTGGTATCCAATGGGGGGATGTGGCGAGTATCTAGCGTTGTGTCCCGACTAAAACAGAACCTCATCACCATGCGGTTGCATGTCTGGGCCACTTGCCAGGGTGCCATTGAACCTACTGGCCCAAACCCAAGGCGCTCAGCAGCCAGTGAGGGTGCGAGCTGGTGGGTAGACCATGCGCGCTTACCTGCCCGGCGATATGGCTTGCTCTGGTCTCGCTCAAGACACTCGGTAGCTAGTTGCCCGAAAGTCATCCCAGTTACACGATTTGGACCAATGCGAGCCATCAGGGCTTGGAGCTGAACCTGAGTGTACGCTAGGAGAAGAGGGCGATACCTGCTTAGGCTATCGACCATCCGCTCGATCAGATAGGTTTTCCCTGTCCCCGCCAGTGCCTGGACGTCCATGCTCTCATCAAGCTCACCTCGAAAAACGCTGAAGGTGCGGGCCTGCTGGTTAGTCAGGGTGAACTCTTTCCCGTCATTAGTAACAAATTTCTCAGTGAAGGGATTTAACTGGGCTGACAGCTGGCGCTTAAATTCAAAATTCCACTCCCCATTGGGGAAAACAAAACCGCCCTTTGAAATCAGCTCGGGATCTAGAAGACGTGCGGGGATTCGTTTAAGGTCATTTAGGCCTGTATTGAAGTTATCTCGGTTGAAGCGCTCGGCCATAAGCCGACCAAACTCACCCTGGCCGTTGGATCGCTCAACCTGAATGCCGATGCTGATGAGTTCGGCTAGAGCCTTCTCGGTTTTGTCAGCTCTGAGGTTGTGGCCAGCAAAAGCAGTTGAGTTCTGGATTACAGCCGCACTAGCGATTTCATGAACTGACCATTGGTGGAATAACTCAGCCGACCGTGAGTCCACAGCAGCAAGTTCCTCGGCTTTGTCGATTTCCAGCGGTAGGAAAAGAGTAAGTTTCGGTGTCATTGTGCTGAGCTATTTGACAGCGTCGATTGTGTGTTCAGATTCATATCTTGGCCTTCAATCGTTAGTGAGACCAAGCTGAAGGGACCATTCAGTGCTGTGGCTTCCAATACCGCGGTCCAGTACCCAGGTGTATCAGCTGGTAGCGAAGCCAACTGGTGCACTGAATTATGGTCCGGAGAGTGTACAACTTGTAGGCGTAACAGGGCATCCGGGCCTTTTTCAAAGATTGAAACCTGGAAAATGTCCATTCTTTCGTTGAATGGGCTTGCCACGTAATTCTTTGACCCAGCAAGCGCCTCAAGAGCGCGTATCAGACGCGCGCCCGCACCGAGATATCCATAAAGACTGAAAACTGCCATTACGGCCGCTTCGCGCACTATGTGAATTTCGGAATGATTGAGCCGGTTATGCATGGGAAATGCCTCTAAATTGATGAGACACATTGCCCCTGATCACAGTGTGGCAGAAGCCGTGCTTGTCGATCATGGGTAAAGCTTCAGGGAATGAGCTTTATCTCAGCATCGTCAGCCCAATCAAGCAGCTTGGCTAGCTGCTCGTTCAGATCATCAAGGGCTAAACCTGGTGGATCCTCTGGGTAGCCAAATGGCTTGATTGCATCAAGGCCGTCGATGATGGCAGCCAGATCAAAATCGAAACTGTCACCACCCTCAAGCAGCCATTGGACAGGCAGCTGCTGGCGCAGAGTCAGGGCAATGTCGGATGCAGCTGCGGAGCACTCCCGATCTGTGACCGCCCGGCTGTGCCGGGTGAACACCGAACGAATCTTCAGGGTGCGCGGGGCGGTGCGAGTTTGCACCTTCACACCGAAGGTGATGCTATTGCGTGTCTGAGCGGCAAACGTACCCATTTTCAGATCCAAATGTAGGTTTTGGGGGATTCGGGCTTACCGATTGCGGCCAGGCGACAACGCACGGCGTGTAACTGAACATTCAAGGATGCCAGATCAGCGTTTTCAGCTGAACCTCGAACCAGAACCGCTTTTTGGATGACGGGATCGGCTTCCATCTCAGCCGCTCGCCGACAGAGGTCTTGCCGCAGCATTACGAGGTGTCCTTCTGAAAGGTCAGCAATTGGTGTTGCCAGGGCCTTCTCAAGATCTTGCTGCCCTATCCGGGCACAGCTACGCACAAAGTGGTGGCTGTGACTCATCATCTCAGCCCGTGCGTTAGAAGAGATCATTCCCCAGAAATCACTCGCCAGGCGGGTCAGAATGTTCTTGTTGATGCCCTGAATGTCTTGGGCAGAAATGACCATTTGCTGAGTCAGGTTCTGAATGAGCTCTTCGTTGCTTTCGTACAGGGCTTGGAGTTGGGGCGGGCTTGGGTATTTCATGTCAGGCTCCGTTGAATATGAAGCCAGCATGCGGCAACTTGGTGCGTGCCAGAACCGGGTGGTGCGTTGAAGCCCTACTGTTGCTCTCAACCAACTAGCCGAAGTCCTTGGGTGACTCTCTCAGCCCTTACAAAGGTCTGGTGAGGGTGCTCCCCCGCGTCCACAGAACGAATCAGCACTTGAAATGCGGCCTCGATTGACCCGATGTCAGTAATCGCTTTCGCGGATTGAAGGTCCGAGCGGACACGATCCATCAGCCCCCAAAGTACGGGCTGGAGCTCTGGGAGTGAATCCACCCAGTCATCTTCCATAAGCATAGAGTCGACGTCATACCCTAACGAGGCGCCCAGAGACTTCATCCATCGGCTGAAACGTCGGACAAACAGGATGATCCCCAGGAACTCCCGGCTACCAACGCTGCGGTACCAGCCCGCTCCGCGCTCGGGGAACATGGCCAAGTCACTTGTGAGCATGGCGGCGATGTGTTCGGGCGGGTGTGCTGCCCGCGCGGGCATCGGCAGGGCATTATGGATTGCCTGCGTGAGCATGTTGACGTCGATGAAGTAGTAAGTGACCAGCTTCTGAGACCAGACGGCACGGTCGTACTGGCTGTTGAATTCGGTCATTTGTTGGTACCTCAGCTATGTGTTCTACGCTTATGCCGGCAGAGTTGCTAAAGGGCCTGCAGACGGATAGTCATGCTGGACCATATGGAACAGTGGGTTTTGGCCCACATCAATACCGGTAGCGTTGACATGCGCCTCAAGCGCCAGCATATCGTTGCGAACCATCTTCGCCGTGGCCAGAATTACGTCAGTGCCCTGAGCCTGGGTCTTCGCGATCAGCTTTAATGTTGCAGCTGACGCGACTGCGGCAAGCAGCAGAGTGGTGGTGCGGTTCATTGGTGAAGCTCCTGAAATCTGAATTCCATCTTTGCCGGTGTGCTGAAACAGTAAGGATTGGTGCACGATAGGTGCCGGGTTTCTATGCTGTTTCCTTGGAGTTAAAGCACCGCTTGTGATACCACTGCCCATTGATCTTGAGCTGTTCGCCATGGACATCCTGGACCAATCCGCAGCCAGGTATATTGTCGCCAGCTGCGTACTCCCGTGTAGGCAAGGGCATTCCGAAGAGAGCATTCCCGCCTATCAAGTCCTGGGGCCGGCTCGTGGACCACTTACGGCGTAGCTCAGCAACGCCGCTGGTATCCCCAAACTGGGTATCGGCAACATACTCAGCGTTCTTGAGCCACATCCCCCGGGACAAACCATCGAATGTGTGGCGGATCGATTGGTGGCTGTCCCTTAATACCCTCTCCGTGGCCCTGAGCAGGCCAGATAGGGTCTTGTAGGCGGTTGGATGTCCCATTACGCATTACTCGTTCTGAATTTGAGCGGTAAGTCTTAACCGTAAACAGATGTGCCCCAACCCTCACAGAAAGATTCTGCATGCGGAATCTTTTTATCCGCCCCCAGTGTGTTCGCTGACCTATTCCCGGACGTAAAGGGTGAGGTTGCTCTCTTTCGGAATCGGGAAGGTGTTGATTGGAGCCAGGGCTTCAACCTTTGCCATCGTCATATCCCCACGCGCCGACTTTAGGCAGACGCGCTGATCAGCTTTTACGACCCATCTCTCATTCGGTTGGCCGGCTGCTATTTGAACCAGCTTCCCCATATAGGTACAGGAAGATGCTGACCCCACTACCTTGAGGACAACAATTCCATTCATTCCCGAGGTTATTGGCTGGAGGTTCTGTACCTCCAACGTTTTAGCTGTTGCATAGGCCGGGAGGGCAATCATCATGGCGGAGAGAGCTACTCGCCTCCATGGCAGGCGAGCTTTGTTAAGGGTGGGGCTTCTCATTAATACGTACCTGACGTTAGGGCCGACGCATGATGAGGTTCGGAGGGGCAAGGACAAACCCAAAATGGGGTCGCGGTTTTCAGGATAGGTAAGGCGGTTGTGCCTAACCTTCCCCCAAAAACAGGGCGAGCCCTGCTAGTGCGGTCTTCGCGTTCTATTTAGCGATGGGATACCAAGTGTAAGGGTCGTTCTGCTTCATGCCGGCTCGGACAGCTTCAAGTTCTTGATGCGCCTGCCAGGCTTCATGAAGCTCTGGCTCAGGCAGGGTGTTGGTTGTATGACTCACAGTCCCCCAGACATGCTTCACAGGGTCGTAGCCCACCAGGCGCGCCACCTGTAGGTCAGGGTAACTATCCGGCAGCTGGACTCGCTTAGCCCCACGCTTTTTGCTTTCAACCTTGAGCTTTACGACTAGGCGAACCTGAGCCACCATGTCATCAACATACACCGTCGTTTGCTCGCGGTAGGTGATGGAGCGCTTATTGATCTGCGGCTGCAGGTCAAAGGATAGGCTGACAATCTTCGACAGATCTGTGATGCCGGCACTCACCAGTAGGGAAGAGGAGAACAGTGGGGTTTGCTGTGCTGCTGACTTCATGGGGTCACCTGTTTGGTTGATGGGCCTATTGTTTGGCCTTACCAGGTGTGGCAGAACCCCTGTTGCGGATATTCTCCAGCGCCATATCCATCAGTTTGGAGAGTGTCATTCCTTTTGAAACCAGATGTTCAAGATCTGCTGTTCCGATTCCCTGAGTCAGGTTCCAAAGTGCGGCGATCCGCCTTGCGACCATCTCTTTGGTCTCATCCAGTTGTTGGTAATTGTACGTGGCCGTGCAAAGAGGTATTTTCCCCCCGTTCAAACGAACCGTACGGTATCGATGGCCGCCCACTTCTGCCGTGTGGTTGACCATCCGCTCGATGGTTTGGTCCGGATCGTATGACATCGCAGCAATTCCTAGAAGTGATTTACTCCATTGAACCGCCGATGTTGACGTGCCAGAACCGGGGACAATCAACCTATGGTTTTATGTGGACTTGGTAGGTCGCGCTGGGAGTCTGAAACGTAACGTTCGTCTCGACGGGTTCGCCTTTAGCCCGCATGGTTACGCGGTTATAGGGTGGTACAAGCTTGCCTTCCCAAGCTTGGGAGTTACCGACGCTGACCGAACTTATGGCCTTCCCGTCGCGGGTGCAAAGATCTTTTGACGATAAATCCTTGGCTGTGACTACGTTGGGCTGAACAGGGTTAAGCAGAACGCAACCCCGTGCTGGGTTCTGGGCAAGTGCGGGCGTGCAGGTAAGCAAGAGGCATAGCGCGGCTGCTACGGCTGGATCGGACATGAGGTATTCCTGACTTCTGTCTTGGCACATGGCCTTAGCTTACACGCGTGCAGCGAAGGACTTTGCATTAAAGCCTGGCTTGAACCTGGGGCTACCAACATGAAGCTAGAGCTGTCAGAGCGTGGCCTTACATAGGTTGGCCGCTTCCTCGGCGCATTACCCTTTGAGTAGCAGGCTGAGGAATTCATCGCTCGCCGTTCGCCTCAAGCTCGCGTCAGGTGTCACCGTCGATCTCTTCATGACCTTCGGAGCATTTTGATCCTGATAGGTGAAAGTTGACCTGTTAGGTCTGGAGCGCTGGCTCAGAAGGTACCCATTGAACTGGGGTTTGTTGCCGGCGGCCACCGTAATTGGCAATGCCATAGATGCCTTTGCACTCATCCGCTGTGATGATAGTGATGTTCAGGCGGGCATCTGGAGAGAACGTAACCTTGTTCATCCTGGGGCTCCTTTTGTGAGAACCGTAATTCTCAGTCGGAGCCCCGCGTGCCAGAAGTGGGTAGGTTTAAGCCGAGAGCTTGGCGGCTATTGCCAGTGCTCTTCCGCGGCGCCGTACCAGGGCGTTATGCCCGCATCGGTGATAGAAGTTGTCCTGAACAAGCCCCGCATGCCCCCCGAAGCGAGGCGCTGACCATGTCCAGAGTAACGTGAAGGCTCGCACAGCCCGTGAGCTGAACCTTCGATTACCCACCCGGCCTGTTGTAGGCGAGCGCTCGACTTCCGCCAAGGTGGCACCGCTCCTGAGCCAATTTGCCAACTGAATTTTGTCTTTGATTTCCAATTTGAGTCTACCTTCAGGGTTACGCTGCCAGAGGAATGGCGACCTTGAGCTTGGCTAGGGCCAGCTTTTCGATTTGGCGGATACGCTCAGCTGATACGTTGTACTTGGTCGCCAAGTCATGGAGTGTCGCTTTGCTCTCCGAAAGGAATCGCTGCGCAAGTATGTCTCGGCTGCGCTCGTCCAAACTGTTGAGCGCCTCATGCAAATCATCTGTCGAAGTGTCGGCCTCACTCTCGTACTGATGGGCAGGATCGTAACGGTGGTCTCCAATCTGATGGGCCGGGGTGAGGTATGCCGATTCATCATCTGCATCTGCGGCAGGGTCAAACGACGTGTCGTTCCCTGCCATGCGCGTCTCCATCTCCTTAACGTCGAGTACGCTCACATTGAGGGTGTCGGCGATGTGCCTCGTCTCATCGGCAGTAAGCCAGTTGCGGGACCGGGGTTGCTTGCGCAGATTGAAGAACAGCTTTCGCTGAGCCTTCGTGGTCGCCAGGCGAACCATTCGACCGTTGCGGATAATGAACTCGTTGATCTCTGCGCGAATCCAGTGGACTCCGAAAGTGATGAGTCTGACCTGAGCTGCGGGATTGAATCGCTTCACGGCTTTGATCAGCCCGATGTTGCCCTCTTGGATCAGATCGCTTAAAGGCAACCCATATCCTGAGTAGCTTCGCGCGATATGCACGACAAAGCGAAGCTGGGATGTAACGAGTTGGCGCGCTGCGTCCATGTCATTGTGCTCTACAAGTCGCTCAGACAAACGTCGCTCTTCCTCGGCACTCATGTTTGGTATCGAGTGAATCACGGTCAAATAAGCATCGAGGTTCGATCCCGGGACCATCGGGATCTGGGCTGCCGCCTTGGTAGATAGTGTTGAAGTGTTCAATGTTGCATTCCTGGAGAGAGTGGTGGCCCGCCGTCCCGGCGGGCAGTCTACTTAGAGAGCGGCAAGCTCTTCATTGATGATGCATGTCAGCTTGTCGCCATGTTCCTTGCGTACAAGTTCGCCAAGCATCGAGGTGTATGCGGCCTTAATCTCGTATGTTTTACCGTCGCTCAGCTCAAACACAATCTTCTGCTTGATCGATTTCCTCAGAGCCTTCAAATCCTCCAACTCTGCGGCCATAAGCCCAATAGCTTCCTCAAAAAAACCGAAGTCATTGGTAGGTACGGGCAGAGGGAAGTCGTCTCCCGGTGCTAGGTCGTAGCCTGATTGTTTGAGTGCAGAGCACACAGCTGATACCGCACTCGTCAGTGCATGACGTATCGAGGTGTCCCAGACCTTGGTCCACCAGATGCCCGACTTTTACTCCATTGATAATCAAATCGGCCGACCACATGCGGCCATCCATTCCATTCGCTGCCTTGAAGTTCTTCAGAGCGATGCCAGCCTGAATGGAGCGTTTGATGTTGTCGATCAGTTGCATTTTTAGTTCCCTCAGAAGTTGATGAGGGGATTGTGGGGTGAGCCTGGGTGTGCCAGAACCACCTTCAACTAGATTGGGATTGTCGCGCGAACTTGAGGATCCTAAGCCTTGCGCCAGAATGCGATTAGGCTGTCGGTGCCCCAATAGCAATCCTCTGCGAGCTTCTTGAAAAACTCCTTTCCGTCGTTGTAGCGGACATCAATCAAGCCAGTTACTGGGCGGCCTTTACGATCCCAAGATACCCAATCCTTCATGGTTTGTTCCTCCAGTTCCCGGAAGTCGGTGTCGAAAATGAAATTGCTGTTCGGCTCAGTCTATTGACCCAGGCGCTCTGAGTGCTACCCAAACTGGGGATCAAAACCCTCTAAACTCGGGTTTCTTTAGCAAGCAACGGCGCCGGTTGAATACGCTGGGTCAAATATCGCCCGATCAGGACCGCGGCCACAACATAAGCTACCCAAGACAAGCCCTGGGTGAGCGCCGGGGTTAAGGGGTCAACAGAGCTCACCATGCTAAGCAGCGCAGCTGCACTACTGCGCGCCAGGCAGTCCATCAGCAAGGCCAGCATGAAGATGCGTGCATCGGCCCAAGTAAGTGACCATTTCGCATTTTTGTCGGCATCGGGATACCAGTGTTGCGAGCCAGCTGCATCAGCGGGGTTACGACCAAAGATGCAAAAACCAATGCAACGGTTTCGTTCGGCGCTTCCTGAATCAGACCGGTATGCAGCAGGGCGAGGACGGCAACGTTCGATAACAGAATGCTCAGTACGAACCCGGCCCAGGTGTAGTTCACGCGGTTGCAGAACAGATATTTCATGATTGGCTCACTTTCTGGATGGCTAGAAGTTGAAGATTGAATGGGATTCAGGCATGCCAGAATCCCCCGCGTGGACTTAGGCTGCGATTTTGTCTGGCGTCTTTACCCACATGCCGCTCGCATTCTGGTAGCCAGCGGCGTGAAGCATGGTGCGGCCCAGACGTGTTGCCAGAAGGTAGCCGTCGTCTTCAATCCCTTGCAGTTCAGTTGTGAGGCCAGCCTCATGAAATGCTGCCAGGCACTCCTGCGTGGTTGTCTCGCGGTTGGCCATGGCAACGTACTGGTCGAAGGTCACACCAAGCTTGAGCATGGTGCCGTTAGCCTTGAGGAAGTCCAGTTCATCGACGATGTTGGAAGCGAGCTCAAGCTCTGCCCGAAGGCCCAGTCCAGTCAGCCCTAACTTCTTTTCCGTGATGCTGCAGGTGCTGTGCATGAATAAGATGCCCTCAACCCTCGCAGTGGCCGTAACGAAGAAGCGCTCTCCATGCCGATTGGTGACCAAGCAGGCAAAGACCTGTCCATCCAGGGAGTAGAAGAGGATGCCGCCAGCAAAGCGCTTGTAGAAGCCGCTCTCGTCACCCGTGGTTGGTGTCTCTGCAACGATCTTCGCCGCGGGAATCCACTTGTTGCCTGGGGTGATGATGTGTTCCATGTTGCGCTCCTGATTAGTTGATACCCCTATTAGAAGAGCGTCCAACGTGTGCCAGAAGCGGGCGGAACAGATTTAATTCACCCGGGTTTTCTAGCTCGCAAGAACCAATGTTGGGTTCTTCTTTCGATTCCGGATGTTGGCTCTCAATGCTTTAAGATCGGCAGCGGCGTCGTCGTGGTAATCGGCGATGACATAGCGACGACCACTGTCCGTCGTGATGATATCGGCACCAACAGTCTTGATCCGAGTTGTTTGGATGGGTGTTTCGTCTTCAAAGCCGATTCGGCCGTATGTGAAGCCGCCGGCCTTTGGCAGCAGCTGTGCACCATCATGCACAAGTCGAAAACCTGATATCACGCCATCGGCCTTTTCTTGTTTGGCACGATCGAGAGCGGCCTGGATGTGCGGGGCGTGCTTGGCGAACGGTGGATGATGCTTGCGCATGAAGACCTCCCTGATTTGGGGAGGGCGCCGGGCCCCCTGGTATGCTCTACGCGGCCACTTTGTTCTGTTCGAACCGCCAGTTGGCATGCTCGCCGCCTTTGGACTCCTGTTCGAGACGCTCGCGGGAGAAGTTAGTGGTGCCTTCACCCATGGTGATGCTTACCAGCTGCGATACGTGATCAGCAGTGAACTCTCCCTTGATCCCAGCAACAGTACGATCGGCGTCGTACATAGTCTGGGCTGGGATAGCAGCCAAAGTGGCCTCCATTGCAGGAACAAGCAGATTGCATTGCTGCAGGGTGGTGATCAGGTCGACATCCCGCTGGATGCACACCGCGCTCCCGCTCGCGATCAAGTCACACAGCGCCTGCATCTCAGAGCGTTGGCTTTGGCCGTTTGGGCCTCGCCCGTGTTGTCGAATGGCATGGTCTACAGCCTTTTGATAGGAACGCTCGGAAATCCCGTCGAGGACAAACGTTGCAGCAACTGCATATGCGCTTGCGAGCTTAGGATCCCAATAGGAGGTTGTGTAATCAGCGAGAAGGATGACCTTAACAAATTGCTCCGATCGGCCCTGAATGCAAACCCGAGCTCGAGCGCTCACATTTCGGACAACGCCTTGAGCGTTATAGAGATGAAAGGCCTGGTTGAGGTTTAGGGGGGTGGCTTGTGCTGTTTTCATCAGGACTTGCTCCAGTTAGTTAATGGAGCAATGGTCAACTGGTCTTTCATGTGGCAGAAGCCCTTGAGGTGAATTGCCTAATGGAACTCCTTGTCCTCCGGAACCGCCGTCGGCCAGTGCTCACAGCAACCCTTTCGCTGGCACCGGAGGAACTTTGAAATTCCCACTGCTGGCTCTTTGTCACAAAGCACTGTTCGAAGCCCACAGGCGGGATTTGAACCATCCAGCACGATGTGTGCTTTCTTGGAAAATCTGGTGTCTGGCCGGGAAAAAAAGCTGGCGTCTCGAAAAGCCGCTTTGATGATGTTTACGGAGGGCCCTGCGTCCTTAGCGATGACTCCTTCTTCGCCTTGGCAGCTATCACACAGTCCAATTTGTGAAGCTTCGAGTTCGGTCCAGCAATTGTCACAGTGCTCTAAATCGTGGTCCATACCTTTCTCCTTATTTCTGAGCGGGACGTCGGTGGTGGCGATTGATAGACATAAAAAAGCCCGGAGCTAGCTCGTTTTACGAGGTTCTTCCGGGCTTTGTGCGAGTTGGTGTTAGGCAACGCGCGACTGGGAAACTTCGGTTAATGCCGGCTTGATGGTCATCAATTCCAGAATGGCTTTCTGGTGCGGGCCATGCATGTTCCGGAAGGCCTTAATGAGTTGCTTCTCGCCTGCAGTCAGGCTGGAGGCATCAACCTGAATTGCGGCTGCTTGGGATTCTTCCGCCAAACTAGTCTCCAGGCGGGCAATGATCTCGGAGTTCATGCTTCGATGGTGTACTTTGGCTATGTCGGCAATCTGCTCACGCATTCCGTCAGGGAGGCGGACAACGAACTTGTCAGCTGTGCGGCTATTGAAGGGTGCTAGCTTGGGTGTGGTCATCATGTGTTCCTCTTTTCATGCCGTCGAGTTCGGCTCATGTCGCACAGTTTTAGGCTTGTTTGTGCGTGCCACCAGCACCCCGAAATATCATTATTCCGTATGCCTAGTGGCTAAATAGTATTGATATGGAGCCGAAACGCCAGCCAAAACAGGTTCCCGAATTTCAGGATGTTTTGGACGTGCTCAGCGCATTCACCATGATCCTGGTGCAGCGCTTACAGCTGACAGATCCGGCTACGGCATAGTTTTGCCCTGTGTCTTCAGTCAGGGTTACGCCGCAAAGGCTTGTTGTCCCGGCGGAGCGAAATAAGTGAGTAACGCACCCGCCTGCACTAGGTTCATACCGACAGTAGCCAATCCATGCGTCCGCTGGTTCAGGTACCCACAGTCGAGTGGCCTTCAATGCATTTGCCCGCGCTCGTTGAGCACTTGTGCAACCAACCGATTGTTGATCAGAACGTTGGCGACCAGTTGCTCGCCACGGTTACTGATGAGCTGCTCAAGGGCGTTCTGGCCCTGCAAAGCAAGCTCAGTGTCCACAAAGACTGGCGACTCTGTAGGTACCAGGGCTTCAAAGGGGATCTCAGCAACACCCATACCGGTGTGCAGCTCAGATACCTTGATGTGAGTGCTGGAGGAGAGGTGACGATGAATCGCGAAGGTGAAGGTCTCGCCGGCGATGTCGGAGTCAAAGGTAGCGAATAGCTCAGCAGAGCTTATGCCTTCGCGGGTGGCGAGATTGATTAGCTGGTTCAAGTGATGACTCCATCTGTAAGTTGATGGAGCCATCATCAGGTCTCCCAGCATGTGCCAGAACCACCTAGTGGGAATAATTCAGGAAGCATTAGTCCATGATTAATGAGTCATTCCAGGGGTGTTTGCTGGGTGGCTTTTAAATCTGAGCTGAGGAGATCGAGCCCTCGGAGTGGAGATACCGCGGTCCTGTGCCAGCTGGGTCCACTTATCTCCAAAGGTCTTACCCAGCCAGCTCTTGACGTAGACCTGGCGGTTCTCAATTTCCAGCGTTGCGGTTGAGCCCGGCATCACGCTGTAGGTACGTAGTGATAAGCAGTTGTCCTTGGTGACCGTAACAACCCGAACACGCATTTTGGGTTGAAACTTGGAGACCTTGAATGCGAAAGCTTGCTCGTCATGGCCAGACTCAATCAGGAGAGACTGGATCTGAAGAGCTGATTCTTTGGTGGCCGCCGTCCTGCGAAGTGAGGATCGTACCGTGGGGAGTCTGCGAGCGAGGAGTAAAGCTGAGACTGCGCAGCCGGCCCAGATCAGTGGTGCCTGGAACCCGGGTAGCAGATTAACTGCGGTCACTGCAGCTGTTGCGATGATTAGGGTCAGGTGGATCCGCGCTTTTCGCCTCTCTCGCCTGGATTCGAATCTCAAGTCCAGAGATGAAGCGATATCGACCCCTCTAGCTAAGTCCTTGCTGTCGAGAATTCCGGTTTTACTCATTTTTTTTGCCGGGAGGCGGATGCCCCCAGCCAATCCTGGTGGCTGCGTTAGGAACAGGTATATCTAAAAGATGGCGGCGATGCCACCGGAAATTGAATTCTAATATTGGCAATCGAGCAGGTTCTCGCAGGCTTGTTTCAAGCGGCCAACCCACCAAATTGCCAAGTCAAAGCCAGGGCGCATACCTTCACCCACGGGTTAGCAGCGAGTAATACGGACTGCGCGGGCTCACGCCACACAGTCAATGACCGCCATGAAGGTTTTCGAGTGCCTGTGGATCTGGATGCCAGCCTGCCAGCTGGCAGGCTGCATCGAAAGCTGCCATGTCACCGGAGAGGCGGAATTCGGCAGTCATACCCTGGATCTGATGTGCACGATCCTTCATGCCGCTCACGGTCACTGCAATCGAGTTACCGATGACGCTGGTCATTGCCGATGTGCGCAGGACGTCGGCAGATTCAATCATCTGAATTGCCATTTCGTCCATGCAGGCTGCGATGGCTGTCAGGTTGGTTTGAGCCGCTTGAGTGTTGATGGTTGGTGCCTGGATCATATTGTGTTCCTCTGTGTCAGTTATCGAGTGGCCGGGCGAGTAGTGCTGTGCGACCTTGGTGGTTCGTAGATACGGGCAGCCTTGAGCTCTTCTGTGGCGCGAATGAAGGCGGCAGCTTGTTCGTCATTTAGTGCAAATACACCGGTACCGCGCAGCGTTTTCAGTCCCGATGCGGCAGCCATTGCCTCGCCGTAGCTCAGGGTGCTCAGAACCGGCTTAACGGTGCCGTCGGCGGTGGACAAGTCCACTTCAACCAGCAGATTGTTGCCTGCCACTTTGAATCGTACGCTTGGCTGGTAATCGGGATTGAAGGAGGGCTGGTGGGAGCGCACTTCTTTCATTCCCATGGCCAGACCTTCAAAGAAACCTTCCGCCCAATGCGTGCACACCGTCCAGCGTGTGAAATCGTCACCGAAGTGGCTATACGCGTGCTCCGCAGATGCCACGGCAAGGCCTGCTCGGTCTAACGCCCTGGCCAACACTCTCTTGACGCTCTTCAGCATGGTCTCTGCCTCCTCAGTTGTTACCAAGTCATTGCTTGATGGAGTAATTCTGTGGCCATGTTCTGTGTGCCACAATCCCGCAGAATTAGCAGATAGGTGCTGCCGGCGGTGATGCATCCTTATCGGCCTGCCGTTTTGCCTTGCGAAGGCTCGCAGAGCGTTTTGACTGAGCCGACTTGACTGCCGCCTCAGGGCTGACAGCTTCAATTGAGTAGATATCGCACTCCGAATAGTCAGGATCGCTTGGCGACCCGCCATAGCTCCAGCTGCCATTTGGGAAACGAACTACCGTCCAAATCCTGCTCATGTTTGATACCTGCGTTAAGTGGGTGAATAAAATGCCGTTACCCGGCGAGTGCGACTTGTTGATCTTCAGCAGACCAATCAGTGATATTCCGGTAAGAGTTGACCATTGAGATCAACTCTTGTGGGATGACGACCGGCCTGACTGCACCCTTGCCAATTCGGACGAATCGGAGCTTTGCGGTGATGCGCTTGATGACCTTTTGAATGCCCGGTGTCCCCAACCGCCGGCGCGATGATTGCCAGTTCAACTCTGAGACTTCACGTGCCTCGCAAAGGGATTTCACCGCATATCGGGCTTGGTCGAGGATCGGGCGAGCCTCTGGTACCTCTTCAGACATCTCCCAGGCGGCCAGGCGGCATGCTGTGTCGATGCACATCCAGCCAGCCTCATTGAAGAGTGACTCATTCGTGCAGGTCGGATGAGCAGGAGTCATCTCTCGATAACTCCAAGAGCCATCCATGTAGTTGTGACTGGCGGTAGCCTTGAGAGCTGAGGGGTAATCGCTATTGACCCTACCGTAAACGTAGGAAGGGCCCGTGTACTGGATGACTGTGTAGTAGTCGGCAATGCGCTGAATCAGCAGTGCTGTGGCTCGACGGATGTTAGATGCAGTGACATCGTCGGCCATCCCCAGTTGAGCGCGCAAGCGGATGCGATCCAGGGGGGCAAGTGATCCAACATCCTTCGCCCCTCTCAGTGTTTGTGCTGAATCTGGTTGATTTCGCATGATGCGCCCTCTTAGTTGATGGTCATCATTGTCATAGTGTGTTGCGCGTGGCAGAAGCTCTTGAAAATTAAGATTCGCGAATTTCGCCGCTGGCCCTTGGTCCGTCAAAGTTCGGGTATTTGGAAACAAACACCTTGTTGTGGGCCTGGATCATTTCGGCGGCTTCGCCAGAGATCCCCCAGTGTGCCGGGAGGCAGCGTTTTCCAGTGAAGGTCGAGCAGGGGTCAACCAGTCCGTACTCCAGATCTAAGTCTTCGCTGCCGAAGCACACGAGCACTTCGGGCGCATCCAGTTCTGCGTACATGTCGTAATCACTGAGAGGGTAAGTGCCCCACTTCAATTCCGGGTGCATTTCCTGAAGAGTCTTGAGGAGTTCCTCGGTCGAGGGTGCCATTTCATTTCCTTGGTGCGCCAGCGGGCAGCTTATTGAGATTGTCGAGGGGCTCAAGCGGCAAAGCGTTCAATGCCGAGTTGATTGCGCTTGTTGCCAATCACGTTGAGCGAAACCCCAATCTCTGTGGCCAGCACGGAGTCTCGAACGGTACCTAGTCTTTGCACCTGTGCTTCAGTCCACTGATGCCTAGGTTTTGGGGTCTGAGCTTCGATGCTCAATGCGTTCCTCCGCAACATTACTGTCTGTAGGGTTACGCCCAGTTGATCTGCAGCTTCCCGATCGGTCATCGTGCCGAGGATTGCATCACGTTCGGGTGTCCAGCTACTGGCCCGACCACCAACGAAAGCGCCGATCTGAAGTTGCTGGCGCTTGTAGGCAACGGAGCTGCTCGAGATGCCTATCGCTGAAGAGACGTCTTTATCGGACATCGTCCCGAGCAACCTGAGGCCTTCCTCAGTCCATACCACTTCTTGTTGAGTTACCAGGGCAGGGATTTTAAGTTCACTTCTACGAAGGGTTACGCAGCTCCGGCTGACCCCAAGTAGTTTGGCCAGCGTCTTGTCCGGCATGGTGCCGAGCATCTTAATTTTGTCTTCAGTCCACTCAATGCGGGCGTGGGTGTTGAAAGCCGAGATTTGCAGCTGAGCCCGTTTTTTAGTGACACGCTTATTGCTCACGCCCCAGATCCTGCCGAGTTCATAGTCACTTTTAGTGCCGAGGAGTTTGATTCGATCAACCGTCCAGAACTTGACCTTGGGTGTAGATTGTTCTTTGGGAGCAGCCTTAGGCGCGGCTGGAAGCGCCCCATGCTCCGGGGCACCCTTGGACCGGGATGGCTTGATGTTGAGCCGAGTACGCTTGCTGGAGACGACACCAATGGTAATCCCAAGCTTTGCGGCTACAGCGCGATCAGTATCAGTACCGAGGAGCGCGAGAGCTTGATTAGTCCAGGTGTAGGTGGGTTTCATAAATGAGTCTCCGTTGAATTTCAGAATGGGCTCATTTTCCTGTCACCTAAGGTGTGCCAGAAGCGGCAACATATGAAATTTTCCTTCGAGAAAGCAAAAGCCCTCCACGTTGGGAGGGCTCATTCAATTCAAGCGGTCAGGCGGCCAGCGCAGCGTTCGGGCCGTAAAGAAACTCGGCCCCCACCACACTGATTCCTTTCAGCTCGCACATTCCGTGATTTCCATCTACCTCGATATCCAGGCCCTGAACCGTGTACGACACCTGCAGGTGCTCAAAGACTTGCTCCCCCATCACTTGATCAATCAGTGACTCAAGGGTGGGGTAGTTGCTCTTGAAGCCTTCCCACGTATCGGAAACCCGGCAGCAAGCTTCGACTCCATCGTCCATGGCCATGTAGCCGCAGTGGGTCTCGGTAGTACCGAGGGTCTTGAATTCGGTGAGGATGATGGTGAGAGAGTTAGCCATGTGTGGACTTCCTGTAGTTGAGTGATAAGTCATCTTCAGTCATGTCATGGTGTGCCAGAACCCCCAAAAATTGATCACTTCAGCTACGCAAGTCGGTGCCGTCCTGTGATCCAGTATCCCGATCGTTGGAATGTGTCTGGCCCAAACCTGGACATCAAAGTGCTGATGTCGTCTGCTTGAGGCACAGAATCGGCAGTCGGTTGTTTAGGTGGCATATGGTGAATCGTGCTTGAAGGAGTTAATCAGGGGAGGAACGCGAACGATCAGTTATGTCAGGCAAAAGTTGGGGCCTCAATGTCTCCATCAAGGATCGCTACCATCAACCAGCCCGCGTCGGGTTGCGACCCCCGGGCCTCGACCAAATCTTGATGAGCCATTTCCATTGAGAGGATCTCAAAGCTGGGTCGATCAGCCCAATGCTCTTGGTCACGGCTGTGAACTTGATAGCCAACGATCGCCGGTGCCAGCGCCGTAATTGGCAAGTGCTTCACGACGACCTTCTCGAAGCTCGACAGCGCGCGGGCGAAAAAACCAGATTCGGGAGGGCAAAGCGATACAAGGTCTGCAATGGTCATTTGCTGAATGGTCGCTTTGCCGACAGTCATACGCTGCCAATACTCGTTGAACTGCTCGAGCGGGCGAATCCCCGTGGAGTCCAACACAAGATTGTTTTTTGGACTGAGAAGGGCGCAGTGGCGCATTTCACCGTTTTCAACGACAGCGACTGCTTGCCCGGTCTCGGCCAAGATGTTCAGGGCGACAGTGAGGAAGCTTGCTTGAAGGCACGAGGCTTCTTGCTCCGCAGGAAGCTCAATGATCAACGCTTTGGGGCCAGTGCAGAGTTTCATAACGAGCAGTTGAATTGGCTTCATAGGGCCTCCTGAATCAGTGAGACCTTATGTTCATCGTGATTCGGTCGTGCCAAAAGCCAGCGAGGCTGAATCGCCGGCCCCCCAAACCTATTGCTCGGTTGCAGGTTGCGCAGCATCCAGCTCAGCCGCTTGCTCTTGCGTACGAGCGTAAGGTGGGATGTGCTCGAGCATCTGCTTGCGGTCGTGAGTTTCTCGATCAGCCTCTGTAGACGGCAACATCTGCATTCGGATCAACTCACTTCTGACCTGCGCGTCGGATGTATCAACGAGGTTCTGAAATTGCTCATTCACTCGGGCGTTCCTGACTTCCTTCATAATCAACGGTACTGCTTGAACGGCAGCTTTGATCTGGTCGAGGGAGTCTGTCCGATCTATGGAGTATTGCTCGGCTGGTGTTGGAACGCCGGTGATTCGGGAGACAAATGGCGACGCGACGTTCCAACCTATGTTTGCTGCACCAGAACCGATGAAGCCTATCAGCACTGCTGCGCTTAACATTTCAGCGATATTGAACAGGGTTCTCCGGAAAGGGTTCAGCTTTTTGCGAGCTTCGGCTTCATCCTCGGCTTTGCGTTTTGCACCCAGGTCGCGAGCTACAGATATCATTTCGATCAGCTTGTCTGCTTCTTCACGGGTAGTGAAATGAGCAACTGTTTTCGAGCCGGAGTGGTCGGCAACCACGTAAGAGAGAGGTTGCTCGTACCCTTGGCGGGTATCTACCTCGTCCAGAGAGCGGAGTGAGTAGCTGAGGCTGCCATAGCCGCTTGCGATCTCAACAGCAAAACCCGGAGCCAAAAGTCTTATCGGCCCACGCTCGCTCGCATCGACAGTGATATCAGATGCCGCTGCAAATATTGTTGGGTTGCTTTCCATGTGAGGATCTCAATGAACTAGTGATGCCTCATTTTGAAGAATAGCGCCCTCTCTGCAACCCAAAACCATGTTATGGAATTCCGGATCAAATTCCATGCTAATGACGACTACGGATCAGGAAGGACACCCGATGCTCGATTTGGCACCGAAAACGACAAGTTGAAGAAGCTCCAAAGCCCGTGCCGTATCGATCTCGCTCAGCTCGTCTCGGAAACAGCAGGGGCATGGAATTCCATCGTCTCCCGATGCAGATGGCGAGGAAGCACACTCTTGTGAACTGCCAAGCCACCCGCATTTCTCGCACTCTGCCAGGTAGTAGCGCGAATTAAGTGGCACACGTCCAAGGCGGCCCTGGTGCATTGCAGCTCGCAGCACAAAGCCTTCGTCTGAAGGGGCATCAATGATGGCCTTGAGGTCGGCCGGCTGGATCAGAATTGGGCAGCCCAGTGATTCGGGGTGGTCTTCTCCATCACCTTGCCAGACCCAGATGGAAGGCTCATCACTCTGGTACAGGCGGTATAGGTTGAGCTCAGCCTGCAGTCGGGCGATCGTTTTATCCTGCGCTTTCGCATGCTGAACCAGACGATCGAACTTGTAAGCAGGGACAGAGCGGCCCTGCTCAGTTGAATTCGAGCTGTCCTGAACGGGACGGATAGTAACGCCAGCCCGATTACCTGAGGTGCATGCCTTTCGGTTGATATCCACCTGATGCACTAACTCATTTGCGATCTGAATGCAGTGCTCCGCGTTGAAGGACTGACATCCGCCTGCAGAGGGCCCATCATTCAGCAGCTGGCGTATCGCCTTGGAACCCTGACTGATGCAGTGATTGAAGCCCTCGATATCCCATGCGGCCGGGCTGGAGGGCTCCGCAATGTGAGTTGAGTTCAGCATAGCGAGGAAGCTTTCGGCGGCGCTTCTATCGACTTCCGGTGAGGCAATGAGAAAAGGCTCCACTGTCTGCTTCAGTGAAGGCCACAGCAGCTTTAGGGCCTGGAGTGTATTCAGTGAATGGTCGCTGTCGTTGCTGTCTACGGACGTAGTTGCTGAAGTCATTGGCTCAACTCGGTTTTAAAGGATGGGGTGGCTGATCGTTAAGTCAGCCCTTCGAAAACAATATGCCGAGATGCACTCGTGCCAGAACCGGGTCAGGAAGATCCTGCAGTAACAATTCCAAGCTGTTGGCCAGCCTCTCGGACTAGGTCGAGTGAAGCGTTGTCATACCCCCAATAATTGAACTCGCGTTCACCTGGTGGGACTGTTTTAAAATACTGATGTCGGATCTGATCCCCCGACAGAACAAAGTCACGGATCGCCCGCACGAAGTCCCTCAATCCGCCCCCATGGCAGAAGTCTGGCCAGCTTCCATCGCTGTGCGTATCAACGACTTTCTGGGTGTACTCGTCCAGGATCAGTACGCGTTCGTTGTGTAGGCTCAGTTCTGCAATCCGTCCGCTGGCTTTGTGCAGGAAGAACTGCCGGCCATGACTGGCAATTGCGTTTAGAAATGAGTTGGCGATGGCGAGACGATGCTCTTGAGTCTCTGAGGAGGTTGTCACGGCGGACTCCTATACTGTATGTGGTAAAGGGCAAGATCAGCTGAAAGGCAGCATTTCTGGCAGAACATCTATGGCCTCGAACTCTCGTCCGGCTGCATTCTCCGCAGCGCGTGTGCGGGCCAAAAGCCGCTGGGGTATCAGTGACTGGGCGTCTGACCAGGCGCGGCATCGGTGAGCAGGGAAAGCCCCCAGTAGTTGCGGAAAGGACATTATCCCTTATAGGGAAGGCCCCCCAGCGAAAACCGAGGTGCCTAAAATCACGCCTCAAGCTGCTGCGCTTGTTGCTTCGTAGTCAATTCTGTTCTGAGTGTTGCCATTCCAGCCGCGGGGCTTTTTGTCATCCCGGTATTTGAGGCTGAGGATTGCCGAGTGGCTTTGGGACTGACCTTTGCTCAGATGCGCCAGGTGGGTCTGGGCGTCGCGGTAGGTCATTTGTTTGCATTCCTCGAAGAGGACTGAATCGCTGCCGCTGGCGGCGATGACCAGGTTCCCGACGAAGCTGACTTTTCGGATCAGAAAGCGAAAGTCATAGAGCGCTGCCATGGTGTTTCTCCGTTAGGTTTCGATGAGGTCATCATCAGCCCCTACGGGGTGTGGCAGAAGCGGCTAAAGCGAGTCAATTGGGTGCCTATCTCAAAGGACAGGCACCCCCACAATTACTGGGTTGGTTACTCAGCTGGCTTTGCTTTCTTGCGGGTGGGTTTCTTCACAGGCTCGGCCGGTGCGAGCTTTTGAACCGCTTCGCTGATTGCAGACTTGTTCTGGTCGATCCAGCTAGATTCAGGAGCAGGGTCAGCATCGATTTGCAGCGTAACTTGGTCCACCAGCCTGGGATTGAAACCACGTGGCAATCGGCTTGCTGGCGACAGGTTGAGCAGGTGGCGTGTCCAGTATTGCTTCCATTGCCCTTTCGGGCGGGCGAATTCCGCAGCGACCATGCCGGCCACCGATGACTTACCAGCGCCACCCTTGGAAAACAGGTTCGCCTTGTTGCTGAAGAGATGTGCCTTGAGCGTTTGAGTCACTGATTTATCCTCACAATCTTGTCGTGCCGGCGACGGTCTTGCCGACGCCAGCGTGGTTGAAGTGTACCGCAATGCTTTCAAGGGGGCGTGCAGGCCGGTAGTCCAAGGGTGCTGGCCCCTTGATACAAAGTGTGCACGGTGCCATCCATAAGTTGCACCTGAACCCACGAGTGCCCATCGCATGTGTAATTGAAGGCTAGCGCTTCGGCCGTCATTGCCTTGGCCTTAGCGAGCGCCTCATCGTAGGTAGCCCACTCATGGCTGTCGGACTTGAAAGTCAATACTGTAGGGGTCGAAGCGTTCGGACCCTCTGTGCCGTACTCAACGTTAAACGGTGGCAGGAAGACGGAAACGTGGAGGTTCGGGTCCTCATACCAGTCCGGAAGATCCTGCCCCAAGCTGGTGCCAATCACCGCCAAGGTGTAAGCGTGAACGAGGCTGGAGCCCATGTAAGATTGACCGTCAGGTGTCTCGACCAACCAACGGCCAGTGCCGATTGGACGGCTAGACAGCTGCCACTGAGCTACCAAGGGCATGATGGCGAGGAGGGTGTTAGGGTTACTGACAGCTTTTGGGGTGTCGAAAGGTCCAAACTCGCGGCGATTGAAAATTATGTCGCACTGCCAATCATCCCACGGGGCGCGAATAAGGCCTTTCTTCGAGGGCTCAAGTGCAATAGCGAGGTAGAGGCTGAGCAGGTTGCCTTTGAGATTCTGGAGTTGCATATGGGTCACCAGTTGAAGTTGATGACCCATAGTCCGTCTGGATTGGATGTGGCAGAAGCCTCACCAGCCGCGATTTCTATTCAGCTTGGTCTGCTCCATTTGGTTGGCCAGAAAGGACTTCGCTTTAACATCCAGCTGCTCGCATGCCTTCGCACTCCCGTCGCCCCATTCCATGACTGAGCCACCACCCGGATTCGCGCCATGCCAGCTATTTTGAGCGGCTTCCTCAGTGGCGTGACCGGTTGAGACCCACTCAAACTGGTCCCCGTACTCGACGTCCCATTCAGAATCGTGGTCATCGTCATCATCGTTGATAGGCCAGCACTCATAGAACGCCAGCGACCACTTGCCATCCTTGGACTGCCAACAAATGTTTTCCCGGTTGAAGCTCATGCTCTTTTCCCAGCTATTCGATAAGGGGCCGGCAGGGCTGGCCGTTACTATAGGGGTGGATGCGCCTTAGTAGTCTTCGTCGTCCTGAGCGATTTGAGCCATTACCCAGTCCCAATAGTCGGGGACTGTTTGTTCACCAACGGGGTTTGCTGCGCTCCAGTCCGAGCGCAGGTAGTGCTCGTGCTCGCCAGCCTCAAGGAACTTGGCCACGAGCTCGCTGCGAGATAGCCCGAAATCCTCGTAGTCGTAAGGGAGTGAGCCGGTATTGGTGTACACCTCAGCTGTGGATTTGTTCGGGGCGAATGTGGCGGTAGAGGTAGGATTATTCACGGTTAGCTCCCTGATTTTATGAGCTATATTCCGTCGAAATTAAGGGTGCCAGAACCCTCCCGCTCAGAAATTCAGTGAGCGACCGATAGACCCTCAACTCTACGAATCTCAGGGTCGGATCGGAATGCCGGGGGCCTGACCGCACGTGGTTGCTGAATTAGGATTGAGCACACTCAATTTTCGAAGCGACCCAGTTCCAGTAGCCCTGCAAGGTGTCACAATTCAAGACCTCGTATCTCCAGTCTTCCTTCGTATACAGGCCATGCTCACCTGCTGCTGAATACTTCGTCGACACTTGCAAAGCATCCAGTCCAATGTCTGGTTTCCGTTGCAGCAACAGGGTGGGGATACCTGCGACGAAACCCTCAAGCAGGGAAGCAAAACCAGGGGCCCCGGTTTCCGCCCAGCCATAGACCTGATCTTTGGGTTCAGCAAAATTGTCGAACCGCACCCTGCTCAGTATTTCGCTTGACGTGGTGTGTGAGAACTCGAGAATGCAGACATCGAAACATTCAAGCAGTGGCTCAAGTTCCTCTGCAGTTTGAACCGGGTGGCGGTCGTGAGAGTAGTTGCAGACTGCTTTAAGGGTCCAGCCTGCGATCTTGAGGGTGTTGATGAGAGCGTGGGCCATCATCACTGTTGTTGCTTCTGGCGTTGGTTCTGACATTTGGCACCTCCTGATTTTGAGGATCCCAGGATGCTTGGCTTAACCGTGTGCCAGAACCAGGCGAGGAATGAATGTTAGAGAGGAATTGCAGTTCCACTCAAAGTGCAGGCGACGTCTCAGGCTTCAAATATTCCGGAGAGATAGCGTCGGCGGGTATGTCCAGCCCCCACCACTCAAGTACCTTCTCGCGGAAAAGGGCCCAGTCAGCTACGGTGGTCGAACCGTGGGTACAGAGCCTGCACTCTGGCGAGCCAGCAAGCTGTTCGGTAATAGTGTTGTGAAGGTCGATACCTCTCTCACTGAACCGTCCGACAGTGCTGGCGTCGCTGCATTGGACCCAAATTCTGTCCCGCAGCGGGGTGGTTTCAAACCAATATTCGAGAGCCAATTTCGTTACTCCGTAACTGGCCATTTCGGCCCGTGTGACACCAGATTTTACCCGTAGGCGTGGATTGAATCCAAGGTGAGGCTCTTAATCAGGGCTCACCGTTCCTCGGCGAGGATCTCATCGATCAACTCGCCTGTAAGCATTTCCATTTCCGCAACGCGCGCTTTGGTACCGGTGACGGTATCGAGCTGCTCAAGGTAGGCATTGAGGTGGCGGTATATGGCCAGCGGCTTGGGCGGTGCTGTCACCTCTTTGTAGAAGGGGCTAGTCATCCCGAGTTCGTAGGCAAGACCGGATAGAGCAGCTATCACGACCTCTTCAGCGGCGAGTGCCCAGTTCAAATCCAAGGTGCTGATGTCGACCCTATCCAGTAGGCACCCATTTGCCCGGAACCTCTGCGTTAGCTTGCTGGATGTAGGAAATCTCTCACCACGGGTATGCTCAATAGCCAGGACGTCGATGTACTCAGCAACCAGTTCTCGGTCCTGCCTCAGGCGTGTGTAGTTTATTAGTCGGCCGGCGTGGAAAATTGCGCTAGGACCACCACTGTTGGCTTCCACGATATCACTGTCGCTGCGATGTCCTTCCAGATCGCTGTAGTTCATTTCTGTACGCAGATCACCGAAGCAGCTGAGGTCAGGGTTTCCTGCCTCTAGCTGGGCGTCACAAGGCTCCAGAAAGATAGCCTGCAGAACGTCCATACGGCACGTGAATTGGGAGGGGAAGGTGAGCATGACCCCCTTAACGAAGACGTCGACGTTGTTAAGTGCGGGGCGGGCAGTGATGAGGTCCATAATTATGTCCTTATGCGAATATGCTTATGCTGCGGTCACTTTGCCAGTGCCAGAAGCCCATGGCAGGTAGTTAAGCTGGCCGCCAAAGCCCCATCCCCTATTACATACCCGCTTTTGAAATGACGAAACTGGATGCAGTCGGGGAGGACGCTGAATGTATCGATATTCGGTAACAGGGTTTTGGGTTGCTGTACTGCTGCTGTGCTTTATGTTGGAGGTCTTCTTCAATTGCAGGAGTCACCCATGCAAGTCAGTCAATTCAAATGGGACCGCTTTCATCAAGTCGATGTGTTCAGCCTGGTCGAGGGTGATCAGGTCATCGTTGCAGGCAGCATGGTCACCGTAGCAGCCCCAGCTTATGAAAAGGATGGTCAAGTTCACCTGCCGGCCGCGCCAATCGAGCAAGCAGTAATTTTGGTAGACTTCTCCGATACGGCTGCAACTCGCGCCATGGATTACGTAGGGTCTTCAGTCCATGACTTCGGGGACGGTACGGCGATCATTGCCGAACTCGATGGGTCTACAGACCTGGTCTACTCACCTCGACTGCCCAAAGCAGAGCTAGAAGCTTTCTGCCAAGAGCATCTTGAGCGATATCGGGCGTTTAACTCCCAGCACAGTGAAGCTATCGAGGAAGGTGAACCGGTTCCCATGGAGCCATGGTGGGCTTGATACGAATCATCACCCCTCGCTCTCAATGAGTTTTGATTTGAGTGAGGGAGTGGGTTGACCCAGATAGGGTGTTATTGGCTGATAGTACGAGATACAAGCTGGTTTCAGAGTTCAGAATGCCCTATGGAACGTCTCATTCTGGCTTCGCAGATCCCTGCGCCGCTAGTGACGCCAGCAGCTTATCTTTGGCGATCGACACAGTAGGAATTCCCGCATAAAACCGATAGATCTGATGGGTTACAGATTCGGCTTCTTCTCCGGTATCTCCTGCCCTGATGGAGAAAGAGTCACGCTCCTGCAGCGCGATATCGGTGATCGCCGAGAGTTCAGGCTTCAGCAGGAAGCCCTTGAGCAGCACTGAGCCGAACTTGGTTTGACCTTCAGGGGAAAGCCTTTGGTATCCATCCCAAACCATCGCGTACTGCCGTGCGCTCATCTCAGAGTGCTGCCAGTAATAATCTGAGCTCTTAGAACCAGCCCAAATCGCGCAGCCGGTTGCCAGGATGAAGAACCAAGTGCTGGCAAAAATGGATTTCTTGGTCGCTGCAATTGGTTGTTGAGGTTGTTCGGAGAACATTTGAGTCCTGATAGTGTTTAACCGGGGGCACTCAACGAGATCGAATGCCGAACGTCTGGTAAAGAAGGATGAGGCCTCGGCTGTAACGGCGGTATTCCTCATCGGTTTCGAGGTGGTCAGCATACCCAACCCCGAACTCTCGAGTAAGCCCTTTGCGTAACACCCAATCGATGAACAGTGGTCGCATCACCGTTTCTGCGAGTCCGCGCGTTTCGTGCACCCAGCACAGTTCGGCCGCCGGCGTGACTACTTGTACCAGGGAGCCTTCACCCTGGATGTACTTTACGGCCCAAACATCTGGCGTCGTATCCATAGCAATAGAGAACCAGATATCTCCGCTGGGTTGATCACTGAGCTTCGTTAGCGAGCGTTTTCGATAGGCATTGCTGACCATGCCTTCAAAAGCGAAGCCAGGCGTGAAGGTCGCACGATCAGTACCAACAATCAGGCGAGGTCCGAAATAATCCAATTGATCCCGAAGGATCTTGGACAATTCCGGGCCAAGCCGGCGCATGTAAAAAGGCTCGACGTAAACTTTAGGCTTGTCGGTCATAGGATTCCTCAAGTAGGAATGGAGTGGTCGGGTAACACTGCTCGGTGAGACCCAATATCACGGCACTACGTGGGAACAACGGAAAGCCTGCCCAGCGCCTGGTGACGCTTCAACCGATCAGTTGTAACGGGAACACCATCTGCAAAGTCGCGAAAGAGGCGAGCAGCTTCTTTGTTGACCAAGCCTGGCAGCGCGGACGCATTGGTAAGTGCAACCAAGCAAACAAGGCGGATTGCAGCATTAATCCGACTTCGCTCCGTGTCGACCTGGGATGGGTCAACCGGGAAGGGCCGGCGCGCTTGATCTATGGCCACGAGACACTGGTGAGTGGTGATGATGGAACTAAGGTCTATATCGGTCCCCGCGAGAACCTCGGCAAGAAGCGAATTGATTTCATCAGTGCGAGGTAGGACATTTTCAACGTAGCTCATTGGGGGATCACCCACTGACAGCGAGCTCCAGATAATAACCCAGGGGGAGTGCATTCCATTCCGGACGTAGGCATCGAAATTCAGCAGGCTCGTGTGACCTCAAGCCTGACCTTTTGTAATCAGGCGTTGAGAGGGATAGAGCAAATAGCCTACAGGGACTTACTTCGGGTGCTACCGGGGTGAGAGGGCTCGTGCCTCAGCCACTGCTGCACGGAACGCATCCTTGCCGTCCAATCCCATAAACTCAAAAAACTCCTCCTTAGGCAGGGCATTCAGCCAGCTACGGTACTCCTCATCCGACATGTCGTCGATCATGTCGGCTAGGCTCAGGAGCTTAGGTAGCAGGCTCTTGTAAGCGTCGTTCTCGCTCAGATCCTCAGGCGCAGTGGGTGCTGATGTCGTCACCTCGTTCTCGCCTTGTGCTGACGTTTTGCGTGATGAATATCCAAGTGCGATCTGGATGATCATCCGCTCAGCTTCCTGGAACTCATCACCCTCGACTGCGAAAGCCATGCAAATGCTGGCCAGCTCATTCATCAAGCTGCTCGGTGGTAGCTTTCCGTGCTTTCTCCAATGGAGGACATCGGCGGACAGCTGGCTTAAGTTTGCCTCCACAAAACCGCGGGCGGCCAGTCGTTGAATCTGTGCAGTCATGGGTACAGGCCTCACTTAGTGATTGGGGTCATTCAATTGGAGCCAGGTTCACCGCGCTCAGCATGTTGTTGTGAGCATTACCAATTGTTGGGATGTATGCGACGGCGTGGCCTTCAGCATTCGTCCAGCGAAAGGCCAAGTAGAAATGGTACTCAAGAGGACTGGCAGCGCCCGGCCAGCCCGCCAAATATCCTTCAGCAGCTACATTGCCAACGTTATGACCGCCCCATGGGCGAATACCGGCGATCTGAATTGTTGTAGCGTTTCGAGCGCCTTCCATCTTCTCCCGGATCTGAGCCTTGTTGTGCGGGTGCATAGGCCTTTGGGGCATGAAACGACGAATCTGGCGGATTTCATTCCTCAGAATTTGCTTCCAGAAATAGGGGCGGTCGACCTCCAGTCGAAAATCAAGGCTGACCAGATCGCCGACCTGGAATTTCGGTGTAGGCATTGTGGCTTCAGCTGAGCTGAATGGCTGAGTAGGGGAGGTGACTCGTGTCATTGGTATGGCCTGGGTGCTTGTAATGTGTCAATCCTAAGGGGCATACGGCTGTGCCAGAACCCTAGGTCATGAGCAGCTGTTTTAATCACGCTCGATCAGTGGCGCGAGCAGTGCACGGTATGTTTTGGCCTCCGCCACTGACTCAAGAATGTCAGGCAAGGCTCGATGCTGCTGGCGCTTCGAGGGTTCGAAGGAGGGGGATACCGTTTTCAGGAATTCTTTCACTGAGGAGATATCCAGATTCCGGTAGTACAAGAAGTCGTGAAGTTCCGGCATCTGGGCTTCGATGAACATCCGATCGAAGTGGATGCCACTCCCACACAGCGGCTCGACTTTCTTGGTGACACCGTTCTGCCGGTAGAACTGAATCAGTTGGTGTTCCGCGGCCTTGAGAGTAGTGAAGGACTTGACCACCTCATCGAAGAGTCCGTTATTCGTATGCATGCGCGTGACAGCCTCATCACTGAGCTCGAGGACACGAACCATGGGCTGCTGGATCACGATTGAGGTACTGGCCAGCACAGTGAAGTGTTCATCAGTGACCACTGCCCCAATTTCGAGGATACGGTGTTCGTAAACTCTACGGTCGAAGAGCTCAGTAAAGCCTGTGGTTTCCAGGTCAAGCCATGGGAGCCTGCGTTGAGATCGGGTCATTGGGTCATCCTCCATAAATTGATGTGCCCATTGTCCAGCCGGCTTGGGTGTGCCACCACCCAAACTACGCTGCCATTCACTCGTTAAAACTGGCCCTCGGGTCAATGCAATGCTCCGGTGGAATTCCAGCTAGAGTGCGAATGGCATCGAACTCCTGAACCGCCGCCCACGCCCCGTTACCCGGATCAATGCGCCCTGATACGTACACTGGGAAGGGGACGCGCTCGACTTCACCGTATGCCCTGGGATTGGCGAGCATTTTGGCCAACTGCGACTCGTGATCCAGATAGGCCTGCTTGTTGAATTGAGCAACCAGTTCCTCTGTAAGGATGTCAGCACCGCACGCGATCAGGCCGACCTGGCCGTTCACCAGCCGCTCGAATGCTGCCTGGTCTTGATGGTAGACATTTGGGTCGTACTGTTCAGGTGTGAGGCGGATAGACAGTCGGTGCTTGGCACCGTTGCTCAGCTGTACCTGGTAATGGTGCTCACCGCGATATGCGCTGAGGAAGTTGAAGACAGGGGATGTGGTGCGCATGGTCAGCTCCGGAGTTTGATGAGGACCATGCAATCGTAAATGCCCCTGCTAGTGCCAGAAGCACCAAGCTTCGCCAGGGGCGTTGGCACTAACAGATCTACTTGTAGCTTGCTGCCGCATACAAGAATACTAATACCAAAACTATCACACTCGTACTAAGGATTCCAAATGTAACTGAACGCATGCTCTTCCGTGTGTTGAGCGCAAATGTCGGGATGTATGTCATCACACCGAAAATCAACAGCAAGCTAACATACCCCAATAGAATGGAGAGCAGGCTAGGATCGTTACTTGAAAATAAGAACGGAATTGCAGTGATGCTTATGAATATCAGGCAAAGGTCAGCGCCAGTGTCGACTACTCGCCTCAATACGTCGTGACACCATAGAAAAGCCCCATTTTGAGGCTCTTCAGTGCTATAAAACAAATATGTGATGCAAGCCAGGATTGCGCTTCCAGCCAGCATCAGCGTGATTGTGCTGATGCCTATCTGCTCGTCTAAAACTTTGTTCCCAAACACCGACAAACTTTCAGCCTGGGTGATGAGCGTGAGCAGTCCCCCGAGTGCGAAATAGAAGATCATGAAGCCGGCACGGTCGGCCAGATGCTTTTTCAGGTATCCGAAGTTGAAGCTGATGTCCTCTCGGATTGGAAGGATTATCTTGCTGCGCACTGAGTTAAAGCTGCGTTTTAAACGCTCAAAAAAGACTGCCATAAACATCCCTATCGTTGTGGAACGGAAGAAACCGATCTGTCCTAATTCCCAGACTCTTGTGGGCAACTAGCCCCGCTTAGAAATCGACGTACGCTCGGCCACCAAGTTAGCCCTGTGCCGGTCTAGAGCCATATCCAGCTTCGACGCGGCGCTCTCAAGGTTAGTGCTTAGCTGGCTGGCGGGGGCGAACACGTCCCCCGAGCTTGAAAGCTGCAGAGCCCTCAATTCTGCAAGGGTCAGTGTAACCTCAGACTCCGACTCAAGCTCCTCTTGGGTGTATTCGCTGAACAGTGTCATGCCTAGTATCCACTTCCTCAGTTGGGAATACATTATCCCTGCCACCTGAGCATTGGCTAGCCAAAGCGGAGGCCTGAAAAAGTTTTCACAGCAGGTTCTGGCACGCGAATTTTGATGTGAGGATTGCCTCCTCAACGAATGCTGCCATCCGAAAGCGCCGGTGGCAGTGAATCAACGCAAGGCGCTTGTACCAACTGGAGATTCAAACGTGGTCACTCACTACTCGCAAGACCTTGGCACCTCTTCCTGCGGCCGGACCGGTTCAACCCTGGCCATCACCCAAGAACGTGGGCAAGTCTCGTGCAAGACGTGTCTGCGCTCGATGGAGAAGGCAGCACCAACACAGCTGACTGAGGGCCAGTCCGCGCCAGCTCAACAACCAAAGCCGCTGGTCACTCAACCTCAGCGATCGGTACAGCACGCGTCGTCCAAACTTACCGCTCGTGCATCCTGGGGTAATCGTCTGGCGCAGATGCCCGGTCGCAACCGCATGCCGCGCGGCAATGCTCAACAGGTGTACATCTGACTTTCCGCTAGGGCACCTAGACGGGTGCCCACTACACTTCCACAACCCTTTGAGTGCATCACTCTCCAAGCTGACGCTCTCAAGCTCGTTGCCCGCCTCAACAGGATCCTTGTTATCTCCTATCTCTTCACAAAACGTGAACTAATTTTGCTGTCTGACCTGCCCCATCAGTAAGGCGGAAAGTTCTCCACCTGATAGTTCCAAGCCTCCATTTGCTTTTTCTTTGCCATGTACTCAGGTGTCTGGGCAATCCCGTGCTCGTCGATGCCGTAGCGTTGCTCATCGCTCAGCATGAGGGGTAACACGTACACCACAAAAACCACCATTGCAGCGCCTACAACAGCTGAGAAGCCCAGGCCGAATACTAATCCGCTTACAACCATGCGCTCACTCCTAAAAGAGATCCGGTAACTCATTATTGTCCGCAGCTAACCGTGTCGCCAGCATTCCCGGCCTATTGGATGATATTACGGGACATAATTGCTCTCGACTGAGAATTGGTCACCCTTGGCTTAGCCCACAAAAACATGAATGACTAACGCAGTCAGAAGGGTCGAGCCAATCCATGCCAATACACCAAGGATCCAGGCGGGAAGCCCCTGTTTGAAAGGGTCCCAACCCCATGTCCAAAGTGCAACCATAGGAAGCCAGTGCAGTCCCGCCTTAGGGACATCCTGCATGTTCCCACCGATCACAGCAGTAATTGCTGCCAGAACGAGGAGGGTGGTTAGCAACCACCTTGCTCCCCTGATTGTTCGCTCAAGTGGAGGCTCTACTAGCTCAATGCCGAGTACCTTCATACCGGCAGCGCCAATTTGATGGCTTGAACTTTTGTGGGCCTGGTGTAGGACTGTTTCAGAATTGAGCCTGGCAATCTCATGGGGAATCTCTGTCACGATGTGAGGCCATTTATAGGCTAGACATCGCTCAGCGCCAAACCAAAATGACAGGCTCGAATTTACGCTGATCGCAGAATATGCGGGGGACCTGCGACGGAATGGAAGCCCTCCAGGTACTCAGCATGCTGCCGGGTGCCTGCCTTCAGGTTTTTGAGCGCCGATTCCTGAAGGCTGAGGCCATCTACCCTGGCCCGCTGGCCTTCGCGGTAGGCCAACGATTTTCTATCTTGGGATCTGATCATGATTGACTGCTGTGTTCGGCTCTACTTTCTAGACGAAGAAGTATCGGCAGGATTTATGTCAATTTGAGGGCCGCGCTTATGTATACCGCCTATGGGGGTGGCCCGCGTTGATCTCGGCTACTATTTTCGACCTGACGCTATTGAGCGCCAGCCCAAGTATGTTCGAGCCGCGCCAGTTGCGCCGGTCCAGGATGCGTGGATTGGACTCCCAGAGTTTTACGCCATAAACCCCATCACTCCCGCTTGCCTCAACAAACTCAAGATCACCTGTGTTGATCATTTCAAGTTTGAGATCCTCATGCTGAGTGAACTTGGCATACAGAGCATGTAGAAGGATTGCTTCCCGCCTCTCAACCCAAACAGCCTCGACGAAACCATCGACCTTGCGCCCAATAGCTTTCTGTTCAGCGGGATCATGGGTAGCCATGATTTCCGCAGCGCGGACTTCATCTCCAAAGAGGCGGGCCTTCGCGAACATGAGCATCTGTTCGACGCAATTGAAGATAATCCCCTTGACCGTGAACGGGCGCAGGTACCAGTTGCTGTATATCTCGCTCTTGTGGTGGAAGAGCAGGAACCCATTAGCAACCTTCACGGCCAAACCTCGGACAGCAATAGCTCCACAAACGTTGCCTCACCACTGAAACTACACGAAGCGAATTGACCGAGACTCCACCTAAGCGCCCGCACATCAGCCAAGCAGTCTAGGGTTTCTATGGGCGTTAGTGTGAATGAGATAGTCACAGTCATCTGCAATGGCCTTTGGCGAGGGTGTTTGGGCCAACCTAGGTTGGCCCCGTGATCTGCAAGCCTTAAGCCGCAGCGTTCTCAGATTTGTGCCCGAGGCTTGCTTGGAAAGATCGCAATGCAAACAAACGGTCTGCATAGGCGGACAGATCACGGAATGTTTTGAGGCTAAGCCCCGCTTGTTTTGCCGCCCAAAGCCAAGGACCAATTGTGACGTCCATTACGCTGATTTCATTGCTCGCGAAGTAGGCGTACCCCTGAACCATGCTATCCATTTGTTGCAGGTACTTACGCATGCTTGTCTGTGCGGCAGCGTCACCTTCTTTGGCAGCTTCCAACAGGGGGAAGAGTTGCTTATGAAAGGAGCGGACCTGCTTGCGGTAGATGGCACGACTAGCGGTGTTGGCAGGGAGCAGTGGGGGCTGGGGGTGTTGCTCGTCGATGTACTCGATGATGATGTCGAGTTCGCCGGTTGTCACGTTCCGATCACTGAGCGCCGGGGACTCAACGACATCGACTGAAAGCGTCAGATCGGCATGCTGGGCCATGTCCAGCTCGATGTATTCCAGACCTTTGACTTCGGCTGCAAAGCGGACGATATGCGATTGTACGCAGCTAGCAGAAGTGAACAGTTTGGTAGTTGAGGAAATGGACATTTGTGTAGCTCCGGATTGCTTGGCTGATGGGTGTATATTAAAAGCTCTTGTGTGTGCCACCAGCTACCGAGCCCGGAATTAATGACTTTCGCATACCCGATCTTGGGGAATGAATGTGGACCAACCCGGCTATTGGCCAGGTCGGTAAGTTGACTTGATTATGACGCTTTAGGCTGCCGTTTTTACGAGCGGCGGCGCCAAGTACACACCTTGGATTGCGCTTTCACGTTCCGATGTGGTCAACGACCACCCAAGGGTTTTTGCAATTGCATCAACTCCCTGTTCTGCCTGTTCGATTGTCGCGTAGTAGGTATGGATTCCAGCTGGGCCACGGGCCGTTTCCGCGATGTGTGCCACACGTTGCTTGCTCTGTGCTTTAGTCACGACCAGCACCAGTGCCGACAATGACGTGTGAGGGTAGTCCCCGCTGATTTCGCTAGCCACAGAGAAGGCGTCACGATCATTCAGATTTGATCCCATTCTGGCTGCGCGTGCCATTGCGCATTGCTCTTCGGAGATGAAGTCCAGAGGCGTTGCCGATTCAATTCCTGCCTCGGGGCTCGGATACACAGGCACACCGGAGTGCCAGCCATGGAAGCGGAGCTGCATCATGAAAACACCCCACTCTCGAACCGTCAGCTGTTTAGGCATCTTGGAATGCTCAGGCTTGAAGCGCTCGTAAAAAGCGTTGTCCAGGATTTGAAGCATCATTCGAACTGCACGGTTGCACACCTGGTGATCACAAGAGTCACTAGCGTTGCCTTCGGGCGTATCCGCGAATGCCTTCTCCTTGGCTGCAACAGGTAGGAGAAGGCGCAGCAGTTCAAAGGAGTATTCCAGGTACAGTTGATTGCGTGCAGGACTGAACGGCTTGCTCGCGATCTCCCCGGCGATGTGAGGCGCCCGGATGTCTGAAAGCAGCTTCACCAGCGACTCAACTGTAAATTTTGGGGTCTGGGAGATCATGAGGTTTGTCCTTGCTGATTTAATATGAGGCCAGTTTCAGTCTGTTTTTGCTGTGCCAGAAGCAACGGTGGCACTCATTTGTTCCCCTCAAATAAAGTGCCGGCAGCGGCCTTGATCTCCCAAGGCGGGGACTCAATTAAGGCGCTGCTGACCCATGAATCCGCAGTTCGGCCTTTGCTCGATAAGATCAGGAATTACTCAAGATAACGATGAAGTGATTCCCGCTGAAGGGGCCTTCCCCAATTGCAACCCTGAGCTTATCGACGACGTGCTCCCACCCGGGCATGTCGCTATCGGAGCCCTCACCGGTCATTGATGGGTCGACGAAGATTGCAACGTCAGCAATGTCGCCTTCGCTGACCGGGCCTTGCCGGGAATGCCATGTCATCGCCTGAGAGTTATTGAGCCAGCTGATGAATTCCGGCTGTGCGAACAACTCTGGTACGGACAGCTTGATGCCCGTGATAGTGCTGGGAACAGCTGATGCAATTGCGTGGCGGATTTGAGCGGACATGGACGAACCTCTTATTGAGTCGGATTGGGTGGTAGCTATGGCTTGCATGGGAAGCCAGCAGTTACTGATGGGTGATCACCAGCTGTAAGTTGGAAGTCCGTCGACCGCATCAACAGCCTGGTCAAGCTGCACCCATGTCCCGCTCCAGGTTTGTCCGCTAGCTGAGCAGGGGAGATCTTTCGTTTTCAGCCATGCAGCGATGTCCTGGAGGCACCTAGGGATTTCCTCCCCCGCGGCAACCTTTTCCTCGATGCTTTTCAGGGAGATGAAGAAGCCGTACGGCCACGCTGCGCAGGGAACCCAGGCGTTCTCATTGCCCAAGGCTGTGAGCGTCGCTGCAACCTCTTGAGTCAGGTGGCTGGTGCTGATTACAGGAAGGGAGATCAACTCCATGGGGGCATACCTCATCGCTTGATTGATGAGCCATATTCAGGACGAAATCGGTGTGCCAGAACCCCATAATCGCTAGATACACCCGGCAGATTCATTCCCCCGGGCAGGGCTTGTAATGGTTTCCCTGCCGTGTGCATATCGGCAAAGCCCTCGTGTAAGGTCGGGGTCTG
Organism: Pseudomonas sp. ChxA; assembly: GCF_030263855.1. Lineage (NCBI taxonomy): Bacteria > Pseudomonadati > Pseudomonadota > Gammaproteobacteria > Pseudomonadales > Pseudomonadaceae > Pseudomonas > Pseudomonas sp. ChxA. The sequence goes on from NZ_JARPMK010000005.1 coordinate 295,780, forward strand.
GAATCGCGTGTCATAAGCCAAAAGGTAGCCCTACTTTTTGGCGAGGGGAGGGTACCTTGTTATATTGCCGCGAGACCGACAGGCCGGTACCAGCCCCGCAGGATCATTTACCTATTGAGGATGCAAATGCCAATCTCACTTTTTGACAGCGCGCCGCCGCCCCGGGATGTTACCCATCAGGTCCTGCAAATGGTCGTGTCCAATCTGACGGAACTGAGCATGCTGGCGGTGCCGCCTAGCAACCACCTCTATGAGATCTACAAGTGGGCTGTCCCTGCTGAGGTGAATCTCTACATTGATCGAATTGGGCAGGTGCCGATCGCTCCTGTTGAGTTGCTTGTGGCATTCGATGAAGAAACCCCGGGGCATGTCCTGGGGTTTCTGATGTACTTGCCTGTACCGACACATTCCGATGCTTGTGGTGTTACCTACATGGCTGTGCAAAAGACGCACCGAGGGCGCGGCATCGGTTCGGCAATGATGAAGAAGGCAATCGAACGGTACCCGCACATCGAGCTGACCTGCCCGGTAGCAAAGGTTGGCTTCTACGAGCGACTAGGGTTCCAAGTGCTTGATACCCACAACACCCAGGTGGTCATGAACACGAGGAGCGCCAGCACTGAGGGTCAGATGGCGATTGTGGATGTGGAACCGATTTACCGCTCCAGCCAGGCCCTTGAAATCAGAGACAGGCTTTTAGCGCGCTGGGGCCGGAAGGAGATGGTGAATGCTGAAACTCAATTGAACCGGCACGTAGCCCAGCTTCAACGGCAGGCCGTCGCGTTTGTCGGGGGCAGGCTGGGTACTGGAGTGAAGGCCTAGCCTCAACGCTCTATCGGGCCGCCAAAACGAGTCCCAGCGAATCGATTCGCTGATGTGCCTCTTCCACCGAATCGCAACAATCAATCCAGAAGTCAGGATCTGCTAGGACTGATATGGCGATCGGTGGAACATCCGGGGACGCTTCACTCTGAGGGCCTACAATGACTTGGGCGCCGCTGCGTAAATAGTTGGCCATGTCTGTGCGGGTTTCTGGAAACACCTTCAGGACGTGTGCATGCTGTGCTGGGGATAGCCCTTTAAGATCAGGCGGGGACGATAGAAGCTGTTTCATTCTATTGGGTTCTCATTGGCAGGGTTGACCGTCTTGCAACCGGGGGAATGGTAACCAGATTACCGGAACTCAGCGCACTGGCGGTCGGCTTCAGTTTGAGCAAGGCCTTCCTCTGCTTTGCCGGCCTCAACAAGGTCCGTGTACATTTCCTCAGTGTATCCCGATTGCGCCATCTCACCGTTGGACCAGCCGGCATTGAAGCCTGTGTCGCACTTGGAAACAAGAACAATCCCCCATACCTGATCGCTATCGTCCTTCTCGTCGGACGCATAGTGCGGACCTGATGAAACCAGCCCCTCGATCTCGTTGGACCAATAGAACTCTACCTGAGGCATGTCACGGCCGAGGAGGGTGAAGGGGATGAGCGGTGCGCTAGACATTTTGATTCTCCGCAGATGCTTGGATGGAGTAAGCATGAGAGCTGTTGCTGCGTGACACCATCACTCGCATAACTCTGGGCGCAGTCTTAGATCCACTAACTCTCCGAGGGTCAGCTCCCCGGCCAGGTACCGATTCAGTTCAGGCAATGGTTCGGACCCGACGCCAACACCGCTGAGTTCTTCTCGAAGCCTCAATTGCCGAAAAGCCAGTGCCCGGGATTGCTGCTCAGGGTTGAGGAGGGCGGATCTAAGAGTGCGCTCAACTGTGTCGCGGTTAGTAATTGCCATTAGTGAGCCTCAATGGGTGTGGATTTGGCCAGGCTTTCATCATCTGCATGGTCGACAGTGAGGCTAACCCATGCACCCTGCATTCGATACCCAACATGAGGTTCAACAGCGTCTACTCGTAGCTGGCGGAAAATCATCGACGGGCTGTTGGCACGGTTTCAAGTGACCGAAAATTACTGCGTTGAGAAGATGCCCATCCTGGGCAGCGAATGTTGATAGAGGATCGTATGGCCGATACACGCAAGATGACTAAGGCTCAGAAATTCGTAGCTGACATGATCAAGCACCGTGGCTTGGAGTTTGTTCAACTGGACATGCAGGTCGAGGTAGATGGTGACATCGGAACAATCATCGGAATGAACGACAGCGCGAACCTCAACGTACGATTCTCAAATCAGCTAAAGTACGGGAAGCATGTTCACAACTGCCATCCATGCTGGAAAGTAAAATACTATAGTGCTGAGGGGAAGTGCATCGCTCATTTTGATGGTGATAAGTGTGTATTCCGCCCCGCTCAGACTGTTGAATAAATTTTCACATGCAGCGGCCAATTACACGCACTACTTAATCAAAGGCAAAAGAATGCAGTCATCAGACAAATCAGTATCAGAAATTACTATGTTCACTAAGGGCGCAGATGGGGTTTGGCTACCTGTAATCATGGACCCGATGGGTGATGCTGGTAGGGAAAAGGAAATCGAGCAGTATCTCGAAATTCAACGAGTTGAACGCCAAACCCTGGAGAGCCAGGGCGAAAAGGTTCTGAGCTACAAATCATGAATTCGCCCTGGTCAAACCTGGAGAACAGTAAGATTTGACCAGCTTTGTGCGTTCAGTCATCACCAATCAAGTTCGCTACTAGGATTGGTTGGTTGCTTCGGGCGGTGAACATCATCGTGACCGAAACCTTGCTATACAACCCTCCAAAATACTCATCAGCATTCACACCGGCGAGGCGCTGTTTCAAGGGTGTGGTGCTGGTAATATGTTTGGATAGAAGGTTTTCGAATGAATCGTGATCCGAGTCAATCCAAGCTTGCAGGTCGGTTCTCAACTGGGCAATTGGCTTGAGCTTCTTACCCTTGGCCTTAACCCTTGGCAGATGCGTTCCAAGCACTTCTGTTTTCTTGATGGAATAGCTTAGAGCCACTGAGAGCAGCTTTACTCCGTTGGGTGCTGAGAGCTTCACAACCATCGTCGTGTCCGAGGACATTGCTCTGAGGTCTTCTGGTTTCACAGAAAGCTCAATCTGAACGGTCTTGAATGGTGCAGGCAGGATTCCGCGAATCTTCATGCTCTGAGCTATCTTAGTTATCTGCCTCCCAGCCAGGCGAGCCCAGCCGACATGCTTCTGATTGAGGACGCAAAGGCATCGTGAGCCCTTATCCAGCGGAGGCAGGATCTTGTTTCGCTTCTTCCAGCTAAGCAGGTCGACCCCGGGCTCAAACCGTAAGCATGGTGATGCTTTGGTAGGGGTTACAGTGCCTAGATGGTTAATGCCAGACGGATGTGCGGATTTCACTGTCTCTTGGAGTTCAGCAAGGGCTGCCGTTTTCCTCGATCGCCTCTCACCCTCCAGGCGAAGCTCCTGAGCATTTAACCGTTCCGCATTTGCTCGTTTTGCATCAACTTCAATGGTGCGAAGTGACTCGTTGAACTGTTCGTATGCCTCCTTGCCGCGCTCTACATCCTCAGCCATCTGGTGGAACCAATCCCAGTCGACCTGAACTAGACCTGGATCAGTAGTCCATTCCCGCACCATATTTCGTACTGACTCACAGGTTTTGTCTCGAGCTGAACCGTCGAAACAGACACTCAGCTCCTTGTTCCGCCTCCCTCCCTGAGTCAGGTTTTGGCTCCCAAGGGTGACAAACTGATCCTCATCCATGATCACTTTTGCATGCAGCTTCGGCACTACGAAGACTTTACATTCCTTTTTGAGTAGCTGTTTGAATGCGTTCAGCTTTGACGCACCGCTGAGAAAATCGCGGAGATCGAAGCGTGTATAGAACGTAGCTTTCTTGTTCGCGAGCAGCGTTAGAGTAGGGTTCTTCGTGATGTAGGGGGAGAGCACGGTAAGTTGAGACTGAGCACTGGTGATCTGTTGAATCCACCGCGGGGCCATCTTCGTTCGAATGCGGATCATCGGTCCTACCCTGGAAAGCCGGAAATGTACGTTACGCCCAGTATATCGGCAGCTTAACTCTGTGGTCGCGTGCACATGCACCCCTTAAAATGCTCACCAGACTCCGTGAATGGAAACGAATCAATGGATGTTCACCACTTAGCACCACCAGAGCTGGTCAGCTTGGCAGCGAGCTCGAGGGAGATCTTTGAAGGCATTCTGGCTCAATCACTGGGCCACCAGCGCACGCTGGGTACCTGTCTGTATGCGGCGGTGATGTGCGCGGCGGTAATCAACCGCTTTACGAGTTTCCAGGCCGCTGTGCGTGGGGGGGATGGTGATTCGGATGGCGGGCTCTACATCGACTGGGTTGGTCATGGTCACTATTGGGTGGAGGCGACAGCCGGCGATCAAGCCTTTGTTGTCGATGTCACTGCGGACCAGTTCGGGCTCCCCAAGGTAGTAGTGGCGCCCCTTGAAGATCTGCCAGCCAGGTACATACCTGGTGATCAGAAAGCAGTTGATGAACATGCTGCTGATCTGATGCTAGAAATCCAGTCGGAACAAGCCGGGTAATGCGATCGGTTTGTTTTGGTTACATGCTGTTGGCACGAGCATTCGTGCAGTTATCCTTACTCTCACAGCCCCGAACGGGGTACTGATCACCTTCGGGAGCGTCATCGTGAAGAAAACTGATATTGGAGTCGGCCGGTTCTATACCGACGGCAAAGCGGGTCTGCGTGAAGTCCTTGCCGAGGGGCCGCAATTCAAGCTGTACGAAGCAGTCGCAGATGAAGACTGCCTCCGTTATAAGCCCCATGTGAGTTCGGGCGGCATTCCTGCTGGGACCGAAAGTAACACCACTCGAGTTTCATTTGCCGCCTGGGCCAAGTCCGAAGTCCTCACGGGTGATGTTGGCCAGTGGCTTATCAATCACCAGTCGATTGCCATCGCCAAGAAGCTATCACCGGGGCAGCGAGCCTTCCTCGCGACGTTTGATCGTGATCTAAACCTGACAAGCAGTATTAGTTGTCAGCGTGGTGAATTCCGCTCTGCCAAGTCTTGCCGGGAGAAAGGGTTGATCGCTGAAATGCCTGAGTCATTGGCTAAGGATATGGATCATTTCGATCTCATCTTCACCGCCCTCGGCCTGGCCGTTCTAAAGCGGGTCCTTGAGGACCCCGCGTACGCCTGAGATGATCTGCATAGGAGCCGGACAATGGATTCCAAACGAAAGGGAAAGCAAACGCTGATCAGGTTTTGTGTCCTCGCTATATCAATTGTTGTAGCGCCGGCCGCCACTGCAGGTGACCCTGTTCAGTGTAAAAGGGTGGGAGGCAGCATTGTCGTAACGGCAACATCTGATGGGAGTGTGTACGCTATCAATGGCAGCGCGAGGACTATGGCGGCCGCCCAGGGCTGGAAAGATGGAAAAGAGCGTTACGAGCCGTCTGAACTGCTTGCGCTGCTTCAGCAGGGTGTGAAGAGCTGCTCAAGCACAGGCTCCACCTCAACCGCTGTTCCGGAATTATCGAATCACTCTGCTAAAGTCGATTCATCTCCTGCTCCCGTCGTAGCCTCAGGTGCCAAAACTTCCAGCTCGTTTAGCCGGGAAGGGTTTTCCAAGGCAGCAAGCAGCGGCGACATACCAACGCTCAAAGAGTATGTCGACGGCGGCTATGCTGTTGATACTCCTGGGCCAGACATGCCTTGGCTCAATCAGAAGGGTAATCCTGTGATCGCCGCCGCTGCGGCAGCCAAGAAGTGCGCTGCCGTCGATTATCTTCTCTCAGCAGGAGCGAAACCTGACTTCATGGGCATTAAGTACGGCTGGACCCCGATCGCGCATGCAGCGCAGGCCGGTGCTACCGACTGCGTCCGTTCTTTGCTTGCTGCTGGCGCGCGGCCAGATGTGGCATTAGAGCGGGGAGGAGATACGCCACTCATCATGGCGGCATACCAGGGTCACTTCGACGTAGTGAAACTTCTCGTAGAGCACGGTGCTAGCCTCAGCTCCAAGAATAATGACGGCGACACCGCATATCGCGCAGCCGTCGTGGGTGGGAGCAATGCAACTGCTCAGTATCTGAAATCCAAGGGTGGGAAGTGAAAAGATGACGACCGCAAGCAAGCATGAACTGGAGCCATACTGGGGGATCGTAGGTGCTGGCTTGGCCAGCCGGCGAGCAATGCCGGGAGCGATGAACATCAGCCCTGAGCACAAGGCCCCGCAATACGTAGTAACGCTATGCGAGGCTCTTCTCGCGCAGTTGCAGTCTGCGGGTGCAAATGACGTAACACTGAAGGATTTGACCCGCTTGGAGCGTACTTGCACCGGCGCTGATTACCAGCACAAGCTCGCCCTGCGGTGCTTGCAGCTTGAGCGCCCGGTCGCGGCTTAGCTCGGCTGGGAGCTTTCGTAGTTTTCAATCCAGTCTTCCAGACCCTTGGCCAGGGTCTGAAGACGTTGGGCTGGCTGGATTTCAGTGAACACTGGTCGAGCTAGCCAAGCCTCGAGCTGTACGATGATCTCGTTTATCTGTTCTTCCCCGCCCCAGTCGCAGTCCTGGTATTTCTGCTTTGTGAAACAGAACCATTGCACTTCGTCATCAGACTGCAATGGGGAGTAGTGCTCGAGCATTACGGTTTCGATCTTGTCTGCCAGCGTGACAACGCCAACTTTCATGGTTTCGCTGACTGATGCCAGGGTGCCCGGCGGCATACTGAGCAATCGGTCGCCAATCAGAAACGCCAACTCCTGCATGCGGTTCAGGTGGGCGTCGTACTCAGGAAACAGTTGCGGCGGCTGACCTGGGCGATAGATGCCAGTCGTTGTCAGGGCTTTGTTCATTTGCATGGTGGCTTCATCAATGGCTTAGAGTTGAGCCATCGTAGATCGCGTTATGGCGTGCCAGAAGCCAAGCGCCAGCTCCTGGCTTGTTGAGGATCACTCGACGGTTGACTCCCTGAGCTTGTCGAGGACGTCTAGGTAGTTAGAGTGCAGCTCTGGCCAGCCAGTGCCGGGGTTGAGTGCCTCTGCTGGGAGCTTACCAGTGCTAACGAGATATCGAATGCGAGGGTGGGCATGCCCTACCTTGGCCAGCCAACCGGCGCAGGCGAATTCCTCTCCCACCCGGCTTTGGTGACATGCGAATATCGGGTCGAGATAGCTTGGACCCATCCCATTGATGTCCGGGCTGCAGTTTCTCAGCCGTTCAGCCTTCTCCAGATCAAAATTGGGAATGTCTGAGGCTTCTTGATTCACTCGCCAAGGACAAGAGCCGCAGGGCTTTTTGAGAGGGTTCAGCGCGCATGAACTGGACACGGGTGATCACCTTGATCTGGGCGGTTCAGAGACCATTATTATGCCTGAGCTGTGAATCGCCACCCTAGGTCAGGGGCTAAACACGGCGGCGGCCGGTTGAGCTGCTCCGTCTAGTTTTCCCGCGACGGAATAGCGGTGGCTTTGGGAGTTAGTTGGTGGCGACTGCTGGCAGTGCATCCCCGGTCGCAGTGCGATGTGCATTGCGTAAGTTGGCCAGCGCAGTGAACAGAGCTTGTAGGTCGCCGCCGAGTTTCAGCTGCAGTGTTACTTCGCCGGGTGTGTCGCCCATCATCGGCAGCTCTTTCTCAAGTGCATCTGCGAGAGTGAGCAGCACAGGGACAGACGCATCGAGATCTTTGCGGCTGAAAAGGGGCGAGGGCGCCGAAGTGTTCTTGGGTGTGATCTTCTTGTGGCCGTTTTCGCGTGCTTTGGCCAGTTGATCTTGCATGTGAACTACGGTGTCCGCCCCTTTCATCTGGCACTTGAGATCTTCGTTGATCGCGCGCTTAACCGATACCTGTCCGGCCACAACCATTTGTTTTACTTCAGCCGGTACACGGTCGAAGTCCAGCATGGTGCGCACATGGCTCTCCTTGACGTGGAGACGGGTGGCAATCTCAGGGACGGTCATCTTGAGCTCAATTAGTTCGCGATACGAGTTGCCCAACTCCACAGGCTTCATGGCCACCTGACGGTTAGAGTTCAGCTGGCGGATGATGATCGACGCAGGGTCCGCATCGGTTTCCATAACCCACACCTGCTTGATGGTGCAGCCCTCGGAGATGGCAAGCATCAGGCCAGCGTAGCGAGTAATGCCGGTCACCACTCGAAGCTTGCCGCTTTCTGGTACCACAGTCATAGGATCGACGTGGTCGCCAGCCTTGTAAGCATTGGCGAAGCTACGGATCTGGTCCGGATCCAAGGATTCACGACGGGAGTCGGACATGTAGCAAACCAATAGAGCGACGGGTAGTGCAAACGCGTTGTTGCGTTTCGGGGCGAAATCGAGCCCGAGTTGTTGGTTCTTGATCAGGGTCTGGGTTACGTCGTGAAACTTGCGCAGAGAATTGCATGCGGCGAGGGAGTCGATGGCATGAGGGGTGATCAGGTCCGCGGCGATGTTGGGGGTAGTCATGAGGAGTTCTCCTGTTAGTTAATGAGCCTAGTTTCCTACTGATTTAGGTGTGCCAGAACCATACTTTAAAAAAATACGTAGCTTGAAAGCCCGTGTGCTCAGTAAAGAAAACGGCATATTTTTTACTTCCTTTAAATCGGCATGACAGAGTTTGTAAAAGTTTAGGAATTGGCTTTTATTTTCCATCCGGCCAAGTTAGATTGTTCAGGTGTTTTCTTTTTGTGGTGGTCGTGAGATGTCGAGACATAAATTCTATTCTTTTTGTACGGATTCAAATGTACAGGTGTATTTTTGTATTTCCGCTCTGGGTTCGATGCTTGGCATTGTGGTATTGATGTTGCTGGCTAGGACTTCAGGTGCTTCGATCTCTGGAGTGGACGTAGTTACCTATATGCATTTTGGTTTGCTTTCATCACTCTTCACCTGGTTTGCATATTGTGAATTTTGGGTGGGGTGGAGATTTCCGAACAACCTATTAACAGATGCGGCTGCTGTTCTCCTCGTTGCAGCAGCGCCTATGCACTTGCTGTTCTTCCCACTTATATTCAAATAGTTCAGGCTTTTTGGCGTCATTTTGTATTGTAAAATAGTTAGTTAGGTAGGATTGGCCTCAGTGATTAACAAATCTACTCATTGACCTATGAGTTGCGGATTCATGTGTAAGATTTGCACGAGTAGGCATACCCAAAAAATCAATAGGGAATTTCAGGGGGCGCAGGTTAGGATAGGTGTCATACCAACTTGCCCAGCATGACAATATGAACGACCAGACAGTATTGAACCTTACCTCTATGGCCAGAAGCATTGAAAATGCAGTGGTGCAAGATTCAAGATCAATCATGGCCGAGTGGGTTATTAAGTCTATTGAAAGATTGGCTAAGGAAGCGGGGCTCCTTGAGAAGCTAGTGACTGATGCCGCAGGGGACGTGTCCGGACCATTGACCCTGATATTCGCGATTCAACTCAAGCTTGCACCTCTGATCGGAGCAAAGATCGGGGTGGCCTGCACGAAGGGACATCTGGGACGGTGGGAGTTCGTGGATATGCCCAACTTAAACGAGCAGTTTTCGACCGTGCGCGAGATCGCCGTAGGGGCGATCGGAACCCTTGATCGGGACTCAATGGAGCGTTTCGGGTACCGAGTGACGGACGTATTCAAGCAGATTGTCGCCACCGGCGAAGACCAGCACCAAGCAAATGCCCGGGTTTATGCTGAGAAGGTAGGCTTGCATCAAGCTGGTGAGGCTCCTGACCGAGAACAACCTGCAGCTCCGGGCGCCCCGACAGCTATCGACCTGACGGAGGCCTGCGCAGTCCTTCAAGCCGATTTTGCTCGTGACGGGCTCGATGTCCATAGCCAAGATCTCATGAAGATCTTCTTGGATGAAGTGCGGGCCCTGAACTTGGGCAGTCAGGTTGCAACCCTTCCAGATGGCCACGTCTACTGCGACCTGTCACTGCTGTATCTCGCGCATGCCAAATGGGTTGGAATAATTGCACAGACTTTGGAACTGCCATTGTCCGAGGACCTTGAGTCAATCACGGTCGCACCAGCTGCGACGCAGACCCTAAAAAGCCTCAAGGGCCTTGGGCATTTGCGAATCCGGGTGATGGAGGCTGAGACCTTAAATAAACGAGGCTTTGGCGTACTGGAGCCTATATTTGAGTCAGCTCGAACAGGTGAGTCGATGGAGCAGGCGAGGGTCAGGCTGCACCACCAGAGCCTGGGTCTTCGTCCGGTGAAGTAGCACCGCTCAGCCCCAGGGCAAAAAACGTGAAGTTTTTGTTAGGCCAGTTTGAGGTGCATGAATCAGGTTTGAAACATAAGCTCGGCGTTCAATTTCCCTTTGCGTGCCGGCTAATGACTACCGCAGCGGTCGGGCTCCTCGCCCAAACTACCAAATCGCGACGCACATGCCTGTGGCTTGTGCTCGCAACGCTGGGCACAACTGTTGCCAGCTCACTGATCAGCGATTTCGAAGACAGCATCATGCTCGGGATAGCTGCCACCGTCCTGCTGTTGGTCGTGAACTGTCTACCCTGGAGCTTCAAAATCCACGGAGACACACCCGTTGAACTGCTCTACCTGTCCGACTATTTCAAACCCGTGTTGATAGCACTTACCGTAGTGGTAGCTCTTGCGTCTATGGGGGGAGGTAGTGACACCTGGAGCGCCATCTCATCGCTTCTGATGGTGAGCACCGCACTGTTACCTTTGCGCAAAAAACTTCTAAGAGCCTAAATGCCAACCTGGGCCGGCATTCAGCTGAGTTTTGAGCGCCAGGCCGGCCCCGCTTCGGCAAGTTTGGCCGCCTCATCAAGGCTCCCGCTGGAACCCCACCAGGTAGATCTGTCCCACGCTCCGCCATCAAGGCATCTGACGTCATAACGAACACCGTCCGGGAATTCAGCAAACCAGCGAAGTTTTTCCGCCTGGATCTTGGCCTCAAGCTCATCATCGGAAATAACGTAGTCGTTTGCCTGCTCGCGATGGTGGGCCTGATTGGCTTTGATGATCTCAACGCAAGATTCCCAGTCACGGGAGATGATGAAGGGCAGGTCCCACCAATGCTCCGTCTCAAGCGACTCGCGGTCCTCATTTGGAGTTTGGTCAAAGCAACGACGCAATGTGGGATTTAGGGGAAACCGCCCTGCGACCAGTTCTTGATTTTCGGGCCAATGTACTGGCTGGTATGTGTCGACCTCGACAAATTCATCTAGGAAGAGGATTTTCCGGGTACTTTCAGCCGGCTTGGTCATTGTAGGGCCTCTGATTGGGGATGCGTTGAGGGTCGCTATCCTAATGATAACCCCGCGGTGTGCCACCAGAACGAGCTCACCGCCTGGCAGTTTCTTGGCGAATGGTTAGCTCGGTCTGAATTTCGACCCCACACTATGGGGTGCACCGTCACAAATCCGTCGGTAGGATCTCATTTGTTGCCTTACTTCGGCTTGGCTTCGGCTTTGAGCTTATCCCCTGGATACAAGCGCATGAACTCCATGGACTGCTCTGGGGTGGCGCGTAGCCAGTCGTTGATCAGCCCGTTAGGAAGGATGACAACGCTTCGTTTCTCATCGTCGGGTTTGTGGTACTGATTCATGAAGTGATTTTGTGCGTTGACCGTGAGCATTGTGAAGCTGAGTAGCCGGCCTTCAGGGCTGTGCCATTCGTCCCATAAGCCTGCGATCGCCATGACCCCTTCATCAGAGCGGGTAATTCGGGTGGGCACTGCTTTGCCGCTTCTCCAATCGGGTTCGTAGATCCCCGAGGCAAGGATCACGCAGTGTTGCCCTTTCTTCCAGGCATCACGGAAGGAAGGTTTGCTGCTGACCGTTTCAGATCTGGCGTTGTAAGTTCGTCGTCCAAGATTCCGGTCTTTAGACCAAAAGGGGAGGAGACCAAACTGGCCAACTTGGGCTTCGAGTTCTGACTGATCATCATCGGTTGCTTCGCTGCCACGAAGTCGGATGAAGGGACCAAGGTAAGTAGGCCATAGGTCATGTTGGTATGGTTCTGTAGGGGCGACCCCGAAGCCTGCAAGAAGGCGGTCTTCAGTTGGGGCTTCGTAGTGTGAGCACATAGTCAGTCTCCAAAGAGTTGCGTCACAGGATAGACCGCAAGCGACATGTTGTGTCGCGGGGCGAGGGTAGGGCCACACAGGGATCGGCCAACTGAATACCGGAAATGGGATGTGAATTTCTCAGCCGGATACATAGTGCATCTGATTGCCGCCTGTCCAAAAGGTGTGACCCACCCTCTCTGGATAGGGTCAGCAGATGTAGATCCGATTTTTGTAAGGAGTACAGATGACCGCGCCAATGACCATCCTGGCCGCCGCGTTGGACAAGGTTCAACACGATCCAGCTGCATGTTCGCTGCCGGCACGCGCACAGGCAGAACGCGCGGCGATTCTGGTTATAGCCCAGACCATTGAGGTAGAGGGGGAGCCAGCACATCACCCTTCAAGTGGCTTGCTTCCCTACGTAGGGGAAGTTACAAGGGCCAAAGAAGGTTTGCGGGTGGCGCTAGAGGAGCTGGCCAGCGAGGCGCCGCCTGCAAGGCGTGCAGTGCTCTTGGCCAATTTCGAGCGGGCCCAGGACGTGTATTACCAGGCCACCGCCAGCGTTGCCGAGATCATCGGCCGAATCGTCAATGCTCCACCTGCGAGAGGGGGAGAGAGTGTTGACTCTGATTGGTCTGCCGGATATGTTTAAATCCTGGCTGCGAGAGACAGCCTTTATGGGCCCTGCCCCGCGACCCTAAGGGTGGCACCGCCGGAACTAGCCAAGAAGCCTCTGCTTCTCTCCCAAGAGCCCGCATTCGATGCGGGCTTTTTGGTTCTTGGCTTCCGAAGTCAAGCCTTCCGGACGTCGAGCTCCCCCGGCATTTCCGCTCCGAGATCAATTCCAAGCAACCGAGCGCCGCGAAGAATCGCTTGCTCGGCATGGCAAGCATCAGACATATGGACTGGCCGCTCATCACCTTCAAGAGGAAGGCCAGCCGCGTTCCGAAGCATTTTGATTGCGAATCGAAATGCCGCTGCACTTGGCTCTAGGTTTTCGAGTGGAACAGTCAGTTGCTTTGTTGGTGCATGGTATTTCATCAGTGCTTGTCCTGGGCCTAATCGACTTTTCAACAACCGCGGTTTTTATCCTTTGGAGGCCCAGGTCTGAGCTGAGGTAAAACAGGCCTGCTGCGCTCTATGCGCCCCGGCTGTCCAGCCGCTCACTCGTCATCAACTACTTCAAGCTTTCCGAAAAGCGCGATTTCGCCCAGATGGGTCTGGTCGGGCAGCATATGCTCGAGCTCGCGAAGGATTTTTTGAGCCAGACCTAGGGCTTCGTCTTTCGGGATAATCAACCGAACAAGGTCGGGATAATGGGACTTACCGTCCAATACTTCCTGGCCCTTATTGATGGTGAATTCTTGATCGTTGCAGCGCATAGTGCCGATTCCTTTTAATGTCTGTTGAACATGTCTGCTTGAGTATTGGCCGTATCTGTCTTTGGTGCGTTCAGCGGGTGGCCCAGCTGACGGCGAATCTCACCAAGCCAGGCCTTGTAAGGTGTGTTTGCTCGCTCCCCCCAGGGGTAGGCTTCTATTAACGCCTTACGTAGCGCTTTCATATCACTGCGGCCAACGTTGCGAATCACTTGCGCTACCACCGGCGCAGCTGCATCTGCCCATGACATTGTGTTTAGCTCCCGCTTATCAACTTCAACGGCGATACCAGTTTAGCTTGAAGCATCTGGCATCCGCGGGTATCTCGGCCGGCACCCAGCGCAGGCAGTCCAAGTACAAACGTTCAGGTTTGCTTGGGCTCGGTCGAGTTGCTTGGACTAGATAGGCTGAACCACCAGAAGTGACGATATAGTCGCCGGCGCTCAAGTCTTCAGCTCCGTCGATGTACAATTTACAAGGGGTGTAGGGCTGACGGCGGCTAGCCATAGACGGATTCCCTCTTAATTCAGTGCTTCTGGGAATTGGGCGTGATTGTACGTTTGATGGTGACAACCCCCAGATCAGCCTCAAATTCCAGATCATTCTTCGCCTCGTGGGCAAGGCAGATCAAAGCCCGGGCCATGCAGCTTGCAGCGCCTTCGGCCCCGAGAAGTTGTACTGCTGCCGCGATTTGCTCTGCGAACTGGCGATTTTCCATCGTGGGCTATTCCTTGCTATTGCGGACAGTGCCCGCTCGGTCATGTTCATAGTCGAGCACTGCAATGAGTGCCACAAGCCATAACAACCTTGCAAAATCCTTAACCTGCCGGGCATCCATTTTGGCGCTCTTGCTTTGGCTAGATCATTTGATGGACCGGGTAAGATGTAGGCACTTATTTTCGCGAAAGGATGCTTAGCGTGAACAACGCCATTTCCCCAGGTTACCCAGCAATCGATCAAGCCCGCTACTCATGGTGGCGGCGTTGCTTGATGGGCATCACAGCTCTCTTTCTTGCGCTAGCAATACCGACCTGGATATTCACTGTCGTTGGGAAAGAAGAATGGAATTCCCTGTGGCTTATGCTCGCACACGGTGCAACAGCCGTAGCACTTCTGTTCCTTGCCGCAGTACAACTCAGAGGCTCTGGCGGACTCAGGGCGCTTTTAGGCCGCGACCTTGGGCGCACCTACAAGATCTGTCTACCAATCGTAATCGTCATCTATGTGGTCTGCACCAGCCTAGACGTGGGGCTGGGGTTCGGCCGCGAGACTTTTATGGTTTCCTTCTTGGGCGGCCTAACTGCCCTGGAAAAGGTGGTATGTCTGGTTATGCTGCTGGCACTTCCCCCGATCAGTGAAGAGCTTCTGTACCGCCACTTTTTGATGAGATTGTTCCCTTTGAACAGCCGGCTCTGGCAGTGGGTTGCGATCTTGTGCACCAGCTCGTTATTCATGCTGATGCATAGCCAATATACGCATTGGCCCTCATTTGCCCTGATCGGGTCTTTGGCTGTGCTTTTTGCCTACGCACGCATGCGCACCGGTGGCATCTTGGTGCCTATTCTCCTGCATAGTTTTGCAGAGGTCTGCGGCATGCTGAGCGATACAGTTTTGAGCCAGTTGGTATAGGAAGCTATTGAGCCATATGCAGATGCGGTGCTGTGCATCAAGGCCATCAAGGCGCCAGGGATCTAGGTCGCGTTCTGTCCTAATATGGAACTGCCCTTTGGTGCGGCGTTGACAGGGCACTTTGCCGACCTGGATGCTCACATGTTCAGATTTGATATAGGGGTTCTAAAGCCCGATCTGAGCATTTACGAGTGGGCTGCGGGATATGAGCGTTGATGCGGAAGCTACCTGGAGGATGGGTGATTCCCAGCAGTGCGATAAATAAGGCGTCCGAGACGCTTGGCATCAAAGTGCATTTTCTTTAGCGGGCCGGCGGAGAGGTTCCTGACCTGCAGGAGTTTTGCAACATCGTCATTTGAACTGTCGATCTGTGATTACTTGTCCAGCATACGTTCCTGCTCCGCCACTAAAATGGCCCGACCGTAGAGATTCGTGGAGATGTGCGAAAGCACCAAGCTGCCGAGCCCGCAACCGATAAGATTCTTGAATGGAGGCCAGGCATCGGTGCCATACAAGCGAGACAAGACTGAGGTTATTTCCAGCGCATTCAGCCCCCACGTGAAGAAACTAAGCAGAGCCCCGAGGGACATGACGAATGACATGAACCAAAAAAATCGGGCGGCTAATTTACCGACTGTGCTCGCGACCATAGCCATCTCCTGATGGTTTAGTGATTTGGACGCATTGTGCCCTTGACTTTGAGCATGTGAAAGCCAAAGGGTATCCAGCAAATTCCCGATGTCTGGCCGCTGGAATGAATCATTAGCCAGTTTGAGCAAATACACGGTAAAGCATGGCCCTTTTTGGATTTGGCAAACTGGACGGTCGCGTTAATCTGTCGATTGACTATGAAATCCGGGGGCAGGGCTTTGAGGTTTTGGACTACAGCAGAAGAGAAGGTAATCAAGGAACTCTACGGGGACACTCCAATGGCTGAGTTGACGTCCATCCTAAACCGAAAAGTAGGGTCGATTCATGCTAAGGCAAGGACCTTGGGCATCAAGCGCAGCGACTCTTTCCGAGATGGTCAGCACGGTGGCCGATTCAAGTCAGGGAGCAAGTCCGGGGAATCTACCCGTTTCAAGAAGGGGAGGAATCCCCACGCCAACAAGCTTGCAAAGGTTTCTGCAAAGACGCCAGAGTAAGGATCCCTCCCTAGGACAGAGATCTCCCCAGCATAACCAAATTGCTAAGACTCCTGAGCTTTGAGCATTTCCAGATGTGCTTCTTCATCATCTGTCGATTTCCCATTCGCCGCCCGCCAGACAATCCTCAGTTCGTAGAGTGAAATTAGCCCCGCGTGAGTCGTGCGGAAATAAGTACCTGAATCATCAGACCGGATTTTCTCCAGCTGCCCGCGCCCATGCAGGTCATTTACGATCTCATCGAGGTCGCTGAGTCTCTCAGCTTCCTTCGGCGAAACGTGCATACCCTCAGGCTTGTTGGCCAGCCAAAGCACCTTTTCGGGATTGAACAGGTTTTTGGTGCCGGGTACGCCTGTCTTCTGGCTTACAGGCCTTGTCGTGGTTGGCGTTACTTTAACTACTGGGGACGGTGTCTCTGGCGCTTTGATGATCAGCCCCTGGGTACAAGCCCAACCAATGATCTCTTCATCGAGCCAGTCGGGCATTACCAGCTCGTCGGCAATCATCCGCCACTCAGCGTGCGTTGCTCGAGCCAAAAATGCAGAGCAAGAAAATGCCTGCGGCATTCGTGGAAAATGAAACGGCTCATCGCAATGTGTATTCAGAAACGCCGCCAGCCCATCACCACCGTCTGGAATCACCACATTGGCAACAAGCACCCGCGCGTGTGATACGGCGACTGACATGAACGCTCCGTAGATGTCGTGTACCTCAACGCCAGCCTGCCAATGAAGTTGGGGCTCGAACATGTACCATTGGGACAATGAGCGATTCAGGTACTGGGAGATGTTCCTGATCAAGCGTGGCCCGGCCGGGCGAGGATTATTCTCAGCTTCTTTCATCATTCGATTTCTCGGATCCGTTGGCGGCCACTTCTTTACCCTTGGCAGTAATACGAGCCAAGCCATTACCGATTACTTCGAAAAGCCCTAGCTTGAAGCCTTTAGCAATTGCGTCAGCGGTCAGTGAGGGTACTGCGTACTCAACCATGCCGGAAGTGGTTCTGGCTGCGCACGCAAGAGTTTCTGGTAGGTGATCGGTTGGTTTAGCGTCCGGATCATACTCACAGTCGAAAGCGACCTCAGAGAGAAGAACACGTCCTACAAACTCCCCCACCGGGTTGGCCCGGGCAAAGGAAGCGCCATCTAGAATCAGTGTGTCTCCGCCCTCAATGCGTTTCCACCAGATCCCAGCTGAGGTTTTCTGAAAACCGTAGTAGTCCGGCGATATGTCGAAGCGACCGCACTCAGACAACGTGGGGTCTTGGATGTCATCACCCTCAAATTCGAAGCGAACCTGATCGCAGTTGAAGCTCGCAATGTTGAGGGCGCTGATGTCGATAACGGACGATTTGTTGGTAAGCAGTGGGGCTTGGGTATTCCACAGATCCTCGGTGAGCGGCTGTGCGTTTCCGATGTCTATCACCCCATCCTGAAACAGACCAAGGTGTAGTGCGCGATCACGAAAGAACACTACAGAGACGGGCGATATGTTGATGGCCACATCTGTCCGACCTGCCAGCTCGTTGTCGTAGGCATCTGCTGCAGTCTGGAACGCTGGGAGGTTAGCCGTGGGTGATTTCAGGGCTTCGGTGATGTGCTTTTCAATGGTCATGGCATGGCGCCCTATGCAGGGATTGAAGGAGAGTGGTTGACTAGGGTAGAGGGGTGTTATCCAGCCCGTACGGTCTTTATGCCGGTTGTGGGTGATTCAGGTGGATCCGACGGGCATAAGATCGATTCACGTCTTTCTCCAATGCCTCGACGTAGTGGGTCACAGCTTCAGTCAGGCTTTCATCAGTCATGGCAGGATCGAAGCGCTTCATGTTGGCGCTAAGGATGTTGCGACCCTCGCTGTCATAGTTGCTGACCAGCATCAGAGTTTCAGACCATGGCTCAAGGGAGATTGTCGCGGTCTTATCGCCAACCACAGTCTCATAGTCCATCCGGGCAATAAGGCAGCTAATTTCCATGTCTCGGGCGGATGCGACTTTCCAGCCAAGGGCGTTAAGTGCTGCCGCGATGCGGGTTTTAACAGCGGTGTACTCGGTAGTAAAAATGGTCATTGGAATAGGCCTGATCAAAGAGTGTGTTGTTTCGATGGGCATATGATCAGGTCGTTTTGCCTGTGCCAGAACCACCCTACAAACTTTCTCAGGCCCCCGACGCATCCCTCGCTTGGGCTCTGGTTTCCTAGGCTGAGGCTTGAGTCGGCGTAGGTAGTGTGAAGCTCAAAACCTCCCACTCTTCCATGAATCCGTGATCGACGAGCTCTTCGATGACAGTCGGACCCGGGGCATCAATCCATTCAGCAGTCCTCAGCCAGGCAAGGAATTCAATCTCGGTTTGGTCGGATTGAGCCTGTAGGCTCGCCAATCCATCCTCCAGCTCAACCACCAGATCTACGCCCCAGTATTCGGGGTTACGATATTCCCGGGCCTGGTTCCTGATGACCTGCGAGAGGTGGCCACCGTAATAACGGAAATCGCTGGTTTCGCGCCAGCCGGGTTCGAGCAGCAAGGCTCGCGCCATACTGGTCGAAATTGAATAGTAGTCAGGACCGCCCACGCTTCTCTCTGACACGAATTCCCAGTACAGAGGGCCTAGCGTCGGGTGGGTGGCAGATACAACCACTCCGGTACGGGTTCGGCGTTCGTCATCGCGTTCGATTGGCATGGCTTGCAACTCCTAAAAGGTCAATGGCGCCATGTTACGGGGATTAGGGTGTGCCAGAAGCTGGGCCGCCGTGCGACCCGGCCCTTTGATTGCCTGCGCCGATACTTAGGCGAGATTGGCAGCCCATTCGGGGATGGCATCAGTTGTAATCAATCCAAACCCCACTGGGTCATTGAACAATTCAGCGTTTGCATCGATTAGCGATTCCTCCAGGTCGGCCATCTCGTGGTGGCTGGCTTCGGAATAGGTGGAGTCCATAGAGCGGATGCGTTGAATTTGAGCAAATACGAGCTTTTGGCTTTCGGCATCGATCACGATCCGAGTCATCCGCTCGCTTTCGTCTGCTTCAAAAATGTGACCCCAGTTTCCACTGATGTACTTAGACATGGATATTCCTTTGAATCGTCGCTTTTGGTTGGTGGCCGGGATGGCGTCCACCTTTGAATTTAGGCCTGCAAGCGCTTCCAGACAGGTAAGAGCTGCAATTGAGGTGAAACAAAGTACTGGGGAAAGTCGAGTGCGGCGCCGGGGGCTTCTACATCCAACCAGGCGGCTGAGGTTAGCCACGCCGTGAAAGCGTCAACATCCTGCCCGCTACGTCGCTGCAACGACTTGAGAACGCCTCCAAGGGTGGTGGTGGTAGACCAAGTACACACTTTGGTTTCGTCTATGTCGTGCTCTTGCTGAAACTGCTCACTGTCGAGCATCAGTTTTGTCATGTGGTCGCGATGACTCCACGCCATGATTCCCTCTCGCCAGCCTTTGCGCAGCGTCATTGCGTCCTCAAGATTGGTCGTTAGCGTGTAGCAGTTAGGGGCGTTATGGTCCGAGCCATCGACAAAGCACCAGTAGGCAGGGCCCAGGGTTGGATGGCTGGCGCTGATCACGACGGTTGCTTGTACGCACTGGGAAACAACATTCAGCGATGGCGATGCATTGAGTGACATGGGTGACTCCTCAAGATTTGATGATTCATCTTGCGGCCGGTATTGGAGTGCCAGAACCCCCTTCCACAGGTTCTTACAGGCACAAAAAAGGCACCGCCGAGAGGTGCCTTGGTGTGTTGAACGGAATCAGCTTGGATCGCGGCACTCTTTGAGAACTTTGTCGGCCGTCTCGCGGGAGTTCAGACCTTTACCCCACGCCTGCTGGACGTAAAAAGGCTGACCCTCAACGATGCCCGCGGCGTCCGAGTGCGAGATCTCCAGGTCATCGGCAACGAACTGGGTTACCTCGCCTTCCCACACGCTGTAAGTCTGAGTACTGCTCTGATCGTAAGTAGGCATGGCTGTGTTCCAAGTGGCTTCAAGATGGAACCATGTTCAAACCATATTAGGTGTGCCAGAAGCACCTAACGTTGCTGCGGGGTGCAAAAAGCCAACCGGTCAGCCTTGGGCCGCTGCGTCCCAAGCCTGAACCGTCGCTCTGTCCGTGCTCTGCAGATTACCGTACGCAGAGTGGTTCAGCAGTTATAACGGCCGCTATATGCCTATCAAGCCGCTACCGGCCGCACAATGTTGTCAGGCTCGGGGTGAAATTTATCGAAGAAAGATTTCCGCCGGTCCTTATCGATCCAGCGCTCGTGCTGGCCCGGGTTCCCGTCAGCCAGGACGTCGATAGCGCTGTAGTGATTACCGACGAAGGCCACATCCTTACCCTTAGACGGGTCGCGCGCTACACACTGCACCCAGCCATCAGCGACATGGGTGATCTCTTGCCAGATAGAGCAGCACGCGAACCGAACAAACCAACCAGGTTGGACGCCCAGTTTCTTGAGGTCGGTATCCGAGGTGCAGCGGGTGATGGTAGCTGGCTTGGCTTGAGTCATTGATTAAGCTCCTTGTCGATGAGCCCAGTATCCGGGTGGGGGAGGTGTGCCAGAACCTGCCCAAGTGAAAAACAGCTACAACCAGAACGAAAGCTGCTCAAGGGTCGTTTGTGCGACTGGGGGGACTGCCGGCGACTGTTCCGTTTCGAACTTGGACTGAAGAGCCTTCAAAAGAGCGTGCGGGTCATGCAGCACGTCTTTTATCCCATGAACATAGATCTGGTTACTCATTTTGGCCATACGATTCCATTCCCCAAGCCCGCCTTTGTAAAGGGTGGCCGTACCCAGCCCTACGAAGTAGTCGACCACCAACATTGGGTTATCCAGCGGTGCAATACGATCAAGGGCATAGTCGAGATCGAAGCCCATAAAGTATTCGGCACCTTCCTCGTCGATCTCAAACTCATCCCCGACGTTTGCACTTTGAACAATCGTCCCATCCGCCAGAGTGGTCGTAGACTCCCAGTCGACCATCGCATGGGCGAGGTTGCGGAAACCTCGCCAGGCGCTGTGATACTCAGCGTCGACAAACGGAGCTTCAGCCCGGAACGCCACATCCTTCTCTGTGAATTTGGGAATCGAATCCAATGAAGGAATTTCATACCGCATTCCGCGCTCATAGATGTCTTTGTAGGCCCTCAGAGCCGAAAAACTATTTTGATACCCGTATCGCGCACTGATGAAGTCAATTGCAATAATTTGACGCTCGTCCAAGATAGTGAATCGAGGGGCAATCCCCAGTCGACCGGATTCAATCTCTTCACGGATTTGGACTGTCAGCATGATTCGCAACAGGTCGAGACAATGTTGTGGGCTGTACGAATTAGGAACGATCTTGATAGTTCCTGTTTCTTCATTAACAGTGCGTGCAAGCCAGCAGCGGGCGGAGGGATCGAAGTGCTTTGCCAGCATGAATGAACGGAGGTCACGAAGAGGTGCCATCCAAGAATAAACGCCACCCTCAGTGGCGATAATATTGTCTGCGCTAGTGTCTTTGGATATCTTCCCACATGTCCAGCATCCACGCCTTATCCATTAAGTCAACCCCTAGACACCGATGTGTGAGGGTATCACCAGGGAGAGGTAGAAATACCGGGTCTAACAGAAATGAATCGCATCCGCGGCGTGACCTAGGGCCAACGGGCTCATCGGCATTGGCTGCCCAGCTAACAGCAGATGTCGGCTCCTTAACAAGCCTCGACCAGAGCCGAACCTGCCACTACGTCATAGGTTTATGGCTGCAGGTAGTGAATCGTCCCAGCTTTTGAGACACACGATGCCACTTTTGGCTGGGAGTTCCAGGTAGTAGCAGGCCGGAATCGGCCAGATGCGGTCATTGCCCGGTGTCGATAGAATCCTTGGCTACATGACTCTGCTCTGACTTGGGCATCTGTATGCACTTCGATGAATTACTGGCACGGTCGGCCATGCTTGAGGACAGGCTTGTCGGCTTTTTCGCCCTGCCCTTGGTCAATGCCTCCAGTCGCCTGCAGGCAACCCAAGCTCTAGCTAGTCTAGGATTTGAGCACGCCCGGGGCCTGAAGCATCTGGTGGCAGCAGGGCTGTACACCTCTGCTGCAGCATTGCTGCGAGTACAGTACGAATCACTAGTTCGCGCACTGTGGGTGCTTTATGTAGCCAAGGATGGTCAGGCGGATTTAATGCTTGCTGAGCTCACACATGAGACGGCAAAGCAGGCAAGCAAAATCCCTATGCTCAGCCAAATGTTGGAAGAGATTGAGGTGAAAGCTCCGCACGCTCCGGTAGCACACCTAAAGGAGTTTAAGCATTACTCTTGGAGACCTTTGAGTTCCTACGTGCATGGAGGCATCCATGCAGTTAATCGTCACGGAAGGGGGTTTCCGCCAGAGCTGGTTTTAGCAGAGATCCAGCACTCGAATGGTCTGCTCGGAATCGCAGGCAATCTGCTTTTGATCCTTAGTGGTGTACCGCCGGAGACAGGGATGATGGCAGGCATCTACAAGGAGTTCCAAGACTGCTTCCCTGCTAATAACCCA
Source organism: Pseudomonas sp. ChxA (assembly GCF_030263855.1). NCBI lineage: Bacteria > Pseudomonadati > Pseudomonadota > Gammaproteobacteria > Pseudomonadales > Pseudomonadaceae > Pseudomonas > Pseudomonas sp. ChxA. The sequence continues at coordinate 318,384 of NZ_JARPMK010000005.1, forward strand.
CCACACAAGCGTACGGCCGAACCGGCTCATTGACCGTTTGGAGTGGTCAGTTTTCGGCCAAGAGCAGACATTTCTGCGATGTTGAAGAGGCTCGCGCCCTGTTCAGTCTTAGGCCGTCAAGCCCCATGACATTTTTTATATTTCAGGCCAGAGCCACAGGGGCATCGATCATTTCTTCCTACCGCACCGAACATCTGCCCGATAGTAGGTTTCAACGCCTCATAGGCGAGTTGGGCAATGTAATTTGATTGATTTTCAACTTCCTGACGTTGCTCGCCAGTCAACCCGTCAAAATAAGGACCCAAACGTGTCATTTCAGCATCTGCGTCATCGTGCCGCCCGCATAGTGCCAGTATCACCGCATATTGGCTTCGTACCTGAACCAGCCTGTTCACCAGTCCAGCCGTATTTACAATCGGCAAAACGTGCTGCTCCATGACTTCTCTGGCGCCTTCATAGTCTTTCCTGGCGACAAATTCATCCGCCAAATCCTGGCCGACCCGCACCATAGACTCTGGCGCACCGGCCATGTTGTAGAACTTCATCGAATGAATACGGATGAATGGCGTTGGTTTTCCACGCGCTTGAAGGATTATTGCGTACAACTCTAGTGCGTCGGCGAGATGTTTGAGATGTTCATGAACATTTTCTGGGCGTTTTATAATTTTCCATAGCACATCCGCATTTTTACCCATCACATCTGCCGGACGAATACCGAACAGGTCGTAATATCCATCAGTGACCTTCCAGCACAGCGCTTCTGCCTCCTTATATCTCTTTAACTTCCATAGAGCTATGGCATGGTTATAGTCAAATATGCGTTCATGCTCAGCATCGGGCAACTTCGTGATGGCCTGCTCTACAAGCCGCTTAACCTCGTATGCGTTACCATTTTCTGCTGAGAATAATATCCGTTTCATTGCATATGCAATTTGTTCACGAAAATCAAACTTATACTCAATAAGAAGAGCTTCCATGGCCTCAAGTCGCTGGACGATTTTATCAGGACGGCCTTCTCGAAGCTCAGAGAAAACTAGTCCATCCAACGCCCAGAATTTATGAACAGGTTCCAGTGTATCTGAATTCGTTGCTCGCTCTAGACTTGCCAGTATGTCGACGTTAATACCCATCTCATAAAATAGCTCCTCGCCTGAAAGTGCGATGAGTGTCATGACATCGTTGAGTTTGATATAAACCTGGGTCAACAACGCGAATCTTGATGTGTCGCGAGTTTTGTGAAGGCTCACGACCAGCAGCTCTTTCAATGCCATAAGTGCGTTATTTGCCACCGCCGGATCCATAAGCTCCAAGTGCTGCAGCCCCAGTGCTCTGACGGCGTCATGTACCTTCAGCATCTGGTTCCCAAAATCTCAACGGTGCCGGTGGCCCGCATTTTCTTAAGAATTGAGGCAGCGCCACCTGTGGATACATTTAGTGACTTGACCAGAAGCTCACAAACTTCTTCGCGACTCAACCCCACATCAGTCAGGCTGAACAATGCCAGCGAATCCTGAGTTAACTTATCAAACCCCTGATAAATACGGGTAAGGATGACTTCCTGCGCAGTCTCGACACTGTTTTCCTGCTGCTGAAGTTCAGCGCACAGCACATCGACATTGCCTCCGTATTCTGTGACCGCTATTTTTGCAGCGCTCTGAACATACAGCGGCAGTCCACCGGTATAAGTCCGCAGTTGCTCGTAGCCTTGAGCGGTGGCATAGCCACCGAGATCGTCTACTGCTGCGGCCACCGTATCAATATCCCACCCCAAAAGTGCCTCACGCTGCAGTCCAGTAACAGCTTCCAGCTCGCGGACGTTGTCATGGGGCTGGCACAGCAGGACGAAACGAATGCATTTGGTTGCATTCAGTGTATCGCGCAGATTTTCTACAGGAACACGATGCGCATTATCTAAAATCAGCAGCAGGGTGGCTCCTTGCTGATCCAGAAATGTGTCGAATGTTCTGAGTGCCTCGTAACCACTGGCGCCCGGCAGCAGGATTTTTCGCAGACCATCCCGATCCGGTGTTGCAAATTTCGCTGCCAACTCACGAACCAGTGTGCTCGCCAGAGCAGGGCCCGGAAGGTCGCCGGTGTCATAGTAGGCACACAGCTGAGAGCAGTGTAGAGCTGCCTGCGCTGCCCACGCTGTCTTGCCTGCACCGGATAATCCGCAAATGATACGTACACGCTCGTCGGATGCGAGAGATGGCTCCAGTTTTTGTGGCCTGTAAAACGCTGGAGGTGCGGGGAAATCCTGTAGTTGAACGATGAGTTGCTCAAATAGCGCAGGTAGGTCTTTGGCGTGAAACGCATGCTGTTTGTTCGGGGCACTACCCGTGGCTGCAAGCTGCGCCAGTCCGGCTAGCTTCCATATCAGGGAATCCGGGACAACAATGAAAAATTCAGCTTCTCCGCTTGGGCGATACACCATGCCGCTGCATCAGTTAGCGACTCCCAGGCGGGCGGAAGTGCCGGGTGGCGTTCAGAAGTAGATTGGGGCCAAACGAAAGAACATCAGGGGGAGTTTTTTATCGTTGATAGTCTGCTGGAACTGAACGCTCGGTGCTTGGTTCGCGACGATAACAAAGGCAGCCTCGCCTTTGCGCATCCCCTCAGCATGCTCATTTCGCAGGTTTTCAAAACGCTCTAGGGCGCTTGAAATATCGCTGGGAATGATTGGTTTTGAACGGGTCTTAACCTGCACATAGATTCGTCCCTGATCGGTAACAAGCTCAATATCCTCATCAAGCTCAACCATCACCACATCGACGGCGGCCGCCTGCGCTAATAGCAAGCAACCAACGGTATACAGGTGCTGATATAAGAATCCTCTGTGTACCGCTTCGATGCGTATCAGTTGAGTAACATCTAGCACATCTGGAGTGCTTTTTTCATCGCCTCCCTGCATTTTTTTGATCTCTCGTAATTGCTAAATAGAATAAATTCGAATTAACACTACAACTCATGGAGTCGCCAGCGTACCCGAGCCCCTAGCTTCCGACCAGTCACGGTCTGCCCAGCCACGGCTCAATGATCGCGGTAATTCGCGGGTACTGACTGTCCGAGTTGCAGCTCGCAGATGTCTGCTCCTGGCCGACAGCGGCTATCACCAGAGTCCACTATCGGCCATTTTGCGCACGCAGCGCTCTTACTTACATGCCATCAGTTCGCTTTTTATCCTTCAAGTAATCTGCGTACATGTCAGCAAGCTCAGCCTCTCGGTCGCGATCCTGATCTGTCTCAATCTTGGTTACTGCTACCCAGCCCTCTTCGAATAGCCACTCACCAGGGCGCCGCACCAACGTAACTTCAACGTCCAGATAAAATTCACAACCAGCGTATGGACGATCTTGATCCTGCTCACCCGAGTAAGTAAACGAAACCTCCAGTACCAGTAGGCCTTTGGTTTCATCATACGACGAAGATGTCACCTCAAAATCTTCACACGAATAGTCGTAGGCATTGGTGTCTGCCGCTTCGCCCGATAGCAGGTTATCAATCTCCTCGCAAAATCGCTCGTACACTGGGCTCCCGTAAATAGCATCGGCAGGATCCGACGAACCTAGGGATGGTCTGAAGTAGTTGTGTATTTCTGGCTGACTTCAGCCCCTGCCGATTTTAAAAGCGGCAAATCGATCAAAAACGCTCAGATCACCCGCTTATTTCTGTGTTTTAGCCGCCGCGAGCACCTCGCGGCAGCCATTTTCCACATTACAGGCGCACCTCTCCTGCATTCGCCAGTAAATGTCGGCGCGCCATCCACAGGTTCGACAGCGCGAACAGCGTCATCAGTTGCGCCGTGTTCTTCGCCAGACCACGGAAGCGCACCTTCACATAACCGAACTGGCGCTTGATCACCCGGAACGGATGCTCGACCTTGGCTCGTACCTGAGCCTTGGCCTTCTCAATCTTGCGCTTGGCTTTGTACAAAGCACTGCGCTTATCAAGCTTCTTGTAAGTACTACGGCGGGCGGCGATCTGCCAGATGACCCCCCGGCCTTCATGTTCAGGGCGTTTCTCGACGCCGGTGTAACCCGCGTCGGCACCGACCATGTTCTCATCGCCGTGCAGCAGCTTATCGACCTGGGTGACATCGGCCACGTTGGCCGCCGTGCCCACCACGCTGTGCACCAAGCCCGACTCATCATCGACACCGATGTGCGCCTTCATGCCGAAGTGGTGAGTCGGCCGCGGGAACTGCCCCCGCAGCCGCTCGCAGAACCGTACGTGACACTCTCGCGTCATACGGCTCCCGTTATCCAACCTTGCTGCCCGGTCACTCGCCAGTGATGAAACAGCCGGGGTACCACAGTCCGCATCTTGTCCAGCCATTGGCTAATGCGCCGCTTGCGCCTATGAAGAGCCTTGTATTTTCGTCGGGCCCAGCGTTCAAGCGCGCGGTCAATGTGCTGGAAGATGCCAAGCATGGCTGTCCGATAGAACGAGCCATAGTATTGCGACCACCCCTGTATCACTGGATTGTAGAGCCGAGCCACGTCGACCAGCGTCACGTGGGTTTGGCGATTGAGTCGCCACCTGCGTACCGCTTGCCGCATCCGCTTTAAGGCATCCGCACTCGCTCCCGGAAGGAAGCTCGTGAAGAGCTGGTCTTGTTTGCTGAGCGCCTTCCTCGGCCTAAAGGTGAAGCCGAGGAAGGTAAAGCTCACATGCGGATAACCTGCGCGACGGTTACTGTCCTTGCAGTACACGACCTTCGATTTCTCGGGGTGCATCGTCAAGCCACAGGCAGCCAGCCGTGAAGCAATGGAGCGCATCACGTACTCCGCTTGCTTTCGACTGCGGCAGTGCACCACCGCATCATCGGCGTAGCGGGCAAACGGGCAGTTGGGGCTGGTACGTTGCATCCAGGTGTCGAAGGCATAGTGCATGAACAGATTCATCAGGAGGGGACTGATCACTCCACCTTGCGGGGTGCCGCGTTCGCGTCGGACGCGCATACCGTGATCCGTTTCGAACGGCGCAACCAGCCACCGCTCGATGTACAGAAGTATCCAGTCCTCCTTGATGTGCAGGCGCACCGCCTTCATCAGCAACCCATGATTGATCTGATCGAAGGCTGCCTTGATATCAAACTCCACCACCCAGTCGTATCGCCAGCAGCGCTCACGCGTGATCGCCACCGCCTGCTTCGCTGATCGTCCCGGCCGGTACCCATAGGAGTCCGAGTGGAAGATCGAGTCCAGCTCCGGCTCGATGAGAAGCTTGACCACGGTTTGCGCGACACGATCACCAACCGTGGGCACTCCCAGCTTGCGCGTGCCTCCCGATGCCTTGGGAATTTCTACTTGCTTGACCGGAGGCGGGAGTACGACCCCGACGACATCCGATTCCACAGCTTGTAGAGATTCTTAGACAGATCCCGCTCGAAATCGGCGATGGTTTCATCGTCGATGCCGGCAGCACCGCGGTTGGCCCTGACCTGCTGGTAGGCGTCCCATACCGTGCGTTTCGCTATGTCATAAGGTTTCGCCGAGCTCACGCCACTCATCCCCGGAGGTTGGCAACGCTCGTCGGCCGGATAACGCCGCCCCTTCGCTCCACCTCCATTACAGAGGCTTCATCGCTACTACGGGAGGCTCCGCCCCTCGTTCCAGCATCGGTATTCTTCCTCATGGTGTTGGCCATTTGTCATTTTCCTTCGCATCTGGAACAAGGTTCTCACGTTCCGTACCAAAGCCTGTATGAAGATCATGCCGCCTATACACCGGCTGCCATCGGGTCCGTAAGCAGGTAACGCCCCGACTTGTCCTGAAGCCAGTACTCCACCTCAGTTTCGGCAGCACCTTGGGCATAACGATGCGTCATCGGACGGTTTGCTTTCGCTCATCTTCTCCATACTCACCTGCCATCCTCAGGGATGACTTTTCCTCGGTCGCTCACCACCACACCTTTTGGATGCCGCAGCACCGGGTGGTTTGAAGTCCGCTCCTGCAAGCCGACTTCGGAAGGCCTACTTCCATCTTCGGCACAGCAGCACAGGTCATCTGACCTGTGTTCGTGACACACAGTACTGGTTACCCTTCTTGGTCTGATGCATTTCCGGGTCGCGCTTACCGTCCTTGTTCTTGGTCGAACTCGGCGCATTGATCAGCGTGGCATCGACGATCGTGCCTTGGCGCAGCGACAGCCCTCGGTCGCCCAGATAGCCATTGATGACAGCCAAGATGCCGGCGGCTAGTTCGTGCTTCTCCAGCAAACGACGGAAGTTGAGGATGGTGGTTTCATCGGGGATACGCTCCAAGCTCAGCCCCGCGAACTGGCGCAGGATGGTGGTCTCGTACAGCGCCTCTTCCATCGCTGGATCGCTGTAACCGAACCAGTTTTGCATCAGGTGCACGCGCAGCATCGCCATCAGCGGATAGGCCGGACGACCGCCTTCACCCTTGGGATAATGCGGCTCGATCAAGGCAATCAAACCCTTCCACGGCACCACCCGATCCATCTCGATCAGGAACAACTCTTTGCGGGTTTGTTTGCGCTTACCGGCGTACTCGGCGTCGGCGAAGGTCATCTGCTTCATCGGGAAACTCGGTGGGTGGAATCCGGGTATTTTGCCAAAATCTGGAAGTCTTCTTCAGAGTTTCCCTAGCATTAAGCTGGGCGCGACAACAGACGTCTAGTTGGGCGGCACCTGAAGGTTTCGACCAGCCACATAACGGCCTAGGTCAATCGACGGGCAAGAATAGAATGTCTCCTATAGTCCGCTAGTGTGCGCTCTCTTGCTTGGATGGCATTACGTTCTGGCCCAACGTTACTGTAGCGAATCCGCAGCAGTATCAATCAAAGCCTCCTGTATCCCGCGTGAAGAAAGACGCTACGTTGCGCCCGTTCTTCCACGGCTTCGCTTGCCGCCCCGCTACGGCAGATTCGAAGTATTCATCGAAATGTCATCCTTTAGAAGCAGTGCGGTAACAAGGAATTTCTACCCTTTGCATCGCGAACCGCAATTGTGCGGCCAGCAATATTGCGAAAGGTGATCAAATGACGCCCCATCCGATACAGGACGCCGTGCTGCGGGTCGACCGGTTGAGCGTCGTCTATCCAGGCGGCGTGACAGCCCTACGCGATACCTCGATTGCATTTCGGCGTGGTGAGTTCACCGTGCTGCTTGGTCTCTCGGGCGCAGGCAAGTCGACCTTGCTCCGTAGTCTCAATCGACTCGTCACGCCCACTGGCGGCAGTGTCACCAGCGAACTCGGTGAACTCGGCAGCGGCTCGGCCTTGCGTCAGCATCGTCGGCGTACCGCCATGATCTTTCAGCACCACCAGCTAATCGAACGTCAAAGCGCACTGGCTAATGTGCTTACCGGTCGGCTGGCCTTTCACAACACGCTCCGCTCGCTGTTTCCTCTGCCGCGTGCCGATCAGGAGATTGCGCTCAGTTGCCTCGCTCGGGTCGGTCTGGCAGACAAGGCGCTAAGCCGGGTGGACAAACTGTCCGGTGGCCAGCAGCAGCGGGTAGGCATCGCGCGTGCGCTAGCGCAACAGCCGGCGATCATTCTGGCCGATGAGCCGGTAGCCAGTCTCGACCCGGCCACTTCGGTCCGTGTTCTCGGATTGCTGCGCGACATCTGCAAGGAAGACGGCATCACCGCCATCGTTTCGCTGCATCAACTCGAATATGCCCGCCGCTTCGCCGATCGCGTCGTCGGGCTGGCCGATTCTCAGATTGTTTTCGATGCCGCGCCCTCGGAACTCACCGATGCGCAGCTTGAGCGCATCTATGCAGGCCGCTCTACGACTCAGCCAGCGAATGCTCCGGCTGAACCACCTGTCATGCTCGAACCTTCACTGGAGATGTCCCGATGAAACGCTTATCCGCGCTCTTATTGACTTGCTTGCTGTCCGCTGTTTCAAGTTTGTCCGCCCTAGCGGCCGATGCCGATCCGGATGTGCTAAAGGTTGCCCTGCTGCCGGACGAAAACGCCTCCGAGCTGATCAAGCGTAACCAGCCGCTGAAGGATTATCTGGAAGAGCATCTGGACAAGAAGGTGCAGCTGATCGTAACCACCGACTATTCCTCGATGATTGAGGCGATGCGCTTTGGCCGTATCGACCTGGCGTATTTCGGTCCGCTGTCCTACGTCATGGCCAAAAGCAAAAGCGACATCGAGCCCTTCGCTGCCATGGTCATCGACGGCAAGCCGACCTATCGCTCGGTGATTATCGCCAATGTGGCGTCAGGCGTGAATGAGTATGCCGACCTTAAGGGCAAGAAGATGGCCTATGGTGACCGGGCATCGACGTCCAGCCATTTGATTCCCAAAACCGTGCTTCTTGAGACGGCCGATTTGACGGGTGGGCAGGACTACGAACAACATTTTGTGGGCACGCATGACGCCGTTGCCGTCAACGTGGCGAACGGCAACGCCGATGCGGGTGGGCTGTCGGAGGTAATTTTCAATCACGTAGCCGAACGTGGCCTAATCGATCCGAGCAAGGTGAAAGTACTTGGTTACAGCGGCGAATACCCCCAGTACCCCTGGGCGATGCGCTCGAACCTGAGCCCCGAGCTGAAAACCAAGGTGCGGGATGTATTCGTCGGTATCGACGATCCCGAAGTGCTGCGCAACTTCAAGGCCGAGGCCTTCGCGCCAATCACCGACGCCGACTACGATGTGATCCGCAACATGGGATCGCTGCTCGGCCTCGACTTCGCCACGATGTGAGCACCGATATGTCTACTCATTACGACGTGCAGGCGCTGCCTGCAGAGCAACGCGAGCACATCCTTCGAGGCTTCGGCCTCGGTTGGTGGCGCCAGCTGGGGCAGGTGGCGATTGTATTCGGAGTGGTGCTGTTGGCCTGCTGGTACGTGGGGCTGCTCGATGCCACCACGCTGCTGAACGGGCTGCCCTCCATCGCGACCCTGGCAGGCGAGGCCATGCCGCCAGACTTTTCGGGCTATCGAAGCTGGATTCGCCCCTTGATCGACACCTTGGCGATGAGCATCGCCGGTACGGCCATCGCAGTGGTGTTCTCGCTGGTGGTGGCCTTCGTTGCAGCGCGCAATACGGCGCCGCACCCCCTTGTGTTCGGTGTTGCCCGGGTGCTGCTCAATGCCCTGCGGTCGGTGCCGGAGCTGATCATGGGCATCATCTTCGTTGCAGCCGTAGGGTTCGGCGCCTTGCCGGGCGTGCTTGCCCTGGGTCTGCATTCGGTCGGCATGGTCGGCAAGTTCTTCGCCGAGGCCATCGAGCACGTCGACGAAGCGCCGGTGGAAGCCGCTCGGGCGGCGGGGGCTACGCCGATGCAAGTGCTGCTGCACGCGGTTTTGCCACAGGTGACGCCGCAGTTCGCCGACGTGGCGATCTACCGCTGGGAATACAACTTTCGCGCCTCCACCGTGATGGGCATGGTTGGCGCCGGCGGTATCGGCTTCGAACTCATGGGCTCGCTGCGCATCATGCAGTACCAGGAGGTTGCAGCAATCCTGCTGGTCATCCTGGCCATGGTCACGCTAGTAGACGCCTTCAGTGGCGTGCTGCGCAAACGTTTCAAATAGGACAAACCATGCTGCCGAAACTCGTTATAACTCACCGAGTACACGATGAGATCCTGCAACTGCTGGCGCCACATTGCGAGCTGATGACCAACCAGACCGACAGCACGCTGACGCGCGAGGAAATTCTGCGCCGCTGCCGCGATGCTCAGGCGATGATGGCGTTCATGCCCGATCGGGTCGATGCAGACTTTCTTCAAGCCTGCCCTGAGCTGCGTGTAGTCGGCTGCGCGCTCAAGGGCTTCGACAATTTCGATGTGGACGCCTGTACTGCCCGCGGGGTCTGGCTGACCTTCGTGCCTGATCTGTTGACGGTCCCGACTGCCGAGCTGGCGATCGGACTGGCGGTGGGGCTGGGGCGGCATCTGCGGGCAGCAGATGCGTTCGTCCGCTCTGGCGAGTTCCAGGGCTGGCAACCACAGTTCTACGGCACGGGGCTGGATAACGCTACGGTCGGCATCCTTGGCATGGGCGCCATCGGACTGGCCATGGCTGATCGCTTGCAGGGATGGGGCGCGACCCTGCAGTACCACGAGGCGAAGGCTCTGGATACACAAACCGAGCAACGGCTCGGCCTGCGCCAGGTGGCGTGCAGCGAACTCTTCGCCAGCTCGGACTTCATCCTGCTGGCGCTTCCCTTGAATGCCGATACCCAGCATCTGGTCAACGCCGAGCTGCTTGCCCTCGTACGGCCGGGCGCTCTGCTTGTAAACCCCTGTCGTGGTTCGGTAGTGGATGAAGCCGCCGTGCTCGCGGCGCTTGAGCGAGGCCAGCTCGGCGGGTATGCGGCGGATGTATTCGAAATGGAAGACTGGGCTCGCGCGGACCGGCCGCGGCTGATCGATCCTGCGCTGCTCGCGCATCCGAATACGCTGTTCACTCCGCACATAGGGTCGGCAGTGCGCGCGGTGCGCCTGGAGATTGAACGTTGTGCAGCGCAGAACATCATCCAGGTATTGGCAGGTGCGCGCCCAATCAACGCTGCGAACCGTCTGCCCAAGGCCGAGCCTGCCGCATGTTGAATCCGGTCTGGCTGAAGAGCCTGGTAGCGATCGTTCAAACAGGCAGTTTTCAGAGCGCGGCGAGGGCGTTGGGGCTGGCCCAGCCGACGGTGTCGCAGCACTTGCAGAAGCTTGAAGAGCAGGTCGGCGTAACGCTGGTGCAGCGCAGTCGTAGCGGCTGCCAGCCTACCACACGGGCGCTGGCCTTCATGCCGCATGCGACCGCCTTGCTCGACATGCACGCCCGGGCGCTAGAAGCCCTGCATGGCAATCGTGAGCGCGTCGGGGCCAGCTCCAACATCGGCACCTACCTTCTCCAGCCATTCGTGCGCAACTATCTGACGACCGCAAATGAGAGGGGCGAGGTGGATCTGCGCATCGCCGCCAACCCGGATGTGGCCGACCAGCTACTGGCGGGCCAGCTCGACGCCGCGATCATGGAATGGTGGCTACCTCACCCCGACTTCGAACACCGCCTCTGGCGGGTCGAGCCGCTGGTGCTTATCGTCAGCCCCGACCATGCGCTGGCTGAAGCAGGGTGCATAGAACGTGATCGTCTGGTGGACCTGCCGATGCTGGGAGGTGAACCGGGTAGCGGTACCGGACGGCTTCTGACCGAATACTTTGGCGAACTGGGCGTGCCTCGCAGCGGTATGCAGCTAGGCAGCACCGAGGCAGTCAAACAAGCAGTGAGGGCGGGACTCGGCGTGTCGTTGGTGATGGCTTCCGCAGTACAAGACGAAGTTCGCAGTGGCGCGCTGGTAGCTCTTCCCATCCCGGGGCTTGAAAAGCGTCTCCAACTGATCTGGCGCAAACCTCCCGGAAATCTGCACCCGCCGGGATTTGTGCGGCACTTATTGGAGGAGGCAGATCTAGCTGGATAAGGTGATGGATGGTTGCGATCCAGCGCTTGGCTTGTCAGCCTAGGGAAACTCTGAAAAAGACTTTCTGATTTGGCAAAATACCGCGACCCCACCCACCGAGTTTCCCGATGAAGCAGATGACCTTCGCCGACGCCGAGTACGCTGGCAAGCGCAAGCAAACCCGCAAGGAGTTGTTCCTGATCGAGATGGATCGGGTGGTGCCGTGGAAGGGCTTGATTGCTTTGATCGAGCCACATTATCCGAAAGGTGAAGGTGGCCGTCCGGCCTACCCGTTGATGGCGATGCTGCGTGTGCATCTGCTGCAGAACTGGTTCGGCTACAGCGATCCAGCGATGGAGGAAGCGCTGTACGAAACCACGATCCTGCGCCAGTTTGCCGGGCTGAACCTGGAGCGCATCCCCGACGAAACCACCATTCTCAACTTCCGCCGCTTGCTGGAGAAACACGAGCTGGCGGCCGGCATCCTCGCTGTCATCAATGGCTATCTGGGCGACCGCGGCCTGTCGCTGCGCCAGGGCACCATCGTCGATGCAACGCTGATCAATGCGCCCAGTTCGACCAAGAACAAGGACGGCAAGCGCGACCCGGAAATGCACCAGACCAAGAAGGGAAACCAGTATTATTTTGGCATGAAGGCCCACATCGGCGCCGATGACGAATCGGGTCTGGTGCACAGCGTAGTGGGCACGGCGGCCAATGTGGCGGATGTCACCCAGGTGGACAAATTGCTGCATGGCGACGAAAACGTGGTCTGCGCCGATGCAGGCTACACCGGTGTCGAAAAGCGGCCCGAGCATGAAGGACGTGAAGTTATCTGGCAGGTGGCGGCACGCCGCAGCACCTACAAAAAACTCGATAAGCGCAGCGTGCTGTACAAAGCCAAGCGCAAGATTGAAAAGGCCAAGGCTCAGGTGCGCGCCAAGGTCGAGCATCCGTTCCGGGTAATCAAGCGCCAGTTCGGTTACACCAAGGTGCGCTTTCGCGGCTTGGCCAAAACACGGCGCAACTGGTGACACTGTTCGCTCTGTCGAACCTGTGGATGGCGCGCCGACATTTACTGACGAATGCAGGAGAGGTGCGCCTGTAATGCGGGAAATGGCCACCGGAGTGGGGTCCGGGTGGCGAAAACGTAAGAAATACTCGTCGAATTGATTGTTTTTTGATCATTTGGCGAGTTTAAAAGTTGCGCTAGGTGGTATGCCGGGAAATACATGGCTACTTCAGACCATCCCTAGTGCCTGTTCTATACCACAATCTCAGAGTAATTATGTCGGTCTAAAATAGCGGACAAACCAGCATCAACGCGTGAGCGATGAAGATCAGTCAGAAGATTGTCGTGCACATATCGGTTGACTAGATGAACATAGTATTCAAGTGTAGTTCTAACATTAGTGTGGCCCAGCATTTTCCTGAGATCTTCGTCGAGCGCTGCATCGTAAACAAAACTCCTTCCAAGTCTATTCTGGGCTTTCAACGCCTCATAAACAAAATATGTCGCACAGGTGTGCCTGAGCATTCGTGCATTGAATCGTATGGCTTTAAAATCAGTAGCGCTCTCGGAGTTCTTCGCTGCAGAAACCACCTTGCTAAAGTTATAACCAAGCATTCCATGAGTAACAACATCACCACGAGCGGAAAGAAACAAGTCGCTATTCCTTGGTGGAATGCCATGCTTAGCCTCATATAGCTTCGCTCGTTGCCGCCTTAAGGGTAAATAATACTCGCAAATAACTCTCCACAGCTTCCCTGGAAAGTCTATGGAACGCCATTTTCCCTTGGACCTAAAATAATAATAGATAGCTCCATTATCTAACCCTTCTGGGTACTCACCCTCATCATAAGGAATGAATCCATAATTTTCATTTTTCCCTCGGTAGGGCAATTGAAAAAGATCAATCGGTCTAAGCCCGGTAATTCGTATGATCGCTGCGATAATTTGATAAACAGGATCATTCATCACACCGAGAGCTATTTCATAATCAGTTTGCCTTACAAATTTCTGCATTTCTCGTTGATGCATTGCTGGTCTACCACTGGGCAGATTAAATCCCAAGGTAGTAACTTTAACCCCTGGGTTGATATGGGCCAGGAGTTTCTGGTCTTTCAGCATGTATCGGATATCAGTCCTACTGATATCCAAATAGTGTTTATAGCCCTGCCTTTCGGCCCACTGATAGAAGCTCCAGACCCTTGCCGCAATGTGATACATGGTTTTGTGAGACGGACCATCAGGAAGCGCATCCGTTGGAGATGCTATGTGAACAAGGAAGGCATCAAAAACATCCTCATCCACCAACTGCCAGTTCTGCGCACCAAATACAACTTCACCCCCTTCGATTGGGCTATCGTCCAACCACTGCAAAAACCTTCTCAGGATATTCGCATAGTTTCTTGTCGTTTCATCACTCCTTGAACGTATCTTCGAGACAGCCATCGCCCACATGGTCGGTGCTTCAAGGACGTTGTGATTATCATCAAAATAAATTCCTACGCGCGCTCGCATATAGCCAGAGTGGCTGGCCAAACCGTTTCCAAAATGAAGGATACACACAATTATTTTGGCCTCGATAAGGGGTACATCAGAAGTGACTTAGAAACATCACTTAAATACTGATTAAACTGACAAAGCGAAGCAGATAAATCAACTAACCGTAGCTCAAATTCCTCGTCATGAGTTGAACCATTCTGGGGAACACAATTAGTATCCGCACTGCGCGCATATAGAACACCATGTGCTCTTAATTCGGATTCTAGGTCACGAAGCAGAGCTACTACCTGTGAATTTTGATAAATTAAGCTCCGCTTAATCCCACATGCTTCAACAAGCTTTACTCTTGAAAGCCTAGTCATATCTGCTGAACCGTATTCCGCCAGTCTCCCAAGCGACGTCGCTCTTCAACAAACGATTGGAAACGCTTCAGACCATTCACTGATTTCATGCCAAAATGATTGAGTCGAAATTTTCGCTGAATTGTATTTCTTCGAGCCGCGCAGCCGCACCTTTAATGGATAAAATATTCAATTCAAGAGCCGCACCATTGAACTGTTTTTCGGCCCTAGAGATACAGACATCAAGGCCTATACTAAATCGAACACAGTGCACAGGCACGTTAAATTCCTTCCTAATTCTAGAAATTAACAAACTCCGAATTGAAACTGTATCACTTGCTCCACTAACATATAAGGATACACCTGGAGTAGATGGCTTGTGGTTTTCAATCCAAGATGACTTGCCGCACATTGGAAGACCGAACATTATGTAGACTGTGGTAACAAGTGAAGATCGATTTTGATTAGATAACGAGTCCAGTTTCTCCAAAAAATTCAGAATGGCCTCAGATTCTGATACTGCATTAGGCACTTCCAAAATAATTTTTGAAGTAATAATTCCTGATACCGCAGGAGTTAATGATTCAGCAAGAGCCGCCTTGAGATCTGCACGCAAAATTGCGTTCTGATTCTTCTGATGAGTTAGCTCTTGAAGGACCTTAGCCTTCTCAACTTGCTTAGCTGGCTTTTCACTAGCCAACGCAAAGTAATATTGCACCCTCTCGATCAACTGATTATATGTGGTGTTAGCTCTCTCCCTTAGTAGGGATAACTGCTCCTCCAACTCTTTCAGTCGATGATGTATTTCTTGAGAGTTTTTGAGTGGTTGTTCGAAAACCACACTTGAATCCTCTACATCCCCCCGAATGAACTGTTCTTTTTATGACTTCCCTGACCTTCACCCAGTCAGGATCATGCTTTTGATTGATTGTTGCCCGAGCGACACCAGATAATTTAGCAACCTCCATCACGGATATTTTTTTTCGGCCGCCTCTGTGGAGCGCTGAAATAGTCCCATATACCCGGTTGAGCAGTTCTTGCTTAGCCATTCGCTACCTGCTTAAGGAAATTATGTGCCTCATCCCCTACAACCTCGTGAAGCCTCTTAAAAGCTTCAGCGATTCGTTTCTGCGAATACTCCTTCTGAGTCGCTCCACAGTACCTATGCTTAATCATATTATCGTGGAAAATTATCTCATTCTTTAATGATGGAACATTAGCCTCGACAAATGCAGCATATCTACAATTATATGGGTCACACGCAAACAAATTTGGATGAAGCCTCGACCCAGGGCTATCATTCTTAGCATCACAAGGTGACTCGCTGGTAAGTCCTGGCGTTCGCAAACAGATTGCAAGATTCGTTCTATGCAAAAGCTTCACACCTTCATCAAGCAAAGATGCGACATACTGACTTAAGCTTTCTTTCCCGCGTTTTGCAATTTAGCCCTGAGTATTGGAGAAGAATTAGCAGTCTTGGCCAACCTTTTCCCGCCAATGCCCCCAATTTGACCAGAAATGACTCCTTGCAAAACTTCGACAAGAATCTCCGTATTTTCCTCAATCAAGGTAGCTTTGACTTCATCGTTCACGCCAGGTAAAGAAAGGATGTACTTTAGCGTCATTTTTAAGCTACGGTGAGAAAAAAGGCGTTTAATAATTTCTAGATTACGCGAGTCTTGATGAATTATATAAAGGGCTAGAGACTTCCGAAAACGATGTGGGTGTACTCTATATTGAATACCTAGGTTGCCTGCCACTCGATTGCAAGATCGCTCAATCCCAGTGGTCTGCGGAATGTTTCCAAAACTGAACTTTGGTATCTTGGCAAACAGATAGTCGTGCTTACCATAAGCACGAGCATCACGTCCCATTTCTACTACGACTTCAATTGCGTCCGCAGCAATTTTCGGAATAGGTATTGTTTTAATATCGCCCTGTGAAGAAATCGAAGTTTTGAAAACAGTATAAGTAAGCCAATATCCATCAGCCTTAAATGAAAGACAATCCACCTTAAGTCCAATGACCTCTGATCGACGCATGCCAGTCAGACAAAGAAGAAGTACGATACACGCATCTATCAGAGCTACAACGACGCTAATTACAGCTGCTTGATTTAAATACTGCCCTCATCATTCTCATGCGTTCTTTCTTTGATTACTATTCCCCACCAGGGCATACCGTTATCTAGCAACTTTGGCTTATAATCCCTAAATCTTTCAACCCCCTCAACGGACGCCGTTGAAACACCAAAATTAATCGCGGCAAGCTTTTCGGGAGTCTCAAAAGCGCCTACTATCGTTGGTGCAAAGTTTTTATACAACCATAGGACATCAGCGCTATAGTTTTCAACAAATCCCACGCAGTATTTAAATATTTCTGCATAGTCATCGAGCGGAATTGGTTCGAAAGGTCGAGAGGACTCGTCGTATTCTCTTCTATATTTGGCGACAAGATCTTTAGTTACGTATGAATCGTATAGTGAGTACTCTGGCGGAAGCATACCCATCGATGACATGCCCTGCCAGAAGGACATTAAGTAACAGAACTCCCACTTAATTCCAGAGGTGGGAAGCGACTCTATATAGTGCTCCACACTCGACTTGGCCAAATCATTCACCGTCCTATAATCTGGTGAATTATCAGAACCTAAATATAGACCCTCGGCATGAAACAACCCGACAAGTCTTAATACTTTAGTTTTATCTGTCTCTAGAGATGTATAAGCATTAACACGACCATGAATTCCGAAATGCGGTACACGGTAAAATAGCAGCGCCCTAGCAATATTCACCCAATGTTCGTGCCCTACGCCACAAACATTCACACCATACATATTATCATAATCAAAATTGATTCGTATGGGGTATCCATAGGGTGAGGGGTAATCCCCAAAATCCCAAACCGGATCGCCGAAAGAGCTTCTAGGACTTACCCTAATATAACTCCACTCGCTCTTATCTATTTTTGAAAGATTGAGTATATTTACATTATCGAAAATGAGCCCAAGTGAAGAGTCGCCACTCAGAGCCTCATCATCTTCTTCAGCAGAGATAGGCTCTGACTCTTCCTCGTAATAACCCAGTCCACTTCTTATTTCTTCTAAAACTGCTTTTAATTGGTCACGTGTTGGAGTTGTCATGAGAGCCCTATCATTGTCAATGGCAGTGCATAGCAGTGATGTTTCGATTGATCTATTGCCTCCGCAATCTCAATCGGGTCCCCCCAGCCCTCTATAACCCCCTTCCACCCTAAATACTCAGCCCGATAGCTTTTCTCCCATTCTAAGGGATTTAACCGCTCCCTCAGACCGTCAAGGTCGGAAATTCTTCTTGCAATAAAAGGTAATGCTTCTTTGAAGATCACACACTGTGAGCATAACGGACAACGATTGAAGTAGTTGCACGGCGTATCCGTCCTAAGAAAACTTTCAGCGCCTGGCCAATCTGGTCGCCTTGAGTTTAGACAACTTGCAATGAATGTCTGACCTTCCGGAGAAAGCAACTGTATTACCGCATCTTCAGAAGAATTCAGCCTACCGACTAATGGTGCAACAACTGACCTTAGTTCTTCTTTGCTACCGCAACGTAGAGTGGCTTCACGCAGCTCAACCAAAGACACATCTGTAAGAAGATTTGCTGAGTAACTTCTAAAATCTTCTTCATGTTTTCTCTGAATCTTCCTTAGACGACCATTTAATATTTCTGCCGCCCCCAGTCACTATCATAATGATTTACTGTGGTATCGAGATTCGAATGCCCCATCATTGCCGAAACCTCGTCAATATCTAAACCCTGTTCTCTCCGTCGAGTTTCATAGGTAGTTCGAAGACGTTTCGTTTCAATTCTGGGACTTGGTATCCGTATCCAATTTTATGCCGTGGCGAAGTAGAAACTCCGTTGAAGCGTGCCCAAAATTCGTAGTGGTTACGGGCGCGCATAAGCGACCAAACTTATTCCAAAGATTCTTCGAAATGACACACTGGAATAATTTACCCTTTAAATAATGAGGCGACGACAAATGCTTGGTTACTTCAGCGGCAACAAAGCGCAAGACCTGATACGCGCCAAACTTATCTCGCTTGTTTGATCTATGCATTTGGCTTTTGTCGGACCGTCCCTTGTACCCATAAATAATCACATAGTCATCATCCAGAAGGTCCTCCTCAATGTGGTCGTCTAGGTTATCGCTTATCGATACCACAACCTCAAAGTTCCAGCCCGTCTGCAACATCACGAAGAGAAAGAATGGGAATATAGTTCCCATTGTGAAAGCTACTCTGCTGAAGTATGCCATTTGACCTACTTCATAGGGTAGGTGCTCTGGCCCGACCCTCATATACATCAAGGCCGACCGTAATCTTTTTTCCAGCGTAGAATATTTTTTGTTTGTTCCGTGAGCGGTGTTTTTACTCCACTCAGAGGAAAAGAGATGTCCAGCTTCCTCGAAGCTCACTTGCATAGGCCAATCAGGATAAAGTCTTCCTACATTTGCAGTTGCAATTCGCCCAGATTCTTCTCGATCACAGCCATACACCATCCCCCGTTCACTGACCTCAGTACCAACTACAGGGCGACCTTTAGCCGCCAGTTCATGGGCGCGGGCTCGGTAAATGCCCAGAAACTTCTCTATACTTATTCCATTTTCCCGTATGTAATATTTAACATCTCCAGTGATGCGTATGACCCACTCAAACCCCTTAACATGTGTCGCCTTGATCGACCCATTGGATCTTTTGGCCTGCTCATTCATAACTAGATCAAACATCAAGTTTTCTAATGAAAGATCGTATTCCAGCATTGGTTGCCCGTCTTTCACTAGACCTTTGTAACTCTCCATCCACTTCATAATAAACTTAATATCAACCAGGCATCCCTCTACAAGCTTATTATGAATCTCCCTGCTATATCCTTCTGTTACTTGCTCGTTCATCGCCGGTCCAAGTGGCCATTGAAACTCTTTGCCGACCCAGCCCTGCCCTTTATATTTATTTTTCAACGAGATGAATATATTTTTTAATGCACCGTATCTTTTTCTATTTACGGTGCGGCCTGGATACGAACGAATTAAAAATGACCTAAAATTCATGCATACCTGCCCATCGACATCAGCAACACCTTTGACTGATTTATTGATCGGCTCAGCGCTATTTAGAAACAGCACAAACTCTTGGATTGAGTAATAGATGTCTTGATGGGATTGATACGTGATCAATCTTTTTGCGGCATGGAGCTGCGCACCTATGAGTAACTGCTGAACAATTAATTTATGGTGCGGATACTCATTGACAAAATCGGTGAAGTCACGGACGAAGTCCTTGGTGCCAGTGGTCTTGTTTCGGACAAGCAACCCTTGAGCTGAAACATCCACTTGTCCCCTTGCAGTGCTTCTTTTTTGGATTGCTTGGGGGGTGTTTTCTGGCAGCTTGCGCTGGAGGAGCGGTCGTTCACTCGACTCAAGGGCAGACTTGGAGAAGGGTTTGCGTGGCATCTGACCTCCAATTGGATTGGGTCTTTAGCCAGCAATATCAAGCATCACTAGACAGTCTGGCCATACATTTTTGTTTCGACGATAACAGTGCGGGCTCCACATGCCGGGCGGGCTTGCTCAGTACCGCTCAAGTACATATTAACCATGCACTCGCCACCATTCGCTTCCCGGTATATTTCCACAAGCTCATCAAAGTTGTCGTAGGCGGCGAACTTACCCGAGCGAACATAGCCGATGTATGTGAAAACATCGAAGGTATCCCAGTTGGCAATAGGGCTAAGGACCATCTGGCCATTGCCCATAGCGTCTACCGCGTCGGTAGCGCTTTCTCCGCGCGCCTTCATCTTGGTGGCGCGAGCGCTGCTCTCATCAAAGCGGGTGCCGATGAGAGTGACTAGGTTTGCATCCTTGGCCTTTACGCCATCCTTCTCAGCAATGTAAGCCTTGACTTGTCGCTTGATTTTATCAAGAGGGGCCGCCTTGACCATCTGCTGGCATTTGGAACTTGCGCCAACACTCATGATCGACCGGCCGGACAAGATCGCCACTAGATAATCGTTGCTCAGATTGGGTGAGGCTATCCATACCCTAGTAGGAATGCCTGCGGACTTTGCGAAGGCTTCGATAGATTTAATCTGCCCCTTGTTGTACTGGTCAATTCTTGGGTTTTCCATCCTTGTATTAGAATTGACAAGGTGCAGTGTGGGGACTTCAACTCCCTCAGCTTTCAGTTCGGAAAGTGCGCTGTAAGCCAGATTCAAAGTAACACTACTGTCCTTGCCACCGCTCCAGGCGACGGACAAGTTAGCGCCATTGATTACTTGCTGTTTGATTGCGTTGATCGCACTTCTGACTTTCTCATCAAAACTCAGGGTTACAACCGGCCCACGTGGAGACTCAAGCTTGATCTCTTCGAAGAGGCCTACTTGTTTAACGTTAATCAGGTTTGCGTGGGCGGTTGTCATGATTACTTCACTGTGTTCATTTCGGTATGAGCACAGTTTTAGGGCGAATCATGTGTGCCAGAACCACCCTGGTAGAAAATTTTAGACAAGAAGCCCCCAGTTTGATGATCCTTGGCAATTAGTTTGTCTTTGCACTTCCATGCTGGTCATCTAATAAAAAAGCAGTTGCTCACTGTCCTAGCTGGTGGCACGTGTCCATTGAGTGGATTATGACTATCCGTGGCATCCGTATAAGCCTCAGATCAGTCCCCTACCTAGGAAACGATAAGATGAATCACTGGCTCAAGACCCTCCTGCCAAAGAATGCATCTGCTGTTGAACTGTCGCAGAAAATCGACGATGCAGATGAGCGTGTCCAGAATTTAAAGGAGCAAATCATTGCCGTACAGTCACGGCGCGCTGAGCTTGAGCGTGAGGCGAAAGATCTGGCTTCTCAATGTTTGAGCGACGATCAGCTTGCCTCTGTATGCAGTGATGAAGCAGCTTTGCTCAACAGTTGCAGAGTGAGCGCCTCGATTCTCCAGAGCGAGCTACGCCGGCTGTTTGTAGAGTCCTCACCGTTTTTGAGCGAGCTTGCTCAATCAGAAATGGACAAAACCATCTCCATTCATGACAACCTAGGCCGTTGGCTTTCCCGCTTTTGATTCAGCCGAGTTTCCCAGGAAGCAAAATGTCATGAAAATGGAAGAACCCGACGACGTTTACGAGATCCTCAGCGAAGCGAAATTGCTAGCAAGGCGCTACTACCATTTGACTGGCAAGCCTCTGGGCGTCACCGGCGAGGTGGCTGAGTACGAAGCATCTCGAATCCTCGGTCTAGAGTTGGAGCAAGCCAGAACAGCGGGCTACGACGCCATCGAGACTAAAGATGGCATAGACCTCAAGATCCAGAT
This sequence comes from Pseudomonas sp. ChxA, assembly GCF_030263855.1. Classification (NCBI taxonomy): domain Bacteria; kingdom Pseudomonadati; phylum Pseudomonadota; class Gammaproteobacteria; order Pseudomonadales; family Pseudomonadaceae; genus Pseudomonas; species Pseudomonas sp. ChxA. The sequence continues at coordinate 339,972 of NZ_JARPMK010000005.1, forward strand.
CAAGGGACGGTATTTCCCGAACCGTCGCATGCGAGGTGGCAGGCTTGGATCGATCGACCTGAAGCAACCTTTCGACATTGTGATGCTGGTTTTGCTTGATGGCGACTACAACGCCTTCCAGATCTTCGAAGCAAAAAGGCCAGACGTCGAGGCGTTGCTGACCAGGCCGGGCTCGAGAAGTAGGAACGAGCGAGGTTCCTTGGGTATTAGCCAGTTCAAAGCGATCAGTATCCTCAGATGGGAAAGGACAGGGGTAAGTAAACCAGCTTGATTCTTGCGCTATGGCCGGTCTGGGCCGAGGCGTTATCCTAACCAGCACCAAGTAAGCACCATGAGGACCATCAAGTGCCACAGTCACTATTTGATCGGCTAGCCCAGTTCGACGCGGCCATGCTTGCGTCTGGACGGCCGGCTGTTCCTGGAGAAGAGCGCCGGGCGATACAGCTGACCAACTCTGTGAATCCAGAGGCTGGGCGGGGGTTCGACTGGCTTCTACCTGAGGCGGCAGGTACCGCCAAGATGATCCATCACGAAGAGTCTGCAGAATTCATGGTCTTTGCGTTTGATGATCGGAGCGTGCTGGTCTTGCTTCAGACTGGTTTCGTTTTCTCGGTTGCAAGTGGCAACCCCGTCAGCCTGGGCAAAATTAAGGCCTGGCTCGAGGGTCACAACATAGTGCACGGCCCTTCTTCCGGTCCCACTGCAGCCAACCAGTCCTTTGACCTGCCGAACTGACTGTTCCTGAGAAAACCACGTTGGATATAAATGCAATAATCCTCAAAGCGAAGCTCGGGCATACCCGCAAAGCCGCGGCGTAATCCCAAGCCTAAACACGGCGCGTGGCCTGAATGGTCGTGTCAGTTTCACAGGAATTTCTTGATGATAAAAATCAGTGTGGATTTGTCCCGGACCACTAAGACAGAGTACGACATCTACATGTCTTCTCGGCTACGCACGTTCCTTCAAAATGAATTGGCGAACGACCTGAGTGGCTGTGAGGCTTTGGTTGAATCATCTGGAGGACCGCACAACGTTGAACCCGGGACAGACAAACAGAAGGCGGATCCCTTTGAGCCAGATGGCGTCATAGGTCACCAAGTGCGCCACGCTATCGAGGAGTATCAGCGAGCATTCACTTATGCTCATCGTCGCAACTGGTGGCACCGAACCCTCTGTTGGCTCGGCAGCGAGGATTCTTTGGCGAATGAGCTCCTGGTGCGAGAAACACGTGCACACGCAGTAGCTTTTTCTGGTCAATCGTCTGCTCACAAGATGGCTCTTGAAAGAATCGTCCGGATCAATTTACGGAAAGCTAAGAAGTTCGGACTCATATCGATCTTGACCGAAAGCAACCGGCTGCCCTAGTCGAGGACTATTCCTAGACTATTCGAGGTATTGAAAGCGAGTCCTATCAAGCATGCCTCTTGTTTTCTGGTTAGATCCAGGAAGTAAGAGACTTCCACCAGCTCTTGTCCTTCTTGTGCCGGATATGAGTGCGAGCGGCTAGCTTGTCTTTGTATTTGCGGCAGGTCCCGTTCAGCGACTTCCCGGCTGCTGTTTTGACGATCACCCGATCGCCGAGTTTGTGGTTAACACATGCAGCGAATGCGGCCGGTGTGGGCGAGGGGCCTCGGTCACGGGCAGCCTGGCTGGCGCTGGCCGGTGAGGTGAGAATGACCGAGATGCTGCCAGCGATGAGCGCACAGAGGATGAGGTGGCTAAGGGAGAGGCGTTTCATGAGGGTCTTCTACCTGGGCTGTTCTGGATCAGCCAAGGGTGCGGATCATGGCACGTCGATGCAACTCATAAGCATGACCCCAAATTCAATCGCCCGCCGGGCGCGAATGGCTTAATGGAAAACGGACATCCTCTCGGGAGAATTGTCCGTTTGGCATTCAGCTGGCTGCAATCACTCTGGGGTTTGTACTGATGTCATGATTGGCTGCGGCTCCCAGCTCTTACGCTTGTGCATATGCCGGGTGGTAAATCGAGCTGGCCATCCCATCTTTTTCAAGATCCACCTGCCCAAACCGCTGGCACTATCGGTCCATCTATCAATTAGCTTGAGCTCCGCCAGGCTCTTCACACCACACTCACGCTCATCGCGCAGTTCGGACTCAAATCCGAACCAAGGTTTCAGGCGACGATAGTAGCGATCAGGCACGAACAGGTCCCCCACGCACTTTGCAGTGAAGGTTCCGCCAATGACTTCGATACCTGTCCTGCTCTGATCGTGATTGGAAAGAACGAAGCCGAAAGCCATGTAGAACCGATTGCGTTGCTCCCGTGCTTTTTCAGTGCTGGCGTCGATATCAGCAAGGGAACCTGGGTCAATTGCGTAGCCCGCAACATCCTGCTTGGTGAGCCACTCGATCACGTTGGACATGAGAGCTGGGCCCAGACCTACGCCCTTTTTGTGCATGATCAATTGACCAGTAGGCCCGAACTTCACGCGTCGGGTTTGATGGCAAATGACGACTGATACCTGATTGTTCCAAGTATGGAATGAGGATCCACTAGCTGCCGGGTGGACTGCGCGTGCCCTGTAAAACTCGTAGTTGCCCATGTGCCGTGATTCTGAGGATGTACGGGTGTATTCAGTGATGACAGGATAGACCTCCCGACGATCGCCAGCGGGCACCTCATATACGAACAGATCCTTGACGGTGCAGAGCTGCTCGAGCTCGTTGGAAATACGCTTCAATGACACTGCGCGACCTCAGCCATATAGGTTCAATTTTGTAGTGTGCCAGTAGAGCGAGGCATCGACTTCAGAGAAAGCGAAGCATTCTAGCTTCCTGAGCATGCTGTACTTATTAGTGCTGAAATCGGGATGCCTTGCTCCTTAAGGCCACCGATATAGCCTTCGCACGCTGCTTTCTTTGAGCCAGGATCAAGTTGTTCAATCTGAGCAGCAACAAGCTCATCCCGTTGGCGATTTTCAACATCAACCTGGTCCTGTTGTGATGCCGCGCGCTTCGAAGCGAGGTATGGCTCCAGGACATAAGACTTGCCAGCTAACATTACAGCGATGCCAATAGTTGCTCCGCAAACAGCCGTAATTAGTGTTTTTCGATCGTTCATGATTTAACCTACTCTTCGGCAATTATTGAGACTGGAGACGTCGTGCTGCGTAGAAATCAAACTCTCGCAACCATAAAGCAGGATGTTACTGCCACCCCAGTCGTACCTTGCCAGTATGGATATTAACGTTTCACAGAGTAACCCTTGGAAGGCCGAGCCTTCGATTACCTTGTTCCGTTAACGCTGATGTTTCGCAATGATTTAGGTTGGATCAAATTGGCTGCCTAGGTGCTGCATGCCGACTGAATCAGTTCGCGGGCGTGGCTATCATCTGATGCGTAGCCTTCACTTACAAGCCAATCACAGGTGGTAGCAATCTCAGCAGTTCTCACCGCGGCCCTGATAGTACCGATCAGCTTAGTATCCAGCCCACTTGGTCGAACTAGTTTTGTCTTGCTTATACTACTGTTTCCCTCCCGCGCGGTGGAATTGATCTCCTCGTAAGTGGCCTGACCGAGCGTCGTAAACGTCATCTGGTCGCGGCCTTGAGTGTCGACACCGAGCACCACGAGACCCTTACGCTCAAGTCCTCGGGCAGCACGCTTTTCCCCGGGCTCAACCGGCAGCGAAGTGCCTGCTTGGGGGGCGGGGTAGATGATGGAGGCGATCAGCGCTTCTTCGCCGGCTGAGAGTTTTACAGCGGTCATGGTCATAAACTCCGATATCTGTAGGATGGCTCACATTAACCGGCCGGGCTCAGGGTATGACTTTCTGAAGTCCATCGGCTAAGCCTTCCCAGGTGTCTGCCATGCCGTTTGTGTTTACTGAGACCATCCTAGTATCGGGATCGAGCCAGTAAACTGTACCTCGTGAGCCATGCGCGTCGTGCCCACGATCCCCAAATGATGACTGTGTCTTCCAGCTTCAGGTCTTCAAAGGTGACGTTAATGGCGTTTTTGCTGGTCATGCTCATACCTCCAGGGTCAACTCTGGCCTGCAAGTGTCGCGTTATGCATCGCAACCACGTATGCCGCTAGGGCCGCGTCGCCTTGGAAGTGGCCGATGCGCAGGGTTTCGTTCTCTGACTTACCTGGCACGAAGATCTCACCGGCGCAGTTGTGCTCCCACGGTACTCTGACCTCATCAGACAAGGCATTAAGCAGGGCGGAACGACGTTCTTGATTCATTGACGGTTCACCTTTCACGGTGCTCCCTGTGGTAGCCAGCGCCGTGGGTTGTGGCTAAAGCCGACATTACACACGATTAGGCGCCCAGCTGCTTGGATCCGTACTCAGCTTCCATGTCCGACTTGAAACGTTCAGCCTTGAGCTTGCTGGCGAAGTGATAAATCACAGCATCCTCAGCAGGATCTGCATGGGTGTCTTCGACGATCCAGGGCTTCTTGGTGCTGCCCTCGTTCTTGCGCAGCGTGAATCGAACCTGTTCCGAGGGTTTGACCCATTGTTCTTGTTCGGAACTCCACACCACCGAATTGCCAGCTTCACAGCTGTTCCAACAGCGACCGTTGAGGTAATCGCCAGCCTCGTTCTGATGCTCGGTGGCTACCAGGCCAGTATCTTCACAGATGGCGCAGCAGAAGTGCTTGAAAAGTGGAGCGGTGCTGACGACGGCGCCGGCGATGCCGATAGCAGTGAGAGGTGACTCGGTTTGAGTGTTCATGGATTTGCTCCTGGTCATGTGGTAACGATGGAGCAATTCTCTGGCCCTTTAACCCGTGCCAGAACCACCTGGAGGCAACATTTCAAACCTAACGAGGTTGGGCCGTCTAATAGGCTGGATTGACACATGGCGACTCAGGCCAACTCTTAATAGAGATCACCCTCTGGTAGCCGATGCTGCAAACCCTCATTCATGGCGTGCGATGAATAGGCAAAACTGAGCAAACTCTTTGAAGAAAAAGTTTCTGACAAGTTGAAGGATGGTACGAAGTCCTCAACTACGCGTCGGATTCGACAAGTCGGGACAAGCTCAAGCGGGATTTGAAAGTCCACGGCCCCCAACGTGCCGCGCGGTGATGGCAGAGGAGATGAGTGGAACAATTACTAATGGCAAGTGGAGCGAGGACTGTACCAAGGGGAGGCTCAGACCAAACAGGTTCATATTGAAACCGTTCAGCCCGTACAGCCCGCAAGCGCCGGTGAGTCAACCTCGTCCAGCGCGGATTTGTGGAAGTTAAGGCTCCTTTAAGGGCTGACAAGAAATTCGGCGCTAGCGTCTTCGTGTGCTTCGACCTGCCCCCAGAAATGGCTGACTGCGTCACGAGCCAGATTTCCACGATACACGTCGCCGGCATATTCATTCTCGTGGCCGAGGTAAGGGCTGTTGATCACGAGGGTTCCACTCTCTTTGCTTTGCGCCGCATAGGCGCTGTCCATGACCAGTACCTCGGCCGGGCGATCGGTAAAAATGAAGGTTTGAGCACCATTATCCATCCCCAAGGCTACCCGTACAGGCTTTAGCAAGGTCAGCAGGCCGTTGCATACGGACTGGGCCGCCAGCATGCTCTCCGAGGTCATGAGCTGATAGGGCTCGTCCGGAAACCCATCTTCATACCCGACGACGCGCCAGGCCTCACCGGCGAAGCGGGCCATACTTACCTCGGAGTGTGGATCCTGGCCGGCATCAGCCGCGAGGTAAACGTCGCCGTCACAGTGGTCGATCATGGCCATCTGCACACCGCCAGGCTTCTGGGACAGGATCAGAGAAAGGTTAGGGTATTCGGCCAGGCTCTGCTCGTTGCGAACCGGCTCCAGGACACCTTCCACTTGGCGCGGGTCGATTGGAAGGAACTGTGATTCGATGCCGTACATGACACGGATGCAGCGCTGAGTCTCGAACTTAATGAACACTGGTTGGCCTAGTTCGTTGATGTGATCGGTAGGGTTCATATCGATATCTCCGTGAGTGATTTGATGGGTTCATCATCACGTGGGCCTAGGTGTGCCAAAACCCCCCTAGCGTTTAGACTGGCCAGCCTCTTCTATGGATGACTGACAATGCCCCAATACCGGTTTTCATCTCCTGCTGTTCGCAGATTTGGCTTCACTCTCGTTTCCGCAGCTGGTGCAGCAATCTTGGTGGGTTGCGCCGCGAATCCCGGGAGCGATGAGTCCTCTTCATACGATACTGCGATGTCTCAACAAAACACCGCTATCCGATCGGTTCGTGTCTACAAAGCAATTCCAGAGGGCGCCATTGGGGTTCGCTCGGTCATGGCGGCCGCATGTGGTAGCGACGCAAATGAATTCGGATCTGATGAAAACTACATCCTGACTGGCTTGAAGATGAAGGCTTACAAGAGTGGGGCCAATGGCCTTGCTATGGTCGACATCCAAAAGATGCCAGACCCTAAAGGTCAGTGCGATGTTGGATTCTCGGTGGGTGGCACTGCCAAAGCGTTCACCGTCCAACAGTAGGTTGGAATTAGCTGGAGCTGGTTATCTGCTGCATCAGTTGATGGACCTTGGCGACGATCTCATCCACCTTTGCGGTTGCTGGCAGATCCAGCATATTGCGAAGGCTTAGGATCGCATTAGATGCAGAGCCGGCCGCTTCCCGATGTCCATCGTGATCTCCGTTGTGTTTGATAGTTTCCAGTGTCGGCCAGCTCTGGATGTGCCACCAGCTAACGGCTTCACTTGGAATGAATTCCGTTGCGGGGGTTTGAGTTGCCAGGCGGATAACCTTTGGCATCATGTCGGCCTGACTGAGATCAGGCTCGGCTAGCCCGATCTTGCGTCAAAAGAGAAAGCATCAGAACTAGAACATGAGGGTTTGCGGACATGAATACAGCTACCACCGCCACTGGAAGCCACATGAGTCACGAAATGCAGTTAGCTACATTGCTAGGAATCAAATCCTTGTTCAATGACGGTTTCAATGCCTCTTCTATTGCTGGCATCCTCGAAGGGCAGGTCAAGGCCGCCGATGAGCGAGGCGGGTGGGGAAAAGCCAAGACGAATCTAGATCAGGGTGCACCTTTCATTATTAGCTTGATCGGAACCGGCTTGTTCTCTTCTTCCGTCGAAAGGATATTCGCGATCGTCGACCGGCCTGACAGAGCGATTGATGGGGCGATCGAGTTACTGAAAGCGATCCGCTGAAGATACTCTTATCATCAGCATCAGATGGTGATCGGACTCAGATGACCGGGCAGCTAGTAGAAACTGTTCGTGGCGGCATGATGCTGCCCTGGTCTCCTAATGCGATGCTAGGCTCAATGGACCAGCGCCTGGACCGTTGCCATCATCTCCCGCGGCATTGTCTTCAACAATCTTCCCGACCCACATGGCTGTAGTGACCTCTCGGCTGCGCTGAAACTTCACCCAGACGAAATTTGGGTCAACCTGAGGGTAGCCGAGCAAACCGACCGGGGCCGTTGTCATCGACTCCCATAGCTCATTGAATCCCGCCCCGTCCTCTGCCTGGCTAACCAGCACGTACCCACGCTTTTGCTCTTTGATGATCTTCAGGATCTCGCCGAGAACCAGTACAGGGAACGCTTGAGGTTCATCGATCACCACTGGGAGATGTGGGTCTTTGCTCACCTGGTACCAAAACCAGTTTGCGTTCGAGCAGTCCGACGTACGTCCATTCAAGTAGACCGCGTTTGGCAGTGCGGCTTGAAGGAAAGTGGTTTTGCCGCTGGCCACTTTACCGGTCAACAGCACGGCTTTGCGTTCCTCAAGCCATTGCTGAACGGTCGAGGTCTTCAGCTCACGCGCTACATTACCGGTGGTTTGCTTCACCAGATTAAGAAGTGCCAACCGATCAGCCTTTGACAGAAGCCTCGCCTTGATTCCGAGAAGCCCTGGGGCTTCGATGAATATCCCATCACGGTACGAGATACCGTTCAGCGGGTAAATGCCAACCTTGAGCTTACCGGCAAGCATGGCTGTCTTGATATCTTCGTAGAACATGGTTCATTCCATCAGATCGGGTTTCAGGCGAATCATTCCGCCAAGTTGGGTTGAGTATATCGTCAGGTAGAGATGCAACCACCCACAAGAGAAATCGGAATCTAACTTGAGGCTTCTGGCACAGGCTGGGCAGGTCAAAATGGCCACATCAACTTGAGACACACCTAACGAACCGTTCTGGAGTACCCATGACCGACCTCCCCGAAGCTACACCCGCTCAAATCGCTGCGCTCAAGCTGCAAGTGCCCGGCATTGCCAATCACATCAATGAGTTCCAGATGAGCACCCTTGCCGCAAATATGACCTTTGAACTCGCGCCATCGGTGACCGTCGGTTTCCGCCTCAATCAGCTGGTTCAGGATGGACAGGTGACTGAAGAAAACCTTGTCGACGTAGTTCGAGCTATTCGCATTCCATTGCTTGCGCCTAGCATGGCTGCGCAGATTGATGGGGCGATCGGCGCGCAAGGCTACGCAGTGAAATCAATATTCGGAGGTGACGACTCTCCTTCGTTCGCGTATTCAGTCGGTCTGACTGGCACCGTGGGGTTTGAGCTGATCTCGATGGCGGGGATGGATCATCAATTGAACGCCTACATGGTCAACGCATATGCTGAGTTGGCCAAGGCTGGCGAGGTGATCGAAGAAGAGCGCACAGATCTCGTTGAATTGTCATCAACGCCAGGTCAAGGCCTGCGCACGAAATGCGTGCCGGTTAACGTATCAGCGGCCATGGAGACGCATGTTTGCGATGTCCGAGGTGAGGTCGAGCGAATCTATCAAGTTCTTGTTGCTGACAAACACAATCTGTTGCCAGATGAAGAAGGCTACGAGCAGGCATTCTTGCAGCCTTGCTTCCCTGCTCTTAAAAACCCTGCCACGCATTAATTCAGACCTGCAGGCAGCCCTCAAACCGAGCTGCCTGCCTCCTTTTAAGTCGAAAAGTACCCCCCGAAGGGCTCATCGTCTCGACTCAGCTCATCCATACGCTCTTCTGAATTTCGCGGACCAGTCAGCCACATTGAATCAGCAGACGCCCTCGATTCGTACTGCCAGCGCTCCTGCCCTTCGAAATGAAGGTCCGTGGTTACGATTACTGGAAGTTCTGTGCTCGATGCGTTAGGGGGCTCCGGAATGTCGGGCTTACCGGCTACGTACCAATCCCATGCTGCCTTTGTTGTTTCGAACAGGGGCCGGTAGGCATAACAGACGGTGCAGTCATAAATGAGGTAAAGCCTGCGACCATCCTCAAATTCAACCATGGCCAGGGATCGTGACATCTTCATACTCGATAATTAAGTGGAATAGGTGCTAATCGATGCTACTCATTCTTTGGGTATCTACGCTTAGTAGGGTCAATGATATTACCTCATTGACCATTAATGCTTGAGGCTCTCAATCATGTTTCAGATGCCTGGCTACTTGACGAATGATCGTCCCCACACAGACTTGCTAATAGACATACTATGAGCAAAATTGGCCCTATGGCGGGAAGTAGAGTAACCAAACCTACCGCAGTTCTGATGACGAATGGTTGAGTGGAGATGAAGTCTTGCGTCCATTCCCCGCACACGGACATCATTGCGTAATACGAGGGTGTCAGGCCCAGAAAAATTGAGCTTAGTGACAGCAATCCAAAGGGAATGCCCCATAAGGAGTGTTGTTTGCCCAGCTGCAATGCAATACACAGCGACCAGGCAGCGACTATGAAGGTCACCCATTGAATATAGGCTGCTGGCAAAAGGTTTGAGCCGCCATCGGTGAGGACTGCCGACACGTGCTGCCACATTTGGGCTCGCCATTCCTCGATCACAGGTACTAGAGCTATGAGCCCGGACAACATGCCAATACACAAAATTCCGACACCTATCTTAAGGGTGCAGGACAGAACTGTATCTCTCACCAAGTTTTCTTGATTACTCATAATTTACCCATTTTGAATTAATGCTTAGTGTTTTCCCATGACTGGGAATTAACCCCTAAATCAGTTGTTGTCAGCTAGTCCCGGAGCCGGTTCATATGTAGGCTCGTCTGTAGTGCAAGAACCTCCACACTTAGGGCAGTCTGCGAAGTAGCCAATGAGAGTCACCTCAGGGTTGCATCCGTACCAGGTGCAACGCGAGCAGGCGAAGGTCCACCGTGCTGTAGTTTTTGCGTCTATTGCATCAGTAGAAGTGACCATCTCTGCTCCTAGCGCCGATCAGAGTAAACGCCCGGTAGAGGGCTGAATGCTGGTTTGCCTTTCTGCTTTTCACGAATCCGCGCCATCACGTCTGGGCAGCTGATTCGATCAAGCTCAGCTTCGCCGCACTGATGCATTGCAAGCTTGTGGGCGTGACAGAGTGCAGCCAGTGTCACCATAACGCCGCCGACCTCTTGCGACTGCTTGCCAACATCCCGTCCAAATACGTAGTCGACCAGCTGGTGAGCCTCGTCGGATGTAGCGCCGCATGCTTGAACCAGCTCGAGGGCCTCCTCAAGAAACCTTTGGTTGCGCTCTTGAGTGTCCTGGGCGATCACTTCTCCAAAGCATTCGACCAGCCAAGGGGCTACACGGGATTGAAACGAGGCTCTTTGCAGCGAGGGCCATGCATAGACCGGTCCTTGTTCGTTCAGCCAGCCTTGAACGTCACCACCGGACCACATCTGCCGAAGCATTGTCGGGAAGGCCAACTCGGCCAGACCCTCACCGCGGAATCGCGGCGATGGTTGATGGGTGTAAAGGCTTACCACTGCTCCGGGGGGGAGGGCATCAAACTGCCGGGCAAACTCGGGGCTGAAGGTCACCAGCGGTTCGTCAACTTCAATGCCCCGGTGCACAACGGTCAGCTTCACTGATACCGGTTCATTTTGCAGGGCCTGCAGATGAGCAAGCGCAGCATCGCGTTCTGCCTCTGCTCGAGCGATTGTCTCGTTGAGTACGTCTCGGAGCTCCACCGACCCAGGGCGCTCTGCCTCGAGCTGCATTTGGAAGTGATCAATCGTTTCTTCGAATAGGGTAGCTACGCCTGGTCGACGAACTTCGTGTTTGTAGAGCGCCTGGCGCACGCGATCCCGGTAAGACGGCGTCATGGACACACTGTAAATCCCTGCGTCGTCGCGGACCAGTGACTCCCGTAGTAAGGAAAGCAATTCATCGTTGCTCACCTTCAGCTTGTCGCGGGCCTTCCCGGTGTTGCGCACCATATCGTTAAGTCGGCCCAGCTGGCGCTGAAGGGACTCAGTACGTGGATCCGGAGGCGACTGAGGTGCTGCGTTGCATGCCGCTTCCCAGGCATCAGCCATCTCAACGTCATCAATACAACGCCGCTTGGAGTACCAGGCCTCGGCGAATGCCACCTCCATGTCAACGGTCAACGGTAAAGGCACGGTGATCCAGCGTTGGATGTCAGTCATGAAACACCTCGTGAGTGTGGGTTGTAGGGGAGGCTAGGGCAGTCGGTCAGATGCCATTGAGGTGTCTCTTGAACTCGATGCACCAAACCCAGGGGTTAGCCTCCCAGCTGCCGGGGCCGTGCTTCTCTTCCCACTGGTCGATGAAGGCTTCGCGGGCGGTCAGCCATGGGGTCATTAACCGTCGTGGGCCTTCACGGCCAACCCAGCAACCGCTGCCATCACGCGCCTGACGCACGCCCTCGCCGATGATCTCTTGATCACTGATGTCGTGTAGGCGTTGAATTTTGAGCCCGGTTATCTCGAGGGTCAGTCGGCTTGCTTTCCGCGGCATGCAACGACTGGAGCGCCACCTGAAAGGTACGTGCTCATCATGCTCTGGACTGTAGATGCCTCGGACTCCGTCCTTTTCATCTATCTCATAGCTGCGATCGTCATCCGCGCGATACCAAGTGGTGGTGAAAGGGTAATGGTTAGCGAAGTCCTGGCTCCAGGCTTCACGCACCCACAGCAGATCCCCAGCTTGGCCAAAGGGGCAGAGCTCATCAGCGTGGCTCGCAACCCATGCTGGGGATTGGTCGATCAGCCACTGTCGTGCAGCGCCTTTAACGATCAGTCGAGTGACGTTGCTGGCACCGTTCTGGAATGCACGAACCTTCTGGCCCGTGAATTCGATTGCGCGCTCTCGCCGCTTAGCCGGCGCTGCGTTCATTTGTGGACCGCCGGCTGGACGGGGGCGTGTTTACGGCTCACTGCATTCCAATTAACGGGCAGACCTTGTTCAGTGAAAGCTTGGACAGACTTGTTGCAGCCCGGGCAGCGAACTGCGAAGGCTGCCATATCAGCACCGCAACGCTCACGGCCCAGTGGTCCTGCATGTCCACAGTTGCAGGGGGAAAACTCACCGGGTGGTTGAGCGTGCACATCGGTGGGACTCAACCGAGTGTTCTCGGACAAATGAAAGGGGCACATGGCATGTTCCTGAGCGAATTCGGGACGTTCATACTGCGGGGCATATTGGTGTGCCAGAAGCATCGCCCCCAGCTTGATGGTCAATAAATTAACGCGGGAACATCAGATAACAGAGCCAAAACCGGTGTGCGGAATCCGAAGCCTGGACTTGATCACCACCAGCAACGGGTAACGGCGGAGCAATCTCAAGAAGCATTACAGCTGCCGCGGCGTTCAGAGTGCATAGCGTTGGGCGTAGGCTAGAGCAGCTTTACGGGTGCCGTGGCCACCGTCGTTCCATACGTGGCCATCTACGAACTGAACAGTTACACGCCAGTCGCGCATACGAGTCCTCTTGCCAGTACGAAAATCCCGAGGGCAGGCATAAGCCTCGATTTTCTTCACTTCTTTCTCGTTGATGACCATGTGATGCCCCTTTTTGTTATGGCCTCCATTATCGTGGTCAATGGGTGTGTCAGAAGCCCCCGGGGCCCCGATCCAACAGCGGATTGTCCAGCAGCGCGATTCTGGAAGCTGGGATATCCTTGAACCAGTTCAATCCCTCGTTTCTGAATCAGAGGTAACAGCAGTGGACGCAAAGAAGCTCAGCCAGATTGCAGATTTTGTTCGTGATGAGCGCCGTCTAGACACGGCATTCGTCAATGTCCTGGAAGGCATAGATAGTGGTGCCATCGCTGCTAGTGACTTGCCGATCTCGGCAGCGCCTGTGCAGCGAGTGACGTTGGGGCAGGGTGATGCTGTATATGCTGCCAGCATGGTAGAGAAGGTTTCAGGTGTGGCCCTGGATGATGCTCAGCGCACTGCTCTGTTGAGAGTTGTCCAGGACATGCCCTCAGGCGGCACCTTCTCTGCTCTAGTGGCCGAAATCGCCAAAATGGAATCCCTTTCTGCCCTTGCTGAGGGATTGAAAGAGGTTCAGACAGCTGGCATTTACGACAGCCTCTTCACTCAAACAGCTAGCTAATCCCGAAACGTCAGCCCTTTGTCCCTTAAGGGGTCAACCTGAAGGCGCTCCGATGCTCCCTGCGAATTTATGTCGGTTTAACAGATTTTCAGCCCCGCTTTATGGCTTCAGGCACGCCAGACTAGGCGGTATTGTGGTTTCTCTGTCAGCGCCGTCCTCTTGGTGCTGAACCACAACTGACTGGAATCAACCGATGGCATGGATCACTGCAAAAGACCGACTTCCAGCAGCAGGCACGACCGTCCTGTGCAAACTTCGCCACTGGAATACCAAAGCAACCGTTGAAGAGAAGCTCACCAGGGTAGATGAGAGTGACTGCACCTGGCGTACCGCTGGCGATGGCTGCGAGATCAGTTACGACTGGGATGTGATCGAATGGGAGGAATAAGCGAATAGCCTATCGAGTACACCGAGATGTATCTTGAATACTTCACCATTAGGTGCTTCTGGCACTCGGCGCACTCAGTTTTACTGCCACCATCAAAATGGACGTATTGGCGGGATCTGATATGAGTTTGCCAGAGTGGGTGAAAGTGAAGTGCAGGGCGGTTATTCGCCAGCCGGTGAGCTGTATGAGCGACAGGGTGGACAACGTTCGTGCTGAGGCCTACAAGCACGGTTATCTTTGGGACCACCTGGCCCGGGAGTTCGTCTACGTCGGTGATACACCGCCTCAACCAACTCTATTGTCTGCCGGTAACTTCAATTTATAGGTAAAGAGTATGAAATCAGCACTGGAACACTGCATTGACGCGAAAGCGGATCGCTTCCTTGTCCAGGATGATGGCGTTGTGTTCTTGCAGACATATGGCGGAGCGACTGTTGAACTGGTTGGCACAGATGCGACACCTTACCTAAAGGTCGCTAAAAATATGCGTACGGGGGACCGCAAAAAGACGAATGAACTCGTTCCGATCGGTTTGCGTTCGGATTGGAAACTGAGCGTCCAACGGCAGGATGGGTACACAGTCTTGACTGTGTATAGCCAGATACTTCCAAGTTTTTCTGCCGAATTCCTTGCCTCGATTGAGGCTCAAACCAACACGTCCGGCTAGCACGGAAAATGCTCCACGAGCAGGGTGGTGGCACGTTTAAAGCGCAGTAAAGTATCACCATCTCAACAAGGGCTGGATTGGGGAGTGGCCTGGAGTACCGATTGACCGGGATAGCCTGACCTTCATCGGGAAATCAAACGTCATGCCAGGCCGCTTCCCAATACAGCCCTAACTACAGGAATCGACCGATGGATAATTCGACCGTTGCCAAAAATGCACGCGCCTTTCCACCAGAGTTGGTGGCTAAGCTTGGGCTCATTCCAGACTCCGTAATGGCAGATCTGGTAAAGGCGCTTCCGCTGCATGGTCTTAACTTTGCAATGCTCAAGCCTGCAGAGTTGGAGGTCTTTGACTTCTTCCGGCAGCAAGGCCGCAAATATGGTGTTGCCGCTTCTGTTGTAAGCGATGCTGACCCTGCTGAGTTGGAAAATGCCACATCGCAGCAGCACCAGGACGAAATCATGCGCCGAGCCAACAGTTCTGTATCAGTAGTCCTGAGCTAAGGAATCAAGATGAAACCTGCCCAGCGTAGAGCAGTGAAGACAGCGGTCAATAAAGCCAAAACCGAGATCGCTCGTCTTGAGCGAGCCATCCAACGGTTTACACCTGGCACTCTCCCTCATGACAAGCTCACTCGTGAGCTGGCGGATCTGCGTCAGCGAGGCGGGTGACCATGTTCAACCGAAACTCCTTTCAGGCCGAGAGCTGGAAAGCCAAGTACCGTGCAGAGCTCACAAAACTGCAAATCTTCACGGTTCTACTTATGGCGCTGCTCGCTACAGGTTTTGTCTTCATATTCGTTCAAGTCTACCGGCACCCTAGCCCTTTCAGTTTTACCCTGGTAGGAGTTTCTGTGGTCCTGGCCGCTGCCTTTTACCGATACATGTACTACCTGCCGACCAAGCGCGATCGCCAGCGATATTCAAAACCCAGCGCCGGCAATCCCTCCTACTAGGTCCTGGCCTCTACTTGTCAGTGGTGCTCTTTACTCGACGCCTTGAACTCTTGGTAGTGGCTCTCCAGGAATAGAATCCTCGGCTTGGGGCTGTACATGAACATCCTTTTTCCCTGGTAGGCCTGATACCCGGCATCATCTACTGACTTGGCAACCTCCACGGTGAGTGTGGCCGGGTTGATGGTTATCAGGTGTGCATCGAACAGCCGGTGCAGATCCACCCTTAGCAGTAGCCCATTGGTTGCATCATCCGATTGATCCCCGCGATAGGGAATGATGTGGGCGGCCTCGAGCAGGGTATCCACCTTGCAGCCGGAGATGCAGCACTCTCCACCATACCGACCAAGCATGGATGCCCTGAAGTTGCCTTGCCCAGGGCGGGTAACCGAAACCTGTGTTCGCACAGTCCGCCGGTCGACCTTGAGCATGGCCAGCTCAACAGTGGGCGACGGCGCTGTTACCTGTCTCTCGTTTGGAAGCGAATCCTCAAGCTCTTGAATCAGCTCGTGGTCCATCATCAGCCGATAGGTTGGGTTCGTTGGCTGGCCCGAGTTGAGCGCTCGGAGGATGGACAGCGTTTCTGCTGCTGCCTCCAGTGAGGCAAAGCTGTCAGGGCGATTTGCCCAGGCTGACTTGAGCTGCTCCGTGGTTAGGTCTCGAATGTCGGCCAGGCTGAGCACCGGTCCTTCCACAACCTCTGTCAGGTTATCGATCACCGGGTTCTGTACGTGTACCACTTCCAGATCGACCAACACTTTCTGAATTGTCGCTTCTGCCTCGGCGATCGGGGTGAAGATGGCCAATACGTCTGGGTGGTACAGGTAGGTGGTTGCGCCGGCATAAAACTCATCGTCCCCGATCAACACCCTGTAGAGGGCAAACATCTCGGCCGCAGCTTCTTGTGAGCCACAAGAGTGGGCACGGCTCTCCCAGGCCAGCAGGATGTCATCACCCGTAAAGTCGGCAATGTCTTCAACGTCCAGGGCGTACAGGTGCGTAGGAGGCGTTGATAAATCCTCCTCGAGGACGGTGTCGGGCCGGGAAGTGATGAGGCTGGAGAAGTTGATTGTCGAGGTGAGGGCTTGACTGTCGTGGTGAAACGCACGCGAGCCCAGTACGCCCCCGTCTAACCACTGAGCGTATGCTGAGTGGTCTGCTGTACTGGTGCTTTCGTCCAGATAGAGACCGTAAGCAACTTTGAATTGAAGCCATGTCTCGTAACCAGCGTATTGGGCGCGGCTCAACCGTCCAGTTGGTTTCTTTGGCTTGGCTTTGGAAGTCGGGGTGGTTTTGCGCCCCCGGGCCAGCGTGGTCATGCGTGATCCGTCACTCGTTAGATGTGCCCTACAAGTGCTGTAGGTCAGATGGCCACGAGTATCGGTGATAAACCCGGGATTGGATAGCCGGCGACAGAGCCCCGGCCATACCAGCCCGGGGTGCATATCAAGTGAAATTCAGAATTGGGTGCTACTGCATCCAGTTGATCCAGCGGCACCGGAGATAGCCAGCATGACGCCGGCGCGACGAATGCCCAGTTTAAGCCGCCGCGCTCCGTTGCACGGATTTCTTGAGCTCGGTGAAGTAGTGGTCAATCACGATTTTCTCGCCGCCAGTAGAGTCTTGTAGCCACATAGCCACTGGCTGGCCATTAGTGGCGGTGTAGCCTTCCCGGACCTGCTCCTCGTCCAGGTCGTCACGGTGATGGCTGATGAATGCCACTTCCGCCGGCCGCTCGGCATAGATGCCGTGCAGTGCGCCACCAGTGACATCTGCCACAAGGCGGATCGGGGCGGTTGCTACCTCAAGCAAGGATTCGAATGCTTCCAGCACCTGACGCACGCTCTCTTCACAGGTACCGACGTTGAGCTGAACGGTTTCGTCCGGGCGATCAGACAGGAAGCCCACCACACGCCAAACCACACCGGCGTATTTACCAGTCGATGGCATGTGCTCGAGTTCGTTAGGATCGCTGGCCAGCGCATACATTGGGCTGTCCAGGGTATCCAGCACGATGCTGATGGTTTCGTCCACTTCGCAGTGGATGAGCGTCAGACGTGCGGCGTCATGACCAGTCAGGCTGTTGGAGTTGGCAACCGATGCAAGGATCTCTTCGCGCTGGCGGGCATCCACGGGCATGTAATGTTCGCCGCTATCGTAGATAACGTGCAGGCAACGCTCCATGGCGAACTTGGTGAATCGCAGACCAGCTCCGGGATTAGTTTGTGGGGTGTTCATCTAGTGGCCCTCTCGTGAGCTCTGTTAAGAGTTCTCATGATGGGGTTGCCTATCGGGTGCCAGAAGCACCTGCACCCTGTGCAGATGCCGGCAGTCCGTTAAAGCGGTCCGGGCTCAGTGGCATAGGGCGAGGGTGGTGACTAGATTCTGCAGTTCACGGTCGGGTGTTTTTTGAGAAGGCGGATGTTCTCGGTTACTTTGAAAACCACCGGTGTGCCCCCGTCCGTGGAGTAGCACCAGCGGATATCATCGCTGTAGTCGAGATGCGTAACAGGCAAGCGAATCCCCGCGACGTGGCCCAGTGCCCGCTCAACCAATCAAAATGCGCGGATTGAATGGTCACTCCGAAGATTCGGATGATTCTGGGGGCAGGGCGAGTTAACGACCGTTCTAGTCGTGGCACGCCTCGTAACGTAATAAATCGGTACTTTCGCCTTGTGCACATGAGGCATAAGAGCGAGACATTAGTTTGCCAGGGTAATACTTTACGCCGCCAACGACCCAGAAAAGAACCGGGTATGGATTAGTTGAATAAAGTCCGCCGGAGTCTTTGGGGAAGAACCGCTGCCCATTCAGATTCAATTCTTTGCCTCTGTCCTGGTTGCCTCGACAACCTCCCGAGTTCGTACCAATCCAAGTCGAGCCGCTGTAAGCGCATGATGGTCCAGCTGGAGCCATTGTACCAACAGCGGTTTGTTGGTTTGTTATTTGGCCAGAAGTGTAATTGGTCGTTAACCCGCCAACATTTCTGACCTGCCCAGTCACCAAGCTTTGTTCCCGGGCTTGAACATACTGGTAGTAGTTTTGGGTGCAAACCTGCTGTTGCGTGAAGCTACTGCCCTGCGCAACAGTGGCTGCGTCAGGACTCCATGCGCTGCAATTGAACAAGGCCCCATAGGGTGTCCAAGACGTATAGGTTGGGGCGATTGCTGCCCACTTGTCCGTGAAGGGAATCCATATCGAACCTGACCCACCCTCAACCATCCCTGATGCCGTTACGGTAGCCCCGCCAATTTGACTAGAAGATTTTAAACTCACCACAGTTTGTCCATTTGCGTTCGTATATGTAACCGAAGCGCCAAGGGTTCCGCTGGTTGTTGTCCACGTAATCGGAATACTTGCTTCAACAAGTGAGCCATAGGCATCGGTAACCGTCGCTGTGATATACGTCACCTCGCCAAGGGCCGCGAGGGTAGGGGGGGCTGCTGTCAAGACAATGATCAATCCCTGTTCGCAGTTGTTCCATCCATTTCTAGTAGGCTCACACACTACATACTGCCAGGTGCCGGGGTTGCTTCCCGGTGCTGTCCTAATGGGGGCCCATGTACCAGCGCTTGTATGGGCGCTTGTCAGAAGTGAGAGCGCTATAAGTATTGTGAATATTGCTCGCACCAGTTAAATCCCTCAGATCAGTCAATCAACGGTTTGGAAAGGCAAAACTGCAGCAGATTGCACATGACTCTGGAGTAGATAAATGTGCAGGGCAAGTCAAAACAGGGGTTCCAAATCTAACCACCGTCCCCGATGAAACATATAAATAATACATATCGTAGTTTCTTGCTTTTAACTTGAGGATGGGGTCCTCACGTAGGTTCTGAATGCGCACCGATCTAAAGGGACAAAAGCGAAGTCCGTCCGTTGCACATTCACTTGAAGCACCGCTTTAAGCGTTTCGAAGCGTTTTCGGCGCGATAACTCATGGTCTTGATCACTTCGCAGTGCGTGAGTACCAGGCGGGAGGCGTCTTCGTCAGTCCGACCGGTGGAATTGGCAACCGGGGAAAGGATCTCTACGCGCTGGCGGGCGTCCAAGGGCATTTATTGCGAGGCGCTGTCGTAGATAACGTGCAGGCAACGCTCGATGGCGAGCTTCGGGAATCGCATAGTCACTGCAGGAAAAGTCCTGGGGCGTTCATCTAGTGGCCCTCTTGTGGGATCGGTTAGGAGTTCTCATCGTGAGGGCAACTATCATGTGCAAGAAGCGCACGCACCGCTAGGCGGTGTTGGCAGTCAGCTACTGCTAATCTTGCTCAGTGTGACGACCACGTTCTGCAGTGCACGATCGAATGCTTCATCGGCAGCATCTTCGAGAAGGCTGATGTTTTCAGTGCGATTGAAAACTACCGGTGTGCCCCCGCTCGCCGAGTAGCGCCAGCGCAGATCATCTCCGTAGACGACTTGCGTGACGGAAGGGTGAATGCTTGCGACGTGGGCCAGCGCCTGTTCAACCAATCCTAAGGTGCGGAATGGATGGTCACCGCCGATGTGCTGCCCGGCATTCGCTGCTACGAACAAAGGGTTCTGCTGCTCAAACCAGTGCCATACATCGGCGACGTCGTCGCCCTTGTCGAAGTGCAGAAAGGAATTGTTCAGTTCAGCGCCATCATCAGCCAGGCAAACACCGCTAAGCACATTCCACAAGGTGCAGAGTTCAGCCAGCGTTCGGAAACCGTTGGTGGCTTTAGTGGCAATTGGGAAAGGGGAAGGGCGGTAGCTGGTGGTACCTTGCATGATGACCTCGATGGTGTCCGCTGGATGATGGACACATTTTGAGGTCGCTCCGAGTGTGCCAGAACCTAAGGCACACTCTGTATTTCCAGCGCTCCCTAAGACCAATCCGGATGGTCGGGATCGATCAGAGCACGTCCCGGCACAATCATTTCTTTTCCGGTGTCGATGCGGGCAACAACCCAGTTGCCACGTCCGCCGTAGTCAGTGGGTGATTTGGTGCGGACAAGGTTGCCGCTCTTAATGAACCGATACGTTGTTTCGGGTTGAATTTGCATTGGGTTCTCCTCAGTAGGCGTTGAGTGGATTCTAGCCCGGTACCGCGCTCTACATCTCGGAATTCGACGATAACAATAGTTGCCGAATGCCGGCGCTGCTGGGCCAGCGGTCAGAGTTTCAACTTGGGGCGGTGGAGCGCTCTGCTGCCTTGGCGAAGAAGGCCTGCATCTCCTCTGTTGCATTGTCGCGGTGATGCCAGATCGCCGCAGTCCTGCCGGCATTCTCCTTGAACCACTGTGCCTGTTCGCTGACACTTCCCTCGCTTTCATCCTCGTGGTCGAAGCACACAACGATGGCCTCGATAGGTTGCTGACTATGGATACCCACTAAGCCGCCATCGGAGAGTTCCACTACCACACGAGTTGGGGAGGGTGCAGGTGCTGGCGAAAGAAGCGACTGGAAAGCGCCCAGGGCTGCCCGCACGCCTGCTTCGTCATTACCACTGTTCAGCTGCAAGGCATCGCCCGGACGGT
Organism: Pseudomonas sp. ChxA; assembly: GCF_030263855.1. Lineage (NCBI taxonomy): Bacteria > Pseudomonadati > Pseudomonadota > Gammaproteobacteria > Pseudomonadales > Pseudomonadaceae > Pseudomonas > Pseudomonas sp. ChxA. The sequence continues at coordinate 360,768 of NZ_JARPMK010000005.1, forward strand.
TGGAGAGGTAGCCCACAACGCGCCACACGACGCCTCCATACGAACCTTCTGAGAAGGTGTGCGAGTAATCGACGGATTCTGCATTGGCAGCCCGCTGGTAGAGCTCCCCATCGATGGTGTCCATAGCCGCGTAGGAAGCGCCACCAATTTCAATGGTGATGAGATTCAAACGCTGGTGGTCTCCGATGCTCAACGATCCATCCAGGGCAATCGGCGCTAGAATGTCTTCACACTGCCGAGGGTCAATCGGCAGGCAATGTTCGCCGTCCTCAGTCACGATACGAATGCAGCGCTCGATGTCGAACTTGACGAAGCGCAGGCCTGCGGCCGAAGTCAGGGTGGATTTCATTGGTTGTACTCATGAGTCATTGGACTAGATGATCACATGCTGATGCCATTTTCGTTGTGGCAGAACCTCAGGCTTTCAACGCAAATGAACTGAATTGTTGGGCTCGGATTTATCCTTGCAGTTATTGGATTGCCTGGGTCAAAAACGCCGTGCTACAAGGCTGTTCGATTCAGAAGGTAGATTTGAGTGAGCAATCTTTTAGAAAGTAGATCCGTGTACGAAATCGGGCTTGATGGTTCACCAGAAGGCTCGGCTTCAAACACCAGGCGCGGGAGTCGTAGTGGCCGTATAGCTCCGACCAATGCTGAGGTCTTCGACTTTGAATCATGTGAGATTGTGAGTGAAACCGCTCTGCGTCATGCCTTGATGACGCGCAGTTCGGTAGCTTTGGATTACATCGCAGATGTGGTGCCGGATCTAGCAACCCATGCGGAGGTCTGCTCCCACGTCATCAACACGTTACCCCGCGCTCCAAATGCGATCACCTTTCTTACTGAAATCAAGCGCCGCTGCCTGATAAAAAATGTCTATACCCATTCGATATTCATGCAGGCCGCTTTTCTGCATGGGTCTGTAAGGGTCAGAGTCAAAGACTCGACGGAGAAAGGGGCCAAACAAGCAGCTCATATTGCATTTGTGAAGCAGCTTTGCGAGAGAGTGTTGGCCGGTGATGAGTTTCAAACGCCCGGGAAAAGTCCCGTCCAGCATCCAATTGAACAGTCGTGCCCAACGGCATTTATCTAATCTTCATCTGAGTATTCGCAAGCTTGAGTTCCCCCGAACATCCCTGAGTCTGGGGTGGGCCTGAATAATCTCGCCCGTCTCTACCAATCCCTCAGCTTAGGGCGAATTCCTCACTGAGGATTTAAAGGCGAGTCCAAGTGCAGGTCACAAAAAGCCCGGACAGTGCCGGGCTCAGTCATTTGAAGCAACGCTTGCAGCGCTTTGACGTTTTTACCAACTCAGGATCCCGGTCTATCCCTGGAACAGAGACGCTGCCGCACTTTGAGCTGTAAATATGCGATTCCTGCCCCGTCCCGCCTGAAAGCACCTCGTGGAAGAAACGGTGAATCAGATAGCTATTGCCGGATGAAGCCATGGCCACCGTGTATTCGCGTTGCTGTGTCGTAATCATAAACTCACTCAGGGTCTGTGATGAGCATCCGGCCTGGCACCGCTGGCGCGGTTCGAATTTCGGCCAGACCTTTGGCAGTTCTGAATCCGATCTCGGTCACTGCGACCGGGTATTTAATTCCGCCATCCGGATTCAACACCACGAGACCAAACTTGCGGAGCTCGCTGAGCGTTGCTTGATCCAGGTCGGACGCGCCGTTGATCAGGTCTTGCAGTTTCTCGCTCGCTACCGCACCCAGTTCAACCGACCACTCACGGCCGTCGCGGCTGTAGTGGAAAGCGAATGACTCGGGCCGGGTTTCGATTGCGAGGAGCTTCAAACCTGGGCGTTCAGTGGTTGCGGGATTGTTCACGAATACACTCCGAAGTTTATGCGCGGTGGCCATGATCGGCATTGTAACTGGCCACCGCACAATCGACCTGAATTCAGCCTGCCAGGAAACTCAATTGCTCCATGGGTGCTTGCTGTGGGGTAGGCTTTGCCGCGGGCTTGGCGTCGATGACCCAAGTCGTGTTGGCGGCAGGGAACTGGGTGAGGGAGTAGATCTCGTCATGACCTTGCGGCATAGCGAAGTGGATTTCTTTACCAACAGAGCTGTGTTCAACCTTCGCCAACAAACGCTCAATGGTCCGCTGCTTGTAGTCTTCGACCTTCACGGTCGTGTCGACGATAACCCTTACGCCGGTGGCAGGCATCGGCTCTGCGTTTTCCACCGAGGCTCGGAGTGCCTGAATGCGTTTGCGGTAGCTGCCTGGCTCCTTAACCTCTGCTTCCCAAAGCGAGGCTACGAACTGGGCAACGATGCTGTATGCCCAGCCCTCACAGCGCCACTGTCCGTCACTGCCCATCATCAGGACGTTGTCATTGTCCCGGACCTGCATGCAGCGCGGCGATGTAACGTCGTATGCCTTGGCCTTCTGAGGCTTGTAGCCCAGGCTTTCGTCACGCGGGTTGCCCAGTGGGATGTTGTAGCTCTGAATAACCCGGTGTGCGCCTAGCGTCATGCCGTCATACAAGGTGCCCAAGAGGTTGCTGTCCGCGTACAGGGAAAGCTCAACGGATTCGCCGGCCTCAAGCGCCGCGACCTGTTTCCCATAGCCCCATGCTTGCATGGCGGGCTTGGAGTCGTTGAACGCGCTCATGGTCAGCGGAGAATTCCACTCTTTGCCAGCTTTCAGGATGATGTCCAGGTTGGCCATCGCGACAGGGTTGGCCATCTCTGCTAGCCAGCCCGCGATATAGCTTTCAGGCCTGATCGTCCGTCCGCCAGCACCCTGCAGCGATTGGCCTTCGCAGGAGGATGCAGACCGAAAGATCGCGCGGATAATCTGTGACGACGATCCAATTGCGCGGGCGCTCCAGCTCGGAGTGTGAGGGTGGCAGTTCTTTTCGTAGGTTTGCTCAAACATGACGTAGCAAGGCTGGCCATCTTGACCGCGGAATGCGCCAATGAGTTTGCCGGTGGTGACTGTAGAGCCCATGTTTGATACCCCTGAATGTGTTGAGAACCTGTGTTTCGATGGGTTCAGTATCAGGATACTTTGCGTGTGCCAGAACCAACTGGGACAGAGTTTTTACCTAATGCTGGCGCTATGAATCCTGTCCCAGGATTTGAGTCAGTCACGCTCCGGCTTATGGGAAATGAAAAGGCCTAGACATGCCGGGCTGAAGCATGAGAGGAATTTGTTAAAGCCCTATTATGCGGAGGCGAAAATCTCCCCAGACAGTCCATCGAGTAAGCTCAGAAGCGATCCAGCCCATTCCAATGATGATGAGTTCGCTGACTACATAGAAAGTAGAAAAGCCTTCAGGAGGCTTTGGAATCTGTACGTTTGAACCGAGAGTGGCGAAGACATAAATCAGCCCGTAAAACACTAGCATCGCGACCCAAAGGGCTCTATCCGTGCCCTTCTGGTAATACCGCTCGTAAACAAGTCCCGCCGAGGCTTGGATAATCCAGACAAGCAGGGTCATCCCAAGAAAATATTGGGTTACTGCTTGGGGCAGGACATGCCAGAGGGCTGTAATACCACTAATCAAATACAGATTGAATCCCGTGATAGCGGCGAGGATGAGCGATCGACGTGGGGGTGTTTCCGTGGTTTCTTGCGTCGGAACAATTTCAGTCATGTCTAATCCATCATTAGCGGCCAAAGCCAAGCTTCCAATTTAACTCAGAATGAGAGTCGCTCTTTGAAAATCACCATGGAGTTTTCCGTGGGCCAAGGGTTCATTGATTGGCGGAACTGGAGGTTCGAAAGGCAGGCTCCGGACTCGCACTCAGTTCAACCGGCACACTGACCCAGTCGCCAAACTTGGTGACGACGACGGCACGGCAGAGCGCTACCAACTCGTTGCGTGCAGGCTCGGTAGTGTATTGATCGCCGCAGTAGTAGATGTTTGCAATCCAGCGCTCGGAGGTCTCAGTACCTTCGGCCCCGTTGTGAGCTTCTGGGTAAACGCCACCTGGTAGTCGCGCATCAATGGGCCGGCTTGAGCCCATTCTGTGCTCGGACGGTGCGGTCACCCAATAGACAGTGCCTGAGGGATTTGTACCCAATAGACGGTCGTCCGAGTACCTAATAGACGGTGTTCCGGGCACCCAATAGACGGCGGCCTGGGGGACTGGTACCCAATAGACGGTCTCCCGCTGATTTGCTGGCAACCCGCTGAAGTGGTGCATTTTCAACAGTGCCCGACGTATAGACCCCTCGCCTGGATTTCAAAGTTCGGCAGCGTCAGTTCTCGGATAGCCAGGTTCCGGTGCCACACTCAATTCAACCGGCACACTGACCCAGTCCCCAAACTTTGTGACAACCACAGCACGGCAAAGCGCTACGAGCTCGTTACGCGCAGGCTCGGTGGTGTATTGATCGCCTCCGCTGTAGTAGATATTTGCAATCCAACGCTCGGAAGTCTCAGTACCTTCGTCCCCGTAGTGAGCCTCTGGGTTGAGCGCCACCTGGTATTCGCGCAGCAATGGGCCGGCATGAGCCCAGTCTGTGCTCGGACGGAACGGGATTAAGCCCCGTGAGGTAACGCGATAGGCGCGTGCGAGGTTCTGGTGTTGAGGGCTCTCGATCTGAACCTTGATCCCGGCCGCTTGAGCAACAGCCCAGTCCAGGGCTGGCCCGTCCAGTTCCTCAAGGTAGATTTGTACGAATCCGGAGAGTGCTTGGGGTTTTGCGGGTGGCACAGGAGCGTAGGCTGTCATTTCGGTATCCTCGGCTGAAATCATTACCTCTATGCTGCCTTGCTTGGCTGTGTGCCAGAAGCGGAAACATCACCGCCATTTCCACCGTTACCAGTTTGGGGCGTCCGGTTAGTTGGGGTCGACGGCTTGCTTGGCCTGTTCCAGCAGTGCACGCACACGTTGAATTTCCTTCGCGCTATGCGGCGTGCCGCCCGCGTTCAGGTCTAGGTATTGAGTAAGCAGTTGCTCGCGACTGGTGAAGTCGTAGACTGCGACCTTCACGTAGAATTTTCGTGCGCTGTACGCGGTGCCCAGCAACTCCTTAGCAGTGAGCCCGAATGGCTTCACGTTTCCTTTGACGAACTCAGTGATTGCAGTGAAACGCTGCAGCCCGTCAACGCACTGCAACCCAGGCGGGAGATCGGTATCTGCTTTGGCGATATTATTCCAGCTAGCGCTGTTGAACTGGATAAGCAACCCGCTGACAGGTACAACGCCGCGCAAGCAGTTTTCGATGTAGTGAGCTTGCTGCTCGGGCGTCCAAACATGTCCGCGCTGGAAGTCCGGAATTAGCTCCAGTCCACCATAATCTTCGCCGAGACCAATCAGGGCCCGCTCCAAGCCATCCCAGCGGTAATCCGCGGACCAGCGCGCGGTGCGCAGTGGCTTGATGAGATTATTTAGTTGCTGCTCGAATTCGCTGATCTGACGTGCCATTGCTGTAATCCGTATTTAGGGACAATTAGTGTCCGTTCTTTCATGTGGCCAGCATGTCGGTGGAAGCCGAAATACAACCACAACCTTTTCAACTCAGGCTTACACCATCTCGACCTGAACACGGAACGTCCGGTCTTTGTCATGCAAATCCAACCGGGAGCCTATCGCGCCAGATTCCAGACCTGCCTTGAATTCGAACGCGCTGGATTCACTGAAAAAGTACGATTCCTCCACCTCTAGAAGCTCCCGCCCATCAAATGACGATTGCACAACGCAGTAGACGTACTTGCTGTCGATCGGGGCATCTGGGTAGAACTTGTACAGATTAATGCTCGAGGAGTGGGGCTTGCCGTCTTTGCCGACAGTGAATTCGATCTGCTCACTCGAAAAGCGGGCGTCTTGGTGGAAGCCGGTTACCGTTACAACGTAGGGCTGGTCGTCCATGAATCCCATAAACAAGGTCTGGCCGATGGTGGGTCGATAGTCCGGGGTGTGGGCGCTCATGGGTGATTTCCTTTATGAAGGGTCGCATTTGATTGACCCCATATTCGTAGAGGATTCAGCGTGCCAGAAGCCCCATCCAGTCAGAATGATGAGTAAGCACGGGCTGAATCCCAGATGTGAGCCGAAGGCTGCGCAATCGGTTTCCGCAGGTTGGGTCTGACGAATTGAATCGCTCGCCGCCGGTGTTAGGCCGCAAGCCCCAGGTCTTCACACTCCTCACGCCATCCGGCCCAGAGATCTGCTTCAATCGACGCATAGGTATCGTGAAGGTCCTGGCAGTACGCGCGGTGGGCTTCCTCCTCCAACATTTCCTGGTTGCACTCGTAGGCATCAATGCATTCCTCTGCCGTGTCGACCGGCGACTCTCCATGTGACCATTGGTGCATCACTGTGCGGTAATGCCCTTGCCGAATGTGTGCGACCGTGCCGACACGAGCGTCCATGAGTTGAGCGATAGCCATATCGACCGCAGCAAGCCAGCTTGTGTAAGGGAAGTGTTCATGTGGCTCAGGTTGCAACCAACTTGCTGAGAGCCTGCCAATCGATCCGCTCTTAACGTTGGTTTCATGCAGTTCTGTATAGAGCTCGTGAGCAAGGCTGTATTGGTCTGCCAGCTCAGGGATGTCTTGAAGCATGATTGGCACGCAGGGGCCATAGTGGCGGTAGGTCAGAACATCATTCGACGCAAGATCGTGCACCGCGTTGTAGGCAGCCTCCAAGGCGGCTTCGGTTTGAGCCTCGCACCCTTCGATGCCAGCAAAAGCAGCGACATTGATCCAGAGCAAGCGGGCGGCGAGGGCTTCTTGAAATGCTGGGTTCATGGTTGAGGCTCCGAGTCTGTTTGGACAGTGGAACCATCATCAGGGGGTATTAAGTGTGCCAGAACCTCCCAAGGGGAAAATAAGGCTGCCGCCCCAACGTTTGGAATGCCCGCCTAATCGAACTTCCAATGCCTCAGGCGGGGTACCAATGCGGTCGTTATCCAGCCTAGGGAAAGGTGTGCTGGGGTCGCTTGATCCTTGGTCGATCTGTATCGTCATCGCCCATTGACACTGAATCGCCGGAGCAAGTACCAATGCACGAGTACATAGACGCTTTCAAGGTAGCCATGGTGCGGACCGATGGGATTGCAGGTGGATTGTCGAACTACCCGCTGAGGATCACTCCAGGGTTGAAGATCGACATACCTCAGATTGTTGATGCGATCGCTCGTGACTTCTCGGAGTTTCTCCCGCATACCGACGTGCTGCCAGGGAAATGCTTCAGAGTCGCCCGTGAGCTGTCATACATCCTGCTTGAGTTGGGTGTCCGGCATACCGTCACTGTTGGAGACATCGAGCTGGTTGATGGCCTCTATGTGGGCCTTGACCTAGAGCAGCTGCAGCGCGACGTTGCCGGGGGCTATGGGTTGGACTTTCAGGATGGGCGTCCTGTAGGCCGGCCGATAAATGCTCATGCCTGGATCACCTTGGAGAATGGGTGTGTCATTGACACCACTATCCTTCCTTCTCAGCATCGCAAAAGCCAAAACCCATCTGAGCTTCTGAGTTTTGCTGAGTCGGTCTATTTTTCCGGCAAGCAGCACACTCCAGTAGTCCGGCACTTACCGATGATGACCGGGCTTGTGTATCACCAGTTGGTGCTGATCGGGGAGGGTGACGGTGACGCACAGAACTACTGTCAGTGGTCGGAGGATTACGCGCGGTTGATGGGGAGGCTGGACTTGGTCAGGTTGGTGCCGGCACTCAGACCTAATTGATTTCAAGGAACTCAACCCGTGTCTCATTGGCACCGGGTTGGAATTTGATGAAATGGCTCAATTGATAGGCGTAGAAGGCAGCATAGGTGCTTCGAAAAACGGGTGAAGCTCCGTAAAACCCGCATCTCGATAACACTGCCACCAAGCATCTACCTGGTCCTTCACACTCTCGGTCAGCTCCTTGATTCCATTGCGCAGATCTATCGCTAAGAACGCGCATGCCTTGTAAGCGTCTACGGCCTCAAGGTCATCGCGGGAGACTACTGCGCAGGCAGTCAGATGACGTGAACGTACATAGTGAAAAGCACCGGCAGGTATGGCGCCGGCCATGTACTCACTGTGCGCAGCGGCTAGGTTCGCATCGAGGACCGGCATAACACCGATCAAGTTGCTTTTGAGGGATTGAATACTCATGGTCTGACTAGGGTTCATGTTTTGATTCCTTGAGACCCAGGCGAGCCCGGGCGTGAGGGTGGGATGATCAGGCTCAGGCAGCTTGCGGCGGGAGGTCGCTACGTTTGTTTGCGATCCCGATGTTGGATTTGAAGTAATCCATGCACGCTTCAAAGCCTTGCGAGATAAGCGCTGAGTAGGCTGCGCGGTGATCACCATTGAGGATGTAGAACCCATCCATTTGATCACGCACTAGCGCAGTGGTGTCGCAGCCATAGATCCACATGTCGTGGTCGTTGAAGCTGACGTAGAACCCTTTACCGTTGATGGTCGAGTTGTACTGCACGACAGGCACCGCCAGTCCCGAAGCGAGTGTGATGGTGTGGGCGGTAGCCATATTGATTTCCTTGCATGAGCTGAATTTGATATGGCCATCTTGTTGCCACTTACCCTGTGCCAGAACCCTCTTTACGAAAAAAGAGCCGCATGGGCCCCTTTTTTGGTGGACGGCAACTAACTCCGTTTGCCAGCCCGATCATCTGCGCCTCGTGACCAACCGCGGGCGTACAATCGGTCTTCCCAGGTCGAATCCGGATTGGGGAAGGCTGGCCCCGGGTCTCCCTTCTGGCCTGCTTCACGTCCACGCTGATACGGCGTCTTCTCGTCCGCGGGGCCCAACAGCGCTGCTAACTTACTCATAATTCCTACCTTGAATAGCCGGGGCCGGCCAGTACAGCCAGTTGGTTGGGATTCAGAGTGGGGATTTCAGCTGCTCAACCCGAGCCTTTTGTTCCAGGTCCATGCACAGGCGGACCTGCTTTGCCGTCGCCTTGCCCTGAGCCCACCGGTTTCGCAGTGATTTCATTGTTCTTTCTTCAGCCTTGCTCATGATCTCTCCACACTCTTGGAAGTTGATGAGGGCAATATTGAGGCGTTCGCAAGCGTGCCAGAAGCATGCTTATGGAGGATCCACGAACCCGGCCGGGGGTATTGTGAATTGCAGGATCGAGTAGGAGGCGGCCTCACAGCCGCCGTCCTCTCACACCACCGTACGTACGGTTCCGTATACGGCGGTTCCTGCCTACTGACAAATAACGTCAGCGAGTTTGGTTCCGTTGATGTGTCGCCTGTGGTATCTAAGCGCCCAGACCGGCCCTCGGAGCTTCCGGCTCCTACCTCCTGATGGTCTCGACCCCCGCTACGCGGAGTTTCTGCTTTACGCTCCAACAGAGATCACACCCGACTATCCACTCATGGCAGGTTCAGCCCTTCATTACTCCGGTTCGAGCAACTACTACGGCCTCGGCTGACTTCTGTTCGCCCATCCCGTCATCTCGCGACGCCGGTAGCACATGGCAGGCTAAACAGATCTCCCAGGGTAATTCGCGCGACCTTCCTGCTTATGCCTGTCGGATCTACGTCACAGCGTTCCGTGCAAGTATCGGGCTTTGACGATTGTGGCCGTCTTACCCCGCTGTGCCGCCTCATCCGCTTCCTGTTCGTCAGGCCAGCATTTTGCCTCGGGCTTCCTTCAGATTCGCAGTCACCCGCGACACCCTTACCTCTGGCTAACACTTCCCCTTGCCGGGTGTGTAGAGGACTTTCACCTCCAAGTCGTTTGGCTCACCACCACAGTGAGCTAAACAGCGCCAGTCACGGCGCTACGCGCCATGCCTGGCGCACCACAAAAAAAGCCGCCCGTCAGGGCAGCTCTTTGGAAATCAATGATGCTTGTCAGCCAGCGAGGCGGCCAACGGGCTCGAAATCACGGCCTTTGGACATTGCTACGTCCAGAAAACGGCTGGCTTTCACGGAACGATTAGCAAGGACCGCACGAGCTTCTGCTTGGAAGCGTGCTGCCATCATTGGTTTCGGTTCGTGCTTTGGCTTCTGCATAGACACCTCTCGGGTATCGGGATTTAGGTGGATAGTATTACTGCTCAATAGAGATGACAAGCCGGTCCGTCGGATCGAAGGCGAACCCCAGGCTCTCATATACCGGGATAGCACCTGCTGCAGGCTCCTGGACCTCGATCTCCGTACAACCGATCATAAGGGCGTAGTTCTCGATTGCGGTCAGCGCCAGCGCAGCCACGGCACCTCGTAGGGGGTGCGACTTGTCTGGCTTGCCCTCGAGAATCACGATCTTGATGCAGATCTTGCTCTTTCGAGGTGTGGCGTAGCAGAGCCCACAGAGCTCCTGACCAAACCATAGCGAAAGATCGAAGCCGCGCGTGTCGTCCTGCTTCCAATGATGCACATCGTACCAAGGATAGAGGGTAGCCTCATCACCCCAAAGGTCCGAGGCTTCGATCTCCACTGGCGTGATGCTATCGAAGCGGATTTGAGTAGTGTCTATTCCCCGGGCCTTAAGGTTCTCGTTTGAGTGCGCCAGCGCCTGGGCTGCCTTGCGTGCTTCAGACCTCAGGATCTGGTAGCGGTATTCGTTGCCACGATTCTTGGACATTGGTAACCAGCAGCGGGATTCGGATCGTGGCTAGGATAACGGCTTTTCTATACTTTCACAGGGGTTGCGCGACGTGCCTGACTGGGGATGTGGCGGGAAACGGACATTTCCTGCTGGTGGATGTCCGTTCTCCTTCCTAAGTCCGCCCCCAGCTATTCAGCCGCTTACAGAGGAATTGAACCGGAGTTAGCCGGCGACTCCGACTTAAGAATGGTCGGTGCAATCGCAACGTAAGTGGTGGTCTTCTTGCTGGCGGACATCTTCAAGATCCCGGGCAACCTCATGCATGAACTCTTCGAGCTCGATTTCACCCAGCCCACCGATATGGCGCTTGTAAGACTCATGGATCTTTTCAGCTGCAACAGCTGGCAGGTCCTGGTTTCTCCATGAATGGAAAAAGTCCTCATCAAAGGAATACGTAGCAACCGCGGCTTCGGCACAGGTCATTTGCATCAGATCGGCAATCGCGCGAGTAACTGCGGCCATCCATTGGGAATAGGGAAGGTCCAGCGGTTTGACTGGTGGTAGCCAGTGCGACTGCATCACCTCGATAGATCCGTCGTGATAGTTCTTGTAGTAGAGCTCTGAATACATCTCGTACGCGAGATTGTAATGGTCCTCCAGCAAGGGAACATCCTGCAGCAGGAGAGGGGCAACAGGGCCGTAGTGGCGGTGGGAAAGCACGTCGTTCGAAGCGAGCTCATCTACTGCGTTGCAAGCGGCCTGGTACGCGGTATCGACCTGAGGTTCCGATGCTCCAATGGCTTCGAGAACGAGGTAGTCCGTCCACAGGAAGCGGGCGGCGAGGGCTTCACGGAATGCTGCGTTCATAATTTGTCTCCAGAGACTTGAGTTGTTCAATGGAGCAATCATGGGTGGCCTTTGCGTGTGCCAGAAGCAGGCACCACTTCTGGATCGCTAGGGAATCTACAAGGCTGCGCTCTTCGAAACCGCAGATGGGGTGTCGTTTGCTATGTGGTGGCGCAGGCCAATCAACCCCAATGCTGGGACCCATATGCCTACGAAGTCGGAAAGCAGCTGTGCCCACTGGATGTATCCCCGAGGAGGACCTTCATAAACATATTCGTGAGGCTGGATCCCCACCTCCCATGTGAGTGACCAAATCCACATCATTCCTGCACTCATGAGCGCCGCTTGCGTCGGCCGGGTAAGTGAAGGCCAGTCCCTCACATACTGCCGCAACATGACTGAGCCTATGAGGTAGAAAGGGATGACGATGGTGCAGATGAACTTTCGCAAGCCATGCTCCATCTGGAAAGGCATCCAAGTGGGCCATGACAGGAACAGAGGAAATCCACACAGGCCCGCCAATGCGACCATAAGGTTGGCGCGACGGCCTCGTTGCGTGGAAAACGACCGGATCAAAGCCCACCCTACCAGGGTGCAGCCTGCGAACCCCACGCAGTGTGCAAGCTCCCTCGGACCAAAGCCCCAGGCGGGGTTTGAACCGACGAAATACATCGTTGCGAAGGGGCGGGTGACTGCAATATCAAAGCCGAGGGCAATCAGAATCACGCCGAAACATCCCACAGCCAATATCTTTCCTGAATTCATTTGCTCGAATAGCCCTTGTGCTGTGCACGTCCGAGGATCTTGCCTGAGCGGGGGTATTAAATTCCTGACTAAGGATTCTGACTCTCTTGAATTCGCTCAATGATTACCTGGTGGCGGGAGAAGTTTCGGATCATGTAGTTGACCGTCAGCAGAGTTGCCGTGTACCCAAGACTAACGCCGATCGTGCCTGCAATAAGCAAGGGCCAGTCGTAGGGGGCTTGAGAAAAGAGTGTCAGCGCGGCGAGCAAGCTACCCAGCGTTAAGCTGGCCCCTAGATGTACCGCATTTCGCGGGCGGCTTACCCAAGGCCACTTTATCCGCAGCATAATCAGAGCGAAAACTGTGAGGAAGTAGAGCAGGATTAGGGGTGTCAACCGGTGTGCCTCAAGAAAGCTCTGACTCACACTCCAAACTAGCAGTAACGCCATCACCCCAATAGGCACCAGGTGATATTTGGCTCCTTTGGTGTCCCAGAGAGATGTGAGTATCGAGGATACTGTGGCCACGATCCCAGCCATGCTGAGCGCGACTAACAGCATCTGAGCGCCCCCTGTAAACCCGCCAGTCTGGAAGGCAATGCCACCCACTGCGGTGAGCCCCCCACCGATGAGTGCGATGGATCGAGTAATCACCCGATTCAGACGCTGTGGGTCTCTGAGGGTTGTGCATGACTGCCGCGCCCGTTTTATTGTGGGACTGGACGTCCGATCAACATAGTCGATGGAGAAATTGGTTTCCGAATCTGTGTGCCGAGCCGCTTCAATAATGCTCTTGATCCCGTTTTGGCCTGCGTCCAGGCACGGCTGCGCAACTTGGGCACCTGCACCGATCGCAGTCGGGTGGGCAGTGACGTCGCTGATATCGACGGGTTTTCCGGGGAACACCTTGAGGCGCCAGCAGTGACTTTCAGTCAGGATTAGAAACGATGCGTCCTGATTATGGATTCCAAGAATAGCCGTTGCGTGGGCCGCGAGATCGGCCTCCAGCGGAGTTGAAGGCCTAGTGGTACCAGCAGGCAGGTTCCGGTCAAGCAGGTAGTCAACAATCAGGTTGCTTACTAGAACGTTTCCGGATGCGCCCACGGCGACGATAGGCGAGAGCTCAAACGTGAGGGGTTTAACTGGGACCCAAAGCTTGGATTTCAGTGACCAATCCCGTTGGGCGATGTAGCCGGTCTGCACCATCGCTGCGCTGTCACTCACCAAAGTGTCGGCGCTGAGGGTTTTCAGATCCCATGTGATCGTTGTCAAAAAGCACCTGCGATGAAGTTGATGGGAAAGTTGACACGGTCACTGAGGTGCCAGGTAGGGGCTGCTGCGGCTGGCCTGTTATTCAGCCGGGAAATATTCCAGAGTTTCTGTATCAAAGCGAGTGTTGATAGCGTTCATTACCGCCTCTTCAAAGCTTTGGCCCTTCGCGTTGCACCAGCCGAAGCCTTCCACGTGCCAAACGGCGCGGTGTTGTTTGTAGGTGTGGTCGCGGTTGAAGTCGATTTGAACGGAAGCGAATCGACTCCGCTCATGCAACCACTCCCAGCATTTTTGCATATTGTTGGTCATGATTTGTCCTGTCCGCGGCTGGTTATTGCGGTGCCGTATCCCGAAGTTGTGTGGTGCGGAACATAGTTGCAGATGCGAGGTGTGCCCAGTCCCGAGGTGTGACCTCGAGGCAGTCGCTTTCAAACAGCTGGTTGATGGTGTCGATTAGTGCGGAAAGAGCCTCCTCTGTTGGTGCGCTCTCTACGGCCTCAAGGGCCTCATCGAAGTCACAAAATGTCAGGGTGGCCATTCCTTTTCCTTGTAGGCTGTTTGACTGGTTTCTTGTTGGTTCACACCCGCCGAACGATGTCGTTTATGCATTCGACATTCGAATAGAGGCGCCCGCTGCGATGCCAGCTTTCAGCGATCGCCGCACTATCCTCACCATAGAAGCCGTTGCAGTCGAAGCTGTGGCGCTGGGTTGCACGGACTACCGTGACGCGTTCGCCGCCCCGAGTGATGTACGCACCTGGTTCGGTGATGACTGCCGGAAGGGATACGAGGGGCCAAAGGTAGACGGACATTGCGAGCACTCCATAAGCTGATGTGCCTATGTTGTAGGCGACTGATGTGTGCCAGAAGCTACCAATGACGATAATTTCCATTCCCGCTGTGAGAGTGCGGCGATTTACGCCCGGTCCATTATCTTGGATCTGTCCTGATGAGATGAGATCCACCAACCGAACAGTCAGCTTTGGGGCGCCTGATGGTGGTGCAGCGCTACCGAAAGCCTGTCAGGGCAATATTTAACATTTCCCCCAACAGGCGGTTCAGTTATGACTTAACGGAGCTGCGGGTAAGCCAGGTAGCCATAGAGATATCCTCAAGGGCGTATTCACCGCGGTTTGCCTTCCAGACCAGCTCTTTGTCCCGCAGCACGTCTAAGGCCTTCTGAACGTTCGGGGTTGAGGCGTTGGCGTCGACTTGTGCGAGTTCGAGTTTACGGTTCACGGCCTGAAATGTTTGATCTGAGAAGGGCACGAATGGCTGCTTGCTGATAGCACGCTCAGCCATGACCTCAAGAACCGCTTGTTGGATAGGGGAAAGCCCGTTAAAGGCGCTCTCGTAGTCACTCCACACTCCTGCTTGGTGGTTCAGCGCGCCTGTGCGCAGTAGCTCGCCAAGGTTGCTGGCCTCACCTAGACCGACGCTTACCTCAGTGAGGAGCTGATTCAACATCTCAGGCCGGTGTCCAACAAGGTCGAATGCGTCAGCTAAATCCTCAACGCTAAACTGATTGCTGGATGCGAGGCGGGCATTCCAGATTTCCGTTGCGAACGCGACAAAGTCTTTGCCCAGCAATGGGAATGGAGTGATGTTGGCGCCGTAGAACGGCTGCTTGCTCTTGAGCACCAGGTTGGCCAACTTGTCTCTACTCGAGCCAGTGAAGACTAAGCGCAGCCCGTCGTCCCCCACGCCGCTGTTGAGGTGATCACGCGCAGCCTTGAGGGCGAACATGGTATTCAACCCACTCTCGCTGTTCAGAGCATGCTGAGCTTCGTCAATGATAAGTACGATCAATTGACCTGAGACCCGGTGAAGCACGTCCAGCGCCTTTGCAAGGGTGGTGCCCGCCGGCAAGTGAGGCTTTGAGAAATCCCAGCTGAGGGTCCGTAACAGGTTGATCTTCTCGATGCCGATCTTCTTGGCGGCCTTACTCATGGCGCTATCGAATTCCCCTAGGGCTGAGCCGATCACTCCAGCTATCAGTTCGGCCGGGTCAGTTTCGCGATTGGCCCAAAGGTCGACATACACTGCAAGCCAGCCCCGCGTTTCACATTCGGGGATGAAATCGTTTCTGAGGAAAGTGCTCTTGCCAGTGCGCCGAGGCGCGGCCAGGAACAGGCCTGAGCTATAATCGACAAACGACTCACCGGCGACATCTCGTGCCAGAGATTCTGCAAGCGCAGGGCGTTGGAAGATAGGGCGTTTCTGACTGATGCTCATGCTATATCCTCAAATATCCGACACGCTATAATCTATAGTGTAGCGGATATTTCGAGATATTCAGAGTCGGCGTCCAAAATCACCAGGCTACGGGTGAGACTCTGGTCAAGCCTCGGTATGGCGGATAGACCGCGTCGACATAAACAGCCGCGGTCGATCATTGCTTTAGCGCTGCGATCAGTTGAATTGTCGCGGTTGCTTTACGGGAACTGTGGATACACGACATTGCAACAGGTGTCACGGTGGCGACCACGACGGCGCAGCAGGCTGCCCACCCTCCAGCGACGTAAGTGCCAATTGCAGCCAACACCAGCCCTATAACGAAATATGCCTCACGCCTGTTGAAAATGTTGGCAAAACCTTTGTTCTTTCGGGCCATTGCTTCAAGGGTCGCTCTCAATTGCGCCTGCTCTTTAGGCTGCACCTGGTTAACCTTTTTCTTAGCCGCTGAAATGGCTTGATTCTGGTCGACGCGATAAAGCGAGTAAAACTCAGCGTTCATCCATACGATGAAGTCTTGGGAAGGGGTGCGCATTGGTGGGTTTAACTCCGTGGTGCGGGATGTGCCCGTTCTGAACAGTGCACTGCTCGCAAGATGGTCATAGGTGCTTTGCTTATGAAGCCTTAACTATGGCTTTTAACCGTTTCGCAGGGCACGGTCGTGCTCGATCAGTGCAGCAGCTTTCGACTTGAGGTGCCCCTCCGGCCAGGTCTCGCATTTTGACCGCAGCAAGAATCCCAGCCCGCGGAGGGTGGGTTTAGGGGTGTCGATGCCAAGATCCTGACAGACCCTGCAGGCCACGATTCCAGTATCGGGGAAGTATTTGACGATCGATGTCTTGTGGTTGCAGCAGGTGCATTCCATGTCCAATCATTCCTTTCAAGGCGCAAGTGCGGGTTTAGCAGGCTCCATTCACTTCACCATCCCAGGCTAGGTTATGGACGCTCGCCGTACTGCTTGGCGATTTCGGGGATATTGATGCGGGGTCTATTAGGGTCTTCGTTCACAAACAGGCCGTAGATGTGAGCGCTAGTTTTAGGTCCATGTTTCTCAGCGATGTTCTTCAGCATTCGTGAGCCGTGCCAGGGTTGCAGGTACAGGTGCTCAGCCAATGCAATCGCTGCCGTAACAGCCATGTACGTAGTGAATCGCATCATCACCGACATTTGGTCAGTGACAGGCTCTAACGCTACATAGCACACCACAAAGCCCCCAACGTAGGCAGCCCAGCTTGCGGAGGCAAAGCCGATGGTGTTGAAAACCTTCCGCAACGCCTTCCGGCTTTTAGGGGCGGTTACGCTGTCCTGCACACTCATTGGACCATTCCAGGTAGAAAGCAATTCGGTGATGTTGCAGTCGGGCACTACGCCTTGCAACCCAACTGGGGGCTTCCTTTTTCGCACCCAGCTTTCGCTACATTCCATCAAACGCTCTTGATGCTTCAGGCTTTACCTTGGGCAGATAAGGCGCTAAGTGACGGCGGCCGGGGAGCCATTTGGACTTCCGCCCGCACATAAAGTCCGTCTTGCTCGCGCTGCCTCAGTCATCGATTCCTCAGGTGGAATTTCAAGGGTGGGGTTTGCCTTGATGACGCTGGCCCGGGCGTTAAACTGCCGTACTGAGCTACATCCTCTAAAAGCCTATGTTTGAAGGATCACCAATGAAGAAAGCATTTTGGGGAATGGCACTGCTGGTTCTCGCAGCGCCGGCATTTGCGTCTACCAACGAGATCGCGATTCCGGCACTCACCCCTATCCCTTTCATCGTCAGCACTCCCGGAGACCTACTCTTCGGCGTCGTGAAGAACTGGGGTTCCTTGGGCGATGAGAAAGGCCCGATGACTAAGCTTGCAAGCCAAGTCGCGGATCAGCTACAGGAGAGTAAATGTGCGTTTAATATCCGGGTCTCCAGAGGAACAAATGGCCGGTTAAAAGCTCAGGAGGGGGTTGCAAACCTCGCCTGTGCGCAGGCTGACGGTTCCTTGATAGTGACAGAGATGCCAGGCCTCATCTGGGACAAAGATGGGATTCTAGGACTAAAGAAAGGTGAGGTTGGCGAGAAAGGATTCTTCGTTATCACCACAGCTGCCCATATCCGCCAGTAAATAGCTCACACACACTAAAAGTAAATCGGGGACTGAGTGCCTGAGAACAGATTTGAATGGGGGGCAGAGGCAATCGCACTGTTGGGTGGGGTTTCCGATAGCGCACTGGCTGAACAGCTTGGTATTTCGCGTCACGCTGTCAGGTACAAACGAATCGCACTTGGCATTCCCGCTTGGAGGTATAGCGCCGGGGTTTTCTGGACACCGGAGCGAATTGCTCTACTCGGGAAGGAGTCGGATTTAGTTATCGCCTTCCGATTTGGACTTACTAAAAACGCGGTAGCCCGGATGCGTGAAAAGAAGAAAGTGCCGCTGTTGCGACATCAAAAGTTCTTTGACTGGACTGAGGACGCTATAAATCAACTCGGCACTTGCTCCGATCGGCTTCTTGCTGAGCGCCTCGGGTGTAGCGTAAGCACCGTTTATTTGAAGCGGAAACGGTTAGGGGTGCCTCTCCTTTCCGCTTGATTGTGAAGCTGCTGCGCAGGACCACTCAGCACGTCAGCCCTTCGGTGTGCGCAGCTAGGCCGCCCTCCAATCCCCATTGTACAAGTGCCCCGGGAGTGGGCGTGGTAAGCCCGTGCGCCGCGCGGTAGGCCTTGAATGCCTTGAAGCTGACGGGCAAGCGGAACCTCAGTGTCAGACCTGCCCATGGGTTCCGAATCCTACTTAGAGGATCCAGTCGGGTGAGGATGTGGTTCCCCGTGTAGATATCCAATCCTCGGGAATGAAGTTCAGCCGGGATGTCTGCAAGAGAAAGGCCGGTAAGGACCTTGATGTCGTGGATGGTGTCGGTACTCACGGTGATGAACAGATTGGCCTGCACGTGCTCCCCAGGCTGAAGGTAGCAATCCCACTGAAATGCCGCTCTGTTAGTGACACCAATGAAGTGCTCCAGGCGCACCTTGTCGCGGCGGTCGGGGGCGTGCTGCTTGCTGGGTGGCTCGTAGATATACCCAATGTGTCGCATGTTGGTGCCGTTCACGCCCATCATTGGGCGGCCACTCTCCGTACGAGGCAGACGGAATCGTGCATGGTTGGCTAGCAGTAGGTCATCCAGGATCGCGGGCAGATTCTTGGCCACGGCCTTGTAGAACCATTCCTGCACTTGAATCTGCCGGTGAGCGTAGTCTGCAGCTGCAAGGCCCCGGATAATTTCGACCTGGTTGTGACGTGCCGTGTAGTGGGCGTCAGCGATGATGCGCTCCGGGGTGTCCAGGGTGTTCATCGCAATCGACTTCAATTCAGCCACGAACAGCCCCTTGCCCGGCTCGCCGTGGTTCATGGTCAGTTCGCCTTGCCCATCCATGCCAATCTGGAGCTGGCCGGCCTGTATCACTGTCTCAGGGATGTACAGGCATTCCGCGGGCACTGCGGCGGCGAATCGATCTTCCATCCAGAGGTTCGGATTGGCGCACGTTTCCCACTGTGGCTCAGTTTGATAGAACCATGCGGCCGTCAGATCCTTGCTGGCGCGTGTAACCAGATCCAGCTTTCGGCCAGCAAGCGCTGGGAGATGATCACCACTCTCTGCAAGTTTGTGCCCGAGGCTCAACATTGAACCTGTTGCGAGCAATGGCTCGGACTTGCCTTGGTCGAAGTAGCGTGCGCGGCATTGGTCGATAAACAGCTGAAGCCAGAGCAACTCGCGGTCATCCAGCTCGCTGATGTCCGCCAGGACCGGCAGTCCGGCCGCGGCGGGTAGGTTGGTTGCGCGCGGCTCACTCTCCAGGGCTGTCCGGCCCCGGTCCATCCACTGAATCTTGAGCAGGGAATAGGGAAAGTGACTGCCATCGATACGCTGGGCGTTGAACCGATCGTTGCGTGCCTGCATGCGTTCTTCTTGGAGAGGGTGCTCGAACTTGCCTTTGTCGGTCAGCGCCAGGATGCGTGAGCCGGTGCGCACCACCATGACGAAGTAACTACTAGCGATGCTTTTGCCTCGGATGACACACAGGGAGAACCCCGTGGGTATTTGGTGGGCATGAACCAGCAGGTCTTCGATACGTCCGATGTCGTAGATGTTTCGTCCAAGCTTCGCTTCCCCTGCTGGGGCCGGAACACCGTCCTTGATCATTAGGCGTGTCAGCCGGTCGATGCTGTGAAGCGCGTCGAGGCCAACACCTCCGGCCTGTGTAGCGACAAACTCCAGTGTCTCAGCGGAGAGTGCTGATCTGTCCAGATTTCGGTAGAAGGCCAGTGAGCCTTGAGCATAGTCCAGGTACTCATCATGTAGCCTGCCTATGGCTGAATCTGCGAACAGTGAATCCAGTTCGCTCATAGCCTCCAGCATGGTTGATATGCGTTCTGAGCCACTCCGGTACTCACTGAGGGGAAACGTCGCCGCTCTGGCATAGAGGGGCATCTGTGAGCGTATGAGCAGGGTGACGATGGCTTCGTCCCCTGTCTTGATCGCCGCGTTGATTTCTTTGTTGGCGTAGTAGAGGCTAAAGCCATCTAAGTCCGAACCAAAACTGAGGCTCTCAACTGGCTTACCGGTCAGGCGTTCCCACAGCACAAGTGCTGTTTCGCCGGGTCGCTGGGGCAGGGTGTATTGGCTCATGCATGGACTCGCTGGATCGTTGGGTGTGCCCTCGAGGGGCTTCTACAATGAGTCCAGTCTGATGTTATAGCTGGCGTGCCAGAACCTAATGCGTTATCGGCGTTACTCTGCGAGGTGAGATATGTTCTGGACCTCCCTTGGGCGCGTAGCGTTAATGCTTTCTGTGTAAGGTGGGATGCCTGCCTTTTTGCGCCTGAGCCAAACGCAGGCGGTAGTGACCCCAAAGCGCCTGGCCAGATTAGAATCTGTGTCCTTACCCAGCAGATCATTGAGTTCCTCACTGGGGTGACCAAACTCAACGGTTGCGCCGATCCCGAGCCTTCGCCTGTATGCACTGATAGTCGGGGCTGATACACCCACAGCCTTAGCGATCTTTGCGTCAGAGACCTTTCCAAGACGCGTCAGATATTCTGCAGGGAGCTCGAAAGCTTCGGTAGGCACATTGAGGGGCGGGATCGAGCTTCGAGTTCTTCTTGAGGTAACTGTGGATTTGGGGATGCCGAGTTTGTAGGCGAGTGATTGGTCGCACATCTTACCCAGTAAGGCTAAGTGCTCTTCCGTCCACACTTTATTCCCCGACCTCGTCTTGATGCCCCGGGCTTTGCGCGCCTGGAATACTGCCGATTTTGTGATCCGAAGTTGGGCCGCCACTTCCTTGTCGGTTAGTCTGCCAAGCAGGGCTACGGCTGCTGGCGTCCAAATGGAATCCGCGTTCCTTGCGTCATTGTCGTTTGCCATCTTGGATCCAAGTCTAAGTGGATAGGCAAAGTTTAACGCCGATTTTGCAGGGGGCTAGCCAAACCGGGTCTATGAAAATCCCCGGCTTGCCGGAGGAGCTAGTTGAGGCCGATATGCCTAGCCGTTACAGCGGGCCGATTCCAAGGTCAGGGCTGTGATTTTCATAGTGAACGTGAATGGGGGATTTCCCATCTTGCGTCGAAGCCAGACACAGGCCCCATGCCAGAGATGGGGATTCGAGATCCCCACCCTATCGGTTCCCACCGGTGGATAGTCGGCAAGGCTCGTGTTCAGGAACCGTAGCCAGACAGTGTGTAGATGGTCTCCCATTTCTCAGCGCAGTCATCGCACGAAGTCTGTTGACCGATGAAGTCCCCGCCGAATGTGAAGTCGGTACCGGACAAGGTCACGTTAGATGATGCACACCACGGGCAAGCAAACCCAGCCGGATGATTGATGTAGACGTGATCGGTAACAGGCTTTTCTACGCGTTTGAGCGTACCCGCACCCTCGATCACGCCGCAGCCTCTTGTTTGTAGTCATTTCTGATCCGAACCGCCTCAGGGATCAGCACCTCAAACGTATAACCTGGATCTGCACTGAATTTGGTGGTGTCTCCGCGCGCTGTTGCGATTCGGCTTGCATAGTCCTTTGCCTGTTCGAATTGCAGGACTGAGAAATAGGATTGCTCTTTAATGTTGGTGTTCGAGATGTCAGTACACAGCACTGCGGTACCGCCGTGGTTGTTGCTTAGGCCAAAGGTCATCACCACGTAGCGCGGCTCGCCTGCGGGGCGGTAGACCTGACCATCGATGAGGATGAGGGTTTTAGCCCAGCCGTGAAGGTAGTCAGCGATGGCCACCTTCCCCTCACTCACAGAAACGAAGATGCCTAAATCGTGGCGGCTCATGCTGACGCTGTCGGTCACTAGCGAGAGTTCTGTCCCCGGAGCAGCGTAGTCGTAGTCAGTACCGCCCGATGTGCGCGCCTGGCGCGAACAACCGTACACGCTGCAGGAGGTCCAGAGTTGACCGTCAAACCAGCGGTACTCGATTGGCGGCTCGCTGCTATTGCTGGCGCTGATGATTGCAACCGGCGCGGCCTCGCGCGGGATCTCGCGGAGGTTTACAACCTCAAGTCCATCGTCGAACCGAGCGCGGCGGGGATTGCGACAGCGTGGCGGGATGATGTTTTCGACGTAGGTGTATTTGACGGTGAGTTGCATGGGGAGCTCCCTTTGAAGTTGGTACCAGGATGCCTCGAGCTCCTGCGTGCCAGAACCAGCGAGATAGCGAATGGGGCAGGCGGGGTGTACTCAGCCTACAGGCCGTCAATCGGGCTTATGAATCCAGAGATTCGATGTCGATGGGCTTTGTATCTTTGTTGATCAAGTCCAGTAAATCGCGGGCTGACATGCACATGACCTCGGAATCATCGTCCTCACGGTAAATGCCGATCAGGTTTTCCTCCCAGTCCTGTTCATCGGGCACATCTGAGCCACACTCCGACGTAAGAAGCATGTAGAACTCGCCTGCGTTGCGACGCATAGCCAAGCAGCCCCCGCCAGTCTCAACGACCTCAAACCCATCCAGCCCCGTGAATTTGAGAGACCCATCAGCACCAGCAATCGATTTGAAATCGGAGAGGGCGAAACCTGCACCAGTCAGTGCCTGCTGGTTTTCGAGGAGGGTTGGCATGTGTGGCTCCAGTAGAGGGCGAGTTCGTTTTTGATGGGATCCATTGTCGGGGCGGTTTGGGTGTGCCAGAACCTCGGCGCCCTTCGAAAATCGGCCGAATCCGCTGATGGGGAGCGATTCATCCCAAGAATGCCAAAGGCCCAGCATAAGCTGGGCCTCAGGTGTTCTGTGTTGTGCTCGTAGGTGCCGATAGCGTGCTTAGGATTTCTCCAAGAACACCCGTCGAATGCCCTTCGTATTTTCCTCTTGGAGCATCAGCCTCATCATCTTCTCTCCCCAGTGAATTCCGGCAGCCTTGTACCGAATGATGGAAATCGTTAGGGAGAGCAGGTAGATCTGCGGAGTGATCACCACTACCCACACGAACACCTGACCGATATTCACGTGAAAGGTCGGAATCAGCGATGAGAACTGCAGTGGCACGAATTGGGATGGATGCAAAGCCATGAGCATCTGGACAACCACCATGCTCGGCACGGCTAGAATTCCCATCCTCAGGAATGAACCAGAAGTCCACCCCCACACCCTCGGTGCGAGCAGGGGCAGGGTGAAACGATTGAAGACCAGCGCTGTGAGCATCCAGCACGTGATAAGCAGGTAGTCGATGCCGTACCTGAACTGGTCAATGAAATATTCCATTGGGCTCATGAATGCCTCCATTACACCTTTGGGGTCAACGAGAATCGCAAAAAGCCCAAGACACCACTCGCCTTTGCTGTGCTCATTGGTTGCATCCAAATGAAGGATGCTCATTAGCGCGTATAAGGCGAAGAGCACCGCGAACATCGAGTTGGCCAAACCAAATACGGCGCTCCAGCGGAACTGCTTGAAGGTAGTCATGATATGGAGCGTGGAGAGGTGGCGGGCCATGGAGAACGTCGTTGCGTCGTTCGGTGTGATGATTCCCTTACGAACTGGCGAACAATCATTGATATCTTTGCCTTTGGCTTGCTCGGTGATTAGCTCGCGAGCGATCTTGCTGCTCGATGCTTGGAATACCGCCTTGAGGTTCTTATGATCCTTCACACCCTCCAATGCTGTCTTGAAACCCCCGCTGAGAATATTGTCCAGGAACACCGGGACCAGCGTCGGGCCAATGAACTGGCAGGTGCCGCTCATGCCTTGGAATCCGACCTTTGCTTGCGCAGCTAGGACGTGGCCGGTACCGACGAACACGTTCGGGTTCTCATTGGCAAGCTCGTAGCGGTCGACACTGAAGATGGTGCTGCACTCGGGTGCGTTCATCATCTCCTTTAAGGCTGGCGCAAGCCAAGGCGCAGTGAGATTTTTCCAGCCGTATGACACCTTAGTCTGGGCATAGACGTTCAGGTTGTATTCGTACGTAAGCTGACATGCGCCCCTGCAACTGCTGCATTGAACCTCGCCCAGGTTGCATTGCCGGCAGTTCTGTCTGCCACCGCCATTGCACCCGTTGCAGGTCATGGTGCCTGTAGCGTGGCAGCGATAGCACGGACTACCTGATTTGCCGGTACCGTAGCACTGGTTGCAGCGGTCGCCCATTCTCGCACCAGAGCCACCGCATCCTGGGCAATAACGACTGTGTGAGGTGTTCCCGGTGCCGCTGCAGTTTGTGCAATGCATCCGGCACTGGCCATTACATTCGCGGCAGGTGTGGTACATCGTGCCGTTACAGGTGGAGCAATCATTCTTGCCTGATCCGCCGCAACCCCGGCAGTCCTCCACGCTGTAGCAATATGAGTCATCACGAAGGATCAAATGCTTCGAGACGGGGCTGCGGTACAGGTTGGGATTGCCCTTTAGTTGCCCCTGCATGAGGTTGCGGGTGTAGGTAGCATCACTGAATATTTGTTTGTGGCGCTGCGCCAGGACCTCACCGATGTACTCACGTTTGTAAGCCGGGCCGGACGCGTACTGAACCTGACGGCTCTCGGGTTCGCTTGTATACGAAGCGGTGACCGTATAAGTGACGTCTGCCCTGTGATTCTCAATTTCCTTGATCGCGAATGGATCTGTAACTGCTAAGCCAAAGGCATGCTCAGCTTTTGACTTGAGCGAATGCGCGATGTCACCTGCTTTGAATCCATTTGGTGCTGCCATTGCCGATCCTAGATCCTAGATCTGAAGTGAATTTCCCAGTTGCGAGCCATTTTGCCATCACTGCACCTGCTCAGGCACCCAATTGGGCACCCTCAAACCGCTGAGTTAGAGGACTGATGAAACAATCACGCGCGTGAATGCCCAGCAGTGCTGGGCGAAAGAGAGTGGATCTGAAAATAGGGGGATTACCCTCCGTTAGGAGTCGAACTGAATACGTTCGCAGAGTGCATCAACACCCTCGGCAGTAAGGCCTTCGTGGGTGCCGTTGTCCGTGAGGATTTCTCCGATGTCGCCATCACATGGGCGAACAAGGCCACCCGTCATGGATGCACCAAGCAGCCGTAGGGCAGCCAGTACGGCATCGAATTCAGCTTTGTTCACCGCCGGCAGCGCGATGCTCCGTTCGCCTTGAGAATACGCAATCACGTCAGCGTATTGCTCGATGAGGTCCGGATAGCTGGCCAGAACCTCGGCCGAGGGTACCGACGGCTTGTTTGGGATCTCTGGTGCGTCCGCCTCGTTAAGGAACAGGGCGTTGTTAACGGCGCCGTGGTGGGCATCGATCAGCGCAGCCTGAGCTGTGTCAGCATCCGAGAAGGAGTTGTAGTTCCCCATGCGCACATCCCACTTGCGCCCATGATTGAGCAGGGGTACTGCCTGGGCGGTGGCGATGAACTGAGCTTGAGTAAGCAGGTGAGGGGCGATGGCCGCTGCTTGGGTATTAGCATGAGTGTTGGTTTCGACGTTCTGCATGGTATGGCCTCCCGGCTCTGTGTTGATAGAGCCAGTGTCATGCCCTGAAGGGTGTGCCAGAAGCGGGTGAGTCATACTTTGCCAGTGACGGTTATCGGCCCTCGGGCAGATTCACCGCCCCAGTCAGGATTTCTGCGAAGGTCACCTTCAGATCCGGGTAGTCGTCCAGTACGTCTTGTGTTGGCATCGACGGTAGATAGCCTCTCTCACTTGTTCCTGCGCTGTTCCAGTTCAGCGAGCTTTCCACTTCACGCCGGTGTATCTGCCTCAGCGCGGCTTCAGCACTGTCTGCCTCTGCCCAGGTCAGAAAACGACCGTGACTGACCTCCCAGCTGCGGGGATTGCCCACAACAGGCAAAGCGTCTCCGTGCTCAAGAAACTGGGCGAGCGTTAGCCGGTGAGGGGCGAGGGTGGAGAGACGTAGGCGCGCATTCAGCGAAGCAACATCAGGGTCGATATCGGGCACGTAGGAAGCCTCAGTTTGGTAACCGTTATGGCACATTATCACTGGGATAGCGCTGACCAACAAAAAGGCCCGGTGTGTGCCGGGCCGGGGGAAGTAGCGGCATTAAACGCCGGCGAGTTTCAGAAGATCGTTGTAGTCATCACCATCAGGGCATTTTTCATCAGCGTCCAGCTTGTCGTTGTGCATGCGGATAGCCTGGGGGAGGGATACCAGTCCTTGAAGGCCAGCACAGGCCGAGCGCACCGTCGACTCGCAGTCACCTACCATCATCTGGTATGCGTCCTCGGGATTGGTGCTGCCATTTACAAATGCCAGGATGCGCCAGTACAGACCCCCGTACTCCCCGCTGCACAAGCTGATCTCGGTGCGGTCTGCTCCATGAGCGATGTCGTAGATCTCAGAGCCCTCCGGGGCGACCACTAGCCCATCCACACCTTCAGCCTCAACGCTCACGAGGGTCAGCCCCATCTCGTGGTCATCAAAGCAGTTGAGCGAGGCCACAGATGCAAGCGCGGACGGCTCCTGCTGCGGGTGGATGGTGCGGTAGACCACATCATTGTCGTAGTTAACCCGAATGCATGGGGCTACGGAAAAGCTGGTGAACTTGATGGCTTGAGCGGAATTGGCTTCGGGCATGTTCGTAACCTAGTTGGCGATCAGTTGATGGGGACCATGTTGGGGGCGATGCTGGTGTGCCAGAACCACCCCTGATTGGAAATTCTCTCCAACCTAGATGGCGGCCTCTGCCTCCTCAAACGCATCCGCAATAGCATCCTCTTTGCCCACGCCGTGGCAGTAGCGCTCGAGGTAATCATGCTTCTTAGCATCGCTTTCCTGGCTGAGGGGCCGAACGATCACTACGATATCCAAGGGGTGATCGGAGTAGGCATCGCTGATGGTAATTGGGCCGGTACAGTCGATAACCACACGACCTGTCTTAGGCCCCGCAGCTGCCAAGGATTCCACGTCTACGGGCAGAAGCAGGCCGGGCGCTGAGATGGCTTTGAATATCGCTACCGCTCGGGCGTTGTACGCCTCGGCGTTCATCTTGTCCGTGCCTTCCTGTGCAGTTGAAATCAGGGCGTGCAGGCTATCAAGCTGAGCCTTCAAGGCTTCGATCTGCCTGTTGAGTTGAGCCTCGCGCAAGTAGATGAGGTTCTCAACCGATTCTGCGAGGTCGCTGGCCTGGCCATTGGTGACGTAGCCGGTTGAGCGGAGGGTGGTGTGGATGGTGTCGTGTAGAGACATCTGAATTGACCTTGAGAGGTTGATGATTTCCATGGTCAACCCTGTATCCCAGTGCCAGAAGCACCTGGTGACTGGAAATTCATCATCCTCAAGAAACCCTAGTGTCTCAGTGTGGATGGGGAGCCTCAAAGGCAGGCTAGACCCGAGCTCAGGATCTGCACCCCGTCCAAACTCAAGGCAAGACACCTACCCAGACTGAGGGAATGAATGCGAGCCTTGACATGATAAAGCCGCTTCTTAGAGCGGCTCGGGTAGTTAGGCAGCAGCTTCGTCAAAGTCGTCTGGTGGCCGACGGGTGGAGCACGCTGTGTCGAGTGGTGGCGTTACCAGGTTTGCCACGCGGGCCTTGGCCCTATCGCATGCAGACAGGTAGCCAGAGAAGGTCGGGGGTTCCACCTCTATCTCGTCCGCCAGCGCTAGGCAGTAATTCACTAATTCAAAGCCGGTCTGAAGGTTTGCGCTTTGCCCGACACAGTAGTTGAGCTTGACCTCTACGACGAGGGCCTCTCTATCCAGATCTGAACGTTGGAGCCGGAATGCGCCATTCGATTCCTTCCTGAGCCTTTTTGTTAGCGTGCCCTGGTGGTAGGTCTTCACACCATCAAGGACAGCTGCGAGACGCCTAACGAGACCAAACACCTCCTTCCAGTGGGCTTGCTGCTCATTGACCCTTCGCATCTCCTCAGCCGCCCAGCACTGCTCGTACTCCGAAGGGTTCATACCACGATACTGAACGTCCTCAAGCAGCTTGCGCTCAAAGCTGTCGATGTACCGATTCCTCGTTGCAGACACGTAGTCGAGCAAGAGATGCATGCAGTCGTGCTCACGAAGCCGTTCGATTTGCTCTGTTAGGGAATAAGCCGACTCCCACATCCAGGCTGGACGGAAGCAATCCATCTGTGCCCTGATGTATTTAGCCACGGACTGGGTATCTAAAAGGATTTGGACCCAGAGCTCGAGTGTGATTTCACCTGCTACATGATCTCGTGGGAGTCTCGAGAGGCGGGTCATCGCCGCTGTGGCGGATGAATGGAAGTTCGGTAATGCCTTGGCACCGAATGCGCGCGCCCGACCATGAGCTCGGTCTGCACGCATTGCCTCGAATGCTGCCGCCTCATCGACTAGCTCACCAAGCCACGGGGCTCTGCTGCTGAGGGCTGTGAGCCTGCTGTGTTGGGCCTTGCTGAAAGTCAGGTCTGGGCCCGCGGGAACCTCAAACCATCCAGCCTGGACGGCAAACATGATCAATCGGACATCCACCAATACCCCTGCTGGGACGCTTCGGGACGCAATGGCGTCGTCTAAGCTTGCACCCTGTCGCATATCGCGGGCGACTTTTCTCGCAAATGGCATAGCGCCACGGTTGGTGAGCGCGGCTATTAATGTCGTGTCCATGGTTACTCCATCTGTCGGTGACCCATCCTCGCTAGTGCCGGACTGTGCCACCACCACCACATTGCGAACCTTCAGGTTTTAGCCTTCCCGACATTCGTCCACGGGCGCAGGTCTGAATGGCTCGCTGCCTCAGGCCGGAAGGCAAATATTTTAGTTGGAACCTGCAAATATGGGGCACTAGATGGCCACTATTACTAGTGGAGGCCTCTGCTTATGAATCACGAAACCATCAACCGGGTCCTGCAGTCAGCTTGGCGCTCACAGGTCTTGCCAAGGCCAAGCGAGTACACCCTTGAAGCCTTCAAAGCCGTAGTTGCCAAGGTTCGATCAAGCACCATCAGTTCCCTATCCGGGGAATTCGCGACGGAGCTCGGTTCGCTTTCATCCCTCATCAGCAGCAACCAATCACTGACAGCAAGATTATTAGAAGGAATTGATCTGCAGATGGACACGCTACAGGCGGCAAGCCGGCGGGAAAGCGACGCACGAGCCAGTGATCAAGGACCATCAGCCATCTACATCCCCGGGTTCGGAAACCGTGGAGCATTCTTTGCCTCAGGCTTAAGCTCTATGGGGCTTAAGATCCTGTCACTCAGTCTGGATTCCAGCTCGGATCTTGTAGCCGACCTGAGGGAACGAATGCCGACCTCAGGTTTGGTGCTCGTGGGTAGCGCTGTTGTGGACCACCCAGAAGCATGTCGTGCGCTCGAAGCTCTGGCTGCTCATCATGACAGTGATTTGCTGGTGGTCATTGCAGAAGATACACCAATGACATTCGAGCAGCGCTTGGTTGCCGCGACCTTTGGTGTAGTGCGGTTACTAGGGGTTGAGGCCGACGTCAAAACGCTTCGATCGCTGATCCGTAGCAGAGCCAGAGACTCGCAGATCAATGGGTACAAGGTTTTGCTGCTCGATGACTCCAAAACGGATGCATACCCGGCAATTAAATTCATGCGTGAGGAAGGGATTGAGGTACTCCATATCCTTTCTCCAGCTGGGGTTTTGAAGGCTATTGAGGACTTCAGGCCTGACGTGGTCGTAACTGACTTCCATATGCCGGGAGCCAATGGCGCCCAAGTTGCCAGTGTTATTCGCCAAGATAGCGATGCAGTGATGCCTATCATTTTTCTGAGCAGTGAGCGGAACACAGAAACCCAGCTGATCGCGCTTTCGAAGGGGGCAGACGCTTTTGTCCAGAAACCATTGAAGCGGGGAGCCTTCATCAAAGCCCTCAAGGCGCTCATATCGAGGTCTAAGGCGTTTGACTCGCGAATGCGGCGCGACCCTCTCACAGGGCTTCTGAACCACGGGCAGTTGATGGCATCAGCATCACGTGTCAGTGCTTCAGGCAGCGTGCCCAACACCATGGTGATGATCGACATTGATCACTTCAAGCAGGTAAACGATACGTTTGGTCATCCTGTAGGTGACAAGGTGCTTGTTGGGCTTGCTGAGGTGCTATCAGACAACCTTCGCTCCACCGATTTCATAGGCAGGATGGGGGGCGAGGAGTTCGCCGTGCTGATGGTTGGCGCACCGATGTCAGATGCCAGGAATGTAATCGACAGAATTCGCGAACTCTTCAGCAATCTTCAGTTTGAAACCGGCCTGCAGGATCAGGGTGAAAGTGGGAAATGGTTTGCCTGCACCTTCAGCGCCGGCGTGGCTCTGCTGGATGGGTCCGCAGCGGTTTCAATGAAGGCTGCAGACCACGCGTTGTACAAGGCAAAGCATGGCGGTCGAAACCGTGTAGAGGCTGCTGACTAACCAGTTCCGATCTGCGGATATAAAAAAGCCCCAGCATCTGGGGCTTTTAATTTACTGAGATCAGGCTCGAAAGGTTTTCTCGGCCGGGGGGGCGAAGTGATGGACATTGTCCTTCACAGGTTCAGAGAAATTACCCTCTGAAATGTCGCTGTGCTCTGTTATGCCCTGGATGTCATCTGGCTCGTCGAAGGTAAGCTGCATCAGCACGCGCTCCATTGCTTCGTTCGAGTCGAACTCAGCAGAAGGGAAGTCTGCAGGCATTTCAACGCGATCAAGAATGTGCTTGAGGTCCATGTACATCAGGGTAGGGCGGCCACGCATCAGTTTGACCAGCTCAAGGATGAGGCGCTCGTTCTGTACCACTGCTGCGTGGCAACGTTGCGATACGTTCCCCCGCAACAGATTCAAACGGTTAGCCTTCATCACTACTTCGTGGTCCGACACTGGTTTGAAGAAATTCCCCTTGTTTGTCATTTGCAGGTAGCGCAGACAAAGCTCGTCGAAATTCTGAAGATCATCAAGCGCTGCGTCAGAAGACGTATTCATGATGCGCTGTTCTGCGGCACTGCCGATCATCAGCATGTGCATTCGCCAGAAAACCATGTCTGAAGTAGAGAGGAGGTTAAGATCTGTGAAGATCTTTGCAGTCCGAGTGTTGATGTCAAGGTGAGCGCTGAATGAGTCTGCAATCAAGCAGTTACTGCCTTTGTAGGCAATGATCCGAGCCGCTTGATGAATCATGAGCCGGGTTTGGTCTGCCATTGTCACCTGAAATGCCGGCCGTTGCTCTGGTGTTGGGGCAAATGAAAGTGGTAGAGCGACTGCGCTGCTCATTGCGCCACCAAGTTGATCTTGATGAGCCTGGGCCTTTGGCCGAAGTCCTGATGCCCAGTAACCGACACCAAGAAGGCAAGCAACTCCGATGGTAGTGACGGTATAGAAAATGTTCTGTGTGACCAAGCGGTATGCCGGGGTGGCACAGACGTAAACGCAGAGGCAAACGGCCGAAGTGACCCATACGAATGTTAGGCCACGTTGAAAGCCTTCGCCGATCGCTGACACGACATTGCCAGCTTTCGCTTTTGCGATGGCACTTACCATGAATACAAACCCGACAAGAAGCGACAGGACAATGGCAGACATTGTTGCGAAACCAACCAGTTCGTCAGGCTTTTCCGCAGTCATGTAGCGGGCAATCACGTACAAACCAATTGTTGCCCCCGCAAGAACAAATGGGGTGAACCAGGCCGGAAGCATCCGGCTCGCGTCTTTAATATTGTTCCAGCTGCTCATTGTCCAGCTCCCTTATAAGGTGACGGTTGCTACATCAGGCTTTTGCTTAGCCTGCTGCTGCGGGTTTTTGGCCTGCGGTTTTGCTTGCTGGCCTTTAGGTGGCTGACCATTCTGCTGAGCAGGTTTTTGAGTTGGCTTCTGCGGTTGTTTGGCCTGGGTTTTGGGTGCTTCGCCGGCAGGGGCAGTCGAACCATTAGCCTCAGGCTTGGGACCTTGCGCAGGCTTAGATTCGGCTGTGGGCGTAGTAGTGGCCGCCGGCGCAGCTGAATTCTTTTGTGGAGCAGTCTGTGGGCGCGCCTGAGGCTCGCGTCGTTGTGGCTGCCCTTTACTCTGGCGACCGCTGCGGCGTGAATTCATATCCACGTCCTTCTCGATCTGCATGAGAGCGTCTTCGAACTCACCGAGCGCCCGAGCAAAGCCTTCGTTGCCCGAACGATATTGCTTGCGACCTTCCACGGAGGGGTTGCCTGCAAGCTCACGAAAACGCGAGTCGAGCCGTGCAACACGGATCGCCAGGGTGTACATCGCCGCGGTACGCTCGCCGTCAATGCGTAGGGTGCGCTCTGGAAGTTGAGGCGCGGTGTTGCGGACTTGGGTAGTTTCGTTAGCCATGGGGTTACCTTACTGGTGAGTGCCAATTGATCTCAGCCATTCCCAACCAGCAGCTTGTTGGGTGCATGAGCGAAAAAAGTCGCTGACGTCACTTGCGTGACTCAGGTAGCTGGCGCTGTCGTCAGGGACGAACAAACCCCAAGCATCAATCCAAGCGAGTTGGAATATTTTTTGCGGGAAGTAACAAACCTCGACGTATCGATACTCAGGAGCTCTCAGGTATATCTTCGCAACGAAGATAACGAGAAAGACAAAGAGCACGATCTTGAGAGATTTCACTATCGGGCCGGATGACGACCCCTGTGAGCTCGACTCAGCCATGAGCGGCATCCTTGGTGATGGTGATTTGGTATCCGGTCCTGCGGCGAATAACACCAGAGGCTTCTTCAAAAGTGAGACCACCCGAGACCAGATGGCTCAGTGCCCGTAGGGCATCAGATTCTTCATCGGCGGCGATGCCTAGGCTCTGGCTGAAATCCAGCCATTTACGCTTGGAGGCAGTGGTAAGCCCATTGGCAATGGCTCGTATCTTGGCTACGCGCCGTAGGTCAGGAAGGGGCTGGTCGAGTAAAGAGGCACAATATCTGGCCATATACTCACCTGCATTCATCCTTGAGTTGATCAGGGCTTTGAGTGCGTCTTCACGACCAGCTGTTCGCATGGCATCGGCATCATCCATGCCACGGCCAAGCGCTATGATGCTCAAGGTTATGCCAACGGCTTCAGCCTCACGGATCGACGATAGTGCACCTTCATAGCCGGCATGATCGCCATCGACCATATGAGCGGCCTCTGTAATTCCTTGGCTGGCTAGGTATGCGGCCTGGGCTGAGTTAATTGATGCTTGCCCAATGGCGCATCCCCAAACCTTGATGAGCTGCAGAGCCCAAGCATCCAACGTCCCTTCCACGCAAACCAGGATGGACTTCTGCCGCTGCTTGAAAAGGTAAGGGATATCTTTGGACGATTTTGGTGAAAAACGGTATTTCGGATTAGACCTGGCTTCACCTTGTCCTGATGGGATCCTGCCCCAGATACGGGCCTCGCCGTCTGGGTGAGGCCAGTAACCGATAACTCGACCTTCCATCCCCGACCAGACAGATGAAGGGGTTTCATCCTCAAAGCTGACGATCCCAATAGAACGGGCTTGCTCCCGGGTAACACCGTGAGCCTGAAGAAGCGAAAGCACTTCATCATTGTTAGTGAATACGCCGAGGCGCAGCGTAGCCATGACCTCGTTTGTATACCCTCGGGATTGCTGGAATTCGTCAAGAATCCCCTTGTTGCGTTGAGCCAGTTGCTGAGTCACCAGAATGATTGCCTGGCCCGTCGTGAGGGGAGGGCGACCACCATTGGCTGCGCGTGACTGCTGCTTGGCTTCGTTGTCCCGGTTGTCAGGGGGTTCAACACCTGCGGACTCACAAAGGGTTTTGACGATATCGCCGTTGCTCATGCCGTTCTGGGCGAGGGCGTCCCACAAAGGCGTGTATGGGCTTGGGCAGTTGTCCTTACGATTGCACTGAATCCCGGACCTGAATGGGTAGTAGAAAGCGCGGTCTTTACCACAGGCTGGACAGTCGAGGACATAGGAGCCATTGGCTGATAGCTTTTTGGGGTGCAGGTGATTAAGAAGGCCACGATCCACTGCATCTAGCTTCGGGTATACGGCGTCTTTGATGAAGTCTGTGATTGATTGCTTCATTCGCCGGCCGCCGCCGTCTCTTTCCCTCTCAGGCTTGCGACGACGCGAGGGCAGATGCCCTGGTCAATCGCTATTTCACCGAGTTTGACCTTGAGTTGGCGACGTACCTTCCATACCTGCTTTTCACTAAGCCCAAGCATCGAGCTCATGTCTACGGAGCAATGTTGCTCAAGAACAGCCAGGCGGAGGATCTGGTGTTCACGATGTGTCAGAAACCTGCGCAGCGTCTCAACGTGAGCATGGCGCTTCTGCAGTCCTTCATCACTGAGCACGATGCCGTCGGACAGGAACTGGGGTAGTGCCGACAGGCTGTCAGTGTAGTTGGACGCAGTGTTGAGGTAATCAGGTTCTAGACCATGAGCGCGCGGCGCATAGTCTAAGCCGTCGAGATCCGCAAAGTTGAATGCGCCAGAACCTGGAACCTCATCGATGACGCGGGCATAACCGTACTTACGTATGTAAGAGAGGGCGTAGCCGATCAAGCACAACCCGCGTCCGTCAGGGGAGCCGGCAGCGTAGTTTCTGATGGCGCTCTTTGTGGCGTCATAGATGCCCGGGTACAGAATCTGAAGAAGCTCCTCGTCCGTTAGACGAACAGAAAGCTTCGAGCGGATTTCAGCTACCCACTGTTGTTGGGATTCGACATGAATGACGAACTCCCACGGGTCAAGACTTAAGAACTGGTCGCTGGTAAGCCCGGCGAGCCAGTTGCTCCTAACGAGGCGCATGCCTCCCTCCTCCGATCATACGATCGGCTCCTAAGCGCAAATCCAGTCCCCTGGAATTTGCTTTGTCCGGTAGCCACGACAGCCACCGACCCCCTTCTACATACGGTGAGCAATGCTCAACCGCTTGGCTCCTCGGACGCCCCGTAGGTGTGTACCGAAGTAATTGAGCGCGATTCTATTGGGCGCGGATGGGACAGGCAACTCTAAAAAGGGCGTGATTTTTCAGTCAAAAGCGTTGAGCTGGAGGCAAAGTGAGACATCAGGTACCCAACTGTGTGCAATGACGTTCAGCTTGTAAATCGCTACAGACCCTGTCCCGTAAGGAAGTTGACGCCTGAAACCCGGCGTTGATGGCACACCAATGGCCACAAGATGCTCAATGGTGGCAATGTACTACCGTTCGTCGCTGCTCTTGGAATTCACGAACGTGACGTTAAGGTGCGCTCATCACCTGTAGGAGTAACCATGATCAACGCGTATCACCAAGCCATTAGCTCGGCTCGTCAAGCGGGATTTGCTTTGCAGAATCGACTGCATGGCTGGGCAGCTATCAAAGAGGGCATTGATACTGTTCTCGTTAGCTTCTTCTATATCGAAGGCGGCCAGGTCAGTGCTCAGATTGTTTGGAGTGGGCCCGATCCGCGCGACTCGATGGACCTGGTAGCGCATCACCTCAATGGCCAGGCTGGTGCTGGGAGCGAACTCGTTCAAATGTTGATTGATGTTTATCGGGCAAGTGGTGACAGCGATACGCTCCTCCCGATGAAGCCATGTCCCAAAGGTGCCGTTCTTCACTAGCGGCTCCGATATCAGCCGGCGGCCTGATTCCACAGCGCAAACAAGTGACGTGGGCTGCGGGGACTTATACCGACACCGGCTCGGCTGTCTCTGGCCATTTGGTGGGTGCGAGTAGTCCGAGAGTGGCCGTATCGGCTCAAGGTGCTTGAGTTGCCTCTCTAGTGTGTTCCGATTTCCGAACTTAATAGCCTACCTGGATAGCCAGGGATCTCAGCTTGAGGGTTTGGAGCTTGTCACGGGCTGCTGGATCTTTCTTGCAGGTCACGGTTGTCACTAATCGGATCTGACGAATCCCGAATATTCCTAACACCAACTGAGTGCGCGCCGCAGCCTGCCTTCTTTGAGGGGTCGCAGACCGATCTAGTTATGGGGGAGGGCTCGAGCCCTACGGCGCAGCCTATGCCATGAGCCAAATCTTATGGTGGCTGATACTGAGTGATCGGTAGATGGTCACAGCCGCTGAACAGGTTGCCCTATTAGGTCATTCGTGAAATGGGCCTTCTTTCGCCGAGCGCGAGCTAAAAGCTAAAGACCCATGCATCACCTAGTGTGAGCGTTGTGATGATGAAACCTGGCTGTCTGGTACTGACTCTATGAGGTGTCGGTTGGCGAGCTAAGGTCATTCTTGGCTGATGCGATTTTCCATCGTGTAGAGCATCACTGACATCTTTTGTCTGCTGGGAACGGAGGAGTGCCGCAGGCCGGCTGGGTCTACCTTGGTACGTAAGGTCGTAAACGCGCTCAAGGGTATTCCAACGCCCGGCCCTACCCTGGCGGCAAAGAAAGCGTTTTGCCTCCCCTGTCTTCAGGGAGTTCAGGCAATGCACGATGCTCATGTCTTTACCGTTACAGCCCTTAGCAATGATCACGGGCTCTCCAGCGAGAAAAGCAGGGCTGTAACCACCAGTAGCAATGATGTGCACCCCATCGACCCAATCAGTTAAGACCCCTTGAGTGCGCCCCCCGCCTCTTATGGGATCGTTGTTCTCCAAACCTCTTGCTTGCAATCGAAGTGCTGCCGCCTAACAAGGGAACAAAATGACGGGCACGCCGTGAGTGCGACATATCTCAGTGATTACTGCTGCAGTTGGTAGGCCGGCAGCATTTGCGGGAAGCGCAATGGCATGAGGTTCGCTCTTCTCAATGAACGTAAGAAGCAGAGATAGGCATCCAGCTCGGCTCGTCGCGGCAAGCGGAATGCTAGCTGCCGTCTGACCGAGGATTCGGTGACCTGCCTGAACCTTAACCACGAGCTCCTGTAGAAGACTGCTTTGGATGTACCACACAGTTGCAGTCGTCAGAGTTCCGAGGCGGTAAGCATCAACAGAGGACCTAAGCCAATACCGCCGACCACCCCCTGTCTCTCCGTCATGTTCAAGAGTTTTTAGAGCAACCATGCGTTGGAGTGTGTTGCGGTGGATTCCGAGGATTGAGCTGACCTCAGACCCCCTCAGCTGATCAGTTGGTTGTGGAGCGTGGTGCTTTTGGCTAGAGCGTTTTGGCATTCAAGAACTCATTTTCGAACATTTGTGATAACCCGTTGAAATAGAATCGGATTTATCAGAATCGCAGAAGGGCCCGTATTATTACATTAGACGGGGATTTAACTAATTTCCCGCCTACTCTATGTTGTCGGATGCAGCCGGCCGGGAGCACCATCGGCATATCCGTAATGTGCATTCCGACACTAAATGAGTCCAAAAACAACCGGAATTGACTAATGGATTTCGTATGGTGCTTTTGAGGTGCGTTGCTGGGCAATAAGGGGATAATTGTCGTGTGCCAGTGGGTTTTAGTCAGGCGTTACGAGGGCGTATGACGTTTGCGTTCGAATGCTTATACCTATGTGATTGGGGCATCAGTGGGCAGTCAGTAGTGTTGCTTAGGTGTGTCAGAAGGTGCTGCCGGGCTTTGGAGGTGCGCTACGAGTGCCTAAAGGGATTTTGCAGTGCTCTCTAAGACACCGTATTGGTCGTAAACAGCAATAACCACAGTTTTGAGGTTGATCTGTGCGTAGAAATGTTCGTGATGTTGAGCTGGCAGGTCCGTTCCTTCAAAAGCTCGCCGAGATGACAGAGAGGCGAGAGCACCTCTTGATGGGGATCGTCGACCAGATGGCTTTTGTCCAAACTACACTTCAGCAACTTGCTGACAAGGTTAGGTCCTACGAAGGAGGCTGGGCACAGAGACGCTCTCAGGATGGCTGGTCATTAATGTGGATGTGGCGAGCAAGCGAGAAGGTTGGGCGGGTTTCGTGTGTAGAGGTGTACCTGTCGAAGGGAACAAAGAAAGATGGCGATTTCCACCGCGTTTCATTGAGGACAGTGGAGGCACGTCTTGCTCACATGACTCCGATCCTCGGTGCCAAAAGGACTAAATCGTTTTCCAGAGACCTTGAATTGTTCCTCAATGCAGCGAGGCGAGCGGTACGTTGGGTGAATGCATTTCCTGGTAATGATCTCGGGATCCTTGTTCCGAAATCAAAGGCTTCCGGGCTAGATGAGTGGATCTCGGCATTGGCAGTGTCCTGCGAGACCCGAAGCGCTAAGGCTGCCGGTTTGATCGAGAAGTACCTTGAGTTGGATAGTGAATTAAATCAGCTAGCTTTTGAGTTCAATGAAGCGCGACAACCGGTAAGATTCAGGTCGATCATTTGCAGGCGTGAATGCCCTGCTCTCGATCCGCTGTCCCCTGCGGAGCCGCGATACAGGGTGGTTGAATACTTCGACCGCCGGACAGGTAAGCGAAGTAGCCGAGATGTCAGCAGCTACAAGCAAAGGCTAAACCAGCAGAAGGTACGAGAGCGTCTTGCGCTCTCACTGGGTCGCCCTCCAACTGAGGCCGATTTGTCTGCTGTCATATCAACTAGACCAAGCCGAAAGCCAACGCCATGGCTGACAGCCGAGCTGATTTCTCACTGTCATCTAGGCAAGCATTCGGGAAGCATCAACAGACACCAAAAAAATATGGTGACGATTCTGGAAGAGTGGGGCTCGTTGAGAGTCCTTATCCGAGCGCTACTCTGAGTAGAAGGAAAAATAATGTCTCATTCTATCGAACAGCTGATTGCGATCGACCTTGGTAACGGCACCACCAGTTACATCGCAGGTGCTGGCGAAATTCGAGGGTCTTTTGCGTCACTTGTTGCACCTGCTCAATCGAACCAAGGCCTGGGTGGTGGCTTCACCCGTGAGTCTTTCAAGACAAAGTTCGGATCTTTCTACATCGGCGATGACTGCCGGGAAGATGGTGCTGCCCCCCGTAGCACTGACTCGAGCTATTACAGTTCAGAAAGCATTAAGGTTCTGTTCCTCAAGGTCTTGAAAGAGGTTGGTCAGAAAAATCCGATCATCGTGACGGGGCTGCCGACTGAGTTTTTCAAGCTTCGCCGCAACGAGTTTGCCTCCGATCTCAAAAAATGGGCTATCGAAGAAGGTTACCAACCAGCAAGCGTCAATGTGCTACCACAATACGTTGGCCCATGGTTCGACCCTGAACTGTTGGATCCGGAAGGGAAAGTCATTGATCCCCGTGTTGTGATGGAGGGGAAACTTGGAATTATTGATATCGGCCAGGGCACCACAGATGCCGGACAATTCGTCGACGGCAAGGTGAGTTCTGACGATAAGCTACGTTGGGGTGAATCTAGCGGGGTTTCTGACATCCACAAGAAACTGTTTACACAGCTAAAGCAGGTGGATGCACTAAATACTATCCTGCCGGCAAAGTCCCGACTGCCTAAGGATTTCTCTCTCGACGCTCAGACTACTGAGTACACGATGGATACCTGGCTGAGGAAAGGCTTCATCCCGTGGCGCGGATCCAGGATCGATATTGATCCCATCAGCCTACCTGCACGGCAAGAGTTCGCAGATGACGTGGTCGTACGGTGTATCAACACCGTCTGGGGGAAGACTGACTTCATGGCCGGTATGGTGGTGGCTGGTGGTGGTGCAATTGTTCTGGGGAGGAAACTCCTCCAAACGTATATCAACACGGTGATCTACATGGCCAAGGATCCTGAGAACTCGATCGTGCGTGGCTATCATCGTTTTTACGTAACGCAGAACTTCAAGGAGCAGGCCCGGATGAAGGTAGCTCAGCGTGGCTGAGACCCAGAGCGTTGTGATCCGGGAAAGGCTTTATCCAGAGATGCATGAAGCCCTTGTCGAGGTCCTAGCAAAATACCCCCGACAAGCTGGTAATCAGGTTGTGCTGGCTATGTCAGAAGCGTGCTTGAGCTTTTGCCCCATTTCTGAGGCCGACTACAACGTAGCCGACGGCGGTGAATTTCAGAACGTAAAATTTACACTGTCGGCAGAGAAGTATCCGAAGTTATATGCGTTGTATCGGGCACTTCCGAGGGGGGTCAAGGGGCAAGCGATCATCAACTTACTGAACCGTCATCAACTATTTAGGCAAGCTGATCCGGGTAAGGTTAACGATGCTCTGAATGAGGCGCTGCTCGGTAGAAAGGTCACAGACGGATCATCGACCGACCTGGCCAACACGAAGATGGGTGTAAGTGCAGAAATCGAAAGGGAGGTTGTGGCGAGACCAGTTGCTATGGTCGTGTCCAGCGTAGATCAGGCCAGCATTGAACCTGCTCCGGGCAACTTCACAACTGGAACGAAGCCACCGGTTGAAGCGTTGGTAATTCAGGTGGAAGTGGATGATCCATTGGCTGATTTGCCACCTATGGATTTCTCCTAGATAACCCATACGTCCAGCAGCCCTTCGTCCAGGAGGGCTGCAACTCTCACCTCGCCATCCCAACGAACGAAACAATCAAGAACACGGGCCAACTGTCGCGGTGTACCGTCGCATGTGAGAAGTGGTGGTAATGCTTGAGTATGGGGGAGAACCTTGACCGCCTCCTGGGTGACCGATAAAACGGTCACGCCCTCTACAAAGTTGTTGAGCAGGGTGGTCACCATAGTGTGAATTGGAGCTGCTGCAGTAGACATCATCAAAACCCTTCCACCCAAAATAGACCTTCAGTTGCATAGATTCGAACATTCGGACGCCGAGATCTGAACCAGGTCAGCGCATAGTTGAGAAAGCCTGGATTATCAGCTTCGATAGGGGGGTCTATGTTGGGGATACGGTCAACCAGGCTGTAGTTAACGTGAGCCACACCCTGAGATTCGGACAGAACGAGATCAAGAGAAACGCCTGTATGCTCGGGAAGGCTCAGTGCGAGATCTGAAAGCCAGAGATTGAAGTCCAGCTGCGACAGCGACCCGAATACACCGACCTTCGCCTGTGAAGCCGAGCGCGCGAGAAAGATATTCGCACTTGGGAGCCAGTTAGGCAGCAGATGGTTGACATCGAATGCGTCCGCCTCCTGAAGATAGCCGACATCAACGTTATAGGTTTGCATCTCTTTCTTGCTCCGAATCTGGATCAACATATTTTGATTTCTAGGTGGTGGCACGGTCTGGATCGGGGCAAATTAGGCAGATCGAACTAGAGCTTTACGGTATACCTTCATGCTCGACATCCAACCAGCTGTCACATACTCAATAGGCGGAACGCTCAGCCCAGCGCCTGCTGCCTCATGGAATCCAGCATCGAAATTCGAGATAAACGGAATTTCGAAAATCCCGTTTGCAGCTAGTTGCTCACGGACCGCCACTGCGTCAGCAGCTGAAAGACTTGGCAGCAAGTCGATAGCCTGGATCACAACATCTTCGCCCTCTGAGACAGGTATGTGTGGTACGAAGGGGGCTGTGGCCGAGACCAATTCGAAATCTCGGTACGCGCGTTTAACTTCACCCTGGATGCGCGCTACAAAGGTCAGACGTTCAAGCACGGCACCTATTGTGATTGTCCATGGAAAAGGATTCACTAACTCGTCAGCGGTGGAAACTAGTTGAACGCCGAATGGGACCAGACCCAGCTCTGGTCCAGATTCGTCACAGCGAATCAAATTCCCAAGTGAGTCTAGGCAGTAAGAGGGATACACATTGTCATTAACCGTGAAAATCACTGCGCCTATCATTTCGAGTTCATAATCTCTTGGAAGGTTTCTAGGACCTTGCCCACGCCGGTCTCGATGTAGTGCTGTCCATAGTAGCCTTGGGTTGGTGGTCGTGCTGAGTCCGCTTTCTCACTGACGGCCACCTTGGCGTAAGGCCCACCAACATCAGCAACAATGGCAGCCTGAACGCGCTGAACCGTGGCCGCGTCATTTTTTTGAGGAAGCCAGGCACGTGTAACAACACCTTCAGGATTCACTAGGAAGACCATAGTAGGCCAGATGTCATAAAAGGGACTTTTTTCGTCTTCCATCCCGCCCCACGAATCGATCACAAACTTGCGGCCTACAGCCGTGTCGCCTTCCCCAAGGTTCAGGTATGGCTTGATCCAGTCCTTGTAGCCCAAGCGCTCACCTCCAGACAGGCGGGATACAGGCGAGACAAAGTAATTGTCCACGCACATACGAAAAGCTTTTTCACAGGGCTCGTTGTTCCAGGTCAACCAAAAACCTCTGTATGCATCGTTGCTCTGCATCAGGGATTGCGGGAGACCATCGTAGCCCAGGAAGTTGAGCTCAACGTCTACGTGATTTTCCTTGAGCCACTTGCTCACCCCACCGATAAAAAAGCTTTCCTTCTTAGACCGCTCGGCTGCCGAATCTGCTCGAGCAAACCCATGTTGCAGCATGCTCAAATCATTTTTCGGCGCCTTGTAGTCCGAATACACGTTGGAAGCGACCCACAGTGACCAACCCTTCGGTTTCCAATTGGCTTTCTCGAAAAACCAAGCTTGTCCGGATTGAGCGTTGGAATCCTGTACGCTCTTCAAACCGAAGGTCGAGCCTGGCAACCGGAATTCTGGTTGGTCGACGACGCTTCCGCCGATCCATTTCGTGGAGGTCGGATTCGATGAGTCCCCGCAACCTGCGATCGCCACTGCAATCAGTGCCACAACCATTAATTTTTTCATAATTCATCTCCGTGATCTGGACACGAACTGTTTTAACAGGTCAGCCCAGGATTCCAAGTCTCAGCGCAGGTATAATGGGATGGGATTATGAAGGGCTTCCTTGATCAGTACCAAACGTGAACGGCTCGGGCAAAGAAAAGCCCGCTCGCGCGGGCTTTGATTAGGGCTTGTTTGGCCCCTTTGGAGTATCTGGACCCGGTGGGGTCGGGGGCGGCAACGCGGGGAGATTAGGTTTTGGAGGCGGTGAGCTTGGCTTAGCGAGCCTTTTGCTGGCTTGGGAGGCTGATCCAGCAGAAGCTTTCGGGAGCGATTGGACAATATTTGTAGCTCGGTAAGCCCCAGTTGTTGCGCCTGCTGCACCGTTAGCTGCCGAACCTGCTCCCGAGACAACTCGCCCGAGGGCGCCAGCAAGCTTGGCCGGTCCACCAACGAGACTCAATGCAGCACTGCCGAGTTTGACTGCTGCACCAATCACAGCACCACCGGTTGCGGCCATTCCAGAAGCTGCGCCGGCTGGGTTAAATCCTGAAAGACCTTTGACATCATCCCAAATCAGCATTTTAGCAATAACTATCTCTACAGCAGTCAAAGCCATGAAGATAATATATTGTGCAGAGCCTGCTGAAATGAGCAGGGGATAGTTCTCATAAATGTTGCCCGAAGTTAGCCCTGTCATCAGCTCCCCATTCATTGCAAGCAATGTAGCAGCCATTGTTAAACAAAGGTTGTTGACGAATGGGATCATGAAAGCAAAGCTAAGAATTTTAACAAAGCTAATCAGAATGCTCGGATTAACAAAAACCGCAAATACACATATCACCGGGAAGAGCACAACCATCATCCCTGCGAGCATGGCGCAGCCATTGATCATTGCAGGTACCTTGAAGGTAAGCATCCATTCTTTAAATGCTTTGCCGACGTCCTGGATCTTGGTCATTATGCTGTCAGCTGCATCGCTGATCCCCCAGTTCATGTCCTGACCATTACGGCGTTCAGAGCCAATAATAGGAAGCGAACTATCTGAAAACTTATCTCGCTGCTCAATCATATTGTTTATGTTTTTGATCATGAGGGTCTGGGCTTCAGTCTGATCTCTCATATATGAGGATCTTTGAGCCATTGGAACCTCTTCTCTGATTGCATCAGTCCAATTCTGAACGGCCTTTGTCACCATGCCATACATTTGGAGGCAGTTTTTAGGGTAGAACCTAACTTCTTGTCCCGCGGCGACCGATGAGCCCTCAGTTAGCTGTGGGTTGCTATACATTGAGCTATCGGCATTGTCAGTAATTTTATCGAACTCCGAGGCGCCTTCATTTGCTTTGGATGGGAAATACTGTCTTACCCAATACTCTTTTGAAGGTAAAAGATAGCCCCCGGGTTTGACATTATTGCCTCGGAACGGATTCTGATCTTCAGGTATATTGAGTAGTGCGGTTCTGCCGGCGTCCACCTTATCGGCTACCTCGCTGTCTGCGAAATACCTTCTCCATGAATTGATTGATAACCCAAGGCCAAGAACGTTCATCGGCGATGCACTTCCAACCTTGTTGCCAGCCTCCATTTCTTCATACTGCTCCTTGCTAAGTTGACTCACTTCAACAGGGTTTATCATTGTTGAACCGTAGAGACCAACTGATTGTCCTACGAGCCGGGTATCTGGGGTGCTACCAGCCGTAGCAGACAGCGCACCTTGACATTTATCTATATAGTCTTGGTACATATCCTTTACAGGGCTATTGGCGAATTTCTTGAGTGTCCCCTCGTTTGTCACATGATAAGCATTTTCAAATGCCAGGCTCATTGCCGTTTCTTTATTTACATTATCCAGAGCTGATTTGAAAAGCTGATAAATATTGCCAATAATTGAAACTGACCAGCCAGCACCCGCCGATAGTCCTACGCTTCCACCAGCGGGCCCAATTTTATAGTTACCTGGCTGTAGGAGCATGGCAACCAAAAGTACAACACCTATAGCGCTCGCAGCTGTCTTGAGCTTATCTGCAGGTGCTTTC
This sequence comes from Pseudomonas sp. ChxA, assembly GCF_030263855.1. Taxonomy (NCBI): domain Bacteria; kingdom Pseudomonadati; phylum Pseudomonadota; class Gammaproteobacteria; order Pseudomonadales; family Pseudomonadaceae; genus Pseudomonas; species Pseudomonas sp. ChxA. The sequence continues at coordinate 405,255 of NZ_JARPMK010000005.1, forward strand.
AGGGTCAAAATACTTACCCAGGCAAGTCCTCCCCACAGACAGAGGTTCATCGCCGCCACAGTGAAGGACTGGTTATAAGCCTGCCACATGTTGATGTAATGACTAACAAGATCGCCAAAATTGGAATTGACGATCTGTAGGTAGTCAAAATTTTCAATATCAGTCGAGTCTGACATTAGTTCGTTACCTGTTGGACACTCGCGAATACTTTGTTGCGTTCTTGATCGTGTTTGATTCGTGCCTGAAGGGCGATGTATTGTTGGCGAAGGCCAGCAACAGAGGTTTTAGTGCGGCTGATAACCTCATCACTCAGGATTACGTTATCAGGTTGATTGGCGATACCGCTTGAAACGCCAATTTCAATCTTGGAAATTACGTCGTCCAGCTCTTTCATCATTCCGAGCGTTGATAATTGGCGCTCTGTTGAAATGAACATGGCCGGGCTCGATCTGGCAAGGTTTCGCATGTATTGATGTTCGTTCTCGCTGACAACGATGTCAGCTCGAGAGATCAGATCTTTATATGCCTGTGTATTTTTGAAGGATGCGGCATCTGCAGAGTAAACAGCTTTGTACAGGTCCATGTATTCAGTGGTCAGGGTTTTCGAAAGGTTCTCAATGTTTTCAGTGCGCGGGGTTACCGAGGCAGCATCATTGTTGAAACCATACGAAGGTACGAGGCCACCATATTTCTTGATGTCATCACAACCAAGTTCCGATGCCGCGAGCACCAGGCCGGCGCTACCATCTTGTGGGTCATTGCTGCATGATTTACCGCTAACAGAAGCTTTAACTGAGCCAGTGCCGCCGGTTCCTGTTCCAGACCCAGTGCCAGCGCCTTTATTTGTTCCGCCCGAGACAGAGGAATTCCAACCAACCAGCCCGCCAGTAGCGCTCGACACCTTTCCCATCATTGCGTTGGCGCGATCGGAGGTTTTCTGCTTGAACTCCCCCATTTGGTTGAGAAGAGATCCGGTTAAACCCTCACCTGCCATGCATTTTGAGCTTTTATAGCCCTCGTCCACAGTACAGTCGGCTTCAGCTAGGGTTTGCTTTTTCTCGTCATATGCCTTGTCGGCCAGAGACCGTACGCCCGAGCAGGTCATGTTTGAGAGGTCCAAGCCAAACTGACCAACGCTATTAAGCTGGTCGATCACAGACTTGATGGTCGGCTGGCTGTAGGCTAAATACATGATGGCAAGCGCCGGAGCATTTTGGATGAACTGTTCAACCATCTCCTGGTACTGGCCCAGTTGACCATCTAGTACAGTGCTAAGATTGAGCCCATTACAACCCACGCCAACTTCAGTAGCGCCGTAGCCATTTACTACTGAAGTCCGCTGGTCTTGGAATGGGGTGAAGGTATCGAAGGAAAAGCTGCCTCCTTTGTTCGCGTCGTTCACCGCGCTCCCTTTCACGGATTCACCAAACAGGCCTGTAACGTCGTCCATGCGGCGTGTCCAGGGAGAGTCCGACCCGTCAGCCCCAAAATCAATTGACGCTGCGAAAGTATTTGTTGACATCACAGCAGAGACTGTCAGCGCGAGGATCGATTTGATATAGCGTGATTTCATTTTCATGCGCCTTTCTTCTCTGGCTGGATATATGTCATAGCCTGAAAGTGATCTTCAAGCTGGCGAAGTGTTCTGTTACCGACAATACTTTTGCGTCTGTTGACCTTAGTGTTGTCGATCCATGAAATTGGCCATGATGTCACTCCCAGCTTTTGCAAACTAATACGTTCTTCGCGAGAAAGTACGCGTCCAGACAATCCTCGTTGAGTTACATGCTTTGTGAAGGCATCACGATCACCGTCAAGTTGAAATATCTTTATTTTAAGCTTTGGATATTTTTGTTGGACAGTGGAAAGGATTTGTAGCTGTTTTTCACAGACAGGGCAGGTTGACTCTACGAACACAGACATACTCACGTTGTCGGTATCTATGTATTTTACTTCCTTAGCCTTCTCAGTAGCAGCATCAAGTCCTTTAATGTTTTTCAGGTCTCCGTTTTGCCACATTGCCATTTTGTAGAGTTCGGCGGACTTGTGGTACTCACCCCAGGTTTTATCCATATAAGAGACAAGCTCTGATGCCGCCTCAGGGGTTTGGTTGAGCTGAAGGTTGATTACGGCGCTTGGCGTTCCCGGTTGAAAGTTAAACTCCACACCATTTTTGCCAATCATTCGCATAGGCGCTTGTGGGTTCTTCTTCGCGTTCCGGTTCAACTCAGAGCAATTTTTCATCCAGTCCATATTCTGGCAGTCGAGAATATTTGGAAGCTTGTCGATTTCAGCGTTCTGACGATCATCGTTGTACTTGTCAACTTTTGCCATCGCTACTGCGATAGCGTTTGACAACGCTTCATTTGGACTTGATGCGTCGGAAAGTACGAAAGGTGCATTGGAGACAAAACATCCAACCAGAAAGGCGAGAGAGATCTTAATTGAAGTTTTCATACTTTCCTTACCTAAGAACAGCAGACAGTTCGGTGATTACAGACTGAGCATTGCTCAATATTTTTGGTTGTCCATTTTGAGGGACTAGCACGATAGCTGGAGTTGAGCGGACACCATATTTCAGTGCTTCAGAGCCGTTCATATCAGGTCGGAATCCGGTCAACGGAAGATTTCCCGATGCTGGAGTAAAAACACGTCGAGGATTCCAGTTAGCTTGATCAATTAATACATAATATTGAAAGTCAACCTTTTCCCCAAATCGGGCTTTAGCATCGTTTGATATCTTCACTAACTCTGCAACATTGCTTGCATTTTCGGTGATGAACATCTTTATGGTTGCAACCGGTTCAACCAATCGTTGGTCGCCAACAAACCGACCGATTTGTGACTGCATGCGCGCGTATGCTTGTTTTGCGCCCTCAATATCTTTCGGTACTGGAACACCGCTTGCACCGCCAATTGTTGGTGTTTGACCACGCTGGCCAAGCATTCCCTGGACCTGAGATAGCATTGCAGCACTACCCTTATGTCCTCGATCAGCTGCAGCTTTAAAAAAAGTAGCTGCTCGCTCCAGATTATTCGGATATTCGGGAGATCTCAGCATTAGATCACCAAGGTGATACATGGCAATAATGTTGCCTTTCTTGGCCTCAGGAAAAAGGATGTCCCATGCTTTCTGTTTTTCGCCTTTTAGAATAGCCATGATGCCTTCGCCGACTCTTTGGTCGGTAGTGGGCTCAATAACGCTGGCCATTACATTGGTTGAAATGAAGCTAGCGAGCAGCAGCCATAGATACGGTCGCAAGTCGTTTCTCCTCGTTGTACTTTGGTATGAAATATTCGAGATATTTCTTGCGGTAAACCGGGGTTGCTGAGTGGTAATAGCCAACGGCCTCGATCTCTTTCTTGTGCTTCTTTTTAAGTTCTGCAATACGAGTCGCTGCGAATTCAAGGTTGTAATGCGGATCAAACCATGTCTGAACAGTCGCAATTCCTTGACCGTTCCAACGGTAATTAACTTGAGCAATCCCTATATCTGTATTTATTAGTCTTAGTGCTCGAACCCGCACCTCTCCTTTGTTGACCACTTTGCTGTCATCTACCCGCAAAATCAGTCGACCTGAATCTCGAATGCTTTTCGCATAAGAATTCGCACTAGCCTGAGAGGTGAAGAACCGGCGGAACCGCTCTCCTTTCAAGGAGATGGCTTTGACCATCCAAGGTGCTTTGGTTAGTGACCAGAGCACTCTTACTGCGGTTTCTTTATCTTGGTAGCGGAAAGGTTCTCCATCAGCGTTGAAAGTCCATGGGTTTTTGTTTGACTCATGCGCTGCTATCGCACGCAGCACGATTGGATCAACGCCGTGGTTTCGAGCTGCACGATCAATCATCGAGTCATAAGGTGAGCAGATTGCATTAGCAGCGTTAAGTGCCAGTGCAAGCGCGACAATGGATCGAATCACACCCGTACTCCGTCGATGGTATGGAAACTGTGTTTCTGCAACCAAGCGATGGTTCTGGCGCGCTCCGGAAAGCTTCGATCAAGACGCCTGAAAAGGGGAGGATGGGGGTCTTCAGGGCTTGTACCCAATTGCTCGTGGAGCATTTCGTGATGGGTCACATATTTGACAACGCACCTGGGGGCATCATGACCTAAGGACTTACTCAAGCCTTGATGAATCAGGATGACCTTCTGGCCATCAATCACTTCCGTACTTCCGGCTGGTACGAACAGAGTGTCGGTGCTAACGCGGTTGATGCGTCGGGCAATTTTGTCCCAGTCAGCTACACGTAGCTTTTGAAGGACCTTGATGTAGAGCTTGGATGCTTCTTCATGATTTATAGCAACGAACGGCTCAAGCGCGCTCTTGGCAGCTACATAGTCCTGCTTTACGAACAGAACTACTGCGGCCTCCAGGGCACATAGCTGGGCCTGAGTTAGATCGCCTGGATGTAGCTTGGGTTCGTCTGCCTCGCTTGCGCTGGGAATTCCCCAGCGCACGGGGACATGGTTAGGTGCACGGAAATGACACTCTGAGACCTCAGCAGCTAGTCGCGCCAAAAACAGCTCGTCAGCGCTGCTGATCTGCTCATGAATGTTAAATCGACGGGCACCCATTTGGAGAACTCCAGAACTTATGGACTACTTGGCCATCCGAGTTCTGCAAATCGAGACGATCACCGGTGATTGCAACGCGATATCCATCGAGGAAATCGCCTTGGCCCACCATATTCTCCGCGCCGGCATCGACTACGAACGCATGAGCTACGCACGTGGTGCAATTACGCGCTGGTGGTGCTACTGCTTTCACGCAGAGTTTTGGTCTCGAGACAACCTTCGCCACTGGCGGTACAGCCTTGGTGGGCGATCGTTGTGCAACGCGGGCCGAGTGCTTAGGGTTGTGAGCTACAGCAGGTTTGGCTTGGGCAGGCTTGATGTTGCTACCTGGTTTCTTTGCCAATTGATCTTTGAGGGACTTGATTTCATTGTCCTTCTGAGCAAGCTGAGCTTTCATCTTCGTCACATCAGCCGCGTCTTTCTGCAGACTCGGTTTCTGACTACTATCCGGGTTTTGGAGTGAAGTGCTACCCAAAACAGGGTCATGTTTTTCAGCTGAAAGTGAGGCTAGTTTAGGGGGTGTTTCTCCCCCCACAGGCATCTCACCAAATGGTGAGCCCGAACCAGCAGTGATTGGTTCCGGCGCTACCTCTGGAGCAGCGGCGAATGGGCTGTTTGCTCCGCTTGGCAAAGGAAGCTGTTCCTTCGGCTGTGAGGCTGTTGCTCCAATTTCAAGAGGTGGTGGCTCATTGGCTAGCTGGGCAGGAAAGCCAAAACCGTCAGCAGGTATTGACCCTGAATCTTGCGCTGAAACAGTCTTGCCGCTAGCAACCAACGGCTTCTGCAATTGTCCGTCCAGCTGCAATTCGTCCAGTGTTTTTCCAATCGCCGGATCAACAACTGCTTGCTCGCCAAGTGCGGTAGGTAACCCGGCAGTCAAACCACCATCATGCATTTGTGGCAGCGATGGCTTGTCTTCATGCGCACTCGCATCGGCCGTGGACGGATGTGTTTCTGGAGGTGATTGATGAATCGCAACCGGTGTGAAAATACCGTTTTTAGCCATAACACCAAGGGCGACAACCACGGCCCCAAGCACGAGCTTTTTCTTTAACGACATCTTCTTTGGATCTGGCTTTGCTGGTACAGCCTGGTCCTGTGGGTCAATGAGGAGCGGATCGTTGTAATCGTCGATGTGCGGGCGTGGGGCGTCCTGAGATTCAATGACCTCAACGTTATCAGCGTCTGCGTCGGTGCCTGCGTCTCGTCGAGGCTTCTTCGTGCTTGCCGCAATAGTTGCTGCACCGCTTTTGATCTTGCCGATCAGATCGCCGAGACCGCCTGGTTTGTTTTGTTCACTCATTTTTCTGATCCGAGCAGGGGAAGGTAAGTAGGCGCCTCTTCGGAGAAGCGGCCTGGGGCAATTTGTACGCATTCTTCGTGTTCGGGTGACAACATCCCATTGACGACACGTGCGGGGATTTTCACTCCGCATTGAACTAGTGGGGCATCCCAAGTGAAGCGCTCGCGAGCCCGCATCTTTCCTTTCATGTCCGTTAGTACCTGGCTCACTCCTTCGGAGTAAGCGCGGCGCTCGAGTTCAGTATTCGGTGCGTACATTTCTTTGACTGGCTTGGTTTCGGTGTCAACGATCGTTTCGCGAGGTTCGTATTTATCAGTGCACCCAGCCGTGACGGCGATGCATAGAAGGGCGGCAGCCTTAAACAACTTGGCCATAACGTGCTCCGTATGGGTGAGTTTTTGATAGGTCGATGATTGCTTGCTGGCGGGCGACCGACGATTCAATTCTTTGCTCGTTTACGATTGCTTCAGTCCTAAGCTCTCGCATCCGGTAATCATCAGGGTGCGAGCTTGCAATCCACAAAGTCATCGGGGCTGAAAAGAGTCTAAATACACCTGAGTAATAGAGGCTCTGGCTGGTCCGCATCCTGTAGAACACCTCTGAATACATCGGAGGCAGCGAGGCTAGAGAGCGCCACAGATCGATTTCTTCGTCGGTGAATGCGAGTTCTTCTTTGGCAACTCTGTAGTCAGACTCCGAGCAGGCAAGGAAAAAGTAATGACTAGTGTTCTCGAGAATTCCGTCTTGCGAGTCGCCACCACCGCTCGTCTCTGCTTTGATCAGGTTCACAAAGTCTTTAACCGTCTGGCTTATCAGCAAGCAACCAGCACCATAACGGCGCAACTCACGATAAAAACTGGACAAGGCTTTTGCGGCGTTCGGATCGGACAGTGTTGCCCAGGCCTCATCGACAGCAACCACCTTTTTACGGCTGCGATCGAGCTTGAACTTGCAGTACAAGTCGATTTGGCGGAATAGAGCCAATGTCACAATGCCAAGCGCAGGGGACTTCGACATGCGCTGTGTTTCAAGTACCGTAAAATCGTTTTCCCAATCAACATCCAAGTAGCCATCGAAAATGGCGGCGAACGGACCAGTGCCGTAGTACAGCGTCAGGTTCTGTGCGAGAACCTCACCTTTCTGCTCATGGAAATTTGTCTTGATCAGGTGAGGGATGAAGTCCCTGAAGCGCGGCTCATCCATAGGCCGCGTCTCAACCCAGTCACGATAAAACTCCTCAAGTGCTTGGTATAGGAGAGATGAAGTCACCTTGGTTAGATTGGACTTGGTGGACCCTGAGCCGTCCCCGGCCTCCATCATCATGATCAGCATCCGTGCGACGAAGAAAATCTCGTCAAGCTCGGGCTTCACATTGCGATTATTCTCATCACGCTTGAGGGCAAATGGATTAATACAGATTGGGTCAATTGTGCGGCCGGAGACGGGCTCAACAAACCGCTCGGTCGTGAGGCGGACGTAATTACCATTCAACACCAGACAAAGGCTTTCGTACGAATCACCTTTGTCAATGATCCAGACCTTCGGTCTGTATTTCACCCTCAGGGCCATCAACAAATTGTTGAAAGTAAATGACTTACCTGAGCCTGTGGTCCCGCAGATCAACGAGTGAGCTGTGTTGACGCTGTTACCCCAAAGGTCCAAGAAGATCGGCTGACCAGCACGATTGTTCATCAGGATCGCAGGGTCGGGTACTCCTTGGTACTCAACAAACATTGGGGCCATGTGCGAAACGCTCTCCGTCAGGTGAGGAATGCTTCGCTTCAGCAGTTTCATGCTGGTCTGGCGGAAATTAAATGGCATGCTGTTACGGACCACAGCATCCCCACGCAATACTTCTTTGTGACCGATACGCCACAGCCGACGCTCAAGCGACATGGCTTGGTCGTCAATGATCTCTTTGTTGAATCCCATCAGATTGATGTGAACAGACAGGTCGAAAAACTGCTCCCGGTTGCTCGCGTTCTCTGAGGACACCTTGCTCCTTACAGCATCAAGGTCGCTACGCTGCCGTTCACGGGTTTCTTTGTCCCCTACGCGCATCGACTCCTTAGCCGCGATCATTCGACCGCGGATAGCTAGCCGGCTGGTCACGACAACAGCGCGTGGAACGCTCCAGTTCATTGTGATTAGACTTTCGGATTCAATCCCAGCCATGGCTACCTGGAGCATGCCAGGTGCGCTGCGAATCGGCTTGCCCATAACGGACACAGGACGGATGTAGTACGGGACGCCGCGGTCGTGAATTGTCCAGCCGTTAGGCTCCGTTTCTACATGCGCAAAGGTAGCTGTCGCAGCAAGGTTATCCCGGGTTTCAACGATGTCTGGATTATCCAGCGCATCAAGTATTGGTATGTCAGCCCTGTACTTCGGTGGCTCGATTTCAAAGCTCCGGACAGGGTTCATCAGCCCATAGTGAAGGTTGATGTAGCCTTGACCAGTCAAAACCTCAGGTTGGAAGCCATAGGTAGCCAGTGCTTGTTCGATCTCAGTGCAATACTGACCAAAAATCTTAGCGTGCCCGTTATAGGCACGCTCAGCCATTTTGTTTGCGTCTGCTAGCCCTACCGAAGCTAGCGCTGCTTTGACGGTAGTGTCAAAAAACTTCCCGAAAATGTATTCAGGCTGCCACATGAACACGATGTAGAAATCGTTTACGAAGGGGAAGCGGCCTTCCCGTACCTCGCGCTTGATTGCTTCAGACGCAGTTGCCCGGACATCTTCATCAGTCTCGTCCTGCTCAAGATCCGCAAGAGCATCGTCCTGCATCTTTTTCAGAGTGGCCGCAGTGGCATCGCCGAAGAATCCATTGGCCGATGTCGCAGCCGAAAACTGCCGGTCCATTATGGAGTGGGCGATTGCGGCGGCGAACTCACCGGCTTCAGGGTCAATCTGATCTTGATAGAGCCCCATGATCTGGCGGATGTCGCGATGTGTATGTCGCAGAAACTGCCCGGTGCTTCCCGCTGGATACTTGTTCAGAACGTCCGAGAAACTGCCGGTCACATCAAACAACATGTCGTTGTTGAACATGGACGCATCCACACCGGAAATCTTCCAAATCTTTGCGAACCGACCATCCAGCGTATGGAAATAGCGACCTTGCTGCTCGTATAGGAAGGCATCGGACAGCAGTTGAATTGGCATGCCGCCTTGATAGTTGCGACGACCCAGGCCAGCTAGCTCAGAGTCGTATAGGTGCAGATCAGACTTTTTAGCCATTCGTTGATACCTTCTGTGTTGCAGTAATCAGTCGCGATTCGGGGTAAACAGTGATGCGTGCTGAACTGACCCGGGAAACGTATTCAGCAATGTCACGAAGCGAATTCGGTGATGTGTTGATCAGCACGATTTCGTTCTGGTTTATCGCCGGGTCAAATTCCGTTTCATAACCACTTGCGGCCGAGGCCAAGTTAAGAATTTCACCTAGAGTCAGATTTTGTTTTTTGAAGATCTGAGGCCAAGGAATTTGATCCGGTGGGGGTAGCGGCCGGGTGTCAACTTCGTTGGGTTTCGTAAAGATTCTTCGATAAAGATCAACGTCGGGTTGGCGAACGGTGAGGTCCTGGCCTCTCCCTAGGATCTGCTTCTCGTAATACTCACGAATGGCATCTTTGTGGTATTGCGTGATCCCTTCGGCTTGAGCAATTGGGGCAAGTAAAAACAGTAGGCTCAGGATTAGTTTGCCCATCCCGCTTCCTCCATGATCACGTAGTCCCAGCGACCGCCATGCTTCACGCCTGTGCGCTTGTCGGCATATGGCACTACCCATACAGGTGCAACGACATCTGGATTTCGGATTGGATAGTAGGGATCGCTTGAACCAAGTTCAGGCCTGGCGCGCAACCCTTCACGCAGCAACCGGACAGTGTCAGCGCCACCAGAGGAGTTAACCGTGTCGTAGATCTGATCCATGGTTGCACTGTTCCGGAACGGTTCTTCATCAGTTGCGCAGCCGGTGAGGGCCATTGCCAAGAAGGAAAGAAGAATCAGCTTCTGCATGGTCTTTGGCTCACTCTTGTCACGTACGAGATTTGCACGCCGTGTAGCTGGAAGGCGGATTTGGATTGAAGTCATAGTGCTGGCCGCCTTAGATCAGGGTGTCGTACATCGAGGCGTCGATGTCGAATGGTTCGAGGGGTTTCACAACACGGATTGGCTGGTCAGTCACAAAGCGCAGTCTGATGCCCGGCTCGACTTGAATGGTGTCGACAGCAGCATCTGCTTCAGCTTCAAATCGCTCGCTGATCTTCTGGAACATCGAACCAATACCCTGGGCAACTGCTGCTTTTGTTGCGTCGCCTGTCAGTTGGCTCGTAGCACTCGAAGTGCCGTTTTGTGTAGAGCTGGTGTTGGTGAATTCCGCTGAACTCAAAGTTGTTGCATAAGCGGCTGCGGCTGCGGATGCGGCTTGCAGAGCCAGGGTTCGACCTGAAGCTTTGTCGAGCCGTCCATACACGTCTTGTTCGTTGTCCCGCATGTCTACGACGTACCCAGTTGCCGCTACCATCTGCGCTCCGCCCGAAGCATCCCAGTAGCTCAATTGCTCAATGCGGATAAGTGCTCGGCCAGTAGAAGACGAAGAGGTTCTCCGGCCCGAGCAAAGACCCATAAGGTGGGCAGTACCAATGTCGCGCTCTACGCCATTCGGTCCGTGAAATATCCCGTGAACTGGAAGAACAACTGGGCGGGCTGGGATCTTTGAAGAGTCTGAAGCGCCCGGGGCGTTAGCGCCGATAGGGCAGCTGACGCCGTGCAAAGTTGTGACCTCAACAAAGGAAAAAGCCTCGACGGTGTAGGTATCTTGAGCTTTCTTCTTCGCGGCAGCCTCTTCCGCAGTTAACCCGGCTGGCTGAGCAGCAGGTTGGCCTGAGCTTTGAAACGCTTGGTTGTTCTGCTGGGCAGTGTTGGGTTTGCCATATACGTCATTGAACTGAGCGTTCAGGTTTTCGTTGTTGGTCTGTCCTGTTTGGTTGCTTGGGGTCGGCGCAGACATGTCATTGAAAAGGGATGTTTCTGACTGCGTGCCTGGGCCACCACCACTCTTACCCTGGAAGCTCGATTGAGTCTGCGCCTGAGTTTGAACTGGCGGGGCAAGCAGAATGTAGTTAGGACCGTATTGGCTTGTTACCGGTGTTGTCATTGTCGACGGCAGTGCGGCAGGACCCAAATCAAGGTCTCCGTCGAACGATAAGCCACCCGATGGAACTTTTAGACCCTGAACACCCGGCATGTCAGGAATCGTATTTGTGGTTTTGTCCTTTGCATTAATAGCGGCGTACAGGTCGTCAACGCCTTTCTTTTGAAGGTCGGCGATCTTCTCGCTCAACGCCCTCGTTTGGGCATTGTTTTGCTGTTGCATCTCACGCAATTGCTGATCGCGGACTTTATCCGCTTTGATCCGCTCAGCTTCCCCGCGATTAGCGTCGGCTTGCATGGCCTCAAGTTGCTTGCGGAACTGTGTGAGTGCCGCATCTTTGTCTTGGGCAGTGATTTGATTGACGCCTGCAGGGCCCGCCTCAATTGCTACCGGCGTCGACTTACCAGTAACAGGCGCAGTGCTTGAACTGTCCGACCACTTGCCGAAGAGGAACATGGCGCCACCAACGGCAGCGAAGATCCAAAGAAGCTTTTTGTTAGGTCCTGATGGTCTCGGATTCGAATCACTCATTTGCTCTTCTCCGATACGATGAAGAGCAATCCACGATGTGAATCACCGTAGACTTCAGATATATATTCGGGGGATGGACCTAAAATGTGAGAAGTCGGTAGCATCGCTACCTGGCGAGCCGTTCCGATTGAGTCCACCACTGCCTTGTTTGAGTAGTCGATCTGGTCGATTGCAAGCTTGAATGCAGTGCGGCCACGATTAACCACCTCGTAGGTGGTGCCGACATATGTTGGTCCGATAACTTGGGATTGGAGTGAAAACTCGACAGAACCCTGGCGGAAAACAACACGTTGCTCTTTAGTGAGCTTTGAAAAGTTATTTTTACGGTACCCATTTGGAACTGTTCCATCGAACAGGTAGTTCATTAGTCCCTTGACGCGACCTTTACCATCCTTTGCCAGCTGGGAGCGATCAACTGGTGCTTGATGCGAAATCGTCACCAAGCTATCTGCGCAGCCAGGGCGGGCTATCAAATTGACTTGATAGGATTGACCAGAAGGACCATCTACAGTTACTAGGCCAACGTATTGCCCGTCTGTAGTATTGAAGGCTAATTTGTTTTTTATCGGCGTTGGGAACAGCTCAAGGCCAACAGGTTGTTCACGGTTCACACCCAAAAGATATGTTTCGGGAAAAACTACCTCGGCCCGTTGGTTGTCGTTCGAAATATAAACATCAATTGGTGAATTTTCATAAATAACTGAACGTGGGGAACGGTTGCATTCCTCATCAGCAAAAACGGGTGAAGCAAAGGCTACGGCAACCATCGCAGCCAGAATTGTTTTTTTCACTGAGCAATCTCCTGAGTTTGCAGATCGTCAGCGACGATGGCCCACTCGAAGTATTTCGACTGTTTGACAGGTTTCATCAGAATTCGGACGTTGAACTTGGCCTTGCCGAAGACAGTATTTAGCGTCGCGCGGTAGCGCAGCGCCTGGAAGGTCACAATATAACCTTGGGGTGTAGTTTCAATTTTATACGGCGAAGTTCGAACAAAAACCTGGGTAATCTGTTGCTCAGATGATTGCTTTGCAACCAACTTAAGAGTCTCTTCCTGAACAGCGCGGAACCGAGGCGACATTAGACGCAAGGCTTCATTTGCATTGCTAAACGAAGAGTCCGGCGTGAAGTTATAAAAATTGTCAAGAAAGACAGAAGTAAAAGCGATGATGTGCCGCTCAGGAACTTCATTTTCGCTTACGAATACACCCTCTGCGTTCGGGTATCCGTACATGACCCGCTGGCCCTGTAGTTCAACGTTCACATCCTGAAGATGATTGTTCCAGTTAATAAGGTACACAATGACCCCTGTCAGGATCACAGTGACTGCAATGAATGCAACGTTGATTCTGCTTGCCCTCAACTCACCCCGACCGAGCAGGTTGAAGTATCCAAGCGGTACGCCGTATTTGTCGCTCATTCTTAAGGCTCGTATCGGTTGCAATAGGTAGGGGAGGGGAGCAGGCCAACCTCTAACCAAAGGTTGGTTAGGAATCTGTTGAGTGCCCGAGCAACCTTTCTGACAGCTGGGTACATCGTCGCCAGGTCGCCGCTTTCAAGTTGACCCATAACAATGCTCAGTCGCAAAACCATGTGACCTGGAGGTGTATTTGCAGTAAGCCGTTTGTAGAGCCACAAACAGAAGCAGCCCACAGCAAACGCATAAAAGGGGTCGTCCATGATGTTGTTCGCGATCGCCATCGGGATCATCCAAAACAAGAGGTCCTCTTTCTCTACTCCGCCAAAATTCAGCGGGGAAGTTGCGTACGCGTAAGTGTCGCTTTCTGTTGTGGTTCTAAGGTGCATGGCTTATCTCGTTACCTAGGTCGTAGCGAAGTTGGTGAAACCAGCCCATGTAGCTACTTGGGTGATCGCTTTTTCGCCGAATAGGCAAATGAGGAACACGCAGACAGGGATCCACCACCACTTACCACCAAGGAAAAAGATGGAGAACAATAGGCAGCCGATTGAGAGCCACAGCCCCCACCCTGCTGCGGATTTCCACCAGCCTTGAAGGCTGGTGTTCGTGTTTTTTGTCAGGGACGCATCTGGGCCAAATTGACCGTTCCAGGCTGTACCGTCGGCTGCATGAGCCATCTCAGGTATCAGAAATAGAGCAGCAACAGCGAGCAGCAGAAACAAGCTGGCCATGAACCGCCTCATTTCCTCCATGCGTACGTTATGGGTGATTCCAGTGACGGTCATCGTCTCAATCTCCGAGTCGAGGTGGGGTAGTAAAGAACTGCCCATCAGGTGTTAGCTCCTGATACCGAAGGCGTTTCTTCTCCGGGCGCAGGACAACGTTGATGGTTTCTTCCACGGGCCTGACCTGGCTCAACATTCGAACCAGATCCAGTCCAGGAAGGGGGTGGGAGGCCTCGGCTTTTTTCAGTTCATCTTGAGCAAGGCGCAGTGCCTGAGCAGCGCTCGCGAGGTGCTCAATTGCGATCTGATACTTCGGATCGCGCTGGTCGATGACGTATGAATCGCTCGCATACTCAGAAGCCACAGCGTTAAACGCAGAGACTGAAATGCAGATGGCTAGAAAGACGGCTTTCATGAGGGTTCTCCTTTCACTAAATAGTGGAAAGGGAGTGCCCCATTTCGGGATGTTTTCCAAAAAAAAACCCGGATTGCCCGGGTTTTTTCAATCAGTCGCGACGTGTACGGCCGGCAAGGGCAATGATCCAGCGGCGAGAACGGTGAAACATCGCTAGCAGGAGTCTGCCGAAGAATTTGAAGAGGTCGGCTGTGAGCAACGTCAGGACGTTCTGTACAAAGGTGAACACCATGCGGAAAACACCACTCACAACCAGGCTTGTCACTCCTCGTGTCGCCGGGAAGGCAAGACCCAGCCCGATAATGAACAGCACAATTCCGATGTAGCCCCAGATCCCTGCGCGCTGGATGTGGAATTCCATAAGGTTCAAGACCCACTCTACAATCCCCTCCAGGCTGTAGTCCCAGTTCTTGATCCGTTCAAGCCATGTCATAGAAACCCCCTTAAAAGATTCTGCATGCGAAATGTTTTGTCAGACGTCGCCCAGAAGCCTGCGGTTGAAATCGGTAAAGTCTTTCCAGGCATTGATGCCTGCCCGCCCGCGGGAATGTCGTCGCGTCAGTTTCATATCTCGGAAATGTACGTTCGGGAAACTGCTGCGGACCATTGGCATTCGAACCCTGTAGGTACCAGATTTTGCGATGATAATTCCGTCGCCCTGGTCGAGGGTTTGGAAGTCATCAGGCTGAAGTAGGTCTTCACGGGTCGCCTTAGCACCTACACTGGAACTCGCTCCCGTGTTTTCATTTGAGATGAGGCCTGACTGCTCTGTGCTATGGCTGGCACCGGAGCTAGTGGCGGAAGTCTCCTGCTCAAATTTCCTGAGGGTTGTGCCGGCAAGTTTGCAAGCGAAGGCTCTTGTTTCAGCATCCCTGATGTCGCAGTAGACGTGAGTCCAACAGTTACCCAGCACCATCTCCACGAATGGTGCAGATTTTTGCTGAAGGAAGCCGACACCCTGGAAAGCAATGATGATTGGTACGTTTGCACTTCGAGCAAGCTGGAAAAGGGTGATCTGACCTTCCTCCGCGAACGAACCATATTCGTCAAAGATCGCTGGGCAGATCATTAAAGGTTTCAGCTTAAGAAGCTGGATCTCACCGATAGCACGGGCCAGGTCGGAGATGAATAGCTTGCCCATCAGCTCAACACCGTCTTTGTCGGCGAGAGCCGACATGGACAGCACAACCACCTCGCCATTGAGGATGGCGTCTTTCAGGTCAACATCAGGGCTATAGGTGTTAACAATGCGTGAGTATTCTGAATGCGCGAAGGCAGAAAGTTTTGAGATAGCGCCCTGCAGCATGGTCTTGAAGCTTTTACGATTCCACTCCTGTTTTTCTTCGTCGTACCAGTAGCGGAGGTAGGAAAATAGGAACTCTTTCCCGTCCTTGTGAGCATCTGAGTCAGACTCTCGAATCGATTTCACGTATCGCAGGAGGATATTGAAATCAGAGAGGACTGCGATTAGATCCTTAATGTGGAATGCAGGCTCACCAGGTTGAAGCTTCATGCATAGGATTGCTGCAGACAGTGAGTAGCGGTTTACGTCAGTCCAGAACTCCTCTTTTGACGCGGCTTGCATCTTCATCGCTGTCGATAGGGTGGCGCGAACGCCGCCGGCGAAGAATGGGTTGTAAGTGTGGCTGATCTCTGGGAACTCGAAGGATATGAGCTTGAACTGGTCCAGCCTGCCAGCGGCTTCCATCATTGCGTAGATTGCACCCGACAAATCAGAATCAGCCTTGGCCTCGACCAGCAGTAGGCCTGCCCCTTTTTTGATTTGTTGTTGGGCGATTGCGAGGATGAGTTCGGTCTTCCCGGTCCCGGTCGCGGCGAGCAGCGCCATATGCCTTGTCATGATGTCGTCTGACAGCATGAAGGGGATCATTCCGGGGTATGCCTCGATTAGCGACTGACGCACATCGTCGGCGCTTGCGATACCCTTCGCGTTTGAGACCGCATCTACACGTTCCTTCCATTCCACCCATGGCATGGTTTTGCCTAAGAAGGTTGAGCGCTGGAAGTCGCAATCGGGTATGTCAGTCTGTGTGTAGCTACGGTCCCAAACCAACGGAGTCACTGCCTCCTTGTCCTTCCGATCAAGGTACAGAGTCCATACAGCACAGCCCACAGCAATGCCGATTGCGAGTGGCAGAGGCACAAAAGGGATTGCAGCTCCTACAAGCGGGAGACTCAACGCAACATTGCGGGCCTGCTGTGTTTTCAGCTTCGCCCGTTCCTGTGCCTCGAGTCGTGCAGATCTGATCGCCATGTACTGTTATCCCGCGTGCTGGAGTGTGAATTGTGGAATGAGCTCAGGCTGAGTTGTACTCACCCCATGCATGAGGGGACCCGGCCAGTAGGAGGTCGCATTACTTCTGCGGCGGGTCAATTTGATCGCCATCGGTGGCCATCCATTTCGAGAGTGATGACCTCACCCGTGTGGGCTCATCGCCAGGAAATGAATCTGCAATACCGTCTAGCTCGCCTACCAAAATCAATGATCTTTTTGCACTGTTCAGGAGGGTCGAGAGAAGTTCGGCATTGAACAGCCCCATGTGCTCCTTGAGCACGATCAGGATTACAAACTCGTAAACTCGACCGCGCGCAAATTTTGGTGTCAGTACACCGCCGTGAAAGATGTTGAGATTCCGCTTGAGGTCGATCACCGCTGAGTTTCCCGAGCGGGGCGTGGCAAGCATTCTTTCGCCAGAAAGTTCAGTGGCCTCGAAAATAGAGAAGGCAGGGTGTTCCAAAGAGAGAGCCTGGTGCACTAACACAGGCATGCCCTTAAACAATGCTCGTCCATGAAAGTCGACCGGGTCATCCTTACCAACGAATTCATGGGCGATCGAACGAGTAAGCCAGGAAACTGCATCAGTACCTGGGACCTCTGCGTGCTGGCGCGCCACGACAGGTTTGATGTCGTGCAATGGGGATATTTGGCATGAGCCAGACAGCTCACGGAGCAGCACATTCACCACATCAGGAATGCTCTCTCGTGGCGTATTGAGCCAACTGATGGGCTTGCTAGGATCAAAACTGTCATCAGGCTTAATCGATCCCGACCACACGTCCTTTGCTGCTTTTCGCTGTTCAGTACGGGCCGGCAGCCAGAAACTGGCGATGAATGTTCGAATTTCTGGCACTTTGGCCATCTCATCAAAGGGTTGGCCGATTGTTTGCGACGGGAGATCCTTGGGGGCCCCAAGCATGAAAACTCGGCCAGCTTCAGGCATGGCTTCGAGCAGATAGTGAATTTCTTCTACCCCCATAGAATCAGTGCCAACCACTACGACCACGTCGGTTGGTATAGGGCTGGCCCGGTTCTGTTGTGGGACACCTGTCACCGGGTCGAGCCCAATCAACTCCGCATAGCTGACTACCGGGGCCTCATCCCCCAGAGTCAGTTGAAGCTCGGTCACCATTTCCTTGGAAGATGCAGTGATGAGTGCGTCTGTTCCGAAAGCATTCAGGAATAGCTGTATGCCCTGGACGATGGTCAATTGATCGTGAAGGGTCTCGCACTGGACAAGAGCTAAGCGCTCAGCCATCAAGTGGCATAGACCCATTGAAAGAGTCTTCGTGGCGGGGGCACCAAGTTTCAGAGGGCGGAGCAGTTTGATGCCCATTTCCTCGCTCGGAACCAGATCCTCTAGCTCGGCCGCGGTCAGCCTTGTCCAGCCGATCGCCTTTTCAACTAGAGACTTTTCGATCTCATATAGGTTGTACAGCTGTAGTCTGCGTTCTTCTGCGCGAGCTACCTTTGCCCGCCTCAATTCGGTCACACCCTCTTTGATTAGTGGATAGAGCACTGCGCGGTCGAGCTTGAGTAATTTGGACACGGCGTCGACTAGGGGGACGCCCTCGATGTAGCTATGGCCCAACCAAGCTTCCTTGCGAAGCACGGCAACGATTGCGCCCTTGACTGCGGACACAGTGTCGTTAGTGACTCGGAAGCGCTTAGCGAGAGATTGGGCTGTCGAGAACAGCATGTCGTCAAAGTGGACATACAGGAGGTATGGGTCTTCACGCAGCACAAGGTTCAAGTCAGTCATGTACCCCAGGCGGCGCTGCAGGGTGGCCAGCTTCTCTGGAGGAATGCCTTCAAGGTCTATCTGCGCCAAAGCTAACTGATGGGAACGCTCTGTTGCCCACGTCGTCCCGAGAAGCTCAGCATCGCTTTCTGAAACGCCCGCTTCCGTCAGCCGAGAGGGTGCTCGCTCGAGAATGTCGATGAGATTCTCGCCGAAGTGCTGAACAGCCTTGTTAGTTGCAGCAATAGCAACCCTGTTCTGAGTCAGGCTCGTCAAGTACCGCGGAAGGGTTTCTAGAGCTTTCGGTGGCATAGACGAAAACGATGCAGTATCGAAATCCCCGCCCGGAATGTCTGGGCTCCATTTCCCGTAGAGGATGAACTCCTCATACAGGATGGGTTGCCCGAAGCTTCCTGTCGCCTGGAAGGTCGTCCCGTCCTCTCTGCGGAAGGTACCGATCCCCCAAGGGCCGTGTGGGTCACGATATTGAATTGAACTTAGAATTGCTTGCTCACGCACCAGCCCTTCGACTGCTTCGGGTACACGTTCCATATTCATCCCTGTTCGAAAGCCCGGCCGCTGTTAGCGATGCGAGAGGCGCGACGGACACGACATAAGGGCCGCATGGTCACAATCATTGCTGCCTTTCGGATGGCTTTTGGCGACTCGTCGAGATGGCTTGGATATTTATAGGTGAGGGCGACCAGATGGTCATAGAGGGCAACAAGATCGACTGCTCGCAATAAGTCGTCCCAGTAGATCATCCCGTCCGGGTAAGCGGGCTCAGGTTCATACCCGTCAAAAAGCCCGTCAGTGGGCAAGCCGGCGTATTTATCAGCGATCGCCTGTACTTTCTTGAGGGCGGCATCGACACCACTGGTGAACAGTGTGGCTGCCGACTTACGTTGTCGAATCGATTTGCACGAGAAAACAGTGCTCGATCCGTCGTGGAGAAATTTGCGGAGCGTTCCCCGCTTGAGAGTGCCGTATACAACCGGGTACGTCTCGGAAATCAGGGATTTAGCTTCTTGGGTATGAATTGGTTGCATTGAAGGCCTCAAGGTCTTAAACCAATAGTGGCAATGGAGTGCTCCATTTTCGGCCTTTCAATGCAAAAAATCTTAAATCTAATCGCCACGCATACGATTCCGAGGCCTGAACTAGCTCTTCCTATGGCTAATTCCCACTTCGCTTCCCGCACACGCAAGGTCGAGTAATCGAACAGCTGCACGCTCGAAACTGTGTCGGGTCGGTTTCGTCAGGGAACTCATTTAGGATTTTGTCGCTGATGTGTACCACTCGACTATAGGAATCAGGCGGCCCGAAAAATGGGTGGCGACATGCGTCCTCTACCTTCTCGTCGTAATCCAAGCCAGCAGTGTCTACGCCGGCGGAGAGGATGACATCTGTTACAGACATCTTGCGCGATGAGGACTTGCCTTCTGATCGGCGCCATGCAGCCTGGAGCCGCGCACTGAGCTCTGCGCCGTTGAGTTCGGCCCAGCTGTCCAGGGACACGTAGAAGGCGTAGTCATGTGACGGGTTCACGATTGCAATTCGTGTCTCGACCAAAGACAGACGTGGTGAACCGTCCTTAAAGATTCGCCCAGGCCTTACGTCATTGCACTGGACCAGGAGATCAGCTTGAAGCTCGAATGTTTGACCAACTGATGTGACCATGAACATTGCAAATGGTACCGCTGGAAATCCCCGAACTGGGCGCAGGTCAACCCGATGGATGATTGATCCCTTAGGTAGGACAAGCAGGCTAAGTGGGCCCTCTTTCTCCAGTATGGGTACCGGGTGCCGAAGGAAAGGCCCTATATAGTCGATGCTTTTTAGACCCTGCTGCTCCATGTATTCCGCTGCAAGAGCTGCCTGCCCTAACATCCAGTCTTTGCCCTCAGGGCTGGTGTCAGCAAGATGCGAGTTCGGATCGATAGACCCATTTCGAAGGGTGTCTATTGTGTACATTTCATCGCTTCACATTTCGGGGCTGAGAAAGCAAAACGCCCCGTGGGGTACGGGGCGTTTGCTCACATCGGGTTCGATTTAGGCAATCGCGTCTTTCAGCGATTTGCCGGCAGCGAAGTGAGGTTTTTTTGCGGCCGCGATTGTAATGGGAGCACCAGTCGACGGGTTACGACCTTGACGTTCAGCAGTCTGTTTGACGCTGAAATTGCCAAAGCCCACGAACGATACGGCGTCACCCTTGCGCAACGTGTCAGTGATGGTTTCCAGGACTGCGTCAACGGCGCGCTGAGTGTCAGCTTTGGTAAGACCCGACTTCTCAGCGACGGCGTCTACAAATTCACTTTTATTCAATTTCATTCTCCAGCGTGGGTTGTCAGTGAAAGCACGAGTATAACGAGGGGCTTGCACATGACGAATTCAAAAGCACCATCCCAAAATCATGGGGTGAAAATAATCTTGGCGACTGCTCCAGTGATAAATCCTGCAGCAACTATCAGGCACTTCAGGGCCGTATCAGGGTGGCCTGAGCGCTTAAGCATGAGGCTGCCGAAAGTTGCAATCGGCAGTAGCAACAGCGCCCATAACATCTGAGGGGAAGCCATTTTTTCAAGCCAGTTGGAGCCCTGGGCTACATTCGAGCCGATGATGTCTGCAAAAATAAAGGCAGCAAGCGCCAGGCTGGCAAGCGTGAGCAAGAACCGATTGTGTGTGTAGCTGAATCGTCCAAGCTGAATGTCGCCGGTTGGATTCTTGGTGTTGTTTGCCATGGAAAACCTCCAGATTCAGCATAGATAAGCAGATTACATTGATCCTGCCAACTGGCGGGCTGACTCAGCTGACTTGAGAAGGAGTGCTGGTAGGGCGCCAGCGTCCTCCAGGTCGCAATCTACCGAGAATGCCTCAAAAGCCTGTTCCGCGGCCGAGGCGAATGCACTGATCGAATCAACCAAGTCCAGCATCGCTTGCTCATCGCACGACGCTGCTATCGGCAGCAGGCTTACCAAGCCATCAACGTGAACAGTGGTATCCCAGCCTTGGACTTGAGCACCACTCCGGCTCTGGAGCAGGAAGCTCATCTTGTCTTTGAGGTTGTGTGAAGCAGCTCCGTATGTGGCATCGAAGTGGTCCGATCCGGATTTGCGGGATTCAATTGCCATGGTGATCTCCTGTGGTAGTGGATGCCAACATAACGTTGATGAGGGTTCTAACAAGGGAGGAATTTCCTGCTAGCGTTCCGGGTTGCAAACCGGTTGCCCGGCGTTACCCTGAGATATTCCTTTAATTCGATACAATTGGAGTCCTCTTATGGTTATAGACGCAGCTGCATTGCTAGCCCAGCCCACCGACAACTACATGGACGCTGTCCAGCTTCAGTTCTTCAAGCAGCTTTTGCTTTCGAAACAAAGCGAGCTGACCGCGCGGATCGTAGGGCATGAGGAAGCGGTTTCTGTAACTGAAAAAGTCGCTGACTCATCAGATGCGGGCACTATCGAAGAGAACCGCGGGCTTCTGATGCGCATCCTGAAGGGGGAGCGCGCCGAAGCTATGGCTATCAAGGCTGCGCTGGTTCGCATCGAAGAAGATGCTTACGGTTGGTGCGATGACTCTGGAGAGCCTATCGGGCTTAAACGCCTACTCAACAACCCGACCGCATCTCGTACCACTGAAGCTCAGACTCGTTTCGAGCGTCTGGGCAAGCATGTCCGAGCAGAAGCAGTGTGAGCTATGAGGCCGGCGCCGTTTTGCAGCTCTCTTCCGATTGTGCGTAGACAGGTCCTCGATCTAGCTAGGCTAGGAAGTCTATCTGGTGTTGGCCCATCTCAATGGATACGCTTTGAACAGCCTGTTGTCTGGCTACGCGAGGCTACCGCTCAAGTTGTTTTTGAGCACGGTGGCCGTGTGTTGGAGACCGGTGCTTCTTACGTAGATTGTGGCGATTACCTTTCATCCCTCTACAGCGCCATCGAGTCTGCAAAGCATGAGTGCGAGGTCTACGAAGTCAGTGCTGATTCGAGCCTGATTGTTCGTGTGGCTGTGTCGATCCTCAATATACCAGTTGTCGCCTGTCCAACACCCTTGGATGCCTTTCCTGTTGGGAGTTACTTCCAAAAGGCCGAGAGTGAGGAGGGCGCCTGGTTCCACTTCGCAGAAGCTGATATGCGAGCGGTAGCAGAATCCAAATCTTCCATTGAGCGTGATACCGCTTGGCAGGCTCTCAGGCGATTGGCATCCGTCGAGGTAGAAGTTCCAGAAGGTCTCTGGACTAGCCGTAGTGGAGCTTCTTGCCTCTCTGATACTCACCTTGTGGATCAGTATGTCCACCAGCAGCGGAACGCAGTTCAAGCATTGATTGCTGAAGCTCAGATCACCGCTCTCCGGGCTGGCTAATTAACCGTGCTGAACGCAGCGCTTAACCAAACCGACTCCAACTTCTGAAAAGAAATGCCGCGGCCTCGAAGGGCGGCATTTTCGATTCAAAAGGCTCGGTTAGCTTCGTGGTGCATCTGGACGTGGCGGAGGCGCACCCTCGCCGCCAGGCCGGCCCTGGGGGTGGCCGGGGATTGCTACTAAGCGCCCATCGAGTAGCTGGCAAACCCCGACGAACTCTTTTCCACCTTCTTGGGAAAACTCTACGATTTCGCCAGGCTGAAGGCCGTCACAGGCCTGATACGCCACATCCGGCGGCAGCTTCGGAGGAGGGCGATGTTCTTGTGGCTCGCTGGCGCTCACAGTTCCTGACGCAATCATCACAGCAGCGGTTAATGCTGCCCAACGAAGTACCTTCATGTTCGTACCTTCTTAAATATGATCACAGCTAAGAGATGCCATGCCCGGCGTTATGGCGGTTAGGAATTTCTTCACCTATGTTGCCGATAATTTTACTGAGATCTCATCCGCGCGCACCCCGAAACGGGGTCGCTAAATCCTTCTTCCCGGAACCTAGGGTGGGGGCTGGTTGTTTTCGCATGCGGAATTTTGCGAATCCTACGCCAGAATTTGCCACCCTGCTTTTCACTTGGTGATGGTCAATAAATCCGTAACCTGTCTGAGTGATGAACACATACAGGAAGCAATAATGCTTGCGGATTTTGAGGACATCGCAGAGGAGATTGGCCTGACAATCCCCGCTGCGCTCGCACAGCTGATCGAACTAGGCGCCCAGCCTTTCAAGCGCGGAGTACCCACGCTGTTCGCCAGCCTTCACGATATAGAACTCATCGACTGCGGTGATGTGGAGCGACTGCTCGGTGACTGGCTTGGCCGTGACAAGCAGCGTGGTGCAGGATTCACATTGCTCCCATTTGCGATGTCATGCGGAGTGGATGCTTATTGCTACGTCCTGTTTGAAGAGGGTGACGAAGGCATCGCTCGAGTAAAGCACGATGAAGAGACCTCAGAGCTTGAGTACCCATCAATTTCGCACTGGATTGCGAGCGAATACATAAGAGCGTTCACCAATCTTGCCGAAATTGGATGCTTTGGTGCAGATGGGGGCGAGCGCCTGCAGAGCGAGCTAGGTCTCTTGGAGCGCATCCTACTGCCCGAACACCTAGAGCTTCTTTTGGGGTTGTTAAGTGCCGATGTAGTGGTCCGCCCATTCCGTGCCGGCCCTAGATCCGCTTTGCTCGAAGTGCCTTCTCTGTTGGGACAAGACCAAGCAGAAACCCTAATCCAATCCCTGGCTTTTGAAAACCCGCTTGAGTTTGACGTACTCCCGGAGTGGGAAGACTGAAATCAACCCGATATCAGGAAAGAACGATGTCTCAATTTAGTTTTGAGTTCGCCGGCAGTGAAGTCGTTGCGGGTGTTGATGAGGTAGGCCGGGGGCCTTTATGTGGGGATGTGGTTACGGCTGCAGTCATTTTAGATCCATCACGGCCAATCCAAGGATTGAATGACTCAAAAAAACTCAGTGAGAAGAAACGTGATCTTCTGTACGACGAAATTTGTGAAAAGGCTCTAGCGTGGTCGATCGGCCGGGCAAGCGTTGAAGAAATCGATCAGCTAAACATATTGCAAGCCACCATGCTGGCCATGCAGCGAGCTGTCTACGGCCTGAATGTTACTCCTACTTTGGTGCTGATTGATGGTAATCGATGCCCAATCCTACCGATGCGAGCAGAGGCCATCATCAAAGGGGACGGGCTGATTGCCGAAATCTCAGCTGCATCAGTGCTTGCCAAAGTCGTCCGTGACAGGGAGATGCAATCGGCAGATCTGCTTTACCCAGGGTATGGGCTCGCAGGGCATAAAGGCTATCCATCCCCGGAACACTTGGAGGCCCTTACCCGATTGGGAGTAACCCCGATACACCGGAAGACATTTGCTCCCGTGCGAAAGATTCTAGCAAGCCTGAATTATGTTGGTGGGAGCGCAGTTAGTTGAGGCAGGTGGCTGACCGTGCAGGCTTGTTCTAATTTCTCAGCAGTGTAGTGGCGCTCTTGATGGGCGTGCTATTGCTGCCGGCCTTTGATAAGGCCGATGTGCCCGCTGTCTTATTGCTAGGAATAGTTTGTGGGGCTATTGGGACAATAGTTTGTGCTGCTTCTGAAGAGCCCAAAGGTTTTATATGGATGGGCAAGCAGGAGAGTAGTAGTGCCCACCCTCCGACCGCTGATGCTTATGGATTAAACTCGACGCCTGAACTTCCTGAATGATCGGTACAGCTCAAAGAAAGCAAAGGTGCCAACGACAATTAAGTACGTCACCTTAATCAGTGCCCCCTGGTGTGCCGCGAGTTGATCGATGCTGACGGACTCCACTGAATGAGACCCGCATACCTTAAGATGGTCCGGCATGCGCGCTGGTTCGATTGGCTTGTCATCGCAACTCTCGATGAGCACCTGCCCCGGGATGACCTTGTTGGTTCCTACGAGCCGCTGGGACATCTCCATGGTCGACAACATCATATATGGAATTTCAGCAAAGCCTCGGCCTTGCATCCCTATCAGCGCGACCATGCAAGCCGAAAGAATCGCAGGGTAGACGACTGCGACTTTGAACACAGTACGGATAGATCGTGAGACAAAAACGAGCTTTGACTCGTACTGGTGTTGCAACAGAAAATCTCGAATTTGAGTTAACTGCATAATGACCTCGCCAGCGAATGAGAAGTTATGATCAGTCCTCGCCTATCCATTCACCAGCCAAAATAGGGCTCCGTTTTTTGGTAACCTGATCAGTTGAGTGCTTTGCAATCAGCCTCAGCTTGTGCAAGCTCATCAGCAGCCTGTTGCACCGTTTTTAGATGTCGGTGTAGCGCCCCTTCGCGCACCTCCGGACCCTGCCTGATATCTTTTAGGCCCTGCACCATCAGAGCAGAAATCTCGACTGCACGCTTCCGCACAGCACTCTTAACTAATTGCGTGTCCGCAGGCGTGATGGCGGTTGCAGGGTTAAACCGAAAATTGCGCGCATGAGAGTCTCGCCAATCCAACAGTACCTGGATAATTCGCTCTCCAAATCCTCTTATCTGCATGATCTTGCGCGCATTGATCTCTGCGGCGGTTTCAATGCCGAACGCTTGCAAAGCTGCTCGCTTAGCGGGCCCAACGCCTGGCAGGACGGCCTTCTCGATGTAAAATCGCTCTAGGTACGCTGTGCGTTGGCGTTGCTCAGCTTTACTGCGAAGGCCTGCGAGATCTTTCTGCTCCCTGATAGCCAAGGTGTCAAACTCAAGCTTGAGCCTGTTTAGCAACTCGCGCTTGGCTGCTACCTGATCAACACCGGAGTCTGCCTTCAGTTCCTTCACTGCATCTTCGTGTCGTTTACGAGCAGCTTCCCTCACAAGGGTTCGACGCTGCTTCTCTTCCGTCTTAGCTTTTGTGCCAAATTGCCCCACGAACAGCCAGGTCATAGCAACGATCACTAGGTATATGAGCGGATACCCACCCACGGCCGACCATATCGCGATCGTAATAGCCGTCAGCGATAAGCTCATGATGTGCTTGGCGGTTGTGCTGAATACTCCAAGCGGCAAAGGATCTGGCTGCGGGCTAGGATTTCTCGCTTGTGGGATTAGCACTGGGGCAAGAACTGGTACTTTGGTTATCGCTGCCCATACTTCACCAATCCTGACTGGGGTACCGTTATTTGCCTCCCCTGGTGCGTAGATGGGTGTGACAGTGAAGTAGGAGACACCCTTGCCATCCATCAAACACCAAGGGCAAGTGCTCAGATGTGACGGAAAGGTGTGGAGCTTTGATTTCGCACATGGCCGGAGCGAGGACCGGAGTTCGTCCAGTGCGACCATCCATTGATGGGCAGTTGGTCGACCTGCCTGTTGGCCTGCCACCGTGAATGTATTCTCAAACATCCCGGCAATTGAGCCTGGCACCGTCGATAGAGGTAGTGCGTTGGGGGGCGGAAGTAGAAGGGATTGGCTGGCGCTATACGCAAACCTGAATTCTGAGATGTTGTCTTCAATCGTTTCGCCGACACCTTCCTTCTGAGGCACGCCGGCGAAAGGGTGCCGACCGCCCATCAAGAGGTGCCAGATGAGCAGACCAAGACCGAAGTTATCATGGTTTGGCGTTCGCACTACTCCGCGGAAACTTTTGCCCTGAAGCTCAGGGGGTGTGTAGGTCCCGACGCCGACTTCGCAGAGGTGCTGGTTAACGCCGTCGCTTAACTGGTACGAGTCGCAGTCAATCAACTTGACCACGGCGGACTGTCCTACATAGAGATTTCCATGGTTTACATCGCCGGCTACAAATCCGCGATCGTGCAGGACGGAAAAAGCAGCTGCGGTGTTTCGAGCAGCGTACACGAGGAAGTCCCAGCCCCTTTGCGGAAACTCCTGCTTTCGCTGTGCCGGGCTATAGAGGGACTGGATCGGCTTCATCCCGCCGACCTTTTGCATCGTAAAACCAACCACGGGCCCGCCGCGGGATTCATGGAGCGTCGCTTGAGGCCAAGCTGCGTACTTCAGTAGTTTTTCATCGTGGACACCCACCATGTAACTGAGCTTGGTTTGTTTATCTCGATCGAGGGGGGCGTGGTACACCTTGGCTACAACATCTCGCGTTCCTTGAAGGGTGAATACCGAGCCTTCGCCACCTTTGCCAAGTACCTCAACAAGTTCACACGGGTTACCGTCCGCTGTATAGAGCCTGCGTGCCATCTCAGACCCTCAATACGGCAATGGCAAGGGACTTGTCGTCATCAGTCCTTTCGTTGATCCTGGAGCTTCCGAGGAAGCCTTCCAGCGCAGCACCTATCTGTGGTCGACTTACATCCGTGAGGAATTGCATCTTCCGAAAAATTGGTTCGAAAAAAGGCCCGTGAGGTTCGCGCTTGGCCATGTCCAGAGCAAGATGCTGTAACCCATCAGAGAAGAGCGCCAGGGCTGTTACGCCCGCTGGGTATACACGAACGGCCAACTTCTCGATTGCGTCTTTTTGACAGATAAATAAAGTTTCGTTTGCGTAGTGCCCGTTCATGGGCTCAATCGCTAATTCAAGTCCATGCTGCCCGTCGAGAACGATTCCGCCGTCACCAATCTGGAATACTAGTGTTCCTGCGGAAGAGGTGAGTGCGCCGAGAAAGGTGCAGGAATACGCTCGGATCGGCAGTTGGCTTTGATCAGCAGCTTGCGAGATGGCCTGACGGATTTCATTTACGATCTGAAGAGCTAGGCTTTCATCAAGCGGTAGCTCGGCTAGTTCCATCAGCTGTGCGACGGTCTCGTTTGCTGTACGCACGGCAATATCTGCGCCTTGCTCTCCACACTCGGCACTGCCGGCGCCGTCGGAAACAAATAGAGCGACCCATGGCGAGCCGGCTTGGTCAAAAACCTGAGAGGAACAGCGATCTTCGCATCGGCCGCCACGCTCAGTGTGCGCGGTTCCAATCGACACCGCGCTAGCGCATTCCCACATCACACACTTGCCCACCCGGTTGGTGGAGCGAGTTGAACCTCGGTTCCTGGTGAAGACTGCGAAACCGCCTTCATTGAGGCGGAAAGCCACTGGAACAACTCGCGGAACTTCAGTCCATCAAGTTTCAATGGAGCGCGTACGCTGATCTGGGAGAGCACCTCCATATTGGCTCCTTCGACCCCTACGGTGAAGAGGGCGAAACGCTTGTTCTGCTCGCCATCACGAACCAATGCAGCAGCGTGCTTCCAAGCATCAGTCGGACCCCCGTCAGTGATTACCAGAATCCACGGTCGAAAAAGTGCTACCCCGTTCTCCCGGATGATCGCCTTACGGTCTTCAAGCATCTTGAGGCCGGTGGTGATGGCTTCGCCCAGAGGCGTATCCCCACGAGCTAAGAGGACAGGTGGCATAAATGCGCCAGCTTCAATAAACGGAGTGTGGATCTCAACTGGGCCGAACGTAACGATACCGATTTCAACGCGTTGTAAAGCCAATGCGTCCGCTGCCAGCTCGTCTTTGAATTGTACGAGTCCATCGTTTAGGGCATCGAGTGCCGGGCCGTCCATGCTCCGCGATACGTCCAGGAGGAGTAGGCATGGGCAACGGGGCTCGGGGTTATCGGCGAATGAATCCACCTCTGCGAAGTCGATCTGGTCTGTCATTGGGAATAGTCCGGCGTCATGAAGAGCGTAAGGTTACTGTTGGAATATTCCAAACACATCCCAAAACGATACGTCGTTTTCCGTTCAAGTATCTGCAAGCGCTTATCTACATGTCGTTCTCTGGCGCGTTTCAAAAGGGTATCGGCATCAATGGCCGTCGAGTCCACACAATCCGCAGCAATGAAGTTTTCCGTGTACACCGCGCTTGGCCTGGCCTGTTGGTATGCTGATTAGGAGGGTCCGCGCCAGCTCTCTCAGGATCGGCCTCGATCCCCGTTCAATCCTGACAGCGAGAAACAATAGCCACAGCCTCCCGGCGCGCAGCATGTCTTCGTCCACGCCAAAGTAGCCACCTGAGCCGCTTCGCATCCGTCAGGAAGCATGCCCGAGCGTGGCGTGATGCTGTTGTATCTCACCAACACCACCAGCATCCATGTCAAAGAGTTGGCTTTGCTCGAGGCTGGCGACGTGCTTTAGCCCGGCAGCGCCATCCGCCCAGAGACCTAGACCGAGAGTACCAAGGGCTGCCGGCCTCGCAACATCTACCCGACCAACCCAAAGTGCCTGGCCGCCATCGAGCATTGGATTGGCGTGCGATTCGCTCCAGCAAACGATCTGCCGACTCTACCGGGAGGCCAGCTTCACGATGTCTCGCATAGTGTCCGGCGCAACCTAGTCCGCCACTTACTGGCAGCGACCGGTGAGGTGGAGACGGTGCAGACCATCCCGGGTCAAAATCTGGATCGCAGCAACCCCTACTTAATCGTCGATCAGGCCACCATTCGAAAAGCTTATGAGCTTGCCCTTTACTGAGTTAAACGACTTTTAGGCCCCCTGACTTGGGTTGCATTCTCCAGATTTGTGGGAGAATTCCCCAACGAGTTGGAATTCGCAGAGCGGTGGTTATCTTGAATACAAGAAACTGAACTGTCGGCCTGGTAGCGCGCCACCCCGTAGACGCCGAACCTACAACAAATGCATAGGGTAAATAGGGAGAAGTAGCATGGAACGTATCGTTTTTTCGTAATAGTTATGGCTTTGAGCTGGGGCGGGTTTTTCGCTTGGAAGCTCTCGTAGCAGTCAGTGAGGCCGGATTGACACGAAAAGTCAGATGAAACCGCTACGTGAACAACTACTAGCTCTCGATGACGCGGGCTTAGCGCGGTTAGTGATGATCGCGGCTCAAGCCCTCAACGATCAGAACTGGATCGTGGAGATTGCAGACCTTTGCGATGTACCCCTCGCCGAACTAGAAGAATGGTCGGTGCGTGTTGTGTTGGGTGATGCCAATGAACCAGGGCTGCAAAATGCAGCCGCTGTCACCCTCGGTTGGTATCCAGAACCTGAAACTACCGGCTGCGAAGAAGACGCCCAGTAATCACGGAAATTATGCTGGCCCCGTTCAAGGGGCCTTCGACGGAAGAAGTGCTATTCGGCATGGTGATGCCATTCCAAATATCATTTCAACAAGGCCACCCCAGCCTGTCGTCCTCGCCGGAAACGGTACGGTGAATGGGGGAGTAGACGAAGCTTGTTGGCAACCATTGCCAGGCATCGAGAACGAGGACTCCGACAACGCTATGCGTCAACCTGGCTCACATGGAAACCATCGACAATGACTTCAGAAACTCTTAAAGCTCGCGCCAAACAACTGCGTCCGGCAGTCGCCGAAATGTTCAAGGTTTCGGTCACGCACTCTCAGGCCCTGGAGCTTGTGGCGAAGGCAGAAAATTTTCCCACTTGGGACGCCGCGTGTGTGTCCTATGGGCAGTCGGACAAAATCCAATCCCCCCGCACCCTTTACCCGACACAAAATATCAAGGTAAACGCCCGTCGCGATCAAACGCGAAGCATGGCCACCATCTTTGAAGAAAGCGAAACGATCCCTCTGGAATTACATCGTTTGTTGGATCAATCGGATAACCGAGGGGCGCTGGTTCTTGTTTGCGGAGCCACGGGACAGGGGAAATCAACCACAGCCAATGTTGTGATCAACGACCTACTGCGTGCAAATATCAACACAAACGACCCCACATTGATTGTCGATGTGGGGCTCGGCAGCGAAACCTGTCTTGATTCCCCTTTAGGTCAAAGGCTGGTGTTGGTTGACGAAATTCGTTCTGCACGGCTTGCATTTGAGGTTGTGGCACTGGCGAAAGCAGGCGTAAAGGTTGTGGCAACATTGCATGGGAAACCGGGGATAGATCGTCTTCGCGTGCTCTTACGTCAGTTTGGGATAGGTGAAGTGTTTCTTGATGGGCTGATTGCCGAAGGTCAGATCTTGTCGATTGATCAAGAACTCGTTTGGCCTGATGTGGCCATGCAGATTCAATCAAACAGGGAGCGCCATGAGCTGATATTGCGTCAGCATGGTTTTGATGAGTCCAATGTCAAGAGTTTGGTCGATAAGGGGCCGCAGGCTGTTTTAGACGCCATTCTCCCAAAGGGTGAGCCTAGTCAGAACTAGGATCTAAACGTATTAGGGGAGAAGGCTTAACGCTCCCCTTTCTAAATATGTAATTGGTCACGGAAATCGCCATGAAACATGAAATTGCAAAAGGTAAAACTGAGTTTTTCGACAAGCTTACGAAGTATCTCGCCGGTTCCCAGATTCCGACTTTCGACTCGACGAAGATGCTGTTGGATGTGGGCTCCAATACTGCTGATGCTGTTCGCCAGCCAGATGGAAGCTGGGAGGTCGCTGGTCAGGGTAGCGCCAACCTAATTTCTTCCATGGCTGTATCTGCCGAGCGCAAGGCTCGCAAGGTCGCTTTTCTGCCACGGCAGGTCGAGCGAAAGGTTGCTCGCTCTGCTCGACTGGCGCTCGTAAGTACGGGCCAAATCACACTCTGTGACGGGACGGTTATACGCCGTGCCAATGGTCAAGGATGAGTTAAGGGCCCCCGGTGTCAGGATAGTTGTCGCCTCTCCGATTTTTCCTAAAAAAGCATATCGGGGGCGGAAAGAGACTGGTCGTGCCGTACTATTCACCTGAACGCAGAGCCGCATTACTTAAAATGCTGCTTCCCCCGCTGAACCTGTCGATGGCCGAGGTTTCCCGGCGCGAAGGGGTCAGCGAAATGTCTTTGTCCAACTGGCGCAAGCAGCTCAGTTCTGAAGGAAATGCAGTGTCCGAAAACAAGCCGTTGACCGAGAACTGGTCAGCCGAAACCAAGTTTGCTGTCGTGCTTGAAGCCGCCGGTTTGTCCGAGATCGACCTCGGCGAGTATTGCCGCCGCAAAGGTCTTTACCCCGAACAAATCACGGCTTGGCGACAAGCTTTTATCACCGGCCAGAAATCGACAAAGGCTCAGCAAAAAGAAGATCGCGAGCAATCTCGCAAGGACAAGAAACGCATCCAGGAACTTGAGCGCGAACTGCGCCGCAAAGACAAGGCGCTCGCTGAAACAGCCGCGTTGTTGGTGCTGCGAAAAAAGCTCAACGACTACTGGGGGACGAACGACAACGAGGACAACTAACATCTTTGCCAGAGCGCCAGTTAATCGTTGCCTGGCTGGGTAGCGCGGTGGCGGCAGGAGCCAGAAAAATCAGGGCGTGCCAGGAAATCGGTCTATCGCTGCGGACTTTGCAACGTTGGACTGAAACAGAGGTTATCCAGGCCGATGCCCGAACGATTGTCACACGGCCAACACCGCGAAATGCACTGAGCGAAGTCGAGCGTCAGACCATTGTGACGCTGTGTAACAGCCCGGAGTACGCCCACTTGCCGCCGAGCCAGATCGTGCCGCGGCTGGCCGATCAAGGGCGTTATGTGGCGTCGGAGGCGACGTTTTATCGCGTTCTACGTGCGGCAGGCCAACAACAACATCGAGGCCGCAGCCAGCGGCCCAGAAGGCACGCAGCACCGACAACGCATGCGGCCAAAGCGCCCAATCAGGTGTGGTCGTGGGACATCACGTATCTGCCCTCGCCGATACGCGGAAAGTATTACTACCTCTATCTGATCGAGGATATTTACAGCCGCAAGGCCGTGGGCTGGGAGGTCTACGACGCGGAAAGCGGTGAAAAAGCCGCCGCGCTGCTGCAACGCAGCGTGATCGGTGAGCAGTGTTTACACGAACCGCTGGTGCTGCACTCGGACAACGGAGCGCCGATGAAATCGGTGACGCTGCTGAGCAAGATGTACGACCTGGGCATCACGCCTTCGCGGGGCCGACCGCGTGTGAGCAACGACAATCCCTACTCGGAGTCGCTGTTTAGAACGCTGAAATACTGCCCGCAATGGCCGCTGGATGGTTTTGCCAGTCTGGATGCTGCTCGGGCTTGGGTGAGGAATTTTATGCGGTGGTACAACAACGAGCACCGACATAGCCGCATCCGGTTCGTCACACCGGCTGAGCGGCATCGAGGGCTGGACCATCAGGTCTTGGCCCGGCGACATGAGTTGTACGAACGAGCCAAGGAAAACAAACCGGAGCGGTGGTCAGGCCGGACGCGTAACTGGGAACCGATCGGCACCGTGTTGTTGAACCCGGATCGAGAGCAACAGAACGAGAAAATGGCGGCATAGTTAGACGGTTGACGCGACAACTACCTTGAAAAATGCCGAGGGAAAGAACGCCGTGAGTTTTCGTTTTTTGATTATTTTCATTCTTGTTGTTGTGATGGTGACGATCATCGGCTTCGTGGTACTCGGATCATAGGAATAGTCTTCTGCTGTACCCAAGCCCCGGCCTAAAACCGGGGCCACGTCAGTATAGGGATGCCGTTTTTGGCGTCCGCTAAAAACGGATGATGACAGATGTGGTTTTGAACAATAAAGATTGACACAAAACAATAAAGTTTGACACTCATGAACATAGATTGACACAAGGCCCAAACCCCCGTATCTATGGGGGTTTTTCCTTTCCAGGCTTTCCCTTTGGTCTGGATTCATCGCTTCAACTCTCCGCGGGTGTAGTCTAGAAAACGCTTTGAAATATGGCCGCTACGGCGGTCATGTCCTTCTACGACTTTTTCTCGGCGTGAGGTGAAGCGGTCCGCATCGACTGAGGAGGCGTGGGTTGCGAGGTCGTAAGTTTGCATCACAGCAAGACATTGAACGGCATATTGCAAATGGATTTGGCGAAGGCGCCGGGGCAAGCTACGTGCCTTGGCTGCGGGTACAAGATGTCCCGTCGATAGGTCGTTCGCACAAGATCCAAGGTGTGAAGATCGAGAGGATTCATCACCTACTGTCAGATCTCGAGCGTTCGTACTTCCTTGTGTGTGAATTTTCTGAAAACGTCGTGGATATCCGTGAGCAATATCCGTTACTACCTACAGAGCGTGCGCAAGCGATAGCGTCGGCAATAGATGTACGTTATCCCAGATACCCTAGAACGACACTGCCCTATGTAATGACAACAGATTTCCTGCTAACTGTTAAGGACTTGAACGGAAACTTTAAGTCGGTAGCTAGAACTGTGAAGTATCGATCCGACCTAGTTGGCAAAGGAAGTAACCGCACGCTTGAAAAACTTGAGATTGAAAAGCGCTTTTGGCATAGCCAAGGTGTTGATTGGAAGATCGTCACAGATGAGTTTTTTACACGAGATTTGATAAAAAATCTTGGACTAATCAGAAAATACTCGAAGCTGCATCGCGATTTAATGAAAGTCCCGTTGCATTCGAATTTTATCGACTGCCTAGCAAACAGCCGGGAATATTCGTGGACCTTGGCCACCTGTCTAAGAAAAATAGCATGCCTTCTGTCCATTTCCTATATAGATGCTCAAGCAATTTTCTTCCATCTGGTTTGGAACAAGATACTGAAAATAGATTTGGTTAACACTCCTCTCCACCTTACTGGTCTAGTTCCTGACTTCGAAGTTTTCCAGATCCCTGCCCAAGTATCGTTGATGGAGAAAATGTCATGACTGTTCTCGTTAATGACGTTTTCGAGCCTGTTACCGATCTGTCGGTCATCTCTACGATAGCCAGGCTCATTTACCAGGATGAAACGCATGACTTAGCAGTTGTGATAGATCTAGCTGACCCTCCCCGGCAGCCGTACGCTGTTGGTCTTGATGAGCTGCGTCGCTCGCTAGCGTCTGGTCACACCAAACCAGCAGCCATCACCACGCCCGAGTTTATGCTTGTGCTTGAGGAGCAGTTGGATGAGAGAGCCAAGCAAGGCCGGGACGAAAAGTGGGCCGTCATCGCCCCTCTGCTAGGGAAACTCTGAAAAAGACTTTCTGATTTGGCAAAATACCGCGACCCCACCCACCGAGTTTCCCGATGAAGCAGATGACCTTCGCCGACGCCGAGTACGCTGGCAAGCGCAAGCAAACCCGCAAGGAGTTGTTCCTGATCGAGATGGATCGGGTGGTGCCGTGGAAGGGCTTGATTGCTTTGATCGAGCCACATTATCCGAAAGGTGAAGGTGGCCGTCCGGCCTACCCGTTGATGGCGATGCTGCGTGTGCATCTGCTGCAGAACTGGTTCGGCTACAGCGATCCAGCGATGGAGGAAGCGCTGTACGAAACCACGATCCTGCGCCAGTTTGCCGGGCTGAACCTGGAGCGCATCCCCGACGAAACCACCATTCTCAACTTCCGCCGCTTGCTGGAGAAACACGAGCTGGCGGCCGGCATCCTCGCTGTCATCAATGGCTATCTGGGCGACCGCGGCCTGTCGCTGCGCCAGGGCACCATCGTCGATGCAACGCTGATCAATGCGCCCAGTTCGACCAAGAACAAGGACGGCAAGCGCGACCCGGAAATGCACCAGACCAAGAAGGGAAACCAGTATTATTTTGGCATGAAGGCCCACATCGGCGCCGATGACGAATCGGGTCTGGTGCACAGCGTAGTGGGCACGGCGGCCAATGTGGCGGATGTCACCCAGGTGGACAAATTGCTGCATGGCGACGAAAACGTGGTCTGCGCCGATGCAGGCTACACCGGTGTCGAAAAGCGGCCCGAGCATGAAGGACGTGAAGTTATCTGGCAGGTGGCGGCACGCCGCAGCACCTACAAAAAACTCGATAAGCGCAGCGTGCTGTACAAAGCCAAGCGCAAGATTGAAAAGGCCAAGGCTCAGGTGCGCGCCAAGGTCGAGCATCCGTTCCGGGTAATCAAGCGCCAGTTCGGTTACACCAAGGTGCGCTTTCGCGGCTTGGCCAAAAACACGGCGCAACTGGTGACACTGTTCGCTCTGTCGAACCTGTGGATGGCGCGCCGACATTTACTGACGAATGCAGGAGAGGTGCGCCTGTAATGCGGGAAATGGCCACCGGAGTGGGGTCCGGGTGGCGAAAACGTAAGAAATACTCGTCGAATTGATTGTTTTTTGATCATTTGGCGAGTTTAAAAGTTGCGCTAGGTGGTATGCCGGGGAAATACATGGCTACTTCAGACCATCCCTAGATCCTGAATATCCAGGACAAATATTTGTACGGGGGGAGTTAGGCCGGCTTGTTAGCAAACGGGCGTCAGAGCTCGGAATCCAGCGAAAAACTATCTATCGGCTTCTTTACCGATATTGGTTTTATGGTCAAGTTCGAAACTCATTGCTTAATAATTACTCGGCGGTAGGTGTTGCCGATAGAAAATATGATCCAAGTAGGCCTCCAGGGCGAAAGCCTAAGTTTCAAGGCGTTCTTACTGCGCCTTCCAAGATGCTCGGTGCGGTTGATAAACGATGCATCCGAGTTGGGTATTCCCTTTATGTAAAAGATAAAAAGTCTTCTATTTCGAGCGCATATGACGAAATGTTGAGAAGATTCTACTCGGTTCGAGACATCTCTAAAAACAGTGAAGAAGAGCTTCGTTTGCTGCCTAGCTTAGAGCTGCCCAGCCTGAGGCAGTTCAGATATTGGGGACAGATTTTTTTCGACGAAATTGAAACCGAGCGTGGCCGTAAAGGGTTGAGGAAGTGGTTAAAGGACTGCCGTCCGCTTTCAGGTACCGTTCGCGATTGGCTGCGTGGACCGTGTCATCAGTTCGAAATCGACGCAACTATTGCCGATATTTATTTGGTCAACAGCTACTCTAGACGGATGCTCATTGGCCGGCCCGTAGTTTATATCGTTGTGGATAGTTTCTCCGGAATGATTGTTGGCCTCTATGTAGGATTGGAAGGTCCCAGTTGGAACGGGGCGAGGCAAGCGCTGTTCAACGCGTTTACCTCCAAAGTCGAGTTCTGCGCTCAGAACGGCGTTGAAATCAATTCAGATGATTGGAATTGTCACCACCTGCCCCACCAGATTTACGCCGACAGGGGAGAGATGTTGTCACTGGCAGCAGAGGGGCTATCGTCAGGCTTGGGAATTGAGATGGGCACTGCTCCGCCTTATCGGCCTGATTGGAAGCCTATGGTAGAAAGTCGGTTTGGCATTTTGAATGATTTGACGGGTATCAGATGGCTACCTGGCGGGGTAGCTGCGCGAGACAAAGAGCGAGGCGAGCGAGATTACCGGCTCGATGCCACGCTGAACCTCAAAGAGTTCACCCAGATACTCATCAATTGCGTGCTCCACTATAACCGGCACCATCGACAGCCTGACCGACTGACTCAGGCGATGATGAATGACGGCGTTGAACCTACGCCCAACGGGATATGGAATTGGGCCTGCGAAAACGACCTGATCGAATCCAACAAACGTCCCGACGAGCTGGTTTACCTCCATCTCTTGCCGCGCGAGCGCGCGACCGTTCAAAAGGGCGGGGTGATGTTTCGCGGCATGCACTACGTGTGTGATATGGCCATAGAGAAAGATTGGTTTGCCAAGGCTCGCAAAGGGGGCGTTTGGTCAATAGAGTGTTGGTTCGATCCGAACTCTGCGGCGCACATCTGGATCCAGGGAGAGGCCAAGCAGTTTATCCGCTGTGATCTTCGACGATCGGATGCCGGTTACGCGAATTACCGCTCGGACGAGATTTTTGATCTGCTCGAAGCCTATCGCCAAAAACCGCCTACTCGCCGGCGAGCCGAGCTGGAAAGCCGTGTCCAGCTTAGCGATCAGGTCCACCAGATCATCAGTCATGCGCTCGCAGAACGAAAATTGGAACCTGCTCCGCCCACCAAGGCAGAGGCCACTGGGAACATCCGCGAGAACCGCGCAGAAGAACGTCTCCGTGAGCGTGAAAATGCGGTTGTTCCTGAAGGCGTCAGGGCGGAGCCAGCTTCACTTCAATCTGAATTGACACCGAAAGCGCATGACTCATATGCCGGCGAGCGAACTGCGCAGGTTATCGATTTGCTCAAAAGAATTCGGCCAGGACAGGCAAAATGAAAGGTGCGCAGACGTTTGCCAATTACGTCAAACAGGACATAAGTGAGTATGCGGGCAATCCGCTTATCGAAGCTTTGCCTCCGATATTGTCGGAGGCGGCGGCTATTGAGCTGATCTCGAATTTTCCTCAGCCGGTGGATCCGAAAGAGCTGACCCTCGAAGGATCCACTCGAATTCACTGTATCGACCGGTTGAGAACCGTGGTGCAGCCGTTTTTGTTACACCTGGAACTGGAGGCCCTGTTTTCACTGCTCATCCGTCGAGGGTATGTTGGGCGTAACCCGATGTCGCCCGCTACCGTCCGGCATTTGCATTCTTTATCGGGGGCTCAGCGTTACCACGATGCGTTCAAGTCCACTGCAGAAACGTTCACCGTCGTCGGCCTGAGCGGCATTGGCAAGTCGACGGCACTCCACGCCATTTTGAGCCTTTATCCACAGACAATCCGTCATGAGCGTTATGAGGGAAAGCAGTTTGTTCATACCCAAATCACTTGGCTGAAGCTTGACTGCCCTCGGGATGGATCGCTGGCTGGATTTTGCCAGCAGTTTTTTTATGCAGTTGGTGACGCTCTAGGAGACAAGGACTATCACAAGCGCTACAGGCATCGAAACATCAATGATGCGCTGCAACAGATGGAGCAGGTGGCCAGCACGTTTTTCATCGGCGCCTTGTTAATCGACGAGCTGCAAAACCTCCACTTGGCGAAAACCGGTGGTAAGGAGAGCATGCTGAATTTCTTTCTGCACTTGGTTAACAACATTGGTATCCCGGTCGTTTTCAGTGGCACGAACTCTACGATTAGCCTGTTCTCAGAAGTCATGCGGACTGCCCGCCGAGTCTGTGGTGCCGGTACGCTGGAATTCAAACGATTCGAGAAAGATGATGAGGAGTGGCGGTTGTTAGTCGAAAATCTCTGGAGCTATCAGTGGTGCAAACAGACTGCTGAGCTGACCGACGAGATTTTCGACACGCTGTATGAGCACACTCAAGGCGTCACAGATTTCCTGGTCAAGCTGCTGGTATTGAGTCAGCGTTATGCGGTCCAGAGTGGCTCGGAGTGTTTGACTGCCGAGGTCCTGGTGAAGGTAAGCAACTCAAAAATGCAGATTCTAAAGCCAGCCCTTTCAGCTCTGCGTAGCCGAGATCCGAAGCGGATGCGACAGTTCGACGATTTGCTGCCGATTGAGGATCAGCTGAGCGAAATGATGGTCTTCGATGGTTTGGCACGAGAGGATCGCCTTGCCTTGCTTCGAAGTGTTGTATCCCGTGAGAAGCCGGTAGACCCATCTCCAACCATTCTTGCGAAAGGCCACCCATCGCCAATTGCTACTGCAGTGGAAAACTCAGAGGCTACAGCGCTAAGCGAACATGACGCTCCCCTCGATGCTCTGCGCGCTGCGGGCTGGCTCAACGAGGACCTGTTTGAGTTCTCACCGATGTACCACAAAGCGTGAGTCGGGAGGTGGCGAAGTGCACCTTAAACTCCATTTCTTCCCCGCCGCGTTTCCCGACGAGACGCTGCACAGCGTGATTTCTCGCTATGCCCGTCTTTGCGGTGTTCGTAATTGCCAAGAAGCATTTGCCGGACTGAAATCGGCGGCAGCATTTTCGCAAAATGTGGCATTCCCAAGTCATTTAGGGGAGTTTGTCGACGCGCTACCCAGCGGTACCGAGCTATCGATAGCCGAGGTCCTCATGCGTCACACGCTATTACCCTACTATGCGCCGTTTTTGAGTATGAGCCAGGTAGAACACGCTCGGACGCTGATGACTGCCGATGGGAAGGGCTTGATGTTGAAGCTGGGCGTCAACGCGAGCCGTATTGGATTCGCCTCCCGAGTGCGGTTATGCCCAGAATGTATCGCCCAAGATCAGGCCCAACGGGGAGTTGCTTACTGGCACAGGGTCCACATGCTTCCAGGCGTGCTGGTATGTCCGCATCACGGCACGTCACTTAGGATCCTTGATCCTCGCTGGTCCAGCCGTAGCTCTCGACAACTCAATCTGCCGAGTGATGAGAATGTGCAAGCACACACGGTACTTCTCGATACCCCGTTGCTGCGCATGCCGCCGCTTCACGAAATAGCGTTGCGATCACTTCAGGTCATCGAGTCTGAAGTCAGTGCTTTGTCGGCGGAGGCGGTGCGCTACACGCTTTTACAAAGGGCAACGCAGCTTAACCTTGCCTCTGATAACCATCGCTTGCACCTGCACATGCTGGCGCAGCACATGGCCGATTTTTTTGCTGCACTCCCGCGAGAATGGGAATTTTCTATACTCGGAGAAGTTCGTGCAGGTACACCCGCCTCATGGGTCATGAAGCTGCTTCGTACGCCAATAACCTCCCACCATCCGCTCAAATACATTTTATTGGCCGGTGCTCTGGGCATTGACATGGTGAGCTTGCTGCATGGTCAACGCCCAATGAAACAGGCGGTGGCGTGTGGTCCGAAAGCTCACATTCGACTTCACACGCGCCTTTCTCCGGTGATGCCTGGTGAAGGCCTGGACTGTTCGTCAGCCGCTGTGTGGAAACATGCTCTTGAGGGAGCTGATGCCAAAAAGATCGCTGCCGTTCTAGGGATGGTCTGAAGTAGCCATGTATTTCCCCGGCATACCACCTAGCGCAACTTTTAAACTCGCCAAATGATCAAAAAACAATCAATTCGACGAGTATTTCTTACGTTTTCGCCACCCGGACCCCACTCCGGTGGCCATTTCCCGCATTACAGGCGCACCTCTCCTGCATTCGTCAGTAAATGTCGGCGCGCCATCCACAGGTTCGACAGAGCGAACAGTGTCACCAGTTGCGCCGTGTTTTTGGCCAAGCCGCGAAAGCGCACCTTGGTGTAACCGAACTGGCGCTTGATTACCCGGAACGGATGCTCGACCTTGGCGCGCACCTGAGCCTTGGCCTTTTCAATCTTGCGCTTGGCTTTGTACAGCACGCTGCGCTTATCGAGTTTTTTGTAGGTGCTGCGGCGTGCCGCCACCTGCCAGATAACTTCACGTCCTTCATGCTCGGGCCGCTTTTCGACACCGGTGTAGCCTGCATCGGCGCAGACCACGTTTTCGTCGCCATGCAGCAATTTGTCCACCTGGGTGACATCCGCCACATTGGCCGCCGTGCCCACTACGCTGTGCACCAGACCCGATTCGTCATCGGCGCCGATGTGGGCCTTCATGCCAAAATAATACTGGTTTCCCTTCTTGGTCTGGTGCATTTCCGGGTCGCGCTTGCCGTCCTTGTTCTTGGTCGAACTGGGCGCATTGATCAGCGTTGCATCGACGATGGTGCCCTGGCGCAGCGACAGGCCGCGGTCGCCCAGATAGCCATTGATGACAGCGAGGATGCCGGCCGCCAGCTCGTGTTTCTCCAGCAAGCGGCGGAAGTTGAGAATGGTGGTTTCGTCGGGGATGCGCTCCAGGTTCAGCCCGGCAAACTGGCGCAGGATCGTGGTTTCGTACAGCGCTTCCTCCATCGCTGGATCGCTGTAGCCGAACCAGTTCTGCAGCAGATGCACACGCAGCATCGCCATCAACGGGTAGGCCGGACGGCCACCTTCACCTTTCGGATAATGTGGCTCGATCAAAGCAATCAAGCCCTTCCACGGCACCACCCGATCCATCTCGATCAGGAACAACTCCTTGCGGGTTTGCTTGCGCTTGCCAGCGTACTCGGCGTCGGCGAAGGTCATCTGCTTCATCGGGAAACTCGGTGGGTGGGGTCGCGGTATTTTGCCAAATCAGAAAGTCTTTTTCAGAGTTTCCTTAGCACCACCGTTGTATAAAAGTGGTGCCATATCCCAGGGCGTCTGATTTTTCGCGTACTCAAGCATTGGAAACGTCAGGTCTGAAAACGTCAGATTATTCATCGCTTGCTCCCTGCATTGAAGAAATCCCTGTAAACGCAGTCATGAAGCTGTTCGCAATGGCCTGCTTAGCAGGTGCGGCTTGCACAAATTTGATGTATTTGAAGGTGGTAGCCTCCGAATTTCGACCGTGAAGCAATGCATTGCTGACAGTAGCAATCACTATCGCCACATCAGTGCAATTTGCTAAAGCGAGCCTAGCTAACTCAGTTCCAAAGGTGCATCGGGATTGGTGGAAGCGAAACTTCCTGAGCGTTTTGATGCCCGACGCGATGCCTAATTTTCTAAGCGATGACATCTCAACGTTTATGGCCGAAGATTGATCACTGTTGCGACGTCCAAAAGGGTTTCCGAAACGTGTCAAGAACACCAAGTCTTGATGCTCGCCAGCAGCAAGTGCCTCGCGAGTCAACCTGCGAAGACCCTTGGCGTACTCCAAGACTTCTGAACACAAAGCTTCGGGAATCCATACCTGGCCAGTTACTCCAAATTTGGTATGCACGGGCGGGGACGCACCTGGCCCTACGGATAGCAGAAGCAGACCTTTAGCAGACGGATCATGTAGGGCACGCTCCAACGTATCGATACGAAGGTCACAGATCGTTCCCAGTCGCATACCCGTGAAGAAACCTAAAGCCAACATCAGGTAAAGCTCGGGTGAGGCGCTCTGTTTTGCGAAATCAAGAATGGTGTCTCGATCAACCGCAGAGACTGGAAATAGCCCACCTTCCAAAGTGACCCAAATGCGT
Organism: Pseudomonas sp. ChxA; assembly: GCF_030263855.1. Lineage (NCBI taxonomy): Bacteria > Pseudomonadati > Pseudomonadota > Gammaproteobacteria > Pseudomonadales > Pseudomonadaceae > Pseudomonas > Pseudomonas sp. ChxA. Next base: position 447,801 of record NZ_JARPMK010000005.1, read on the forward strand.
TTTCGGTTTGGAATACCAAGATCGGTGGTGGTGCCAGCTAGCGTCCGCTCGAAGCCGACCTGGTCAAAGTATTTGATGAAATAGCGCTTGTCTTTCCACAGCGGCAATAACGGGCTTAGAAGGCCACGCCTCCTAACCCACCTGTAGAAACTGATGCAATTACGCATGTATTCGGAGGCCGTAGCGGGACTGATATGACCAGCATCGCGAGCCTTGATAAGCGCCCCACGGTACTGAACAAGACATCGATCAGCCTTTCGAGACGGAAACTCAAACCACTGAAGCCCGCGACTCTCCAAAAACTTCGCGTAGTTCAACAGCCCATTCAGGTTGCTAGAAACGGTCTTAAGGAGTGCCTCACCATTGGTGACTCTCTCCATAGCCCAGAGATTGGCTTCTCTCCAAGGCAAGCCGTCTTCCCAGAATATTTGTGGTAGACCTTCGATCACTACACGGGAGCTATTCAGCGAGTAGGTAATCAGGCGGTCTTTGACAGAAAGGTCATGCGGACTGAAGTGAATGTGTTCGACGGTAGGCAAGTGGAATCTCTGTAAGAGCAAGCGTCAATGTCCATGGGGACAAGATCTACGTTTGGGCGTCCACAGTATGCAACTTATTCTTATCTATTGAGTAAACTTCCGCCCGCGGGACCATACTTTCAATGGTTTGCTGAACTCTTGAGCTGATGTCGCCGTACAAAGCGTAGTTGCTAGAAAATGCTACAACTCCGTTATCTCTCAAGAAGTCTTTGATCTTAAAGTAGGGGTCACCCATCCTAAGTCCTAGCGCTTTTGCTTCATCAGTGAGCGCAATTATGCAACCGTCGTTGT